>NZ_LTAO01000001.1:0-536124 GCF_001590785.1 Alkalihalobacillus trypoxylicola
GTGTGGTAACTTACTAATTCGACTTTTGGGGAGGTACTCCTTTTTTCGTGTCTTGAAAGCCTTACGAAACTAAGGGTTCAAATTATGAAATTCATTCAATTGATAAATTAAGTAAAAGTACTAAATGGAAAGCAGTGATAATTAAAAGTACTATGATTAGTGGATTTGCTTTTTTTCTTGTTACCTTTCTCTCGATCGGCATTTTATCACAAGGTGTTGTCGCTGATATTCGCTATCCATCTTTCTTTGTAGTTCAAACGATTACAATCGCTGACTTTTTTGAAAGGTTTGAAGTCATTATTGCGATACTTTGGTATATTACTATTTTTTTTAGACTTTCATTATTATTATATATTATATTAGAAGGCTTAAAGGGAGTATTTAATCTTACGAGTAATCAATCTCTTCTTTTGCCTATTTGTTTCATTTCTTTATTTGGAGCTATGAGTATTTGGGACGATGTTACAAGCTTAATTGAGTATCTTGAAGTTTGGCGGTTTTATGCTTCTCTTTTCGGGCTATTATTCCCTCTTCTATTAATTTGTTTAGGTTTATTTAGAAAGAAAGCTTTAGAAAATAAAAAAGGGATAAATCAGTAATTAGAAATCGATTGTTAATAAGTCTCGAAAACGCTCAATAGAATGATGAGAATTTTCGACTTTACCAAATCCGTATTTTGCATATATAAAAGGAATACCGGCAATTTGAGCCGCTTGAAAATCGCCATCTGTATCTCCTACATAAATTGAATTTTCTAGTTGGTTTCTTTTCATGATTAGTTGAATATTTTCAGCTTTCGATAATCCCGTTCTTCCAGGATTTTCATAGTCATCAAAATACTGATCTAACTTGTGATAATGATAAAACGCCTCGATATATCCATCTTGACAATTGCTTACAATGAATAGACGGTGATTTTTCTTCAAGGTGTTTAACGTTTCTTGAACACCTTCATATAGCTGGCCTCCATGCTCTTTTAAATAGTCATTTTCTCTTTGATTACACTGTACTAGAATGTTATTTCGTTGTTCCTTTGACAGCTCTGGTAACAAATGTTCTCCTATCTCGTGAAAAGGTAATCCCATTATTTGTTGAAATGCTTTTTTATCTAGTTTTGAATGCTTCCATGGAGACTTTGCTAGAACATCGTTCCAGGCCTTGACTATAGTCTCAGTTGAATCCCATAATGTTCCATCCAAATCGAAGATTATGTTTTTCATATTAAAATTTCCTCTACTATTATGGTACGTGAAATTATATTGTTCATTGCGTTTCCTTCCTCTCTAAAGCTAAATTATTATTAACTTTTCTCTTCAGTAAGTATATCACGGCAAAAAAAAACCGTCTAAAAAAGACGATTTTTTTAAAGTGTTTTAGTTATAAATTATTTTGTTTTCTTTAAAATATCAAGTAACTTATCCTTTTGTTCCATTTGAACAAGCACATATAAATAATCTCCAGCTAGTATTTCGGTACTTCCTGATGGAGATATCATCTCTCCATTACGTTCTATAGCACTTACATTTACATGAGGAGGAAAGCCTGCACTCGCTAAGTTCTTCCCAACAATTTCACTGTTTGAAGAGGTTTGAAAGTGAATCATCTCAGCGTTACTTCGTCCAATTGACATCAATTCTTTTCTGATTTCTTCTCGCCATTCATCACTTAGTTCATCACGAAGTTCATTATAAGCTTCTTTTTTTAGTATCGCCTTAAGCTCTTCTTGTTGTTTTTTTCTTGTTACTTTTTTGGACAAATCGAAATCTCTTATCATCATAATCGTGACGGCAATGACCATAATCACTAATATAAAAGCAAATGGAAGCGCAGCTGAAATGGCTGCCGTTTGTAATGCTTCTAACCCACCATCATCACTTACTAATAAGACAGACGCAGTTCCGGCTATTAATACACCCCAGATAATTTTTAGTAAAAAGCTCGGGTTTAATTTCCCGCCAGAAGTCATCGATCCTAATACAAAAGCTGCTGAATCAGCAGACGTTACAAAGAAGATAGCAACAACAATGATAGCAAGAATACTTGAAATAACGGTTAAAGGTAAATATTCAAGCATATAAAACAAAGTTAATTCGACTTCGTTCGTAGCAACTTCAGCAAGTCCAAAAATACCTGACATCTCAATCTCTAAAGCTGTACCTCCAAATACAGTGAACCAAATGACAGCAAGAAGAGTCGGTACAAGAAGGACACCAGCCATAAATTCTCGAATGGTTCTCCCTTTTGATATCCTTGCAATAAATAACCCTACAAACGGTGACCATGACATATGCCACGCCCAAAAGAATATCGTATTAGCACCAAGCCACTCACTTTCTGAAAATGGTGTCATAGTTAAAGACATATCAATGATATTAGCTAGATAACCACCAAATGTGCTAACCATACTTTCTAAAAGCGTAATCGTTGGCCCTGCAAAAAATACGAAAATTAACAATAACCCTGCTAATACTAAATTTATGTTCGTTAATCTTTTAATCCCTTTTTCAATTCCTACTACCGCTGAAAATAAAAACAAAACAGTAATAATAGCGATAATCGATAATTGTAAAACTATATTGTTAGATAAAGGAGTTAAAAAAGAGACTCCTCCAGATATTTGCAAAGCACTTAGTCCAAAGGTGGTTGCTACCCCTGCACAAGTAGAAATAACAGCTAATAAATCGATTCCTTTCCCTAGCCAGCCATTGACTCGATTTCCGATTAAGGGATAAAAAGCAGAGCTGATTAATGCTGGTCGATTTTTTCGATATTGTACATAAGCTAACGTTAATCCTACGACCGAAAAAGCACCCCATGCATGAAAGCCCCAATGAAAAACCCCATATTGTAGACCAATCTCTGCGGCTTCTACAGTACCTGGTGTAACTCCTGGTGGTGTATCTAAATAATAAATAATCGGTTCAGCTACTCCAAAAAAAACAAAGCCTACACCTAATCCAGCAGCAAAAAGCATTCCTACCCAGGATATAAACGAATGCTCCGGTTTATCATCATCTTTTCCTAATCTTAATTTTCCTACTGGAGATAAAGCAACGATGAAACCGAATAAAACAAAGGAGCTCGCAACTAGCATATAAAACCAACCAAAATGCTCAATAATCCAAGATAACATCGTATTAGCTGTATTGCCTAAATGAGTTGGTGATATCATGCCCCATAAAACAAATAGAACAACACCAATAACAGATGCGTAGAGAACAAATTGAGAACGAAAATGAAGTTCTCTTTTCTTCTTTCCCATAATCATCACCTTTCCTAAGAATATTATATGTATGAATACCTTCCCTATACGTAAACAAAGGGATGATCTCATTTACCCTCTAATCAAAAAGCTTAAACTTTAAAACAGCCGTATCTTTTCATTAGAAAATTTCTCCAAATAACATTTTGACATACACTATATATATGGGATAATAATAGAAAGTCTTTAATAGGAGTGATAAAACATGAATAGCGTCACATTAAATAATGGTGTTACAATGCCTCAATTAGGCTATGGCGTTTGGCAAGTAGAAAATGAACTAGCGACAAAAGTTGTTCTAGAAGCCATTGAAGTTGGTTACCGCTCCATAGATACGGCTATGATTTATCGAAATGAAAAAGGCGTAGGTGAAGCAATCAAACAAAGCCCTGTTCCTAGAGAAGAGTTATTCATCACAACTAAGGTTTGGAATAGTGACCAAGGATATGAAAATACATTACGTGCTTTTGAGGAAAGCATTGAAAGATTGGGTTTGGAATATGTAGATTTATACCTAGTGCATTGGCCAGCTCCCAAATTTGATAAATATATAGATACATATAAAGCTTTGGAGAAGCTCTATCATGATGGAAGAATAAAAGCAATTGGGGTATGTAACTTTGAAATCGAGCATTTACAAAGGCTGCTTGATGAGTGTGAGGTTGTCCCTGTATTAAATCAAGTGGAATGTCATCCTTATCTAACTCAAACAGAACTTAAGTCGTTTTGTGCCGAGCATAATATCTTTGTAGAAGCATGGAGCCCACTCCAGCAAGGTGGAGAGGTTTTACAATTAGATGTTGTCCAAAATATTGCTAAAAAGCATCATAAATCATCTGCTCAAGTCATTATTAGATGGCATCTGCAAAATAACACAATAGTGATTCCTAAATCAGTCACACCATCGCGTATTCAAGAAAATTTCGATGTGTTTGATTTTTCATTATCTGATGAAGAAATGAATTTATTGAGTGAATTAAATCGAAATGAAAGAAAAGGAAGTAATCCTAAAGACATGCATGTTTGCTAAATATTTTGTTTATGAAGGTTGTACGTAGATTCTACGTCAGCCTTTTTTATTTTTAAAGATTTACAGAAACAACAAAAAGCCCCCCTTCTTTTATTAGAACGAGGGTCTGTAAAATTTATAGAATGGTCTCAGCGATCATTAACTGAGAATAAATCATTTTCCTTTTATTACAACGAGATTTATGACTTCACTTGATAAAATTCATTGGGAATTGGTCCAAAAGTGCGTTTATGATAAAGTAAAGGCTCTTTTTTCTCATCTTGAATATCAATGACTTCACCGATTAAAATCATATGATCTCCAGCTTCCACGGTTTTATACGTTTTACATTGAAGAACAGCAGATGCCTTCGCAATAACAGGCAAGTCATGTTTAGACATTTCCCATTCACAATTGGCAAATCGGTCTTCGACTCGTGAAGCAAACAAATTACAAATTTCACCTTGATCACTTGCTAGTATATGTACAGCAAATTTATCAGTATTGGTAAATACATCATAAGATGATACTCGCTTATCAATGGACCAAAGGATTAACAACGGATCAATGGATACGGAAGCAAAAGAATTAACCGTTAAGCCTAAAGGTTTTTGTTCTTCATTTACCGTTGTGACAACCGTTACTCCTGTTGGGTAATTACCCATTACATCTTTAAATAATTGCACATGTTGATTTTGATTCATATTTATCTCTCCCTTTCCCAACTTAGCCTATTATATGTAGTCTCTATACTTTCCATACAAAAAAGTTTATAAACTCATTGTTAATATAGCATAATTTGATCATAATTGCATATGACAAGCTTGTAAAAGTAAAAGAGCTTGAGTGATAATTTCTACTCAAGCTTCTTTTATATTGGATATTTTTTCTTCTTTCTCGTTCATTACCCTTTTTAATATTTTATCTAGCACAGCAGTAAATGCTTGACTTGTTCTATTTCGAGGACGGGATAAGTGGATGGATTGGTCCAACACGATTTTACCATTTTCTATCAAAATAACACGGTCCGATAACGCTACAGCCTCCTCAATATCGTGTGTCACTAATAGAGCCGTTATTTCTTTTTCAATCCAAAGATTTTCAATTAGCTGCTGCATTTCTAATCTTGTTAGTGCATCTAAAGCTCCTAAAGGTTCATCTAATAATAATAAAGAAGGCTCTTGAATCAGTGCTCTTGCCAATGAAACCCTTTGTTTTTGACCACCTGATAAAACGGATGGCCAGTCATTGGCTCTACTTTCTAATTGAACCTGGCTTAACGCTTTAAAAGCTTTTTCATTCGACGACTCTTTCATTCCTAAACCTACATTTTCTAAAACGGTTTTCCAAGGTAGAAGCCTCCCATTCTGAAACATAATTCGAATATCTGGATGAATATTTTCGAGCTTTTTTTTATTAAATATGACCTCTCCTGAAGAAGCAACATCTAATCCAGCAATTAATCGCAATAAAGTTGATTTTCCGCATCCGCTTTTTCCAACGATTGAAACAAATTCCCCTTTATGAATCGATAGGTTGATATCATCTAGTACGTTTTGCTGACCAAATGACTTTTTGACGTATTGTAATTGTAAAAAGGCCTTTTCTACTTGACTCAATTTTAAACCACTCCTTATTTTTGATAGTGTGGATTCCATTTTAAAAAGCGATATTCTAAAATCTTCGCCAGCCAATCTGAGAATTTCCCTAATAATGCGTATAGAAGAATACTTAGGACGACAACATCGAGCTGCATAAATTCCCTGGCATCCATTGCTAAGTAACCAATTCCACTATTCGCAGAGATTGTCTCAGCAACAATAAGAGTTACCCACATAATTCCAAGCCCATAACGAATCCCTACTAAGATAGATGGAAGCGCACCAGGCAAAATAATTTGAGTGAAAAGCTCCCACTTGGATAAGCCATAGCTCTTGCCCATTTCGATTAATTCGTGATCGACTGAACGAATACCATGAAATGTATTTAAATAGATAGGAAATAATACACCTAGTGCAATAAGAAATATTTTTCCCTCTTCTCCAATTCCAAACCACATAATGACTAGCGGAATTAACGCTAAGTGAGGGATATTTCTGACCATTTGTATAGAAGAGTCAAACAGTGTTTCAGAGATTTTTGAAACTCCATTTAATACACCAAAAATAAAGCCTATGACACCTCCAATTAATAACCCTATTAGTGCTCTTTGTGAACTTGACCAAATATGAGTAAAGATCTCACCTGATGAAAAGAGCTCCCAGCTTGCCATGATTATTTCAGTAGGAGCAGGTAACACTCTTGATGAAATCCATTGAAGCGATGAAAAAAGTTGCCAAATGAGAATTAAAAATAATGGAATGATCCACGGAACTATTTTTTTTAAAATCGTGGAAAGATGCATGACTCTGTTCCCCCTTTTTTACGTTCTATAAAGATTACCTAGCAGCAATACCTCCAAAAGGGCTTACCCATTGGTGTTTAGAATGATTAGGATGTTCAGTATTTTTTACATTTAAAAGAGGGAATACAAGCTCTGCAAAACGATAAGCCTCTTCTAAGTGGGGATATCCTGACAGAATAAATGATTCAATCCCTAACTGCTCGTATTCTTTGATTCTTTCAGCGACTACCTCAGGGCTTCCTACTAAGGCTGTTCCAGCGCCTCCTCGAACTAAACCAACACCTGCCCAAAGGTTTGGACTAACTTCTAATGACTTTTTAGAGCCGTTATGGAGTACACTCATTCTTTTCTGACCAACAGAATCAAATCGTGAAAAGATTTTTTGTGCCGCTTCGATATCTTCATCACGTATATGTTTAATTAAGTTTTCAGCCGCTTTCCAAGCTTCTTCTTCGGTTTCACGAACAATTACATGAAGTCTAATCCCAAATCGTACGGTTCTTCCAGTCTTTTTAGCCGCTTCCTTTACTTTAGTTATTTTCTCTGCTACTTTTTGTGGAGGCTCTCCCCATGTTAGAAAAACATCAATATGTTTAGCTGTTACATCTATAGCAGCTTCAGAAGACCCTCCAATATAAATAGGTGGGTATGGTTTTTGAGTTGGTGGAAAGGTCAGTTTACTTTCTTTAAAATCAAAGAAATTACTTTTGAACGTCACTTCCTCACCTTCCAATAACTTTCGGTAAATGTGTAAAAATTCATCAGTTAATTGATATCTATCTTGATGAGAAAGATGTAGTCCATCTCCTCCTAATTCAACTGGATCTCCTCCTGTTACAACATTTATCAAGAGGCGACCGTTTGAAAGACGGTCTAAAGTAGAAGACATTCTTGCTGCAACCGACGGCGAGGTCAGACCCGGTCGTAATGCAACTAAAAATTTCATTCTTTCAGTTGATGAAATGAGTGATGAAGCGGTAATCCACGCATCTTCACAGTTAGCACCCGTAGGAAGTAGTGCCCCATAATAGCCTAATTGGTCCACTGCCTGCGCTATTTGTTTTAAGTATGGAAAGGTTACAGCTCTTCCTCCTATACTTGAGCCTAAATACTGACCATCACCGTGTGTTGGTAGAAACCATAGAATTTTCAACTATCTCACATCCCTTTCATTTTTTTCGACTAACGCGTCTTGTATGTTCACGTTTTCCGGAATTAATTCTAGTTCATAAAATACATCGCCAATTTCTTGTTGATCATTGGCTACTTCCTCCGTTATTCTCTCAATCCCAAACCCTCTTCTTTTTAAAACTTCCTCTAAAATTTCATTCTCAATACCAACCTCAGGAGATAAAAAGGAAGCCGTTTCTTCGATGTTATTTTGGGCGAATTGTTCTACCGCTTTTAGTTCCTCTAAAATAATGGAAACAATATCGTCATGATTTTCCGCAAATTCCTTATCAGCTAAAATAAATTCCCGATTAGCAACTAATCCCTCGCCATTTCTTAATACTTTCGCTCCAAGCTCTTTTTCTGCTTCAGCAAGGAAGGGATCCCATATAACCCAGGCATCTATATCGCCACGGTCAAATGCTATTCGTGCATCAGCAGGAGGTAAATAAGTAACCTCAATATCTTCTAAAGTTAAACCAGCTTCTTCCAATACTTTCACTAATAAATAATGAACATTTGAACCTCTATTTAAAGCTACCTTTTTTCCTATTAAATCATTCACAGATGTTATCGATGATTGATTTTGAACAACTAATGCTTCTCCTTTAGGTGAACCAGGACCATTGCCAATATAAATGATTGGTGCACCCGCAGCCTGAGAAAAGATAGGTGGCGCTTCCCCTGTATGGCCAAAATCAATACTTCCTGCATTTAATGCTTCTAAAAGCTGAGGTCCTGCTGGAAACTCATTCCATTCCACTTCAATTCCTAATGGTTCCAGTTTTTCTTCTAGTGTCTCTTCCGCTTTTAGAATGTTCAACGTGCCAAATTTTTGATACCCTATTTGTAAGGTGTCTATATTACCAGAAGTAGTGCTTTGGCAGCTCATTAAACATACTAAACAAATAACAATAGTCGGAAATAATATAAATCTTCGGCCTGTTTTCAAATTCCTCATCCTCCCCTAAATAAAAAGAAAGCACTATTCCTTCAATTACGAAAGAATAAGTGCTTTCGGATGTCCGATCAGTCACCTGATAAATCATATGTGCTTTCAACTGATTTGATATCGTCATTTTATTCCAATTAAACCGATTAGTCAACTGCGACTTTATTACTCTTTTTTATTACTGGGTCTATTTAATTGGTTTTTAAGCTTTCATTTTCATAAAAGCGTTCTATATATTCGACAACCTTTTGATCGGCTATTAGTGGTGGTGCATGATGTGGTTTTCTTCTAGCATCTATGATTAGCTGGTCACATCCCCAATGCTTAAATTGAAACGTTTCATTGACTCCGTACATATCTGTTGCTGGGTTGCTTCTAGTAAAAGTAACCCATTGGAAATTACTGATGCTTTCACTTGTAAATGAACTATCATCGCATACAACAAGTAACGGGCATGAACTCATATTAGGAAGCTTAGATAGCTTACTAGCTAACTGATTCATTTCTTTCATTGAATCATCATAATTCATGAATGATTTCATCTCTATAGCTATAATGCCAGGTAAAACAAAGTGTGCACGTTGAATTTCTTCTATTTGCAAAAATTCTGGAGGTAATTGTAGACATAGCTCTCTTTTTTTCTCGCCTGCTGCCGCAAAGACCACCTTACTTCCTTGATTCATCCCTGTTCCGGTATAATCTAATGTATCGATCGTCGTATTAGTTTGCAAATGGATATCTCGTTGCAAGTCAATTCTTTCTAAAAAGTACGTAAAAAATTCTACTTGCTTATGAGTAGACAAAATCACTTCCTCTTCAGCTGCAATAAATAAATATTTGGCTAGACTTAAATGACTTGTACCTAGTATTCGATTAGCGATCGTTAAAATCTCTTGAGGTTGTTTTAACTTTTGATAAGGAGTGTACCTTTCATAGCCTATCGCTAAAAGAAGTGGATGAACTCCTGCTGCATCGACTGCATGAACTTCCTTTACTCCAGGTATTTCTGCTTGAACCGCCCCACCTGTCAATTCATGAATTAAATCTCCAAATGAAGTGTCCTCTTGCGGAGGCCTGCCTACTACCGTAAATGGCCAAATCGCATTGTCCTTCGCATAGACTTTATGGACCTTCATCACTGGAAATTCATGAGCAAGACTGTAGTATCCTAAATGATCCCCAAAAGGACCTTCTAGCTTTGTTTCATCAGGATATATTTCTCCAGTTATCACGAAATCTGCGTCATGACTAACACAAAACCCATCTTCATAGCTATAACGAAAACGTCTACCTGCTAATAATCCAGCAAAGGTTAATTCACTCATTCCCTCTGGTAAAGGCATAACAGCCGATAAAGTATGAGCAGGATGACCACCAATAAAAATACTTACCTTTAGAGCTTCACCTTTTTTAACGGCCTTTGCCTGATGAACTCCTATCCCTCGATGAATTTGATAGTGTAATCCTACCTCTTCGTTCTCTATGTAATCATTCCCGTCTAATTGAACTCTGTACATACCTAAATTTGAATTCATAATACCGGGTTTATCGGGGTCCTCTGAATAAACTTGAGGTAAAGTTATAAATGCCCCACCGTCATCTGGCCATGATTTAATTTGAGGAAGATCTGTAATTTGAATTTCTTTAAAACTGCTCGGTAATTGTTTCTTTTTTTGTGGTAAAGCATTTATAGCCGCAAAGCCAGAATCAAGATATTTGAATGGATTTTTTAAAACTACACTTGGATTATTTCGAACACCGATCACACTTTGAGTTTTGGCTATCGTTTTTCGGAAGATAAATTTACTTCTTTCCACTGTACCAAATAAGTTAGAAACAGCTGGGTACTTTGATCCTTTTACTTTTTCAAAATATAAAGCAGGTCCTTTTTCTGCATATACGCGTAATTGCAATGCAGCCATCTCTAAATAGGGATCCACCTCTTCTTTAATTCGAATAAGGTGCCCCTCTTTTTCTAAATCTAGAATACATTCTTCTAAGTTTTTATACATATAACTAAACCCCTATAAAAATATGTCTTTTCTCTTATTATAGCTTCTAGAAATTAAGTTGTCTTGCTCTAACTAATCTGTTCATAGACTTTCAACATTTTGCTATCTTATCATTGATCTTTTGCTAAAAATACATTTTTGACAAAAAAAAACAGAGAATAGCTCTCTGCTTTTTTATTGATGAAAATTAGTCCCATCTGTTGTAGCTTTGATTATATTTTTTCTGATCAAGAAATCACCGAAATGTTCTTGTTCTTCACGCTCTTTTGCATACTGAGGTAAAAGCTCGTTAAGTATGGATATTATTTCAGCTTCTCCAATGTTTTCTCGATACATTTTACTTAATCGGCTACCATCAAAAGCTGCACCTAGATACATATTATATTTCCCTGGTGCTTTACCAATAAAGCCAATCTCTGCTAATGTGGGTCTCGCACAGCTATTAGGACAGCCTGTCATTCGTATCGTAATTTCTTTATCCGTTAAACCATTACTATCTACAATCTCTTCAATTTGAGTAACTAAAGAAGGTAGATATCTTTCAGCTTCAGCCATCGCTAAGCCACAGGTTGGAAGAGCCACACAAGCAAGTGAGCTTCTTCTAAGAGCAGAATAATGCTTGCCATCTGTTAATTGATAAGCTTCGATTAATTCATTTATTTTTTTCTTTTTATGACTAGTCACATTGGCAATTACTAAATTTTGGTTGGCAGTTAATCGAAAATCTCCCGTATGAACTTTAGCAATTTCTCGTAATCCCGTCATCAGTGGGTAGTTTTCTTGGTCAATAATACGTCCACCTTCTACAAATAATGTGAAATGCCATTTCCCTTTAGAACCTTTCACCCATCCATAGCGGTCACCATTACTATCAAACTGAAAATCTCTAGCTTTCTCAAGTTTCCAACCTAATCGATGTTCTAGCTCTTCAACAACTGCTTCTAATCCCAAACGGTCAACCGTATATTTGAAGCGAGCATTTTTCCTTTCAGAACGATTGCCATAATCTCTTTGTATGGTAATTAACTTTTCCGATAGCTCTAAAATTTGATTCGGCTTTACAAAACCAATCACTTTAGCTAATTGAGGATAGGTGGCTTCATCTCCATGAGTCATGCCCATTCCTCCACCTATTGCCACATTAAATCCGACTAATTTTTTATTTTCTACAATCGCTATAAATCCAATGTCCTGTGAAAAAACGTCAATATCATTGGATGGAGGAACCGCGATTCCGATTTTAAATTTCCGTGGTAAATATAATGCACCATACATCGGTTCTAGTTCATCTTGTTCAGGGGTACTAACCACCTTTTCCTCATCAAACCATAGCTCATAGTAAGCTCTCGTTTTCGGTAAAAGATAATCACTTAGCTGCTGTGACCAGTCAAATACCTCTTGATGTATGTCTGATTGATCTGGGTTCGGATTACACATTACATTTCGATTGACATCACCACAGGCAGCAATTGTATCTAGCTTGGAGGAATAGATATCTTGAATCGTTTGTTTCATATTCCATTTCAATATTCCATGCATTTGAAATGCTTGTCGCGTGGTCAGCTTTAAAGTTTGATTTCCATATTTTTGAGCAAGTTCATCCATCACCAGCCATTGTTCTGGAGTAGATACCCCACCTGGTGTCCGAACTCTAAGCATAAATTGAAAGGCAGGTTCTAACTTTTGTTTTTGTCTTTCTATTCTTAAGTCGCGGTCATCCTGTAGATAGCTACCATGAAATTTCATTAAACGATTATCATCATCTGAAATTCCGGAACTGATTGGTTCTACCATCGATTCAGAAAGCGTTCCCCTCAAATAATTACTTTCTCTTTTAATTCGTTCCACATCACTTGGCGGCCCTTCAGGAGCCGTTAAGATAGGCTTCGTCATACCATAATTCTCCTTTCAATCAACAAACCTAGTAAACATCTCTTTGATATT
Organism: Alkalihalobacillus trypoxylicola; assembly: GCF_001590785.1. GTDB lineage: Bacteria > Bacillota > Bacilli > Bacillales > Bacillaceae_D > Alkalihalobacillus > Alkalihalobacillus trypoxylicola. The sequence goes on from NZ_LTAO01000001.1 coordinate 12,754, forward strand.
TACGTTGTTGCTGCAAGTCTAATATAAATGCCTCTGCTTCGTCTCTACTTAAACTAGCTTCTTTTTCTACTATGTCAATTAGCGTTTGGTGAACATCATGAGCCATATTTTTTTCATCACCACATACATATAATACGGCCCCTTCTTTTATCCATTCATAAAGCTCGGCGCTGTGCTTTTTCATACGATGCTGGACATACACTTTTTCATTTGTATCGCGCGAAAATGCAACATCCATATTCGATAGTGTTCCATCCTTCAACCAACCTTGCCATTCTGTTTGGTAAAGAAAATCCGTTACAAAATGCTGATCCCCAAAAAATAACCATGACTTTCCTGTGTGTCCTTGCTCCTCTCTTTCTTGTAAAAAGGATCGAAAAGGCGCTACTCCAGTTCCAGGACCTACCATGATAATCGGTGTATCTGGATTTTCAGGAAGTTTAAAATTCTCGTTATGCTGAATATAAACGGGTAAAGTATCTCCTGGCTCTATTCTTTCTGAACAAAGTATAGAGCAAACTCCATTTCGTTCTCTACCTGCTGATTGATACCGAACTGCACCAATTGTAATATGTACTTCTTCTGGATTCGCTTCTAAGCTGCTTGAAATAGAATATAATCGACCTGGAATTTTTCTTAATTGATTCACAAAATCTTGAATCGAACCGGACCACGGTCCAAAGTCTTTAATGAAATCAAGCAAATCTCTTCCTTTTATATACTCTTTTAATCTATCTTTTTCATTAGTTGATAGTAGCTTGTGTAAATCTTCATTGGCCGTTAGCTTTGAAAGTTTTTCGACAAGAGGTTTTGTTAAAATAGTAATTTCAAAATAATTTGTAAGTGCCTCCTTCAAAGGAAGAACATCACCTTGCTTATTTATGGTCACAATTTCATTAGATTCTGCATTTAATTCATTCAATAAGAGATCGACTAATGTAGGGTCATTAGTAGGATAAATTCCTAAGCTATCTCCTGGCTGATAAGTTAGCCCAGATCCTTCCAAGGAAATTTCTAAATGTCTTGTTTCTTTATTGGAGCCCCTACCATTTAAATTAATATTTTCTAAAACTTCAGCTTGAAATGGATTCGTTCTTGAGTAAGGAGATTCTTCTGCACTCGAAGAAGGGCCTGCTGCTAATTTAGAAGCAGCTTCTGAATGAGTCGAATCTGATTGCAATTCGGTTAACCCTTTTATAATGCCTTCCATCCATTCAGATGCTGGTTCATCAAAGTCTAAATCACAATCAACACGAGGGAAAACTCTTGTTCCACCTAACTCTTCTAACCTTTGATCAAATTCTTTTCCTGTATGACAGAAAAACTCATATGAGCTATCGCCAAGCGAAAGCACAGAAAAATGAACCCCATCTAGTTTAGGAGCTCGTTTTCCTAGTAAAAATTCATGAAAGGAAAGTGCATTGTCAGGTGGTTCGCCCTCACCATGCGTACTCACTAAAATAAAAAGATTTTCAACTTTTTTTAGTTGATTAGGCTTAAAGTCATTCATTGAAGACAAGGTTACATTAAATCCATTACCTTCTAATTTTCGTTTTGTTTCCTTGGCTAAGCTTTGAGCATTTCCTGTCTGAGAACCGAACAATATCGTTACATCCTTCGATATAGCAGGAGTACTGACAGACTGTTCAGAAATTTCTGTACCTGTTTCAAGCGGTTTTACTACTTCTACACTTTGTCCTGCAGCCATGTACCCGCTTAACCATAATTTTTGAGATTCTGTTAAAGTTGGTAAGAGTTGATTTAATAAATCAACTTGTTCTTGATTAAAAGGACTGTTTATAACTTGAAGTTGCAACAATATCCACCTCACATAAGAATAAATACAAATTCACGTTTTTGTTGAAATAAGTTTATTCTATCATAGCTTCACTATTCCTATACGTCAAGTTGGTTTTAACAAATAAAGTGCTATTCTTTTTAGTTTAAGCTCAAAAAAATAGATAGTCCTAAATACATATGTATGTATATATAGGCCTACCTTTTTTTCTCTTCATTATTTAAACCAACCACGTTCTTTAGATTGTTTAATGGCTTCGATCCGATTGGTTACTTCTAGTTTATCAAGTATAACCGATACATAATTTCTAACCGTCCCCACCTTAATACTTAATTGGTTAGCTATTTCATTCGTACTTTTTCCATCTGCTATTAATTCAAGTACGTCTTTTTCTCTTTCTGTTAATGGATTTTTTTCACTGTACACATCATCCATTAACTCAGGTGCGAAAATTCGCTTGCCATTCATCACTTGACGGATCGCATTGGCTAAATCATCACTAGGAGAATCTTTTAATAAATAGGCCTTAACCCCCGCCTTTAAAGCTCTTTGAAAATATCCTGCTCGTGCAAAAGTGGTTAAAATGATGACATTCGTTTCACTATCTTTTAATTCCTCAGCAGCCTCTAAGCCACTTTTTCCTGGCATCTCTATATCCATTAAACAAATATGTGGCTTTAAGTCTTGCACCAACTTGATAGCCTCACCACCATCAAAGGCTTTTCCGACAACCGTTATATCTTCTTCTAGGTTTAAAAGAGCCCCTAATGCACCTAGAAGCATTTGTTGATCTTCTGCAATTACAACCTTTATCATGATGATTCACCTCCGCGCGCATCAGATGGAACCGTTATTTTCAAGTTGGTTCCGTCTTGTGTAAACAATTCAAGCTTGCCATTAATAAATTCTAACCGTTCCCTCATACCAATTATTCCATAGCCTACTGTATAGTTAGCGGAAGGTTGTTTGAAGCGTCCATTATCCATTATATTTAAAATCGTACTATCTTGCTTAACCTCTATTGAAATATGACAAATCGTTGCTCCACTATGCTTCACTACATTATTTATGCCTTCCTTTAAACACATGCTTAGTATATTTTCTGATATTAAACTTAAATGTAACGTTTCAGGAGGATTGTCTATACTTGATTCAATTTCAGCTGCCTGTAAAAGCTGTTTAACACGAACTAATTCGTCTTTTAATCGGACACTCCTCATCTGCGAAACCATTTTTCTTACCTCACTCAGTGCCGTTCTTGCTGTTTGCTGTACATCTTGAAGCTCCTGACTTGCTTGTTTTGGGTCTTTTTTTATTAATTTATTCGCTAATTCAGATTTTAATCCTATCAAGGAAAGTTTCTGTCCGAGCGTATCATGAAGATCCCGTGCAATACGTTCTCTTTCTTCAACCTTAATCAGCTCTGAAATCATTTTATTGGCATCTTCTAATTTTTCCTCTAATTTTTCTTTTTCATTTCGGTTAAACAAATTAAATGGCAATAAAATAATACTGATTAGAACGATGATGATAAAAGGAAGCTGTCTAATAAACAACGGTTCTTGGACGGCAAACATATAATTAATCATCACAGTGGTCGAAAGTAAATGAATAAAATATAAGATAAAAAAGGCAATTCTATCTCGTATGTTCCCAATAAGATAAGCCAAAAAGAAAGCAAAGTACACATAGCTATATAAATAGATAGCCATAATGGACATAGCATTTAACAAAATCGTCCATAAATAAATCGTCCAACCCTTGTTCGAAATATTGGCCAATCTAAAAAAAAGAAAGAAAAGCAGCGTTAATGATATACCAATAATACTAACAAGAGTGGTTGATTGAACGATAAAATAAAAGGGCAAAATACAAAGGACTGTCCAAATATATGGAGCAATCCCGTTTCTTTTTTCAAAGTTTAAATATTGTTTGACTGTGATTGATAATTTGTGATTACCCATTTTTTAACCCTCTTAACTTACTTTTCCTAATCGTACCTTTTTTGCGGCACGAAAGCCAACAAATTTCTTTTGATTTTCATCCCATAAATGATACTTTAATGAGGCGATGCTTGTTTTAATCGTTATTGTAGGAACATGCTGAAGTGGTGATACCTCATTATGAACCTTTTCTAATTGATAGTTAGGAACCCGTGGGCTTAAATGGTGAACATGGTGGTAGCCTATATTTCCAGTTAACCATTGTAAAAGCTTAGGTAATTTATAGTAAGAGCTTCCTTCTACTGAAGCTAGCACATAATTCCACTTTTGGTCCACTTCGAAATAGGAATCTTCAAATGTGTGTTGTACATAAAACAACCAAACACCCGCTATACCGGACACTAAAAATATCGGCCCTTGCACGAGTAGAAATGATTGCCAGCCGATTGTCAAACACAATAAGGTAATAGAAGCAACAATAAGTAGATTCGTTAAGTACGTATTCATTCGTTCTTTTCTTCTGGCACCTTTTCTATTGAATCGATTTTGAATTAAAAATACAAAAATCGGTCCAAGTACAAACATAACGAAAGGATTACGATAGAGACGGTATTGTAGTTTTTCTAATTGGGAAGCTGACGCATATTCATCAACTGTCATCATCCAAATATCTCCTACACCTCGTTTATCCAAATTCCCACTTGTCGCATGGTGCACGGAGTGTTCATGTCCCCATTTACTATATGGAAATAAAGTTAATACACCTGTCATTGTACCGATGATCTTGTTCACTTTTCGATTTTTAAAAAATGAATGGTGACAACAATCATGGAAAATGATAAACACACGAACTAAAAATCCACCAGCGATGACTGAAAGACCCAAAGATAACCAAATAGAAATTTCAAGAAGATAATAAGCTCCAATCCATAACAAAACAAATGGAACTAATGTATTGAATAGCTGAGTGATACTTTTATGACGATTACTTTTCTCGTACGGAGCTACTTGCTTACGTAGAGCTTTTTGTTGTTCCTTCATCAAATCATTCCTTATTGTGTTTTTTTTCATTATAAGAAAGATTGAAATGTTTAGGCAGTCATACGTATCATGTTAGCTATATGATAAATGTCATATATCAAAAAAAGAATGAAATAATCATTAAAACAGCTATGTTAAAATAGAGCAATATGTGTTTATTAAAGGAGTTCTTCATGTGCGTATATTATTTGACCTGATTCAAACTATTTTCATTTCTTTTTTTGGTGGTTACGTCTTTCATTTGTTAAGTCTCCCTTTGCCTTGGGTATTGGGTTCTTTAACCGCTGTAGTGCTTTGGCAAGGATTTACACAACGCAAATTATATTTGCCAAACTCACTTAAAAATGGAAGTCTGATTTTATTAGGAGCTTATTTTGGTCTATATTTTACCCTTGAAACCTTTATTACGATAGGGCCTTTTCTGTTGCCCTATTTATTTTTAATCGCTTTATTAATTTTAATCAGTATTTGGCTTAGTATAATGGTGACGAAATGGATTTCAGTGGATAAAGTAACGAGTACTTTTAGTTCAATTCCTGGTGGTTTGACGGAAATGGTCGTGGCAAGCGAATCGTTACATGCAAACTCTTCTTATGTGACGATATTTCAAACGATTCGTTTATTAACGGTTCTTTTTACTGTTCCACCTATTATGATAGCTCTATTCAGTACAGATACCGAAACACTTATTAAAGATACGTATCAAGCCACACTTACTTTTGAGTGGTCCTATAGCTTTTATATTTTTCCTATTATCGTCGCGCTAATATTAAAAGACAAAGTTCCTGCCGGAATTGTTGTGGGACCGATGCTTGTCGTTGCGTTATTAAATATTATTTTAGGTTCGATTCCTCCTCTTCCAGAATTATTGTTAATCATTGCGCAAATATGCTTGGGTGCAAGCTTAGGTATAAACATTCATTTTTCAACGTTAAAAGAAGGCGGAAAATATGGTTTTGTTTACCTAACTATTACGCTTGTCCTGATTATCGTTTCTATCGGATTAGGATGGATATTAAGTAAATTGACTTCATTAGATTTAGCAACTGCTCTATTAAGTACAGCTCCTGGTGGACTGATCGAAATGGTTCTAATTGCATCCCAAGTAGGGGCTGACCCAGCTATCGTTAGCGCCTTGCAACTAACACGTATTTTGTTGATTGTAACGGTTGTTCCTATCTTTTTAAAATGGTATTTTCAAAAAGACCGTTGAATGAATCAATTTCTTAATTCATATCTTATAATGAAAACCGGACGATTTGGTTTTGATTTTCACTTTAGGTAGATGCTTTCCCAAGGGCTTGTCTTCAGCTAACTCTGATTCCACAGAGCGTCGTCAAAGTGGATCTTCAAACAGCGATTTCATTTGGGAGTCACTACCTACCGTTACAATCAAAGAGTGAATTCGAAAACATTCAGTACATTTTTATAATGAATGGTCGTTTCCATTAACTTAAACCCACTTCATCATTCAAATTTTATATTGAAAACCGAACGTTTTGGTGTTTGATTTTCACTTTAGGTAGATGCTTTCCCAAGGGCTTGTCTTCAGCTAACTCTGATTCCGCAGAGCGTCGTCAGAGTGGATCTTCAAACGGCGATTTCTTTTGGGAGTCACTACCTACCGTTACAATCAACGAGTGAATTCGCAAAAAATCAAGACATTTTATAATTATTGTTCGGTTTCATTCACTTATAGAGCAATGATGAAATTCACTCAACTAACAAAATAATGGATTATAGCTTCTCTTCAGACTCTTTATAAAAGCTTTTTATGAACTGATAAAATAGTTGTTCAGCTGGTAATAAATCTCGGTCTTTTGCTCGAATCATTCCTACTGTACGAGTTAATTGAGGATTGGAGATTCGAATTTTGACTGTAGAGCTTGGTATATTTTCTAAGAGTGTTACTTGTGGCATCAATGCAATGCCAAGACCAGCTGAAACTAACCCTTTCAACGCATCAATATCATCTCCCTCAAAGCCAATTAATGGCTCAAATCCTGCCTCTGTGCAAGCATGAACAACCATTTCCCGAAATACAAAACCTTCAGGTAAAACACAAAAGAAATCATCCTTCAATTGATTGAGAGATATTTCTTCCTTTTTGCTCAGTGGATGAGCGATTGGTAATAAAGCTACGATCGAATCTTCAAATAAAGCTTCTTTTACTACTCTTTCTTCTTGTAAAGGTAAAGGAGAAATTAAAGCCATATTAAATTCACCTTTTATAACAGAGTCAATAAGATCATAATAAAGCTGCTGCTTTAATTGAAAATCGATTTGCTGATATATTTGCCTAAAAGATTGTATGGCTCGTGGTAGTGTATGAGCGGCTAAACTAATCGGGTAGGCAATTTTAATCATCCCTCTTTCTGGATGAATATATTCAGTCACTTCCTGTGTAGCATGGTCTATTAATTGAAGCGCTTGAGTCATCTTATCAGCGAATAAACGACCTATAGGAGTAATATGTACTCTCCTCCCTTCTCTAACAAACAAAGATACACCTAGCTCCTCTTCAAGTTGGTTAATTTGGCGACTAACGGCCGATTGAGCTACATGTAATTTCTCCGAAGCTTCTGTGAAGTGCTCTCTTTTAGCAACCTCCAAAAAATACCGAATTTGTCGTAATTCCACGAATAACATCCCTTTCATCTCATTTTGATATTGATAACATCGATTTTTGATATTGGATAGATGAATTAATTGATTATAAAATTAATAATAAGTTTTGAGCCAATTGTCAAGTTAAGTTGTTGGATGGGGAGGATTTACATGACCGTAGTGGAGAAAACAGACATTAAAAATAAAGAAGAAATAAAAGCTTATGTAGAAAACATTAAAACCATTGTTACATCTAGAAATCCAAATGAAGATGAATTTCATCAAGCTATTTTTGAGGTTTTACACTCCTTAGAGCCAGTATTGCAAAAAAATCCACATTATATCAAACATCAAGTACTAGAAAGGCTCGTTGAACCAGAAAGAATGATTACTTTTAGAGTCCCCTGGCTAGATAATCAAAACCAGATTCAAGTCAATCGAGGTTTTAGAGTACAATTTAGTTCAACTTTAGGACCTTATAAGGGAGGACTTCGCTTTCACCCTACCGTAAACAGTAGCATTATAAAATTTTTAGGTTTTGAACAAATCTTTAAAAATTCCCTAACTGGGTTAATGATTGGTGGCGGAAAAGGCGGAAGTGATTTTGACCCTAAAGGTAAGTCGGACGAAGAAATCATGAGATTTTGCCAAAGTTTTATGACGGAATTATATAAACACATCGGGTCTACTATAGATGTCCCTGCCGGAGATATTGGGGTCGGTCAGCGAGAAATTGGTTATTTATATGGGCAGTACAAACGTATTACAGGATCATTTGAAGCCGGTGTTTTGACAGGTAAAGGGTTAAGCTATGGTGGAAGCCTGGTCAGGAAAGAAGCAACTGGTTATGGACTTGTCTACTTTGTTCAAGAAATGCTCAAACAAAAAAGCTTAGATTTTAATCGTAAAAAGGTCATTGTTTCTGGCTCTGGAAATGTTTCGATCTATGCAATGGAAAAAGCAGAGCAATTAGGCGGCACTATTATAGCTTGTAGTGATTCCAATGGGTATATTTTTAACGAAAAAGGCTTAGATATACAGAAGATTAAACAAATAAAGGAAATCGAAAATAAAAGAATCAAGCATTATCTTGAATATGATTCTAATACCACATATGTAGATAGCTGTGCTGGAATTTGGTCTATTCCTTGTGACATTGCACTTCCATGTGCAACACAGAATGAGATAGATGAAATGTCAGCAAAGCAATTAGTTTTTAATGGTGTTTTAGCGGTAGGAGAAGGTGCCAACATGCCATGCACTCTTGAGGCCATTAAAACCCTTCAATCAAATGATGTTTCATTCGCTCCTGCAAAGGCAGCTAATGCTGGTGGTGTAAGTGTTTCCGCATTAGAAATGGCGCAAAACCGCTCCCTTCCTTGGTCATTTGAGACTGTTGACACAAAGCTACAACAAATTATGAAAGATATCTATTTTGAAAGTTTGGAAACTGCAAAACAATATGGCGAACCGAATAATTTAATTTTAGGTGCGAATATTGCAGGGTTTATTAAAGTAGCAGATACGATGATCGCTCAAGGTGTCATCTAATAAATAAAATCAAGCAAAAAGAATAATTTCAACTCTCCCCAAAGAGTTTGTTCTTTTCGATTTTCTTTTGTTACAAATTTTCCAGCTTTCAATTCAATTAAAAACTCTTCCCTATATAAGGAAGAGTTTTTCTTATTCTCTTATTCCCCTTGATACAATTGCTCCTGAGCCTCTTGCCAGCGAACATTTAAATCTTCCATTATATCATCATAGGATTCTGAACGATTCCCAATTGCTGCTTCAACAATTCTTTGTTTAAAATTCTCTGCCCATAGACCAACCTCTGACTGATTGTCAATATCATCAAGTAACCCTTCTTCTCCTTCATTCGGAGGATTATCAGAAATAAATTCAACTCCTAACTCATCAAAAGAAGCAAGTGTTTCAGGGTAAGGTTCTCCAATTAATGGTGAAATCCCTCCCTCATCTACTGCATAATTTGATTCATCTACAAAGTAATCAATCCAAGCCCGCGCTGCTTCTTTTGAATCGGAATGCACATTAATTCCTACAGCAAAATCACTTCCTACAGTAGAGTAAATCGTACCGTCATCATGCGTATAAGGAAATGGCATATAGCCAATAGAACTCGGATCTGCTGCCATATCTTGAATTTGAGTGATCGCCCAAGAACCAAGTACCATCGTTGCAATTTCTCCATTAGCTAGCATTTGTTTGGAAGATTCCCAATCCGTTGTTAACGGATCATTTTCGGTCAATTCTTGTTCGACTACATCATACATTAGTTTGTACAATTGGTAATGTGGCTCGCCTTCTTCAAAAGGTCTTGCTGTTCGAACTAGTTCATTGTTAAAATCAGGGTCTCCTGAAATCGATAATCGATTCGCCTCCCACTGTGAAAGGGGCCATGTATCTCCATAGTTCGTGTATAAAGGAATAGCATCTGTATTCTCTTTTACTAGTTTCATAGCTTCTATAAACTCTTCATGAGTTGAAGGTATTTCTGTAACACCTGCCTCTTCAAATATATCTTTATTATAGACAATACCATTTGCGTTTATTGTGATTGGAATTCCATATGTGACTCTTTCAAAAGATGCGATATCGGCAAATAAATATTTATCTAATAGCTCATCTGTATTTCCTAATGGTTCAAAAAAAGTTGGAAAATCTCTAGGTAGGATGTTATCAGGTAGCATTAATACATCTCCATAATCCGTTGTATTCATCCTGATGTTTACTTGACCCTGATAATCTGTTATTGCTTCAAAGCTAATCTCTACATTTGGATGTCTTTCTTGGAACGCCTCTTTATACCCTTCAAAAACAGTATCAACAATATCCGTGCGATGAATAAGAATCGTTAAATCACCCTCTAAATCTTCTGGGGAAACGGCTTCAGATGTTTCACCTTCAGAAGGCTCTCCTTCGATACTTTGGTCTCCAGTTGTTTCGTCATTACCTCCACTACAAGCAGCAACCATCCAAACAAACGCAGAAAGACAAATTAAGTAAAGCCACTTCCTACCTTTCATTTCGACCCCTCCATCATTATAAAGTTATCGTTAACTTAATTATTTTTATTCTATTATGAAAACGCTTTCTAGTCAATCGTTTTTTAAGTGAATCCAATTCATTATTTCTATCTTATAATGAAAACGTAATGATTAGGTCTTTGATTTCCACTTTAGGTAGATGCTTTCCCAAGGGCTTGTTTTCAGCTAACTCTGACTACGCTGGGCTTCGTCAGAGTGGATCTTCAAACGGCGCTGATCCTTTGGGAGTCACTACCTACCGTTTCAATCAACGAGTTAATTCAGAAAAATCCGTCTTTAAACAAAAACCGAACGATTTGGTGTTTGATTTTCATTTTAGGTAGATACCTTCCGAAGGGCTTGCCTTCAGCTAACTCTGATTATGCAGAGTGTCGACAGCGTGGATTTTCAAACGGCGCTGATCCTTTGGGAGACACTACCTACCGTTACAATCAACAAGTTAATTCATAAATATTCAAGACATCATTTATAATAATCGTTCAGTTTTATTCACATATAGAGCAATGATGAAACTCACTTAAGTAGACTTTTATTATTTAACCGAACCATCAGTAAAGCCATTATAGATATACTTTTGTAAAAAAAGAAAAATGATTAGCGTAGGAATAATAACAATAACGATGCCAGCACAAATGACTTCCCATTGAGAACCATACGGTCCCTGAAATTTAAATAAAGCGGTTGAGACTACTTGTAAATCCGGTTTAGGCATATATAAGAACGGAGTATAAAAATCATTATAAATACCCACCCCTTTAATAATCAGAACAGTAGCCATTGCTGGTTTCAATTGCGGTAAAATAATTTTCCGATAAATCGTAAAGTAAGAGGCTCCATCAAGCATTGCTGATTCATCTAAAGATAAAGAAACTCGCTCTAAGAATTGAAGAAAAATATAGACAGCAATAATATCAGTACTAGCAAAGAGAATAATAGCCGACCATCTAGTATTAAATAAGCCTAAATCACTTATAATTTGAAAAGTAGCTACTTGAGTCGTGATAGCTGGGATTAACGTTGCTAGTAAAAATAAAGAAATTAATACTTTACTTCCTCTAAACTGAAAGCGATTCAGGACATACGCAATCATTGTCCCTATCAGAATAGCAATTATTAGTGAGGCAGCTAGCATAAATCCAGTGTTAAGAAAACCTAATAACATATTACCTTCAAAAAAGGCTCTTTGGTAATTTTCAATATTTAACCAACTCTCTGGAGGAGAAATCGGGCTTGTGTTTGCATATTCTTCTGGTGTTTTAAATGAAGCGAACAGTACAACTAAAATCGGAATAGTCGTAATAAGCACACCTAAAATAAGAGAGAAATACTTGAAAAAACTGGCCAGAATAGCTTTAGGAGATAATGTCATACTATACTCTCCTTTCTTTAAACAGTAACCTTTGTAGCACAGTGACAAAAATGACAATGATTAATAATACGATTCCCATTGCGGAAGCTAAACCTACTTTACTAAATTTAAAGGCGGTATCGATGGTTTGGATGACGAATGTAGAACTTCCATTAGCTCCTCCGGTCATAATAAACGGAATTTCAAAAACAGAGATAGCTCCACTAATAGCTAAAATCACATTGAGCTCTACAATTCTCCGGATACTTGGCAAGATAATATAACGAAATTTATGCCAGCTATTAGCCCCATCAATATCTGCTGCTTCGTAAATTTCCGCTGATATTGATTGTATCGCTCCTAAAAAGATTAAAAAATTGAGCCCCATATATCTCCATATAGACGTCCCAGCTAATGAGACATTAATCATATTCGGATCTCGCAACCAATATTGCGTCCATTCCCCTAATCCGAGTATTCCTAATAAAGAATCTAAAGTACCATCAGGTCTAAAGAAAAATAAAAAGATAAACCCTATAGCCACTCCATTTAATAAATAAGGGAAAAAGATTGCTCCTTTAAAAAGATTTTTAAATCTTACTTTAAAACTAAGTATCGTTGCAAAATATAAGGCTAAAGCCATTTGAATAAATGTTGCAAAGAAATAATATAAACTTACTGTAAAGACTGAAAAATATTCTGGGCGTGTAAATATTTCAAAATAATTGCTTAATCCGATAAATTCCTTGATCGGACTTGTTCCATTCCAACTAGTAAAGCTGTACATAAGCATATTAAAAAGCGGTAAATAAGAAAAAGTTATGAGTAATCCGACTGGTATGATGGAGAAAGCAATAATAATGACTATCTTTTGTTGCTTGTAATTCATACGACTTAATGAAAAGGCATGACGAATTTTGTAAGAAATGTCTGAAGCGGAAGACGATGTTCTTTTTTCCATCTAAGTGCCCCCTAAAGTTTTCATGTCTAACTATATTTACTATCCTGCACAAGCAGCTAACACTACTGACTAATATCAAATAAACTAAATATTTTTAAATTTGTTTCTACCTCTTTTAATGATAAAGGTTTTGAAAGTTCCTCTTTTTTTATCGTTATTAATCTTTTTCGATCAGCTGATAAATCAAAATAATTATCACTGAATATAGCATCACAATCCGCAAAATCTAGTTCTACATTTTTAGCAAACGCTCTTGAGGATAATTCAATTGAGTATTGATCATCATTTTCATAGATAGCATGTTTAATATGAGGAGAAATAAAGTTAAAGTGCTTGGCTTTTGTAAAAAGGCAAGTCTTTACTTGAAGAAGTTGAGCATTTTCATTGTACAATTCACATTCAACATAGATGTTTTCTTTTCCATATTCCTTTAATTCTTCTTGTACTTCAATTCTGCTTAATTTTTCGGCTGTCAATGGTGTTATATTAGTATGAAATTCTCCATTACGAATGAGATTAGAATGATGATCTTTCACATACCATTTTATTTGTAAATTGTGGTGAGAGTATGTATGGTCATTTGTTAAATGAATATCAACAAAATCTTCATCCTCACACAAGGAAAGAAGTAGCGGCGCATAAAATGTTTTTGCATAATAATGAAGAGCTTTCCACCTACCATAATAATCGATGCTCGACCATGATGCGACTGGCCAACAGTCATTTAGCTGCCAATAAATCGAACCCATACAGCGACCTCGATGTCTCCTCCAATGCTCAACGGCATATTTTATTGCTTCAGCTTGTAGAATTTGCGAGGTGTACAGTAAAGAGTTAAAGTCTTTTGGGTATAAGTAATTTTCTGATAAATAATAAAGAATTTTACCATTTGCTTGACCGTTCTTTTGATGATTTTCCATCACTTGTGAAAAGATATTTCGATCAGTAGGATTAGTAAAAGATTGCACAGTCTTTAAAGAAGGAAAAGATTGAAAGCCAAACTCCGAACAAAAACGAAAATAAAATTTCCGATACTCAGTAAATGGCTTTTGTCCATGCCATACTGACCAATAATGAACATCCCCACTATTTTCATCATTTGGTTTTTCAAAGCCTCCACCTGATGATGGTGAGGAGAGCCAATAAGCTGTATCCGGGTCTAATTTTTTAAGTAAATCAGGCATAATGATTTCAAATTGCTTCAAATAATCGGCACGCAATTTCGCAGTTTTTGGAAAGTCCCAACTCGACCAAGCTTCCTCCATTTCGTTATTTCCGCACCATAGGCTCAAGCATGCGTGATGTCTTATTCTTTTTACCTGGTCGGTTATTTCAGCGATGACTGATTCTTCGAAAGAATCAGTCCATTCATATACTGCACAGGCAAACATGAAATCTTGCCACACCATTAGACCATAACGATCGCATAATTCATAAAAATCATCATCGGGATAAAAACCTCCGCCCCACACTCGAATCATATTAAAATTGGCATTCACGCAGCTTTGAATTAAACGCTCCGTCCTCTCTTTACTTATCCGTCCCACAAAATTATCTTCTGGAATATAGTTGGCACCCATTGCAAAGATTGATATCCCATTTACTTCAAATTTAAAGCTTTCCCCCCATTGGTCAGGCTCTTGTATAAGAGAAATCTTACGTATGCCTATTTGATATATTTTTTCATCTAAAGGTTCGTCACCTTCATATAACTTCAGTTCAACTTTATAAAGCGGTTGTTTACCATATCCATTTGGATACCAAAGCTGTGGTTTTTGTATGGTAATAGAAGTATCTCCATTCAATGCTGACAATTCCTTGACTTCCTTCCAGATTTGACCGTCAGGTGAGGTCACCTTAACTTCTAAAGCCATTTTCTGATGAACATCACTAATTGCCCATTCACTTATTAGTGTAACTTGATGTTCTTCATGCTGCTGTCGAATGTAAACATCATGAATAAAACTTTTCTTTTTAGCAATGAGATTAATGTTTTTCCAAATTCCACTGTCAGGAATTTTCGGGCCCCAATCCCAACCGAACATATAATGAGCTTTTCGAATATGAGGAAAACCTTCTATTGAATCCTCTGCTCCCCACAAATAGCTTTCGCTTTGTTTTTTCTCAATATACTGAAGAGGTGACTTGAGGATTATATGAATCTCATTTTCTCCCACTTTCACATGAGGCTTTATATAAATCTCGTAAGTGCGATGCATATTGTCCGTTTTCTGAATAAGCGAGCCATTGATATAAATGGAAGCAATCGTGTCAATCCCTTTACATTGTAAGAAAATATTGGGATATTGGTTGAATGATTTTTCTAACATAAAGGTTCTTTTATACTCGAAGTCCTTTGATGCCCATTCCAGAACGTGCTTTTCATCATCTCGATAAAAAGGATCTTTCATTTTTCCTTGCTTCATTAATTCAGCAAAGACTGATCCTGGGACCGTTGCTTTCTTCCAATTAAAATCTTTTGTATCTTTCATATCCCATTGACCATTTAATGATAATTGCCGCACTTAATCCCCTCCACTTTTTTATTAAGTTATCGTTAAGTTAATAAATTAATCTTAAATTGATAACGCTTACTTGTCAATGGGAATTAGGGATCATTGCTTTATCTTTTTAAAAGAGATTTTCAGCAAGGCCATTTCATCCCACTGGAGTATCCGTACCATATGTGAGCTTTATTTCAAATTTCATAAAGGATTTACATATTCAAAAGACCCTCTCTCTTATCACAAGAAGGAGGGTCTGTTCGTTATTGATTATAAGTGTAATAATCGTGGACCTCTCATAGAGTAAATTGAGGACATACCCACAAATCGTTTCTCTCAAATTTGTTTCTTATCATCTTTCTTAGCTTCTGTTTTCTTTCGTTTACTCAAAATCTTTGGTAATGAGATCGATTCAAATAAGAACAGCACCGTAAACCCATAAAGTGCAGGAAAGCAAACGAGAAATAAAAAAACATGTAGCCTTAATAGGTAAAACATTCCACAAAAAAATGCTACGATTAAAACCGTAAAAAACAGATGCCTAGTAGACAACCAAAAACCAACCATTAAAGCTTTCCCTATCGTCCACTCTCTCTTGGTTAA
This sequence comes from Alkalihalobacillus trypoxylicola, assembly GCF_001590785.1. GTDB lineage: Bacteria > Bacillota > Bacilli > Bacillales > Bacillaceae_D > Alkalihalobacillus > Alkalihalobacillus trypoxylicola. The sequence goes on from NZ_LTAO01000001.1 coordinate 28,627, forward strand.
GATATAACAGCTATATGTAAATAAAACGACAAGCTTTAACAAAAGATATAAGCAAATAACGGTTAATAATAGAGATAAGGCGTGGCTTTCTTTATTTAAAAAATAAAGCAAAACATAGAGCAAAAGGATAAAAATCGAAAACAAAAAAGAAGGAAGCGTATACATTTTACTTCGCTTTAAGTAATGGTTTTTAAAATGTTGATGAATAGGAGTATCATCTTCGTCATATTTTCTAAGAAAATTAATTGAAAAGAACAAAGCTATCGTCGCAGGCACCACACTATAAATAACAGCTCCACGTAACAAATAAATCCAATACAATAAGCTTATTTTGATACTTTCATACACTTTTGTAACAAAAGTTGTATCAAACATTTCGGTTCCGTTCCCTTCCTTTTCAAAACGTTGATTTTACCAAGTACTTAAAAAATGATAAATCGCATCTGGGTGGCCGGGTAAATGCTCATGTGCAAAATCTGGATAAATTTTCAATTCTTTTTTCGCCTTAATTTTATTATAAGCTGCCAATTGAGTAGAAGGTGGACAAACTGTATCCATTAGACCCGTAGCCATAAATACTTCACCATTTATTCGGTCAACTAAATGTTGAATATCAATGTATCCTAATTTTGTAAAAATTTCTTTCTCCTTTAAATGCTGAGGATCAAATAGACGGAAATATTTTCGTAGCTCCTCATATGCATCTCTAGCTAAATCCATTTCCCACACACGCTGGTAATCAGATAAAAAAGGATACACTGGTGCGACCTTATTAATTCTTGGCTCTAAAGAAGCACAAGCTAAAGCCAGACCTCCGCCTTGTGACCAGCCCGTAACCGCTACCCTATCTTCATCAACCTCTGGCATTTCCATCACAATATTCGCTAGCTGAACAGTATCAAGATAAACTTGTCTAAACAATAACTTATCTTCATGATCATCTAACCCTCGAATAATATGACCGTGATGCGTATTGCCTTTAATCATACTACTATCTTCTGATTGGCCCCCCTGCCCTCTAGTATCCATTGCAAAAACGGAATATCCTAGACTTGCATAGGATAAAAGATTAGACCAATCCCCAGAATTACCTGTATAACCATGAAATTTTATCACTGCAGGAGATTTCTCTTTTATCTGCTTTGGACGGATATATTTAACATGAATACGCGCTTCATTCACACCAGTAAAGAATAAGTCGAAGCAATCAGCATATGGAGATTGAAATGAGCTAGGGTGCTTTTCAATATTAGCTTCTACCTCTCTCATCTCTTGTAAGGCTCGCTCCCAATATGCATCAAAATCTTTAGGTTTTGGGTTTCTGCCTTGATAGTTCTTTAATTGTTCCATTGGCATATCAATCATTGGCATTCTTCGTTTCACTCTCTTCCGAATTAAAGTAAACTACGAATCTATTTTATCAAATTCTTTTGAATTTGGGTATTTCTTTAGGAGAACTATCAAAATCTTGAAAAACTTAAGGACACATGAATAAGAAACAGCAAAGGTATAAGAATCTTCCGGCTATTCACTTCCCTATGAAACTCTCGACTGCTGAAGTGTCGCTACATTTAGTTCATTTTCAAAAAAAAGTGAATTTCTGAGTAAATAAAAGTAGTGGATAGGATCATCCGTGAATGATTCCTACCCACTAAACTTACTATTATTATTGATTGAATGTTACATCTCGTAAGAATAAAAAGCTACTTGGATATTGATAAAAACCTTCTACCTCATCTCTTAAACCCGCTAAAAGAATCGAGTGATATAAATAAACGATAGGTGCTTCTTCAACTAATAACTCTTGTACTTCATGATAAAGCTCTAATCGCTTCGTTTCATCCGTTTCCTGTCTAGCTTGCTCTAATAAAGAATCAATTTCAGGATCATCAATGAAAGAACGATTACCCGCCATTCCTGCATTTGAAGAGTGGAACATTGGATATAAACCATAATCAGCGTCAAGAGTTACCGTACCCCAGCTGCCAATAAACATTTCAGAATTCCCATTCCCTGTTGTTTCTAAATAAGCGCCCGTTTCTGCCGTTTGGATTTCTACTTCAATTCCTAATGAAGCTAATTGCTCTTGAACATACTCGGCAATGTCGATAAAAGCTCTATTTTCATTAGTAAGAATCGTAGCAGAAAACCCATCCTCATAGCCCGCTTCTGCAAGCAATGCTTTAGCTTCCTCTAATTCAAAACTTAACGGTTCAAGATTTTCGTTATGACCAAACACAGTTGGTGCAAGAGGACCTTTTGCTTCAAGTGCAACACCGTCTACTACTCCACTAATTAATACTTCCTTATCAATTGCCTTCGTAATAGCTTGGCGTACTCTTCGGTCATTAAATGGTTCTACTTGAGTATTAAATCCTAAATACGTAATATTCGCACTATCGGATTGAACAACCTTTGTGTTTTCTGCTTCATTTAAACGAGTAACATCATTAGGATTAACAGGATAAATAATATCAGCATCACCTGTTTCAAGTTCAGCAATTCTTGTAAAGTCTTCAGGTACTACTTTAAACGTTACAGAATCTACTTTGGCATCAACATCCCAATAATTTTCGTTTTTAACTAATTCAATGGATTCACCAACATTACGGTTTTCATATTTGAAATAACCCGTACCGATTGGGTTTTCATTGACATAAGAAAAAGCTGGCTCTCCATTTGCAATCGCCTCATAATCTGCTTCTATTGATTGAAGACCGATAATATGTCCACCAGGGTGTGCTAAATGAGCAGGTAGTGACGCAAATGGAAATTCTGTTTCGATTTGAACGGTGTATTCGTCCATTTCACGAACCTCTTCAATCATATCGAATAAAAACCCTAAAGGAGAGCCAAGGTCAGGATCCCTCACCCGGTCAAGATTTGCTTTTACGACCTCTGCATTTAATGGTGTACCATCATGAAACGTAACATCTTGACGAATTTTTACTTCCCAAATGGTATCCTCAATTTGTTCTAAACTTTCAGCTAAGCCTGGTTGAATCGTTAAATCCTTATCTAAATAAACAAGATTATCATATATAGCTGTCATGACATATAATGAATTTCCATCATTCGCTGCATGTGGGTCAAGTGAAACAGCATCTGACGTTAAATCTACTGTTAAGTCGCCACCCACCTCAGCATTTTCTTCTGTTTGTTCACCATCTACTTCTGGCTGTTCAGAACCTTCTTGCTCGGTATCTTGATTTCCGCAAGCAGCCAATAAAAGCATGAATAGGATAGCGTATAAATAAATACCTTTTTTCACAGAATAAATCCCCCTTCGTAAATCCCTAATTTTATTTCCTACAAAAATCATATGAATAATCCGCTTTTAAATTATAGCCCCACATTCATACACTGTCAATAAAACCAACTCAAAAAACAAACAGCTCAAAAGTGAGTGTTTGTCTTAGTTTAAGCATGATCATTTTAATTGATACATCATGGCATCTTGTTAAAAAAGCTTTTAATGGTTTTGGATGCTGGTTTACCATACACACAATAATCATCATTTAAATAAGCTTCTTTTTCTGAATATAATTGAGCCGGCCAATCCCACAGCATAAATCCATAAAACCAATCTTCTGTCTCCATACTTTTAAACATCATACGATAATATTCATCTTGCTCAGTGAGATTTATTTTTCCTTTATTTAAATTCCAATCATTAGGAACAAGAGATGAACCATCGCGACTTGGACACCCTGCTTCCATAAAGAAGAAAGGCTTCTTTTCTTTAGCTACTACACTTTTAATGCGAGATTTTTGTCTTTCCCAATCACTAATCGGATAATAGCCGCTTGAGGATATCAGATCGACTTCATTCCACCACGTTACTTGTCCTTCTTGATATTTGTCACAATTATAAGTGATCAAGCCAGAATAAACATTTCGAACTGCTTTAATTAAACTTCTCCATTCATGCTCTCTTCTCTCTGTTTGAACCATCTCACAGCCAATACAAAACATTTCACATTCCATTTCTTCAGCTATTTTCGCATAATGAATAATAAATTTCTGATAACTTTCAAACCATTGTGACCATTTTGGTTCACAAGGTACATCTAAATCAAAAAAATTAATATGAGCTCTCCAAGTACCATCTTCAACATTTACTACTGGCTTTAAACATACCTTTAAATTTAATGATTTTGCTTTTTTTATAGCCCACTTAACTTCATCATCACGTAAAGATGTTTCCGTTTGGAAGTTAATAAAAGTAGAAAAAGCCGTTTTTTGTAGTCCTTGAAAGGCAATCGCTGTCCAATTTATCGAGAGAGCTTTCTTCATTTCATCCATTGAGTATTCAGCCTCTTCATTCTTCCATGTTCCTCTTGTACCTACCCATCCCCATGTCATACCTTTTATATATTCCATCATTACCTCCTCTACTCGTTACGAATTAAAGTATTCAGTCGCTCACTCATCTCAAACCCGAAACGAGCGTTATGATACGGACATTTCCATGGTTCTACCTTCTGTAAGGCTGGATCAATGCTTAAATCACTTCTTCGTTTCCAAAACCATTCCCCATGCTGATGATCAATGATAAATTTTTTGGTAAAAGACCAATTTTGCTGTAGCGCAAGTAAAAACTTCTCATTTTTTGTTAATTGATAAGCATTTAAAAACCCCACCATTGCCTCTGCTTGAACCCACCATATTTTATCGCGATCTACTTTCTCATTTATTCGTTCGTTATGGACACCGCCATTGCTATCGATTCCATTTTCATAAACCGTTTCAACCATCTTTACTGATGTTTCTCTTATACTTAATAGGATGTTCTTGTCTTCTAGCACTTCTGCTGCTTCATATAATAGCCAGCTACCTTCAATATCATGACCATATGAAATAATGTTTGCTTTAGACTGCCATTTTTCATTAAAAAATAAACGAAATTGATATTGTTGTTTATCGAGAATTTTCTCATTAAAAACCTCAATTAATTCTATTAATCTCTCTTTCAAAAGCTTATCCTTCCATACACGATATAAATTGCAATAAGCTTCTAATAGATGCAGATGCGTGTTCATCGTTTTTTCGGCTTTTAATTCTTTTCCACTTAATCGAAAATCATCATCTTGATCCCAGTTATTTTTAAAAGCCTCGTAATAACCTTTATTTTGAGGGTCGTATGACTTAGCTTCAATGACTTTAAATAAACCTTTTGCTATATCTAAACTTTCTTCTTTTCCAGTTGCTCGATAGAATTCAGATAACCCATAAATGGCAAAAGCTTGATTATATATGTGTTTTCTTGTTTCAGTAGGAATCCCATTATAAGTGACTTCCCAGAACAGCCCGTTATTCTCTAAATCTAAAAAAACCTCTTTTAAATAAGAAAATGCGTGTTCGGCTATCGATAGATAGTTTAATTCTTCAAAGTGTCGATAAGCTTTCGAGAATGTCCATAAAATTCTAGAATTTAAAATAGCTCCTTTTTCAGCTTTCTTTTTAACGTCTAATTCATTACTTACACTTCCGTAGAAGCCTCCATGGACACGATCGACCGTATGCGTTTCCCAAAAAGACAAAATGTTATTTTTTAATTCATTTTCAATTTCGACTTTTAATTGATTTAAGTTCAACATCGTTTGACTCATACTCTCACCTCTTTCAATAAAAAATAAAGTAATCGTTTAAGTAATAAATAAATCATAACTTGATACAAACCATGATGTCAATTGATTTTAACGTAGCTAAACATCCTTATAATCTAAAAAAACTCAAGGAGTTAAAGTCCTTGAGTTTATTCCAAGCTATTTAGCTAAATCTGTTTGCTTAGAAAGCTCTTTTACACTTTCTCGATGAATAATCTGACCCTTTATTAATACACGCCCGTAACTAGTTTCCGTGTTCTTAATTTTCCCTATAATATATTTGACGGCAACCGTTGACATTTCTTCTAAATTAACCTGTACAGTCGTAATAGGTGGTGATGATAAGGTAGAATAAATATCATTGTCGAAACCAACAACTGAGCAATCATTTGGAATAGAAAGACCGATGCTTTTTAGCTGCTGAATTAGATTAAATGCAACACGGTCGTTGTTACAAATAAAGGCTGATGGTAAAGGTTGCGGTAATTGAACAACATCAAATAATCTTCCTTTGTCGTCACGATCATTCACAACAAACGACTGATTTAAGTCAATTTTATGTTCTAATAATGATTTATAATATCCTAAGAATCGATCTTGGATACTACTGGTTGAATGAATATTTCCAACAAACCCAATTTCACGGTGCCCATTGCGTATCAAATAATTGGTTAATTCATAAACTCCATAAAAATTATCGGTTACAATAGAGTCCACTTCTGAATGATCGGTATAAAAATCTAAAAAAACCTTTGGTATGTTATGTTCAGTTAATAAATGGATATATTCACTGCTTACTTGTCCTAAAATAATAAATCCATCTACTTTATTTTCATAATAAGTACGAGGAAGCTGCAATTGGTCTTCATCTTCGCTACTTAAGATTTGTAAAATTCCATAATAATGATAGTTCTCAAGTACCTTTGTTATATGCTGATAAAACTTTAAATAAAAGGATTGAGAATCATCGCCTGTAAATCTTTCAGGAATAATGATACCTACATTATAGGAATATCCCTCTTTCATCGATTTGGCAGCAGTATTTAGACGATATCCCATTTCTTCAGCAAGCACTTTAATTTTTGATTTTAAGTCATCACTTACGCCTTCTTTATCGTTCAATGCTTTGGATACGGTTACACTACTTACTCCCATTTTATCCGCTATATCCCGCATTGTGACATTTCCTTTCATAAGGTCACCTCCACGACTCATTATGACACTTAACTCTAACATTATAACGATCATTTTATACTAAATGGTTGTAAATGTAACTATTTACTGCTTATTTTCTCTTTTTAATAATGCTAGATTACTTTCAATAAGCGCTGCTCTTTGCTCAGCACACTCCAAAGAATGAAATAAATCCTTCGGAGTATTAAATGTATAATCGATTAATTGGTCAATGGTAGTCGTGGCAACATGGATACGCGTATCGCTTGATGCATAATAAATAAACACCTTATTTTCATCATTTACTATAACACCATTACAGAAAAGCACATTTGAAACATCTCCTACCCGTTCTTCACCATACGGTGCCATAAAATAACCACCTGGCTTTGCCACTATTTGATTAGGTTCTTTTAAACATGTAGCGAATGTATACAAAACATAGCGTAATCCGGCGGCTGTATTTCTAACACCATGAGCAAAATGGATCCAGCCTTTTTCTGTTTTTATAGGAGCAGGTCCTTGACCATTTTTTTCTTCTGAGATCGTATGATACATTTTTTCGTCTATAATGATTTCTTCTTCTATAATAGGTATATTAATATCGTTAACCAATCCGAATGCTATTCCACCTCCATTGCCCGTAGAAATAAATCCATCTTGTGGTCTTGTGTAAAAGGCGTACTTTCCATTTACTCTCTCGGGATGCAAAACGACATTCCGTTGCTGAGGTGATGGGGTTACAATATTAGGTAAACGCTCCCATTTCCTTAAATCTTTTGTCCTTACTAATCCAGCTTGTGCAATGGCACTAGAAGTATCTCTAACAGATGCAGCTGGGTCTTTCATTTCCGAGCAATAGGTACCATAAATCCAACCATCTTCATGAAGCACCAGTCTCATGTCATACATATTCGTCTCTTCAGGATAAGGGTTTTCCCAAATTATCGGCTTATCAATAAATCGAAAGTGGTCGATTCCATTCTCACTCTCCACAATAGAGAAAAAAGATTTTCTATCTACCCCTTCCGTACGAACCATTAGAAAGTATTTACCATTTAAATAAAGAGCCCCTGGATTAAATGTACTATTAATTCCTAGTCGTTCCATAAAATATGGATTACTCTTCTTATTTAAATCATACCTCCAGTGCAGAGGAACATGATGTCGTGTCACTACTGGGTATTTATAGCGGTCATACATACCGTTACCATCTAACTTTTTTTCATTGTTCCTATCAATCAGTTCATTTTGTCTTATTAAAAGCTCTTTATACTTTGGATGAATCATAACATTGCCTCCCCTTCTCCGAAAGTAATCGATAACTTATTTTTATTATATCTTTACTTTTATACATTCTGTCAATTATATTTTTCGGATATATTCAAAAGTAACGGAAAGAAAGGGTTAGAATTTTTTCTTTAAGAATCAATTTCATCATTCATATCTTATAATGAAAACCGGACGATTTGGTTTTTGATTTTCACTATAGGTAGATGCTTTCCCGCTTTCTCAGCTAACTCTAGACTATTCATAGCGTCGTCAGAATGGATTTTCAGACTGCGCTGATCCTTTGGGAGTCCCTACCTACCGTTACAATCAAGAAGTTAATTCGCAAACGTTTAAAACATATTTATAAGAAACGTTCGTTTTTATTCGTTTATAGAGCGATTATGAAATTCACTCGTATGGTAATAAAAAAAGAAAAAGGATTATGATTTAATTGAAATAAGTTTGTTAAATTGGTTTATCCTAACAATGAGGTGAGTATTTATGTTACTAAACGGCTTAATTTGTCTGTTTTTATTTTTACATCCTATCGACCAAATTGCGGATGATTTAACTTTAACGATACATAACCAAAAGGTTGAACAAATTAATCGAGAAGATTTCCGTTTACTAGCAACCAATAAAGAATGGATCGATCAAAAGGCCTTCAACCTTATCATTACAAACCTAACAGCTAAATATCAAAAACCGGCTAAAAATGCCTACATTTCTGATTATGGAGACATTATGCCCGAAGAAAATGGCTATAAAGTGGATGCTAAAAAATTAGCGGATATTTTATACGAATATTTTTATTCGATTGGGAAGGACTCTGTGGAAATCCCTATTATACCTGTGTACCCTAAAGTCGACAGTGAATTATTAGAATCCATTCAAAAAAAACAGATTGGCTCTTATGTCACTTTTTTCAATCAGCATAATTTAGAAAGGTCTCATAACATAGAACTGGCTACGAAAGCGATTCATAATAACGTTGTTTTTCCTAAAGAGCGATTCTCATTTAATGTAACAGTTGGAGAGAGAACACCTTTAAAAGGTTACAAAAAAGCAACCGTTATCGTCAAAGGAGAACTAAGTGAGGGAATTGGAGGAGGAATCTGTCAAGTATCATCCACTTTATTTAATGCAGTAGATGCTGCTCAATTATCGATTATCGAGAGGTATATACATAGTCGCAAAGTATCCTATGTACCTCCTGGTCGAGATGCAACCGTTAGCTGGGCAGGACCTGATTTTATTTTCTTAAATGACTTTAATCAACCTATTTTAATTCAAGCTAGAATTTACGGTGGAATGCTTTCTGTAACGATTTTATCCTCAGAGAACATTCAATTAAAAAAATAAAAAAGGAATAGAGTGTAATATGCAAACTTTTGTAAGGAATATTTGTAAAAAAGGTGAGTGAACAACTCATGAGGCTGGGACACTACGGTTGAATAAAGAGAACTCCACATATGTTAGGTGCCACTCCGAATCCACTGGAGTCTCCGTGCCTTGTTCGCTAGATTCACACTTTTATAAAGGATCTATACCAAGTTCAAAAGAACCCTCTTTCTTTTCACACACAAGAAGAAGGGTTCCTTGTTCATTATCTGTGTTTCCATACTCATCATTTAAAGTTTCGTTACATGAAATAATTTAAAAACAGGTTAATTCCCAGCGTTTACAATTAAACGTATAAGAATGTCTTAAATTCTCATTTACTACTTCTTAATAGTGAGTTCAATTCATTTATTTCCTCTTCTAAACTGATTAATTGTTTTTCTAATGGAGACATATTATGTGAGAGTGATTCCACTTTCTCCAAGTCTTGCTGCAATCGAACATATTCAGCTTTTAGTTCCTCAAGTCTATCTTTAACCTTTTCTTGCGCCATACCCCATTCCCCCCATCTTTTTTGATCTTAACCTAAAATGAATCACTCAACAAGGTAAGTATTATTCAAATCATCATTATTGATTTTCACTAAAAATTTCAGCTACCATTTCATAAGATTTTAAGCGGTCATTAATATCGTAAATCATTGAGCTAATAATGATTTCATCCGCATTCGTTTCTTTTAGAAACGAGATTAACCCCTCTTCAACAACTTGCTTATTACCAATAATATTAGAGGATGACCTTTTTTCTAATGCCATTTGTTCTTGAAATGATAGATGATGGTCGATTTGTTCGGTAGCAGGAATCAATCGCGCAGGCTTACCACGGATTAAAGATAAAAACTGATGCTCTTGACTACTCGCTAACCAATTAGCTTTTTCTGTTGTTTCGGCAGCAATTACATTCATACCGACCATTACATAAGGTTTATCTAAAACATCAGATGGTTCGAAATGATCCCGATAAATCTTAAGAGCAGGTAATGTATAATCAGGTGAAAAATGACTAGCAAATGCGAATGGCAAACCTAACTCGCCTGCTAATTTAGCACTAAAACCACTTGAACCTAACAACCAAATGGGAATATTTTGTCCTTCTCCAGGATATGCTCGAACGAGCGGTGGATATAGCGAACGCTCTGGATTAAAGTACGTTCTTAATTCTTCCACTTGTTCTGGAAACTGATCTCCATTTTGATGTAGGCTTCTTCTAATCGCTTGCATTGTTGCCTGGTCACTTCCAGGCGCTCTGCCAAGACCAAGGTCTATTCTCCCTGGATGAAGAGCCTCTAAGGTGCCGAATTGCTCGGCAATAAGTAAGCTCGAATGATTAGGCAACATAATTCCACCAGCCCCTATTCGTATACTCTTTGTGTGTTGAGCAAGGTGACCAATGACAACCGAAGTCGCAGAGCTTCCAATACCAGGCATATTATGATGTTCAGCGACCCAATAGCGATTATAGCCAAGCTGCTCTGCTTTTTGAGCCAATGTAACACTATTTGAAAAAGTTTCTTCTATATTTTTCCCTTCTAAAATCGGGACTAAATCTAAAACTGAATATTGTATATCTTTTATTGATTTCATTCCAAAACACCTCTTTTTATATTCTCCACACCTTTTATCGTATTAAACATTTTTTGTTACGTCTATTTTTTTGCTTATAATATGTATGACATGAGATAATGAAGTAACGCTTAAAGAATTTTGGTAGAGGAGAAATATGTAATGAATCAGAATGTTGACCAAAAAATTATTGACCAATATCAAATGGATGAAAGAATGATGATTTTAATTTATAGTCAATGGTGTATTAATCAAGGTTTAAATCCTTTTAAGCTCTATGAGCAGGCTTATCCGGACCAATTCAAAAACCCTATTTTAAAAGAAGTTCAAGAATTAACGGTTTCTAAAGAGGAAGCTGGAGAAATTAATAATGAAACTTTATTGAATGTTCTTTCTCTATTCGGAAATGATGAGCTTGCGTTTGTTGTCACGGAAGAAATAAAGAAACAGTCTAAATAATTTTTTTTAATCACAAAAAGGTAACCCCTAACCATATTGGCGTATTTGGGGTTACCTCATCCTATTTCAATTAGCATTATTCTTATTTTCCCTTCCAAATGCACAAAAGCCTTACTCGAAAAACATTTATGCCTTCTTGATATTATGTGTTATAAAGTGAATTCCCATGTACATAAGTTTATTTTGTACATTTCGCTAACGGTACGTCATTGGACTCACGTCCCTTCTTATTCACATTTTTATTTGTAGGTTTCGTATGCAGCTCCTTTCTTTGATTGTTTTTATTTTAACGAAACGTGTTCTTTTTGTAAATTTCGTAAAAAGTTCGTTTCCATCGATTTTCTACTAATTTTCTCACTAATTCGTCATTTATCTGTTGTTTTCTAATTATTTTGAATAATTAATTATATCATCTTTAATTCGCATAACACTTTCTTTATCTGTCTTACTATTAATACTGAAATTTTGTTTATAATTCTCATGGCCCTTACCAGTAATCACTACCCAGCTGTCATCGATTGCTTGTTCCATAGCAAATTTTATAGCTAACGTTCTGTCTGGAATCATTTTAATTTTATTTTGATTAAAAGATTGAGCAAGTCGTTTCCATTCCACTTCCATTTCCTCTAAAGACATTCCATTTAGATCATCTAAACATATAATCGTTAAGTCGCTCAGTTCCACCGAAAATGAAAGCATTTTTTTTCTTTTGGAAGAATCTCCATCGCCTCTAAAACCGAAAACATGAATCACTTTTTCTGGTTTAAATTTTTTGACTGTTTTTAAACAAGCATATATAGCGTCTGGCGAATGTGCATAATCAATGACTGCTTTTCTACTATGTGAGTATGTTATCATTTCAAATCGTCCGGGTACTCCAGTAAAACTCATTAAGGCTTCTTTAATCACTAGACGGCTTATGCCGCACGTCTCAGCTGTTACAAAAGCTAATAGGGCATTCCGATTTTGATAAACACCTGTTTTAGGAATCGTTAGCTTACTTATCGGTAATAATGAATCACTCCAGATTAACTCATTAGAAAATTCGTTACTATAATCAATAACGTCATTATGACTATGAGCTCCAACTGTAGTTACTGGAATTTCCTTCATCATCAAGTGATGAACAAGCTTTTCTGACCAAAATTTAGTATAAGTGCTCACAATCGCTTCTCCTGATTTTATATTTAACAGGTCAAATAATTTCAGCTTGCTAGCAAAATAAGCTTGAAGATTATGATGATAGTTCAAATGGTCATGTGTTAAATTTGTAAACAACGCATAATCAAAACCAATCTCATCCACTCTACCTTGATCAAGTCCATGTGATGACACTTCAATAATGACAAACTCATCTTTACTTTTTGAAAGAAGTTTATGGAGTGTGAGGGCATCAGGAGTAGTGTGTGAGGAATCATACGTTTTTCCGTTTATGATGTGATAGACAGAACCAATTAAACTGCATGTTTTTCCTGCCGTCTTTAGAATGTGATAAAGCATAAAAGAAACAGTCGTTTTACCATTTGTTCCAGTTATACCAATAATCCGATGATGTTGGGACGGAAACTGATAAAATTTGGATGCTAATAATGATAAGCACTTTCTACTATCTTCAACAATATAGCATGGGATTGACAGACTATTATTGACTTGTCTTTCAGCAATTACCGCAACCGCGCCATTGCTTATTGCATCATCAATGAAGTCATGACCATCAAACTGGTGTCCCTTTATCGCAATAAAAATAAAGTCCTCTTCAATATATTTGGAATTATAATGGATTCCTTTAATGTCTCTGTCTACTTTCAATTCTTCGTCTATTCCTATAGATGAAAGTAATGTAAGTAACCTCATAGTTATGATCTCCTCAAACAAAGAATTGACCATAGTTTTTCCTGTTCATATTGAATATATCCTTTTCTAATTTGAAAATTGCTCAGGTAAAATCCACCTTTTAACGATAAAAATATATATCGTATTTCAACGAACTTGAAAAGTAAAAAAGTGATTAAGAATATTATAAAAAAGAGTGTAGGATTATACTCATTATTGAAAACCTCCACATATGTTAAGAGCCAGGTTTTTCGCTCTCCAAACACTCTGCGTATGGTTTTAAAGTACATTCCGTCATAGTCACTTCATTGCACTAGAGTCTCCACTCCTTATATTCAATAAATTTTGTATTCATAAAGAATCTAGAAACACAAAGCGCCCCTCCTACTTTATAAGAAGGAAGGGTCTATTTGTCATTAGTTTAGCTTTCCATTACATACCATTTTCATTTCACTACATAAGATATTTAAAAACAGCTTTTGTCCCAGCAGCTTTGATTACATTTTACTATTACCGTCACTGTATCTCCATACTTTCATTTTGGAGCCAATCACTGTATTTATCCTTAACATGTCGAGAACATTGAGCTTGCAAAAATGTTCCATTTTCTAGATACTCCCATTTCTTAATCAATGCATGTTCTTTCATTTCATCAATAATGGCACTCTTCTCATACGGAATCAAAAAATCACATACGATTTGCTCCCCATATAACTGTTCTTGAATAATGGTTGTTAGAGAATCAAGACCTTTTTTATTTTTAGTAGAAATATAAACGGTATTTTCTCTGCCATAATCAGGAACCTCATTCATTAAATCAATCTTATTATAAGCATAAATCATTGGGATGTCTTTAACTCCAATTTCCTTTAATGTATGATTGGTCACTTCAATTTGCTCTTCAAAGAAAGGATTAGAATAGTCAACGACATGTATCAGTAAGTCAGCTTCTTTAACCTCTTCAAGAGTTGAACGAAAGGCTTTTACAAGATGATGTGGCAATCGTTCGACAAACCCGACTGTATCGGTTAATAGAAAAGGAAAAAATTCCGGTAAAGCAATCTTTCGAACAGACGTTTCCAAGGTTGCAAACAGCATATTTTCCTCATAGACATATTTGGAAGTTTGCGTCTGGTTTGTATCCATTTCTAAAAATCGATTCATGAGTGTCGATTTCCCTGCATTTGTATAGCCTACTAATGCAACCGTTCGAATTCCCTGCTTATTTCTTCTTCCTCTTTGTACTTTTCTATGCTTAACTAATTGCTTTAAATCATTTTGTAAAGAATTAATTTTAGATTCTATATGTCTTCTATCAAGCTCTAATTTTTTTTCACCAGCACCTCTATTGAAGGTTCCAACACCGCCTCCACCCTGTCTACCTAGAGATTTTCTTAAGCCAATTAGACGGGGAAGCATGTATTGCCATTCGGCAATTTCTACTTGGAGCTTTGCTTCTTTTGTTTTTGCTCTAATCGCAAAAATATCTAAAATAAGAATCGTTCGGTCGATGACTCGACAAGATAAAACCGATTCAATATTTCTAATCTGTGAAGAAGATAGCTCATCATTAAAAATGACAGTTTCTACGTTCTTCTCCTCCATCAATACTTTCAATTCATTTAATTTTCCAGAGCCAATATAAGTCGTCGGGTGAATCTGCTCAAGTTTTTGAGAAAGAACAGCTACAACTTGTAATTGGCATGCTTCAGCTAATTGTTTTAATTCATTCATGGATCGTTCATGTTGGTATTGTTCTGTACTTGCTTCCTCGACACCAACAATGATTACTTGCTCTAATTCTTGCATAATAACCTCCCTATTTCTTTGCTTTTAGCATTCGCTAAGAATAGAAAATAAATCATGTAAGCTGTGTATTTCAAATGTAGGATTAACATCTGTAGCTTTCATTTCTTCACGATTAATCCATACAGATTGAATTCCGGTACGGTTTGCACCTAAAATATCCGTATTTAAATTATCTCCAACCATTAAAACTTCACTAGCAACTAACCCCATTTCCTCTAAAGCGTGTTCAAATATGGAAGGATCGGGTTTACCTTTGCCAAATTGACCTGAAATGATTATTTTCTCAAAAAAAGGAGCGATTTCAGGTGTTATCGTTAATTTAATGTTTTGAAGTTGAGGAGACCCATTCGTTAATAACAAAAGACGGTACTTTCCTTGTAATTTCTCTAAAACAGAATAGCTTTCTTCGTAAACAAAAGGATTTTTCTTCCTTTCTTCTGGAAAGGTTTCGGCTAATGTTTCGGCAAAATCAGCATCTTCAATATGAAAAGCATTAAGTGCTGCTCTCCAAACTCTTTTTTGATAATCTGGAGCGATTTCCTTCATTTTGTTAAAATCGATCCCTTTATCCTCAAATTTCCCCCATAAACCTTCAAAAGGATTAATACCAATCATTTGAGTAAATGGAAAAGTATCATATTGTCCATAAATAGCTTGAGCATTCTTTCTTACTTCTTGTTCAAATAAGTTGACATCTAAATCATATTTTTCCGCTGCTAGAAGGCACGTATTATACAATGCCGTTGCAACACTTTTTTTATCCCAAAGTAATGTATCATCTAAATCAAAAAAAATCGCCTTAATCATACTCTCCACTCCTCAAACATTTTATCTTTACTCCTTAGAGTACAGCTTAATGATGAGTGGGGCAAGTAGATTTAGCGATTTAATTATCTGTTTTAGTAGAGAATTCCCTTCAATTCAATTTCTACCGTTTCAAGAGTTTCAGCTTCTAAAGTTTGCTTTATTTTATTAGCCTTTTTAAAAGCATCTAGCATTCCACGCGCTTGAATGTGATGCTGCTCAGATACCTTTTGATTTTCCTTTGTGAGGCAATAAAGAAAAACATATTGTTTCAATGGACGAACACCTCCGTTAGAATGGATATTACTAGTCATTCTATAATTTCATGTTCTTTTTTTCCATTGATTTTGTAAGATTATATACCGTTTTTCTTAAATAAAAAAATTATTTGACATCAATTGATCATTTATAACAACTTGTTACAAATTTTAATAAATGCAAGGCTTTTTCATATATTTGAATCATTTCATCATTCCTATCCTTAAATGAAAACCGAGCGGTTAGGTTTTGATTTTCACTTTAGGCAGATGCTTTCCCAAGGGCTTGTTTTCAGCTAACTCTGACTATTCAGAGCGTCTTCAGAGTGGATCTTCAAACCGCGCTCACCCTTTGGGAGTCACTACCTACCGTTACAAATCAATAAGATTTTTAACAAACATTCAATAGATATTTTATAATAATACGTTCAGTTTCATTCACTTATAGAGCAATGATGAAATTCACTGATTTAAATATCGTTTGGTACTTGGTGAATATCTTCTTTAAAACACACCCTAATTTGGAACTACTTCTCCTTCTTTGAAATCATGCGAACCTCATAAACTCCACCTGCTATCGATTGAGGTGCTGAAGAAAAGCGGACGGTAACAGAGCTTTTATCATTGGTAAGAGAAATCGGCAACTCATAATCAATAGTAAAAAGCTCACCGGGTTGTTGATGATTTAATTGTTGAGTGGCTATCATTTCTTCCTCAACAAATAGACTGAATTCTCTTTTATACCACTGATTTTGATGTTCTATTGGAGCATCATCTCCACTATAGGTCACCCTTAACATCATTGCTTCCTCCTTTAAAACCTTCATTTCATAGCTAAAGAAACCATCTATACAGTCTCTCCATCCCTTGCGCGCTTTATGGGAATAGCCAGATCTAGAATTATGACTTTTTAAGTGATGTTCTATTTCCGGCTGCTGCTCATGAGGATTTACGACATCAATGGTGATCGCCTTTAATTCATCGGCTTTTTCTTTTTCCTCATCTATAAAATGTTCATACGTATCACGATTCATTAAGGTCCAATAAAGGGTATAACGCTCATGATGTAATTGGTAAAACGGAATGAGCCTCATCGAAAGATTGCCCGGCTGAGCAATAGGAGCTGTCATAAATTCTAAAGGACGACCTTCAATAGGTTGTATCCACTTATTTATGTCATCTTCAGGAGTCACAAGAGTCGGCACTTGAATCAAAGGATGATGATTTAATTTTAAATGATCATCCAGCTGATCACTTTCTGGAAAGTTTTCTCTTCCTAAGGCACCAGCTAAAACGATCGGTCCATATAAAAAAGCTACTTTATTAGGGTCTTGTTTCGTAGACTCTTTATAAAGAGACATATGCCACTTTATTTTTATTTCGTCACCCTGCATCCATTCTCTTTCCAATTTGAGATAGCCTTTCTTAATAAGTCCCTCAACTTCTTGATCATTTATCAATACGGTATACTGACTAGAGCACCAATCTGGAATTCGAACATGTAGAGCTTGACATTCTCTATCCGTTTTTTCCATAATCAATGTCGTTTCGTTACTCTCTGGAAAAAGTGTTTTCTGTTTAATGACCATTTTTCCATCATTTATTGCTAACTCAGAAGAAATAAATAAATTCACAAAAATATCTGAGTTTTTTTGATAGTATATACTGTTGATATAACGTGCTGGATTCTCCATTCCTGTACCTGTACAACACCAAAAAGACTCATCCGGTGTGCAATAAATTTTAAAGTGACCAGGCTCTGTCGGTATAAAGTACGTTTTCATTCCTGTCTCAGGATCCTGTGAAGCTAAAATGTGATTATACAATGCCCTTTCATAAAAATTCATATATTCTGCTTTTTGTTCCCAACTAAAGAGAATTTCTGTGAGCTTTAGCATGTTATACGTATTACAGGTTTCTGCCGTTTGGATACCTAGTTCATTTGTTTTCTCTGGACCAAAATGTTCATCTATACTATTTCCACCAATGACATAAGAGCGGTGCTTAGTCACTTGATTCCAAAAGAAAGTAACCATTTTCTTGTACTGTTCGTCTTTCGTAATATTATAAAGCTTTGCCGCACCGATAAGCTTTGGAATTTGAGTATTAGCATGTCTCCCTTCCAATTCATCGATCCCATCAGCAAGTGGTTCAAGAACCTCTTTATGACAAAAACGAATCGCCAATTGTAAATAGTCTTCCTTTCCTGTTAAAAGATAAAGATCAGCAAAAACTTCATTCATTCCACCATGCTCACAATAGAGCATTTTTTCGAACTGATCATCATCTAAAGCTTTTAGACCGTTTTTTGCCCAGTCTGCTAGTTTAAGAACAACCTCCAAAGCTTGCTTGTTTTGAGTTAAATGATAGGTATCTATTAAACCTGCATAAATTTTGTGAATACTGTACCATGGCACCCAGCCTCCAGCAAGATTAAAACGGCTCACCTCAAATTCGCCCGTAAATACCTTGTCAAAGCATTCTCTTGAAAACCCAGCAATAAACCCTTCACTATCTAATTTTTGGAGTTCAGCTAATTCTGAAATCGCATAATCAAGCTTGTCCTTTAAGGCTTGATCCCTAGTTTGAACATACATACTAGCAGTAGCAGATAACCAATGACCAATGGAATGTCCGCTAATGCCTCTTTTTTCCCATCCTCCATATCGCTCCTTTTTGGCCACCTTTCCAGCCGCTTCAAAGCAAGGAGCTATGAGGCGATCAACATCTAAATATAAAAGATATTCCTTACCTTTTTCCCGTGATTGTTTGAACATTCCATCCAAAAGCTTTACATTCATCACTATTGCCTCCCTATTTATTAGACGTTATATACTTTCTATTATGAAAAAGGAAGGTTATAATTGGAATTCACTAATCAATATAATCCATATCTTTTTTTTGGATTTTCAAGAAGAAGTATAAGCTATAAAAAGGATGAGGTGAAAAAATGAATCAAATTCAAATTTTAGCTAATCAGCTTCCTATAATAAGAGAAATTGGTACCCTTCAAGATTCTAATGGCATACATATTCACCCGAATCGTATAATGGAAAATATCCACGTTTTTGTTTATGTAAAAAGCGGTCATATCCAAGTTATTGAAGAAGAGAAAGAATATCTTTTATCTAGTGGTTGTTTTCTTTTCTTAAAAAAGAACATTCATCATTGGGGCTCGCTCCTCTATTCCCCTAAAACGGAGTGGTACTATATTCACTTTTATGATGGAATGAATCAACCTTCTGAACAATTCCCAGAGTTTACTCATTATCAACAATCTTCGTTAATTTTAGAAGATACGTATTGTTCCAAATTAACCCTTCCAAAACAAGGAAAAGTAAAAAATAAGGAATATACAGAGCGACAGCTAGAAAAATTAGTCGATCTTTTCAATTCTACTCTGCCAATGAGACCACTACATTTATCGATTTCAACAATGGATTTTTTCCTAGAATTATATTCACAAAAAATACAAGAATCACAGCATACAAAGAAAAATCGAATTATTTATAAAGTAATAGAATATTTGAATGAAACTAGTTCTGCAAAGAAAGAAAGTAGAGAAATCGCAGATGCTTTAGGCATGAATTATACGTACCTTTCTTCCCTTTTTAAAAAGGAAACAGGAAAAACCATTACACAATTTCAAAATGAATTACTAGTTGAACGAGCGATGCATATGTTAAGAAAAGAGCCTATACATATAGCTGAGGTTAGCAATGAGCTAGGCTTTAGTAACCCATTTTATTTTAGTCGCGTATTCAAAAAAGTAACTGGGGTATCTCCTTCGACATACTTAAATGAAATTTATCGAAGACCATAAAAAAATGATGCTTGCTAACTAACATGAATTTCCTTATAAGAGGGAAAGTAAAAGGAAGATTGATTTTTAGGAGGCACATAAATATGAATGAAGATAAACGTTTGAATAACCAACTTGCCATTGTCACTGGAGCGAGCTCCGGTATTGGTCGTGCAGCTGCCATTGAATTAGCGAAACAAGGTGTTACTGTCTGTTTATTTGATGTTAAAGAAGAAGCTGCAAAATCTGTTAAAGAGGAAATCGAGCAACTCGGAAGTGAAGCTTTTATTTTTGATGTTGACCTTGCCGACTATGAAAGAATGCAATCTGCCTTTCAAGATATTAAACAAAAATGGGGGAAACTAGACATTCTTTTTGCAAATGGTGGGATTAATGGGGTTTTAGCTCCTATTGAAGATTTAAAACCAGAAGATTGGGACACCACACTGGAAACCAATTTAAAGGGCACTTTTTTATCTGTAAAGTATGCGATTCCTTTAATGAAGCAAAATGGAGGAAGCGTTATTATTACGAGCTCTATTAATGGAAACAGAGTATTCTCAAACTTTGGAATGGCTGCTTACAGCTCTTCAAAATCAGCTCAAGTTGCTTTTGCTAAGATGGCTGCGTTAGAGTTAGCTCAATATAAAATTAGGGTTAATGTTATTTGTCCTGGTGCAGTAGAAACGAATATTGGGAAGAATACGAACAAAACAAAAGACGTTGAAAAAATAGAAATTCCTGTTCAATTTCCTGAAGGGAGTCAGCCTCTAGAGCATAAACCTGCTAAACCCGAACAAATCGCTCAGCTTGTTTCATTTTTAGCCTTTAAACATTCTGATCATATTACAGGGACTGAAATATATATTGACGGTGCTGAATCTCTTCTATAAGGTTGTCAATTTGAGAGTTCTATTGCATACAACAACGACAAAAAGGACCTTTCTTCTAAGCTAAAGAAGGAAGGTCCTGATACTTTTGAAGATTCACGGAATTTCCAGTGTATGAAATGAGATATATTGAAATCCATTTAAAAAAATGAGTATGGTATCACCACATTTGACGCGAAGTGACTTGAAAATGGCTCTCTCGAGGAGCTTAATTGTAAACTCCATTTCCGTCGCTTTTTACTATTTCTAATCTGACTTTATTTCGCGAGGATGCAAAATAGGCTTTTCTATTAATGATACACTTGTTTGCTGTGTACCATCTAACTCTACTATAATCAATTCATTTTTCCCTTCTTTTAAATAAGGTCCCGGTGCATACAAGGTATGCTGTGGGCCTTTTTTTTCCCAATACCTTCCTAAATTGAATCCATTTATAAAAACATTTCCTTTTTTAAAGCCTTTTAAGTCGACAAAAGTGTCAGCTACATCATCAACATGAAAGCTTCCTTTTAGAAATTTGGGGAATCTTTGATCTTCTCCAATATAATTCTTTGGTAAATGCTGAAGCTCAATGCTATACATCTCCCAATTAAACCAATATTGTTCGCCTAACCAAATGTTATGGACTAACCCTTTTTGATCGGTCAAATGCTCTCCATAATTAGCTCTGCCCATATTTTCAACGAAAAGCTCTAAAACATTGTTTTCATTAGGGAAATTTAAGGAAACTTCCTTGTCGAGGTCATTGATGTAAACCGTCTTTTCAAAACGCCCATTGATATAAATATGACAACGATCTCGTATCGAATCCGTCCGAAATGTTAAAGTACCTTTTCGGTTAATATCAGTCCGATATAAAGTATATCCAAAAGACTGATCGAGTGATTCCATTGATAATGGAGTTAAATGCTGTTTCTTTACTCCTATTTCTGAAAGAACATCAAATATACTAACAGATTCAGTCAGTGTAATATCTCCATAAGCGTTCGTTTTTAGCTTACTTACATAATTCTCAGGTGTTTCAATGTATTGACTAAGTATTTTTTTTATTTCTTTATATTTTTCGGTTATTTCGCCATTTTCAGTTAATAAACTATCATAATCATAGCTTGTTATTGTTGGGTAATATTGGTCATAATGATTAGCACCGTTCATAAAACCAAAATTAGTTCCTCCATGAAACATATAAAAATTAACAGAACTGTTTCTGTCCATCAATTCTTCAAAAACTCTAGCTGCCTCTTTCGGGTCTCTTGTATGGTGTTTACCTCCCCAATGGTCAAACCAACCAATCCAAAATTCTGCTACCATTTTGGGAGAGCCCGGTTTATAACCATCAAGCGCTTCGAAGGCTTCCTCTACTTTTGAACCGAAATTAAGTGTTGTAGTCACTTGCTCAAGTGAACCTTGTTTCATAAAGGCAGGTCCATCTGAGGTAAATAAAAAGGTCTCTAGTCCATGTTTTTCATATTGTTGTTTTAGAAAATTTAAATATGCTTCATCGTTACCATAAGCGCCATATTCATTCTCTATTTGCATTGCAATAATCGGTCCACCATTTTGATACAAAAATGGTTTGAACTTTGGTAAAAGTACATCATAATACTCTTCAACATGCTTAAGATATACGGTTTCGCTGCTTCTTAAAATGGTCTCTTGATTTTTTAGAAGCCATGAAGGTAATCCGCCCATTTCCCATTCAGCGCAAATATATGGAGATGGTCTTACGATTAATTTCAATTCTAATTCTTGACAACATTTTATAAATTCTTCGATATTCGCTAAACCAGTAAAATGAAACTGTCCTTTTTTAGGCTCATGGAAATTCCAAGGCACATACGTTTCGACCGTATTCAAGCCTAGAGCACGAAGCTTTAATAATCGGTCTTTCCAATATGCTGGTGGAACTCTAAAATAATGAATTCCTCCTGATAGAATTTGAAACGGTTTTCCATCTAAATAGAACTTTTCTTCTTTGTTAATAAGCATTCTATTCCCCTTCTCCTACAATTGACTTCATAAATGGTTTGTTACCATTCTAACATTTTATGAAACGGATTTCATAGAGTTTATTTCAAAAGGACATAATAATAAAAAGGAGCGTCTTGAAAAAATGGCAGAGACTCTCCTTTTCCTGTAAAAATTATATTTTCATCATAAAATAGAGTGAATTTCATAATGGCTCTATAAGTGAATAAAACCAAACATTCATTATAAAAATGTCTTGAATGTTTGTGAATTTACTTGTTGATTGTAACGGTAGGTAGTGACTCCCAAAGGATGAGCGCAGTGTGAAGATCTACTCTGACGACTCTCTGAATAGTCAGAGTTAGCTGAAGACAAGCCCTTGGGAAAGCATCTACCTAAAGTGAAAATCAAAAACCTAACCGCTCGGTTTTCATTAAAAGATATAAATGATGAAATGGATTCAATAGTCTTTTATTTTTCTAAATCATTGACTATATCTTTTAAGTTCAAAAGCTCTTCTTCAGAAAAGGTTAGTCCTTTTCCCATTTTTTCATGATCCTCTGACCAGTCACGAATATCATATTTTGGTTCACGACCATTCCAGCTAATAAGATTTAATTCTCTTTTCCAGCCTTTTGCATTTTCAGATAATACTCCAACTGTTTTTATGATTTCGTATTTGAATTCTGACATGAAACCATCCTTCCATTCCATTTTTTATCTACTTCACTTACTACTATTAATAGTAGCAATCCTAGTATAAAACCAGCTACAACATCTGTACTATAATGCACACCTAAGTAAATTCGACTTAATCCAATCACAATAATGAGGATCGATAAAAGAAGGATACCGATAAGTCTCCAATGAGATGGTTTAAAAAAACGAAGAAATAATAGGATGATAAAGCCGTATAGTAAAAGTGACATCATGCTGTGATTGCTAGGATAGCTATACCCAAATCCATCATATTGAAGTAATATGTCAGGACGCTCTCTCACAATCGTTATTTTTAATATTCGGTTGAGAATACTCCCTGTAATCATCGTCAGCGATAAAAGCAAAGCCCATTTAAATTTTTTTGTGAACAAAAGAATAATCACGAGCAAAATCGTTAAAATCGTAAGTACACTTGCTGCACCAAATTCTGTTATCGATTCCATAAACGTCCATACGAAGGGCCAATCAAAGAATAAGAGCCAATCAAAGACAATCGTATCAAAAGCAATGGTATCATTCCAAATAACGATAGCACTTAAAATGAGGAAAGTACAAAATAATAGGAAGAACAACAAATAAGAGGGATTTTTGAGGTTCATTATAGTCGTCCTTTTTTTATGATTTTTTAAATAATGTAACATGTTTTATAAAAAAATCAAATAGGACAAATAAAGAGAGAATGTTTAGAGGATTTTAACACTTAGATTCTAAAATCAGGATATGAAATTAAAACTTGAACAATCATATAAAAAGCACCCCTTTCTCTTTTTTTATTTGATTCGACGTTTTAAATCTCTTTCCTGCAAAAATATTTAAAAACTCTCTACAAATCAATGGTAATTTAATAGGACAGTGGTCACTTCCAAATCATTTAGAAACGATTATACAATAATCTCTTCTTTCATTGAAGAGAAAGATAGGAACATCATAGGGAGAGAGGGTTCGGCTATTATTCCTTCTTTAAAATATAAAACGTGTAATTTTGAAACTTTTTTAATACTCATTTCGTAAGCCGTATAAAGGAGGAACAACAATGAAAAAAATAATGACAATATTTATCGTTGTACTCATCTCACTAGGTATAGCAGATGTTTTAAAAGGAGTTATTTTAACATTCCTTTATACGCCGAATTCATTTTCAACTAATGTTATGGAGATGTCGAACCTCCTATCTTACACGATTTCTGCTACAACTGTGACAATCATTCTTTGGAGTGTGTTCAAGCTAAAAAACTTATGGAAAGGTTCTAAATCAATGGTTAAAGTGTCATAAAGTCTTACATAATAGATTGGCACTTCTTGTTAGAAATACTTTTTTAACCTCTTACTAATCAGAATCTAGTTTACACCAATTAGTTAGAAAAATGGCATATAATATCGCACTTTCAAAAACATTTTCTAATTTGATTTTCTCATTAGGAAAATGAGCAAGCTCTGTGATACCTGGACCCATAACGATTGCGGGAATATGTGCGACCTGGCTAAAAAGGCCAGCATCTGTTCCCCACGGTGATGCTTCAATCCTTGGTTTTTTATGATAAAGAGACTCAAAGGAGTCTACCAAAGCTTTCATGAATGGATGGGTCTGTTCAATTTTCCCAGGCAACCAGCTCGCACCAAACCATTCTATGTCAATCGGATATTGTTCAAACCAAGGGTCCTGTAAAAGGGCAGGGCTTAATAGATAGGAGAATTCTTCCTTTGCTTCCTCTATTGTTTCTTCAGGAGAAACACCTAAACGACCTTCTATTTCAAGATAATCTGGAACAGAAGAGGGCCAGTCCCCACCACTGATTTTGCCGACATTAATAGGTATAGGAATGGGAAGATTTTGATACAATGGGTCGTTTATTCTTTGATTACGCCTCATTTCAATTTGTCTAATTTGCTGAATAACCTGCATTGCTTTTTCAATAGCTGAAACTCCTTCATACCTTGTTCCTCCATGAGCCGAGCGTCCTCTTAATTTTAATCTAAACCAAATCGATCCTTGTTGTAAGGGAAATATCTTTTGATTGGTTGGCTCTGGAATTAATACTCCATCGGCTTTATACCCTTCCAAAATGGTAGCTAGAGTACCGGCGCCTCCACATTCCTCGTCTACTACACTTTGAAAGATAACATCTCCTTTAAGAGTTACTTGAATATCAGATAAAAGCTGCAAGGCTAAAAGTAAGGAAATCGTACCTCCTTTCATATCAGTGGCTCCTCTTCCATATATAAACCCATCCTGAAAAACTCCAGAAAATGGATCATCATACCATTGATTTCTTTCTCCAGTAGGAACGACATCAATATGACTATTTAATATAATTGAATTTCCACCTCCACTACCTTTCCATTCCCCTATAATGATAGGACTATTTTCAAACGTATCCCTATTCGACATATAAGAAGGATGTTTTTTTAACACTTTTATATTAGGAATGAAGGAGTTCACCTCTAAACCAATATCACTTATATATTTCTCTATTAGCCTCTGACCGTGCTGCTCATTTAGAAAGGTCGTTGGTACTTGAATGAGCTTTTTTAGCTTTTCTGTATACTCAGCCCTTCTCTTTTCTAATGCTTTTTTTAGTGCGGTAATGAAAGAAGTATCCATTA
The DNA here is from genome assembly GCF_001590785.1 of Alkalihalobacillus trypoxylicola. GTDB lineage: Bacteria > Bacillota > Bacilli > Bacillales > Bacillaceae_D > Alkalihalobacillus > Alkalihalobacillus trypoxylicola. The sequence continues at coordinate 54,790 of NZ_LTAO01000001.1, forward strand.
ACTTTACCTCCTCAATATGGTTGGTGAAAGATATAGTGATGCTTCTGTCGATTGAAGAACTTCCTCTAACGAATATGGTAGAAAAATTTCTTTCAGTTCTAAACCTCTTTTCGACACATGTATTACTGCTTTCTCCGTAATAATCATATTGACACACTTCTCAGCTGTTAAGGGCAGCTGGCATCTTTTGACGATTTTTGATTGACCATTTTTGTTTTGATGAGTCATCATTATGATTAGCTTTTTTGCTTTTTGTGCTAATTCTATTGCCCCACCAATTCCAGATACCTTTTTTCCTGGAATAATCCAATTAGCTAAATCTCCTTGTTCACTAACTTCTAAACCTCCTAAAATCGCTACATCGATATAGCCACCACGTATCATAGCAAATGATTGGGTACTGTCAAAAAAAGAACCACCCTTTTGAATGGTCGTTGGCAGTCCTCCTGCATGGCAAATCATTGGATCTTCGTAGCCTTTTTTAGGAGTACTACCCATTCCTAAAATTCCATTTTCAGCTTGAAGCATAATTCCTTTTTCTGGACGAATATAATCCGTGACATAAGAAGGTAAGCCAATTCCTAAATTAACGATACTATTTCTCTGCATTTCTAATTCAGCTCTTTGAGCCATTTTTTTAATTTGCTCTATTCCCAGGCCCATTTCCAATCAACTCCTTTGCTTAAAAGAACATGATTAACAAATATCCCTGGGGTCATAATTTCATTAGGCTGTAGTTCGCCTAATTCAAGAATTTCTTCAGCCTCCACTATCGTTATAGTAGCCGCCATTGCCATGACAGGTGCCGTATTAATTGCTGTTGATTCATAAAATAAATTGCCAAAACGATCACTTTTTTTGGCATATATTAAAGCTATATCAGCCTTTAAAGCCTTCTCTATATATAAAACTTGATCATCTATTTCTATTTTTTCCTTCTCAAGATTTAAGGCTTCAGCGTATTGAATATTGCTTAAAAAAGCAGGTAAGCCAACACCTCCAGCTCGAATTCGTTCCATTAATATACCTTGAGGACAAAACTCAACTTGCAAATCACCTTGGAGCATTTTTTCACCTGCTAAAGGGTTTGAGCCAATATGAGAGGTAATCAATTGTTTAACTTGATTATTAGAAAACAAACGCCCAACCCCTATATCTGGAAATGCTGCATCATTACTGATCATCGTTAAAGAAGACGTACTGGATTGTTTCAATAATTTTAACAGAGTAGGAGGATTTCCTATCCCGCCAAACCCACCGACCATAATGGTTTGACCATGCTTAAATAAACCTCTAATATATTTCTCTGTAGTTTCTTTATTGATCATGACTATCCTCCTCTTCCTTTTTATCAGGAGAAGAAAGCCGTTCAAGAGTTTTTACTATTTTTCTTAATAATAAATTCATTTCAGAATAACTAATGATATAGGGAGGTGCTATTAAAAAGGCATCCCCCCTTACCCCATTTCCTGCTTGAGCTGGATATAATAGAAGTCCTTCCTCCTCAGCTATCTGAAGCAATGTTTCAAGTACTTTATTTTGTCTCGGAAACATTTTTTTCGTCGAACGTTCTTCAACAAGCTCTACACCTATTAAAAGACCTTTTCCTCTAATATCACCAACGATATCGAATGGTTTTAAGAGCTTTGTTAGTTTTGTCATTAAATACTCGCCTTTTTTCTGCACTTGCTTTAGTAATTGTTCATTTTCAATATATTCAAGAACTGCGAAAGCTGTAGCAGTTGATTGAGGATTGGCACTATACGTGTGTCCACTCATTATAAAACCAGAGTTTTTAGCAAGTGTTGAATATAAAGATTCACTTATACAGGCTGCAGCAATTGAAGTAAAACCAGCCCCTAACCCTTTACCAAGAATGATAATATCTGGTTTTACTTGCCAATGGTCAATCGCTAAAAAATCGCCTGTTCTACCAATTCCAGTCATGACCTCATCGGCAATAAATAGTATTTGATGCTTTTCGCATATAGCTGAGATAATCGAGTAATATTCCTTCGGAGGTGTTAAAGCAGCTCCAGCCGCTCCTACAATAGGCTCGGCAATAAAGGCAGCAATATGAGTAGAGCCCATTTTATGAATGACCGTATCTAGCTCATAAGCACACCGCACATTACATTTAGGGTAAGATAATTGAAAAGGGCATCGATAACAATAAGGAGCTTCTAATTGGGGTGACTTTTCAAGAGTTGCTTCAAATCTCTCTCTTCTTTTTCTGTAACCAGACAAGGATAGTGCCCCTCTCGTAATACCATGATAGCTAAACCACCTTGAGAGTATAAATTGTTTAGTTGGTTTGTTTCGGTCTTGCCAATACTGAATCGCCATTTTTATAGCGGTTTCTGTAGCTTCAGAACCACTGTTAACAAAAAATGAATAAAAATCTTCATCAAATGAAAAGAGACCATTTATCTTGGAAGCTAATTGCTCTGATTCATTTGTAGTGAATTGGGAACGATAAACGAAGCTTACTTTATTTGCTTGAGCATTTATCGCTTTTTTGATTTCATTTACATTATGTCCTAAATTTACCGTAATGGCGCCGGAAGAACCATCTAGATAAGCCTTGCCATTTTCATCAAATAAATAAACACCACGACCATGAGTAATTTTTTTGTATCGTTTATTCATCTCTGGTTTGATCAAAAATGACTTTTGCTTCATCACTGTGTGCCTCCTCTGAGGTTATTAAAATGACCTTACCTCTACCGAAAATAATTTCGTTTTAACCACCTAGGACGGCTCATTAACTCCTGATAGGAAATTTGTGAAGGCAATTTTGAAGTATCAATTAACATCAGCTGGTCTTCAATCCCCTCTACAAACTGATCATCCTGGTAGACCATCTGGCAATTCTCACAATGAAGACTGGGTGTTTCCAAAATGATAATAGCTCGATCTCCTGCCGGTAATTCCCAATAAACCGTATGTTTCATTTCTTTGACATTTTGTTCATTACACCATAAACATGTCATCATGACTGACTATCTCCTTCCTCCTTTGCCTTTTTTAACTCTGCTTGGTACTTCTTTTCTTTCAGCTTTTCTCGTATTTCTCTTTTATCCTTAAGAGTGCTACGCTCTGGATTTTTCTCAAATAAATCTCGGCGCTCCAATCGTTCTAATCCTTTTGGTAAAATCGTCGTTTTTCCCCCGGTTAAAAGCGCTGCGATCCCTTCCTGTGCTTTTTCATTCTTTGAGACTGGATAGACCGTTTCAAAATAAGGATCTGCAGCATTAGCATTATAGTCCTTTGGCTCTGGATATGCCGAAATAACTCCTTCATAATTTCTGATTACGACCATATCCGCACTTTGAGATAAAATGTAATTTGGTTGTAAAGTAATTTTTCCACCACCACCAGGAGCATCAACTACAAATTGTGGATTCGCATAACCTGATGTATGACCTCTTAATCCTTCAATAATTTCTAGCCCTTTTGAAATCGGTGCACGAAAATGACTAATTCCCTCTGATAAATCACATTGATAAATGTAATAAGGTCTGACCCTCATCTTTACTAAATCATGCATTAACTTTTTCATAATCCGAACACTATCATTAATTCCAGCTAAAATGACGGCTTGGTTTCCAACAGGTACACCAGCATTTATTAATTTTTCACAAGCAGCCTTCGCTTCCTCCGTAATTTCAATCGAGGTATTAAAATGAGTATTTAGCCAAACAGGATGATATTTCTTTAAAATATCGCATAGTTGATCGGTAATACGTTGAGGAAAGACTACAGGAGCCCTTGTTCCAATTCGTATAATTTCTACATGGTCAATAGCTCTTAAGTTCTTTAATATATATTCAAGGATATGGTCATTAATTAACAGACCATCTCCTCCCGAAATTAACACATCTCTTACTTGTGGAGTGTTTTGAATATATTCAATGGCAGAATCTAACTGTTTTTTTGGAACACCCATTCCTATTTGACCGGAAAATCTCCTTCTCGTACAATACCGACAATACATGGAGCATTGATTGGTCACTAGAAATAAAACGCGGTCAGGGTAACGGTGTGTCAATCCTAATACGGGTGAATCTTCATCTTCTTCTAAAGGATCCTCTAAATCATATTTTGATTTGTTTAGCTCGGAGTCAATGGGAACGGATTGTTTTCTGATTGGACAATCTGGGTTATCTGGATTCATCAAGGATGCATAATAGGGGGTAATATTTAGTGGGATGGTTTTGGTGGCGATTTGTACACCTCTTTCTTCTTCAGGAGTTAAATTAATCACCTTCTTTAAATCCTTTAACGTTCTAATCGTGTGTGTAAGCTGCCAAAGCCAGTCATCCCACTGCTCTTGACTTACGTCTTTCCATAATTCAACCTCCTGCCAATGTCTATTGGGTTTGTAAACGAAATTTTTCATGATATTCGCCTCCTCTTCCTTTCAATATTTATATGCAATAAACTTGGCTAAGGAAAAAAGAAGCGAATGAATACTTAATTATTTTTTTGGTTTTTTACCCATACATTTAAATTTTCATAATCACCAAACATGATACAATTAGCACCCATTCTTCCCTTGTAATCATAGTGTAATTGATAAAATGCTTGATTCATCCCAAAGGAACCTGCTCTTGCAAGAGAGTATAAATAGTAGATGTTTCGTTTTTTTAAATCGTTCTCAATATACGGAATCAATTGCTTCATTAGTCCGTGATTACGAAAATGAACGGAGGTTGCACAATCTGTAATTTCAGCATGATGATAGGTTTGGTTAATATCAGCTGAAGCTGCACAAAGAATTGCATCATTTTTTTTGATCACATAAAAGGAATTGCCTGATTTTAAGGATTTTAATATATAGTCTGGATCGTGAATAGGAACAGGGTAGCTTTCAAAAATACCTTGATAAAAGCTTGCTAATTGATCAGCCTCTTTATCTGACACTACTTTTATCTGATGAACCTCTTTTTTTTCTGCAAGAGATTTTATAGGCTTACTTCTAACTTTTTCTAGTAAATCGTCTTCTGATACCCAATTTCCCTTATTCTTTCTTTCGTTTAGAACATATTTACACATTGCGAAATTATCAATGCCATTAAAAAAACCACTAAATATAGCCTCTAATTGAAACCCAGCTTCTACTAGTTCCTCCCATTGATTTGGCCTGCTATAAATAATCAGCTTTTCATATTGAAATGCTGATAACTCAGAACGTAACGCATCGAATAAATCGTTTACAGAACCTGAAAATTCATCGACACGAATTCTTTTGTTAAAACAATCTAAATAAAGTTGTGCCTGTAACGTTTCTGTCTGTATCATTTTGTTCTTATAAGTATCTGGCATAATTTCCTCCTAAAAATCAATCAAAAGAATGTTATTCTATTATATGGTTGATGAGCTTTTCCTTATGTTGAAAGTTTCGTTTACATGAAAGAAAAAAGTGAGGGACATTACTCATGAATGAAGTACACCACACATGGTAAATACTCCATTATTCTTACCAAAAGCCACAGAAGTCTGGTCGGGTTTCAGCGAACGAACTTTTTTAAAAGGTGAATTTCAGTATAGGAGCTTCATCCATCTGGAGTCTGCGTGCCTTGTGTCCGCTAGATTTCACCTTTCATAAAGGAACAAATCCAAAAGGACCCACCTTCTTTTGGTAAGAAGGAAGGTCCTTTCGTCATTTGTGAATGCATCCACTACACATCATTTCATGTTTCGCTACATGAGCTATTTAAAACAGCTTTTATCCAAGCCTCTTTTGTTTCGTTATTAGTCTAAAACTGGCTTAGCATAGATGATATATCGGTCTGGTGCTGGTCCGATAAAGTTAAACGGATAACAGGTAGATAATGTTAGAATTTCGTCAGGTGCTGTTGAGCGGATAACCGTTGTATCATCCTCAGGAACAATTTCAGAATCATACATTTCATATGTAAAAGTTCCATAAGGCATTTCAACAATAAATTGATCACCATTTTCAAGCTCTCCAAAACCTCTAAAAACAGAGTCTCGATGACCAGATAATAAAACTTGGTCACCTTGTCCTGGAAGTACGGTTGTTTTGTAATGACCGACTCCACGATCCAGCTCCTCTTCTTCTGTTCCTGAAATAATCGGCAGATCTTTTTCTAACTTAGGAATCTTCAATAAGCCGATGACATCACCATCTGATATATCCATGGAATCAGGTCCTTCAACCGTGTGGTCCCCATCCATAGCTAATACTTGATTAGCTTCTGCTAATGATTGTTTTTGCTTCTGGCTAGATTGAAAAATTTCATAACCTCCATAGGCTAGAAAAACGAGACCAACAATCATTATAAGGTAAGCAACATATTTCATAATGGACCCTCCTTAACTTGCTGAATGCTCATCAAATTGACTTTGATAAAGCTCTGCATAAAAACCTTCTTTGTCTAACAATTGCTGATGAGAACCTTTTTCTACAATATCTCCCTTATTTAAAACTAAAATTAAATCTGCGTCTTTTATTGTTGAAAGTCTATGTGCAATTACAAAGCTAGTTCGACCGATCATCATATCCTTCATCGCGTGTTGTATGTTCATTTCTGTCCTTGTATCCACACTACTTGTCGCTTCATCTAAGATTAGTATTTTCGGTTCTGATAAAATAGCTCTTGCTATTGTTAATAACTGCCTCTGACCTTGTGAAATATTGGAAGCATCTTCAGATAAAATTGTATCATACCCATCAGGTAATGTCCTTATAAAATCATCCGCAAATGCTTTTTTTGCCGCTGCCACTACTTCTTCTTTAGTAGCGCCCTCTTTTCCGTAGGCAATATTATCATAAATTGTCCCTTTAAATAACCATGTATCCTGAAGAACCATTGCAAATAATGAACGCGCCTGCTTACGACTAAGCTCCTGTAACGAGACTCCATCTACTTTTATACTTCCTTCATTCACTTCATAAAAACGCAATAATAAATTAATTAATGTTGTTTTTCCGGCACCAGTCGGTCCAACTATCGCAATCGTTTGTCCAGAACTTACATCTAGTGAAAAAGGATTAATGACCGGTTTGTCAGGTTCATAACCAAAAGTAATCCTATGAAATTCTACAGAGGATGCTAAGTGACTTAACTCAACATTAGCTTCATCTTCTTGAATTTCCTCCTCTTCATCTAGTAATTCAAAGATTCGTTCTGCTGAAGCTAATGCAGTTTGAATTAAATTGGCCACACTAGCCACTTGAGTCATCGGTTGAGAGATTTGTTGAGTATATTGAATAAACGCTTGTACATCACCAATTCTAATTGAATTGTTAATAACAAGTAACCCTCCAACTATACTAACTAGAATATATCCTATATTAGATACAAACATCATAAGTGGCATCATGAGACCTGATATAAACTGAGATCGCCAACCTGTTTGATAAAGTTTTTCATTAATAACATTAAAATCTTCAATCGCCTTTTCTTCTTGACCATAAGCTTTTACAACTTGATGTCCACTAAATATCTCCTCAACATGGCCATTAATGGCACCTAACTCTTTTTGTTGTTGCACGAAATACTTTTGTGACATTTTAGCTATTAGCCGGATGACAAGTAAGCTTAAAGGAATGGTCACTAAAATAACCAAAGATAAAAGTGGACTAATGATAAGCATCATCAAAATAATTCCAATAATCGTTATGACAGATGTAATAATTTGCGTTAATGCTTGCTGAAGAGAGTTGTTTATATTATCAATATCATTAACCGCTCTTGATAATAAATCCCCTGTTGAATGCTTATCAAAATAAGATAATGGCAAGCGAGTAAATTTTTCTTTTACTTCCTTACGTATACCTGCTACTATTCTTTGCGATATTCCTGCCATGATAAATTGTTGTATAAAGCTAAAAAAGCTTGCTAGCACGTATAAGCCCATTAGGAAAATTAAAAGCTTAGCTAAAAAAGTAAAATCAACCGGTAGTCCAGAAGTAAAACTATCAAATATAGAAGAGGTAGCATCCCCTAATATTTTTGGACTGACAACATTAAATAAAGTAGCAAAAACAGAGGCTAAAATCACCAATAAAATCGCCCATTTTTGCGGTTTTAAATAAGAAAATAACCTTCTGAAGGTTTTCTTGAAATCTTTTGGCTTTTCCGCCATCATCATCGGTCCATGATGAGAAGGACCTGGTCTGTGCTTACTATTCGTAGTAGATTCTTTACTCATTACGCACTCTCCTCCTCTGATGATTGAGAGCGAACAATTTCTTGATAAATTATATTATCTACTAGCAGCTCTTCGTGAGTACCTTTCCCAACCATTTTTCCTTCATTTATCACGATGATTTGATCAGCATCTTTTATACTGCTTACTCGCTGAGCAACGACAATAAAAGTAGAATTTTTTAAATGAGTTTTTAATTCTTTTCTTAATCTCGCATCCGTTTTATAGTCTAGTGCAGAAAAGCTATCATCGAATAAATAAATACTTGCTTTTCTTAGTATCGCTCTAGCAATTGAAAGCCTTTGTTTTTGACCACCTGATAAATTAGCACCTGATTTATCAATGACACTATTCAATCCATCTTCTTTCTCCATGACAAAATCATATGCTTGGGCTATTTTTAAGGCCTCTTTAATTTCTTCGTCTGTTGCGTCTTTTTTACCCACTCTCATATTTTCGGCAACGGTACCCGTAAATAAGGTAGCTTTTTGAGGAACAAAGCCAATTTGCTTTCTTAGGGCTTCTTGTTTAATGGAACGAACATCGACTCCATCTATTGAAACACTTCCAGCTTCAACATCAAAAAAACGAGGGATTAGATGTAATAATGTCGATTTTCCGGATCCGGTACTTCCAATTATAGCGGTCATCTTTCCTGGCTTCGCCTCAAAGTCAATCTGTTCGAGTACTAACTTTTCGGCATTTTCAAAGCGAAAGTTGACAGAGTCAAAGGTAACGACACCTGAAGAAGAAAATGTTTTCTTCGTAGAGTTCGAGTCTTGGTCTACAATAGAAGGCTTCATATTTAATACTTCGTTAATTCTTTTAGCTGAGGCCTGCGCTCTCGGAATCATGATAAAACCAAATGAAAGCATAATTAGTGACATTAAAATCATCATCGCATATTGTATAAAGGCGATTAAGTTACCAACCTCCATCAGCCCTTGCTCAATTCTAATGGCACCAAACCAAACAATTGCTACATTTGTAAAGTTCATAATGAGCATCATTAATGGAAAAAGAAATGACATGATTTGATTAACTCGAATTCCCGTATCACGAAATTCTTCATTAGCTGAGTTAAATCTCTTTTGTTCCGTTTCTTCTCTGTTGAATGCTCGTATGACTCTGATTCCGTTTAAATTTTCTCGCAAAATCAAATTTAATCGATCTGTTTTCTGTTGTAAAACAGAAAACAAAGGAATGGCTTTTTTACTAATAAAAAAAATCGTTATAGCTAATACTGGTAACGCTCCTAAAAATATTAAAGATAGGCCAGCATCACGAGAAACAGCTAAAATAATCCCACCAATTAACATTAATGGCGCTCTTGTCATCATTCTTAACATCATATTCATAACATCTTGCACTTGTTTAACATCGTTAGTCGTTCTCGTTATAAGAGAAGCAGCCCCAATTCTTTCATATTCTTCAACCGACAGCTTTTCAACATGCACAAATAATGATTTACGAATATCTTTCCCAAAACCAAGTGCCACTCTAGTAGCGAAAAATGAGGAAGTTATCGACAGTAGAATAGCTAAAATCGAACAGACGAGCATCCATCCACCCATTTGAAGCATATACGGCACATCTTCATTTACAATTCCAATATCCACTACTTGGGCCATTAAAGTTGGTAACAATAACTCTAATAAACTCCCTAATAATGTTAGGATTAAAACTAAGACAATGAACCAGCGATATTGAGTTAAATACTTTAATATACTTCTCATTTACTGTACTCCTTACTTGTTGTAGCTTTCGATAAATTCTTTAGGATTCATTTTTAAGCCTTATACTTGTAGGCATCGCTTCATTAAGTTCTTGATATAATTCTTCATACTCTCTTTCTTTCATCCAAACCGTAATTGCACCCGAGTCATTTTGTGTTCTAATTAATCTTCCCATCCCCTGACGTAGGCGTAAAATCATAAAAGGAAGGTCTACGTCTTGAAAAGGGGAATCAGTCGCTTTTCTTTTTGCTTCAAAAACGGGGTCTTCTGGTGGAAAAGGTAATCCTGGTATGAGTACTTGTGTAAGTGACTCACCTGGAATATCGAGCCCTTCCCAAAGATGATAGGAAAGCAAAACAGAAGAGATTTCATTCTGAAATTGTTCTACTAATAAACTAATTTCCTGATCACCCTCAAAATATAATGAGAATGGCCATTGTTTATTATTTGCCCATTTTCGAAAATCCTCCATCTCGTTTTTTGCTCGAAATAAAATCAAACTTTTCCCTTCATTCTTAATCAGAGCCTCTTCTAATTCCTCCCATAACACCTGTTGGTCTTCTCGAAGTATATGAACATCAATAGCCATTTTTGATTCGTAATCAAAGGGAGAATTTACAGAAAATGATAGAGCTTTATTTATGCCAAGACTTGAAGTAATATAAGAAAAATCTTGATTTTTTGATAAAGTTGCAGAAGAAAAAACGATAGGTAACTCTTTCGAAAAGACTTCTTCACTCAGTGTTCCATCTACTAATCGAGGCATAATCACTAGCGATAGTTCTCCCCTATTTTCCTCTACCCATATAATTCCTTCTGATTCCTGAAGAAATGTTTTTATCCCTAAAAGGAAAAAATCAAGATACTCTTCCATCATGTTTAAATAATACCGGTCCATCGTAAATAGTTGTACATCAAAAACAAGCTCGTCTAGAAGTTTTTCCACAACTTGAAACAACCTCTGAGCAATATTAATCATAGAAGGGGTACGCTCAATTTTCATTTTTGTTGAATGAACAACGTTTTGTGAATGTTCTCTTATCTCATCAAACCACTCATCATGTAGTAAAAGAATTTCCTCAATTAAAAATAAAGTCTCTTCGCGTACATTTTCTTCTGTGTAACCTGTAAGGACTTTAGTAAGAGTATCGGAATTAAATCGATAGGTAAATGCTTTCTGAGCGGCAAACTCTAGTAAATGCCCCTCATCAAATATGATACTGCTTGCCTCTGGTAACAATGGCAGCTGTCCTTCTCGTTTTCTCGATTCCTTTGTCCAAATATGCTCCATATAGAAATCATGAGAGCATATCATTAAATCTGAAGCCGCTTTATAATATTCCCTATTTAAGGTTTGACCACATCGATGTCGCAAATCACAAACGGAACACTGCTGTAAAGGGTCATAAGCAATTTCTTCCCATTTATCATCCGATAACCATTCATATTCCTTACGATCACCATAGCGATAATAAGAATCCATCGAATGGGTTTCTTGAAAAACAAAAGAGGGTATTTGATCATATACTTTATGGATTTCTTCATCATCTGTGCTCAAAATCAGATGATCTAACTTTTTAACACAAATATAATTTTCTCGCGCTTTTGCTAAACGAACATCGATTGGAGATTGAAACATTTGTTCCAGCTTCTCTTTATCTCCACCCTTTTTGACAATTTGTTCAATTAGTGTTTCATCAGCACAAGCAATAATAGCTGGCTTACGTAAATATCTTGCATATAAAATTGCATACATTAAATAAACGATGGTTTTACCTGTGCCAACTCCAGCCTCTGCAAAAATGGTTTTTTTTGATATAAAAGCTTGTTCTAATTGAAAAGCCATATAAATTTGTTCATCTCTAAGCTCATAGCCATGCTCTGGCATGATGTCATAAAAAAAATCTCCTACATATTCCCCTAATTTCTGAAAAAAGTGGTCGTTTCGACCAAGTTTAAAAGGTAAGTCTTTCATTTCTATCTCCTTTAAGTCAGCATCATAACTTTATTATTATACTAAAAAGAAGCAGAAATGAATATAAATCAGCTCTCTTTCGTTTCTATTAATTCTTTAGGTTTTAATAATCCAGAATGGTCGATATTTACCTCAACATTTATTTGATTTAAGGAATAGTTCTCTAATCCTGTATCCTGTGAAGAAATGATTTCCTTCCAGTCTTTGTAATGCTTCGTATATAAGAAATATTCTAATTCATACAAATCTATTTGACGCTTCTTTGCCCAGTCATAGGTTGCTTTAACCTGGTCTTCTATGATTGATTCTGCTAATTCTTCTAATTCGTCTACAGGTAATTCTTCTAGTAACTCTACAATGTTTCCTTCCATTTTTATATGAACATTAAAAATGGCTTCATCATTTACTACTTGCTGACTCATTTCAATTTTAGGAAAATCAAAAACTAACACGGCTATTTTTTTCCCTTCTTTTTCTAGCATTAGAGGATATCTTTTTGTATCTTCATTCACCCAATGATAGCCTTTATATTCATCTAAAGAAATAAAGCCTTTATATTGATGGTCCTCTAAAACATAGACACCATTGTACTCTAGCTTATTGGTTGGCTCTAGATTTTTTTTCCATTGAGTACGATTTATTTTTAATGAAGGCAATTTTGTAATTTTCCCAGGCTCATTATAATGAATGAAAACATCCTTTAAGTATAAGCTGTCTACAAATGATTTTTGCTCTAAGATTTCTTCTGGTTTATGTAACAGAGTAACCAAGCTAGACAAATTAAAAAAAGCAGGAGCTGCAAAAATTTCATCAATCGGTTCATTAGTTGCAAATGCCCATTGTGACAGCCTTGTTTCACTATACCTTGTATAACCATCCAAAACTTCTTGTAGTCCATTTTGTAATAATCTTTCTGTGAAAACGACAGATGTCACATGACTCCAAAGCGTTCTAATTTGAGATGATTGATATAAGTTCGATATAGCCATATTAATCGTATCTCCTTCAGATCGACCTATATATACTTGAGCCTCTTGACCCGGGTTACTTTCTCTTTTTGCTACAAAAGAAAAATCCAGCATTTGAGAATAAGCTATGTATTTATTCGTTTCTGGATTATAATCTAACCCTATTGCCACCGAGTAGTTTAAATCTTGAACATCATATAAATCCCAGCACCCTGCTAATAAGCATAGGAGAGAAAGCATTAATATCCACTTCAGTACAACCTTCATTTCTCTCAACCCTTTTTCTTCGTAATAATATTTGGAATATGAACTTTAAGACTTTTCGGTTTATCTAAAACGGCTGTTATCAAATCAAGAAAGGTAACAGGTGAAAGAGGCTCTAAATAACCGACTCCAAAAGAAGTTAATCCAGCTGCATAACAAATGGTTATAAATAGTCCAACAAAAAAACCAAACATCCCTAAAAAAGATGAGATGATTAAAATGAATAGCCTCAATAATGTTACCGTCCCAATTAACGATTGATTAATCAGAGTAAATTGAGCCACTGTCGAGACAGCCATGACAACTAATAGTGTTGGTGAAGTAAGTCCAGCTCTGATAGCCGCATCTCCAACGATTAATCCACCAATAACAGCTATCGTCTGTCCGACTGACTTTGGTAATCTCACTCCAGCTTCGCGAAATATTTCAAACATCCATATCATTAAAAAAGCTTCCATTGGCCCAGAAAAAGGGATACCAAACCTAGAGTTACTTATGGTTGCTAATAAATGAAAGGGAATTTGCTCAACGTTATAAGTAGAAATACCCACCCAAAACCCTGGTAAAAAAACAGATACTAAAAGCCCAAATACTCTTAATAATCGCTCAAGTGCTACAAAATAAAAGGGGTTGTAATAATCCTCAGGTGACTTTATTTGTTCCGTCAAATTCGTAGGAGCAATTAATACCATTGGTGAGCCATCAATAATTAAAGCAAACCTACCTCTCTTTAGACTTTGAACCACAATATCAGCGCGCCCCCCATAGTTCACTAATGGAAACAGTGAAAACCTACCATTTCCTAAATACTCCTCAAGCTGCTGACTACTTTCAACATAATCAATGTCACATTCATCAAGCTTTTGAATAATTTGATCGAGGATTGATGAACTTATTGTCCCCTCTAAATAGAATAAAGCAGCTACCGTCTGACTTTTCTTGCCTAAATCATACATTTTATTTTTTAATAAAGGTGTTTTAAGCCTTTTTCTAATTAAAGAAATATTCGTATGAATGTCCTCGGTAAAGCCATCTCTAGGTCCTTTTACAGAAATCTCCGTAGCCGATTCTTCTGTCTCTCTTTTTGCTACATTTGACATTACTCTAAAATAAAATTGATTCTTATCATGATAGAAGATTAATAAGTTTCCACTCAGCAAATTTTCAAACAAAGAATCGTTTGATGAAATCTTACTAAGTGCCAATGAATGATAATGCTCATCCCATAAGGTGTCCACCTCGTCAAAAAACATTGAGAGTTTTGGTAACAAATAGTCATTTAATTGCTTTAAGTCAATCATTGAGCTCGAATAAATTAACGTTAATTCCTCTTCTTTAAACGATATCGTTTGAAAAACAAAATCATCTGAATGAGCTAATAATTGTCGAATGGTTTTTAAATGATCACTTTTTAAAGCTTCTAAAGAATAGGAATTATAGGGCTGTTGCTGCTTACTCTCATTATCATCCTTGCTTCGATATTTTATTTTCAATCATCCTCCCCTCCTTTTTACTTACAGTCAAAATAATAAAAAAGCTAATAATCATAACAGCTACATAAATATAAAACAGCACTTTAAAATAAACCTTATAAAAATCAATAATGTTAATAAAAGATAAAACAGGTGTAACAATCATCAATAGAAAGCTTATCAGCACCGTCCCTTTTAAAATCACTAATTTTTTTTTAGTCTGAAAAAGGTATTGTGTTAGCTCTATTATTAAATACACCGAAAAAGTGGTGCGAATAAAAGCTCCTGATAACCATTGATAAATCGATAAGAAATCAACATTGGAAATATAATCACCAATCCGTACTAATAGCCACTGTTCATAGGCTGGATAACGCATATCGATGGAATGCAAACCAAAGAGTGCGATCGAAGCCATTAAAGGACCTAATGTTAAACCAATTAAGAAAAAATTTAAAAGCGAAAAATGCTGAGTTTTCATTCTTTTAGTTAATCGATGCTGAATGAGCAATATGGAAAAAGTTTCAAAAGTCGTGCTCAAAATATACAGTAGTGTTTTGCTTATATCCGAATAGGAAGTTGTGAAAAAAGGCTGTAATAAACCGTAATCTTTAAACTGTAGGTTAGCCATTGTGACAAAAAAGCCAAATAAGATTACAAATGGCAAAAGAATCCCTGAAACGATTGCGATTGTTCTAATTCCTTTATTTAACAAATAAAAAATAATGATAATTAAAGTTAATGTTGTGACGATTTTCGGCGTGTTTACTAAATAAGTGAGCTTTGTCCACTCTATGACCTCTTTTAATGTAGTAAAGCCATTTACAAAAAATATAGTGATAAAAATAATGGCCAAAGGATAGCTAACATACTTTCCCGTTCTTTGCTCTAACCAGCTTAAAAAGTGCAAAGAATTCGTTTTTTTCATAAGTAAGGCAAGAAGCCATGCCCACAAAATACAAAAAGGAAGCGCTAGTAATACGGCAATCCATGAATCTTTATTTGAAAATTGTAAAAGTAACGGAATAATTGTCACATGATTAACCAAACCAATAGATAATAACAAAATCAGAAATGTTTGTGAAATCGATATTTTATCGACAGCTATCATAAGGATACCCCCGTGACAATCTTTATTTTTTTAGTTGCCCCTATTAGCGCTTTTTTTATTCATTCCATAAAAAAAAAATCACCCTAATGAGGATGATTTTTTACAAGACTACCCTTTTCTATTTAATGGTCGTAACTTTTCTTTCATTAATAATTGAACTTTCTTCCTTTTTAGAAAGATTAATAAGACAACTAGTTCCACTCCCATTCCAATTGATTGCGCAAAGGCTCCAATCATTCCGTTCCAATGTGGAAAATAAAAGGATAAAACCAATAAAATAACTAGTGCGGTTATAACATTTGACGATTGGGTGAATACCATTACTTTTGTTTGTCCTTTCAGTAATAAAAGACCGTTACAAAAATCAATGAATGGGAATACAAGCACTAAAATAACAAAAACCCTTAAGCTCATAATCGTGGCCGTTAGCAATTCACCTGTTGCTCCTAGAATATTTTCAATTAAAAAAGGGCCAAGATTCGTATAAGAGAGCAGTAATAATATAAGGGTTGGAATAAATCCTATCATCATTAAAAATTGTTTCACCTTTTGACTATCCTTTTGATAATAAGACAAAACAATTTGATGGATATAAGAGAAGAAACTAATTAATAGCTGGGCAATGCTAAGCGCAAGAGCAAATGAGGCGATAGCTAATTCAATTTGCGCTGTTTTCCCCAAAAATATATTAATCATTGGACCAATCATAACAATAATTAAAGAGGAAAGTATTAAAGGACGATAAAAAACAAAAATTTGACTTTGATTTTTAGTCGTTTTTTCTTCTTTTACAGGAAGCTTTTTAACTAAGGATTTCCCTTCCCAATAACTGACTGCACTTTCGATGATCATCCCGACTAAGAATATCCATGCCCCGGTCGTTGCATTAATAGTTCCAAAATGAATGAAAATGAGTGAAAATATATACATTCCAATTAACCGGATAATCATACCGATTGTCAGCCACTTTGTTTTTTTATTGATAATAATAACGCCTTGATACAAACAACGAATGGCAGAAAAGAACGTCACAAAGATTAATAACTGATAAACCGATACGATTTGCTCTACGAGCTGTATTTCTGCTCCAAACAAATGAATAAATATAAAAGGACCCACAGGAGTAAAGGCAATAATCGCCGTTAATAATAATAAAGTTGCAATAACATACATACTAACTCTTTGCATGCTATTAAACGTTAATTGATCTCTAACTAGAGCAGAGCATGTATGTCTTAATAAGACGCCTAATCTTTCTGTAATCGCAAATAAGCTCATTGCTAAAGCATAGCTCGCAATAATGGACTCTGGATCATCACCTCTTGCTAGTGTTCCGTTTATAATTAAGTGCGAGATCATGACTAAGCTTGCAGATAATCCAAGGGGAATAAAAAAAAGCAACATTTGCTTTGTCGTTAATTGATTTTCTTCCTCATTTTCTTTCATGTATATTTCTCCACCCTACTTCATTCTACTATTCTATATTTGTGATGCTACTACCATTATATTTCGCAACACGAAAAATATGTTTAGTATTACGTTAAATCAAAATAGATACAATTACAAGAGAAATCTGAAAATGAAGAAAATATTTATGATGGCATATAAGGAAGATGTTCATTTTTTCGCAAAAAAAGAAAGAAGTAGAGAGCTTTTTGCCTCTTGCTTCTTTTCTTTTACTGACATTAAGAGTATTACTGAGATAAATCGATTACATATCTGCCAATCGACTTTCCGGCTAACAATATTTCCATCGACTTTTGCACTTCATGAAGACTAATGATTTTAGTTATTTCATTCATTTTATCAAGTGATGGGATCGTATCATTAATAAATTGCCAAACTTTTAGCCTTTTCGACATTGGATATTGAACAGAATCGATACCTTTTAATTCAACGCCTCTCGTAATAAATGGAAAGACTGTTGTTGGAAGATTTACTCCTCCCGTTAAACCACTAGCTGCAACAACGCCACCATATTTGGTTTGCGCTATAGCCTGTGCGAGAGTTTCTCCACCAACACAATCTATTACGCCTGCCCATTTCGACTTTTGTAGAGGTTTCTTATTTTCTAACAAGCTTTCTCTACTAATCACCTCTTTTGCTCCTAATGATAATAAAAAATCGTAACATTCCTTTTTTCCTGTACTGGCTACTACAGTAAAACCTAATGAAGCAAGCATAGTAATAGACATACTACCGACACCGCCAGTTGCACCGGTTACTAAAATTGGTCCCGCTTCTTTTGTCAGTCCTGACTCTCTCAACTTTAAAATCGATAAAGCTGCAGTAAAGCCGGCAGTCCCAAATAACATCGCTTGTTTCAAAGACAATTCAGACGGTAGCGGAACGACCCACTTTTCTGGGACTTGTGCTAATTGCGAAAAACCGCCATGATGTGCCGTACCTAATTCATAACTCGTTACAATCACCTTTTGCCCTTGATGGAATTTTGCACTTTTTGATTCCAAGACCGTACCTGATAAATCAATGCCTGGTATTAATGGATAAAAAGAGGCGATTTTATTATCACGCTTTAACGTCATCGCATCTTTATAATTCACACTAGAGTAGGCTACCTTAATTAAAACATCTCCTTCAGGTAAATCATCTTTTGTAAGCTTTTTGATGCTTCCATCTATTTCGTCATGTTCTTTTTTATTCAAAACATAAGCAAGAAAGCTATTCACAAATGACACTCCTTTTAATCAATAAGTGCTATTGCTCTTCTTTAGTAGGTCCAAATAAACCTGTTACTTTTAAACCTGCTTGTCTCATCAAAACAGTTAATTGGCCCCTGTGATGGGTTTGATGTTCGATAATCATAAACAGCAACGTACCTAATGGTATTTTTTGTCCGAACATATCGATTTCTTTTAATAATTCTTGGTCATCCCAATTCTTTTTTACATACGATAGAAATTCACTTGTAGCTATTTCATAAGTGTTGACAATTTCATCTGCTGTGCGTGGTATTTGTTTCTGGTTTTTATTAATACTAAAAGGAATTGAAGCGAGTCCACCCAGTCCAATTACAGAAACCCCAAGATGCCAGCTTAACCAACCAATTGTATTATGATTCTCTACAATGTTCTGGTCTAAAGTCTCATCGGTTACATGAGTTAATAATTGAATCGTTTTCTGTGATTCAACCTGCCAAATATTCACAAAGTCATCTAATTTTCTAAACATAAAATCCTCCTTTATATGGAACCCTTCTAGTATATCCAAAACAATCTTCCTCACGAAAGCTTTTTGCTTGTAAAAAACAGAATAAGGTATTGGCTTAAAGTGTTAAGCCAATACCTTATAAATAATAAATGTATAAAAATAAAAAATGGCAGAAGCATTAATGTGATGGAATCGTTTCGTCTAATTCTCTAACTTGTTGAGTCCATCCAAATGGATCTGAAATTTTACCTGTTTGAATTTTGGTTAAAGTATCATACAGTCTTTTAGCCGTTTCTCCCGTTTCTCCTTGATTAATTTTAATAGAAAGGTCATTCCAAATTAATTCACCTATAGGAGATATAACAGCCGCTGTGCCTGTTCCAAAGGCTTCTTCTAATAAACCTTTTTCATAAGCTTCTACTATTTCCTGTATGGTTATTTTCCTTTCCACAACCGGAACATTCCAAGAATTTAATAGCTGAATAAGTGATTTTCTAGTGATACCTTCTAAAATGCTTCCGTTCAACTCAGGAGTAATAATTTCTCCATTTATTTTGAAGAAAACATTCATACTCCCTACTTCTTCAATATATTTTTTTTCTAATCCATCTAACCAAAGAACTTGTGAGTAACCTAATGTAGAAGCAGCACTTTGGGCATTGTAAGCAGCTGAGTAATTACCGGCAGTTTTTGCCATCCCTGTTCCACCTTTTACGGCTCGGGTAAATTGTTCCTCAACATAAATCCGAACAGGATTTATACCTTCAGGATAATAAGCTGCAACTGGAGATAGAATGATCATAAAAGTATATGAACATGATGGGTTCACATTTAAACTATTTTCCGTTGCGATAATAAATGGACGAATATATAGAGAAGTTCCTGGATCTTTAGGAACCCAATCTTTTTCGATTGAAATAAGCTGTTGTAAGTAATATAATACTTCTTCTTCATCTATCTGCGGAATACTAAGTCTTTCACTTGAAGAATTAAGTCTTCTCATATTTTGTTCAGGTCTAAATAGTAAGATCTGATCATCATTTGTTCTGTATGCTTTTAACCCTTCAAAAACTGTCTGTCCATAATGAAAAATCATTGCCGCTGGATCTAATGTAATCGGTTGATATGGAATAATCTTGGCATCATGCCAACCTTTATCGATTGTATAATTCATTTTAAACATGTGATCAGTAAAAACCGAACCAAATTTAACTTGATTTACATCTGGTTTTTCCTTAGGCTGCATCGTTTTGATGATTTGCAATTTATTACTACTCACTATTTTCATCTCCTTTTGACCGCTAATCACATTTTAAAAGTTCATTCTAAAGATTTCAAGACTTAAAATTATTCCTTTGAGACTGTGTTATAGATTATAACGTTTTCTTATAAGAAAACAAAAAACGAACAAAACCTTATATATCAACATAGAAAACGCTTTATTTTTTTGATTATTCTAAATAAAAATGAAGTCAAAAATTTTTTTAAAATTGTTGTATAACAAAAGAATAGTGGAAGCATAGAAAAAAAGTCGGGATAATATTGATAAATAAAAACCTTGACACTTTTTAGGTGCTTAGACACTTTGCATCCCCCTGGACACTCTGCTGTTCAAAGCAGATTACGTCTTGGTCACTTCATCCTACTGAAACCTCCGTGCCTTGTGTCAGCTAGAATATGTATTTCATAGATCATTTACAAATTCAACAGGACCCTCCTTCTTAAAAAGAAACAGGGTCCTGTTCGTTATTTGTGCATCAATTACATAAATGAATCATTATTATAGCTTCTATCCAACCTAATTAAGCTATTTTAAAAATATTGAATATCATATTCTTCTTTAACGGAAGATAACCAACTATTATATTGTGCTTGAATTTTTTGATCAAGAAGTGCGGATTCAACCTCTTCTTTGTGATCCTCTAAAACGGCTTCTTCTGCTTCAAGTTTGTCAGTAACTTGTACAACATGGAAACCAAAATCAGTTTCAATAGGATCACTAATTTCATCTATATCCATTTCAAATACCGCTGCATCAAAGGCTTCAACCATTTCTCCTCGACCAAAGAAGCCTAGTTCACCACCATTATCTTTATTGGATTCATCTGTTGAATATTCAGCGGCTAATTCTGAAAAAGCTTCTCCATCATTCAATTTTTCGATTACTTCCTCAGCCTCTTCTTCACTTCCAACTAAGATATGGCTTGCTTCCACTTGCTCTTGTTGATTATATTGTTCTTTATTAGAATCAAAATGCGCTTGAATATCTTCATCTGTAATCTCGATGGACGGCTCAATCATTTTTCTTGAAAGTAAATATTGAGTAATGTCATTTTCAATATCCTCCATCAAAACACCATTTAACGCAAGCATTTCTTCAAATGCC
The DNA here is from genome assembly GCF_001590785.1 of Alkalihalobacillus trypoxylicola. Classification (GTDB taxonomy): domain Bacteria; phylum Bacillota; class Bacilli; order Bacillales; family Bacillaceae_D; genus Alkalihalobacillus; species Alkalihalobacillus trypoxylicola. The sequence continues at coordinate 76,054 of NZ_LTAO01000001.1, forward strand.
TCTTCTCCACCATACAAATCAAAATATCTTTGCTTTTCTTCGTTTATTTCTTCGTCAGAAACCGTTACACCTTGTTTTTCGGCTTCTAATTCAATAACTTTATTTGTCACTAGTGTTTCTAAACCTTCTGTCCCATATTGATCCATAACAAGATTCTGTACGTCTTCTTCTTTAATTTTTTCACCGTTAATACTTGCCATTACATTCGGCGAACCTGAAACCGTTATTCCTAGCAAGATAGCACCGATTAAAACGACCGCTATGGATAAACCATAAATTACATTTTTCTTCATCTTTATTCCCCTTTGTCTAAATTACTTTGGTTTGCTGTAGCTAATTGAATGGTAATTTCAAGAAGTTCTCCTTGACGATATACTTCCACGTCAACCTCATCTCCTACTGAAAGCTGATAGAGCTGTTTTCTAAGTTGAGTAGAGTTTTGAATATCTTCACCAGCTAGTGTAACAATAACATCGCCAGACTGTAAACCGCCTCGTTCAGCAGATGAGTTTGGTTCTACAGCTGTAACGGCAACACCCGTCTCGACTTCAACCGGTAGATTTGGTAAATAGCTCCGCGGAACTTGCTCAAGATTTGCTAATCCAATCCCTAAATAAGGACGAGAAATTTGCCCCGATTCTATTAATTCATCTACCAGTGGGATTAAATCGTTACTTGGAATAGCAAAGCCAAGACCCTCTATTCCATTTTCGGCAATTTTCAAACTATTTATGCCCACTACTTCTCCTGATGTATTAATTAACGCACCTCCACTATTACCTGGATTTATGGCTGCGTCTGTCTGTATTACATCCAAATCCCACTCACCAGCCGATGTTTCCACTGAAATAGAGCGATTTAAAGCAGATACAATTCCCTGTGTAACCGTACGAGATAAATCAAGACCTAGAGGATTTCCAATAGCTAGTACTTGTTCACCTACTCTTAAATCATCTGAATTAGCAAATGATAAAGTCGATTCAACAGAGTCTGCATCAATTTTTAGAACCGCTATATCCGTTAAAATATCTGACCCGACCAATTCTGCTTGAACGGTTTCACCAGACTCTAATGAGACATCGATTTCACTTGCTCCTTCAATTACATGTTGATTTGTAATGACATAGGCTTCCTGTTCATTAATTTTATAAATGACACCAGATCCTGTACCTGCTTCAACAGCTTCATTGTTTAATTCATTTGTTTGGGTTTGATAGAAAGAAGGAAATGATTGTTTTTGTTTATTTATAACACCAACAATAGATTTTGAAGCTTCTTCTATCGTTTCAGAGATGGAGTGAGCATGAGTATCATCATGATTACTTTCTACTTGTTTGTTTACCTCTGTTTCTTCGGCATCAGCTTCACTTGCATAAGAAATTTGATTAGCTACTATATCTTCATAATAACCTGTTAATGGGACAATAGACAATGTTAAAAATGAACCAACCACTCCTGCTGCAAAACCTGTAATAATAGAACGGCCTTTTTTATCCCTTTTTTTCTGTGGAATTTTTTCATTTTCGTGTTCGTGCATGTTTTTCACCATCCATCTTATTTTCTTGTTCTCATCATAAATAAGAAAGATGTCAAGCAAATGTCAAAAACATAAAATGATTAAAATAAAAAAACAATATAAGGGAACTACCTCCCCTTATATTGCCTACCAGATTTATTAATGGTCTAGAAAATCATGAAATGCTTTGTCCAGTCTCGTTTTTGCTTGTTCATTTATTTGTAACTGGTCCTCTTTTACCCATTTCACATCCTGCTCTATCGTATAAACTCCTCTTCTTATGTTATCTGGCTCTAAACTAGCAAGAACAGGCTTTAAACTGTTGTCGAGCATTAAATAATGAGCTAAGCTCCCCCCTAGAACAATCGGTAATATATCCTTGCCTTTAAAGCCTTTTGGAGGAATTAAATCTAAATATGTTTTTAATACTCCTGTAAAAGAAGCTTTATATACTTGAGTAGCCACTATTATTTTTTTAGCTTTATTTATACATTCATGAAAAGCTTGTAAAGCTTGATCTTGATACAATCCTTCTATTAGAACTTGTGCGGGCAAATCTATAATATGCAATATTTCAGCAGTCTCTGATTTATTTTCAGCATATTCTTTTGCGTATTGAATCATTCCATTCAAACGTGAATTCTTTTTTGGACTTCCAGATAAAATCACTATATGACTCATATGATGGCACCTTCCTTTAAACAAGTTTAAAGACAAAAACAAAAAGGTATAGCTACTTAATTTTGTAGCTACACCTCTGGTCATCCAGTCGGGGAATTAAATATAAAAAGTTAAAGGTATATACTTTTTTAATAATGAAAATAAATATTCATTAATTTCTTGGTCAGAATCTTTTCGTTCACAGCGATACGATTTTTTTTCACTCTTTTCCATGACATACATAGTTGGAATCAGCTCGGTCGAAACAATTCGATTTAATATCGGCTTTAAACTAATTTCAATAATGGAAGCATGTACCTGGGTTCCTCCCATAATTACAGGAAGAAGCATTTTACCTTTAAAAAACGTGTGCTCAAAGGTTTGAAGGAAATGAATCATTTGTTTATATGGATTTTCTTTCGCCTCAAACAATAAAATAATCAAATTAGCCTCTTTAACAGCTTGAAAAGCCTGCTCTCTAGAATCCTTTTCATAAAAACAATCTAAAGTAACATTTGAAATCAATTCACCAAACTTGTCTAGCTGAACTTTTAATGCTTTCTCTATGCATTTTAATGATGGCTCATTCGTAGGTACTTCTACGAGCGTTATTTGATAGGACATCGATTATCCCCACACTTTTCTTAATTCTTAATATTCCTAGTTGTTTAATAAGGATTATAACATAATGATAAGAAAAATCAACACTTTAAGTACAGCATTAAAGTTTAGTAATTGAATGGACCATAAGGATACCTTTCCAAATAGCCTTCTTCAGCTTTTTTTAGCATCTCTGACCAATCAGAGAAGTAGGTACGTTCCTTGACGAATTGATTCCACTTGTCACTATCAAAATCAATAAAAATCGTTAACAAAAGATGATCTTCATGTTTATAAGCTATTCTCATAGCCTTCCAAGATAGGAAGTCGGTATCCTTTTTCATAAACTCTTCATGAAAAAGGATAGAAGGTGGTGCGATAAAATAAGGGATCATGAAAAACGAGCTAAACCCTTTCATAAATAATGGATTCCTCCTAAAAAAAGCCTTTATTTCATTTAGAAATAAAAGCTTTCGGTTAACCGATCAGCACTCATAGATTATATTGAGAATTCTTCTGGTAAAAAAACTTTCATTTGTCTAGGCTTAACATAGATTACTTGGTTCAGTTTTAATTGAAGTTGAGAAAATCGTTCTTTTTCTACTTCTAATTCAATGGATTCTCCATTCTCACGTAGTCCCTCTAAAAATACAATTGGACCGACTGCATGTATATATTGCACAGTGATAGGTAAAAATTCAACGTCCTTTTCTAACTGAATATCAAAATGGTGTGGTCTTGTGTAAGCAAGTGCTTCTTCGGCAATTTGAGATTGATCTTTTATATTATTCTCTATATTACTAGTTTGATAGCCTGATGTTTCAAAAACCCCTTCTTGCATACGGCCTTTAAATATATTTACATTCCCTAAGAAATCAAAAACAAATGGACTATTTGGATTTTCATATACATCATCCGGAGAGCCAATTTGTTTGATTTTCCCTTCGTTCATAACGACTACCCGATCAGATACATCTAAAGCTTCTTCTTGGTCATGTGTAACAAACACGCTCGTAATATGATATTCATCATGTAATTTTCTAAGCCATTTACGTAAATCTTTACGGACCTTTGCATCTAAAGCACCAAATGGCTCATCTAACAACAACACTTTAGGCTGAACCGCCAAAGCACGAGCGAGAGCAACGCGTTGTCTTTGCCCACCAGAAAGTTGACTTGGAAAACGCTTGTCATATCCTTCTAATTTAACTAATGAAAGAAGCTCATTCACCTTATCTTTTATATCTTTTTTTGAAAGTCGCTCTTTTTTAGGCTTAACACGAAGTCCATAAGAGATATTATCTGCAACTGTCATATGAGAAAATAATGCATAATGTTGAAAAACAAACCCAACTTGTCGTTTGATTGCCTCAACAGTAGTCATGTTCTGTTCATCAAAATAAATTTGCCCACCATCCGGTTGTTCAAGACCAGCAATAATTCTTAAAAGTGATGTTTTTCCAGAACCTGAGGGACCTAATAAAGCTACTAATTCCCCCGATTCAATATTTACGTTAATATCTGTCAGTGCCTGAAAGGCTCCAAAGCTTTTAGATATATTTTGAATGTGAATAGACACTTTCTTGTTACACCGCCTTCTTATGATTCGCTGCTTTCCATTCTATTGAGTTCTTAACAATGATTGTCACAATGGCTAAAATAGACATTAATGATGCAACGGCAAACGCTGCGGTAAATTGGTATTCATTGTATAAAATTTCTACATGTAAGGGCATTGTATTCGTCATCCCTCTTATCTTTCCAGAAACAACGGACACAGCACCAAATTCACCAATGGCTCTAGCGTTACAAAGAATCATTCCATAGATGAGTCCCCATTTTATATTGGGAAGTGTAACATGCAAGAATGTCTTCCAGCCGTTAGCCCCAAGAGTAACAGAGGCTTCTTCTTCTGCTGTTCCTTGTGCCTGCATTAAAGGAATTAATTCTCTTGCAACAAAAGGAACGGTTACAAACATTGTTGCTAATACAATTCCAGGTAATGAAAAAATAATCTGTAAGCCTCTTTCGATAAAAAAGGGACCCACTAATCCGTGTACACTAAATAACAATACAAAAACAAGTCCTGCAATGACAGGTGAAATGGAGAATGGTAAATCAATAATCGTCGTTAAAAAGCTTTTTCCTCGAAATGAGTATTTAGATATTAACCAGGCTGCCATTAGACCAAATAATGTATTTAATGGTACTGTAATCGCAACGACCAGTAGGGTTAGCTTAATGGCTGATAGTGCATCAGGTTCCGTAATCGATGCCATGTAAACAGATATGCCCTGTTCAAAAGCTTTTATAAAAATAGCCACTAACGGTAGCAATAAAAACAATGTTAAAAATATAAGGGCTATCGTAATTAATGTCCATTGAACGGTTTTTGATTCACTAGTTGACTTGGGACCTGGTATGGTTTTAGTTGTTTTAATGGGTGTCAAGCTAGACATTGAAAACTCTCCTTTTACGCATGTCTTCTCCCACTCCACCATTGAATGAGATTAATAAATAAAAGCATAAAAAACGAAATAACCAGCATAACTGCTGCTATAGCAGTTGCTCCTTGATAATCAAATTGTTCTAATTTAGTCATAATTAACAATGGGGTAATTTCTGTTCGCATAGGCATATTTCCGGATATAAATACGACAGAACCATATTCTCCTAACGCTCTAGCAAATGCGAGTGCAAATCCTGTTAAAAGCGCAGGTAGTACGATAGGTACAATAATTTTAGTGAATGTATAATACCGATTTGCTCCTAGACTAGCTGATGCTTCTTCTAACTCTTTTTCAATACTTGCTAAAACAGGCTGAACCATTCTGACAACAAAAGGCAAACCAATAAAGGTTAAAGCCACCATAATACCAAGTGGAGTAAAAGCGATTCTAATCCCTAAAATATCTAAATATTGTCCTACCCAGCCATTGGAAGCATATAACGTTGTTAAAGCAATCCCAGCTACGGCTGTAGGTAATGCAAAGGGTAAATCAATTAATCCATCTAGTATTCTCTTTCCAGCAAAATCATAGCGTACAAGTACCCAAGCTATAAGCATTCCAAAAATAGCATTTATAAAAGCTGCAACAAAAGCTGCTCCAAAACTTAATTTATAGGAAGCGACCACTCTTGGGTCTGTTACCGTCGCCCAAAAACGCTCCCACCCCATTTCAAATGTATTAAAGAAAATCATTAATAATGGAATTAGAATGAGTAAAGTCACATACATCATGGTGAATCCAAAGGTTAGACCAAATCCAGGTAATACACTATATTGCTTAAATTTCCATTTGCGCCTCAAAACTTAAACTCCTCTCTGCACTTATAAAAAGCTCTATCGATTATCACCATCTTTTCCTCTCTCACCTGGACGAAAAAGTAAGAGAGGAGTTGATAGCCTTTAAGGCTGATAGATTTGGTCGAAGACTCCACCATCATTAAAGTGTACTTCTTGTGCTTCTTGCCAACCTCCGAAAACCTCATCAATTGTAAATAATTGAATATCAGGAAAAATATCATGTTGAGACAAGATTTCCTCATTTCTCGGTCTATAATAATGCTCAGCAGCTAATTCTTGGCCAATATCGGTATACAAATATTCTAAATAGGCTTCCGCAACCTCTCTCGTTCCCTTATTATCTACATTTGTATCTACAACAGAGACAGGAGGTTCAGCTAAAATACTAATCGAAGGATTTATGATCTCAAACTCGTCTTCTCCTAGCTCATTAATAGCTAAATAAGCTTCATTTTCCCACGATAAGAAAACATCACCTATCTTTCTTTCAACAAAGGTAGTGGTTGCTCCCCGAGCACCAGAATCTAGAACTTCTACATTTTGATATAACTTACTAACAAAATCTTGAGCAGCTTCTTCACTACCATATTCTTCTAGTGCATAACCCCAAGCCGCCAGGTAGTTCCAACGGGCTCCTCCAGAAGTTTTTGGATTTGGAGTAATAACTGAAATATCGTCTTTTACTAGGTCATCCCAATCTTGAATGTTATAAGGGTTTCCTTTTCGTACCAAGAAAACGATTGTTGAAGTATATGGAGTAGAATTATCCTCTAAACGTGATTGCCAGTCTTCCGGTATTAGCTCTCTAGAATCATGTAAAACATCGATATCATACGCTAATGCAAGGGTTACTACATCCGCTTCTAATCCATCAATGACAGAGCGCGCCTGACTACCCGAGCCACCGTGAGATTGGTTTATCGTTACATTCTGTCCGGTTTCTTCCTTCCAATAACTTATAAATTCTTCATTAAAATCCTGATATAATTCTCTCGTAGGGTCATAGGAAACGTTAAGAATTTCTATGTTCTCTCCTGCTTCTCCACCTGAGCTTGACTCTTCATTACCTGTTGACGCTTGCTCATTTTGGCACCCGGATAATACCAACCCGGCAATCATTATTAATCCTAGACCTGATACCCACTTGAATTTTTGCATCCTTTCCAACTCCCCTACCCAATTTTTTCATTATCTTGTCATGATTTTATATTATGAGCCGCTCTTTTTTATTTTTCTTTGCTGTGCAAAACGAACTTTCTCCGTAGCATCAATTTGTGTAATTTGATGATCGTGAATGGTGATTAAAACTGTCCCAAAAGCAATCTTTTCAACTGCTTTTTTGATTTCTTCTGCCTTATGTTTATCGTATTGCCCCATTTTGAGCCCCTCCTTTTGTTTGAATGTTTTGTTCTAAAAGGTTCTTTAAAGAGGTTTGGTCCAGCACTTCTGCAACGGTGTCACGAACAATCCCCCACAATGGCTGTAATAAGCACGTAGACTCCAGCACACATGGTTCATAAGAAGTGACACTTACACATCCCATTGGTGCTAGTGGCCCCTCTAATCGACGAATAACATCACCAATAAAAATATCTTGACTGTCTTGCTTTAATTGAAAGCCCCCATCCAATCCTCTTTTACTTGATATATAATCAAGTGTTTTTAACTGAGCCAATAGCTTTTCTAAATAGGGAGCAGGAACTAACGTTTCCTCACTTATTTCCTTCACTTTAAACCTTTTATCAGGTTGCTTAGCTAAAACAATTAAGGCTCTTAGCGAATATTCCCCTTTACTTGACACTCTCATTGCTTCCACCTCTTAATTATAAGTATTAAGATATGTTAAGTCGGGTTTATCCAAAAATAAAAAAATAGCCTTAACTAGTGAGTTGATCTAGCTAAGGCCTTCGGTTGTCCGATCAGCATTATATCTTATTTGTATCTATAATATTATTCATATTAATCATACCTGTCAAGTGTGAATTAAAACTTTTCTAAAATTTCTTACTTTTTTATTTGTAGCCAAGGTCTATCATAATTCCATTGCAAGGTCACAGGAAGCTGAAATGTCTGCGATAGATTATGTTCATTTAACATTTCTCCTTTATTTCCCTTTGCTACTATTTGTCCATTATGTAAAAGCAAAACGTGACTGATGCTCGGTACAATTTCTTCAAGATGATGCGTTACATATAAAATAGTGGGTGCTGTTTCTAATTGAGTAATTTCCTCTATCGTCTCTAATAGCTGTTCTCTTATATAAACATCTAGTCCATTACATGGCTCATCTAATATTAATAATTCTGGCTTAACGATGAGAGCCCTCGCAATCATGGTTCGCCTTTTTTCACCTTGTGATAAATGTTGGAACGTAGCATGTGCAAAATGCTCCATTTTCAGCTGCTTAAGGAGCTCTAGTGCTTCGTCTATCAAGCTCTCCTGAACTTCCTCATAAATACCAACTGAAGCGAATTTCCCGCTTAAAACAACTTCTAATACGGTATCCGTCGCCCTTGTAGCAAACCTTTCATCAAGGGCCGTACTGACCCAACCAATTCGTTTGCGTAATTCATGGATATTAGTTTGACCAAATTTTTGGTCTAGAACTGTAACCTGGCCATCAGTTGCCCATTCAAAGCCTGTTATTAATTTAAGTAATGATGTTTTTCCTGAACCATTCAATCCTAAAATCGCCCAATGCTCACCAGTTTTTACCTGCCAATTAATCCTATCTAAAAGAGTTTTTTTATTTTTTCTCCAATTGACATTTCGTAAATCTACTTTCATTCTGCACCCTCCTATCTGTATATCCTTATATTATATCTTGATTCTCCCTCACTTTGTCAAAGTAAAAAAACCTTCAAATCCTAAGACTTTGAAGGTTTTACTAACTACATTATTTTTCTGATTCGGTCTTCCACTCTTCTTCTGGATTTTTATAGCGTAATAAATCTCCAAAAAGAATTTTATCGGAATAATTGAGATCAAGATTGACTCGTTCAAAATAAGGTTCACAGCTTTCAGCATCTATTTCTTCTTCTGTCTGCTTATCATAACAAATTCCTCTAGTATAAATATAATCATCACTTATGAAGCTTCCATCTCGAAGAACAACAAATGAATCTCTTTCAGGAGAATTTAAATCACTACCAAAATGATACATATCCTTTGTATCAACCCCTAGTAAATGTAACAATGTCGGCTTAATATCGATTTGTCCACCTATCATTTCGCTAACATGGTTTTGATCATAACCTGGTATATGAATATACATAGGAACCCTTTGCAATTGAATCGTATCAAATGGTGTTATTTCTTCTTTTTCTAAGAACATCGCCATAGAACGGTTATGGTTTTCTGAAATACCATAATGGTCACCATATAAAATAAATATCGAATCCTCATAAATTCCTTCTTCTTTTAGTCGATCAAAGAATACTTCTAGAGCATGATCCATATACCGAACAGTAGGGAAGAAGCTGTTTAACGTTCTACTGCGAGAATCATATTCATCAATAAATTTATCCTCTTCATCTAAATCAAACGGATAGTGATTTGTTAATGTAATAAATTTTGTATAATATGGCTCTGGTTGACTTTTCAATAAATCAATAGATTGTTCAAAGAAATCTACATCCTTTAAACCCCAACCAACAGAATTCTCATCATTAACATCGTAGCTATTAATATCAAAATAGCGATCATAACCCAAAGATTGATACATCATGTCACGATTCCAAAAGCTTTTATTATTAGGATGCATAACAGAAGTGAAGTAGCCTTCCTCTCCTAGATTACTAGGTGTCGCATCATATTCGTTTCCGGCATGAGTGAAGAAAACCGATCCACTATCTCTACCAAACATTGAATTTGCAACTAGATATTCAGAATCAGACGTTTTACCTTGAGCTGTTTGATGATAGAAATTCTCAAAATAAATACTTTCATCAATTAAAGAATTAAGAAATGGTGTAATCTCCTGACCATTCATATCATTATTAATGACGAATGTTTGAATCGATTCCATAGAGATTAAAATCACGTTTTTGCCTTCTGCTATACCAAACAATTCATCATTTGGTTCTTTATAATTTGATTTAATATAATGCTCAACTTCAACAAAGTCTGAGCTATCTGCTAATACTCGCTGAGCTCGCGTTTGTGATTGTAAATATCCATCATATATATGATAGTTAAAAATCCCAATGTTTTTAACGATAAGGTCTCTATCGAAAGAGCGAGTCAAAAGCTGAGGTCTTTCAGCCTGTGCTAACGTTAAATTAACAACAAAAATCGAAACCGCAACAGCCATTATTAATAAAGGCTCTCTTTTTAGTGGCTTCAAATTAAAGGCTGCTCTTTTTCTCTTAAAATAATATAGAATAGCAATATCGATAAATAACCAAAAATCATACCAATGAATTAATCCACGAATACTAGACCCTAAATCTCCCATATTACTCGTTTGGAACAAAACAGGGATCGTAATATAGTCAGTAAAAAAGCGATAATATAATAAATTAAAGTAAAGTATTAAAGTCGCAATCGTTGTTAATACGATAATCGCCGATTTTCGCCTTTTTGACGAAAAAAAGAAACCAATCCCTATTATTAATATTGCAGAGCTAAGCGGGTTGAAAAATAGTAAGAACTCTTGCAAAGGATTTTCCGACGGAATATTAAAGCCAATTTTATAAACGAGATACGTTTTTATCCATAAAAAAAAGACTGCTAATGAAAAAAATTGTAACCTATAAAAAAAGTTTTTCACTTTCGTCATATTTAATTTCAATGTAAATTCCCCTTCCTAATCCATAAAACATATTAACTTTTTCTTTATATTTCTCTCTCTTTTTTTAAGTTAACATTAATAATCTTAACGGAATGCCAAAATAAGTCAATAGAAATAATGTGTAAGATCATGAGAAGTACCGACAAAATAATCGAATAAACGAGCTGTTATTCTGCCATCTACTTAATTTAGACGAGATATCATTCAAAAAGGTTTCATTTTTTTTACCTTTTATTCATAAAAAGATCCGACCATCGTCTTTTACAAAACCTTTACCTTTACTTCATATTTCAAAAAAGAACTTTCAGCCTACATAGACTAAAAGTTCTTCTCCAAAATACATTGTTATAATTTCTCTAAAGGCCACCATTTAAACCCATCTTTTTCTAACAAGCGCTCTGATTCAATTGGCCCCATCGTTCCAGCCTCATATTTAGCAATATCTTTGTTTGAATCAGACCACGCTTCAGAAATGGGGTCTATTAACGCCCAAGATAGGTTTACTTCATCCCAATGCGCAAAGTTCGTCGCATCGCCTAGCATACAATCATATATTAGTCTTTCATAAGCCTCTGGTGTATTTACACCATCAACGCTAGTATGACTATAATCTAACTTTACAGGAATTGTCTCACCAAGGAGACCAATTTTTTTACCATTTAAAATTAGAGTAATCCCCTCATCAGGTTGAATATGAATGACTAATAAATTCGGATGAATCGAAGAATCCTGCTTTTCATTTTTTTGAGTATAAACATTCAATGGTAGATCTTTAAACTGTACGACTATTTTTGTCGATTTTTGAGCCATTCTTTTTCCCGTTCTAACATAAAAAGGAACTCCTGCCCAACGATGGTTGTCAATCATTAGCTTTCCGGAAACGAATGTTTCTGTTTTGGATTCAGGATTTACATTCTTTTCACTTCTATATCCTGGGACTTGATGATCCTGAATTGTGCCAGCGTCATATTGTCCACGAATGAAGTAATCATCAGCTTCTTCAGAGGAAATGGAACGAACCGCCCGAAGTACTTTAATTTTTTCACTTCTTACTTCATCTGTTGCTAATCGTATAGGTGGGTCCATCGATAATAATAAAACCATTTGTAATAGGTGGTTTTGAACCATATCCCTTAGTGCACCTGAGGTTTCATAGTAGCCACCACGATCCTCTACACCTAAAACCTCACTTGAAGTAATTTGAATATTTGATATATGTCGATTGTTCCATAATGGTTCAAAGATGGCATTTGCAAAGCGAATCACTTCAATATTTTGGACCATCTCCTTACCTAGATAATGGTCAATTCGATAAATTTGATCTTCTGTAAAGGCTTCTCTAATCTCATTATTTAATTTCTGAGCAGAAGGTAAATCGTGTCCGAATGGCTTTTCAATCACTAAGCGATTCCAACCATCGGATTGTGTAACCCCTTCATTTTTAAGCTGTATGGCGATTGTACCAAAAAATTCTGGCGCCATAGCCATATAATATATACGATTACCAGGTATATGAAATTCAGTTTCGAGTTCCTGTAACCTTTGATTCAAACGTTGGTATGATTTCGTATCTGTTACATCGAAAGGCAAATAAAAGAAATGATTACAAAATTGCTCGATGTTATCAGTAGGCAGATGAGCTTCTTCTATCGCTTTTCTTACATTATCTCTTAATGTTTGGTCATCCCAAGGTCTTCTAGCAATTCCAATGACGACAAACTGCTCAGAAAGCTTCCCAGTTATGTATAAATTATAAATGGATGGGTAGAGCTTACGTTTTGCCAAATCGCCTGTTGCACCGAATAAAACGATGCTTGTTTTTGGATTATGGTTTTCACTCATACGTTCTCATTTCCTCTCTTATCCTGGCATTACACTCCTACCATTTTATATAATGCAGTAAACAATATTCATTCATAGAGACAAACTTTAACTTTTTTCTCTTTCACGTTAAAGCAACATTGTTAATAGTATAACTCATATTTCAAAGATGTAAATAACAATTGTATTGAAAGTCCCTATTGTTTAAGTAGTGGATATTTTTGTTCCCTTAACGATTTATTTTACCGTTTTAATGAAAGAAAAATCAAATATATCAACCAAAACTTTTAATGAAAGAATATTCTAACAAATAAAAAGTATAGTCGAAAATAGTATGAAATACAAGCTTTTAAAAAAGGCTTTTTGTTCACAAAGGTAAAATATCTTCATCCTAATCTTAATAATCACTAGTCAAAAAACCATAAAAAAGGCAATTTTCATAAAAAAACAACCCAGTTACTTAACGTAAGCTTGGGCTGTTAGGTGTGAATTACTCTTCATTTAACGTATAGCTTTCAAAGAATTGTTGGTAATCTTCATTAGATGCTGCCCCAACGATTCTAAATACCTCTTCACCATCTTTGTATTGAACGAGCGTAGGAGTTGAATCAACATTAAAATCATTCCATCCTTGCTCAAATTCTAACAAGTTATATTGAAGCAGGTTAACATTCATGTCATCCGCAATAGGCATTAACCTTGGCGTAACCTCTTGACAATACTGACATTTAGGACTGAAGAAATAAACGGTTGCATCTTCTTCATTTTCTATTTTCTCTTCAAGCTCTTCTGGTAACACGATATTTTGATAATTAGGGTCGTCTAATTGGTCAACGGTTGCTGGATCTAGTCTACTTTTATTGTAAACATTATCCCCAGATTCCTGAGATTGTTGCATATTTGTAACAAGTACTAAAGCGGCAAAGATTACGACGATTACTGAACCAAAAATGATAAGTTTTTTCATGATTTATTTTCACCTCTTCGATTTCTTATAACGACATAACTAACAATGCTAATGATTAAAAAAGCCGTACCAGCTAAAAATGGAATGGTTATAAAACCGAACCAATTTATGTATTGCCCCGTACATGGAACTCGTCCACATGCTGGTGCTGCATCATTAAGAAAGGTCATCTTTTGTAAAGCATAGTGATACGTAGAAAGGCATAGTCCTATTATTGATAAAAAGAATGAATATATAGCTGCAGAACTATCTTTTCTAATAATACCAATTAATAGAATAAGAACAATTGGGTACATTAAAATTCTCTGGTACCAGCATAATGTACATGGCTCAAACAACCTTACCTGAGAAAAATAAAGAGACCCTAATGTGGCAATAAGGGAGGTCGCCCAGCCAAACAACATTAAATTTTCGATTTTTTTCTTCATATATCTGCCTCATTTCGACAAATTCAACTCATTTACTACCTTCACTATTATACGTTAAAAAAAAATTAAATGCTTGTCAATCTAGTGAACATTATATTTTCTAGTTAATATATTATAGTAAGCGATTAATAAAGAGATTTTTTCATTTATTTACATGAATCCATTTCTTTATTCATATTTTATAATGAAAACGGAAACGATTAGGTTTTTGATTTTCACTTTAGGTAGATGCTTTCCCAAGGGCTTGTCTTCAGCTAACTCTGACTACGCAGCGCTTCGTCAGAGTGGATCTTCACACGGCGCTCATCCTTTGGCAGTCACTACCTATCGTTACAATCTACGATTGAATTCACAAACATTCAATACATATGATTTGACAAAAAAACACTTTCTTCAACAAGAAGAAAATGTTTTTTGAACCCTTATAAACGACTAGCTAGATGTGGAATTCTCTTAATTAATCTTGATATGGAATGATCCGCTTCTTTTAAAATCACACTTTTATCTATGGTTTTCATTACTTTATTTTGCATTAAAATTTGCCCATTCACAATAGTAGTCTCAACATCTGAGCGCGTAGCTGAATAAACAATTCTTGAGATAGGATCGACATCAAAAGCAGGATAGCTATGAAATTGATTTAAATCTAGAATGACTAAATCAGCTTTTTTTCCTACCTCTAAGCTTCCAATTTCAGCCTCTAACCCTAAAGCTTTAGCTCCATTAATGGTCGCCATTTCAAAAACGGTCGTAGCGTCCATCGCCGTTGGACCATTTTTAGGCTTATGAATTAAAGCCGCTAATCTCATCTCCTGAAACATGTCTAAATTGTTATTGCATGGTGCACCATCCGCTCCTAGTGAAACCGACATCTGCATTTGTAGAAGCTCAGGAATTTCAGCGATACCAGAAGCTAATTTCAAATTAGAACCTGGGCAATGGCTTACATGAACGCCTCTTTCTTTTATGACCCTTTTTTCTTCACTATTTAACCAAACACAATGAGCTAACAAAAGCCGTTCATTAGCTAACCCAAGATGGTCTAAATATATTATATTTCTCATCCCTGTTTCTGCTTCAACCAGTTTAATTTCTTCTCTGTTCTCAGAAGCATGAGTATGAACTTTAATTTGGTTTACTTCAGATAATTTCTGAACTTCTATTAATAATGTCTCCGTACAGGAAAGGACAAATCTAGGAGCAAACGAATAATGAAGCCTGCCATTATCATAATGATGCCACTTCTCCATTAAATCAACACTTTCTTGTAGAGAAGCGGTTGTCGTTTCTTGTAAATTTTTAGGAACCCCTGCCCCTTTATCCATCATGACTTTTCCTGAAATAGCACGAATACCAGATTGAGCAAGTGCTTCAAAAGCCTCATTAGAATGGTGAACCGTCTCCATATCAGCAATGGTTGTGGTCCCGCTTTCAATAAGCTCTCCAATACCTAGCATGGCAGAGTAAAAGATCGACTCGGGATCATGAGCAGCTTCTAAAGGCCAAATTCGCTTTTTAAGCCAATCCATTAGTTCAAGGTCGTCTCCTTTACCACGGAATATCGTTTGACATAAGTGGATATGAGTTTGAATAAAACCAGGTATGATATATTTATTGGTTGCATCGATTATTCTGTCTACTTGACTAGTTTGTTCAATTTTTGGAGCGATTTCGATAATTTTTGTCGCTTCAATTAATAAATCACCAGTAAAAATATCTCGCTCTTGATTCATTGTAATAATGGTACCATTCTTAATCAAAAGTTTATTCATAACGTTTGTTTTCCTCCTTAATAAATACCTACCATAAAGTTTTTAACGTAGTTAGGATTTATCGGTTCCAAGTAGAGACCCTCAAACCTTATTATTGAGGTTATACGCTATGAAACTACATTAAATTAGAATGAATGACACGTTGAACGGCTCTTTTAATTCCTGCGTAGCCTGTGCAACGACATAGATTACCAGATAATGCTTCTTTTATCTCCTCATCTGTCGGATGATGATTCTCCGATAATAACGCTTTGACCGCTATAATCATACCAGGTGTGCAATAACCACATTGAAAACCACCCTCTTCTATAAATGCTTGTTGAATCGGATCTAGCTCTTTTTGAGAAGCAAGGAATTCAATCGTTTCGATCGTCATGCCGTTCACTTGAAAAGCCATTGTCATGCATGCGTTCATTAAACGACCATTAACAAGAATGGAACAGGCTCCACATCTGCCAATTTCACAAGATACCTTTGTTCCCGTTAATTGTAAATCCTCTCTTAAAATATCCACGACTCGTTTCGTAGGTTCCGTATTTAAAGTAAATGGCTCATTGTTCACACTTATTTTCAACTGAAAAGGGGGAGTCATTGTATGACGATTCATGTAGCACCTCCATGTTCCATTTAGTCATATTCATTAGTCGTTCTCTATCAATTGGTAGTTGATTAAGCCAATTACCGGTCGCATCATGAACAGCTTTTACAATCGCAGGTGCTACAGCAACCGTTCCAATTTCACCTACTCCTCTAGGTCCGAAATGATCCCCCTTTGCTAATGTTTCGATTGCCTTAACTTCTAAATGCTCAGGTGTATCTTTAACGGTAGGAATAAAATACGTATCGAAATTATCTGTTACGTAACGACTTTGCTCCATTTTTGCGTCCTCCATTAATGAATAGCCTAATGACATGATGCCCCCACCTTCAATCTGTCCCAAATATCCTAACTCATTGACAACAGGTCCAGCAGATATAACCTGTGATAAATCAATCACTTTTACTTTACCAGTCCGTAAATCTACTTCAACATCTGCTGTAACTGCAGCAAAGGTAAACAAATAATGACCCGAATCTATTTGATCAGGAGTTGTCGGGAATTGTATTTCCGTTTCAGTCATGATTTCTATTGTGCGATTGGCTAAATCTTTAAAAGAGAGTAAGAAATTTTGTGATGATTGTTTCTCGTAAATCCCCCCAGGTCCAATCGTTAATTCGACTTCAGATAATTTCGTTAATTCAGAAGCGGCTTTTAACATTTTCTTTAGAAAAGTTACTTTCATATTTTGTACACTATGCCAAACCATACTTGTAGCTCGTGAAGCTGTTGATGAACCTGATGAAGGAACTTTTTCTGTATCACCAATAACTATTTTCAAATCAGAAGCATGACAGCCTAACTCTTCTGTGACAATGGTTTCTATAACCGTTAATACTCCTTGACCAAATTCCTCAAATCCAAAAGCAATTTCAATCAAACCATCTTTCCTTAAAGTTAAACGACCACCTGACGGGTCGAGTCTTCCATAGCCAAGCCCTCCACCATGCATAGTGATAGCATATCCTCTCCCATATTTCAGCCAAGGTCTGTTCGATTGTGGTTTAAAGCTCTTTGTTTGCTTCTCCTTTAAACAATGCTCTAAAACATGGCGCGCTCCATTTGTAGGGGCAATACGCTGCCCCAAAGACCCTCGGTCCTGTTCATTTCGAATATTCAACTCTCTTAAATATAATGGACAAATATTTAACCTTTCCGCTAGCCGATCCAGTTGTCCTTCTAATGCAAATGTAACTTGATTACCTCCAAAGCCTCGAAACTCCCCAGACACTCCATTATTAGTAAAAACAGAAATACCATGGACATCAACATTCTCAATCCGATATGGACCTGTAGAGTGCTCGACTGCAAAATCTAAAACCGCTGGACCAAGAGTGGAGTAGGCACCTGTATCAGCTACTATTTTCACTTGATGGGCTACTATTTTCCCTGTATTCTTCGCTCCCGTTTTCATCGTTATTTTCATCGGATGCCTTTTGATTCCTGCTCTTACTGATTCAACTCGTTTATTATGGATTTTGACCGGTCTTTTTGTTTTTAAAGCTAAAAGAGAAGCATAAGGCTGAATATTTAATTCATCCTTTCCTCCAAACGATCCCCCCATTGGACTTGAAATAATCCGAATGGACTTTTCGGGTAAATTCAAAATTCTAGATAATTGAAAACGATCCTTATAGCCATGTTGTGTTCCTACATATACTGTTATACTTCCATCCTCATGAGGAACAACCACTCCTCCTTCTGTTTCCATATATGAATGCATTTGTCTTGGCAATTCATACGTTTCTGAAATTACCACATCACATTCATCCTCTAAACTTTTCTCTACTTCTCCATGAGAGAAAGAAGCTTCATGAAGGATGTTCCCACTAGGGAATAATTGAGGGGCATCATCCTTTAATGCTTCCTCTGGTGAAGTAATAACCGATAATGGTTTGTAAGTTACTTCAATTAAGCTTATAGCTTTCTCAGCAGTTTGAATGGAGGTAGCAGCTACGCAGGCTATTGCATCTCCAGTAAACCGAACGATGGAATCACAAAGAACGGGTTGGTCTGGAGTGACAATTCCAAATCCATTCAGTCCAGGTACATCCTTTGCTGTTAATATGGCTACAATTCCATCAAGCTTTTCCGCTTTACTTATATCAATAGAAAGAATTTCAGCGTGTGGATGGTCACTTCGGTACACCTTTCCATATAACATGTTCGGAAAAGTAAAATCCGTTAAATATTTCAATTTTCCGGTTACTTTTATCGCTCCATCTGGACGTAATCTTTTTCTAGAATGTTTTAATTCTGATTGTAATCTCATGAATGTATTTCACTCCTTTCTAACAATTTCTCCACTAAAAAAGAGGCTAACAAGTTGGCAGCCATCCTTTTTTTGTATTCTGCGGATGCAAACGGATCATCAACAGGATTATATTCTAAAAGAATAACTTTATACATTTCATTAATCTCTTCCTTCGTTAAGGTTTTTCCCTTCATTAATCGTTCCGTTCTTAATAGTCGTTCGGGAAAATGCTGACTAGATGAAACAGCTATTCGACACTCATCAATCTTAAATCCTTTTTGGAGCTCTAAGTAACAAGAGATAGAGATTATGGAAGGAGTAAAAGCTTCCCTTCTACCTATCTTCTCAAAATAAAAAGTATGGTCATAATCAGCTGCTCGATTAGGTATCAAAATATTAATAATTATAGCGTTAGAAAAAGTTTCGGCTTGATTTATCATTAATTCTAAAAACTCATGTAATAAACTCGTTTGTTCACTTACTCCGTCATACCATAAAATTTGTGCATTCAAAGATAAAAGGACATGAATTAAATCTCCATATTGATAACCAATATTTCCGCCAATAGTCGCTTGATTTCTAATACCAGGAGCGGCGATTTCTTTAACTGCTGAAATTAGACTATTTTGATATTTTTGTATAAATGGGTGCTTGAGCAAATAGGATAGAGTTACATTGCTGCCAATAGATAAGAAATCATTTTGAGAGTGACTTACTTCCTGTAAGCTAGGAATCTCTCTTAAGCTAATAAGGTGGTCTGGTTTGGAAATGCCCTTTTCCTCTTGCAGCCTCAAGATTGTTCCTCCTGCTATATAAGCTGAATTATTTCTAAATGTGTTTTTTATTTTCCAGGCTTCTTCTATAGTAACTGGAAGCCATATTTGGGGCACATGGCTCATTTGATTCACCTCATTCTAATTTTTCTTTAATAAAATGATAATCCTTCATGGTATCAATATCAGTAAAAAGTCTCTTATTTTCATACTTTATATGATGAACAAAATCTGGGTCTGTTCCTAAAATTATCGCTTTGGCACCTCTATCACCTTTTAGACTTAATAAAGAAGAGAACGCTTTTTCATTACATAAGATAGGGGGTTGAATTGTTCCTCCTTGACACGAAGTAATAAATGTAATGTCTTTATGTTGCTCTTTAAAATGAGTACGCTTCTTTATTAAGACATCAATCATTCTCCTTGTTATAAAAGGCTGATCAGCAAGAATCGTGACAATGGCGTCAGCTTTTTGACAAATAGCTTCTTTTACACCAGCTCTAACCGACGAAGATTGACCTAAATAAGCTTTTTCATTTATAACAAAAGTAATACGGTCACATTCGTTCATAGTGAAGCTATTTTTGAATTGTTGTACATCCTTATAATGAGAACATACAACAATCAGCCCGTTTAATTGACTTGATAATGCCGTTTTTAAAGCTATTACTCCTAAATAATCATTTTGATAGGGTAACCAAAGCTTTGACACGCCCATTCTCTTTGATAAACCAGCAGCAAGATAGATTCCTATAATTCGGTTATTGTTCATGACCCGACTTCTTGAACCTTTATTTGTTTCATACGGATTAGTTGGGCTACTATACTTATGGCAATTTCATTTGGACCTTCTGCATGGATGTGTTCACCAATTGGACTGTAAACATTAGCGGGGATTTGTTTTTCTTCTAATAATCTCTCAGTTCTCGATTTTGATCCTAAAATACCAATATACGAAATGTTTTGTTTTAGAAGCTGTTTTAATAGAATTTGATCCTTTTGAAATTGATGGGTCATTAGAATGACAAAATCGTCATCTTTAACTTCAATTTGCTGTAATATCTTATCTGTGGAAATTAACTTTTTTTCACACGTTTGAGGAAAGCGTTCGTTACTTATATAACCCTCTCTCCAATCACAAATGACAATTTGAAAATTTAAAGGCTCTAAATAGGATACTAACGGTTTAACATCATCTCCCGCTCCGAAAATGAATACGTTTCTTTTCGGAAGAAACGATTGAAAATATAAATAATCCTTTTTAGATAAACTCACTAGCCCTGCCGTTCCTTTATCTTGTTTGATATCATCAGTCTGAATAAAATCTTTGCCATTTTGGTAAACAGTCATCTGATTCTTTTTTAAAATGACTGTAGAAAAAGAGCGATTTTTTTCGATTTTTTTATAAAGTGTTATTTCTTCTCCATTACGTAAATATGTTTGAATAATCATGGCCGTTTTGCGAATACTCTCAGAGCATGACTCTACAAGAACATGAATGATACCGTTACAACCCGCACCAGCTCCCCAAGATAAATCATCCTCTGATTTCATGTCGAAGGATAGAAGCATACTACTCGGTTTTTTTAATTGTTGAATTCTATTAGCTATATCCTCTTCTAAACAACCTACACTCAAGACTCCATAGCGTTGACCATTTTCACAAAATAACATCATGGTTCCTTCCTTACGATAGGCTGAACCTTCCACTTTAACAATCGTAGCCAAATAATCTTTTTCAGATGCTTTAATGATTTGATTGTTAATGCTATAGCTAGAATCATTCATTTAGATACCCCCAACCTAAACCCAATAAATAATGAGGCTTTCTGTCATTGAATCTGTGATTTACTACCATTAGTTTTGAGTATCATAACCAAAAAGTGAAAGATGTGCCATTCATTTGTAAGATCTAATCACATAATCATTTCTCTTTTGTATTCATTGGCTAAATTAATATGGTACGTGAAATTATTAAAATTGGAATAATGAAGGACCTTTTTGATTTAAGTCTAACAAAATACCTGTCGACAAAGTCTTGTTAATTTTTATCTACTAAAGATAGATGAGGGATTTCGTTATCGAAAACGAAAAGGGGGATATTCGTAGACGACTTTTGTTGTTGTTCACATGAGAAAACGCAACTGAGATTATATCATTTAATAAACAAGTAAGCACCTTTAAGATTAATTTCTCAAAGGTGCTTGCCAACCGTAATTTTTTTATGCTTGTTTTTATTAAACGAGCTTTGTCATCGATTTTACATACTGGGATAGTGTGACAATCATCGCTCCCATTCTTTCATGCTTAGGACTAATAATCCTTTCTACTTTCCATTCTCGTAACTCTTCTGCTGTTACTTTTCCAACGGCTACAGCAATCACTGTATGATTAAACCATTTTCTCAGAACGTCAGCTTGATTTATAGAGACTGCATATTCAAATAAACATCGAACTTGATAATAGGTAGTAAAGCAAATCGCATCAACCTTACCCTTCTCCAATTGTTCAAATAGTTGCTCTACTTGCTCTCGCTCCGCAGGTAAATGCTTATAAGGGTAAATTTCATGGATGATTGCTCCTTTATTCTCTAAAAAAGAGGTTAAAGCTGGAGAATGTAGGCCATGTAATTGCACTGCCACTTTTTGATTCGAAAATGACGTATTTTTCAATGCTGAAATCAAGCCTCTAATTGTCCCATCTTCATCTGTTACTTTAGGAATTAAGCCTAACTCTTTCAATGCAGCTATTGTTTTATATCCTCTAGCGACAAGGTTGGTTTTAGCCCAGGCATCAAGTAGTGCTTCCTTTAAATCAATGCTCTCAGCTGCATCGACGATCGCCTTAGTTCCCATTCCGGTCGTTAAAATGAGCCATTCATATTGATTTTCAATCATTAGTTTTATATCATTTTCTAAATCCTTATGATCTAAAAAGACTGTGCCTTGTAAGGAGAATACTTTTACTTCGCCACCCTGCTTGTTTATTAAAGTAGTCATTTCTTCTGTTTTTCTAGATGCTGTTAACACAACCTGTTTGCCCTCTAATGGTTTACTCATCTAATTCCCTTCTTTCTTCTAAACGTCTTGATACCGGTATGATGACAGTGAAAGTCGTCCCTTCTGAACTTGTTTCCTTTAACTGAAGGTCTCCCTCCATGGCCTGTGCAATCATTTTACTAAATGGAAGCCCTAAACCTAGCCCTCGAATTTTATATTTTTTAGATTCTCCTCTAAAAAAACGCTCAAAAATATAATCCTGCTCACTAGGAGCAATCCCGCTTCCGTTATCCTTAACATCTATCAATAGGACATTTTCTTTTTCATTTAATGTAAGGCATACATATATTTGCTGATACTCTTTATTCATCGAATGATAAGCATTATTTAAAAGATTCATGAGAATTTGTTTAATTCTAGCCGGATCAGCATACATTGTAAAAGGTCGATCCAGGTTCTGAATGACACAATCGACACCTGGTGCTTGTGTCCTTTTCCATAGGTTTACCTGTTCTGAAAGTAAGGAATTGATTTCGATTGGCTCTTTCTGTATCGGAAATTGATTGACCGTAAATGAGTTAAAAGCTAATAAATCATCCACCATCTTATGCAAACGATCCGTTTCTTTTAAGGAGCTCTCAATAAACTCCCTTGCTTCCTCTTCTTCTACTACTCCGTCTTTAACAGCCTGTAATAATCCACTTATAGAGGTTACCGGTGTTTTTAATTCATGAGTAACTCCAGCCAATAGCTCAGTGCGAAGAGTTTCAAGCTGGTGTAGACGCTTAGTCATTTTTTCAAAAGAATCGACCAATTCATGAAGCTCTTTCTCTTTAGGAGCATCTGGTATATGAACATTAAAATGTCCTTGCTCTACCTGTTTGGCTGCATAAGCAACTTGTTCAATTGGTTTGAGAAATCGCTTTGATAAAAAGTAAATAGCAGCCCAGCCTAATAAACCGAGGCTAATGACAAAGATGAATAATAATTGATATTCTTGATTTAGCTTCGTTAAAATTTCTTCAGATTCGACTAGAACCACCCAACCAATGATATGTTCTTGCCATTGTATCGGTGTCTTAACCATATAATAGCTAGCACGTATAGGGTTGGTCACATTAATCTTTTGGATAGGTTCTTCCGCATATAGAAGCTCTATAGGAATTTGAAAGCTAAATAAGCGTTCGTTTTGCTCATTTATTGAGATAATAGCTCCATCTGGATTCACAATATATATAGAAGGATCACTATCCAAATCGATTAACTGATTTCTTTCAGATACAAAACCGTGAACATCTCCTCTTGTTCTAGGTTCACCACCTGTAATCTCAACAAATCTAGAGGCAATTTCTTCTCCTAGTAACGTCGTCATATTTAATCGATGCTCTAGTGTCGTATGACGAATCCAGATAACAGAAAGGACCGTAATCACTAATAAACCAATGACCAGCGTGATCACATAATTTTTTGTCCACGAACGCAATAGACTTTTACGATTAGAAGTTGTTTTCATTGACACGAAGTTGATACCCCAATCCTCTTAATGTTAAAATTTCCCCTTCTTTTTCTGGCCAATTCTTTAACTCTTTTCTTACTCTTTTGATAGATAAATCAACAGCTCGATCACTGCCTTCATAATCCATTCCCCATACATGATCTAGTAGTTGCTCCCGCGTGAACGTTTGGTTAGGGTGTTTGCTCAAAAACAAAAAGAGAGAAAGATCCTTTGGGGTTAGCGTTAGTTCTTGCTCTTTTATCCATATTCGATGTGATTTGTAATCGATAGCAAGTGAACCAAACTTCTTACTCTCCATATGTTTAGACGGATTCGACCTTCTTAATACAGCATGCACTCTTGCGACCATTTCTTCTGCAACAAAAGGCTTTGTAATATAATCATCCGCACCACCATGTAATCCAGCTAACTTATCATTTACATCATTTAAAGCTGTGAGCATAATCACTGGACAACTAGATTGATTTCTGATTTCTGCCAGAATACTCCACCCGTCCTTATTAGGAAGCATGACGTCTAATAAAACTAAATCAGGCTGAAAATCAATAAAAACCTCGATTGCTTCTCCTCCATCAAACACTTGTTTCAAATGAAAGCCTTCTTTCCTTAAGTAAGCATTTAATACCTGACTAATTGGTTTTTCATCTTCTATAATTAAAATTTTTTCCATCGTCTTCACACTTCCTCAAACCATCACAATATTTAATATAGAATACCTTCTAGACATGTCAAGTGTAAGTCAAAACGATTCGATTTCCCTATATTATAGCAAAAATTTTCTAAAAGCTTTCTTGGCTGGTTATTCAAGGATTTATCCAATTATTTTTGAAAATATTCTAATTCACTTATAATCGGTTCAATAGGGACGGCTAAACCTCTTCTATTTTCAGATGATGACACTCTTCTCGCATAAACAACCCCTACTACTTCTCCGTTTTCTGAAATAACAGGACTTCCACTATGCCCTGGAAATATCGGATTAGTAATTTCTAAAACGTTGAAATCCTCTTCATTTTCATTATGTATAGTTCCTTTATTGGCAATCTGGGATTGAAGTAAAGGATTCCCTATCACATAAATCGTATCATTCCCTTGACCATTTTCTGAGCTTATATTCAAATGAGGGATTCCTTCTGCCTCTACTTTTAAAAGAGCAACATCTAAGGTAGGATGTTCTTCTATGATCTCTGCTTCATAATAATCACCTGATGGGAAGAAAATAAGGATGGGTGCTTGTTCGTTCACAACATGTTCATTCGTTAATAGATACCCATCGCTTGTAATAGAAAATCCCGTCCCTCTAGACGTACCGTTTTGAATTGAAACGACGGCATCCTGACTAGCTTGTACAATTTCTTCCTCGGAAAGCTTTTCTGATTCTTGTCTGAGTGAAATAGTATCCAAATTAAACATATCAAACCACATGGAAAAAACTTGTATAATTAAACCAGTAATAATCAAAGCTGCAAGAGATTGAAAAATCCTCTTCTTTCGCTTTTTTTTCTGTTTCTCTATCTCTGTTTCTTCTTCTTCTTCATAAAATGCTTCTAATGGTGGCTCGTCTATTTCGAGGTTTTCGTTCTCTGAATGTTTCTTATTCTCTTCATTATTGGACAATTTACATTCTCCTTCTAATAAAAATATACTATCTATCATAGCTATTTCATTTATTTAATGGTTGTCTTCTATTTTACCATGATTAATCAGATGAAGTTAAAGAAAGTGATTCTTTACATTTAAGGACTAAATGATTGCTCATTTACGCTCATATCGCTACAATGGATAGTAATTAGTAGAAGGAGGGTGGCAGAAATGGAACCCATATTAGATAAAGAAATACTTCAAAAAAACATTGATCGATATGCATTAAAAAATATATACCTTCATTTAGAAACAACTAATGGCGCTTACGCCTCTCATCACAATGAAAAATTCTTTTCAGCAAGTGCTTATATAAGAAATGCTGAAATTAAATATGAGCATGGCAAAATAACCGGCAGTGGTCCTTATCGTATTGGACTAAAATTAGAAAAACTAGGTTGGGTATATGCAGAAGGTTTAACTCACTTTGAAGCAAATGATAACCAACTTTTACTTGCTGGACATGGTTCAGATGGAAAGTTAGGAGTTGCCTTACAGCTTAGTCAAACTCCATTTCAATAATAACAGGAGGATTTTATGAAAAAGGAAAAACATGTACTTGTCATTTTCCCCCATCCCGACGATGAAGCTTTTGGGGTGTCGGGGACGATTTCTAAACACCGCGCTAATGGCACTCCTGTCACCTATGCATGCTTAACTTTAGGAGAGATGGGTCGTAATTTAGGAAACCCTCCTTTTGCCACTAGAGAATCCTTACCAAAAATTAGAGAAAAAGAGTTACAAAAAGCAGCACAGGTTATGGATATTCAAGATTTACGAATGCTAGGATTTCGTGATAAAACGATTGAATTTGAAGACCATGAAAAAATGGTTCGGTTATTTACCGATTTACTTGACGAAATAAAGCCTACCTTAGTGATTACTTTTTATCCTGAATATTCCGTACACCCCGATCACGATGCAACGGCAAGATATGTGATAGATGCTATAGGTCGTAAAAAGAAAAAAGATAGACCTGTCGTTCACTGTATTGCTTTTTCAAAAGGACACGAAAAGCATATCGGAACTCCAGATGTCATCCACGATGTTACTGAATTTGCTGAACAGAAAAAAGGGGCAATGAGAGCGCATATTTCTCAAACATCTTGGATGCTTGAAGAAATGGAGCCAAAGTGGCAAGAACAAGACCCTGAGGCGATGAAATGGTTACAATACGAACGGTTTTGGACCTATCATTTTGAATAATATCTCCTATTAAAAAACCACGTGAGCTAAGCTGCTCATGTGGTTTTTCGTTTATATTTGGAAACGTCTCATCAAATTTCTTAATTGTTCTGTTGTTTCTTTTAAGCGATTTGTATTTTCTACAACTACTTCTGTAGATTGATTTTGCATATGAACGGAACGAGATGCCACTTCGACACTAGCTGTCGTTTGTTCGGTTGCCGCTGCCAACTGATTAACAGATTCCTGTATACCACTACTTTCTAAAGCCATATCTGATATTTGCTCGGTTATCACTTTAATTTCCTGCCCCATGGTAGCGATCGCTTTTTGAATTTCGAATATATCTTGACCTGTGTGTTCAATCATATTCATCCCGTCTTGAGCCTCAACATTTGCCTCAGTTAAAACGGTACTAACGCGCTTCGTTTCTTGCTGTACACTTGAGGTAATGGATACAATCTTCTCTATTGAATTACTAACTTCATTAGACAATTTTCTAATTTCATTTGCAACAACAGCAAAGCCTTTTCCTACATCCCCTGCTCTTGCAGCTTCAATCGAAGCATTTAAGGCTAATAAATTAGTTTGATCCGCGACGCCTCGAATAACATCTACCATCTGATTAATCTCAATTGATTTTTTGGCTAACTGATTTATACTCTCCGTTGCCTCTTCAATGGTATCATGAATGTGAGTCACCTTATCAATCGACTGTTTCATTTTTTCATTACCATTTGTCGTCAATTGAATAATACCTTCACTAGATTCGCGAATGGTCTGACCTGATTCATCAATCGTTTTAATCTGATCATTAAAATTCGTCGTCGATTGTGAAATATCAACAGTCGTTGATGTTTGTTCTTGTGAAACCGCTAACAATTGATTGAGCGTATCCGTAATTTGAACACTTCCTTCATTCAATTGAACAGAAGATTGTTCTAAGCTATCTCCTTGCTTATTCACACGATTCGTTACGACCGCTAACTCTTCAATAATCGTTACTAAACTAATATGCATTTGATTTAATGAATTTCCTATCACGCTAAATTCATCTTTACCTGTTACCTTTAATGGCTGAACCGTCAAATCACCATCGGCTATTTTTCCACTAAAACGAACGGTTTGAATCATAGAGCGTTTTACAATTTTATTAATCACTAAAATAACACTTATCCCTAATAGTAAGGAAATAACTACCGCTATTATCGTCGTCAAAATCGTCTGGTCAATTTGTTTTCTTGCCATTTCTGAATCGGCAATCCTTTGTTCATCTACAATCTTTTTTAATTGCTCAAAAGCAGCTAATGTTTGCGCTCTCAATCTTTCGATTCGGACATAAGTATACGACTGAAACTCTACATTACTTGCCATTCTTTCGTCTAATACATCGTTTGAAAATATTAATTCTATCTGTTCTTGATTATTCTCAGCATACGTTAATAGGTTTTGCATTTCTTGCTTATCCAAATAAGGTTCAATTTCCACTCGGTGCGTTTCAAGTTCTAGCGCTTTTTCTTCAAATTGTGTGACTAAAACATCATCTGCTCGATTAATATAACTTAATGTTAAAAAGATTAACTCTTGATATAAATCATTCATCTCTGAAATTTTAGCAGAGCGTTCAGCACTTCGGTCAAATTGAACCATCTCTCTCTGGACATCGTTCAAATTAGTAACTAAAATAGCTGTGGTTAAACAAAATAAGAAAATAGTAACGATAAATGCAAATCCATACTTCCAGGCCAAACTTAGCTTATTCCATATGAATACTTTACTAAAGAGTGAGCCTAACTTCCTCCAAATGATCATGTTTTTTAATGTCGAGCTTCCTTTTTTAAAAAATTTAAGCCCTTTCATTTTTTTCATTTCATCCCCTCCAATATCGTGAATCCCCTAGAAAATCACTATATCTTTCTTATATTGTAAAGTAATTGTGTCATTTATACTATTATTTTTTTCTTATTTTTTGAATTTTCCTCCTTTTTTTTAAATAAAATTACATTTAATAGGTATTTTTTACTATTCGTTTTGTTCATTTTACTAGATGAGAGAATTTCATCATTGCTCTATAAGAATGAAACTGAACGTTTCTTATAAAATATGTTTTGAATGTTTACGAATACACTTGTTGATTGTAACGGTAGGTAGTGACTCCCAAAGGAAGAGCGCAGTAAAATATGTTTTGAATGTTTACGAATACACTTGTTGATTGTAACGGTAGGTAGTGACTCCCAAAGGAAGAGCGCAGTGTGAAGATCCACTCTAACGAAGCTTTGCGTAGTCGGAGTTAGCTGAAGACAAGCCCTTGGGAAAGCACCTACCTAAAGTGAAAATCAAAAACCTAATCATTCGGTTTTCATTAAAAAAATGTCTTTAATGTTTGTGAATTCACTTGTTGATTGTAACGGCAGGTAGTGACTCCCAAAGGATGAGCGCAGTGTGAAGATCCACTCTGACGACGCTCTGAATAGTCAGAGTTAGCTGAAGACAAGCCCTTGGGAAAGCATCTACCTAAAGTGAAAATCAAAAACCTAATCATTCGGTTTTCATTATAAAAATGTCTTTAATGTTTGTGAATTCACTCGTTGATTGTAACGGTAGGTAGTGACTCCCAAAGGATGAGCGCAGTCTGAAGATCCACTTTGGCGAAGCTTTGCGTAGTCAGAGTTTGCTGAAGACAAGCCCTTGGGAAAGCATCTACCTAAAGTGAAAATCAAAAACCTAATCATTCGGTTTTCATGATAGGAATGATGAAATGGATTCAGATAAAAAAAACTAGCTGTTTTACTTGTTAACCTTCCTATAAACCGATATCATTATATTAAACAAAAATATTAATTGCTTAGTTAATGGAGGAAACAAATGCGAATCGATTTATCACTTGAATCTTTGCCCGTATATGAAGCACTCTCAAGCAAAGTTCGCTTAGCTATTATCCATTTTTTATCAGACAAACCGATGAATGTGAAAGAATTAGCGGAAGCCGTAGGGTTAAGTAGCGCGATCATGACCATGCATATAAAAAAGTTAGAAAAGGCAGGCATTATAAAGACAGAGATGGTACCAGGAAAAGCTGGTGTTCAGAAGCTTTGTTTTTTAGTTATTGACCAAATTGAAATAAACTTTCCTAAATTAATTTCACAAAAAAAGGATTTTCATGAGACGGAAGTGTCAATTGGTCATTATACTGATTTTCAAATTGAACCGACCTGTGGAATTGCTACTCCAGAAATCATTATTGGAGAATTTGATGAACCAAGATATTTTTTAGCTAACGAACGTGTTGATGCCAAAATTTTATGGTTCAGCAAAGGGTTTATTGAGTACAAAATCCCTAACTTTTTACTCTATAGTCAAAAAGCGAAAGAATTAGAAATCACTTTAGAATTATCTTCAGAGGCGCCATTTACAAACGAAAATTGGCCTTCTGATATTAGTTTTTTGTTAAACGGCGTTACCCTAGGTACATGGACTAGCCCTGGAGATTTCGGAGATAGTCCTGGAAAGTATACACCCGATTGGTGGCCAAGAGTGATTAATCAATATGGATTATTAAAATGCTTAAGAATTAACGAAAAGGGTACCTACATGGATGGTATCCAAATATCTAATATAACGATTGACGATATAGATGTTAAAGCTAAGCAATGGACCTTTAAAATCGCTGTAGATGAGCAGGCAGAACATGTCGGAGGGGCAACTGTTTTTGGAAAGGGCTTTGGTAACTATAATCAAGATATTATTTTCCGCTTGTATTATGTAAAAGAAGAGGGTCCTATAGTAGAAGAAAAAGAGAGCTAAAAAATAAGAAACGATCCAACATTTACTTGGATCGTTTTTAATATTGATATTATGGTGCATAGCTAGTTGATTTTCGAATAATAAGTTTCGGTTCGTATTGCTTCATTTCTAGTGAAGTTTGTTCAGGGTTTTCTATGATTGAAACAAGACTTTCAGCCGCTTCATAACCTAGCTCATTTTTAGGATGTTCAATGGTAGTTAGTTTAACTTCTGTAGCTTCTGATAAAAATGAGTTATCAAATCCTACTAAAGAAATTTGACTAGGAACGGCCATTTTTCGAGTTCTTAATTCGTTTAACATTAGAACCGCTAACTCGTCATTATAGCAAACAATTCCTGTTATAAGACGATGATCTAACAGTTTTTTTAATTCTTCTAACGGTTTTGTAGATTTTACTTCTGACGTGTATGTAATAATGTGTTCTGGATTTATGTCAATTGAATGTTTTCGATGAGCTTTAATAAAGCCTTTTAATCGTTGAACTCCTTGACGATCATCTGTTTTAAAAAAACCAGCAATTTCCCTATGGTTTCTTTCAATTAAATGCTCGGTTTGGATAAATCCTCCTTTTTCATCATTTATAACGAAAGCAGCAGGCTCTAGCTCCTCATAATATCCGTTAATCATAATATAAGGTATTTGTTGTTTTTCTAATTGAAAGTAATAGCTTAAATTAGGACATGTATAAGCACTTTTAGTAGGCTCAATGATTACTCCATCGAATCGTTGCTGTATAATTTTTTCTAGTATGGATTTTTCCTTCTCACTGTCGTTGTTTGTACTAAATAAGCTTACTTGATAGCCTTTTTCACTTAAATAAGATTCCGCTCCTCTAATAATGGACGGAAAAATATAATCAGAAATAAAAGTGGTAATAATCGCAATCGATTTAGGTGTGTGCACCGCTTCCTCTTTTTGCGACACTTTATCTTGAACGAAGGTACCAGCACCTTGCTCACGATACAACCAACCTTCATTAACTAATTCTCCTATCGCCATTCTAACAGTATGGCGACTCACTTCATGTTGCTTCATTAATTGACTTTCAGAATCAATTCTTTGATTCGCTTGATATTCACCAGCTAAAATTCTCTCTTTTATACGATCCTTAACCATACGATACTTTGTTTGCACCTAACACACCTCAAATTTAAGGATTAATACCTTCACTATCCCATGCATCTTTCCTATCTTATCATAAAATCTCTTCCTTAATAAAAAAGTAATGTAGATGCAGGAAAAAAGAGGGAAATGTCCCTCTTTTCTTTAAGATTTAAATATTTAATTTATAAGCTATTTCATTCCATCTTAATTCCTGCTGAAAGCTTCTAATTGTCGTATCTTCATTAATATTAACACTTTCCACATTAAACATATCGGCTAAATCATGAATTTGCTCTGGTGAAATTTCATAAGAAAAGACAGTATGATGAGCTCCTCCTGCATAAATCCATGCTTCTGCTGATTCACTTAATGATGGTAGTGGCTTCCATAATACTTGGGCAACAGGTAAATTCGGCATTTCTTTCTCCGTATCAACCGCTTCAACTTCATTAATAACCAAACGGAAACGATGACCTAAATCTATGACCGAAACATTCAACGCTCTTCCTTTTTTACCGTTAAAAATAAGTCGTGCTGGGTCTTCCTTACCACCTATTGATAATGGATGGACCGCAATTTTAGGTGTATCCGTTGCGATTGTCGGACAAACCTCTAACATATGAGATCCTAACACAAGCTCATTTTCTGGCTCGAAATGATACGTATAATCCTCCATAAAGGATGTTCCTTTATTATTAGCCATAATTTTCATTAATCTTAAAAGAGCAGCTGTTTTCCAATCTCCTTCTCCAGCAAAGCCATATCCATCAGCCATCAACCGTTGAACCGCTAATCCTGGAAGCTGTTTCATACCATGTAAATCCTCAAATGTGGTCGTAAATGCCGTAAATCCACCTTCTTCTAAAAAGGCTCTTAAACCTAATTCAATTCTTGCTTGCTCTAAAATAGAATTTTGAATAGGACCTTCCTGTAAAGCGTCCTCCTCAAGCTTAAAGACCTTTTTATACTCATTAAACAGTGCATACACGTCTTCTTCTGAGAACTCATTCATTTTTTGAACTAAATCACCGATCCCAAATCCGTACACAGACCATCCAAATTGAATTTGAGCCTCTACCTTATCACCTTCTGTAACAGCTACCTCTCTCATATTATCTCCGAATCGAGCCACTTTAATAGATTGACTTTCCATCCACGAAATAGCTGTACTTATCCATTTTCCAATACGGACTTTAACATCCTCTGACTCCCAATGACCAACCACTACTTTTCGAGCCTTATTCAGCCTAGTTGTCATAAATCCATATTCACGATCTCCGTGAGCAGATTGATTTAAATTCATAAAATCCATATCAATTTCATTCCAAGGAATATCGCGATTAAATTGGGTATGAAGGTGTAAAAGCGGCTTTGATAATTGTTTTAAACCAGCAATCCACATTTTTGCAGGTGAAAAGGTGTGCATCCATGTGATAAGCCCCGCACAATCAGAATCAGAATTGGCATCTATTGTAAGTTGTCTAATCGAATCAGGATTCGTTAATACAGGCTTTAATACAATTTCAGCTGGGAAAAAATCACATTCGTTAAAGTGCTGAACCATCTTTCTAGAATGCTCTTCAACTTGTTGAATGGTTTCCTCTCCATATAAGTGTTGACTTCCTGTCACGAACCAAAGTTGATATTTTTTTGTTTGAAGCATAATATTCCCTCCTATTGATAGGTTCTCAAATTTTTAAGACGTTTCATCACATCATTGGCTCCACGACCAAAATAATCATGTAATTGACTATATTCCTCATATAGCTTTTGATAGATTTCAACATTTTGTGGAATCGGTGTATACACTTCATCCTTCACTCTTGCCATAGCTTTTGCAGCATCGACAATGGTTTCGTACCCACCTTTTTCAATACCAGCAGCAACTGCACCAAACATAGCTGCTCCTAAGGCTGGAGTTTGCTTGGATGCAGCAATTTTAATAGGACGGTTTGTTACATCAGCATATATTTGCATTAATAATTGATTTTTTTGTGGAAGACCTCCACATGCAAACAATTCATCCACTTCTACTCCTTGATGATGAAAAGCATCCACTATTTTGCGAGTGCCAAATGCCGTTGCTTCTAGTAATGCACGATATAATTCTTCTGGTTTTGTTTGAAGTGTCATTCCGATAAAAAGTCCACTTAATTCTGTATCAACTAATACAGAACGATTTCCATTCCACCAATCTAGTGCTAGAATACCTGATTGACCAGGAGCCAGTTTCTTTGCTGCATTTTCTAACCATTGATGGACATTCAGACCTTCTTGTTTGGCCTGTTCATAAACATGTGCAGGGACATTTTGTTCAACGAACCATCCGAAAATATCTCCTACAGCGGATTGACCTGCCTCATAGCCTAAATAACCAGGAATGATTCCATCTTCCACTACTCCACACATACCTTCTACTAGTGTCTCTTTCTCACCTAATATCGTATGACAAATAGAGGTTCCCATCGCCATAACAAGCTTACCAGGTGTCACAACACCAACAGCTGGCATAGCGGCATGTGCATCAACATTACCTACAGCTACTGCTGTACCAGCTAATAAGCCCATCTTTTCTGCCATTTCTTCTGTTAATTCTCCTGCTTTCGATCCTAGTGGAACGATTTCGCCTCTTAATTTGGTTTCGGTCAAGTTTTCAAGACGAGGATCTAAAGCTTTAAAGAATTCCTTTGATGGATAGCCATCACGTTTATGCCAGATCGCTTTATACCCAGCTGTACAGCTATTCTTGGTAATACTTCCTGTCATTTTGGAAATAACCCAGTCAGTTGCTTCAATAAATTGGTCGGTTTCTTGATAAATCTCCTCATCTTCATTTAGAACCTGCCATATTTTTGCTATCATCCATTCAGAAGAAATTTTCCCCCCATATCTAGGTAGAAATTCTTCACCTCTTTGCTCAGCTAATTCATTGATAGAATTTGCTTCAGGCTGTGCGGCATGGTG
The DNA here is from genome assembly GCF_001590785.1 of Alkalihalobacillus trypoxylicola. Lineage (GTDB taxonomy): Bacteria > Bacillota > Bacilli > Bacillales > Bacillaceae_D > Alkalihalobacillus > Alkalihalobacillus trypoxylicola. The sequence goes on from NZ_LTAO01000001.1 coordinate 110,756, forward strand.
CTTCCATAGCTTACACCAGCTATGCGGTCGGTTTTTCCACTTTTGATCAAAACTTAACGGCTCACCTTGTTTATCGATAGGAAGCATTGTACAAGCAGTAAAATCGATTCCAATACCAATGACGTCCTCTGCTTGAATACGAGCCTGTTTAATGACAGCTGGTACCGAATTCATTAAAACATCTAAATAATCATGGGGATGCTGCAGTGCCCATTCATGCTCTAAAGTAATATCAGTACCTGGTAAATACTCATCAATGACCGCGTGATGGTAGTCTGTCACATGATCACTTACTTCATGACCATTTTCTAAATCAACTAATACTGCTCTACCAGATAACGTCCCATAATCAATACCAATTGCATATTTTTTTGCCATTTTTATTCCTCCTTTTTTTGACCGTAATAAGCGTTAGCACCATGCTTTCTTAAAAAATGTTTATCTAATAATGTTTGATTCATAGATTCAACTTGTGGATTTAACATGTACGTACGTGATGCCATTTTTGCAACTTCCTCTAGAACTACAGCATTATGAAACGCATTATTAGCATCTTTTCCCCATGCAAACGGCGCATGTGAGTGTACTAAAACACCTGGTATATAATCTTCATTTAACTCCTTAAATGTTTCAATAATGACACTTCCCGTTTCCTTTTCATAGTCTGCTAGAATTTCTGAATCAATCATCGGTCTTGTGCATGGAATTTCTCCATAGAAATAATCAGCCTGTGTAGTACCTAGTGCAGGAATTCCTCTTCCTGCTTGAGCAAAGCTTGTAGCCCAAGGAGAATGAGTATGAACAATTCCCCCTATATTAGGAAAGGCTTTATATAGTTCAATATGGGTAGGAGTATCAGATGAAGGCTTTAAATCCCCTTCTACAACTTGACCATTTAAATCGACAACTACAAGATCTTCTAATTTCAACTCCTCATACTTTACTCCGCTTGGCTTTATTACAATTAATCCTTTTTCTCGATCAATTCCACTTACGTTTCCCCATGTAAACGTAACCATTTTGTATTTGGGTAATTGTAAGTTAGCATCTAAAACTTCCTGCTTTAACTTTTCAAGCATTTTCTCAACTCCTAAAGAGATTATCTACCTTTCATTATACACATGTACGGACATATTTCTAGTTTTTTTTATAATGGAATCAATTTCATCATTCATATCTTAACTCTGACTATTCATAGCGTCGTCAGAGTGGATCTTCAGACTGTGCTGATCCTTTGGGAGTCACTACCTACCGTTTCAATCATGAAGTTAATTCGCAAAAGTTTAGAACATATTTTATAAGAAACGTTCGGTTTTATTCGTTTATAAAGCAATGATGAAATTCACTCAATGATTTAAAAAAACAAAATAAAGGTAGCCATTGAATAAATACGCAGAAATAAAAATACCTTAGAAGCTAGATGCACGGCTGTTTATCCCCAAAACACTCCGCGTCCTGAAGGGCGCTACCTATCAATTTTTTTAAAGGGTTTTGACATCGCCTCCTTAGCCTACTTAAGTTCCCGCTCCTTGTGCCGGCAAACTTATATCATTTACTCAAAATTCAACAGGCCCCCTACTTAGCAAAAGAAGGAAGACCTGTTGGTTGTCTGTGTATTTATTTATTTATTCAAATCGTTTCAAATTTCACTACATGAAATTTTTTAAAAATAGCTTTTGTTCTAGCCCCATTACCTTGTTTTTCAATAGAAGGGTGAAGACTCGAACGTTCTCAACTTCTTTCATCGTGACTACACTTAACTTAATCATCACAGTTTATTTCAAGAACCAGTTTAGTCGAACTTTATGATTCTACCGAGAAAGACCATGTCGTTTCTACTTGATACGTATCTTCCTTTTTTAAAACAATGGAAGGAAAGTTTTGATGATGGATCGCATCTGGGTGTGCTTGCGTCTCTAAACAAATACCTAAATATGGCTTCCCTTCAGTATGTCTAATGGAAACCGAAGAGTCCAGCTGATTAGACGTATAAATAACAACCGCTTTTTGATCCGTTACGACTTGAAGGCAACGCCCACTTTTTTCGTCCTTTAGAAAAATGTCTCCTTTTGATAGAACAAATGGGTGGTCATATCCTCCTCCGGCTAATGTAATTTGTGAGTGATCCGATTGAAACCCTTCCTTAAGAAATTGACCATTAGTAAAATCAAATGGTGTTCCTTCTACATTTTGTATTTCTCCAGTTGGTATAAGATCATTTTTTAAAGGGAGAAAATAAGGGCTGTTCATTTTTAACCAGTGATTCGAAACATCCTCTTTATAATTTCCACTTAAATTAAAATAAGTATGATTGGTCATATTCAATAACGTATCTTGATCACTATTTGCAACATACATTAGCTTTAATTCATTATTTTCTGTTAACTCATATGTAACACTCACATGTAAGTTTCCAGGATATCCTTCCTGACGATCTTCACTTAAATAAGAAAAAGTGATCTTTAACCCATTATCATCATACGAAGCTTTCCATATTTTACTATCAAAACCTGATTGACCACCATGCAAGTGATTCTCACCTTCATTTTTAGGAAGTTTGTAAGTTTGATCATTTAATATGAATTCACTTCCAGCAATTCGTCCAGCTACTCTCCCTATAATCGCACCAAAATATCCAGGATTTTTTCTATACTCATCTAATGAATCATATCCTAGGACTACATTTTCTAATTGACCTTCTCGATCAGGAACGAGAATATCAGTAATTACACAGCCATAATCCAAAAATACAACCTGCATTCCATGATGATTTGTTAACGTATACTTATGAACAAACTCTGATTCTACTTGACCGAATTTCTCTTTTTTTATTGTCATAACGCTACACCCTTCTCACTTTATTAATTAATTTTATTATCTTACATTCATCGTATTATAGTTTTTGTATAAAAGGAAGAGCCTTTTCAAAATTCATAAAAGAAAACAGTGATTGACGTTTTCTTTTTCATCACTAATAATAAAATGGTAGAAGATTAAACGGTTTTTTTCAGAAAAAGGAGTGGAGAAGCTAGTGAATTCTGAAGTTCTAGGATATTTAATCGATTTAGATGGTACCGTTTTTCAAGGGGAAAAATTAATTAGCGGTGCCGCTCAATCTATCCATAAAATGCAAGAACAAGGAAAGAAAATAGTATTCTTAAGTAATCGTGGAAATGTTTCACAGAAACAATGTTTAGAGCAATTAAAGCTGCATAATATTAACGTTGATGAGGAACAAATTCTTTTATCCTCTACTGTAACCGCTCAGTACATAAGAAATTACTACCCACTTGCAAGTGTATGGACTCTTGCCGATCAAGGTTTAAGAGATGAGCTGGCAACTCATAATATTAGGCTTGCCAAGCAACCAGAAGAAGCTGAATTTTTAGTCATATCTTTACATGAACACCTACAATATAGTGATTTGAATTTAGCATTTAAAGCGGTTATGAATGGAGCTAGAATTATCGCAACTAACGCTGATAAAATGTTCCCTAATGAAGAGGGACCGGCCTTTGATGTAGCCGGATTAATTGGAGCCATTGAAGCCACTACAGGAAAAAGTCCTGAAATCATTTTAGGTAAACCATCTGTTTTTATGGCAAAAGCCGCACTGACTCAACTACAATTACCTCCAGAAAAATGTATGATTATTGGAGATAGTCCAGATTCTGATATTCTACTAGGCAATACTCACCAAATGAAAACCGCTCTCGTTTTAACGGGAAATACAAATAAAGAACAAGCTCAGCGCTTAACTGGAATGAGAAAACCTGACTATATTATACATTCAATCGCTGATTGTATGAAGGAGATATGATATATGAATATTAACGCCCTAAATGAGTTAGGAAAGCAAGAAACATCTTTAAATCTTTTTTCTATTCAAATAGAGAAATTAATTATAGACGAGCATGCAGTCGAGATGCTGTTAGACTATGTTTCTAAAAAATCGTATCGCACCATTAAACTCATAACTGATGCAAACATATGGAATTTGTACGGACAAGATTTGGTAAAAAGATTCAATCAAGATCATCTTTTGCCTACTACTATTATTGCTGAAAATAAACAAGGTGATGTCGTAGCAGATGAAAGAGCGATTATGCAAGCTTTACTAGAAACACCTAATGAAGTTGACGTATTCATTGCTTTAGGCTCAGGAACCATTCACGATATTACACGCATAGCAAGCTACAAAATGAAAGTTCCATTCATCTCAGTACCAACAGCTCCTTCTGTAGACGGCTTTAACTCAATGGGTGCTCCGCTCATTATTAATGAGCATAAGGTCACCTATCAAACGCAGGCACCGATTGCTTTATTCGCCCCATTAGCTTGGTTAAAAGATGCACCAAAAGAAATGATCGCCGCTGGCTTCGGTGACATGCTAGGAAAAATCACGTCCCTAGCTGATTGGACATTTGGACATTTGTCAGCAAACGAACCCTATTCCGAGATCGTTGCCAATATGACACGTCATGCATTAAATAGATGTTTGGATAGCCTACCACTTTTAATGAGTCATGATGAAAAAGGAATAAAGATCCTGATGGAAAGCTTAGTTGAATCAGGACTTGCTATGCTTATGTTAGGCCAATCTCACCCTGCTTCTGGTGGAGAGCATCATTTGTCTCATTATTGGGAAATGGATTTTATTAAACAGAATAAAAAGCAAGTTTTGCATGGGACTAAGGTCGCCATTGCAACTTTAGCTATAATAGAATACTATAAAAAAAATATGAATACACTTATTGAAAATGATGAAATGGACGAATCAAGTCAAAAAGAAATAGAGAAACTAATCGCTAAATTCCCTGATCCTAAATTGTTAAAAAGATGGATTGAAGAAATCGGAGGAAAAACGAGCATAGCTGATATCTCAGTATCTCCTAATCTTTTTGAAGAAAGCCTTTCACATGCTCACACGATTCGTAATCGTTACACCATGCTTCGTTATATTAATGAAAATAAAAAGTAACCATAAATAACTATGATTATTTGAAAAGGAAATGATAAGGTATGAGTTCACAGCAATTACTTTTAATAGATGGTTTTAATTTATTAAGTAGAGGTTATTTTGCCACCTCCTACGGAAAAGAAGAATCTCAATTAGCAACAAATAAAGATGGCGAATATATTAATGGAGTACGTGTCTTTTTTCAAAAATTATTTCAGTTAATTAAAAACGAACCCTATACTCATGCCATTATTGCTTGGGATGTTAAAAGAGAGGAATCTATTCGTAGACAATACGCACCTGATTATAAAGGAACACGAGGCGAATTACCCACTCCACTTATTGAGCAATATGAAACTTGTACAAAACTATTAGATAAGCTGCAAATCCACCAATTAACTCTCTCTCCATATGAGGCAGATGATATTATCGGTACGATTTCTTCTCACTGGAGAAATCATTACCAAGCTCCATGTTCTATTTATAGTAATGATCGTGATTTACTACAACTTATTAATGAATCGACGGTCCAGATAATCGCTAAAAAAGCTGGAGAAGTGAAGTATGATTTAGAATCTTTTCAGAATGATTATGCTCTTTCACCATCTCAGTGGGTTGATGTTAAAGCTTTACTTGGTGATAAAAGCGATAATATCCCTGGTTGTGCAGGTGTTGGAGAAAAGTCTGCTTTGCCGTTAATTCAACAATATGAAAATATTGATACACTTTATAAAAACCTTCAAGCGAATACGGTAGATACAACGTTTAAACGCTACTTCAAGAAATTATCCAGTGGATACGAATCGGTTTTATTGAGCAAAAAATTAGCTACGATTATTTGTGATATTCCACATTTAGAGGATTTTAATTTTGAAGATTGTATACTTCCTGTCAATAAAGAGGAGATTGAAAATATATTGGCTAGCTATGGTCTATCCATCAAGTATCAACCTCTTCATTTGATTGCTAACTAAATGGCGTCTAAACGAGTCAACATCAAGTTGCAAATTGCAGCTTCATGTTGACTTTTTTTTGTAATTACATTATAATTCTATATTTGTGTTTGAAAATTAGTTTAAGAGGTGGTTAAATGCTACTAACAAAGCCTTCTTCCTTAGAGGAAAAAATCGAAGATATGGAATTTCAATTTTATAGATTACAAGATAATTTAAAAAAGATTGCCAAGCAGTGGAAAGTATTGGGTTTTGAAGAATATCAGGATCATAAATGGGTAGTTGTATCCGTAGTGGATGATGCAAATGTATGTAAAATCATGCTTAATACTTGTGAGCAATCCTTTCTCGGTCACTGGGATTTTACCATTCAAGCTCAATATCTGAATGATTATACGATTCATATTGGAGATATTATCGGACAACCTAATAAAGGTTTTGGCAGCATATGTATGAGGTATTTAAAAGAATATGCCTCATCAAAGAATATCCAAATAATTGAGGGTGACATTGCAAAGAGAGATTGGGGCCATCTAGATAGACTTACCCATTTTTATAAGAAACATCAATTTCAAATTGAACTTGATAACGAGAACAAACAAGGAAAAATTATTTGTAACCCTCATTTATAACTATAACAAACATTAAAAGGCTAGCTTAACGCTCTTAATCCGTTAAGCTAGCTTCACTTATTTCCTATCTAAACCCTTAAGGAAAAGATAAAGAATCAACCATCGTCCAAAACTCTTCTTCTACTCTTTCACTATCGGCATTAACAGGTATAAACATTTCAAAGGACAAAATGTCTGAACCATAGCTTTTTGCAAAATAATAGGTTTTTACTTCTTCATCCTCCACGAGTAAAGAATATTCTAATCCATCCATTGGTATCTCTACATCCTCTATAAGTTGACCTTCAGCAAACTCAATAATATTGTCTTTAATAAGGTCCATTTCCGCCTCTGGTCCATTAGAAATAATTCTAGTAAATGCCAAACCATCATCTTCTACGTAAATTTGATCTCTTCTTGGCTCTTCAGGAGTAAACACATAATCATTTAACACATAAACTTCATAGCCCGAATCACTTTGTTCATACTGACCAGAATCGGCTTGCTCTTCACTTTGATCTTCGTCTGTAGCCTCTTCCGTATTGTCTGTAGATTCTGAACCATCCTCATTAGACGATTCTTCATTATTATCATTGTCGCCTTCGACTTCTTCTTCTTCAATGGAGTCTTCTTGATCGATCACTTCTGGCTCATCATCCGTATCTATGCCCTGATCATCATTCATTCCTTCTTCGTTTGTTGAACAGCCAGCAATAATAAAGAATGCCGCTACTGTTACACTTAATTTCTTCCAATTCATTATTTGATCCTCCTATGCTGTAATCAACCTTAATAATCTCATCTTACCCTTTCTAGTTTCTCAATGTTCAATCAATAACTGTTCGTTTTATTTAACTTTATCATCCAACTCTTAAATCAACTATAAACTATTCCACTTTTTGGTTATCTTTGGCTTTTTTCTTTTTTCTAAGAGTATATAGGATAGATCCAAAGATAAGAAATAATGGAACTAATACAGGAGATGCGCCTAAAACAAACACGATAATATTTGAGAAAAATGAGATTAATAAATTTATTGTATCATAAAAAAGTTTCTTTGTTCTTTCCATAATGTTTAAAGATTGATTATCTTGAATTGGATCAATACGGACTTTTTCTTCAAACCAGTTTATAGTTACTAATGAATAGTCTATGCGTTGATCCAAGTATTGAATTCGCCCTTCTAATTGCTCAATTTCGGTTTGAGTTTCATCTAAATCTCTGGAAATCGTCAATAAATCCTCTGTATTTTCAGCTTCGTCTAAAAAGTTTAACAATCTTTCTTCTACTACTTTTTTAGAGGAAAGTCGACTATTTAAATCAACATATTCTTCTGTTACATCATTTCCGTTAACATTTTTTTGTATGAGCTTTTGTCCCTCTTTTTCAACATCTAATAAAAAGGCTTGAAATTGATTTTGTGGGATTCTTATACTTAAGCTTCCACTTATCATATCACTGTGTTCATAATAAGAAGCATCTATCAAAAATCCTCCCAATTGTTCAGCCTTTTTAATTAATGCCTCCTCAACCTCTTCATATTGAATGACTTCTAATTCCAAAAAAGCTTCGTATATTACTTTACGATCGGACGTACTGAAATCACTTTCAGATGAGATTTCTATTTCTGCCATTTCTGTACCCGATTCAGTATTTATTATATCTGAATCTGTAGAATCCTCGATTGACATTTCATTTTCTTGTTGTGTGGGTGATGTCTCAAAAGTAGCTGATTGCCTATCTATTGATACTGTATCTTCTGCCGAATCTTCTGTAGATTGCTGACAGCCAATTAATATCCATACCATACAAAATAAAGTAAATAAAAATAATATTTTTTTCATCGTAAAATACCCTCTTTTCGCTCTATTTATTATAGAACGCTGTGATGACAAAAAAGGTTTCTACATGAATAAAAACGTTTTTATATTATGTGAATCAATTTCATCATTCATCTTATAATGAAAACCGAATGATTAGGTTTTTGATTTCCACTATAGGTAGATGCTTTCCCAAGGGCTTGTCTTCAGCTAACTCTGACTATTCATAGCGTCGTCAGAGTGGATCATCTTCAGACTGCTCTGCTCCTTCGGGAGTCCACTACCTACCGTTACAATCAACAAGTGAATTCGGAAACATTCAAGACATTTTTTATAATGAATGGTCTGCTTGAATCACTTAAACCCATTCATCATTTATAACTTTTAATGAGAACGGAGCGATTAGGTTTTTGATTTTCACTTTAGGTAGATGCTTTCCCAAGGGCTTGTCTTCAGCTAACTCTGACTATTCATAGCGTCGTCAGAGTGGATCTTCAGACTGCGCTGATCCTTTGGGAGTCACTACCTACCGTTTCAATCAAGAAGTTAATTCGAAAATGTTTAAAACATATTTTATAAGAAACGTTCGATTTTATTCATTTATAGAGCAATTATGAAATTCACTCATGTATTGTAAAAATTGCAAGGTAAATTTAAAAGACGAACATTTCTATAAAGAAACGTCGTCTTTTGTCTAATACAGTATCATTTATATGATTTCTCTTTTCTAGCTCCTGCTAGTCTGAATATTATAAACTCTTGTCTTCATCCCCTATTATTACTCTGCATAATACATAAGTGCAATAGCACCTGGACCCGTATGTGTACTTATAATAGGAGAAGTTTCTGTAATCAAAACTTGAGGTAAAGTAGCCACTTGCTGTAGTGATTCCTTTAAAGAATTGGCTAATTTTTCAGCATCTATATGAGCAATTGCCACGCTCTTTATAGATTTTCCTTTTTGAATGGTTTCTTGTTCAAACTTCTTTGTAAATAATTGAATCATTTGTAAGTGTGTTCGAACTTTTTCAACAGGCGAATAGACGCCATCAGCAAGAGACGCGATTGGTTTGATTTTTAGAAGTGAACCTAATAAGGCTTTACCTTTTCCGATTCTTCCACCTTTTGCTAAATATTCTAGCGTATCAACCATAATATATAAAGATGAATTGTCTTTAACCACGTTTAAACGCTCTACAATTTCATTTACTGTGTACCCTTGTTTTGCTAGAGTTGCAGCCTCTAGTACTTGAAATCCAAGAGCATGAGAAATAAATCTGGAATTAATCACCGTCACATTAGCATCCACCATATTAGCAGCTAAGGAAGCGGTTTGATAGGTTCCACTCATTCCTTCTGTTAAATGAATGGAAATAATCTCTACATCCTCGCCTTCTTCCTCATATATTCTCGAATAAACTTCTTGAAATACACCAATAGCCGGCTGAGAGCTTTTAGGAAGATCATGAGAAGAAACTAATTTCTTTAAGAACTCTGCTTTTGTTATATCAATTCCATCTAAATAGGATTTCCCTTCGATCGTAATTGAAAGCGGTATCACTTCGATTTTTTCTCGTTCTAATATTTCTTTAGGTAAATCACATGTAGAATCTGTTACAATTCGAATTGTCATCGATTTAACTCCTTACTTTCTATCACTTTTCCATTTTGTTTTACTTTAACTTTGTCATAAAATAATAAACTTTTTTTCATCATAACATAGGTAGAAGCTTGAAAGATAGGGGTTTTTTACGAAGTCACAAAGTCATCAAAGAATATCCACACTAAAAACACAGACATTGGCCACTAGACTATTTTCCTACAACAAAACGTATCTCTTGATAACTAATGTCAGCAGGAAGTAATTCTTTAATAGGCTTTAACTTCTCTATTCCTACTTTTTCAATGGCTTTTTTAATCTGCTGTACCTTTTCCTCTTCTACATATTGTTCTAAGGAAGTAATCTCTTGATTATGAAAGCCTTTTAATAGATGGTTTTGGACCGTTATCTCTGTTAATTGTCGTTCATTCGCAATTTCCTCTATTGTCTTCCCGGCTAAAAATAATTCAACTGAAATTTTGTATCCATTCTTTTTAGTCGCTTTACCCTCTGGTGTTGAACGTTTTTTCATTACGTTATCATCTTTTTTTATTTGTTGTAATTGCTCTAAAAAAATCGGCCCATAATCACGTAGCTTCTGCATTCCTACTCCGGAAATATTCATTAGTTCTTCTTCCGTCACTGGAATGGTTCGTGCCATTTCCTTTAATGTCTTATCAGAAAAAATATAATATGGTGGGAGTTGCTTTTCTTTTGCCAGCTGTCTTCTTTTCTCTTTTAAGATTAAGAAAATATCATCATCCTCGGAAACACTCTCAATATTTTCGCGAATACGTTGTTCAATTTTTTGCTGTCCCTTTAATACATAAAGAGCTTTATTCGTTAATTCCAAAACCGGATAACTACTATTCGTCGGCTTTAAAAATTGCTCAGCTATTAAATAATCGATAAAAGAAGTCGTTTCTTTTAATGACCATGAGTTCAGTAAGCCATATGTGGAGACATCATCTAAATTCCACTGTTTGACTTTTTGATTACTAGAACCTACGACAACTTGGGCAATCATCGTCTTACCATATCTTTCTCTTAGCCTTTTAATCGTAGATAAGATGATTTGTGCCTCTTTTGTCCGGTCGATCAGTTGCCCTTGCGTTTTACAGTTGTAGCACTTTCCACATGGCTTAGATGAACTCTCTCCAAAGTACCGAAGAATATATTCGCTTAAGCAAGCATCTGTATGACAATAACCAATCATTTTCTGTAAATTTTCATATTCTTGGGCTTGTCTATCCGGATCTTGATTTGACTGCTCGATTAAGTATTGCTGCGTCCGGATATCTTGAGGAGAAAAAAGCAAAATACATTCACTTTCTTCTCCATCACGCCCCGCTCTTCCCGCTTCTTGATAATAAGCTTCGATTGTTCTTGGTAGTTGGTAATGGATAATAAAACGAACATTTGATTTATTAATCCCCATCCCGAAAGCATTGGTAGCAATCATAATAGATGCCTCATCGAATAAAAATTTCTCCTGATTCATCTGTCTTTCAGCTTCACTCAAACCGCCATGATAATAGGTTACAGATAACCCTTCTTTTTTTAATTGATGATACAGCATCTCTACATCCTTTCTAGTAGTAGAGTAAAGGATACCTGAGGAATGACGGTTTGCTTTTAAATACTTTAATACATAGGAAACTCTTTCAACATTTTTTAATACCGTTAACGTTAAATTAGAACGTGCATAGCCTGTTGAAACAAGCTGGTCGTCATCTAAATATAAATGACTCATTAAATCATTCTTTACTTTATTCGTCGCAGTAGCCGTTAAGGCAAGTATTGTCGGTTTTTCCTTTAATTGTTGAATCCAATCAGGAATTTTCCGATAACTTGGTCTAAAGTCATGTCCCCACTGAGATAAGCAATGAGCCTCGTCAATTGCAACAAGTGAGATATTTAAACGTTTCGTAATATCGATAAATTTAGCTTGTGCAAGCCGCTCAGGAGCAACATAAACCAATTTATAAAATTGTCTTTTCAACCCGTGCAATCGTTCTTTTTCTTCCGTTGATGTTAACGTACTATTAATATAAGTAGCTTCTATGCCTAAATGTTTTAAAGAATCTACTTGATCTTTCATTAATGAAATAAGTGGTGTAACAACAACGGTTACACCATCTAATATTAAGGCAGGAATTTGATAACAAAGAGATTTTCCACTTCCGGTTGGCATAATCGCTAATGAGCTCTGTTTATTTAAAATCTGATAGATTAGCCGCTCCTGACCTTCTCGGAACTTTTGATATCCATATATAATGTTTAACTTTTCCTGTGCTAATTCCATCATTTCATCGATTTTCACGTTTTGATCACGTTCCTTACCATTCTTATTCGTTTAAGGCGTTGATCGGTATGGAAATGAACCGATCGTCTTCCTCCTCTGGTGAACCTCTACCATCACGATTATTCGTGATAAAAAATAAAAGGTCGTCCTTAATATATACATCTCTTATCCTACCATAATCATGCACAACTTGTTCAAGGTCTTGATTATGAACATGATAACGGAACACACCCTCCCCTCTTAAACCAGCGAAATATAAATAATCTCCTAAGACAGCTGCACCTGATGGCGCCCACGTATCGTCTCCTGAATGAATGAGAGGATTGACCATTCCATCCATCTCTTCATCTCCTACTATTTCAGGCCAGCCATAATTGCTTTGAGATTCGATTTCATTTATTTCATCATGAGCCGTTGGACCATGCTCTGTACTAAATAATTGTAGTTCTTGACCCCAAGCCAGGCCTTGAGGATTTCGGTGACCAAAACTGTAAATATAAGAGCTCTCAGTAGGGTTATCTGGGGGTACAGATCCATCTAACTCTACTCTTAAAATAGAACCAGCAAGTTGACTTTTATCCTGTGAATATTCAGGGACATTGGCATCTCCTGTTGTTACATAAAGCTTTTCGTCATGACCAATCTTTAATCGTCCGCCATTATGAATCGGGTCTCCAGGTATTAGCTCTACTAAATGGTTTTGTTCTCTCCAAACTTGTTCCTGCTGATCCCATTTTACTTTTGCCACTTTATTATAGATCGCTCCGTCTTCTAATTGATATGTATAATAGATATACCCTTCTTCATTTTCTTCAAATTGAGGGTCTAAAACAAAACCAAGTAAGCCGGCTTCCCCTTCTGTGAACAGATCATAAAGTAAATGTAATTCCTGTCTCTCTATCATGTTATCCTCAATACGAACGATAGCTCCGTTTCTTTCAGTTAAGTAAAAGACATTTTCATATTCTGCTATTGCCCAAGGGATTTCTAACCCTTCTGCAAGAATATTAACATCCTCTTCCTCAACATTTTCAATGACATCCGCATCTGCCTCTAAACTATTCTCATTCTCTACGGTATTTTCGTTAACTCCACAGCCTGTTAATACCATTAATACTATTATGAAATAAACGATTTTCATATCAGTACTCCATCCTCTCTATTAAAACTCTACTCTTTCCTTACCCTTTCTTACTAGCTTCTATGATTCTTTTTTGATTTTTTTTACGAATCGCCTCTAATATAGTACAATCAATGGTATAATTCATTTCGATTAACTATTTGGAGGATAATGATTCATGATAACTGTAACAAATGTAGGATTACAATATGGAGATCGTAAATTATTTGAAGAAGTAAACATTAAATTCACCCCAGGCAACTGTTACGGGTTAATAGGGGCAAATGGAGCAGGAAAATCAACTTTTCTAAAGGTATTGTCAGGTGAAATTGAGCCTCAATCTGGTGACGTCTCATTAAAAGCAGGCCAGCGCTTAACCGTTTTAAAACAAAATCATTTTGAATATGAAGAGCAGGTAGTTCTTGATACGGTTATTATGGGACATGCTAGACTATACGACGTCAGACAAGAAAAAGATGCTATATACATGAAAGAAGAAATGACAGATGAGGACGGCTTGAAGGCAGCAGAGCTTGAAGGAGAGTTTGCTGAACTGAATGGCTGGGAAGCAGAGTCTGAAGCAGCGATTTTATTAAAGGGACTAGGAATTGGTGAAAGCTTACATGAGAAAAAAATGGCTGATTTATCTGGCTCAGAAAAAGTAAAAGTTCTTTTAGCACAAGCTTTATTCGGGGATCCAGACGTATTACTTTTAGATGAGCCTACCAACCATTTAGACCTTAAAGCCATTCAATGGTTAGAAGAGTTTCTAATGAACTTTGAAAATACAGTCATAGTTGTATCACATGACAGGCACTTTTTAAACAAAGTTTGTACACATATTGCTGATTTAGACTTTGGTAAAATCCAAATATATGTTGGTAATTATGATTTCTGGTATGAGTCAAGTCAATTAGCATTAAGAATGGCTCAAGATGCGAATAAGAAAAAAGAAGAGAAAATTAAGGAATTACAAAACTTTATTGCTCGATTTAGTGCAAATGCTTCTAAATCAAAGCAAGCAACTTCACGAAAGAAATTATTAGATAAAATAGACCTTGATGATATTAAGCCTTCTTCAAGAAAATACCCTTACGTACACTTTTCTCCTGAGCGAGAAATTGGAAACGATGTTCTTAGGGTAGAAAATTTATCGAAAACGATAGACGGAGTCAAGGTGTTAAACAATATTAGCTTTGTTTTGAACAAAGAGGATAAAATTGCACTTTTAGGTTCTAACGAAATAGCCAAAACAACCTTGTTTAAAATACTTGCTGGTGAATTAGAGCCAGATGAAGGAACATACAAATGGGGTATAACTACTTCACAAGCTTATTTTCCTAAGGATAACTCTGCTTTCTTTGAGGAATCTTCATTGAATCTTGTCGATTGGTTAAGACAATTTTCTCCAAAGGATGATAGTGATACCTTTTTAAGAGGATTTTTAGGAAGAATGTTATTCTCAGGCGATGAAGTAAAGAAAAAAGCTTCCGTCCTTTCTGGTGGTGAGAAGGTAAGATGTATGCTATCTAAAATGATGCTAAGCGGAGCCAATGTATTACTTTTAGATGAGCCTACCAACCACTTGGACCTTGAATCGATTACAGCTGTAAATAATGGACTGATTCAATTTAAAGGCGCTCTTATTTTCTCATCTCATGACCATCAATTTAATGAGACGGTCGCAAATCGATTAATTGAATTAACAGAGGATGGGTTAATCGATAAAGAAATGAGCTATAACGAATACTTGGAAACTAAATAAAACCATAAAAAACAGAACTAAACTTTCAAGCTTACGTTCTGTTTTTTTTCATCTTATTTTTCCAACTAGCTTTTTTTAATCGTTCCTTTAAAACAAGTGCCATAATGACCAAACAGGCTAAAACCACTAAAGTGAGTATTAATTGTTCAACAAAAGAGGTCCAATCATTGATCGTTCTGCCATAATAAAATCCTAAAAAGAAATAGATTGACATCCATACTAATGCTGAACTAAAGCTTATGAAAAAGAAGTTTATGTATTTGTACTTACTAAGTCCGATCGCAAAAGGAACGGCATGTCTAACAAAGGGAAAAAAATAGCTGAAAGCGGCTGTTTTTAATCCGTATTTTTCTAAGAGTTCATTTCCCTTCTGTGCTTTCTTTCTCCATTTCTGTTTTGAAGATGCAATATGATTCATGTTAAGGCTGGTTTTGTGACCGAGGAAATACAAAAAGCTACCATGAAAAATAATCGCTAGAAATATCGTAATAAAGGCTGTTAAAGGGGTTAAAAAGCTATACGTAGCAAGATACCCGCCTGCCATAAGTAACACTTCATTTGGAACAGGGAAAATAAACAAACCAATAGCGAAAAGCAAAAAAAAGGCGATGTAACCATATTCTCTAATGTACATATATATGGTTGATAATTCCATAATCGCTCTCCCATCATTTAAAATCAATATCTTTTTCATATTCTTCTCTAATACTATTTTACAAAAAAAACAAAAAAAGAGATAGTATTTGCTATCTCTTTATCGGTTAGTTTTGAAAATATTCTTTATAATAGCCACCTATTTTTCCCGTGTTATCTATTACAAAATAAAATTCCTCTGTTTCATTTTTTAACTCGTAACTTTTTCCTTCAGTTAAAGAACCACTTACTTTATACTTTTTAGCATTTGTATGTATACATGTAACGCTTCGAATTGTTTTTGTATTTTCCCATTGGTGATGAATCATCTGCCATCTCGCCCTTCTCTCTTTTTAATCTACATATTTCTTTTATCTATTTTAACAAACTTTTCTCATAAGCTCCAACACTATCCTTTAGAGAAGGTCTGGTTGGCATATTTATAAAAGAAAAAATTGTTTCAAACAAAAAGCAGCTTCTCTATTATAGAAAAGCTGCTCTGCTATTAACCTTCTAATAAAAGTGATTCTGGATCTTCTAACAATTCTTTGACTTTAACAAGGAAACTAACTGCTTCTTTACCATCTACAATACGATGATCGTAGGATAAAGCAATATACATCATTGGACGGTTTTCAAAATTTTCTTGGTCGATTGCAACTGGTCTCCACTGAATTTTATGCATTCCAAGAATTCCAACTTGTGGCGCATTTAAAATTGGTGTCGACATTAATGAACCGAATGTACCTCCGTTTGTTATGGTAAAGCTTCCACCTTGTAAATCATTCAAAGTTAATTTATTATCACGAGCTTTTCTTCCGAGCTCTCCAATTCCTTTTTCAATTCCCGCAAAGCTAAGCTTATCTGCGTCGCGGACTACTGGTACAACTAGACCATTATCAGTCGAAACTGCAATACCAATATCATAGTACTGCTTCATTAAAATTTCGTCTCCTTGAATTTCAGCGTTAAGAAGAGGAAATTCTTTTAATGCTCCAATTACTGCTTTAGTAAAGAAGGACATAAAACCTAATTTTACTCCATTCTTATCTAAGAAAGCATCTTTACGACGTTTACGAACATCCATAACAGCTGTCATATCTACTTCGTTAAAAGTTGTAAGCATTGCTGCTGTTTGTTGTGCTTCAACAAGACGCTTAGCAATCGTTTGACGACGACGTGTCATTTTAATACGTTCTACTGGTTTCCCGTCGTTCGAAGCAGGAGCTGATTTTGGAGTTGATGTCTTCTGTTCTGTGTTAGAAGCCTTCGGTTGATTTTGGTAACTTTCAACATCTTGTTTACGAACACGACCAGTTGGGTCATTCGTAGAAATATCTTTTAAGTCAATTCCTTTTTCTCTAGCTAATTTACGAGCTGCTGGAGAAGCTAATGGACGTTCATCTGAAGAAGTAGACTCTTCGGACTTTTGCTCTTCTTTAGCTTCTGGCTTACTCTCTGTTTTTTCAACTTTATCTTCTTTTTCTTCTTCTTTACTGCTAGATTCAGAGCTTCCTTCTGTACCTTCATTATCGATTACAGCTATTACTTCTCCTACTTCGACTGTATCACCAGGTTCTTTTTTTAGTTCTTTAATAACACCAGAGTGCTCTGCTGTAATTTCTAAGTTTACTTTATCTGTTTCTAATTCTGCGATGTAGTCTCCTTGATTGACAAATTCGCCGACTTCTTTTAACCATTGAGCAATAGTTCCTTCTGTAATTGATTCTGCTAGTTCAGGTACTTTAATTTCGATCACGACTTATGGCCTCCTTAGTTTTTGCGAGTCAAAGATTCTGTAATAATACGCTCTTGTTCTGTTCTATGAGCGATCGGACTTCCCTCAGCTGGACTTGAACGGAATGTTCTTCCTATATAACTAAGGTTGACTTTATCTGGTGTAATATCACGAATTCGTGATTCCATAAACGGCCAAGCGCCCATATTCTTTGGCTCTTCTTGAACCCAAATTACCTCTTTCAAGTTTTTGAAACGTGCAAATAATTCACGGATAGGTCGCTTAGGAAATGGATATAATTCTTCCACTCTGGCAATATGTAGCCAGTCCCAATCCTTCTCTTCACTTTTTTCCATTTTTTCAGTGATATCAATAGATATTTTACCACTACATAAAATAATTCTTTCTACCTTTGTTACTTTTGTGCCCAATCCTTTCTGTTCAAGGACAGGAAGGAACTCACCCTCAGTGAATTCATCAGCAACCGATGTCGCATAAGGGTTTCTTAATAAACTCTTTGGAGTCATGATAATAAGAGGACGAACAGAATCCTTTTTTAGGATGGCTGCTTGACGTCTTAAAATATGGAAATATTGAGCAGGTGTAGTACAGTTGGCAATCGTCCAGTTGTTCTCTGCACCTAGAACTAAAAATCTTTCTACTCGCCCACTAGAGTGTTCAGGACCTTGACCTTCATGACCATGTGGAAGTAAAATAACAAGCCCTGATTTTTGGCCCCATTTAGCTCTTCCCGCTGATATCCATTGGTCAAACATTACCTGAGCTCCGTTCGCAAAATCTCCGAATTGAGCCTCCCAGAGAACAAGCGTTTCAGGAGATTGAACATTATACCCATATTCAAAGCCAACCACAGCTGCTTCAGATAATGGACTGTTATAAACAGCAAATGAAGCATCAGCACTTTTAAACTCTTTTAATGGAGTATATAGTTTATCAGAATCTTTGTCATGTAGGACGAGATGGCGCTGTACAAACGTCCCACGTTCAGAATCTTGCCCGGATAAACGAATTGGTGTGCCATCAGCTAAAATGGACGCAAATGCAAGCACCTCTCCATGAGCCCAATCAACCTTACCGCCTTCATCAAAGCTTGAAAGACGCCTTTGTAAGATTTTACCGATTTTATCATGAGCTTTAAAATCAGAAGGCCATTCTAATAGCTCTTCATTATATTTTGTTAAGTTGTCTAGTTCAACAGCTGTTTTTACTTTTGGTAATCCGTTTACAATAAAATCTGGTTGAGATATTTCAATACTATTATGCGCTTTATTCTCAGCCACTTGGTCATATTCGCTACGTAAATGCTCTAAGATTTCTTTGTCTAATTGATCGCCGAAGCCTTTTTCAACCACTCCAGAACTCTCTAAAAAGTCCGCATAAATTTTTCGAGCTGTTGGGTGTTTTTTTATAATAGTATAGGTTTCAGGCTGAGTCATGGAAGGATCATCTGTTTCGTTATGACCTAATCTTCTATAACCAATTAAATCAATTAAGAAATCCTTTTTAAAACGTTTTCGGTATTGAAACGCTAAATGAATAGCTGCCATACAGGCCTCTGCATCATCCGCATTGACATGCAGAATTGGAATTTCAAATCCTTTAGCTGGATCACTTGCATAAGTTGTTGATCTTGAGTCATAGGTCTCAGTAGTAAAGCCGATGTTATTGTTCGCAATAATGTGAAGTGAACCACCTACTTGATACCCTGTTAAACGACTTAAATTTAATGTCTCGGTTACGATTCCTTGCCCAGGGAAAGCTGCATCACCGTGTATTAAAACGGAATATGCCTTTAATATTTCTTGCTCAGGATCACCTTTTGATGTTCTAACTTCTTGCGCTGCTCTTGCATAGCCTTCAACAATAGGACTAACGAACTCAAGATGTGATGGATTGTTAGCAAGAGTAACCGTTGCTTCCACTGTATTTTCTTCTTTTATTTGACGGTCTGCTCCTAAATGATATTTAACATCACCCGTCCAGCCATTAATTCCAGTTGAGCTTTCGGACGATGTATCTTTTTTAGGTGCATGTAAAAATTCAGAGAAAATCATACGATATGGTTTACCCAACGTATGGGTTAAAACATTTAATCGACCTCGGTGCGCCATACCAATCATAATATTTTCAGTTCCCTCGTGAACAGACTCACGTACGGCTTCATCTAGCATTGGCACAAGTGTATCTAAACCTTCTATAGAAAATCGTTTTTGTCCGACAAAAGTACGATGTATAAATTTTTCAAATCCTTCAACCGCCGTTAACCTTTTTAATAAATTAACTCTGGCAGTTTTTGATAGATTCGGTAAATACATACCAGACTCTACCATTTTATATAACCATTTTCTCTCTTCTTCATCCTGAACATGCCCAAATTCAAAAGCAGCACTTTGAGTATAAACTTGCTTTAAGTATTCAATCGCTTCGAAACCGTTTTTAATATGCTCTGGCGCTTCAGGAATTAGCATTTCTACAGGCACTTGTCTTAAATCCTCTTCCGTTAAATCAAAACGACTTAACGTGATTAAATCTCCGTTCGTTCTTTCTTTTAAAATTGGATGAACATCAGCAGCTAAATGCCCTTTTGTTCGGATTGTATCGGCTAAATTAACAGCACTTACAACCTTCTTCATCATGTCCGTCCCTGCAGAAACATTTACCACTGGAACTTCTGCTGCGCTGAACCTTTCTTTCTCATCATCAGACGTAGGCGGAGGACCTAACGTATCGAAGAGTTCTCTTAAATCTTCATCGACCGCGTATGGGTCTTTCGTATACTCCTCATATAGTTCAATCGCAACGCCAAGGTTTGGACCATGGAATCTTTTCCATGACTCGGCTGATTTGTTCTCCTTGCTGGACATGTGACAAAAACCTCCTAGTTACTTTTAAGTCAAATCTTCAGAAGTTGCTAATATAACGCTTTCATTCCTATTTTATCATGTTTCCGTTTTTTGCTCAAAGGTTATATGTTCAAATTCGTCGATTTGTGAAACGATTTTTTGAATGAATGATTTAAGTTACACAATATTGATGGAACATTATTCGTCTCATTAAAAGTTTAAATCTTTTTATTCTGAAAATCTAGTGATTTGTCATAAAATATTCTTATTTTTATAACTTTTTTTAAGAATCGAGGTCATTTATAAAAAGAACTAATACTATTTTCATAAAAATAGATAATTACACATAAACAAACGTTGTTATTTTTATAAAATTACATTATTTTTTTAAAATATTCTAAATAATTATGATACTACTTTCGATGCGTTTATTTTAATACTTTTCAGTCCATTCGATATTACAAAAAGGAAACTAAGTTCTTTCAAATATGATTATGTTTAGTAATTAACCTCTCTTTTTCAAATCATTTGTTCATTTACCATTCGTTCTTTTCAATTTTTCCGTTTTAATGGATAAATGTCTTTCAATTTCAGTGTTGTTTCATTTCTTGTCTTATATTTTTTTAACTATGATTCTTGTCATTTCATCAAAAATTAACGAATTCGCCATATTTCATACTTATTTTTAAATGTGTTATTTTCATATTATTCTTTGTGTTTTATAATGAAACAAGATTATAAGAAAGGTGTCGACAAAATGATGAAATGGAAACGTTACATCATTCTGTTCTTTTTCATTACCTTATTGCTTTTTATTATTGTTTTACGTATTGCGCCGACTGAAAAATGGCAAGAATTTAAAATGAAATCTTCTATTAGTCAGCATGAAATACCTGAAGAATATATTGATTTATATCAAGAGGCGGCAAACGAATATCATATACCTTGGGAGCTTCTTGCCTCGGTTCACCGAGTTGAAACTATTTTTTCAACTATGGATCCCCTTGTTAGCCCAGTAGGTGCATTAGGACACTTTCAATTTATGCCTAGAACTTGGGTTGGCTGGACTTATCCAGGAGGAGATTTAGGCGAAATCGATGAAGATGTCGATATAACGGACCTTACACTTATTGAAGAGCATGGAGGATATGGTGTAGATGGAAACGGTGATGGTATTGCAGATCCATTTGATATTGTAGATGCTGCCTATTCAGCAGCTAAATATTTATCAAAATATGGTGCATCTGAAGGGAATTATGAAGAAGCTTTATTTGCCTATAATAAAAGTGATGATTATGTAGAAGAAGTAATGATGTATTTTAATACCTATCAAGAAAATTATGAAACATTCACTCTTCAAGAGTAAAAAAACAGACCTTTTATAAGGGTCTGTTTTTTTAACTGGCTGCTCTTAACGTCTTCTTTTTGATTTTTTGTTTGTATACATAACAAAAAGTGAATAAAGTCATGATAAAAATCGAAACACCGACAAATTGATACGTAAAGCGAATCGTTTCGTTCCCCACAAGCCAACCAATAAAATCTAAAACAAGTGGTGAGAGAAATTGCCCTAAAAACAACATGCTTGTGACAATTGCCATCGCTCTTACCGTTTTATTTCGAGGAACTAATTTAGTTACTCTATCCATAACGGTCGGCATGAGACTACCAAATCCGAAGCCGATTATACCAATGCCTAGCATTAAAAAAATGATGTGATAAGACCAACCCATAATCACAAATCCGATGCTCATTAGTAAAAGTTGAATAACTAAGAAATAGCCCTTCAACCAATAGGTTAGTTTAGATAAAAGCAACCCGGCAAAAAAACCTGTTGCTGTTCCAATCGAGATAACAATTCCGGCAAACTTTGAATCCCCTAACCCTGTTTCCTGCATATATAAAGCTATATTAGCGGGGAGTGAATAAAAAGCAAGTAATAAAAAGAACATGGCCAAACCATAACCATAAACGGATACAGGAAGTTTTGATTTTTTATTCATCATTGAAGCTTCCTCGTCCTTAGGTGTCGGAGGCAAAAAGAAAAATACTAAAAGGGCAACTATAATAGCAACTAAATACACAGAGAATGACATTCTCCAACTTATAGATGCTAAAAACCCAGAAGATATAAACAAGACGATCCCACCAAGATTATTAGCAGCACTTACCTGCCCCATTACCTTTGTACGCATAGCACCATCGTAAAAGTCAGCAACGATGCTTGTAGAAATCGGCATTAATAGCCCTACTCCAATTCCTAAAATAGCCCGAAACAAAAGAAGCGTTTCTATAGAAGTAACGAGTCCTCCACAAAATCCGCCAATTACATAAAAAATTATACCGACTAAAACTAAATTTTTCTTTGTAAATTTGTTACACAAATAACTTGAAATAAATGTAAAAGGAATAATCATGACCGATGGAAGTGTTAAAATTAGTTTAATCATTGTTTCACTTGCATCTGGAAATGCTTTCGCAATATCAGCCAATGCTGGTGAAATAGCGGCACCAGCCATCACGGTCAAAAGTGAAATAGACAAAATCGCTATGCGAAGCGTATTAGAATTCATTAAAACCCTTCTTTCTATTTGTATCCACTGCTAAATGGCATCACCTTTATTATTTTACACAATACACTCTTAAAAACTCAAGAAAAATATTTCGATTCACGAAATATCATTTTTTTTTGAATTGCTAGATTTTTTGTTCCCTGCTTTTTTAGATGATATTGGGTGTTTCTAGCCTTTCCTTTTGGGATTTGTTAAAATAAATAATGAAAATTCAGATGACCTAATCAATACATTTTTGCAGAATGTGTCATCTAAGCTTTCAAATTTTTGTAAAAAAGGATGATTATATTGTCATTTGAAGAAAAATTAGAAAAATATGCAGAGCTTGCTGTTGAAGTTGGCGTAAATATTCAAAAAGATCAAACCTTAGTCATTAGAACCTCGCTTTTTGCCGCCCCTTTTGTACGCCTAATAACCAAAAAAGCTTATGAACTTGGTGCTAAACATGTACATATGGATTGGAGTGATGAGGAGGTAACGAAATTAAAATATAAGCTTGCACCAGAAGAAGCTTTTAATGAGTTTCCTCAATGGATTGCTGACGGCTATGAAAAAATGGCCGACCAAGGCGCTGCTTTTTTGAGTATCGCTGGAGCTGATCCCGATTTATTAAAAGGTGTCGATCCCAATCGTATTGCTGCTGCGAATAAAGCAAGTGGAATAGC
Source organism: Alkalihalobacillus trypoxylicola (assembly GCF_001590785.1). Lineage (GTDB taxonomy): Bacteria > Bacillota > Bacilli > Bacillales > Bacillaceae_D > Alkalihalobacillus > Alkalihalobacillus trypoxylicola. Next base: position 134,363 of record NZ_LTAO01000001.1, read on the forward strand.
AATGGAAGGCTTTCGTTCTTACATGACCTCCGATAAAGTCAGTTGGTCAATTGTTGCTCACCCATCTCACAAATGGGCTAAGAAAGTTTTTCCAGAATTAGATGAAGAGCAAGCGATGACAAAGCTTTGGGAAGCTATATTTTCTGCTACTCGTATGGATGAGGAAAATCCTGTAGATGCTTGGAAGAAGCATTTAGAAGTTTTAGATGAGAAAATGAACTCTTTGAATGAGAAAAATTACCACGCCCTACATTATAAAAGTGAAGGAACTGACTTAACCATTGAGCTCCCTGAAAAGCATATATGGATAAGTGGGGGTAGTACAAACAAAGAAGGAGTTCCTTTCGTTGCAAATATGCCAACTGAGGAAGTTTTTACAGCCGCTAAAAAGAATGGTGTAAATGGAGTCGTTAGCTCCACAAAGCCATTGAATTATGGTGGAACTTTAATTGAAAATTTCAGTTTAACATTTAAAGATGGCGCAGTTGTTGACTTTACTGCAGAAAAAGGATACGAAACATTAAAAAGACTTCTTGAAACCGATGAAGGTGCCAGGTATATTGGTGAAGTCGCACTAGTGCCACATGATTCGCCTATTTCAAATGCTAATATTGTCTTTTATAACACTTTGTTTGACGAAAATGCGTCCAATCATTTAGCACTCGGGAGTGCTTATGCCTTTAGTATTAAAGGTGGGAAAGAAATGAATAAAAAACAACTTGAAGAGAATGATTTAAATACGAGTATTACCCACGTTGACTTTATGATGGGTTCAGCAACAATGGATATCGATGGTCTGAAAAAAGATGGTACAAGAGAGCCATTATTCAGAAAAGGAAATTGGGCTTTCTAAATTCCTCCCTTTACCGTTTTCTTTTGTAATATAATAAACCGCCGGTTTGTACTGGCGGTTTTTTTCTTTTAATATAAACCAACTTATCGTCATTTCCTTATTTAGTTATGAAGCTTTTATGAGTGATTTTTGTATTTATGGTTACACTAACTAAAAAAGGAGGAATCAGTATGACTACACCCTACAATTGTCCGAGTTGCAAAACAAACCGAACGAGGTTTCATATCATTGAACAAGTAGCTCAAGCTGTTAAGTTGAATCCGGAAACAGGTGCGATAGTTGAAAAGTATGAAGCAAATGAATTACAGCCTTTTCATCTTCCTTACCAAGGTCCTTCTTTAAAAATACAATGCGGGGCCTGTGGTTTAATCGAAAACGAATCCATGTTTTCAAGAAGAGCACAAGCATAAAAGAATCCATATTAAGACTTTTGAATTGTCTTAATATGGACGATTATTTTCGTTTAATCAAAGCTTGATATGATTTGTTTTCCAATAAGAAAGCTTCCTATTGCATACGCTTCTATTTCTTCACGTAACTTTTTATTATGGTCTATATCGTCTACAACTCTTAATTGATAGGGCTGATAAAAGATCTCCTCATTAAAAGCTTTATGCAAAAAATGAGATGTTTGAGCTAATCCGTGGTTGCCATGATATAAAACTTGATGAAAAGATATAAAACCATGCATTACACCATTATAACGAATGGATTCAACAGGATTGCCACTTTTAGATAGCTTTTTAGCATATTCTTCTCCTTCGTCTCGTAAAGGATCAAATTCAGCCGTCACAACAAATGCTGGAGGAAGATTACTTAAATCTTCTGCATCTAAAGGTGATGTATAAGGTAAACTCCACGTCTCCTGATCAGGAGTATATTGTTCCCTTGCCTTCATCATGACATTTCTTGAAAGCAAATAATAGCCACTGTCATATGCTTCACGCGAATAAAAATCTACATCTGAAAAAGTGGTAAGTGGATATAATAATACTTGTGCCACAAGATCAGGTCCGCTGCGATCACGGGACATCATCGAAACAACAGCTGCTAAATTACCTCCAGCACTATCTCCTACTACTGCTATTTTATCCGCATCCCCATTCAATTGTTCTGCATTTTCATATGCCCAAAGTAAAGCCTCGTAGCTATCTTCAATCGCTGTTGGAAAAGGAAAATCAGGAGCTACTCTGTAGCCAACAGCAATCACAACGCTACCCGTTCTTGCAGCTAATGACCGAATAACATTATCATGAGTGTCAATGCTTCCATAACCCTCCATAAAAGCTCCGCCATGATAATACATAATAATCGGATGCGGACCCTCTTTCAAAGGTTGATAGATTCTCAAAGAAATGTCATCACCATCTGAGGTCGGCATTTGGATCACTTCACTTGTAAAAGTAGGTGTTCCTTGTTTGGCAAAAATCCTTGGTACTTTCATATCTGGTGCCACTAAATTATGATGAACAGCGTGAAGTAAAACCCCCGTTTTTATAGGTACCTTCCCTGCTTCCGTATAGGAAATATATTGAACAGCTACAATCATCGTCGTTAGAAGCCCAATCATAGCTAAACTGAATACTATAATCATACGTTTCAATTTTCTTCTTATCCTCATGCATGTCACCTCTCTTACGAAGTAAATCATTCCATCCATTCGACATTTTATTATTATATTAAAATTGTATCATAATTTTATAAATTTTCACATATTTTTTCACTACTTTTATGTATTTACATAATTGTGTCGAAATCTATAGAACCGCTCTTAATCTTTGAGGTTAAGAGGTTAAATTCATAAGCATGAATTGTTCCTCAACCAAAAGAGGATAACACATTTTTACGATTTATCTATGTCTTTATGATTGCTGCCTACCACTCATTTTCTTTAATTGTTTCCCATGAAAAAGAAACCAAGAAGCTTTATGACTTCTTAGGTTTCCTTTTTTTATTCTTATAACGAAAATTGAATCCATTTCATCATTCATATCTTATAATAAAAATCGAACGTTTTGGTTTTTGATTTTCACTTTAGGCAGATGCTTTCCCAAGGGCTTGTTCTCAGCTAACTCTGACTATTCAGAGCGTCGCCAGAGTGGAACTTCAGACTGCACTGATCCTTTTGGAGTCACTACCTACCGTTTCAATCAAGAAGTTAATTCACAAACGTTTAAAACATACTTTATAAGAAACGTTCGGTTTAATTCGTTTATAGAGCCATTATGAAATTCACTCAATTAGAAGAATCTACAATTAAGATTTATTCCCAATGAGTGGTAATAAACTCATCCCGCCCTGATTTTTTTCGATCGGCTTTATAATGGTCAGGAGATTTTTTATAAAAATCTTGATGATACTCTTCTGCGGGGTAAAAAGGTTGGGCTTGCAGTATCTCCGTTACAATAGGCTTCTTAAAAGTACCCTTCTGTTTCAACTTTTCCTTAGATTGCTCGGCAAGCTTTTTTTGCTCATCTGTATGATAAAAAATGGCTGTACGATATTGAGCACCTCTATCATGAAATTGTCCATCTGGATCCGTCGGATCAATTTGCGGCCAATAAAGCTCTAACAGAGATTGATATGAAAAAAGGCTCGGATCATAAGTGATTTGTATAACCTCATAATGGCCAGAATCACCTTTTTTAACTTGTTCATAGGTTGGATTCTCAATATTTCCTCCAGAGTAACCCGATTCAACTTTTATAATCCCTGGTAACTGGTCAAAAGGTTGAACCATGCACCAAAAACAACCTCCTGCAAACGTAGCAAGTTCATTTTCTTTAGTCATCTCATCCTTCTTCCTTCCCAAATCGAATGGCTGCTTTTATAAGTATTCGAATTCTATTTCATCGAGTTTGCGACTGTATTTTACATTTAAATGCTGATCATTAAAATACCATAAGTCCGATTCTTCTACAAAAAACTTTAAACCTTCTATTTCAACTAAAGAACCGGCAGACGATGGTTCTTCTATTGCGACACCTAATGAAAAACCTTTTTGTATGGTTGCACAACCACCATATCGAGCAAAAAAGCGAATGTACTCACCTTCACCCTTTAAATCGAATTCTTTTTTGAACCATTGAACAGCAGGCTTTGTCACTTGAATGTTCATTCTATCCCACTCCTAATTAGTGTTGGCTTTTTATTTCTTATCTTATTTTATCTTATCAACCTCAATGAATTCTGTCCATTTTTTCACTTTTTGTTCATAAGTTGAATTAAGGAAACATTTTTGCCTTAATTGAATATTCTATAGAAAAGGAGTTCACAAAAATGAAAAAGAAATCTTTACAATATGCTTTATTATTTGAAAAGCTAGGTATCATTAACAAAGAACAAATGGAGCAAATCGAAAAGAGCTCGTCCACCCCATATAAAATAAGATAAAAATAACAGTCGATTACACGACTGTTATTTGATCCCTTTTCCTTTTGTTAAATGACAGGGTACACCTTTTCCAATACTCCCTGGAACACTCATTTTTTCTATATATTCTATCCCTTTTTTACATTTCTGTTTACATATTATACATGTATCGGAAGTAACATGCTTTAGCGTATGCTGATACTTTTCATTAGGTGTACTTTTAGTTTGTATTTTTTTCTTTGCTTTAGCCATCTTTTTCCCTGCCTTTATATGAACTAATGCATCATATGCGGAAGGAATGAGATGGTGATTAACCTATCTTAAGCTTTTTTCTATTAAGCCAAGCATTGATCAATGGTTGTTATTAATCTTCCTATTTCAGGCTTCGATATCTGTTCTGTTGCACCCACTTTTTCACCTTTATGATATAAATCATCACTTATAATCGATGAGAAAATGACAATAGGAATTTGATTTAATTCAGGATGCTCTTTTATTTTTTTCGTTAAATGATGTCCATCCATTTGAGGCATTTCAATATCAGAAATCACTAAATCGATCACTGGATTTTCTACATTTTCTGTAGATAAATAAGTCCATGCTGCTTTCCCATCATTAAAAAAGTGTAAATGATTGTATCCAGCAGTCGAAAGAGTTTCTTCTAACAATTTACGCAAAACTGCCGAATCTTCAGCTATAAGTATATGTTTATTAGAGCGCTCACGCTCACCTAAGGATTTTACTTCTTCTACATCTAGTCCTGTCTTAGGATTGATATCCACTACTATTTTTTCAAAATCAAGTAATAGTGCTAAGATTTGATCCATCTTCACAATCCCTATTGTGTGGCTTTCAAAACCAGTAGATAAATCACTTGGCTTTTCAATTTGCTCCCATGAGATACGATGGATCCTAGATACAGAGTGAACATGAAAAGCGACTTTCATCTTATTCAGCTCAGCAATTATTAATTTATCTTGTGCTGGCTTTTCTGAAGGAGGTAGCGCTAAAACATTCGCTAAATCAACAACAGGAATAACTTCTTGTCTTAATCTAATAATCCCCTCAACATGTTGGTGGCTATTGGGAGTAGCCGTAATCGGTAACGGGTTAATGATTTCCCTTACCTTTAATACATTTATACCAAAAGAACTATTTGCAATTGTAAATAATACAATTTCTAATTCATTTGTTCCACTCTCTAATAAAATATCGTGATTCAATATATTCCCCTCATTTCATTAACTTATTATATATATCGGCCAAAACTAAAAAATTTTTATTACAAAAGACCTAACTAAAAAATTATTTATATTAATTTTATAGGATAAAAGATAGATTCCGCAAGTAGAAATTAAAAAAGAGTGACAAATAGGATTTTCCTATATGTCACTACTTTGTAATTAAAGATAAATTTGAACTTCATTCTCTTCTCTTAGCTGGTCTAATAATTCAACTAAACCTTGTAAGTATTGTTCATTTTCAACCTCAAGTGATAATCGCTCTTTTTCTTCTTCAAACTCTCCTAATTCCATTTGCTCCGTTTTTGAATCATATAAATCTCTCATATCTTCCTCAGATGCCTCTTCAACGACGATGTGCTCGTCCAAATATTTCTCTCGTTTTATATAGGTTTGAGCTTCTTCTCTTAAATCACTCAGCGTCATATCATGTTCAGCCAGTAAGTGTTCTAACTCTTCATCGTTTGTGACCTGAAGGTTCATTTTTTGCATTTCTATCGCTTGCTGAATTTCTTCCTCCGCTACTTCAATCGATTCATTTTCCACTACTTGAACAAGCAACTCATCATTGATGAATAAATCTAAAACCTGTGTTTCAAGTTCTTTCATCGATTGCTTTCCTTCATCTGTATTTAAATCTAAATCCACACCACTTAACGCTAAAAAGCTAGCACGGTCTTCTAAATAAGAAACAAAAGGCTCTCTCTCAATTTCTTCACCGTTAACGGATGCGATTACCTCTGGATAATCCTCTTCATTTATTTCTATTTGAACATTTTCTTCACTTTCACCGGAGGCATTCTCTTGATCCTCAGAAGCACCACATGCCACTAAAATGATCATTGAAAGCAAAGCAATAACTGTCAATTTTCCCTTTTCTAACATTCAATAAAGACCCCTTTCATATAAGTGAAACTGTCTCTATTGTAACATAATTTTAATTAAATCATTCATATTACATAAACCACTTCGAACTTAAAAACAGGTTTTTTTTTACTTTTTTGAAAGTATCACATAAATATGAAAGGAAAAATCATGCATTTAGCCGCTCTTTTCAATGTTTGCTTCAAAATGACCAAAAAAATGTAAGATTTTCAAAACATTTTTTATATGAATTTTCTTTGGATAAATGCTTTAAAATTTTGATGAGCAATCTTTTCAATGAGTTCTACTGGAAAAAACTTCGTTAGCTCCTGCAAAAGAAAAGGTAATTTTCCAGAATGCTCAACATCTGTTATAAAGCAATCAATTCCATCAAAATCAGAACCGATACCAATAAGATTTTCTCCTCCTAATGAACAAATATGTTCAATGTGACTTGCTAAATCTTTTATTGCCGCTTGTTTTGTTCCTGTTAGAAATTCTGGATAAAGAACCAAGCCCATATAGCCACCTTTTAAGATTAAGGCTTTAATTTGTTCATCTGTTAAATTTCTAGGACTATTACAAATAGCTTTTGCATTAGAATGACTGGCAATCGGGAATTCAGCTCGTTCCATTACATCCCAAAAACCTTTCTCACTAATGTGTGAAACATCGGTTAATATCCCTTTCTTATTGAACTCCAAAACCATTTCTTTTCCAAGCTCGGTTAATCCTGCTCCTCTTGTCTCATTGACTCCATCAGCAAATAAGTTAGCAAAATTCCAAGTTAGCCCTACCGATAACACACCTAATTGAGTGAGAATAGACATTTTCGTCAAGTCATTACCAATCGCATCTAATCCTTCTAGTGCTAATACAGCACCTATCTCCCCCTCTTTTAAATCAAACATATCTTGCCATTGACGAATATGCTTCATTCTAGGATTAGGTTTTAAAATTTTTTCATAAAATGCCTGAACCTGATCCAATACATGGTCAAATTTATGATTTTGTTTGATCTCAGGCTCAATAAAAATAGCAAAAAATTGAAGCTTCACGTTACCAGTCTGCAAATGATGATAATTCGTTTGAATATCACTATTATCCGTAAATGAACGCGATGGATCCTCGGTTAGCTTCAATAGTGCATCACAATGTGTATCTATAATTTCCATTTGTATTTAAACACTCCTTTACTCACTTTGTACTGGTTATTCACATAGGATAAAAAAAGAAATTCTTATGGAGGGATTTTAATGTCTGAGCAAGCTCCTAAAAATGAAAAGCAAGTCGCTCCTTTAAATATGCTAAAATCGATTGATGATTTTTTCCAACAGTCCTTCAATCGCTCTCCACTTCATTCTCTATTTGACCAACCAATTCCTATTAAAGTAGAAGATTTAGAGGATGGATTTTTTGTCAAAGCACAATTGCCTGGAATCCATAAAAGTCAAATCGAGTTAAATGTCTATCACCATGCTGTCCAAATTATTATTTATCAGGATAAAGCAATATCCTCTACTCATAATCATTATGAAAAAAGAGAAAGAACGATTGGCGTACCTTTTTTAATTGACTACGAGCATGTTCAAGCCCAATATCAAAACGGCCTATTGACTATTAAGTTGCTTCCGAAAAAGAAGGCTATTCAAATTGAAACATAAAAATATATGATCTCTATAGAAAGGAGCATTTTTTATGTATAACCCACATTTTCAACATTATAGAAAAAATAATAACCAACCTAGCATTCAGCCATATTATCAACCAAAGCCCATGCATTCTCCTTATCATTCTATGAAGCCATCACCCAATCATTCAAACAAACCGATTTTCAGACCATTTTCTTCAAAGACATTACAAAAAGAAGGCAGATTTCCTAATAAAGAGAAAGAAAATGACCTTCCTACCTTAAAATCGCCTTCTCTATTAAAAAAAGTATTCTTTGATGAACAAGGTCAAATCGATTTAAGTCAAGCTGTAAAAACGGTCGATCAGGTTGCGAGAGTAGTCGGTGAAATTACCCCGATCGTTCAACAGGTTAGTCATTTTTTTACCAAGAAGTAAGTTATTCGATAGTACGGGCATAGGCGAGTATTTGATTTTTGTTCGTAAGTTTAATTCCTTGATTAGAAATATAATCAATTTTTAAATAATCTCCAATTTCTTCGATGGCCTTTTGATCATAAAGGAAAGTGATTCCCTCTACTTCTATCATTTGATCATTTTCCTTTTTAGAATCTTTCATTAGTTTATAATCAACCATCGTACTGCATTCAAACGTATCAAAAGCGACTACTCTTAAAGGAGCCCCTTCTTCCAATTGTTGTTTTACAAAATATTTAGCATCTTCCGTAAGAATAATATTCATCTAAAGTCCCTCCTTGATATGTTCCTTTTTCTCTTGAAATAATAGAAAAATTACAAATAAAATCATACCTATAAAAGAGCTGAGCCCCATTAGAAAATACATATGCGCTATACTAAAAATATCCATAATGATCCCACCAAGTAAAGAACCTATAATCCCTGATAAAGCAAAAAATGTCGTAATAAACAAAACATGCCCTGTTGCCTGTAATTGCTCTGGGAACATTTTGCTAACATATTGCAGGGCGGTAATATAGATTAAGCCAAAAGAAAATCCATGCAGTACTTGTAATGGTAGAATGAACCAAGGATTGGTAATAAAACTCATAAGTGTCCACCTAATCACAAATATAAAGGCAGCTGCAATGATGAGCTTTATTGGATGAATGTTTTTAAACCATGTCAAACTAATAGCAAAAACAAATGCTTCAGCTATAACGGCTATAAACCAAGCCCAGCCGATCATGGATTCTAGACCACCTAATTCAATAATATAAATACCTAAATAGCTATCATTTGTTCGATGAGGAATAGAAATAAAAATAATACAACCTAAAAACAGAGCAAGCTTCTTATTCACACCAATTTTGAGTGCATGAATAATCGTCACAGGCTTTGTAGAACCTGGCACATCTTCTACTAAACAAGCACATATAAAAGCTATAAAGGCCATTGTAATTAATGGGATAACGAAATGATTAACACCTATAATGGATAATATATAGCCTGTTATTAATGAGGTGGTTGCAAATCCAAATGAGCCCCACATTCTGAGCCTTCCGAAATTTAACCCGCGATAATTCGCCGTTTTTTGAGCAAGACTATCTCCGAGTGGAGTAATCGGTGATAAAAATAAAAACAAAACAAACATGACGATGATATATTGATAAAATCCAGAAGTTATATAATAAAGTGAAGCAGTTAAAATTAGACCAATTAAGGCTATCATTAACATTCTCTTTATTGTTTTAAATTTATCACTTAAATATCCCCAAATAGGCTGGGCTACTAGCATAGCCATTGGCCCTACTGCCATTAAAATACCTACTTCACTACCAGATAAGCCCTCTTCTCGATAAAAAACAGAAATATAACTAATAATGACTGTGTTGGTGGAATAGGCAAAAAACAAATAAATAATTAGCCGATAAACAGCTGAATGACTACCAGTTAATACTGGCTCTTTCACATTAAATCTTCCTTTCTAATAAAAGCTGATTGTGAGCAACCTTCGAAGCTTCCCCAATCAGCCACTCATTGTTCATTAATCACTTCTCTATATAAATGAAAATCTTTATAGAAGTCCTTCTTGTTCAAATAAATAATCATAAGGAATATCTATAAATAAATATAAAAAGTCCGATAACGGATAGGAATAAGTACGAATTCTCTCATCTCGCTCAATGTCTGTATAGAGATCCGATAGTAATCCTTTTTTTTCTACGTTCATTCTAACGATATTTTCTAAGAAATACGGTCTCCAACTCCAGTTCTTATATCGACCTTCCGGGAGTAACTCCCATTTCCCTGTGCTATTTTTTTCTGCATTAGCCGTTTGTTGAAAGCCTTCTTGATCGCAAATATACACGCGAAAGGCAAAATCATGACAACTCGTAGCTATGTGCAAAAGATGTTCATCTAATTGGTCGAAGCTCGTCATTTTAATAAGCTGTTTTAGTTTTTGGCTTATGACATTCGACAATTGAATTTGTGATTCTACTTTTTTTCGTTCGAATGTGATGAAATGCTGAAATTCCTTCTGAATTTTTTCTTTGCAATCATCTAAAGGAATAAAGGATGAATGAGCCTTTGACAAATAATCTCCCTGATAATATCTTCCTCCGTTACGCCATGCATAATTCAACTGATTGAAGCTTGATATCCCTTCGAATAAAAGAGTAGCTCCGATTTTTCTAGAGAGCATTGAAATCGAATGATGTACTTCTCGGTATAAATGGGGTAATGAATCTTCGTCTAAAAAGTCAACATCTACTTTAACAATATTAGGTTTTAAAAGGGCAAGGTTATCAAGGTTTGTATGATTAAAACCGACATTATTAATGGCGATGCGAATACCTGTACTCTGAATATATGTAAGAAGATGTTTAAAATCATCTACTTGCTTCGAAATGACTTGTTCATCTAACTGAATAACGACTTGACTCTTAATGTTTGGATACTCTTTTTCCACCTCATCTAATCTCTTAAGTAGCGTTTCTCCATTATCTTTTAGTAGCAGAGTCGCATCATAATGGAAAAATAGGTTAACAAAATCATTCGATATGATTAGATTGTTTATAGCCATTTTTTGGATATGGTCTTCTAATTCGAGACGGTATTCATCTGGAATCGAACGATCGTTAAAAAACCACCCTAAGCTTCTCACCCCTTCGTCACTCTGCAACTTTGCCAAAACTTCATATCCTATGATAAGCTGCTTGTCGGCACTAATAATAGGTTGATAATAAGGGATTACTTTTTCTTTATTCATCATTACATCTAATGGGTCCACGCTTTCCACCTCCAAAGCTAAGCCTTTTTCATTATATCATACCGTGTTGTGAATAGCGGTAACAGAACTCCTGTACACAAAAAGAAATCAACCTACTTAAGAGTTGATTCCTTCGAAATAATATCATTAAAAAACCGATGAATATGCTTTACGATTTCTTTTGGTCGCTCCTCAGGTAAAAGATGTCCGGTTTTCTTAAAGCTATAAAATTGATTATGAGGTAAATCCACCGAGAGCTTCCTTCCAATATGAAGAGGAATAATTTGATCATTTTCTCCCCACAAAATTAAAGCTGGATGTTGAATGGTTTTTAATTGTTCTTTAGTTAAGTCTCCTTCGCGATCTCTCATCAGGTAAAGTAATGAATGATAAAATTCTTTATCCAAAAATGGCCTACTATATTCTTCCACAATCTGGTTGCTAATCATTTTTCGATTAAAGACCACTTGTTCTATCGTCTCACGATAATTCTTTTTAGCCATCCACCAGCGCATAATCTGAGGAGCAAAAGGAAAATAGGTTGCATAATAATAAGCCTTTTTTACCTTTTTTAAATAAGCTGAGCTATTTAATAAAATAAGTGAATGAACAAACTGAGGTGATTGGCTAGCCATATAAAGGGCAACCTGCCCACCCATCGAATGCCCTAACAATATCGCCTGATTAATATGTAGAAGCTTGGCTAACGTTAAAACCAATTTCGCGTAATTTTCGAAAGAGTAGTGAAAATCTCGATTTTTCCCACTTCTACCAAACCCCGGCAAATCGATTAATAAGCAATTAAAATCTTTTTGTAGGAGTGAAACCATTTTTCTAAAACAATAGCTAGAAGAAAGAAAACCGTGAATCATAATAATAACAGGTCTATTTTCTTTGTTGGGATGCTTATAATATTCATAGTACACATCTGAATTCAACAAAAACACAGTTGATTTATCAACAGTAGCCTTCACATGGATCACTCCCATTCATCAAATCGTTTTTTGATTAGGGTGACCCAAACATTCGCTTTTCATTTATGATTCACAATATTTACTTACTATTCTTTAATTGACCCTCATACTTGCCATTTAAATAGTGAAATCATATGGTGTTTCCTGATAAACATAATAATTTAACCAATTAGAAAATAACAAGTTGGAATGAGCTCTCCACCTTAATCTTGGTTTATCATTTTGATTATTATTTGGAAAATAATTACTAGGTATTTCTACAGATAGCCCTTTTTGGATATCACGATGATACTCTTCCTCTAGCGTACAGGCATCATACTCAGAGTGTCCTGTAACAAAAACCTGTCTGCCATCTTTAGATGCACACAAATATACTCCAGCTTCATCCGAAACACTTAATAGCTGCAATTGCTCATGAGCAAGGATATCTTCAGCCTTTACATCCATATATCGAGAATGAGGGGCTAAAAATTCATCATCAAACCCTCTGATTAGGTTCACATTATTTTCTGTTACATAATGATTGAATACACCAAATACCTTCTTATCGACAGGATTTTTTTCAATCCCAAAATGATGGTAAAGCCCTGCTAGTGCTCCCCAGCATATGTGAAGGGTTGAAGTCACATTTTTCTTACTCCAATCCATAATCATCTGAAGCTCTTTCCAATAATCAACTTCTTCAAATTTTAACTTTTCAACGGGTGCTCCCGTAATAATCATTCCATCGAAATTTTGTGATTTTACCTCATCTATAGTTTTATAAAACGAGGTTAAGTGTTCAAAAGATGTGTTCTTTGAACGGTGAGTATCTGGATGAATAAAAGATACGTCAAGCTGTAAAGGTGTATTACCTAGAAGTCTTAAAATTTGTGTTTCCGTTGTTTCTTTAATAGGCATTAAATTTAAAATGACAATTTTTAATGGTCGAATATCTTGAGAATATGCGCGACTTTCATCCATTACAAATATGTTCTCACTATTTAAAATGTCTTTGGCTGGTAAATTATCTGGAACTTTAATCGGCATTTTCTCCAACTCCTTATATGTATATGTCTATCTATTATGCTAAAGTGCTTCCATGTCGATACACCTGACAAATAATTCTGAAATTTCTCTGTTCAAAACGTCATTTTAGCCGACATTTGACAATAAGTCAACATTTGTCTAAGCTAATTTCTAAAAAGGAGGAAAACAATGGAATTAAGACTTGAATGGAATTATAAGCCTCTTAAACATCACCAATCCTTTAAGATGGAAAGTGAATGGCTCACCATAGATGAAAGCATTTCATTAAAAAACGATTTAGAAAAAACAGGTAGAGCGAAAGACATGAATTGGTACGACCGGCGTGGAGTCGTATGGAGTAACAAAGATTTATCTAAATTAAAAGAGGAACTATTTGAGCTCCCTCATAATGTGACCTCCTACTTTGATGCTAGTTTTGACAAAGAATCTAAAAAAAGCGGCCTAGGCTATGTGTTATACTTTCAACAAAACGGACAGGAATGGCGCGTTCGTGCGAATCAAAAGCAAGAGCTTTTAACCGATAACAACGAAAGTGAATATAGTGCTTTGTATGCTTTATTAGCGAAGTGTGAAGAATTAGAAATAAAACATCAGCTCATAACGGTCCAATCAGATTCAATGGTTGTCATACACCAAATGACCGATGAATGGCCCGTATATGAAGAACATTATTTAAGATGGTATAATCGAATTAAAGAAAAGCAAAATAAGCTCGGATTATCGATTGATTACCAATGGATTCCACGAGAAAAAAATAAAGAGGCAGACAAATTGGCTGCACAGGCTTTAAAAAACGAAGAAATTGATGCTAAGCTTCCAAAAAACAAGCGATAACTATCGCTTGTTTTTTATTGCCTCCATTAATGCTTCTGCATATCGATTATCGATTCTTGTTTTGCCCAAAGGCTCTAATGTTCGACCATAATCCTCATGATGAAAATCAGAACCACCAGTCACTAAAAGTTTTTTATTCAATTTCTTTTCTAATTCTAGATGTATTTTTTGATATTTACTTCGTTCTTCGGGTGAATGGTCACGATGAAAAATTTCTAAGCCATCTAAATGATATTCCTGACACCAATATAAGAGATGTTGATCAAGGTGAGAATAATGACCAGGATGAGCCACTATAGCGACACCTTTACAGAGGTGAATCCAATCAATAGCTTCCTGAATGGACATCTCCTTCTCTTTTTCAACATAAGCTGGTTTTCCTTCAGCAAGATACAAATCAAAAGCTTCTGCCACACTATTAACCACTTTATTTTCTACCATTGCTTTAGCAATATGAGGTCTTCCTATACTTCCTCCATCAACATGCTTTAGAACAGAATTTGCCGATAAAGTAATGTTCACCTGAGCAAGTTTATTCAAGATATGGTCTAATCTTTTTCTTCTCTCCTGCTGCTGTTTATTTAGTAATTCAATCAAGGGCGTATAAGTGACATCGAGACCGTAGCCTAAAATATGAACACTTGTTTTCTCGAACTTTGTAGAAAATTCAATACCTGGTATCACATGCATGCCTAGTTTATCTGCCGTCATCTTTGCTTCTAAAAATCCATTAACCGTATCATGATCAGTTAAGGATACATATTTTAAACCGACTGCATGACATTTTTTCATTAACTCTGTAGGGCTGTAGCCTCCATCAGAAGCGGTTGAATGCATATGAAGATCGCTTTGATCATTTTCTCTGCTCATGAGTAGGTCTCCTTTTTATGAAAGAAATGTAACCTCTGATAGAATCAGCACGTAAAAACGTTAAAGTGCACCTCTATCTTTCGTTATTTCCACCATGAATCAGATAAAACGACGGGCTGATTTCTTTTGTGTTCTGTCATTTTATAGCGCCTTTCAATTTGGGTAGCGATGGTTTTATCCACATCTTTTCCCTCTAAATAATCATCTAATTGGTCATAGGTGATTCCTAATGCTACTTCATCAGGTATTCCTGGTTTGTCATCTTCTAAATCCGCTGTAGGAGCCTTTAAATATAATTTTTCTGGTGCATTTAAATGAATGAGCAATTCTTTACCTTGTCGTTTTGTTAATCCAAATAATGGAGCAATATCACATGCACCATCGCCGTATTTAGTAAAAAAGCCAGTAACCGCTTCGGCTGCATGATCGGTTCCTACAACCAAGCATCCATAATGAGCTCCCACATCATATTGTGCTTTCATTCTTTCTCTTGCTTTTGTATTTCCTTGAACAAATAATGACATTTGTTCGTTAGTAGCCTTAGTAAATGAGGCAATTGATGCTTGTACAGCAGGCTTAATATTAATAGTGAGCTGATTAGAAGGCTTGATAAAGTTCAGGGCAGCCTGAGCGTCTTCTTCATCTAGCTGTTCCCCATATGGCAATCTCATCGCAAAGAACTGGTAGGTCTTCTCTTTTTGTTCTTCATTTAATTCATCTACGGCCATTTGAGTCAGCTTCCCAGCAAGTGTCGAATCTTGTCCACCTGAAATCCCAAGAACAAATCCATTAGTACCGCTTTTAACGACATAATCTTTCAAAAATTGTACTCTAGCCTTTATTTCTTCCTCTGCGTTAATTTTAGCTTTCGAATGTAAATCCGCCATGATTTTCTCTTGATTTACTAACATAAAGATTATAACCTCCACTACTTTTTTTCAGATTTAGTCTTTCCAGTTGCTCCAGCTTATTTTCCGCTTGCAATACTTGATATTGCTTCTCTCCTAATAAATCAAAATGTGGAAAGTGACCTCTTTTATCTATCCAGTTTGGGTGAAGCTCATATTGTTTTCCCCACTCCATTAACTGTTCGACATTTATACAGCCAACTTTTGTTACAGTCTTACATCCTGGAAATCGTTCATCATACCAATAATGAGTTAAAAAGGAAATTTCTCCTTTGTTAACATTGTGTTTCCATTCTGATAATTGTTCTTTTGTTATGCCAAAGGCCATATAATAAGCACCCTCCAAAAATCAAAAAATATATACTCTACTCTCTCATTTATGATAGCATAAAATCCTTAACGAGGCTGCAATCAACGATTTTCCCCAATCAAGAATTCTTATTTTTGATTTCTTCATACAGATCATGCCATTTTGGTAAATATTTTCTTATAGAAATAGGTCGGAAACCTTCTTTTTTGACACAAACATGGACAGAACGTCCTGTTACACAAAGCTCCTTTTGCTCATTCACTATTTCATATCCATAAGTAATTCGTAACCCGTCATAGGCATCGACCCACGTTTTAAGTGTTACTGTTTCTCCATATAGAGTAGGTTTTTTATAAGAAATGTTAATATCAACAACAGGAGAGAGAATACCATCCTTCTCCATTTCAGCATAATGGTATCCTAAATCTTTAATAAATTCGGTTCGACCTACCTCAAACCAGACTACATAATTAGAATGATGTACAATACCCATTTGGTCTGTTTCTGCATATCGCACATCTATATTGGTTGTAACGATTTTCATCCTATCCATTCCTCCTAAATTAAACGGCTTCACTTACTGCCTGTAAATCTTCTTCTTTAACCATCATTAAATCTTCTTTACTCATTTCAGACTCTTCTACTAATCGCTCAGCTTGAGCTTGAATAATTTTTTGGACTAAATTCGTAGCAAATCTTCCATTACCTGAATGTCCCGTTTCCGGAATAAGTTTTACTAATAGACTGGAAGCCTTTTCCGACAATTTATATCCTAAATCATTTATTTGCTTTTCTATGATAGCGAGCAGTTCTGACCGATTATAAGACGGAAAATCAATTTCTTTCGAAAACCTTGAGCGTATCCCTGGGTTACTGGAAAGAAGCTGCTGCATTTCTTCTTCATAGCCAGCAAGGATTACGACAATATTTTCTTGATGAATGCTCATCTCTTGTAAAAGGGTTGCCATTGCTTCTTTACCAAAATCTCCTCTACCTTCCGAATAAAGAGAGTAAGCCTCATCAATAAATAAGACACCACCAAGAGCATCTTTTATTTTTTCTTTTGTTTTTCGTGCAGTTTGACCGGTGTACCCTGCCACTAAGTCTGCTCGACTCGCTACGACTAAATGACCTCTTTTTAGCAGTCCAATTTCCTTTAAGGCTTTCGCATACAAAGAGGCAACCGTTGTTTTTCCTGTTCCTGAAGCACCGGTAAAAATAGTATGTACCGTAATCGGATTAGTTTTCATATGATGCTGTCGTCTCAGTTGCTGAACCTGTATGTATGCAGTCATTTTTTTTATTTCCTTTTTCACATTTTCTAAACCGATTAAGGATTGAAGCTCGACCAATGCTTCCTTATCTTCATTTTCTGTCTTTTTAGGAAGAAAATCCTCTTCATCTAAAAGGATGTAAGCTGACGTTCCTAGCTCCTCACTTTGCTGGCTTGAACCCTTTTCAAAAATAGCATCTAAGACAATATTTTTGACTGTGCGAGCATTTCCAAAAGAATCATCTACTTGGGCCCTTTCGATTCTTTCCTTTAAAGCAGTTAAACCGGCCTCTGTAAGGATAAAATCATTTTCTTTTGCCACACTCTCTCCTATCTTTAATAATTCACTCATGGAGTAATCTTCAAGTAATAAAAGGTTCTGCTCTGGAAATCTAGAGCGAAGACCTGGATTTGAGCGTAAAAATAAATTCATCTCCTCTGGATATCCCGCTAAAATAACCGCAAAGGTATTCGCTAATTTCTCATTTGTCATAGCCGAAACTAATGTATCGATCACCG
This sequence comes from Alkalihalobacillus trypoxylicola, assembly GCF_001590785.1. GTDB lineage: Bacteria > Bacillota > Bacilli > Bacillales > Bacillaceae_D > Alkalihalobacillus > Alkalihalobacillus trypoxylicola. The sequence continues at coordinate 152,271 of NZ_LTAO01000001.1, forward strand.
TTTGCCCAAAATCATTATTATCAGCGCCAGTACGTTTTAAACTGTAGGCTTCGTCAATGAAAAGAACCCCACCATTTGCTTTTTCAATCGCACGCATTGTTTGTTCTTCCGTTTGACCAACATAGGCCCCTACTAACTGAGACCTATCAACTTCTAGCACCGTTTCATGCTCTAATAATCCTAACTCATAATAGATTTTAGCCATTAGTCTTGCTAAACTGGTTTTACCAGTTCCGGGATTCCCTATAAAAATCATATGTAAGCTCATTGCATCACGGGTTCTAAAGCCTAGTTCTGTCCGTTTTTTCTGATATTGTAAATACTGATAGAGCTTATGAATTCGTTTTTTTATCGGAGCGAGACCTATCATATCATTTAATTGTTCGAGTGCAGAGGTATTCTCCGTCTGATCGGTAAGCTGTAGTAGTCGTTCTTTCCACTCTTGAGAAAGCTGTTCAATTTGATTTGTCGCTTCTTTTATTTGTTTCAATTGCTCTGCAGAGTAATAAATTCCAGATATCGATTTGGCATATTCCCTGGTAGCTTTCGAAATTAATAAAAATGGCTCCTCAAATTGCTTATACAATTCTACAAGCTTCTTCATTTCCTCAGTACGCGAGTCGTGTTCAATGACATTAAAATGGTTCTGTAAATCTCGATACACTACTTCTAATTTCTCGAGGTTTTGGAAAAATTGCTCAGCAAGGTGATAATATTGCTCAGCTCTTTCTTTTTTTGTCGAGCTATGGTCGGTTTCTCTTATAACCGGAAGCTGTTCCGGAAAGTCGTCAAACTCCAAACATGCTTCTAGTATTTTTTCCAATTGATATTTTTTGATTTCAATATTTTGACCATCAAGCTGAATCGCTTGCTCCATCCAACTTTTTGATAAAGTATCTAATCGATGTGATTCACTCCATCTTTTTTCAACCAATTTTGTATAAATAAGAGAACGAAGCTCCTTATTTTTTTCAGAAGGCTGTTTTTCTTGTTCTAACTGCTTAATAAGCAAAAATGCTTGAGACTCTGAAAGCTGGTTAGAATGGTTATCAGTATCCTTAATCCAATCTTCTATTTGGTCGATTGTCCATTGCTTATTTTTCATATAAGAACAACACCTTTCTATGTAAAAGCTATTTTATCACTAACCATGATAGAAAGTACAAAAAAAGACGCTATTAAAAGCAGCCGCAGCCTGTCGACAAAGTCTCATAAAATGGAAACAAGTCAACCGTTTTTTCACTAGCAGTTAGGATGCGGCTCTGCGACTCAGCTACCGATATGGGGGCTCGCTTTCCACAGGAGAGCGTTGAACTAACCGGCTGCTCCCCATCACATTGGGGATTATCATTATTAACAAAAAAAGCAACCTCCCCCTAAGCAGGACAAGGTTGCAGTAGTCGTTTGTATGAAGTGTATGTATTCCATAGCGAACACAAGGCATGAAGACTTCAGTGGGAAGTAATGACCATGTCGAAATCCTCTTTTAGTTCGACGTAACTCCACCGGACGTTTAGTGTCTTGAGAGAGCGGTCAACCGGACTACCTAACACGTGTGGCATTTTTCATTCATGAGTATTGTCCCACCCTCATTTGTCTACGGTCTGATAAGGCAATTAAAAAAAGCCGTTTTATACGTCTATATAAATTATTCTTTGTTTAAGTTTAACAAAAAGTTGATACAAAAAAAATCCAAGACTGACCCCTAACGTATTTAAAATTAAATCATCCACATCTGCTACTCGATACATAAATGAAAATTGAAATAGTTCAATGCAAAAAGAAGTTAAGAACCCTAGTATCGTGATTTTCACAAGACGAATTTTAATTAAGAAAGGAAGTAAAAAGCCAAAAGGGATAAATAATAAAATATTTCCGACGACTATTTTTAAAGGGTCGAATATGGTAGGACTATACCAACTAATTCGGTAAATACTTCTAAAAGGAATGACATTATAATTCCTTCCCCCAGGACCTCCATCCCCTAACGATGCTCCATAATTCCATGCTAAAAGAGTAATATAAATTAATACCATTAGATAAGTTGAAAATAGTATAAAGGGAATCAATTTAGATTTATTCATATCATCATTCCTAGATTAAAAGTTATTTACTATCCTATGCCTGTCTTATTATTTTTAAAACACATTTGTTCGTCGGTTCATGAACTCTTACAATGAATTTTATTTTTGAATGAAAACTATGATTCATCTAAAAACAAAGCCCGTCATTACCATTGTGTTAAAAGTATTGTAAATACGTTTACATGTAATCGTCCTTCTTTACAAAAAGGATAGGCGCTCTACTAATCTAGCTTTTATAAAACGTTTGAGCCTCTTGCCGTTTCTAGTCCTTTACCAATGAAGGTTAATCATTGGTGTACCATGTAGGCAGTTAGAAATCTTTACATGTTTTTTATAGAATTTTAGTAGAAATCGCGATTTTTTTTGTTACCATTATGATAGAGACGGGTGAATCTTACCTTGTCTACTATTATAAAAACATGGAGGTAATCTATGAATAACGTTCTTACTTGGCGAACGCCAAAAGTTCTTTCGATTTTTGTTGTGCTATTTTTTTTCCTTTCTTTCTTTAACCAAGCCGAAGCAAATGAAGAACTTGATTTAACCATTCTACATACGAATGATATTCACGCAACTTTTGATCAATATGCAAAGGTTTCTGCATATGTCAAAGAACAACGTGAGTTATCGAATTATTTCCTTTATCTTGATGCTGGTGATGCAGTTAGTGGAAATCCAGTCGTAGATTTAAATAAAGGAAAACCTATCTATGAAGTTTTTAATCTAGCTGGCGTAGATGCATTTACACTCGGTAATCATGAATTTGATTTTGGGCAAGAAGCCTTCTCAGAAAATATGGCTCTATCTGAATTCCCATGGTTGGCCGCTAACATGGATGTAGGGACGACAAATATAGAGCAGCCTAAACCATATGAAATTTTCGATTTCGATGGCTTATCGGTAGCTATCTTCTCACTTACTCAAGCTCCCCCAGCTACAGCTCCTGCTAATACGGTAGGAATGGAATTTGATGGGAACTATGCTGAAGTAGCTAAATCCTATCAAGAAGAATTAGAGACACAAGCAGATGTAATCGTTGCACTTACTCACATTGGTTTCGACTATGACAAGCAACTAGCTGAGGAAGTCGATTATTTTGACCTCATTATCGGTGGTCATTCACATACGACTCTAAATGCACCTAATGTTGTTAATGGAACCCCCATTGTTCAAACAGGATCTAACTTGAACAATGTAGGAAAAGTAACCTTAACATACGATCCAGCTACTGATGCAATCGTTAATACGACAGGAAGCCTATTATCGGTATCCTCTTTAACTGATATCGATGAAGAGGTACAGGCTGTGATTGACGGATACAACGCTGATATGGAAGACCTTCTTGGTGAAGTAATCGGAACTTCTTCAAACGGATTAACTAGAGACGGGCGTTTTAATGGTGATGCTCCTCTTGGTAACTTCTGGACAGATGCGATGCGTGATATAGCTAACAGTGATATTGCCTTTACGAACAACGGTGGAATCCGCGCGAGTATAGATGCTGGCGAAGTAACATTAGGAGATATTTATCAAATTGAACCTTTCGCTAATGAAGTGATGGTTTTTGAAATGACCGGCCAAGCGATTAAAGATGTGCTTGCCTACTCTTATTCTCGTGATAACCGTAATGAAATTGATTTACAAGTATCTGGATTGCATTATAATGTGATAACGGGACCTACAGGAAGCTTTCAAGATGTGTTATTAACGATGAACAATGAACCGATTAACTTAGATGATACGTATACGGTGGCCGTTGCCAATTATATTGGTACTGGTGGTTCAGGCTATCATTTTGAAGGAACCGTCCTTTCTGAAACAGTTGGATTAATGACGGAAGCCATGAAAAACTATGTATTAAAGCTTACAGCTGAAGGAAAAACTCTTGATTATTCAAGAGAAGGCAGAATTAGACTATCAGTCGATCCAACCGCTCCACTACCAGGTGAAATCATCGGTTCAACGGAATCAGGATTATATTCTGCCAATAAAAATAGAAACGATGTAGGAATCGGAAACCTATACACAGACGCTATTCGTGCTAAGGCAGGGACAGATATCGGACTATTAAATGGCTCATCCGTTACAGGTGAAATTCTTCCTGGTCCGATTACCGATCAACAAATCGAATCTCTAGATAGTTTCGGTAACGTCATTGTATCGGTAGAAGCAACCGGTAGCAAAATTAAGGATGTAATACTAGAACAAGCTAAATACCGTCGTGGTGTTGATATTCAAGTTTCTGGGCTCACTTATAACTTAATTACAAATGAAAATGGTGCCATCATAGATGTTGAGATCAGCTTAGCAAACGGAGATACTTTTGACTTAGATAAAATTTATACCGTTGCATACAATGACTACATGCATGGTACTAATTTTTATAATTTAAATTCAAATACAATCGAAGCGAATTTAGGACCAGTCTGGACTTCAGTGGTTGATTATATTACAGCCCAAGAAACGGCTATTAATTACGAAGAAGGAAATCGTATTACTATTAATGGTGAAGGATCTGAAGAAGATCCAACCGGTTTACGAACTGTAGCTGAAGCAATCGCAAACAACAGTGGCACTGCTAAAGTAAAAGGATATATTGTCGGTTCTATTGTCAACTCTTCACCTGTTATCGGCGAAGGTACACATGCACCATCAAATCTATTACTAGCAGACTCACCAAATGAGACTGATCGCTCCAAAATGCTACCCGTTCAACTCGTGAATGGAACGGCTGTTCGTAACGGACTGAATCTACCTTCAAATCCTGAAAATTTAGGAAAATTAATTACGGTAACAGGGTCACTCGAGGCTTATTTCTCTACTCCAGGAATGAGAGCCCCTACTACCTTTACATTTGAAGAAGTGGAAGAAGAGCCTGAGGTTCCTGAAGAACCAGAAGTTCCAGAACAACCTGAAGCACCTAGTTGCGAATTTGAAGCTTGGGATGCTCATACAATATATGTAGCTGGTGACAAAATTGAACATGAAGGTAACTTCTATGAGGCACAATGGTGGACTCAAAACCAAAATCCTAATAACAACTCTGGTAACTGGCAAGTTTGGCAAAAAGTAGCTGATTGTTATGAAATTCCTGACGGTCCACAAGATTGGAAGGAGACAACTATCTATAATACAGGTGACCAAGTAATTGTCGACGGTCAAGTATATGAAGCCAAATGGTGGACTCAAGGTCAGAATCCTATTGACCACTCTGGCACTTGGGAGGTTTGGCAAAAGGTAAATGAAACAGAGCCGGAAGGACCACAGGAATGGGATAGTCAAGCCATTTATACTGCTGGAGACACTGTCACACTTGATGGCAAAATGTATGAAGCCAAATGGTGGACTCAAAACCAAAATCCTAAAAATAACTCTGGCACTTGGGACGTTTGGAAGGAAATAAAAGAATAAGCTAAAGAAAAAGTGAAATAGAGTGCACTCTATTTCGCTTTTTTTGGTGGTGATTTCAACATTTCTTCTAAAGTGGAGTATTAAAGGGTCAAACGCAAAAGCTAGTAACTTTTTCTGTTGAAAGTTTCATCGTCCATCTATGTTCTCCATTATTAAATATCATTACGATTCTAAAAATAAATTCATGAAAACTAAATCAAAAAACCCGAAAAATTAATGCTACGCTTTTCGGGTTTCTCTTGTTGTTAATCAAAGGTTTTTTATTTTTATTTACTAAATTGATGACGTTCTTCAAAACGTTTCTCTAGTTGCTCCATTTTTTCCTGATCATTCATAATTTCTTCCTTATTTTCTTTTACTAATTCTGCAAATGATAACGTTCTAATTTTTCTCATGCACTATGCACCTCGCTTTTTTTATACAAGTTTGGTACATTTTCTCTATTATTATACATGATTCGTAGCTGATTTTTTTGGACTTATGTAAACTTGACCCGCTTCGTTCATACTCATCATAAAAATATCTCGATACGTATACCCTTTTTTATGGAGAATCTCCTTAACATGTTCGACTGTCGTGATTTTTTCTATGTTCCTCATAACCAGCATTCCATCCTCAATGAGAATTTTTGGGTAACCCGAGGATGCTTTCTCTTGTTTCAAGTCGTTTAACGTTACAGGGTTATATTGATCTTTTTTAATCACACTAATTTGTCCATTCATTTCAATAATCGCGTAATCAACCTCTGTTAAATCACTAACATTGTTTAATCTTAATCCCATCAACAGAGACTCTAAAGTTACTTTAGATTTTTTTAATTGTTCATGTAAGATCATTCCATGCTTCATAATAATCAATGGTTCATTTTCAATAACTCTTCTAAATCTTGGTGTTTTTAAGGCGATAAACGATAAAGATAAATGGATACAGCCTATTGTTGCCGCTGCAGCAAATGGTCCTGTTAACGGTAGTTCTCCATCCGTTAAGGGTTCACCTAGAATATCTCCAATCACGACACCAAAAATAAAATCTAAAGGATCGATCGAACCCATTGAGCGTTGACCGAGTATTTTTACAATCGTAAAAATATAAAGATAGATAATAACTGCTCTAATGAAAAATCCATATATAGGCAATGATTGATTACCTGTCCAAAAGTCTAACATATCATATAACTCCTAGCTCTTATACTTGGATTTTTTTCTTGAAAAATCGTTACTCATTTTGGCCACTTCTTGTTCAGCATAAGACCCTTTGCTTTTTGCGAAAATTTTATCACTTTTTTTTGGTTCCTTATTTTTATTCAATGTAACTTCACACTCCCATCTACCTTATTATGAGTTAGTAAATGCCATTTTATTAAAATAACTTAGTTGTTTTTTAAATTTTGGAAGTTGAATCAATTTCATAATACATATCTTATAATGAAAAACTAACGATTTGTTTTTTGATTTTCACTTTAGGTAGATGCTTTCCCAAGGGCTTGTCTTCAGCTAACTCTGACTACGCAGAGCTTCGTCAGAGTGGATCTTCAGACTGCGCTGGGAGACACTACCTACCGTTTCAATCAAGAAGTAAATTAAAAACGTTTAAAACATATTTTATAAGAAACGTTCGGTTTTATTCGTTTATAAAGCAATTATGAAATTCACTCAGTTGTATTATAATATTTCTTTATTCGAAAGCATTTTTTCTTTTTAATAGCAAAACGCCCTCGAGAATAAAATCTCAAAGGCGTTTCCTAGGTTTACTCATTTAAAGCAAAACCACTCATATTTCCTGTTATTTCTTTTTATTAGAATCAACAATTCGTTCTAGTAACTGAATAATCTCTTCTTTACTAATTTCATTACCTTCTTTTGGTTCTTTTTCATGTTGTTGCTCCGAATTTTCTTCGGTTTTTTCTTCTGCTTTATCTGCTGTTTCTGCTTGATTGTTTTTAGCTTTCTCTTCAGATTTTTCTTCTTCAACAAATGAAGCTTCTAAATCTTCATAGGTTGGCAATTGCTCACGTTCCGTTACTTCTACATATTCTCCTTCTACGGTTACATAATGCCTTCTCTTCCTTCTTGTTTCTTTGTCGAGATAACTATAAATGACCGGAATTAAAAATAATGATAGGAATGTACTACTTATTAATCCACCAATCACCACAAGTGCCATCGGTTGCTGAATATCAGCTCCTTCTCCAATACCGAGCGCTAAAGGAATCATTCCTAGTATAGTGGTAACCGAGGTTAAGACGATTGGTCTTGTACGGTCCTTAATTCCTTTAACTAACGCTTCATATGTCGCCATTCCTTTTGTTTTTAATTGATTCACATAATCTACTAGGACAATTGCATTATTAGTGACAATTCCGATTAATACCATCAGTCCAATAAATACAACCACACTGATTGGTGTTTGTGTAATGGTTAATATAAGCGCCGCTCCAATCACGACTAGAGGAACCGTAAACATGATAATAAATGGAGCTTTGAATGACTCAAATTGAGCGGCCATTACTAAATAAATAAATATAGTTCCTAAAATTAAGGCTAAAATCATGCTAGTAGCTGAATCCTCAAGCAATTCTTGATCTCCACCGTATTGAAAGCTTGTTCCATCATCAAAATTCACTTCATCTACTGCATCTGCAATGATTTCTGTAATCGTACTCTGAGGCGTATCGACTGAATAATGAACCACAAATTCTACCGCTTCCTCTTGCTCCCAACGGTTTATAGTAGCAGTACTCTCACCATCTACAACTTCGGCAACCTCACCTAGTGCTATAAATTCATTTGCCCCATTTTGTATTTGCAAGTTCTCTAAAGCTGATATGTTTTCAATAAAATCCGGCTCTAATTGAACAATAATATCATAAATATCAAAGTCCTCTGTCTGAAGAGTCGAAGCCGTTTGACCACGAGTTAGTGAATTTAATTGTTGAGCAATTTGTGCAGGAGCAAGTCCATTCTCTCTTGCCGCGTCTGGGTCAATTTCAATGGCAACCTCTGGAATGGTATCCTCTATACTCGTATCCACTGAACGGATAGAATTTGATTCTTCTATTTCAGCTTGTAATTCATCGGCAGTTTCGTATAGACGGTTAGAATTAGAGTCACTGATTGTAAAGACAACCGTATTCGCTTCTCCTCCCATTGCCGTCATGGTGAGAATAGAAATTTCAGCATCATCATCTGCACGTCTAATATCTCTTTCAATTGATTCAATAAATTGACTTGTACTAATGGAACGATTTTCGACAGGAACCATTGAAACGGAGATTTGAGCAATATTACTCGTCCCTCCACCTGCCATATCTTGAGCACTTGAACCTACGGTTGTCATATAGCTAGAAATTTCATTATTATAATCATCTAGAATATCTTCAACGGCTTCGGCCGCTTCTTGTGTTCGAGACAGTGACGTTCCAGATTCCATCTCAATATCAATCGTGAAAGAGCCTTGGTCTCCATCTGGTAAAAATTCAAATCCCACTGTTGTTAATCCGAAAATCCCGATCACTAAGGTTACTAATGTAATGAAAATGACAGTGATTCTGTGATTTAAAACCCATTTTGCCATTGATTCCAGCATTTTCATTGTGTTGGATTCGTTTCTTTTTTCTTCTAAATTTTCCTTTGGTGTCTTTAACCATCGACTTGCAAGCATTGGAATAACGGTCACTGCTACTAATAATGAGGCTAATAAACTAAAGGATACGGTTAAAGCAAATTCCGCAAACAAACTTCCTATTAAGCCGCTTATGAATACGATAGGTAAAAAGACAGAGATCGTAGTCAAGGTAGAGGCAGTAATCGCAGAAGCGACCTCTTTCGTTCCCTCTAATGCGGCTGTTTTTGGATCTTTTTTCATGGATAAATGTCGATAAATATTTTCAATAACAACGATCGCATTATCGATGAGCATTCCTATTCCTAGAGCTAGTCCACCTAAACTCATTAAATTTAAACCAATGTTCGTAAAATACATAAAAGCAAAGGTCGTTATGACAGAAAATGGGATTGCAATCCCAATAATCAAAGGAGTTTTCATATTTCTTAAAAAGAAAAATAGAACGAGCATGGCGAGTATTCCACCAAAAATGAGCGCACTTGACACGCTATTAATCGATAAATTTATAAATTCTCCTTCATCATACAGCGTAATAATGCTTAAATCTTCGTATTGGCTTTCATCCATCAATTCGCTTATTCTTTCATTGACTACATCTGAAACAGCCACCGTATTCGCTTCAGATTCTTTCATAATGGTTAATTGAATTGCTTCTTCTTGATTGGCTCTTGTTATAATATTTTGGTCCTCTAAGGCAATTTGAACGGAAGCAACTTCATTTAATGAAATGTCTTCTCCTGTTTGCGGATCGACCGTTAGGATTAAATTTTCTATATCTTCCACAGAGGTTAATTCACTAATATATCTAGTTGTGAAGCTCAAATCATCCTCGACTACCGTTCCACCTGGCATCGAAATATTATGTGCTTGAATAACCGAGATGACATCATCCTGTGTTAAGCCCGCATCTACTAAATCATCTTGATTTAAGTCTACATGGACCTCTTCTATTAGGGAACCTGATTCGTTTACACTTGCAACACCAGGTATTTTTAAAATTTCATCTTGTAAATCAAATACCGCATCTTGAAAATCTACAATAGAATCATTAGAAGTTACGGCAATTTGCAACATAGGAAGCATAGATGGATCAAATTTTAAAAAACTTGGTTCGTTGGCCCCATCTGGTAAGGGAATTTGTCGAATCGTATTAATAATATCTAACTCAACATCATCAATCGTTGTCGACCAATCAAACTCTAATAAAATTAAGGCCGAACCTTCAGACGTTTGTGAAGTAATTCTTTTTAATCCAGAGGTGGTTGCTAATCGACTTTCTAAAGGTTCAGTAACCCGTTCTAGCACCTCCTCTGGACTAGCACCATCGTAACTAGTTGCAACAGCTGCAATTGGTGGATTAATACTTGGAAATAACTGAAGTGGTAAATTACTGAGAGAAACAAAACCAAATATTAATAGAAATACCATTGCAACAATGGTGAATTTTGGTCTTTTAATGGAAAAATTGGTCATTCTACACTCCTACCTCATTTCTTGAAAATAGTTTAAAAGCTTAATAGTTTATTTACTTAATTAAATTCATGCTATTATGCTACTACGAGACTGTCAATTAATCCGATTCATACTTCAATGCTTTTACATGATTTCACATACTCTAAGATTGATTTTTTGTTTCTCGAATAATTTCCTCGAATTGTTCAAGTGTATGTAGAGAATGCTTTAAATCCTCAATCGGAATCTTCTTAATGTACTCATTGACTACTTTTCTTTCAAACTGCTGCAGTTCCTTTTTGACGATTTCCCCTTTTTGACCTAAGGATAATCGCACTTCTCTTCGATTTTCCAAATTGATCGTTCGCATGAGTAAATCCTTATCCTCTAATTTATTTACAATTTGTGTAACAGCACTTTTACTAATATCTAGAAAATCAGCTAACTCTCTTAATGTAATATTTGGATTTCTTAGAAATAATAATAAAATGGCTTCTTGTGTTCTTGATAAATTTAGCTGACTTAATTGCTCAATTTCAGGTGTTAAATTTTTCGTTATATGATGAACGGCTGCCTCGATTTTTAACAAAACCTCTCTATACTCATCCATTCGCACTCACCTCACTAGCATTTTTTTCAAGAAACGTTTTATTTAGTTAATCAAAGTCTAAAAAAAATTGCAAATGAAAAAGACCAGCTATCAAAAACTGGCCTTTTCCCTTTCATTATTATGATAACTTTTGACGAAGTACCATTTGTAAGATACCACCATGCTTATAGTAATCTACATCGACTTCACTATCAAAACGAACTAATGCTTCAAACTCGGTTTTGTTACCAGCTTCATTTGTAGCTATTACAGTTACATATTGACGTGGTTTTACATCTTCAGGTAAATGAACTTCAATTGCTTCTTTACCTGTTAAACCTAAGCTTTCCGCACTTTCACCATCTTTAAACTGAAGAGGAAGTACTCCCATCAATACAAGGTTACTACGGTGAATTCTTTCGTAGCTTTCTGCAATAACGGTTTTAATTCCTAATAGGTTGGTTCCTTTAGCTGCCCAGTCACGAGAGCTTCCCATTCCATAGTCTTTACCAGCTAATACAACTAAACCAGTATTCGTTTCTTTATATTTCATCGCTGCATCATAAATCGACATAACCTCACCTGTTGGCCAATACGTTGTATAGCCACCTTCTGTACCAGGTGCAATTTGGTTACGAATTCGGATGTTCGCAAAAGTTCCACGCATCATCACTTCGTGATGACCACGACGCGAACCATATGAATTAAAGTCACGTTGCTCAACGCCTTTGTCTAGTAAATACTTACCTGCTGGTGTATCTTTTCCAATTGCACCTGCTGGTGAGATATGATCAGTCGTTACTGTATCACCAAATTTACCGACTACACGTAAGTCCTTGAGTGGCTTAATGCTTTCAGGCTCTTTAGATAAACCTTCAAAGAAAGGAGGATTCGCAATATAAGTCGATTGGTCATCCCATTTATATAAAGAATCATCCGTTGTGTTAATTTCATTCCAGCGCTCGTTGCTTGAGAACACATCTTCATATTCACGACGGAATAGTTCAGGCGTGACCGTTTCTAATACAACTTTTCGAATCTCTTCGGCTGTTGGCCAAATGTCACTGAAATAAATATCTTTACCATCTTTACTTTTTCCGATTGGATCGTTTTTCAAGTCGATATCAACCGTCCCAGCTAAAGAATAAGCCACAACTAATGGTGGAGATGCTAAATAGTTAGCCTTCACTAATGGATGAATACGACCTTCAAAGTTTCGATTTCCTGAAAGAACAGAAGTAACCGTTAAGTCATTGTCAGCTACTGCTTTTTCAATTTCATCTTCTAGAGGACCAGAATTCCCGATACAGGTCGTACAGCCATACCCAACGATATTATAACCAAGCTTCTCCATATAAGGTAGAAGACCAGAATCTGTTAAATAACCAGTAACGACTTTAGAACCTGGCGCTAAAGATGTTTTCACATACTCAGGAACCTCTAATCCAAATTCTACCGCTTTTTTCGCTACGAGGCCTGCCCCAATAAGTACATATGGGTTAGATGTATTCGTACAGCTTGTAATAGCAGCAATCGCAATAGAACCTGTTTTCATCGTTGTTTTACGGCCATCTGCAAAATCTACAGAAACTTCTTTATTAAACTCTTCCTCAGACAAACCGAGCCCTTGAGTTCCTTGAGGAGCTACAATCGCATCACGGAAAGAAGTTTGCATATCAGATAATGGCACTAAATCCTGTGGACGTTTTGGACCAGAAAGATTGGCTTCAATTTCAGACAATTCAATTTCTACTACATCTGTATAAGTAGGATCTGGAGTTTGTCCTGGGACATAGAATAACCCATTTTCTTTGCTATATTGTTCTACTAATGAAATTTGTTCTTCAGAACGACCTGTTAAGCGAAGATAGTTTAAAGACTCGCTATCTACAGGGAAAAATCCACAGGTAGCACCATACTCAGGAGCCATGTTAGATATGGTCGCACGGTCAGCAAGAGGCATAAATTCAAGTCCTGGACCAAAGAATTCAACAAATTTACCAACTACCTTTTTCTCACGAAGTACTTGTGTTACTTTTAGCGCTACATCTGTAGCTGTTGTTCCACTAGGTAGCTCTCCAGTTAGTTTCACTCCGATTACTTCTGGAACTGGGAAATAAGAAGGCTGCCCTAACATGCCGGCCTCTGCTTCAATTCCTCCAACACCCCATCCAAGAACACCAATACCATTGATCATGGTAGTATGAGAGTCTGTCCCTACTAAAGTATCAGGAAAAGCAACCGTTTCTCCATCCTTCTCGATAGCATGAACGACATTCGCTAAATACTCTAAGTTTACTTGGTGAACAATTCCAGTTGCCGGTGGTACAGCACGATAATTATCGAATGCTTTTTTTGCCCAGCTTAAAAATTCATAACGCTCTGCGTTACGTTTGAATTCTAAGTTCATATTATAAAGTAATGAGTCACTTGTTCCAGCTTTATCGACTTGAACAGAGTGGTCAATAACTAAATCAACAGGGATTTCTGGGTTAATTTGGCTTGGATCGCCACCCATGTCAGCCATAGCCTTACGAAGTGCTGCTAAATCCACTACTGTTGGAACACCCGTAAAATCTTGTAAAATAACTCGAGATGGCTTAAATGGTACCGAGATATCCTCATTTTGCTCTGGAGTTCCCCATTTTGCTAGATTTTCAACGTGTTCTTTTTTAATAAAATAATCATCATATTGGCGAAGCACAGATTCTAATAACACCTTAATAGAATAAGGTAATTTAGAAATTTCACCGATTCCCGCTTGCTCAAGAGCGTCTAAGGAATAATACTTGAAAGATTTGTCACCGACGTTAAACGCTTTTTGTGACTTAAAAACATCTAAATTTTTTGACATATGTATTCCCTCCTCCATATTCAATCATACCGTAAACATACAAAATTGTCTAAAATCTAACCTGTTTTAAAAGGTTACTTATGTAAGAAAGCGCTTTATTATACAAAAAGCGACATCCCTTATATAGAATAGCAAAAGTTATGAAAAGAATAAATCATTTTTTATATTTTTATAAGAATTTAATCAAAGAATTACTTATTTTCTTATTCTTTTAGGAATGAAAAAGGTAGCTCTTGGAAACCTCATTCTAAGCAACAGCATGCTCTTTTGCTTGACACATTTTATGATTCTATTATGAATCATCTTGACTAAGGTGTTCTCTCGCTTTTCTCTCCTGTCGTCTTTTTTCTCTATTTTTGAACCTCTCTTCTGCTCCTTGATATTGCCATCTTTCTTCTTCTGTTTCAGGAATAATTTTCGGAACCGGTGTAGGTTTTCCTTTTTCATCTAATGCGACGAATGTAAGATAAGCACTAGCTGTTAATCGTCTTTGCCCCGTTAATAAATTCTCAGCCTCGACCTTTACATAGATTTCCATTGAAGTGGTTTTTGTATAACTAACGAATGCTTCTAAACAAATCGCTTCTCCGGTATGAATAGGTGCGATAAAGTCCAAGCTATCACTTGATGCTGTCACGACTCTTGCTCTTGCATGCCTCATAGCTGATATGCTTGCTACTTTATCTGCATAAGCCATCACATTTCCGCCAAACATCGTCCCATGATAATTCGTATCCGGTGGTAAAACTAAATCTGTAAAAATCGTTCTAGACTCACTTACTTTTTTACTTCCCATTATAAAGCCCCTTTATTATTAAATTCATACTTATTATATAGTTTTTTGAATGACTGTGCATCATTCATATCTTATAATGAAATCCGAACAGTTAGGTTTTTGATTTTCACTTTAGGTAGATGCTTTCCCAAGGGCTTGTCTTCAGCTAACTCTGACTAGGCAGAGCGTCGTCAGAGTGGATCTTCAAACTACGCTCATCCTTTGGGAGTCACTACCTACCGTTACAATCGACAAGTTAATGAACAACCATTCAAGACATATTTTATAATAAAAGTTCGATTTCATTCACTTATAGAACAATGATGAAATTCACTCATTTATAAAATCTATACTTTTATCCCTTTTCAAAATAAAGATAACCGTATATAATGACCTATACTCCTATTATGAGTTAGGAAGGTGCGAGCATTGAAAAAATATATTTTGGGTGTATTAAGTCTTGCAATCTTGCTATCTTTTATTGTGCAAATACCTTCCAGTACAGATGCCCACATACTTAACAAAATGATTTCTGCTTCTGTTGATGTGAATTCTTCAACTGCTATTAACGAATTCTCCATTAGCACAAGTGACGGTACGCTCGAGAACCTTTCTATCGGTTTAATGGAATTGGGTAGCCAACTATTAGTAGTAGCTAGTTTCGTATTTAGTTTACTCACGCTCCCCTTTTTACTATCTCGATTTTACCAATCGAATTACCTCATCCTTTCTGATCAATTATTAATTAAATAATTGACTATGAAGGAGGGTTTTATGATGATGTGGATTCGCATGATTTTAATTGTTATTCTATCATTTACCGCTTTAAGCTTCTTTACCTTTCAAGGAATTGAAGGAGTTAAGGCCGTTATCGAAATCATTAAATCAACGAAAGCTTAATCGAAGAACCAAGAGCCAAAACTTTAAAGTTTTGGCTCTTTTTTTACATGGAAATAAATGGACATAATTTAACAAGAGGATTTCAAACTCTCTACTTGGATCATCTAGATTACAATATGATTTCGTTCCGATTAAAAAAGCCCCTTTTGCTTGCTTCCACCTGTGATCGGCTGTTAGGATAGCAATCGTTAGACAAAAAAGGAGGTTTTCAGATGATGAAAACAAACAAAGCGACAGCTATTAGAAATCTAGGATTACCAATTGTAGCTGCTGGTGCCATTCTCTTTTTTACCCCTTCACATGCAGGAGCAGAAAAATTAGAGGACAACGTATTGTTAAAAGGCATGGATGGAGACCAAATCGAAGAGCTACAAGAAAAGCTTTTTGAAGATGGCTTTCTCGATAAAGAGGCTATCCATGGTTCTTATGACAACGATACTAAGGAAGCTGTAAAATCGTTTCAAAAAGAACATCAATTATATATAGATGGCATTGCAGGACCTCAAACAATGGGTGCTATTATGGTCTTGGAAGAAGGAGATGATGGTATCTATGTTAAAGCTCTTCAAAAAATATTAGGAGACTTTGATTATTATGATGGAGAAATTACAGGTGATTTTGACAATGAAACCAAAAATGCTGTAAAGAAAGCCCAAAAGGATTTACAAATTACAGTAGATGGAATAGCTGGACCAGACACTTTTGGTTCTTTATATAACGGTGTCTACAACACGGAAGAAACATTAGAATCATCTGAAAATAAAGAAGTAGCACCTGTGGCAACCTCTCAACCCAATAATAACGAAAGCTCTGAGAGTGATAACGCAGATGGAACGGTATTAACCATGGAGGCAACAGCCTACACTGCTGAATGCGAAGGCTGCTCAGGTATCACAGCAACCGGTATTGATTTACTAGCTGACCGTAACAAAAAAGTAATTGCGGTTGACCCAAGCGTCATACCACTTGGAACTAGAGTACACGTAGAAGGTTATGGTGAAGCAATTGCTGGTGATACAGGTGGAGCGATAAAAGGAAACAAAGTGGATCTTCATGTTCCTACTAAAAATGAAGCTATTCAATTTGGTAGACAAAATGTGAAGGTAACGATTCTAGATTAATAGCAAGTAAAAAAGACAGTAGAGCAAGCAATTACTCTACTGTCTTTTTAATTTCGAAAATGAACGTTTTACTGTTAGGCTTCTGTTAAGATAACAGCCATTAAAAGATAAGCAATTATAGAAATTGGTAAGATAACAAATAACACTCTGACGAGAAAGCTTGATATACCGAGGTGCTGTGCAATTCCTCCACATACGCCAAAAAACATTTTGTCCGTTGATGATCGGTGCAATCCACTCATTATATCTCTCCTTTTCTTCATAAAACCCTATGTAAGGATATTATTTCGTCCAGCCTGGTTCATATGTATATTCGATATTTCCTTTATGCTGTGCATTCCCTCTGAAGGATTGTTTGTCCTCCTGCTCCATCAGTATTTCTCTGAACATTAGAAATCGTTCTTTTTGTACTAATATAGATGGTACTTCATTATTCCTTAATGCTTGTAACTGATTCACTATTTCTTCTTTTTCCATAACCTATTCATCCTTTACATTAAATAAAGTACGGTAGAATTTTTACTGCAAACATAATAATAATAGTAAGAGTTAGCAGTAGACTAAACACAAATAAGCTTTGTATTTCTTCTTCATTATGTTGCTGATTTCCTAAAGAAGCAAGGCTTAATCGAACTTTCTTTGCCGTAAATCCTAATAGCACTCCTAAACCTAACCATATTAAGAAAACAGATATGGTCCACAGTGATAACCAATTCTGAATCATAATTAAACCAGATACAAAAGATATAATAAGAGCGATATGAGCAACTGAGATAATACGTCTGTATATTTTTAAAAGCACCACTAATTTACTCGGCTCTAAACTACCAACACCTTTTATCAATATAGGAAAAGGAATTATAATAAAAAAGACTACTGCTATTAATACATGTATGCCGTAACTTACGATATAATCCATTACGATGACACCTCCTAAAACATCATACAAAATTAAACCATTTTTTTAAAGCTAAAATACTCTTCATTCCACTTTCTTTTAAAAATATGGTAGGATATGATCGAAAGTAAACGAGGTGAGATATAAATGGAGAACCTTTTTATGTGGTTTATCATTTTTTGGACAATATTTTTAATTACAGTCATGTTTATAGGCGGTTATTTCATGTTTCGAAAGTTTTTAAAAAGACTTCCTAAAGATGATGGTAAATCAATATTGGACTGGCAGGAATTTTATATTAATGAAACGATTGAGCTATGGCACGATGAGCAAAAAAATTTATTAAACGAATTAGTAGAGCCTGTTCCAGACCTATTTCGAGACGTAGCAAAAGGTAAAATCGCAGGCAAAATTAGTGAGCTCGTCTACAAAGAAAAAGCGAATGAAATCACTTTGGATTATATTATTCGTGGTTATATTATCGCTACTCCAAAAAGAGATCATAAATTTCTAAAAAAGAAGTTAACCGAGCTAGATATTGATATAAAACCTTATCAACCACTTTTTGAGCAATCTAGCTAAAAAACCGTTCTCCTTGATCGAAGTTCAAGGAAGAACGGTTTTTTACTTATGTATTGTATTAGCGTTGAATCGGCGTATCCCAGCTCACATTTGTTTCGAATTGCTGTTGTTTTTGAAGCTTCTTAAAGGAACGAAGCATCGCAATTCTCCACGGAAGGAGCATCGAAAAAGCTAAAATAAAAAACATACCTGCAAGTTGCTCATAGGTTATGATATGTCCAAAAATAAAACGAGCTAATAAACGAATACTAAATAAACCAATTAGCAAAACAGGAAACCACTTTGAATGCTTGAAAAATATAGAACCCTTTTTTATTTCAAATTTTGAGGTTAAAATTAATGGAATCGAAAAGAGCAGCCCTACTGTTACAGCTTCCACGATTAATAGTAACGAAAGCCTAGTTGGCTCGTATAAAAACATTAAAAACCCTGTTGACATAAAAAAAGGAGGTAATACTATTTTTTTTAGTGAAGCTGGCTTTTTTTGTGACTTTAAACGAATCATAATGGCTAAAATGGCCATACAGACCGCACCTACAGATGAAATGATGATGTAATACTGCTCCAACAAGCTCAATCCTTTCAAATACATCTTATATCCAACATTATTAAAGATATAGGAATTCTCCCTTAAAAACAAATGAATATTGTTCTTATTTAAATAGGGAGGTAATTTGATAGGCTTTATTAACGTATTAAGGTTTCTCTTTAAATGATTTCTATTATAAAGTCGTAAAGCTCTCGCTCATGATTTTAATTTCCTAAATTTTTGTTGCTTCATTCAGTAGATTAGATTTTTTTTATAATACATTCGTTCTACTTACTTAAAAAGGAAATGGTTAATTTGTTCTCACCGATATAATGTTTGATTTCTCCCTTTAGAAAAAGTGGCGTATTTTTATCCAAATACTTATACACCGGTGGAAAACCACTATCGTTGTTTATTTTTAATAATACTTTTTCAATGGAGATATTGTATAATTGACAAATATCTTGTGGGCTGACTAAATGTTTTTTTTGATGGTTACTTTTTTCCTCTTCTTTACTGACCATTTTTATCTGTACCATGTTATCTATTTTCCCCCTAAAGCTTTTTAAAAAATTAACATACCATTAGCTTCTGTACAAAAAATGTACGAATCTGATATGATTTAAAAAGTCGGGCATAGGGAGACGGATGATATTTTAAAATTTTCGATACTGAATAAGCACCCTTCCCCAAATCAAACGTCCCAGCGCCAAGCTTTTTTCAAAAAAGGAATTTATTATGGTTATTTTGATTAGGCGATGGTACCCTTTAGTTCGTATTGATTATGCCCGTGAAGAAAGTACTGTTTATTTTGGAATAATAGTACCTTTTTCCTAAATGAATGTTAATTTTATAACTGCATATAGACTGTTCATTCACCTATACTCCATAAATGATAGGTCATTTAAGTTCTTTTACTGTATACTATTGTATAAGCCATTATTTTCAACATAATCAGGGGGACTCATGAAAAAATATATTTATCCGATATTTCTTGCATTCTTACTTGTTTTTATTTGTTTTTCCGTATATAAAATCATTCCAAATTTGAATACCTTATTTACATTAATCTTCATTATGATTTTAGGTGCAACCGGACACTTTTTGATGGAGTTTCTAAAAAAGCATGCAAATCAATATGATGAAAGTGCTAAAAAAATTAAAACAACCTTTTTCTCTACCTTCATTATTTTAGCCGGTGCTTGCTTGTTCTTCATTTAATGAATTCCCTATATAAAGGGGATTTTTTGTTTTTATTCGCCATTTTTCGAGTGATTAGCTCGTCATCTCAGAGACCATGTTAAAAAGGACGAAAAATAGATTAGCCTTGTTTACTATGGCATTCTTAAATCCGAAGCCTTTAATTCATACTAAAACCTCAAAGATTACAAAACAACTTTTTAACTTCTACTAATAATTATAAAAAAAACCACTCTCTCACGGTTTAAAATTCTCCCGAGAAAAAGCAGTTTTGTTTGTTTAGAAGATTATGATTGATTGAAAATAAAACGATTAGTGGATTTCACTTTCAATCCCTTAAAATGATGTGTCCATATACATAAAACCCAATATAAGTGGGTTAAATTCAATGTTTATTTCCCTTGCTGTCTTTGCATAGCCTGCATCATTTGGTTAATTTTCTTTTGCGATGGCTTTTGACCCATTTGCATCATCATTACTCGTAACTACTGATATATAAGGGTTTATCAATATACTTCCATTTCAATTCTCCGTAAGAAAAATATACCACAGTTAGTTAAATTTTGTCTATAAAAAACATTTAGATTTACTTTAGTGCTTAATTTTCCTACTAATATTTATTATAGAAGAAACTCGTCAAAATGCCATTATTATCTATAACCTTTTTCTATAACCTCTTTCACACTGATTTCCCAATCTGCAGCATTCAACTCTGAAACTTTTCCATTCCAGCTTGTTAATTTAACAGTATTTACATCAGTTGTAACATCATTAAAATCATTCAATGCAATTTTTTTAGCAACATCCTCATTTACCGCTTCTACCTCCACCACTGATAACACTGTAGTTTCTACTAATACTTCAAACTTCATAAACTAAATCCCCCCTCAACGAACCTTATGAGGTTCATTTATTAATTCAAATAATATACCTTATAAGGTTCAAAGTCAATAAATAATTATTATTTTTTCGCACTTTATAAGGTATAATATAATTATAACTAGTTAATATTAGGAGGTAATAAATTGATTAAAAATAATATCAGTGAAATTATGAAGAAGAAAAAAATGAATATCACCCAATTGTCCGAGGAATCTAGTTTACATCGAAATATCATTTCTAGGTTAATTAATAATAAAACCAACGGTATCGACTTTAGCACGATGAACAAGCTTTGCAAAGCACTTGAGTGCCAAGTAGGTGACTTGTTTATTTACATAGAAGAATAAGAGACCATAAATAGGTCTCTTATAGCTTATACATGTAACTATTACAGTTGTTCACATTTCTTATCCACTTGTCTAATTCTTCTCTATGCACTTTAAGCTGTCTTCCAAACCTCATAACTGGAAAATCACCAGAATGCATTATTTCATAAACCCTATCTCTACCCAAACCTGTTATTCTTTGAACATCATTCACTCCTAAGAATAACCCTTCTTCTTTGTTGTTAATGTTCATTAAACCACCTCTAAAAACTATTTTAATTCTATCTATACAATGAATTATTTTTTTCGTCCATAATCCAAGTATAGAATTTACTCTCTTCCACATAATATCTTCCACCAATCTTCATACTGGGTAAACTTTTGTTATGAATAACCTCATATGCAGTATGTAAACTTATACCTAAAATTTCTGCTATATCTTTTGCTTTTAATAATTTGATTTTATCGCTCAACAGTAACCGTCCCCTTCAAATAACGTAAATTATTGATTACTCTTTTCTCCCCTTTAATTCTCAGTTAAAAGATATTATCTAAAATAAACCTTAATGGATCGTAACATATAACTCAATTAATTTCCAATATATGGTTATGTTTATGTATTATATTTAATTAAATACAACATTCATTTTAAAATTTTCCCTACTCACTAGGTATAAAGACCATACTTACACTAGGCATTATTATGTATTATAAAAAATAAAGGGACAATTTTGATTTGAAATATTGAAAGGTAAAACTTTGTGTAGAGGGGATATGACAATGAATATTGGTGATTTAGGTGAAAGAGAATTTATTGAGATATGCACTGAAGCCATCATGAATTGTTATACGCAATATATATATTTACTTTACGAGTTGCCAAATGGAGTTAGGTTCTTTCAAGTTGAGTGTGAATTAAATCATGCTAACTGTAATTTAAAGTTGAAAGATGGTACACCGATTAGATTAATATGCGTCATGGGAAGAGATTTAATAGAGGATTTCCATCAGAAAGCTTTGAATGATGAATTAGGTATTGAGTGGGTAAATAAAGGGGTTAAACATGTAATTGCAACGGGAGAATTGGGAGCTAATAAGATTGTATAAGTATTTGAATTACGAAAAAAAGTTATTGTTAAATTGACTTCTTCTAACAAGTGACATTTTAAATAGGTGTGCATAACTTTACACTGCTATATTTTTATATTATAATCTAGCCTCATATTTTCAAAATATATTATTTTAGGAGAGTAATTATTTATGTTGAACGAAGATAATTATAATAACAAAAAGGTCTACATGACTAAGAGTGGTGTTGAAGTTACCGTAATCGAGTTGAATAAACCTAATTTCTCACGAATGGCAGAGGCGTTACGTCAATTCGTGAAGGATGTAAATGATTATAATAAGTTGAATGGACGATAAGTTAGAATAATCTGAAGACAGTTATACCTGATTTTTCTCCATCATTTTTAAGTTATCAATTCTATTTACTAATAAATCTTTACGAATATAAATCTAGCCCCTAAAAAGGGGCATTTTTTCTATCTAAACAATCTACTCCAAGTATCTCTGCCAACCAATCCATCAACGACTAATTTATTTTGTCTCTGAAACTTTTTAACTGCATTCTCACACCCATTACCAAATATTCCATCGAATCCATTAGGATCAAGCTTATGACAATACAACATGCCTTGAAGAATATACGTTATATTTCCTCTAGCTCCATGTCTAACAACACGTGTAGCATTCAGAGTATTATTACCCCAGATACCATCCTCAACTAATCCAGCTTTAAATTGTTTATTTAACTCTTTTTGATAAGCCCTGATGGCTTCACGTTTAGTTAAATTTCCGTAAATGTTATCTGTTGCTAATTTACTTTTATAGTTTGAGTTAATCCATGTTTGGAAAGTTCTAATGTATGTATTTGTGTTGGAAGGTTGAGGGGTTTTGTTAGGTTGTTTAGGTGTAGAGGATTTTTTTGATTGATTATTTATCATATCTTTTAAATCAGTCATTCTAAAATGTTTACCAGGACAAGCAGTTGCAACTATATCTTTATGACCGATTATATCATTTGCTGATTTAATATTAGGACATTGACTCATTAACCATGCATTTAATGCCGCTCCAGACTCAACCTGAGCATCCGTCATTGATTGAGAAGTAAAATCACCTTGATAGCCAATACCTAGTGTAGTGCTGTTGTTACCAGCGCAGTGAGCACCTACATTCCAGCCTCTACCTTTATATATGGTTCCATCAAAAGCGATCCACCAATTATAGCCAATACCTACCCATTTGTTACTATCACGATGAAAATTATGTACTTGCTGGACTGTCCAACTTTTATGAGCCATATGATGTTGAACTAACTTTGAAATACGATTCTTATTAATAGGTGTAAGATTACCAAAAGATAATTTACCATCTACTATATTTGGTTTTCTAGACATCATTTATCCCCTTTCGTTAAACCTTGTTCAACTAGTACTTCTTTCTGCTGTCTACCCTTAGCAGTCACATAATTATTTTTAAACCATGTCCATACTGATACAATAAAAGCCAACCCATAAGCGACTGACTCCTCATCTAACACTGGAATTGGTTACAAATTGTAATTGACTAATAACATGTTTATCCACGTTATTCCTAATAATATGGTACGTGAAATTGTGCCTTTATCCATATTTCTTCACTCCTTATAAATTTAAATCTAAGCCAAAAAAAGCACCGACTAATAACACACCGATACCTACAATCCATAATATTTTTTTCATCAAATCTTTGTTTTGTTCTTTCAGGTAAGTTTGATTTTCTTTCATAATCTCAACTATTTGTATCTGATTATCTTTCTGCATATTAATAATCTTCTGATGATTATCTTTATCTTCTTCAACGATTTTCTGAACAGAATCTACTTTATTATTCGTATCACTAGATTCTCTCTTGAGTTGCTCTAACAATAATTCAAAAGCTTTTATACGCTCTTCAATAGCGTTGATACGATTGTGTGTTTTAATCGTGTGTTTATTGATAACTTCATCTTTAGCATCAAGTTCTTGCTTAAGTCTATCAACTTCTAATCGAACAGCATGGACTTGATTTTCTAAGTCATGCAATTTTTTATCTATGTCTGACAAATATAAGTCTCCTTTCTAAGAAAATATTATATATTCATTTAAAATTAAATCTTAAAACATTAACAAATACTCCGATAATATCAATGAGTAAACTAAATTTTACCCTTTTAATGGAGCTGAAAATGGAAAATAAAAAATCATTATTCCAACGATATAGTAATATAAATAACAAAAGTCTGCTAAGCATTTATAATGACATATTGTTAAGACCTGAAGAAGTTGATGAATCTTTTCAAAGTTCACCATTTTATGAGCAGGAAAATTTAATTGCCCAATGCAAACAAGCTATTGAGACACAACAGTCTAGTTTTTCAAAATCAATGGGTTTGCTAACTCTAACGGTAGCCTTAGTTACAGTAGTAATTACAACTATATTCACTATTTATAATTCAATAACTAGTCTCCCTATAACATCAGAAAATGAATATAATAACTTAATTCTAGGAATTTTAAATGAGTATACAACTGGAATATATCTACTACTTGTAATGCTTGTAATTTTTACAGTAACATCTACATTTTTGTTTATTCGTGATTATTTCTTAACAATAAAAAGAGGAAAATTAGTATTTTTACTTAGTCACTTGGAATCTTTCAAAACTAGACAATATATTAAGAACCCTTAGAAATTAACCCTAGAACAGAGAGCCTTTATTCGGCTCCCTGTTCTTCTCCTAATAATCTCTCAATAAACTTTTCTTTCGCTAGACCAGCTAAAGCATTTAGTCCTGGATTGGCTAGATATTCCTGCATGGTTGCTGCCACTCGACCACTTGCATTAATTTCACCTAATGGATCAGTTGCATTAAATCGAATTCTTACCCCACTTACTTCTCCATTGCTATGCGTAAAATCTACACCCGACACACGAAAGTCTAAAGCTTGTACTTGTTCTGTCATTATTCGTCATCTCCCTTTTCTTCTTGATTTTCTTTTGCTATTTCAAATGCTTCAACCCATAAAAAATGAGCTTCCGCATCAGATTCGGAAAGCTCTTTGTTATAATCCATCATGACCTCTTCAACGGTTTTGAGTGCCGTTTCAAAGTTTTTACCTTCTAAAATATAATCTTCATCCATCAACTCTTGCTGCTGTTTTTTAAATTCTTTCTTATCCCCTACTAATTTAAAACCACCTCCTTCAGCTTGTACCAAATCACCGTTATCATCTAGTTCAGCAAATGATTTTAATAACTCTAGTTCCTCATCACCAAAAACCTTATGTTGCTCTTGTAATACCTTAACCACTCTCATACGATGAACCGATTTCTTCCCTTCCAACGTAACCTTTAATAAAAAATCTGCTGCCTTTTTTAAATCCTGTTTTTGTAATCTAATCACTCGATCATCTCCCTTAATTGTTTAACTTCTTCTTCTAATTTTTTAACCCGCTGGTCTGTTAATTGCATCCTTAAATCAAAAATATCAAACCGATCCTCATGGTTATCTAAAACCTCAGTTAAATCTTTGACACCTTTCCATATATGTGATGCCATAGAGTAAAAATCTAGCGTATCTCCTGTCTGAGCATGTATGATGCCTGGTACTTCATCAAGCATTAATCCAAGCCTTGCTTTTGCTTCGCTTTCCTCCCATTTATAGTTATATGTGTAAACATCAGAATTTCTAAAAACATCAAGTGTATTTGTTTGATACAATTCAATATCACGTTTTGTTTCTCTGGTGGAAGATGGAGGTTGAAAAGCGCTTGCTCTAATGGCTTGATAAGTACCCGTAGTTCCTGTTCGAGTAATCCTGACTTCGCCAGTGGTGCCTGTTGGTCTGATATAGATATGAGAGCCTCCAACACCACTATGCTGGTCAAAGGTATTACCATAATACCCACTAGCTCTTACGCTTGTGTAGGTAGTGGATTCATGACTTCCACCCCATAAACCGTTTGTTGTTACTCGTAATTCTGAGGATCCTGTACCACCAGTTCCAACATAAAAATTACTACCACTTGTTTCTGAGTTACTGCGAATACTGTGAGCTAAGATTTCATTAACTTGCAAGTCTGTATAGTTGCTAGAGCTTCCAGTTCCCATGATTCGAACACGTTGATCCGTCCTTAAATATAAAATAGCGCTTGTGTTTACTTGTAAGCTATCTGCCAAGATACCAGAAGCTCTAAGATTACGATACACACCGCCAGCAAGTCCCTCCGAAGTAATTCTGACTTCATTGTCTGTACCAATATAGGCGCTTGAATTAGGTGGAGATTTAAACCCCCTGGCTCTTACGTTTATATAAGAATAATCAGAAGCACTTCCACCACCTGGAATTGTGTCTCTTCGAACGGCTCGTACTTCTCCCCTGGTATCACTATCACCTGCAGCTAAATAAATATTTAAGTTTGATGTTCCTAATGCTGCTGAAGTAATGAGGGAAGAATCGGCTTGAAATCGCAAGCTTCCATTTGCATTGTACCCATATAAGCCATCAGGATTAATCTCGACCCTTTGACCATTTGAGCGTTGAAACCTAGCGTTACCGCCTATGATCTCCATGAAATCCGTATGGTTAGCAGAATAGAATCTAGCACCTTGTACATCAATACCAATCAAGGTTCCTGTTGTGATTTTTACAGCAGATAGATTGGCAATCTTAGCATCATCAATCGTAGCATCTGCAATCTTAGCTCCTGTAATGGTACTTTGTTCAATGTGGACATTTTGTATAATACCTTGTTGGAGATTTAAGCTTGTAATAGCTGCATTGGCTATGGCTCCATTGCCTGCTGTAATGCTGTTGGCGCTCATGTGGTTAGCTGTGATGGCCCCATCAACAAATACATTAGTATCAGACATTCTTCTTAAAACAGGATCTTGAAAGTAATATCTTGGGTTATTACCATTATCCATAACTCGTAGAAATAGACACATATATCTGGCTCTAGGTGGTATTGTTGTTTTACTTTCTGTCAACCTCCAAGCTGTTACACCTGTATTTACTGTGCCACCGCCAAAATTAACAAAATTTCTATTAGCATCCAGGTAACGTAACTCTAATCTAACTTGATTAAAGGGACCCGCTCCAACTGCCCTATACCAAATGGAAAAGTAATATTGCTCCCCTTCTGTGACTTCTATTAAATGATTCCCACCTAGTCCCATTCTTCCCTCTGGTTGATTAGAAACGGCTTGATGTTCTAAAAATTGTGCCCCTTCTACTCTTGATGTTGTACTTGTTAAAGTTCTCCAAGTGCCACGATCTACAAAGTGACCACTCAAACCTTGACTAAAATCAGCATTTTGAATTAAATTACTAAAATTACCGATGCTTAAAAGCCTTGTGTCAATCTTCACTTGCTCTGGGGTTATATTTAGGGCGCTGACTATTCCATCTCTCTCGACTCTGGCATTAATTCTATCGGACTGAACCGATAGCTCACCTTCTGCTTTCGTCATTCGGTTTCCTACAACTTCTATTTCTTGCGCTCGAAGATTAATAGAAGTTGCATTTTGTACTATGGCTGTTTCTGCTGAATAAATCCTTGAACTGTAATTGTTAGTTCTATTACCAAAACTTAAATTACCGTTATCAATAGTGAACTGAACATCTAACCAACCAACATCAGCAGGTGAAAAATACTCATTACCATTACCTTCACCGATTCCACCATAAGCAATTAAAACATAAGTTGGATGGCTCCCTGTCCAATCTGCATCAATAAATAACTCTTTTGATCCACCGTTTTTATATATAGCATCGGGTAAACCTTCAAGGTGTCTATTTCTAGCAGGTGCATGAGCCCCAACTAAAACAAAAATTTTGTCTTGTGTTAGCTCATTCAACGCTTCTGCTAGATATCTCGCATTAATTTGATCACTATAAATATCATACCTTGTATGACTTTCCCATCTCTTTGAATCACGATTATAAATACTAAGGGTATAAGACCTATCCTGTGATTGGCTATTTCCCCATAAGGTTTCACCGTTTGTCTTGTATAAACCCGAATGCTTTCTGTAATTGGCAAACCCAGAATTGTTATACCTAACAGCAACCGCATGATAACGTTCAATGCTATCAAATTCACTTCTTAAATCACTAACCGTTACACTAAATTCATCAAATCCTAAGACTAAATTAGTCACTTGATTGCTAACATTTGTAACTTTACCGTCAATAGCTTCTACTACCGTTCGGTCAGCTTTAGCTTCAAAACGCCCCTCAAATTCTTCAATTGATGTTGATATCAGATCAATACTTTCCTCAACATTTCCAAATTTACCGTCCACATATTCAAGCCTTGCCCTGTCTGCCAACTCCTGCATTAACGCATTTTCAGTATGTTGTATCTCTTGGTCGGTATATACTTTAGCATCAGCTTGTATCTGGTCTAATACTTCTTGACGTATATTCTCAAAGTTGATTCCGTCTTTCCCTATGATGTCAGCTTCTTCGTGCAACTCTCTCATTTTCTCAGCAAGCTCTGGACCAAATAAAATATCCTCTGTCAAAATACGAGCTGTAGTAGCCGATACTTGTTGACTAAACTCACTTGTCGTACCTTGATGATTAACGGCTCGAATACGATAATACCAACGTTCATCCGTATTTACGGCGTGTGAATAAGCAGACACCATCCCACGCCACAATAGATGTTCGGGTTGTGGAATAAAGTTTTCTACTTGGGATCCATACACTTCATAATGCTTGATATAAATAGCACTATCAAAAGCCCAATAAAGTTGAATGACTTTCATCCCTGATTTAGCTACTACTTGTGATGGTGTACCAGGTTTAATGTCTGGGAAACTTCCCTCACCAACCTTTTGTGGACGATTACCTATCTTTTGAATTTCTTCTTCTAATCTTCCGATCCTATCATCTGGTTGTTCCACTGATAAGAACTGACCAATCTCAACGATTGCGGTTCCTTCAATGTCCAATAAGTCATATTCAATCGCTATGACTCTAGCTTGCACCTCAATAGGTCGAGCAAATTCACGGTCAAACGCTCTAACCGTATCACCTAGACTTACTTTTTCGTGTTCGTAACCTGCGATATGTTCTAATAACTGTACGGATAATTTATAATTTATTTCTGGTTCAGAAAGGGATTGTAGCTCTTGCCATGTAGCCATCAGTAATTCTTCTGGATTTTCAATATCACCATTTTCCCAAGTCGTATCTAAATGAATTCTCTCTCCATCTTGTAAGTATCCATACTTCTCTAATGCACCAGGATTACCAACCCACAATTGACCAAGAGGTTTATCAACTGGATCGCCATTTGATACTTTCCATTCCACATCACCAAAACCAATATATCGAGTGTATCCACCTATTTCTTTACCTTCTTCATCCTCAGTTGGCAACGAAGCACCACGACCATAAAGTGCTGTATATGGATAAGATAAAACTACACGTTGAATCTCTTCGATATCATGGTCAATTTCAAAACGTTTACCACGGTCTACTCCTAACCGTTGCATGAGCTTAACTTGACGAGTTGTGATAATATTTTGAGCATCAAATAAGACTACATCTTTAATATCTCCACCCCATGTATTACGGACATTCCATAATGCATTAAGTGATGAGATGTAATAAAAATTCGTTGAAGCAGTACCAAATGAACCTTCTACTATCCCTGACCACCTAGTCCCTTGTAAAGATGCATTAAGAGCTGTTTGTGCTTGTTGATTATTAAATCTTCGGTCAACAACAGTATGATTACTTAATTCAACCACGAAAGCTGGCAAACAAATTGCTGTTGTTTCTACACCATTAATATTGTTTATATCATCAATTTCCTTGATAACATAAAGTCTCAAATCACCATCTTTATCACGAAAGACCACTTGATTATCTTCCACAACATGAACAGCTTCTTCAGTATTTGCATCAACTGTAAATACAAATGGCTCACTTGCAATCTGGTTCAATTCATCACGAACCTTTGTGCTAGTAAGTCCAGTTTCTTCTGTTATGGTGGCTAATAGTTTATCATCTTTGTTTAAAATATAAATTTCTGCCAAGTGAATCCTCCTTTCTAATAGACTTTAATAAAACCTTTCGTCATAAGTAATAGTCGTAGCTCTACTGGCTCTTAAGCGATTAACACCTGGTTTAAGGTCAAACCAATATGACTGCATAGATAATATTTCTGGTCTGACTGTTCCACTTACTATTATCTTGCGTTTAAGATAATCTATTTCTAAAATATCACCTTGAATAAAGTTATAGTTTAAAAGTATTAGACCGCCTTTATCATTTTCAAGCGTGAAACTAATAGCTGCAGAACTAAAAACCGTTCGACTTTTCCAAGGTGTTTCGACTTGACCAATAACTATGTAATTTGAATATGTTGATGAAACCTCAATATCTTTTGATTTCCCTAATTTAAATGGGACTTCGCATAGAAATGTCAAAGTCCCTCTCATAATATTGAACTCATCTTGTAAATCAATTCTAGCTAATCTTGCCATATAGTAAATATCAGGAAAATGATTAAACTCCAATCTTTTGCTTTCAGATTTCTTTAACCAGCCTATTAAATCAACCTTTAAGTTATCAATACCAGTACCGTCATCTTTAATTATTACAGGAACATCAATATACAACTCTTTAAGCATTGATTTTTTTACTCTGCCACCAAACCTATTATTTTGATGTATTTCATGTTCAATTTCAGTAATTGTTGGCAGAGTAAAATTGACAGAGACATTTAAATAATCTTTTTCTATCCCATTAAATATCATCATACAAATACACCATTATATCTTTTTCCTCTCCCTTGGGTTCTTTTTTGAAATCTTGTTATATCATCTACGGTGGCACGAGCTATTTCTCTACCATCTATATAAATTGGTATCTCAGCAGAAATAGAATCATTTTCATTAGAGTGTGAATTATTTGTATGTATAATTCTTGCATGATTAGAATTAGCTTTACCAGCTTCACGAGCATATTTCATAGAAACATCATGAGGGATTACCTGTGTTCCGTTTGGTAACTTAACTAGTTCTCCACGACCACCCTCATTCATTCGAGCGAAACCACCACCCCAATCATCTGTACCACGTTGCAATTGTGGGATTGGACTTATATTGACTCCAGGAATTTTATTGATTAATCCTATAGCAGAGTTAATGCTACGGATGACAACATTGACAAACCCTTTAACTTGACTAACTAACTTACTAACATTGTCTCCTAGTCCATCAAAGATACCAGATACAAAAGATTTTAAGCCATCCCATGAGCTGGTTATGGCGTTAAAAACATTTTTAATGATATTTGAGACTCCAGACATAATATTAGAGACGATAGATTGTATCTTGTTAAAGACACTTGAGACCTTGCCACTTAATTTTGAAATCGTGTTCGAGATATTTTGAATTGAAGAAGAAATAAATTGCATGATTCCACGAAAAATACCAGAAATAATATTAAAGACTGAGGTAAAAACCCCTGACACAAATGTGGTAATTGGTTTAATTACTTTGAAAATTGATGCTATTACGTTTGCTATAAATGTGATAATTGGAGAAATTATCGCAATAATACTTGAGATTATACCTGCTACAAAAGCAATTATTGGCATGATTGTAGCCATTATATTCGCCATAACGTTAATCACTGTTGTTAATACAGCCATTACAACTGGCATAATAGCTTCAAAAATAGCAATCACCGCACCAATAATAGCAATCAATGCTGGAGCTACCGCTTGGACAATATTTAATATCACGTCCACCATCATCAGTAGAACGGGTACAAGTGCATCAATTATTGTTGATACAAGAGGCATTAATTGTGATACCAGTCCTATTACAGTTGTAACCAATGACATAACAACAGGTACTAATTGCATAAATAAATTTAAAAGAATCGGTAACACAGCCATAACAATGCTCATAAAAGCAGTCCCTAAGTTTATAATAATCGGTATTAATTGCGAAACTACATTAAGAACCATTGGAATAATAGCTGCTGCTAATTGACCTAATGTTTGACCTAATAAATTTAGAATCGGCATAGCCATTGAAGCTATTTGGCTAAATCCTTGAGCTATTTGTGGAGCGAACTCCGATAATACCATCATCGCCAATTTTAAAATTGGATTGAATCCAAAGAATAGAGAAGATAAAGTAGAAACTTCACCACCTGCACCTTGAAATCCACTTATAATACTTGATACAAATTGACCAATGACATCCACTACAGTACTAACAACAGAGGATATTAACTGAAACCCCGAAATAAGCTTATCACCTATGGTTGATGCAAATGATTGAGCACCTTCAATTCCACTACTCCACAAACTTTGAAGTATTGGTGTAATGAAAGCTATCGCAGTAGATATGGCATTTTTAACAGTATCAAACACAGCAAATACTTTACTTCTAAATTCTTCACTTTTAACCATAGCTATTCCAAAAACAACACCTAAACCAATGATTGCACCAGCAACTAATCCAATTGGGCTTAATAAAAATGATGCTAAGGTTGCTAAGGTTCCAAATCCACTCATCAGTGAGCCTATAATTTTCAAAGCGGGACCGATACCTACCAATATAGCCGTACCAATACCAACTGCATGTAAAATAGTACTTTGCATAGATGGAGATAACCCATCAAATCTGGCTTTCATTTCACTTGCCTTGTCCAAGAAGTTGTTAAATGATTCACCAAATGCGACACCAAGTTGAGCGGCTTTATCTTCGACTACTCCTAATGAATTGTTAAAGCCTGTAAGGAGTGGTTTCATTGTTGAAAAAAAGCCACCACCTTTTCCACCAGCATCTAAAAAGTTAGCTCCAATTCTCCCTACTGATGCCCAAATATTAGCTATACCAGCTGTAAATGAGTTTTCACCCATGATTTTAGCAGCACCACCAATATTGTTCTCAATAGCTTTCAAAAAATCTTTAGAAGATACTTCACCGTTAGATGCCATATCTCTGATTGCTTCTGCTGATGTATTGGCTTCGACTGCAAGCCATTGATAGATTGGAATTCCTCTTTCAGCAAGCATATTTAAATCACCTGTATAGGCTTTTTGAGCTGTCTGCACCTTGTTAAAAATTGAACCCATCCCATCCATACTGTCTCCAGCCATCGCTGCAGCGTCACCGGTCAATGACAAATATCTAGTTAATTCTTTACCGGGTTTAATTCCAGCAGCAACAGCACTTGCAGCAGTAGTAGCAGCAGAATCTAATCCATAAGAAGTACCTTTAACGGAGTCTAATGCTGAATTCATTATAATTTCTATATTTTTAGCATCATGTCCTAATCCCATCAACTTTGCTTGAGCTGTGTCAATACCTGTAAGTCGATTAAAACCTTTTACTAAGGTAATACCCGTTAATGCAGTGGTTGCACCAAGAGCAGGAGTAGTTATACTTCTCGTTAATTTATCACCAACGCTATTTAATGACTTACCAATATTATCAAATGTTTTACCAACATTACCTACACGACTTTGTATATTAGATAGTGATTGTTGCGCTTTAGCAAAACCTTTTGCAAATCCACTAGCATCTGCGGTTAGCTTAGCTGTTAATGTGTATGACATTATCTACCTCCTTTCTTAGTGGGGCGTTTTTGTCCAGACATTGAGTAAATTTTATCCACCCATGATTTCCCTTCATTTTCCTCAGTTTGTTTAATAATTGATTCAGCATTTTGATTAAACTCTTTATCAACTTTCTTGCGACTCTTCTTAAATAAATCGATAAACTTTTTGTTTTTCTTTCGTTTTGAGTTTACTATTGCGTTAAGATGAGCGTTACGTGCAAAAGTTGATTCATTAACAACCTTATCCTCATAGGCTTTATATATAAATGCTTTTTCCAGTTCAGTTAGTTGGTTATATTCAGCTTTTGAGTAGTTAAAATTAACAACAAAAAAAGCGAAGTCCCTTACACCTTGATAGGACTTTGCTTCTTCTATCATCTTTTTTTCGTTATCGGTTAACGGCTTTGAGCCACCTTCGTCACCAAAATAGTCATACTCAATTAAGCGTTGTGGAACAAAAAAGCTAAGTCTTCTTCTAATTTTCCGATGATAATATTATTGAGGTTTACATATCCATTTTCTTCAATTAAAGATTCAAAAATGTCTAGTGCTTTTTGACCTTTTACAGTCTTTTCTTCGCTTGTGTTATATAGACCAACACTAAATAATCCCTCCATTAGATGGAGAGACAGCATTCCTCTATTTTTAGTTAACTCTGCCATAAGTGAAATATTATACATACTTTCTAACGTTTTCATTTTTTGTCTATTAAATCTCAAATCTAACACATCATTTTCTACTTTAAACATTTACATTCCTCCGATTTTTATATAAGTATTTTTTTTGATATTAAATTAATCTTCTCCGTTATCTAAGTCTGGTAGTCGATCAGCATCTTTATCTGTTAAATCAACTAATCCACCATTACCCTCAAAAGATGCTGAATAGGTCATAGCGTCATCAAATGGTGCTTCCAAAGAGTAGTCACTAAGGATAGCTAAACCTCCAAACATACCTGTCCGAGTCTTTTGGTTAATGACTTTTAAGCATACAAACTCTCCATCATTAAAAGCTTTAGACAATGCTTTGTGCGATGCATGATCTGCTACATAAAGCCCATCATTATCGATTGACCATTCTTTCATCCCTGCAATTTTCGACTTCCAACCACCCTTGGTGTCTTTACTTGTTACTTCAATTGAGTCTGCCGAACGATTAATAGTCAACCCTTGTTGACCAGCAATAGCAAGTAAATCACTACCTGTGCTATCAAATACAGCCAACACAATATCCTTACCAGCTACCGCTTGAGCTGCACCTTGTGTAAAATCACAATATAAATTATCTTCAAATGCCATTTATATCACTCCTGTTAAATTTTAATTTTAAATCCGTATGACACATTAAAAATGAACCCCAAAACTGCATGGCGTTCATTCGTTTCTTTCTCTATGTAGTTGCTAATAAGACCACTAGATGCTTGTTTAAATAGCTCAAATCCGTCTGGTAAACGTATGTATTCGGTTAAGGCTTCCTGTACTGAGCTTATATTTGCATAATGTCCGATACTACTGTTAGATGGCTCACTTATTACATGCACATGGATAATATACTCATCAACATACATAGTCTTTGTATTTTTTTCAGTCATTCCCACAATCTCTAAAAAAGTGAAGGGGGATGGCTCATTAACTCCAACATTATCAATACACTTTAAATGGGTATTCGCTTCAATTTTATTCTTGAGTGCAACATGCATATCTAAAATAGATAATTTTTTAAGCATATTATCCCTCCTTCATTTTTGAGATTAAATCTTGTTTAAATATAGGTTGTTGGATATTTACATTTGACTGTAAATAATATTGACCACTTACATAGCCACCATTTTTTAAACGATGACCATGCTCTACGTGTGGTGCATAATCCTTTGTATAACCCATAATCCCATTGTTTAAATCAACCCCAACTGACTGTCTTAATTCATTTTTATCTACAGGCGTACCACCACTTGATGGAGACTGAGATGATACGGCACGGTTACGCATCTCTAATAGATTCTTGGCTTCAACTTTTTTAAAGTCAGTCTCACTCTTTTTTTGTAATTGGTCAACTAATGTCTCAATGCCCATCCACTCGTATCTAATTCGCACTATGTAAAATACTCTCTAACGTGCAATATTCTCCAACGAACATAGTCACGTTTATCATTAATAATGGAGTATCGATCGTCACCAACTCTAATAAAGTCAGCTTGTTTAATTATATCAAGTGGTGCATCAGTCATTAGTTTACGTTGAGTGCGTGTAACTTCTCTGTCGAGTAGAGCGATTTCTTCAGATGACCAATTGTTAAATCTACCATCATGTGAGCCAATAACAACAGTGTCATAGATTGGATTACCTAATACATCTTCATCAATTTTCACATTAGCGTAAAAGTCAATTTGCTCAAATCTCATAAAAATCTAACCTTGCTACGAGATGAATCTTCTTCATTTTCAATCATCCGCTTATACTCCAATAGTTCAGTCTCATATTGCTTGATTAAATCATTGACAAATTTTATTGAGAATCCATCTACACTTTCACTGTCAGTTCCTTCGTGCTTCATTATGTGTTTGTTGTACATAGCCGCCACAATTTCAATACAGATTGATTCTAATTGAACAGGAAAAGACTGATCAAACAGCCCAATTCGTAATTTAATACGATCTTGAGCTGTTGTAATCAATTCATTTGCAATTCCATCATCAATATTTGGTATTCGTAATTTTAAACGTTCAATCATGGTTAATCACCACGCTTTATTTTTTTAGTTACTTTCTTTTTTGGTGGAGTTGGTGTTGATTTAGGCTGTTTCACCTCTTTATTTTTTCGATGTCTTCTCAACAACATGAGATTACTCTCCAGAGCCTGTGGCTTGGATTTTTACAACACCAGCATCGTTATAAAGATTTACAGTATAATATTCGTTACCTGTAATTACGACTGTACGATTTAAAATATCCTCATCAGCTTTAATCTCAGGATATTTTTTTAATACAATCTCAACTGCACCTTGCTTTTGTAGATAAGATGTACCTTCAGCTAAACGCTTTGTACGGACAATGTCTTTTACACCAACAAGTTCAGAAACTTGCCCTGAAGTCAATGCCGTTTGACCAGTTTGACCATTAGTATTAAGCAAGGATTTTACTAGCTTAGTATAGTCTTTCGTATTAACGAATAAGATATAATCTTGCTCATCTTCATCATCAAATACATCTACAGCGTCAAGGATAGATTCTGCATTTGTCGCTGTGCCGTTAAATGATAATTGTGTTTCACCTAATGCTGTTAAGTAATCAATCTCAACTTTGTCTTTAAGAGCAAGTAGAATTTGATTCTCCGCTTCTTCCAAAGTACCACTTACATTAGTTAAAATTGCACGTTCTGTAATTTCTACGGCTTTACCAGTCTCTTTTACAGTAACTTTAGTAGTAGACATGCTTAATTTAGTTGTATCCATAGGTAACCCTTCAACTAAATCTTCAGCAGCTCCAATGTAAGCATATTTTGGACGAGTAATTGTATCACCTGGCTGACCAACTAATTTTGTATCAATACGTGCAAATGGTGCAAAGCGAATAGCTTGCGGTAATTTTGCTGAGATAGCATCTGCCATTACCTCAGGGTTTATTAAATCTATAGCTTTTGTTTGTGTCATAATAAATCAAACTCCTTTTAATTGGTTAATTTTTTGTATGTATCATAATCTTTTTTGTAAAGCTCATCTCTTTCGATGTAAGAAAGCTTGTTAAAATCTTCTTTCGTCAAAGTAACAGGCGTTTCCGTTTGCTTTTTAGGTGATTTACCCTTCATTTTTTCAAGTATTTGGGCATCAACGATACGAGCCACTAATGAACTAAAAGCAGATACAGCCACTTTAGTTGCTTCAGCATCTTCTCGCACAACTAATGAAAGAATCTCGTCATCTGCAATAATATTAGAGTCTGCTAACATCTTAGCTGCTTCTCGTCCAAGCGAATATTTATTTTGTGCAGCTTTCAATTCTTCATTTTCACGCTGAAGCTTTTCAAATTCATACTTCTGCTTTTCATCAGCATTCATTTTAGCTAACTTTTCAGCTTCTTCGATTGCCTTTGCTTTGTCTTTTTCAGCTCTAGCTAAACGAGATTGTACAACTTTCTCCAACTCTTCTTGGGTAAAAGTTTTAACTTCGTCTTGCTTTTTTTCTGCTAATTCATCTTCTTTATTTTTTAATTCTTCATCAACAATATTGTTTTCTTCGGGCATAATGGAGATCTCCTTTTTTATACTCTTGTGAGAGTTTATCCTTGCACAGTTATAAGCCATAAGCATGTTTTGGGCATAAAAAATAAGCCTTAGTAGGCTTTAAAATTTATTTCTTTTACTTTTTTCCCATAATGTATGCTGTTTAATTTTTTGATACCAAAATATCTCACACTTATCACAATGATAAGAGGTGACAAAGTTAGTTACTATAAGCAACTCTAACTTAGTACCACAATCCATACAATGCATATAATCCTCCTAATCTAACAAACCATCTAAATTCCCAATAAAAGTAGTTCTACACCAAGAATGGAACGGAGGGAAATTCACTCCTACCTCCATATCCTCAAATCTAAATGTTTGACCATCTAAACTTCTACAAATTTGACTTGTCTTACTATCACGAATAGCAGATATTGTATACTCTGTTACTCCAGCATCAATATAGGCTTTAGTATGGGATTGATTTAATACAAATGATGATTCTGTAAAAACTAATCGTTTAGCATCATACATACCTACTTCAAATCGTTTGGACATAACTTTAGCTGTCTTATAATAATTGTCGCCACGAGCGACAGAATCACGAAATTCTGTTTGCATATAGCTAGACATCTTTAATTTATTTTTCCAGATACGGTCACTAAAATTTTCATCATTTACCCATTTGGTGAATATAGTATCTCTCATGACTTGGTCATTTACAGCCACAAAAGAGTTGCCTAAACCAAGTTCCTTCATTAATTTATTATAATTTTTACCGTATGTATCAAGTAGATGTTTTTCAAGTAAATCATGCTCAATTGCACCTAGTTCCAGTAATTTTAGATTAGTAGAGTAATGTAAGCCTTGTA
This sequence comes from Alkalihalobacillus trypoxylicola, assembly GCF_001590785.1. GTDB lineage: Bacteria > Bacillota > Bacilli > Bacillales > Bacillaceae_D > Alkalihalobacillus > Alkalihalobacillus trypoxylicola. Next base: position 191,275 of record NZ_LTAO01000001.1, read on the forward strand.
ATCTATTTAGATTATAAATACTTTCACGAACAGGCATTAAATGAGAATGTTGTGGATACTTTACTGCAAACTCACCCATAGATTGATAGAGTAAGTTGCGCTCATCAGTGGATAGTGATTCGAGTAGATTGCGATATTCAATTAGATTATCTTTACCGTATTTGGCAAAATAGGATGCAATCTCTTTCTCGTATTCTTTGGACATACGAGAATACTTTTTGTTTAACTTAACTGTTGCTTGATTATCAGATTTATCTTGATTATCTAACCATTGATTATGTCTATTCTGCCAATATTCCTTATTCTTCTTGGACATTGGCGGCTACTCCAAATGGCGTATTCATGTCATTAGCGAATGTATTAGCTTGATTAGCTTCTTTCGCTGATTCGGCTTGAATTTGGTCTAATTCGTCCTGTACATTATCAACTACTGATAGCATGGATAATTGTGTGCGTTTAGATACTCGCCCAGCTAACATATTGACTGCATTAGCTTCATCAACAATATTGTGCGGCTTATTGTATGTAAATACATAATCAATATCAAGATAAGATTCTTTGTCTACTCCAAAATTAGTAGGAATTGCAAACATCATCTTAAATCTTTGCATTATACCTGCTGTAAATTTCCGTGTTTTTAATTTAGCTACATCGTCCATAGACTTTAACTTATACTCTAATGCAATACCACTCGAAGCACCAAATGACTCATCCGAGATGTTAGCCACCATAGATTTTTGATAGATTTGATCTTCTAAACGATTGATTAAATTTTCTTGTGTTGTGTCTGCGTTCGGCTTATCCAAAAATTGAACAGTGATACTTTTGGAGTCTCCATCTTTTAGATTGATGATACGATTATCACGAATGTTTTTAATTGTTTCTTCATCTAGATCAATCCCCAGCACGGACAAGTAAGCATCGGCAAAATAATCCACATCGTTCGCTTTTTCAGATATAGCTTTGTTATAAGCGTTAATTAATGAGATAACATTCTCAAACGCTGATTGCCGTTCTTCATTTTCTATGTATTCTATAAGTGGTACATCACCATAATAATGTTCACGTTGTTCAGGTGATATTACAATTTCAGACTTGTCGTTAGTAAAAAAATCAGTTTCATCAAAATTAGAGTAAATATTGCCGAATTTATTACCATCTTTATCTGACATCACACGTACACCATATAATGGATCTTGTGAGATAGTGTCATCATAAATAACAAATGCCGATAGTGGATCGAGGTATGTGACACGAGTATTAGCATCTTCATCTTGATAAAGAAACTCATATGCATGACCATAAATAGATGTCATTTTCGATAACTCTGCATTGTTGTCATTTTGACTATTACGCTTGGCAATTAGTTTCATTTTATCTGCAACAGACTTATCTGGATGAACGGTTTTAACTGGATTACCAATAAAATAACCGTTTAATGTATCAACAATGTACTTTGCAAAGTTAACTACTAAACGGTTATCTGGTTTATTCATCTGTTTTTTAGCTTGCTTTACAATATCATGATTACCCTTATACATGTCCATTAAGTAGTTGTATCGTGGTATTCTTGCTGAGTGTAAATCTATGTATTCTTTCAATTTTTCAGATGTTAATTCTTCTTTCTTTTCCATAGTAAATATAGATGGTGCAGTAAATAACATTACTTCCCTCCTTTTTTATAAAGATGTTTTAAATAGTTTAATTACAATGTGATTATTTATGGATTCAGCAATTCCAGTTAAACAGTCAACTGCATCATCGTGTTTGTTACGCTTATCTTTTTGATAAGTTGTAATAGCTTTATAAAACTCTTTCCACCTTATATTCCAATTATGAGGAAAATAAATATGCTTCATGACAAAGTGTGAGTTTGATACAATACGTGCTTTCTTATTTTTAGATTGGTGAAACCATTCAATGACAGTTTTACGTGTATTGTGGTTATCCCATAATAAGCGCTCGACATTTCTTGCAGCACCCTTACCACCATTGTTAGATTCAAATTTAGCTAAGTTTACTTCATTGTCATATAACATTTTAGCTGTAGCAGGTTCAGTCACTTCCATACCTTCTTGAGTATAGTAAACATCGAGAAGGTAAGCTTCACCATTGTATAAACCTGCCACAATCGTACACCAGTAGTCATTACCTTGATCGGCTGTGTCAGTGTAGGATATAATCTGCTCAAACTTAGAGTTACCCTTGTCATCTTGTGGGATATCATCATAGGTGAGTAAGTCCTTATATAGAGAGCCTTTCACATCAATTGGCTCTTGATGGTAGTTGCTTGCAAAAGACAACGGATCTGACTGACGTTTTAAATACAAATAACGCTCCTTAGACAGAACGTCATCACAAAGCATAGTATCTGTTTTTTCGTTGTAGGCTTCCATTTTTAAGATGTACCATTCGTCAGCATCTTCAGAGTCTAGTATGCGACCACACGGATCACCATTAGCCCAACGAGTCATATTCATGATTTCTATAGAGTTGGATTCAGCACGAGAAATAAATGTACCTGTATACCACTTCCATATCTTATCTAATGCATCATCATTAGTGGCAACCTCTATGTCCTTTACTAAATCATCACATATAAGGATATTTGCACCCTTACCTGTAACACCACCACCAATACCAACACCTTTGTATGAGAAGAATGACCCCTCTAATGCCCAAGTTTGGACACTAGCATTACCATCTTTAATTTTAGTTTGTGGAAATACATCAGAGTAGATAATATCAGTGGGAATATTTTTAGTTTCCTTGATTCCATCACGACAATAACGTGAGAAATCTGTAGCCATATCGTCATTATAGGAAGCTGTAATAATCTTATTTTGATTATTAATTCCAAGTAACCACTTAGTAAAGTTAACTAATGTACGTGATTTACCGTGACGAGGTGGAATATTCATCATTAACTTTCGGTAAGGTTTACCAGTTTTTTTATTTATTAATGTACCCTCATATAAGGCTTGAAGCGTGTCGCAAATCTCCTTGAGATATAATCGGTCATCTTGATAAAAGTCTTGCTCTAACGTCATACAAAACTCCCAAAATAACTTACGTGATTGACGTAGTTTCAGCTCACGCTCAATAGCTAACTCTTGTTTAATCTGCTCAATATCAACTGTGCTTATATTATTCACCCCCTGTTTTAAGCATAAAAAAAGACAGCTCACTTTATATGGTGGCTGTCTTACTGTTCTAATTTACGTTTATTAATTTCTTTGTATAGTTTACCTTGAGATATGCCGACTTGTTCAACTATCTCTTTTATACTGTATTCACTACTGTCATACATTCTTAAAGCAACGTTGACTTTATCATTATCTAATTTTGGTCTACCTAGCTTCTTTCCTCTATTTTTAGCACTTTGTAAGCCTTCTTTAACACGTTCAGCAATCATGTCCCGTTCTAATTCAGCGATAACGCACATCATTTTAAACATAGCCTGCCCAGTAGGTGTAGAGGTGTCCATCTTTTCTTTCAAACTGTTAAATATAACACCTTTTTGTTGTAATTCATCGACTATGCTAAGTATATCTAACGTTTTACGACCAATTCGAGAGATGGATTCAACTATCACCGTATCGCCTTTTTGGACACGATCCATTAATTCATTTAATCCTTCTCGTTCACGTTTAGTCCCTGTATATTTCTCTTTGATAAGAATATCATATCCATGTTTTTGTAATGCGTCTAATTGTCTATCTAAATGTTGATCTTGAGTCGATACCCTTGCATAAGCTATTACTTGATTTTTCATTGATTATCGCTCCCTGTATTATTGTTAATTTAAATATAATACAAACGATAATTAATGTAAACCTTTTGTGTAATATTAAATGCAACTATTTTATGTAAAGTAAAAAGCCTATTAAATCAACAATCGACAACTAGATAAAATTATTACATTTAATAATTGTTTTATGTAATATTTAAGCGTTATTTTTAAATTTCTTCTGTTCTTCATAAGCCTTCAATATCTCATCATCTGACATTTGCTCAAATGGATTAGAATGCTCATTTTGTATAATCTGCTTATCGGTAAACATAGCTAAATGTTGACCAAGTAACTTATATGCGTTTAACTTTTCTGTCCGAGTCGCTTCTTTGTGATTAGCAATATCCAAAATTCCAGCTAATACATTTTCAACTGTTACAAGCGAAGCCATTTCAAACTCTTTCTCCTTAGCTTGAATTGCTTTCTTTACTTTAGGAAGTTTTAATATTTGACTCGCCATACTATCAGCACTTTTCTCACTATATCCTGCCTCTAATGCTGCTTTTCTTCCAACTCCACTCTTTAGATAAGCATTCACAAATTTACGTTGTTGAAATGTTAAATCATCTCGTTTGCTCTTTTCAGCTCTAGGCATTGACTTACCTCCTTTATATTAAATTTAACTACTTTTAAGACATTTTCTATAAAAAAACTAACAAAAAACACTACAATTAAAGTAGTGTTTACTTATGATTTTTAATAAACTGCAAGGTTGAAATCATATTTATTAATTTTAATGCATCTACCCTAGTCCATAGACTTGGGTCATCTCTTCCATGCAATATCCAATTTCTATTTATTACAGTCCCTCTTTCATCTGTGAAATCTTTACGAACAAAAATATTACTAATTAAGTATTCTTGCAGTGTGTATGAAACAAGAACCATAAAACCCTTATGATTTTCATCAGACTGCTCTTTCCATTCATTCAACAACCTTTTTCCGATGTTGTCACTATTTGCTATTTTAGAGATTTCGCCTTCAACTATGGTAATTAGCATAGGAATTATTACTCTAAACTTTTCTGTTTCATACAAATGAATACAGTCTTCCAGAACATTTTTCCATTTATCATCTATTGTACTCATTATTGTATCCACTGTAAGCATTAAATTTTTATTAGAATTATATTCAAAATACGCCTTAAAAGCTGAATCAATAAATTCTTGATCCTTTTCCAATAAATCTTCATCTAAATACATATTAGTGTCTATCTCCCCAGTAAGTGTCCACCCATATTTAGAATTGTTTTTTGCCAATTTTTCTATTTTACCAGTATCAATTTCGATTAGTGGAAATTCAAACTTTGGAAATACTATTTTAGGTAATTCTATTTTTGGAATATTAGCAGTTATAGACTCTCTAAATCTTTCAACTAATTTTACCTGCTCACCAATTGCTCTTAGAAACTTAGTCTGCTCATCAAACACTTTAAATAGTTTCTCATTAGGTATCATAAGATCACCTCACTTACAAATCATGCCTGTAACTTACTCCAACTAATTCTTTACTTACTTTACTAGCTTTACGAATAGCCTCTCTTACATCATGTGGACTCTTAATCTGCTTAAGTAACAGCACTGGATCACTCTCATCAGCAGATACAATTTCAATATCGCCCAAATCCATCATTTTATCTTTCATTTTTTGTTTAACAGTAATATCTTTAATTTTAAACAACTCAATATCACTTCTCGTCTCCGTCAATACACCTTGCTTAGTAATTTTCAATCGTTCGTTTGTTAACTCATAATACTCTTTCGGTATATTTAAAAATCCAGCTTTTTTTCCCTTAATACCAAACAAATGATTTTCGAATGCCATAATTGTTTTTTCACTCATATTTAGACCCACCTTTTACCGTATTTTACTATTTATATACGTATATATTCGTGGTTAAGTTGCATTATCCTCTAAAGATTTTATTTATCATCCTATTCTTCCTGATTTAGAGAAATAAAAAAGCCACTCAATCGAGTGACCGCTAAAATTATTTAATTAACTCTCTGTAAAATTCTCTTATTGCACCTGAGTATTCGTACACCCAATTTTCATTCGAATCAGCTTTACTGTTAAGTATCAACACATCTCCACTTTTAAAGTTTACTGTCAAAACAACCTCATTCTGATGTTTAGATGATATCAATTCAATCCTATTGATAAGCTTCTCAAATGATATGATACTAATTTGATTCTCTAAATTAGCCTTAACTAAAAAAACCTTATTTTCAGTTAAAAAAATAAATTCTTTTTCTTCGATGTCATTATATAAGTTCTTCGGATAAAAATTTGTGATCATATTACTATCTATTAACCCATCCAATTCACTAATTAATCTGCTAAACACTCGTGAATACTCAGCTACTCGTCTACTTTTAACATCTTCTTTAAAGTCGTTATAATTGTAGTCCATTTCCCACTCTCCTCTTCCAGCATAACGCTTAATTCTACACGAAGAGACAAAAGTCCTGCTACATATTAAGATAATTAATAGTTTTATAGAATATAATGTAAAATAATCTAGGTAATTACCAAAAAATCCTTCAATTTATACGAACTTTGTAAGATAATAGTATTAGTATTAAATCTTTAAAATATTTTGAACAGGTGGTGAAATTTATTACAATTGAAAATTTCTGAAGAAAAATATATTCAAGAAAGACTTGATGACCAGATTAATTGGTATGACAGTAAAAGTATGGTAGCACAAAAAATTTATAAGCGCTCAAAAATTTTTGTTATTATTCTATCAGCCTCAATCCCCTTGTTAATAGGGTTAATACCAGATTTCAAATTTATTGTAATTTTGGTTAGTCTTATAGGTGTAACAATAACCGGGATCGAAGCTTGGCTAGGATTATCGAAATATCACGAGAATTGGATCGAATACAGAAGTATTTGCGAAACTTTAAGACATGAAAAATACATGTACCTTACTAAAACCGGGGTTTACGATACAGAAATTCCATTCAAGGCTCTTGTAGAAAGAGTGGAAAGTATAATCTCTAAAGAAAATGTAAACTGGGCAAATTTAAATAGTAAGGAAAAAGGAGGAAAATAAAATGGCAAAGAAAGTATTTGTTAGTTATCACTCTGCACTTGAGGATACAAGGTATAAAAACTTATTAGTAGCTTGGTCTAAGAATGATAATGGTTATTTTGATTTAAAATTTGACGACACTTCTGTAGGTGTATCCATTAACTCTACCAATGCAACTTATATAAAAAGTGTGATAAAAGGTAAGATTTCTGATAGTTCAGTATTTCTTTGTTTAGTAGGTGAAAACACACATAATAGTGATTGGGTTAAATGGGAAATTAATAAAGCTGTGGAATTAGGTAAAAAAGTGGTGGCAGTAAAAATTAAAAGTTCATATCAAACACCTGAAAATCTTTATGGTATTGGCGCTAAATGGGCTATGAGTTTTACTTACGAATCAATTAAAAAAGCATTAAATAACTAATAGTTAATCAATAAGTTTATAAGTTTTCTCAAAAATATCTGGTTTAACTGGATACTTTTCGCCATGAACCCCTGTAACTATCCAATCACCAGGAGAAGCTTTCATTGTGCCTTCCAAGGTTTTTATATCCATTTCTTCAGTCACTTGATAAGCTTCTACAACAACTGGTTTTTTTATGAATTTCTTCTTAGAAACCATCAAAACACCTCTTTATATAATTGATTTGTATTTTTGCTAGTTATTTACGTATTAGCTCTAGAGGTGTTTTCCCTTTAATCTAACACTCCAAACCATCAAAGTTACTATCATTTTAAATAGAAAATTAAAATATTATGTATTTATCAATTAGTAAAATAAAAATAAATCTTACCGTCTTTAAAGCTCATTACATGCTTATTCGTTCTAATATCTAGCTTCTGAACAATATTATCATCATGGTCGTAATATCTAGTTATCATATCGATAGCTGATTTTGTAAAATTAGCAGTATCAAATTTTGCAATATGGTCATAAGCAAGATGCATTTTGACTGGTTTACTCCAATCCACATTTAACTCTTCTTCTTTCGGCATTTGAAAATATGGAAAATAATCACACCACGTTTTAAATGCATGTGTTTTGACCCATTTGTTTTTAGTCAGAGACTCATATTGACGATTCTCACTAAATGGGTGATAGTTTATACAATGATACTTATCGATCGGTAACTCTAACTTACTCAATCTACGCTCCAACTGCCTAATCTTCTTCGTCTGAGCCGTTTTATCTCCACCATGCATCTTATTAGTCAATCTAATCACATCATTTTTAATCTCACCAACTAACTCCTGTAGCTGCATAATCTCCCAAGTTCGATAATTCAATACATTATTATTAATACGTTGCTCAATTACATCAATAATAATGTTACACATAGTGATACGATCCTCATTTTTTATTCGCTTCGTCTCACGCTCAATTTTACTCAACTCACAAAATAATTTGTACTCACCAGGGATATCATCACACGACATAAACGTCTTTCTAATACGGTACTTACTATACTTTACATTAAATGCTTTTGCTTGCTCCTCTGCTGATACTCGTTCTAATGTTGCACCTTGGTTCATTAATTATCAACGTCCTTTTTTGGGTAGTAGCGTATACTTGTACGCTCTGTTCAACCTCATCTATTTGTGTAATAAAAAAACTTGAGCTATAGCTCCCAAACTATAGCTCACGCTACTACACAAGGGTTGACGAGACCCAACAGAAAGCACAAAAAGCGTATGACACCTAATTTAATAACTAGATGCCATACAAAAAATGGAGGTAAAAATTTAGATAAAATCAGGAATTATTGGCTAGATAACTCCTCGCCAATTTACAATCACTCTCAACGCTATCACCTGTTCTATTAAGTAAATTATAAATTGGAGACAAATTATCTATTTTAGGGGTTGTAAATAGAGCACAAAATGTGATAAATTATAATTACGGAATCGTATGCAGTTGTAAAAATATAAAAAGAGAGGATTACTTCCTCTCTAATTCTTCACGATCTATTAATCTGCAAAATTCTTTCATGCACTTATCTAAATTAGGCTTATTGACCGCTGTCACAATCAGCTTTCTTTTTTTACTCGTTCCTATCTTGTTAATAGTTTTTTTATATTCACCTGAGGAATGATTCAAAATAATTAACCCTCCTTAGATTTTGTTTTTATATCAGATGGAGAAAGATAAAATCCGAACTTTATGATCTATTAACGTCATTACCTTTCCTTTAGAGGGGATTTTCGTATAAAAATAACACCTCAAAATTATCCCATTTTTAAAGGCTTTTTGAGGTGTTATCATTTTATTTTTTAAAATTCATCAGGACACTTTTTCTGTCTGCTTTTTACTCTGCCTACTTTTACGTTTTCTCACTGCATCTAGGTGTTTATTTCGCTTAATCTGACACATTTCACATCTGATTTGTCTCTCTTTTGTTATCTCAACCTCACATTTACAATCCAAACATTCTAATTTATTATGTACATTTCTATTTATATTCCACACAATAACATGACCAAACGCATCCCATAATAAGTTTTTATTTTTACTTCGCTTTTCGTATAAGTATTCCACTAATACATCTGCAATAAAAACATCATCATTCTTTATTAGGCGAAGTTGCTTGCGTATATCTTTAATTACTCTAAATTCAACTTTCCTCATACTTTTACCTTGCAGCCTAGATTCTTTCTTTATTGCCCAGTGTTTTTTGCGGTTTAATTCATCATACTTCTCAATAATATTTACCGCTAACTTCGAATTAATATTTACACTCTTGTTATATAGTAGATTACTATAATCAAACGTTCCAACTACATCTTTAAAGATAATATGCTTACTGGTAGGTGGAATAATTTTATCCCTCTCAAGTCTATTGACTACACTGTTATTAATTTTAGCTACATTCTTTTTAGATTTATTTTTTGCGCTGATAAAAAAGTGAGGCACTCTACCATTTGCAAACTTTTTAATTTCTTTATCGACTTCATTCGGTCTTGTTGGCATCCACAAAGTCTTAGCGTAATCAATGACAGCATTACTTTCTAGGCACAACCATTTTACAACTCTAACCGCATTTTCATCCACTGCACCAGAGTTCCACACTTTAGTAATTTGATTATTTACCGTACCGATATTTTTTTCGTACGCTGATTTTAGGCTATTAAATATTATTTGATTGTCGATAATATCTGGTTGAGCACTCTTTAAGCTATATTGCAAAGGCACAACACCTTTAATGTTCCTCTCTACGATATTGATCCATTTTTCATCGCTCACGATCAACGCTTCGTCTCCATCTACATCAAACATTAATAGCTGACTAATGAGCGATTCTACACTAGTATAAATACAATTAGTAACAAACCATTCCTTAATATCTTTATTGACTTTATTAACGTTTATACTGTGTTCCTTGTACAAGTGAGGGGATCGAAGCACGTCTAATTTTTGACCGTCATCATATAAACTACAACTTACTTCTCCATCATTCAGCAAACCTTTGGGTTGGTCGATATTTAAAAACAACTTCTCGCAAAATGCGTATGTATCCGGAGCAATAAATACTCGTTTATTGCCACTCAATAACAACTTTCCACTCTTGGCACGCTTTATTAACGCTCGTCTAGTTTCCTTCATTTCCTCTTTGGTATGCTCATCATTTACTAAATTAGGATATAGATCAATTGCTTCTTGGAAGCTATTTTTATGCTCATTCTCATCATTTGCCCCGAGAACATCTAATATCACATCCAAATCATTACCAAACTTATTTATGTTATGTACAGTCTGACTAGCTATGTATTCCAACTCACTATTTGAAACATCAGTTAGAGTTTGTAAAACTTGATAAGATAACAGTTTATCATCAAAACCATCTTCATCCACTTCTTCCATTGCGATTGCAGCTTCACAATTAAATTCATTAAATGCCGTTCGGTAATCATCCCAACTTTTATCTTTATCTTCTCTATTAATAAAGTAGCCCCATGCCTTAAATTGACTTTTAGTAAAAATTATAGAGATATCATCTTTTATCACATTCCACTCTTTACCATATATATCAGTTACAACTGGAGAAGCACCAGGGTTTTCATTTATAAATTTATCGAAAGGTGTTGGAATTAATAGACCTTTAAAAAACGGTAAACGTATCTGTATCGCTTTATTTGACACAGATGGTAAACATATCCCAGCACCATCTGTATGAGTAATATCAACAGGATAATTTTTTTTACGATTAATGTTATAATTTTCATCAATATAATCTACAGTTCCAAAAACTGAAGTTTCCAAATCATCCACAACAATACAGTTTTCAATATTGAATCCTTCCCACTCCACACTCGCTGTCATACTTAGTGCCGTATAAGCATTATATTTATTGGGATTCATGCCGCCATTTTTATTGATACGTTCACGAGTCAACCCAGCAAATAAAGAAGATTGAACCTTATCCAATACTGACTTCTTGATAAATACAGACTTTTTATTTCTAATCCCTCCAGCACTTGATGTGAAGTAGCAATATTTTTCACCAGATGCATTAGTAAATCCATTAACAACAAGTTTTTCAAATATTTTATAACGATATGCTCTAATCATAATAATATCATCTGTTGTCTCATCTTTATTAATTCCTAATGCTCTAGTTAAAACAGAATCAAATTGTGATATTATATTACTTTCGATTAAATCTTGATTTCTCAGCGTGCGAATACCTTCAAATTGGTCAGCCATTTTATCTAATTCAGCGACAATATTAGTGATTCTATTATTGTATGGTTCAAACAATTGCTTTTTCAGCTTATTAATTTGTTTTTTGTTCCGATTGATAGCCGTTAATTCTTCAATAATTCGCTCTTCCAGCATCTCATTAAATCCAAAAAAATAAAAATTATACAATGGTGCAGAGCGAGCAACATTAGCAAAAGAGAAAGCTTTATAATATTTTTCGAGATCCTTATCTTCAATCACTCTAGTTGATTCAAGTTTATTTAGAATATCTTTATACAATGACATCCCTAATTCTAATGTCTGCTTTTCATCATGGATCTTTCTTTCCTCATCACTCAAAAAACTCTCCGTAGATAAACTATAAATATAAATTTGATCCTGTAAATTTTCCGCCAAATATTTCACTCTCCATTTTCAATTTTAATATGATCAATATTCCCTTTCCTGTGCGTCAAGCACAGCGGTATGGAGAAATCCATGCCGAGAAGATTCTAAAGAATCTTCTTATATATCTACTTATATATTTTCTAAATAAATATTATTAAATAGTCTTCTTATGTATATTATTATGTATCTTCTAAAAGATCTTATAGAGAACGCACACACCACTCAAACCCTTACACCACAAAGGATACAAATTCTCATTTTCGAATTTTCTTCCATAAAACAAAAAACAACTTCCTAAAGAATAAAATTAATTTCCTTATTATAAAAATCTATTTCCCTATTTTTATAATTCATTTCCGATTTTTAATAGTCAGCTTCCAATTCTTTAAAAACATCTTCCATATCATCAAAATCTACTTCCGTCTTTTCTAAGTTTACTGCCGTCTTTTTTGACGTTCGCTCAATTACCGTATTCATTAATGCTAGGTTATGTATTGGAGTGTAGGAAGAAGAAGGCTCTTCACCATTATCAATTTTAAAATTATAGTTAGCTGGTCTAACCTCCGATATAAGATCGAGATCAATTAGTTTATTGACATATTTATGTGTATTTTGATTAAGTTTGATATTTAACCTCTCTGACAATTTACTTATCGTTATGTAAATAGACTTATTTGCCTTTTCACGGTTTATACGGTTAAAAAATAAGTATGTTATAAACTCTTTTCTATTTAAAATTCCATTATGTAATAAATCGAACTCATCAATATGGACATTAAAATAGCTATGATATTTAACTTCACCAGACTTAGCACTTTTTACTGGAGGTATAAAATCAACATAATAGTGTGTAATCTTTTGGTTTTTTTGAGCAACTGGATTGTATGCAGCGTGTATTTTTTTGTTGACTAAATATGCTTCTTGTTCATCGACCTCTCTAAGTTCACCATATATCCAATGGTATCTCGCATTAGTTTTAGATTTAATTTCACCAAGTTTAATAATACTCGTTCTAATTTGTTTGTCGCTCATTTTTAAATACTTTGCAATTTCCATCTTAGACAAAACTAATTTATTTTGGTTGATTAATTGTAAAAATGCAAATACAATCAAATCAGCTTCAGTAATTTTCCCCTTCTCATATATGTCGTCAAATATATTGTTATTTACCTGGACAAAAGCTAAATTACTCTTGATATAGTTTTTAATTTCATCATAACCCCTAATTTTCTTTCGTTTAATTCGCCCCATTCAATTCCTCCATTTTTTGTATTTTCCAATGACATTAGCAACAAACAGCTGAACTATTACATCTCACTCACCTCCTCTCAATTAATAAAATTACTCAGCTTGAGCATATAATTTAATCAACATATCTTCATCTTTGTACTCACACTGTCCACTAAAATCCTCATAACTCTCTAATAAAGCTTCAGTCTCATTTTGATTATTGTCATTTAATAAAGTTAAATACCCTATCAATAGTTTGTCCATTGTTCGTTCAACCTCCCAGTATTTGTAATTTATATATAATCTGTATTATATATATTTTCTAGTTGACTTATAGTTTACTTCCAAGTATACTTTACCTATGTTAAAAATAAATACAGGGAAAACTCTATTTTTTTGAGTCGTGCTTTGATATTAAACTATCAGACTAACAAAGTCAATAGTTTATTTGTGTTTTTAAAATACTTTAAAGCTAATCCAGATACAGGGTTAACTTTAAAGTATTTATGTGTTATCTTTTTAGTATATTATTGACAATAATCTTATCGTTTTTCTAAGATTGTTTTAGCTGCTTTGTATCTTATTTCTTCTTCATTGCTATTTAATAATTTCTCTAATACACTCATTGCTTTATCTTCTAACGAAGAATTTAGCTCTAACTCTTTTTCACCATAAATTATACTATTAACAACATTATAATGCTTTGTTATATCTGCAATTGCCCCTGGGTATCTCATTGATACCTTTAATTCTTCTGGTAATTCAGTTCTAATTAAAGGTTCTTTATCAAAAAACCATTTAACTCTTCTTTGATGTGGATATCCAGTTCCTTTTTTATCAATATCTAAACTCTCTTCGTATACATACTCAGATTTAATTTCTCCAAAATATACATCTTTCTTATTATCATCTGGTACAACGACAATATCTCCTCTTTTCATAACATTAACAAAAGAATTTACATTCCCAACACCTTCCTCCCAGTCAAACTGTTCCAAAAGGGTACGAATATCTGAATAATTATGATTAATTAAATTTTTACCAACAGGATACCCAACAGCAATAATATCTGAATTTAAGAAATCCACCATATGGTTAGTTCCATGCGGTAAAGGTCTGACAAGCCATACATTTTTTCTCATATTCTACACTCCTTATTCATCTTTATAATTAATTATAATGAAACATGATAACTAATTATGTTAACTTATGATAACACATAATAACTTATGAGTAAATATGAAAATGTTTTGATTTAGAAATAATTTCCTAATCTATACTGATTACCATCTACTGTAATCTCATAATTCTCTCCACCTAATTCACACATGTCCTCCATTTTCCCTTATTCTACCTACGTTTTTTCCACTTTTCCTCTAAAATTACGACTCATATTTTCGACTCTTGCTCTCCATTCCTACTATCACCACTTTCCCCTTATGATACATAGCTTTTTCACACTTTCCACACCTATATTCGACTCACACTGTTTAATTTGCATCTCATCCTCACATACTATAATCTTATAAATAATTATATCTAACCCTATTCTAAAACGAGGTGAAACTATGTGTGGAAGATTTACAATAATCACACCTAAAGAATCTCTTGAAGAACAATTACAGCTCCCTTTTCCTGAATTTAGTCCAAATTACAACGTAGCTCCTTCTCAAAAAGTATTATCTATTGTTTCTGATTCCTCTAACAAATGGAAATCAGGATTTCTACAATGGGGTTTAGTTCCATCATGGGCTAAAGACACTAAGATTGGCTATAAGATGATCAATGCTCGTGGTGAAACTTTAGATGAAAAACCTTCTTTTAAACGTTTATTATCTCGTAGACGTTGCTTAATACCAGCGGATAGTTTTTATGAATGGAAACGTAATGATGATAATACCAAACAACCCTATAGAATAATGGTAAATAAGGGAGATGTTTTTACATTTGCTGGACTATGGGATAGATGGAAAACAGATACTCAAGAAATTGTGACTTGTACGATTATTACCACTAAACCAAATCATTTCATTAGTAATATACATGATCGAATGCCTGTTATATTAGATGGTGAAGATAGAAAGACTTGGTTAGACAATTCTATTGAGGATAAACATATTCTTAAGGAATTATTCACACCTTATGATGAAAATAAGATGTCAGCTTATGAAGTGTCTACACTAGTGAATAGCCCAAGAAATAATAGTGCTGAATGTGTGGAGGGAATATAAAAATCGCATAAAATAAATTCCTTTAATTCCTCACACCATTATTGGAATTTTTTACTTATTGATAGCTTTATGTTTTTTAATATATAATCACATTACAAAAGCTCAGTAAGGGCGTGGCGTTAGGTGTGTAACTTGACTCCAGGAAGAGTTATCATATTCTCCATTAATGGTTTTGGAGTGTTTGATAGCTCTTTTTTTTATTTTATTAAGATTTATACTATCTACATAAGTGCCATAATTAAGTGATATCCAATTAAAACAGCTGCACATATTAAAATTAGCTTTTGGTCAATATCTAAGTGGATAAAACGTTTGATTATACTCATTTTGACACCTCTTTTAATTGTGCCAGTTCCAAATCAAATAACCGATCAAAAGTTTCTAATACACCTTTATATAAATATCCAAATATATTTTTGATTTTACCGTATTTGACTTTATAAACCACTCCTTGCAAAACTCTGATTACATCGTCTAAATAAGCGTCTATAGAGTGATCTAGGGCGCATTTAGAATATGCTAATTGGACTTTGTTATAGAGTTTAACAATGTCAGATTCATTTTTAGAGATTAGTTTTGCATACATGGCGAATCGATTAGGGATATAAGTTGGTAAACAAAATATTTCATTTTGATTGGAAGGATCGCTAATTACGTTTACTAGATCTTTAGATTTTTTAAAAGGTTGTTTAAGAGATTGTTTTGATAGACTGACCCCATGACTACTAGGCTGAATATTATCATTTTTAAGCTCTGTAAGAGGCTCTACAGGCAAAATAACATAAGTATTACTCGTTTGCCCTCTCCTCTTTATATCTTGCGTCTGATAAGCTTTGATGATCTTTAAGGCGATTAACTCCTTGATAGACCTCTGAATAGTCCTAACGCTCACTTTCAGATGCTCTGCCATAGTTTTATTAGACATCCAAGAGACACCTAAAATAACAACGCTGTGAGAGCTAATATGCGCTAGTAATGCCATAATAGATTCTTTACATGAGTAAGCCTTTAAAGTGTCCATGTGAGCCGATACGGACTGATTTAGAGCATCTAGAGTTGCGAATGATTGTAGTGTATTTCGCTCATTTGAGAGAATATAATCTGGATTGTATTTAATTAGTGGATTCATTGTTTTAGTCTCCTTTTAATTAAAGGACACTCGCCAACTTATTACCCTCTGTCTTATTTTTCGACATACTTAAATAAACCTACAAAGAAGTGGATTTTTTTGAGGTAACTGTGATAAAATAATATTAGTGAGATATTATTTATCGGTTGGGCATTGTGAGTGTTGGTAGCACTCATAGTGTCCTTTTTATTTGTTTATTATTTCAATATTAATTGAACTGTAACTATCTTATTTCTCTACCGATCAATAGCTCTAACTCTTCTTTGATTGTATTGAGAGAATCTAAAGAGCCTTGAATATAACCAAAGCGTTCCAGTAAGTGCTTGGGTGGGTTATTCCCGTATTCTTCTAATATCGAATTAAATTCTTCTTCATTCCGTCTAATAATCTTCGTTTATGGGTTTTAAATTACTCACTTATTTGTCACTCCTCTTAAATTTTGCTAGTACACATTGTGTAGATTCATTAGTGGACTTGAAGAAATCGCTTTTACTGATAATTGCGAGCTATCCAAACTCCTCAAATATCGCTCCGTTATATTTATATCACTGTGTCCTAAAAGTTTGGATAAACTGTAGATGTCAATGCCAGATAAGACACTCTGTACTGCAAAATAATGCCTAAACATATGTGGTGAAACCCTCTTACTATCTATGCCAACACGCTTTGAAGACTCTTTAACTAAGTTATAAACTGCTACAGTAGACATTGACTTACCCTGATAAGCTAAAAAATAGTGGTCACTTTGCTTAATCCTACCTTTAAAATATTGACGTTTTACTCTCTCATATTTAATTAATATCTTTTTTAACGCTGGAGAAATAAAAACCAATCTCTCTTTACTCCCTTTTCCGAAAACTAAAATTTCCGTCTCACGTACATTAACCTCCTTCAATCCAGAAACTTCCATCGCTCTTAAACCGCAGTCAGTCATAATACACAAAATTGCCAAATTTCTGGTATTTAAGAAATCATTGCCTTTAAAGGAGTTCATCATTTTTACGACTTCGTTTGTTGTTAGTCCAGTTAATACAAGTTTAGGTACTTTTGGTAGAGCCACTTTATCCATCGGACTCTTAACTAAATATTCTTCATTAACACACCAGTTAAAAAATGCCTTAACTTGTTTAGCCATACTTTGAATAGACTGGGGTTTTAACCCTGAATTTTGCTTATATCTTAAATAGGCTTTCATGTCTGCTTGGTGAATCGATGTAAGCTCTGTTATACCTCTCTTCTCAACTAAAAAAGCTTTGAGTTGCTTATATTCTTGACGTTTATTAATCATAGTTTTCTTTGTATAATTTCGTGCAAGACAGTGATACTCATATTCCATAAACGCATCCTCTAATAGCATTAATTTCACCTCTACACTTAATCTATCCTTTTGGAAATTAAAGCAGAAAAATTAACCAAAATCCCTTTTAAAACACAAAAAAATCACATCCTCTCCTTAATTTTACATACGGAGATAATGTGATTTAAAAGTAAATTAATTGTAATTTTAAAAGAGTGATGATGGATTAAGCCAATCAATATTTTAGAATATTAGATAACGTTAATTCAATAATCAAAACTCTTGTAACCCTTGTTATATCAGTAGTTTTTGTAGTTTATTTCCCTTGCTGTCTTTGCATAGCCTGCATCATTTGGTTAATTTTCTTTTGCGATGGCTTTTGACCCATTTGCATCATCATTACTCGTAACATTTGCTCGTTAATTGGTGGATTTTTCTTCAAATAATTTTTCATTGTTGCCCTAGCAATAAAAAACCCAATAGCTAGTCCAGCTAATACGGCAGCTGTGTAACCAAGAATATGCCAAATCATTCCAACTTCCTCCTTCGACCTTTAAAACATTCAAGCTAAGCGACATCATGTGCTTGACTCAATCTTTTTCATTATATCTTAATGAAGATCGTTTTAAAAGGTCTAAAAAATCAGTTTTATAAATATTCTCCCTTAAAACGATTTAATTCCAAGAAACACCAGTTAAATATTTGGCTTGTCGTATCGGATTTAACCACCCAAAATGCTTTTGTTCAACATCTACAGCGAAAAAGCAAGGGTCAATCTTTCTTAATACCTCAAAATAAATCGTTTCCGCATCTAATGCCCCTTGTGATGTCACCGTCAAATAATGCTGATTTATAATGAGATCAGCTGAGCTAAATGGCTCTTTGATTTGGACACGATGAATTTGCTCTGATTCAGAATAACCTCTACTCTCTCTTAACGATTGTTTGATTCTTTGTTGCAATAATAAGGTTGGAAGAGGCTTGGAAATATACTCTATTTGTTTTTCAATAATGATTCGATCTGCTAAAGAACCTCTCTCGCGATCAGAAAACAATTGAAAGAGTTTAGGTTCTTGTCCGAAATAATGACTAGCGACTTTTTCCTGTAATAAATACACTTGGTAACGTCTCATTATGAACAGCTCCTTCAGACAAGTTTTTTTCTATTATACCTATTCCCCAGTAAAATCTCTGTCTGTTTGTAGGAGAAGGAAACCACTGTTTTTGTCGAAATTTTGCTACTATAGGATACTTTTCTGCTACCAAGAGTAAGAAATGTCGAAATCTTTGTAATCGCTAAAAAACCCCTTCCTAATAAGGAAAGGGGTTAAGATGCATCGTTTATTTTAATAAAGCTTTTGCTTTTGCTGCAACGTTTTCTGCTGTAAAGCCATATTCAGATAAAATTTTATCAGCAGGTGCTGAAGCTCCAAACGTATCGATCGCTAGAACATCCCCATGATCACCTACGTATTTAGCCCAACCTATGGAAGAACCCATTTCAATCCCTAAACGAGCTTTAACGGATGATGGCAATACAGAGTTTTTATATTCATCCGATTGCTTTTCAAAGCGATCCCAGCTTGGCATACTAACTACAGAAGCTTGAATTCCTTCTTTTTCTAATAAAGACTGCGCTTCAACCGCTAAAGGTACTTCTGAACCAGAAGCTAGCAATAATACCTCGGCTTCTTCTTTTGCTTTCGAAACCACATATGCTCCTTTTTTGACACCTTCATAAGCATGCTCGTCGGTACCTTCAATTGTTTTAAGGTTTT
The DNA here is from genome assembly GCF_001590785.1 of Alkalihalobacillus trypoxylicola. GTDB lineage: Bacteria > Bacillota > Bacilli > Bacillales > Bacillaceae_D > Alkalihalobacillus > Alkalihalobacillus trypoxylicola. The sequence continues at coordinate 210,859 of NZ_LTAO01000001.1, forward strand.
GTCGAGTTAATACTAATGCAGTAGGAACCTCCTTGCTCTCAAGTGCAAGTTTCCAAGCAGCAACTGTTTCATTACTATCTCCAGGTCGGATAACAGACAATCCCGGCATAGCACGTAAAGCAGCTAATTGCTCGACTGGCTCATGAGTTGGTCCATCTTCCCCTACAGCAATACTATCGTGCGTGAAAATATAAATAACTGGTAACTTCATTAGTGCAGCTAATCGAATAGCAGGTCTTAAGTAATCAGAAAAAACAAAGAAGGTTGCTCCAAATACTTTTAAACCTCCGTGTAATGCCATTCCGTTGATAGCCGTTCCCATCGCAAACTCACGAACCCCAAACCAAATGTTCTTTCCTTCATAGCTGTTACGTGAATAGTCACCTAAATCCTTCATATAAGATTTATTAGAACCAGCAAGGTCGGCAGAACCACCAAAAATTTGTGGTACATTTTGAGCAAAAGCATTTAATGCTTCTCCAGAAGATGAACGTGTAGCAACGCTTGAGCCAGCTTCATATGTTGGAGCTTGACTATCCCAACCTTCAGGAAGTTCACCTGAAGTAGCTAACTCATACTGCTTCGCTAATTCTGGATACTCTTTTTTATAAGAAGCGAATAGCTGATTCCACTCATCTTCTTTTTTCTGACCTTGTTGTTTTTGTTCAGAGAAAAATTGAGCCACTTCATCTGGTACATGAAAATCTTCTTCAAAGGTCCATTTATAGTAATCCTTTGTTAGTTTGATTTCATCATCACCTAGAGGAGCACCATGAGAGGCAGATTTTCCTGATTTATTAGGTGAACCGTAACCAATGACCGTTTTCACTTCAATTAATGTCGGACGCTCGTCTGCTTGAGCTTGCTCAATGGCTCGTCCTATTTCTTCTAAATCTCTTCCGTCTTCAACACGAATCACTTGCCATCCGTATGCTTTGTAACGATCTTCCACATTCTCAGAGAAAGAAAGGTTTAGATCTCCATCTAAAGAAATATCGTTAGAATCATACAGAACAATAAGACGTCCAAGCTTCAAATGGGCCGCTAAAGAGGCTGCTTCTGCAGATACTCCTTCCATTAAATCTCCATCTCCACAAATACTATATGTAAAGTGATCAACAATTGGGAAATTTTCTTTATTATATGTAGCAGCTAAATGACTTTCTGCCATCGCCATACCTACAGCCATTCCTATTCCTTGACCTAATGGACCAGTTGTTGCTTCAACTCCTGGAGTATGACCATATTCAGGATGCCCAGGTGTCTTACTTCCCCACTGTCTAAATTGCTTTAAATCCTCAATTGAGACATCGTACCCAGTCAAATGTAATAAACTATATAGGAGCATTGAGCCATGACCGGCTGATAAAACAAAACGGTCACGATTATCCCAGTTTGGATTGCTTGGATTATGGTTCATAAATTTCGTCCATAAACTAAACGCCATAGGTGCGGCACCCATTGGCATACCTGGATGACCAGAATTTGCTTTTTGAACAGAATCAATTGATAATGTTCGAATCGTATTAATAGCTAATTGTTCAACATTTGTTGTCAACATGCTTCATCCTTTCCACACTTAACATTTTCTCGTTATAATCATATACTTTCTTACTGCATAGTACAAGAGTTACCATTATGAATATTTTCTTTCATTTTTAAAAATTCTGTTAATCTCATTTTAAATATTATGTTACGAAAGAAAACTACTATACTTTTCAGGATAGTAGCTATCTTTTAATAGAAGATATTCATCATGAAAATACTCTCTTACTTTCATTCATGAGGGATTCAATATTTAATTATTGTTGGAAACCCCGATACGTTTTTTTACTTTCCCTTAATGCATTAGGAGTCACGTCATCTCCCTTTTCATCTACTACTTTTACATTGTGAAGTTGATTTTTAAATGAATTTCTAAAGGTATTTAAATACTCTTGTCTAAGTTTGTGTTGTTCCTTCTCCTCAGATTTTGTAAGTCCTCCCGCCTTTGCGCGTTTGGACAATTCATTTATTCGATCGATTTTATCCTTCGATAACATCTTATTCACTCACTTTCTAATTTTAAAAAATTAACTAATTGAATCCATTTCATCATTCTTATCTTATAATGAAAACCGAACGATTTGGTTTTTGATTTTCACTTTAGGTAGATGCTTTCCCAAGGGCTTGTCTTCAGCTAACTCCGACTTCGCAGGGCTTCGTCAGAGTGGATCTTCAAACTGCGCTCATCCTTTGGGAGTCACTACCTACCGTTTCAATCAAGAATTTCATTCGCAAACGTTTAAAACATATTTTATAAGAAACGTTCGATTTTATTCGTTTATAGATCAATTATGAAATTCACTCAATCCTATGAATGACAGGTCTAATTCTAGCTTTTACCCATGCTTACATCACAGATAATAAAAATGCCTGCTTACACAAACAGTTTAGCATGTGTACTTTTGTTACCGCAACTTTCGGAATTAGAATGAGATTGGAAATCTTGATAGTTGTTTATTCATGATAAGTATTTTTACACTTACTCAGATTTGTTTGCGATTTAAGGTACGCTTCTGACACTAGCTACCGATTTTTTTTTTACTATTTTGTCCTTTAAAAATAAAAAAGAAGCTTCCCTCACTAAATGTAAAAGGAAAACTTCTCAAATTATGTGTTTTATAAGAAAGAAAAAAGTAAATTCGCAAAAGCCTTATTAATAAATATGTTCAATCTCATACCCCATATCTTCTAGAATGGAAGGAATACTCGGCTCCATTAAGACATGAGCCGTTCCGACAAAAACAAAATACGTTTGCCCAGAATCCTCTTGTAAAATCTCATCAATTTGTACTGCCATTCCCATGTTTCTTTCATCATTAATAGCTTCCCAATATTCGTCATCAATGCCCGCCTCATCAAAACTCTCTGTCATATTAGCTAAGGCTTCATAATTTCCATCTAGCCAATCTTGAGCCAATTGTTCTACATTTTTAATTTCTTCATCGAAATTCTCGATCATGAACTCTAGGGTTTGAATTTGTGTTTCTAAAGACAGGTCACTCAGCATATTATATTGGAGTTCTTCACTTTCCAATGGACGGATTTCCTTTCCAGCTGCTTCAGCTCGTTCTAAGAAGTATAAATCTACTGCATAATTTGGAGATATCGTAGACTCTTGTACAATCATTTGAAACAGAAATCCTAGCTCAACATACCAAGGCTGAAAATGATTCACCATATCCATTTCTAAGTCATATCTTTCTAAAATAACCTGTAATTGTTCATAAGCATCTTCTGACAGTAAATCGTCTAATGTCGTTTCATCTTCAAGCATTGCTAAATCTATTAAATCATCAGGTGACATGGTCATTTCTAATAAATTGATTTCTGGTAATACAACGTCTGCATTTTCAAAAGCACCTTCAATTTCTGGGTGCAGCGGATAAAAATCTTCTGTCCCTACATGAATCGTTCCTTGCATGTAAACTTCCGTATCACCTGATTCCACTTTCCAGAGAAATCCACCATTATCGGTTTCTTCTTGAGCTTCTTCCTCATTGACCTCCTCCTCTTGTGCTTCACCGTTTTCACTCGTACCTGTTTCTGTTTCCTGTGATTCCTCAACTGTTTCAGTATCATCATTACATGCAACAAGTGCTATTGATAATAGTAAAAGTAGTATATATTTTTTCATTTGATTTCCCCCAAATCCTATTTTTTTCTTCTCTGAACCTTTAATTTCCTAAATAAAGGTAAATAAAACCTGATTTTCAAAAGGATGTTTTCGTACATATTTTTTTCTTTTGGCATTAAAAAGGCATTTATTCACTATTTTATTGTATGATTAGAGGAAGATTTCTTCATCAACTAAAGGGGAGAAAAGTCTTATAAGTTTTCTCCAAAAACGATTAGCAGTTAAAAGCAGGATTAGTAAGACTAGAAAAAATTAAAAAAGGAGAAATAGAAGATATTATGACTAAAAGAAACTTTTATATTATACTTTCTTTCCTTCTTTTAAATGGAATATATCTTATGTTACATTTTGGACATTTTTTCCTAGTTTACTTAGGTATTTCAGGATTCTACCCAATACTTCTCCTCAATGGAGTGTTCTTAGTGTCTGTCAGTTTTTTTAAGCACTTCCCTAAAATTTTAAGAACAATTTCGAACATCCTGGCTCTATCCTTTATCACCATTTTCCTCGTCTGTTTCATGGTTGTTTCATTGTTCGGACCTACTTATCTCACATTAGAATCTAAAAATGGAGATTTGAAAGTAACAGTTGAATATACTGATTCATCATTTTTAGATATACATCTAGGAATGAATTTATATGAAACGACTGGCTTTTTTGCTCACAAGTTAAATGAAGATAAAATAGATGTGATGGTTATAATGAATCAGGCAGACGGACGCCCTTCTAGTTTTTTCCTTGGACTTGAAGGTGCATATTGGACCGAAGATAGCCAAATTCACTTACCAGTATGGCGAAATGAAGTCACTTTAAACGTCAGCCGTTCAAGTTCAATTACAGGTGGAGAACCCCTTCATATACAGTAAGATGAAGATGAACTATTGAAAGCAAGAATGCCACTTCTTCAACAATATTAGAGTTTAATAATAGAAATCGCTAGCAAATTCTACATGCTTGAATTCTGCAATATTTTGATAATGTAATTGTTTTAAACCATTTAAATGTATTTCTACTAATGTCTCTAACTCCATTTGTTTGGTTAAATGATTGAAGGTTAATAGTTTCCACTGCTTTTTATTTCTTGCTTCTAGTAAATGGTCTAAGATTTCTTTTAAGAATTTCATTCCTTGCCCCATTATAGATACCATCCTTTTAGGCTAGTATGATAACTCAACAACAAAAAACGTTAATCCTCTTAGAATTAACGCCACTTAAACTTTATTTTAATTCAACCATATCTCACAAACCGAATAAATAAAATCTAATTGAACATAGAATAGTTTAAGTAACTAAAGTTCTCCCTTACTACTAAAATACTTAAAAGTGATTATCGAAAAAATTACTTATAGAGCCTTACTCTTGTAATTCCATTCAAAGGAAATACTTCAAGGTAAAGTTATATGCTCAATTGGAATACTTACTTCATTTATTCTTTTCAATAAATGAAGCAATTTCATAATTCATATCTTATAATGAAAAACGAACGATTAGGTTTTTGATTTCCTCTTTAGGTAGATGCTTTCCCAAGGGCTTGTCTTCAGCTAACTCCGACTACGCAGGGCATCGTCAGAGTGGATCTTCAAACAGCGCTCATCCTTTGGGAGTTACTACCTATCGTTTCAATCAACAAGTTAATTCACAAACATTCAAAACATAACTTATAAGAAAAATTCGGTTCCATTCACATGTAGAGCAATTATGAAATTCACTCAAATATGATTTGATTCGATTTCTTTTACATACTGTTGGTACCGTCTGTGTACAGTAGCTTTAGAAATGTCGTAACCAAATCCTCTTAAAGTAGCAGCGATATCATGGAACGGTAATTTTTTTTCTCGCAATCGGACAATCTCTTCTATCGGTGCCTCGATTTTTTTTCTTCCACCCGTATTATTCTTAGATAAATTTCTTTCTGGTTGATATCCATTTCGGACCGCCGTTTTCATACCACGACTTATTTTCAGATTGTGGATTTTTCTTTGATATTCTTCTACGATCGAGACAATTTCAAGCACCATATGATCAGCCTCAGATAATTGAAGCTCTCCACCATCCTGAACGGTAAAAATGGTTGTACCGTGCTTGGTCAATTCATGAACAATCGCCATCTTAGCATGGCCTCTCCCGATTCTAGTATCATCCTGAACCAAAACTCTATCAATCGATTCAGATTTACAAAATGATAATAAATCAATTAATTCTGGACGATCCATTTCATATCCACTAGCAACCTCTTTAAAAACCTTCACTATTTTCCAGCCTTTTTCAGTAGCGATACTCTTTAACTCAGCAACTTGCCTCACCAAAGAGCTTTCTTGTATTTCTTTTGATGTACTTACTCTTCCATAAATAACGATATTTTCCGACATTAGACACTCTCTTTTCATTTCTTACTGATAGTTACTGAGAGAAGGATGTCATACTCTTCTCTTTTTCTACTAATTGATCATATTCTGATTTGCTTAATATTCTTTCTTCTTGATCATCTTCAAAAGTTATCAAGGGCTCATTTTCAATCGTCGAACTCTTATCGACTTGTAATATAGGAAGTAGCATTAGTCCTAAAGTTAGAAAAGCTACTAGAATCATCATTTTATCTTGTCCTGTAATTTTTTTCATCACATTCACCTCAAATAGGAATATACGTTCTGTCACTTATACTAAACTAGAACATTTGTTTGTGTCAAGCTTTATTTAGAACTTATGTTTGCATTACATACGTTCGCATGTTACAATTTATTTAATCAAAGAAAAAGAAAAAAGGGGTGACATCGTGACACTTACTAAACTATCTAAAAGACAACAGGAAATTTTAGATTTTATAAAAATTGAAGTACGAAAAAAGGGTTATCCACCTTCTGTACGTGAGATTGGTGAAGCAGTAGGGTTAGCTTCTAGTTCTACCGTTCATGGTCATTTATCTAGACTTGAGAAAAAGGGATACATTCGTCGCGATCCTACCAAACCAAGGGCAATTGAAGTGTTAGACTTAGACCAAGGACAAGTAGTAGAGATGGATTCTATTGACAGAAAAGTGAATCATATTCCTATTATTGGTAAAGTTACGGCTGGTTCTCCTATTACTGCCATTGAAAATATTGAAGGGTATTTACCATTGCCTGAGCATCTTTCTTCAAATGAACAAACTTACGTGCTTGTAATTGAAGGAGATAGTATGATAGAAGCTGGTATATTTAATGGTGACATGGTGATTGTTAAACAGCAGCAAACGGCTAATAATGGTGATATCATTGTTGCCATGACAGAAGACGAAGAAGCGACGGTAAAAAGGTTCTTTAAAGAAAAAGACTTTATTCGCCTTCAGCCTGAGAATTCTACAATGGACCCTATTCTATTAAAAAATGTTTCCATTCTAGGAAAAGTAATTGGTGTTTTTAGAACGATTCATTAAAGAGTATGTTAACTACTAAAGGAATATTCCTTTAGTAGTTTTTTATTTGTATGATATTCGACAAATGTAACAGATATTGTTGAACGATTTAGGAAGGATTGATCGACTTTTTAGCTAATAAGTTTAGTAAGAAAAACCTAATCTTAGGAGGATTTAGTGTGAATAATGAGGATCGTTTAATACTAATCGTTATAAAGGGTATGTGTGAGGGTCATGTTTTTCCATCGATTGAAACGTTATGTTTAAGTACAGGTCATTCTCGAAAAACATTGTTTCCCATTTTATATCGACTCAGTAAAGAAGGAAAGATTGCTTGGGTTAATGAGGATGCTGTCATGAGTGTTCCTAGCCAAAACCATAATTTAACTACATCAACTAGTGTGCAGAAAATCATTTAACATAAAAGAGAAAATGAAAGTGCTCTGAACGACATCGTCGCTAAGAGCACTTGTTTTGATACTATACATTTTAAACTAGATCAGGCTATCACTTTTCGTAACTCGCTCCACTTATACCCCTTCATACGCCTTTTGATAGATTTCTTTCAACTCCTCGATTAGTGGCATTCTAGGATTGGCCGTTGTACATTGATCTTCGAAGGCACGTTGAGATAGTCGATTGATTTTCTCTTTAAATAACGTTTGATCAATCCCACAAAGTGAAAGACTCATAGGTATATTTAATTTCTTTGCGAGCTTTATAATCGCTTCTACAAGACTATCCACCCCTTCTTCTGTAGATGCTGCGTTGAGCCCTAATACACGTGCAATTTCAGCATATTTCTTATCTGCTTGATAGTATTGATACTTAGGGAAACTAGTAAATTTAGTTGGCTTTTGTGCATTGTATCGAATAACGTGAGGCATCAGAATTGTATTTGCGCGCCCGTGAGACAAATGAAATTCTGCCCCTAGCTTATGAGCAAGGCTATGATTAATTCCTAAAAAGGCATTAGCGAAAGCCATTCCAGCGATAGTAGAAGCATTATGCATTTTTTCACGTGCAAGAGAATCATTTCCATTGTGATAGGCTTTTGGCAAATATTCAAAAACAAGTTGAATCGCTTTGATAGATAAGCCCTCTGTATAATCATTAGCCATCACAGAAACGTAGGATTCAATAGCATGAGTTAGTACATCCATTCCTGTATCTGCCGTCACTTCTGGTGGAACCGACTGTACATAAACAGGATCAATAATCGCTATATCAGGTGTTAACTCATAATCGGCAAGAGGATATTTTGTTTGTCCTTTTTGATCGGTAATCACCGTAAATGGAGTGACCTCTGAGCCTGTTCCAGAAGTTGTTGGAATCGCAATAAATTTTGCTTTTTTGCCTAGCTTCGGATATTTAAAAACTCGCTTTCGGATATCTAAGAACTTTTGTTTTAAGCCGTCAAATTCAATGGATGGATCCTCGTAAAATAACCACATTGCTTTGGCAGCATCCATTGCCGATCCACCTCCTAACGCTATAATGGTATCAGGATTAAAATCATTCATTGCCTTTGTTCCCCTATAGACCGTTTCTAAGGAAGGATCGGGTTCGACATTAGAAAATACCTCGTATAGAACTTTCTCGTCTCGACGATTTAAATAGGATAAGACGTTTTCAACATAACCCATTTTTACCATAATATCGTCGGTAATAATCATTACTCTCGATAACCCCGGTATATCTTTCAAATATTGGGTAGAATTTTTTTCAAAGTACATTTTCGCAGGTACTTTAAACCATTGCATATTATTTTGCCTTTTAGCTATTTTTTTAATATTAATTAAGTGTTGGATGCCCACATTAGAGGAAGTAGAATTCTTACCGTAGGAGCCACAGCCTAATGTTAGTGATGGTAGTAATTGATTATAAATATCTCCTATTGCTCCTTGTGATGAAGGAGCATTGGTAATAATTCGACAAGCCTTCATTTTTAACCCGAATTTTTCCATTAATTGTTCATTCTGAGTATGAATAACCGCTGTGTGCCCCAGTCCTCCAAAAGCTAGAATTTCTTCTGAAAGCTTGAAACCATGCTCTACGTTTTCCGCCTTATAGCAAGCTAATACAGGACTTAGCTTCTCTCTTGATAATGGAGATTGAGAGCCTACAGTCGTTAGTTCTGCTATTAAAATTTTCGTGTCGATTGGAACATTAATACCCGCATATTGTGCTATTTCATAGGCTTTTTTTCCGACAATTGAAGGATTTACTGCACAAGTTTTTTCACTAATTACTAATTTTTCAACTTTTTTTAGCTCCTCCTTATTTAAGAAATAGCATTGATAAAATTGAAGTTCTTTTTTGGTTACTTCATATATTTCTTGATCGATAATGACGGCCTGCTCGGAGGCGCAAATCATGCCATTATCAAATGTTTTCGACAAGATTAAATCATTTACGGCTTGCTTCACATTTGCTTCTTTGTGTATATAACACGGAACATTCCCAGGTCCTACACCAAGAGCTGGCTTACCTGTTCGATAAGCAGATTGCACCATTGCTGCACCACCCGTTGCTAAAACAATCGCAATATCTTGATGATTCATTAATTGTGTAGTGGCTTCTAAAGATGGCGATTCAATCCATTGAATGCAGTTACTTGGAGCTCCTGCTTTCATAGCAGCAGAGTACATAATTTCTGCTGCTTTTTGACTACATTTTTGAGCAGAGGGATGGAAAGCAAAAATGATTGGATTTCTTGTTTTTAGAGCAATTAAGATTTTAAACATCGTGGTAGAGGTCGGATTGGTGACTGGTGTAACACCTGCAATAACTCCTAATGGCTCAGCTATTTCTATGACTTCTTTGTGTGGATCCTGATTGATTATTCCAACTGTTTTTTCGTCTTTTATTGAATGATACACATATTCAGTAGAAAATATATTTTTAATCATTTTATCTTCTACAACACCCCTACCAGTCTCTTTTACAGCTAATTCTGCTAGTTGAGCATGTGCATCTAAGCCTGCTAAAGCGAGAGCTTGAACCACTTGATCAACCTGTTCTTGAGTATGAGTTAACAGCTCTTTGTATGCCTTCTCTCCTTTTTTTACTAATGAATCAATCATCTGCTCAACTGAATTATTTACATTTTTCTTTAACGTCATTTCTTTTGTTTTCTCCATTTTCACCACTCCTTTTAAAAATTAGTTTGTGAACATTTTCACAAGTTCTGTTAAAAAAAAGATGAATGGCCAAATCACTTTTTATACTTTAAGTATATGTATATATTTTCAAGATGTCTTTGACTAAATGGTGAATATTATGAGTACACTCCTTCACATTTTTGCCATTTTTATTATCTTACTATTTGAAAACCTGCTGAGAAAAGTAAACAATTTGATAATTACTTCCAGCTAATGGTGGCAAGCTCCACCATCTCCCCCTATCATTAATCACTAAAAAATAAAAACCAGTGATTTTACGATTGTAAAGTGCACTGGTTCTTTATATTAAGGTGGCGATTACGCCAACCTTTAAGTTCATTACATGCTATGTTTAACAATTAACGTTAGAACGACAATTGTTCCAATTAATAAAGTATTCATCCAAAAATTTTCTTTTTTCATTTTTTCATAGTTAATTTCATTATTATTTGTTTGTCCCAACCATTATCACCTCCAGCTTTTTATAATATTTAAATATCCCCATAATATTTATTGTCTACTACAAAATATGTAAGTAGGCCTAATGATTATACTTTCATTAAGCATTGGGACTTATCTTTCATTTTACCATATTTTATGTCTACGCAATGAATTAATTATGTATAAATTTCGTCAATTATAGGAATTTGTTTTAAATTGAATCAATTTCATAATAATGAAAACCGAACGATTAGGTGTTTGAATTTCAATTTAGGTAGATGCTTTCCCAAGGGCTTGTCTTCAGCTAATTAGAAAAGAAATAAAGCATCGGTTAAATTATAAGTGAAAATCATAATAAGTTTAACCTTTCCTCCATTATTAGGTCACTTGATTTATGTAATCATGCGACTAATTCATTTAATTTTTATAATTACAACATCTACCTTGAAATATGTGAGACAATGGATGTAAGGAGGAGTGCCTTATTTATATACTGATTAGATGTATAAAAGGGAAAGAGGAAACGTTGAAAGATTCTATTACTCAAAACCCAAAAGCCTTCCTTACCATACACGAAGCTAAATCATTAGCTGATAAATTGAATCACCATTTGAACAAGAAAAAAGTTAATTTATGGACCGTTAAATCTATAAAATAATGATTTATTAGTGTACATTCAGGTATCCAAGAGATACCTTTTTTGTTTATTGTCCCCCAAAGCGGGTATATCCATTATTAATTACTAAAATTTGGGGTGTTTAACTTGAAAAGAAAATATATACTCATTTATGTTTTAGCTTTTTTCGCAGTGCTAATCGGGAGTGCTTTAGCTCGATCGATTTTTGGCTAAAGTAAATTGAGCCAATGGCATACTTTTAAATTCTTGATCAATGCCTTTATGCTCACTGACTAATATTAATAACTAAAAAGCCAAATATATTTTACTTCATTCTCCACAGTCCAAGCTGTCAATTTAATCCTCTGCTTCTTATCCTTATATTCGATCGCTTCTCCTAATCCCATTTCTTTATAAGTATAATAATTATTTCCATAAGCAGTAATTACATCTTCATCTATGTTCCCTGTTTTTATGCCCCGAGAAGTTTCTAAATGATTGCTTATTGAAATCGATTCAATATAGTGATGATAATCCGTTTTTATATAAATATCGTCACCACTATATCCATATCCCCCAGGTTGCTTGTCTTTTTGATTAATCCCATATAATGAAAGTAATTGTTCGTCTATTTTATTACCTATAGAAAAAGGTCCAATAGACTCGTCTTTTAAAGAGGTTGAGGGAGTAAGAAATTCCGTAATAGGAACAAACCATAAAAGAACGATCATCATCAGTAGCACTATCGTTATTATCCTTAATCGTTTCAAAATTCCACCTTCCTATCGAGAGATATTTTTACACGTTATTATCATTGTTATTGTTCCGATACTCAAGAATATCACCTGGTTGACATTCTAATGCCTCACATATTGAATCCAATGTTGATATTCGGATAGCTTTCGCTTTTCCATTTTTTAAAATTGAGAGATTTGCCATCGTAATCCCTACTTTTTCTGAAAGCTCTGTTACACTCATTTTTCTTTTGGCTAACATGACATCGATATTAATAATAATAGCCATCATTTCACCTCATACGGTTAAATCATTTTCAGATTTTATTTCTAATGCGTTTCTTAATAGCGTTTGTAGTAACATGGAAAAGACAGCTACAACAAAAGAAGAAAAAATAATAGTTAAAATCATTAATGCGATTCCTGGATGAAAAGCATTTTGTATCATTAGAAAAATGGCACCCAATGTATAAAATAAACTAATCATAATAGCACACGATTTAATAACCCTTAAACCTTTTACAGATTTTATTGAAAAGGCGTCATTTTTTTCTATTCGACGTAACAATTTAACAGCTTGATATAGAGCTATGTAGAAAGGTGGAATGGTTGCATACAATCCAATTAAAACTGGATACCTTAAGTACGAATACTCCGGAAACATCTCCGCTGTTTTTTTAGCTAGTGATGGCATGAAAAAAATACATAAGATTAATACAATGAATCCGATTATAATAATCGCCATCTTTAAAAAAGTTGTTTTACCCTTTTCCATGAAAAAACCCCCTCTTAGACTTTCTATTTATATGAATCCATCATAATCTAAAATTTATCGTTTTACAATAAATTTTTAATATTTAATAATAAATATTCAGTGAATTTCAATAATAATCCCAAAAAAAGTATCTATTCTGCGCTTTTCATTTCCAAATCACATAGGCTTATTTTGAGAAATCGTTTGCCAGAAAAATAGTAATTGTTTTATTAAAGGTTTTCATGGGAAAATAACCGATTGTTCATATTTATAGTTGAACCCTTTCTTAATAAAGAGTTCAATAATGTCTTTCGGTCTATGGGGAGGTCAACAACTAAAAAAGTCAACCTAAAGGGATGGATTTCAGTAACATTAGGAATTATTACTTTCAGTGATTGGTTTTTTGTGGGGCTAATAGGATATTTAAATTATGTCAAAACAAAGAGGATTTAAATTAATTTTAATAATTGGAATGACTTTGAACATTCTCTTAACTTTCATTGGATTTTCTTAACACCAGTAAGCAAGTTTAGTTTTACCTTTTTCTACACAATAGAAGCACACCTTACATACTCATGATTAAGCTTATCTGTTTATGAGAAGAATGGGCATAATCATGAGTAGACTTCTTCATCTCGTTCATCATCCCGTTTCCACGTTTATTCTTCATCCTCTAATTTTTTTGCCTTTTCTTTACGCAAATAAAAAATATATAAAGATGGGATAAATATCGCGATAAAGAAGAAAAACATACTTATACTTTTAGCAACTAATGAATTGTCTTGTAAAAGGACAAACGCTATAACAAAGGATAGAAGTAAGCTTACTATCAAGCTTACACCGATGGAATATTTTGATGGCTTTTTATCGTTATCATCATTCTCAACAGATAGATTCATCTGTAAATAACCAGAAACTATACCTGTAATAATAAAAACGTACCAAACAGGTGTTGATGTTAATTCAGCTATTCCATGTTCAATCACATGTAGAGTGAGTAAGAATATAATTCCTAATGTTTGAATGATAAATAATGTTCGGAACATTTTCAGGTTTTTCTCAGCAATTCTTTCATCCGTTATTTTTTTAAACATTTGCTTAATCCCCTTCCTTATCTATCCAAAATAATTGATCAAGTGTCTTTTCAAGCTCATAACAAATCTCCATACAAAGCTTTAAAGATGGATTATAAGCCCCTTTTTCGATCAAGCTAATCGTTTGTCTAGTAATCCCAATTTTTTGCGCTAATTGTTGCTGTGTATATCCTTTTTCCATTCTTGCTATCTTCATTTTATGATTCAACATTCTTCTCCTCCTACATGAATTGTAACATATAAATTGCATTATGAAATATATATATTACATTCTTACATAACAGATTTTAAACTTGACCTTGGTAATTAACATCGATTCGAATGGAAAAAATCCCCTCATCGATCATCAAAATATTTTCCAAGGGAAAATCTTGGTCAATTTTCCCGTACATTTATCAAGTATTTGAAGCATCAACATTAGCTCATTGTTCCACTATTTCATTTTTCGATTGACACGACACCTTAAAGTGTCATATCATTAAAAGACACTTTAAGGTGTCTTTTTTCGGAGGTGACTATGAATCAAGCAGCACGTCAGCAACATGATATATTTTTTGCTATTGCTGACCCTACAAGACGTAAAATGATACAACTATTATCAAAAGAAAAAGAACTCGCTTTACATGAATTAACCCCTCATTTTCCTATTGGTAGAACAGCCGTCACCAAACATCTTACTATTTTGAATGAGGTAAATCTTGTTTATAAAAGAAAAGTTGGTCGAGAAACGATATTCAGTTTTAATGGTGCACCCCTACAGGAAATAAAGGATTGGGTGCTTTACTATGAAGAATTTTGGAGAGAACGCGGAAATTTATTAAAAAACATATTGGAGGAATAATCTTTGTTTAATGTATCACTTGATTTTGAATATAAAAGTCCAATAGACAAAGTGTGGAATGCTTTAACCAATCCGGACATACTTGCTCAGTGGGTCATGGAAAATAATTTTAAACCTATCGTTGGCTATAAATGTAGGTTTTGGAATAAAGAAATTGGTTTAGTCGTACATAGTGAAGTGCTGACTGTAAATAAACCCTCTCAATTATCGTACACTTGGATTGGAGGCCCTATCGATACAGTTGTTACATGGACTTTAAAGCAGGAAGGTGACATAACCTATGTACACTTAGAACAAACGGGCTTTCCTGACCAAAGCACTGAATATTACGGAGCCTATTATGGCTGGTCTAGTATGTTAGAGAAATTATCATCATATTTAAGCGGGGAGTCGATATAGTATGGGCTTTTTAAAGGATTCATTAACAATCTTTAAAAAAAATGAACTTTCTTTTCTTAAAAAGGAATCAGAGGGTTCTAACATATGGACCTTTTATTTTAAAAAACCAAAAAACTTACATTGGCATTCTGGTCAACATGGACTTTTTAAAATAAATCAAAAAAATCTTAAGGATTCTACTCGAGCTTTTACCTTATCTTCATCACCTACTGAAGAATTCATTACGATTACAACTTCAATAAAAGAATCACCAAGTGATTTCAAAAATGCTTTATTTCATTTAAAGCCGGATGAGACAGTCACTTTGAATGGTCCTGTTGGCTCTTTTTATGTGAAAGAAGATAAACCTTTGTATTTCATTGCTGAAGGGATTGGGATAACTCCCTTTTACTCCATGCTCAAACATATGAGCGACCAAAACAATAATCATACAATGAAAATCAAACTTCTATACGTGGATAAATATGATAGATTCCCGTTCAAAAACCATTTGACAACACTATCTCAATCTTTACCTTTAGACATCGTCTACCTTACTGACGCCTCGGCGCTTTCAGCTCAACTCAAAGCCAGCGTTAACGAAGAAAAAGAAGCATTTTATTATATCGCGGGAAGTAAAGCCTTCATTCATGACAATGTGAAGCAATTAAAGCAATACAACGTACCTAGCAAACATATTTTTAAGGATTCATTCTTTGCTTAATAACGAATAGAGAGAAGGTTAAGACCCTCTATTTTTCTATACATCCAAAAACAAAACGTAGGGAGATTAACATTTCAAGCTTAAAGCTTATGTATAGACTTACAAAAACCAAGAAAGCTTGCCACTATACCTTTTTTTAACCTGGTAATGAGATTTAACAAATTCTATACTATTTTATAAATGATATTTTCAGCAATGTTTCTTTTTCGCTCTTTCTTTATGACTTTTAGTCACATAACTAAATGATAAGCATATATTGATAGTAAGAATTATTGTCACTCAAAAGTAAAGGGGCAATTCTCTTACTTTCGATTATTGCCCCATCCACTATCATGAGCTAGGCTTTATAAAGCTTTAGTCTGGCTCTTCTTTTTATAAAATGTCTAATTGTACTAATAAAGCTAATAGAATTTGAAGTAACAGCTGAATATTGATCGCGATTTGAGTATCAGTTGTGCTAACATCTACATTTCTAGAATTTTCTACAACTGTTTTTTGATAGCTTAATTGTTTAACTTTAGAGCTTTGTAAAAGATCTTGAGTAATTTTTTCAGCTCTTTCACTATCTGCAATAGAAATACTAATGACTAGAGCAATAGCAGCTTGTAAAGAAGCTTGCAAAGAAAGAGCAGCTTTTGTATCGGTAGAATTGACCGTTACATCACAGGAATCTTTAATGAAAATATACTCCTCTGAAAGCTGTAAAGTCTTATTCGTTTGATCAGCATTTTGATTTTCACTATTACCGTTGTTACCCATTGGATGACATGAATTCGGATCAAGAGCTGACCATCTTCTTGCTCCCTCTACTTCTAAAGAATTATTTTGTTCACTCATTTTTCATTTCCCCTTTCTTGTAAGATAATTTAAATTATGTTTTTTTTTTGATTTTGCTTGGACGAACTAATTAAAATCTCTTAAAATCTTTTTTGATTGAAAAAATGGTTATTTGAATATTTTCTAGTAATTTTAGCTGTTGGTTGATCGAAAAAATTAACTTTAGGAATTTGATTTTCACTTTCACTAGTGTTTACTCTTTTTGCAGAAGAACGATCATTATCTCTCTTAAACGATTGACTATCCATTGACGCTTCAACGGTTTCTAGATTTAAGCCTTGCAAAAATTTATTCACCTCATCTTGAATACCTAGGACCGTGCTTTTCACTTTTGCTTGATCATTTAAGGATAAGTCATTGCTACTTCTTACATTATGTTTATCTAGAATTCGACCTACCGCTACCTCTACTAATTTTTGCTGATTTTTCATTATTACTCTCCTTTCAAATATCTTTTATTCTTATTTCATGACAGACAAAATGATAGAAAACTAGAAATACACTACTAGTCTCTCTAGGGCTATCTTATGTTTTTTTGCTTGTTTTGCTTGGGCTTTTCTTAAATTCAAGCTAAAAGCTTGTACATACATTTAATAGACTTCTATACCTACTTAGCTAAAAAAAACAACAAGAAAGTGAGAGATGCAAAAAGAGAATTTCCCTTCTTAATCTTGTATATAAATGATTTACATCTTTCCACTACTGTATTAAATTGTAATATAAAGAGAATTTGAAATGGAGGGATTATGAGATGCTTCAAACATCAGAATCAAAAGTAACACTAAGAAAAGTTGCCCATACGGATGTGGATACTTACCATAAATGGCGGAATGATTTTGAAGTAATGAATTCCACAAGTCTTTCATTGGATGTATACAGTTTAGAAGAAACGAAAGATTTCTTTGAACAGGTTATTTTAAATGGAAATCATTCAAAAAGTTATATAATTGAGGAAACGGAAGGAAATAATCCTATAGGGATTACCTCTTTAATCAACATCGATTCCAAAAATAGAAATGCTGAGTTTATTATTGATATTGGAGAAAAGGAATATTGGGGGCAAGGCATCGCAACGATTGTCTTAAAGGAAATTTTAGATTTTGCTTTTTTTGAATTAAACTTACATAAAGTCTATCTAAAGGTATTCTCTTTTAATGAAAAAGCCGTTCACCTTTACACTAAACTGGGCTTCAAACAAGAAGGAGCAAACAGAGAGGCACTTTTTAGAGGGAATCGCTGGCATGATATTATACATATGGGCATTTTAAAGAAGGAATGGGAACTAAATAAGGAGAGTCGAGCTGTGACTAACTGATGAGCCAAATAGGTGAAACCACCTTCTCAGATCTAACAATTAGAACTACTAAAAAGGTCACCCTCATCCTAGGTGACCTTTTTTTTATCCTATTGGTTTACCTACATTTTATACATTTATATCTCAACTGGAACACGGCAGTTCAAGAATCCTCTTCAGCAAAAAATAGGAATCAAAGAGTTTTCTTAATGAAAATTCAATCCATCACATGCATTTTAATAGGTTCGATTTTCACCTCAATATCCATTTCATTTTCATCCTCATCTTCAAGCGTCAATAAAGAGCTAGTAAGAATGTCATAATCCCCTTGTTCTTTTAGGATAAATTCTTCTTTTGTGTTAATGGATTTTCCCTTCTTAAATTCAGTTGTAACTGCCATATCCACATAAGCTATTCCGAAATCAACTTCTTCTCCATGATCATGCAAAAATGTATTTCTTATAAAAGGGTTGGCATGCATAACCGAAATATCGTCTGTTCCTTCATAAATTAACTTCTTCTCAATCCAAAAAGGCTCATCTACATTTACTTGAATGGGTACCGTTAGTTCAATTGTAAAGTACTCCCCTTTTTCTAAGTAGGTCTGTGTATCGTGATGAACTTGTCGTTCACTCTCATTACATCCACTTAAAATCATGAATATAAGGAGTAGGCATGTATATTTAATTTTCAAACCAAAACCTCCTTTATAAATAGATAGTCCAATCAATAGGACCTTCATTATGTACATAGTATAGGTCTTGAGCAGGCAGCTTTCACCTAAATCTGTTTTACCATCCATTTTTTAGGGTAAATAACAGAGTAATACATGATGATGAGGTGATAACATGGTTTCTTTTAAAAAAAGAATGCATCATTCAAGATACCGTACTGTTTTAACTTGTATGTTTTCTATGCCGATTATTGCCGTTTTAGGCTTTTTTAATATCATCCCTGTTTCCAATACATTAGCTTGGTTTGCACTCGCAGCCTTTATTGTTAGTTTGATTGTTTATTTTGGGACATTCAAAAAAAGAAATCCAGCTGATGAAATAAATTAAAGATATTCTATAAAATTAGGATATCTTTTTATCAGTAAAAGTATATAAATACCCCCTAAAGGTTCAAGACCTTAACTTATCCTCTTTTGTAATTTTTCCAAGCTGTAATCTGTTAATTCTTTCACTTCTTTATTTTTACTTTTGGAAAGGTCATTTAGTATGTTTAGTAAATCGCTATCTTCTATTGTCCCTTGATTTTCCCCTTCAGCGCAGCACATTAAAAATAACAGTAAATAGACTTGTACCTTTGGCTTTTTGTGTTCTTTCATTTTTTTTACCATATATCGTATTAACTCATTATTCGTTGAGAGCACTTTCGTGAAAAGACGGTCTACTTCTTTTGGAGTACCTTTTAGGATTACTTGATCGATTTCACTATAGTAATGCTTCACTTCCTCATTTGTAAGCTCTTTATCATAGGTAGATGGCTCTTCTTCTATATACTCAACTAACCCTGAGATCAATTCATCAAAGTTCTCTGCTAATTTAAATTCTTGGTTTTCATCTACATCTATACATATAACCGATGGATTTTTTCTGTTTCTATAGTCTAGGCAAAGAAACATTGGTGGTTCAGCGGAGATGATGATTAATTTTTGACTACGAATTCCCCATTCTTTTCGTAAATACAAAGTATCTAAAATTCCAGGACTCTCTCCAATTCCCAATAGATAATCGATATAAACCGATTGTTCACTCCAGCTATTAGGTTCGTTTGTGGGAAAATATTTATTGGTCAAATAAAACCCATTTCTATTTTTCATCAAGTTTACATACGAGCTAGGTAAAACAATGTTTAATTCATTTTGTATTTTTTCTATTTGCTCAGTGCTCGGTTCTCCAAGATAATAATCATCAAGCTCTTTTTCCCATAGTACTCTCGTCATATTCTTCATTCTCCTTTATTCTTGCACTATACTAGTAGCTCAACTTTCTAACATCACTTACTCGTTATTTTATAACAACATCTATTTTGGGATTTTGAAGCGGTTCTTCACTGATATGATAAAAAAATTGAGACTCTGAATCATAGCTTATCGCTTCATTATTTAATAATACTTCGTCCGCATGATGGAATGTCAAGTTCTTTCCAAATAGTATCGTTACATCTCCTTCGTCTATGAGTTCATACGAAAAATCAACTTCTCCCTCGAAATCGATAAAATTACCGTTCAAATAACCTCTACTATCTTGTTTATCCTCTCTATATACGGTGAGAAAATTAATAGCAGCCGAATTTTTATAGCCTCTAATCAGCACATAAATTTCTTTTTCATTAGATAGTTTTTTCTGTTCTATTATTCTAATATCTGGATCGATTGACTGGATAAAGCTTTCAGCATCAAACACTGTCTGTTGACGATTATTTTCTAACAGAAAGGAACAAGAACACAAAAGCAATAGGTAGAGTATTATCGCTAATTTCTTAATCATTGGACCACCTACTTCCTAAAATGAATGAGATATACAACATTTTTACCAATTAGAAATTCCTTCATTTCATTCAATATCAACTTTCTTCCAAATTTAAGCTTCAATAATGAAATGTATAGTTATAAAACGAAGCTAAATCATATATAATGAGGTTAATCTAGTTAAATATTGAAAAAGGAGGGAAAACATGAAAGAAACTAAGCAAACACCTCAAGAAAGAAGAGAAAAGCTAAGACAAGATGAACTCAAAGGAAACCCTACAGGAAATCTGGGTGATGCATTTAACCGATCACAATTCGGAAGTCTGTCTGATTTGGTTGGTAGTTTAGGGTGGAAAAGATTTGGCATACTAATCCTAGTCATTATTGTCTTAATGGTTTTCGCTTATTTTTTTATTTAAGCAAGTAATTAGAGCTAAGTGTCATTAAAAGAACATTAGCAGAAAAAAAGATGATTCTAGAAGCATCTTAAGAATATTGAAAATTACATGATTTCTGATAATAGAGAACCTTATCTAATTCTTTTCAAAAATTTTTGAAAAGTCTTCTTCCGTCATGTTTTCTACTAAATTATCATATATAATCACCTGCTGATGATAATCAATTGCTCTACCATCTCTAAATTGATAAACGATTTCCTCGCTCTGCTCATCTTCACTCTTGTTCAGTCTAATCCTATAATCTAAATCTCCTTTTATTCTCTTAGAAACAAATTTGAGGTTTTTCTCAGCTGAAATTTCTATCTGATATAATTCATGCGCTAGACTATACCCATTTTCAACAGTTGGATTTTCACTTAGTAATAGGATATATTCTTTTTCCGGATCAGGCTCTTCATAATCGAGATTCGGCAACGTAACCGTAGTGATATAACGACCTCTCTCATTAAAGATATCCATTTTTTCTTCGTAAGGTATAAGTACCGAAATACTAGTCGGTGATTGACCTTTATAATACTCGGTTATATGAAAGTTAAAAACACGTCCTTCATAATAAAAATCTTCGGAAGGTACTTTACCTTCTTCATCAGAGGTAATCATATTAACTGACTCTAGATAATGAGTAAAATGGCCTTTTATAATAACATCTCCGCTGCCGATTAACTCTTCTATTGAGTTAGGTGGACTTTCATTATCAATCTTGTCATAAATCGTTAATACTTTTCCTTGTGAGCAAGCACTAAGAACAAAAATGAGAAATATAGCTTTTATAAGTATCCCTTTAGACACTCTTACCATTAAAAGGTACCTCCATTCTTAAGAGACATATTATAAATATCCAATCTATCATTTCTAAGGTACAAATTTCATACTCGTAATAAAGACATCAGGTCCTACTTCAATATCTTCAAACTCAACAAATCCAAATAAATTATAAAGCCTTTTAGCAGGTTCATTTTTTGCTCCAGTACTTACCATTACTAAAGAATCTTTCGTAACTTTATTTTTATAAAATATTCTAGTAAACTCTTCGCTATCCCTCTCCGAAAATGACTGGGGTCTACAACTAACTTACCTATTTGAAAGGAATCTCGCTTTTTTATGTAGGAAATAAAGCCGATTAACACACCTCTTTCTATATAACCTAAATATGTTTCTTCGGAATAAATAATTTCATCGATTGTTTCTTTTAATGGTGGAATTCCATCAAAACGAATGATTTCTGCTTCTACTTTATAAGCTAATAACTGAATGGTAAGTATTTCCTTAGCGGTCTCTTGATTTTTAACATTTATTTTAACGATGATAAACAACACTTCCTATACATTTCTTTTATGTATATATTTTACTATTAAATGATAATTAATTACATGATCTTTACTTAATAGGAAATGAATGAGATACTTTAAGACGAATTTACATTTGCTATATTACGAGACGTAAGCTCTACTAATTCAAATGGTTAATAAATTCAAGATGAAAGGTTTTGTTTATGAGAAAATATTTAAAATGGATTCTTTCTATAACAGCATGTTTGTTACTATATGTAATGTATATGTCCTTCTTTTATAACCCTCATGAAATAGACGTTCATGTAAAAAATGAGACTCATGAAGCGATAATGGGTTTGTCGATTACTTATACGAATGTTGAATCACCGATTGAACTGCCTGCCATACAAGCTGGCGAAACTCATAGCATAAAAATTGATATAATGGAAAGCTCAAATGAGCAGTTTCATGAAGGTTCTATGGAACTACACTATCATGAAAAGTATGAAAAAACGATTATTGGTTATTTCGGAAAAGGCTATAATGGAAAAGTGGACATTATTATTGAGGAAATAGATAGCAACGGTCAACTATCGATTGAATCTAGTACAACAGTAAGATAAGCAGTATCCAATCTAGGACAAAGAAATTTATTGACTGCATGTCGAAAATGAATGTATTGAAAAGTGGCAGATACCAAATGCATGATTGAAGAGCACCGTATGTGTAAAGTGCTCTAGTTAAATCCACCAACCCACTCTTCGTCCGGTGGAAGCACCAAATGAACGATAATAATCAGCTCGGTTAGGTTATTTATTTAGATTCTTCAACAAGACCTCCCTTCTATAAATAAAAAGGAAGGTCTATTTCTTGTGTACCTATTCATTACACTCCCTATTAGATTTCGCTTCATTCAAAAATTTAATAAGTAGGTCTGTTCATCGTTTCATTAGTTGCTCTTAATCAAAGACTTTACAAAATCAAGCGTAATGGTTTTTAATGAGGAATTAATTTTTAAATTCGCCCTCTCTAAGCATTTAGAGCAAATCCAATTCTCTTCAGCTATTTTATATCTATTTAACCCTACATGTTGGTTACAAACTGCACACTCAACAAAAAAACCATTCTATCACCTCTCCCAGTATATACGTAAAATAAAATGGAAAGTTCCGGACATGATAATCTCTTAAACTTTGCATAATTCTATCAATATATTCGCTCTTATAAAGTGACTATTTTGATTGAGGTGGTGTCGCTTTGAAACTTTAGTTGAAGTAATTCGTATGTATATTAGAAACGCTTTTAAAATGCTTAGGAGGTTCAATCATGTTCAAAAACTGGTATAGCTACTTTCTTTGTATCATCACTTTTTTGATTATTGGATTTTTAACTTTTAATAATACTACTTCAGCTATCATTTTTGGAATAGTAAGTGGTGGAATCTTTGGATGGGTTCTTTCCTCTCCCTCAAAAAAAAGTAACAAAAGCTAATTGCTTTCTGTATTAAAAATAAACTAAAAAATATTCCATAACATATAAATGACTTCTACTAACAAAACTGTCACGAAAAAACCGACAATGCCTATAACCCATTTTTTATTTTTCGTATTAGATCGTACCATTTCAATGGCAATTAAAGTTACAGTAAGGGCTACCGATAAATTAAAACCAATATCAAGCCATATTAAATCAACGAAAAATTCAACGACAAAAATAATTAATGCTACAATTGCAGTCCATGGCCACAATCTTTGTGCTAGTTTCATACATTTCCCCCGCAATCTGGTTGTATTTTATTTATTTCACCAAAATGATAAAAGAGGTACGATAATTAAATATTTTCCCCTTATAGAACGTTAAGTCCTCTTTGCTCAATCCTCTTTCCACATTAATATCATGCAGGATTTTAGTATTTTTTGTCAAATTACTTTTTTTAAAAAAAGTATGGAACTAGGAGGAATAAAGAATATTATTATTCATTATTTTAATGAGCGTGTAATGACCGACTTTACGTCCATTTTATTTGTTTACTTCTCTTTATTTGAAACCATTTCATAATGCATATCTTATAATGATAACCGCACGAGTTGGTTTTTGA
Source organism: Alkalihalobacillus trypoxylicola (assembly GCF_001590785.1). Taxonomy (GTDB): domain Bacteria; phylum Bacillota; class Bacilli; order Bacillales; family Bacillaceae_D; genus Alkalihalobacillus; species Alkalihalobacillus trypoxylicola. The sequence goes on from NZ_LTAO01000001.1 coordinate 235,109, forward strand.
TTTTCACTTTAGGTAGATGCTTTCCCAAGGGCTTGTCTTCAGCTAACTCCGACTACGCAGGGCTTCGTCAGAGTGGATTTTCACACTGCGCTGATCCTTTGGGAGTCACTACCTATCGTTACAATCAACGAGTTAATTCGAAAGCATTCAAAACTTCTTTAAATAACTTGTCTGTTTTATTCTTAAACCCACTTCATCCTTCCTATCTTTTAATAAAAATCGAGCGGTTAAGTTTTTGATTTACACTTTAGGTAGATGTTTTCCCAAGGGCTTGTCTTCAGCTAACTCTGACTAGGCAGAGCGTCGTCAGAGTGGATTTTCAAACGGCGCTCATCCTTTGGGAGTCACTACCTACCGTTACAATCAACAAGTAAATTCACAAACATTCAGGACATGGTTTTTAATAAACGTTCTTTTTTCATTCATTTATAGAGCAATGATAAAATTCACTCATTTGTTTTAATCTATAAATTTTAACCAAGAAAAAAAGGCAATGTAACTACATTACCTAATCATTATCGTTCTGAAGATTTTCATTTAAATTTTAAAGCATTAGTTAGAACTTCAGAAAGCGAAGCTTCTAGCTCATCAGGAAAAGTTTCTAAATCATTTTTAAGCTCTTCTATCTGATTCTCAACCATTTTAAATCTTGGGTCACCTTCTTTGATTCGTCCAAATATGAACATCATTAACACCTCCTTGTTACGATTTTAGCTTATGACGCAGCGTAACAAGCAAGACGTTTATTTATTGTATTTTAAGAATCGAATAATTTTAAGAGGTCAATTTTAATCGAGTCAAAAAAAGTATAGTGTCAAACTTCATTTTCTACACACTCTAAATTTTATATATTATGGACACTTCCATGTATGTTTTTTACTAAAAGTGGAAATATAATGATTATTCAACTAAAGGGTGGTTTAAGTATGAAATATCGGATTGTTCTTTGTGTTTTTATTTTACTTATATTTTTTCCTGGTAATACTGGCTTAACTTATACTATTGATACGAATAGAGAATCAAATGATTTAATCATTCATGATGCACTAATGTCCTTACTTGAAGCCCCTATTGCTAAAGCCGTTGGAGAATTTTATTCCCAGTCGCTAACAGAACAACCTGAGGTTTATCCCTATGATATTGATATTATTCAATTAAAGAGAGTAAATGGCTTTCGTAGCTTCTTATTTGAAATTACTGTAGAAGTAATGCCTGTTCTTGGACCTCATATACAAGTTGGTAAAGATAGATTGACGTTGGAACTCCCTTCTTCTCCCACTACTCCAATAAAGGTAGTAAAATATAATCATTTAGAAACCTATGAATTACCTCCAAATTGGAAGAATGTCTTAAAGAGATAAGCTATACTTCGTAGGTTTCTCCAGCTCATAGTAATAACAAACAATCCTCTTTCATTATTAACAATTAATCAAGGTGTTTCATGGTGATTATTTAAAAAAGAGTGTTAATCTAATTCAGTACTAAATACCATTGGAACAACATGAATTCACTTCATATTTAGAACGTAAAAAAGACCACTCATTCGAGCAGCCTATTATTATTCATTAACAAGTTCTTTAATTTTTACATGTGTGACATTCTCAGAACAAACAATGACCTCATCTTCCCCTACATTCCCAAAAGTCACATATCGGTTTTCTGTTAATGCTCCATCAACAGCTTTTACTACTTTTTTAATGTTATCATCTTCTCTTTCTGCTTCAAAAACAGGTTTATCTCTTCCCACGACATAAACTTCCATCGAGAATTTCACTATAGTCACTCCTTATTTTGTAGCATTTTCACTAATCTTTACCCCGAAATAAGGTGTGATATTCATGGAATTTATGAAAAATTCTATAGTATTATGCCTTTTTAAGAAAATAATATAGAGAATGTTATTATAAAAGCGAGTACTCAAATATGCCATGCGTTAATGAATGAATGACTATTGTTAATGAGAATAAGATAATCTATTTTAATAATTTCCTCTTATACATCTATTTCTGAGCGTGACTTTTTACTTATATAATTTTTTGTAGCCTGTCATCCCTTTTTTCCAAAAGAAAAAGAGAAATATTGCTATATATATAGGATGTATTGCAAAAGTAATGATGTATACCCTAATTACATAATCCCTAATATGATAAAAGGTACTACCAAATACAAAAAACAATACTTCAGTTATTAACACAATTAAAAAGGTAATCCAAAACCAAATAGGATATCTCTTAATCATAATCTATCTCCTTTTAAAGAAATAACTTCTTATACCCATATTTTATACGTCACCATCTGTTCTTTTAATGCTCTCATTATACGCTCCATTTATTAATTTATATCCGAATGTTCCTAATACCATTAAACTCAACATACAATTAGTACGATCCCATTTCAAGAAAATGTTACCATAATTATCTTAAAAAATGGAAATAGTTTCAAGGTAATTTGCTCTTCATTTGATATTTACTCCGTTAATCTCACAGTCTCTCATTTCTAATACAATTCATGAATACCCGAGTTCTTTTATTTTTGCGAACAAACATTCTTTAAATAAGTTGATGTAGGAACCTATGTTCGCATATACTATATATAGGGAGTTGATTAAATGACAGACGCAGTCCATTTAAGACGAAGGAATAAACTTTGGAAAACTAGCTTTATCTTGCCTGAACATGTCATCGAATTACAGAATTTAAAGCAAGAGGATCAAAAAATGCCAAAATCTTTATTAAATGAACAAGAACTATATGAACTTGGCTTAATTGCTTATGATAGCTTAAAGAACTCTTTGGAAGTAAAAGTGACGTATTGGGCAGATGGTTTCTTTAAAGAAATTTTGGGAATAGTAGACTCTATTGATCATCTACTTAATAGATTTAAATTAAGTATAGGAGAAGAATTCATGTGGATTGATGTAGTGAAACTTCAATCATTAGAAAGAATATAGCTTTATATAAATTAGGTTATTAGAAATCTAGCAAACACTTATAACTAAAAAAAATAAGTCCTTTTAGGGGCTTATTTGTAATATTTATCTCTTATTTTTTCTTCTAACTGTGGGCTTTATCTAATTGTAACTTCATATTTGTATTTCCTGTAACATCTATTAAAAATTGAAAAAAACGCTTAGAACCTGTTAACATTGTTATTAAAAATTCTCTACTAGGTAAAACTATTTTTTTATTGTGCACTTGAAAATACAATTGATTATGAACCTGTTTAATAGATAGTAAAGCTTGAGAATTTGAGAATGAAATCGAAGCTTCTCCTCGTAAAATAAACGCCTCTATCAATTTTAAATAATTAGGCCAAAGGTAATCAAGATCATCCGAATAAATTTCTGTTAAAAAGATTATATTCTGATATCTAACCTCAATATATCCAAAAATATCTGTTATGAGTTTACCACCTGAAAATTTCATCCTTTCACGAAGCATAGCAGCTGCGGCATTATAATCCTCTTCAATAGAAAGATAAGTAAATTTTTTTTTCTGCAGAAATGATTTTACTTCCATTTGATTAAACAACTGCATCATCCCTTCAATCAATTAGTTACGTACTGAAAGAATGTTATGACATGGCCTCTGTCAAACATACACAAATTATACTAACTCCATTATACGTAGATAAAATTGACATTCCAAAATTTAAAATTAGTTATTGCTTCATTTTGAGTTGCAAAGCTACTGTTCTAATTGATATTAAACTGTCCACGCTACATATGCTACAGAAGCTTTGTGACTTTTTTGGAATGATTAAGCTTTCTGGGTGTATTCTGGGTGCACCCAGAATCACCCTTAGTTTCTTCACTTAATTAAAGTGCAACAAAAACCCTTAACACTATATGTGTCAAGGGTTTCGGGTCATTAATAGTTTTGTAGGTATTGGTCACGTTCCCAAGGGTGTACTTGCGTGCGGAACATATCCCATTCGATTTCTTTTGCTTCGACGAAGTGTTCTACTGCGTGCTCACCTAGTGCTTCGACTAGTACTTCATCTTTTAATAGAGCGTCGATTGCTTCTTTTAATGTAGCTGGAAGGTCATCGATGCCTTCTTCTACGCGCTCTTCTTTGCTCATAATATAAATATTACGGTCTGTTGCTTCAGGTGGAGATAGTTTCTTTTTCACTCCATCAAGTCCTGCTGCAAGCATAGCTGCCATTGCTAAATATGGATTAGCTGCTGGATCTGGGCTACGTACTTCAATACGAGTACTTACTCCTCTAGAAGATGGAATACGTACTAGTGGACTTCTATTACGCATAGACCAAGCCACGTATACAGGCGCTTCATAACCTGGTACTAAACGCTTATAAGAGTTTACGATTGGATTCGTAATTGCTGTAAAAGCTTCTGCATGCTTCAAAATACCAGCTAAGAACTGCATCGCTGTTTCACTCAATTGAGACTCAGTGCTCTCATCAAAGAACACATTTCCTTCTTTTGTGAATAGTGACATGTTACAGTGCATTCCTGAGCCGTTTACACCAAATAATGGTTTTGGCATGAAGGTTGCATGCAATCCATGCTTACGAGCAATCGTTTTTACGACTAATTTAAACGTTTGAATGTTATCACACGCTGTGATTGCATCTGCATATTTAAAATCAATTTCGTGCTGACCAAGAGCTACCTCGTGGTGAGAAGCTTCGATATCAAAGCCCATATCCTCTAATTCTAGAACGATATCACGACGACAGTTTTCTCCTAAATCTGTCGGAGCAAGGTCAAAGTAACCACCTTTATCATTAAGCTCTAAAGTTGGCTCGCCTTTTTCATCATTTTTAAATAGGAAGAATTCTGGCTCTGGTCCAATATTAAAGGCTGTGAAGCCTAGTTCTTCAGCTTGCTTTAATACTCTCTTTAAAATTCCTCGAGGGTCGCCCTCGAATGGAGTAGGCTGCTCTCCTGGCTTTCCTGGCATATAAATATCACAAATTAAACGAGCAACTCGTCCTTTTTCAGGTGTCCAAGGGAAAATAACCCATGTATCCAAATCAGGATATAAATACATATCTGACTCTTCAATTCGAACAAATCCTTCGATAGAAGAACCATCAAACATCATTTTGTTGTCAAGAGCTTTTGTTAATTGGTCAACGGGAATTTCTACATTCTTAATGGTTCCTAATAAATCAGAAAACTGCAAACGTATAAAACGAACATTGTTTTCTTCTGCAATTTTTAGAATATCTTCTTTTGTAAACTTCGCCATTTGTTGTTTTTCCCCTCTCAAAATCATTTTATATGGATATAGTATTCCTTTACCTTTGGAACCTATTTATCACCTTTTATGTTGTGGATAGAATCTAGATAATTCTCCTTGGATTAAGGACGCTTTTCCATTTTTCCCTGCTTGCATAATCTCTGACTTTAATCGTTTTCTTAACTCTCGCTGTGATAATTCTTTCTTCACTGTTCGCTCTTTTAAAGTCTCTTTAGTTTTTTCTTGCTCTTCTAGATAATGCTTAATTGCAGATAAATTAAAGCCTTTTTCTAATAAATCCTTAATTTCTAACAAACGGTCAACATCATTAAAAGTAAACAACCTTTGGTTTCCTTTTGTTCGAACCGGCTTCACTAATTGATGCTCTTCATAATAACGGATTTGTCTCGCTGTCAGCTCGGTTAGTTGGATTACAATCCCGATTGGAAACAATGGCGTATTACGACGATCCTCTATTCTCATCACGTCACCTCCGCTTAAACCTACTATTAGACTACTAGATGTAAGATTCAATGTCAACTAATGTGAGCATTCTTGACATGGATTACTTTTTTAAGGAATCTAATGTTTTAAGCGCTTCTATTATCGCATATTTTACGTGCTCATACGTGAGACCACCTTGTACATACGCTGTATACGGAGGGCGAATTGGACCATCAGCCGTCAATTCAATGCTTGCACCTTGGATAAATGTACCAGCTGCCATAATCACTTCACTTTCATAGCCAGGCATGGAGCTCGGATAAGGTGTAACATGACTATTAATAGGAGAATTCAATTGAATAGATTGGCAAAATTGAATCATCTCATCCGCTGAAGGAAAAGAAACCGATTGAATTAAATCCGTGCGGGGATCACTCCACTTCGGTGAGGATTCAAGACCCCTTTCCTCTAAGCAAGCTGCTGTAAAGATGGCTCCCTTTAAAGCTTGAGCGACAACATGGGGGGCTAAAAAGAAACCTTGATACATTTCCTGTAAGCTATATAGTGTCGCTCCTCCTTCCTTGCCAATCCCAGGAGCAGCTAAACGATAAGAAGCGAGCTCTATGAGTCGTTGCTTACCCACGATATACCCTCCAGTTTTAACGATTCCACCGCCAGGGTTTTTTATTAAAGAGCCTGCCATCAAATCAGCTCCAACATGACACGGTTCAAACTCCTCTACAAATTCACCATAGCAATTATCAACAAAAATGATAATATCTTCATTGATGCTCTTAATAAATTCAATCATCCTTTTAATTTGCTCGATTGTAAAAGATGGACGATTATCATAGCCTCTTGAACGTTGAATGCCAATCATTTTCGTTTTCTCTGAAATCGCTTCTTTAATTTTTCCCTCATCAATCCAATCGTTTTGAAGTGGAATCGCTCGATAATCTATTTGAAATTCCTTTAATGAGCCATGTCCATTACCACGTATTCCAACAATCTCTTCTAACGTATCATAAGGCTTACCTGTTATGTAAATCAATTCATCTCCAGGACGTAACACACCGAATAAGCAGGTGGCAATTGCATGAGTACCTGATATGATTTGTGGTCTTACAAGTGCGGCTTCTCCACCAAACACATCTGCATAAATTTCTTCTAACGTTTCTCTTCCTACATCATCATAGCCATAGCCGGTCGATGGTGTAAAATGAAAATCTGAAACCTGATGCTGTCGAAAGGCTTCAATCACTTTTCCTTGATTTTTAAAAGCGATTTTATCTTTTTCTTTATGTATGGCTTCTATCTTTTTTTCTACCCTTTCTAAAAATGCTTCAAACGTCTCATTTTGCGTATTATCCATCATAATCTTCCTTTTCTATCTTACTTAAAAGTCTACTTTGTCATTATAGCACGACGTTGAATATTGTCGAAATTGATAGGGGGAAAACGTAGGCTCTTAAATAGATGTGACAACCTAAAAGTTGGATTATAAAATAAGACTCTTTAATAAAGACGATTTTCGTAAATTGTAACGCATGTAGTGACTCCCAAAGGATCAGCACAGTTTGAAAATCCACTCTACGACGCTTTGCGTAGTCGGAGTTTGCTGAATACAAGCCCTTGGGAAAGCATCTACCTAAAGTGAAAATCAAAAACCTAATCGCTCCGTTTTCACTATAAAATATGAATTATGAAATTGATTCAAGTAAATAAAATTGAACGTCTATTATAAAATATCCTTAAATGTTTTTGAATTTTCTTGTTGATTGAAACGGTAGGTAGTGACTCCCAAAAGATCAGAGCAGTCTGAAGATCCACTCTACGACGCTCTGCGTAGTCAGAGTTAGCTGAAAACAAGCCCTTGGGAAAGCATCTACCTAAAGTGAAAATCAAACACCTAATCGCTCAAGAAGAAGTCTTTGAAAGAAATCAGAATTAACAAATAAACAATAGAAGATTAGAAGGAGAAGTATCCAAAAAAGAGAATAGTCTAATGATCAAAAAATGGGAGTAGTTTTTAATTTGAGTGAAAAATTATGGAGAATTGGCACTACTTATATTCCAGTAACGAACGTAGAAAACTCATCTGATTGGTACGTAATTAAAATTGGTGCGGAGTTAAATTATAAAGATGAAAACAAAGCGATTTTAAACCTTGCGAACCAAAGTATTTTTTAGTTAAATCAAATGCCACCAAAGTTCTAATTTCATAGATATTTATGGAGAAGAACGTTTATCTTTAACTTTTGAAGTGAATGGGATAGATGCTCTGGGAGCCGTTCATAAAGATTTTATTGAGAATGAAGTAATAGTTGGAGACATTGAAAAAAGAGGACACTCTGGGAAAAATTTTGTTTTTTATGATTTGGATCAAAATAAGTTTGATGTATGGAGTGAACTGAGCCCCATTTTCAAAGAAAGATATGTAACCTCACAATAATTAAGCTAACAGAGTAAAAGAACGACTATAGGCACTTCCTTTGGGAGTAGACTTCAACATGACCAAATAGAAAACTTTAGGATAGAACAAGCAGGGAGAAAATCTGCTTTAAAACATCACATTAGAGAAACTTGAAATAATGTGGAATGTTGCAAACAACAATAACGAACCATGCAACCTCCTTATATTAAAAAGGAGGTTCTTTTGAACGGGTAGATTCCATACGACAGACTTAAGCTAGCGGACACAAGACACGGAGACTCCAGTGGGAAGTAGTGGCCATGCCGAAATCCACTTTAAAAAAAGTTAGTTCGGCGGCACCCCACAGGACGCGAAGTGTCTTGGGAGAGCGAACAGGCTGGGAGCTAAAATGTGTGGAATCATTCATTCGTGAGTATTGTCCCTCTCCTATTCTTTGTATGTGTAACCATCCATCACATTACACACCATTTCTTATTTCGATTTAATAAGTCAATTAAAGAAACGTTTGACTCCACCGTCACGACAACTACGATTCTTTTTATTGTGTATTAACTCGAGACGCTTGAAAATTAAAATCATCTGCTTCAAGTGTTTCTAAATGTTTGCGCTCAAATAGCCCACCTCTTAACAGGCGAACTGCTTGCTTACGAATGGCTTCTTCTACTAAATTTCTAATATACCTTCCATTACTGAATGAGCGCTCCTGCTCAAATCGTATAATCTTTATGTGCTCTCTTAAATGACGTGTTGCTTCCTGACTTAATTTATATTCTCTCTCACTGGCCATCGCCATTAAGATATCAATTAACTCTTCTAATGAATAATTCGGAAATTCCATTGAAATCGGAAATCTCGATGGTAGACCTGGATTCAAGGACATAAAATAATCCATTTCCTTCGAATAACCGGCTAAAATGAGCACAAAATCATGCTGCTGATCCTCCATAGCCTTTACCATCGTATCAATGGCCTCTTTACCAAAGTCTTTTTCTCCACCACGAGCTAAAGAATAAGCTTCATCAACGAATAACACACCACCTTGAGCCTTTTTAATGACTTCTCTCGTTTTCTGAGCCGTATGGCCAATGTATTCTCCAACTAAGTCAGCTCGTTCCACTTCTAGCAAGTGACCTTTTTCTAAAACGTTCATATCATGGAAAAATTCTGCAATAAGCCTAGCTACGGTCGTCTTTCCTGTGCCTGGATTTCCTTTAAAAATCATGTGGAGCACTTGCTTGGATACCTTTAAACCATTCTCTTCTCGACAGCGATTAACGTAGAGCCATGCATAAATTTCATTAATGAGCCTTTTTACATCTTTCAGCCCGACATATTGATTCATCTTTTCTTCGAATTTTTTTAATACTTCATGCTTTTCTTTATCTTGCTCTGAATAATAAACAAGAGTCTTGGAGTCTTTTTCTACCCTCGTTTGGTTTAATACGACATTAATTCGTCCGTTCCTTTTAGTGTTTATGGGGTTACTCATGCTGCTCACCCTTCCATCACTTACCCTTATTTTTAATTCTACGCTGAAATGATTAAATTGTGACAAATGCCTAAAAAAAGATGCTAAAAAGTGATAGGATATCATTATAATCGAGTAATATTTATATGAAATGGTTCCGATGATTACGGTTAACCATTATCACTCATCACTAAGTGAGGTGACAAAATGAATGAGCTTCCAGAAATCGCAAATAACTTTTTAGATCATTTATATGTAAAAGGTCGAAAGAAATCAACCATAAAACGTTATCAATATGATTATCAAGATTTTTTTTCTTGGTTAAACGTACAATATCCAAAGCAAGAATTAACTCATTCCTGGAATTCTCTTTCGATAAAGGCAGGTAAAGCATTTCTCGATTTTTTAATACAAGAAAAGCAGTATAAGGTCGTTACGATACGAAGAATTCATTCTGCGCTTAGACAGCTTGCAGTCTATACTTGCTCAGAAAAAAATCTTTCCCATCCATTTATCGTTATCGAACCTCCTGATTCAATAGAAATACCTTTATCAGCCTCAGAATGGGTATCCAAAAAAGAAGCCGATCAATTATTATTTACGATTAAAAATGACTATGATTTATCAGAAGCACAAATAGGGGTTAGACCTTTATTAAAAGCTAGAAATGAAATAATAGTCCTTCTCTTTTTACGCTATGGATTAACCTTACAAGAGGTCGTACAGCTGAAAATGAAGGACATGCGGTTTGAAAAAGGGGAAATTTATGTTTATCGGAATGGTGAGTATAGAAGTATTTCTCTAACAGCTTCTGATCAACAATTGGCCTTTCGTTATTATCAAAATATACCGGAAGCTGTTCGACCACGCTATCATGGCGAAGATCCCTTTTTTGTCGCGTTTGATTTTCAAAGAAAAACCTATCGTTGGTCCTATGAGGACGATCGTCCAAAGAACTTAACTAATATTGCTATCCAAAAAATGATTAGAGTAGAAGCTAAAAGAGCTATGCTAAGAAGGGGTATATCTGCACAGCATTTAAGGAATCGTTTTATCTTACATTCTCTTTTGATCGGAGAGCTATCATTACTTAACTACCAAAAGCTAGGATTTAAATCTTCTCTTTCTTTCAGACGCTATACGCTAACACTAGAAAACGTAACTTCAAACGAAACGAAAGAGCTTCAAACAAAGATATAAAATAAAAAAAGCCCATTATTTGGGCTTTCTTTATTAAACATGCTCTATTTTACTCGGTTCCTTCATTTTTCAACTGAACATTTCTTTGCGGTGCGAAGGTTGATATAGCGTGTTTATAAACCAATTGTTGCTTCCCATCTGTTTCAAGGATAATAGTAAAATTATCAAAGCCTTTTACAAAGCCACGCAATTGAAACCCGTTTAGTAGGAAAACTGTTACAGAGATATTATCTTTTCTTAATTGGTTTAAAAATTGGTCTTGGATATTAATGGATTGTTTCATTCGTCTGTCCCCCTCTAATTAGCTATCTTTTTATTTCGATATATTCTTTATTTTTCCTTCTATAAAGTCTGAGATTTGTTGAAAAACTTTTGGAGTGATTCCATCAGACATATCGAACCATGTTGTATTCGTTTTATTTTTGAACCATGTAAATTGTCTTTTCGCATATCGTCTAGAATTTTGCTTTAGATTTTCAATCGCCTTCTCCAAGCTAACGTCTCCATCCATATATTCAAAAAGCTCTTTATAACCGATGGCTTGAACGGATTGTACACCTTTTAGCCCCTGCTTGTAAAGCGATTCCACTTCGTTTAATAAACCATCCTCTAACATCTTATCGACCCTATCATTAATTCGGCTATAAAGCTGCTCTCGTGGCATCGTTAACCCGATTAAGGCTAAATGATAAAATTCATCATTTGGATGATTGATTTGTTGCTTTGTAAAAGGAATCCCTGTTACATGAAAAACCTCTAAAGCACGAATTACTCTTCTTTGATTATTAGGATGAATAACATGTTTCGCATCTGGATCAACGGCTAAAAGCTTTTGATATAGAGCCTCTTTTCCTGCTGATAAAGCCCATTCCTCTAGCTTTTTCCGATAGGAACTGTCTTCTTCTTTTTCTTGAAATTGATAACGGTTGATAATGGCATTTACATATAAGCCTGTTCCGCCTGTTAAGATGGGCATTTTACCCTTCTCGTTCAAATTTGAAATTAAAGGGAGAGTACGATCTTGAAATTCTGCTACAGAAAAATCTTCATCGGGATTTTTAAAATCTATTAAATGATGAGGAATTCCTTTTTTTTCTTCCTCTGTCACCTTAGCCGTTCCGATATCCATCCCTCGATACACCTGCATAGAATCTCCACTAATCACTTCTCCATTGTATTTCTGAGCTAACGAAATACTTAAAGCAGTCTTTCCAACTCCAGTAGGTCCAACAATTGCAATTAAATTCTCTTTCATCATCTTCTCCCTATTTTATTACTTCCAAACATCCTAAAGACGGTTTTTTTCTAGCATATCCTCATTTATATCATAGTAACCATAATGAAAGGCTGCATGCTGGCGTTTCACAACCTTTAGCCCAAACCTTTCAAATCTACTACTTTTCCAATGGTCCTTTAAAACAATACGGTGTTTCGCAACTCGTTGTGCTTCTTGAAACGATTCTATTAGCAAATCCTCATATAATGCTATTTCTTTTAATCCTTTAATTCCCGTCGACTCATCTATACTCTGTTCAAACATAGGATCAAAATAGACAATGTCGAAGGAACGGCTTGGCTGCTTTTTTAAAAAAGAAAGATGATGTTCGTGATGAACCTTAATATTTTTCATTAACTCTAAAAGATCAGAGCGAGCATCATTCCATGTTTGAAGCCCTTGCTTCACGATAAAAGCAATCATTTCATTCGCTTCAACACCTACCACTTTTCCTTCATGTCCGACTAAGTATTGAGCGACTAAGCTATCTGCAGCTAGACCTAATGTACAATCTAAAAAGCTCATTCCCTTTTGTAATCCAGTCATTTCCTTCAATGGCTCACGCTGATTATTCTCAATTTGCTTTATTCTAATGAGAGCAGAATTAGGATGATAAAAAAATGGCTGATTACTTCCTTGTGGATAGTAAGTATGTTTATTTTTCCCTACCACCAAAATATCATCCTTCAACCTATCAACCAGCGACTGCAATGACTCACTTTTTCTTTCGATATATGGACTTTCAAAAGCATTGGCTATTTCCTTAGCTAACGGTTCTAGCTTTTGACTATTCTTTCTAACCGTTGTTACGTGCAAGTGTGAAAACTCCCTCCATTTACATGACTCTTTTAAACATTTTCTCTAGTTCATGCGTTGAAAAATGAATGAAAATAGGACGCCCATGAGGACATGTAAAAGGATCATCACAGGTTCTTAAAGTTTCTAAAAGAGAGAATAACTCATCCTGTCTCAAATGGCGATTCGCCTTAATGGCCGCTTTACAGGACATGAGAATAGCTGCTTCCTCCCGAAAAGCCCCTATGTCTAACCTTTGATTTTGAAAAAGCTGATCGATTAATTCTCTAACCGTTTCCTCTTCTAACCCTTTAGGAAACCAAGTAGGGTGGGAGCGAACGATAAAAGAATTCATTCCAAAATCTTCAACAAATATTCCAACCGTTTCAAGCTTTTGAAGATTGTCTGTTATAATGGCTTTTTCTTGATTGGTGCACTCAATCGTAATCGGGACGAGTAGTTCCTGTACACTCGAATCGACTACTTTAACTTTCTCCCTATAATACTCGTATTTAATACGCTCCTGCGCCGCGTGCTGATCAATCAAATACATTCCTTGGTCATTTTGAGCAATGATATAGGTTCCATGGACCTGTCCTACTGGATAAAGAGTAGGTACACGAGAATTAGGAATAGAACCTTCACCCTGGTCGCGGTCGTCACTTTCAATTTTTTCTTTATGACTAGAATCTATCACATTGTTATTTAAACTTTCATTATAAAATGTAACTTCTTCTGCTGTATGTGAATGGTCTTCTTTCCATTCATGATTTGCACTCTCTTCTTTTAACGGGTCTTCATCAGCTTTTCGTGGTTGTTTTGGAAGTGATGATCGCTTATGTTCAACTGCTTTTGCTACTTCTCGTACATTACTTAACCGCTCATTTTCCTCCTTAACAGCCGTTTCAGAGTAGGATTCAAATTGGAGCGACATTTGCTCACTTGAGGCAACCTTCTTTTTCGGCAAAGTGGCTTCTGGAATAAGAGTTTGCTTTTGAAAAACTTTTTTTATGCTGTCTGTTATTAAATGACTAAGCTCCGCTTCTTTACTCAATCTTACTTCTAGCTTAGCAGGGTGAACATTGACATCTACTAGTAAAGGGTCCATTTCTATAACTAAGACGACAATCGGAAAGCGACCGATAGGTAATAACGTGTGATAGGCCTGTTGAATGGCTTTTGTTAAGGCGTAATTTTTTATATAGCGACCATTTACAATAAGTGATACATATTGCCTAGATGCTCGTGTTATTTCTGGCTTACTCACATACCCTATTAGATGATAATCCAAGGTTTCTCCATTTATTTCTAACAAATGAGTTGCAACATTTCGACCATATATAGCGGCCATAACCTGCTGTCGATCTCCATTTCCAGACGTTTTTAAAAGTAGCTTGTTTTCATGATAACACTCAAAGGATATGTGTGGATGAGCAAGAGCTAAACGATTAACAATGTCACTAATATTGCCTGTTTCGGTCGAGACGGTTTTTAAATATTTGAGTCTTGCAGGTGTATTATAGAATAATTGACTAATAAAGATTTCTGTTCCCTTTCGGGTCGCTGCTGCTTTTGATTCTATAATTCTTCCACCTTCTAGTGTTAGCTCCGTTCCTACTCCACTTCCAGTGCCTGTTTTTATCGTCAAATGAGAAACTGAGGCAATACTAGGCAATGCTTCCCCACGAAACCCTAATGTTCTAATATGAAATAAATCATGGTCGGTGGCAATCTTACTCGTAGCATGCCTTAAAAAGGCTGTTTGAACATCTTCTTTATCCATGCCTTCTCCGTTATCAACGATCCGAATCGAACGAAGGCCTCCTTCTTCTATTTCAATTAAAATATGGGTGCTTTTTGCATCAATAGCATTCTCAACTAGCTCTTTCACAATTGAAGCTGGCCTTTCGACAACTTCTCCTGCCGCTATTTTATTAGATAGACGATCATCAAGTTGTTTTATTTTGCCCATTCGTAATCCTCCCTATGACTTTAGACATTTTTGCCATTCGTATACCTTCTGAATGGCTTCAAATGGTGTTAAATGAAGGACATCAACCTCTTTAATCATTTTTAATAGCTCTTTTTCTGACTTCGATATGCCTTGCTTTTGTCCGGATGATTCTGGATTGACTGGGAATAGAGATAATTGTGTTGGCTCATCCATTGCCTCATGAACCACCAGCTCTTTATGCTCACGATCATCCTTTTTCGTGTCAAGCGGTTGCCCCTGCTCCAATTCCTCAAGAAGCTTTTCAGCTCTTTTTGTGACAGTTGAAGGCATTTGGGCTAATTCAGCAACATATATTCCATAGCTTCTGTCAGCTTGTCCATCTATGACTTTATGTAAAAACACAACAAGCCCATCATCCTCAGTAGCTGAAACATGAACATTTTTTAAATGACGAAGAGAATTCTCTAAGTCTGTCAATTCATGATAGTGAGTAGAAAATAACGTTTTAGCTTTAATCTCTTCATGAATATATTCGATAATTGCCTGTGCCAAAGCTATTCCATCATACGTTGAGGTTCCTCTTCCAATTTCATCTAATAGAATTAAACTGTTTTGCGTTGCTTTCGTTAATGCATATTGTGTTTCTAGCATTTCAACCATAAAAGTACTTTGTCCACTTGCAAGGTCGTCAGCCGCTCCGATTCTTGTAAATATTTGATCGAAGACGGGCAACTCGACCGATTCTGCTGGAACAAACGAACCAATCTGCGCTAAAACAACCGTTAATGCTAGCTGTCTCATATATGTACTTTTACCCGCCATATTTGGTCCCGTAATTAAAAGCATTTCCCGTCCTTGCTCCATAAACACGTCATTTGCGACATAATCTCCCTTTGGAATGACGGTCTCGACTACAGGATGCCTACCAGCTACAATTTTGACCGTTTGGTTTTGGGAGAAGGATGGTTGTACATAGCGATTTTTTTCTGCAACTGCCGCAAATCCTGCCAATACATCCACTTCACTTATCGCTTTTGCTAAAGTCTGAATCGATGATACATATTCTTTTGCTGTTTGACGTATGTCAACAAACAACTCATATTCTAGCTGCTCCATTTTATCTTCTGCATTTAAAATAAGCGCTTCTTTTTCTTTGAGCTCTGGTGTAATATAGCGCTCTGCATTCGTTAAGGTTTGCTTACGTTCATATCTACCTTCAGGTAATAAGTGAGTGTTAGCTCTCGTAACCTCTATATAGTAACCAAAAACTTTATTAAAGCCGACCTTTAGAGATTTTATCCCTGTGATTTGGCGCTCTTGCTGTTCTAACTGTGCAATCCATCTCTTGCCATTAGCTGAGGCGTCCTTATACCGATCTAACTCTTCATGAAATCCGTCTTTTATTAAACCGCCCTCTTTTATTGATATAGGAGGGTCTTCGATTATACTTGCTTCTAATAACTCTATTAACTCATGATAGCTTTGATTCTCACTAAACCATCTCTTTACATAAGATGGGTTCATTTTCTCTAATAATTGTTTAATCAAAGGAATTTTCTTAAGCGAGCGTTTTAATTGAATTAGCTCTCTAGCATTCACATTTCCGTAAGCTATACGCCCAACCAAACGTTCTAGGTCATAGACCTGCTTCAATTCATCACGCAATTCCTCTCTCTCGAAATAAGAATTCAGCATCTGATCGACAATCTGGTGGCGTTCGATAATCCTTTTTTCTTTTATTAATGGTTGTTCTATCCATTTTTTTAGCATTCTCCCTCCCATCGATGTGACCGTTTGATCCACTACGGCTAGAAGTGAGCCTTGCTTTTTTTTATCTCGTAAAGATTCAATTAATTCTAGATTTCTTTTAGAATGTCGATCAATTTTCAAATAAGAGTTAGCAGGATAATAGACAATAGGCTGAAGATGGTCAAGTGAGCGCTTTTGTGTGCGCTTAAAATAATGACACATCCGCCAGAATGTTTTTTGTAGCTTTATTTGCTCTAAGTTGATTACTAGATGCTTATACTCTTCTATTTCCTCAATCTGATCTTCATAAGAAATCGTTACATCGGTCATTTCTTTTATTTTCTCCAGTTGCTCCTCTTTGAAGTCTGTTGAAATAACCAATTCCTTCGAATGAGAATTCGAGATTTCTTGTAACCACTCTTGTACATCATCTGTCAATAAAGTGACTTCATTTTCACCTGTTGATAAATCAGATCGAATAAAACCAACCGTTCCATCACCAAAATCCGTTAAAGAGGTTAAAAAATTATTTTCCTTTTCTTGAATTAATTGACTTTCCACAATGGTTCCTGGGGTTAATACTCGAACAACCTCTCGTTTAACGACACCTTTGGCCGTTGCTGGGTCCTCCACCTGTTCACAAATAGCAATTTTAAAACCTCGTTCTATTAATTTAGCAAAATATTGCTCGGCAGAATGATGAGGAACCCCACACATAGGAATTCGATGCTCACCTTTTCCTCGACCTGTTAATGTAATTTCTAGCTCTTGAACTGCTTTTTCAGCATCCTCATAAAATAATTCATAAAAGTCGCCTAAACGAAAAAATAAAAAGGCATCTTTGTATTGTGCCTTAATTTCTAAATATTGCTTCATCATAGGTGTTTCTTGCATGATTCTAATACCTCCACCGTCCAGTCTACATTAGTCATTATTATACCATATGAAAATTAATTGTATCTAGGTCTATGCCTATTCACTCTAAATTAATCGTTAGGGTCTGGGCAAAGTGAAATTTGAAGTGGTGAATGAATTCATACACAACAAATAGTCTATTCCTTCCTTTGATAAAGAAGAGGACCTTTGGAATTCGAAGAACACTGTTGAGTCACTTAGGGTAGGAAAAACTTATTTGTAAAAAGGGCTTTTAATAGCACCTCAGCGTACGCAGAGTTTTTTGAGGGAGTGAACCCGTTTATACCTAACATCTGTGGTATTCTTTCTTCATTCGAATGGTCAGAGCTGCTTTTTTTTTCGTATTACACTCTTTCAATTTAAGGAACTACTAAAAAAAAAGAGAACCAGAATCATCCGGTTCTTCAGGCATTATTTTTTATGAAGTTCCTCATGCAAAAAATTCGGATCTAGGCGCTCAAATTCTTCATCACTAACCTCATCATTAAAATCTTTAGCAGGTAATTCTTGGATTACACCCTCTGGGTTTACAGCAACCGCTACCTTCGTTTCTCCTATACATTCAACCACAAATTCTCTCTCTACCTGAACCGCTACACTATCTCCCTTTTCGGTAATCGTCGCTTCTAGTGTATTAGGCTGTTGAATCGCTCTTGCAATAACGTCCATATCCTCTGATAATACATTCTGATCCCGTACGGTTAGCTCAATAATGTCTGTATACCTTACAGTCTGAGTGGCAACATCGGTTTTCGTATTATTATCATAGGAAAACCATACATTTATATCATAACTTCCTTTTACTTCCACGTTCTCCCCTTTTTTTGCCGCATCATATTTGTGGTTGATAATCCAGCAGCCAAGAATACTTGAAGGTTTGTGTGATGGGCTAACTTTGTGAGTGTTCTCAGAAAACTTTCGCCCTTTTCCGCATATGGCCTTCGTGATAATCTCTCGATAGCTAAATTCCTGATCATTTAGAGACATGTAACATTACCCTCCTCTTTCTTGTATCGTTCTTGATAGTCGGTTGCTCTTACTGGCTTTCGCCTCGTTCGCAAGCAAACTGTTCACTCCCATCCTATGCAGGACAAATGACTAGTGTGCAAAAATAATCCAGAATGAACTTTTCTATAAACGATATGTAATCAGCAGGTGAAATAGTACGTGTTTCTTTAGAAAAAAGTTATTTTTTTTCCTTTTATTGATCATAATAAAAAAGAACTCTAAAGTTTTCATCCTTTAGAGCTCTCTAAGATCATATTAGCATTTATCTTGAATTAGTGGATTTTTGACAGTCGTTCCTCTCAACACATCTCCACCCATAGAGACAATTATCTCTTCTGTAATTTTCTTTGTAATAGTGTTAGATACCATTTGTAATAGTTCATTTACTTCTAGCTGACTTTGTTGAAACTCTTGTACAAGTGGAATTTGTTCAATTTCATCTTGTAGCGCATCAATTTTTTCTTCTGTTTGTTTTAATGCTTCAATCTTTTGATAATGCTTAAGATTGACGGCTTCTTTTTGGAGCTTCTTAATTTGAGCGATTAACTCTTGAACACGTAAATGCTCATTAATTTTTTTCTCTGCCTTTTTAAAAAAGTCAACCTCTTCTGTTTGAGCCATCATACTCGCTAGCTCTTTTGATTTTTGGATAATTTCATCTCTTGTATATTTTGTTTCCATTATCTTACTACCTCCGCAGATTCAACTAATTCTCCGTCTAAAGACCATGTTTTAACATTGGTGATTTTTACAAAACAGATTTTGCCAATGATTGATTTTGGCGCTCTAAAATTAACCAATCGATTGGTTCTTGTTCGTCCAGCTAAAATATCTGGATTTTTCTTACTTTCCCCTTCAACTAGCACTTCAACAATTTTACCTTGATATCCAAGATTCTTTTTAGCTGACATTTCATTCACAAGTGCATTTAAACGACCTAATCGCTCTCGTTTCACTTCATCAGGTACATTGTCCTTCATTTTCGCAGCTGGTGTTCCTTCTCTTGGTGAATAAATATACGTATACGCACTATCAAATTCGATTTCTCTTACCAATGATAAGGTATCTTGAAACTGTTCTTCTGTTTCATTAGGAAACCCTACAATTAAATCGGTTGTAAAGGATGCATTTGGAATCGTATCTTTTATCTTATTGGCTAGCTCAATATATCTTTCACGAGTATATTTACGTGCCATGAGCTTTAATATTTGAGAATTCCCATGCTGAACAGGCAAATGAATGTGCTCTACTAAGTTTCCACCTTTAGCAAGAACCTCAATTAAATGGTCATCGAAGTCCCGAGGGTGACTAGTGGTAAATCTAACTCTCGGTATATCAATTTTATGAATATCATCCATAAGATGTCCTAAACGATAATCCATATCGTCTAAATCCTTACCATAGGCATTTACATTTTGTCCTAAAAGAGTAATCTCTTTATAGCCCTGCCTTGCTAACTCACGAACTTCCTCGATAATATCTTCTGGACGGCGGCTTCGTTCTTTTCCTCGCGTATACGGGACAATACAGTACGTACAGAATTTATCACAGCCATACATAATGTTAACCCAGGCTTGTGTTTTCCCTTTACGTTCCCTTGGCATATTTTCAATTATATCGCCTTCTTTGGACCACACTTCAACGACCATTTCTTTACCAAAAATCGCTTCTTGAAGAAGATGAGGCAATCGGTGAATATTATGTGTTCCAAAAATTAAATCCATATGTTGATGCTTTTTCATAATACGATTTACTACATTTTCTTCTTGTGACATACATCCGCAAATTCCAAGGATTAATTCCGGTCGTTCTTTTTTTAATGTTTTTAGATGTCCGATCTCTCCAAAAACTTTGTTCTCCGCATTTTCACGAATGGCACATGTATTTAATAAAATAACATCCGCTTCCATATGATCTTCTGTTTCAGAGAAGCCCATCTCTAGCATTAAACCAGACATGTTCTCTGAATCATGAACATTCATTTGGCAACCATACGTTCGAATAAGGAATTTCTTACCTTGTCCAATCGATTTCATTTCTGTAGGAATTAACTGCTCAGGACGAATGACTTTAGCATCTTCTTTCCCCCGTCGCTTTCCTTGCTTAAAATCGGGCTGGTCATGAATCGCAATTTCACGACCTTCAATTTTAATGACCTTTTTATTTCCTTCTTCGGAAATGATTTTGGCATTAGAAAAATCAAAATACTTACTATAATCTTTAGTTGTTTTTCCGTTCGAGGATTTTACGTCCTTTTCGGAATTTTCATTTGTATTTCCTTGCTTTCCTAAACGCTGCTCTTCGTTCATTTATAAAACTCCTTTAACGAAAAATAAAAACATTCAATTCATTATTATAATATTCTTTTACTATAAACACAATCATCATGGTCTTAACTGAGCGTGGACAATCTGTGAATATGATCATTAAAAACGGTTGGGACTATCATGAAAAAGGAACTTTACAGATTTAATTTCTCCATTATTCGCTACCTAAAGACCATTTCACATCCGATGAGGTGTTGTGAGTTCGGCATGGCCACTTCAGTGGGATGAAGTGCTCGTGACTTGTGTCCGCTAGCTCTTGTTTTCATAGAAACTACTAATTCAGCGTTGCCTTCCTTCTTTTCATCAATGAAATCATCTAAGCCCAAGCCTCAAAAAAAGCTGCTTATCATATAAGCAGCTCACACATCTTTATAAACTTCATCATTATCGTGGTTCAATTATTAATTTAATGGCCGTTCTTTCTTCACCATCGATTTCAATATCTGTAAACGCAGGAATGCATACGAGGTCTATTCCGCTTGGTGCCACAAATCCTCTAGCGATTGCTATCGCTTTGATAGATTGATTCAATGCGCCAGCCCCAATCGCTTGAATTTCGGCCGCACCACGTTCTCTGATGACACCAGCTAGAGCACCGGCTACTGAATTTGGTGTAGATTTTGCTGAAACTTTTAACACTTCCATTTCTTGTACCTCCTTTAAGTACGACTAACATTAGTTTTTACGAAACGAGGAATTTTCAGGTGCACATTTGAACGATGACTCCTGATGTCACGACTGTACAAGAGATGCTAAAAATCAAGTAACCCTTCTAATCATAGAAAGCTATACTGGATTCACTAAGCACACTCCCATTGAGCGGGCTTAATTAATAGTATTTCGCAAAATCCATTCATATTCCTGCTTTCAAAAATAAATTGTTCAAGAATCCATCTTTAGTCTGATTAATGATGGATATATGGATGGTCTTCATTGATGAGGATTCGTTGAATAGATTTTGCAAGGCCCGATTTAGGATCGACATCAATCACTACTCCATTTAGTTGTTCCCTTCCTTCCGAAACTTCAAACCTTGCCGGTAAATTTGTTAAAAATCTTTGGATAATCGTCTCTTTCTCCACACCTAGAATTCCATCATACGGTCCCGTCATTCCCACATCGGTAATATAGGCTGTTCCGTCATGTAGTATACGTTCGTCTGCGGTTTGTACGTGAGTATGAGTCCCAACTACAGCAGTCACTTTTCCATCTAGAAACCATCCCATAGCTTGCTTTTCACTTGTTGCTTCAGCATGGAAATCTACAAAGATATAAGGTGTTCGTTTCTTAGCGATTTCAATAATTTCCTCTGCCTTTTGAAACGGGCAATCATTCGCAGGTAAAAAGGTACGACCCATTAAATTAATAATGGCAACCTCTATCTGATTCACCTTCACAAACGTATATCCTTTTCCTGGAACTCCCTGCGGGTAATTAGCTGGACGAATCATATGAGTTGCAGAATCAATAAAATTAAAAATTTCCTTCTTATCAAAGCTATGATTACCTAGGGTCACAGCTTGTGCTCCCGCATCCATAAATCCTTTATATATTTTTTCCGTTATTCCTTTTCCAGATGCCGCATTTTCTCCATTTACAATGGTCACCGTTGGTTTTAGCTGCTTCTTTAATTTCGGTAAGTATTCACTGACCATATCTCGACCAGGCGAACCAACCACATCGCCAATAAATAATATTCTCATAATTTCCTCATTTCTATTTTCAATAAGTTTTCACCCTTTAGTATATAGGATTACGAGCAAAGTTAAAAGTGAGAACCGTACACCCTTTTATTGATTACTATCTCTTAGGCAAAAAAAATAAAGCAGCATCTGCTGCTTTATTTTGCATATTCAACTGCTCTTGTTTCACGAATAACGGTCACTCGGATATGTCCTGGGTAGTCAAGCTCTTCTTCTATTTTCTTCGTAATATCTCTAGCTAGCTTATGAGCAAGAGCATCATCTACTACATCAGGTCTTACCATAATCCGAACTTCTCGCCCTGCTTGAATAGCATATGTCTTTTCTACACCATCAAAGGACTCAGAAATTTCTTCTAGCTTTTCAAGACGTTTAATATATGTTTCTAACGTTTCACGACGAGCTCCAGGTCTTGCTGCTGATAAAGCATCTGCTGCTGCAACAACTGTAGAAACAACAGAAGTTGATTCAACATCACCGTGGTGAGACGCTATTGCATTAATGACTACTGGATGCTCTTTGTACTTACTTGCCAATTCAACACCTATCTCAACATGACTTCCTTCGACTTCATGATCGATAGCTTTTCCAATATCATGCAATAAGCCCGCTCGTCTTGCTAATTTGACGTCTTCTCCTAATTCCGCTGCCATTAAACCAGCTAAATAGGCGACTTCCATCGAATGCTTTAAGACGTTTTGACCGTAACTCGTTCTGAATTTGAGTCGACCTAAAATCTTGATTAAATCTGGGTGTAATCCATGGATTCCCATTTCAAATGTAGCCTGTTCTCCATATTCACGAATCGCTTCATCCACTTCACGACGAGACTTGTCTACCATTTCCTCGATACGAGCAGGATGTATACGACCATCTTGGACAAGCTTTTCTAGAGCAGACCGCGCAATTTCACGTCTTATCGGGTCAAACCCTGAGAGTATAACCGCTTCAGGAGTATCGTCAATAATTAAATCAATTCCCGTTAACGTCTCTAAAGCGCGAATATTACGACCCTCACGTCCAATGATTCTACCCTTCATTTCATCATTAGGAAGTGTTACAACTGAAACAGTGGTTTCAGCCACATGATCGGCTGAGCAACGTTGAAGAGCTAAAGATAAAATTTCTCTTGCTTTTTTATCAGCTTCTTCTTTTGCTTGCATCGTACGATCTTTAATATAAATTGCGGATTCATGTGCAAGCTCTTGCTCTAATTCTTCACGGATTGACGCACGTGCTTGTTCACGAGAATAACCAGAAATTCGTTCAAGCTCTTCTTTTTGTTTTTGTACGATTTCCTCTACTTTGCTTTCCAAATCTTCAACTTGTCGTTGTTTTTTGGTGAGAGAATCCTCCCTTTTTTCTAAAGCTTCTTCTTTCTTGTCTAAAGTTTCACTCTTTCGGTCAAGGATCTCTTCTTTTTGAACCAAACGATTCTCTTGTTTTTGAATCTCATTTCTTCTTTCACGAACATCACGTTCAGCCTCGGTACGAATTTTATGAACCTCATCCTTTGCCTCAAGGATAGCCTCTTTGCGACTCGCTTCTGCATCGCGCTTCGCATCTTCAGTAATTTGTTTCGCGGCTTGTTCAGCACTTGAAATTTTCGCTTCTGCAATGGATTTTCGAACAAGATATCCAACAACTGCACCGATTAATACGGCGACAACAAGCAAAGCAGGTAAGAGGAAACCATTATCAGAAATTCCCACTCTTTCACCTCCTCTTGCTATCTAATTGTTGGTTCCATACATGCATTTTGGTCATGTTTTCATATGTTCAAACAATTTTAGAATGAATGCGACCAATAATTATAAAATTAGTGCCGCATACCCTATAATTGTAAAGCTCGTCTAGACCATTGTCAAGGTCTGTCAAGGATAGCTACCTCACTTATTCCATCTTGAATCTCAACCTGATAAGCTTGATCCGCCGATTCGGCCAAATGATGATTATGGGTAATCATAATCACTTGCCGATCAAACATACTACTTAGTGATTTCAAAAAATCATATAAAAGGTGAACATATTCATCTGATACATGCTTCCCCGGCTCATCTAAAAGAAGAGCTCCATTCAGCTTAGGTTGAACGGTCTCTAATAACGCAATTCTTAAAGCAAGCGTAACAATATCGACGACGCCCCCTCCACGAGAATCCTGTGGACGAGTCTTAACCTTAATCCCTTCATATTCACTAACAACATAAAATTCGGCTACTGCTTTATTTCCTTGCTCCTCAATTTCAATCACAAAAGAAAATAAAGGTCCAAAAACATATTGTAGGGCATTCGAAACAAGGGTTTCCATCTGCTGCTTCGCTTGCTCCCTTGCGTACTCAGCTGATTGCTGGAGAAGGATTCTTGCTTTTTCATAAACTTCTGCACTTTGCCTATATTCAGCCAGTTCCTTTTCTTTATTTTGAAGCTGTTCTTTTAGTAAGGAACGATTGGCATCTAATCGAATCCATTCTGTTTTTGTTTGCTCAAGAACTTCCTCTAACTTCAATAGCTTATCTTCAGTCATTTCCATTCTTTATCAATTCCTTAGGAATCATATTCCAGGCTTTTTCAAGCTCTTCTTCTATTTGCCTTTCAAGTCTTGTGATTTCATTTTCTAGCTCTTCCGGTTTGACACCTAGGTCTTCTAGCTCTTCTAGTAATCTTTTTTCTTGGTTCTCAAGCTCCTCTAACCTAGCCTCCGCTCTATATCTTTTATCCTTTGCTTCATCAATGGTTTTACGCATTTTTGTTAAATCATGCTCTACTTTTTCATGATTCATACTAATTCCCCCTTTTTCCACTTAATAACGCTTCTACTTTCTCTGTTTGAATTTCTCCACCACAAACAGGACAATGACCTTTCGATAACAAAATTTGCTCATATGTTTCTTCTAAAATCTGTAAGTGGCTTTTTTGCTGTTTAATAAATTGTGTTCCAACATGTAACCCTTGCCTCAATTCATCACGCTTTTCTTTTAATAGCTGATAATTTCTCCATTTACTCAAATCATAATCGATTTGCTTGGTATAGTGCTCAACCGCTTCTGCGTTTCTAAGCTGTTGGAGTGTTTGTTTCCATATCGTTTTCGTTTCATTCAATTTTTTCTCATTTTTATAAAGAGTCGAAAGCTGTTTCCATCTTCCTAAAATCTCCATCATGTGTGTTATTTGTTGGTAAGGGTTCTCCTTTAAAAAATCGGTTCTCTTTAACTGATTTTTTAACTGACTTTTTTCTTGTATAGCCTTTGTATATTCTGTTCTTTTAGCGCTAAAATATCGATGCTTTGCTAACGATTCTTTTGAATTTATATAGATGGTTTCCATCTCACCTAAAGAGCTTGTTATTTGAATCCAATGCACACATACTTTTTTAATTTCATGCATTTCTTGTAGGTATTTTCTTTTTCGTGAAAGGTCTCGCAGCCTTGCTAAAGAATGACTGATTGAGTCGACTTTCTCTTCCCAAATAGACAACGATTGTACAGTATTTAAAATCTGTTTCATTTCAGTACTTTCGTATGTAATCTGCTCTTTATGTCGTTTTATTTGCTTTAATGATTTTAATAATTGCTGATTTTTCTTGATCGACGTTATATTACTTTCAGTTTGATCAATTTTTGCTTTTGCTTCATCTAATTTTTCATAAGGTAGCAGCTTTTCCTTTAGCTTTTCCACCTCTTCTTCGCCATGCTTTAACCTTTGATTGAGCTGAGATAAATCTTTGGACGTATCTCGGATGGCCATGTCTAAATAATGAGCACCACTTATTCTTCCTATTGTCTTAGCTCTTATTGAACCGGTTTGTTCTAATAAAAAAGGCCCATCTAATTGCTGTGAAAGATGGAGGTTAAGCTCATGGTCTCGGTCAACACGTAAGGGTAGCATTCCATGGGCTTCTACTACCTCTTTAGGAACATGAATACCAAATCCTTCAAGAATTAAATCTTCCTTCTCTGACTCTTTAATCATGTAGCGATTTTTTGAGCTCGTCCTTTCTCTAATAATCGTCACGTTATTTTCAAAAACAATCGTAACCCTAGCAAAATTAGCTCCTACTCGAATAAAGTCCGTACCACGTGGTTGGTTAAACAAAACCCAGCGAATAGCACGAATAATCGCCGTTTTCCCGCTATCTGACTGCCCTACTAATACATTTAATCCTTTATCAAACTCTATTAAACTATCTAAATGTGATTGGAAATTTTCAAGTCGAACCGAGAGGATGTTATTCATATTCTTCCCCCTTCCAGCTTTCTTCAACGACTGTAATTCTTCTTAAAGCTTCTTCCTTTACTTCATTCTCCACATTAGACATAGCTGCTAATTCTTGAATAATATCGGTCATTTTAATATTTTGGAAGTCACTTTGCTCTTTTACTTGCTGAATAAATTGGTGAAGCTTTTGCTCTTGATGAACCCCCTTTTCCAAAAAGCTTCGGTCTAATACTTGCTCTCCCTTTGCAGCCACTTTTAAAACTCGTTGTTTTAATTGGATATAACCTTTTGAGAGCTCTCCAAGAATAATTTGAGGCTTTCGTATGATCTCACTACTATGATTATTAACACGAGCAATCGCTCCTGGATTGCAAATATAAGTACCTTCACGTTCTTTTATTCCAAATCCACCATGATAGTGACCTGTTAATAAAATATCAGCAGTAGTACCCCAAATATGGTCAATCAGAGTATGTGGAATTCCATCAGGCAAAGATTTTTCCACCAGCATACTATGAACCATATGAATGAGGATATCCGCCTTATGTTCATTTAAAGGGTAGTAATCGAGCTTTGGGTCTCTTTGGTCTAAATCATAATGATAGGGTTGGCCTGACAGTTGAACCTTTAAGCCGTCCTTTTCGATCAATATTGGTTGATGAGGATGGATTACCGTCATTAAACCAAAGGAATCAATTAACCCTAGCATGGTTCTTGATAGAGTGTTAGGGTTATGTCCAAACGTATCATGATTACCTGATATCGCATAAATGGGACTATTTGCCTCTTTAAAAAGCTTGGCAAATTGACCGACAACATTCGGAGATAAGTCTGGTCGATCAAAAACATCTCCACCATGCAAAATAAAATCGACTTCTTCCTCATTTGCAATATCAATGATTTCCTTTATTTTATTTTTTAAGCTTTCAACAAAATCATCGAGACGATTTTTGGGAGTTGTTCCCCTTATATGTGTATCTGTAAAGTATAAAAATTTCATATTTTATCACCTCTTTTAGTTTACCATGATTTTGTTACTTCTCTAAAATAAATGTTTTGTCACTTTTTAACTCCTCAAAAAAAAGGGGGCTAAGATAAGACTCATGAATGACTCCTCACTTGTTAGGCTGTTCTCTCCCCCAAGACACTTCGCGTCCGATGTGGTCGTGCTGAACTAACTAGTAGATTTAGGCATGGCCACTTCCTCCCACTGGAGCCTTTGTCCCTTGCGTCTGCTTGCTTACGGCTTTTATAGGAAATCTACCATTTCAAAAAAACCTCCTTCTATTCACAAGAAGGAGGGTGGTTCTATGTTCGTTATGAATGTTTTGCATCGATTACACATCATTTCAAGCTTCTCTACTATGATGATTTAAAAACAGATTATGTCCATCCTCTTAGAGGAGTTCAATCAACGAAACCAAACAGCTAGTCTTGGCTTTTGCCCCACATCCTAGAAACTATTTATTTTAAATCAAGAGGCAATTCATCCATTTCATCTGAACTTGGAGGCTCCACTAAAATCTCTTCGTTTAAACCATAATGACTTCTAATTTTATTTTCTACCTCTTCTGTTAAGCTTGGGTTTTCCTTGAAGAATTGCTTCGCATTCTCTCTTCCTTGCCCTAAGCGTTCTTCATTATATGAGTACCAGGCACCACTTTTTTGGACGATGTCTAACTCAGCAGCAATATCTAAAATAGAACCTTCTCTTGAAATTCCTTCTCCATACATAATATCAACTTCTGCTTGTTTAAAAGGAGGAGCTACTTTATTTTTTACTACCTTAATTTTCGTTTTATTACCAACCATATCATTACCTTGCTTCAGCGTTTCAGCGCGTCGAACTTCAAGACGAACAGATGAATAGAACTTTAAAGCACGTCCCCCTGGTGTCGTTTCTGGATTACCAAACATTACCCCAATTTTTTCACGGACTTGGTTAATGAAAACAGCAATCGTTTTCGATTTATTAACAGCACCAGATAACTTTCTCAAAGCCTGGGACATTAATCGAGCCTGTAAACCTACGTGACTATCTCCCATTTCTCCTTCAATTTCAGCCTTAGGAACTAAAGCTGCTACGGAATCGATAACAATAATATCTATTGCTCCACTTCTAACAAGTGCCTCCGCAATCTCTAATGCTTGCTCTCCTGTATCTGGCTGTGAAAGAAGAAGCTCGTCAATATTAACACCTAGTTTTTGTGCATAAACAGGGTCTAAGGCATGCTCAGCATCAATAAAGGCCGCTTGTCCACCATTTCTTTGCACCTCAGCAATAGCATGTAGTGCTACTGTTGTTTTACCTGATGATTCAGGACCATATACTTCAATAATACGTCCACGTGGATAACCGCCTACTCCAAGCGCAATATCCAATGCTAATGCTCCACTTGAAACGGTAGATACACGTTGATCCGTTTGTTCCCCTAGCTTCATAATTGAACCTTTTCCAAACTGTTTTTCAATTTGGCGTAATGCCATATCAAGAGCCGCTTTACGATCGTTACTCATGCAAATCTCTCCTCTATCATTATATTCAAAATCATTTTTTATCATAAGAAAGGAGGAATTTCCTTCACCTATTAGACGAATATATGTTTCCTCTTTCATATCATAACGTTTTTTTGAGCTTTTGCCAATAGTTTTTACGAACATTTATTCGGTTTTTGGAAATTTTTTTAGAAGGAAGGGTAAATGAATGAAACTTCTCATTTAAATTCACTATCTAGTATCGATAGTGCATGAGATTGTGAGGGAATTTCGATAGATGGAACCATATCATCTTCCACTCGTTTCATACGAAATGATCGATGATATGGTCTATAATAAGCAAGGGTTCATTCTGAACAGCTTACTCGGTAGTCATTCCATTAAGAACGTGAAGGGGCATTTCTTTCACGCTTAGGGCGTGGTTTCGCCGGCTCGAGATTAATTCTCGCTCCATTAACTCGTGAATACCTTAGTGCTTCATATACAAACGGGGCAACGTCTTCTGGTACTTCCATAAAAGTGAAGTTCTCAAAGATATCAATACGACCAATCGATTTACTAGGTATTCCGACTAACTCAGCTACTTCATCAGACAAAATTTTAGGTGTTAAAGATACGTTTCTTCCTACATTTATAAAGAAACGAACCATTCCTTTTGCACCACCCGTTTCTCCAAAATTGTAGCCAGCTTCTTCATTAGGAGTATCGGTTGAAAAGTTCATCTTTAAAAGAGCAGAGACAACATCTTCAGGTGAATGATCGGCTAAAACTTCCTTCACAAGCGGGGCAAACAAGCTCATTTCTTTTCCGCCTTGTTCAATGGTATCTTTTACGAGCTTTTTCCATGAATCTCTTTGCTTTTCAACTACTTCTTCAATAGTCGGAACTTCTTGAGAAGGAATACTCATCTTAATTTCTTGTTCAATGGATCTTAAATGCTTCATCTCTCTTGGAGTAACGAGTGTTAAAGCTAACCCTTGTCGTCCAGCTCTTCCCGTTCGACCAATGCGGT
The DNA here is from genome assembly GCF_001590785.1 of Alkalihalobacillus trypoxylicola. Taxonomy (GTDB): domain Bacteria; phylum Bacillota; class Bacilli; order Bacillales; family Bacillaceae_D; genus Alkalihalobacillus; species Alkalihalobacillus trypoxylicola. Next base: position 265,315 of record NZ_LTAO01000001.1, read on the forward strand.
GAACATAGCTTTCTGGATCTTGTGGAATATCATAGTTGATAACATGAGAAACATTCTCTACATCTATCCCTCTTGCTGCAACATCTGTAGCAATAAGAAATTCAATCGATGAATCTCTAAATTTTTTCATAACGGCATCTCGCTGCGATTGCGTCAAATCACCGTGTAAACCGTCTGCAAGATAACCTCTTGCTTGTAGAGCTTCTGTCAGTTCGGCTACACCTTTTTTCGTACGGCAGAATAAGATCCCTAAATCAATTTCTTCACTATCAATAATACGACATAAAGAATCGATCTTATTTCTCTCTAATACTTTATAGTAAATTTGATCAATTAACGGAGCCGTGACCTCACCTTTGTTTATCGTAACCATTTTTGGTGTTGTCATATATTTTCTTGAAAGCTTCTTAATAGCAGGAGGCATAGTAGCAGAGAACAACAATGTTTGTCTCTCTTCTTTAATTTGCTTTAAAATATGTTCTATATCATCAACAAAGCCCATATCTAACATTTCATCTGCTTCATCTAATACAATCGTATGAACAGAATCAAGCTTCAGCGTATTTCTTCTTAAATGATCAAGAATTCTACCTGGAGTTCCAATAACCACTTGAACACCTTGTTTCAGAGCTCGAATTTGATGTCCAATCGATTGACCACCATAAATAGGTAATGTACGGATTTTTTTATAAACAGAAATCTTTTGTAATTCTCCTGATACTTGGATTGCCAATTCCCTTGTTGGTGTTAAAATCAGGGCCTGAACCTTTCTTTCATTCGTCACTTTGTCAACAACAGGGATTCCAAATGCGGCTGTCTTACCTGTTCCCGTTTGGGCTTGCCCGATTACATCGCCACCTTCTAAGATGACTGGGATTGCTTTAGATTGAATGGGAGATGGTTCTTCAAATCCCATTTCCTTTATTGCACGTTTAATTGAGTCTGATATTTGAAAGTCACTAAAATACTTCATTCTTTCCTATTCCACCTTTTCAATTCATTAAGCAAATAAAAACATCCATATTTAATCGTTCTTTCGCGAATTGCTTGTCTTGTATGATGTAATTGTAAACGATATGTAACGCTTTGCTCTTTCTCTTTTCCAACAATCCCAATAAATACAGTACCCACTTCTTTATTCTCTTGCTTATTAGGTCCTGCTACACCGGTAAAACTAATACCGATATCGGAGCCAAACTTCTCTTTAACAGATTGAGCCATAGCCAAGGCAGCTTCTTCACTAACAACGCCTACTCCATCTATTATTTCTTTCGACACCTGCAAGTGATACTCCTTTACATTTGTCGAATAAGCTACAATACTTCCTATAAAAACTTCAGAGGAGCCTGGAAAATCGGTTAATGCTCCTGAAAATAAACCACCTGTTAAGCTTTCTGCAGCAGAGATGGTAAGATTTTGTTTTTTTAATTGAAGGAAGAGCTGCTCTTTTAAGGAAGTATGATCATATCCATACAAATAATCTCCAACTCGCTCAGTAATCTTTGCTTCCGTTTCGTCAAGTAGCAGTTTGGCCATATTTGCGTCTTTATGTTTAACCGTTAAACGCAATGTCACTTCACCATCACCAGCTAATGGGGCTATGGTAGGGTTTGATTGAGCCTCAATTAAGTCTAATACTTTTGTTTCTAACTCCGCCTCACCAATATTAAAGAAACGCAAAACTCTAGTTGTAAGTGTCGCTTGATGATTCATTTTCAATTCTAATAAAGGCTTTAATTGATTAAGAAACATCGGTTCCATTTCTTTTGGCGGACCTGGAAGTAAGGCGATCATTTTTTGATCTTTTTCTAAAAGCATCCCCGGTGCCATCCCGAAATGGTTTTCAAGCACTTTTGAATGTTTTAGCACAAGTGCCTGTTTTTTATTATTTTCTGTCATCACTCGATTTCTTTTCGTAAAAAAGCTTTCTATACTCGTTAAAGCATCTTCATTATAGCTTAAGCCTGTTTGAAACAATTCAGCAACTGTTTCCTTCGTCAAGTCATCCTTGGTTGGGCCTAAGCCACCCGTTAAAATAATAAAATCAGAGCGTTTCTTTGCCGTCTCTAATACTTCTTTTAATCTAAGGGCATTATCACCAACAACTGATTGGTAATAATTATCAATCCCTAATAAAGCAAGCTCCTTTGAAAGAAAGCGAGCATTTGTATTCAGTATTTGTCCCAATAATAACTCTGATCCAACTGCAATTATTTCTGCTCTCATTTTGCACCACCACAGCTCTTAGCCTTGCTTGGCAAGAACATGTTTATTTTTAATGAAATAGTCTACTCCTGATACAATGGTTAAAATAGTTGCTATCCAAATCATAATTTGATCAAATGGAAAAGAGATGATAGAGAATGGGATATTGTAGAGCATGAGGGCTGATATCCCAATAATTTGAAAAACAGTCTTCCACTTACCAAGCGGACTTGCTGCAATCACATCTCCATCAGCTGCTGCAATTAAACGAATTCCAGTCACGGCAAATTCACGACTTATAATGACAATAGCAATCCAACCAGCTAATAAATCAATTTGAACGAGCCCAATCAGAGCAGCGGTTACTAGCAGCTTATCCGCTAGTGGATCTAAAAACTTACCAAAGTTCGTCACTAAATTCAGTTTTCTTGCATAGTAACCGTCTAACCAGTCAGTAGAAGAAGCGAAAATAAAAATGAGCGCAGCAATGAAATGATGAACAGGGATTTCCACTCCAAGCCATTCAAATGTCCCAAAAGGTAAATCTACGAGCAAAAAAACCATAAAGATAGGGATTAAAATCATTCTAGAAACCGTAATTTTATTTGGCAAATTCACTTTAATTAACCTTCCTTCTAAACAATTAACGCATATTTACAAACTGCAAAGCAAAATCAGTATCCTTATTTTTAAACAGCTGAATGACCGTTTGTAGGTCATCAATACTTTTGGCTGTTACACGAACTTGTTCGTTTTGGATTTGAACTTTCACTTTTAATTTTTCATCACGGATCCACTTACTGACTTTTTTTGCATTTTCAGCACTAAGTCCACTTTTTAAATCGATTACTTGTCTGACTGTGCCTCCAGAGGCTGCCTCTATTTTATTCAAGGACATCGCCTTCTGAGAGACACCCCTTTTAATAAATTTAGTGCGTAAAACATCAAGAACACTATCTAATTTGTAATCATCATCAGAAATAACCGTTATTTGTTCATCTCCAGAACGCTCAATAGAGCTTTTCGAGCCTTTAAAGTCATAACGATTATTAATTTCTTTCATTGCTTGGTTAATAGCATTATCGACTTCTTGTTGGTCTACATCAGAAACGATATCAAAGGAATGCTCTTTCGCCAATTCATACACCCTTTCCTAAATTGTTCAATTTTCACTTAAAAAGAATCGTCTTTCATTGTATCACAAACGTATTCTTCTATTCATAAGTAATAGATTTCTTCATTTTTAATCGTGCTCTTACATTTAACGGATCAACCTATTCGTATTCTAATACATTTAGGAAAGAAAAGCGAACATTATAGAATATATCATCATATGACTTCCGGTTTTACCGGTATATCTTTGTATGAGCTTTAAAGAGAAAAGAAATAAAAGTGAACTCGGTGCGTTCACTTTTATTGTGCAGTAAATTCAATATTTATTTTTTGATGTGGAATGTCTAACTCATATTCAACAAGTTCATCATTAATGAGTACTTCTACATTCGAAGAACTACCTAAATTAATCAAAACACTCTCTTCTTCACTGTAGTCAAAGCTTTCCTCACCACTAGATGTTTGAGCAGAGTAAACAATGTCTCCAGAAGAATTTCTAATATCAACATAAGAATCTCCGTTGAAGATAATATCTACTTTAAGTTCTTCTCCATCTAACTCATAATAAGCTGTATTCCCTTGAGTTTCGGTGAAGGTCAGTGTTCCTGCTTCGTCTTCAATGATTTCTTCTTCTTCATTCTGCTCTTCTTCCTCTTGAGAGTCTGAAGAGTCCGATGGATCCGTTTCATTCTCATCCTCATCTTCATTACCTACACCAGAAAAATCTCCTTCCACCACATTTTGCTCATCAGGTGGAATGACTTCACTTTGATTATTTCCAAAATTAGATACGACTAACCAAGCGGCGGCTGCCACTACAGCCAAGAATAAAAGTCCCGCCATTAATGGTATCAACGGACTTCTTCTTGTTCGATTCGGTTTGATAGGTGCAGAAGTAGTAGATCGTTCTCTTCTTGAAGGTAATTCAGCAGATTCTTTTTGCGGATTAGGCAACTCTTTTTCATACTGGTCAAAAAGCTCCTCTGGATCTAGACCTATTGATTCTGCATAGGATTTAATAAAGGCTCTTGCATAAAAAATTCCTGGCAGAGTGCTAAAATTCCCTTCTTCTATAGCAACTAAATACCGTTTCTGTATTTTGGTTTGAGTTTGTAAATCTTCTAATGTAATTCCTTTTTCTTCTCGAACTGCTTTTAAATGCTGACCTAGCTCTGACATGCTAACACCTACCTAAAACTTTAACTAATATCAAAAGAAGAAAAACCAGATTCTACTGACTCATAGGTAATTTCTTCTGAATCATCATTTCTTAACTCAATAATGCAATCGAAATCTTCCAGTTCATATTCTGTTTCTCTCACAAAGATATCTGGATGCTCCACTACTTTAACAACTGGCAATTGCATAATTTTTTTCACTAAAGAACGATGCTTCTCCGTAGCCCTCATCGTTGAAACGATTCCATCAATAATAAAAATATGCTCACTTGCAAGTTCTTCTTCATTTAAATGGGTTCGTACTGTTTGTCTTAGTAAGGTGGAGGATATAAACGACCATCTTTTGTTCGCACAAACACTTGAAGCTACAATGGATTCGGTTTTTCCAACGCGTGGCATTCCTCTTACACCAACCAAAAAGTGACCATCACGCTTATAAAGCTCTGCCATAAAATCGACTAACAAACCAAGCTCTGAGCGGATAAAACGAAAGATTTTTCGATCATCTGCATCTCTTTGTATGTACTTTCCATGCCTAATAGCTAACCGGTCGCGCAATCTGGGCTCTCTAAATTTCATTACAGAAATACTATCTATTGTTTTTAAAATGGCTAAAAACCTTTTAATTTGGTCATCATCTGTGCTTTTAATAAGCATTCCACGATTGATATCATCTACACCATTTATCGTAACAATATTTAATGAAAGCATTCCTAGTAAAGAAGAAATATCCCCTAATAAACCCGGACGATTTTTGACAATTTGATATTCTAAGTACCATTCCTTAACTGTCATCGAAAACACCTTTCTACTTAGAGCTAAGTTGACATCAATTTTGTCTAAAAATTGCTAAAAAAGACGAACTTTTTCTTTTCTTTTATCATAATGGATTTTATCTCTAATTGAAAGATGTTTATAGCGTTTTTATCAAAAATAGTACTTCCTATAGCTTCATTTCATAATTGTTTCGCTTTTTTACACACTCATTACAAAATAAGGTAAAAAAAAGGATATCGCTAAGCGATATCCCATTTTTTAATGCTCGTGTTTTACTAGCTTTACCATCATATTAGCAATAGCATGTTGCTCATTTTCATCTGCCACTTTCCATAGCTCTGCTAAAACACGTTCTTGTTCATTTTTTGGTTCAACTTGTTCAGCTAAATACTCCCCAACTTGATAAGCAATATCACTTATTACGCCTTGGTTCATTCCTTCATTTTCAGCTTGATGAAGGCGCTCGCTTAAGAAATCTTTCCATTGATCCCAATTATCAATTACAGACATTATATTGTCCTCCTTCAAAAGTAAAATCCTTCTCTAGTAGTGTTCCTTAATTACTTTGAAGTATACAAAAAAAATTGTCTTCATTCCTAATACCACGCACCATCGACGGAAATAACCTGACCATTTAAATACGTAGACTCCTTTTTAAACAAAAAGGCAACCATATCAGCTATTTCTTTCGCATTGCCTAATTTTCCAGCAGGAATTTCCTCCATTAATGCTCGCTTTTCATCAGCAGAATAACGGGAAAGCATATCGGTATCAATGGCTCCTGGAGCAATAGCATTAATTTGAATATTATTAACAGCTAATTCTTTAGCTAACGCCTTTACAAAGCTATTCATTCCACCTTTTGCAGCAGAATAAATAACCTCACATGATGCACCTACTCTTCCCCAAATAGAAGAAATAAAGATGATTTTACCGGATTTTTTTTGAATCATATGTGGCAAAAGCTGTTGGGTAATATAAATAGGGTTATGTAAATGTATATTCATTACTGCATCTATATCTTTCTTTTGCATGTCTGTAAATAATCCAACATAATCTATCCCTGCATTATGGACGACCTTGTCTACAGGTACATGGATTTGCTTGATTAATTGTTCCCCACCAGTATCAGATAGCAAATTCGCCTGAATACCATACGCTTCTATACCTTTATTTTCGCAATCCTGTATTAAACGACGAACTTTTTCTTCATTTTTAAAATAATGTAAAAAGAGAGTGCGCTCCGGAGAGGCAAGCGACCTCGCAATCGCTTCACCTATACCTCCAGACGCACCAGTAACTAAAATATTTTCTTTATTCATGATACCCCTCAGCTTTTACGTGACAAGCAGTAAAGCATTCGAAATCAAAGTGTTCCTTTTTTAATTTCGTTAAGTAATCAATATCTAAACTCTCTAAAACTGAAACCACATCAAACAAGTTCATGTCATTGAACTTATATCGAGTAAATTGGTTAGCAATATATTCAGGTGAATTTAAAGAACGCAAAAATGAACCAATTTTTTTCTTAATAATCCGATCCACTTTATCCTTTGATAGGTCCGTTCCCAAAAACTCTTCAATTTGCTCCTTTAATTTCTCCTCTAATCGCTCAGGGTATTTTGTGTCTCCACCAACAATTGAAAAACCAAACCCCTCTTCGGCTGAGTAATCAAATGAAAACGTATCATCGATTAACCCTTCCCGATATAAATCTTGGTAATAAGAAGAGCTTTGACCGTACAATAAATCTAATAATACATTAAGACCTAATTCGTACTGTAATAAGGTGTCTCCTTGACGACTCGGGTTTTTATCTTTGAAACCAACTAATAATTTTGGTGTTTGAACAGGCATATGAATAACTTCTTTTTTCTTCGCCACTTTCTTGCTCTCTTCTGGATAAAAACGTTCTATTGGTTGCGGTTTTTCAAAGCTCTTTTTTTGCTGATTATCTTTAATTTGTTTCATGACCTCTTCAGGGTTGACGGGCCCTACTACAAAAAGTAGCATGTTGCTCGGATGATAGAAGGTGTGATAGCACGTATACAACAAATCTTTTGTAATGTCAGCAATTGATTTAGCGGTACCAGCAATATCGATTTTTACCGGATGCTTTTCATACATATTTTCAATAACACCAAAATAAGCACGCCAATCTGGATTATCATCATACATCGTGATTTCTTGTTCAATAATTCCTTTTTCTTTTTCTACACTTTGTTCTGTAAAATAAGGATGCTGTACAAAATCGATTAATGTTTCAAGATTTTTCGATACATTAGACGTGCTTGAAAACAAATAAGCAGTTCTGGTAAAGCTAGTAAAAGCATTTGCGGATGCACCTTGTTTACTAAAGTCCTGAAAAACATCTCCATTTTCATCCTCAAACATTTTATGCTCTAAAAAGTGAGCAATCCCATCCGGGACTGATATCGCCTCTTTTTCACTAATCGGAGTAAAATGATTATCTATCGAGCCATATTTAGTCGTAAATGTAGCAAACGTTTTGTTTATTCCTTGTTTAGGTAAAATATACACATCTAACCCATTTTCTAGCTGTTCATAAAAAAGAGTCTCTTGAATTTGTTCGAATTGAATGGGTTTCATACGTTACGCCTCCTTCCCTTTTAAGAAATAAATAGTATCTAGCTCAATCTTTTGAGCAACTTGAATCATTTCCTCTTTGGTTACCGATTTAATTTCTTCAATCCAGCTTTCAACAGAACGTTCATAATTACTTACGACTTGATGGTAGGACAATTCAACAAAACCTCTTGCAACATCAATGGATTCTAACAATTGATTAATTAGCATCGCTTTCGTTTGCTCCATCTCTGCTTCACTAAATTGACCTTCTTTCATCGCTTTCATTTGTTCTTTAATGATTTCAACAGCTCTGTCATATTTCGAAAATTCAATCCCTGACATGACCATAATTAATCCTTTATGACTCTCAAACCGTGAAGCAGCATAATACGCTAGGCTTTCTTTTTCTCTTACATTAATAAAAAGCTTTGAATGGGAAAACCCACCAAATAGTCCATTAACCACTTGCATGGCCACATAATCATCATCTTTAAAGGTTGTGTTCGTTCTAAAGCCAATGTGGAGTTTGCCTTGCTTAATATCCTGCTCTTCAAAAACAACCTCTGGTTCTGTTATATGTTTTGTGTGTTGCTGTTGTTTCGTTTCGTCGGCCTTTATTACGTCTCTTGCTTTTATTTCTTGAGACAAAAGAGTTTTTACTTCCTCTATGTCAAAATCGCCGACCAAATATAAATCAAATGAGTTATTGTTTAACATTTCTTCATAATAATCTGTTACAACTTCAGGAGTTAAGTCTTGAACCTGCTCCTTTGTCCCAAAAGCAGTTAGAGCATAAGGCTCTCCTTTAAACATTTCTTCTGTTACACGTACATTCGCATAACGCATTTTGTCATCATAAACAGATTCAATTCGCTGGATTAAGGAACGTTTTTCACTTTCGAAAATGTCAGTCTGAAAATGACCATTTTCTAATAATGGTTCAAATAAAACTTCTTTTAAGAGCTTAATACCTTTTTCTAATAAAGGAGTGGGATCACTTAGAAACTTTTCATTTGCTAAATCGACGCGAATCGAAATAATGTGATTTTCGCCTTTTTTTTGAATATCAGTCGCAAGGATTGCACCATATAATTCATCTAATCGTTCTCTAAACTCTGCTCGATTTGGCGTTTTTTGAGTAGCACTTTGGAGAATTTGTGGTATAAGCGCCCTCTTAGCAACTGTAGCTTCTTCAAGAGGTGCTTTGATCATTAATTGAATACTATTGGTTTTAAATTTTTCAGTTTGAATGAGATGAACATCCAAATTATTCAATTTATACGTAAGCTCTTTTAATTGAGTCATACACGACCGGCTCCTTTTTTGTCATTTTCATTAGGTTATGCTTTTTGTAGTTTTCTTACTACGTGGAATTTAAATTTATCTGCTCTAAAATAATTAAGAGAATATAATAAAGGTTCATCATTTTGGTTATAATGAGTTTGTTTCAACAATAACAAAGAAGATTCGGTTTCACATTCTAATATCTCCGAAATTTTTTCATGATAACCAATCGGTTCAATATAGGTAACGGCATAGGATATCGACTGACCGGCTTCTTCTAATAAGGAAAAAATGGAACTCATACTATGAATGGAAAAATCATTCATTAAAAAATGAGGAATTTTATCTAAACAGTAAACGACAGGAATCTGATCAGCTGTCCTTACCCTCTCAATCTCTAATACTTCTTTTAACTCTTCCATATTAAACCGTGTACGATCCTCATCAGAAGCTTCTTTTACGGCCGAAGATAAGAAAATAGTTCCGGGAGTCATATTAGCATTAGAAATCATATCCGTAACACTTTGAAGTTCTTCTATTCCTGCTGAAAAAATAGGCTTCGTATGTACAAATGTACCTACCCCATGTCTACGGATTACTATTCCTTCTTCTTCTAATAAACGAAGTGCTTCACGTAAAGTTGCCCTACTAATACCCAGCTGCTTCGACAAATCAAATTCAGAAGGTAACTTTTCTCCTTCCATATATACCTTATTTTCGATATCTTGTTTAATTCGGTCAATTACTTGTAAATACAATGGGCGATGGTCTGTTTTTATCACCTATTCCACTCCTTTGTTGTGACTCACTTCTCGTTTTTCACAAAAACCCTTATTATTAAATAACTCATTTCCAATTAAGAAGAGATTTCCTCATCCGATTTCTTTGTAAGAAGCACCTCTCTAGGTTTACTACCTTCATAAGGTCCAACTACGCCTCTTTCTTCAAGCTGGTCAATAATTCTTGCCGCTCTAGCGTACCCAATTCTAAATCGTCTTTGGAGCATGGATACCGAAGCTGTCTTCATCTCAACAACTAGGTCACAGGCTTCCTCGTATAGTTCATCGGTTTGTTCATTTATTGAGACAGATACCTCTTCCTTTGGAGTCATTTCTTCTATGTATTGAGCTTTTTGTTGAGAAATGACATAAGAAACGACCGCTTCAACTTCTTCATCCGACAAGAAAGCACCTTGAACACGTGTAGGCTTTGTTGCACCAACCGGTAAATAAAGCATGTCTCCTCTTCCCAGAAGCTTTTCGGCACCGCCCGAATCGATAATCGTCCTAGAATCAACTTGTGATGATACCCCGAAAGCAATTCTTGATGGAATATTTGCCTTAATCACTCCCGTTATAACATCAACAGATGGTCTTTGCGTCGCTATAATCATATGAATACCTGAGGCTCTGGCCATTTGAGCAAGGCGTGCAATAGAATCTTCGACATCGCCGCTTGCAACCATCATTAAATCTGCAAGCTCATCTACGATTACGACAATATAAGGTAAAAAGGCTTGTTTAGTTGAATGATCCTCTTGCTCTTGAATTCGCCTTAAATACTCATTGTAGCCCTCTATATTTCTTGTACCTGAACTTGAGAACAAATCATATCTTCGTTCCATTTCAGCTACAACCTTTTTCAAAGCTTGTGAAGCTTTTTTAGGCTCCGTAACAACGGGAGTTAATAAATGAGGAATCCCATTGTATACATTTAGCTCAACCATTTTTGGATCAATCATCATTAATTTTACTTCATGTGGTTTTGCTTTTAATAAAATGCTAGTAATAATTCCATTTATGCATACACTTTTTCCACTACCAGTTGCTCCTGCTACTAGTAAATGGGGCATTTTGTTTAAGGGAGCTAAAACAGGATCTCCTGCAATGTCTCTTCCTAAAGCAACTGACAGAACATTTTGATCGTTTTTGGATATGTTAGAATCTATCACTTCTCTCAAAGTAACGATCGCTACCTCTTGATTAGGAACCTCTATACCAATGGCCGATTTTCCAGGTATAGGTGCTTCAATTCGAATATCCTTTGCTGCTAAAGCAAGAGCCAAATCGTCCACTAAATTAACAATCTTACTAACCTTTACTCCAACACTAGGATTTACCTCGTACTTCGTAACCGCCGGTCCTAGGTGCACCTTCATTACCTTTGCTTTCACTCCAAAACTTTCTAAGGTTTGCTCTAATTTTTTCGCATTTGAAGTCAGTCTTTGTTTGTCACTCATTTGATTTGTTTTTTTCGGTGATGATAATAAATCAAATGAAGGCAGCTGATAATGCTCATTTTCTTCGATCATAGTCATCATGCTGGTTACATTTTCTTTCTCGATATTTACTTCTGAATTTTGTTCATATGAAGTTTCTTCAACTATTTCTTCTGCAGATGGCTTGTCCTGCTCTTTTGATGAAGGAGTGCTTGCATTAGTTTTTGACGGATCAACAGGACCTTGGTACACTCTGTCAGCAAAGTCGACAATTTCAGGAACAACTTGTTCTTCCTCTTCTTCACTTAGTTGCTGTTTTTTCTTAAGCTCTTTTTTCTTCCTTTGACTTTCTCGTTCTTCTGCTAATTTTTCTCGAGTTTTTTCCTTCCACTTCTTCCCTTCTGTAAAGAAGCTAGAAATAGAATCTGTAATATATACATAAACCTTTCTAAAACCACTGGCCAGAAACTCCGTTACTGATTTCCCAGTTAATAAAATAACCCCAATGATAAACAGAATAAAGCTTAAAAAATATGATCCGTTTGCAGCAAATAAAAAATGACTAACTGAAAAAATCGAAGCTCCTATCATTCCTCCTCCTAAATCAGTTGGCGGAATATCCCCTCTCATTTCAAGCCAAAATAGTCTCCAAGTGTTACGAATAACTGATTGGTCCTCAAACCCTTCTCGATTCCCTAATTGACTAAATAGGCCAATATGACTGAAGAGTGAAAAGGAAACGATGATCACATAAACTCCTGCCATTTTTCTCGACCAAAATGTTGGTTTTTTACGTTTAAAAATAATATATAAGGCCGTTAATAATAAACCTAAAGCTAAAACGATAAACCATTCGCCTAAAAAGAAACGAAATAAGCGAACAAATACTTCTCCTACTGAACCTAATCGAGCTAACGTTACGACAGCAATAACTAATAAACCTAATCCGATTAATTCAAAGGTTAGCTGAGATTTCCATTGCGTTTTTTTCTTTTTTTTACGTTTTGCCATCCTACTCACCCTTTGTTATATGTTGCTCCATATATAAGAAGCAGCCAGATTTTGGCTGCTTTTTAAAATCATTTTTATTATAGCATAATTCATCTTTATTCATCAGTATGAATTGTTAGCTACTTTAAAACATCTGAATAATAGTCCCTGGTGTATATTCATTATTTAAATAAGACATGGGGTTAGTTGAGAGAAGACGCACGATTTGATAATCCGAATGATTTACTTTTTCGACAATTAGGTGACCGTCCTTCACTGGTAATGTTACATATTGCGTATAGCTTTGTTCATCATTAGAAAATACTTGCTCATGTGGCATCATTGTATATAAAATCATTGCACCATATCCCCTTTTGAGCGATTTTCTTCAATTAATTCATTTAACTTTTTAATCGCTTGGCCGATCCCACCGACTTCATTAATTAGTCCATATTCTACAGCATCTGTTCCAACGACATTTGTACCGATATCTCTTGTTAAATTTCCTTTACTAAACATAAGCTCTTTAAATTTATCTTCGGTTACCTCTGAATTTTTCGTTACAAAATTAATGACTCGTTCTTGCATTTTATCTAAATATTCAAAGGTTTGAGGCACACCGATGACTAAGCCTGTTAATCGAATCGGATGAATGGTCATCGTTGCTGTTTCAGCAATTAATGAATAATTAGCAGCTACCGCAATGGGAACTCCGATAGAGTGACCTCCACCTAAAACAAGCGTGACGGTAGGTTTCGACATAGAAGCAATCATTTCTGATATCGCAAGACCTGCCTCTACATCTCCGCCTACTGTATTTAAAATGACAAGCAGCCCTTCGATTTTAGGGTTTTGTTCCACCGCTACTAATTGTGGAATCAAATGCTCATATTTTGTCGTCTTATTTTGAGGTGGAAGTTGCATATGACCTTCAATTTGGCCAACGACGGTCATACAATGAATATTTGAATTTTCCATCGAAGGAACATTCGTTTGTCCGAGCTCTTGTATTTTGCTTAAAATTCCATCTGGTTTTTGTTCTTTTTTCATTGGTTGTTGAGGCTCTTCTTGGTTTGTATGAGAGGAATATTGATTCATACGGCAAATCCTCCTTCATTGAATTACCATTAGTATGAGCGTAATGCTACCAATTATACGATTTTACTCGCCGCCTTGATTTGAGAACGTTAGAAAAAAGATGAGTGATGATTCTTATGCCTTATTTCATAAAAGCATTGAGTATCATCGACAAGTAGATTTAAAACCAAAAGAATCTTTCTCTTCCGACCGTAATAAGCTCACATCCCGCTCAACAGTCAAAAGAACTCTTCTCTTAATCAAAAAGGCGCTTTAGTGCATGAGCTTTTACCATTAGATAGAATCTTGATCATGTTTCCTTTTTCATACTTAAAACGCCTTTGAGTTTTCCTCAAAGGCGTTTCTCATTTATACTTCCATAATGATAGGTAAAATCATTGGTCGACGCTTTGTTTTCTCGAAAAGATAACGACTTAGCCCTTCTCGTACATTACTTTTTAGACTAGACCATTCATTTACATTTTCAGTCATACACTTCGTTAGTATTTGACTGACTAATTCATTTGCATCCTCTAATAACTTCTCGGATTCACGAACATATACAAATCCACGTGAAATAATATTAGGACCGGATACGATCAGATTTGTCTTTTTGTTTAAGGTTACCACAACAACAAGGATTCCATCCTTTGATAGCAAGCGTCGGTCTCTTAAGACAATATTGCCTACATCGCCAACACCTAAACCATCAATTAAGACATGTCCAGAAGGTACTTTTCCAGCTTTTCTTGCTTGTCCTTTTGAAAATTCAACAACATCACCTTTATCAACTAGGAAGATATCTTCTTCCTTCACTCCTACATCTAACGCTAACTCACGGTGAGCATGCTGCATTTTAAATTCACCATGAACCGGAATGAAATAATTTGGTTTCATCAGGTTTAGCATCAGCTTCAATTCCTCTTGACTACCATGTCCAGAAGCATGAACCTTTGCTTGTCCATAAACCACTTCAGCACCAATGCGATGAAGTTTATCAATAATCGATGATACGGAGCGCTCATTTCCAGGAATAGCATTCGCGGCAATAATAACTGTATCATAAGCCGTAATGGTAATTTGACGATGGGCACCCTTCGCCATTCTCGTTAATGCCGACATGGGCTCACCTTGGCTACCTGTCGTTAAAATGGTAATTTGTTCATCATCATACTTCTTTAATTCGTCAACCTCGATGATTAGATTATCAGGGTAATTTAAATAGCCTAGCTTTGAGGCAATTGTCATTACTCTAATCATACTTTTCCCAACGACTGCAAGCTTTCGATTGGTTTTAACAGAAGCGTCCATGACTTGCTGAATTCGATGTACATTAGATGCAAAAGTCGTCACAATAATTCGGCTATTCGTATTTTCAAATACTTCGGTTATTCCTTGTCCTACTTCTGTTTCTGATTTAGTTAAGCCTGGTCTTTCAGCATTGGTACTATCTGACAATAGGCATAATACCCCTTTTTGTCCGATCGTAGCCATTTTACCGATATCAGCTTGCAATCCATCTACCGGAGTTTGATCAAATTTGAAATCCCCGGTATGCACAACATATCCTTGCTCCGTTTCAATACATACACCTACTGAATCAGGAATGCTGTGATTCGTTCTAAAAAATGTAACGTTGGTGTCTCCTGCTACTACTGTTGAGTCCTCATTAATAAGATGAAGCTTGGCTTGTCTCCAAATTCCTGCTTCTTTTAATTTTTCTTCTACTAGACCAAGGGTTAATTTTGTTCCATAAACAGGAACGTTTAATTTTTTCAAAACAAAGGATAGACCACCTATATGGTCTTCATGTCCGTGAGTCAAAATAATTGCTCGAACACGCTCTTCATTTTCGAGTAAATAAGTAATATCAGGAATAACAATATCTACTCCTAGCATATCGTCATCTGGAAACATTAAACCTGCATCTACGACGATAATATCTTCATTTACTTCTATTCCATACATATTTTTCCCTATTTCGCCAACTCCACCTAGGGCAAAAACACGTACTTTTTCTATTTTTTCATTTGACAATTTTCTTCCTCCTAAATAGTAGAAAAACAACGACCTAATTTTTCTAACATTACCAAATTAATCCTGATGTAATCGATGTAAATCCCTGTACTAATATCTATTTTTTCCGCCCTAACCCTTGGCAATCCGAAAATAAATGAACTCAACATTTCGCTATCAATCAAACCCGTACGAATCACTTGTAATCAGTATACCTTATTTTTAAATTGAAAGACAAGACTCAAACTTATGTAGACCGTTTTTTTCATGCATAAAAAAAAGTTCAAGAAAAAATCATTCTTCTTGAACTCATCTATTTACTAAACCTTTAGAGGCTACCTTTATGGTAGTAGCTTCATTTCTTTTTTAATTATATTTTTTTCTTCTTTACTTAATTCTACAAGGGGTAATCGGACATAGCCACTTTCTATCCCCTTTAATTGAAGTGCATATTTAATACATGTGGTGTTCGGAGCAATCGTTAATGCCTTCAACAATGGAAGTAAGGATTGATGAAGTTTAGCCGCTATTGATACCTTCCCATTCTGATAAGAACGAATGAGAGTTTGAAATTCATGACCACAAACATGTGAGGCTACAGAGACGATGCCAACACATCCTATAGAAAGAGCAGGCAATAGTAGGGCATCATCTCCACAGTAAACGGAAAAATCATCATCTGTATGAGTGATTATCTCTGCTATTTGCTCTAAATCTCCACTCGCTTCTTTTAAAGCCATAATGTTTTCAACTTTTGATAATTCAATCGCGGTTTGACTATCCATATTGATTCCCGTCCGACCAGGTACATTGTAAAGCATAACCGGAAGTGGAGTGGCGGCAGCTATTGCTTTAAAGTGTGAGATTACACCTTGCTTGGAGGGTTTATTATAAAATGGAACAACAGCCATTACTCCATCTACTCCAAGTTCGGTCGCAAGCTTGGTTGCTTTAACGGACTCAGCGGTATTATTTGTTCCTACACCTGCAATAATCGGTACTTTGCTATCCACATATTGTATACAAAACTTAAATAGCTCTTCTTTTTCCGTCGAAGTTAAAGTCGATGCTTCTCCTGTTGTACCTACGAGTACAAGGGCATCGGTTCCATTTTTTAATAAGTGGTCGATTATACTTTCGACCCTTTTATAATCAATTTGACCATCTTCTTTAAAAGGCGTTACCATAGCTGTTAACACTCGGCCAAACTTCACCCTCATCATCCCCTTAAATCATTATAACGAAAATAGAAGAGGCAAAGCATTGATTTGTTATTGATTTTACAAATTCCTATACGTTCGTTTCAAGAAAAATTTGATGAAGAGCATTGACTGCTTTTTCTAGGTCATTTCCTTTTACAAGTACCCAAATGGTCGTATGTGAATCAGCTGATTGCAATATTTGAATTCCGTGACTTGATAAGGCGCCAACAATTTTAGCTGTAACTCCAGGGACACCTGTCATACCAGCACCAACCGCTGATACTTTAGCACAATTTCGTTGTACTTCAGGTTCATAGTCCATAGCCTTTAGGATCGAGATAGCTCGGTCAGCTACTTCATCTAATACGGTGTATACGACTCCACGTGGATTAATATTAATAAAGTCTACACTAATTCTTTCACTCGCCATTGCTTTAAAAACTTTTTCTTGTAAGTTATATTGCCCTTCTTTTGCCAAAACTTTTATTTGTGTGACGTTGGAAAGATGAGCGATACCAGTAATAACTCGTTCTTTCACATCACCCGTGTAATCTTCATGCAATGAAGAAGTGATTAGTGTACCTGGATGCTCTGAATAAGTAGAGCGGATATGAATAGGTATTTTGGCTTGCATCGCAACTTCAACAGCTCTAGGATGAATCACCTTTGCTCCTTGATAAGCCATATTACAAATCTCTGTATATGTCATGACATCTAGAGGTCTGGCATCTCGTACAATACGCGGATCTGCTGTCATTACACCTTCTACATCCGTAAATATATCGACCCATTCAGCATGAACAGCTGCGCCTAAGGCTGTGGCTGAGGTATCACTACCGCCTCTTCCAAGAGTAGTGACTTCACCGTTAGCAGATAAGCCTTGAAAGCCTGCGACAACCAATGCATCATGGTCGTTTAATAAATTTTTTAAGTGCTCTGATCTCATATCTTTTATTTTCGCTTGAGTAAAATCTTCATTTGTTCGAAAACCTGCTTGAGCACCCGTTAATGCTTGGGCTTTTAAACCATTTTTCAGCAGCATTTCAGTAAATACCACAGAGGAAATAACTTCACCACATGAAACAAGAAGGTCTTGTTCTCTTTTTGGAATGATATTTTTATCCATTAATCCTAATAAGGTGTCTGTGGCATAAGGCTCTCCTGCTCTTCCCATGGCTGAAACCACGACAATCACTTTATAGCCATTCTCTTTTGCCTTCTTTACATGCTGAGCTGCTAGTTGGCGTACTTTTTCATCTTTAACAGATGTACCGCCAAATTTTTGGACAATTATTTTCATACGACACCACTCTTACTTTGCTAGTAGATTTAGTTTTACTAAACTTTCAGCAATCTGTACTGAATTCCATGCTGCGCCTTTTAATAAATTATCTGATACAACCCACATATGATAGCCGTTTTCTCTGTCTAAATCACGACGAATTCGGCCAACAAAAACATCATTTTTCCCAACTGCAGTTGTAACCATAGGATATACTTGCTGGTCTGGGTCATCCTGTAAGGTAATACCAGGAGATGAAGAAAGTAAGTCCTTAATCTCTTGAACCGTTGCACCCGACTTATTCGTTTCAATATATACAGATTCAGAATGACCTGTTTCAATCGGCAGTCGAACACAAGTTGCCGCAACCTCTAAATCACTCATATGCATAATTTTTTTCGTTTCATTAATCATTTTCATTTCTTCAAATGTATATCCATTTTCTTGAAATAAATCGATTTGAGGAATCGCATTAAAGGCAATTTGATAATGTTTTTTATCACCACTACATGGAAGAATTTCTGCTTTTGCCTGTTCTCCATTTAAAATAGCTTGAGTTTGTTCTTTCATTTCATCTATCGCTTCTAATCCGGCTCCTGAAACTGCTTGGTACGTAGAGACAACGACTTTTTTCAAGCCATATTGCTGTCTAATAGGCTCTAATGCAACAACCATTTGTATCGTTGAACAATTCGGATTAGCGATAATGCCATTGTGCTCATTCAGGTCTGATTCGTTCACTTCTGGAACGACTAAAGGTACATGAGGGTCCATTCTGAAAGCACTCGTATTATCGACCACGATCGCTCCTCTCTTAACTGCTTCACTCGCAAGCAGCTTTGAAACAGAACCACCTGCACTAAATAAAGCTAGATGAACATGTTCAAAAGATTCTGGAGTTGCTTCTTCTACTGTATACTCTTGCCCTTTATAATAGAGCTTTTTCCCCGCTGAACGTTTTGATGATAATAATTTTAATTGGTCTATTGGGAAATCCCTCGATTCCAATGTTTTTAGCATTTGTTGTCCTACTGCACCTGTAGCCCCAACCACAGCTACATTATACGTACTTCTTTGCATAATCTCTTCTCCCTTCAACTCCAATATGTGGATGTTCTCTGTCTTTTTTTGCTTTCAAAGAATATATACTCTATTAAACTTTAAGGGAAAACAAGTATTTATGCAACTATTGCCCACAATTCCTCTTATTGATCTTTATACTTTTCTACTAAAACGGGTTGAAGTTGTTTATACTCTAGTGCAGCCAGCACAGTGTCTACTAGTGAATCCATTCTTGCCACTAAAGAATTAGGCTTCTTATCAGGATCATCCTGACCAAAAGGGATAAAGAATATATTCTTCGTAGCCATTAAACGCATAATATTGACTCCATTCAAACCTAACGCATCATTTGTGGAAATTCCTAAAACAACAGGATTTTCATTTCTTAAAGTCGCTTTCGCTCCCATCAGGACTGGAGAATCGGTTAAAGCGTTAGCGAATTTACTTGTAGAATTCCCTGTAATCGGAGCGATTACCATACAATCCAGTGGTGTTTTCGGTCCAAAAGGTTCTGCTTTCACAATGGAGTTCACAATCGGTTCTTTTGTTATTTCTTTAATCCTTTTTAACCAACCTTCGCTATCACCAAATTTTGTATCGGTTGACTGTACGGTATAGGTAACAAATGGAGTCACTTTGGCACCTAATGTTACTAATTTTTCCATTTGAGGTAACACAGCATCATACGTACAATGCGACCCCGTTAGACCAAATCCAATATGCTTTCCTTTTAAAGACATGTAGCCACAACCTCCTTAACTCTATTCTTCCGTTAATAAATCAAGTAAGATATTCGCTAAAATTTGCCCAGCGGTTTTTGGCGCGACAATCCCAGGTAAACCTGGAACGAGCTGTGCTCTAATGCCTCGTTTTTCGGCATACTTAAAATCCGTTCCTCCTGGCTTTGACGCTAAATCAATCACTAGTGCATGAGCGGCCATTTGACTTAATACTCTTTCTGTTAAAATCAGGGCGGGTACCGTATTAATACATATATCTGTATCTGTTACTTCTTCTTCTAACTTCGTGATTGGAACGGGTGTTAAGCCCATCTCATAAATCCGTGCTAAAAGTGCCTCTTCTTTTGCAGCTACTTTGACAGAAGCTCCTAATGAATGAAAAATACGTGCAATTGTCATCCCAATTCTCCCAAGTCCTATAATGCAAACATTGGCTCCATGAATAGTGATATCAGTATGCTGTATTGTGATCATTACCGCACCTTCTGCAGTTGGGATAGAATTAAATATCGCTACATCATCACGGTCCATTAGGTTCACTAACTTTCGATTGCTCTTTCTTGTGATATCATCTAAATATTTATTGCTAATGCCGCTGTAAACGACACAGTGTTTCGGTGTTTGCTTTAGATGATCATAAGTCAAGATAATCGTCTCATTAGAAAAAACTGTTTCAATTTTCCCCTCAAGGTCCGTACCGCTAACTGGTATAATTAAGACATCAACGAGCTCCCATTTTATTTCATCCAATCCTACTTTCGAAGCACCGATAAAGCCGTCATCTAACTGTTCGAAACCTACCATAGAAATTTTCGCATCATGCAAAGATAATTTCTTAATAATTTCTAATTGCCTGGCGTCTCCTCCTATGACGACGACATGCTTTCCATTTAACATAAGATAATCGGGTCTCCTTTCTTCCTCTTAATATCTTCGTCTATTATAAAAGTGAAGGGATGATAACCATGCTACAAAATAGCATATGTGCCCTAATAACTAGAGGTGAATGTAAAAGCCTAACGAGCGCAAAAAAAGCAGACGAACCATTTGAAGGTTCATCTGCCTTTATAGAAGTTATAAATATTAACTTTCAGGATTACCACCAAAGTCCAAATCAATGATAATCATATCTTGACCTATCTTTTTAATTTGTTGCCAATATACGGTCACTTCATTTTCTTTTTTTCCAAATCCAAACCACCTCATAGTCGGAACCATAAATGCATGTATTTCACCCGTTTCCTCATCAATAAGTAAATCAGTTTGCCCTAATACCCCTAACCTCTCTCCTTTTTGAAAATCAATAATTTCTTTATTGCTCATTTCACTTAATCGCATATCATCACCTCATTCACTTGTACTTATATAACCTTATGTCCTATAAATGAAAGAAAGACCTCTAATCAAAATAATGATTAGAGATCTTTTCTTAAATAAGAGACTCTGGCATTTTACCCGTGTCGTTAATTAAAGAGACGGAAGGATTACTTAATAATATACGTTTGGCGAGATGGTTCACATCTTCTAAATCTACATCATTAATTTCACTAATGATTTGATCTAACGAACGATGTTCCTTTATGAGCAACTCGTTTTTTCCGTTTCTACTCATACGGCTATTCGTACTTTCAAGACTAAGCATTAAACTCCCCTTGAGTTGCTCTTTTCCGTTTGATAACTCTTTTTCTGATAAACCTTTTGCGGCTATTGTCTCGCCAACTTCCTTGATCGCTTCAATTAATTCATCTAATTGCTTATGAGCTGTACCTGCATAGATGGTTAACATACCACTATCTTGAAATGAAGAGTGATAAGAGAAGACTGAGTAGCATAGACCTCTCTTTTCACGAATTTCCTGAAATAAGCGACTACTCATACTTCCACCTAATAGATTATTCAGAAGAATTAATCCATAAACATCTTTATGGCCAATTTCTAATCCTGGGTAGCCTAGACAGAGATGAGCTTGCTCAGTTGTTTTTTTTCTAACTAATTTGTTTGCAGTAAAAATAGGTTTTTCTTGCAGAGGCTTATAAGTCGTTTTCTTCACCTTTGAGAAAATTTCCTTAATATTTTCCACCATCGCATCATTAATATTACCCGCAACGGAGATGACCACATAATCTCCTGTATAGAATTTATCCATATAATCCTGAAGCTTTTCCTTTGTGAAGGTATTAAGCGTTTCAGCGGTCCCTAAAATAGGGTATCCAAGTGAGTGGTTCTGGTAGCTTACCTCACTTAATAAATCATGAACAATATCATCTGGAGTGTCATCCACCATTTTTATCTCTTCGAAAACAACATTTCTTTCTTTAATGAGCTCTTGATGCTCAAAAGTTGATTCAAAAAACATATCTGCCAAAATATCCAAGGCAAATGGTGCATGCTCATCTAAAACCTTTGCATAATAGCAAGTGTATTCTTTCGATGTAAATGCATTCACTTGACCGCCGATTCGATCAAAGGATTCAGCTATGTCAGAAGCTGATCTTGTTTTTGTTCCTTTAAAAAACATGTGCTCTAAAAAATGAGAAATACCATTCTCTTCCTTTTGTTCATTTCTTGAACCAGTTCCAACCCAAATTCCGATTGAGACGGAACGGACACTTGAAATAGGCTCTGCTAAAATACGAACACCATTATCTAATTCTATTTTTTGAATCAAGTGATTCCCCCCCTATTCCTGTTTAAGGGTTACACCAAGATGCGCTCTGTCCTCTGCTAATAAATCAGTAACAGTACTTATTTTTAATTCTTTATCTAAAATTCCTAAAATGATACGTTCTAATCCTTTGCTCGTAGCTTCTGTTGGGTGCATTAAAATCATTGCCCCATTATGAACTTTAGAAATCACTCTTTCACTCATTTCATCTGGGTTAGGTTTTTTCCAATCAACCGTATCTACAGACCAAAGGATCGTATTCATTTTAAATGAAGCTGCGCGGTCTACAACATTTTGATTAAAACTTCCACTTGGCGGTGCAAACCATCTTGGTGTAACATTTAACGTTGCTTCGATAACATCATTCGTTTTTTGTAATTCTTCATCCATTCTCTCTCTAGTCAAGGTATTCATGTCTGGATGTGAGTACGCATGGCTACCAATTTCATGACCTTCTTCTTTAATCATTAACGCAATTTGCGGGTTATTTTTGACCCAAGAACCGTCTAAGAAAAATGTAGCTTTTACCGAATACTGGTTTAGTATTTTTAAAATTTCTGGAATATATTCATTTCCCCACGCTACATTAATGAGAAAGGAAACCATTTCTTTATTTTCATTTCCTTTATATATAGGGCTTGGTGGTAAATCATCTAGATGTATATCTGGAGAAACTTCTTTAAGAACAAGCCTTTTCTCATCAAATTGCCCTAGTTTCTTCATCTTATCATAGGATGCAAGGACGTCAACCTCGACTCCATTATATCCTGGAACAGCTTTCCATACTCTATCAATGCGAGCATCGATCGGGCCGCTTTTATATTGATTGGCGTTTGCTATAATTTCTTCCTTTAACGGATCTTGTTCAGCCATAGCCAACATAACATCCTCTTTCATAGAATGAAGATAATTCAATGAAAATGGATTGTGCACAGCAGAATAAGCAATTATTAAAAGGCATGAACAGGCTAGAGCATGAATCATATATTTTTTCACTGTCACTCCCCCCTTCATTTCATTCTATGAAAATAGGGACGAGTTAGAACAAAAGTGAAAAAATTTCTTCACTTATATAAGCGGTTTATAACCAGTATATACAAGTTTGAATATTAATGAAAGGTATATGATAATACTTTATTACTTTTATGTATGTTAGCATATAATGGATTATATTTCACTTGTATCTCTTTAATTGTTCATAAAAAGGAATAAAAAAAAGACTGGAAATATTCCAGCCCTGTTTATTTTGAATTTTCTTGCTGTTCTTTTTGTTCTTTTAAAATAACTTTTCTAGAAAGATTGACTCTTCCCTGATTATCGATTTCAGTTACTCGAACTAGAATTTCATCGCCAAGCTTTACTACATCTTCGACTTTATTTGTTCTTTCTTCAGCAAGCTGAGATATATGAACAAGTCCATCCTTACCTTTGAATAATTCGACGAACGCACCGAATTTTTCAATTCGCTTCACTGTTCCTAAGTAAGTTTGACCTACTTCAACCTCTCGAACAATATCCTCAATAATCGCTTTGGCTTTTTCATTCATTGTACTATCTATAGAAGAAATATAAACTGTTCCATCTTGTTCGATATCAATTTTCACACCAGTTTCTTCTATAATTTTGTTAATCATTTTTCCACTTGGTCCAATGACATCTCTAATTTTATCTGGATTGATTTTCATCGTCATAATTTTCGGAGCATAATCAGAAAGCTCTTGACGATATTCTCCAATGGTAGCAAGCATGCTATCTAGAATAATCATTCTACCACGCTTCGCCTGCTCTAATGCTTCTTCTAAAATTTCTCGATTAATACCAGAAATTTTAATGTCCATTTGAAGAGCTGTTACTCCTTTTTTAGTTCCAGCTACTTTAAAGTCCATATCACCTAAAGCATCTTCCATCCCTTGAATATCTGTTAAGACGGTTACGTAATCGTCCTGCTTAACTAAGCCCATCGCAATTCCAGCTACTGGAGCTTTTATTGGCACACCTGCATCCATCATTGCTAAAGTGCTTGCACAAATACTTGCCTGTGAAGTCGAACCATTTGATTCTAATACTTCAGAAACTAAACGAATCGTATATGGGAAATCATTTTCATTTGGTATAACAGGCTCAAGAGCACGTTCACCTAGCGCTCCATGTCCAATTTCTCGTCTTCCTGGTCCTCGAATAGGTCCTGTTTCACCCACACTAAATTGTGGGAAATTATAATGATGCATAAATCGCTTCGATTCTTCTATTCCTAATCCATCTAAAATTTGGACGTCACCTAGTGCACCAAGTGTACAAATACTAAGCGCTTGAGTCTGTCCTCTTGTAAACAAACCAGAACCATGCGTTCTAGGCAAAATTTTAACTTGTGAAGAAAGAGGGCGAATTTCATCACTAGCTCTTCCATCAGGACGAATCTTTTCAACAGTAATCAGACGACGAACTTCTTCTTTTACAAGCTTTTGAAGCATGTCCTTTACATCGCCTAAACGAGTCTCTTCTTTTTCCTCAAATTTTGCGATTGTTTGCTCAATAACTTCATCAATTGCAGCTTGTCTTGCATGCTTTTCTTGTACTTGAACGGCTTTTTTAATATCTACCTCTGCCAGCTCACGAACCTCTTGTTGTAAGTCCTCATCAATATGCTTTAAAACAGGTACTTGCTTCTCTTTACCGATTTTAGCTACAATTTCTTCTTGGAACGTAATTAAACGTTGAATCTCATTATGACCAAACATAATTGCTTCTAGCATCACTTCTTCTGGCACTTCATTAGCACCAGCTTCTACCATATTGATAGCCTCTTTAGTTCCTGCAACGACTAAATGAAGATCACTAGCATCAAGCTGCTCAGTTGTTGGGTTAATGATGAAATTCCCATCGTGATCTCGACCAATCGTAACACCAGCAATTGGACCATCAAATGGAATATCTGAAATCGATAAAGCTAAAGATGAGCCAAACATTGCCGCCATTTCAGAAGAACAATTTTGGTCAACACTCATCACAATACTAATCACTTGAACTTCATTTCTAAATCCATCAGGAAATAAAGGACGGATAGGGCGATCGATTAAACGGCTAGCTAAAATCGCCTTTTCGCTCGGTCTTCCTTCTCTTTTAATAAATCCACCTGGAATTTTTCCTGCTGCATACAATCTCTCTTCATAATTTACCGTTAGTGGGAAAAACGGAAGATCTTTTGGTTCCTTTGATGCGGTAGCTGTACTTAACACAGCCGTATCCCCATAACGAACTAATACGGCACCATTAGCTTGCTTAGCTAATTGTCCAGTCTCAACGGTTAATTCACGACCTGCCCATTCAAATGTAAACACTTGTTTATCTTGTTCCATCAAGCGTACTCCTCTCGTACACAAATATAATTAATCTTTTCTTATTATTGCCTATTTACTCAAAAAATAAAAGGATCTGAAGTAGAATTCTATGAATATCTATGTATTTTTTATATGTTCACTCTATTATTTTTAATTATAAGCGAAAAAAAGCGGGATTTAATCCCGCTTTTTAGCATCAAACTATCGACGTAAGCCAAGCTTATCAACTAGATTACGGTAACGAGTAACATCTTTATTACGTAAATAAGTTAACAAGTTACGACGTTGACCTACCATTTTTAAAAGACCACGACGTGAGTGATGATCTTTTTTATGAGTACGTAAATGCTCATTCAATGTGTTGATCTGCTCAGTAAGGATAGCTACTTGAACCTCTGGAGAACCAGTGTCCGTATCATGTGTTTTAAAATCAGCAATGATTTCGTTTTTACGTTCTTGCGCTAATGCCATCCTATTCACCTCCTTTTTCTAATCTCCTGTTCCCTAGCTAACGTCGGTGAGTCGTATCGCCAAGAAAAGGATTTTGTACATGATTCATGTACCATCATTTATAATACATCGAATAAGACTAGAATGCAAGCTGATTCTTTTTTAAATAAGTAATAGATTGCTCTTTATCCATATGAATTTGATGAATGAGATCATCTATCGAAGCAAACTTTTTTTCTTCTCGAATTCTTTTCAACCATTCAATTTCTACTTCTTTTCCATATATATCTTGTTTGAAATCAAAAATATGAACTTCAATACTCGGGTCTCCCTCATGCTTAACATGAAAAGTCGGCTTATAGCCAATATTACAAACCCCAAAATAATGATGACCATCTATACTCAATTTTACAACATATACACCTGTTTTAGGTATTTCATATCTTTCATTCATTTGAATATTAGCTGTAGGAAAGCCTAATTTTCTTCCTCTTTTTTCACCGTCAATAACGGTTCCAGACATTTTATAATAACGACCTAAATCATCAGGTATCAGCTGCACTTCCCCTTGATGAATAAGCTCGCGAATATGAGTCGAGCTTACTTTTATAGAGCCATTTTTAAGCGCTGGCACCATTGAAAAGTTAAAATGTCCCTTTGAATCCTCTTCTATAGTATCCATATTCCCTTTGCCTTTTGCTCCATAAGTGAAATCAAAACCTGCAACCACATGCTGAACATTTAAAGAGATCAAATAATCCTTAACAAATTGCTGTGGAGATAAGGAAGCAAATTCCTTAGTAAAGGAAATAATATAAAATTGGTCGACACCTAGCTTCTTCATTTGCTCCATTTTTTCTTGTAGTGGAGTTATATACCTCATAGGTCTCGTTGAGGTTGACAGTACTTCTTTTGGATGAGGATGAAACGTCATAACCGCAAGAGGTAACTTCTGTTCAATAGCAACCTTTGCAGCTGTTTTTATGACTTGCTGATGACCTTTATGAACTCCATCAAAATAACCTAAGGCCATCACAGAGGGTGCCTTTTTGATTCGTTCTGGATCAATAGGATGTTTGATATAAATCGTTTCCAACTAAGATCCCCCTTACTTTCTGTTAAAATCTCTTTCATCTGTTGTTATAGCTCTTAGCTACTATATATTCATTTCATTGAGTCCAAATCATTTTTTCCGGTTTCATATAGCCAACCTCAGTAGGATGATTTTGATAGATAGCTAAGCAATGACCTTCTTTATTATAAAGCGTAAATCGATTTTCTTCTATCATTTTGATTTTAGGTAGTACCGAGCCATTTTTTATTTTTTTCTCTATCTCTTCATCGACTGTATATGAAGCTAAGAAAGAAAGAGCGGTTTCAAGTGGCTTTAATCTAGCATAACGACCTACAAGCTCCTCTTGTTCAATTTCTTCAAAGCTAAGACAATCTCCTAAAGAAAAAGGTCCTGAAGCGGTACGAATTAATTTAGACATATGAGCCGGATAGCCCAGCTTTTGACCAATATCTACAGCTAACGTTCTAACATAAGTCCCTTTACTACATCTTACCTTGAAACGAAAACGAAGATTTTGTTCGTCTTGCTCAAAGATGATATCATCGATTCTTTTTATTTTGTGGATGACAATGGTTCTTTTCGGTCTCTCTACCTGTTCGCCTTTTCTAGCATAATCATATAAACGTCGACCCTTTACTTTAACTGCTGAAAACATAGGTGGTATTTGAACCTGTTCACCTAAAAAGCTATGTAGTACCGCATCCAATTCTTCTTCAGATAATGAATTCTCAACATTTTTTTTCTCAACGATTTCACCCGTTTGGTCTTCTGTTGTAGTAGAGAAACCGATGGTCACTTCTGCTTCATACTCTTTAGGATATTCACTCATATATTCTGCAACCTTTGTTGCCCTTCCAATACATATAGGTAAAACACCTGTCACTTCAGGATCTAAAGTACCTGTGTGTCCTACTTTTTTTGTTTGATATAACTTCCTCAATTTCGCCACACAATCATGTGATGTCATTCCTGCTGGCTTTAATAACGAAAGAATTCCAGATTCATTCATATGCCCCACCTCTAAACGATTCAAATTAACTAAAAAATGGGTAGTGAGCACGTTAGCCCCTACCCATATGTTTTTAATTATTCATTTCGATCAGACTTTGAATCTTCGTTTAATTGGTGCAATAAAGATTCAATTCGATTTCCATACTCAATCGATTCGTCCAATTCAAATAATAATTCAGGTGTTTTTCTTAAACGAATTCTTTTACCAATTTCAGAGCGAATGAAACCTTTTGCTTTCGAAAGCCCAAGCAAAGTAGATTCCTTTTGCTCATCACTTCCAAGTACAGTAATAAAAGCTTTCGCCTGTTGTAAATCTCCTGTTACATCTACACCTGTTACAGTGACAAAGCTAATACGAGGATCTTTCAATTCTCGCATAATAATATCACTTAGTTCTTTTTTCATTTGTTCGCCTACACGATGTGCTCGAACATTACTCATGGTTACTCACCTCATTTATTGACATTTCTATAGCCATTCATAATCCGTTAGGGTTCGTTCTACTAACGGTTCTTGATCGATAAGCGAAAGCGCTCGCTGCAGCTCTTTTTCACATACAGCTTTTGTCGTTCCTACTGTTACGACTGATACCTCCGCTCTTTGCCAAGTATCTTGAAAGTTAGTTTCGGCCACAGCTACATTATAACGCTGCTTTAAACGAGTCAGTATGCTTTTGAGAATGGAACGTTTCTCCTTTAATGAATGGACATCATATAGGAAGATTTCACATCGAACAGATGCGATCATCATTTACGCTCAATTTCCTCCATAATGTAAGCTTCAATTAAGTCGCCTTCTTTAACATCATTAAAGTTCTCAAGCGTGATACCACACTCATATCCTGCTGACACTTCTTTTGCATCATCTTTAAAACGTTTAAGAGCTTGAATTGCTCCCTCATAAATGACCACACCGTCACGAATCAAACGAACGGTTGAGTCACGAGAAATTTTACCATCTGTTACATAAGAACCAGCGATCGTACCAATTTTAGACACTTTGAACGTTGTTCTTACTTCTACTTGACCGATGACTTTCTCTTCAAACTCAGGGTCAAGCATTCCTTTCATCGCAGCTTCGATTTCATCAATGGCATTATAGATAACACGATGAAGTCGAATGTCTACTTTCTCTGATTCTGCTGTACGCTTTGCATTATTATCTGGACGAACATTAAATCCGATAACAATTGCATTAGAAGCCGATGCTAAAATGATATCTGATTCAGTGATAGCACCAACACCCGTATGAATGATATTTACTTTTACGCCCTCTACATCAATTTTGACTAAAGAGCCTTTCATCGCTTCAACAGAACCTTGGACATCAGCCTTTATAATGATATTAATATCTTTAATATCCCCTTGCTGAATTTGGGTAAATAAATCGTCAAGACTAACACGAGAGTTTTCAGAACGACTAACTTCGCGTTGACGAGAAGCACGAGCCTCACCAATTTGACGAGCTTTTTTCTCATCTTCAAAGACCTGGAATTGGTCGCCTGCTTGTGGAACATCGTTTAAACCTGTAATTTCAACCGGAGTTGATGGACCTACATGCTTTACTCGACGTCCAAGATCATTGACCATAGCACGCACACGCCCATAAGAACTACCAACTACTATTGGGTCTCCTACTTTCAATGAACCATTTTGTACTAGTAAAGTAGCTACTGCACCTCGCCCTTTATCCAATTCAGCTTCAATGACGGTACCTTTGGCTAAAATATCAGGATCCGCTTTTAATTCCGCTACCTCTGATACAAGTAAAATCATTTCAAGTAGCTCATCAATTCCAGTACCATTTAAAGCCGAAACATTAACAAAGATTGTATCTCCACCCCAAGCCTCAGGAACTAATTCAAATTCTGTTAGCTCTTGCATAACTCGGTCTGGATTCGCTGCTTCTTTATCCATTTTGTTAACAGCGACAATAATAGGAACGTTCGCTGCTTTCGCATGGTTAATTGCTTCTTTTGTTTGAGGCATCACACCATCGTCAGCTGCAACGACTAAAATTGTAATATCTGTAACCTCAGCTCCACGTGCACGCATCGTTGTAAACGCAGCATGTCCCGGTGTATCTAAGAAAGTAATTTTTTTACCTTCTGTTTCCACTTGGTAAGCACCAATGTGCTGTGTAATCCCACCAGCTTCTCCCTCTGTTACCTTCGTTTCACGAATAGAGTCAAGCAAAGTGGTTTTACCATGGTCAACGTGACCCATGATCGTTACTACTGGTGGACGCTCTTGTAAATTTTTCTCATTTACTTCAACAATGTAATCTTCAAAATCAATTTCATCGATAATGATTTCTTCTTCTACTTCCACACCGTAATCGCCAGCAATTAATTCGATGGAGTCTTTATCAAGCTCTTGATTTATGGTTGACATAATTCCAAGAAACATGAGTTTTTTAATCAATTCAGAAGGCTCTTTATTTAATTTCTTAGCTAATTCTCCAACAGTTAAAGTACCAGAATACGTAATCTTTTCAGGTAAAGCCTTCACCTTTGGTGGTGTAGGTGCTTGTTGAACTTTTTTATTTTGCTGCCCTTTATGATTACGATTTTGTTGTTGTTTGTTACCTTTGGACTTATTTTTAGGTCCATTATGCTGCTGTCCTTTTGATGATGGTGCTGGTCGATTCCCTGAAGGGTTAGCAGGCTTTGCTGATTCTTTTTGCGTGGTTTCTTTTTGAACAGCAGGTTTTCCCTCTAAAGAAGCAATCATTTTCTCGTCAATTACGGACATATGATTATTCACTTCAATATTAGCTGCCTTTAACTTTTCAATAACCTCTTTACTTGAAACATTCTTTTCTTTCGCATATTCGTAGATTCTCATTTTTTTCATATACGTCCTCCACATTCATTGGTCAATGAATGCTGTCATTTTTTTAGCAAAGCCGTCCTCTTTAATTCCAATAACAACCCGTTCAGCTTTACCAATTGCCTGTCCTAGCGTAGCACGATCTCCTACCAATCGAACTTGAACTTGATAATGACGGCATTTGTCCAATAATTTTTTCTTTGTATTCTCTGAAGCATCTTGCGATAGAAGTACTAGCTTTACCTTCCCAGCACGCACTTCCTTTATGACGAGCTCTTCCCCAGTCACAATTTGCCTTGCTCTTGCTGCTAGCCCTAATAAAGACAGCCATTTTTCATTTTCATTGTTCATTTTTTATTCCCGCGCTCTCTTGAAAGCTCTAGTTCATCATAAACCTCTGAACTAACCTGAACTTGCAGGTGCTTTGAGAGAATATCTTTCTTCTTCGCTAAAAGAAAGCATTCCTTATCATTAGTAAGGTAAGCTCCTCTTCCATTCTTCTTACCCGTTAAGTCCACTGAAACGTCTCCTTCTGGCGAGCGCACAATTCGGACTAACTCTTGTTTAGGTTTCATTTCATTTGTAACAACACACTTGCGAAGTGGAACTTTTCGTTTTTTCAATGGCTCCATCTCCCTTTTTCTTAATCCTCAGTATCATTTGAAAAAGATTGATTTGTAGCTTCAGATTCCTTGTGGTCTTCTTCTGAAATTAATCCAAGCTCTCTTGCCTCTGACTCACTTTTGATATCAATTTTCCAGCCTGTTAACTTTGCTGCTAATCGAGCATTTTGACCTCTTTTACCAATAGCTAAAGACAGTTGATAATCAGGAACAATGACTTGAGTCATTTTTTCGTCTTCATTCACATTAACTTGCACAACCTTTGATGGGCTTAAAGCATTTGCCACGTACTCAACCGGATCCTCAGACCAACGAACAATGTCAATTTTTTCCCCTTTAAGCTCATTCACAATCGTTTGAACTCTTCCACCTTTTGGACCTACACAGGCTCCAACCGGATCGACTTCTGGATTATCAGCATGAACCGCTATTTTAGAGCGATCTCCAGCTTCTCTTGATACTGACTTAATTTCCACCGTACCATCATAAATTTCTGGTACTTCAAGCTCAAATAACCTTTTTAGTAAGCCTGGGTGAGTTCTTGAAATTAAGATTTGTGGTCCTTTTGTCGTTTTTTCAACTTTTGTAATGTAAGCTTTAATTCGGTCATTATGTGCATAGGATTCGTTTGGCATTTGCTCGTTTACTGGCAATAATGCCTCTACCTTACCTAAATCAACATAAATAAAACGATGGTCTTGTCTTTGGACAATTCCTGTCATAATATCTTCTTCACGGTCAATAAAATCCGCATAGATAATTCCGCGCTCAGCCTCTCGAACTCTTTGCGTGACAACTTGTTTTGCCGTTTGAGCAGCAATTCGTCCAAAATCCTTAGGTGTCACTTCAATTTCTACAATGTCATCAACCTCATAATGAGAATTAACCTGCTTAGCTTCATCTAATGATATTTCAAGTCGCGCATCAAACACTTCTTCTACTACTACTTTTCTTGCAAAAACTCGGATACTACCACTATCTCGATCAACATCAACACGAACGTTTTGAGCAGAATTAAAATTTCTTTTATAACCAGAGATTAGAGCGGCTTCAATCGCTTCAATTATGACTTCTTTACTAATCCCCTTTTCTCCTTCGATTGTTGTTAATGCATCCATAAATTCGCTATTCATGGACTTCATTTCCCCCTTTCACTTACTCAAAATTCTCTTACCTATTTTTAGAGCTTTATAGCTAATCTAGCTTTTGCCACTTTTTCATATGGAATGTCCAATTGCTTTTTCCGTGTTTTCTTCATCACTTCTACTGTCAGTACTCCATCATTAAATGAGAGTAAATCTCCTTCGAACGACTTTTCGCCATCCAAAGCTTCATAAGTACTTACATGAATGTACTTGCCCACAGCATTTTCTAATTCTTTTTCATTTTTTAAAGGTCGCTCAGCTCCAGGTGAAGAAACTTCTAGAAAATAAGCTTGTTCAATAGGATCGACCTGATCTAATTGTTCACTGAGCTTTTCGCTAACCTCGCTACAATCTTCTAAATCTACACCTGTTTCGGAATCTATATAGACTCGTAAAAACCAATTTGGTCCTTCTTTTTTAAACTCAACCTCAACCAATTCCAGTTTTAAAGGCTCTAAAATAGGAAGAACAAGTTCAGCAACAACTTCTGTTACTTTCTTACTCACGACTAACCCTCCTTCAAATAACCACTACCTATAGTCGAAAAAGGCGGGTCGTTCCTATAAGAAATCGTCTCAAAAAACCCGGCCCATTCTTGTCATAAGTTTAGAAAATGACTCTAAACCAAAACGAAAGAGTGGGTTTCCCCACTCTTTTGCGGTCTGTTATTCTAAGTATTACCATAATCACAATATCATAATCTCCTTTTCTTTGCAACTAAATGGAAAAGTCTTCTGTTAGAAAAGAGAGAGCTGATTGGAGTCAGGTAAGCCTTCTAAACAGCCATGATCATCCAAATGTTCTAATACCGTTTTCGTTAGTTTACTTTTTTGCTGTAAATCTTCCTTCGATAAAAATTCCCGCTCTTGTCTAGCTGAAACGATATTATGTGCCGCGTTCGTTCCGACCCCTGTCATCGCATTGAATGGAGGGAGTAACTGATTTCCTTCTACTATAAATTCAGTTGCACTAGAACGATATAATTCTACTTTTTTGAATGAAAATCCTCTTTCAACCATTTCTAAAGCTATTTCTAGGACGGTTAATACTGCTTTTTCTTTTGGCGCAGCATCCAGTCCCTTGTGGTTAATCTCTTCTATTTTCGCCTTAATGGCTGCGGAGCCTTTAATCATTGTATCTAAATCAAAATCATCCGCTCTTACAGTAAAATAAGAAGCATAATAAAGAATAGGATGATGGACTTTAAAGTAGGCTATACGCACTGCCATTAAAACATAGGCAGCTGCATGAGCCTTTGGAAACATGTACTTGATTTTTAAACAGGAGCCTATATACCAATCTGGAACATTGTTTTCTTTCATGGTTTCGATCCACTCAGGCTGTAATCCTTTTCCTTTACGAACGGACTCCATGATTTTGAAAGCTAAAGAAGGCTCTAGACCTTTATAAATTAAATAAACCATAATATCATCACGACAACCAATTACATCCTTTAGTTCACATGTGCCGTCATAGATTAGTTCATTGGCATTATTTAGCCATACATCTGTCCCATGAGAAAGTCCTGAGATTTGGACTAGCTCAGAAAACGTGCTAGGTTTCGTTTCTTCGAGCATTTGTCTAACAAATCGTGTTCCAAACTCTGGAATTCCCAATGTTCCTGTTTTACACATAATTTGATCTTCTGATACTCCTAATACATCAGGACTACTAAAAATCTTCATTACTTCCGGGTCATCAGTAGGAATCGTTTTCGGATCCACTCCACTTAAATCTTGTAGCATACGAATAACCGTCGGGTCATCATGACCTAAAATATCTAATTTAAGAAGGTTATCATGAATCGAGTGAAAATCAAAATGAGTCGTTTTCCATTCCGCCTTTTGATCATCTGCTGGAAACTGTATCGGACAAAAATCATGTATATCCATATAATCTGGTACAACGATGATTCCGCCAGGATGCTGGCCCGTTGTTCGTTTGACTCCCGTACACCCTGCGACTAACCGATCGATTTCTGCACCCCTCATCATTAGGTCATGATCGCCTTGATAGCCTTTCACATATCCATACGCTGTTTTTTCAGCTACTGTTCCGATTGTACCTGCTCGATAAACATATTCTTCTCCAAATAGTTCCTTCGTATAGTGATGGGCTCTCGGTTGATATTCACCAGAAAAGTTTAAATCAATATCGGGAACTTTATCTCCTTTAAATCCTAAGAACGTTTCAAAAGGGATATCATGTCCATCTTTCACATAAGCCTTACCACATTCTGGACAATCTTTATCAGGTAAATCAAATCCTGAACCAACCGTTCCGTCATCGAAAAAATAGGAATGCTGACAATTTGGACAAACGTAGTGTGGTGGTAATGGATTAACCTCTGTAATTTCCGTCATCGTTGCCACAAAAGAAGAACCTACAGAACCACGTGAACCAACTAGATATCCATCTATAAGTGATTTTTTTACAAGCTTGTGGGAAATTAAATAGATAACCGCAAACCCATGTCCGATAATACTTTTTAATTCCTTTTCTAATCGCGCTTCAACGATTTCCGGTAAGGAGTCACCATAAATCATCCTTGCACGATCATAGCTCATCTTTCTAACCTCATCATCAGCACCTTCAATTTTAGGTGTATATAATTGATCTGGAATAGGATGTACCTCTTCTATTTGATCCGCCAATTGATTAGGTGTCTTTACGACAATATCGGTTGCTACATCTGAGCCTAAAAATTGAAATTCATCCAGCATTTCATCGGTTGTTCGGAAATGAACCTTTGGTAGAGTTTGTTTATTTAATGGATTAGCACCACCCTGTGAAGCGATTAAAATTTTTCTATAAACATAATCTTCTTCACTAAGATAATGAACATTACCAGTCGCAACTACAGGTTTATTTAATTTTTCTCCTAATTGAACAATGTTGGTTACAATCTCTCTTAAGGCTGTTTCATTTTTTATAAGTTCTCTTTCAATTAAATGCTGATAATTACCTAAAGGTTGTACTTCAAAATAATCATAAAAAGCAGCGATTTCTTCAACTTCCTCAGGTGACTTCTGCATCATCCCTTCAAATACTTCGCCTTTATCACAGGCAGAGCCTATAAGTAAACCTTTTCTAAGCTTTTGTAATTGGGAACGAGGTATTCTAGGTGTACGAAAGAAATATTGAACATGAGACATAGAAACTAATTGATAAAGATTTCTAAGTCCCTCTTGTGTTTGAGCAAGAATTGTACAGTGAAAAGGTCTCTGTCTATGAAAATTCCCTTCCCCCATATGTTCATTTAATTGCTTATGGATCGTTATGTCACGCTCCATAGCATCCTTTACCATTTTCCATAATAAATAGCCAGTAGCTTCTGCATCATAAATAGCTCTATGATGGCTTACTAATTCGATATCGAATTTTTTACATAAAGTATTAAGACGATGGTTTTTTAATTCAGGATATAAAAATCGACCTAATTCAAGTGTATCAATAACAGGATTATTAGCTTCTCCAATACCTGACTTTTGATAGCCAACATTCAAAAATCCCATATCAAAGCTAGCATTGTGTGCCACTAAGATTGAGTCGCCGACAAACTCTTTAAATTGAAGTAGTACATCCTTAATCTCTGGTTGTCCCTTAACCATGTCATCGGTAATACCCGTCAGCTCGATAATCGTATTAGAAAGAGGTTCATGAGGGTCTGCAAAGGATTCAAAGCGATCGATAATCTCTCCATTCTTCACCTTCACAGCGGCTAGTTCGATAATCGTATTATAGACTGCTGAAAGACCGGTCGTTTCCACATCAAAAACCACATATTCCGCGTCTGCTAATGAAACATCAGCTTCGTTATACACAATCGGAACTCCATCATCAACTAAATTAGCCTCTAATCCATAGAGTACTTTGATATTGTTCTTTTTTCCTGTTGAGTAAGCCTCTGGGAAAGATTGAACGACTCCATGGTCTGTTATAGCAATTGCCTTATGCCCCCATTTAGCCGCTTGTTCAACATATCTTCCTGCAGAAACAACACCATCCATTTGACTCATCGTAGTATGTAAGTGCAGCTCTACTCTTTTCTGCTCTTCATCAGCGGTATCGACTCGTTCAATAGGTTTCACTTCATTAATATCATTAGCGATCATCACTAAGTCACGGACAAAGGTATCCATTTGAATACCACCTCGGACCTTAACCCACATCCCTTTTTTTACTGATTGTAATAAAGGAACATCTTCTTTATCTCTTGAGAAAATTTTAACTAGGATTGAATTGGTATAATCGGTAATCTTAAAGGTTAATAGTGTTCTTCCACTACGAAGCTCACGAGTTTCTGAAAAGAATACATAACCTTGAGCTGTGATTCGGCGCTCTTCATCGACAATCGATTCTAATGGCTGAGGGTCATCCTTAATCGGATAACCAATCATTAAAGCTGAATTTTTCAATTGTTTCTCTGTTGCTTTTTCTTGTTTTTTCTTTTCTAAAATGGCTTCTACTACTTTAGAATGATCTTCCTGTTCTCTTTGCTCTACAAATCTTTCAAAATCCTTTTTAGATTCTTGAATATTAGCATCGATTTGAATGGCTGGCAGAGAAAGCTCTTCTAAAACCATTTGCAAAGGCTCATGAAGCTTTCTTTTTAAAGCAACAGCTTCTGTTTCATTTCTTACTGCAATAACTAAGCGTTTCCCATCAAATGAAGGTGTTTGATTCGTTAATAAATCTCTTAACCCGGAAGAAATTCCTTGTATATGCTCTGTAATTAACGGCCAATAATCGACCCATTGCTTTTCTTCTAATACGGATTTCTCATAATGTAAGGTAGCATCAACAGAGGCAATCTCTTTAAAGGTATCCACTAGTCTTTGCCTAAACAGTTGATACACCTGAGCAGGTAATAATGTTGGTAGAATAAACGAAAAATGCCACTTTTTATTTTCTCGATAAATGGAAAGCTTCTGAATTTGTCCATTTTTAAAATGGTCTTGAATAATAGATTCAGGCATTTGTATTTGCTCGAGAAGAAGTTGTAGCCGTTCTTTTCTTATATCTTGTTCGCTCTGAGTCATTTTACTTCCCTCCTCGTTAGCTCTTTGAGAAAAGTAGAGATAAATTCAGGTACCTCTAAATTAGAGATACCTGAGTTCCCTTTTCAATTCATTCACTTTTTAACTCTTGAACCTTGGCAGCTAAATAGTCTACCAGGTCTGAAACAGAAACCTCAACGGATTCACCAGAATGACGAATTTTTAATTCCACTATCCCTTCACTTGCTTTTTTACCAATCGCAATTCGAATAGGGATACCCACTAAATCCGCATCATTGAATTTCACACCCGCTCTTTCCTTTCGATCATCAAAAAGCACTTCGTAGCCTTTTTCGGATAATAGCGAATATAAATGCTCACCTAAATCAGCTTGTTCCTGATTCTTCATATTAAGAGCTAATAAATGGATATGAAATGGTGCTACTTCATACGGCCAAGTAATTCCTTTTTCATCATGATGTTGTTCAATAATCGCTGCAACTGTTCTGGAAACTCCAATTCCATAGCACCCCATCATAATAGGCTTAGATTTTCCATTTTCATCGAGTACCGTTGCTCCCATATTTTCAGAATAAAATGTACCTAACTTAAAGACTTGTCCAACTTCAATTCCTTGAGCAAAACGGATTTTACCTTTACCGTCTGGAGAAGGCTCTCCCTCTTTAATAAAACGGATATCGCCATAGTTTTCTACATCAATATCTCGCTCAGCATGAACACCAGTATAATGCTTATGCTCTTCATTGGCTCCACAAACCCCATTCACTATATATTGAATGGCATGATCGGCTACTACTTTTAAGCTTGTACCGATTGGTCCGATACTGCCTACAGGCGTTTTTACAACTTCTAATACCTCTTCATTAGTTGCTAAACGAATTTCTTTTGCATTTAATTGATGCTTCAATTTGATTTCGTTTAATTCATGATCACCACGAATTAAAACTAAAACCCAGTCACCATCTACATTCGTAAGAAGCGATTTA
The DNA here is from genome assembly GCF_001590785.1 of Alkalihalobacillus trypoxylicola. Lineage (GTDB taxonomy): Bacteria > Bacillota > Bacilli > Bacillales > Bacillaceae_D > Alkalihalobacillus > Alkalihalobacillus trypoxylicola. The sequence goes on from NZ_LTAO01000001.1 coordinate 304,193, forward strand.
ATTATTGAAGAGGCTGGAACGTTTAAAAGTTCGGATACATCTTCAATCGTTTTAACATCTTTCGTTTCAACCTTGTTTAATTCTTCACGATGAGTAGGAAGATCATTAGGCGCTTTTACTTGAACGGCAGCCATCTCTATATTAGCTGCATAATCAGAAGAATCTGAGTAGGCAATCGTATCTTCCCCAACCTCAGCCAAAGCCATAAATTCATGGGTATCTTTTCCTCCCATAGCTCCAGAATCTGCAATAACAGGTCTAAAGGTTAAGCCAACACGTGTAAAGGTTTTCGAATAGGCTTCATACATTTTTTCATAGGCTTCATGAAGGCTCTCTTCATTAGAATGAAAAGAATACGCATCCTTCATGATAAATTCTCTTCCACGAAGCAAACCAAAGCGAGGTCTTCTTTCATCTCGGAATTTGGTTTGAATTTGGTAAACGTTTAATGGTAGCTGTTTATACGATTGGATAAAGTCGCGAATAATCGAAGTAATTACTTCTTCATGAGTTGGTCCTAAGGCAAAGGAACGATTATGACGATCTTTTAACCGCATTAATTCACCACCCATTTTATCCCAGCGACCTGTTTCTTGCCATAACTCTGCTGGATGAAGGGTAGGCATTGTCAATTGTTGAGAACCAGCTTTCGACATCTCTTCATGAACAATATTCTCTACCTTATGAATCACTCTTTTAGCTAGTGGTAAATAGGAATAAACCCCAGCTGCAAGTTGTTTAATCATTCCAGCACGTAGCATTAATTGATGGCTAGCAATATCTGCATCAGCTGGCACATCTCTAAGGGTAGGCAATAAAAATGATGATTGTTTCATAATAATCTCCTTTTAAACAGTCTAGAAACCTGTTTTTACATAAATAATCGATTAATATCATTCCAAGTAACGACGATGACTAATAGGAATAATAAAGCAAAGCCGACAAAATGGACCATTCCCTCTTTTTGAGGATCAATGGGTTTCCCTCTTACAGCCTCAAGACCTAAAAAGACTAAACGTCCACCATCCATTGCTGGAATAGGTAATAAATTAATAATTCCTAAGTTAACACTTAGCGCTGCAGCCCAACGCATTAAAACAAATATACCTAAAGCTGCTGCCTCACCTGTGTAATTATAAATCCCTACTGGACCAGCTACATAATCAATAGAAAAGTCCCCTGTAAGAATCAAACTAAGTACATCAAAAATCATTGTAGTAAAAAACCACGTTTCTTGTGCACCAAACACAATAGAACCAAATAATGAGAATTCAGAAGGCTGCATAATACCAATAAACCCTTCTGCTTCTCCTTGTGGATTCTCACGTTCTGCTGGTGTTACCTCAATCACCAAAGCTTCTCCATTTCGATTAATTTCAAAATCGATGGGTTCGTTTGGGTTTTGCTGGATAACTGCTGTCATATCGATCCAAGAGTCAACAGGACTAGAATCTATCGATAAAACGACATCCCCCTCCATCAAACCAGCTTCTTTGGCAACTCCTTCATCTGTTATTTGTCCGATTCTCGCTTCATCGACGGGAAGTCCTTGAAAAAGTGCAAATAACGTAAATAAAACAAAGGCTAGGACAAAATTCATTAAGGGACCAGCGAAAATAGCAAGTGAGCGTTGACCAACAGTCTTTGAACCAAACTGTCTATGCCATGGCGCAATTTGCGTTGCTATTTCATCTTGAATCAATTTTGCTTTTTCATCAACGGAATAAGTTACTTTCTCATCATGTTCATCATAAGCAACAATTTCTAATGCATGCTCTAAGTCAATCTGTTCGACTTGAACAACTCTTGCTTCAGGATGCTTTGATTTATTATTGATAATGATTTTTTCTACTTTATCTTCATTGTTAAGTACAAGTCCGATATCATAACCAGGCTTAATTTGAATCGTCTCTGGGTCTTCACCAGCCATTCTTACATATCCACCTAATGGAAGTAAACGTATGGTGTAAATCGTTTCATTTCTTTCAAAAGAAAATATCTTAGGACCAAAACCAATTGCGAATTCTCGACAAAGAATTCCTGCTCTTTTGGCAAAAACTAAATGACCCCATTCATGAATAAATACGAGCAATCCAAAAACGACTATAAAAGAAAGTAACGTTTCCAATCAATATTCCCCACCTTTCCTAGTTCACTTTAGAATGGATTAAGTCTCTAATCCTTTGATCAATTTCAACAATTTCATCTAATGTAGGTTCTTTTATAACATCATGATGTTCTAACGCTTGTTCAATTAAACGTTCAATTGATAAAAAGTCAATTTTTTTAGATAAAAAGGCACTAACCGCTTCTTCATTTGCTGCATTTAAAACAGTTGGCATTGATCCTCCTATTTTTCCTGCTTCATAAGCAAGTGCCATCATTCGGTATCTTTCTAAATCTAAAGGCTGAAAATGTAGTGCACCCAATTCCCATAATTTTAACCTGTCTCCAGTCTTCCTTTCAAGCCTTTTCGGATAGGTTAAAGCATACTGAATCGGAACCCTCATATCTGGTGTTCCTAACTGAGCAATGACACTTTTATCAACAAATTCAACCATCGAATGAATAATACTCTCTTTATGTAATAATACATCAATATGTGAATAAGGAATATCAAATAACCAATGTGCCTCAATTACTTCTAAACCTTTGTTCATCATCGTTGCTGAATCAATGGTAATCTTTGCACCCATCGACCAATTCGGATGCTTCAAAGCGGCTTCTAGTGTGACATGCTTTAATTCTTCTCTTGATAAATCTCTAAAGCTACCACCAGAGGCTGTTAGGATTATTTGCTCTATTTGCTCATGATTTTCTCCATTTAGTGCCTGGAAAATCGCCGAATGCTCACTATCTACCGGCAATAATGGAACGTTATGTATTTTCGCTGCTTTTGTGACAAGATGACCAGCTGTTACTAATGTTTCTTTATTAGCAATAGCGATTTGCTTTTTGGCTTCGATCGCTGCTAAAGTAGGCTGAAGTCCAACACTACCTAACACCGCATTAACTAAAACATCTGCACTCTCAATGGTTGCAACTTCTATTAACCCTTCTTCTCCACATAAAACCTTTACTTTATCTCCAAACTCCACTTGTAATTTATGCATACTTTCTTTATCAGCAACAGATACAACTTCCGGCTGAAATTCATGAATCTGTTTTTTTGCTAGGTCTATATTATGTCCGATCGACATGGAAACTAATTGAAAATGTTCACTATGTTCCCTTATGACATCTAATGTTTGGGTGCCAATAGACCCTGTTGAGCCTAGCAGTGCAATTTTTTTCATGTGTTCACCCTCTTGTTTATAGTTTAGCAAATTTTATATCAATTGAAGAAGGTGTAAGACCGGCACCACATAAATTAAGCTATCAAAGCGGTCTAATATTCCCCCGTGACCTGGTAATACATTACCAGAATCCTTCACTGCATAATGACGTTTTAATGCAGACTCAACCAAGTCACCTAATTGTCCAAATATCGAAGCTACGAGCATCACGAATAAAGCGGTCGTATAGTGATCAAAGATAGGAAAGAAATAATAAAATATACTACCTAAAAGCACCGCACATAAAATACCGCCGATTGCTCCTTCGATTGTTTTTTTCGGACTAATTTCGGGCCAAAGCTTATGTTTACCAAAAGCTCGTCCCACAAAATAGGCTCCAGAATCAGTTGTCCAAATTAATATTAAAACAAAGAAGACTAGCATCATTCCCGTTTCAGCTATTTCTCTTGTCATGAGCAAATAATGAAAACCAAACCCAACATAGACAGAAGATAAAATGATGAATCCTACCTCATCGAACGTCATTTTATTTTTAAGTAATACCGTTAGCATTAATAAAAATAAAATTAAGAACACAAAAATTTCTACTTTTGTAAATTGAATTGGAAAGAAGGAGTCAAACCAATTTGAAGGTATAAGTAAGAGCCACATCGAAATTAAGCTAATTAATCCGATAATCGAAAAGGGTGAAATTTTCTTCATTTTTAATAGCTCCATCATCGCCACAGAAGCGACAATGAAAATAAATAATGAGAATAACCACCCACCAGCCACTACTAGGCTAATAAACAAAGCTCCACCTAAAACTCCTGTTATAATTCTCTGCTTCAAAATATTGCGCCTCCTTTAACTATACCCCACCATAGCGCCTTGCTCGATTTTGATAGACTGATATAGCCTCGGTAAAATGGTCCTCATTAAAATCAGGCCATAGTACATCAGTAAACCAAAGCTCACTATATGCAGCCTGCCATAGCATAAAATTGCTTAGTCTAATTTCTCCACTGGTACGAATTAACAAGTCAGGATCTGATAAGGAAGCGGTCATTAAATGTTGATTAATGGTTTCTTCATTAATTTGATCAGGTCGTAATTTTCCCTCTTTTACTTCCTCACTAATCGATTGAATCGCTTCAACTAATTCTGTGCGGCTTCCATAGTTGAGAGCAAAATTTAAAATTAATCCTGTGTTATCCTTTGTTTCAGCCACTGCTTTTTCAACCGCATTTAATGTATATTCTGGTAAGTGGTCCAGACTTCCCATTAAACGCACCTTCACATTTTCCTTTTTTAATATCGGTAATTCACTGTTTAAATACCTTTCGGGTAGTCTTAATAAATAATCGACCTCCGTCTTCGGTCTTTTCCAATTCTCAGTTGAAAATGCGTATAATGTTAAGACTTCAATCCCAAATTCATTGGCTTTTCTCACTATTTTATTGACAACTTTCATTCCTTCACGATGTCCAATAACACGTGGAAATCCTTTTTGTTTAGCCCATCTTCCATTTCCATCCATAATAATGGCAACATGTTTCGGCATTTTCATACTATCAAGATCAATAGTTGGTTCTTCTCTTGATTCCATGCCTTTTGATTTCCATTTTGAAAATTTATCAAGCATCCGTCTGCCCTCCATTTATGCGCAATCCTGAGTGTCGCTTCTTTAAAAGTAACCTATGATTAACACATGAGAGAAAAAGTGTAAAAAACCCCCTAAAAAGAGGGTCTTTATTCTTCATCTAGTTTACAACGATTTTGATTAAACTTCCATAATTTCTTTCTCTTTATTAGCAGAAATACCGTCCATTTTTTCAATCGTTTTGTCCGTTAATTTTTGCACTTCGTCTGTATAACGGCGTAAATCATCTTCTGTCAAATCGCCATCTTTTTGTGATTTTTTAAGTTCATCATTAGCATCACGGCGAACATTACGAACAGCAACTTTCCCTTCCTCTGCTGAACGTTTTACTAGCTTAACTAACTCTTTTCGACGCTCTTCCGTTAATGCAGGAATTGCAATACGAATAATCGTTCCGTCATTGGACGGAGTTAACCCTAAGTCCGCTTTTAAAATGGCACGTTCGATATCGTTAATTGAAGATTTATCAAATGGTTGCACAGTCAATAAACGAGCTTCTGGTACCGAAATGGTTGCAAGTTGATTCAATGGTGTCTCCGCTCCGTAATATTCAACCGTTACCCGGTCTAATAAGGCTGGATTTGCACGACCAGCACGCAATTTCGCTAGTTCACGATTTAGCGCGTCTACTGCTTTATTCATTCTGTCCTGGGCACTATTAATAATTTCTGTTGACATATTATTTCCCCCTCACTACTGTACCGATTTCTTCACCTAGTACAGCTCGTTTTATATTTCCTTCTTCCATAATTGAAAAGACAATTAAAGGAATATTATTGTCCATACATAATGAAGATGCTGTTGTATCCATTACAGCTAATCCTTCTTTAAGTACATCCATATATGTAATCGAAGTATACTTAGTAGCATTTTCATCTTGAGTTGGATCGGCACTATAAATTCCATCCACATTATTTTTCGCCATCAAAATGACCTCAGCTTCAATCTCTGCAGCTCGTAGTGCGGCAGTCGTATCAGTAGAAAAATAAGGGTTTCCTGTACCAGCAGCAAAGATAACTACGCGTTTCTTTTCTAAATGACGAATCGCTTTTCGACGAATATATGGCTCTGCTACTTGACGCATTTCTATTGAAGTCTGTACTCTCGTTTGAATTCCAATATCCTCTAAGCTATCTTGCAAAGCAAGTGAATTCATTACCGTAGCAAGCATCCCCATATAATCAGCAGTTGCTCTATCCATACCCTTAGCGCTGCCTGCCATACCACGCCAAATATTTCCGCCACCAACTACTACTGCTACTTCCACATCTAATTCTACTATTTCTTTAATTTGTGTAGCAACAGATTGAATGACTAGTGGATCAATTCCGTAACCTTGCTTTCCCGCTAGCGCTTCTCCACTCAATTTTAAAACTACTCGATTATATTTTTGCATGATGCCCTCCATATCGTCATACATATAAGATAAATTAGCTTGCTTTGAAAAAAGGGACACGGATGAATGTGCCCCTTATCTTGAATTATTTCTTTACTTGAGACATAACTTCATCTGCGAAGTTATCTTCTCTTTTCTCAATACCTTCGCCCACTTCAAAACGAATGAAGCTTTGAACGGTAGCACCTTTATTTTGAAGGAATTTGCCTACTTTTTGATCGCCATCTTTTACAAATGGTTGGTCAACTAAACATACTTGTTCAAAGAACTTGCTTAGACGGCCCTCTACCATTTTTTCAACGATTTTTTCTGGCTTACCTTCGTTAAGAGCTTGTTGCTTTAAGATTTCACGTTCGTGATTAACCGTTTCTTCTGATACAGAAGAACGATCCACATAAGTAGGATTGATAGCCGCTACATGCATAGCGATATCTTTCGCTAACTCTTGGTCTGTTGTTCCGTTAAGTACCGTTAAAACTCCAATACGGCCACCCATGTGTAAGTACTCACCAAATGCATCAGCATCTGTTTTTTCTACTACAACAAAACGACGAAGGGTGATTTTTTCACCAATCTTTGCAACAGCTGAATTAATGTGCTCTTCAACAGCTGGTCCATTCCCTTGAAAATCTTGCTTTAAAGCCGCTTCAACGTCTGCTGGATTTTGTGTTAGAACGTGGTCAGCTAAATCTTTTACTAAAGTTTGGAAAGCTTCATTTTTCGCAACAAAATCTGTTTCAGAGTTTACTTCGATAATGATGGCTTTATTTCCTTCTGATTTTACATATGTTAAACCTTCAGCCGCAATACGGTCTGCTTTTTTAGCTGCTTTTGCAATTCCTTTTTCACGTAAAAGGTCAATTGCTTTTTCCATGTCACCATCAACTTCTGTTAATGCTTTTTTACAATCCATCATTCCTGCGCCTGTTTTTTCACGCAATTCTTTTACCATACTCGCTGTAATTGCCATTATTTTACGCCTCCTTAAATTCAAGTATGTACGACATCAAAAGGTTTCAACCTTTATAAATGCCTACATAAACATTACATTGACTGAGTTTATATGTACCTTTCAGTCCAAAAAAGGATGGAAAGGGTATCCCCCTTTACCACCCTTTGACCGCATAAATAAAATTAAGCCGTTGTTGTTTCTTCTTCAACTTCTTCTTCAACAGCTTCAGCCGTTGTTGCTTCAATCACTGCATCAGCCATTTTTGCTGTAAGAAGTTTAACCGCACGAATTGCATCATCGTTACCAGGGATCACATAATCAATTTCATCTGGATCACAGTTTGTATCAACAATCGCTACGATTGGGATGTTTAATTTATGAGCTTCTGCAATAGCAATGCGCTCTTTACGTGGGTCAATAACAAATAATGCATCAGGAACTCCTGGCATATCCTTGATTCCACCTAAGAATTTTTCAAGGCGGTCCATTTCCTTATTCAATAAGATAACTTCTTTTTTCGGAAGCACTTCGAAAGTACCGTCTTCTTGCATTTTTTCTAGGTTTTTCAAACGAGTAATACGTTTTTGAATGGTTTCAAAGTTTGTTAAAGTACCACCTAACCAACGTTGGTTAATAAAGTACATTCCACAACGCTCAGCTTCTTCTTTTACAGAATCCTGTGCTTGTTTCTTTGTTCCAACAAAAAGGATTTTCCCTCCGTCAGCTGCAATAGAACGAACAAAGTTATAAGCTTCGTCTACCTTTTTAACTGTTTTTTGTAAATCAATAATATAAATTCCGTTACGCTCTGTGAAGATGTAGCGATCCATTTTTGGGTTCCAACGACGAGTTTGGTGACCGAAGTGTACCCCAGCTTCTAGTAATTGTTTCATGGAAATCACTGCCACATCCAACACCTCCTTATAATGGTTTTTGTTTTCCTCCGCATTCTTCATATTTGCCCAAAACTGTCGAAACAGCACCAATGTTCAAATCAGAATGCGTGTGTGATTAACACCGTCAACTAATATACCATATTGAACCTATGCATGCAAGCTCTAATTGCTACGCTCATTTATAAAAGTTTAATATAACCTGTACTTCACCTTTGCCTATTTTCAAGCTTTTAGCAATTTGTTCAATATTCTGGCCTTGTTTCGCTAAGCTTAAAACCCTCACGGTTAAGGAAGGTTCAAAAGCAACGCCCTCACTTTTACTTTCATCAGAGAGGAATGGCGGTTGGTAATCACTATAACGCTCATCCTCTTGTATTTGCTCGCTACTTTGCTCAGTGCCGGAATTGGAGTTTGTAGAGGAACGGGTTTCTATCTCATCATCATCATCATCATCATTTGGAAGCGCTTTTATTTGAGCTTTTTCCGCATGATCTGTTTTTTTATTTATTTCGTTTAATAATTTTTGGTTTTCGGCTTGGATTTCTTGAACCGACGCCATTAACGCTTCTTCAACATCTTGTTTAATAGATTGTATGTTGGCTACATCCTTATTCAATTGACTTATTCTCGAGGATAATAAAAAAATGATAATAAATAAAATGGCGTGCAATAAAAAGCTTAACGTTATCCACATGAATGAATCAGTCCTTACCCACTAAAATCAATAAATTTCCCTTTATAGGGATGCGGTTTATCTTGGTGACTTTCTTTTTTTTCCTCTTCCTTTTGCTTTTCCGATTCGCGCTTATCTTTTTCTTGCTGCTTCTCTTTTGATTGCTCACGTATTTTAGAATGACTTAGCTCTTCTGACTGATTGACTGATTTTCGCTTTTGATCCTGCTCTTCCATTTGTTCCTTACTTATATAATCCTGCCTATTTTGAAATCGTTGCTGTAATTGCTCTTGTATTTTTCCCGTTTTTTGGGATTGCGGGATGGAACCTTGCATTTCAATCGGCCGAAGACTCATTTGGACAGCCCCTTTAAGTTAAAGTTGAAATGGTTATTTCATTTTGAATAAGAGAGACTTGAATTTTTGGATAAGAGGATGTTAATTTACGTCGATACTTCCCAAAATGGACATTTACATTCGGGAAGGCCATTCTCTCTGCTTTAATAAAACCGATGATTACGGAAGAAGTCAACTCTTTTAGCTCTTGTAGCTGCACGTTTATATCTTCTTCTTTTTCCAAAAGGTCGTTTAAATGGTGCTGTACTCTTAATTTTTGGATTTTTTCACTTCCCATTAAAGGACCAACCGTTTGTTCTTTTTGAGCAAAAAGCTTCATCAGTTTGTCTGTTTTTGTACGCTCTTCACTCCATTTATGTAATTGAATCTCTAGCTCTTTTTGCTTGGAAACTGTTTGTTCAGAGGGACCAATATAAAGTTCTGTCTTCGTATGCATACCATTTCCAAATTCATTTGCTTGAATTTTAAAACCAGCTGAAATGGAGCCTCCCACAATATTTCCTTTTCCTCTTGTACACACAATCTCCTGTCCTGCATAGCAATGGCTATGGAGGATGGATTGAGTAACATATATAGAATCCTCTACTTCAACATGTCCCTCGTTTATAAAGGTTGTCTGTAAGCTACCTTTAGCATAAATGGAGCTTCTTTTTTGTCCTACGATTCCTGCTCCTACAAAAATAGAACCATCTGCCTTCAGCTCAGCTCCTTCAACCGTTCCCATAATACGGATATCCCCACCAGCTTCGATTTTAAAGCCTGTAGGTACGTTTCCACGGATTACAACATTTCCAACAAAGGATATATTACCTGTTTTTGTCCCCATATCCCCTTTTATTTCATAAATGGGATAAACGTGCACCGTTTTCTTATTGACAGACATTTGACCATTAATAAGTGCATACAATGTATCTGTTTCATTATCTAAACGAGTATTTTTCCCCGGTCGGAGCGTGAAGTCTTTCCCTCTCTTTGCAGGTATTTCTTCTCCTAAAACATTTTTGCCTGGTTCGCCTTCCGTCGCCCTTATTTTTTGGGCCAGCTTCTGACCTTCTATTACGGATGGAATTTCAATTACCTTTTTTAAATCAGCTTGACCTAGCCCTTCTTCCTGGTCGACCCCTTCTTCTTTTGTAAAAGCGACAATCTTTAAAGTGGCATCCTTTCCTCGAGTTGCTTCTTTCCCAGTTGCTATACATTGTGGCTCAAAAAATCCAGTTTGTTGCTCAAAAACAAAATCTAAAACCTTTGCATCGATTCCAAATTGGATGCCACCTTCTTCAATAAATTGACTGATTTCATTTAAGTTAAATACTTGGTCTTCTAGTACTGGCTGCTCTTGCCTAACCCATGCCTGCATTTTATCAGCACTAATTTGCAACGAAAAATATTGATCGGCTACTAGCATATTTTCAGCTCCTTAAGTGATTAAAATCTTACTCTAAAAAAGGGCAATCCATATTTTATGGCAATCTAATCAAATCATGAGGGCTTTAGGAATTTTCTAATTTATGCCTTTTAAATGCCGTTTGTAATCTTGAGATCGCTTTTGAATGAATTTGGGAAATTCTCGAAGTTGAGAGTTTCATCACTTGTCCTATTTCAGTTAAGGTTAAACCTTCATAATAAAATAAACTCACAACAAGCTTTTCTTTTTCTGATAATTGACTAACGAGCTCAACTAATTCCTGCTTCGTCGTTTCCTTCATTAACACTTGCTCAGGTGATAGCGTTGCTCCATCTTTAATCGTTGACATGAATGTATCTCTTTTTTCCGAATCCTGTGTATATTCATCAATAGAAAGCATATTAGCCGTAAATTGCTCACTGACTATTTGACTAACCTCTTGCACGGTCATATCAATTTCTTCTGCAATTTCCTCAGCAGTCACATACCTTCCATATTGCTGTTCTAGCTTTTCAATGGTTGACTCTACTTTTTTTACTTTTTCTCTCATAGACCTTGGTAACCAGTCTATTTTTCTAAGACCATCTAAAATGGCTCCTCTTATGCGGAAAGAAGCATAGGTATCAAACTTCAAATCTCTTTCCAGATTAAATTTCTCCAGCGCATCGAACAAACCAAATTGACCATGACTTAACAAATCATCACGATTAACATTTCTAGGAAGCCCTACCGCAATTCTCTGAACGTGATAATGAACAAGTGGCATATAAAGACGTACTAGACGGTCACACGCTTCTTTATCTTTCTCTTTCATCCATAATTCCCATAATTGATTTTGCTCATCTACCATAACGTGGGCCATTTCGTTTGCTCCTTTACAGTTATTAAATATCTTTTGTCCCTTTCTGAACCGTTCTAATATTTAGAACCATTGTGCTTGGAAAAAACTCAATCGTTCTCCCACTTTTTCCTCCTACATCTTCAGAAACAATTTGAATTTGTTCTTTCTCTAAAATATTTCTCACAGCCTCTACATTTCTTGGGCCAATTCTCATCATTTCATTCGCCTTAGCAAAGGTAAACATCTGAGCTCCGCCAGCCATTTTAGCCTTTAATTGTCTCTTTTTTGCCCCTTTATCTACTAGTAATGTAATTAAGTCATGAATCGCTGTATCCGCATATTTCGCACGATTTTGAACAGCTTTACCATTTAAAGAATCAGGTAGCATAATATGGGCCATTCCTGCTATCCCATTTGCTGAATCGTAAATGACGATACCTACACAAGAACCTAAACCAGAAGTACGAATGGAGTGAGGTGTTTTAACTAATTTTAAATCAGCCATTCCCACCTTTATAATCTCACTCATTAAGAGTCACTCCTAAAGCAGTAAATATCGTCTCAAAGGCTTTCGGATCAGGGATAAAAAAGAATTGACCAGACAATGGCTTTTGCTTCGCTTCAACATCAATAATTTCAGTCTCGACTAATATGACATAATCAGAGTATTGAGATATATTGAGTACCGCATAATTAACGATTGCTCCAGCCATATCAATCGTTACAGCAGGAACTGTCGGCACTAAAGATAATTGAGTAAAATCTGAAAAAGCAGACAAATAGGATCCGGCTAATATATTTCCTAATTCGTGAAGTGCAGAAATCCCTAATTCTTCTTTTGACTCACGATGTAAATTAAAGGGCTGCTGAATGAGTTTGGATACGAGATTCTCAGCATCTTCTATAGACGTTAAAAACATCATGCTTCCAGATGCTTCTCCCTCAACTCTTAAAAAAATAGCGACCATTTCGACCTCTGCTCCGCCGACAATATCGGAAATCTCTGAAAAAGGAACTAATTTCACAGAAGGAACATTCATATCTATTTTTGTAAGTAAAAGCCTTGATAAGGCAGTGGCAGCATTGCCAGCACCAATATTGCCAACTTCCTTTAATATGTCAAAATGGTATGAATTCAAAGAATGAATATTAGGCATTTTGTACCTCCTCCACATTAAATATGCTTTAACATCGTTTCTGCAATCTCTTCTAAATGAACAATTTCATCAATGACTTTAGACTTAATGGCTACCTTAGGCATTCCAAAAACAATCGAGCTTTCCTCTGATTGTGCAATAGCATAACAGCCTCCTGCAGATTTTAATGAAAGTAAACCCTCTGTTCCATCTGCCCCCATTCCCGTCATAATAATGGCTACCTTTTCAACGGTTAATAAAGATGACGCAGAACGAAACAGCAAATCAACCGCTGGCTTTAGACCCTTAATAGGCTCTTCATCTAAATAATCAATCATTAGATTATGTTCTCCTTGCAGGAGCCCGATATGATAGCCACCTGGAGCTATATAAGCCGTACCATTTTGAAGGATTTCGCCTTTTTCAGCTTCTTTTACGGTAATTTCTGAAAGAGAATTTAGACGCTCAGCTAAAGAATTTGTAAATCCTGCGGGCATATGCTGTACGATAACTATCGGCCAAGGAAAATGAGCTGGTAGCTGAGTTAATACTTCTTTTAGAGCTTTTGGCCCTCCAGTCGATGTTCCAATTAAAAATATTTTTTTCTTCTGTGAGTATGACTTTTTAAAGGGCAAAATTGGACGTTTTTTTCTAACCGTAGGCAAAGAAACAATCGTTGATTTCAGGTTTTTTACCTTTGCGGCACATTTCACCTTATACACAATAATTTCTGCAATTTTGTTAATGTCCAACGAAATAGCTCCGGATGTTTTGGCTATAAAATCAACAGCACCATACTCCATCGCTATCATCGTATTTGTTGCCCCTTCCTTCGTTGTACTGCTCAGCATAATAATGGGACATGGATTTTCTTCCATTATCATTTTTAATGTTTGTAACCCATCTAAGACTGGCATTTCAACATCAAGTGTCATCACATCTGGATTCAACTGACGTCTTTTCAAAATCGCCTCTTGACCATTTCTTGCTGTTCCAATGACCTCAATCATCGGATCTCTGTTTAACATGTCACGAATCATCTTGCGCATAAATGCTGAATCATCCACGACAAGAACACGATATTTCTTCACTTTTTGGACCTCCTAGCTGAAAGTCTTTTTTCGAAAAAATGCTTTCATTTTTTCGGCAAAGCGAGATGTTTTTGTGATTCTACTTGACTCCCCTAGATAATGGGAAGCAATTGTTTTTAGGCCAGTACTGACTCCAGCATGTGGTAAGAATATAAGAAAAGGCTTTTGAGCTTTTACAGCCTTAGTGACCGATGGATCATTCGGTAGTGAACCTAGGAGGCGAAGCTCTTTGTCTAAAAATTGCTTTGAAACTCTATTAAGATTTGAGAAGGTTTGGGAACCTTCCTCTTTTGTATCTATCTTATTGATTATTAGATACATAGGTTTTGAGTAATCCTTCAATGTTACAAATTTAATCATAGAATAGGCATCTGTCATGGAAGTAGGCTCCGGTGTAGTAACCACCATCATTTCATCCGCTGCCAATATAAAACCAATACTATCCTCTGTAACCCCAGCTCCTAAATCTAATAGGATAAAATCATTCTCTTGACTTAACGATAATAGCTGCTGTGTAAAACGGTCTAATAATGATTGATTAATTTTAACGAAGCTTGTAAGCCCAGAACCACCCGATATATATTGAATATTTTCTGGTCCTTTTTCGATAATATCCCAAATAGTTAATTGACTTTCAAGCATGTCTACAATGCTATATTTAGTCGGTTTTCCCAACATAATATCCAAGTTACCCATACCAATATCCAAATCTACTATCGTCACTTTTTTTCCTTTTTGGGCTAATGCGATAGCAAAGTTTAAGCTGACATTCGATTTGCCGACTCCTCCTTTGCCACTTACAACCGCGACGACCTTAGCCTCTGTTTGCTGATTTTGATTCACCTGCCTGCGTAAACTCTCTGCTTGATCATGCATGCTGGTAACCCTCCAACAATTTTTCGATTAAAAAAGAAGGTGTAGCTTCAATTAAATCATCAGGTACATTTTGTCCGTTACTAATATAAGCGATTCCTTTATTTTGCTCCAAAGGAAGATTGATCATTGCACCATATGTTGAGGTTTCGTCCATTTTTGTAAGAATTAACTGCTCGATTTCTATCATGGAAAATTGCTCGATAATTGCCGCTATATCATCATATTTTGATGTTAATGAAACAACTAAGCTCGTAGTAGCCTCCTCTTTAAAATCAATAATCGTACTCAGTTCCTTCACATAAAGAGGGTCTCTAAAATTTCTACCTGCTGTATCAATGATTACTAAATCATACTCAGCAAAGGCTTCTTTCGCTTTTTGCAAATCTTCTAAATTGTAGGCTACCTCTAATGGAATTTCTAAAATTTTCGCATAGGTTTTTAATTGCTCTACCGCCGCTATTCGGTACGTATCAGTTGTTATGAAGGCTACCTTTTTTTGCTGCTTAAGCGAGGTAATAGCTGCTATTTTGGCAATGGTCGTCGTTTTACCAACCCCTGTTGGCCCAACAATCTGTAAATATTTTTTATTAAATGTAAGTGGCTGTATTAAAGTGGCCTTCATTTTATCCTTTAAAAGCTGTTTTAATTGATTGACAGCCTCTTCATTCGTAACCGTTTTTGCATCATCTTTTAAAAACGAACCCTTGACTAATTCATAGATAAGAGACTCTCTAATTGCCTCCGTAACACCCTGCTTACTTAAAAAAGTAGAAAGAGATTGAAATGGTTCAGGATATTCTTGCTTAGCATTAGGCTTCTTTAATGTTTGTACCATCTCTTTTAATGAATGTAATTCTTGCAGTAAAGCATGGTCTTGCTTTTGAGTCACTTGAATAGGTTTCGCTTCAAGCGGCTTAATCTGGGGTTTTTTTTCTATTTCTTTCACAGCTTTTATTTTTTTGGGCTCTGGATCAACCGCTACAATTACTTCTAGTTTCTTTTTTGTGAAAAACCCTAGAAAACCACCTGTTTGAATTTCCTTTGAGTGGAGAATAACCGCATCGTTACCCAAATCATCCTTGACCTTTTCTTTAGCCTCAGATAATGAATTTACTAAGTATTTTTTTATCTTCATGATGGATTCACCACCCCAACGCTTTGTACTTCTACATTTGCTTCTAGTTCGTTATATGACAAAATTGGAATTTGTGGTAAATAGCGTTCTAGCATTTGCCTCACATACATTCTTACAGCTGGAGAGCAAAGAATGATTGGCATTTGCCCCATTTGTGATAGTCTTTCTGTTTCTTCCATTGTTGCTTGTAAAATGAGCTGCGAATCGTTTGGATCTAGTGAAACAAAATTACCATGCTCTGTTTGCTGAATCCCATCGGCAATTTTCTTTTCAACCGAACCGCTTAATGTAATCACATACAATGGCTCTCCAGGTGTTGAAACCTGTTTTGTAATTTGACGAGCTAGCGATTGACGTACATATTCTGTAATTAAATTCATATCCTTAGACATCGGACCATAATCGGCTAAGGTTTCAAATATAATAGGTAGATTTCGAATCGAAATATTCTCTTTTAATAGATTCTTTAATACTTTTTGAATTTCTCCAACAGACAAGTGATTAGGAGTTATTTCCTCAACTAATGCTGGATAAGTTTCTTTTAAATGATCAATCAATTGCTTCGTTTCTTGACGACCTAACAACTCATATGCATGTCGTTTAATCACTTCTGTTAAATGGGTAGAAACAACAGATGGCGGGTCTACAACGGTATAACCTGAAAGCTCTGCCTGTTCCTTCATCTCCTCCGATATCCAAATTGCAGGTAAACCAAAAGCTGGCTCGATTGTTTCAATACCAACGATTGATTCGTCTTCGACCCCTGGACTCATCGCCATATAATGATCTAAGAGTAACTCACCTTTTGCGACTTCATTACCTTTAAGCTTAATCGTATATTCATTTGGTTGAAGCTGAATATTGTCACGAATCCGAATGACAGGAACGACCATACCTAGCTCTAATGCTAATTGTCGACGAATCATTACGACCCGATCTAGTAAATCTCCTCCTTGATTCGTATCAGCTAACGGTATTAAACCATAACCAAACTCAAATTCAATTGGATCGATCTGTAATAAACTAACTACACTTTCAGGTGACTTGATATCCTCTTCTTCTTCCTCTGAATCGGTAGCCGCTATTTCTTGCTCATTTGTCTTCTTCTCCATTTTTGAGAGCTGGTAGCCTCCAATTGCCAATAGAGCGGCAATCGGTAAGGTAATCCATTTATCTATTGGTGTAACAAGACCTAATAATAAAATAGTCGCAGCCGCAACATATAACATTTTTGGAAAAGCGAGTAATTGTGTAGCAATGTCCTCCCCAAGATTTCCACTTGACGATGCTCTTGTTACAATAATTCCAGTTGCTGTAGAAATGAGTAATGCAGGAATTTGTGAAACTAGACCGTCACCAATTGTTAATACTGTGTACGTCGTAGCTGCTGTTCCTAAATCCATTCCCATTTGCATCATTCCAATAATTAAACCAAAAATCATTGAGATGAATACAATGACTATACTAGCAATGGCATCCCCTTTAACGAATTTACTTGCTCCGTCCATCGCTCCATAAAAGTCGGCTTCTTTTTCAATTCTCTCACGGCGATTTTTGGCTTCTTGATCAGAGATGAGACCTGCATTTAAATCAGCATCAATACTCATTTGCTTACCTGGCATTGCGTCTAACGTAAATCTAGCTCCAACCTCTGAAACCCTTTCGGCACCTTTTGTAATAACAATAAATTGAATAAGAACAATAACCATAAACACGACAAACCCTACAAGCGCATTTCCTCCCACAACATAATTACCAAATGTATCAATGACATTACCTGCATCTGCATTTGATAGAATAGACCTAATGGTCGAGACGTTTAACCCAATTCGAAATAATGTCACAAGTAATAATAGCGTAGGAAAAATAGAAAATTGCAGTGAATCCTTAGTACTCATCGCTACTAATATAATAATAAGAGAGAGAGAAATATTTGTAATGATAAGGAAGTCTATCAATGTAGTTGGTAAAGGAATAATTAACATAATTACAATAAAAATGACACCTATTAAAACGGACAATTCTCTTATTTTCACAACACTCTCTCCTTAACTATTAACCTGTTTATTTTTCAAACGATAAACATAGGCTAAAACTTCTGCTATTGCTTTAAAAAGTTGCTCAGGTACCTGTTCGCCAATTTCAGCTTGACTATACAAAGCTCTAGCTAGCGGCTTGTTTTCGACCATAATGACATCATGGTCACTGGCTATTTTTTTTATTTTTTGTGCTAAGTAATCTACACCTTTTGCAACAATTATAGGGGCATCAGATTGGCTATCATCATATTTTAAAGCTACGGCAAAGTGGGTTGGATTCGTAATGACTACATCTGCCTTTGGAACTTCCTGCATCATCCTTTGCATCGCCATTTCCATTTGCTTTTGCTTTCTTTTAGATTTAATCCTAGGATCCCCCTCCATATTTTTATGTTCATCTTTGATGTCCTTTTTTGACATTCTCATTTGCTTTTCATTATCGTAACGTTGATATAAATAATCAGGTATGGATAATAGTAGCAACAGTAGTGCTACCATTAAACCCATTTGAGCCGTTAAGGTAGCAATTAGTGCAAAACCGTCCAAAATCGATTTCTGGGAAATCTTCATCACATCTTCTAAGTTAAACCATATGACTAAAAAAACAGCGAAACCTACAAATCCGATTTTCAATAACGATTTGCTTAATTCAACAATGGCTCTCACTGAAAAAATTCGTTTGAATCCCTTAATCGGGTCTATCTTTTTTAAATTAAATTTAAGTGGTTCACCCGTAAACAACGGCCCTACCTGAATATAACTGGCAAAAATACCAGCAACCATTGCTACTAGCATTATTGGTAAGAGCACAAGGGCTACTTGGGTGAGAATATCTAGAAACATGACACTTAAATTTGCACTCGTAATATTCATTAGCAAATATTCTTGTAAGCTTTTTCTAAAGACATTAAAAATCATTTCGCCAAGCATCGAACCACCAAATATCCATAAAAACAAGAAAACAGCTAACAATATCAAAGCGGTATTAACATCTGTACTTTTGGCAACCTGTCCCTTTTTCCTTGAATCCTGCCTTTTCTTGGGTGTTGCTTTTTCTGTTTTTTCATCAGCAAAATATTGTAAATTCATTGGTAAAAAATTCATAATCATACACCTCCAAGCAATTGCATAAGCGTCCGCATGACTATTGTGATTTCATTCATTAACCCTCGAACTAGCATAAAGAAAACACCTAAATACACCGATAATAATAAAAGTCCAACTAAAATTTTCAAGGGCATACCAACGACAAATACATTCATTTGAGGCACTGAGCGTGACACCATTCCTAATGCTACATCGACTAAAAATAAGGAACCAACGATTGGAATGGCCATTTGAAAAGCAAACATAAACATGTAAGCAAAGCTTCTTGCTATAAATAGCAAGACATTTTCTTGACCGAATGGCAAAAATACTTGATCGATCGGGATAAACTGATAGCTATGATAAACTCCATCAATCAAAAGATGATGACTATTTGTTGCCAGTAAAAAAAGAATCGTAAATGTATATAAATAACTCCCAATCAAAGGACTCTGCGCCCCCGTTTGAGGGTCAACCACATTCGCTATTAAAAAACCCATATTCATATCAATGAAACCACCAGCTGTTTGAACAGCATACAACATAATCGTTGCAATGAGTCCAACCATAAGCCCAACTAGAGCTTCCTTAATGATTAAAAAGAAGTAAGTGGTGTCAATGGCAATAATCGGATTATCTATTGTAAAAACCATAATCCATGCTAAAAAAATCGAAATACCGACTTTAAAGGTATTGGGAATCGTACGATGCCCATAGATTGGTAAAACAGCGATAAAAGCCAGGACTCTAACTAAAACTAATAAAAACGCGGGTAGCAATACAATCCAATCAGCCATTATCCAATATACCGGTGAAGGTGATGAAAAATATTATAGGCAAAATCGGTTATTTGTGAGAGCATCCATGGACCAAATATGACTAATGCAACAAGAACTCCGACAATCTTTGGGATAAAAGCTAACGTTTGCTCTTGAATTTGCGTAGTCGCCTGAAAAATACTAACTAGTAGCCCTAGACCTAAAGCTACTAATAATAAAGGACCCGCTACTAATAACACAACCCAGACTCCATTTTCAGCTAGGCTAATGATAAATTCTGAGCTCATAAGAGCACCTACCTTTTATCGAAAACTTAATAATAAAGACTCAACAATTAAATACCAACCATCTACGATAACAAATAATAAAATTTTAAATGGCAAAGCGATCATAACCGGAGGGAGCATCATCATCCCCATTGACATTAGAACACTCGCCACAATCATATCAATGACCAGAAATGGAACAAAAATTAGAAAACCAATTTGAAAAGCTGTTTTTAATTCACTAATTGCGAATGCAGGGATTAGGGAGGTCAAAGGAATATCATCCAATGATTCAGGTTGCTCAAGACCTGCATACCCCATAAATAAAGCTAAATCTTTTTCTCGTGTATGAGCTGCCATAAATTCCTTCATCGGAATAGCCGCTTCTTGAAAGGCTTCCTCTTGTGTTAATTCCCCATCCAAAAATGGGGTGAGAGCACGATCATTTACCTCAGAGAAGATAGGTGCCATGATAAAAAAAGTTATAAATAAAGCAATCCCAATAAGTACCTGGTTAGGTGGCACTGACTGTGTCGCTAACCCCTGTCTGACAAAAGAAAGAACGATAATAATTCTAGTAAATGAAGTCATCAGAATTAAAATCCCGGGAGCCAGTGAAAGCACGGTCAAAACTAATAATAATTGCACGGTCGTAACAACGCTTGCTGGATCATCCGATAAAAAATCAAAATCCACACCAGGAAAGGATATTAAATTAGGTGTAATCAAAAACTCAATCATTTATTATTTCTCTCCTTCACCTTTTCATGAAGCTCATTTTGTGAGGATGTTATTTGGGTTAATTGGTTATTCAAAAGCTGTTTAAATTGATTTCTATCAGACGTTTTGTCATTATTTAGATTTTCTTCGTTGCCTTTTTGGAGCTTTTTCTTTAACCACCCAAAACCCGTTTGAACTGTTTGATCCACACCATTTTCCAATTGGGATTCATGTTGCTTTAATATCTGTTCCACTTCATCTTCATTTTCGATTTCCTTTAACAGTTGAATTGAGTCACCTACTCCAACGATGAATAAACGATCACCAATTCTTACTAACTGAATGGAACGATTAGAGCCTAAAGGAACTCCTCCAATATTTTGCATGTAATGATTGGAACGATACACCTGTGTCTTTTTGTTAATAAAACGAAGTCCAAAATAAATAAGAAAGATGACAAAGGCAAAAGCTCCAATTAACTTTAATAATGAGAAAAAAATATTTTGGTTAGAGAGCCCTACCATATCTTCATTTTCATCCTGAAATGGAGTGGTCTCCGTGTCATTTTCAGAGTCATTGGGAGTTTGATTCTCTTCTTCCACAAGCTCTTCACTTTCAGCTTGTCTTTCTTTCAAAGATTCATTTACCATTTTATTGCTCTCTTCAGCAATAGCTGATGGAATGTTGATGCCGGTTAACATAATGATAACCAGACACATCATTACCGTTTTTCGGATTACCACGAAGTGCCACTCCTTATTTACGCATTTACTAACTTAATGTCTTTTGAATTGCTTCTAATACACGATCTGCTTGGAAAGGCTTGACAATAAAATCCTTTGCACCAGCTTGAATGGCATCAATAACCATAGATTGCTGTCCCATTGCTGAACACATAATAATTTTAGCAGCAGAATTGATTTCTCTAATTTCTTTTAAAGCAGCAATTCCATCCTTTTCAGGCATCGTAATATCCATTGTTACTAAATCTGGAGATAATTCTTTATACTTTTCAACCGCTTCTACTCCATCGCTCGCTTCTCCAACAACGTTATAGCCACCTTTGATTAAAATATCCTTAATCATCATTCTCATAAAGGCTGCATCGTCTACAATTAAAACTTTACTCGCCATTCTAACTATCCCAACCCTTTCTACGATATATTTATTTTAAATTACGTACTCTTTCCTCTTGACTGATAATATCGGTCACCCGTACTCCGAAGTTTTCATCAATAACGACTACTTCGCCTTTCGCCACTAGCTTACGGTTGACTAGTATATCTACAGGCTCCCCTGCTAGTTTATCTAATTCAATAATGGAGCCTTGAGTAAATTCTAAAATATCTTTAATTGAACGTTTCGTGCGCCCTAATTCTACCGTGACTTGTAGGGGAATATCTAAAAGCATATTCAAATTTTGTGATTCGGCATCTGATAATGAAGGTGTATCAAAATCAGTAAAAGCTGCTCTTTGAACATTGGCATTCCTCATATGTACATTTTGATTTAATGAAGGAGATTCTTGGTATACAGGAGCACGTTCAGATTCTATTTGTCTATTCACAGGCTGTGACATAGAAATCGACGGTTCTGGTGTTTCTTCCAATACTTCCTCAGAATAAAGAGATTCTGTATTTTGAGCAGGACTTTCTTCATAAGAAGCACTAGGATTCATTAAATCTTCTACTAATTTTTTAGCAAAAGAAACAGAGACAAGCTGCATAATCTTTGAATCAATTAATTCTCCCACTTTTAAACGAAATGATATTTGAACTAAAATATCTTCTTGTGGTAAATGATTAACACCCTTGTTCTCTTTAATATCCATTAAATCAATACTAGGAGGAGAGATATCTACTTTCTTATTAAAGATGGTAGACATCGAAGTTGAAGCCGAACCCATCATTTGATTCATTGATTCTTGAACTGCACTTAAATGCATTTCTGTTAATTCTTCTTGTTCGACTCCTTCTCCACCTAGCATTAAATCAGCAATAATAGAAGCATCCTTTGTATGAATAACGAGAAGGTTCATCCCTTCGAATCCCTCTGTATACTCAACATGTATTGCTACATGAGGCTTAGGAAATTCTTCTGGTAAATTCTTTTTTTCTATTAAACTAAGTTCTGGAGTCGTAATATCGACTTTTTGATTTAATAAGGTTGAAAGAGCTGTTGCAGCACTACCAAAGGAAATATTCCCAATTTCACCTAAGGCGTCCTTTTCAATATCTGATAAATAATCGGTAACTTTTAAGTCACCTGCTTCATCAGTTGAATCATCATCTCCAATACCTTGTAACAAAGCATTGATTTCATCTTGGGAAAGCATATCATCATTCATTCGTGTCGGCCTCCTCCATTTTTTCTGTTATTTGAACAGCCATTTTATTTTTCACTTTTCCTGGTTGAGCCAAGAATTTCTCCTCTCCTCCAACATACACAGTTAAAGGCTTTTGAATAGCTTGGTTCAATGTAATAATATCTCCTTCAGACAGCTGTAAAAATTCCTCAATCGTTATTGATGCCTGACCCAATTGAGCTTGTACCAATAACGGAGCTTTTCTAACATTCGTTTGCAAACTATTAAATTCACTTGGTTTTCTTTCACGCTTTTTCTCTTGCATCCAATAATGCAATGATAGCTTTGGTAGTACCTCTTCTAGTACAACATGAGGTAAACAAATATTAATCATTCCAGATGTTTCAGCAATGGTAGTTGATAGTGAAATGACCACTACTGTTTCATTCGGAGATACCATTTGCAAAAATTGAGGGTTCACTTCCAAATCTTCCATCTGTGTATCTAATTCAACAACAGATGACCAAGCCTCCTCAAAGCTTTCTAACGTTCTTTGAAAAAGCTGTGACATAATTCTAGTCTCAATTTCAGTTAAACTATCCACTTTATTGACACTAATACCTTTACCACCTAATAAGCGATCTAGCATGGCATACGCAACATTTGGGTTGACTTCCATAATGAATCGTCCATCTAGGGGTTGCGGTTGAAATACATTTAATATCGTCATCTTTGGAATGGAACGGACAAATTCTTCGTAAGGAAGCTGATCAACCGAAGTGACTGATATTTGGACAAATGTTCTTAATTGTGCCGAAAAGAAGGTTGTGAGTAATCTCGCGAAATTCTCATGAATTCTTGTTAAACTCCTAATCTGATCCTTTGAGAACCGAAGAGCTCTTTTGAAATCATAAACTTTCACCTTTTTTTCTAACTCTTCTTTTTTTAATTCTTCTGCATCCATTTCTCCTGTAGATATTGCCGATAATAAGGCATCTATTTCACCTTGTGATAATACATCAGCCATATTTTCACCTCACAATCCTGCCACTCGTTCTAAAAAATTATTTTTTACTGAATAACCCAACTGGTCGCATAAACCTTAATTGCTTCTCCCTCACTTAGAAAATCATTAATATCAGACTGAATTTGTAATTCAACTTCCTCAATACTCGTTGAACCAGATAGCTCTGAAGGGTTGATTTCAGAAAGTGTGTGGATAATCAAATTATTCACTTGAAAGTCTCTTTTTTCTAATTCTTCTACTGCTTCTTTCGAATTCAATTGAATATAAAAACTTGCTTTAATGTATCCATTATTGGAATTCAAATTGGTAATAATATCTTCTGTTGTATAAGCTCTTTCAATCAATTGATCAAGCGAATAGTCTTCCTCTGCTAACGTTTCATTCGTAAACTGATTCAATATAACTAGTGCAGCCACTCCTACTAAAATTAAGGCTAGGAGAAAGACCAATAAAATATTGGCCATTTTACTCTTCACCATCTTCTTGACCCTCCATTTCCTTCAGAATCCCTTTTATACCAATCATCTCTAAGCATTCATTTATTTTTTCTTCTACTAGAGAAATTTCGTCTTTGACAACGAGCTTTTTTCCATTTAAAAGCGTAATGGTTGTATCAGGAAAAGCTTCGATTTGCTCAATTAAAATGACATTTAAATAAAAAGTCTTTCCATTTAGCCGAGTTAATTCAATCATTTTTATATGGGCTAGATCTTTCATCTAGCCCTCTCCTTTTATCGTTTTAAGTTAACTAATTCCTGAAGAATTTCATCAGATGTGGTAATAATTCGAGAATTCGCTTGGAATCCACGCTGTGCTACGATCATCTCTGTAAACTCCTCAGATAAATCAACATTCGACATTTCCAATGTTCCTGCAACTACTGACCCAGTACCACCTTGACCCGGAACAAATATTTGAGGTGCTCCTGAGTTAGGAGTAACTAAATATAAGTTATCACCAGCCTTTTGTAAGCCTTCTGAGTTAGGAAATTTAGCTAAAGCAATTTGTACATCAGATTCGATTAATTCCCCTTCACTATCGACGATATTAATGGAACCGTCTTGTCCAATAGAAAAGCTCTTTATATTATCCAATCCAGCTGTAATGTCATCTAAAGTACCACCGGCTATGAGTGAAAAATTGATGTTATTCCCTTCTGTATCTAGCACATATAAACCACTACCATTCACTAAATACCCTTCAGAGTCTAGATAGAAATTACCAGCACGAGTGTAATAATTCGTATCTCCATCTTGCACGACAAAATACCCATCACCTGAAATACCAACGTCAAGAGCTCGACTAGTGTTTTGTAAGCTCCCTTGAGTATGAATCGTATCAATCGTTGACAATTGCATACCTAACCCTACTTGACTTGAATTAACTCCACCACGGTTTGCGGTTGGACCTGTCGCTCCAGACAGTTCCTGACTCATCATATCAGCGAAGGTTGCTCTTCCTTTTTTGAAACCAAATGTATTCACATTCGCTATATTGTTACCAATTGTATCTAATTTTGTTTGCATGTTTCTCATACCTGAAATACCTGAATACATTGAACGTAGCATATTTACACTTCCTTCTATTTTTTTACTTGACTGCTTCTATCAATCCGCAGCTTATGGCTTCCTACTAAGAGGTCCGGCCATATTTAATCCTGTATTAAAATCGTCCCATTAATATTTGAGAAAATTTGCTGATGAGCTTCTTCTCTTGCTAATGCTGTTATAACGGTCTTATTTTTAGCACTAACGATTAGGGCCGCATCTTTTGTCAAGACAAGAGAATCCGTTATGCCCATTTCTTTCGCTTCTTGCACTTTTGATGAGATTTGTTGCCAAGTTTGTGGCAAAATCTCTATTTCTCTTTGTTTTAACCTTTGTTCAGCATGCTTACTTACTTTTAAGCTATTATGTTCCAATTCGTCCCGCAAAAGCTGTTGAAAAGACTGCGTAGTCGATTTTACCTTCGGCGAAGCGATGGAGTGTGGCTGAACCGTTTGTAAGGAGGCTATGGTTACTTTATCCATTAAATCACTCCTTTTGCTCTCCTTGAGTATCATCTGTTCCATTTTTAACTGGTTCTACTTGAACTAACTGATAATTACTAATCCATGTATTATTATCTAGTAATAAGCGAATTGAACCATCACTTTCAATTTTCACTGACTGCACTTTATTTTCAAGATATTGAACTTCTGGACGATGACCATCCTCATTATCTATAAGTTGCATCCATTGAATTTCTTTTCCTATTAATTCACTATGAGTTACTAGATTTTGCGTGATTTGCATATCCATCATTTGGCTTATATTTTGATTCATATTGGTCATTTGCTCCAATGATGAAAATTGAGCCATTTGTGCGATAAATTCGCGGTCGTCCATCGGATTTGCAGGGTCTTGATTTTGTAACTGTGTAATTAAAATTTTCAAAAAGTCATCTTTCCCCAATACATTGGATGATGCCGATCTTGTAGTCGGTTCTAAATTGGAGTACCATAAATCATTCGAAATTGGTTGGCTCATTTGCTCAATCCTTCCTAAATTTGCTCATCGATTGTAAAGGTTGCTAGCCACTCTTGAAAGTCTCGATCCTCTTCTAGTAAAGATTCTTGTTGGTCCTCTTTACTATCTTGTGATTCCTGCTGTGAGCCTTGACTTTGCTCATCGCCCAACCTTTCGTTCTCTTCCATAATCTCAATTTTTTCTAACGGCAATTGCTGTTGCTGTAGAGCTTGTCTTAACTGAAGAATTTGTGATTCTATCAACTCTTTAGCCGCATGTGATGTCGTTAAAATTTTAGCTACAAGTACACCTTCTTGTTGCATAACTTGAATATCTAATCTTCCTAAATGCTCTGGGTGCAATCTTACTTGGATTTTTTGTGTTTGGTTAGGAAGTCCAGCTTTCACTTGTCTTTGAAATATTTGTACAAGCTGTTCAAGCATTTGTCGTGAGTGTACTTCTTGATTTTGATTCGCCCCTAAAAAGATGGAAGCTTGCTGAGCTTTTGGCATTGCTTGAGCAAAGTGATGCTCTTGTACTTTTAAAGGTGTATGAACCTTTTCCTCATCCATAGGATTTGATGGAGCTTGACCAGACATTGAATGGCTTTCTTGACTAAGTATGGCTTGAGTAAGATTTGCAGAAGATGTGATCGGCTTCCAATTCAAATCCTTCATTTGAGGCAGAAAGTAGTTTGCCTTCTGATCCTCTTTTGGGTCTATCCACTGGCTTAAGTTTGAAAAGAAGGTTTGAATTTTGGCTGCCGCTTCTGATGCACCTTTTTCTTTCATCATGGTTTGCAAATAGGTTAAAAGATTATTTCTTTCCTCTTCTTTTAATGAAAGTAGTGATAACGCTAATTGTAGTGGGCTAGAGTTTTTTAAGGAAACCGAATCCGTCATTGCTTTTTCAGTCTTTATTACATTTAGTTCATCCTTAAATACCATCAAGAATAGCAGTAAAGCCTTTGCTTCATCATCCCTCTGAAATTCCTCTAATAAAGAAGATAAATCCTCATCAAAAATCAATGAAGCCTCCTCTAAAATAGAAGGGTCTAATAATTGACTGCCGTGTACTATTTCTTCTATTTGCAGCAAGATTTCTTCATTTAAAGGTTTAGTATCCAAAAATATGGGGAATTGTTCTTCAATCCAACTCGTTAACGCATGCTCTTTTGGATTCTGCAAATTCTGCTCTACTTCTTCTTCCTTGTTTAAATGAAGCTGAGAAGTAAAAAGCTCAAAAAATGGGGACTCTCCCTTTGCTTGTTCAGTCGACTCATTTAACACTTTTATCGTCTGTTCAACCTTTGGATTTCCTGTCATTAATACGTGGATCACTTTTTGTCACCTCCCTTCTAATGTGAAAAGAAAGCAGCCTTTACCTATTGGCTAACCTTTTCATAATTTCCGCTGCCTGCTCACTTTCTAATTTAGAAATAATTTTCGATTGTTCTTCTGATGAGATCGTGTCAAGGTGAACAATACTTTCGTCAATAGTTAACTCTGCGATAATTCTTGCGGCATTTTTAGCAGACATATTTTCATAAAGCTTTCCAATTTCTTCATAAGAATTGGTTGCGTTTGTTTGTACAACATCGTCTTCACTATTTTCCTCACTTAAGAGTGCCCCTATTTCTAATAACTCCTGCTCAAGCTCAGCAATTTGGCTATCTCGCTGTTCAATAGTCTCATTAAGTAAGGTTAAGTTCTCCTGTTGCTGTAGTAATTGCTGTTCTAATTGTTCAAACTCTTCACTTTGGAGCTCACTCACTTCTGCTTGGTCGTCAAAAAATAATGAAACAACCGGCAAAGCAGTAACGGAGCTTTTTATTTTTTCAATGGTTGGATGCTCCACCACTGTAAGCGTGACAACAGCTAAAGCAAGAATGAGCACAAACGGAATGATAAATATAACCATAAACCATTGGAATTTACTCATTTTTTTCTTTGTTTCATTCATCATTATCACCCTTACTATCTTTTGGAGTACATGAGCACTGACATTTCATCCATCATATTTGTTTCAAGGTAGGCTTGATTTTCCTTATACGCCTGCTCCTTTAAATCTTTCATCTTTTGGTACTTTTTAAATTCAATGGTTCTTTCCATTAACTCTTCTTGCTTACGCTGCATATTTTTTCTAGCCATTTGAGTTCGTATTTGTTGCTTATTTATTTGATCCTGAAGTCTTAGAAATTGAGATTCCTGAACTTGGATATCACGAATTTTTATGCCTTTTTCAATTTGATTACGAGCTGCGTCTTCTAAGCTTTCTTTTGATTTTAAAAGTTGATATAAAACCGTAGCTGTATTCTCAAAATCGTCAACCGCTTTTGAATAAATGGTTTGACCTTCTTTTTTTTCTCTTTCTCTTAACTCCATAACCTTTTGTAACGAAAACTGAAAGGTCATAAGTTCAACACACTCCTTATCCAAATTGACTAATAAGCTGTTCTATTGATTTTTCAGCATCCAGAACATCATCGGTTTCTTGCTTTAAGAAATCGATAATTTGCGGATGAGCAGTTATTGCTTGGTCGATTTCAGTAGAAGACCCTTTCTTATAAGCACCAATTTGAATTAAATCTTCTGCTTCTAAATAAGTAGATAAAAGATTGCGTACATTTTTTGCTGTTTGATTATGTTTAGTAGATACAATATCATCCATTACTCGACTAATACTTTTTAAAATATTAATAGCAGGATAATGGCCCTTATTAGCCAGCTGTCTTTCAAGAACAAAATGTCCGTCCAAAATCCCTCGAACAGCATCAGCTATCGGTTCATTCATGTCATCTCCATCAACTAAAACCGTATAAAAAGCAGTGATCGAACCTGAATGATTAGTACCAGATCGCTCTAGAAGCTTAGGTAAAGCAGCAAATACACTTGGTGTATATCCTTTAGTAGTTGGAGGTTCTCCGATCGCTAAGCCTATTTCTCGTTGGGCCATGGCAAACCGCGTCACAGAATCCATCATTAAATTGACATTTAACCCTTGATTACGGAAATATTCAGCAATGGCTGTCGCTGTCATTGCTCCTTTTATTCTCATTAATGCAGGTTGATCGGAGGTAGCCACCACCATAATGGTATTTTTTAAGCCTTCTTCGCCTAAATCGCGCTCAATAAAATCCTTTACCTCTCGACCACGCTCACCAATAAGAGCAATTACATTAATATCCGCAGCTGAATTTTTAGCAATCATCGCCATTAGTGTACTTTTACCCACACCACTTCCAGCAAAAATGCCTACCCTCTGACCTTTACCTACTGTCAAAAAGCTATCAATAGCGCGTACACCTAAACTAAGCATTTCTTCAATTCTCGGTCTAGTAATCGGATTTGGAGGAGGTTGTTCCGTTGGAAATGGAGTTAATCCTTTAGGAAGAGCATCTCCACTTAACAACTCTCCACAACCATCTACTACTTTCCCTATCAACGAGTAGCCAACTTTTACTTGTAATGACTTACCCGTTGCTTCTACTAAACTACCTGGAGCGATTTGAGAGATTCCATTTAAAGGCATTAGTAACACAAATTCATCTCTAAAACCTACTACCTCTGCTTTTATTTTTTGGTTTCCTTTACCAACTAAAATATAACAAAGCTCTCCAACAGATGCCTTTGGGCCTTTTGCTTCTATTGTTAATCCCACAACTCTCGTTACTTTTCCAAACCATTTGTATGAGCTTAAATCCTCTAATTTCCCTATTAAATAATCATTCATTTTTCAAGCTCCTGTAGCACCTCATGAAGCCGAGCCTTTAGTTCGTTTAGTTGCAAATCTAATGATGCCTCCATACGACCTAACTCGGTTTCAATGGTACAGCCATGCTCTGGCAATGATGAATCCGGATAAATAGCTAGCTCTTGTGTATGACTTAAAAGCTGTTTGATTTCTTCCTTCTGTTTGAGAGTATGCTCATACCAATTGCTCTCAACATATATTTTAATCTTTTGATGCTCGCGAACCTCTTGAATAATTTGAAAGAGCATACTGTCCCAAATCTCTGAATTCGTGGATAATTCTTTACCTATTACTTTTTTAGTTAAAGCATGAGCGAGTTGGATTATTTCAGGCTGTAATTCCTCTAATTTCTTTTGATAATCCTCTTCAGCTAATTGAACAATATGATTGGCTTGCTCTAATTGATTAGTAAAATCCTCAAGAGCTTTTTCACTTCCTTGTTCATAGCCACTTTGATATCCAGAACGAATCGCTTCTTCTTTAAGCTTTTCGATTTCCTTTAACATCTCTTCTTTCTCTAGATCAAGGTCTTGTCTCCATTGCTCTATTTCAATAGTAGCTTTATCTAATAATTGCTTAGATTCGAGCCTTGCTTGTTCTAACATAAGCTTACTTTCATTTTCTCTTTCTTCGAATGAAGGTTGAGATTCTTCTGAAATCATTGCTCTTGGAAGAATCCGCTCAAGAGATTGAATTAATATCTCTCTGTCTTGATCCTTAGATTTTGTAAAAGAAGACTTGATAATGTTAGACAATAATATCATCTCCTCCTCCACGAGCAATGACGATTTCCCCAGCTTCTTCTAAGCGTCGTATAATCGAAACAATCCTGGATTGAGCCTCTTCTACATCTCGTAATCTAACAGGTCCCATGTATTCCATTTCTTCTTTAAAAGCTTCAGCCATTCTATTCGACATATTACTAAGAACAATTTCTTTCACTTCATCACTTGCTACTTTAAGAGATAGCTGCAAGTCTTCATTTTCAACATCCCGAATAACACGCTGAATAGAACGATTGTCCAGTGTAACAATATCTTCGAAAACAAACATTCTTTTCTTAATTTCTTCTGCAAGTTCTGGATCTTGAATTTCTAGTGCATCGAGTATCGTTCTTTCTGTACTTCTGTCGACACTATTTAACACTTCAACGACAGACTCAATCCCACCAGCATCTGTATAATCCTGAGTAACAGTAGCTGAAAGCTTTTGCTCCAAAATCCCTTCAACCTCATTAATGATTTCTGGAGAGGTGCTATCCATAACCGCAATTCTTTTTGCAACATCAGCTTGAACCTCTTGTGGTAATTCAGATAAAATTTGACCCGCTTGCTCACTTTCTAGGTAAGATAAGATTAAAGCAATGGTTTGCGGATGTTCATTTTGAATAAAGTTTAAAATTTGTGATGGGTCGGCCTTACGAGCAAAATCAAAAGGTTTCACTTGCAGTGTGGAAGTAAGCCTATTAATGATACTCATGGCTGCTTGCTCACCCAATGCCTTTTCTAAAATGCTCTTAGCATAACCGATACCACCTTGGGCAATATAATCTTGTGCTAGAACCAAGGAATGAAACTGTTCTAATATCTCTTCTTTTAAAGAGCTATCTACTTTTCTCACATTTGAAATTTCTAATGTTAATTGCTCAATTTCTTCCTCACTTAAAAATTTATAAACATTTGCAGCTACATCTGGTCCCAATGAAATCAAGAGAATAGCTGCTTTTTGTCTACCCGTCAACGGTTTATTTGCTCTTGTCAAAGTCGTTATCCTCCTAATCTTCAGAAAGCCATGTGCGGATTAACTTCGAAAAGTCTTCAGGTTTCTCGCGTGCCATTTTTTCTAATTGCTTACGCTTATTGGCACTTTCGCTAGAATCCTCGTCAGGCAGATCTTCGATTTCCGTTAATAAATGACTCTGCTCATCTGCAAATTCTTCTGCCTCGTTATTTTTTGACTTTCTCACTAACATTATGATTAAAACAACAATAATGATGACTAAAAGACCAGCAAGTACATATAGCCAAGTTGATACAGAGGAAGGAGCTGCATCATCAAATACTGGCTTCCCTTCAAAAGGTTGTGAAGAAACAAAGATTCTTTCTTCCACCATTGCATCCGTTAACTCTTCATCATAAATACCAGAAATTGAGGTTCGCACCATCGTTGATAGTATTTGTTGAATGTCATTTAATTGTTGTACAGGGAGCTCGGCCATCCCTTCTGGAGGCTCAACCATTACCTGAATTCCAATATCTCGAACTTGATAAGGGCTTTCGACAATTTCTTTATTAATACGGTTTACTTCGTTATTAATTCTTTCCTCTGTCTTTTCCCATTCAGCTTCTCCAGCTCCGTCAATTCCTTCATAGTTTATAATTTCATCCCCAGCACCAGGAACACCACCTACATTTGTCCCTGTACCACTGTAAGCTTCTTCTATTCTTTCAACGCTTAAGGCAATGCCTTCCATTGTTTCTTCATTTACAGGTTCAACCAATTGTTCTACACGATTTTCTTGTGTGAAGTCAATATCAGTTGTAACTGAAACTAGCACTTTGTCACGCCCAACCATCGTTCCAAGCATCTGCTGTAACCCACGTGTGATATCCTGCTCGATTTCTTTTTGAATTTTTCTTTGTTGTTCAAATGTCGTTAAGGTAGTTGAACTGTTTTCATCATCGTATAAATAACTATTAAACATTTGATCAGATATACCGATATTCTCTATAGGGAGATTTGGAACACTTTTTGACGCCAGGTGATACAAAGCACGAACTTGATTAGCATCGAGCTGGTATCCAGGATCAACTTGTAAAATAATAGCTGCCGTAGCGGCTTCTTTTTCATTATTTAACCAGACACTTTCTTCTGGCAATGTAATCATGACATTAGCACTTCGAATTCCATCGATAGAGCTCATTAGATTTTCAAGCTCAGTTTGAATCGCTGCGCGCTCGATGACACGAAACTCATTATCTGTCATTCCAAAACCCATCTGGTCCTGTATAGCGGTGTAATCGATCGTTCCACTATTAGGAATCCCTTCAGCAGCAAGCTCAACCTTCAAATTATCAACAATTTGCTCTGGTACCATAATAGTAGTCCCATTATCGGTTACATTTGAAGCAATCCCCCTAGAATCAAGGGTTTCTTTAATTTGTCCTGTTTCTTGAACTGTTAAATTACTATATAAAGGTGCATAATTTGTTCTTGTCGTAAAGAAAAGTAGTAAACTGATTAGTAAAATAAGACCAATAATAGCGATAATAAAATATCTCTTTTGTGATACTGTTCTCTCTGACCAGTAGCTCGTTACTTTTTCTTTATATCCTATAAGTTTCTCGTTCATGATTCCTCCTACATTCAAAAAAGCAGTAGAGAATTTTATTAAAATTGCTCGTTATCTATACTTGCATTCTCATAATTTCTTGATATGCTTCAACGACCTTATTTCTAACTTCAACCGTTGCCTGAAGAGTAATAGAAGCTTTTTGACCGGCTATCATTACTTCATGCAAATCTTCTATATTACCAGTTGCTAAAAGCTGTGTTTTTTGCTGTGATTCATGCTGCGCTTCATTTACCGCATTTAAAGCTTCTTGGAACGCAGCTTTAAAGCTTTCCTGTGCTTGTGCTGGGGTTTTTAATGGTGTATTCACTTGCTCGCTATTATGTACAAATGGAGATGAAATCTGATTGATTTCCAATTTTAGTCACGCCTTTCTACTTTCCTATTTCTAGTGCTTTTAGTAGCATGTTTTTTGAAGCGTTCATTGTTGTAATATTCGCTTCATAAGAACGTGTGGCACTCATTAAATCTACCATTTCCCTTAAAGGATCTACATTCGGCATAGAAACATATCCCTGTTCATCAGCATCTGGATGTTCTGGATTATATATCAATTTAAATGGTGTCGTATCTTCAACAATAGATGAGACCCTTACACCCTGTCCGACTTGTTCATTATTCATTGCGGTCGATAAAAACGAAGAAAATCCTTGATTCGAATTCGGACTAAGAGTAACCATTTTTCTCCTGTATGGTTGCCATTCTCCATTGACCATCTGCCCTCGAGTTGTTTCCGCATTTGCCATGTTAGCAGAGACAACATCCATTCTAAATCTTTGAGCAGTTAGAGCCGTTGCACTCGTATTCATGCTATTAAAAATCGTCATCTCTTTAGCTTCCTCCCCTTATCACCATTTTCAAATTCGAAAAGCTACCGTTCATTCTATCTATTAAGCTGTTATAATAGATTTGATTTTTAGCTAACTCAGCCATTTCTTGGTCAATATCTACACTAGCACCATTATGAGTATAAGATGTTTGTTCTTGAATGATGCTTGGATGTGAACTTGATGATTTAAATTCCAAATGATTTGAATGAGTACGGTATGCATTTAATGTTGATGAAGAGTCTAATTCTTTTTTTAGTACGTCCTGGAAGCTTACCTTTTTTGCTTTATAATTAGGTGTATCTACATTTGCAATATTTTCAGAGATAGCTCGATGACGTAATTGTGAACCATTAAGACTTTTCTCTAAAACACGCATGGTCGTTCCTGAAAACAAATCCACCTTTCACCCTCCTGAAATCATAATCAAATTATCCCAAAAAACGATAACTTTTCCCATATTTCTACAAATTCTCTCAATAATCTTATAAGAAAATTGTAATAAAGATTGGGACAAATGTCTAACCTCGTTTTACCTAAAATAACATTCAGTAAAAATGTACTAAATAATTAGGGGTATTTCACGTTTTTTTCGACAAAATACGCGCAAAACACACACCTTTTCTATCATTTCAATGGTTAAACTACATACTTTTTTACCATCAAAAAAAGGTTGATTTTTTCCTCACAGTACAAATTTGTCCAATTTTCGAACAATTACTCTATCAATATTTTCGATTATCATTCAAACTCTACAACCTTTTAACTAGAATTACTGTGTCTAAATAACTAGATACTTTATATTTTCTTCTGTTCATTCCGATTTTAGCAAACGACATTTTTTCATCTTTTTACAGAATATTTTGTGTTTAATCGACAAAGATAAGATACTCCTATGGTTTCTAACCATTAAATAGGAACGAACCTTTAGTGAAACTTTAAATGAATCAATTTCATCATGCATATCTTATAATGAAAACTGAACGAATAGGTTTTTGATTTCCACTTTAGGTAGATGCTTTCCCAAGGGCTTGTCTTCAGCTAACTCTGACTACGCAGAGCTTCGTCAGAGTGGATCTTCACACTGTTGGGAGTCACTACCTACCGTTACAATCAACAAGTGAATTCACAAACATTCGAAACATAACTTATAAAAACGTTTGGTTCCATTCATATTTAATTCGTGCCTTAGATTTATTTCCAGGACGATCCTATACTCATCTTATACAAAACAAAAAAGTGAAATGGAGCAAAGCCCAAATCACTTTTTGAATAGAGGATTTAGAGACCTAAAAGTAATCCCTTAAACCTTATTTTGATTTTAATTTATCTAATTCATTTAAGAATTTGTCATTTAAGACTTTTATATAAGTACCCTTCATTCCTAAAGAACGAGATTCAATAACACCTGCACTCTCAAGTTTACGAAGTGCATTGACAATAACAGAACGAGTAATTCCTACACGGTCTGCAATTTTACTAGCAACTAGTAGCCCCTCTTTACCATCTAATTCATTAAAGATATGCTCTACTGCTTCTAATTCACTATATGATAGAGAGCTAATGGCCATTTGCACAACCGCTTTACTTCTAGCTTCCTCTTCAATTTCTTGTGTCTTCTCATGTAGAATTTCCATCCCTACAACTGTTGCACCATATTCTGCTAAGATTAAATCGTCATCGTTAAATGACTCTCCTAATCTTGATAAAACCAAAGTACCTAGTCTTTGACCTCCACCAATAATAGGAACAATCGTCGTTAAACCTGATTGAAATAAATCCTTATTTTCAACAGGAAAAGCAGTATAATCACTTTCAATATCTAAGTTAGCTGTCGTTTCCTCTATTTTAAACAATCCAGATGTGTACTCCTCTGGAAACTGACGATCATCAAACATTTTTTTCATTCTTTCATTTTCAATCTCTTGACTAATAGCAAAACCTAATAGCTTTCCTCTTCTGCTTACAACAAACACATTAGAGCTTATCGCATCACGTAAAGTTTCTGCCATTTCGCGGAAATTCACATGCTGACCACCCGTTTTTTGAAGCATTTCATTGATTTTTCTAGTTCTTGTTAATAAAGTCATAATAACTTTTCCTCCTAAAATCCTTATAAGATAAATTGACTTAAATCCCGATTTTTTGCGATCGTAGCTAATTTCTCATCTACATATTCAGGAGTGATCACAATCTCCTCTAAATTAATATCAGGTGCTTCAAAAGATAAATCCTCTAACAATCTCTCTAATAAAGTATGAAGTCTACGAGCACCAATATTTTCTGTATCTCTGTTTACTTCTGTAGCAATTGTCGCAATCTTATGAACAGCTTCGTCTGAAAATTTAACTTTTATACCTTCCGTTTCCAAAAGAGCTATATATTGTTTAACGATCGCATTATTTGGCTCTACTAAAATCCGAACAAAATCTTCTTTTGTCAGGTTATTTAATTCAACTCTAATAGGAAAGCGTCCTTGTAACTCAGGAATTAAATCAGACGGCTTTGCAACATGAAAAGCACCAGCTGCAATAAATAAAACGTGATCCGTCTTAACTGGTCCATATTTAGTTACAACGGTTGAGCCTTCTACAATTGGTAAAATATCTCTTTGAACCCCTTCTCTAGATACATCGGCAGATTGTTGATTTCCTTTACCTGCAACTTTATCAATTTCATCAATAAAGATGATTCCCAAGTGTTCAGCTTTTTGAATCGCCTCCTGGGTCACTTCATCCATGTCGATTAATTTCTGTGCTTCTTCCTCTGTTAGCACCTTTCTTGCTTCACTTACAGGAAGTCGACGTTTTTTTCTTTTTTTAGGAAGCATTCCCCCAAGCATCTCTTGCATGTTCATGCCCATTTGCTCCATGCCAGCTCCCTGAAACATATCCATAAAGCCTTGAGTTTGCTCTTCTACTTCTATTGTAACCATGTAGTCTTCAAGCTCTCCAAGAGCTAATTGGTGAGCAATTTGCTTTCTTTTTTGAGCAAGGCCTTGATCCTCAGACGGTTGTTCATCATCAGAAGAGTCATTTTGATTTCCGAAGAACATTTCAATCGGGTTCTTATAATTGGATTGTTTTTTTGCTTGCGGAGCTAATAAACTTACTAATCTTTGATTTGCTTGACGTTCCGCTTGTTCTCTGACACTTTCCATTTTTTCTTGTTTCACTATTCTTACACTGGATTCCACAAGATCTCGAACCATTGACTCAACATCTCTACCTACATAGCCGACTTCCGTAAATTTAGTAGCTTCCACCTTAAGAAATGGAGCTCCTACTAATTTAGCTAGTCTTCGAGCAATTTCAGTTTTCCCGACACCAGTCGGACCAATCATTAAAATATTTTTAGGCGTCACTTCATCCCGCAACTTTTCTTCAAGCAAGCCTCTGCGGTAACGATTTCTAAGAGCCACGGCAACCGACTTTTTTGCTGCCTCTTGACCTACTATAAATTGATTTAGTCGCTCAACAATTTGACGAGGTGTTAAAGAAGTACTCATTGAACCACACTCCTTTTCTCAAAACATTCTATTTTTTCCACGCAAATAGTCATTAGTTAATCTCTTCAATTACAATCTGGTCATTCGTATACACACATAACTCACCAGCCGTTTCGAGAGCAGCGGTCGCAATTTCTTTAGCGCTCAATTGAGGTGCATATTTTTTTAGTGCACGACCTGCAGACAGTGCATAATTACCTCCAGAGCCAATCGCTAAAATTCCATCGTCTGGTTCAATTACTTCTCCAGTACCAGAAATGAGCAATAAATGATCTTTATTCATCACAATTAGCATAGCCTCTAGTTGTCTTAACATCTTGTCACTGCGCCATTCTTTTGCTAATTCGACAGCTGCGCGCTGAAGATTTCCACTATATTCTTCTAATCGGCTTTCAAATTTCTCATAAAGAGTAAATGCATCAGCAACGGAACCAGCAAAGCCGGCGACAACCTGATTTGAAAATAATTTTCGAACTTTTTTAGCTTTATGCTTCATTACAACAGTATTTCCAAAAGTTACTTGTCCATCGCCACTCATGGCACATTGTCCATTATGAGAAATAGCAAAAATGGTGGTTGCATGAAATTGTGAACTCATATTGCACCTCTTCTTTAAACAATTTATCGAGATAGCTTTTGCTAAGCTCTTGGATGATGATTGATATATACATCTCTCAAGCGTTCTTTTGTTACATGTGTATAAATCTGAGTAGTGGATAAACTTTCATGACCTAACAAATCTTGAACAACTCTTAAATCAGACCCGTTATTTAATAAATGAGTCGCAAAAGAATGACGTAAAGCATGTGGACTAATTTTTGTCGTAATTGCGGCTGCTTTTACCCTTTTATCTAAAATGGTTCGATAGGCACGAACAGATAGTGTATTTCCACGATAATTAAGAAAGAGCGATTGTTTCTCATTTGAAGCAGATGATCCCTGACTTAATTTTACTCTTCCGTCATTTAAATACATGTTCAATGCCTCACATGCAAAAGCTCCAACTGGAATGTATCTTTCTTTTCTTCCTTTTCCACGTACAAACACCATACCAATCGAAAAATCAAGGTCATGTATTTGTAAATTAGCACATTCACTAACCCTCATACCCGTTGCGTAGAGCAGCTCAATGATAGCCCGGTCTCTTTGCATTAACGGTTCATTTCCCTGAAGAGAAGCAAATAATTGCTCCATCTCTGTTTCATAAAGAAAATTAGGTAACTTATTCGCTTGTTTAGGTAAATGTGTTACATGAAAAACATTTTCCTGTATATAATTTTCTCTCTCTAGAAATCGAAAGTAAGACCGAAGTGCTGAAATTTTCCTAGATACGGTTTTACGAGAAAGCTTTTTATCAAACAAATAGGTTAAATATCGAAAACAACTTTCATTTGTGACAGAGACGGCCTTTTCAATCCCTAAACCTTTTGCAAAAGTAAAAAAATCAGAAATATCCTTTTGATAACTAGAAAGGGTATGAGGAGAGCAATTTTTTTCAAGTTTTAAAAATAGAAAAAACTGCTCAACAAGCCCCTGTTCATGAGAATTCTGCACCTCTTTCACCTCACAAAGCTACTAAATTCTATCATGATTTTTTAAAGGAAACAATAAAATCTATATATTTTTCACAAAATTCTGAATTTCTGCCAATGCTCGGTTAGCCAACTTCTCATAACGTTCTTTTTTATTACGGATCCTTTCTTCAAAAGGAGGTAGTAATCCAAAGTTCGCATTCATTGGCTGAAAGTTTTTGGCGTTTGCCGTCGTAATATATTGGGCCATACTTCCAATAACCGTTTCACTTGGAAACTCTATAGTTGGTAAGTGATGGACTAGACGAGAAGCATTAATTCCTGCAATCAATCCAGCAGCTGCTGATTCAACGTACCCTTCTACGCCTGTAATTTGACCAGCAAAGAAAAGGTCTTCTCGATTTTTATATTGGTAGGTAGCTTTTAATAAATTAGGTGAGTTTATAAAGGTATTACGGTGCATAACACCATAACGGACAATTTCTGCATTCTCTAAACCAGGTATAAGCTGTAAAACTTCCTTTTGTGGTCCCCACTTCAAATGCGTTTGAAAACCAACAATATTATAGAGAGTTCCCGAGCTATTATCTTGTCTTAATTGAACGACAGCGTAAGGTCTCTTCCCTGTTTTCGGGTCTTCTAATCCTACTGGCTTCATCGGACCAAAAAGCATTGTTTTTTTACCTCTATTAGCCATTACCTCAATAGGCATACAGCCTTCAAAGAAAATTTCCTTCTCAAACTCTTTTAAAGGAACTGTTTCAGCGGCGATCAACGCTTCGTAAAACCGATTAAATTCCTCTTCCGTCATCGGACAGTTTAAATAAGCTGCTTCACCTTTATCATACCTTGACTTTAAATAGACTTTATCTCTATCAATGGAATCTGCATCAATAATTGGTGCAGCGGCATCGTAAAAATATAAATATTCTTCTCCGGTTAATTGTTTTAATTGATTAGATAATGAGGCAGATGTTAATGGACCTGTCGCAATAATCGTTGGGCCTTCAGGAATTTCTGAAACCTCTTCTGAAACAACTGTTACATTTGGGTGATTTTTCACTTTATCTGTAACAATCGCTGCAAAATCGTGGCGATCGACAGCTAACGCTCCACCAGCCGGAACAGATGCTTGATCGGCTGCTGCAATGATAACCGAGTCAAGCTTTCTCATCTCTTCCTTCAAAACACCTACAGCATTCGTTAATGCATTAGAGCGCAAAGAATTACTACATACTAGCTCTGCGAATTTATCTGTATGATGGGCAGGTGTCTGCTTAGTGGGTCTCATTTCGAATAACTTCACCTGAAGTCCTCTTTTTGCTAATTGCCATGCGGCCTCACTGCCAGCTAATCCAGCGCCGATGACATTTACCTGTTGTTCACTCATTCCATGACTCCTCCTTAAAAAAATATGAACAATTTATGAACAATGACTTTATAAAGAAAATGACACGTTTAGGACCTTACATTTTTAATATAAAAAATTTATAAAAATACAAAAATAGTTAGGCAAAAGTCTTTCTATCCCTTTGTAAAGCCAACTTCTACATACAAACGCCTTCACCCTTTTTGGAAGGTGAAGGCTTAATAAGTAGTACAGCTTCTTCCTATTGCAATCATATCATAATACTTTTTTCTACAATATTCAACAAAAATGCTTAATCAATTTGTCTCTTCTTTGTAATCGCATTTTGTACACTGCACATGGATTCCTTTTTTGGACTTCTTCTCAACAAGAAGACTTTGACATTTAGGGCATGGTCGATTAATCGGTTTATCCCAAGATAAAAAGTCACATTCAGGGTATCGATTACAACCATAAAATACTCTTCGTTTTTTACTTTTTCTTTCGACGATTTCCCCTTTATGGCAAGTTGGACATGTAACTCCTATATCCTTTACAATCGCTTTTGTATTGCGACAATCCGGGAAATTGGAACAGGCCATAAACTTTCCGTAACGCCCCATTTTATAGACCATTTCGTGTCCACACTTCTCGCAATCTTCACCGGCGGGTTCATCTTTAATCTCTACTTCTTTCATTTCTTCTTCCGCTACGGACAATCGCTGTTCAAAGTCTTTATAAAAACCATCAATAATACTTACCCAGTTATTGGAGCCCTCTTCTACAGCATCTAAGTCTGTCTCCATTTTTGCTGTAAATTCAACATCAAGAATTTCCGGAAAGAACTCTACGATTAGTTCTAATACAATTCCTCCAAGCTCTGTTGGGATAAAACGTTTCTCCTCTAAAGCCACATATCCTCTGCGTTGAATCGTGTCTAATGTTGGAGCGTATGTGGACGGACGACCTATTCCAAGCTCTTCTAATGTCTTAACGAGCCTTGCTTCAGTATATCTTGGAGGCGGTTGAGTAAAGTGCTGATTCGGTTGAATCTCTTGCTTTTCCACTTTATTCCCTTCCTTTAAATCAGGTAGAAAGCTTTCTTCATCCTGGTCTCCATCATCATTTCCTTCAATATACAGCTTCATAAAGCCAGCAAATTTTACCTTTGAACCGTTTGCACGGAAGATAACGCCCTCATTTTCTAAATCAACACTCATCGTATCCATAATAGCAGAAGCCATTTCACTTGCTACCATACGCTCCCAAATCAATCTATATAAACGAAGTTGGTCACGCGATAAATATTCCTTCATTTTTTTAGGCTCATAAAAAACGGAAGTGGGACGAACTGCTTCGTGTGCGTCTTGTGCATTCGTACTTTTTTTCTCGGTTCTTTTTTCTTTACGTACATAATCCTTACCGAATTGACCTTCAATATACTGCTTTGCCTCTGCTTTGGCTGTATCTGAAATACGAGTAGAATCCGTACGCATATAAGTTATAAGACCGACTGTTCCTTCTTTTCCAAGATCAATTCCTTCATATAATTGCTGAGCAATCATCATCGTTTTTTTAGCTCGGAAATTTAGCTTTCTAGCTGCTTCTTGTTGCAAAGAGGATGTCGTAAAAGGAGCAACAGGATTTCTCTTCCGTTCTTTCTTTGTTACAGACGTAACGAGGAATTGCTCGCCTTTCATTCTTTGAAGAATTTGCTGAACCTCTTCTTCAGAACTTAAGCTTTTTCTCTTTCCATCTGTTCCATAAAACTTAGCATCAAAAGAATTTTGATCGAGTTGAAAATTGGCCTCAATACTCCAATATTCTTCTGGCACAAAATCATTAATTTCCTTTTCTCTTTCTGTAATTAACTTGACAGCAACAGATTGAACACGCCCTGCACTTAGTCCTTTTTTTACTTTTTTCCATAGTAGAGGACTGATGTTGTACCCAACTAGTCTATCTAAAATTCGTCTCGCCTGTTGCGCATCGACTAAGTTCATATTAATTTTTCTTGGTGTTTTAAATGCATCTTTTATCGCTTGTTTTGTTATTTCATTGAAAACGACACGACATTCTGAATCTTGATCGACCCCTAAACTGTGAGCTAGATGCCAAGCAATGGCTTCTCCTTCTCTGTCAGGGTCAGCCGCTAAATAAATTTTCTTCGCTTTTTTGGCGGCCGTTTTTAATTCCTTTAATACGGGTCCTTTACCTCGAATTGTAATATAACGTGGTTCGAAGTCTTTTTGCACATCTACTCCCATTTGACTTTTTGGTAAGTCCCTTACATGACCCATTGAAGCTTTCACAGCGTATTTTTTACCTAAATACTTTCCAATGGTCTTTGCTTTGGCGGGAGATTCTACGATTACTAAATAATCGGCCATAATGCAACTCCCTCTCTCGAAGATAAAATGAAATCTTCCCTATTATTAAACACACTTTCTATTTTTGTCAAACGAATGAAATAAAAAAATAGTAAAAACCTGTTATTTCTTACTAAAAAATCATTTAATATATTGCTTGTAAATCTTCAATAATGTCCTGTGCTTGCATGACTAGCTTCGCTCCTTGCTGTATTAAATAATTGCTTCCAGAAAAATTTTTTTCATAAATTGGCCCAGGAATAGCAAAAACATCTCGTCCTTGCTCTAACGCCTGATCGGCTGTAATCAAAGATCCGCTTTTCTCCTTCGCTTCTACAATGAGTACGCCGTGTGAAAGTCCGCTTATAATTCGATTTCGAGCAGGAAAATGCCATCTTTTTGGAGAAACATATGGGGGGTATTCGGAAACAATTAATGAATCTTTTTTTATCTCTTCAAATAAATGTTTGTTTTTTTGAGGATATATATGAAAAAAACCGGAACCTAGAACGGCAATGGTATGACCTTTATTCTGAAGAGCCAACTGATGTGCGACGGTATCTATTCCTAGAGCCATACCGCTGACTATTGTCCAATCGTCTTTAATAAGGGTGGGGAGAATCTCGCCCATACTTCGTTTTCCAATAGAAGATGGGGTTCGCGTACCAACAACTGCAAACATTTTTGATTGTAGTAATGAAATTTTTCCTTTTGTATAAAGGATAAGTGGGGGATCATAAATATTCTTTAATAAAGGAGGATAGTGAGGATCTAAAATCGTAATCGGATTCATTTCTCTTCTATTTAAATAGGATACAATTTGTCGAGGTGTAAATCGATGAAAATCTTCATACAGCTGTCGAGCTTGTAATGATGAAAAATGATATGTGGTTTGGAGGGAATGAACATCTAAAAGGAATATCTGCTCTAAATATGGATCGTTTTTTAATATCATAAAAGCTTTCTTATTAGTCATCCCTCGACAATAATGAAGGTGGATTATACGTTCTCGCAAATCTTGCAATCTAACACAGCCTTTCTTTTATGGTGTTATTTTATTATCATTCCTTCGACATATTGCTTCTTAATTCCTTTATTTGTTAATTTGTTTTTTTGATATTTTAATTGAAAGAATACTTTTCAATCGAAGTATATGAATACGTATAAACGCCTTTGAGAATAGATTCTCAAAGGCGTTTATGTTTTAGAGTAGAGACTAGGACAATCGGCATGAATGAAGAACTCTACGCATGTTAAGTCACCAGCTGTTCGCTAGCCTGAGACTATCCATGTCCGGTGGGGGTGCTCCCGAACCCACTTTTTTAAGCATTTCGGAATGGCCACTTCGTCAACAGCTAAAATTCTTCTTTCATAAAGAATCTACCCGTTCAACAAAACCCTCCTTCTTGTGAATAGAAGGAGGGTTCATGGTTCGCTATTATGTGTTTGCATCCATTACAAATCATTTCAAATTTCGCTAAATGAGATGATTTAAAAACAGGCTATATTAGTTACTCGCTTCATGAGTTAGGCATTTTTCATAAATACCTTGTTTCTTTAAAGCAGCAAT
Source organism: Alkalihalobacillus trypoxylicola (assembly GCF_001590785.1). Lineage (GTDB taxonomy): Bacteria > Bacillota > Bacilli > Bacillales > Bacillaceae_D > Alkalihalobacillus > Alkalihalobacillus trypoxylicola. Next base: position 348,879 of record NZ_LTAO01000001.1, read on the forward strand.
TAACGTTTCACCCATAACAGAAGGCGTCTCAGCTACACTCACACCGCAGCTCTCAAGCGTTTTAATCTTTTCAGCAGCCGTACCCTTACCACCGGAGATAATCGCTCCAGCATGGCCCATACGCTTCCCTGGAGGTGCAGTTTGACCACCAATGAAACCAACCACTGGCTTCTTCATATTTTCTTTAATCCACTCTGCCGCCTCTTCTTCTGCTGTACCGCCAATTTCACCAATCATGATGACAGCATAAGTGTCCGGATCTTCATTAAATAGATTTAATACATCTATGAAGTTTGTTCCGTTCACAGGGTCTCCACCGATCCCAACTGCACTTGATTGACCAATACCGGCCGTTGATAATTGGTGAACCGCTTCATATGTTAATGTACCAGAACGCGAAACGACTCCTACATGACCTTTTTTATGGATATATCCAGGCATAATTCCAATTTTACATTCTTCTGGAGTAATAACACCAGGGCAGTTTGGTCCAATTAAACGTGTCTTCTTACCTTCCATATAACGCTTAACTTTGACCATATCAATGACTGGAATTCCTTCTGTAATACAAATAGCTAAATCAATTTCAGCATCTACGGCTTCCATAATTGAATCAGCTGCAAACGCTGGCGGTACATAGATAACCGTTGCATTTGCTCCAGTTTTAGCCACAGCTTCCGATACTGTGTTAAATACAGGAACTCCTTCAACCTCCGTACCACCTTTACCAGGCGTCACACCACCAACGATATTTGTACCATACTCAAGAGCTTGCTGTGTATGGAAAAGACCTGTTTTTCCTGTAATCCCTTGAACGATTACTTTTGTATCTTTGTTAATAAGGATACTCATTTGTTTGTCCCGCCTTTCTATTTCACTAGAGATACGATTTTTTGTGCACCATCTGCCATTGAATCTGCAGCCGTAATATTTAAGCCTGATTCACTTAAAATTTTCTTACCTAATTCGACATTCGTTCCTTCAAGGCGCACAACTAAAGGAATCTCTAATCCTACTTGCTTAGTTGCTTCAACGACACCTTCAGCAATAATGTCACATTTCATAATTCCACCGAAGATATTAACAAAAATACCTTTTACCTGATCATCAGATAAGATAATTTTGAACGCTTCTGTAACTTTTTCAGCCGTTGCACCGCCCCCAACATCAAGGAAGTTAGCAGGGTCACCATTATAATGTTTAATAATGTCCATCGTTGCCATCGCAAGTCCAGCACCATTTACCATACAACCGATATTACCATCTAATGCAATATAGCTTAAATCGTATTTAGACGCTTCAATTTCTTTTTCATCTTCTTCCTCTAAATCACGGAAATTAAGAACATCCTTTTGACGATATAGAGCATTGGAATCAAAGTTAAATTTCGCATCAAGAGCCATCACTTTTCCGTCACCAGTTGTCACTAATGGGTTAATTTCAGCGATAGATGCATCTTTTTCTACAAACACTTGATACAATCCCATCATAAATTTAACCGCTTGACCGATTAGCTCTTTTTGAATATTAATATTAAAGGCAATTCTTCTAGCTTGGAACCCTTGTAGACCTACTGCAGGGTCAATAATCTCTTTAAAGATTTTTTCTGGAGTTGCTTCAGCAACCTCTTCAATTTCTGTACCGCCTTCTTCTGACGCCATTAAAACGATTCTAGAAGTGGCACGATCTAAAACTAGACCAATATAATACTCTTTTTGAATATCGCAGCCTTCTTCAACAAGTAAGCGCTTTACTTCCTTGCCTTCTGATCCAGTTTGATGAGTGACAAGAGTTTTCCCTAAAATCTCATCAGCATATGTACGGACTTCATCTAAATTTTTGGCGACCTTTACTCCGCCAGCCTTTCCACGTCCACCAGCATGAATTTGTGCTTTTACTACACAAATCTCAGTACCTAAATTCTTGGCAGCTTCTACTGCTTCGTCTACAGAAAATGCCACTTTACCATTTGGAACTGCTACTCCATATTGACGTAGGAGCTCTTTTCCTTGATATTCATGGATATTCATTCTCTCCAGCCTCCTATCGGTAACTTAATTGTTTCCATTCACTCAAATTTTTGAATGATTTAGAACCATATTTATTTTAGCATTAATTTAAAAAATTTGGGAGGATTTTATTTCATTGAATCGACAAATTCTCCTTTTTTTTGATGAATGCCTCTCTCCATATATTTTTTTGTACCTACAAAAGAGTGATTTGTATTAGTGATTTTCATATAAATTTTATCATATATTCATATTTTTTCGTTTTGCCTTACAATCGTTGGTATTCACTTTTAGCCATTATTTTCTTGTTTTTTATCGTTATCTACATCCTTTAACTGATCATAATAAGGCTTTAATTCATCCCTCACAGAACTTTTGTGCAGAGAAGTTCCAGAACGATATGCCGTTCTAGCTATAATAAAAACCGCAATAGGAACTGTAATCACAATAAAGGCAATCCCAAGTAAAACCTTACCTAAAAAAAGCTGGTGATGATATAGAAAGTAAAGAAATGTTGAAAGCAATATAAGGATGGATGCTGTCACCGAGCTTTTACCTGTTGAATGAAGCCGTGAATAAACATCAGGTAATCGAATAATTCCAATACTAGCTATTACGCTAAAGGCACCTCCTAAAATCACCAAAATGATGATTAGCCATTCAATCGCGCTCAAATAAATCTCTCCTTTCAATAAATAAAGCAATCGATACAGAGCTTACAAATGCAATAATAGCTACGACAATAATGACATCCGTATAGGCATGGGTATCCTGCACCATCATGAGCATGCCAATAAAACTAATTAATAATAGACCGACGGTATCTAACGCCACAATTCGATCAGAAATAGTGGGACCAATAAAGGCACGAATGCTACTTAATAAAATCGATATTGTCACCACTACTAAAACAATTGTCAAAATGGTATCAAACATTGTCACGAGTCACCTCCAAAATTCGTTTCTCAAATGTTTCAAGAATAAAACGAATTTGCTTTTCACGATCTTCGGCTTCTAAAAAGTGAACAAAAAGCGTATCTCCTTCACTCGAAAATTCCATTGAAAGAGAGCCAGGTGTGAGAGTTAAGACTGCCGCTAACAATGTTTTTTCAGTTTCTGTTTTTAACTTTGTTGGAATCGCAATAATTCCTGGACTAATTTTAATTTTCGGGCTTAAAACAATTTTTGCCACATGTAAATTAGCAGATATAAGCTCCCTAAAGAAAACAAGGATAAAAATAACCGTCGCCCAAGCTCTTCCTAAATAAAAACGTTCTCCTTTTAAGCTTATAAAGAAATAGACGACACCAACACTAATCAAATAGCCAATTACGATATCTATGAGTGTCAAGCTGTTTTGAAAGAGGACCCAGGTCACTGTAATGACAACCGTCATAAAAATTTGAAATAACATCGTATCTACTCCCCTAATACCGCATCAATATATAAAGATGGGTTTAATAATTCATTGGCAATCACTAAAGAATAGGTGTAGACAGGTTCAGCAAATAAACCCATTAAGCAAGTGATGACTAATAATGGAGCAATTGGAGTAATTACTTTTCCTATTGAATACTCCTGCTGTTTGTTCGTTTGCTTTTCTGGTCCCCAGAAAACATTTAAGAATATTTTAATCATCGAAAACAATGTTAAAATCCCTACAAATAATCCTAAAAATCCAATAAAAAAGCTACCTTCTGTAAAAGCGGCTAAAATTAATGGGTATTTCCCAAAAAAACCACTTAAAGGAGGAATTCCAGCTATTGATAGACCCATTACGAAAAAGGACCATCCAAGGAAAGGATGTGACTTTAAAAGTCCTCCCATTTTACTTAAATCTGTCGTACCTGTTACTTTCTCCGTTGCTCCGGCATATAAAATGAGTCCCGTTTTTACGATCATATTGTGAGCAATGAAGAAAATAGCTCCAGCTAATGCAGTTGCTGTAAATAGACCTAATCCCATCAGCATATATCCAATTTGACTAATTATATGAAAAGCTAAGATTTTCTTGAAGTCAAATTGGGCGACCGCACCTAAAACACCAAGTAACATCGTAAAGCCAGCTAAAATAAGCATTAAGCTTTGATGAGTAAAATCTTGTTCGTGAATGAAAATTAATGAAAATACTCGAATAATCGCATAAACACCGACCTTTGTAAGTAATCCTCCAAACAAGGCGGTAACGGCTGCTGGTGGTCCATAATACGATTGTGGTAACCAAAAATAAAGTGGAAATATCGCCCCTTTTATCGCAAAAGCGATAAAAAACAAAATAGAAACGACGAGGATTGGACCTGTTTGTTCTAATTCTGTTACTCGTTGCGCTAAATGAGCCATATTAACTGTGCCAGTAATAGTATAAATAAAAGCAATCGCTGTTAATAAAAGCATAGAAGAAAAAACATTGATCACCGCATACTTAAACGTTTCTCGAAGCTGAAACTTCGAGCCCCCTATGACCATCAAGGCATAAGAGGATAGTAACATCACTTCAAAAAAGACAAATAAATTAAACAAATCACCTGTCAAAAAAGAGCCATTTACACCTGTTATTAAGAAAAAATAAAAGGAATAAAAATAAAACTTTTCTCTTTCAATATGCATAGTAGGGAAAGAAAACCATAAACAAACGAAACCAATTATACTAGATAAAACCACCATAAAAGTGGCAAGCGTGTCTCCGACAAAGACAATGCCAAATGGAGCTTGCCAGCCACCTATAGCTATGGAAATCGTTCCATTTAGATAAACAGTCACCGCTAAATAGATTGATACAATAAGCTGCACAAGCATCGCTAAGGTACTAACGATTCGTTGAAGGATAGGTTTTCTAACCAATATGATTAAGAGAGCTCCTACAAAAAAAGGAATAATAACAGGAAGCATGATTAAGTTATTCATCCTGATCACCTCTCAATCCTTCAACATCCTCCGTACGATGCTCTTCATAATTTCGATAAGCTAAAATAATTAAAAAGGCCGTAATTCCGAAGCTAATGACAATCGCAGTTAAAACCAACGCTTGCGGAAGGGGATCAGTGGCATGGTCTCCACTCATCTGTACTAAAGGTGGAACACCCTCACGTAAACCAGCCATGGTAAAAAATAATAAGTGTACACCATGGGCGATTAAAATAAGACCGATCGTAACCTTTATTAAGCTTCTAGTTAATAAAAAATAAGTTCCTACTGAGAATAAAACGGAAATAGCTATTAGCATCATCCATTCCATTATTCAGCATCCTCCACTATTGTCACAGTCGCCGCCATTGCCATACCAACCACTCCTATATAAATTCCTAAATCAAAGGGAACTGCTGTTGTAAGTTCCACTTCTCCCAAAAACGGGATTTGAAAATAATCAAAGTATTGAGTAAAAAATTCATCACCAAAAAATACTCCTACCATCCCCATTCCAAGAGATAATAGTAATCCAATGCTTATTAAAATCGGATAGGTCACTTTCATTAACGCTTTTCCTTTACCTCTACCAAAAAATAAATAAACAAGCATTAGTGAAAGTCCACCCATGAGTCCTCCTATGAAACCTCCACCTGGTTTATTATGACCTGCAAAAAAAAGATAAATAGAGTAAGCAAATAAGATGTAAATGACAACCGTTAGCAAAACTCTATACATTACATCGTGAGAGCGTGAAAACTTCAAACATCCTCCCCCCTTCCAAGTCGATGTCGAACCAACGTAATAATGGCTAAGCCTACTATTCCTAATACAAGAACTTCTAATAACGTATCAAGAGCGCGAAAATCTACTAAAATCACATTGACTATATTTGTTCCTCCACCGAGTTCATAAGCATTTTCTATATAAAAATCTGAAACTGGATCAAAATCTACTTCATTTCCAAATGAAAAAGCACTAGCTCCTATTAAAAACACTCCAAGTCCTACACTAATAGAAATTAATAGATTGATTCCCTTTTTTCTCTTTGAACGAAACTCTGGTTTAAACGCGGGCAAGTAACGAAAGGTTAATAAAAGTAACATAATCGTGACTGTTTCCACTAATAATTGAGTTAAAGCTAAATCTTGTGCACTAAATATGGCAAAAATCAAAGAAATCGAAAGCCCTACTAACCCTAAAACAATGATTAACGTTATTCTATTTTTCATGAAAGGTATAGCCAAAGTACTAATAATTAATATAAGAAGAATCCCAATAACATAGGGTGGAACATAAGACGCTTCACTTAATTGAAGCGAGACAGAATTAAATCGATAAAACGTATACCCGACAACACCTATTATAAAAAGAAGCATAAATACCATATAGTCTCTTAGACTTCCTGTCATTTGTAGATTCGTTATCCACTTAGAACTAACATCTAAGCCTTCGATACTTCGGTCAAATAACGTATGCAAAGGTTCTCTTTCTTTCTTAAAAAAAGAATATTTATTTTGAAAGAATGGTAATTTTCTATAAAGAAAGAATCCTAAAATAATTACAGCTAATGACATCATTAACTCTAAATTAATTCCATGCCACAAACTCAACTTCGTTTGGATTTGCTCTAGGTTGAGCTCAGGTAAAATACTTAAAACGGTTGGCTCCACAATAGAGCTCATCCACAAATTCGGAAAAATCCCCAATATTAATACAAGTGCTGCTAAGATGATCGGGCTGATTAGCATACCTATTGGAGCCTCATGAACCTTTTTATCGTATTGAGAGGCGTCGAAATCCCCTGTAAACGTTCTAAAAAAAATAATACTACAATATAAAAAAGTACCTACACTTGCTACCCAGCCAACAAAAGGAATCATAAATTCTAAACCACTATGAATGCCCATTTCACCAATTGAAAGTAAATTTGTAAAGAACATCTCCTTGCTTATAAAACCGTTAAATGGTGGAATTCCAGCCATTGCTGCTAAGCCTATAATAGACAGTGTACAGCTGACTGGCATTAGAGCCATAAGACCACCTAATTTCTTTATACTTCTTGTTCCCGTCTCATGATCAATAATTCCAACAACCATAAACAAACTACCTTTAAAAGTTGCATGGTTAATTAAATGAATGATTGCCGTTAAAATAGCCGCTGCGTAAATCTCCTTACTTTCCATAGAAGTAACTAAAAAGGTTTTCGAACCAATTCCTAATAATACAACGATTAGTCCAAGCTGACTGATCGTCGAGTAAGCTAATATGGCTTTTAAATCGGTTTGTCTAATAGCCGAAATAGCGCCCCACAAAAGAGTTAATAAACCAATACTTAATAAGAGCCATGACCAACTCTCCGTTAATCCGAACAAAGGGGTTAAACGAGCCATTAGGTAAATTCCTGCCTTCACCATCGTCGCAGAATGGAGATATGCACTAACAGGAGTGGGAGCTTCCATAGCATCGGGTAACCAAATATGAAATGGAAATTGAGCCGATTTGGTGAATGCGCCTAATAATACAAGGAGCATAGCTGGAATAAACAGAGGGCTACTCATCAATGTCTCAGACTGATTAATTAAAGCCTGAATACTGAATGTCTGCGCCTCGATATATAGAAGAAGAAACCCGGCCATCATACTAAATCCACCAAAAACGGTAATGAGTAATGACTTTCTAGCTCCATAAGTGGATTTTTCCCGATGAAACCAAAATCCAATTAATAAAGCAGAGGCTAAAGTGGTTAATTCCCAAAACACATAAAGAATCATTAAATGATCTGAAGTGACAATTCCAAGCATCGCCCCCATAAATAGGAGGAGGTAAACATAAAAATTATGTAGCTTTTCCTTTCGTTTATCTAAGTAAAAAATTGAATATAAAATAACTAGCGCACCCATACCTGTTATTAATAAAGCAAACAACAGACCAAGGCCATCTAGGTACGCTGAAAAATTCAAATCAAGAGATGGTACCCATTCTACTTGGTGAGAAATAGATTTTCCTGTTCGAATTTCTGATACGAACTGGAAAAAGTAAAGAAACAGAATGAGTGGAGTTGCTAATACATACCAACCAATATGCACATTCCTCATTAAATATCGAATAAAGGGTATGGTTATAGCAATTAAAAAAGGGCTGAGAATAGCCAAATGAAGAATGGACATGTTAACCTTCCTTTCTAATGGTGTTTTTCTTCCCCTTAAATTTGAAATGTAAGGAATGGTTTTAGAGGTTCTCTTAACGAAAATAGTTCCACAAACTATAACTAAAATTCCCGTAACCCTATCAAATTAAACTACTTTCCTCGTACGAATTACATATTTTAATATCCAAAAGTAAAAACGTATGAATAAAAAACACCACAGATTGAGATGAACAGCAGCTGTTCGCCCGCCCAAGACACTTCGCGTTTGGTTGGTTGGGAGATGCCGAATGAACTTTTTTTAAAAATAGATTTCGGCATGGTCACTACTTCCCACTGGAGTCTCCGTACCTTGCGTCCGTTAGCTTACGTCTTTCTTAGGAAATAAAAAAAACCTCCTTTTTTCACAGTAAGGAGGGTCCATTATTCATATCTTATATAATGAAAACCAAGCGGTTAGGTTTTTATTTTCACTTTAGGTAGATGCTTTCCCAAGGGCTTGTCTTCAGCTAACTCTGACTACGCAGAGCTTCGTCAGAGTGGATCTTCAGACTGCGCTGTTCCTTTGGGAGTCACTACCTTCCGTTACAATCAACAAGTGAATTCACAAACAGATGATCTTTAATAAAAACCGAACGGTTAGGTTTTTGATTTTCACTTTAGGTAGATGCTTTCCCAAGGGCTTGTCCTCAGCTAACTCTGACTACGCAGAGCTTCGTCAGAGTGGATCTTCACACTGCGCTGTTCCTTCGGGAGTCACTACCTTCCGTTTCAATCAAGAAGTTGATTCAGAAACATTCAAGACCTTTTTATAATGAATGTTCGGTTTTATTCACTTATAGAGCCATTATGAAATTCACTTATTTAGCTTCTTTAATGAAATGACTAGTAAGCCTTTATACTGAAATCCTTTTATAGTAGAGGGCGTTTTGACCCCTCTTCATCTTTAGGTTGAGATTCACCCGAATAAGTATCAAGCTGATAAATAAAGGCGAATATTTCAGCTACCAACTCATATAACTCCTCTGGAATTTGTTCATTTAATTCAAGTTGACTAAGCAAAGTAACAAGAGTCGGATCTTCTTGTATAGGAATATTCGCTTTTTTGGCTTCTGCAATTATTTCTTCTGCAACCAAATTTCTGCCCTTTGCTTTAACCGTTGGCGCTTGATCAATCCCTTTTGTATACTTTAAAGCAACCGCTTTTTTTACAGAGTCATCATGCTTACTCATATTAATATATCGACTCCTTGATAAGAGGAATTCCATCCTAAGCTTCTTGGGTTTTCCTTATTTTCTTCGCTTATCGGCTGACTTCTTTTCCATATGACCGTTTGTAATTCAAAGCCAGCACGTGTTAGCTTGTCTTTCAACAAAGGAGTGAGGAGCTTCAACAAAGGTTCCGGTTTTTCATTTTCATTGTACATAACGACGTGTAGATTTTTTTCTTTTATCTGAACATCTATCATTGTATCCTTTAGGTTCTGAAGCTGCAGAAAAAATAAAATTCGACAGTTTTCTAATTGTATTTGGTCATCTTCTTTTTTGGTACCTTGCCACTGAAAAGATAAATCCCATGACTGATCGCCCATCATCATAGGTAAAGTAAAGAGCATCGAAGAAACTGGTTCTTGAGTACTATTAGCCGTCAGTTGTAATTGCCAGCCCGTCAAATGAGAAAGAATTTGTTCAACTGTCTGCTTAATCGAAAGAGAATGCTGGTACCCATTCAATTGTAATAAGTTTCCCTTTAAAGATTCAATATTAACAGTGAGAGCCTGCTGCTGTTGGATTCTTTCTGCTAAATGTTGCTCAAATTGCAAGCCTAATCCTCCAAATAGACGGTTCAGCTTCATAGAAAGCTTATCTGCAGGTGAAGAACCATTCGTTATTTCATTCCACTGTGATTCGACCATTTGGCTCATAACCATTCTTTCCGCATTCGTAAGCTTACTAAAATTAGGAAGAGCCATTGTTTGCTCCCCTAGCTTTGAATGTAAGGTTTGAATGGCTTGTAGTAGCTTAGGATTTTGCTCTTTTAAAGCGGAAACCCAGTCTTGCTCTGCTCGCAAACCACCCTGCCTTTCCTGAAATCGCGCCGATTCTTTTGTAAAAGCATGTTGAAGAATCGATATAGCTTTTTCAATGGATGGGTCAGATGTTTGTTTGGCGATAAAAGCTTTCGCTGTTTCCAAGTCGGCATTTTGTAAGGAGGAAGTGACAGTCGAAATAAATAATTGCTGTAAAAGACTAGACGGCTTTTGATGTAAAAACTGACTTAATGTTTTTTCCAGTGATACTTGAGCATTTTGATAGGCTGTTCCTAAAGAAGAAAGTTGCTTCTGTAGCTTTGTTACATTTTCTATAAAAGAATTCGCTCCTTTATTGATTTGTAATAAGGCTAAATAACTCTCTTTTGTTAAAGGCCATTTTTTTTCAAGTAACGAAGCAACATGAGTGCTTGCTCCTTTTTCATTTGGATTCATCGATTGAAGTAATGAAATCGCCTGTTCAAACTCTGCTTTTGTAAAAGGAATACTTCTTGATAATAACTGTTCGAGAAAAGGTAACGTCCATTTAGTTGGTGCCTGACTAAGATATTTTACTATCCCCAAAGTCGAAGTGGTGCTTCCCTGAGCTTGCTGTAAAAGTAGTGGCTTTATAGTTGGTAGCTTCCTTCCCTTTAGCACCTCAAACCAATAGGAATGCCCTAACGTTAAACCAACCTCTAATTTCGCCATCATCGTCTGTCCTTGTAACGAAATCTTCGCCATATTTTGGGGAAATAGCTGCATAACTTTCCCTTGAAGGACCTGTCCTTCTTTAAGTGCCAATTTGGGTACCCCAACCGCTTGTTTAGGATTCTGTATGAACGCATTACTCTGAGTTTGGTTTAAATTCGTTAACACATCATTCACCACCTATTTCATTAAAATAATGAGGTTTGAACTGGTCCTGTCCCCTCCTGTCGAGATTGTCGAATACTTTCAGATACTGGTTGAAAGCTTTTACGATGCTCAGATGGTAGGATTCCAAATTTCTTTATTCCCTCAAGATGTTCCTTAGTTCCATAGCCCATATTTTTATCAAAATGGTATTGCGGAAATTTCTTATGTAATTGTTCCATATATGTATCCCTAGCAACTTTCGCCAAACAGGAGCTTGCTGCAATCGATAAACTTCTAGCATCTCCTTTTATTAAGGAAGTTTGTGGAATATCAACTGTAAGGTTCATCGCATCCACTAATAAATGATCCGCTTCTAATGAAAGAGATTGAACAGCTTTCTCCATCGCCTTTTTTGTAGCCTGATAAATATTCAATTGATCAATTTCAGCTGCTGTTGAAAAGATAATGGAATAAGATTGTGCTTCTTTTTTAATGATTTCAGCAAATTTTTCTCTTTTTTCTTTACTTAATTTTTTTGAATCATTTAATCCGAGCAGTTGAAAATCCTTTGGCAATATAACAGCTGCTGTTACAACAGGACCTGCCAATGGACCTCTTCCTACTTCATCTATGCCCGCAATATGCTGATATCCTTGGTCATATAACTCCCATTCAAATTTTAGCATGTCTTGATGCATTTCTATGAGCTTATTGTGTGCTTCTATTTTTCTTTGATGGCGCCTTAGCAAAGATTGAACGCCTTTACGAGAATCATTTTTTAATGCTTCTAATCTTTCTGTAGAAGAGTATTCTTCCTTGTCTAACCATTCTTCTACTTCTTTTATCGTCAATTCTTCTAATTTCATAGGTGATTCCTCACTTTTTATATCGGCTTTTTTTCGAAAATGTGATGCAAGTTAAAAGGAAGAGGATGAGAACAAAAATGTTAGGCTACCGGCTGCTTGCTCCTTCTATCCTTTCAAAAAAACCCTCCTTTTTCACAATAAGGAGGGTTCATGATTCGTTCTTGATGTTTGCATCCATCAAACATCATTTCAATCATATGGTGATTTAAACAGGTGTTGTCTAGGTCTGCTTGAGATTTTTCTCTGGAATTTCAAATGATAAACGACCTAATAACCCACTTCTTAGCTCTCTTAATATGGTTTCTGCGACTTTATCATAATCAATATATCCACCACTCATAATAAATCCTCTATTTTTACCGATTTGGTCAAATAATTCGACATTGTCATCTGCAAGCTCTGTTAGCTTATATCGCTCTTTCAAACGGTTTGGGTAATATTGCTTCAAATAGGTTAAAGCAAATAATGCTACATCTTGAAAATCCAAAATTTCATCCTTAATAGCACCCGTAACAGCTAAGCGAAAGCCTGTTTCTTTATCTTCAAACTTAGGCCACAATATTCCTGGAGTATCTAAAAGCTCTAATTGCTTACCGACCTTTATCCATTGCTGTCTTTTTGTGATACCTGGTCGATCTCCCACTTGTGCTGTTCTTTTCGAGGCTAACCGATTAATTAAAGTCGATTTACCAACATTAGGAATTCCTAAAATCATTGCCCTTATCGCTCTTGGCTTCATTCCTTTTGCTTTCATTTTCTCGATCATCGGAGAAGCTAATTGCTGACATACCTGCTGTATTTTTTCCGTTCCTTTTCCATTTTGAGAATTAATAATCAGAACAGCATGTCCTAGTTGTTCAAAATACTTTTTCCATTCTTTGGTTAAATGTTCATCCGACAAATCAGCTTTGTTAAGCAAGATGAGCCTTGGTTTGTGCTCAACAATTTTATCGATCATCGGATTTCTTGATGAAAGAGGAATTCTCGCATCAACGAGTTCAATAACGACATCTATCATCTTCAGTTGCTCTGTTACTTCTCTTCTTGCCTTAGCCATATGGCCAGGAAACCATTGTATTGTCATGCTATTACGCTCCTATTTTACGATCCTAATATCTTTTAATGGCCAAAAAACAACATTCGCCTGGCCTATCACTTCATCATAGTGTATGGTTCCGATATCACGACTATCTTTACTATGTCTTCGATTATCGCCCATGACGAATAAATGTTCTTCCGGAACCACTAATTCATTTGTTACATCATACAAAGTAAAATTATTCGTTAATGTTTCCCCAGAATAAGACGCTTTCAATTCCTCAAGATACTGCTCTTCTATAGGCTCATCATTAATATAAAGGGTATCTAAGCGAAATTCTATTTTATCTCCTGGTAAGCCGATCACTCTTTTTATGTAATCCTTCCCACCGGGAGCATGGAAAACAATAATATCGAACCTTTCAGGCTCTAAAAAAGAATAACCAATTTTATTAACAATCATTCGATCTCCATTTTGTAATGTAGGTGACATTGACTCCCCATCTACTACAATAGGTGCAAACAAAAAGTAACGTACTAAAAAAGCAATAATTAAAGCAATAAATAATGCTTTAATCCATTCCAAAGACCCTGATTTTTGTTTCTCTTTCTCCATTGCCTTGCCTCCAATAGTAGTCTCTTAGTTCATATTGTAGCACAATTCATAAGTAGATAATAGTTTAGACCTCCGCATCATACGACTAAACCTTTATTAGAATTTCGCTAATCATTGTAACCTTAAGAGTACTTTGGCAAAAGGATAAAATCCCTCATCAATCAATCAGATGATTGAATCTCATCTATAATCATTAATTGATGTGTATCAATGGCTCGATCAATCGCTGTATTTGTTAAATAATCCTGTGGATCATGTGGAATGGTGATATCTCTTTCACCATCAGAAAAAGTGTAAGAAATCGTAATCTGACTGCCTTCTTGTACGAGTCTTGTTGTATGATCTATATCCTCCCATAAAATTCCCTCTTCCGAGAAAGACCAGATGGAAATTTCATGTACACCTTGTTCATCTAAATAAATATAGTGATATATCGATAATAGGAAAATAGGAATTGATAAGCATCCTAGTAGGACATGCAAAGGACCCCATCTATAATCTTTATCTTTTATCTCGGACCATTTCATTGAAAAAAATAAGGAAAATAAGACAACAGCTATCCAAACCATTCCTAATCCAAATCCGATAAATGCCTCACTAGGACGAATGAATGTCCAATGAGAAGAGGAGAAAAACAAGAAATCTTGAATAAATAAAATAGCAACCATCGGCACTATGAGGGAAGTTAAAATAAGTATTACACCAATGGACATTACATATGGTAATAACTTATCCGACTCTACTTTTTTAAAAGAAAACATAAGATTTCACTCCTTATAAAATTGAAGAAAGATTAACATAAATTTAAGTTAATCCCTCTTTTATTTATGTTTCTACGAATAGCTATAAAAAAAGTTTCAAAAAATTATAAAAATGGAAACCTTTTTATAAATGGTATGATTTATTTAGCGATGAAAAAGGAGATTTATGATGGCAACAATCCTATAAACGATTAAAAAATGTAAATACTAAATCCCGGTTTTTAAAAGTTTTAGGACGTACTATTAATAAATACTCGTCTCTTTGTGTGCGTCCTCATTTATAGGAGGATTATAATGAAACCTTTAAATAGAAAAGTAGCTATTGTGACTGGAGCAAGTCGCTCAAAAGGTATCGGAGCAGCTATATGCCTCTCTCTCGCAGAAGCTGGAATGGATATATTTTTCACTCAATGGTATAAATTGATGAACTAGAGGTTAACAGGACAAACCATTCGTTGCGAAGGTGGTTTTTTAGGTTAAATAAACTATTAATGAAGACATATTCAGATTCAACAAAACAATCTCCGTCCCTTGAAAAAGGGGTGGAGATTGTTTTGTGCTACCAAATATGAAAGAGAATGGACTTTGCTCTGGTATATCCACGCACCTATGTGAGGTGCGACTGCGAAAACTTTTCATAATGCTATAAAATAGATACTTTTTTGTCTATTTGAGAACTATATTTATGAGTGTTCAAGCGGAAGCAAGTCGATTCCGACAGCTTTCGCCATTTTTCACGGTGCGAATCCTTTAGGGAATTTATGATCGCCTCCTATTCGCACTACTAGTTTTTTAGTAGTTATCTTTTTTAATTTCGACAAATTCACACATAGTCCTCTAAAAACCTATTCTGGAAGCTAATCTTATCTAAATTTTTATTGACAGCTTGAAAGGCAGCAATAACGGCTCCTGCTACTGGTGGTAATTTAGGTACGGTCACTTCTACTTGATTGATTCCATGGTCTTTTAACGTTTTCACGATATCATTCAATAATAAATCACTTCTATTCATCACACCGCCAGTAAGAACGACCGGGATTTTCCCTTCTAGTTGAAAGGTGCTTATCTGTATTAAAGCGGTAATTTGTTCCCCTAATTGTTGGGATTGATATTTAATAATCTCTAAAGCAACCTGGTCACGATGATCAGCAGCTAGCATGACGATTTTACTTAGTGAAGCTATCGTTGTCCTTGCTCTCTCCCCATAAATAAGGGGTATCATTGAATCAATTTGTTTAACTTGAAAATATTCTAAAAGAAGAGTGGATATCTCGGTGCTCGGACCACGATTATCTTTTTCTAAAAAAGCTGCATGAAGCCCTGCTCGACCAATTGCATAGCCACTTCCCTCATCTCCTATTAAATACCCCCAGCCACCAACTCGATGACGGTTACCCTTCGAATCTAATCCATATGTAACGGAACCGGTGCCAGAAATTTGTACAACTCCCGGCTCACCAAAAGTACCTGAGAAAAGGGCAATAACTGCATCATTATCAATGGTGACAGCTATCTCAGGTAATTGATTTTGTAAAATTTGCTTCATTTCCTCTTTGTATTTTGGTGACTCGATCCCCGATAAACCAGCAAAAACACTAACCACATTTTTATAAGCCTTTGGATTTTGAATACTTAATGAATGGACTAATTTTAGTAGTTCATTTTTGGCTTCATCGATCCCGATAGAATTAGGATTCGAAGTACCTCCTGTAGCCTGTGCCACGATTTCTCCAGTAGATGAAACTAAAATGGCAATCGTCTTCGTGCCACCACCATCAATGCCTATAACAAACATAATGGCCCCCCTTGTTTTCTTTTTATCATACAAAACTCTAATATAGTTGTCTATACCTCTATAAGAATAGGTCGTTGATTTTGCCAACAGGTACTTATGGAAATAGTAGCATGCTTAATTATGAAGAGATTCACAGTTCCCAATTGTGTTAATAACCAAAGTAATGGTTTCTTTTATCATTATTTTTAGACTTTCACACATAGTTTTTCAGGTACAATCTTTTTATGATAAAGGTAGTAAATATAGGAGCTGATCGGATGATTACAGATTCATTAAAAATGAAATTAATAAGCATTGTTGGGCAAGAAAACTACGAGGATAGCCCAGCATCTAAGCTCGTATATTCTTTTGATGCGACACCGAATTATCAAGCAATGCCTGATGCCATTCTTTCACCAAGAAACAAAAACGAAGTCGCTGACATTGTCAAGCTTTGTAACGAACATACGATTCCTATTGTACCTAGAGGCTCTGGCACTAATTTGAGTGCAGGAACAACCCCTCTTGAAGGCGGAATTGTTCTTTTATTTAAGCATTTGGATCAAATTCTTGAGATTGATCAAGAAAATTTAACAATTACGGTTCAACCTGGTGTAAACACTTTGGAAATGATTCAAACAGTAGAGGAAATCGGCCTTTTTTACCCTCCTGATCCTAGTTCTATGAAAATCTCTCAAATTGGTGGAAACATCAGTGAGAATTCTGGTGGATTACGCGGTTTAAAATATGGGGTAACTCGTGATTATGTATTAGGTCTTGAAATGGTCCTTCCTAATGGAGAAATCATTAAAACGGGAGGTAAACTTGCGAAGGATGTAGCAGGATATGATTTAACTCGTTTATTTGTTGGATCTGAGGGTACGCTTGGAATTGTGACGGAGGCCATTCTCAAACTAATTCCTAAGCCAGAGTCGAAAAAAACGATGTTGGCTTTATATGACAGTATGGAAGCTGCAGCACAGACGGTATCAACCATCATTGCCAATCGAGTGATACCTGCAACCTTAGAATTTTTAGATCAACCTACCCTTAAAGTAGTTGAGGATTTTTCAAAGATTGGTCTTCCAACTGATGTGGAGGCCGTCTTATTAATTGAGCAAGATGGTCCAGTTCAATCCGTTCAAGCTGATATGGAAAAAATGACAGCTATATGTGTACAAAGCGGTGCTTTAAAAGTAAATGTTGCTAAATCTGAATGGGAAGCTGAACAGCTGAGTACAGCACGCCGGTCTGCATTATCGGCTTTAGCACGTTTAAAACCGACAACTATTTTAGAGGACGCAACTGTTCCACGTTCAGAGATTGCTAATATGGTTCGAGCTATTAATGAAATCGCCTTAAAGTATCAAGTTGAAATCTGTACATTCGGACATGCTGGAGATGGTAACCTACATCCTACCTGTATGACTGATAGCAGAAATAAAGATGAAATGCACCGAGTAGAACAAGCTTTAGAGGAAATCTTCCAAACAGCCGTTTCTTTAGGGGGTACTATTACGGGTGAGCATGGTGTTGGAGCCATGAAAGCGCCTTATTTACACCTGAAGCTTGGCGAAGAAGGTATAGAAGCCATGCAAGCCCTTAAGCATGCTTTTGACCCAAATAATATTATGAATCCAAGTAAAATCTTTGCTAAATCCTCACGTAAAAGAATTGTGGTGAACCAATCATGAATAACACAGAGAAAGAAAGAATCATTCGTCAATTTCAAGAGAAAATGGACTATGATGAGTTGTTAAACTGTATGCGTTGTGGCTTTTGTTTGCCTACCTGTCCTACCTACATCGAATCTGGAAAAAATGAGCTTCACTCGCCACGTGGTCGTATCGCTTTAATGAAAGCAGTCGTTGATGGTGATATAGAACCAGATGATGAAGTTAAACGCTCATTGGATATGTGTTTAGGCTGTAGAGCATGTGAGCCTGTCTGCCCATCTGGTGTTAAATATGGGCATCTTCTCGAAGAAGCTCGCGACATTATTTATCAAAACAAAAAGCCTTCTTTACCAGTAAAAGCCGTTCGTCATCTTGTATTCGAACAGCTATTTCCTTATCAAAATAGGATGACTACACTTGTCGGATTAATTGGTTTTTATCAACGCTCTGGACTAAGCACCTTAGCACGCAAAACACATATGCTTAAGTTACTTCCAGAAACGATGCAACTGATGGAAAAGGCCTTACCTGCTATACCGAAAGGCAAGGAGATTAGAAATCGCAGTGAACATTTAAAACCGATAGGCGATAAAAAGAAAAACGTTGCTTTTTTCAACGGCTGTTTAATGGACACCGTATTTATGAAAACCAATGAAGCGACAAAAAAACTTTTACAGTATGCAGGCTGTGACATCGTGATTCCGAAAACACAAGCTTGCTGTGGAGCCCTACATGGACATAGCGGAGAAAAAGCAAAAGCAAAAGAATTGGCTAAAAGAAATATTATCGCATTTGAACAAGCTGAGATCGATTATATTATTACGAACGCTGGTGGTTGCGGAGCCTTTTTGGTCGATTATGACCACCTCTTAAAGAGTGAACCAGAATGGCATGAACGAGCTAAAGCTTTTACAGCAAAAATTAAAGATATTACTTCCATTCTCGTTGAGTTGAATTTTCAGCAAGAATCGCTCAAATTAAAGGATGAGGTATTAACGTACCAGGATTCATGTCATCTACGTAATGGTCAAAAAACGTTCATTCAACCGAGACAATTGCTTCAATCGATTGAAGGCTCTGACTATGTAGAAATGAAAAATGCGGATCGTTGCTGTGGTTCAGCTGGTATCTACAATATTGTTGAGTCGGAAATGTCGATGCAAATCCTTGACTATAAAATGAAAGAAACGAAAAAAACGAAAGCAAAAACGATCGTTACTTCTAACCCTGGTTGTCTTTTGCAAATGAGGCTTGGGATTGAAAAGGAAGGCTTGCAAGGGCAAATGCGTGCGGTTCATATTGTTGATTTATTGCTCGAAGCTTATGAGAATGCACATTCATAGATTTATCATTTAAAGATACTGTTAGTTGTGCTGTTTTCTCTTATGATATAAGAGTGTTGGATTGTTTTTGAGCTAAGCTAACAGTCCAACACTCTTCATTCTTTTTAATTTGCTTTTGTTATTGCCTTCAGCTAAACGTACCTATCTATATATCTAGAGGAAATGACGCTGAATTCTCATCAGTAAACAAGAGAGCTAGATAAAATAAAGTGATGCCAAGCGAGCTTTTAACATCAATATCGGTTAATAGACTTATTTGATTTAATCGATAGTGTAGGGTGTTTTTATGGATATGTAAGGATTTTGCTGTTTCTACAATCGATTGATTATGGTGTAAATATGCTCTTAGCGTAGTCATCAAATCGGTTTCTTTTAATAGTGGACATAATACCCGATTCATGAATTCTGTTTGTGTAGCTCTATTAATTTCGGAAAAAATGATGTCGAGTGATAAATCATTATAAAAAACGATCGCCTTATTTTGATTGGCTACTTTGCACGCTTTCCTTGCCTCGGTATAGGCACCTTTTAATTGATTGCTTACTAGTGTATCGCCAATACCAGCGTGAAAGCTTCCCATTTGATGGAGTTTCAAAAAATTAGTGCGCCAGCGCTGCAACTCACTTTTGATTCTTTCGTACTCATGCTCATCTTTTTTTACCGAACGTAATAATAAAAAGTCTCCATCAAGTGTTCTTATCAACCTATCATTTTGTCTTTTTGGAAAAGCGTGCGTAAACCAATCATTCATAAACGAATAGACACTCTTCTCATTTGAATCTACAGCTTCAATACTTATACATATATAAGGAGTTCCTACCGCTATTCCTAAAAGTTGACCACGCTGAATGATAGATTTTTCCATTTTTTCTTCGTTCATCCACTCATGAAAAAATGTTTCTATTCCTCTTTGCTGCCATTCCTTTTGCTCAATATAATAGGTTTCCTTAATCATTAATTCTGTCATCTTACGCACAAGATCAGCATAGCTCTCTATTTTTTGAGGATGCCCTGTTACACCTAGTACACCTATTATTTTCCCTTCGAATTGAATGGGTAAGTTGATTCCTAATTTAACACCTTTTAATGTCTTTCTATTATGTTCGTTAATGTAAAGTTTTTCTTTATTTTTTAAGACCGTTTTAGCTCCTTGATGAATAGTACCAATTCGTTCTTGCTCAGTAGCAGCAATAATGACTCCTTCCTCATCCATAATAATTAACCTTTCGTTTAAGGTAAGACGCACTTCATCGATTACTTTTTTAGCTAATTCTGGTAATAACTTCATAGCTATGAACCTCACTTTGTTCATCCGTTTGAAAGCTACTTATTTTTTGGTTCGTCCTCTCGACTGTCGAAGTGAATCGACCGCATCTCTCGTTTCATTCAAGTGTTTAACCGACTTGTCATACTGTGACGATGCCACGCACATAAATAGAATATCAATAACCTGTAACTGGGCAATGCGTGAAGAAGTTGCACCACTTCGAAAAGTAGGCTCTCTAGTTGCCGAAGTATAGAGCTGAACATCCGCTATATCACTCACCAGTGATTGCCCGTATTTCGTTAAACTTATTGTCCTTAATCCTTTTTTCTTCGCTATTTCTAAAAATTTTGCGACTTCTCTTGTTTCACCAGAAAAAGATATACCAATCGCTACATCTTCTTCTGTCGCTGTCGCTACCATCGTAGTGGCCATATGTACATCAGTAAAAGCATAGGCAGTTTTATCGATTCGAACAAATTTTTGTTGACCATCAAGTGCAATAATTCCTGAAGCCCCAATTCCGAAAAAATGAATACGGCGTGCTTGATTTAAAAAATCTACAGCTTTTTCTAGCTCTTGTAAATTAAGAAGCTCAGCCGTTTCTCGTATGGTTTGAACAGAATTGTTCGTCATTTTATCTATAATCGTTTCTGCTTGTTCATTCGGTTCAATATCCCTTAAACCTAGCTGTGTTGTTTTTTGTAAATCTCCAGCTATCCTTAGTTTCAAATCTGGTAGCCCTTTTAAGTTTAATGATTTACAAAGGCGAATAACGGCAGCACTGCTCGTTGCACTTTTTTTACCGATTTCATGGGCAGTTAAAGATATGGTTTCCTGTGGATGTTCAATCATGTATGCAGCAATTTTTCTCTCAGAAGGTGGAAGCTTATTAAGCATTTCTGTTAACATAATGAGTCCACCTGTTAAATAGGCCATTTAGTCACCTCCTATGATTGTTTTCCATGGCTATTTCTATTATACAAAAATGAAGGACTTTTGTATGAATGTCACATAAAAGCAAAAATCTTTATAAATCACTTCGGGCTTGGGACAGCACCCGACGCTGAGTGCTGAATCATTTATTTTGTCCGTAAAATCCCATCATCCCTAACTCCACTACTTACCTTTCTGTAAACGGTCTTAGTGTAAGCACCTATTATTACTACTTAGCGATACAGTCGATATTTAGCCGTTTGCTCCTTAAACAGAACACTTTGTTCTTGGCATTGAGCTAAAAATGTGTCCGTTTCTCCTGAAAGAATTTGCGCTTGCATGGATTTGGTGCCCACTAACAAATCAAACATGTACCTTCCATTTGGATGCTGTACAAATTGAAAGTCATTCGGATAAAGTTTGTTAATGATTTCTAATAGTCTCACTCCTGCTTCAAATGAATGAAAGTCCTCTCTAGAGGTTACGTGTAATTGTATACCACTACAAACCTGACCCTCAAATTTCTGATACGTTGGTACAAAAGAGGTTGGTCTAGCAATTACACCAGCTAAGCCAAGTGAATTAAATTCTTTTGCCAACTGATATCCGTCTATAAATGGTGCCCCAACATATTCAAAAGGTTTGGTCGTACCTCTACCCTCTGATACATTCGTTCCTTCCAATAAACACGTACCCGGATATAAAATAGCCATATCTAATGTTGGAGCATTTGGTGAAGGTGGTACCCAAAAGAGTTCCGTTTCATCGAAATAACAGGATCGCTTCCAATTCTCCATCTCAATAACGGTTAGCTCACAGTCATAACCGTATTCATGCTTAAATAGAATGGCTAATTCACCAACTGTTAATCCATGTCGATTCGGTATCGGTAATAGCCCTACAAATGAGCGGACATCTTCTTCAACTAGATTTCCCTCTACCTTTTCTCCCCCAATAGGATTTGGTCGGTCTAAAACAATAAAGTGCTTCTTATATTGCTGACAAGCTTCCATCATATAAGCCATTGTATAAATAAATGTATAATATCTAGATCCTAAATCTTGTAAATCAAATACAATCACATCAACATCTGATAACATTTCCACAGACGGCTTCTTACTTTTACCGTATAAACTATACACAGGCAACCCTGTTTGTGGATCTTGGGAAGAATCTACCTTCTCTCCCTCTTTTACATCACCACGAATTCCATGTTCTGGGGCATATAAAGCGGCAAGATTAATTCCAGAATGCTTGGCAAACAAATCAATCGTTGGAACGAGGTCTTGGTTTACACCAGTCAAATTAGTGACAAGGCCCACCCTTTTATTCTGAAATGGTTCGTATTCTGATGCCAAAAATCGCTCTAATCCTAGTTTCACATCGGTTACCTCCAGGCTATGATTATTTAATAGGTGAGAGTCACAGGAGCTTTGCCCGTTGCTATTGTATCACCAAACAAAACGGAGCCTGCCGCTATAAGAGCAGGATAGCTAAACTCATACGTATTTAAATAGGTTTTCACATTTTCCGGTATCACTTGAATATCATAAGGACTACGCATTCCGATGACAATGACTTCTTTTCCTAATGAAACAAGCTTTTCAACAACCTTTATCTGCATTGGATCCTGTGTGGCCGAGACTAAGCCTACAATAATCTTTTGATGATTTTCGGTTAAGACTTCTATTCCGTCTAATGATTGGGGAAAAGGCTGAATGTCGAGTACATTTGAAAATGTATTCAAAGCTTTTCCTAATGCTAAATCACCATTTAATGAATCCTCAGCACCGGTTAATTGTGGGGTTTTAGGCTCCAATACTAATAAGCTCTCTTCTTTACTCAGTGGGATTGCATGACTTTTTTCAACCGTAATACTTTTTTGATAAACTTCTTCTGCGATTTGTTGATGTGCTTGAGCCGTATCTTGAATGCTAATAGCTTCTTTTGCATCAAAAGTTAAGTACTTACGCTTTAGCTTCATCACTCGTTCATAGGCAGCATCAATGACCTCTTCCGTTATTTCTCCTGCTTCTAACGCTCGCTTTACTTCTTCTATCGCACCTACCTGTCTATCCTGGCGATGCGAGATCATAATGAGGTCAATACCTGCCTGTAATGCGACTACAGCTCCTTTTTCTGTTCCAATGGTCTTAGAAATAGCATCCATTTCCATACAATCTGTCGTCACGACACCGTCAAAGCCTAATTGCTCTCTTAACAAGCCTGTAATAACACTTTTTGACAACGTCGCAGGTGTACCCTCATTTTTTTCTAACACTGGAAAATGAATGTGAGCAGACATCACTGTATCAGCTCCTGCCTCTATGCATGCTTTAAACGGGACTAGCTCCACCTTTTCTAGACGTTCAAGCGAATGAGGGATCGTTGGCAAACCTAAATGTGAGTCTATATTCGTATCACCATGACCCGGAAAATGTTTCAGAGTGGTTACCATACCACCAGCCTGCAAACCTAGCATGGACTTCCTTCCTAACTCTGCCACTTTTTCAGGGTTTTCACCAAAGGAACGAACACCGATAACGGGATTATCCGCATTATTATTCACATCTAATACAGGTGCTAAAT
This sequence comes from Alkalihalobacillus trypoxylicola, assembly GCF_001590785.1. GTDB lineage: Bacteria > Bacillota > Bacilli > Bacillales > Bacillaceae_D > Alkalihalobacillus > Alkalihalobacillus trypoxylicola. The sequence goes on from NZ_LTAO01000001.1 coordinate 372,691, forward strand.
TCCAATTGATACCGAGCTCCATAAGCTCTTCTCCACAAATTCTCCCTAATTCAAATGCATAATCACTTTGATTCGTTGCCGCGGTAGCCATCGCTCCAGGTAAGATAGTCGTACCCTTACTTAACCGACGAACCACTCCATTTTCTTGGTCGACACAAATTAATAACGGTTTTTCTTGAAAACGAGCGGCTATTTGTTGCAATTCTGTTGTTAAAGCTTTCACTTCGTCCGGTGTACCAATATTTCTTGCAAATAAGATTATATTTCCGACATGGTATTTTTCAATTAACTCTTTCATCTCTTTTGGCACCTTTTTACCATTAAAACCAACAACAAAAAGTTGACCTAGCTTTTCTTCTAATGTCACTTTACTCATCTTTTTCCCACCTTTTTATAAAGTTGATACAATTAAATTATGTAAACGTGGTCTCAACCGAATAATTGGATCCTTTCTCCCGAAATGAACTCGATTGGTTAACAAAATGACTCTTAGTTGAATTTCGGGATCAAACCAAATACTCGTTCCTGTGAAGCCTGTATGACCAAAGCTTCCTTCTGAAAATAAATCACCACATGAGGAGAAATTTGGACTATTTAATATCCAACCTAAACCACGATATTCAGAGTCAAACAGTGTATAATTTTTTTGAGAAACCGCTAATGTCTGCTCTGACAAAATTCTCTTCCCTCGGAAATATCCGCCTTGCTCAATCATCTCCGCAAAATTTGTTAGGTCTGTTACGGTTGAGAATAAACCAGCGTGACCACTAATACCACCCATACTTTCAGTGTTATCATCATGGACGATACCTTGCTTATAGTCACGGAGCTCCTCACTATATTCTGTTGCCGCATACCTCGTTTTTTCATAATTTAAATGAAAGCCCGTTTCATTCATTTCTAATGGGGCTAAAATTTCCTCTTCAACAAATCGAGCATAGGGAACACTGGTTATCTTCTCTATCAAATGATAAAGCGTAATAAATCCCAAATCACTATAAACGACTTGCTTTCCAGGTGGTGCAACTAGTTTCTCTTCATAAATACTTTCCATAATTTCACCAACAAGAAGTTTTTTCTCATAATAGCGTCTATGTGCGGGAAGGCCAGAAGTATGGGTTAGTAAGTGCTTAATTCGAATTTCTTCTTTCCCCCCTCCTGAAAATGAAGGTAGAAAAAATGAAACGCGATCATCTAAATGTAGATCTCCATGCTCAATCAGCTTTAAAACGACGGGTAATGTTGCGATAACTTTTGTTAAAGACGCTAAATCGAAGACGGTCGTTATTTTCATTGGTTCTTTATTCGGAAATACTCTTTGAAATCCAAAAGTTTCTTGTAGTAGCAATTTACCTTGTTGTGCAACCTGAAGGGTCGCACCTGGAATATGGTTCAATTGTATTTCTTTTTCTAGAAAATTTCGGACTTTTTCAAACAAGTTCCTTCACCCCAGGTTCTTTTGTAAATTACGATAGCTTTTCCATTCCTTAAAGCCTAGCTTCTCATAAAACGAAACTAACCCTGTCCAGTCAATGACCATCGAAGAAACACCTCGTTTCCGTAAATAATAGATGGCTGCTTCTACAACAGCTATACCATAACCAGATTTACGTTCTTCTTTTGCCACTCCCAAAGGACCAATACCTCCAAGGTTGTGCTCAAATAAGGAACTCCAGTATACATTTTGAGCGATGATAGGAGAGCTTAAATCATTAATTCTACAAAAGCCGATAATTGATCCTTCTTTCTTCACAACTACGAACTCCCTTCCAACTCCTCCCATTTCAAAGTATTTATGGGCTTCATATTGCCATCTTCCAGGAAAGCTTTGCTTCAAAAAGTGTAGAAACTGATCCTTTTCTTCAATCTTTAATATCGTAAAAGATATATTTTGTATAACTGGGAGGGTTACTTCCTCTTGATCTTTAAAACTTCTAACCATGTCATAGTCGCGGCCATATGGCTCATTTAGCTCGTATCCTTGACTTTCGAACCAGCGAATCGTTTGTTCATAGTTTGCAGGAATACCTGGGAAAAAATGAAACGGGTCGCGTCCTAACATAATTTCTTTAATATTTTGATTCTGAAAGGCTCCCTCTGCTTTTCTTAATAATTCTGAACCGATCCCTTGATTACGATAATCCTTATGAACGACTAAAACTTGAATCCAGCCAACATCCTGGCCAAGATTTACTTCTCTATTTTCTTGGAACATCTTTGAGATTATGAATCCTACTAATTCATCTTGCTCGTTTAAAGTGAGGTAGGAACCTTCAAAAAATAAATTACAATCAGAGAAACTATTTTGAATAAGTAACCTTTCAGACATAGGAAAATCAGCACCCATTTCCTGATTCCATAGGTTTACCATATCTTGAACCTTCAAACGCTTTAGTGATTGATAGTGAAGCTTCATCCTTAAGCAATCCTCCTTGTTCATTTCTAGCCCCCAGTTAAAAGAGCCATACATACCATTTGTCTATGTTTTGTAATGAAAAAACTGAGTCAATCGATGAACTCAGTTTTTTGAAGGGAAAGCTATTTTACCCATCGACACTTTCTTTTTTGCTCCTGTGGCCGATGGCGTGTTGTTTGTTTGCTGTTTTAGAAATTCGTTACCTAAGACAGCAAAAGCGATAGCTTCCTTGGCATCACTCGAAAAGGCTAAAGCCTCCATTCCCTTCACTGGGCGGCCTAAACGATTAGACAGTTGTTTCATGATAAATAAATTATGAACACCACCACCGCCAACGTAAAATTCATCCAGTTCTACATGTGAGTCAAGCTGCTCTTCTACCGTTTTGACAATGGTTTCAACTGTGTAGCTTGTTACCGTTGCCACAATATCAGCAAATGATAACCCTCTCTTCTCCCCTTCATCCCAAAGTTCTCTCGCCATATCACGGTGATAATATTCTCGTCCTGTGCTTTTTGGAAACGGCTTAGACAAGAAATGATCAGAAGCTAGTATTTCTTTGAGCCACTCATGATTAACTTTGCCCTTGGAAGCTAAGTTACCTGCTTCATCAAAATGCTTGGCGCCATTTGAACCAATTCGAATGACTTCATCAATTAGCACATTTCCAGGCCCCGTATCAAAAGCGATTACAGAGCGATCTAAGCTTTTAGGCAAAACGGTAAGATTGGCCATTCCTCCAATGTTTATCAAGCATCGTCCTTTCATTGTACTTCTAAATAATAGATCATCCACAAAAGGTACCAAAGGGGCTCCTTGACCACCTACGGCTAAATCGGTCGGTCTAAAATCACCAACTGTTAATGTTTGTGTGCGTTCTGCAATAACCGCCAGTTCTCCAATTTGCATAGTGGCAAATTCTTTAGGTAAATGGTGAATCGTTTGCCCATGTGAGCTTACAAAATCTAAGTCTGAAAGCTGATAAGTGGTATCTTTCATTACAAGTATAACGGCTTCCGACATCTTCTCTGCTAACTCAACATTCAACCGACATATTTCATCAACACGTGAGGTTTTTACATCACAGGCTGCAAATAATCTCTGTTTTAACGATTGATCATACTCTAACGTTTCAAAGGCTAATAGAGCTACCTTTGTCTCATATCCAGAATGTTCAATTTCAACGAGTGCAGCATCCACACCATCTCCAGACGTTCCAGACATCAAACCAACCGCTAATACTTTTTCTTTTTGCAAAGGTAAGGATATCATTGACATTTTTGTTGCACCTCCATTGTTTTTGTATACAAATACTTTAAGAGCAATGTCTATTTTTCAAAGACCGCTCCGGGAATGGGGCTCGCTTTCCGCAGGCGGGCGCTGAGCTAACCGGCTTTGCCGGTGGATCTCAGCCTGCCCTCTCCTCCTGCAGGAGTCGGCTCCCATTCTCACCGCTGGTGTTTGAGAAAACTCATTTGTTTATTTGCTTCTTGTACAAAGAATACATTGAATAACTAGCCTTTAATAAAAGAGCAAAACCACACTTTACTATTTGTAGGAATCGAAGTGATTCGGGCAACGTCATGTTGGGTTTGTATGCAAGAATATACCTTTATTCTGGACTATTTTTAATGGTAACCGGCAATTTTCCGTGTACTTCGCTTAAGCCATAAATAACTCGTGCTGCGATTTGTAGTGCACTAGTATTAAATTCATAGGTAGCTAGAAAAGCATCCACATATGGAAATATGGAACGGTCATAAGGGACACGACATGCGACACCAATGATTTTTTTATTTAACGAAGAAAGCGCCTTAATATATTGTTGTTGCTGCGGTGATAAAACCGCCGAAATCGTTGCTATAATAATTACATCTACTTGATTTGCTTCTTTAATCAAGCCTTCTAAATCCCCTTTTGAATCCTCTAACGGGATCTTAAATGCTTGAGCATGACGATCTATTTTTTTGATTTCCTCACTTAAAGCATTCATCTTAAATCGTTGATCTTCAACCCTTGTTAAATATGAATACTCAGGGTAAACCACAAGAACCCGTTCATTTCCATCAACCGATAAAGGAAGCAATTGCTTATTTTCTACTAACGTAATTCCTTGTTTCATAGCCTGTAAAGCCTTTATCTGATGTTGCTCAGAGCCAACAAAAGGTGGGATTTTTAATGAATTCAAATCTTGTTCAGTCCAGTTTAAATAGCGTTTCTTTAATAATTGTATTCTTTGATAGCTCGACTCTATCATTTCTTTCGTTAACTCACCTTGATCAAAAGCATGATAAATTTCTTCAAGTGCCTCATATTGTAGCTCTGGCAAATTTGAAATCATAATTAAGTCAACACCTGCTTTGATAGCCTCCACCGCGCCTCGAGCTGTTCCAATTGTTTTTGAAATCGCATCCATTTCAAGACAATCCGTTGTCGTCACACCACGAAAACCTAATTGGTTACGCAATAGCTCCGTCATCACGCTATATGATAAGGTTGCTGGAATTTGAGCCCTACTTTCTAATGCTGGAAAATGGATATGTGAAGTCATCACTATATCTGCACCAGCATCGATACACGTTTGAAAAGGTTTCAGCTCTACCTCCACTAGTCGTTCCATAGGATGGTGAATGGTTGGTAAGGCTAAGTGTGAATCTATAACTGTATCTCCGTGCCCTGGGAAATGCTTAAGCGTCGAAATGACTCCAGCCTTTTGTATACCTTTCATCCATGAACAGCTCAGCTGACTAACACGGCTAGCATCTTCTCCAAAGGAACGAACACCAATTACAGGGTTATTGGGATTATTATTCACATCAACAGTTGGTGCTAGATTCCAATTGATACCTAAAGCTTTTAACTCTTTCCCCGTTAACATACCTATCTCTTCAGCAAGTAACACATCATCTGCTGCACCTAACAACATCGCTCCAGGGAAGACAGTTGTTCCCTCACCTAGACGCCTTACTGCACCGTTCTCTTGATCCGTGCAAATAAATAGCGGCTTTTGATGACCAGATTGTTGGGCCCATGCTTGTAATTTAGTCGTAAGGGCAAGTAGCTCTTCAGGCTTTCCTATATTCCTACCAAATAAAATAACACCACCAACAGAATACTCCTTGATAAGCTGCGCTATTGCTGGTGAAAGGGATGATGTTTGGTCTGCTTTAAAACCAAACACCATCATTTGACCGATTTTGTATTTCCACTCTTTTGAAGGCATTATTCCTTCACTCCTCCAAGTGTCAAACCTTTAATAAAGTAACGTTGGAAAATCAAGAAGAAGATTATGATTGGTACTGCTGCGACGGTAGCTCCTGTCATCAGATACTTAAAGCTTGTTAAATTGGCATCCTGTAATGTTTTTAAACCTGCAGGAAGCGTCATTAAATCCGCATTATTGATGACTATAATTGGCCACAAGAACGCATTCCAAACCATAACAAAAGTGAAAATACCTAAGGTTACCATCGCCGGAATGGCTAGTGGTATAACGATTTTGTAAAATATCTTCCATTCGTTTGCTCCGTCAATTGTTGCTGCTTCTATTAACTCATCAGGTACCGAAAGAAGGAATTGTCGCATCAGAAATACCCCAAAGGCGGCTGCAAGGTTTGGTAAAACTAAAGCCCAATGGGAGTCGAACATTTGTAAATTTTGGACAATAATAAAGGTTGGTACAAGTGTTACTTGCTCCGGAATCATCATGGTAGCAATAATAATCCAAAATAAAATCCATTTTCCAGGGAAATTCTTTTTCGCAAAGACATACCCTGCCATCGTATCTATGAGCACAATTAAGGCGGTCGTCACCACCGCGATATATATACTATTAAAGAGCCATTTGAAAATCGGAGTGGTTGTAAAAAGTTTCGTAAATGTACTAAAGGTTTTCTCAACCACTTCATCCATTAAATCAGCATGAACTTGAGCTTGCTCCATATCACCTGCTTGTTCAGCCGCTCTCTTTTTCTGCCACTGTGAGAAGTATTCTGTAATTCCAACTGGATACAGCTTTGGCGGTGTTGATTCTACGTATGAAATGGGGCGGTCCATCTCTTCATTTTGGTAACTTGGCAATTGTAAAGCAGTCGAAAATACCCAATATAGTGGTAAGAGGGAGATGACAGCTAAAATGGATAAGATAAAAATACTAAATGGTTTTTTTAATTTTGACAGCATAATAATCCCCCTCTCTATTTATCCTTCATAAGTCTAAACTGAGCAATTGCAAAGCCCATTAAGATTAAAAATAATATGACCGATTGAGCTGAAGCTAAACCAAAATTAAAGTCTCGGAACGCTGTTTTATAGATCATGTGGACGATCGTCTCGGTAGCATTACCAGGACCTCCACCTGTCATCATGATAATTTGCGTAAATACCTGAAATGAACCGATTGTACTTATAATAATCAAATAGAGTGTTGTCGGTTTTAGCATTGGCAAAGTAATCCGCATAAATTTATGGTAAGGAGTAGCTCCATCAATATCCGCTGCTTCATATAATGAAGGATTTATATTATTCATTGCGGCCAAATAAATAATAATTCCAGAACCTGGAGGTATAAGTATCGACATAATCATTAATGCAGGTAACGCCGTTGAGGATTGAGCTAGCCAGTTTACTGGCTCAAATCCAAAGAATTCTATTATGTAGTTAAATATACCGAAACGATAGTTATACATCCAACGCCAAACCATCGCAATAATGACCATTGACGTTACCGTTGGTAAATAAAAGGCAGAACGGAAAAACGTCTGTGAAATCCTACCTAACGGATGAATCATTGCAGCAATTACAAGTGCTGTAATAATAAAAGCTGGAACGGTTACTACCGTATATAATAAAGTGTTCATAACAGCCTTACGGAATACCTCACTTTGAAAGGCATCGATGTAATGCTTAAAGCCAACATAATCTATATCAAAAACGCCACGGTCTTGAAATGAAATCACAAAAGCCCAAACGATGGGAATAAACATAAAAACAGTAAAGAATATCAACTTAGGCATTAGAAAAAGATAGGCCACTTTATTCTTTTTTATTCGCTCCCATAATGACTTCTTCGGAACGATTATTTTTTCAGATGTATTGATTTGAGGTTGATTGTCCACTCGTTCCTCATCTCCTAACTATATTAATAAGGAAAAGCTCTTCCTCCTTTTTTGGAAAGAAGAGCTTCAATTACATAATTGCTTTTAGACTATAACAGTCCATTAGTCCATAATACTCTCAACTTGCGTTCTTGCATCTTCTAATGCTTCTTGAGCTGTTTTCTCACCGTTAGCCGCTAATTGTAAATGTCCTTGAATCGCTTCATCAATTCTTGCCCATTCAGGGTGGCGAGGTACAGGTACTACTTGTTCTGTTAATTCTTGTGCCGCAGCCATTCCTGGATTATCTGCAAAAGGATCCATGTCAGCAGCTGAAATTCTAGCTGGGAATGTTCCATAATTCTGAGCTGTTACATATTGCTCATCTGTACTTGATACATGCTTTAAGAATTCTCCAACCATCTTTTTCTTAGCTTCATCTTCACCTTGGTTAAACATGACATAACCACCGACTCCACCAATTGTCACAGGCTCACCTGTATCACCAGTTGGATACTCCGCAACCATAAAGTTCATATCATACTCTTCTGTTTGTAGTGAATTAATAGCCCATGTTGCCCAAGGTTGAACGGCTACCGTTCTTTGAGCTAAGTTAGCAAATGACTGGAAAGTACCTCCGACATCATTACTTCCCATCTCAGCTGGAGCTACTTCATAATCAAACTTCAAATCAAGTAGCTTTTGTAAACCACTAATAGCTTCTGGAGAGTCAAACGTATACTCAGATAAATCGTCACTTAACGGATAACCACCATCCATAAATAAGAATGGCCATGCTTCATAGTAACCAGGCATAATATATGTGGAGAATCCATATACACCGTCTCCCGTTAACGCTTCCATTTTCTCAATAAACTCATCATACGTCCATTTGCCATCGACTGGTGGCTCTACACCCTTTTCTTCAAACAGATCTAAGTTTAATAGAAGGGTTTGCACACTAATGGAATTTGGCACACCATAAATATGTCCATCGTGCTCATATGCTTCTACTGCATTCGGTAAGAAGTCAGCCCACTCTTCATCTGTATAAAGGTCATCTGTGTTCTCGATTACACCATCTTCAATATGATTTAAGCTAATCGTTCCACCACTAATGTCGATAGGAGCTATATCTGGCCAATTTTTCCCAGCGATTGCTACACTCAAACTATCTCCAAGCTCTGCCCATGGCTGTTGAATAAGTTCAACCTCAACATCCGGATACTTCTCTTCAAATTCCGCCACTTTTTCTTCCATCCAGTGGAATTTGTTCTCATTCTCATCTTCCCAACGTGGTCCATCCCAAATCGTAATTTTTCCTTTCCACTCTTCCCAGTTCTCAACATCTGTCGAGGAAGTATCACTTCCCCCACAAGCTGTTAAAGCGGTAATCCCAACAATAACAGCGCCTGCAATCATTGATTTTTTAAATCTTTTCACAAGAATCCCCCTTACTTGCTTCATGATTATATAACATTCCAATAGAAAATTTCTATCAGAAGAAATACCATTAATAATGTGCTTAAGCACGTTCGATTGCTTTTCTAACAAACCCTTCACTCTGCTGTAATAACAATAAAGCTTGTTCAAAGTTAACATTTCCTTTGACCATCACAATCGCTGCTTTCACATCGTTATTCGCCTGTTGAAGACTTACCTCAGCGACTTCTTCTGAAGCACCTGTCACATTCATCACAATATTTTTCGCTCTTTCTTTAAGCTTGACATTACTAGCATTTAAATCAACCATTAGATTTTCATAAACCTTACCAAGCTTAATCATTGTCGTGGTTGTAAGCATGTTTAAAACCATTTTATGGGCTGTTGCTGCTTTTAACCTCGTAGAGCCTGTTAACACTTCTGGACCAACGATGACTTCAATAGCAATTTGAGCAATATTACCTAGCTCTGAGTTTTGATTAGCGGTTAAAGCTATCGTGGTTGCTCCCAATGAATTTGCATATTCAATCCCACCATATACATATGGGGTTCGACCACTTGCCGCAATACCAACTAATACATCTCCTTTTTGAAAGTCCGCTTTTACTAAATCATTCTTCCCTTCAAAAGGATTATCCTCCACTCCCTCTACAGCCGTGATAATTGCTTTCGTCCCACCTGCCATAATACCTTGGACAAGCTCCGGATCTGTTCGAAATGTCGGTGGACATTCTGAAGCATCAATAACACCAAGTCGTCCACTTGTTCCAGCTCCCAGATAGAATAATCTTCCTCCGATTTTCAAAGCTTGATAGATTTCATTGGTTGCTTTTTCTATTTCTGGCAAACAATTTTGTACAGCTAAAGCAACACCTTGATCTTCTTTATTCATTAGCTGAATAATTTCTAGTGTTGAAAGCTGATCGATATTAACTGTTCTCTCGTTCCTCTTTTCTGTCATTAATGCGGAAAGGTCAAGTTCCATGTAATCACCAAATTTCTGTAAATGTGTAATGAAATTTAATTTTATTTTATATTATATTTTCCGAAACCAAATTTCAATACTATTTTCACATTTTTTTGATTTTTTTTCAACTCTTTTTTTTGTATTTATTAAATAAGTCTTTAAAACTAGAGGGATTTAGCTACATTCTACTATCATGAAATATTGAATAGGACTAAAATAATTTTTTGTAAAAATATCATTTATTTTGAAATAATGTGTTGAAAATTCTAAATTGTCAACTTATAATGAATTCCAATTGATAAGAAAGGAGGATCTTGTTCTATTCTATTAACAAACCGAATTTAAAGGAGGATTTATATGATAAAGAAAGCGCTTACAAAGTCGATGTATGGATTTCTTGTTTTTGTTTTATTATTTGCCCATATGCCTCAAGCTTTTGCTAGTGAACCTTCTTCAGATGATACTACAGGGTACTTTCATGAAAAAATTATGTCAAAAGTAGCTAATCATTTAGAATTAGAATTACAAGGAATTCTCCCTCTTGCCACAAATTACACCGTTCATCAAATTAAAGATGGACAACCTCAAGCAGCCACCTTTTCTGATGTTCGAGTAGGAGCTGAAAATGTCGTAGTCAAAGTCAACTCCCAAAGAGAGATTGAAAAAATTGAGATTTACGGTGATACTCCTATTGAAAACATCCGAGTCGGTATACATAATACAGGTTTCGGTTCACTTGACCATGAACAATTTCAAGCTCGCTCTTTAGCCGGTCTTACTATAAGTGATAAAAAAGCCGAGGAAAGTTTTAATATTTCCGCAAATGAAACGGTAACCATTAAAAATAATGGTACAGCTTTAACCGTTCAAAAAGATGATGAAGTGATTTATGAAACCGAAAATCGCTTATATGTCCATTCACTTGATGAAGAAGCAAAAATTACGATCGACTCACACCAAAGAAATTATGGTGCACCTAGTTATCGTGGTTTCTTTGAAATAACAGCGTCTACAAGTGAACAGAAGCTTCGTGTTCTAAATGAAGTCAATTTTGAGCATTACTTATACCAAGTTGTTCCAAGCGAAATGCCAGCTAGTTTTGGTGAAGAAGCATTGAAAGCACAGGCTGTCGCTGCTCGTACCTACGCCTTAAATAATTTCTTCTCAACATCTCATGTAGCGAATGGGTATCAAGTCGTAGATAGTGTCTTAAGTCAGGTATACAACAATGTCTCAGAAAATGATATGACCACCCGTGCCGTTGATGCCACTAAAGGTGAAGTTATGCGAAGTAATGGTCAATTAATTGATGCTCGCTTTTATTCAACTTCAAGTGGATATAGCCAAACGAAACACGAAACATGGGCAGAAGGTGACGGTACTTACCCAAGCGCCGTTGTCCCTTATTTAATGGCTGAGACTCATATATATGATCCTGTGACGATGGAACCCATTGAATTTGACACAGCCAATGAAGAAGAGATGGAGCAATTTTTTCGAGATTTATCGTTACGTGGTTACGGAGATGACTCTCCTTTACATCGCTGGAAGATCGAACTGACAGCTGAAGAATTAACGAGCACCTATAATATTAATTTAGCCACACGTTATAACGCTGATCCTAAATTCGTCTTAACCTTGGATGAGAATGGCGAATTTGTCTCTAAGCCAATACCTGTCGAAGGAATTGGTGAACTTATAAGTTTAGAGGTCGCTAAGCGCGGTGCTGGAGGTGCTGCTACAGAGCTAATTATCGAAGGTACAGCCGGTACCTATAAGCTTATTAAAGAATTTAACATTCGTTTCACGACTAGTTTAACAGCCGCGCACTTGGGGACTTCTAATGCAACGATACACCTAGCACCAGGTGGCAGTGAAGATTATAGCTCTACTCGAAATAATTTAGGTACACTCCCTTCCTCATCTTTTGTGTTGGAGCATACATTCACAGATGATAACCAATTAGAATCGGTCACTTTTTATGGTGGTGGTTTTGGACATGGTGTTGGCATGAGTCAATACGGTGCTGGAGATCTTGGGAAAAGACTTGGCTGGAATTACCAAGAAATTCTAGAACTCTATTATCAAAATATAGATTTGGATTATATTTATGATGCCGTTATAGAAGAACCGCCTACAATACCTCCTATTGAAGAACCAATGGAGACTAGCTTCCAGGAAAGAATTATGTCCAAAACCAGTTCTTCTCTTGAGTTAGAGCAACAAGGAATACTTAACCTTGCTTCTGATTTCCAAGTAATAAGAATCGTTGATGATGCAGAAGAATCAGCAAGCTATGCAGATGCTCGTGTTGGTGCTGAAAATGTAACCGTTCATGTCAACAATGAGGGTGAGATCGTTCTAATCGAAATTGATGGAGCTACACCTGTTGATAATATGCGTGTGGGTATTATGAATCAAGGCTTTGCTTCTATTGACCATGATGTATTTAGTGTCCAATCAGATCAAGGTTTAATGATTCTGGATAAAAAAGGAGAGGAATCCCTTTCCATTCCCGCCTCTGAAAATGTGACGTTTACAGTTACAAACGGTACAATTTCTGTTGAATCCGATGGACAAGTCCTTTATGACAGTACAGAACGTCTATATGTAGAAGCCATTGAGGAGCAAGAACTAGTAAACAGTAATGAATCTAGTTTTCCTAGCCTTACTGTTACGTCATTTACTAGAGCTCAAGGCATCCCTCATTATCGAGGTGTTTTTGAAATTACTGCTTCACCTACAGATGGAAAATTAAGAATTATAAACGATGTTCATTTTGAGGAATACCTATTTCAAGTTTTACCAAGTGAAATGCCTGAATTTTTCGGCTTAAATGCTTTAAAAGCTCAAGCAGTAGCTGCAAGAACCTATGCATTAAGTGACTATTTTAGCAATCGATTCACAGCAGATGGTTACTTTGTTAATGATAGTGTTTTAAGTCAAGTCTATAATAATAGTGCTGAAAACCCTACCTCTACCCAAGCTGTATTAGAAACAAGTGGCGTTGTGATGGTGGATGAAAACGACCAATTAGTGGATGCTCGTTATTATTCTACTTCCAGTGGATTTGGTGCTTCTAAGCATCAAGTTTGGTCAGAAGCAGATGGGGCGTTTCCTGGTACCGTCACTCCTTATTTAATCTCACAAAGTCATACATTTGACCCGAATAATCCAGGACAAATGTTAGAGATTGATACGCAAGATGAGGACATTCTTAACGCATTTTATAAAGATTTATCTTATGAATCTTATGATGGGGAATCATGGTACTTCCGTTGGATGGTTGAGCTTTCTCACGAAGAATTAGCTAATACAATTAATGCGAATATTTTTGAAAGATATGAAGCACAAAGGGATTTCGTTTTAACGTTAGATGAAAATGATGAATTTGTTTCAAAGCCTATTCCTGAAGATGGAATTGGTGAATTTGTTAATATGTATGTTTCAGAGCGTGGCGATGGTGGTTTGGCGATGAGCCTTATCATTGAAGGAACAACAGGAACCTATCAAATTTTAAAAGAATACAATATTCGCTTTTTGATTCGACCACGTTCTCAAGATACTGGTGGTGATACCGTTACTCTTTATCGCGCTAAACAAGGCGAAGGTGAGTATGGAATGCCACTTGACAACTTTTCCATTTTACCTTCTGGATTTTTCAGTTTTGACTTGGAAGATGAGCATGTCTCTTTCTATGGTGGTGGATACGGACATGGCGTAGGCATGAGTCAATTTGGTGCGTATCAGCTTGGTGAGTTCAATGATTGGGACTACTCAAGCATTCTAAGCGCCTATTACCCGAATATGAATTTAATTCATTTCGAAGAAGGAACCGTTATAGAAGTACCTGGTGACGGTGACCCGGGTGACGGCGACCCAGGCAATGGCGATCCAGGCAATGGTGATCCAGGCAATGGCGACCCAGGCAATGGTGATCCAGGCAATGGTGATCCAGGCAATGGCGACCCAGGCAATGGTGATCCAGGCAATGGTGATCCAGGCAATGGCGACCCAGGCAATGGCGATCCAGGCAATGGCGACCCAGGCAATGGCGATCCAGGCAATGGCAATCCAGGCAATGGCGATCCAGGCAATGGCAATCCAGGCAATGGCGATCCAGGCAATGGCGATCCAGGTGTTGGAGCTCCAAATGACAATGGTTCCAGTGGCTCCAACGGCGATAAAACTCAGAATCATCCATTACCTAACACCGCAACCTCTTATTTTAATTTACTATTAATTGGCTCGAGCTTGCTTATTGTTTCGTTTAGCATTCTGATGTTCAACAGACGCATTAGATTAAGCTCCGTCTAAATAGCATATCCTAAAAAACTGAGGAGCAGATTTGTGAAAGAAACTGCCCTCAGTTCTTTATTGATTTCACTTCTTTCCTCTCCATATAAACAGTTCTTATAATAAAACAAATCCATTTCATTAAAATACTTTCCTGCTCTATCTCAGCTCAATCTTTTCTTGTAGTGATTGTTATATATTCATAACCAACAAAACGGTCAACATATCTCCGAACCTCGAACATCGATAGGACCTCTTAAATAATAAGTACTCTCCACATTTTCGCAAATGGCTTCCGTTTACTATAACTATTTATACTTGTATCAACCATGCTCGGTTACAACTATTGCGATTTGAATAAAAATTTTTTTACTTGCAAACGGAACGATTAGGTTTTTGATTTTCACTTTAAGTAGATACTTTCCGAGGGCTTGTCTTCAGCTAACTCTGACTACGCAGAACTACGTCAGAGTGGATCTTCAAACTGCGCTCATCCTTTGGGAGTCACTACCTACCGTTACAATCTACGAGTTGATTCATTTACATTAAAGACATTTTTTATAATAAATGGTCGGTTTTATTCACTTATAGAGCAATGATGAAATTCACTTAGTTTGTCTTGAATAAAATACCAAAATTTATAATGATAGTTTTTGGTTGATTTTGATTGATTATGAATGTATTATGAAATTAAAATAAACAAAGGTGGTTCTCACTATGTTAACGCTCGAACGAAAAGAGCTCATTTTATCTTTATTAAAAAATCAAGAAATCATAAAAATACAAGATATCATTGACCACACAAAAGCTTCTGAATCAACGATAAGAAGGGATTTAACAGAGCTGGAACAAGAGAAAAAACTAAAGCGTATTCATGGAGGGGCTACTCGTTACACAAGTAAAAGAGAAGAACCTACGATGGAACAAAAAACACTCAAAAATCATCACGAGAAAGTAAGCATTGCCAAAAAAGCAGCCTCTTTTGTTCAAGATGGTGATTGTATCTTTCTAGATGCTGGAAGCACCACCTTTGAAATGATTCCTTTTTTAAAAGGCAAGGAAATTGAAGTCGTTACGAACGGCTTGTCAAATATCCCTGCTTTACTAGCTGCCAACATTCAAACCCATGTTCTTGGTGGTTATGTTAAAAAAGGCACACATGCTTTTATAGGTCGTCATGCCTTAGAGACTCTCGCTCACTTCCGCTTTGACTTTGCCTTCCTTGGAACAAACGGTGTTACTGTCGAGGATGGGATTACAACCCCCGATCCAGAGGAAGCTTACATTAAAGCAAAGGCGATCGCCTCGAGTCGGCAAACCTTTGTTTTAGCCGACCATACAAAATTCGGTGATGTCACCTTTTCAAAAATTACAGCCATTAGTGAGGTCAATCTCATCACGAGTGAATGGTTAGAAAAGCAAAATGCGGAGTTAGTAAAAATATTAAAAACAAACACAACTTTGGAGGTTTCACCTGTATGATCTATACCGTCACTTTAAATCCTGCTTTGGATTATTTTGTTGCAGCACCATCGATACAGGTAGGCAGCCTAAACCGTGCTACATCTGATCAAAAAGAACCAGGCGGTAAAGGAATAAATGTTTCAACTGTATTGACATCTTTACAAGCTTCTAATGTGGCCTTAGGTTTTATTGGAGGTTTCACAGGAGAGTTTATTCAATCATCATTAAAACAGCGAGGTGTTCGAACAGATTTTATTCGAATTAAAGAAGATACACGATTAAACGTAAAGGTAAAGAGTGAGGTCGAAACTGAAATTAATGGTGTGTCGCCTACCATTACTATTTCAGAGCTTAATCAATTAACCGGTCAACTAACACAATTAAATAAACAAGATATTGTCGTTTTATCAGGGAGTGTTCCATCGGCACTTGAACCAGAGATTTACCAAAAATGGATAGCAACCTTAAGAAAAAGAGAAGTGAATGTTTTTCTTGATACTAGTGGTCTCCCTCTCACATATGCCATTCAAGAAAAACCAACTTTTATAAAGCCTAATCACCATGAGTTATCAGAACTGGTTGGTCAAGAAATACACTCCATTGAAGATGCCATTGCACCTGCTAAACAACTAGTCGAACAAGGCATTCAATATGTGATGGTCACTTTCGCTGGAGACGGGGCTCTGTTCGTTAGTGAAAATGTAACGTTACTGGCAACAGCTCCTACTGGTCAATTAATCAATTCTATTGGTGCTGGTGACTCCACCGTAGCCGGATTCATCTATGGATATCAAAAAAATTGGAGCTTACATGACTGTTTCCAATTTGCCATTGCCGCGGGAAGTGCGACTGCTTTTTCAGCAAACCTGGCACAAAAGCAAGACATTGAATCATTATTAGAAAAAACGTATATACGTCAAGTATAAAAAGGAGCATTTTACTATGAGAATATCTGATTTACTCAGGAAAGAAACGATGATACTTGATTTACATTCATCTTCAAAATCAGAAGTCCTTGATGAATTAATTGAAAAACTCGATCAAGCTAATACATTAAACGATAAAAAATCTTTTAAACAAGCTATTCTTAAGCGTGAGGAGCAAAGTACAACAGGGTTAGGAGAAGGCATTGCGATTCCCCATGCCAAAACCTCTGCTGTTAAAACTCCTTCTATTGCTTTTGGACGCTCGCAAAAGGGCATTGATTTTGAAGCTTTAGACAGCCAGCCAAGTCACTTGTTTTTTATGATTGCCGCTTCTGAAGGTGCAAATAATGAACACTTAGCTACCCTTTCAAAGCTATCAACCTATTTAATGGATGAAACATTTAGAGAACATATTCTAAAGGCTCAATCAATTGAAGAAATCTTAGACATTATTGATTTAAAAGAAAAGGAAGAGTCCGAGCATGATGAACTAACACAAGAAAACAATCAAGAGCAAGTTTTTATTCTTGGTGTTACAGGATGCCCAACAGGAATTGCACACACATTTATGGCTGCTGATGCTTTAAAAAAGGAAGCTAAAGAGCGTGGGTATCATATTAAAGTTGAAACGAATGGCTCTGCTGGTGTAAAAGATAAGTTAACAAAAGAAGAGATTGAAAAGGCTGATGGAATCATCATTGCCGCTGATACAAAAATTGAGATGGATCGTTTTCACGGTAAACGTATTGTTATCGCCCCTGTGTCGGACGGCGTTAGAAAACCAGCTGACTTAATCGACCGATCTCTATCAGGAAATGAACCAGTATATCAAGGAAAAGAACTTAATGAGGAAAATCAAGACAGTAAAGGTTCCAATTCATTTGGTGCTAGTATTTACAAGCATTTAATGAACGGCGTTTCTAATATGTTACCATTCGTTATCGGTGGTGGTATTCTCATCGCAATAAGCTTTATTTTTGAAACCCTTTTTGGTAAAGAAAATTTTATTCGTGAACTATTAATGACGATTGGTAGCGAAAATGCCTTTGCTTTATTTATCCCGGTTCTTGCTGCTTTTATTGCAATGAGTATTGCGGATCGTCCCGGTTTTGCTCCTGGTTTAATTGCCGGTTATATGGCATTTATGAATGATTCAGGCTTTTTAGGTGGGTTAATTGCTGGTTTCCTTGCCGGTTATATCGCATTATTAGTGCGTCGTCTATTAGCTAATTTCCCACAAAGTTTAGATGGGTTACGTACAATTTTATTTACTCCTGTCTTAACTATTTTATTTACAGGTACACTCATGTATTTCTTAGTGAGTCCATTAGCTACTGTTAATGTAGGACTACAAGAATGGTTAGGAAATCTCGGAACTAGTAATATGGTCATTTTAGGAATCGTCCTAGGAGCGATGATGGCTATAGACATGGGAGGCCCCGTTAATAAAGCCGCTTATACTTTTGGTATTGCAATGCTTGATGCTGGTAATCTTGGACCACAAGCAGCCGTTATGGCAGCAGGAATGGTTCCACCACTCGGTATAGCGATTGCAACAACCATTTGGAAGCATAAATTTACAAAACAGCAACGTGAATCTGGTAAAACAAATTATATCTTAGGTGCTTCATTTATAACAGAAGGTGCTATTCCTTTTGCTGCTGCGGATCCTGTTCGTGTTATCACAGCAAGTGTGATAGGTGCAGCTGTAGCAGGAGGTTTAACAGGCTTATTCCAAATTACACTACCTGCTCCACATGGAGGAATATTTACGATGTTCCTTGTTAATGGCACTAACTTTTCATATGTAGGATTATATGCCTTAGCTATCATCATCGGCTCGTTTATTACAGCAGTGATTTATGGAATCATTAAACAACCTCTACAAGAAAAAAACTAATGTAAAAATCTAAGATATAATTAAAAACTCCGTCTCTGAAAAAGAGATGGAGTTTTTTCTGCTAATTGAAAGTGAATTTTGCCCTTCTATAGGCGGTGTATTTCTCCATATTCAGCAGTATCAATACAAAATCCACTTCATTTTTGACCTTTTTGTCCTTCAAAATGAGAATCAAATAGAGCTCTAATTAACCTTTAGAATTCTAAATATAATTCACCTGATACCTCCACTCTCTAAAAAACTTCTTCTACACTGTGAGACTTCCCTAAAAGGAAAAACACAATCAAATGATTACAATATGATAAGATATAATAAAAGTTATGTATAAGGCATGGGAACAAATTGAATCAACTGTTACGAAAATGTGAATACTTAAAAAATCATTTTAGGAGGTCAACTCTTGATTAAAATGGAGACGTTTATCAGAATAGATGAGAATGATATTGATTCTACTAAATTTATTGATCTATCATTACACGATAAATCAAAACATTCTATTTTAAAAAAGCATCTCTATGAGAATTACCTTTTATATTATGGTTATGTTTATTTAGAGTATAACAATGAAGTAATCTTAGATAGCTCCCACTGTAATGCATTAGATGTATACTGGTGCTATATGTCTAATATTATGATTTATGACTTAATTGAAAAGGGATATAAATCGGACTTTATTTCAGGAGAAAGTGAGCCCTATGAGCTACAACTCACAAATAAAACGGTGGAATTTACAATAAATGAAAAAACGTATAGCCTACCAAAATATGAATTTTTAAAGGTACTATTGGAGGAAGAAAAATATTATATAGAATTTCATAATGATGCTATGAAAGATAAAGAAGAAGAAAAAATACCATTATTATTAACCAAAGAATTACTATTAAAAGTTGAAGAAATGAAACCTAAACCTAATGAATAATATCTGTATATTCAATGGGGTTTGCATTTAAGTTATTCCCCCACTAGCTCTAGGAGTTATCACGTTTTCTTATCCTTTTGCTTGATTGTCGCTTGGAGGAAGACATTTGAAACTCTTTTTCGTTTTGGCTGAGGTTCTTTGAAAACCTTTTGGATTGTATGTAGCTTGTCTATGATGTTAAGACCGATATGATAAACCACAAAACGTGTTCAACCTTTATATAGTCAATCACATTATGTTTAATCCTCTAATTATAACGATATATAACCCTTATTAAACCCAACTATCACTCATTTTAACTGCTCTAATTCATCCTTAGTAAAGCTACATCAATCTTCTGTTGTCTCCCTAGTTTTCCACATCAATAATCCTCCTAAGTCGTACTATTTTATTATTTTTAGACGTCTGGGATACGTTACTTTAAAAATAAAAAAGACGACCCCCACCATAATATGGGAATCGTCTTAGTCATTGATTTTACGTCATTTTTCTTATCGACGAACTTCTTTAATACGGGCCGCTTTTCCACGTAGGCTACGTAGATAGTAAAGTTTCGCACGACGTACTTTACCGCGACGCTTCACTTCGATCTTAGCGATCTTCGGTGAATGTAATGGGAATGTACGTTCAACGCCAACACCGTAAGAGATTTTACGAGCTGTAAACGTTTCGCTAATACCAGATCCACGACGCTTGATTACAACGCCTTCGAATAACTGAATACGCTCACGAGTACCCTCAACAACCTTAACATGAATAACTAGCGTGTCTCCAGGACGAAAGCTTGGAAGATCAGTGCGTAGTTGCTCACTTGTAATTTCACGGATAATGTTGCTCATGTAATTCCACTCCTTCCATACAGATGTTCTTGTGTATCAAAATAGACAGCGGAACATCGTAATCACGGGCAATTGCCACAAAGAATATAATAGCACATATAGCTATTAGTCACAAGTATTTATTCTTCTTTTTCCCATTGTAATAGCCATTTCTTTTCTTCAGCGGTTAAATGTTTCTTTTCTAATAAATCAGGTCTTCTCTGCCACGTCCGTTTTAACGATTCTTTTGCACGCCACTCTTCTATATGTGCATGGTGTCCTGATAATAGCACATCCGGTACCCTCATCCCTCGAAAATCGGCAGGGCGGGTATAATGTGGATGCTCTAGTAAACCCGTTGAAAAGGAGTCAGATTTAGCCGATTCATCGTTTCCAAGTACACCAGGCAATAATCGAACAACACTATCCACAACGACCATTGCTGCCATTTCTCCACCTGTTAATACATAATCCCCTATCGATATTTCATCGGTTACTAAATACTCTCTAATTCTCTCATCATAGCCTTCATAATGGCCACATAAGAGCACGATATGGTCCTCTTTAGATAGCTCTTCTGCTTTTGATTGCTGATAGGGCTCTCCTTGAGGACAGAGTAATACAACTCTTGGTTTCTTAGTCGTTTTTGTCTGCAAATCAGCTACAGCATCAAAAAGCGGCTGTGGGCGCAGTACCATGCCTGCTCCACCTCCATAAGGATAGTCATCAACCTTTAAGTGCTTATTATCTGTATACTGTCTAAAGTCACATGCATTTAAATGAACAAGCTCCTTTTCCTGCGCCTGCTTAAGAATCGAGGATTCAAAAACTCCAGTAAACATTTCTGGAAAAAGAGTGAGCACATCTATTTTCATTCTAGTAATCCTTCCATTACATGTATGATAATCGTCTTATTTTCAACATTTATTTCTTTGACGACTTGCTCAATATAAGGAATTAAAATATCACGGCCTTTTTCTTTTCTCTGAACAATCCAAACATCGTTGGCACCGGTTGATAGAATGTCTTTAATTTTGCCAAGCACTTCTCCTTCTTCCGTTAACACCTGACAGCCAAGAATTTCATGGTAGTAAAATTCATTGTCTTCCAGATCCTCAAGATATTCAGATGAAACATATAGAGATTGACCTTTGTATTTTTCCACATAATTAATATTTTGAAGATTTTCAAAAGAGAGCAATGTAAAATTTTTGTGCTTTCTACTTGTTGCAATTTTAACAATTATCTCTTTTTTTGTATTCGGATCGGTCAGCATTAGCTCTTGTCCTATTGCAAAGCGCTGCTCTTCAAAATCAGTCGTTGCGATTACTCTTACTTCACCTTTTATACCGTGTGTATTGACGACTTTTCCTACTCGGTACCATTCATTCATGTGTATTCCTACTTTCACGATATTCTATTAATAGCCCATCTTTTACGATAATCTCCAATTGAGATTTTTCATCAAACCATTCTTCTCCTATGTTACGCTCAATGACTAGGTCCACTTGATCGACCTTTAATTCTGAACCGAGCTCTAGCTTATGTATTTGCTGCTCACGAAATGAAAGAGTGTGAATTCGTTCTTCTCTTTTTTTAATTTCTTTATTATATTTTAACCGAATCGAATGCTCATCATGCTTATGTCCAAGTTCTTTTAATGCTTTATGCTGTTGAAATTCCAACTGTTTCTTTTCTTTTTGACACGCAAATAATTGTTCCTGTATATCGGTTAGTAGTTCTTCTTTTTTGGATTCCGTTAAAATGTGCTTCACAATAGCCTTCCGGATAAACTTCAAAAAAAGCCACCTCCATACGTCCAGACAAACGATTCTACTTTTATTTTATCTCATACTATGAGAAAGTTCTATGCTTGAAAATGTAAATTAGTAAAATAAAAAAGGTGAGGAAACTCCCCACCTTTTTAGCGTTGCTAATCGACGATATCTACTCGTACTCGCTTGTTTTGCTTCATTGCTGCGGCATAAACAACTGAACGAATTGCCTTAGCTGTACGACCTTGTTTGCCGATTACTTTTCCAATGTCACTTTCATGAACATTTACTTGGACCAAAAGTTGATGACCCTCATCTTTTTCCTCGACTTTAACATCTTCTGGTCGTTCAACAAGAGCTTTCACCATCTGTTCAACTAACGCCTTCATCGCATTCTCCTTTTTGAAGAATTACTTTTGATTCTTTGCATTGTGTAGTTTTTCCATTAAACCAACATTTGAGAAAAGGTTACGCACTGTGTCAGAAGGTTTTGCACCTTTTAACATCCAATCAAGTGCTTTCTCCTCTTTTACATCAAATTTAGCTGGTTGAGTTAAAGGATTATATGTTCCAATCTCCTCGATGAAACGACCATCACGTGGCGCACGAGAATCTGCAACAACTACACGATAAAATGGGGCCTTTTTAGAACCCATACGTTTTAAACGGATTTTAACTGCCATTTTTAAAACACCTCCGAAATAGAATCACACAATAATTTATAATATCATCAATTTCGCTAGAGTCAAGAGAAAATCCTTAACAGACATAAATTTCTATATTTGTTTGGAATTTATTCCTTTTTTTACTAGCAAAAACGACTTTTCCGTTAGAATGGAAGCTTTAAGCCTCCTAAGCCTTTTCCTTTTTTCTTACCTTTACCAGAAGTCATATTCGACATTTGCTTCATCATCTTCTTCATTTCCTCAAATTGCTTTAAAAGACGATTCACTTCTTGAATACTCGTTCCACTTCCATTGGCAATTCGACGCTTACGACTGGCATTCATTATACTAGGGTCCTGCTTTTCTTTTGGTGTCATTGAACGAACAATCGCCTCAATGTGTCCAATTTGCTTTTCATCGACTTTTAAATCCTTCATACCC
Organism: Alkalihalobacillus trypoxylicola; assembly: GCF_001590785.1. Lineage (GTDB taxonomy): Bacteria > Bacillota > Bacilli > Bacillales > Bacillaceae_D > Alkalihalobacillus > Alkalihalobacillus trypoxylicola. The sequence continues at coordinate 395,817 of NZ_LTAO01000001.1, forward strand.
TTCATTTTATTCATTCCAGGCATCATATTTAATAGCTCATCTAATGGTCCCATATTACGAACCTGACTTAGTTGATCTAAAAAGTCATCAAAGGTAATGTCCATCGTTCTCATCTTTTTCTCAAGCTCTTTTGCCTTTTCTTCATCAACATTCGCTTGAGCTTTTTCAATCAAAGTAAGAACATCGCCCATTCCTAGTATACGAGAAGCCATTCGCTCAGGGTGAAATGGTTCGAGTTGGTCAATCTTCTCGCCCATACCGGCAAATTTAATCGGCGTATTGGTTACGGCTTTAACCGATATAGCCGCTCCCCCACGTGTATCACCATCAAGCTTTGTTAAAACGACACCCGTTAGGTCTAGTTGCTCATTAAAGCTCTCTGCAACATTTACCGCATCTTGCCCTGTCATCGCATCAACAACTAGTAACACTTCATCTGGCTTAGCTATCTCTTTAATTTGTTGAAGCTCATTCATTAGCTGTTCATCAACATGTAAACGACCAGCAGTATCGATTAGCACATAATCATAATGCTCTTTTTTCGCTTCTTCAATCGCCTGCTTAGCTATTTCAACAGGACTCACTTGGTCTCCTAAAGAGAAGACTGGCATGCTTAATTGTTTACCTAGAGTTTCCAGCTGCTTAATCGCGGCTGGACGATAAATATCAGCAGCAACAAGCATCGGCTTTCGGTTATGTTTTTTACGAAGATGATTGGCTAATTTTGCGCTGGTTGTTGTTTTACCTGCCCCTTGTAATCCAACCATCATCACGACTGTAGGTGGCTTGTTATTTACGGCAATTTTGCTCTGCTCTCCACCCATCAATGATGTTAATTCTTCATTTACTACCTTTATAACCTGCTGACCAGGTGTCAAACTTTTCATGACATCTTGGCCTAATGCTTTTTCTCTGACATTGGCAATAAATTGCTTAACTACTTTAAAGTTAACATCCGCTTCAAGCAAAGCCAAACGAACTTCACGCATCATTTCTTTAACGTCTTGTTCACTTACCTTACCTTTACCACGAATTTTTGTAAGAGTTCCTTGAAGCCTTTCAGCTAATCCTTCAAATGCCATTTGGTCGCCTCCTAATCTAATGTCTCAAGAGATTGAACGATGGTCATCATCTCTTCAGGAGTCGCGTTGCTTGTTAGTTTTGATTTTAGCTCCGTTAATAATTTTGAACGAGATTCAAACTTATTTAACAATAAGAGCTTTTCTTCATATTCTTCAAGCATCGCTTCCGTTCGTTTAATATTATCATAAACTGCTTGGCGACTAACTTCAAACTCTTCAGCAATTTCTCCTAAAGAAAAATCATCAAGGTAATACAGCGACATGTACTTTTGCTGTTTCGGTGTAAGTAAAGCTTGATAAAAATCGAACAAAAAATTCATTCGTACCGTCTTATCTAGCAACATACTCATCTCCTTGTTAAGTGATTTTCCTTTACAAGAGATTATGATACAGACTTTTAAAGTTAGTGTCAAGTTTTTTTCTTAACAGTTTATTTTGATAGTCGTTTCAAAAAAATAAAAGGAAGCCACAGCGAATACTACCTTAAGTAAAAACGAACTGTGAGCTTCACATTTTTAATGATCGATTATGAACTCTGATTGGAATTCTCTTCTTCTAGAGCATCCTTAAATAACCCATAAACAAATTGATTGGCATCAAAAGGCTGTAAATCATCAACTTGCTCTCCTAAACCAACAAATTTAACCGGAATATCTAGTTCATTTCTAATCGCTATGACAATACCACCTTTGGCTGTTCCATCAAGTTTAGTCAGCACAATACCTGAGACGTCTGTTGATTGTCCAAATGTTTTTGCTTGAGATAGAGCATTTTGTCCAGTCGTAGCATCTAAAACTAATAGAACCTCATGAGGGGCTCCTGGAACTTCTCTTTCAATCACTCGCTTCACCTTTGCGAGCTCATTCATTAAGTTTACTTTGTTTTGTAATCGACCGGCTGTATCACAAATTAATACGTCGACAGCTCTTGATTTCGCGGCTTGAACTGCGTCAAAGACGACTGCTGCTGGGTCTGATCCTTCTTGCTGTTTAATGACATCAACACCAACTCGTTCTCCCCACACCTCTAATTGATCGATCGCTCCAGCACGGAACGTATCTCCTGCGGCTAATAAGACCGATTTACCTTGTTTCTTTAGATGATTAGAAAGCTTTCCAATCGTCGTGGTTTTACCAACCCCATTTACTCCTACTACTAATATAACCGTTAAACCATTATCGGAAAATTGAAGACTAGGATCATCGTCTTCTTTTTCGAGAAGCTCAGCAAGCTTTTCAGAAATGACCGGCTGAATATCACTTGTATCTTTTATATTTCTTAAGCGTACCTCATCCTTTAATTCATCTATTAGGTTCATGACTGTATGAACACCAACATCTGCACTTATTAAGATCTCTTCTAGCTCTTCGAAAAATTCTTCATCCACTTTTCGATAGCGATAGACTAGCTCATTCATTTTACCAACGACAGATTCTCTTGTTTTTTCAAGTCCTGATTTGAATTTGTCTGTAACCTCTGTTGTTTGCGAAGAAATCTTTTCTTTTAATTTTTTAAAAAAGCTCATCTTATATTCCTCCTAGCTTCCGACTAACTCTTTAGTCTCTTCTAATTTAACGGATACTAAACGAGAAACCCCAGATTCTTGCATGGTGATTCCATACAATACATCGGCTTCTTCCATCGTTCCCTTACGATGTGTAATGACAATAAATTGAGTTTCACTACTAAAATCCTTTAAGAAATGAGCAAAGCGGCTCACATTCGCTTCATCAAGAGCAGCCTCTACTTCATCTAACACACAAAACGGGACGGGCCTAACTTTTAAAATAGCAAATAATAATGCAATTGCGGTTAAAGCCCTTTCTCCACCTGATAATAGTGCTAAATTTTGACGTTTTTTCCCTGGTGGCCTTGCGACAATTTCTACACCTGTCATTAATAAATCATCTGGTGTTGTAAGCACTAAATCTGCTTCCCCACCTCCAAAAAGCTCTTTAAATACGACCTGGAAGTGAGAACGAATTTGGACAAAGCTCTGCTCAAAACGTTTCGTCATCTCTAAATCCATTTCATTAATCACATCATGAAGCGTGGATTTAGCGGACAATAAATCGTCTTGTTGAACTTTTAAGAAGTCAAAGCGTTCTTTCACTCGTTCGTATTCTTCAATCGCTCCTAAATTAACTGTTCCTAGCTCTTCAATGGAAAGCTTTATAAGTTTAACCTTTGTGGCTGCTTCCTCTGCCTCTATAAGCAAAGGATATTGATGCTTGGCCGCTTCATAGGATAATTCATACTCCTCTCTTAGCTGTGTTAACCCATTATCTAATTCGACATCATAACGGTTAACCTTAACCTCCTTGGACTGCACCTGGCTAATTAAATAGGTTAAGCTAGCTTGATTTTCTTTAAGCTGAGCTTCAAGGCTTGTATAACGCTCATCTAACTGCATTCTTTCTTCCTGCATTTGCGAGAGCTTTTGAGCTAAACGTTCCTTACCTTTTCTATTTTCATCTATTTGCTGCTCCAGCGAGCCTTCACCGGTTGTCCGATTCGTCATTTCCTGCTGAATAAATTGCGCCTGCTCTTTTAACTCCATGAGTTCCGAGTGCAAATGCTCTTTTTCTTGCTCTATGCGAATATTTTCTTGATTTTTATTTGTATATCGTTCCTTCAAAGTGGCTAGCTCAATTTGTTCTTTCGTTAATTGTTCAACTAACCTCTCCTTGGAGCTTTGTTTTTGAGCCAGCTTTTCTTCTAATTGCTTGATTTGTTGCTCTAGCTCGTTTCGTTGTTTCTCTAATGTAATTTCTTTCTGCTCTAGTTCTTTAATACGTGTCTGGATTCTCTTCTCTTCATCCATGAAACTATTTTGTTCACGATCATAGCGAAGAAACCGGTCCTCCATAGATTTTTGTTCAAGCTCAATCTCTTTTTTGTTTGCTTTTAATTCTTGTTCCTTTGACCTTGCTTCTTCTCCTTTTAAGCGAAGCTGCTCTAATTCTTCTTCAGACTCTGCCATTTCATGCTTTAATTGCTTCACCTGCTGTTCTAATTGAAGCGTAGATTTTTCCATCGACTCGTACTTAGCTGCTACTTCCTCTAACTCTCTTTTACGACCTAGAAGAGGTGCCTGCTTTTGTTTCATACTTCCACCCGTCATCGAACCACCAGCATTGACCACATCACCTTCAAGAGTTACTACCCGATAACGATACGATAGCTTTGCAGCAATACGGTTAGCAGCTTCTAAATCCGAAGCAATGATTACATGACCTAGCAAGTTCCAAAAGATATTATGATAAGACTGGTCAAAGTTTATTAAAGTAGCTGCGACCCCTACAAACCCTGAATCTTTTTTAATCGGTTGAAGCTGATAGTCATTAATTTCGCGAGCCTTTAAAACAGAATGTGGTAAAAAGGTAGCTCTTCCTAAACGGTTTCTTTTTAAGAACTGAATGGCCATTCTTGCATCACTTTCCGTCTTAACGACTACATGCTGCATCGACGCACCTAAGGCCGTTTCCATCGCAGCTTCATAATCTTTTGGAACGACTACTAATTCAGCAACGGCTCCTACTACACCAGGAAGCTGATTTTCTCTTGCTTTTAAAATTTCTTTTACTCCCTGAAAAAATCCAGAGAAATCAGATTCCATTTCTTCGAGTACTTCTTTTTTAGATTTTAACTTCTGCAGCCACTGGTAAGCTTCATACAGCTTCGATTCTTTTTGGTTAAACGTATTTTTTTTCGTTTCCCATTTACTCTTTTGTTGACGATATCGATCTGTAAGATGGCTCATCACATCTTGAGCCTCTATTAATGTTTCATTAGCCTCTTTCCACTTATCTTCTAGCTTTTCTCTAATAGACAGTAGCTCTTCATTTTCAGTATGTAGCCTCTTCGTTTTTTCGCTCTGCTGACGATGCTGTTCTTCTAAGTATCGCTTTTCATTCCGAACAGAGGCTCCTTCATTCAAAATTTCAATATAATCCCCTTTTGATTGCTCAAGAATCTCATGAACGTCTTCTTCGCTTTCTTTAAGTAATTGCTCTTTTTCTTTTACTTTATTAGTTAACTCCATTAATAGAGCTTTTTCCTTCTTTAGCGAGCTTTCACTTTCTTGACTGGCCATCTCCATTTTTTGAAGCTGTGCTTCTTTATCGATGATAGACTTTGTTAAGGATTCTATATTTTCACTGGCATGCTTCAGCTGCTCTTTGTATAGACGCTTTCTTCCTTCAGCTTTTTCCAATGATTCACTTGTCATAAGCAATTCTTCTTGTAACTGATTCAAATCATATTGAAGCTGCTTAGAGCGGTCTCTTACATGTTCCAGATTTCCTTCCATTTTCTCTACTTTTTCTGCTTGCACTTCTTGCTTTTCTCGATAGACAATCAGAGCTTCTTTTTCTTCTGTCCATTTTTTGTGTAGCTCCGTTATTTGATGAACTAACAGCGCTATTTCTATTTCTTGAAGCTGTTCTTTTTTCTCTAAATACTCTTTCGCAATGGAAGATTGGATCTGTAAAGGTTCTACTTGACCCTCTAACTCATATAAAATATCCTCCACACGATTTAAATTTTCTTGTGTTTCAGATAAACGTTTCTCCGCCTTTACTTTTCTTGTTTTATATTTTAAAACACCTGCCGCTTCTTCAAAAATCACTCGGCGGTCTTCTGATTTACTGCTTAATATTTCTTCGACTTTTCCTTGTCCAATGATGGAATAGGCTTCTCTTCCTAACCCTGAATCTAAGAATAAATCAATGATATCCTTTAAGCGACAAGTTTGTTTATTAATTTGATACTCACTATCTCCCGATCGGTAGACTCTTCTTGTTACACTTACCTCTGTATAATCTACCGATAAATGATTATCCTCATTATCAAGAACAAGTGTGACCTCTGCAAAATTTAAAGGCTTTCTTGAATCACTTCCAGCAAAAATAATATCCTCCATTTTTGCTCCACGAAGGGACTTGGCCGACTGTTCCCCAAGCACCCACCTAATGGAGTCAGATATATTACTTTTTCCACTTCCATTTGGACCCACTACGGCGGTTACACCTGGAACAAAATCAATACCTATTTTTTCAGCAAAAGATTTAAATCCGACCACTTCTAGCCGTTTGAGGAACATACGCATACCCTCCACTTTCTTTTATACAACTTATTTATTTTATCACATCCTCGATACTCATGACAGAATGGATAGTCAATATTCACAGCTTTATATCATTATTGAAGAAACAATCGACACTACTTGCAAAAAATACAAAAAGAAAGTATTGAATTTCTTCCACAGTATAGGAATTAAGTGATAAAATAAGACAAGTAGATGTTTAATTTGAAAGAATGTACAGGAGGTACTACTATTGGATTTGAGTGTAAATAGTCGTGAGAATATTGAATATATGATTGAAGCGATTAAAGATAAGCTACAATTTGTAAATGCAGGAGCCATTAACGCGAAAAATTTTAATACAGACAAATATGAAGAATTAGTTGAAATTTATGAAATGATCATGAAGAAGTCTGCCTTCTCTGTTAGTGAGCTTGATGCCATTGCCTCAGAGTTAGGCGATCTACGAAGTAAATAACGAAAAAACGTGTACTCCTTTAGAGGAGTACACGTTTTTCCATTCAGGAAGGCGATTTTTGGCTAAGTTTTACTAATGCCTGTTGAGCGGCGTGTTGTTCAGCCTCTTTTTTCGAGCGACCTGTACCTACACCAAGTGAAGCATCATTTAGCTGTACCTCGGAAACGAATTCCCTATTGTGAGCAGGACCTCGTTCCTGAACGATAACATATTGAATTTGACCTAAATTATCTCGTTGAATTAATTCTTGCAATTGGCTTTTAAAATCCATCATATGAGAAAAAGCACCCTCATCGACTTTAGGATAAATCGTTTTGGTTAGAAATTCGTAAACAGCTTCCATCCCTTGATCCAAGTACAAAGCACCAATAAATGATTCGAAGATATCTGCTAATAAAGCCGGTCTTAGTCGACCTCCTGTAATCTCCTCACCTTTTCCAAGTAAAACTAACTGCCCAAAATTCAATTCTTGAGCAAACTTAGCAAGAGAAGGCTCACAAACAATAGAAGCTCTAAGTTTCGTCATATCTCCTTCACTCATTGATTTAAATTTTTTGTACAAAAATTGAGAAATCGCTAATTCTAACACTGCATCTCCTAAAAACTCTAAACGTTCATTATCTTGAAACGTATAAATCCGGTGCTCATTCACATAGGATGAATGCGTAAAAGCTTGAATTAATAATTTCTTATTTTCAAACATAAAGCCGATTTCTTTTTGTAATAGGTCAAATCTTTCTCGTTGTTCATTAGATAAAGTTAACCGTCTTGGACTTCGGCGTCGCTCCTGATTAGTAGTTCTTGGCTTTTTATGATTTTTTGAAGACTGTGACATGGCGACCTCCAACACTTAATGTAAAATCAATTCTATTTTGCACCTTAAATAGAAGTATACATATGTTCTAAATGAAAACCTAGTACTTATCAAAAAAACATAAATAAGAAGTAGAACTTCATTTAGAAAGCAAGTCCCACATGGTCATCCATCTGGGACTTTACTCATTAATTGCTGGCGTTGTTTATGTAATTTACTACATCAGCAACTGTAGAAATTTTTTCAGCATCTTCATCAGAAATCGTTAATTCGAATTCGTCTTCAAGCTCCATCACTAGTTCTACAACGTCTAATGAATCTGCTCCTAAGTCATCTTTGAATGAAGCTTCTAGTTTTACTTCAGACTCTTCCACTCCAAGACGATCGACGATAATTTTACTTACGCGTGATAATGTATCTGCCATTAATCGTTCACCCCCTCTCAATAGTGTTTCAAACTAGATGAATTTTACCGAGTCCTTTTCATTCTGTCAAGATAAAAAATGGATAGGTCTATACGAGTAATGCCCGTTATGGCATCACCATTCCACCGTCTACATGAAGAGTTTGACCCGTCATATAATTAGCATCATCACTCGCTAGAAAGCGAACGACAGCCGCTACTTGCTTTGATGAACCTAATGCTCCAAGTGGAATAGAGCTTAATAATTGTTCCTTCATTTCTTCATTTAACTCATCAGTCATATCCGTTTCAATAAATCCAGGCGCTACAGCATTCACTAAAATAGAACGATTCGCTAATTCACGAGCTAAAGTTTTCGTCAAACCTATAACTCCTGCTTTCGCTGCGACATAATTAGCTTGACCTGCATTTCCTAACGTACCCACGACGGATGCGATATTAATAATTTTTCCACTACGCTGCTTCATCATTGGACGGGTAACAGCTTTTGCACAGTTAAATACACCCTTTAAATTCGTGTTTATAACCGCATCCCATTCTTCTTCTTTCATTCTCATAATTAAGTTATCTCTTGTAATTCCAGCGTTGTTCACTAAAATGTCAATTTTCCCAAAACGATTAATCGTTTCTTTTATCATCGCTTGAACTTCATCCGCATCGGCTACATTTGCTTGGTAAGAGAATGATTCGACGCCAAAGCCTTTAATTTTTTCGACTACTTTTAAAGCTTTTTCTTCGTTCCCAGCGAAATTGACGACAACATGAGCTCCTTTTTCTGCTAGCTCAAGCGCTATCGCTTCACCAATCCCTCGCGAAGCACCTGTAACAAGCGCAACCTGACCTTGTAACATGTTAGTTTTCCTCCTCTTTCATTTTATCAAGCATTTTATTTAAGCTCGCTCGATCTTGAATAGAATAAACGGTTGAACGACGGTTAATTTTTTTAACAAGTCCCGCTAACACAGTACCTGATCCAATCTCAATAAACGTATCGACTCCCTCAGACAGTAAGTAAGAAATACTATCTTCCCAAAGCACTGGTGAATAAACTTGTTCAATTAGATAATTTTCTAATTGGTCTGCTTCTGTTACGCTAGTTGCGGTTACATTAGCAATGACCGGAACATTTGCATTCACTAGTTCAATTTCTTCAAGCACATTCTTTAATTTCCTTGAGGCAGGCTTCATTAAAGAAGAATGAAAGGGTCCACTTACTTGTAGAGGCAAGACACGTTTAGCACCTTTTTCCTTAGCTTGACCACCAGCTATTTCTACCCCTTCAGCCGTTCCTGAAATGACAATTTGCCCTGGACAGTTTATATTGGCTAACTCTACGACATAACCGCTTTTAGATACCTCTTCACAAATAGCTTGTAATTCGGTTCTGTCCAATCCTAGTACAGCTGCCATTGCACCTTCTCCGAAAGGTACCGCTTCTTCCATAAATAAACCTCTATTACGAACAGCATATACAGCATCTTCAAACGATAGAGCACCTGCAGCCACTAGAGCGCTATATTCACCTAAACTGTGCCCCGCTACATAATCAGGTTTGATTCCTTCTTCTCTTAGTAGTTCTAGAACAGCGATACTCATCGTAACTAAAGCAGGCTGAGTATGCTCTGTTCTTCTTAATGTTTCCTCAGGACCTTCTTCAATGATTTTGCTTAGCTCATATCCTAAACGTTTGTCAGCTCTCTCAAAAAATTGTTGACTACTCTCATTGTCTTCCCGAAGTGCATTTCCCATACCGACAGCCTGAGAGCCTTGTCCCGGAAATAAAAAAGCAACTTTCCCCATTGTAACAACTCCTTTTTTATTCTACCTCTTCTTTTATCTTTGCCACTTCGTTTGTTATGATGGTAACCACTTGTTCTTGAACCATTTCATAGGCTTGGCGAATAGCATGGTAAACCGCATGACTATCAGATGAGCCATGAGCTTTAATAACTGGTGCTTTTAATCCAAATAATGCAGCTCCACCATACTCCGAATAATCGAGCTTTTGTTTAATATCCTTAAAGCTAGGTTTCAAAATAGCTGCTCCAATTTTATTCTTGGCTGATTTCGTAAATTCCTTTTTAAGAATCGAAAACATCGCAGAAGCGGTCCCTTCAATACTTTTTAAAACAAGATTACCAGAGAATCCATCACAAACGGCTACATCGACAACTCCATGTAATAAATCACGAGCCTCTACATTACCGTTAAAGGAAATCGTCCCATTATTCATTAGGGCAAAGCTTTCCTTCATTAACTCGTTCCCTTTTCCATCCTCTGTCCCGACATTAACAAGGCCGATTTTAGGTGAGGAAACCTTTCTAACCATCGACATATAAATCTCACCCATCAATGCATATTGCTTTAAGTGAGTGGGCTTTGCATCCATATTTGCTCCAACATCTAAAAGTAAAAAGCCTTTTCCATCAACAGTCGGAAGCATTGGCGCTAGAGCAGGACGTTCAATCCCTGGAATTCTCCCTACATGAAGCAAGCCAGCAGTCATTAAGGCACCTGTGTTTCCGGAAGAAATACATGCATCTGCACGACCCTCTTTCACTTCTCGAACGGCTAATACCATCGAAGAATCCTTCTTTCTTCGAACAGCAGTAGTCGGTTGATCGGTATCCTCTATTTTTTCAGTTGTATGTAAAATGGTAATTCCAGTCATATTCGTTATATATTTTTTGATCTTTTCTTCATCACCAATTAAGGTCATTTCTAACTCTTTTAATGTTTTAATCGCTTGTTGAGCAGCCTCCACTTGTGCTTGTGGAGCATGATCGCCACCCATTACATCTAAGGCTATTTTCATCATATAAAACCCCTATCTGGTTATCCGTTCTTCATTTGCTTTGTACGGTACATAAGAAATTCCCCAGAAAAAACAACCTCTTGTTCAACAAAGCTTTGTACTTCAACAATCGTTCTTTCCACTTCGATTCTTTTTACTGTAGCTTTCGCAATGACACGTTCACCTGATTTTACTTGACGTGAGAAACGAATCGTAGCTTTGGCGGTCAACGCCATTTCATCATTAATAATCGCAACGGCTAAAGAATTAGCCTGAGCAAACAAATGATGACCACGAGCAATTCCAGAGCGAGTGAACACTTGCTCAGATTGAATATCTAAAATAGATATCGCACGTTCATCAAGCTGAAGATCGACAATCTCTCCAATCACTTCATCGGGCGATAGTGCTTTAACATCATCTAATTGCTGTTTCGCTACATCCTTTATACGCTCCCTCAATTCAGGAATGGATAGCTCCATTCGGTCTAATCTTATCGTTTGGATACTAACATCGAAAAAGTGAGCCAATGCTTCATCCGTCATAAAGGGATCTTTTTCTAAAGTTTCTTGTAAAAGTGCTTGTCTTTCCTTTTTTTTACGTCTCATCTTATGCACCATCCAAATTTATATGACTAGGTACTAAGAGTAGTATATAGCTGCTAGTCAAACATTTCAATACTTTATCCAATATTAATCTAGTTTTGTTCCAGAAAAGACCCCTTCTGCTTCTAAATACTGTCTCAAAAAATGAAATTCTTTATTACTCCAAAACCCTTCACTTTGAAGCATTTCTGCTGCATCCTGCCTCGCTACTTCAAGAGCTCTATAATCATGAACCACATCTGCTATTTTAAAATCTGGCAGACCACTCTGTTTGGCTCCAAAAAAATCACCAGGCCCTCTAAGCTCGAGGTCTTTTTCAGATAACACAAAGCCATCATTTGTCTCTGTCATAATTCTCATTCTCTCTTTTCCTACCTCTGATTTAGGGTCAGCTAAGAGAATACAATAGGATTGCTCAGCACCTCGGCCAACCCTACCTCGTAATTGATGGAGCTGTGAAAGTCCAAATCTCTCTGCATCATAGATGACCATAACCGTAGCATTTGGAACATTAACACCGACTTCTACAACGGTTGTTGATACTAACACCTGTACAAAATTTTTACTAAACTCAGTCATGACTTCTTCTTTTTCACTTGCATGTAATCGTCCGTGCATAAGACCTACACGACATGTACCGTGGAAATATTGGTCGAGTATTTGATGAACATCTAACGCATTTTGTAAGTCTAGCTTTTCAGATTCTTCAATCAGGGGACAAATCACGTAAGCTTGTCTTCCTTGTTGAATTTCCTTTTCCATAAAGCTCATCACACGTTCAAACGTGTCAGGCTTAGTCCAATACGTTTCAATCGATTTTCTTCCCGCAGGAAGCTCATCTATAATCGATACATCCATGTCACCAAAAACGGAAATCGCTAACGTTCTTGGAATTGGAGTGGCTGTCATAAACAAAACATCTGGATGCTCTCCTTTAGAGCGAAGAACTCTTCTCTGCTCTACCCCAAAACGATGCTGTTCGTCGGTTATGACTAGTGCTAAATTTTTAAATTCTACTTCCTCTTGGATGAGCGCATGAGTCCCTACTACAAGATCGATTCGACCCTCTTTTAAATCGTTCAAAAGCTCTTTCCTTCTTTTCCCTTTTATGGAGCCTGTTAATAGAGTTACTGTAATATCCTGTTCTTGAAAAAGTTGAATAAGAGATTCGACATGCTGTTCAGCTAATATTTCGGTCGGGACCATTAAAGCCGTTTGATAACCAGCCTTCACCATCCCCAAAATACAAATGGCCGCTACGACCGTTTTCCCAGCTCCTACATCTCCTTGTAAAAGTCGGTTCATTTGAAAGGGAGACTGTATATCATTCATAATTTCTCTAATCACTCTTTGTTGAGCGTTTGTTAAAGGATAGGGAAGACTATCTATAAACTCATCAATCTTATGTAATGGAAGAGAAGTGGCTACTCCTCCGCTTTGTTCACGCTGACCTCGTTTAAAGCCCTGCATTTTTAATTGGAATAAGAGAAACTCTTCATATACCATTCTTCTTCTTGCATGTTTTAGTGCCTCTGGATTTTTAGGAAAATGGAGGGCATACAGCGCATCCTTCTTACTAGGCAGCTTATATTTTGTTAACAGAGTTGCCGGAAGATTTTCCTCTATCTGATCACCATACTGTTGGTAGGCTCTTTCTATATATCGCTTAAGCATCTTAGAGGTCAACTTCCCACTCACCGAATAAATAGGAACAACTCGTTCCTCTTCGACTCTTTTGCCAAACCATGCCTCTGATGCCGTAATCGTCATCCGATGCTGATCCCATTTACCTGTAATCGTGACCTCTTCTCCAACCACTAATTTACTTTTCAAAAAAGCTCGATTAAAGAATGTAACCGTCACTAATAGCTGATTAATAAGAACTCTAAAGCTTAGTCTATTTTTACTTTTACCAAAATAACGAATAGAAGGCTGACTGTTAATGACACCTTTTACGGTAATTCTTTCATCATGTATGACCTCATGCAAATCCTTTAGCTGATAATCCTCATAGCGAAATGGAAAATACTCTAGTAAATCTTTTACCGTCCGAATTTTTAGCGACGCTAATTGGAGGGCTGTTTCATCTCCTATTCCATTAATTTCGGTTACAGAATTATGAATAGCACTCATCATTATTTTCCTTCTCGCGCAAATATTTGCGCCTCTAATTTACGTCCAGTTTTCGTTGCAGCTAAACCGCCCTCTCCCGTTTCTCTAAGAGCTTCTGGCATCGTTTGCCCAATTCGGTACATCGCATCAATTACTTCGTCAGTCGGAATTCTGCTCGTAATTCCTGCTAAAGCCATATCTGCTGCTACTATTGCATTCGAAGCCCCCATCGCATTTCTTTTTACACAGGGTACCTCTACTAAGCCTGCTACAGGGTCACAAACTAAACCAAGCATATTTTTTAAAGCTATCGCCATCGCTTCAGCTGATTGCTGTGGTGTCCCACCGGCAAGTTCAACTAAGGCAGCTGCTGCCATACCAGTTGCTGAGCCCACCTCTGCTTGACATCCCCCAGCCGCACCAGATATAGAAGCGTTATTAGCCACAACAAATCCAAATGCTCCTGCAACAAACAAATAATTTAGCATTTCCTCTTCTGTTGGTTGTAACTTATTTTTCATTCCAAATAAAACGCCAGGTACGACTCCAGCAGATCCTGCAGTAGGAGTTGCACAAATCATCCCCATTGCGGCATTCACCTCATTTGTAGCAACCGCTTTACTAACTGCATCTAATAGGACGTCACTTGATAAGTACTGACCCTTCTTAATATAATCTTGCAAAAGAACAGCATCTCCACCTGTCATACCAGATACAGAACGAACATTTTCGGTTATCCCTCTTTCTACAGCCGCCTCCATAACCAATAAGTTTTGACGCATTTTCTCTACAATTTCTTCTCTCGATTTTTCCGTTACAAACATTTCTTGTTCAATCATTACTTCGGAAATCTTTTTATTTTCTTCATTTGCTTTTTTCACTAATTCCGCTACATTTTTAAACATGTCTCGTTATTCACTCCTTTATTACTCATGTATTTTCGTTACATGCTCAATATGTGGCAATTGGTCTAACTCTTTTAATACATGAGAATCAACATTTTGATCAACTTCAATAACCATTAAGGCTTCTTCACCTTTTTCTTTACGAGAAACCTCCATATGCCCAATATTCATTTCATGCTTCGCCAAAATATTGGATACCGCAGCAATTACACCAAAACGATCATTATGAACAACTAAAATCGCTGGGTGATTCCCTGAAAGCTTCAATTGAAATCCATTTAATTCGATAATTTCAATTTTTCCACCACCGATTGAAATTCCAACAAGCTCCATCTGCTGTTCGTCATTTTCTAAAATAATTTTAACGGTATTTGGATGTTCCATTTTGGCCTTCTCTTCGATAAATTGAACCTCCATGCCATCTTTTTCGGCTATCGTGATCGATTGAGGAAGTCTAGGATCATCTGTATCATAATCTAGGACTCCAGCTACTAGCGCAACATCAGTTCCGTGGCCACGATACGTTTTTTCAAAAGAACCATATAAATGAAAGAAAGCTTTTTTTGGCTTTGTACCAAATAAAGTACGTGCTACTCTTCCTATTCTTGCAGCACCTGCTGTATGTGAACTTGATGGTCCAACCATAATTGGACCAATAATATCAAAGACTGTACGGTATTTCATATGATCAATCTCCTTTTGCAAAGATATCATTATATTAAAGTAGCATTTTCTTGATAATTGTATACGTTTATCTTAGCATGAAATCTACTGTAAAGTTAACTAATGTTATTTTACGCTATTCTTTGTTTATCATGATTTACAAAACAAAGAAGCTACTTCTACAGTAGTAAAAGTAGCTTTCTTTGTAAGTATTCATAATGGTTTTCGTGAATTTATTCAACCGAGAATATAAAGGAATATAATGGCTGATCCCCTTTATGCATGTCAATCTCTACCTCTGGATAGGCATTTTCTATAAATTCATAAACGGCTTCCGCTTCCTCATCGGTAGCATCTTCCCCTTGTAAAATGGTCACAATTTCACTATCTTCTTCAATCATTTCTTTTAATAATGTCGTTGTAACCTTTATTTTATCTGGGCCTGCGCTTACAATTTTTTTCTCAGAGATTCCCATGAAATCATCTTTTTTAATGTCAATCCCATCCATAGAAGTGTCTCTAACAGCAAAGGTTACTTGTCCAGATTTTATAGTGGACATAGCAGAACTCATTACCTCAGCGTTTTCTTCGAGTCCCTGATTCGGATTATAAGCAAGTAGTGCAGCTAAGCCTTGAGGAACGGTCTTAGATTTAACAACTGATACATTTTCTGACACCACTTCGGCTGCTTGCTCAGCTGCCATAATAATATTACTATTATTTGGAAGTATAATAATATTTTCAGCATGTACTTCTTCAATTGCTTTGACAATATCCTCTGTACTAGGATTCATGGTTTGTCCACCTTCAATGACTACGTTAGATCCAAGCCCTTTGAAAAGATTTCCAACTCCTTCTCCCATCGTCACAGAAATAATACCAAATTCACTTTTTTCCTTTGGTAAATCCGAACCCTTTATCGATTCCTCTTCATATACGGGGTTCGCACCTTCTAATAAACTGGTATGCTGCTCACGCATATTCTCAATTTTTATATGAATCATCTCACCAAACTTTTGAGCTCTTGATAAAACCTCACCTGGCGTCTCTGCATGAATGTGCACTTTAAGTAGGTCATCATCAGAAACAACTAACAATGAATCCCCAATTTCACTCAAGCTCTGGCGGAAAGCTTCTTCATTATAAGGTGCATCCTTTAATTTTTCCTCTTCAAAACGTACCATAACCTCTGTACAATATCCAAACACAATATCTTCTGTTGACATTTGGCTTTGTGCATGATGCTCAACTTTAATTAAAGTTTCCATTTCTTCAGAAGAAGGTTCATTGAGAGCGCCTTCACTTACCTCTTGACCGCGTAAAATAGCCAAAAAGCCTTCATAGATATAAAGTAGCCCTTGTCCTCCAGAATCAACAACGCCTACTTCCTTTAATACTGGTAACAGGTCTGGAGTTCTTTTTAAAGACGCCTTTGCTTCTTTAACAACTTCCTCCATTACAATGATAAGGTCACTCTCTCGCTCTGCTGCAACAGAGGCTTGTTTAGCAGCATCCTTGGCTACTGTAAGGATCGTCCCCTCCACAGGCTTCATAACTGCCTTATAGGCTGTTTCCACACCACGTTCTAAAGCTTCCGCAAAATCTTGGGCAACAAGTACTTTTTTTCCTTCGACTGATTTTGAAAAGCCTCGGAACAATTGAGATAAAATAACCCCAGAATTTCCACGAGCTCCCATTAAAAGCCCTTTTGCAAATGAACCTGCTACTTTTCCAGCATCCTCTTCATGCTTTTGCTTCACTTCTTTTACGCCAGATGTAATAGACAAGTTCATATTTGTACCTGTATCACCATCTGGAACTGGAAAAACGTTTAGGGAATCAACTATTTTTACATGGCGCGACAATTGGCTGGCCCCTTCAATAAACATTTGAGCCAGCTTTTTTCCTTCAATCTGTTTTAATGACACTGACATTTCCTCCTTAACAGCACCTACGGATTCGTGACCCGAACTCCTTGAACGAAAATATTCACGGAATCCACATCAAGACCTAACATTTGTTCTAATTGATATTTTACTTTTGTTTGAACGTTGTGAGCAACTTCAGAAATTTTCGTTCCGTAGCTAACGATAATATACATGTCAATGTGAATATGATCCTCTTCTTCACGAATAACGACACCACGTCGAAAATTTTCTTTTCCTAATAACTCACTCAACCCATCTTTTATTTGTTTCTGTGAAGCCATTCCTACTATTCCGTAACAATCAACAGCCGCTCCACCTGCAATTGTCGCGACAACCTCTGTTGAGACATCTACTACTCCAAGTTGCGTTTTCATTTCGATAGACACGTCCATTCCTCCTTATGTTAGCCAACGACTTTTTGGGTTACAGACATTTTACTATACTCTTTCATTTTTTAAAAGGCTTTTAGCGTTTGCATTTTTCATAAGCTGTCAAGTTAATTTACTTGATTATATTTTATGAATCCTATTGCATTCTTTTAAGCGCTATGCTAATATATTCAAGTATGCTCGGAAGTATTTGTAAGGTCATAAGGAGGTGCTTTCATGGCTCGTAAATGTTATATTACAGGAAAACAGGCGAAAAGTGGTAACAAACGTTCTCACGCTTTAAATAAAACGAAGCGCTCATGGGGTGTAAACGTACAAAAGGTTCGTATTTTAGTTGACGGTAAACCTAAACGTGTATATGTTTCAACTCGTGCGCTTAAGTCTGGTAAAGTTGAACGCGTATAATGTCAAACAAAAAAACACCGAAATCGGTGTTTTTTTGCTATCCTTTTTTAAAAGAGCTTAGAATGACCTTTACAAATCCACCTATGAATTTCGGTAGCTTGATAGTGTAGAATTTCATAAATCCTCCTCCTCAAACTGTAATGACCAAGTAATATGCAGCCCCTATGACATGAAGGTCATCATCTTTCTCCGTGCCAAAAGTAAATTCCAACTAATTTATAACTAATTAAATATACTACTATGAACTTTTCTCATCCTCGCTCATCCTATTTCGCTAGTATACTCATCACTTATAAACTATGTTTGTTGTATTTGACTTGCATCACTTATCTACGGAATTCACTTTTCTTTACAATCAAGCTTATGCCTCTCAAAAAATAAATATGACAAATATTCTAAAACCTTCTTGTATTGGCAAATAGGAGATTTTTAAAGTATATGCTACTCATTTAAAAATTTGTCCTTAAATGATTAAAGATTCGTGTTATTGGTTTTCTAATTGAATGAATCTCATCATTCCTATCTTATAGTGAAACACGGAACGATTTGGTTTTTGATTTCCACTTTAGGTAGATGCTTTCCCAAGGCTTGTCTTCAGTTAACTCTGACGACTCAGAGCTTCGCCAGAGTAGATCTTCAGACTGCGCTGATCCTTCGGGAGTCACTACCTACCGTTACAATCATCGAGTTAATTCGCAAACATGTGTCTTTTTAAAAAAACTAACGATTTGGTTTTTGATTTCCACTTTAGGTAGATGCTTTCCCAAGGGCTTGTCTTCAGCTAACTCTGACGACTCAGAGCGTCGTCAGAGTAGATCTTCAAACAGCGCCCATCCTTTGGGAGTTACTACCTACCGTTACAATAAACAAGTTAATTATTAACAAACATTCAAACATATTTTATATCGGTTTCATTCACTTATAGAGCCATTATGAAATTCACTCAGTTGATTGAACTTTTTATGAATTTTGCTCAGCGATAACAGACTTCGCATAAGGACATTGGGGAATAATCGTTTTCTTCTCTAGTTTCATTCTCTCTACTACCGACAAAACCAACTGTTTGGCAAGGCCTCTTCCTCTCATCGACTCCTCTACAAACGTATGCTCAATAAGGATACGCTGAGTCCCTGATGGACGAAATATAATTTCAGCTATGATTTTTCCCGTTTCATTTTGAATGAAGTGTTTATTTTCTTGTTCAATAATCAAAAGTCTTCCCTACTTTTTGGTTTATTTTTTAAATAAACGATTCCAAAAACAGTCACAATATTTATATTTCCCCGTGCTTTGCCTTTTATGATACATCATTTTGACTGATTCTTGGCTCTCCTTGCCGCTTGTTGGATCGGGTCCCATACTCCATTAAATGGGGGCGCATAGGATAGATCTAGGTGCTCTAATTCATCAACCTTCATTTCATTAAATAAAGCTACACTTAGGACGTCTACTCTCTTGTCTACCCCTTCTTTACCAATTATTTCAGCTCCTAATAGCCTTCTTGATTGTTCATCATAAATGATTTCTATTAATAAAGATTGACTTTGCTTAAAATAGCCCGCTCGATCCATCCCTTTGTATTGTATTTTGTTTGCTTTTTTGAACTTTTCCTTCGCTTCAACGTATGATAAACCCGTCCTAGCGACCGTTAAGTCAAAAAATCTAAAAATGGCAGTCCCAATTACCCCTTTAAATGTCTTCTTTTCACCTGCTAAATTCATACCAGCAATTCGACCTTGCTTATTGGCATGAGTTCCTAAAGGAATATAATCATTCTCTTCTTTTATTCGATGGTATTGTGTCGCACAATCACCAGCAGCGTAAACTGAAGGAAGATTTGTTTGTAAAAATTCATTAACGACTAGTGCCCCGTTGTCTAGCTTCTCCACCACTTTATCTACAAAAGAAGTATTAGGTTCAATCCCTATAGCAAAAATAACCATATCTGTATGATAGAGATGCTGATCGGTTTGAATTGCGACTATCTCCTGTTGTTCATTTCCTTTTAAAGAAAGGACCGTTTCGTTAAACGACAATTCAATTCCTTTTAATCTCGCTTGCTGCTCTACTTGATTGGTAAATTCCTCTCCCCACTTTTTAGATAATCGACCATTTCTTTCTACAATCCTTACTTTTTTCTGGTGAGTAACAAATGCCTCAGCAAGCTCAAGCCCTATGTAACCACCACCTACTATGGTGACATGTTCTTTATCAGCCATATAGTCCAGTACCTTTTCTAAATCTGGTATCGTTTTAAACGTAAAGACACCTTTATAGGTATGACCTTCAATATTGGGCATTATTGGAGAAGCACCTGTAGCAATCAGAAGTTTCTCGTAAGGAATCGAAAAGGAGGATTTTGTTTGATGATTAAATCCATGAATGATTTGTCTTTCACTATCCATCTCCGTCACCTCATGATGAGGTCGTACATCCAAATGAAATTTAGTACGATAAACATCATATGAACGAACAATTAAATCTGATACCTCTTGAACCGATCCTTCAATTACATAAGGAAGTCCACACTGAGCATAGGAAAAATAAGCACCTTTTTCTAAAATAACAATGTTTTCCTTAGGTTTTTTTCGATGGATTTGCATCGCCGCACTCATACCTGCGGCGTCTCCTCCAATAATGACTGTAGTCACATAAACTCCTCATTTCTTATAATTTACTGTTTTTTATGAAATTTCAGATGATAAAAAAAGAGGAGCATAAACACTCCTCTAAAAAATGAAGACTTCATCACTACTTCTGTCCATTCCGTATATTCGAAATCGCTTTTGCACGGTTAACTTCATTATAGATAGCTGAACCTGCTACTAAAACATTTGCACCTGCCTCTACACATAAAGAAGCCGTTTCTGCATTTACTCCTCCATCCACTTCAATATCAATCTGTAGATTCTTTTCATTTGCTAGTTTTTTGACCGCTTTAATCTTCGATAAAACAGAGGAAATAAAGGATTGACCTCCAAATCCTGGATTAACGGTCATGAGCAAAACGAGATCGACATCCTCTATAATAGGCTCTATTGAACGAACGGGTGTAGCAGGATTAATTACAACTCCTGCCTTTATATTGTGTTGTTTAATTAATGAAATGGTTCGATGTAAATGGGGACAAGCCTCTACATGAACAGAAATAATATCAGCACCAGCCTTTGCAAATTCAGGTATATATGAATCCGGTTTTTCAATCATTAAATGAACATCAAGAGTAAGATTCGTTAATGGTCTTATTGCTTGCACAACAAGAGGACCAATGGTGATATTTGGGACGAAGTGACCATCCATTACATCGATATGAATATAGTCAGCTCCGCCTTCTTCTACATCTTTGATTTCATTCCCTAATTTTGAAAAATCTGCTGATAATATCGAAGGAGCAATTTTTATCATCGGTCGTATCTCCTTTTTTGATTGTTTATCTCTTCTAAGAACTGTAAATAATGCTCGTATCTTTCTTGATGTACTTTTCCTGTTTGTAATCCATCTTTTACAGCACATTGAGGCTCAGAAGTATGAGAGCAACCTCTAAATTTACATTCATTACTTAATGCATGCATTTCAGGAAAACATTCGCTTAATTGCTCGGGTAACATTCCCGTAAAATCTAAAGAACTAAACCCCGGTGTGTCTGCAATTAACCCTTTTTCAATCGATATTAATTCAACATGCCTAGTCGTATGCTTTCCTCGACCAAGATGATTAGATATTTCATTCGTTTCAATTTTTAAGCTTGGCTGTAAAACATTTAGTAAAGAAGATTTACCGACTCCTGACTGTCCAGCTACAACCGAAATACGGTCTCTTATAAATGGAACCATTTTCTCTACCGATTGTGCTTCGTTGGTTGTCGTTAGAATAACTTTATATCCAATATCCTCATAAAGCTTCTGATATTTCTCCATTTCGGTCAGCTGCTCATTTGTAAGTAAATCCACTTTACTAATAATAATAATCGTCTCTATTTGATTCCATTCAATTTGAACTAAAAAGCGATTCAATAAATTCGAGCTAAAATCTGGCTCTAATGCTGAAAACACTAACAACGCTTGGTCTACATTAGCAATGGGTGGTCGTACAAGCTCATTTTTACGTTCATCCACTTCAAGAACATATCCATCTGTCTTATTTTCTGCTTCAAATAAAACAGTATCTCCAACGAGAGGTTTAATCCCTCTTTTACGAAAATTACCTCGTCCTCGACATTGATATACTTCATGATCATTAGAATCTTGTACATAATAAAAGCCACTCAATGCTTTCATAATCTTACCCTTTGCCATGTAAACCCTCCATCATATTTTTACTGTGAACCAAATTGATAGGCTCCACTTAAGTTTTCATCTAGTTCTCCATTTACATACGTTTCAAAAGATCCAGGCTGTTCCTCACTAACTAATAGCTCTAGACGGTATTCCTTACTACTCGTAATTTTTTCCTCGATTAGAACTTCCTCTTGTCCATTCGTCGATACATCACGATAAACAATCCGAATTTCTACTTCCCCTTCATAGTCATCGGGAATATTATATTGTAATCTCAAAGGATAGGTTTGGAGTTCCTCTTCTTCTCCTTGTGAAGGAGGCTCATCTTCAACAGGCTCCTCTATAATCGGTTCCGGCCCTAATGAAATGGTCACTCTAACCGTTTCTCCAGGGTATAGAGTTGTATAAGCATCAGGTGAATGGCGGATCACATACCCTTGCTCGACACTATTACTATGCTCCTCACTAAAATCAGCAACAAGCTCTACTTCTTCAAAATAATCTTCTACCTCACCTTTAGACATACCAATCAATTGATCTAAACGCACTCTCGAATCTACACTATACGTTAATGTAATCACTTTATCGTCGGCAGAAACCGTTTCTCCAGGCTCTGGACTTTGAGAAGTGACAATTCCAGCTGGAGTGTCCGTGGATTCCTGTGGATCCGGTATGACTTCAAATCCCATCTCAGTTAAAATCCTACGAGCACTTTCGTAGGTTCGATCAACATAATCATCAATGACTATTTCCTCTTCTCCTACATTAACAAATAAAGTGACTTCAGCATTTTCTTTAATCATAGATCCAGGCTGTGGAATTTGCCTAACGACTTCTTCATTCTCAGCATCTTCTACGGATGTTTCTTGTCTGATTACAACCAAGTTTCTACCTGTTAACTCTTCTTCAGCTGTTTCATACAATTCCCCAACCAAATCAGGCACTTCTACTTCATCCACTTTAAATAGGTTTGGCATAAGAGCAAATGTCGTAATTCCTGCTGCTACAATCAGAAAAAGAATAATCCCCAAAATAAGTAGCCATTTTTTCTTCTTTTTCTTTTTCGGTTTATGATTTTTATCATCAGCCTTAGAATCGTATAACTTGTCTAGCTTCTGATCCTTACCTGTATCATTTGTCTTCGGATTTACTTCTATCGTTTTATGTAAATCCTCTTCATGACTAATAGATGTAATAATAGGAATCGCTTTTGTCACTTCATCATCTGATTCGTGAAATAGGTAAGGAGCTTCATTCAATCTTTCAGCATTCAAGCTCGTTTCTAAATCCTGCTGCATGCTATGGCTAGATTCATAGCGACGGAGGGGATCTTTGATCGTTGCTTTTTTTATAATGTTTTCTAGACTTTGTGGCACATTTGAATTAACCGCTTTTGCAGATGGCATATCATTTTGCAAATGTTTAATGGCTATCGATACAGCTGTATCACCTGAAAAAGGCAATAAGCCTGTAACCATTTCATATAGAACAATTCCTAACGAATAAATATCAGATTTGTAAGTAACATGTCCACCTCGAGCTTGTTCTGGTGATAAATAATGTACAGAGCCCATCACCGAGTTTGTATGAGTAATCGTAGCTGCTGACATCGCTCTCGCAATCCCAAAATCTGCAACCTTTGCCACTCCATCCTCACGGATTAAAATATTATGGGGCTTAATGTCACGATGAACAATGTGATTGTCATGGGCGTGAGATATCGCACTTAATATTTGCTCCATAATTTCGACTGCTTGCTCATTTGGAAGAGGTCCAACATTTTGAATGAGCTCCTTTAATGTTTGCCCCTTTACATACTCCATGACAATGTAATATGTATCTCCTTCTTCGCCAACATCATATATATTAACAATGTTTTCATGAGCCAGGCTCGTAGCAGCCTGTGCTTCTCTTCTAAATCTCTTGATAAATTGTTCATCGCTCGAAAATTGTGGCTGTAATACTTTGACGGCAACATAGCGGTCTAAAATGACATCGAGCGCTTGATAGACATTTGCCATACCGCCTCCGCCAATAATTTCCTTCACTTCATAACGACCGTTTATTCTTTGTCCAATCATATCACTCACCGACTACTTTCTTCTTCCACTTTAGGATATAACACGATCGCCACTGTAATATTATCTTCTCCTCCGCGCTCATTAGCGATCTCAATAAAGGAGTTTGCTGCTTCTTCAATCGACTCATTCACATCTAACAGCTCTCTCATTTCTTTTTGTTCCAACTTATTCGTCAGCCCGTCGGAGCATAGTAATAGAAGCTCTCCACCTTCTATTTGTAAAGATTGAATATCAATAGATATTTCCCGCTCGGTCCCAAGAGCGCGTAAAATGACATTTTTGCGAGGATGATTTTCTGCTTCCTTTTCCGTAATTTGCCCTGTTCTTACAAGCTCATGAACGAGCGTATGGTCTTCCGTTTTTTGAGAGAAGCCAAATTCATTCTGAACATAAATTCGACTGTCGCCGATGTGACCAAGCGTCATAAAGTCGTTCATGCAAATAGCGGCAACAATCGTCGTCCCCATTCCTTGGCAATCTGAATGAGTGATAGAATGTTGATATAGCTTTTCATTTACAGAATAAACCTTTTCACGCAGCCAATTTTCTGCTTCCTTTACCGAAAGCAATTCCGTATTTTCCCGCCATGCTTCCTCAAAAAAGGCTCTTGTCATTTCACTGGCAACATCACCTGCTAAATGTCCTCCCATTCCATCAGCAACAATAGCAAGCGTTCCATGTTCATTTACAAAAATTCCACCATTATCCTCGTTATGCGTTCGGATCTGTCCAGTATCGGTCTTAAAAGTGTAGGCCAATTCCATCCGCTTTCACCTGTCCCTTTCTCTATCAAACTCTAAGCATAAGTTGATATTAACGCTTTAATAAGCTAGCAATAAAGAACCCATCTGTTTGAAAATCTTGAGGAAGAATTAATAGCCTTCCTTTTTGGTTGCAAGCTGTTTGTTTAAGCTTTTCAGGCATTCTTTCTTCCAATGTTTCATCCCATGTAAAATCGGAATTCTTCTGTAAAAATGATTTCATTTGTAGCTCGTTTTCTTCCTGATCAATTGTACAGGTACTATAGACAAGCTGACCACCCTTTTTTAAAAGTGGAGCGACTTTATCCAAAATAGACGCTTGAATTTTTGACATTTCAACGATATCCTGCTCTTTTTTAGACCATTTAATATCTGGCTTTCTTTTCAGCACCCCGAAACCCGTACATGGGGCGTCCACTAAAATTTTGTCAAAGCTTTGTTCTTGATAGCTATTGATCAATTCTCTTACATCCATACTTACAGCCTCCACAATGGATAGCTGGAGACGTCTGGACTGATTGCTAATGAGTCTAACTTTATGCTCATGTAAATCGATCGCTAATACTTTTCCTTTATTGTTCATTCTCTCAGCTAAATGAGTAGATTTTCCACCAGGAGCAGCACAAGCATCTAAGACATGATCATCCTCATTAGGTGATAATGCTCTAGCGACAAGCATCGAACTTTCATCCTGAGCAGTAAATAAACCATCTTTATAGGCGCTTGTTGAAAAGACCTGTCCTTCTTTAACGATTAATGCGTCAGGAGATAATTCTCCTTTAACCGTCAAAACTCCTTCTTTCTCTAATTGTTCCATTAATTGTTCTCGATTTGTTTTGATAGCATTGACCCGAATCGTAACATGCGGTGGCTTTAGACTTTCCTCCATAATTTGAATACTTTCGGAAACTCCAAACTGTTCAATCCACCTTCGCACAAGCCATTTAGGTGTACTGTATTGGATCGCTAATCGTTTGTTCTCATTTTTAATACTATCGAACGTTGGTACTCCTTGCCTTTGCACTGAACGCAAAACGCCGTTAACGAATGAGCCAATCCCTTCATGACCTTTCTTTCTCGCTATATCGACCGCTTCATGAATAACGGCTCGCTCCGGAATTTTATCTAAATATACCATTTGATAAAGAGACATTTGCAGCAATGTTTTGACCCATACTTCTATCGTTTCTAGGCCATCCTTAACAAATGGTGTAAGAAAATAATTTAAGCTCATTTTACGCTGAATAGTGCCATACACAAGCTCCGTTAATAAACCAATATCCTTTTGATTTAATTGACTTTTATTAATGGTTTCATTTAATAATAAATTACTATACGCTTTCTCTTCTTCTACTTGTAACAATAAGTCAAGCGCCCATTCTCTTACTTTTTTTTGTGTCATACTTTATCAATCTCCTAGCTTTTGGCCCACCATCAAATTTGCCCCTCTTATGAAGGATTCTGCATTCATTCTCTTCTTTCCTGCTGGTTGAATTTCAGTTAATTTCAATGAAACATCATTGCCTGTTGCAACAATGAAACCATCTTTTTCAATAGAGATAATTTCACCTGGTTCGCCTTTTTTTGTCAAAACGACTTTCTCAGACCACCATACTTTTAAAGGCTTTTGTTCTAATGTTGTAAAAGCCACAGGCCAAGGATTTAGTCCTCTTATTTGGTTATAGAGCGCTTCACCTGATCGGCTCCAATCTATTCTCTCCATGTCCCTAGAAATATTTTTAGCAAATGTAACCTTTTTTTCGTCCTGTTTTTCAGGCTCTATTTTTCCCTCTAATAATTGGGGTAAGGTGTCCATTAGAAGATCTCGACCAGCTAAACTTAATTTATCATGTACAGAACCAACCGAATCATTCTCTAATATCGGAACTTCAATTTGACTGAGCATATCACCTGCATCTAATTTTTCAACCATATACATAATCGTTACACCGGTTTTGGACTCACCATCAATGACCGCTTGATGAATCGGTGCTCCTCCTCGATATTGAGGAAGAAGAGAAGCATGAACATTAATGCATCCGTGCTTAGGATAATCAAGTAATGCTTTTGGTAATAGTTGACCATAGGCAGCCGTAATAATTAAGTCTGGTTCGTACGAAAATAACTTTTCTAATTCGTTCATTTCACGAATTTTTTCTGGCTGCAAGGTTGGGATTCCTAGCTCGATTGCAGCTTTTTTTACAGGAGGGGGTGTCATTAATTTTTTTCTTCCTACTGGTCGATCGGGCTGTGTCACCACCGCAACTACCTCATAATGATCGACTAATGTATGTAAAATAGGAACGGAGAAATCAGGCGTTCCCATAAATACGATTTTCATATTGAACACGACCTTTCAACCTACATAAATGTATAAGGGTTTAAATCTATTTGTACTTGAAGATGACCTGAGTTAATTCTATTCATAAAATGCTCTTGAATAGTATGTAGAACACTCATTAACTTTGGTTCATTTTTGTATTTTATCAAACATTGATAGCGATATCTATCTTTTATCTTAGCAAGAGGAGATACGACAGGACCTAAAATGATGGTCGTAGATGAAAGCTCTCTTTTTAAAATATCAACGATTTTTTCTGAGGTTGAAATGACCTGAGTTAATTCAGAATGGGAAATATTGATGAGTACCATAAAATAATAGGGAGGATACCCCACTTGTTTTCTCTGACCCATTTCAATTTCAAAAAATTTCTCATAATCATGAGTTTGAACGAGTTCATTACTATAATGTTCCGGATTGTATGATTGAATCACCACTTGACCTGGAAGCTCATGTCTACCTGCTCTACCACTAACCTGTTCAAGAAGTTGAAACGTTCTTTCCGCCGAGCGAAAATCAGGAAGATGTAGCATCGAATCTGCTGATAATACGCCAACTAAAGTAATCGCAGGGAAATCTAGACCTTTCGCAATCATTTGAGTACCAAGTAAAATATCTGCTTCTTTCCTCTCAAACGCTTCTAATAGCTTTTGATGGGAGCCCTTTTTACTTGTTGTATCAACATCCATTCTTATCACTTTTGCCTCCGGCAATACTTTCGTTAGCTCTTCTTCTACCTTTTGGGTTCCAGAGCCAAAAAAACGAATATGCTCACTTCCACAGGAAGAGCAAGTGTTAGGCATGATATGCTCATTGCCACAATAATGACATTTTAATCGATTTTGGTTACGATGGTAGGTTAATGAAACATCACAATGCTCACACATTTCGACATGACCACAATCTCGACACATCACAAAGGTAGAGTGACCTCTTCTATTTAAAAATAAAACCATTTGTTCTTTTTTTTGAAGGCGAATTTTCATTTCTTCCATTAAGACTTGCGAAAACATCGAACGATTGCCATTCCTTAATTCTTCCCGCATATCGATCATTTCTACCTTTGGCAACGGTTGATTTTTAACACGTTCATTTAATTTTAGTAAAGTATAAACTCCTTTTTTGGCTCTTGCGTAAGATTCTAAAGAAGGGGTGGCACTCCCTAAAATTACCGGACACTGATAGGTTTGGGCTCTATACTTCGCAACCTCACGAGCATGGTATTTAGGATGATCCTCTTGTTTATAGCTCGTTTCATGCTCTTCGTCGATGATAATAACACCAATATTGTTAAACGGGGCAAAAATCGCTGACCTCGCTCCTACGACAACCTTCACTTCCTGCCGTTCGATTTTTCTCCATTCATCATATTTCTCTCCTACTGACAACCCTGAATGTAGAACAGCTACCCATTCGCCAAAGCGACCTTTAAATCTCTGGACCATTTGTGGTGTAAGTGATATTTCAGGCACGAGCATAATCGCTTGTTTTCCCTTCTCAATCACTTCAGCTATAGCTTGTAAATAAATTTCTGTTTTCCCACTACCGGTCACACCGTGAAGTAAAAAGGTTTCATGCTTTGTTTGTTCAATAGCTTCAAGAATAGGAAGCAAGCTATTTCCCTGCATTTCCGTTAGCTTTAAAGGTTTCGATTGTTGTATCGTTAAACCTTTCATCGCCTCGCGATATACTTCCTCTTCTACCTCTATCAGTAACTTTTTATCCAATAAAGCATTCAAAGTCTGACGTCCAAATTTAAGCTTTGTCAAAATTTCCTCTTTTGAAATGGGAGCTTGTCTTTCCATTAAAGCAGTCAAAAGAAGCTGTTGTTTTTTAGCTCCTTTAGGAATCTGATTATTCATTCCCTCTAAACTATCAGAGGAAGGGTTGAGAGAAATCCATTTTTTCATTTTTTTATTTGCACGATTTTTTAATTGATAACTCTCTTCTATTTTCCCTTCCAGAATAAGTGTTTGAAACTCAATTTTTTCTTGTTTCGTCAAGCCTTTTAAATGGTCTATGGTAAGAACAGAAGTATCTAGAAAGAGTGTTTGGATAAATATAGGCAGTGATTGAGGCTGATTCTTAAGAGTCCACTCTTTTTTTACTTTCGTTTTTAAGGCTGCGGGTAGCATAACTTGAAAGGCCGATATTTGGTAACATAACGTCTGTTCAGCTACCCATTTTCCAACATCTATTAGCTCTTCAGTCAAAACTGGTTCATGGTCTTGTAATTCAAGAATTGGCTTTAATTTGTTCAGCTCGCTATTAGATGTAATTTCCATAATAAATCCTTGAACCGTTCGTGGACCAAAGGGAACAATCACTCTCATACCTACTTGAAGAAATGGATCCCATTCTTTTGGGACCAGATAATCAAACAATCGGTTTGTTTGGGCACTTGGTACATCGACAATTACTCTTGCAATCATCTAGAACCATTCCTTACGATATAATGAGAGATTTCATTTAATATTTCATATGCGATTTCTAATTTTGGTGCTTTTGAAACACGTTTTTGACGTTCATCTTTTGTTAATATTAATACTTCGTTAGAATCACTATGAAAACCAGTTCCTTCTTGTCCGATTTGGTTGGCTACTATCATATCTAAATGCTTTTTCTCTAGCTTGCCCCTTGCATATTGTTCAACCTGATCCGTTTCAGCAGCAAAACCTACTAGGATTTGTCCTTCTTGTTTTTGATTGCCTAATGCTGCTAAAATATCTGTTGTTTTTTCCATTTCTATTGACCAGTTAGACATTTTCTTCTTCTGCTTTTGCTGTAATGTCTGAATAGGCTTATAATCTGCCACTGCAGCTGACTTAATAATAATATCTGAGTCTTGACTATGAGACTGCACGGCCTCTAGCATGTCTTGAGCTGAAGTTACCGAGATGAATGATACTCCTTTTGGTGGAGTTTGAGAGGAAGGCCCAGAAATTAACGTAACCTTTCCACCTAGACTGCGAGCAGCCTTTGCCAAAGCATATCCCATCTTTCCAGATGAATAATTCGTAAAATAACGTGCAGGGTCGATTTGTTCTTGTGTAGGACCTGCCGTTATAAGAATGTTACGATTATAAATTTCGTTATGCTGAGCTAAGTTCCTTGCTGTTTCTTCTTCAAGGAATTCAACGATATCCTCCGGTTCTGCTAAACGACCTTTGCCTACCCAGCCACAGGCTAGGAATCCTTCATCAGCATCGATAAAAATGACTCCATCCTCTTTTAATGTGGTCATATTTCGCTGCACAGCTTTATGATTATACATATTTACATTCATAGCAGGTGCTATATATACCGGAGCCTTTGTCGCTAATAGCGTAGTCGTAAGCATATCATCAGCCAATCCATTAGCTAGCTTTGCTATTAAGTTAGCGGTTGCTGGAGCAATGATGATTTTATCAGCCCAATCCGCTAATTCAATATGAGCGATTTCAGAAGCTTTAGGTTCAATAAAGGTGTCAGTATAAACCTCATGTCGTGACAAAGCTTGAAAAGTTAAAGGGGTTATAAACTCTGTCGCTGATTTCGTCATAATGACCTTTACATTAGCTCCTGCTTGTATTAGCTTACTTGTTAACGCAGCTGCTTTATAGGCAGCAATCCCACCACACACACCAAGAACAATCTTTTGACCTTTTAACAACTCTCTCACCTCTTTTTTTCAAAATACCATAATTCATTTCTTATTAACATTCTAAACGCTTGGATCAATTTATACGGTATCTTTCATACAAAACTTACGAAAGAAAGCAACCTATCTCATTCAAAATAGGTTGCTTCGCATTTTATTCGTCTTCACTGATTAATTCATTACGCTCAAAACGTAGGTTTTCTTGAATAATTTCTTCTAGCGCTAATCCTACTGGTTTATAAGATTGCGGCTTATTCACAAGCGGACCTCTAGATACATTTTCTTTCATCTCTCTTGCACGTTTAGAAGAAACCGTTACTAGTGTATATTTAGAATCTAATTTATCCATTAAGGAATCAATTGAAGGATATAACATATTTATTGAACCTCCACTAATTGTTTATATTTTTCGAACAAACGCTCTCTTTTACAATGCTCTGCGGTTACGATTGCTTTTATCCGTTCAACCGCAAGAGCGACTTCATCATTTTCAACGACATAATCATATCGTTTCATCATCTCTATCTCTTCTTTTGCCACCGTCATACGTTTGTCAATGACGTCCTCGGTTTCCGTGCCTCTTCCGACAATTCGATTTCGTAATTCCACTAAACTTGGAGGCATTAAAAAAATAAAAATCCCTTCTGGAAAACGATCTCGAACCTTTGAGGCTCCTTGAACTTCTATTTCTAAAATAATGTCATCGCCTTGATCTAATGTTTGACGAACATAGTCAATAGGTGTGCCATAATAATTCCCTACGTATTCAGCCCACTCTAACAGCTCTTGGTTTTTAATCATTTCTTCAAATTCTTCTTTCTCTTTAAAGAAATAATTCACTCCATCTACTTCACCTTTGCGTGGCTGCCTTGTTGTTGCAGATACTGAATACTGGATATTGGTTTGCTCTTTTCTCAGTGCCCCACAAACCGTTCCTTTTCCTACTCCTGCAGGACCTGACAAAACAATCAATAATCCTTTTTCTTTTTCCATTGAAACCTCCTACCCTTTCTCATGTGAGGGAATTTTCCCCACGTATCAATAACAATATTAACTATGCATCTTCATTACTATCTTCTTTAGTGGATAGCCTCTGAGCAACTGTTTCTGGTTGAACGGCACTTAAAATAACATGATCGCTATCGGCAATAATAACGGCTCTTGTTCTTCGGCCATATGTAGCATCTATTAACATATTCCGATCTCGTGCATCCTGAATAATTCTTTTTATAGGTGCAGATTCCGGACTTACAATAGAAATGATTCGATTAGCTGATACAATATTTCCAAATCCAATATTTATTAGTTTTATATTCATGCTCAAATCCTCCACTTAAAAAGAGCCTTCTCACTCTCCTCATTTTTATCCAAACTACTGTAACTATATACGATATTTGTTTGTATTTCTAGCTTTATTCAATATTTTGTACTTGCTCCTTGGTTTTTTCAATGAGACTTTTAAGTAAGACGACCTGCTGTTTTATTTGGATATCTGTAGCCTTTGCCCCTAGCGTATTGGCTTCTCGATTGAGCTCCTGCACTAAAAAGTCTAACTTTCTACCAATAGGGCTTTGACTCTGCAAGCTATCAACAAATTGTTTATGATGAGAGCGAAGTCTTGATATTTCTTCACTAATATCACACTTATCAGCCATTATACCAATTTCAGTAAATAGCCTTGCCTCATCCAGGTTATGTTCCACATTCATTAACTCTTCTACCCGTTTTTGAAATTTTACTTTTTGTTGCTGAACCATGTCAGGTGATAAATCGTCAATCTTCTCTATACTTTGGTTGAGACTCATTAATAGTTCTTGAAAATGCTGCTCGATAGAAAATCCTTCCTTCTGCCTCATTTGGTCTAATTGCACACACGCTTTTTCGACCGTTTGAAGCAAGCTATCCTCTAGCCCTAAAATTTCTTCAGTCGTTTCTTGTAATGTAACAATTTGATCATTGTTCATTAGTTGCTGAAGATTTAATGATGAAGAAATCT
The DNA here is from genome assembly GCF_001590785.1 of Alkalihalobacillus trypoxylicola. Taxonomy (GTDB): domain Bacteria; phylum Bacillota; class Bacilli; order Bacillales; family Bacillaceae_D; genus Alkalihalobacillus; species Alkalihalobacillus trypoxylicola. The sequence continues at coordinate 428,598 of NZ_LTAO01000001.1, forward strand.
TGGCATAATCGCTTATCGATTGAGCGGTTTGAAGATAGTGCTCTAAAAATGACCAATTCACTTCTAGTTTTTTAGTAATTAGATGATTTCCCTCTACATTAATATAGATATCTAATTTCCCCCGTTGCACCTTATCCCGCACTTTTTTTCGAATCGCATCTTCCAGATAAATGAATCTACGTGGCAACTTCATATTGTTGCACTCAAAAAAACGATGATTCACACTGCGAATCTCGACTTCAATGGAAAAATCATCATGAGAAAAATGAGCTTGACCATAACCTGTCATACTTTTTACCATATGTATCACATCCACTTCTTTATTTTACCTAATTTTAGAGTGACCAACAAGTCTTGATTATGTAGACCGAAGAATCGCTATTGAATGTACCTTAATATTCAACGCAAAAAACCGATGAACTTTACTTTTTTTAAAGTCACACCGATTTTTATCATTTAAGTGAGCAATGTATTCAAACTCTTTATCGCTTAATGTTCACTCTTTATATTCTTGAATTGGGACATCTGTTATGCGCCAAGGTACAAGAGAACCAATCGAATAATGTAGGTTACCCTGATAGTTTTGCGTAGGAGCCTTATCGAGGGTTATCACATCTGCTGGCACATCCGGCCAAATAACCGTTACTACAATAGAATCATCTAAGTCAAGGTTATTTCCAACACCAAGCTTGACATTACGACTTACTAGTGGAGCGAGCTCTTTTTGACCAAGCTCTTGACGATCATTAACCGTAAGCGCCCAATAGTCAATTGGAAAAATACGTTGATCTCCATACAGTAACGTAACCCCATTTGCATCATTATGATCTAACATTCCACCGCTTGTAAGAACATCCTCACCAACATGAAAGCCTCTACCTCCATGCCCAAGACCTGAATTCATTAAATGAGGGATATAAGCTGTATTATCGTCTGTATTATGAATTCGAAGTCGACCAATGATAAATCCGTCTAACCTTGTTAAAGAATCAATTGAAATACCATATGGATAGCGGTCAAGATATTCAACTTCTAGCATTTTACCAGTTTCATACTCCATCACCGCTCCTAGGCTATCTGGTATTTCTGTTTTTTCTTCTACTATTTCTACTAAATTAGCTGGTGGTGTAAATAAAAATTCCACGCGTCGATTCAACGCCTGTCCTTCCTCACTATCATTAGAAACTATCGGCTCGTGGAAGGAGCGACCTTCAATTTTTACACTCTCAAAAGAAGTCAAGTCGACAATTTCGGCTAAATGGTCTCGAACTGACTTTGCTCGTTCTTCAGACAAGGTTTGGTTATATTCATCTGTACCGTTATTATCCGTGTGACCAACAATAAATAATTCACCACTGTCTACACGGCTTAACTCCTTAGCCGCTGCTTCTAAAATTTCATGAGACTCGCTTTGTAACTCTGAAGAATCGATGGCAAATAGCACATCCGAATCTAACGTGATCGTTGCTTGTTCTTCTTCAACTAACGTTCCAACAGGAAGCTCAATACTTTCATGATACGTTTGCAGAGGATACACTTGTTTTTCTAAATCATCTAAGCTTATAGCTAAATCCTCGGTTATATTTCCCTCTAGAAACTCTTGAGCTTGCTTTCTTACATTTTCAGATTCTATCACCGGTACTGAAGAAATCAGATCAAAGCTTTCAATTAAAACATGGACAGTATCTTCGACTGGTGCATTAAAAATCGCCGAATAAGTTACAACCTCTCCCTCTTTAAATGCACGTTCATCAATCCGTTCACCTGTAATGGCATTCGTTGCCAAATATTGCTCACCTTGATGATCTTCCTTATAATCTTGAAAGAATAATGTGTGCGATACGGTATATTGAACGGGATCTAGTAACCTCATTTGATAACCGAGTCGTTCAAACGGATTTCCTCTATTAAGGCTATGAGTTCTATACGAAGGTGGATGATGAATCATATCCTCTAAATTAATCCGTTCATTACCACTAATCTTTTGAAAATCAACCGTCAATAAAGCCAGTTCACCTTCTATTTCAATAGGATGAACAGCTACTTCTATTTCTACCTCGCCCCCTTCACGCTCAAATGTCTCTCGATGGACGACCGAGTTTTCCGAAGGATTGTCATTTTCAATCTCTTTTTCTTTATTTTCTTCCGATGCTGTTAGTCGTTCAGCTTCTTCTACTTCCTCTACTTCTTCCTCACTTTTTAATTCTTCCGGTAACTCATGTTGCTCTATCGTAATATCGTCACTTGAACAAGCAACCAAAAGCAATGTAAAAGCAGGAACGATCCATAATCGCTTTTTCATATGAACATCTCCTTAACAACTAAATCAACAACCCCTACTAAATCTAAAAAACGATAACATGAAACAATATGTAATTTATTACCTTAATGATCATAAATAAATTTACAACATTTTACAATAGACTTTATTCTTAAGACTAAATTCATAAAAATGACTAAATCTCCAACAACCAAAATGTTAATGATTAGCACAGTGGAAATGACTAATGCCCTTTATAAGCTTTTTAAGTCGTAATTCTCCATTTATAAAAAAATAGTGGGCAAAATCATCAAGCGATGAGCCTACCCACTAAAGTTTGGTTCTTATAAAGTTTGGTTCTTATAGAGTTCATTCTTTTACTGTCGGTTTTCTTAATAATTGGAAGCCACCTAATACGACCGTCGGTATGGCAGCCATTGCTAAAATAAGCAACCATTCTCTAAAGTTGAGCGTAACGGTGTGGAAAATCGTTTGTAATGGTGGATAATACAATACGATGAGCATAAGGATAACGGAAATCAATACCGCCCCAACTAAGTAACGATTTTCAAAAGGATTACGATGATAGACTGAATATTCACTTCTACAATCAAAAACATGGATAAGCTGAGCCATCACCAGTGTAGCAAATGCTACCGTTTGTGCTCTTATTAAGTCATCTGGATGTGCCGATAAAGTGACGGCAAAGGCCACCAAGGTTACAATTCCGATCATGATACCTCGACTGACTATCTTCCAAGCAAGCCCTCTTGCAAAGATTCCTTCGGATGGGCTTCTAGGCTTTCTTTTCATGACATCTCCTTCAGGCTGATCCATTCCTAAGGCTAAGGCAGGTAATCCATCTGTTACTAAGTTTATCCAAAGTATTTGGATAGCTACTAAAGGTAGCGGCATTCCGAGTAGCATCGCAAAAAGCATCACTAATATTTCACCAACATTGGACGCTAGCATATACCGAATAAACTTTCGGATATTTTCGTAAATATTTCTTCCTTCTTTGATCGCTTCTTTGATTGTTGAAAAATTGTCATCGCTTAAAATCAAGGCTGAGGCTTCCTTGGCAACATCGGTTCCTGTAATCCCCATTGCGATTCCTATATTTGCTGCCTTAATAGCAGGAGCGTCATTGACTCCGTCTCCTGTCATCGCAACAATATGGCCATTTTTCTGGAGAGCCTTCACGATTCTTAATTTATGCTCTGGTGTTACTCTTGCGTAAACATCCACCTGATCAACCACTTGTGATAATTCATGATCACTCATGAAGGCAAGCTCTTTTCCTGTTAAAGACTTTCCATATTTGGATAGTATCCCAATTTCTTTAGCAATTGAACAAGCGGTAAGCTGATGATCACCCGTTATCATAACCGTCTTAATACCGGCTTCTCGACACTCTCTAACCGCCTTGATTACTTCTGGTCTCGGAGGATCGATCATCCCTTGTATACCAATTAACGTTAATTGACGTTCTGCTTCAAATGCTTGTTGAAAGGTTTCGTTTTGATTTAATGGACGAAAGGCGACTGCAATGGTTCGAAGAGCTTTATTTGCCATGGTTGTCAGCGTCGCTTCCACCTCAGCTTTTCGCTTCGGTGTTAGTGCTTCTTTTTTATTTTGATAGATTAAAGAGCTACACTGTCCTAACACAACATCAGGTGCACCCTTTGTCATTACAAAGCGATTTCCTTTTTCATCCTTTACGATCACACTCATCATTTTACGAGTGGAATCAAAGGCAAATTCCCTTTCCCTTTTATATTTTTGGTCAAGAAGCTGACGACTGTAACCAGCTTTATATCCTGCTACTACAAGTGCTCCTTCTGTTGGATCTCCATCAATAAAATAATTGGTTGTATTTTTTTTAAGTAATGGCTTTTTATCTTCTCTTTTTTGTAGCTCTGCATTATTACATAAAATCGAATAACTTAAAAGCGTTAGCATGCTTTTTTGACTTCGAATATCAATACTTTTGCCATTTGCTATAAATTCTCCGCTCGGCTCGTACCCGTTCCCTGTAATATAGACCGTTTCTCCTCCACTCCATATTTGCGTAACAGTCATATTATTTTGCGTCAAGGTACCTGTCTTATCTGAGCAAATTACCGTTGCACAGCCTAATGTTTCAACAGCAGGAAGCTTTCTGACAATCGCTTTTCTCTTAATCATTCTTTGTACCCCTAAAGCAAGCGCCACCGTTACGATAGCAGGTAACCCTTCAGGTATAGCAGCAACGGCCAAAGAAACTCCAGATAGAAACATCGTATAAAGATCATGTCCTTGCCAAACACCAGCTACAACCACTAACGCAGTCAATATTAAGGCTATCACAATTAATATTTTACCTAACTGCTCTAAACGGCGTTGTAATGGTGTGACCATGGTAGGTGTTGTTTGTAAAAGATGAGCAATTTTCCCCATCTCCGTTTTCATTCCTGTCGCGACCACAACACCTATACCATTTCCTTGAGTAACAAGCGTCCCCATAAACGCGATATTTTTTTGGTCGGCAATGTCTAATGACTCTTTATCAATCTCATTATGATGTTTTTGTACAGGAATTGACTCTCCTGTTAACGAGGATTCTTCAATCGTTAAACTACTCGTTGATATTAAGCGTATATCCGCCCCTACTCTGACTCCACTCTTTAGCTTGACTACATCCCCCGGAACAATTTGACTAGACAAAAGCTTAACCCATTGTCCATCTCGTAACACATTCATCTGTGGTGCCGAAAGCTCCTTTAATGCATCCAGAGATTTTTCGGCTTTTCTTTCTTGAAAAAATCCGAGAATACCATTTAATAACACAATAAACATAATCGTGATTGCGTCAATGTATTCTCCTAGTAGTCCTGAAATAAACGTCGCTGCAAATAAAACTAAAACCATAAAGTCCTTAAATTGAGACAAAAACAAAGCAAGATTGGAAGTCTTTTTTCCTTCGTCTAATTTATTTTCTCCATAGTGTTTTAATCGTTTTCCAACTTCCTTGTTCGTAAGTCCGTTTTGATTATGAGAAGCAAGCCGTTGCTGAAGCTGCTCTTGTGTTAATCGATACCATTCCATTTTTTCACCTCGAGTCTCCTTTTTCTCTTTTTTATAGACATGTAGATTCTATCTAATGCATTCATATTCAGACCTGTCCCAAAACATGCTATACTCGTTGTAGCAATATTCGTTTTCTCCTAAAAAATGAAACAAGCTAAAACCGAAAATAGAAACAGATTGTTTAGACAGAGGTGAATGACATGTCATTTGATGGAATGATGACCCGAGCTGTAGTCAAGGAATTAAATGATTCCTTAGCAACAGGTCGAATCAATAAAATATACCAACCTTTTAAAACGGAACTGATTTTATCTGTTCGTTCAAAAGGAAAAACAAATTCTTTATTATTATCAGCAAATGCCCAATTTGCTCGTGCTCATCTAACGAGGGAGAAATATAGTAATCCTGCTACTCCCCCCATGTTTTGTATGCTACTCAGAAAGCATTTAGAAGGCGCGATCATTGAAAGAATTGAGCAGTTTGGAACCGAACGAATGATTTTTATCGATTGTCATTCTAAGGACGAATTAGGAGATGAAACTAAGAAAAGATTAATCGTTGAAATTATGGGGAAGCATAGCAATATTATTTTAATTGATAGACAAACAGATATGATTTTAGACAGTATTAAGCATATCAGTCTTTCCCAAAGTAGTTATCGTTCCGTACTGCCTGGTCAATCTTATAAATTTCCACCACCTCAAGAAAAGAAAAATCCACTTGAGGCAACAGAGATGACCTTATTAGAGGGCGTTGATTTTAATGCAGGGAAAATGGATCAACAGTTAGTCACTTTATTTGCAGGATTTTCCCCCCTCATTGGAAAAGAAATTATTCATAGAGCTCATCTAGTAAATAGACAATCCTTAATGGATGCTTTCTTTTCAGTCGTTAATCCGATAAAGTCGGATCAATATAGTCCTAAAATCATCTTTTCAAAAAATAAAGAGTATTTTTCGGTCGTTGAACTTAACCATCTGACTGGAACTGAGAAAGAGTTTGAAACCGTAAGTGAAATGCTCGACCGATATTTTTATGGAAAAGCTGAACGAGACCGTGTTAAGCAGCAAGCTCACGACTTAGAAAAGCTTTTAATGAATGAATATCAAAAAAATAAAAAGAAAATAAAAAAACTAGAAAAAACATTGGTTCAAGCAGATAAGGCTGCCGATGACCAAAAAAAAGGTGAGCTATTAACTGCTCATATGCACTTAGTTAAAAAGGGAGATACATCGGTGGATGTCGTTGACTATTATGACCCAGATGGCAAGATTATTACGATTGATCTTTTACCTTTAAAAACTCCTTCTGAAAATGCCCAGCTCTACTTTAAACGTTATAATAAAGCAAAAAATTCAGTGGCCATTGTGAAAGCACAAATTGAAGAGACGAAATCTGAAATTGTCTACTTTGAACAGCTTATTCAGCAAATGGAAAGTGCTTCACCTGCTGACATTGATGAGATTAGAGAAGAATTAATGGAAGAAGGTTATATAAGGAAAAGGCAACAAAAGGGTGATAAAAAGAAAAAGAAAGACCACAAGCCCCAATTGGAACGGTATGTATCTTCAAACGAAATCGAATTTTTTGTCGGTAAAAATAATAAGCAAAATGATTATCTTACAAACCGATTTGCTAGACAAGATGAGGTTTGGCTTCATACAAAAGATATACCAGGCTCTCATGTAGTCATTCGAAGTACAGAACCGGATGAATTAACGTTACAGGAAGCAGCAACTGTAGCTGCCTTTTATAGTAAAGCAAAGCTTTCTAGCTCTGTTCCTGTCGATTATACAAAGATTCGTCATGTAAAAAAACCTAATGGTGCCAAACCCGGCTATGTTATCTATGACAATCAAACGACTTTATATGTTACCCCTAATGAAGATTTAATTCTTTCATTACGGTCTCGTTCTTAAGAGAAGGGCACACTCGTTCTCATACTAAGCAAAAAAGTGAAATGGAGAATAAATTTACTCCATTTCACTTTTTTTATTTTTAAAATTAAACGATTACCCACCAATATGAGACATTTCAATTTTGTTAGTAGTATGATTTTTTTTCGACATTCTTTCTACCGAATATTGGTCATCTCTCAAATGCCATGTTTCAATAATTCTTGATTTGATGACTTCGTCGGTGGCATGGTTTCTTAGAAGACTTTTAAATTCCGTTCCTTTTGAAGCAAATAAACAGGTATATAGGGTACCTTCTACAGACAACCTTGCTCTTGTACAAGAGCCACAAAATGCATCAGAAACGGATGAGATGATTCCAATTTCAGCATCTTGTCCCTTATACTTGTAACGTGTTGCTACTTCTCCTAAATAGGATGGCTCCTGTGCTTCTAATGGCATAACCTCATTAATTTTTTCAAAGATTTCCTTTTTCGTCATGACTTCTTTCATTTTCCAGCCATTCGAGGTGCCTACATCCATATATTCAATAAATCGAAGCGTATACCCCTTTTCACGAAAGTATTGTGCCATCGGAAGGATATCTTGGTCATTGACTCCTTTTTGAACAACCATATTGACCTTCACTTCTAAACCTGCCTCACTTGCTGCCGCCATCCCTTTTAATACAGGGTCTATTCCGATTCCTCTTCCATTTATACGGCCAAAACGCTCATTATCTAAGCTATCTAAGCTAACTGTAACTCTCTTTAACCCTGCTTTTTTCAAGGATTTCGCATGATAAGGCAGTAGAAAGCCGTTAGTAGTCATCGCTATATCTGAGATACCAGTAGCCTGAGATAAAGAATGTATTAATGATGCAACATCCTTCCTCATCAAAGGTTCTCCTCCCGTTATGCGTAGCTTTTGTAGAGAAGTCACTTGATAAAACAATGAAACCAGTCTTGTTATTTCTTCAAAGCTTAATAGCTCATCCTTTTTTAAAAAGGGATAATTCTCATCAAAAATCTCTGATGGCATACAGTAGTGACACCGGAAATTACAGCGATCCGTAACAGAAATTCGCAAGTCCTTTAAAGGTCTTAGCCGTTGGTCATATATGGGTTTCTCTAATGTCATCCATCTCATCCTTTCTTCAGCCAGCCATCTATGAAAAACGGTTTGTTATGATACATTTATTTATACCAAATCTTAAGCTACATGAGTTATTCCTTTTCATCTTCTACATATTCAAGTATATCACCAGGCTGGCAATTTAAGGTTTTACAAATGGCATCTAATGTCGAGAATCTTATAGCTTTAACCTTACCTGTTTTTAAGTTTGATAAATTAACCGTTGAAATATCAATAGAATTTGCCAATACGTTCAACCTCATTTTTCTTTCTGCCAATACACGATCTAAACGAATAATTATACTCATGATTATTCCCTTCTGTTATAACGTCGTATCAACGTCTTCCTGTAAATATACACCATACCTAAATAGATGGTAAACGGCTAATAAAAATAATCCAATCAATAAGCCCACATAATGAAGATTCATTAAACTAATATTTAGTGAATGTGTCACAAAAATATTAATAGCTAGATTAATCATAAAAAGACCAAATATTGAATATGCGATTACTACGAAAGCTATTCTTTTCAATTGCGCTACTGCCTCAAAATGAAAAGGACTTTCACTCTCCATCATATGATTAATGAATGTCGTGACTAAATGAAGCACATAAAATAGTAATGGTGTGTAAACAAGTTGATTGCTTAACAAATAAGTAATAAAAGCCGTTTTGACCTCAAACATATAAGGATAGGGCATCGAGGTTGGTAACAATGAAAAAGGAACTAATAATGAAAAGCTAAAGCTACCTAACATTCCAATATTTAGTTCCCAATGCGCCACTCCCTTTGTAGCTGTAAATGCAACCTCAGGCAAAAATAGGCCCCAAACCAAAATAGTTATAAAAAACAATATAGTGAGAGCAATCAGTACTTTACATACATTTAATAACGTAACAATTCTCGAAAGTTGTGTATTCATTTTTGAACGATGATACATATTCATCCCCCCTTCGTTTTTAGTATAAAGCTGTTACTAATTCATTACCATTAAAAAATTAATGATAATCGATAATTTTTTTATGATATTTGTTAATGTCTCAACAAGAAATTGCTGTGACAATACGATTAAAAGAAGAACTATACACATGTTAAGTGCCCGTATGTTCGCTTCCACAACACATTCTGAGTCCGATGGAGAGCTTCCGAACTACCTGAATTTCGTCATGGTCACTACCGACCACTGGCGTCTCTGTGCCTTGTGTCCGCTATCCTACGATTTTCATAGCTCTAAAAACCCTCCTTTTTGCAAAAAAGGAGGGTTCTATCGTTATTTTTGAATTTTAAATTTCGCAATAGGAGCTTCTTTATAAGCAACTTTTGTCTCAGCCTTTTTCTCTATTCTATGATTGAATCCAAGACTCATCGGCTGGATTTTTTCTCCATTGCAATAACCTTTCCGACTCACCTTCGGAAATGACGCCATTTTCTTTTGCCACTTCTACTAAAGTCGAATAGTTGGATAATACTTTCGTTTCTAACTTTTCCTGTGCAAAGTTTTCATGAGCTTTTTCTAATTCATATGTAAAGATTGCGACAACACCTAGTACGTCAGCACCTGCCTCTTTAACAGCTTTCGCTGAAGTAATAGAGCTGCCTCCTGTTGAAATTAAATCTTCAACAATGACGACCTTTTGTTGAGCTTCTATTTTTCCTTCTATTTGGCTTTGCTTGCCATGCTTTTTAGCTTTTCCACGAATATAAGCCATCGGTAAATTTAAATGCTCACTCACCCAAGCTGCATGTGGAATACCTGCAGTAGCTGTCCCGGCAATAACCTCAGCTTCTGGAAAATGCTCTTTGACTAACTGTGCTAGACCTTCAGAAATCTCTTTACGTACAGTAGGATAAGACATCGTTAAACGATTATCACAATATATAGGAGAGCGTAAGCCAGAGCTCCATATAAATGGCTCATTTGGGCTCAAACTCACCGCTTTAATATCTAATAAATGCTTAGCAATTTGTTTTTCCATTCGTTATTCCCCCCAGTTAGCTTTCATCATTCTATAGGTTTGTAATGGGTTTTCACTTGCCGTAATGCTTCGACCTACTACAATCGCATCACTTCCTAGCGACCTCGCCATTTGAGGTGTTACAACACGCTTTTGGTCACCTACTGCGTCGTTTTCTTGTCTAATTCCAGGGGTAACCGTTAAAAACGTTTTTCCACACTCTGCATGAATAAGAGGAACTTCTTTTGCTGAACAGACGACACCATCTAGTCCTGCTTCCTGAGCTAATTTAGCATAATGAAGGACCACTTTATCCATAGATTGAGTGATTAGTAATTCATTTTCTAACATAGATGAGTCCGTACTAGTTAGCTGAGTTACCGCTATTAATTTTGGACGCTGTCTGCCTGGAGCTGTCCCTTCCTCCAAACCTTCCAGAGCTGCCTTCATCATCTTTATACCACCAGCCGCATGAACATTCACCATATCTATACCAAGCGTAGCTAACACCTTCATCGAGCGTTTCACCGTATTCGGAATATCATGGAGCTTCAAATCCAAAAAGATAGAATGTCCCGCCTTCTTTAGCTCCTCCAAAGCTGAAATTCCTTCGCGATAGAACATTTCCATCCCTACTTTCAAAAAGAGAGGTTCTTCGCCGAAGCTTTCTAACAGCTGTTTTCTTTTTTCTGGATGATCCACATCTAAAGCAATCATTAATGGATGTTGCATACTTCTTTCCAGCTCCCTCCTATTAGTTCGGAAATATGGTCTACGCCCATTTCATCCAGTTTAGCAGGTAATTCATCAATAAGCTTTGGGCAAATATATGGGTCAACAAAATTTTGTGTCCCTACAGCTACTGCACTTGCCCCAGCTAAGAAGAACTCAATGACATCATCTACTGTAGCAATCCCACCCATTCCAATAATAGGAATGTTAACGACTTGACTCACTTGATGGATCATTCGAATCGCCACTGGTTTTATTGCTGGACCTGATAATCCCCCAGCTTGATTGGCTAGAATAGGTTTTTTCGTTTTCAAATCAATACGCATTCCTAGCAATGTATTAATCATCGATAACCCATCAGCACCAGCTGCTTCGACGGCTTTCGCCATGGAAACAATATCTGCTACGTTAGGTGACAATTTCACATACACAGGGACCTGTGATACTCTTTTTACTTCTTTTGTTAATTCAGCCGCTACTTCTGGTACTGTTCCAAAAGCTATACCTCCTTTTTTTACATTAGGACAGGAGATATTTAATTCAAGCGCTGTTACGTTTGAACTTTTAGATACCTTTTCGGCTACTTCTATATAATCCGACATTTCTGAGCCGGCAACGTTAGCTAGTATTGGGACATCAAAGGAGTCTAACCACGGTAGTTCTTCTGAACAAACTTTATCCATTCCCGGATTTTGTAAACCAATCGCATTTAACAAGCCACTTTTCGTTTCAGCAAGTCTAGGAGTCGGGTTACCAAAACGGGCCTCTACAGTCGTAGCCTTTATGGCTATTGCACCAAGCTTACTCAAATCATAAAATTGCGCATATTCTTTTCCAAAACCAAAGCACCCAGAAGCAGGCATAATTGGATTTTTCAAATCTAATCCAGGTAATTTTAATGCTAGACGGCTCATAGAACAACCTCCCCTACTTTAAATACAGGTCCATCTGTACATACTTTTTTATAGCTTGTACCTTCAGGGTCCTCTGTAGGATGACACACACATGCGAGACAAGCTCCGATACCACAGCCCATTCTTTCTTCAAGTGACAAAAACCCGCGGCTATTTTCAAATTGGGAAGTTAATGCCTTTAGCATGACATTAGGTCCACATGAATACAGCGTATCAAAAGAAAGTTCATATTTAGAAATAGCATCTGTTACAAATCCCTGTAAACCGTGGCTACCATCTACGGTTGTAATATATGTTTCGCCCAATTCGTTAAATTCTTTCTCATAAAAGACAGCACTTTTCGCTTGAAAACCTAGCACATGAATGACTTTTACGCCTCTTTTTTTCAATTGCTTCGACAGATAGTATAGAGGGGGGACACCAATCCCGCCTCCTACTAATAAAGCTACTTCACCAGGCTCGGTTTCTTCTACTGGAAACCCATGTCCTAAAGGACCTAGAACATCAACTTGTTCCCATTTTTGTTTTTTTGACAACCGATTCGTTCCTTCACCCTCTACACGATAGAGCATCGTTAAAATTTCTTGCTCCAAATCAATATCACAGATGCTCAAAGGACGCCTTAGTAATAAATCATCATAAGAATCTACTTTCACATGAACGAATTGACCAGGGTTCGTCATACTTTTCACCAAAGGTCCTTGACATTTGATTTCAAATATTTGTTCAGCAATTTGCTGTTGACTTACTATAGACAGAATACCTTGCTTATTCATCATCATTCTCTCCTTTCGATGTTTCCTAGTTCATTACTGGCATGCTTTCAGATGAGAACGTAATTGATTCAATGACGGATAATAAGGCATCAGCCGTGTCAATTGAAGTTAAGCACACGACGCCATTTTCTACAGATTCTCTTCGGATTCTAAATCCGTCTCGAGCTGGCTGTTTTCCTCTTGTAAGAGTATTGATGACAAATTGCGCTTGACCTTGACGGATGACATCAAGAAGATGAGGCTTCTCTGCTCCTATTTTGTTTACAACCGTCACAGGGATATTTAATGTCTTAATCGCATCTGCTGTGCCTTCGGTTGCGAGAATTTCATAACCAATTGCATGAAATCTCTCTACTAAACTCATGGCTTCTTCTTTATCTTTGTTTGCTACTGTAAAGAGAACCGCTCCATGTTTTGGAATGTTCATACCTGATGCTATTAATCCTTTATACAATGCTTTTTCTAATGTGCGATCTCTACCCATCACTTCTCCAGTTGATTTCATTTCTGGGCCTAGTGTGATATCGACGCGACGCAGCTTGGCAAAGGAAAATACAGGTACTTTAACGGATACCTCTTTTGCCTCTGGATGATAGCCTGTTTCATATCCGAGTGTTTGTAGTGATTGTCCAAGCATGACTTTAGTAGCTAGATTAGCCATCGCGACTCCTGTAATTTTACTTAGGAATGGCACGGTACGACTTGATCTTGGGTTCACTTCTAGAACATACACTTCATCCTGATGCCATACAAATTGTATATTTAAGAGACCGACTATATTCAAACCTTGAGCAATCTTAATCGTTCTATCTATTAATCTTTGTTTCATTTCCTCTGGAACGGTTTGTGGTGGGTAGACGGCAATCGAATCCCCTGAATGAACCCCTGCTCGTTCTATATGCTCCATGATTCCAGGTATATAAACGTTTTCTCCATCTGAAATTGCATCAACCTCTAGTTCCTTACCTGTTAAATATCGATCCACTAATACGGGGTGCTTTGGATTAACCTTAACCGCTCTTTCCATATAATTTAAAAGTTCTTCTTCTTTATAAACAATTTCCATCGCACGACCACCTAGAACATAGGACGGTCTAACAAGTACGGGATAACCAATTTCATTTGCAATTGAAACAGCTTGTTCAACTGATGTAGCAGTCTTTCCAAGGGGCTGTGGAATATTTAATTCCATTAAGCTTTGTTCAAATTTATCACGATCCTCCGCTCGATCCATATCCGCTAAAGAAGTTCCGATAATTTTAACCCCTCTTGCTTCAAGTCCTTCTGCCAGATTGATAGCGGTCTGGCCGCCAAATTGAACAATGACTCCTTCTGGCTGCTCATGCTCAATGACATGCATAACATCTTCTATCGTTAATGGTTCAAAATAAAGCTTATCTGAAGTACTAAAGTCTGTTGAGACGGTTTCTGGATTATTGTTCATAATAATCGCTTCATATCCTGATTCCTTAATCGCCCAAACCGAGTGAACCGTAGCATAATCAAACTCAATTCCTTGACCAATTCGAATCGGACCTGAGCCTAGAACTAAAATACTCTTTTTATCGGTTCTAATCGATTCCATTTCTTCTTCATAAGTACCGTAGAAATAAGGCGTAGCAGATTCAAACTCAGCGGCACATGTATCCACCATTTTGTAAACAGGTAAAATCGCATTCTCTTTTCGGAACTGATAGATTTCATGCTCTGAGCATTGTAATAAGCTTGCGAGCGTTTCATCAGAATAGCCTCTTTGCTTGACCTCTTGAATCAATGACTTCTGTAAACCTTCTTTTTTGATTATTTCTTCATAATGAACGAGTTTTTTTATTTTTTGTAAGAAAAATCGGTCAATTTTCGTTTTTTGATGAAGCTCTTCTAGTTCTATATTTCTTCTATAAAGCTCGGCAAGTGCAAAAAGTCTTTGGTCATCTGGCGTTTGAATTCGGCTTAACAATTCTTCTGTCGATAAAGCATCTAACTCATGGTCGTGAATATGATGATAACCTGCTTCTAATGAGCGTACAGCCTTTAAAAGAGATTCTTCAATATTTCTACCAATTGCCATGACCTCTCCGGTTGCTTTCATTTGTGTTCCTAATTTTCGATTAGCTGCATTAAATTTGTCAAATGGCCAGCGTGGGATTTTTGCTACAACATAATCTAGTGCAGGCTCAAAGCTTGCATAAGTCGTTCCAGTTACGGGATTTTTAATTTCATCTAAGCTATAGCCACAAGCAATTTTAGCTGCCATTTTTGCAATAGGATATCCTGTCGCTTTTGAAGCAAGCGCGGATGAACGACTTACTCTAGGATTCACTTCAATGATATAATATTGATCACTTTCTGCATCCAAGGCAAATTGAACATTACAGCCTCCTTCAATTCCTAAGGCACGGATAATTTTCAAGCTAGAATTACGAAGCATTTGATAATCACGGTCCGTTAACGTTTGGCTAGGAGCAAAAACAATCGAATCACCTGTATGAACGCCTACTGGGTCAAAGTTTTCCATATTACATACGACGATTGCCTGATTTTTACTATCACGCATAACCTCATATTCTACTTCTTTAAACCCTGCAATACTTTTTTCAATGAGACATTGTGTAACGGGACTATACTTTAATCCACTTGATACAATCTCCTCTAGCTCTTCATCATTATGACAAATCCCCCCACCTGTACCTCCAAGTGTGTAGGCTGGTCTTACGATAACCGGAAAACCAATATGTTCAACAAATGTTTTTGCCTCTGCTAATGTATGAACAATTTCACTTTCTGGAACAGGTTCTCCCAGCTCGTGCATAAGTGAGCGAAATTGCTCACGGTCTTCAGCTTGTTTAATCGCTTTTAAATCTGTTCCAAGTAATTCAATTTGATACGTCTTTAAAATTCCTGATTCTTCTAGCTCCATTGCCATATTCAAGCCCGTTTGTCCACCTAGTGTAGCGACGATTCCATCAGGTCTTTCTTTTCGAATAATTTTACTGACAAATTCAAGAGTAATGGGTTCAATATACACTCGATCTGCCATGGTCGTATCCGTCATAATGGTCGCGGGATTAGAATTGATTAAAATGACTTCATAGCCCTCTTCCTTTAACGCTTGACAAGCCTGCGTTCCTGCATAATCAAATTCAGCTGCCTGACCGATTACAATAGGTCCAGAGCCAATCACTAATATCTTCTTTATGTCTGTTCGTTTTGCCATTGTTCTCTCTCCTATCTTTTATACATGTAATGGTTGCTTTGTTTGTTCATTAATCATTTTCATAAAGCGGTCAAACAAATGATTCGCATCGTGCGGCCCCGGTGATGCTTCAGGGTGATACTGAACGCTAAATGCTGGAAGATTTTTGTGCTTGATCCCTTCAACCGTTCCATCATTTACAGCGACATGAGTTAGCTCCAATTCTGTTGACTGTAAAGATTCTAAATCTACCGTGTAGCCATGGTTTTGTGCCGTAATATCTATTTGTCCAGTCGATACTTCTCGAACAGGGTGGTTAGATCCTCTATGCCCAAAGCGTAAACGACTAGTGGTCGCTCCACAAGCTAAGGATAATAGCTGATGACCTAAACAAATTCCGAAAATAGGTGTTTTCCCTAATATTTGCTGTATCATCTCAATCGCTTCTGGCACGTCCTCTGGATTTCCAGGTCCATTACTGAGTAATACTCCATCGGGACCTAGGCGCATAATTTCTTCTGCTGAAATATTATAGGGTACAACAATCACATCACATTGACGTTCAATTAGTCCGTGTAGAATTCCATGCTTCATCCCATAATCAACTAACACGACCCTCTTACCTTTTCCAGGAATATGATAAGGGTCCTTGGTCGATACTTTTGAGACTTGATCCTTCATCCATTCACTGTTCTTTAAAAGCTTTACTACCTTTTCTTTATCCACATTTATATCGCAAATTCGTCCCTTTAAAGTTCCATGCTCACGAATTAATCGAGTCAGCTTTCTCGTATCGATACCAGCTAGCCCTGGAATTCCCTTTGCTTCTAATAGAGTGTGCAATGATTCTTCACTTCTCCAATGGCTTGGTTCGAGCTCTATCTCTTTGACGATTAATCCATGTATAGCTGGAGTAATCGATTCAAAATCATCGCGATTAATCCCATAGTTTCCTATTAGTGGATAAGTTAATGTGACAATTTGACCGCAATAGGATAAATCCGATAAAATTTCCTGATATCCAGTCATTCCTGTATTAAAGACTACTTCTCCACTCATTTCCAAATCGGCACCAAAGCCATATCCTTTATAACTATCGCCATTTTCTAAGATTAATAGTTTTTCTTTCATTGAACGTCACCTCTTTGTTGTTTATCCCAAACTTTATTACCTGACACAAAGGTCATAATCGGCCATCCTTGACAAGCCCAATCCTGAAAAGGCGTATTTTTGCCTTTTGAAACAAAATCCTCTTTATTAATTCTTTCCTCATGCTCAAGGTCAATAACGGTAATATCAGCTGTAGCGCCCTCTTGTAAAACCCCTTTATTTAACCCAAAGGTTTTAGCCGGTAAAATCGATAGCCAATCTACTAATTGCTTTAAGGTTATTTTTTTATTTAAAACAAGGTGTGTATACAATAAAGGAAAGGCCGTTTCTAACCCTACTATTCCAAAAGGTGCTCGTTCAATAGCTTGAGATTTTTCTTCCTCTGTATGAGGCGCATGATCCGTTGCGATGAAATCGATTGTTCCATCTAATAAGCCTTCCATTAATGCCTCTTGATCATCCTTCCCTCGTAAAGGTGGGTTCATTTTATAATTCGTATCAAGGCCAGGAATATCTTCTTCGCTTAATAATAGGTGATGAGGGGTTACCTCAGCTGTCACGTTTATCCCTGCTTTTTTAGCATCTCGAACGACTCTTACAGACTCTTTTGTACTAATGTGACAAACGTGATAATGAGCACCTGCTGCTTCAGCAAGCAGCACATCACGCGCAATATGTACGGATTCACATACAGACGGAATACCATTAATTCCGTGTTTTTTAGAAAAGTTACCTTCATGAACAGCTCCACTATGAATTAATGTGTTTTCTTCACAATGAGCGACGATAGCCATGTCTAGCTTTGCTGCTTTTTCCATAGCTTGTAGCATCATATCTGCAGACTGAACACCTACCCCATCATCAGTAAAAGCAAATGCACCAGCTTCCTTTAGTGAAGCAAAATTAGTCAATTCTTTTCCAAGCTGTCTCGTTGTAATCGCGGCATATGGTAATACATTCACATATCCCGTTTCTTCTACTTTTTGATGTACCCACTGTAATTGCTCACTTGTGTCCGGTACTGGACGTGTATTAGGCATCGCACATATCGTTGTAAACCCACCTTTTGCGGCTGCTAATGTACCTGTTTCAATGGTCTCTTTCTTTTCTCCACCAGGCTCTCTTAAATGAACGTGCACATCAATGAGTCCCGGAACTACCAATTTCCCCTTAATATCGATTATTTCATCATATTCATCTAATGTTTCAAAGCTTACTTTTCCGTTGATGATGGAAAGATTAACCTGCTTTTGCTCTCCATTCTCTGTTATGATATTTCCTCCAACTAATTGAATTATACTCATAATAAACCTCCAGTAATTTTGTATTTAAACATAAGATAATGCTTTTTTTAAGACCGCCATTCTAACTGCTACACCATTTTTCATTTGTTTAAATATTCTTGAACGTTCACATTCTACCAATTCAGTTGCTATTTCCACACCCCTGTTAACTGGAGCAGGGTGAAGAATAATACTATTTGCTTTCATTCTTTTCTCTCTACTAACCGTTAATCCATACTGTAGGTGATAATCGTTTTCTTTATAAAAGCTTTCTTCATGATGACGTTCATGTTGAATACGGAGCATCATCATCACATCAGCTATTTCAACAGCCTCGTCCATCGTGACGTATTGGTATTGCTCAGCATAGCCATTCATCCAGGCTTGTGGTCCGCTAACATAAACATTGGCTCCAAACTTTGTGAGAATTTCGGCATTTGACCTAGCCACTCGACTATGTCTTAAATCCCCACAAATCACAATATTCAAGTGATTTAAGCTACCGTACTCTTGCTGAATGGTTAATAAATCTAATAATGATTGAGTTGGATGATGTCCACAGCCATCCCCAGCATTTATAATCGGAATTTGAATTCCTTTTAACTCTTCAAAATAAGCATCTTTTGGATGTCTGATGACGAGGACATCCGCCCCGATAGACTCAAGTGTTTTAGCGGTATCATAAAGTGATTCACCTTTTTGAACACTAGATGTTTCGGCAGAAAAATTTAATACGTCTAAACCTAGTTTCTTTTCGGCTACTTCAAAGCTAAGCTTCGTTCGAGTGCTTGATTCAAAAAAGAGATTAGCTACAAACCTTTGCTTTTCAGAATTCCAAGTCGCACCTCTTGAAAAGCTTTCTGCTTCGGCTAATATTTCTTTAATTTCGATTAGTGTAAGATCTGTTAACTTATGAAGTCCTTTTTTTGAGTTCATTAGTAAGTCGAGCATTTAAACCCCTCCATATGTTTTGTTTATACACATCTAACTACTGATTTTTTTATGAAAAAAAGCCCTAAATATACATTTAGGGCATGGTGAAAGGAGCCATAATCATAGAATCGATTACGCTTCCTTCCAAAAAGCCCCTTTTAAGTCTCTCTGTACTTGTTTAAAGGATGCTTAACTATTCTGTTCGTTTACTTCTTCCTTGATAAGCTGCTGATTCTCTCCAAAAGCAGCCTTCTTGTCTGGCAATATTAAATGGAGAATAACCCCTACAAATGTTGCCAAGGCCATAGAAGCAATTTCAAAATCTTGATTAAACTTTAAAGCTGCTCCTCCGATTCCAATGACTAAAATCGATGAGGCAATGACTAGGTTTCTTTTAATTCCAAAATCAATTTTATTATCAATTAGCATTCTTATACCGGCTGATGCGATAATTCCGAATAATAGGATTGAAATTCCACCCATAACCGCTGGAGGAATGGAAGAAATGAGCGCTGAAACCTTCCCAATGAAGGCAAATAATACGGCGATAACGGCTGTTCCACCAATAACATATACACTGTATACTCTCGTCATTGCTAATACACCAATATTTTCACCATAAGTCGTGTTAGGTGGTCCACCTACAAAAGAAGCTACAATTGAGGCAAGTCCATCTCCCATAATAGAACGATGCAGTCCTGGTTTTTTAATAAAATTACGTCCGGTTACTTTACTCAAAACCATTTGTTGACCAATATGTTCAGCCAATGTCACGGCAGCAACAGGAACCATTATGAATATAACTGCCCATGAGAAATTGGGAGTATACGTAACAAAAGGCACCATCATTTCTGGTGCTTGAAACCAGTTCGCTTCTAGTACTGCTGTAAAATCTACTAACCCTTGTACTGCAGCAAAAATATAACCACTTACTACTCCAACTAGTACAGGAATTAGACCAAAAAATCCTTTAAAAAACATATTAGCAATAATCGTAATGCTTAAAGTAAATAATGCAACGATGAAGTGCTGAAGACTGTATACAGAAGTGCCATCTTCCAAGCTAATGTTCATCGCCATGTCAACGGCTACTCCAGATAAACCTAAGCCGATTACCATAATAATAGGACCTACTACTGCAGGAGGTAAAATATTTAAAAGCCAATTTACTCCACTTCTTTTTACTCCTAAAGCTACTAAACCATAAACAATTCCAGCAAAGAATGTTCCAACCATTACACCTTCAGGTCCTCCAATGGCTTTTGCCGATATAATAGGACCTATAAAGGCAAATGAAGAGCCTAGGTACGCAGGAATTTGACCTCTCGTTACGAGTAAATAGGCTAATGTCCCTAAACCACTTGATAATAAAGCTACTGCAGGGCTTAACCCTACAATTGCTGGTACTAAAATCGTTGCTCCAAACATCGCAAATAAGTGCTGTAAACTTAAAATCATCCATTTATCAAAACGTGGTACATCTCTTATTCCTAACATTTCTTTTTCTTGACTCATCATGTTCCCCCTGTTGTTACTCTTAAAAAAAGCCCTCTTTGCCTGTTTGGCTAAGAGGACTGCAGAGGTAAGTCGAAACGACATACCTTACCCTAGGTTTAATAAAACCAAGGTTTTCTCTGCTCTTAGCAGTCTCTCAGGACTGTTTTAAAGAGTTTAACTTATTATTTTTTTTTAATCTTAACTTGGTCAATTTGATCTACTTCAGATAATTCTGCGACAATAATTTCACTTTTAGAGGTTGGAACATTCTTGCCAACATAATCTGGTCGAATAGGAAGTTCTCTATGTCCTCTATCCACTAGCACTGCAAGCTGAATTTGCTCTGGTCTCCCTAAATCAATTAAAGCATCTAAAGCCGCTCGAACCGTTCTTCCCGTATAAAGAACATCATCAACTAAAATAACTTTACGATTTTCAATTTTAATCGGGATGTCGGTACCTTGTATAATTGGTTCTTCTGAAGAGCTTTTAACGGTCAAATCATCTCGATAAAGCGTTATATCGATTTCACCTACTGGTAATGGCTCTCCCTCAATTTGCTCGATTCGTTCTGCAAGTCGGTGGGCTAGGTAGATTCCCCTAGTTTTGATCCCAACTAATACACAGTTTTCAATCCCTTTATTTCTTTCAATAATTTCATGAGCAATTCGTGTGGTAGCTCTTCTAATAGCTTGTTCATCTAAAATTACTTGCGTCAATGATTAGCCACCTCCTTGCTTATCTTTTCATTAAAAATAAAAAACCTCTTGTCTAATCGAAAGACAAGAGGGCAGTATGAATGATTGACAGATTGATTTCCAATCAGCTTTTCATCGTTTCCTTCTTAGTCTCTCGGGACTACAGTTAAAGGATATGAAGTTCTTATTTAATATCCCATACATATGGAATGATGTCAACTAATAATTCGCAAATGGTTTAAAGTATCCTCCATCTCTTGCGGTAGCTTAGAAGAAAATTCTAGCCATTCATCCGTTCTTGGATGATTAAAGCCAATTGTCGATGCATGTAGAGCTTGACCATTCAATGATAATGTTTTTTTTGGCCCATATTTGGGGTCACCAGCTAATGGATGTCCAATATATTTCATATGAACTCTAATTTGGTGTGTTCTTCCTGTTTCTAATTCACATTGGAGGTAGCTATAATCATTAAACCTCTCTAAAACGGTAAAATGCGTGACAGCATCACGGGAGTGTTCATCGGTAACGGTCATGCTCTGACGGTCTTTTTTATCCCTTCCAATTGGAGCGTCAATTGTACCTGTTTGATGGTCAATGACACCATGAACAATCGCTTGATAGACCCTTTTAGTCGTTTTATTTTTTAATTGATTAACTAATGATTCATGAGCTACGTCATTTTTAGCAACCATTAGTAATCCAGAAGTATCTTTATCAATACGATGAACAATTCCTGGTCTTATTACGCCATTAATCCCTGATAAATCTTGACAATGATAAAGAAGAGCATGCACAAGAGTACCTGTATAATGGCCAGGAGCTGGATGAACGACCATTCCCTTTGGTTTATTAACAACAAGCACATCTGCATCTTCATACACAATATCTAGTGGGATATTTTCAGGTTTTAACTCCATAGCTTCTGGCTCTGGAACGTGAACGGTAATCATATCCTTTTCGTTTACCTTATAATTACTTTTTATACTTTTTCCATTAACAAGCACATGCTGTTCTTTTATCCATTGTTGTACTTGTGTTCTTGACCACTCCTGCTCTAAAACCGTCAAAAGTTTATCAATTCGTTCCTGATGATTTTCCTCTGTAACCGTCCATTCAAAAACATTCATTTATTGTTCCCCTTTTTCGCTTTTCGTTCGTCTAAAATCATTTTCAAAAATAATAATCCTACTCCAATACATAGTGCCGAATCTGCCACATTAAAAATGGGGAAGCTATAACCAAAAATATATGTATCAACAAAATCGACTACTTCCCCCCTAAATAGGCGATCGATGAAATTACCTAATGCTCCACCAAGTATTAATGCAAGGGATGTTCCATAAAGCTTTTCATGCTTCCCTTCCTTTTGCATAAAATAAATAACTGCAATAACCGCTATAAAGGTAACGATATAAAAAAACCACATTTGTCCTTGCAAAATACCAAACGCAGCTCCCTTATTACGATGGGAAGTTATATATAATACATTTTCAATAATGGGAATTCGCTGGGCTATTTCCATTTGAGTAGCAACTAACCATTTGGTTATTTGGTCTAAAAGAATCACTAATGCTGCAATGAGATAATAAATCAATGTTAATCCTCCGTTCTTTGGAAACTCTACTGTAGCATTATAGCACAAATAGAGGGGAATAACCCCTCTAATCATTCTTCATTTTCTTCAAAATAATGAGCTAAGTGGACATTTCGTTGAAACTGCACGTTGTCTGCTCCTTGATAACCTTCAATACCTGTTGAGAGGAATCCTTCTATTTCCTCTACATACCCAATTGATTCGTCATCTTCATCTAATGAAGCGTCCTCATAAGTCATACTATTATCATTAAACCTAGCTACAGCTTGATATGCATCCTCTGCATCAAACTGTGTTTCATGATCGTTATGATCGTATTCGTAACGTGAAAAACCTTGCAATACATCTTCTTCAACCGGTCGATA
Organism: Alkalihalobacillus trypoxylicola; assembly: GCF_001590785.1. Lineage (GTDB taxonomy): Bacteria > Bacillota > Bacilli > Bacillales > Bacillaceae_D > Alkalihalobacillus > Alkalihalobacillus trypoxylicola. The sequence continues at coordinate 452,013 of NZ_LTAO01000001.1, forward strand.
ATTGGAAACGGTATGTGAAGATTTTTCTACAATCGTTCGAGCTGTAGGTGCAGCATTCAGTCGTTCGATGGGAATTTGTTGACCCGTTTTTTCGCAAATGCCGTAGGTTCCTTTTTCGATGCGTTCAAGCGCATCTACTATTTCATGATATTCATTTAGAGAATGTTCTTCTAATGCAAAATCCTTTTCTCGTTCATATAAATCTGTTGCTGTATCAGCAGGATGATTATCATATTGTGAAAGCTCACCCGTTCCAGCCGATAAGCTATTATGATGTTCACTCTCTTGTTTACTTTGTATTTTCTTTTCTAATTCCTCTTTTTGTTTTTGTAGTATTTTCTGTAACCTTAGTATATATGGATCCATCCTCTCACCTCCCCAGTTGTTAAAGCTTTAGATCCATTTTTAGCATTCCACAACCGCATGTAATTAGACAACGTAACTTTTTACAGTTTAAAGACCATCCAATCGTACAAAATAATACAAAAAGTATAAAAAACTTCATTGAACCATTACTTTAATGTTTGTTCTAAACACAAAAAAGCGAAATGGAGCAACCCCCATTTCACTTTTTATTTTAGAATTATTCTACATCTCTATAATGAGTGCTGACTGTTTCCGCACAAGATTGACATAGACTTGGATGAAGTTTATTTTCTCCCACTGATTCAGATACAGTCCAGCAGCGTTCACAAACAGTTCCTTCCGCAGCAGTCACAGCTACGGCTAAATGTTCAAATGTAACACTTTCTTGACTAGCTTGATTTAAGCCTTTTACTAAATGTACTTTAGATACAATAAAGAGTTTTTCTAGCCTATTAATTCCTGCTAATAACTCATACTTTTGATCATCAGCATAAATAGTTAGAGCGGCTTCTAGCGATTTACCAATGACTTTTTCATTACGTGCATGCTCTAAAGCCTTTAGAATTTCGCTGCGAATGTCCATAAAATTATTCCAAGTATTTTTCAATTCTTCGACATCACCAAATGTACGAGCTTCAGGCATTTCTGTTAATTGAACGCTCTCTCCTTCAACATTTGGAGTATTTTCCCAAACTTCATCAGCAGTATGAGGAAGAATTGGAGATACTAACTTCGCTAATGTTACAACCGTCTCATACATAACCGTTTGAATGGCACGTCTTTCTGGATGGTTACTATGCTCGATATAAAGAGTATCCTTTGCTAAATCCATATAGAACGAGCTTAATTGTATCGTACAGAAGTTATGAAGCGTGTGATAAACTTGTGAGAAATTGTACTCCTCATATCCTTTTTTCACACTTTCCACCACTTCATTTAACTCTACAAGCATGAATAAATTTACACCATCTAAATCTTGATCAGAAACTGAATCAGTAGCTGGATTAAAATCATGTAAATTTCCTAATAGAAATCTAAAGGTATTCCTAATTTTTCGATAAGCTTCAGATACTTGCTTTAAAATTTCATCCGAAACACGAACGTCTGCTTGGTAATCTACTGAAGCTACCCATAAACGTAGAATATCTGCTCCTAATTGCTTCATAACATCATTTGGAATGACTGTATTGCCAATCGACTTACTCATTTTTCGACCTTGGCCATCCAATGCAAAACCATGACTAAGAATAGAGCGGTAAGGCGCTTTACCTGTTACGGCTACTCCAGTAGAAAGAGATGAATTAAACCAGCCACGATATTGGTCTGAGCCCTCTAGATATAAGTCTGCAGGTCGCTGTAAATCCTCACGTTCTTCTAACACTGATTGATGGGACGATCCCGAATCAAACCATACATCCATAATGTCCATTTCTCTTGTGAATGACCCATTAGGACTGTGCTCTGAAGTAAAGCCTTCTGGCAATAATTGTTCCGTTTCCCATTCAAACCAAATGTTAGAACCGTGCTTTCTAAATAAGGATGATACATGGTCGATCGTTTCATCTGTAATAATCGGCTCTCCATTTTCACCATAAAATACAGGAATAGGAACTCCCCATGCTCTTTGACGCGAAATACACCAATCTCCTCGGTCTCTTACCATGTTATATAAACGTGTTTCTCCCCATTTTGGAATCCATTTAACATCTTGTACCGCTTGTAAGAGTTCTTCTCTAAAGTTTTCAATAGAAGCAAACCACTGCGCCGTTGCACGATAAATAACAGGCTTTTTCGTACGCCAATCATGCGCATAGGAATGGGTAATGAATGATAGCTTTAAAAGAGCTCCCACTTCTTCTAGCTTCTCTCCAATAGGCTTATTAGCTTGGTCATAGAATAACCCTTCAAAGCCTGGTGCTTCATCGGTCATATTTCCTTTATCATCTACAGGACATAAAACATCTAACCCATATTTTTGTCCAACTAAATAGTCATCCTCACCATGTCCTGGAGCCGTGTGTACACAACCAGTTCCAGCATCTAGTGTTACATGCTCACCTAAGATGACGAGAGATTCACGATCATAAAACGGATGCTTTGCCGTTACATATTCTAGTTGAGAGCCTCTTAATGTTTTGATTACTTGATGATCGTTCCATTCTAATTCCTCTACAAGTGACTCCAATAGTCCCGATGCTACGATAAATTTATGTTCATTAACAAGCACGACACTGTATTCTAGCTCAGGATGAACCGTAATACCTAAATTAGCTGGAATTGTCCAAGGAGTTGTTGTCCAGATGACTATTTTCTCATCACCATCTAGTACAGATTTTCCATCCAGTACATCAAAAGCTACATAAATAGAAGGGGAACGCTTATCTTGATATTCAATTTCAGCTTCTGCAAGAGCAGACTCTGATGAAGGCGACCAATAGACTGGCTTTTTCCCTTTATAGATATAACCTTTTTTCGCCATTTCACCAAACACCTTAATTTGCTGAGCTTCATAGGATTTGTCTAGAGTAATGTAAGGGTTCCACCAGTCACCACGAACACCTAATCTCAAAAACTGCTCACGCTGACGCTCCACCTGTTTTAGTGCATATTCTTCACAAAGCTTACGAAAAGCTGCTACTGTCATTTCTTTTCGTTTTACTTTTCCTTTTTTTGTTAAGGCTGTTTCAATAGGTAAACCATGAGTATCCCAACCAGGCACATAAGGTGCATGAAACCCTGACATTGATTTATAGCGTACGATAAAATCCTTTAAAATTTTATTAAGCGCATGCCCCATATGGATATCTCCGTTGGCATATGGAGGTCCATCATGTAAGATAAACATTGGTTTTCCTTTTGTTTTTTCTTGAACCTTTTTATAAATATCCATCTCTGCCCATTGTTCCTGTCTTTTAGGTTCATTTTGGGGCAAATTCCCGCGCATTGGGAACTTTGTCTTTGGCATTAATAAGGTGCTTTTATAATCGACCATATTCCGTAATCCTCCTCAAATGTCTTGCTTACAAACCATATTTTCTAGACAAAATAAAAAAAGTCCTCTCATCCCTAGTAGGGACGAGAAGACTACCCGTGGTACCACCCTAATGAGAAAACAAATGTCTCCCACTTTAGTCACTCGTAACGTAAGTACTACGTATCCCTTACTTTAGGTTCAGGGATAAAACTAAAAGGTGATATTCCTCATGATAACCATTTCGAGCTTACACCGTCCTCGAATCGCTTAAAAAGGTTTTGTATGATGAGTACTGTCCTCTATAATCGTCTGTTATATGGATATTAAGTGTTATTATTATAAAATAGCTTGGAAAGAAGTGCAACTTAGAAATTAATTAGTAGCTTCCTCTTCTTCCTCGACCGTCACTTGGTCCCAATCCTCTGTTTGAAGCATCTCTAGCTGCGCTTCAATTAACATTTTAAATCTCATTTTATAAACAGAAGCTTGTTTTTTAATTTCTTCCATCTCAATCATCACTTTACGTGATTTAGTCAGTGCATCATTTATGATGCGATCCGCATTTTTTTCCGCTTCCTTAACAATTAATTGAGCTTCCTTTTGAGCATTTCTTCGAACTTCCTCAGCTGATTCTTGGGCAACTAAAATGGATTTGTTTAACGTTTCCTCTATGTTTTTAAAATGCTCTAGCTTCTCATCCAGGTCTGTTACTCGAGCAAATAAGTCCTTTTTTTCACGTAAAACGGCTTCATAATCCTTAATAATCTGGTCAAGAAACTCGTTTACCTCATCTTCGTCATAGCCACGAAAAGTTCTCGTAAATTCTTTGTTATGAATATCTAATGGCGTTAAAGGCAATGCCGACACCTCCGTCTATCAACTGTCATTTAAATTTTTTACTGCTTTTAATGATTCGACAAACTTTTCTTATTCCCTTTAAAAAACTATACACTACTTATTTTTTTACTCGATAAGAGACTCTTATTTTCCCTTTTTTGGTTGTTCCTTCTATTTGTAATAACTGACTTCTACCGTAGCTACGAACAGAAAGATGATCTCTTTCAGTAAGCTGATAAGAGCCAGATTCGATTACTTTCCAGTTTACTTTAACATAACCTTTTTTAAGAAGGGGATCCACTTTTGAACGAGAGAGTCGATAGATTTCTGAAATAACAGCATCTAATCGTAAAGAGGACAATGTCCCACTAGCTTCGCTCCAATTTTCTATGACTTGCAATTGCTCTCCAAAAGGCTGTTTCTGAAGCTTTACAGAAGCTTTTCCTATACTCGTTACATTTACTTCAACAAATGAAGCCACTTCTTTTGCTGTAATAAATTGAATTCGCTCATCTTTAATAAAAATGTCTCCAAACTTTTCACGCTTTAAACCAATAGCCATTAATGAACCTAAAATATCACGGTGTTGTAATTGTAAAAATTTCACTGGATAGTTCAGCTCAAAAAGAGTGCAATCAAAACTTTCCTCATTAACTTCTATGTAGGGCGGAGCTAAAAATGCTCTTTTTCTCTCCACTTCTCCCATTCCTCCAAAAAAAGCAAGAGAAATTTCATCATCATTTCCTATGATGAGCTGAATGATTTCTTGCTGTCGTGGGTCAAGAAAATCAGTAAGCTTTTCACTATAATGATATTTAACCTCTTTTTGCCACGATAATACCTGGTCGACGAATGAACGTTCTTCTTCTCTAAAATGTTGATATATAGACATAAATCACATTCTAGAACCCAAAAATGGCTCGGACTCCATTCATCGCTAGTCGCAACACAATAATGGCAACGATAGGAGAAAAGTCAATCATAGCAAATGGAGGAATAAATTTTCTAAATGGTTCTAAGTAAGGCTCAACAATCCTACCTATAAATTGTCCGAATGATGATTCTCTTGCATTAGGAAACCACGACATTAAAATGTAAGCAATAATAAAAAACGAGTAAATTGTCATAGCTTGATGGATAATTTGACCAATTGTTACTAACATCTTACACATTCACCACCTTTATATTACTAACCGATTTCTATCATTGAAAATGGTCTTCAACCAAATCGGTAATAGTACCTGCAACATCGACATTATCAGGCGTACATAAAAAGATATTTACCCCTAATTTCTGAATGTCCCCTCCAATAGCATACACGGTTCCACTCAAAAAATCGACTATTCGTTTCGCTTGCTCATGTGATATTCTTTGTAAATTAATAATAACAGCCTTTCTTGCCTTCAAATGGTCAGCAATTTCCTGGGCTTCATCATACGTTCTAGGTTCAAATAAAATCACTTTTGAGCTATTTTTGACACTTTGAAGACTTACGACATTTTTGCCCTGCTTTTGCTGCACGGAGGATTGAGAACGACTTTTTTTATAGGCAGGCTCTTCCTCATAGCTTCTATCTTCAGGCTCCTCGACGTACTCTTCAATTTCTTGAACATCATCATCTAATTCAAAGAAACGTTTAAATTTCGTTTTCATTCCCATTTAACCATCCTCCTTTTAGTTCTTTAACGGATTCCCCACTAAAACTGTTCCAATACGAATAAAGGTGGCTCCTTCTTCTATAGCAATCGAATAATCATTCGACATCCCCATCGACAATTCCTTACAAGGAGCATGCTGATAACCAAGGCCCTCGACTTGATCTCTAAGCTCTCTTAGTTTTCTAAATATCGGTCTAGTTCTTTCAGGGTCTTGGTAGAAAGGAGCCATTGTCATTAAACCTACCACTTCAATCGAGGGGTATTCGGCTAACTTTTCAATAAAAGGAATAAGCTCAGCTTCAGAAATTCCAGATTTGCTTTCTTCCTGAGAAACATTAACTTGAACAAAGCAAGACACCTTTTTACTTGAGCGCTTGTCCAGTTCTTCAGCTAAAGAAAGTCGATCAAGAGAATGGAAATAATCGTACTTATCGATCACTTTTTTCACTTTTTTTGTTTGAAGTGATCCAATGAAATGCCAGTTTCCTCTTTCACCGAGTTGTTCCCACTTCTCGACTCCGCCTTCTACACGATTTTCTCCAATATGCTCTAAACCTGCATCTAAAGCCTCTTTTGTTGTTACAGTATCAACATACTTTGTGACAGCTATAACCTTGATTTCATCTTTATTGCGTCCACAACGACCTGCAATTTTCTCAATTTCAAGGTTCAGTTGTTTATACTTTTCTAAAATCGTCATCATTTATACCCTCACTAATCTCTTTGACCAATAAAACTCATCATTCTTCCACTTTTTCCTTTATCTCTACGGTGAGAAAAGAATAGGTCATCCTCGTACGTACAATAAAGAGATAACGTCATTTGTTCTTCAAGAAGCTTAAAGTTTTCAAGTAATAGTAACTTGTTTAATAAGCGTAAATCTAATAAAAAATGATCTGAGCGATGCTGAATCATTACTTTATTCGTTAATTCTTGACCATACTTTTTTTGAATTTGTTCAAACAAAGTTAAATCAACTTCATAGGCTTTTTGACTAATACAAGGACCAATCGCGACCTGTATATCTTCAATTGCAACTTTTTCTTCAGTGAGCCAGGCTTGGATCATCTTTTCTCCTATACCCAAAACGGTACCTTTCCAACCCGCATGAGCAAGACCTATTAATCCTTTAGGCTCGCACCAGAAATATAACGGCACACAATCAGCATATAAGCTAGTCAGCAATACATTCGATTCATTCGTATATAATCCATCCGTCGCTTCGATCGCTGTGTGTAATGAGCTCGCTCCTCTTCCTTGATCATCTTTTTTTACTTTACAAATAGTCGCTTTATGAATTTGTTCAGATCCGACCCAATTTTCTAAAGGAAAAGAAAGAGAATCTGAGACTAGCTGCCTATTATTAAGAACAGATTGTTCCTCGTCAGACACATGAAACCCCATGTTTAGGGAATGAAAGCTACCTTGACTAACACCACCATGTCTAGTTGTAAATCCAGCCTGTATCGATTTATTTTGTTGTAACCAAGGTTCTATAAGTAAATATTGAGTATGATACCTTTTAAAAGGCTCATTCATGAGTAAGCCCCTTTCTTCTAATACCATCTAGCACTGTAAATAAAAAGTCTTTGTTATAGTTTATCATAAATTGATTCTTTCAAGAAACGACTTTCTTCACCAATTTAGCGCCTTTTTAAAGAATTTTGCCTAAATGATGTTTCAGAGAATGCCTTCATAGAATTTGGTACCTCTACTATAATAACATCTGAGCCAATTTTAATGATATTACTCCAAGGAATGATTACTTCCTGTTCATTTCTTCCGAGTAACCCCATCACTTTATTGGCCCCATTAATAATCATAGCCTCTATTTTACCTGTCGTTAAATTTATATCTAAATCTGATAAATGCCCTAAACGTTTTCCGTTCTCCATATTAACAATATCCTTGGACTGTAAATCTGAAATTTTCATCATCGTCATCCACATCCTTTTTTTCAAATTAAGGAGTGTATTCACTTCACCCTTTTCCTTCAATATATGCAAAGAGAAATAAAAATATATGTCCACTTTTAAAAAGTATTTTATGAAACGCGTGATATAACGATTCAGTTTAGTTGTGATAAAAGCTATTTTTAAATTACTCCTGTAGCAAAACTTGAAATGGTGTGTAATGGCTACCTACACAAATAACAAATAAGACGCTCCTTCTTATCAAAATCAAAAGAAGGAGCGTCCTATAAAAGAAGAAATCTAGCGAGCACAAGATACGGAGACTCCAATGGGAGACAGTGGTCATGCCCTTTTTCTAAATCTAAAAAATTCATCTATCCTATTTAGCTTTGTGCATGCTTGTTCATTTGATTAATAGCGGCCTTCTCGAGACGAGATACTTGAGCTTGTGAGATACCAATTTCATCCGCTACTTCCATTTGTGTTTTACCCTGATAAAATCTCATATTTAATATCAATTTTTCACGGTCATTCAAACGAAGCATCGCTTCCTTTAGTGCAATCTCTTCAACCCAGTTCACATCTTTATTTTTGTCATCGCTAATCTGGTCCATAACAAAAATCGGATCTCCGCCATCATTATAAATAGGTTCAAATAATGACACAGGGTCCTGAATGGCATCTAGTGCGAAAACAACATCTTCCTTTGGAACATCTAGTACTTTGGCTATTTCCTGTACTGTCGGTTCTTTTTCACGCTTCTTTTCCGCCATTAATTGGTCACGAACTTGAAGTGCCTTATAAGCAATATCTCTAAGTGACCTTGAAACTCGAATTGGATTATTATCACGTAAATATCTGCGTATTTCTCCAATAATCATCGGTACTGCATAAGTAGAAAATTTGACATTTTGCCCTAAATCAAAGTTATCAATGGATTTCATCAAGCCGATACAACCTACCTGAAATAAATCATCGACAAACTCGCCACGGTTATTAAATCGTTGAATCACACTTAACACTAACCTTAAATTTCCATTTACTAGCTTTTCGCGAGCGCTATCTTCTCCACCTTGAAGTTTGACAAATAATTCTCTCATTTCTGTATTTTTCAATACAGGTAATTTCGAAGTATCTACACCACATATTTCTACCTTATTTCGCGTCAATTCTTTCCCTCCTGACGGGAGATGATGTCAAATAAAGTATCTCCTTGAGGAAAAAAAATATGCATAGGCTATCCCCACTTTTTTTCGAAAAGTGTACTCAGCCTATGCTAATACTAGAAATATTTTTTATTTTATTTTTTTAGATGAATCCATTTTATCATTTATAACTTTTAATGAAAACGAGCAATTAGGTTTTTGATTTTCACTTTGGTAGAATGCTTTCCCCAGGACTTGTCTTCAGCTACGAGAGCGTCGTCAGAGTGAATCTTCAAACGGCGCTCATCCTTTGGGAGTCACTACCTACCGTTACAATCAACGAGTGAATTTGCAATCATTAAGGACATTTTTATAATAAGTGGTCGGTTTTATTCACTTATAAAACAATTTTGAAATTCATTTAGATGTTAAACCATTTTATTAAATTCTTTTTGCAGTCTTTTAATAATTCTTTTTTCTAATCTTGAAATATATGATTGCGATATTCCTAACATATCTGCTACATCTTTCTGAGTTTTTTCCTCATCTCCAGCTAAACCAAATCGAAGCTCCATAATTTGTTTTTCCCTTGCATTTAAAGTGTGCAAAGCTTTAACTAAAAGCTTTCTATCTACTCGTTCTTCTATTCCCTTCGTTATAATGTCCTCATCCGTCCCAAGAACATCTGATAAAAGAAGCTCATTACCATCCCAATCAATGTTTAATGGTTCATCAAAAGAAACTTCTGATCTCGTTTTATTATTTCTTCTTAAGTACATTAATATTTCATTTTCAATACATCTAGATGCATAAGTGGCTAATTTTATTTTCTTTTCGGGATTGAACGTATTGACCGCTTTAATTAAACCTATCGTCCCGATACTTATTAAATCTTCAATATTAATTCCGGTATTTTCAAATTTCCTAGCTATATAGACAACTAACCTTAAATTTCTCTCAATTAATACAGAGCGAACCGCTTTATCTCCAGAAGGTAATTTTTTTAATAAAACAGCTTCTTCTTCTTTAGATAAAGGCGGTGGGAGTGCTTCACTTCCCCCTATGTAATAAATTTCGTCAGATTTCATCCCTAAACGATGCATCAATCGATACCAAAAAAGAGTCACCTTTAGTTTAATCATTCCGTTCTCCTCCAAATTTAAGCTAATTTTTCAACAGTGGGGTTTATGACTAGCTTTGGATGAATAATACTAGTAAAAAGTCCATCTGCTGAAAGCTCACCATCCTGTAGACCTATTAGTACTTTTTCATTTTGAAAAACTTCACCATGATTCATAATCTCAACCATATCTGGTTTAATAGCTACCAAAAAAGGGTTAGATTGACCAATAACTCGATAGGGAATAATTCGTACACGATGCGCAATTCCTTCTTTTTCTGCTAATGTAGTTTCATGTCCATCGACCACTTTCAACAATTCATCGACCATTTCTGATGAATATACTTGCTTTAATTGACTCGTTTCCAAAATCATTACAGGACTTTTTGTAATAGGATCGACTAGTTGATTACCTGTATCAATTAAACCTTTTACGTTTAATTCTTTATCGCTAATAACAATGCGAATCTCAACTATTTGTTCAGCTTGGATTTTTTTCGTTTCAATCGTTTCAAATCGTTGCTTTGAAAAATACCAAACTAAAGGAAAGCCGATTAAAACGAAAAACCAACTAAATTGGCTTCCGATAAAAACCCCATTTTCTGGTGCAAAAATAGATAGGATGTCCAATTCTGTTTGCCAAAAATAATGAAGGGCAAATAATCCACCACCTGTCATAAATGTTACAAAATAAAACATCGCTAAATTCTGCATAAAAAACCTCAACCTTTGATAACCAAAGGCTATCCAAACGATTAGAATCGAAAATAATCCTTTGAACCAAGGCTGATAGACAATTGAAGCAAATGAAGTGAACATTGCAAAGACAATCAAGGATGCGAAAAAGGTAGCTAACAAAAACCGAATATGCCGAAATTTTCTTTTGAGAACGATTGCCGTTAAGGCAATAAGTAAGTAATCAATACCAAAGTTTAATAACCAAATGAGATCGAGATAAACAGTCATTTGTATCCCTCAATATTCATTTTCAATAAGTATAAATCACTAGCATTTCTAAGTCTGTCACTTTCTGACGAGTTACTACTTGTTATTTTGAAAGATTTTTGCCTATTCTGTCATAATTGTATTTTTGGAAATACTATAGGAAATAAAGAGTTGAAGGAATAAGACAAAACGAATCAATGAGGAATACAAGAGAGTCTATAAAGTTTAGTCTCATTAATCAATCATAAGTGGCAATGCTGAAATGAATATAAAATACAAAATACGCTTCCTTAAATAAAAACAAAAAAATCGAGAAGCTTTTTAGCTTCTCGATTTTTATTAAATACAAGCTTTTATTTACGAACGATTACGATTTCGTCTATTTCTTAAAAATGTTGGAATGTCTAATGTATCCAATTGCTCATCAGAAGACTGTGAATGAGATGATTGATTGGAGTTATAGCGTTGTTCCTTTTGTGGAGCTTCTTCTTGTTTAGGCTTCGCATGGCTTTGTTGATTTAGCTTAGGCGAAACTTGGCGTTGCGCTGGCTTACTTTCCATTTCTTCAAATCCAGTTGCTATGACCGTTACCACAATCTCATCCTTCAAATTTTCATTAATGACTGACCCAAATATCATGTTTACTTCTGAGTCAGAAGCGGCCGACACAATTTCTGCTGCTTCATGAACTTCATATAAACTTAAGTTTGCGCCACCCGTAATATTCATTAATACGCCTTGCGCTCCATCTACAGATGTTTCTAATAATGGACTTGAAATGGCTTTTTTTGCAGCCTCTGCGGCACGGTTTTCTCCAGTCGCTATCCCAATCCCCATAAGAGCTGAGCCCTTTTCACTCATAATCGTTTTAACATCAGCAAAATCTAAGTTAATGAGACCAGGAACGGCTATTAAATCAGAAATACCTTGTACACCTTGACGCAATACATTATCGGCCTCTCTAAAGGCTTCTAACATTGGTGTATTCTTATCAACAATCTCTAACAAGCGGTCATTCGGGATAACAATTAAAGTATCAACCTTTTCCTTTAATGCTTCAATCCCCGCCGCTGCTTGATTTTGACGCTTTCTTCCTTCAAATGTAAATGGTCTTGTAACCACTCCCACCGTTAGTGCACCTAATTCTTTTGCTACCTCAGCGATGACAGGTGCGGCTCCAGTACCTGTTCCGCCACCCATTCCAGCCGTAATAAATACCATATCTGCACCTTGAAGTACTTCCTCTAACTGCTCTTTGCTTTCTTCAGCGGCTTTTTTTCCAATTTCAGGATTTGCTCCAGCGCCAAGTCCTCTTGTCAACTTGCCACCTAATTGTAATTTTGCCTCGGCTTTAGATAAATGCAAAGCCTGTGCATCTGTATTTACAGCAATGAATTCCACACCTTGTAATCCATTTTCAATCATTCGATTTACAGCGTTACTTCCACCGCCACCTACACCAATAACTTTAATTTGTGCTAATTGATCCATATCCATTTCAAACTCTAACATGTGAGGTCCCCCTAATCGACTAACATTTAAAACTATTCAAAGAATGCTTTAAAGAAATTTTTTACTTTTGCTTTTGACTTTTCTGTTTTCTCTTGCTTTTCCTTTGGTTGTTTCGTTGGTCTTGAATCATAACTTCGATTCGAAGTCTGACGCTCTTCTACTTCTTCACTCACAGAAGATGCCACTTCTTTTCCTTGCACTTTAACGTTTTTGTAGGCAAATTGAATCAATCCTACACTCGTTGTATATTGTGACTCACGAACACCTATATAATCTGGAATAGCAATTCGAATACTACCTTGTAACAACTCTCTTGAAAGTTCTAATAAGCCAGGCATCATCGCTGTACCGCCTGTCAGCACATAACCACCAGGAAAATCTTGATAGCCTAATCGATTCAATTCCTTATATATCAGCTCAAATATTTCTTCCATTCGAGGCTCAATAATATGAGCTAACTCAAATTGGTCGAATTGCTCTTTTTCATTCGAACCTATTACGGAAGCTTCAAACTTTTCTTCACTAGAAGCTTCATCAATATAAGCATGTCCATGTTTTAATTTAATTCTTTCTGCTTCTTCTGTCGATGTTCTTAAACCAATGGCAATATCATTTGTAATATGATCCCCACCAATTGGCAGTACGGATGTTGATTGAAGTGACCCTTGTTCAAAAACAGAAATAGTGACCGAGCCACCACCAATATCAATCATACATACGCCTAAACTTTTTTCATCTTTTGAGATAGCGACAGAGCCCGCTGCCAAAGGCTGTAAACAAACATCTGCAATTTGTAAACCAGCTCTTTCTACACAGCGTAAAAGATTATGTAGAACAGTTTTTGATCCGGTAATGATGGTTCCTTCCATTTCTAAGCGAACACCTATCATTCCTCGCGGGTCATTAATTTCATCTAATCCGTCAACAATAAATTGTTGTGGGATTACATCAATAATTTCTCGCTCAGGTGGGATAGATATGACTTGTGCCGCATCGATGACTCGTCCAATATCCTCATTGCCAATTTCTCTATCTGGACTAGAAACCGCTACTACCCCATGACATGGTTGCAGTTGAATATGATTTCCATTGATGCCAACAATGACCTGACGAATAGACAGTCCGACCATTCTTTCAGCTTGCTCAATAGCTCTTCTTATGGATTGAACCGTTTCATCAATATCAACAATTGCCCCTTTTTTAATTCCATTTGATGGGGTTGTTCCAACACCTATTATATTAATGGATCGATTGGCGATTTCACCAATAATCACTCTGACATTGGATGTACCGATGTCTAAACTAACATAAATTTCATTGTTGTTCATTCTGTGGCACCTCCTTATTCTATAAAGTAAAACGAACATTTGAAATTTGATTTTTTATCTTTTTGTACATTCTTAACTATAAATTTTGTCAGTAAAACGCTTCATCATTTCATATTCAACATGTATAGGTTAATTTCCTCTTACAATTCAAGATTTGTTTCATAAAGTTAACTTTTTTCTTTGCGCTCTTTTCTTTGCTTTTCCCAATTACTTATCCACAATCTTCTAATAATAGCTATGTTTTGAAATAATCGAACACCAAAGGCAAAAATTGCTGCTAAATATAAGTCTACACCAAGATGTACACCTAGGAAAGCTAAACCTGCTGCCAAAATAATATTAAAGAAAAATCCACTAACAAAGACCTTCGCCTCAAATGTTTTCTCCATATGTGCTCTAACTCCACCGAATAGAGTATCTAGTGAAGCTAGCACAGCAATGGATAAATAATTAGAATACTCAACCGGAACTCTAAACTCTGTAAGTAGACCAATCGCTATTCCAATGATTAAACCTAGTATAGGCAACCACATGCTTATTCCCCTTTCACTTCTTCCATATAACGAACCCTCGGAATCCCTTCATAGGCAGGTAGTACCATTCCCTCTTCAATTTGGATGGATAGACTAAATCCGGCCATTTCAAATTCTTCTAGAGAATTTGATACTAATAATTCATTATGAAGTCTCTCTGGATTGTCATGAATGACTTTAATATCAAAAGGAAGCGGGGGTAATCTTCTAGAATTTAATTGAGTATCTCCATTCACATCCCTGAATGCCGATGTTGTTATAAATCGTTCTTCAGCTATGGACATTTCCTTTGCACCAAAAAAATTCAATTCATTCACTAAAAAGCGAAAAAGCTCTGGACTAGGTTGCTTTTGTTCATTCTCACCAACGTATGGTTCTTCATAAACTGGTTCAATTCTTATAACCACTCCGTTACCCTTATATTCCGTTAGACTGGCCGTAGCTTTTAAATCATCAAGCTGATTTTCTAAAACTGTCACGACATCCTCATGATTATGTAAGGTTGTTTCATATTCCGCTAATAAAGTTTGTAGTTTCTCAATCTCTTGATTGTAAAATTGCCTTTTATTTTGTTCTTGATTTAATAAATCTCTTAGCTCTCTAACATCTCTTGTATCTCGTATTGTATTTGCGCTTTGGGTGGATGAATATTGGATGGAAATCATAAAACCAACCATAAATGTAATAAAAGTAAAAATCCAAATTCTCTTCATCCTACTTATCACCCGCTTTCAGATAAGTAAGGATTCAATTCAATAGAAGGAAGCTTTTGAATACGAACGGTAATCCCTTCATTAACTAATTGATCCTTTACTCCTCCTAGAATATCTAACGAAGCCGTTAAAGTATCACCGTCTCCTATGGCTGTTATAGTAAAAGGAGCGGCTGAAGCCTGTCCATCTACTAAAATCACCGGACCAATACATTGAATATAGGATTGATGGGTTAACCGGTACCCATTAATAGCAACTGCTTCAGCTTGCGAAACAAAAAGCTCGTCTACTACTTTTTGTACATGTTCCTCATGAACAATGTAATCATTTGGATTTTCTCCATTTGGTAGGTACTCTGCATCCTGCAATGTCACTTCAATTCCTGCACCATTCACAGGAACGGCTCCACTGATTTTTCTTATCCGATTAATATCTTCAATTAAATTTTTACTTCGCACTTCTTCTTCTTCGTTTATATTGGCCAATTCTTGCTCCAACTGCCTAATTTCCGCTTGAAGCTCAAGTAATTCTGATTGCAAGGTAAAATTTGTTTCTTCTGTATCTAGAATTTGTTTTCTAAGTTCGTCTTCATATCTCCATTGAGTTTCTTCATATTCATTACTAGAAGAGCCTGTTTGTTCCATTGTTACTTGATAACTCCATGCCATTATAAAACCTAAAAGTAACAGAACGAAGGATAATAATACATGTTTACCCCTCACCTTCATCAAAATCAGCTTCCCCCTCTAAATCCTCATCTTCTATTGATTCCTCTGTAGAAAATTCCTCAAAATAAGGGCTCATTCTCATATGTAGAATTCCATTCTTGTTATGATCAATCTCATGAACAATAGATGGATATGGTGCCATCCATTCACTAAAGTTTCTAATCGTAGAATGTACTTCGATTCCATCCGTCATATAAACGATAATCGCATTAGGATCGGATTCACTACCATTATGGAATATTTCCGAAATTCGCTCGCTTATTTGTTCTGGGATATTAGCTAGTTCACCAGCAATTTCTGATAATGCGTCTCCCTCTTCAAACCCTAATAATATAGGTGCATCCGATGGGAATTCATGTCTTGGCAACTCTGATAAAAAAACACCCGTTGCTAAAATAGGAAAATACTTTTCACCTCTGTATAAGTAACCCACTCTCGGGTACTCAGAAACTTCAATTGAAACCGTGCTTGGAAAGCTTCTTTCAATAACAGCCGATTGAATTTCTGGCATAGTACTAATCGATTCTTCTATTTTATCAGCCTGAATGTTCCATATATGGTCACCTACACTAAGACCACTTGCATCAATAACCGCGTCTTCGCTAGTAATATATTGCCCGTTTACTTCGATGTTTCGAACATGACTTAAAGGTGATTGCATATAAATAATCAGAAGTAATATGACGAAAAACAAAAATAAAAAAAACAGCAATCTACGATTAGCTCTTTGCTTACGCTGTTCTTTTAACGATGGCACGCGATCATCTAATGAAACTAATTTATCGTTATCCATCGCTTCAACTCCCGTTTTTCAAGCCCTTCTTAGGACCTAATTAATTGCATCGAACTTTTAAAAATTACTCCTTGTCATCTGTTTAATTATACCATAAATTAGGGACAAATTGATTACTTCTTTGCTACTTTTGAGCATTTTTACTCAAAAGAAAAAACCTTTCTAAAATCAATATAAAAATGTTCAAAACAAATCGACACTTTTATTATAAAAGAGAGTTACCTTTCTTTCCATGGAATGATTTGCTAAATTTCTTCTCTATAAAATTCTAAGCTTTCCCACTAAAAAAGTACATGTGTCTTTTTTAGCTCTATACCCTAATTTTTGAGTAACTAAACATCTTTTTTAACCATATTTAAATGATTTATTCTATTTTAACATGTGGTATATAACAATCCCATTACTGAAGTGTGTGATATTATCTGAATCTATAGCGGTTCTAGGATATATGATCATATTTTTACATAATTATATACAGTGTTTAAAAAACTTTTCAGCACTGCCTTTTACAAAATGACTTCTGAATTCCTAATGTCATGCTCGAAAAAGAACTAGTTTTGCTAATGAATTTGTGAGTGAATTAAACTCATTTCTTTCATTTAAATTTTTATAACAAACGAATCAATTTCATCATGCATATCTTATAATGAAAACCGAACGATTTAGTTTTTGATTTCCACTTTAGGTAGATGCTTTCCCAAGGGCTTGTCTTCAGCTAACTCTGACTACGCAGAGCTTCGCCAGAGTGGATCTTCAGACTGCGCTGATCCTTTGGGTACCGTTTCAATCAAGAAGTTAATTCACAAACATTTAAAACATATTTTTATAAGAAACGTTCGGTTTTATTCTTTTATAGAGCAATTATGAAATTCACTCAAACAAATAAGGGTGAGACCAAACTCACGAATTAATGATTATACCATTCTAGGTCCCCGCCTGTTCGCTCCCTCAAGACACTTCACCCGTGGGGTGGCGCCGAAATAACTTTTTTAAAAAGTGGATTTCGTTATTGCCACTATTTCCCACTGGAGCCTCCGTGTCTGGTGTTCGCTAACTTACGTCTTTCATAGGGAATTTATCCTTTCAAAAAACCCTCCTTTTTCACAAAAAAGGAGGGTTCATCGTTCATTATTGATGTTTGCATCCATTACACATTTTTCCTATATTCTATAAGATGATGTTTTAAATGAGATTTTGTCCTAGCATCATTCCTACGTTTTTCTTCAACTCCGTACATTGAATAGCATAAAATTAAAACGGACAAGAGCTGTAACCATAAATTCTACTATTTAAATTCTAGAGTGACGACTTATATTCAGTAGGACACCTAATGACAGTAACATCAAGGTTAAAGAAGAGCCTCCATAACTTAATAATGGCAAGGTAATTCCTGTTACTGGAAAAAGTCCGATAACGACTCCTATATTAATCATCACTTGAATGGCAACCATGGAAATAATACCGACCGACAATAAGCTTCCAAATAAATCCTGTGCTCCAAGAGCAATCCTTATGCCACGCCAAAATAATAAACCAAACAAAACTAAAACAATAAGACCTCCGATAAAACCTAATTCCTCTGCTAAAATGGCAAAGATAAAATCAGTCTGCGGCTCGGGTAAATAAAAATACTTTTGTCTACTCTCACCTAGCCCCATTCCCATTAAACCACCTGGGCCGATCGCATAAAGTGATTGAATAATTTGAAAGCCTGCCCCCAAAGGGTCGGACCATGGATCAAGAAAGGACGTGATTCGTTTAATACGATAGGGTGCTGATATGATTAATCCTACAAAACCTAAAACTCCGATAAAGCCTAGCATAACAAAATGCTTCGTCCTAGCACCCGAAACAAATATCATCACAATACATGTCGCAACCATTACGGCACCTGTACCCAAATCTGGTTGAAGCATAATCATAGCAAAAGCGACCATAACTAAGCTTAAAGTGGGTAAAAGCCCTTTTTTAAATGAAGTAATATTCTTCTGATTCATAGACAAGTATTTTGCTAAAAAGATAATCATCGCCATTTTCATAAACTCAGAAGGCTGAATCGAAAAAGCACCTACTCCTAACCAGCTTCTCGCCCCTCCTCGAACTAATCCCACTCCTGGAACTAAGACGATAACGAGTAAGACAAAGCATATGATCAGCATTATTTTTGAAAGGCTTTTCCAATTCCAGTAATCAATATTCATGATGACGAACATGAAAATGACACCAACAACTGCAAAAAACAACTGTCTCTTTGCGAAGAAAAAAGAATCATCAAACCGGTAGGATGCCCAAGCTTCACTTGCGCTATATACCATGACCATGCCGATCGTTAATAATGCTAAAATAATAAATAACAAAAAATAGTCTGGTGCTTGTTTTTGTTTTGTCAAGCTCTCCACCTCTTTACCAATTAAAGCTCAATTCCTCTTTTTATAAGCTATGCGTACAAGCATAAAAACATGTCTTTATCCTTAAAAGAGATAACAGCTTTTTCATAGGATTGAAGTGGTTTTAAACCATTTAAATTAAACTCAAAAAGCTTGTGACTATTTACTGGTCACAAGCCCTTTTTTATTAGTATATCGATTACATAATCCATCACGCATATGACTTAAAATGATGTACACTTTCACTTTTGCATGCTTAAACTTGTATCTCACTCATAAATGAATGAGTATTATCTTCTGTATCTTTAAAAAATACCATCCAGTGGGGTGTTGCCGAATGAACTTTATAAAAGTGATCCTCTGCATGGACACTTCCTCCCACTGGAGCCTCCGTTCCTTGTGTCCGCTAGCTTACACTTCTGCCCTTTCAAAAAAACCCTCCTTTTCATAGTAAGGAGGGTTCATGGTTCGTTCTTGATGTTTGCATCCATTAAACATCATTTAAAATTCTCTTTTATGTGGTGACTAAAAACAGGTTTTGTCCGGGTCTGTTTATATTCTACCTCACGATATGCTTTTTTAATGACTATAGACTTTCTACAGCATCAATAAACTTTTGTCCTCTTACTTCAAACGTTGGATATTGATCCCAGCTCGCACATGCAGGTGATAATAAAATGACGTCATTTTGATTAGAAATTTGCCATGCTTTATGAACACCGTCTATGACATCAACCGCAGTCATAATTAGTTCGATTCCTGCTTTTTGAGCTGTTTCTTTAAGCTTATCCGCGGTTTGTCCAAATGTAACAATCGCTCTTACATTAGTTAAGTATGGGATTAACTCCTCGAAAGAGTTACCTCGATCAAGTCCTCCTGCAAGCAATAAAGTTGGTTTTTGAAAGGATTGCAAGGCCTTTACTGTCGCTAAAATATTGGTAGCTTTAGAATCGTTATAAAAGGAACGCCCTTGCAATTCCTTCACAAATTGCAAGCGATGCTTGACACCATTGAACGTTTTTAACACATGCTGAATCTGTGAGATTTCAGCCCCCATTAGCATAGAGGTTCCAATCGCAGCTAATATATTTTCCATGTTATGAGAACCAGGCAGGACGATTTCATTAGCATTTATGATCTGTTTACCATCATAATAAATAGTACCTTCAAACAAACAAACACCTTGATCCAAATATGTATGTTGAGTAAAAGGAATTCCAGTAGCCCGATTCTCCTTCACTAATTGAACGACTTTTTGATCATCTAAATTATAAACAAGCTGATCGTCATCATCCTGATTCTTGAAAATAGCTGCTTTCGCCTTATGATACTCTCCGAGAGTACCGTGGTAATCTAAATGAGCTTCGAATAAATTAAGAAGAACCGAAACCCTTGGTTTAAATTGGTCGACTCCTAATAGCTGAAAACTTGAAACTTCCATTACAATCACTTGATTACTTTGAGCTTGTTCTGCTACTTCACAAGCAACCGTTCCAATATTTCCAGCAATCAAAGGCTCCCTTGCACTTGATTTAAGCATTTCGTAAATTAAGGTCGTTGTTGTCGTTTTTCCGTTTGAACCAGTAATCGCAATAATTTCTGCTTCGCTTATTTGATAAGCTAGTTCTATTTCTGTTATGACATTAATATTTCTATTTTCTGCTTCCTTAATTAATACATTAGAATAAGGAATACCTGGATTCTTAACGATTAAAGTCACAGATTCATCTAATAAAGATAAAGGGTGCTCGCCACAAATAACACGAAAGCCTTCTTCCATTAATGCTTGAGCCTGAGTATGATCCTGAAGAGGCTTTGCGTCATTAATCGTTACTTTTGCACCTAGTTTTTTTAACAACCTCGCTGCCGCTTCCCCACTTTTGGCAAGTCCTAGAACAAGTACATGCTTACCTTTTAACGTCTCTATCGCTTTCATTACAACCACACCTCGATGTATATGCCTAACACAGCTAAAATCATACCTACGAACCAGAATGTCACGACCACTCGCCATTCTGACCAACCAGATAGCTCGTAATGATGATGAAGTGGGCTCATCTTGAATACTCGTTTCCCTCTCGTTTTAAAGGAAATAACTTGAATAATAACAGACAATGTTTCAATGACAAAAACACCACCTATTATAATTAATAAAATTTCCATTTTGGAAATAATAGCGATTGCTGCTATCGCTCCACCCAAAGCTAATGAACCTGTATCTCCCATAAACACTTTTGCTGGATGTGCATTATAAACTAGAAATCCAAGAACAGCGCCGACTACTGCAGCACTAAAAATAGAAACGTCAATTAAGTCAACGTACCAGGCTAAAACTGCAAATGCCCCAAATGCAATGGCAGACGTTCCTGCAAGTAAACCATCGAGTCCATCCGTTAAATTGACGGCGTTTGAAGCACCTACTAACATGACGATTACGAGTGGTAAGTATAACCAGCCAATATCAATTTGAAAGTTCGTTGCAGGTATTGAAATTTCGGTTGAAAACCCAATATATCTTAACCCAAAATAAAAGAGAACGGAGATCAGTAATTGACCTAACAACTTCTGTTTTGATGTTAACCCTAAATTTCTCTTTTTTACAACTTTAATATAATCATCTAAAAATCCGACCAAACCAAAACCGACCGTTACAAATAAAAGTAGAAGTATTTCCTCACTAAAAGATAAAAATCTGATTGAGATAAATAGAGCGGCAATTGCTATTGCAAGGACAATCACAATTCCTCCCATGGTTGGTGTTCCTTTTTTCTTTTGATGTGATTCAGGTCCTTCTTCTCTTATACTTTGACCGAATTTCAATCGTCTTAAAAATGGTATAAATAATGGTGATAACAATACTGAGATGAGAAATGATAATACGAGTGATAATAATAGAACGAGTTCTAACACTAATCACCCCTCCTTTCTGTTTTGTTGATATTGATTTATTAGTTGTTCTAGCTCCATTCCTCTTGAAGCTTTAAAAAGTATGACTGTCTGATTATTCACTTTTGAAGCAATGCTACTTTCTGCCTCTTCCTTCGTCGAAAAATATTCAACATTGATAGAATCTATGCGATGATTTTGAAACCATTCATCATATATCCATTTTGCTTTCTCTCCTACTAGAAGGATATCCGTAATCGGAGCGACTAAGCTTGAAGCAACCTGTCTATGTAAGAGCTCCTCTTGTTCTCCTAATTCAAAAATATCTCCTAATACGACGATTTTTTTTGACTTATCTGGAATATCCTTAATCGTTTCAATAGCGGCTATCATTGAGGTTGGACTTGCATTATAAGCATCGTTGATAACCCATTCCCCATTCGCACCTATGCTTTTTTCTAATCTCATACCTGTTAAAGAAACTCTGCTTAATCCTGCTTGAATTTGTTTATGATCAAAACCAAGCTCTGTGACAAGAGCTATACATATTGAAGCATTTTTCACATTGTGACGACCTAATAATGACAATTTAAAAGGTTCTTCCCCTAAGAAGAAATGAAAGCCGTCCAGTTTGGGCTCAATCTTTGAAATCACATAATCATTCGTCTTTTCTACACCTATCTTAACCACCTTATTTGAATAATAAGGATTTAACAATTTTTCATCACCATCAAGGTACACTCTTCCGCTATCAAGCAGCCCGCTCGTAATTTCCATTTTTGCTTTTGCTATACCTTCTCGACTGCCCAAAAATTCCATATGAGACTCTCCGATATTGGTAACGACAGCTAGATTAGGCTTCGCGATATTTGAAAGTAATTCAATTTCACCAAAGGCGCTCATACCCATTTCTAAAATTAAGTACTGACAGTTGGAGGGCATCGATAAAATGGTCATAGGTAATCCAATATGATTGTTAAAGTTCCCTTCCGTTTTAAACGTTTCTCCATGAATCGATAATAAGCTCTCTAAAATATCTTTTGTTGTTGTCTTACCGTTACTTCCTGTAACAGCTACAACAATAGGATTTACTAAATCTCGATAAGTTTTGGCCATTTGCTGAAAGGAAATTAAAGTATCTTCCACAAAGTACAATTGAAAAGATTCAGGTATATCCGCTGGAACTGATTCATTTATATTCCAAAGAGCACCGATAGCCCCTTTATTAATCGCATCACGAATAAAGCTATGACCGTTACGAGCAGCCACTAATGGTATATAAAGAGCCCCTTTTTTCAAAATTCTCGTATCGAAGGCAACACTCGAAAACTTCTGAGTTCCTATCGAACGAGATAATGTGGAGGATGCTGAAATCAAATCAGATGTTAACATGGCGAATACGCTCCTTAATCGCTTCATACGCTATTTCTCGGTCATCAAAATGAATAGTTTGATCGGAAAAAATTTGATATGTTTCATGACCTTTTCCTGCAATCACGATAATATCTCCACTTTGAGCACTTGAAATCGCATCATAAATCGCTTTTTTTCGGTCAACTTCTATCATGTAGTTTGAATATGAAATCCCCTTGATCATGTCATCTATAATTTTATTTGGGTCTTCGCCCCTTGGATTGTCGGATGTAAAATAAGCTTGTTCCGCATATTTGGTCGCAACTTCCGCCATAACAGGTCTTTTAGAACGATCTCTATTCCCGCCACAGCCGACAACTACCTTAACAGAAGATTGAGCAAGCTCTTGGACGGTTTCTAATACGTTTTTTAAGCTATCTGACGTGTGAGCATAGTCAACTACAACAGTAAAATCTTGTTTTTCATTCACTTTAACTGTTTCGAATCTACCTGCTATACCTTTAAGCTCGGAAAGACTTTTGACAATATCCTCTTTCGGAATTCCAGATACATAGGCTGCAGCAACAGCAGCCAAAATATTATAAACATTAAATTTCCCAATGAGTTGTACATCAACTTGGTAGGTTTGATTAAATATGGTTAATTCA
Organism: Alkalihalobacillus trypoxylicola; assembly: GCF_001590785.1. Classification (GTDB taxonomy): domain Bacteria; phylum Bacillota; class Bacilli; order Bacillales; family Bacillaceae_D; genus Alkalihalobacillus; species Alkalihalobacillus trypoxylicola. The sequence continues at coordinate 475,872 of NZ_LTAO01000001.1, forward strand.
AACATCGTTCCTTTTGCACTTAATTGGATATTTTTAGCTGAGATATCCGCATTATGATGGATACTATAAGTAATAATCTCAGCACTTGTCATTTTCATTAATTTTTGTGATGCCGGATCGTCGATATTAAGTACAGCAAATTTACCATCATATTGGCTACCTAATTGAGCAAATAAAAGTCCTTTTGCATTTAAATAATCTTCCATCGTTTTATGGTAATCTAAGTGGTCAGGTGTTAGATTCGTAAATACCGCTACATTAAAATCGCACCCAAACGTTCTGCCACTTTCCAAAGCATGGGAAGAAACCTCCATTAATGCGGTATCAACCTGGTGGTGGACCATGCGCTGAAAGGTTTGCTGAAGTAACAGTGATTCAGGAGTCGTATTTTTAGTCTCAATTTTTTCCTGACCTACTTTTGCATACATCGTTCCAATCACACCTGTTTTTTTCGCATTTCTTTGAAAGATATGCTCTAAAATAAGGGTAGTCGATGTTTTTCCGTTCGTTCCTGTAACTCCTATTAAATGAAGATTTTTAGTAGGATTATGATAGAAATGATTAGCTAATCTTGCCATTGCTCTTCTAGAATCTTTTACGATTATGACTGGTACATCTAGAGCTAAAGGTTTTTCAGCGATTACCGCAACGGCACCGTTTTCTACTGCATTTTTAGCGAAATCATGTCCATCAACAGTATAGCCATTTATACAAATAAATAACGTACCAGCTTTTACTTGCCGATGATCCATTTCTATTTGTTGAATGATGGGGTCCTCCTTTACATCGACTTGTAAAAAAGGAAAGACATTTACTAACTCCGATAATTTCATTTTAACACTCCGTTCGTCCTATCAAGCAAGACGGCAAAGCTGTAGCCTTTTGCCGTCTATTGCTACTGTTTATACCATTATATAATATTACGTGTATTGTGAATATAAGCACACATGATACTATTTTAGTCGTTTCCTACTTGTTTGTCACCCATATAAAGTCGGATTGTCGATCCGGTTTTTATTTTTTCTCCTGGCTCAGGTGATTGAGCAACAACTATTTGCCCTTCTCCAGTTGCCTGAACATGCAATTCATAAAATGAATCATGAATTTCTCTTCGAGTCAGTCCTATCATATCCGGAACCTCAATAAGTGGTTCTTCATCCCAATTTAATTCTTTTTCTATTTGGTCGTCTCTTTTTTCAACCCCCATAGCTCTAAGGCTATCTTCTATAATCGTACCAACTATCGGAGCGACTACTTGGCCCCCATATTGAATCGTTTCCTTTGGGTTATCGATGGCTACATATACCACAATCTCTGGATCATCTGCAGGAGCAAAGCCAACAAATGAAAGGATATAATTATTTTCTAAATATCTTCCATCCTTTGCTTTTTGCGCAGTACCTGTTTTCCCGCCGACTCGATATCCATCAACAAAAGCTTTTTTCCCTGTCCCTTGAGCAACAACCGTTTCAAGTGCATATCGAACTTCTTCTGAGGTTTCTTGCGATATCACTTGTCTTTTCATAATCGGAGAGTGGCTATCTACCACTTCTCCAGTTAAAGGATCTACCCACTCTTTCGCGATGTAAGGCTGATATAGATAACCTCCGTTAACTGCTGCCGAAACCGCCGCTACCTGTTGAATAGGAGTAACAGCCACTCCTTGTCCGAATGCTGTAGTAGCTTGCTCTAGTGGTCCAACCCGATCACGGTTAAAAAGAATCCCGGTTCCTTCACCTTGTAAATCAATTCCTGTTTTTTGACCAAAACCAAAATCTTCAATATAGTCAAACAGGCGGTCCTTCCCTAACCTTTCTCCTAGTACTACAAAACCAGGGTTACATGAGTTCTGAACCACTTCTAAAAAGGATTGTTGACCATGTCCACCTTTTTTCCAGCATCGTAAATTGTGACCAGCTACTTTAATATATCCAGGGTCATAAAAGGAATCCTCTTTTAAATTTACGACCCCTTCTTCAATCGCAGCTGAAATGGTAATGATCTTAAATGTCGATCCAGGCTCATATTGCATCCATACTGGTTTATTTTGATTATAAACTTCAGGAGCAACCTCCTGAAACAACTCTGGATTATAATGAGGACGGCTACTCATCGCTAAAATTTCACCCGTATTTGGATTCATTGCAATGGCAATCGCTCCATCCGGATTATAGGTCGCTTCTGCTATATCTAACTCTCTTTCAACAATCGTCTGAACACGACTGTCTATCGTCAATACCATATCTAAACCATTAGAGGGAGCCGTGTATTCGTCGGCTAAATTAGGCATTCTATTTCCCTTTGCTGTCGAGAAAAAGGATACATACCCTTTTTCACCTTTTAACTGTTCATCATAATATAATTCAAGTCCTGTTAAGCCTTGATTATCAATCCCAGCAAAGCCTAAAACATGAGACAAATAACTACCAAACGGATAATGTCTCTTACTATCCTCGGCAATATAAACACCCGGTAACCTTAGTTCTCTCACTTCATCGGCTTTATCCTTTGTAATCTTCCTTCCTTCTGGAGTTATGCGAACCATTGATTCTTTTTGAGTAATTTTTTGGTATGCTTTTTGCCTATCCATATTTAAAGTGGCCGCTAATTTCTCAGCTGTATCTACAGGATCTTGTACCTGTCTAGGGACCACCAATACCGAAGGAGCACTTATATTAGTCGCTAACGCAACTCCATTTCGGTCGACAATTTCCCCTCTTTTCGCCTCAAAAGGAACATTACGACTCCAGGAATCTTCTGCAGATTCTGTTAAAAAATCACCTAATACAAATTGAACATAACCTAAACGAAAAATAATCGTGATTAAAATAGCCAGTCCAATAAAAAAAACGATGATTAACCTTTTTCTTACTGTCACATTAGAAACTCGCACAAAAGCCAACCCCCCGCACTATCAAATCAAAAGTGTACATAGCTTGTTTATAACTATGCTCTCTAATGATTCATTAGAACATTGCGGAGGGTTACTATTAAATCCTAACTATCTATTCCCACTTCTTCTTCTAATTCCTCTTCCTCGTTTTCTTCCTGTTCTTCATCTTCATCATCTTGCTGCTCTTCCATTTGATGATTGGCTAATTCTATCACAATATAATCTCCTGGTCGCACTACATCACCCGGAGCAACATTTTGAGCGGTCACGTAGCCATTTCCAAAAAGGTTTGGAGTGATTTCTAGAGCATCAGATAATCGCAATACATCACGAGTAGACCAACCTATCACTTCCGGCATTTCATATTGCTCAGCCTCCGTGACGATAAAAACTTTTTCTCCAGGAAGCAGCCCTTTTCCAGAAGCCGGTTGCTGACTTATTATAGATTTTCCATCACCGAGCACGACTACCTCTAATCCTTCCTCTTCAAGTTCTTCTTTTGCTTCTGCTATAGACATCGAGGTAAAATCATTTAATTTGTAGCCTTCAACGGTTTCCTTCGCAATTTCTTCGACAGAAGGGGTAATCTTTAAATATTGAAGACTTTGTTTCATAATCGTTGTAAATATTTTTCTAGTAGGCTCTGACCCGGTCTCAATATCTTTTAATTTTGGTCTTTCTACTGCTACATAAACCAATACACTAGGGTCGTCTTTAGGAGCCATCCCTAGGAATGAAAAGATATTTTCGCCATGACCATGAATATACCCACCGCCATTAGGATTTGGAATTTGAGCAGTTCCTGTTTTTCCAACCACTTGAAATCCTTCAATATAGTAAGGATTACCTGTTCCTGCTCTTTCGTTCACTACTCCCTCTAATAAATCTAACATTTCTTTGGATGTTTCTTCACTAATAGGCTCTCCAACTATTTCCGGCTCATTTTGATACATCACTTCATTGGTTTCCGAATCTACAATTCGATCAATGATATAGGGCTTCATCATCTTACCACCATTAGCAATACTTGTAGCCGCTTGAATTTGTTGAATCGGCGTAACAGCTGTACCTTGACCAAATGAGGTAGCTACTGCATCAAATTGACTTCCTTTAGCAATTAAACTATTCGCTTCATTAGGTAGGTCAATTCCTGTTGGTTCATTAAAACCAAACCTTTCCCAATAATCATACAATTTTTCGGTTCCGAGACGCTCTATCGTTAGTTTAGCCATCGCTACGTTGGAAGAGCGTAGAAATCCCTCTGTAAAACTAATAGATCCCCATCCGACCCCATTATTATGGTCTCTTACCTGATCAGGTCCTATATCCCAGCTTCCAGATTGGTAGGCTTCATTTGCTGGAAACACACCTTCCTCCATGGCAGCTGCCACTGTAAACATTTTCATTGTCGATCCTGGCTCAAAGTGATCAGATATCGAGAAGTTCATATAATTAGTGATTTTTTCATATTCATTTGGATTAAAGCTTGGTCGATTACTCATGGCTAATATTTGACCTGTCTTAGGATCAGCAACAATAGCAATCATTCTTTCTGGTTCATACTCTTCATCTACCTCTGTCATAACCTGCTCTAATGAGGTTTGAATATTACCATCAAGTGTCAAATAGACATGGTTCCCATTTTCAACTGGCTCAATTAATTCATTAGGATTTAATAATGGTGCTCGGTTTGTATCAGATAAATACGTAATACTTCCATCCTTAGCACTTAAATATTCATCTAGACTACGCTCTAAACCCATTCGTGCTTCTTCCATATTTCTTTCTGTATATCCGATAACGTGCGAAGCAAACATTTGCTTCGGATAATACCTTCTTGGTTCTGTCATAAAGAAGATTCCATCTAAATCTAACTCTTTAATTTCTAGCATTTGCTCATAACTTAAATTCCTTGCACCTGTTCCTAGCTCTACCTGGAATTTATCTTGAGATAATAAGCGAGCTAGATTACCAACCTCTTGATCAATATATGGCGCTAGCTTCTCGGCAGTCTCTTCTGGTTCCTTCACATAACTAGATTGATCTCTATTCAAAATAGCAAAAACCTTATAAGATTTTACTTCCTCTGCAATAGCACCACCACTTCGGTCGAAAATCGTCCCACGAACACCTTCTAGAGGAATTTTCTTCGTCCATCTTTCTTCTGCTATTTGGTCTAGTTCATGACCCCTTACTTCTTTTGTCACCTGAATATGTAGAATACGTCCAATAAAAACAGCAAAAATGATAAAAAAGATCACCATTAGGACAATTGCACGTATATTCGTATTAGCTCTTTTTATTTCCATCCTCTCACACCTCTTATCTAAACACCCTTACTTGAGTATCATACACGATCATCGAAAAAAAACTAGTTCAATTCTTAGCTTGAACTAGTTTTGTTGTTGAATAGGGTTAACATTTTCTTCATTTAATCCCATACCACTTTCCTTTGCCAATTGTAAAATACGATCTGGGTTTGATAATTCTAGCACTTGGAGATAAAGTCCGCCATTAATTTCTGATTGCTCAGCCACAACCTGTTCTAGTTGATAAATATCTTGATTCATCCTATACATTTCAACATAATTATTAACAATAATGGCTCCGACAATAAATAGAGATAAGATTAAAATTCCAATAATTGATTTTTCACCTAATGTGAGCTTATGCCTTACTCGCCTAACTATCTTTTTCTTTCTTTTAGGTTCTAGTTGTTCCTGATGTTGTATTTGTCTGGCAATCATACTCATATAAAAAGTCCCTCCTCTTAATTCTTTTGTGCTACACGTAATTTAGCTGACCTAGCTCGGTTATTATCCTCTAACTCTTCCTTACCTGGTGTAATCGGTTTTCTTGTAATCAGCTTTAAGGTAGGTTCATATCCTTCAGGAATAATCGGTAAACCCGGTGGTAAGTCAGGCCCCTTACTTTTTTCTTTAAAAACCTCTTTACACAATCGGTCTTCTAAAGAATGAAAAGTAATAACAGAAATCCGACCATCTTTTCTTAACAATTCAATTGAATCTTCCAATGCATCCTCAAAAGCTCCTAACTCATCATTAACAGCAATTCGAATGGCTTGGAAAGTTCTTTTTGCTGGATGTCCACCTGTTCTTCGAGCTGGCGCGGGTATCGCTTCTTTGATTATTTCTACTAATTGACCCGTTGTTTCGATTGCTTGCTTCTCACGGAACGCTTCAATCTTCCTTGAAATTTGCTTTGCAAACTTCTCTTCGCCATATCGAGAAATAATTCTGACTAGCTGAGAGAAAGGCCACTCATTGACAACTTCCTTCGCCGTCAATGCAGCATTTTGGTCCATCCTCATATCTAAGGCAGCATCTTGATGATAACTAAAACCTCTTGTAGCATCATCCAATTGCGGTGATGATACACCTAAGTCAAACAAAATGCCATCCACTTCCGTAACTCCATGTTTCAAAAGTTCTTCTTTTATGTATCGAAAGTTAGATTTTATTAAAGTAAATTTACCTTGGTATGATTCAAATTTTTCTGAAACGGCCTTTAAAGCTTCATCATCTTGATCAAAGCCATATAAATGTCCGTCTTCATTCAACTGCTTTAAAATGAGCTCTGAATGTCCACCTCTCCCTAGAGTACAATCAACATATACCCCATGAGGTATTATATTCAAACTCATGACTGATTCATTTTTCAAAACCGTGGTATGCGTAAACATATTATTTCCTTTCTTTTGCATTTGCCTAAAGTTCTATCTATTACAAATCGAAATCAATGATATTTTCTGCTATTTCACTAAAGGAATCTTCTGATTCATCGAAGTATTCTTCCCATTTATCCTTTGCCCAAACTTCTACTCGATTGGATACACCGATGATGACACATTCTTTCTCGAGCAATGCATAATCTCGGAGTGACGAGGCAATGTTTATTCTTCCCTGTTTATCGACTTCACATTCTGTTGCACCAGAAAAGAAGAATCGGGTAAAAGCTCTAGCATCCTTTTTTGTAAAAGGTAGCGCCTTTAAGGAGTGTTCTAATTTTTCCCATTCTTGTAGTGGGTAGACAAATAAACAACGGTCTAAGCCCCTTGTTACAACGAAAGATGAACCAAGGTTTTCACGAAATTTAGCTGGTACAATCATTCGTCCCTTATCATCAATGTTATGGCGATATTCTCCCATAAACATAAAGAGTTCATCTCCCCCCACTTTATACCTCTAACTTACCACATCCCTCCACTTTGTACCACTATTAATTACTTTAAACAAAATAAAAAAAAAACCCTGCATCATTACAGGATTTTTTCTCTCAATCTTTTGACAGGGTTTTTATACTTTTTTTTACAAGAAAATTAACTTATGTGCTCCATCTACTTCACCTGTTAATTCAATTAAACGGGATAATTCGACCCTTCCTACTAGATTTAGTAAAATTAATGGATGAATTACGCGTTCTTGTGGGCGATTATTAGGTGCTAACCAATGGCCTGATTCTTCAAATTTCGATATCATATACGACTGTTCTTTTTTGACATGTCTAATCATACGCTTTTTGACAAAATCTATTTCACGATTTAATATCTCTAAATTTTTCTCAGCTAATTTCCCAACATTATAATCGATGCTATCAGCTAATTCTCTTAATGAGGAGTGAGCTGTGTTAATTGAACTTTTCGTATCCTCAACGATTTGTTCGATCGAAGGATGGTATTGCTGCTCTAACCATTCCTCTAATCGTTGAGCAGATTCCCCTTTTAAAAAGGATAGATAGGAAAATGATTGCTCATTCATCCATTTTTCAACCATTTTAGGTACAACTGTCATTTGCACTCGTGGCGTTACAGGAGGTACTTTAAATGAGAATAAATGAAAGCATTCTTTTAAAGTTGCCCAATATTTTAATTCACCTGGTCCTGCAACAAAGGTTAGAACCGGCAATAAATATTCTTGCATCAATGGTCTTGTCACTACATTATTACTAAAGGATTCAGGATTTCTTTTAAGCTCTTCTAATAACTCTTGTTTTGAAAATTCTTTTGTCGTATCTCTTATATAAAAAGAACCATCTGCATAGTCTAACCGTGACCGTTCGCCATTATATTCATAAAAAAGGTGAGCATTTTCCTTTTCTGTTTCAATTGGCGATCCATAACCAGCCTCTGCGAAAGCCTCGACTCCTTTTTTATGGGAAGCTTGGACCTCTTCAGCTCTTTCAATAAGCTGAGCGAAAAAGTCGATTTCTAGTTTTCGTATTTCTGGTGCATGGGCATCGAGTAGAATAAGGCCAAAATCCTGGAATAACCAATTCATTATTTTTGAAAAGAACTCTGTAAACGTTTTAGAATCGCGAGCAAGAATATGAATATGCTCATTAAGCTCTTTTGTAAATTCGGTTTCAGGAAGTCTCGAGAAAGTCGTTTCTATCCATTCAGATAATAAAGTTTGATCAAGAGTCGCTAATGAAGCAGATGATTGATTAGCCTCAGTCTCGTATGTATGTTTGACCCATTTACTTTTTTTCTGTGTATAGACAAATCGAATTTCATCTAAATCATGATCTTCCCCTGCAACCCAAAAAATCGGCACTACGGGAACAGATAGCTTTTCTTCTTGCTGCCTTGCCAACATAATCGCTGTTACAGCCTTATAAAAAGTGTACATGGGGCCCGTTAATAGACCAGCTTGTTGCCCACCGACGACTGCGACCGCTTTTGGATTTCGTAATTTTTCAATCTGTTCTAACACTTTTTTAGGGTATGGCAGTTGTTGATGGTAAGACATTAAAAAATCACATAACACTTGTCGTTGAAAATCTCTATTTTCTAATTCTTGTAATCTTTTTTGATAATGATTTTGATCCTTCCAATGGTAATCAAAAAAGGATGATAGCTTTTCACTATTTTCCATATAATCATGGAGGAATCCTTTATTTTCAGAAAGGTCTAGATTAATTACCTTCATTCTTCATAGACGCCCCTTCTACTTTGAAGTCACTTTGCACATTCATTTTAACTCATTAATCCCCATTAAGTCATTGTATGCTTTAAAAGACATTATGTGCATATATTAGCAAAAAGAAAACAAGTAACCAAATGATTTGCTCAATTAATTCAGAAAAAAGATTCGACTAATTAATCCATACCCACTTAGAATTAAATATAATAGAAGAAAGATTAAAAAGTTCATGCGCCAAATCCCTTTAAAAAGCTTACTAATAATGATGTCCTGTGCTATGCTCCAATGTAACCAAGTAAAAATAATCGCAATAACGAATAAAATTATTAATATATACCAAAAAAAGGAGATCGACCATAATTCAACTCCTATATAATAGACCGCTAACACAAACCAAATCATACTCCAATCAGAAGCAACACGAACTGATTTTCTTTTATTTTTCGTCGTTTTAACCATCGTAATATAAGTCAAATACCATGCAAAAAGAGGCAAGGTAACAAATGTCGCAAAAACCCATGATACAACTGTCATCTAAACTTCCCTCCTGCCTGTTTCGTTCTCAATTCCTTTTACAGCCATATATGTATAAGTTAAATAAGGAGTAGACCTTCTGTTTTGCTTGGCTAGTCTCACTGCATATCCTAAAATCGCTTCTATTTCCATTCTCCTACCAGACAATCGATCTGTTAGCATAGAAGAAGTATTGTTTTGAGTAAATGTACAAACTTCAAGTACCTTCTTTATCCCTTTATCTCTAGGAACAGATAGTACTTCGGTTAGCTCTTCTATTAATGGATTCATAATTTCTCTAATATAGGGATTTTTTAAAAGCTCCCCATTTTTCACTTGAAATATAGTCGTGAGTGGATTTATCACACCATTAACCAATAATTTTAAATGTAGCATAGGTAACCATTCTTCTGCATATTCGTTAGGAAATTGTTTATTTTTAAAGCTTTCAAAAAAGGACCCTAATACACTCATTTCGTCCTGTTTCTTATAATACGCCCACCGTGTAGTACCTTTTCCTGTATGCTGAACAGAAGTAGCCCCCTCTTTTTTAGCACCATGTTCAATAACCGCCAAGCCTATTTCAACCTGGTTGATCCCTTCTAACATCTCCACATGAGCTAAGCCATTTTGAAGAAATAACCAGCTTGAACTCTTGATCTTTTCTTTTATTAAAGGTAAAACGTCGGGTAGTTGATAGGATTTCACAGCGAAAATAACGAGATCTGTAAAATGTTCTGCGACTGTTGTGATCTCGTATGCATCTATATGATCGACAAGTAAATGATCATCCTGTCTAATAAATTCGACCCCGGACTTATTTATCAAATCAGCTTGTTTTTTCGTTCTTGTGATCAGTGTAACCTTCATCCCAGCTTCTGCACAATAAACAGCATATAACAAGCCAATCGATCCAGCTCCAACTATTGTAATGTTCATACCATCTTTCCCTTGCATTTTTTTCTATCATATATGATTATACTTCATAAAACCAAATGTTTTTCGTGATTCCACTACTTTTTTCCTACTCTATACAAAAAAAAGAAAAAAAGACTTAGGATTATACAAAAATGAAGGTCTTCATTTTGGTTGATTTGTATCTCCATTATAAATTGATTTTTCCTTTAAACGGTTTAATTAAAGATTTTTTGTTAGCGATTTCTTTTAAATTTTAGTAAACTATATACAGCATTTATTAATCTGGGGAGGCATATGAAATGGGTCATGAAGTGAAAAGACTTTTAATCAATTATAAAACAATAGAAGAATTTAAAAATTTTCGAGAGTATGGAGCCGCTGAACTTTATATGAAAGAAGATTTAGAAGAGAATTTAATCGAGAATGATAGCGAATCGCCTTTTTACGGAATTTACTTCGGAAAAAAATTAGTTGCGCGAATGAGCCTATATCGAATCAATCAAAAATACGATCGGTATTTCGAACCTTCACAAGATTATTTAGAATTATGGAAATTAGAGGTTTTAGAAGCCTATCGTGGTAAAGGGTACGGACAATCTTTGGTGAATTTCGCCAAATCCTTCAAACTACCTATTAAAACAAATGGTCGTGTCAATTCAAATGACTTCTGGCATAAAATGGGATTTACTGAAGTTACTTACCAGCCCGATCGAGACCGTGGTGAAAATCCATTTGTTTGGTACCCGGATGGTGTACAAGAGCAGCCGGCCGATCAATAAAAAAGTAAATATTATAAATAAAAGGTTCGAGAACTCAAGGGTTCTCGAACCTTTTTTATAAAGTTAATTTCCTAGCTCTATCCATAATCGATAATAAAGAACGATAATCTTCCTTCATGATTGATTTTTCTTCCTCAACCTTAGCAAGCCTCTCTCTCAAACGCTGGTTTTCAATTTTTAAATGTTCATATTCATCAGGTTGTGGCCTAAGCTTCATTGAATGTTCATACTCTGAAAGAAAATCGATCACTCTTTCCATCGTTAATGGCTCATTTTCATTCCAGATGTTTTCATCTTGCTCAAGTTCCGCTTCAATGATTTCTTCCTTCTCCACTGATACATTAGCATCTGGTTCTACTTCTTCTTTTTTCGATTTAAAAACCCGAACGTTTTTCTTCTTTTCCTGCGGTCGTTCCACTTCCTGTTCTTCTGAAGCCGGCGCTTTTATAGCTTTTATTTTGGTCCGTTGTTTTTTTGCAAGGTGAATAGCAGATTCATATTTTTTTCGAATCGTTGAATTCCATCTAAATCCACAAGCCGCACTTGTTCTTGAAAGTTTTTGCCCTACCTCCTCAAATGCCGCTAACTGTGTGCTTCCTTCTCTTATATGTCTTAGTACAACTTCTGCTAGAATCAAATCTTCATCTGTACTCCAAGCATCTTGACGAATGGTTGTCATATGACCCCTCCTTTATCAATCATTGATCTAATCATATGCAGCAACTACTAAAGATAGACTTTGTTCTAGTAAATGAGTATATCCTTTTTTGCTATAGACTATTCACAAAGATTTGTGGTCATAGATTTTACAGTGTTCAAGCTTACATTAGAAAACAAACAATGGATTTATGGTCATACAGTTCCTTGGAATAATGAGCCAGTTTCGTTCAGTCCAACTATGCTCTTATTCAGTAAGAAAACAAATAAAAAAACAAGCGATAATATTATCACTTGTTTTTCCTATTATTTACTTACTACTTCTTGGCCTTTATATGAGCCACACTCTTTACAAACACGGTGAGCCAATTTTAACTCTCCACACTCTGAACACTTCACCATACCAGGTACCGCTAATTTGTAGTGAGTACGACGCTTATTTTTTCTTGTTTTAGATGTTCTTCTAAAAGGTACTGCCATCATTCCCACCTCCTTAAAGGTAATGCGTAAAAACCTTACGCTTGCATTTATGAAAGGAAGCCGATTCTATCAAAACCGTACTTCGATTTTCTTACTCTTTCTCAAAAAATTTAGCTAAGTCAGCTAATCTAGGATCCATTTTGTTTTGGCGGTCTGACTCTGTTACTACTTGCCAATCTTTTCCTTCAGAGGGCGCTTTTTTGCTATCATCCTCTTGCACTTCATCAGCAAAGATTTGGATAGGTATTTCCAGTAAAATTCTTTCATAAAGATATGCACGGAAATCCAAATATACTCCAGATAACTCCACCAATTCTTCATGACCATCTTCATCAATATGATACCAATTTTCACCCTCGCGAAATTGCTCTTTGGAGGATATGTTAATTTTCAAAGGTACATCCACTAATGTTCTAGAGCATGGAAGAATAAGTTCAGTATCTAAATGATAAATAATGTTTAGCACATTTCCTACATATTCAACTCTACCCGATACAGTTGCCATTTGAATCGAGCGAATGTTGGATTCACTCTTTTTGACCTCTGAAAGATCGATCTTTTCGTTGAATATAAACGGCTTATGCTTTGCTGTTTTTAGTTGTTGTATAGTCCATTTCATTTTATATCACCTCTAAGGCAACAAAAGTAATTATAAATCTCCCAATTTTTTTTGTCAACCTTTTTTCTTTACAGTCTTTCCTTTATAATGAATATAATAAAGAATTTTGTGCTTGATTTTTCATTTTATCACGTAAAAAAACCGGCGTAAAGACTTGCCTTTTTTTATACGCCCATTTCCTTTAAAAGGAGTTTCATAATGAGTCATTCAGTTGGTTTGATCGTAGAGTACAATCCATTTCACAACGGACATGCCCTTCATTTACAAACATCCAAACAACTTTCAAATGCTAATATGGTCGTTGCTGTCATGAGTGGCTTCTTTCTGCAACGCGGAGAACCTGCTCTTCTTCCAAAATGGGAAAGAGCACGAATGGCTTTAATGGCAGGAGCAGACCTCGTGATTGAGCTTCCTTATTATTATTCCGTTCAAAAAGCCGAACTATTCGCAGAAGGTGCAATCAAAGTATTATCAGAACTAGGTGTCCATTCTGTTAGCTTTGGTAGTGAAAATGGAGATATTCAAGATTTTAAGGAATTGATTTCGTTTATTCAGCAGCATCAATCTGAATGGGATGAGCTTGTGCGGATGGAAATGAAGTCTGGTAAAAGCTACCCTAAAGCAACCTCTAATGCATTCGAGGCGATTAACAGTAATCAAAAGCCAAGTCTGTCATTATCACAACCGAATAATATTCTAGGTTACCACTATTTACGAGCTATCGAAAAATTTGCTCCTACAATGGAGGCTTATACACTTAAGAGGACAAGCGCTCAATATCATGACGAACAAATCCCTATTGAATCAATTGCTAGCGCTACAAGTATTAGAAAAGCCCTTTTCGAAGAGAAAAATCTTCATTTGATTAAACATGTTGTTCCTACTTCAACGTGGGACATTCTCTCTCAGTATGAACAAGCATTCAACAGCTTTCAACAGTGGGAATCGTATTTTCCTTATTTGCAATATCAGCTCATCACCTCTACTCATGAGCAGCTAAGAGAAATTTATGAATGTGAAGAAGGGTTGGAATTTCGGTTAAAAGAAGCCATTAAACAATCAACTAGCTTTTCGGACTTTATGAACAAAATTAAAACAAAGCGGTATACTTGGAACCGACTTCAACGTCTCTTAACGCACATTTTAACCCAAACGACCAAAAAGGAAATCGATCAGCTTCTAGCTCTCGAAACCCTTCCTTATCTGCGGCTTTTAGGAATGAGCTCAAGAGGACGAGAGCACTTACGAAAGAATAAAAAGGAAATAAATACTCCTATCATAAGTCGCTTTGCCAATGCTTTTGGTCCTTTAAAAGAACTAGATGAGCGAGTAGCAGCCACTTATGCTACTGGTCTCCCTAACATCGCAAGGGGCAATGGAATGTCATCTGAATACAAACAAATTCCTATTCAGCTTTAATTAAAACCATTAGCCAGGAACAAAGACCTTTCCTGGCTAATGGTTATTTTGGCTGCAATTCGTCTAGAAAGGTAATGGCATCATCTATTGTTTCTATTGGGATTACTTCTAGTGATGCTTCGATGTCGATAGCAGCTTTCTGAGCTTGTTCGAAATTACTTCCTTCTACTAAATCAGTCGATGGAGCAAAAAAGTAATCCGCCCCAACCCTTTCAGCTGCCACAACTTTTTGAGCAATCCCTCCAACAGGCCCTACTTCACCTTCTTCGTTAATCGTTCCAGAGCCCGCTACCTCATAACCTTTCGTTAAGTCACCTTCACTTAGAGTATTAAGAATCTCCAAGGAAAACATTAAACCTGCAGATGGTCCACCTATTTGAGCTGTATCAATTTGAATTTCAGGCTCAAACGTAACTTCCTTTGCGGTAACAGGGCCTACAATACCCATTCCCACTTGCATCTCTTCACCCGTTTGCAATTCGTCAGGAAAAATAGAAAAGCCTATTTCATATTCTAATTCTTCGCCACTTCTTAAAATTTTAACTGTCACTTCATCATCAATCGTTTTATCAGCAAGCGAAGAAAATAAATCTTCTACATCTAAAATAGGCTGACCGTCAATCTCCGTAATGATGTCACCAACACGTAAAATAGATGATGCTGGCATTCCATCAATTAATTGTGTAACATTTACACCCAAATAATCAATCTCCACTGTTTTTCCAGCTTTCTCATAAGCGATAATAGTAGCAGCTTCTTGAGAATTTTTCATATGCATTAATTGGCGATGCTGATACTCTTCATCTGTTTCTCCATCTATTCTCACCTGGCTTTCCGGGTGAATGACACGATAAGGGCTGAAGTAAGACCATAAATAGAAAAATACATTTGCTTTACCCATTTTTACGGTCGTCAGCATGAAATGTCCTTGCTCTTGCTCATCCTCAAAAACAGACTCTTCCATTTGAATATATTGGCTCAACCTTTCAGCAGAGCCAGGTTCCGAATAATAAAAAGGTATCGGTAAAAAATAAAGAATAAATATAATAAGTACTAAAAATATATATCGCTTCTTAAGCATTGGTCGTTTTTCAGCGCTCAATGTGGTTCTCCTTCCAATCATTTATCTTTTCTTTTAACTCTTCTATCCTCTCTTTTGCAGCTACCTCTCCTGCTTTTATGATAGAAGATACATCCTTAAATAGAAGTCCATTTGTTTGCTTTACAATCGGCTTTATCGTAAATGAATTCTGTACATCCTCTGTTTTACTACTCATTTCCTTCGCCATCATATCAATGGTCATCATAATCACATCAAATATAGTAAGTAGCTTTTGCTCTACTTTGTATGCACTTACGTCTACACCAATAACAATATCGGCCCCCATTTCCTTCACTACGGAAGTAGGCACTCTTTCTAGCACACCACCATCAACCAGCACCTGGTCATTCTTAGTAACAGGGACAAATATTCCAGGTATGGAAATACTAGCTCTTACAGCTTCAGCAATATCTCCTTCTTTCATAATGACTTTCGTTCCAGATATTAAATCAGCCGCAACAATTGAAACGGGAATCGGTAGCTCCTCAAGCTTTTTAGATTTCGCAAGGATACGAATTAGTTCTACCACTCTTTCACCCTTTATAAAGCCAAGCTTAGGAATGGTGTAATCCACGTAAAATTTCCTTTTAAATAAGGTCGCAAATCTTTCCATAGTTTCCGTAGTATGACCTACTCCATACAAACTAGCTACTAATGCACCCATACTGCTTCCAGCTAAATAATCTATCGGTATTTTTTCCTTCTCTAATACTTTTAATACACCAACATGAGCAAAGCCTCTGACACCACCTGCTCCTAGAGCTAAGCCAATGGTAGGTCGCTGCTTAGTCATTACATCAACTCCTATCATACGATTTCCTCTGTTCTTTTTCAATCATATGGTCTAATTTTTCGAAGTAGACGTATATTTAATGGTAGTAGAAAAGACGAGCTCTAAAATCAGCTTAACTTGGATATGGTTCTTTAAATGACACGCTTTTGAAAAGTAAAGGAGGTTATTCTTTTTGAATTCAAAAAGAGCCCATACCCTCATATTAGCTAGCACCGCTCTCTGTTTAGCGGTTGCTTTAATGTTATTTCCTAAAGAATCCTTAGAAGCATCTGTTCGAGGAATGAATATTTGGTGGAATGTTGTGTTTCCTTCTCTTCTACCTTTTTTTATTGTCTCTGAATTGTTAATTAGTTTTGGTGTCGTCACCTTATTGGGCTCTTTGCTTGAGCCATTTATGCGACCACTTTTTCGCGTTCCAGGAATTGGTGGTTTCGTTTGGGCGATGGGACTTGCTTCTGGTAATCCTGCTGGTGCAAAATTATCTGCTAGATTAAGAAAAGAAAACAAAATTACAAAGATTGAAGCTGAGCGCTTAGTATCATTTACTAGCTCTTCCAACCCACTTTTTATTTTTGGTGCTGTTGCGGTTGGTTTTTTTCATAATCCAGCACTAGGTATTCTTCTTGCCCTTGCTCACTATGGAGCCAATTTAATGGTCGGCTTAATGATGAGGTTCTATGGTGTTCGTGATCATTCAGCTTCTGAATTTAAAAATGAAGATACTATAGTTAGAGGTACGCCTCTTAAAAATATGGTGACCATTCTACATAAAGAGCATCAAAAGGATGGAAGGCCACTAGGAAAAATATTAGGAGATGCAGTCCAATCCTCGGTTCGAACCTTATTAATGATTGGTGGTTTTATCATATTATTTTCAGTCATTAATAAGGTTTTATCCTTATTAGAGGTCATTAACCTCCTATCGATTTTTGTTAGTTTTTTGCTTTCATTTATTTCATTACCAACGGAATTAAGTCAACCTATTATTTCGGGATTATTTGAGATGACGATTGGTGCTGGTCAAATAAGTGAAACAACTGAAGCGAGTCTATTACATCAAGTGATTGCGGTTAGCTTTTTATTAGGATTTAGCGGCTTATCTATCCAAGCACAAGTAGCAAGCATATTAGCCGAAACAGACATTCGTTTCAAACCATTCATCATCGGACGTATCCTTCAAGGAATTCTAGCCTCAGTACTTTCCTTGCTTTTATTTAAACCAATCTATTTAGAAAGAAGACATGTAACGCTTTATGAGCAAGTAGTGCCTACTTTTCAAGTCCATTCTTTTTCCGAGAACATTTGGACGATATTTTTAACGTATTCCCCTCTTATTACACTTATTTTTCTTATGCTATCTATATTCATATGGACTAAAGAGAGATTATATCCACATAAAACAGCCTAGCATTGGAGCTAGGCTGTTTTGTAATCTTGCTTATGTATTTCCTTTGAAACGTTCCTTTAATGCTAGCGCAACATGTTCAGGGACCAAATCATCAATTTGACCATCATGTTTGGCTACCTCTTTCACTATACTTGAGCTTAAATAGGAATAATCATTTTTAGTCATCATAAAAACCGTATCCACTTCCTGAGCAAGCTTTTTATTCATTGAAGCGATTTGCATTTCATATTCAAAATCCGAAACCGCTCTTAGGCCTCTTACAATGACATGAGCATTCCGTTTTTTCATATAATCAATTAATAATCCGTTGAAAGTATCAATCTCTACATGTTCTAAATGATTGGTTGCTTCCTTTAAGAGCTCTACTCTTTCCTCTACAGTAAATAAAGCTTTTTTCTTTGAATTATGTAAAACAGCAACTATCACATGTTCAAAAATTTCTGAGCTTCTTGTAATAATGTCCAGATGACCATTTGTAACTGGATCAAAGCTACCCGAACATACGGCAATTTTTTTCATGTGGTCCTCCTTTATTCATTGATTATTTTTTAAAATTGAAAAATAGAAATGCATGTATCTCCATATTTCTCCTGTCGAGTCATGGTTAAATCGCCAATGTTTTCTGGTAACGCTCGTTCTTTACTATGTTCACATACAATCACACCAGATTTTTTCAATAATTCAAAATCAGCGATAATCGCGATTTCGTTTGCGATGTCTTCTATAGCATAGGGAGGATCTAAGAAGATTAAATCAAATTGAATCTCTCTTTTAATTAAAGCTTTTATTGCTTTTTTAGCCTCATTACGAAATACTTCTACTTTTGTTTCATATTTACATTTGGCTAAATTTTCTTTAATGGTATGAATAGCCTTGCGATCTTGATCAATGATAATCGCCTTTTCCATGCCTCTACTTAAAGCTTCTATTGATAAACCTCCGCTTCCTCCATACAAATCTAGAAGAATTCCTTTTTCAAAATAAGGACCAATCATATTAAAAATCGATTCCTTTACTTTATCTGTAGTGGGTCTCGTTGATTTCCCTGGTACTGCTTTTAAAGGCAACCCTTTTTTTTCACCTGAAATGACTCTCATTTTTCATTCCCTACTTTCTCCTTTTCAACTAAAAATTATTTTATCATAAGTTACTTAAAGAAAGGAATGTCAATGAATAAGAGGATTTTAGAATTTAAGCGGTCATGTATATTTTGTACAGTCTTGGTCATAATGAAACTAGCAGCATTATTACAATGTTGCTGCAACCGCGGAGAAGACTTACGTTTCCCCATAAGTTCTTCCTCCGGTTTCTCCTCTCCCATAGCCTGATTACATACGGAATGTATGTGTATGGGCACCTCGTAGGGTTTTCTTACGAGGTTTTTTTTATGAATGGTACAATGATTCCTTCTTTCTACTTTCTTTACTTTAAGGTAAACTAAGAGACGAACTGAAATGAGAGGGGTATTGTAATTAGATGATACAGAGATTTATTGAGTTAGGGCAAGGCTATTCAGATTTGTTTGAATTAATGGAAATAGCTAAAAGAAACCAAGATCGAATTTCTGCCTTCGTTCGATTAGATGTAGAGAAAGACTCACAAAAAAAGTCATCTCTAGTCGTCTTGCTAAATCCAACCGAACAAGGTTCTTTTATGCCTTTATATATTTGTTTAGAAGGAATTCCTCATAAGAATGGCATAGAATCCAATAACAGATATGAATTATTTTCAGCACTAGGAAAGCAATTTGAAGTTCCAATAAAAACATTAGAAGTGAAATCCTATACTCAATTTGCGGAAAAAGATTTATATTATCAATATTTAATTGGAATTTTTCGTCTAAACAAACTAATCCCACCTCTTTCATAAAGGTGGGATGATTTATTTAAGAAGGAGATGGTGATTCGCTTCTTTTTTTCATTCTCAATTTCTTTTCTTCTATAAACGTTTTTTTAGCCGATGGCATCACCTTAAACTTAACAATCCATACATTGATGAATAAAATAATAGCACTTATAATAAACAACCCTCTAATGGTAAAGGTAGTCGCTAGCCAGCCCCCCAAAATCGGACCTAACATATTACCTAAATACATAAAGCTATTAGAAAATCCATATGTTCTACTTTCCATCCCAACTGGTGAATGAAGCCTTATGAGCATATTGGCAGCTGGCAACAAGCCTCCTACACATATCCCTAATAAAAAGCGCAAGCCAATTAACATCCATATATCCGTTACAAACGCCTGTGGAATAGATAAGATTGCGACACCAATCATCGCACAAAATAATACATTATGAGCACCCTTTTTATCTGAAACCCTTCCTAAAAAAGCAGAAGACATCATATTAGAAAAACCTAACACAGCTACGGTTAATCCTGCAAAAAAGGCTGTATTTTGATGAGGAGTTAATTCTCCTACATAAAGTGATAATAGAGGATTTACGCCCATTACTGCAAATTGAATAAAGAAAATTACAATATATAATGATAAAACAGGTTGTTTTTTTGTTACGATTTTAAAATCTATTAAAGAATTTGACTTCTGAGGTTCCTTTTTAGGTACAAACCGTTCGTGGACAAAAAATAACACAACTAGTGCAGCAAGTAAGATACTCGCTCCAGTGACAAAGAAAATCGTTTGAAAGCCAAAAACCTCAGCCATAAGACCACCTAATAATGGGCCTATAATACCTCCCGCTACTGCACCTGATTGAAGAATACCTAGAGCATATCCGACTTTTTCTTTTGGTGTGTTTGTAGAAACAAGACCAATTGATGCTGGGATAAACCCAGAAACGACCCCATTTAATAAACGGAGCATTAAAAGGGCTACTGGTCCGGTAGCGAACCCAGTTAATCCGATGACAATAGCCATCCCAAACCCCGATCGTAAAATCATTAATTTTCTCCCATGTTTGTCAGCCATTCTCCCCCAAAATGGAGAAAAGAGAAAGGCCGTCAGAAAATTTGCTCCGAATATAACACCTGTCCAAACATGAATTGAGGCTTCATTTTCTACCCCTAAATCTTTTAAGTATAAAGGTAGAAACGGGATAATCATGGTCATTGCGCTCGCTACTATAAACTGACATACAACTAATATCCATAAATTACGCTTCCAATTTTGCATAGTTCCATTCACTTCCCTATTTATATTATATATTTCGCCATACGAAATAATCAAATAGGCTGAGCGTGTTTAATGGTTGTTTATCCCTTCACCTCTTCAAATTTCGATTACTTTGTTCTATTCCTAGACTTTTTGATTTTTTAATAAAATGCATTAAAAAACTAGATACCTGATCGGCACCTAGTTAAATTCCCATTTTATAATCATACTCTTTTGCCTTATCTGGCTTTGAGTTTTGATATTCTGTTTTGACAAAAGGTCTCATAGATGGCTTCACATCTTTTACAAAGTGAAGGGATTGAAGCTTTTCCATGACTTCAGCTGTTTTCTCTTGATCACAATAGAAAATAACATATTTCATTTTTTTTGAAACATACTGAACATGCCCAAATCTTCTTAATTGTCTCGCAAATTTTAAAGAACTTAACCAAACAGCAATTCCTTGTCTATTACCTACTAACATTCATCGGTTCTCCTTTTTCAATAGGTCTATCATTATTTTATCATTTCAACATGATGACGGCAATAACTTCAATGGAAAATGCTCCTAGATAACATGACATCCTTCCATAATATTTACTTCGCTCTTATTGTAACACCCTTCTCTAACTGTTAATCAAATAATTAGAGAAAAATTAAACCCTTATATAAAAGAAAAACGATTTTACCTTATTAGATAAAATCGTTTATTTATTAAGCACTACAGCTGCAGGAACCACCTGATCCACAGCCTCCAGAGCAGGACATTTGGTCAAAATAAGGATTTCCTGTTGGTACTTTTATCGTATGAGAAATGGAATGCGCTAAAATTCCGCTTATTTCATTTAATAGCTGCTCTAATTCTTTTTCAGCTTTTTTAAAATCCGTCACGAGCGGATGCAAATCAAGCTCTCGTTTTTTCTGACGAATTGTTGTAGAAATTTCCTTATAATCCGGGTGATATTTCCCGAAACGCTGAACCTCTTCATATTGATCTTTCATTTGATTAAATTCGTAGATTACTTTTTGCACTTCTTGATCATCTTGAAGTTGTTTTTTCTTCGATATATAGTCAGCATATACATCAGATTCTGTAATCGCCTGACTTAAATCTGACGAACAATCAATTAAGTCCATCCATGTCATTGTTGCGAGCACACTCTCACCCCCTACTGTATGATAACATGTTACAACAGAGCTTATAAATGATCAACTTGAATGATTTCATCTATTGCTTTTTATATTGACTTTTTCCCCAATCACCACTATAATTTTTTCGACTGTCTAAGTGAGCTTTATAGCTTTTACGAAAAAAGAAAATTGAATAGGAGATACAAATTGTGAATTTTGTAACCTTTAATCCCTTTCGTACTATCGGAATTCCTCATATTAAATATGTCAAACCAGAGCATATGTATCAAGAACGAAATAAAATACTTGATGCCGACTTTTGTTTATTCCCAGAAAATTGGCAAGTTAACTCATTAGTTTATGGTATGAAAAAAAAGATTTTCCCAAGTATTCAAAGCATTCAATTAGGCTTTAATAAAATAGAAATGACCCGAGCACTTTGGAGTGTTTGTCCTCAATATGTTCCTAAAACCGTTATTTTGGGTCGCAATTCAGATAATATTCGTTCTGTTCTTGAAGAATTCCCCTTTCCTTTTGTAGCAAAAGAAATTCGAAACTCGATGGGAAAAGGAGTTTTTCTTATTGAAAGTAAGGAACAATTTCTAGAGTATGTAGAAAATAACCCCTATTTTTATGTTCAGGAATTTTTACCTATTAAACGAGATTTGCGAGTTTGTATTGTTGGAGATGAAATCATCGCTGCCTATTGGCGGGAGAATAGCAATACCTTTCACAACAATGTTGCACAAGGTGGTATCATCAATTATGATCATATTCCTCCTATCGCTTACGAAATTGTAAAAGATGTTGCCCATTTGCTAGGAATTGACCATGCTGGCTTCGACCTTGTGTTCGTCAATGATCAACCGTATATTTTAGAATTTAATACTCTATTCGGAAATCAAGGCTTTCAGCAATTGAATGTAAGTGTTGAACAGAAGATTTATGAATATTTAAATAGACTTTCCGAAAACTAATCATAAATAAAAGACTTTGAGGATTATTTCTCAAAGTCTTTTCTCTACTTTAAAGCAACTTTTCATACATATCATTAGCAGCATTAAATTATTGTATGGCTTGATCAACGGTCGTTTTGCCCATTTTGAACATTTCGATCATCATCATGGCCAGCCCTAAATTATTTTGCATTTTCTCGACTCGCTGAGGCCATGTTTTTCCATAAAAATAATTTGCTTCCTTTTCTAATTGTGGAATTTGGTTAGGATTTCTTGTTAACCTTCTATACCAAAAAGGATTTTGACGAATGAAATCCCGTAATTCCGGCTTTTCATTGAGTAATTGCTGTATTTCCATCCTCATGATGTACCTCCCTCAACTATTAGTCTTTTCTAAAGGAAAAGGAACGATCCGTTGAATTGGATCCTGATGAGCTTGAAGGCTTTTGAAAGGTTTGAATGACATTTTGAACATTTCCTAAAAAGGAACTGAATTGTCCTAAATGGTTTTGTAAATCGTTAATATTCATTTTTTTAAACATAGAAACTAACTGTTGTAGCGTTTCTCCTGAGCTTGCTTCTGATTGCGATTGATTACTTTCACTGTTAAAGCTACTTCCTTCACTTTCCGATTGGTTTGTTGGTTCTTCCACATTCAAAGTAGGCTTATATGGCCCCCACTGTTCATGACTATCCCCTAGTATTGTCCACTCTTCATAAAACTGCTGTAATGTTTTTTGGTTGGATTGTATAGCTTCCACAATACCTGGATGCACTTTGACAAATTCTTTGAATTGTTGGACAGAAGGATTTAATTTATTTTTTGACATCCTATCAACCTCCATTATAGACCAAGTCACTATATACTATTATGGTCATTTGTCCAATGTGCATCATTTTTTAATTTTGAAGCCAAGGCGTCAGAAAGTTTTGAGTAAAATAATCCTGATGAACCCCAACTCCTAAATGAGTAAATTCTTCATGCAATAAATTGACACGATGTCCTTCGCTATTTAACCAACCTTCTACCGCTGCAATACCGTCCACATAATGAGCAGCAATATTTTCACCTGCTAAACGAGGGCTTATGTCTCCAGCCTCAATTCGATCTCCTAACTCACCAAATTGTGGGGAAACGTGGGAAAAATATTGATTTTCAAACATGTCCATACTATGCAAATAGGCGACCTCTGAAATAGGTTCATCCCAATCAAAAGGATCCAGATCATGTCGATGACGGATGATATTCGTCACATCAAAGATTTGTTTTTCTTCCCCACTTTCTATTAACTTCTGCTCTTCCTCTGTAAAAGCAAGTTCTTCTGGTAATTCGCCTCTATAAGAGACCGAATAGGGTCTTTGTTTAATTAATACATCATGATTGAATATACGAATGCTTGAAACTTGATTCGTATGTTGGTCAAAATAAAACTGAATCCAAACATCATCACTATGCTGAACTAATGGTCTAATTTTTTGGTCTTCATCACTTAATTCAAACTGGAAATGACCCCAACTATTTCGAGCGGACACTTGTTCTTCAAACGTATGAATGTCATCCATCTCTTCGTAACTAGATGCCCACTCAATTGGTAAATCATGAACAATATCTCCAATAAAATAACCCGTTACGACCTCTTCATTTTCTATGCCTAATTGAGCATAGCTTGATTCAGATAAAGGATATACCCACCATTCATAACCGTAGCTCGATAAATCCTTTCTTTCTGGTTCGCCAAACTGGTCGACAATCTCTGCTTCTGATTGACCTATGAAAAGTTCTGATTCACTGTTAATAGTAACTTCTTTTTCTTCGTTGCTATCAGAATCTTCTCCATTTACAGACTCCTCTTCCGTTTGAGAAGTCTCTTCTTGTTCTGCGTTATACACAATAGGTGAAACCTCATGAGATGGAAACCACTCACTTATTTGATCACTATAGACATATTCAAATAATGCGATCGCAATAAATAATAAAACACATGTAAAAATAATCATTTTTTTCATCATGCTGGCTCGCCCCACTTCTCCATTTTTCTATTAAGGATTGATTCGCAATAAACCTACGTATATCCTCTCTCTAATTCTGTAACCTTCTGTCATGGAAGCATGAATCAGTGTCGAAACGGTGAAAAAAAAGAGATCTCTAAACAAAATCTAACGGTAATAGATTGCAACTGAAGCTTTTTCATACTATCATTAATAATGGACATAGTAAGATGAAAAGAAGGAGGATTACTTCATGAAATTTGAACATATCGAATTAGCCGATAAAGAAATTAGATTTGAAACTTTACACTATGAAGCTGAAAAACTTGGCTTTGTCCATGCAGAGCAGTGGGACTATGAAAGAGTTATGTTTGATATGAAAATACATAACAATCAAGAAATTTATTATCTTAGAGTACCAGCTTATGCGATCAAGGGCGACATTCCTAAGGACGAAACCATCGTCAAGGTTATGACACCTATTCTCGGTAAATATTACTACCCACATGGTGTAGAATATGCTGGTGAGGATTTCCCAGAAGCTGTCGTTAATCGTTCAAACACGAAGCTACAGCAGCTAAAGGAAGCCTTAGATAAGAAATAAAAACCAGGGGATCCTGGTTTTTTTTATAGGCTAACATAACTTAGTGTATTTGCAAAGAAATATGATGATTTACTAGTTTTCTCTAATCGTGACTATACGAAAGTCAAGTTCAGGACTTTTAATTAGTTCATACTCTATATGACGTTCAATTTGCTCTTGTTCGCCATTCAGATATAATAATAAAACCTCTTCATTTACATTAACAAAATAATTATCATTTTCTTCCGCATCCACTAAAACATCATTCACTTCCATGTGGATAAGTTCTTTCGAGGCATTCCCTTTAATTAAATCATCAAAATATCTTCTCAAACTATGATAAAAACTATTATTCGGGATTAAATAAGGCTCTAATATATCAAAATCCTTTTCTTCTATCGAACTAATCATGGCTTCCTTATACTCAGTGACAAATTGCTCTGCCTCTTCATACAATTTTAAATCCTCTACCTCAGTCACTTGCACTTGGCTACGATTATCAAAGCAGCCGACGAGTAGAAAGGATAGGAGTATTAAGACGGTCATTTTTTTCAAAATCAAAACTCCTTTTCTTTAGCTTGTCCTTCTTTCTCTCTTAATAGTAAGGAGAAATTAAAATATACACTAAAACACCTGTTAAGCTGACATACAGCCAAAGGGGCATCGTCCATCTAGCGATTTTACGATGACGGTCAATTTCCATATTCCATGCTCTAGTTACGGACATTAGAGCTAATGGCACAATCACAGCCGCTAATACAATATGAGTAATTAAAATAAAATAATAGAAGCCGGCCAAAAATCCATCTCCACCATATGAGGTAGAAGTGGACAGAAAATGATGAGCGACATAGGTAATAAGAAATAATGACGTCGTCACAAATGCTGCATAAATGAAGCGTCTATGCCATGTAACGTTTTTCTTCAAAATAAAAATTAAGGCTGTTAATAAAAAGAAGAACGTAAATGTATTAAAAATCGCATTCATTAACGGCAAGATTTTCACATCAAATAGGTCAAACCCTTCATAGGCAGGCATTCTTGATAAAATCAGGACTAAACCATTAATGATTACCGTCACGATAAAAATGAGTGGCTTGTAATTTCTTTTTTTAACAGGTTCATTTGTTTGTACGTAGTCTTTTTGACTCATAATGACAACTCCTTACGAAACGTAAAAATCTTCTCAACCCCTATATTATACATGATTACATTTCTGAATACTTCTATTCATGTCACAATCTTATGAACAAACCTATAAAAAGAGATAATACTCATGAACAAATGTTTCCACACATGTTAGGTGCATGGATGTTCGCTCCCCCAAGACACTTCGCGTTTGGGTGGGAGCTACCGAATTAACTTTTTTAAAAGTGGATTTCACCATGCCACTTCCTCCCACTGTAGTATCCGTGCTTAGTGTCCGCTAGCTTATGCCTTTCAGAGGGAATCTACCCGTTCAAAAAAATCCTCCTTTTTTTCACAAGAAGGGTTAAGGTTCGTTATGGATGTTTGCATCCATTACACATCATTTCCAATTTCTCTCATATGGTGATTTTAAAAAAGTTTTTGTCCCGGTCTCATAAAAAACCCCTTCTATAAGAAGGGGTTACTTTTTAATATTTAGTTACACCAAGCAATAGCATTAAAGCTGCGATTGTTGGTACGGTAATAAAGATACCAGAAATCATAAAAGCATTTGCCCAACCATGATCCTTATCTTTCATATGCATAAAGAATAGCAACTGAAGTGCTAATTGTATCGCTGCTAAAATTAGTATAAATGGTACGGCAAACGAATGAGGTATAATGTCACTCGCTACTGCAGCAAATGCAAGAATCGTTAAGAAAATCATCAGTGCAAAAACGACAATTTGACGCTTAATTTCTTTTTTCGTCTGACGCTTTTCTTCTTCTGACATCGCACTTTTATCAAAAGATTGACTTAAATTATCTGCCATACGATCAGCCTCCTACTCCCATAAGATATACGACCGTGAAAATAAAGACCCAAACTACATCAATAAAGTGCCAGTATAGACCAGCTACATAGAATTTTGGTGCATTTGTTAACGTAATTCCCGCTCTTGCATTTTTAACTAAAAGAACGATAATCCAAGATAAACCAAATGCTACGTGAGCTCCATGTAATCCAACAAGAGAATAAAAGGCAGAACCAAACGCACTTGTTGAGAAACCTAAGCCATAGTGATGAACATACTCATAAAATTCATAAATTTCGAAGCCAAGGAATGCGAGACCTAATAAAACGGTCACCGACATCCAAATCATAAGTCCTTTAAAATTATTCTTTTTCATAGCAAACATCGCTAATACACTTGTTAAACTACTTGTTAAAAGAATAACCGTCATAATAAACACGAGTGGCAACGAAAAAATTTCATGTGCTGCTGGACCATCTGCGACTCCATTTCTAAGCCCTAAATAAGTACCAAAAAATGTAGCAAATAGAATCGTTTCACCACCAAGGAAGAACCAGAAGCCGAGAAATTTGTTTTTACCTTCTAAGGTCGCCCTCTCTGGATGAGAAGGTAAGCCCTTCGAAGTATCAACGTGACCCGCCATTTAGTTTCCTCCTTTCGATTTCATTTCTTCTTTAACACGAGAAACCGGAATGTAATAGCCATGATCATCCTTAATTGAACGGACAAACATCGAACCGAATGTAATAGCTAAACCGATAACAAGTACAACTAATCCACTTCCACCATATATCCAATGTGGTGACATCATAATTGCACCAAAGCCTGCAATATACAAACCAATAGAGATAATTAACGGTAAAATCGAACCGTTTGGCATGTGAATGTCTTGTAATGGCTCAGCTGGTTTCATCGTTCCATCTCCATGAACCTTTTCATAGAACAATGGGTCAAGGGAACGAACTTGAGGAGTTTGAGCAAAATTGTATTCAGGAACTGGAGTTGGAATTGCCCATTCTAATGTACGAGCATCCCATGGATCCGCTACTGTTACACGCTCTCCTTTAATTGCTGAGTAAACGACGTTTATAACGAGTAAGATGACAGCGGCTGACATAAAGAACGTACCGACTGTACTTATAAAGTTAAAAGCATCTAACCCTTGGTCGCCAAGATACGTGTAAACACGACGAGGCATACCCATTAAACCTAATAAATGCTGAACAAAGAACGTTAAATGGAAACCGACATAGAAAATCCAGAAAAAGAGTTTTCCAAGCGTTTCATTAAGCATATGTCCAAACATTTTCGGATACCAATAGAATAATCCCGAGAATAATGCAAGAACAATACCCCCAACAATAATATAGTGGAAGTGAGCCACGACGAAGTATGTATCGTGGTACAAATAATCTACAGGGGCCATCGCAAGCATAACCCCGGTTACTCCACCAAGAACAAAAGTTGGTACAAACGATGAAGCAAATAACATCGCTGTATTAAAGGTAATTTTTCCGCCCCACATCGTGAGGAGCCAGTTAAATATCTTAATTCCGGTTGGTACTGCGATGGTCATGGTTGCAATCGCAAAGATAGAGTTTGCCACAGGTCCCATACCTACTGTAAACATGTGGTGAGCCCATACCATGAATCCTAAGAAAGCGATAATCATCGTTGCAAATACCATCGCTGTATATCCGAACAAGCGCTTTCTTGAAAATGCAGGAATGACTTCCGAAATAATACCAAATGCAGGCAATACTAAGATATATACCTCAGGGTGACCAAATATCCAGAAGATATGCTGCCAAATCACAACATTTCCTCCCGCATCTGGGATAAAGAATTGACCATCAAACACACGATCTAGCATTAATAGCGCTAAGCCAGCTGCTAGTGGTGTAAAGGCGAATAAAATTAAAGTAGAAGATATAAATGATGTCCATACAAACAATGGAAGTCTCATCATTGTCATTCCAGGAGCACGCATGTTTACGATCGTAACTAAAAAGTTAATCGCTGATACGAGCGTACCGATCCCAGATAC
The DNA here is from genome assembly GCF_001590785.1 of Alkalihalobacillus trypoxylicola. Taxonomy (GTDB): domain Bacteria; phylum Bacillota; class Bacilli; order Bacillales; family Bacillaceae_D; genus Alkalihalobacillus; species Alkalihalobacillus trypoxylicola. Next base: position 505,156 of record NZ_LTAO01000001.1, read on the forward strand.
TTGTAATCCAAGTACATAAAAGTCAATTCCAAGTCCACCGTATTCCTGACTAGCTAATGGAACATAAGATGTCCAACCAGCATCAGGTCCACCACCAAAGAACCAACTTGTACTTAATAATAATCCCCCTGAAAGGAAGATCCAAAATCCTAGTGCATTTACAAATGGGAAAGCTACATCACGAGCTCCTATTTGTAAAGGAATAATAAAGTTCATAAAAGCAAAGAGCAACGGTGTCGCTGCTAGAAATAGCATGATTGTTCCATGCATCGTAATGAATTCATTAAAGGTTTGCCCACTTAGGAAGTTCATTTGAGGCATAATTAATTGAATTCGCATGAATAGAGCCATCACACCAGCTTTAACAAAGAAAAGCGTACCCGCAATTAAGTACATAATTCCGAGCTTTTTATGGTCGACTGTTGTCAGCCAATCCCAAATAACGCTTTTATCTTTCGTATGTGCATGTGTAGCCAATGGGGTTCCTCCTTCTTCACAAAAAGTTCAATATAAACGTATGTTTATTCGTTATCTAGTACGGTTAACGATTTTAAGTAAGCAATTAATGCTTCCATATCCTCATCGTTAATTTGGCCTTCATAGCCTGGCATTAATGTACCTTGCTTAAGAGATTTAGGATCTTTAATCCATTGTGCAAGTGCTCCTTCATCCTCGATGTCGAGATAACCAGCAAATACTTCTCGGTCACCAAAGTTCGTTAGCGTAGGTCCAGTTGCCATACCTTCGCCACCAACCGCATGACAGCCAATACAGCTTTGACTTTCAAAAACCTCTTGCCCTGCTGCCACTAATTCATCCTCAGGCTCTGCTGGCTCTGCTTGCATGCCTTCTACCCAAGCATCATAATCATCACGCTCAAGCGCAATTAATTTAAAATCCATTAATGCGTGTGAAGGTCCACACAGCTCTGCACATTTTCCTTTGTATACGTCGGCATAAGAAGCTTCTAGCCACATTTCATTCGTAATACCAGGAACCGTATCCATTTTACCGCCTAGAGCAGGAACCCAGAATGAGTGAAGAACATCTACTGAATGTAATTCAAACAATACTTTTTCTCCAACAGGAATGTAAACCTCTTGCCCTGCGGTGAATCCTTCATTCTCATAGTCAAACTGCCACCAATATTGATGTCCTGTTACTTTAATAACTACCGTATCCTCACCAACCTCAGGGTCAGGCTCTGTATCGGCCATCATAAATGTACCCGTTATAGTCGGCACAGCTAAGATGACTAATAAAAGAATTGGGATAACTGTCCATGTAATTTCTAATGCTGTATTTCCATGAACTTGTTTTGGAATTTCATCATCACCTGGTTTACGACGGAATTTTGCAAGAATGATGAAAAAGATTGCAAAAACGACAATTGTTACAAAAGCCATCACATAAATAGATAAAAGCATATTGTCTAATAGCCACTTAGCCTGTGGCCCTTTTGGATCAAGAGCCGTCAAATTTTCCTCACCACAGCCAGCTAATAATAGCAATAGTAAAGAAAATGGTAGAAAACGCCATGCTGTTTTCCAACGTTTCATCTGTAAAACCAACCTCACTTTCTTAAAGTAGTTAAAAAACTACATAAAAATATATATTTATAATCATTATTCACCTTTATTCTTCGTTCTATGAACAATTCCTAAAGATGAACAATAATCATAAGCACAAATAAAATCGTTAAATAATTTAAAGAATAGACAAACATTAAGCGAGCCCACTTTAAATCATCCTTCATTTTAAATCCAGCTAGTCCTAATACAAACCATCCTAAGCCTAGTAAAGCAGCAATGACTGTATAAACTATACCGAAAGGATAAAGCAATAGAGAAACAGGTAATAATGCCCCCACATAAAGAACAATCTGTCTCTTTGTCATCTCAAAGCCAGCGACAACTGGTAGCATCGGAATGCCAGCAGCGCGATACTCATCCACACGCTTCATAGCTAAAGCTAAAAAATGTGGCGGCTGCCAAAAGAACATAATAAAAAATAACAACCAGGCGTACATATGCAGACTTCCATCAATAGCAGCCCAACCAATTAAAGGTGGAACAGCCCCGGAAAAACTTCCAACAATCGTATTTAACGTAGTCGTCCGTTTTGTCCACATTGTATAAAGCACTACATATATAAATAGTCCGACAGCCCCTATAATGGCAGCCGTTGGAGTTGTTAACGAAAGCAGAATCATACCAATGATCGATTGCATACTACCGACTATTAGAATATGTTTTCCTGAAAACCTCCCTGTTACAGAAGGTCTTTTTTTGGTTCGCTCCATAATCGGATCAATATCTCGGTCTATGTAATTATTTAAAGTACAGCCGCCAGCCATTACTAATGCAGCTCCGAGAATTCCTAAAATAGCAGCAGGCAAATTAGAAATTAAGCCTGTACTTGTATAGTAGGCCGCTAAAAAAACACCTGCAAACGTCGTTATTAGATTAGAGGTTACTATCCCCTGCTTTGCTAATACTAAATAATCTTTCCATGAATTTTGCTGACTTACAGCAACTGATGAAACATGACCGCTAACGGTTTCAGCCGTTTTTGTCATCGTATCGGTCTTATTCATCAATGCCACCTCCTCAATATATATGAAAACGCATCTATTTGAAACCATTTTGTTGTAATTTCATTGCTTATTAAAAACTCATTCACATTATATCTTAAATTTCATTATCTTTCATCAAAATCGTGACTTTCACATTTTCTTCACAATTAGGATGTTCCTAAAATTGACACACTCGCTAAATTGACATTTATGCGGTTTATTTTTATGATCAAGGTTGTGAACAAATGTACCATTGCTTACTGTAGCATAAATCTCGACAATTTTATAGAAGGTAAGGTGAAATGAATGCATAGAGCATTAAAAACTTATGGCATTATCACCTCAATTGGTGTTCTTATTGTCTTATTACAAGGTGCGACTGTGACTAAGACAGAATCTGGAGAAGGCTGTGGTAAAACTTGGCCTCTTTGTTTTGGAGAAGTGATTCCCACAAATCCAGCGATTGAAACCATCATTGAGTATAGTCATCGAATTGTAGCCGCTTTGGTTGGTGCAATGATTCTAATTTTAGCCATGTGGTCTTGGAAAAAATTAAAGCACCTTCGTGAAGCTAGAATTTTTTGTTTAGCCGCTTTTATTTTAATCGTATTTCAAGGATTGCTTGGAGCAGGGGCCGTTGTTTTTGGACAATCTAGTGCTATTTTAGCGCTTCACTTTGGAATTTCGGCTATGTCCTTAGCATCGGTTGTTATTCTTACGATTTTAGCTTTTGAGGACCATCCAACCGGAAGGCAAATTGCACCTAAGGTAACGAAAGGGTTTAAATACTATGTATTTTTTGTATTAGCCTACTGTTATGCTGTCATTTATACAGGTGCCTACGTTAAGCATACCGGCGCTACTTATGCCTGTGACGGCTTTCCTACTTGTAACGGTATGTGGTTTCCAGGATTCTCTGGAATTGTAGGAGCCCATTATTTCCATCGAGTAACCGGTATGTTATTGTTTGCTTTTATTCTTATTTTACTCATTTGGACACTTATAAAGTATCGTCAACACCTTGTTTTAGTATCAACTAGTTTATTATGCTTATTGCTTGTACTAGCTCAAATTATTAGTGGAGTTTCTGTCGTTTTTGTGGTTGGATCTCTTACGATTGGATTATTACATGCTCTAATTGTTTCCTTACTATTTACTACACTTTGTTACATGGCTTTAGTTTTAACTAGAAATAAGACCCATTAATAAAAAAATAAAAAAAATCAAGCTCATTTGGGCTTGATTTTTTTATTTACGTAATGAAGCTTCATGAAGAGCTGCCAGTTTGCGCTCTAATTCTACTAAAAGCTGTTTGCCTTTCTCTTCCTCTACTAATTCAAGGCGGATTGCAAAGTCGATTTCTCTCGAAAGACCAAACATCTGTGTATCCAAAACCTCTTCGTAAAGGGGGCATTGAGGCATTGTTAAATTTTCCATCTGCACTTCAATCAACTTGCGGATTTTCTCCGCATCGGATTTAAGAAGGGCAAAGGCTTTTTCATTTTGACTTGTCACCATTTCCGTTGACATGTTGTCCCCTCCTTGAATGAAAATATCCTTAAAGTAATAGTATCTTTATTACGTAAAAAATGCAATCCTTTTACGTCAACTCTAGCAAAGAACATGATCCATTAAAAAATGCTCAATTCAAAAGAATCGGAAAGTAACTCAAGTAACTTCATCCCGGCAACACTATTTCCCTTCTCATCTAATGAAGGACCGTAAATTCCTATTCCTAGACGGTTAGGAACCGCACCTAGTATTCCACCCGATACACCGCTTTTTGCAGGAATGCCAACTTTTATAGCAAATTCCCCTGAAGCATTGTACATTCCACAAGTTACCATAAACGTTTTGACTAATCTCGCAACTTTTACAGGAATAATGATTTCATTCCTATCAAATCCTTTGCCTTCGTTTGCGATAACAAAACCAATTTTCGCTAAATCATGGCAAGTTAATTCTATCGCACATTGCTTGGTATAGTATTGTAACAAGTCCTCTATCTCTCCCTCGATTATATGATGTTGCTTTAAAAAATATGCTAGCGCTCTATTTAAATCAGCCGAGAGATATTCAGAGGAAGCTACTTCCTTATTATAAGAAATCGTATCATTCCCTGTCATTTTTCTAATAAGCTCTAAAAGTCTTTCTAATTTATGCTCTGGCGAATCTCCTTTTATTAAATAGCTAACCACTAACGCACCTGCATTAATCATTGGGTTGAGTGGCTTATTCGGCACTTGCGTTTCCAGTCTTGAAATAGAGTTAAAAGGATCACCTGTCGGCTCCATCCCTACCTTAGAAAATACTTCATCTTCTCCACAATCTATAATCGCCAGAGCTAATGCAAGCACTTTAGATATACTTTGTAATGTAAACAGTTCTTGACTATCTCCTGCTGTAAAACAAAACTCAGCACCATCAAAAATCGATAGAGCTAACACTGAAGGATTGGCTTCTTTTAATGCAGGAATATAATCGGCTACCTTCCCTTTATTTGTATGTTTTTTAGCTTCGATGACCATTTCTTCTAACTGTTTTTGCTTATGACAAACCACTCTTTCAGCCCCTTTTTGGATGATGTGACAAAATACAGCTTTCACTTTATACTTATATAGGATATTCATATATTGATTTCTTTAAACGCTAATCATCATAGTAGAAAGAACGGAATGATTTTAGGGAGGACTAAGTCTATGCAAGAATTTGTATTTTTTATTAAAGGAGAAGTCGAGCACCCATTAACGATTGATCCAACGGTTTGGATTTTTGATGAAAGAAAGATTGATTTAGATTTATTTTTTTCTAAAGGGCTAGAAACGACAGAGGATGCTGAATTAGCTTATCAAAAAGCGATTTCACAGCAATGGGATAAGGAAATTATTGAAGGCTCTGAGCCTCCAAACCCTAACGATAATGGAAACAAAATTGCTTATAACAAAAAAGAACTAACGACGAAATCTTACGGAATGCCTTTATTTCCATTCATCTTAAATACAAAGCCTAAACAAGGTACTTCAAAGCTTAGAATTGTGACGAGAGATGGAGAAAATCATATCCTTTCATTAACAGAAGCCAAAACACTTGTTGCTGGTTTCTCAAATGAAGGAAAACCTTTAAAAAATGACGGTCCGATTCATCTTTATTTTGGAGATGGTTCTAATCAAAAAAATCCAATAAAGAACGTCAATGAAATCATCGTTATGTAAGAAAAAGACCGGGACAATACCTCACGAATGAATGATTCCACCATTTTAGGTCTCCGCCTGTTTGCTCTCCCAAGACACATCGCGTCCGGTGGGGTGCTGCCGAATGAACTTTTTTTAAAGTAGATTTCGGCTTGGCCACTCTATCCCACTGGAGTCTCCGTGTCTTATGACCTCTAGCTTACGCCTTCTACCCTTTCAAAAAAACCCTCCTTTTCCACAGTAAGGAGGGTTTGGTACATTGCATACATGACACATCATTTCAAATTTTGCAATAGGATTTTCTTTAAAAGTAAATTCTGTCTCAGCTTATTTTTCATTATTTCCTATAATAAATCAGCTGCTAATTGCGCTAAGCCTGATCGTTCTCCTTTGACCAATTTTATATGACCACTTATGGACTGTTCCTTCATCTTCTCAACAACATAGGTTAGTCCATTATTAAATTCATCTAAATAAGGGTGGTCAATTTGCTTAGGATCACCCATTAAAACGATCTTACTACGCTCCCCTACTCTTGTAATAATCGTCTTGACTTCGTGCTTCGTCAAATTTTGTGCTTCATCTATAATAATAAGCTGCTCTGGTATACTTCTCCCTCTTATATATGTGAGTGCTTCTACCTGAATAGAACCCATTCCTGCTAGAATTCGATCCAATTCACCTGGCTTTTTTGTATTAAATAAAAATTCCAAATTATCATAAATTGGTTGCATCCAAGGCCTTAATTTTTCGTCCTTCTCTCCTGGTAAATAACCAATATCTTTTCCTAAAGGAACAACCGGTCTGGCCACTACTAATTTTTTATAAAGTCCTAAATCTTCTGTTTGCATTAAGGCAGCCGCTAAAGATAGAAGCGTTTTACCTGTACCTGCCTTCCCTATCATGGTGACCAAAGGTATATCTTCTCTTAATAGAAGCTCGAAAGCCATTCTTTGCTGGGCATTTCTCGGCTTTATGCCCCACACCTGTTCATTTTCTGCAATAAAGGCTTTCATAATCGTAACATGGGCATCTACAATAGCGAGCGCTGAGCCCGAGCCCCCTAAAGCATCCTTTAAAATAATAAATTGATGCGGTAAAAATGATTGGCCTTTAAATAATTGAAGAGGTAATTCGCCATTTTTAAAAAATTGCTGAATCGTTTCACTATCTACATATTTTTCGATATAGCCTTGATAAACATGGTCATATTCTACGACTCGATCACTTAGAAAATCTTCTGAATAAATACCAAGTGCGTCCGCCTTTACTCGAACAAGCGCATCCTTACTTACTAAAATCACTTGCCTTTTTTCACCTTCATTTTGTTCTATGGTTAAATTTAAAGCGACAGCAATAATGCGATTATCATTACTCATTTCTGCAAATGAATTTTTTAGCCTTTCAAAGGAGCGATGGTTCAATTCGACTCTTAGGGTTCCACCTGTTTCTTCTAGAGGCACACCCTTATCCAATCTCCCCAATTCCCTTAGTTTATCAATCATTTTTGAAAAGTGTCTGGCATTTCTACCTACTTCATCCATGTTTCTTTTTTTTGAATCTAGTTCCTCTAATACAATAGCTGGGATGACAATTTCGTGATCATAAAATGAATAAATGGAGTGAGGATCCTGTAAGAGTACATTCGTATCTAAGACGTAGATTTTTTTCAATATTCCGCCTCCTGACTGAAGTTCATTACACCTATTACTATAAAATATGCAGTCTGAATCATTATGTCCATAAAATCATCAATCTCCTCTTACTATTGAATGTATGAAGCAGGTTAAAAAGTTAGACGAGTTACTATTGATTTTATGAAGGTTTCACAGAATGTTGTGCTTTTGTATTAGCTGTAACCAATTAAACATTATTTGGAAAAGGTTTCTTTTTGTTATAAAAAACGTTACACTATTAATAGAACACATCAATATTAATAGCCAATTAATTTTTTAAATATTATTTTTAAAATTTCCTTAATAAAATTTTACCCAAAAATAAAGTTTTTCATGATGAACAACTTCTTTGAACAAACAGTATCAGTCGTTAAAAGGCGGTGTGAACGGATGCGAGTTAAATGCGTATTATGTGATAAAATCAATAAAATTGATGACCATTTATTTATAGCTAAAAGATTACGAAATCGTCCCATTCATACGTATATGTGCGATGAATGCCACGAGAGAATTTCTCTTCGTACGGAAGAGAGGAAAGCTACAGGTTATTTTGTTTTAAAGCATCAAAAAGAAGAAAAGAGTGAATGGATTTAAATCCATTCACTCTTTTTTTAGTTAGCTGTTTTTTTCTCATTTTCGTTACTTTGTCGATGGCGATGCAAACGATACCGATAGGCGCCTAATATAAGGGCGGATATAATTAAAACGGCTATCATTGGAGCACCAAATAAAAATTCTAAAAACCATAGAACAAAGCAGCCGATTAAAAGCATGACATAAATAACAACACTTTTTAATATCGGTAATTTTCTTGCAAAACCAAGATTAAATACGAGTATGGCTAACGCTACGATGACGATAAAAGCAAAAAAGCCATTCCACGGATTATTAACCGTTGCTTGCATTAGCCATGTCAAGCTTTCTAACTGCTCTTCCGTGTATGATTCATTCATGATTTATAGTAACACCCTTTCAATCAAGTCCGGAAATTGATTTATTTTTCAGCTAGTTTTTTCTTTTTTTCCACACGTTCTCGTTCAGACTTATTAAGAATTTTCTTACGTAAACGAATGGATTGAGGAGTCAATTCACAATATTCATCTTCATTTAAATATTCCAACGCTTCCTCTAATGTCATAATTCTCGGTTTTTTCATCGTGACTGTTTGGTCTTTAGTAGCTGAACGGACATTCGTTTGAGCTTTAACTTTTGTCACGTTAACCGTCAAATCATTCTCTCTTGTATGCTCTCCAACGATCATACCTTCATAGATTTCAGTAGTAGGCTCAATGAAAATCGTTCCACGGTCTTCTACCTGCATAATTCCATACTGGCTTGCTTTACCTGTTTCCATTGAAACAAGTACACCTTGACGTCTACCACCTACTTGACCTTGAGCCATTGGCTGATAGCTGTCGAATGAGTGATTAATAATCCCATATCCTCTTGTTTGAGTTAAGAACTCAGTCGTATATCCAATTAAACCACGAGCTGGAACCATAAACTCTAATCGAACCTGGCCATTACCCGAGTTCGTCATATTCGTCATTTCACCTTTACGCTCTCCTAGAGATTCCATAACTGCTCCTGTATATTCTTCAGGAACATCAATTTGAACTCGTTCTACCGGCTCAGAGCGGACGCCATCTATTTCACGAATAATCACTTCTGGTTTTGAAACTTGTAATTCAAACCCTTCGCGGCGCATATTTTCAATAAGAATAGATAAATGAAGCTCTCCACGTCCAGAAACAATCCAAACATCAGGAGATTCCGTTTGGTCAACTCTTAGACTTACATCTGTTTCAAGCTCTGCTAATAAACGCTCTTCAAGCTTACGGCTTGTCACCCATTTACCTTCTCGTCCAGCAAATGGACTATTGTTCACTAAAAACGTCATCTGCAATGTAGGCTCATCAATTCTTAATATTGGGAGAGCATCCTGATGTTCAACAGGACAAATGGTTTCTCCAACATTAATTTCTTCCAATCCTGATAAAGCAATTAAATCACCTGATTGTGCTGAGTTAATTTCAATTCTTTTTAGACCTAAGAACCCGAACATTTTTGTCACTCTAAATTGTTTAACAGTACCATCAAGTTTCATTAAGGCTACTTGTTGCCCTACATTAATGGAACCTCTAAATACACGACCAATCCCAATTCTACCTAAATAATCATTATAATCAAGCATCGTAACCTGGAATTGAAGAGGTTCTGCTGAATTATCAACTGGTGATGGAATCGTGTTAATGATTGTCTCAAATAACGAGCTCATATTTTCATCTTGTTTTTCATGATTTAAGCTTGCTGTTCCATTAATTGCTGATGCGAACACGACAGGAAAATCAAGTTGTTCTTCATCTGCTCCTAAATCTATAAATAGGTCAATAACTTCATCAACCACTTCTGTTGGTCTTGCAAAGTCACGGTCAATTTTATTAACAACCACAATCGGTGTTAATTTTTGTTCTAACGCTTTCTTTAATACAAAGCGAGTTTGAGGCATACAGCCTTCATAGGCATCTACTACTAGTAAAACACCGTCAACCATTTTCATAATTCTTTCTACTTCTCCACCAAAGTCAGCATGTCCAGGGGTGTCAAGTATATTAATACGGGTTTCCCCATAATTGATAGCAGTATTTTTAGCAAGAATTGTAATTCCACGCTCTTTCTCAATCGCATTAGAATCCATTGCTCTTTCATCTACTTGTTCATTATCACGAAATGTTCCTGATTGCTTAAGCATCTCGTCTACAAGCGTTGTTTTTCCGTGGTCAACGTGCGCAATTATAGCAATATTTTTTATATCATTACGATACTCTGTCATTCCATTCTCTCCTTCGATCAACTTTAACTGTATAAGTATATCACAACAAAATAAAAATAGGTAATTTGCTTAAAGATAAAAAAGAGTTATTTTTTTGTCACAAACTTTGACTTTTTCTTTTTCATAATTAAAGGTACACTATAAAAGTAGATTCAGCTTAGGGGGTTGTTGATTTGAAAAAGGAAAACATGTTATTTTTACTGTTAGCAACGATCACCGTATTTTGTATTATGATTATCGGAGTTGCTATAGCGGAAAGAAGTATTCTTATTGCTGCACTTGCAGTTCTAGGAATTATTATAGCGATGGGATTAGGATTTTCCCTACGAAAAAAAGAAAGAGAGTCTAGGGAAATCTAGACTCTCTGTTTTGCTTTTCAAACTATTCATTATCCATATCGTATCTAAAAAGTGGCTGAATGCCACTTTTTTTTATCACATGAATATTAAAGGTTACGTTTTACCGTTATATTTGTTTTATTTTCCAATGGTTTAATGATTGCACATATATCTTCTTTAGCATATTTTTCTTTCGCTTCTGCTACTTTTTTTGCACCAAGCTCTACTAAATCCAAAGGCATATCAATTTCTCGCCCTAAGGAAAGCGCTAACTGTATATCCTTATGTAATAACTCTACCGAGAATCTTGGGTTGAAGTTTCTGTTCAAGATAGCTTCAACTGACCAGTCCATACTTTTAGAAAATCCTGAACTTCTTTTAATGATATCATAGGCAATTTCCGTTGAAACACCACATTTTTCTGCCATCACATAGCATTCAGCAAGCGCTGCCTGATGAACCCCAATCAGCATATTGTTTAATAATTTTACCACTGTACCGCTACCAACTTTGCCAACATGTGCAATATATTCTCCATATGAAGATAGAATAGGTTTAACCTTTTCAAATGCTTCTTCTGTACCGCCACACATAATCGTTAATGTTCCAGCTTCGGCTCCCATTGGCCCCCCACTAACAGGAGCATCTAAAAATTCTCCACCTTTTTCAGTGATTAAATTAGATACATACGTATTGGTTTCCTGATCTACTGTGGAATGGTCCAATACAATTAAACCTCTATGTAGCCCTTCTAAAATCCCTTCATCACCCACATAAACTTCTCTTACGTTTTCAGGTAAAGGAAGGCAAGTCATTAGACAATCTACTTGCAAAGCCATATTTTTAGGACTTTTTGCAACTTTAGCCCCGTATTCAATAGCTTCTTGGGCCTTACCACGACCTTCTAAAACATAGGTTTCATAGCCAGAATCGATTAAATGCTTAACCATTGGTAATCCCATCGTTCCAACACCGATATAGCCAATTTTTTTCAAAATTAAACCTCCTCACCTAAATATGTGGACACCATTTCTTTATGAAGCTGTGGCTTTCCTACAATCACAGATTCAGCATCTAACAGAGTTAACGGGTCTCCTGTAAAGCTGGAAGCCTTACACCCTACTTCATGTAATAAAACTAAACCAGCCGCGTAATCCCAGGGAGAAAGCTTGACACTTATATAGCCATCTAAACGGTCAGCTGCAACATAAGCAATTTCAATCGCTGCCGCTCCATAGGAACGGATGCTTCTTACATCTCTAACTAACGCACTTAATGGATTTTGATAAGGATGCTTATTCTCCACTAGCCACTTACTATTTACAGCTATAATCGATTCAGCCAAAGCCCTTTCGCGAACTGGAGCAAGCTCTACACCATTTAAATAAGCTCCATGATCCTTTCTAGCTGAAAATAACTCATCACTCATCACATCATAAACGAGACCAATTTGTCCAACTCCATTATGATAAACGGCGACCGATATAGCAAAATTGTATTTTTGATGCACAAAATTCATCGTACCGTCGATAGGATCAATAATCCAAACAGTTCCTTCTAACGTATTAATATCCCCATCCTCTGATACTCCCTCTTCTCCTAAAAATCCATGATCAGGAAAGGTTTTTTTTATATTTTGATAAAAAAACTGTTCAGTTGCTTTATCAACTTCCGTTACTAAATCATTCACATTAGATTTTGATTCGACTTTAATTGGATTCTTTAAGGCTTCTTTGATACGTTCTCCTGCTTCAATCGTCCATTGTTTTGCAATTTCCTCAATCTCCATCCATGTTGACATACAAAGGCCACCTCTTTTTTTGAAAACTTACATTTTTTTAATTATGACATATTTACTTCAATAAAGATACGCAGAGCAATTAAAACCCTGATTTTACCTTCGCCACAAGAAAACCACTCTGAGATTCAAAGTGGCTTAAGTGAATGGAGCTTTTTATATCTTTCATTTTCAATGGTGTAAAAAGAATTCTTACTACTTTAAATAAGACATTTTACTTAAATCATTCCTTAACTGCTGCAATCTTCTAATGGAATCCTCTTTAGATGTCTCATCCTTCGTTCTTAGTGCATCATATAAACTCATTAGTTCATAATCTATTTCTAGCTTAATTACATTCAATCGTTCTTGATACTTTGGCCTTTTTTGATTAATGGTTTGCTTCATATACATCCACCTCTTTCAATAATCTAGTCAAGGTTCATTATTAACGAAACAGGAATGGTTACTATATTGTATTGTGAATAATAATAAAATGTTCATTAAGATTCATTTATTTTGTTATAAAATCTCTCGAAGTAAAAAAGCGATATTGACATAAGCTAATTTCATTAAAGAGTCCATTATTTATGTTAAAATAAGAACAAAGTATTTTAAAATAGGAGTGTTAAGTATATGGATTTTAAAGGCTTTAACCAAAATGACTTTAACGTCTTTCAATTAGAAGGCTTGGACAATAGAATGAGTGCTATTAAAGATTATATTCAACCAAAATTTGAAGCATTAGCGACAACCATTGAGCCTACACTCTCAAGCTTGTCAGGAGATGAAATGTATACTCATATCGCGAGGCATGCACGCAGAACGGTTAATCCACCGAATGATACATGGGTAGCTTTTGCTAATAATAAAAGAGGCTATAAAATGCTTCCTCATTTTCAAATAGGACTATTTGAATCGCATGTTTTTGTATGGTTTGCTGTTATATATGAATGTCCAATCAAAGCCTCATTTGCTGAGCTATTATTGAAACACCCTAATAAATGGCTAAAAGAGATTCCTAAAGATTTTGTTTGGTCGACTGACCATATGAAGCCAGATGCTCTCAAGCATAGTGATTTAAAGAAGCAGGATTTAATCGACATGTTTACAAAATTAAAGGAAGTAAAAAAAGCGGAGCTACTATGTGGGATTCACATTAATAGGGATGAACACATTCTTCAAAATGGACCAGCTCTTGTTGATAAAATCGAACAAACATTTAAGATTTTAACTCCTTTATATAACGTAGCTAAAAAATCTGCCGTTACTTCATAAGAGGCAGGTACAGAAAATCATTTTTAATTAGTTCATGTGTCGTAATTTGAAATACTGTTTATTAGATGTATTCTTAAATTAACAAACAGGACCGTCCTTCTTTTGAATAAGAAGGACGGTCCTGTTGAATGTGTAGATTCTCTATGAAAGCTAGCGGACACAAGGCACAGAGATTCCAGTGGAATAAAGTGGCCATGCCTAAATCCACTTTTTATAAAAGTTCATTCGGCAGCACCCCACCGGTCGCGCATGTCTTGGGGGAGCGAGCAGCCGTACACTATCATGTACGCAGTTAATCATGCTTATTGCCACAACATCATTTACTTAATTTGACAATTTAATGATAGGTTGTTCACTTTTAATAGCACTTTGAATGGCTTTATAAGAAGAGACGTTAGCTTGTTGATCAAATTTTTTAAACAACTGCTTCTCTTCGCTTTTAGAAGGAACAATTTCTTTAAAGCGACGGTATTTAAGTAGAAGCTCTTCTCGGTCTATCCCTTTACTATAAACCGCTTCTATTGCTTGATAAAGTGCTAAAACATCAACAACCTCTTCTTTAGACCAATCGAAAGAAATAGGCATTTCCATCTTCAGCACCTCCTTTCCGTTCTTCAACTACATAGTATGTACGTATCATATTATGCAATAATTGTAACTAAACATTCAATATTAATAAAAAAAGAATACATTGTACTGAAAATAATTATTTTTTTACTAGGAAAACTTATAGTGATTTGGTATACTCTTATTTGTTTTACGAAAAACGTTAATTTTATTAAGAAGAGGTGGCGCCATTGCCTTCACAATATGAAACTCCATTATTTAATGGAGTCAAACAGCATGCAGAGAAGCATCCCATTCCGTTCCATATTCCTGGTCATAAACAAGGAGAAGGTATGGATCCGGAATTCAGACAATATATTGGAGAACGAGCTCTTCAGATGGATTTAATCAACATTGCTCCTTTAGATGATCTTCACCATCCTAATGGCATTATTAAAGAAGCTCAAGAATTAGCCGCCCAAGCATTCGGTGCTGATTATACATTCTTTTCGGTACAAGGTACAAGCGGTGCGATTATGACGATGATTATGAGCGTTTGTTCACCTGGTGATAAAATTATTGTTCCACGTAATGTTCACAAATCAATTATGTCGGCTATTATCTTTTCTGGTGCTAATCCTGTGTTTATTCATCCCGAAATAGACCCTCATTTAGGCATTTCGCACGGGATTACGACAGATTCTGTTGAAAAAGCATTAGATGCTCATCCAGATGCTAAAGGAATATTAGTCATTAATCCAACCTATTTTGGCATATCTGGAAACCTAGAGAAAATAGTAGAGATGGCCCATGCTTATGAAATCCCAGTACTAGTAGATGAAGCTCATGGCGTTCATATTCATTTTCATGACCAATTGCCACTCTCAGCTATGCAGGCTGGAGCCGATATGGCCGCAACGAGCGTTCATAAATTAGGAGGAGCTCTAACTCAAAGCTCCGTTCTTAATATGAAGGAAGGTCTAGTTTCAGTTAAGAGAGTACAAGCGATTATCAGTATGCTAATGACGACTTCTACCTCTTATATACTATTATCATCACTAGATGTAGCAAGAAGAAGATTAGCCACAGAAGGAAGAGAACTTTTGTCAAGAACGATTGAACTTGCGGAAGATACGCGAATTCAATTAAATAAGATAGAAGGCATTTTATGTGTAGGGGAAGAAATTTTAGGTACAAAGGCTACTTATGATTTTGATCCAACGAAATTAATTATATCAGTTAAAGATTTAGGAATTACCGGTTCTGAAGCTGAAAGCTGGCTACGTGAGCGATATGCGATCGAGGTGGAATTATCTGATCTCTATAACATTTTATGCATCATCACCATTGGGGATGTCCCACATAATACAAGGCTACTAATTGATGCTTTAACTCAATTATCACTAGAATGCAAAGCGAATAATCGAGTTCATTCTCATAGTGAAATGAAAGTCTATGTTCCAGATATTCCAACATTAGCATTAACACCAAGAGACGCTTTTTATGCCGAAACAGAGGTTATTCCTTTCTTTGAATCAGCTGGTAGAATAATTGCTGAATTTATTATGGTTTACCCACCTGGTATTCCTATTCTAATCCCAGGTGAAATTATTACAGAGGAAAACCTAACGTACATCAGAGAAAATATAGAAAATGATTTACCTGTACAAGGACCAGAAGATCATACATTTTCTACTTTACGTGTTATTAAAGAGCATCAAGCCATTAAATAAAACTGATATCAGTGGGTAGGGTTGTCTACGGATGAACTTACCTGTTTTTTTTAAGCTCCAAGACTTTAGATTCCATCTTAAGTACCTAGAAGCTGAGACAGAGGCCATTTATCATAACTAACTACAAACAGAACCTTCCTTCTTTGTAATTAGAAGGAAGGTTCTTAACAACCCGCTATAAAATACGTAACCAAACGAATGATGAGGCACCATGTCAACTGATACTTTAAAAAATAACTTTGGTGTCACCCCACTCGACAATAAGTAGTCTTAAAAACACAAAACCGGTATACTGACAGCTATTACATTCACATTTATGCGTTTTGTTTCTGTCCCTTTTCTTCTTCAAGTTTTACTTGTATTGAAAATGGATGATGGTTTTCGTTAATATGGCAATTGTGGCAATGCTTTGGCATCATATAAATTCTTGCTACTTTTTCACCCTCCACATGCATAAGTGTCTTTTCGCAATGTTGACAAATAACCGTACCAATCATGTTAACCAGTCCCTTCAACCATATTTTGAAAGCGTTACACTTTATAAAATATGCTTCGTTGAAGAAAAAAGAAGTTGTTAGAATAGATAAGGCTTATTTTAATTTTTGGGGGTCGACAAACTTATAGCCTTTTTCCTGAATACCCTCTATGATATCGACCAACGCTTCATTTGTCCACTCTCGGTCATGAAATAATAAATTTGCTCCAGGATGAACAGATTCGACCATGATATCGGTTAATGCTTCTTTTTCCATATATTCTTTTTCCCAATCAGCACCGAAAGTCCAATTCATTAAGGTCATCCCTTCCTCCTTTACAAGCTCTTTAGCATAGTCTGTATTCGCACCAAATGGAGCTCTAAAAAAGCGCGGACGCTTATCAATGATTTCTTCAATTAGATCACTTAACCCAACAATCTCCTCATACTGTTCTTCTTCACTAATCGAAGTTAAGTTAGGATGATTTATCGTATGATTGCCTATTTCAAAGCCCATTTCATCCAATAATTTTAATTTTTCTTTTCCAGCTTCATCTTGTAAAAAATGACCATTCACAAAAAAAATGGCATGAACATCTAACTGATTTATCGCTTCAGCCATCTCAATTGAGAAATGTTCTGGTGCATCATCGATCGTGAGTAATACTAGATTTTCTTCCCCCTCCTCGATATGCTCTACTTGCCAATTATTTGAATTAATTTGATAAATGCGCTCCTTCTCTTCTTCTTCAGTCGTTTCTTCACCTTCTTGCTCTGTTTCTTCGATTTTTTCAGAGTCAAATGCCTCGGGAGCAATATCATTGTTTTCCATTTCCACTTCACTTGTCTCCTTAACCTCTTCAGACTCGCTCTCAGAATCTGATTCCATTGATTGTGAGTATGAACAAGCCGTTAATAGTAAACAGACTGTAAACAATAAGAGTTTAGTCATTTTATTCATTATGCTACTTCCCTTCTCAAGATTTTTTCTACTCTTTCTTTGTAGATTCAATAATACTATCGTTCTATGTATAAAATGTTGTCATGGTTCTCATACTACATTAGAATTTGCCATACTTAAAGGAGTTATTATGAAATACCCTTGGACAATCGGAAGAAGAGTTGTTAAAACAGGTGTTGCCGTATTCATTTCAACCATCTTATGTATCACCTTTAATGTGTCTGCCTCATTTGCCATTATTAGCTCCATTGTAACAATAGAACCTACTGTATATGCTTCAGTAAAAAAAAGCATCGTACGATTACCCGCTACTGCAATCGGTTCTTTTTTTGCCATTAGCTGCGATCTTTTATTAGGAGAAACCGCACTTACTTATGCACTTGTAGCTATTTTTACGATTACAGCTTGTACGCTTTTTAAACTCGATAGAAGTACATTAGTAGCCACTCTTTCAGCAACAGCCATGATTCCAGGAATGATTGACCCGAGCTACCTTGACATCTTATTTCGTCTATCAGGATCTTTTATTGGAATAACCGTCTCCACTATTGTTAACTTTTTCTTTCTCCCTCCAAAATTTGGTCCTATTCTTGTTCAGAAAATAAACACAATAAGTAATGAGATGTCAGCAACGTTTGAATTTCTACTATTAGATATTATGAAAGAAGAACAAATGGATCGTAAACAAAAAAGACTATTACTCGTAAAAAATAATAGTAATCAAATATTAAAAGCATTTGACCTTTTACAATATCAAAGAGATGAATGGAGATTTCGTGCTTCCTCTAGCTACGAACGTCGATCATTTGATTATTTACAAAAAAAGCTAGAACATATTCACCATTTGTCTTTACATTTAGGTAAAATTGCTCATCTGAGGCTTAATCATACTATTTCACAAGAGCAACGAAGCTTTATTAAACAAGTCATTCAATCTTATAAAAGCATTATGATCGATCCGCTCCATCAAATGAATACTGAACACATGAGCTTACTTGTAGATATAAAAAAAATGCTGAAACATTCGCAGCCTAATTCAAGCCTGACTATTGATAAGATAATGTATGAACTAGATTCAATCCATTCATCTTTAGAAGAGCTTGCTCAAATAACAAAAGATGAACGCTTTTTTTCCACTCAAGAGAAAAATTACCCTGATTATGTGTTTGCCTTTCGTTATGTAACAAAAAACTAATACTTGTTTCGTTTTTTTGAACGAGATATTACTATATGTACAAATTTGATTACATTTTGATTACTGAAGCAAAATTGTTTATACATAATGCTAAGATGGTCTATAAGAATTGATATTGACTTTTTAGGGATGTGACATAGATGAAAAAAGTAGCTTTTATCATATGTGTCTTTTCAGGAGTCCTCTTTTTCTCAGGATGTAATGACACGGCTTTATCAAATGACATTTCATTCTTAAATGCTACTGATGAACAAATTACGGTGCTTTTTTCCGATTCAAAACAAATAAAAAAAGAAGATAATTATTATGAAGCTTTTCTAGAGTTGCAAGGCGATAATCCAGACACAGTAGAGCCCTTTATTATAATCGATAAAGAGGATAGAAAGTATATCCGTTATTTCAATGTGGATACATTTCCTACGATGATTGTTTTAGAAGGAGATTATGAGCAGCTGCGACTAGAAGGACCACTTTCAAAGGATAAAATTCTCCACTCCTTAAAAGAAGTCATCCAGCAAAGAGCAAAATCTGATATTAAACTTCTCATTTCTCAATAATATTTCATTTAAAAAAGCGATCACTAGATTAAAATGGTGATGGCTTTTTTTGGTTGATCAACACAACGAAAAACACCTCGGTAGCATATAAGAATGCTCCGAGGTGTCGTATTTTCATAAATGAAAATGACTTATTTAACAATATGGATAGGCGTTCCTAATGCTACTTCAGCTGTTTCCATCGTAATTTCACCTAATGATGGATGAGCATGAATGGTTAGGGCAATATCTTCCGCTGTCATACCAGCTTCAATTGCAAGGCCTACTTCCGAAATCATATCAGATGCATTAGGTCCAGCAATTTGTGCTCCTAATACAAGCCCATCTTCTTTACGTGTGATAAGCTTCATAAATCCATCTGTATCATTTAAAGAAAGCGCTCGTCCATTTGCAGCAAATGGGAATTTAGCAGCTACGATATCATAACCTGCTTCTTTAGCATCTTTCTCATTATAACCAACTGTTGCTAATTCAGGATCAGAGAAAACTACAGCAGGAATCGCTAAATAATCAATAACTGATTTTTCACCAGCAATTGCTTCAGCAGCAATTTTACCTTCATATGATGCTTTATGAGCCAAAGCTGGTCCTTCTACTACATCACCGATAGCATAAATGTTGCTTACATTCGTACGACATTGATCATCTATCTTAATAAGTCCGCGCTCAGTAAGTTCAACACCGATTTGCTCTAAACCAAGTTCATCTGTGTTAGGCTTACGTCCAACTGTTACTAATACATAGTCAGCTTCAAACGTTTCTGTTTTTCCTTTGATTTCAGCCGTTACTTTAACGCCATTTTCCGTTTCTTCCACACCTTGAGCTAAAGCTTCTGTTTTGAAAGATACACCATTGTTTTTAAGACGTTTTTCAACAAGCTTAGCCATTTGCTTTTCGAAGCCAGGTAAGATTTGCTTTCCGCCTTCAAGAACAACTACTTCTGAACCAAGATTAGAATAAGCTCCTGTTAACTCAATTCCAATATAGCCTCCACCGATGACTACAAGCTTTTTAGGTACTTCTTTTAAAGCTAAAGCGCCCGTGGAATTAATGACTCTTTCCGTATATTTGAAAGAAGGAAGCTCGATAGGTCTAGAACCTGTCGCGATAATACAATTTTTAAAATTGTAAGTTTGAGAGCTTTTTTCATCCATTACTTTTACAGAGTTTTCAGATGCAAAGTAAGCTTCTCCTTGGATAAGCTCTACTTTATTTCCTTTTAATAATCCTTTAACTCCACCTGTTAACTTGTCAACAACAGTACCTTTCCACTCTTGAACTTTGTCAAAGTTCACTGAAACTTTTTCAGCAACAATTCCAATATCCTCAGAGTGAGTAGCGTCATGATATTTATGACCAGCGTTAATTAGGGCTTTAGAAGGAATACAACCTACATTTAAGCATACCCCTCCAACTGAACCTTTTTCTACAACTGTTACGGATTGACCTAGTTGAGCTGCGCGAATTGCTGCTACGTAGCCTCCTGGACCAGATCCAATAATAAGTGTGTCTACATCTTTTGCGAAATCACCAACAACCATTTCTTACCCCTCCATTAATAATAATTGTGGATCGTTTAATAATCGCTTCACATGATTCAAGGCATTCTGTGCTGTTACTCCATCAATTAAACGATGGTCATAGCTGATTGAAAGTGCAAGAACTGGCGCTGCAACAATTTCTCCATCTTTCACAACCGGTTTTTCTTCAATACGACCGATACCTAAAATCGCTACCTCTGGATGATTAATAACAGGAGTGAACCATAGACCACGAGCTGAACCTACGTTAGAAATGGTCGCACTTCCACCCTTCATTTCTGAACTACTTAGCTTAGCATCACGTGCTTTTGCTGCTAATTCATTAATTTCATCTGCAAGTGCATAAATGGATTTTCGATCAGCATCTTTAATAACTGGAACAAATAAACCATGCTCAGTATCAGCAGCAATACCAATGTTAAAGTACTTTTTATAAACGATCTCTTCATTTGCATCATCAATTGAAGCATTTAAAACTGGGTACTTGCGTAATGCCGAGGTTAAGGCTTTAACTACATACGGTAAATATGTTAGTTTTGTACCTTGTGCAGCTGCATCCTCTTTATATTGCTTTCTATGCGCAACTAATGCTGAAACTTCTACTTCATCCATGTGAGTTACATGTGGAGCTGTGTGCTTAGAGTTAACCATTGCTTTTGCAATAGCTTTACGCACTCCTTTTAAAGGTACGCGTTCTTCTAGCTCTCCAACTGGGATTGAAGTTGGTTCAGATTTAGTAGTAGCATTTTGGTTATCAGTAGAAGCCTCTTCTTTTTCTGTTGATGAAGAGTCACCACTTAGATATTGATCAATATCTTCTTTTAAGACACGACCATTTTTACCAGAACCAGAAACCTTTTTAATATTCACGTCTTTTTCACGTGCATATTTGCGAACAGAAGGCATCGCAATAACGCGTGTTCCATCTGTTTCTTCTTCTGTCTTGCTTGAAGAAGAAGTTTCTTGTTCTTCTTTCTTCTCTTCTTGCTTTGGCTCTTCTTTTGTTTCTTCTTGTTGTTCTTCCTCAGCTGGATTTGCATCACCAGCATCTATCGTTAAAAGTACATCTCCTACTATACTAACCGTTCCTTCATCAACCTTTAATTCAAGAACTTTACCCTCTACAGGAGATGGAATTTCAACAACCGCTTTATCATTTTGAACCTCAAGAAGAATATCGTCTTCTTTCACTTCGTCTCCAGCTTTTACAAACCATTTTACGATTTCACCTTCATGGATACCTTCTCCGATGTCAGGCAATTTAAACTCATATGCCACTTTAAGTGCCTCCCTTATTTTACATCTAGTTTGGCGAAGAGGAAAGCCAACAATTCGTCTTTCCTCTTCAAAAAAATGCTCTATTAGAAATTGACTACTTTATTAACTGTTGCAACGATATCCTTATGATCAGGCAACCAAGAATCTTCCATTGATGCAAAAGGATAAATAGTATCAGGTGCTGTTACACGAAGAACTGGAGCTTCAAGACTTAAAATTGCTCTCTCTGTTATTTCAGCTACAACATTTGCTGCAATTCCAGCTTGTTTTTGCGCTTCTTGAACAACAATTGCACGATTTGTTTTTTCAACAGAAGCAACTATTGTATCAACATCAAGTGGGCTCACTGTCATTAAATCGATTACCTCAACATCAATACCGTCTTTTTCTAGCTCTTCAGCTGCTTTTAATGAGGCATGTACCATCGCACCGTAAGTGACAATCGTTACATCATTACCTTCACGTTTAATATCAGCCTTACCTAACTCAATTGTGTATTCCTCTTCAGGAACCTCTGCACGGAAAGAACGGTATAATTTCATATGCTCTAAGAAAACAACCGGATCATTGTCACGGATAGAAGAAATTAATAAACCTTTTGCATCATATGGTGTAGAAGGTATAACTACTTTTAACCCTGGAGTTTGTGCCATTAATCCTTCTAAGCTATCTGCATGCATTTCAGGTGTTTTAACTCCACCACCGAATGGAGCACGAACCGTAATAGGAGTTGTTTGAGTTCCACCTGAACGATAACGCCAACGACTCATTTGACCCGCAACAGAATCCATTACCTCAAATAAAAATCCAAAGAATTGAATTTCCATAACTGGACGAAATCCTGTAAGTCCTAATCCGATCGCTAAACCACCAATTCCAGATTCTGCAAGAGGTGTATCGAAAACACGGTCTTCTCCAAACTCTTTTTGTAATCCTTCAGTTGCACGGAATACTCCACCATTTTGACCGACATCTTCTCCAAATACTAGAACATCTTCATTTGTTTTAAGCTCATTACGCATTGCATCCGTAATGGCTTGAATCATCGTCATTTGCGCCATTTTTTATTTCGACTCCTTTGCTGTAAATTCTTCCATTTGCTCGCGAAGATTAGCTGGGAGTTCGTCAAACATAACCCCGATTAAATCTGTTACTTTTTGCTTCGGAGCAGAGTCAGCTTCTTTAATCGCCGCTTTAATATCTTCTTTTGCTTTTTCTACGATTTCATTTTCTTTTTCTTCTGTCCATAATTTTTTCGCTTCTAAAAACTTACGGAAACGAACTAATGGATCTTTTTTCGTCCACTCATCATCTAAATCAGATGTACGGTAACGAGTTGGATCATCACCAGCCATTGTATGAGGACCATAACGGTATGTTAATGTCTCAATTAATGTAGGGCCATCACCATTAAGAGCACGATCACGAGCTTCTTTAGTTACAGCATAAACTGCTAATACATCCATACCGTCTACTTGAATTCCTTCAATTCCAGCAGCTGTAGCTTTTTGAGCAATTGTTTTTGCTGCCGTTTGTTTTTCAACTGGTACAGAGATCGCAAAGCGGTTATTCTGCACAATAAAAACAGCAGGTACATTATATGCTCCCGCAAAGTTCATTCCTTCATAGAAGTCACCTTGAGAAGAACCACCATCACCTGTATAAGTAATTGCAATGTTTTTATTTCCTTTTCGTTTTAAACCTAACGCAACACCAGCTGTTTGTACAATTTGGGCACCAATGATAATTTGTGGTACAGCAACGTTAAGTCCTTCTGGGAACTTACCTCCACCAATATGACCGCGTGACCATAGAAACGCTTGATGTAATGGCAATCCATGATAAACAATTTGAGGGATATCACGATAACCTGGTAAAATCCAATCTTCTTTATCTAAAGCAAATTGTGAACCAAGCATAGAAGCTTCTTGTCCAGCTACTGGTGCATAAAAACCTAAACGACCTTGGCGATTAAGAGAAATAGCACGTTGGTCCCAAATTCTCGTATAAACCATTCTTGTCATAAGTTCTTGTAGTTCTTCATCACTTAAATCTGGCATGGCAGATTCATTCACAATTTCGCCTTCTTCATTTAGAATTTGAAATGTCTCAAATTTTTCTTCGACTTGCTCTAAGGTTTTTGTACTCACTACCTTCACCTATCCTTTCTATTCGGAAAAAGTCTTACCTTTTTTCTGCTTTATTAGCTTTAATGAATGTTTCATGTTAACACCTATAAAAAATCCATTTTTTATAGTGCCCTATTGAACGCTCATTCATTAATATTGACTTTCTTTTCACTTTGATTACATGAAAACTAAACTGTATTAGTCTACCTACAGAAAAAGTAATACAATTTATCCTATCGACATTAGTCTACATCAATTGATTGTTTTACGTCAATCCTTTTATCTTATCTCAATATATCTATTGTTTTTTACTTATTCAATACCCAAAAACGCCCCTCTCTGTGTTATATATTAGAACACCTAAAAGTAATACAGTTTATCATACAAACGTTTACAATTCATTAATTCCCATTATACCTATAACCTATATACTCTTAAAACAAACATTATTAAGATTATGGAAAAGCAAAATTTGAATACAATTTATATAAGAAGTTGAAAGACCACTATGGTCATGACTATTCACCAGAAAAACTTGTACCCAAAGTCTGGCACACGTGATTCTTCTGGTTAAAAGAGATTGCTCTATTTGACTGAAAAGGAAAGATGGAAGGGACAGAAGTAAAAGAGAGAAATCTTTTCACCTGTAACCTTCGCTGAATCAGAACAACAGGCAAAAGAAATACTTCTATTCGACCTCATTTGATGTAAAAGCCCTAAAACGGTCAAAAGAGATTGCTCTATTCACCTTTAAAAAGTGCTTATTCAAAAATAAGGGCATAAGGAAGCCGCCTATTCACCTGTAAAATTCGTTGAACCAGAATAACAGGCAAAAGAAACACTTCTATTCGACCTCAGTTAATGTAAAAGCACTAAAAGGGGTAAAAGAGATTGCTCTATTCACCCTAAAAAGTGCTTATTCAAAAATAAGGGAAAAAAGCATTTTAAATAACGAACAGGACCTTCCTTCTACTCAATAGAAGGAAGGTCCCTGTTACAATTAAAGATTCTCCGAAAAACGTATCCTAGCGGATGATAAAAATCCACGTCCAAATTATGTTTAATAGTCTGGCTCTACCCTTCTGGTTCTGGTGTCGCTGTCTTTGATAAGCAAATAGAGAGAGCCCCTCATCTATCTATTGGGCACGCACTTAATCATAGGTTTGTCCCTATCTTATTTAATCACCCTATTTACTTTATCAAAATATCTTGCTTATTTTTTAATTTGTTAAATCTCTTAATCATTAGAGTCAACATATGTAACATCTAAATTAGCCGCCTCATAAAAGGCTTGTTTGCTTTGATTATATTGAGTCGTAAAATCATTGAATTGCTCTTTTAGTTCATTGACCTTTTGGTAAGAGTCATTTACTTCATCAATCTTCGTCTGTAAATCAATTAATTCTAAATCTTCTTCCTTCAGTAATTGAAATAACTCCCGGTCTAATTGAATCGAATGCGTATAATTTTCAAACAATTGCTGGTAACTTTCGTATCGAGATTCCATTTCATTCGAAAAGCCTTTAAATAACGATAGAAGCTCCTCATCGTCAAACTCCTCTTGTAGCAACTCAACTTGTTTAAATTCTTCATAACTTGATTCGATGCTTTCTTTTTCTAAACTTACAGCTTCCTCTCTTTGATCAATAGAAGAAAGGGCTTCATCTGAAAGAACGATAATTTGCTCAAATTCATCTAATCCTAAAGCTATGGCTTCCTCATAAATTTGATGTTCCTTCTCTTCAGCCTCAACCAAAACGGCTTGCTGCTCTTCAAACGGTTGTTCTAGTTCCACTGCTTTTTCTAAATGATTAAATACATCTTCGGCTGTATTTTGACTACAACCTACAAGTAGAATCATTAAAGCGCTAATAGCCAAAAAATATTGACTCTTGCTCCATCTCACACTAATCTCCCCCTATTTCCTTTACATTCACAAGTACCCTTATTAAAAACACTAAAACAAAAAGCTTTATTTATCAACTCTTAACCAACAACTTCCCTAAAAACATATGTGAATATTTAAAATATATGCGCTTGTCCATCATTTTATAAAAGAGAAAAAGTAAGTTTTTTTTAAAAATTCATCAAAAAAATGGGCATTCATCCAATCTTCAACTGTGCAAATGCATAATGTAAATAGTGAGTCGCACTTAGTGTGATGTACCTAAAAGGAGGAATTTACTATGTACGGATACGGTTCAGATTGTTGTTATGATCCTTGTGGTTACGGTTATGGTGCTCCAGTTGCTGGATACGGTGGCGGCGGATGTGGAAATAGAGGTTTCGCCTTAATAGTTGTACTATTCATTTTATTAATCATCGTTGGTGCAGCGTGTTTTAATAAAGGAGATTACAAAGACTGTTAATCACATGAGGGTGGTTTTATTTAAAACCACTCTCTTTTCGTATGAAAAAATGAGATTTAGTTTTGACTGTTTGTCCAAAAGCATCTAGAATAAGGATGTACGAAAAGGAGCGATACATATGATTACGATGAAAGATATTGTTCGTGAAGGAGATCCCGTATTACGTAAAATAGCAGAAAAGGTTTCCTTACCACTTAGTAAGGAAGATCAGCAAACTCTTGAAGAAATGTTACAGTTCCTAAAAAATAGTCAGGACCCTGAGCTTGCAGAAAAGTATCAATTAAGAGCTGGAGTAGGAATAGCCGCACCACAAATTGGCATTTCCAAACGAATGTTTGCGATTCATGCAACGGATGAAAAAGAACAACTATACAGTATGGGACTAGTTAACCCTAAAATAATTAGCCATTCGGTCGAGGAAAATCATCTTGAAGGTGGAGAGGGTTGTCTCTCTGTTGACCGTGAAGTTCCTGGCATTGTTCCAAGACATTCCAGAATCACTCTTACTGCGACCACTCTTGAGGGTGAAACTGTTACATTAAAACTAAGAGGCTATATAGCGATTGTCGTTCAGCATGAGCTAGATCACTTAGACGGTATTATGTTTTACGACCGTATTGAAGAATTTCAAGATAAACTGAAAATAGAGAAAAAGCTTTAATGGTTCATTAATCTATTGCAGCCATCCTGATGATGGTTGTTTTTTCTTGATTCAATGGGTTTCCAATGATTACCTCCACTTTTTAACCTTTTCTTACACATACTAAATTTAGAAGTATGAAAAGAATCTTAAATGGGAATGAAAGAAGGAGTGGATTGGAATGTTGAAGAGAATTAGACGAAGACTTGTCAATGGATGCAAAAATCTCTTACCAAAAAAACGTTTATTAGAAGTTTAAATCTTGACGTGTTGAAGTTAGTAAGAGCTCAGTTTTAAAGAACTATCTATGTTTTATTGGATAAGCGTAAGAAAAACATGAAAAAGAGATAGGATTGTTTTATAATAAAGAAATAACTATCGAAATAAGGAGAGGAAAAATTATGTTATTTAAGGTGTTTTTTCAAAAAAAGCCGAACCAAGTGCCTGTTCGTGAACTAACAGACTCCATATATGTTGAAGCAAGTAATGAGGCTGAAGTTCGTAAGAAGATAGCAGACCGTCAATACAATATTGAATTTATTACAGAAATCTCTGGAGCTCATTTAGAATATGAGCAAGGTAAAGAAGATTTCAAGGTGGAGAGTATTTAATGAAACAAGTTAAAAATAATCAAACAGCAGTATTTGCTCTCGGAGGTCTAGGTGAAATCGGGAAAAATATGTATGCTGTACAATTTCAAGATGAGATTATTGTAATAGATGCCGGAATTATGTTTCCAGAGGACGAGCTTCTTGGTATAGATTACGTTATACCTGATTTTACATACCTAAGTAAAAATATTGATAAAATCAAAGGTTTATTTATTACACATGGTCACGAAGATCATATTGGTGGCATTCCCTATTTATTACGTGAAGTAAATATACCGATTTATGGTGGTAAATTAGCACTAGGCCTATTGAGAGGTAAGTTAGAAGAGCACGGTTTATTACGACGTTCTAAATTGATTGAAATACAGGAAGATCAAATTGTGAAATTCACAAAAACTTCCGTCTCATTCTTTAGAACGACACATAGTATTCCGGATGCATATGGAATTGTCATTAAAACTCCTCCAGGTAACGTAGTTCATACTGGAGATTTCAAATTTGACTTTACACCGGTTGGCGAACCAGCTAATTTAACGAAAATGGCGAAAATCGGTGAAGAAGGTGTTCTCTGTTTATTATCAGATTCCACTAATAGTGAAATTCCAGAATTTACGATGTCCGAACGAAAAGTTGGAGAAAGCATTGATAATATTTTCCGTAAAGTCGATGGAAGAATTATCTTCGCAACCTTCGCTTCTAACATTCATCGTCTTCAACAAGTAATTGAATCAGCAGTTACACATAATCGAAAAGTGGCTGTTTTTGGTCGTAGCATGGAATCTGCCATTGCGATTGGACAGGAATTAGGTTACATTAAAGCACCTAAACAAACCTTTATTGAGCCATCACAATTAAATAAGTTACCAGATAATCAAATAACGATACTATGTACAGGAAGCCAAGGAGAGCCAATGGCTGCACTGTCAAGAATTGCCCACGGTACACACCGTCAAATTCAAATTATACCGGGAGATACAGTCGTTTTTTCTTCTTCTCCTATACCTGGGAACACTGTGAGTGTCGGAAAAACGATCAATCAGTTGTATCGTGCAGGTGCTAATGTTATTCACGGTCCGTTAAATGATATTCATACATCTGGTCATGGTGGACAAGAAGAACAGAAATTAATGCTTCGTCTCATGAAGCCACAATATTTTCTTCCTATACATGGTGAATATCGCATGTTAAAAATGCACATTAAATTAGCAACTGATTGTGGTGTAGAAAAAGAAAATTGCTTTATTATGGATAATGGCGATGTACTTGCTCTTCACCCAGAAGAAGCTGGAGTAGTCGGGAAAATCCCTTCTGGTTCTGTATATGTTGATGGTAACGGTATAGGTGATATTGGTAACATCGTATTACGAGATCGACGTATCTTATCTGAAGAAGGCCTAGTGGTGGTGGTTGTTAGCCTAGATATGAAAGAATTCAAAGTAACAGCTGGGCCAGATATTATCTCAAGAGGCTTTGTTTATATGAGAGAATCTAGCGACTTAATTCATGAAGCACAAAAGCTTCTTGCCGCACACTTAGATAGTGTAATGGAAAAGAAAACCTCACAATGGTCTGAAATTAAAAATGAAATGACAGATTTACTTGGTCCCTTCCTCTATGAAAAGACAAAACGTAAGCCAATGATCCTTCCAATCATAATGGAAGTTTAAGAAGGAATTTAAAAACAGCCTTTCGACAATGTCTCTACGGACCGTTGATAGGCTGTTTTATAATACAGAAGTCTATTCTAATAAACTATTAAATTTATCAGAAGTCTTCCTTAAGTGCAATGTTGTGTCCTATTTGAAGAAAAATTTCATCATTAGCATTTATTATTGTAAGGGTTTACTTATGCAAAAATTTAGTTCATTCGAAATGAAGGAGATGTGATACCTTGACTAATCTTTTATTAATTTTATCAATAGCCATTTTAATTATCGGAGTCATTAGTGGCTTCTTTATGAACAGTTTCTTTGGATGGCTAATTACGACATTAGGAAGTTTAGCTTTTGCTAGTATCACGCTTGCTCTTATGAAAATCATTCAAAATCAAGAGAAATCTCTGACGCTTCTTCACCAAGTTTTTTCATCAGTTAATCAACAAACTGAAGTTTCATTACAGTGCAAAAACTGTAACTATGAATACAGTGACAGCCTTTCTTCATGTCCTAAATGTGGATTTAGAGGAAACTAAAAGTAATAAATAAACAGGGAAGATACAAGTATAAGGGGTGCAAATCGCACCTCTTTTTCTAAAGCTTCCATATTAAGCACATTGACTAATGATTACTCGGTAATGTACATTCCTTGAGAATATTGACTTTCCATGAAATTAGCGTTGTGCTATCTCTAACATTGTTTTCTTTAATTTTTTGAAACAATTTCTTGACACTTTCGTCTTCCTTAGTGTTGAGGAAAGTGTTATAAATATTTTTAGGGTTTGAATAGGGTTGGTTTGGACATTCGACAAGTCCAATCTTTAAAATTATTAATCATATTCAATTCTCCATTATTTTTATTTCAAAATTCAATTGATTTGTTAGCAACTATTCGTCTCCATGGGTAACATTCATCGAACCCCTATGTTCTATTGATGTGAAAGGATAAGAGCAACTAGGTACATATGAAGATGCACATTGTTTCTCAGTTAGTAATCGTGACCATAGCATTATGTGTTTTGGAATTTAATATCTTTAACTTTTTTCAAATCGCGGTCTTTTGTTATGTAATTGAGTGAATTTCATCATTGCTCTATAAACGAATAAAACCGAACGTTTCTTATAAAATTTAAACGTTTGCGAATTAACTTCTTGATCGAAACGATAGGTAGTGACTCCCAAAGGAGCAGCGCAGTCTGAAGATCCACTCTGACGAAGCTCTGCGTAGTCAGAGTTAGCTGAAGACAAGCCCTTGGGACAGTCTGAAGATCCACTCTGACGAAGCTCTGCGTAGTCAGAGTTAGCTGAAGACAAGCCCTTGGGAAAGCATCTACCTATAGTGAAAATCAAAAACCTAACCGCTCGAATTCATTATAAAGATGTATTGAATGTTTGTTAATTAACTTCTAGATTGAAACGGTAGGTAGTTGACTCCCAAAGGAKYAGCGCAGTCTGAAGATCCACTCTGACGAAGCTCTGCGTAGTCAGAGTTAGCTGAAGACCAGCCCTTGGGAAAGCATCTACCTTTAGTGAAAATCAAAAACCTAACCGCTCGAATTCATTATAAAGATGTATTGAATGTTTGTTAATTAACTTCTTGATTGAAACGGT
>NZ_LTAO01000001.1:536131-631180 GCF_001590785.1 Alkalihalobacillus trypoxylicola
TTTAGTGAAAATCAAAAACCTAACCGCTCGAATTCATTATAAAGATGTATTGAATGTTTGTTAATTAACTTCTTGATTGAAACGRTAGGTAGTGACTCCCAAAGGAGCAGCGCAGTCTGAAGATCCACTCTGACGAAGCTCAGTCTGAAGATCCACTCTGACGAAGCTCTGCGTAGTCAGAGTTAGCTGAAGACAAGCCCTTGGGAAAGCATCTACCTATAGTGAAAATCAAAAACCTATTCGTTCAGTTTTCACTATAAGATAGGAATGATGAAATGGATTCACTTGTATGAAAATATTGTAGATAATAGTTACCTTTAAATTTTTAGGAGCACACTATTATTTTATGTGCCGTTCTTATATTTTGTATGAATTATAGCTTTTTACCTGCAATAAAATTAGTTAACAATAAAAAGAGGGCACCAATAGTTTTTGAATGCCCCCTTATAGAATATTAATATGTTCTCACAACCTTCTCTTAGTCTTAATCATTTTTCTTCATCAAGCAATTGTTGA
This sequence comes from Alkalihalobacillus trypoxylicola, assembly GCF_001590785.1. Lineage (GTDB taxonomy): Bacteria > Bacillota > Bacilli > Bacillales > Bacillaceae_D > Alkalihalobacillus > Alkalihalobacillus trypoxylicola. The sequence goes on from NZ_LTAO01000001.1 coordinate 536,648, forward strand.
ACTCGATCCGTAAGCATTCTCATAGCGTCACTTCCTGCTTGATAATGTCTTAACTGCCCTTCTTTATCAAATAAATAAAACGAAGGTACATATTCATTTTCAAATGCATCTGTTAAAACTAATTGATTATCGACCATTATGGGCTCTGTTATACCATTCTCCTGGGCGACTTGTTGAATGTCTTCTAAGCCTAACTCTTTTTCTGAGCGTGGCATATGAATCGAAAGGAATGTCAAATCATGTTGAAATTGTTTTTTGAGCTCATTAAAAGCTGGAATTACTTCTCTACAAAGCTCACAGCTTATCGACCAAAAATGAATGAACACAGGTTTTTCTCCTAAAATTTCTTCCTGATTTACTTCTCCGTTTAGCCACGTGGTTGCACCATCAAAACTAGGCATAGAAGACCTTAGTTTTAGCGTCATATTATTTCCCCCTTTTACTACCTTGATACCGATTTGTGTTTCTCCTATTATGATTACATTATAATATTCCTTTAACCTATTTTCTAGATTTGCAAACCTGTTAAATTCAAGTTAGCCATAATCATTTATTTCCAAAGAAAAAAGCCAAGGTGCTTTTAAACACCTGGCTTTTCCAGTTATTATTGCTCTAGTTTAGATTGTACTTGTTGACAAACTTCTTCAGCAGTCATTCCATCTGCATTTATGACACTACCGGAAATGACACTATTTTGTATTCCCATGATGTTTTGATCCTGACCTGTTATGACACAGCAATCACAGTTCTTTGCATCTTGTTCAGTACTCAATTGGACAACATCATATCCTCTTGCTTCGAGCTCCTGCTGTACATCTGTTAATGACTGTTCAACCGCAATTTTTGCCATTTGAGACCCTCCATTAAATTAGGAAATTTTTTGCATTTCTTAGAATCCCCTTTTTAATAGAAAATATTCAAAGCACTTTAATTTACTTTACTGTTAAAAAATTGGATAAACATATCTTTGGCAACCTCGATTGCCTGCTCATCCGGTTCTAATCTTGCATCATGTAGACCGTATTTCGAATCAACACCGAGCCACACCATAAAACCTGGAATATTTTCTAGAAAATATCCAAAATCCTCTCCTGTCATTGCCTCTTTACAAATGATTAGTTCATATTGATCTTGTCGATTGGAAAATTCAATAAACTGACTGATTAAGGTAGGATCATTATAAACTTGACAATAGTTCGAACCATAATCAATGCTCGCTTCACATTCATAACCAATCTCGAGCGCTTGAACGAGAGCCTCTATTCTCTGTTTCATTCTTTTCATGGATTCAATTGATAGAGATCGTATCGTACCCTCAAGTCTAGCAGAATCGGCAATAATATTTTGCTTTGTACCACCCTTTATCACACCTACTGTTATAACTCCCGAATCTAGAGGATCAATATTTCTTGATATAATAGACTGAAACTGAGTCACTAACGAGCTTGCCGCTACAACCATATCTTTCGTATGATGAGGATAAGCTGCGTGACCTCCCTTTCCTTTTAAATCAATAAAAAGTTCCGAAGTATTGGCAAATAATAAGCCGGGCTTTGTCGCAATTTGTCCGACCTTATATTCTGGTGCAATATGTAAAGCATAGATTTCATCAGGTAGCCATTTTTTAAATACCTCCGATTGAAGCATTGGTAATGCTCCTCCTGGACCCTCTTCTGCTGGCTGAAAAATAAACAGTATATTTTCTTTAGGCTGCTGCTGTGTATAGTGTGTTAAAATTCCTAAGGCAATAGCCATGTGAAAGTCATGTCCGCAAGCGTGCATGTATTCGGGATGCTCTGAGCGAAAGCCCTGATAAGAGGTTTGCTCTGAAATAGGTAATCCATCGATATCTGCTCGATAAGCAATCGTTCTTGTAGCAGAGGTCCCTTTAATTTTAACTAATAACCCCGTTTTCCATGGTTCTAATTCTAAAAAAGAACATTCTAAGGATTGAATATACTGTGACAAATAAGCTTGTGTTTTATATTCCTGAAAACCAGCCTCCGGAATTTTATGTAAGTCTCTTCTGATTTGAATCCATGTATTGTTATCCATACCTAGGACTCACCCAGTTTCTGACTCTTCAATTCATTTTCAAAAGCCTTTTTGAATTCATGGATTTCGGCATTGGAAATCGTTAAAGGTGGCAATAATCGAATAATGGTTTGCTGAGTAACATCCACTAATATTCCTGCCTCTAAGAGATTTCTTTGAATGCTTTTAACACTGCCAGCTTCTAAATTCATAACGATTCCAACCATCATTCCAATTCCACGTATTTCTTCTATTAGATCTGGAAAGTCACTCTTAATGTTCGATAGCTCTTGCCAAAGTTTCTCAGATGCTTTTTTCCCTTTTTCTAGCATCTCATCTTCTATTAATATGTCTATGACCTCACTTCCAAGCGCTGCACTTAATGGGGAAGGTGCAAAGGTGGTTCCATGATCACCTGGTTTAAATAAGTCACTATACTTATCTGAAACAATTAGACCACCTAATGGGAGTCCACCGCCTACTCCTTTTGCAAATAAAATCAAATCTGGCGACACTTCAGCATGCTCATATGCAAAAAAAGTACCTGTTCGTCCCATACCTGTCTGAATTTCATCCATACAAAAAAGCACCTGATTTTCGTTACACAAACGCTCTACCTCTTTTAAATATGTTTGATTTAAAGGAAGAATGCCGCCAGAACCTAATACAGGTTCCATTAAAACAGCAGCTGGCTGATGGCGCTCAATAATTCGTTCTAACTCTTCAATCTCATGTGGTGCTACCTCATAAATGGGAAGAGCAGTAGAAGGAAAATCTTGATAGACTCCTCTTTGTCTCGTTAGCTTAATAGCACCAAGTGTTCGGCCATGAAAGCTATTTTTCAGTACTACTATTCCATTACGGTTTTGCTCAATTGATTTTGAATATTTATGAACAAGCTTTATAGCTGCCTCAGTTGCCTCTGCACCTGAATTTGTAAAAAAGACCTTACCTTCAATTGAGTGCTTAACTAGCTTTTCAGCCAATACAATGGCTGGCTTATTTAAGAACACATTTGAAATATGTAAAAAATGATCGGCTTGATTTTTAAGAGCCTTGATAATTTTAGGGTGTGAATGTCCTAATATATTGACAGCTAATCCTGTAAATAAATCTAAATATTTTGTTCCATTCACGTCCGTTAAATAACTACCCTCTCCTTTTTCAATGGTAATCGGAAGTCGATTATAGGTAGTCATAATTGCTGCATGATCTCGATCCTTCCATTCCGTCATCATCATTCCCCCTTTTTATGAGAATAGCTTTGCTGACGAGTGGATCTCGAACAACAAAGCTACTTCCAATTATTTATTTTAGTTATCTTCGTTTAAACGACGAAGTTCATGCTTAATTTCAATTTTGCCCTTTGTTTTTTCATCAATCTCTTTAATAACTCTTGCAGGCACTCCACCAACAACTGTATTTGGTGGTACATCTTCCGTTACGATGGCTCCGGCTGCTAATACAGCTCCTTTACCAACCCTAACTCCTTCTAATACAACCACATTTGCTCCTACAAGAACATCATCTTCAATAATAACAGGTTGTGCAGATGGTGGCTCAATTACTCCAGCTAGTACAGCACCAGCTCCGATATGACAATTTTTACCTACAGTTGCTCGTCCACCTAAGATAGCATTCATATCAATCATGGTACCTTCACCAATCACGGCTCCAATATTAATACTTGCTCCCATCATAATGACCGCATTATTTCCAATCTCAACTTGGTCGCGAATAATGGCACCTGGTTCAATACGTGCATTAATTCCTTTTAAGTCTAAAAGTGGTACAGCCGAATTACGACGGTCATTTTCAACGACATAATCCTCAATTTGGCCTTTATTTGCTTCAATAGCTGCTTCTATTTCCTTCCAATCCCCAAAAAGAACTCCTGTTTGACCTGTTATAAAAGTTTTTGTATCCTCACCAAAATTTATTCCTTCTAATTGCCCTTTAATATGGACCTTTACAGGTGTTTTCTTTACACTTTGAGAAATAAATTGGATAATTTCATTTGCATCCATCATTTTCATTATTATGTAACCTCCCATTTCAAAAATCTAAGCCTTCTCTTATGATAGAGATTTCAGTGTAAAAAAGCAATCAAAAACATCATAAATTCGACATTTTATCCTAATAAAATTAACAATCCTGTGATTGTAAATATACTAATGATCGTCGTCACAAGTGTTACGGATGATACTAATTGTGGCTTTGAGTCAAATTGAACCGCAAACATAACAATCGTCGCTGCAGAAGGCATTGCTGCGGACAATATTAAAACCTTTTGCATCATCGGATCCATCGGTATCCATAAAGTTAATAAAAAAGCGATGACTGGTGATATAAATAATCTAGTAACAACAGAAAACCCTATGAGTGACCAGTCGAAACTCGTAACTTTAATATTACCGAGCTGCATCCCTAATATGACCATTGCGGTTGGAATAGCTGCATCTGCAAGCATGTTAATCGGTAGCATCATATTTGTAGGGATGTCGATTGGGAGCACCTTAAAGAAAATAGCCGCAATCATCGCATAAGTAGCAGGCATGGTCATAACGGTTTTTAACGCATATCGAACACCTAATTGCCCACTTGCTGCATAATAAACACCGAACGAATTCATTATGATCGATTGAAGAACCATATACATTACGGCAATAGTAAACCCCGTTTCACCGTAAGCGAATAAAATAATAGGAGCTCCGTAATTCCCCGCATTCTTAAATGCTGTAGATAAAATAATTCCGCTCTCTGTAGCACTGTCGAGTTTTTTCCACCTTGCAAATAGCTTATTCCAGCCAATTAATAGTACGAGCAGAAGAAGAGCAAAGACGACCATATAGAAAACATCTTTATTCAGTTCCGAAGTCGAAAATGTTCGAAAAACTAAAGCCGGGGTTAAGATATAGATAGCAACCGTAGATATAGGCTTTATATCGACTTTTTTCCATTTTTGAATGATAAATCCAACTGCGAAGATTAGAAATACCGGTAAAACGACATGTATAAACATGCTCATTGTATTCGCTCCAATTTGTAGTTTTGTATAGTAGGTTCACTTTTATATTTTTAAATTTACTCTCTGTAATTCTATAGAAAAAAACGATGAGGGCTGTGATTAATTCTCATCGTTTTTATAAATGCGCCATTTACTATCCTTAAAGTGCAGCTCGCGCCTCTTCTAAAGTCGCAACATATTGTTTGGCTCTCTCTATAAGAGCTTTTCTCTCAGTTTCGTCAAAATCAACCTTTGTATTTACTAGGTTACTTCCTAAACCAACAGCAACTGCGCCTGCTTTAATAAAGTCAGGTAGATTTTCAACGTTCACACCGCCTGTTGGCATTAAAGGGATATGTGGTAATGGACCATGAATATCTTTTAAGTAGCTAGGACCTAGCGATCTAGCTGGAAAGACTTTGATCAAATCAGCCCCATGCTCATATGCCGTTAAAATTTCTGTAGGGGTCATAGCACCAGGTACACTAATGACTCCGTAACGTTTTGTCATTTTAATCGTTTCTGTATTAACCGTTGGAGAGAACACAAATTGTGCACCTGCCATAATCGTAGATCGAGCCGTTTCAGGATCTAATACGGTACCTGATCCAATAAAAGCTTCCTGATCAAATTCATTTCGTACGGCTTCTATTAAAGAAAGTACCTTTGGTGTTTCTACTGTAATTTCAATCGTTTTAATGCCACCCTCTAATAGAGCGTCTGTAATTTTAAGCATTTGTTCCTTACCTGCTCCACGCACAATGGCTACAAGACCGTTTTCCTCAATAATAGTTCCCATATTTCCTCTCCCTCTCTTATTCCTTATTAGAATTTATGCTATTTATCTTGAAACATCTTCAAATGTATCTTGACTGTACTTTAATAGCTCCTCTTTTTCAGGCATTCCCTCTACATCGCCCTTCACCATCGTTGCTAGAGCACCAACCAAATTGGCTCGTTTTACAGATTCATAAACAGATAATGAGTCAAGTTGCCCTGATAAAAAACCAGCTGCAAATCCATCTCCTGCACCTACTGGGTCAACCACTCTATCTACCTTTATACCAGGAACATGAACATGCTCATCTTTACTTGTATAATAAGCTCCATCTGCTCCCACCTTTGTGATAACAAGCTTTGCTCCATTTCCAATGAATTTCTCAGCTATTTTTTTCGGGTCATCTTCATTAAATAGAAACTTACCTTCCGCTACTCCAGGCATCACGATTGTTGCTTCCTTGGCAATATTCGTTAAAACTTGTCGGGCTTTTGATTCACTCCACAGCTTCTTTCGCACATTCGGGTCAAAAACAATAGGAATTTCATGTTTTTTGGCTATTGAAATAAGTTGCCAAATGGCTTCTTCTGCAGAATCACTTAGTGCCGGTGTAATACCAGAAATATGGACATATTTAGCATTGGATACAAAGTCCTCATTGACATCAGTTGCATTTAATTTACTAGCGGCTGAGCCTTTACGGTAATAGTGGATTCTCATATCATCAGCTCGTCTAATTTCTTTAAAAAATACACCTGTTGGCGCTTCTTCATCTACTAAAACTTGAGATGTATCTACACCTTCACCACGAATATAAGCTGTTATTCCTTTACCAAATTCATCATTTCCAACCTTAGAAATCCACGCTACCTCATGGTTCAACCTTGCTAATGCAATCGCCACATTCATCTCAGCTCCACCATATGTTTTTTCAAATTGGTTAGCATATCGTAGCATCCCCTCTTTAGTAGGGGTAAATAAAACCATCGTTTCTCCCATTGTAATGACGTCCATACTTTACACCTCTATCTACCATTCCGTATTATGGAACTTCGTTTCATTTTTTAATTACAATTTATCGATATTTATATTTTAGCGTTTTCATAAACACTTCGTCAATTATAAATTTAAGCGCATACTTTATATATAATAACCAAATTGATTCGATATTTCCTTCGCCGCTCTTATGATGTCTGATTTTAAAGTTTGCTCTATCCGTTCTTCTGTAATTCTTGTATCTGGACCTGAAATACTAATAGCTGCTATGACTTCTCCATGATGATTATAAATGCCTGAAGCTATACATCGAATTCCTTCTTCATGCTCAATATCATCTAAAGCATAATGATTTTTTCTCACCTTTTTCATTTCTTGTAAAAAATCAGGAATAGTCACAATTGTATTGGTTGTAAAAGACGGCATTCCTGCTTTTTGCAACAAATTCGAAATCGTTAAATCATCCACTGTCGTCAGTAATATTTTTCCAACACCTGTACAATGAAGCATCGACCGCATTCCTATTCGTGAATGCATCGTAATCGTTTGATTGCTTTCCACTTTGTCAATATAGACTACCTCATGATGATCTCGTATACACAGATGAATGACTTCATTTGTTACCGCTGAGAGCTTCTCGATAAAGGGACGTGCTACCTGCCGTACATCCATAGAACGTGAAAGCTCACCAGCTAAACTTAAAATTTGATACCCAGCAAAGTAATCTTTCGTTCTAGCATCTTGTCGAATATATTTTTTTTGTAATAAAGTCGCTAATAGTCGATGAACTGTACTTTTAGGTAAATCTAAATGGTCGCTAATTTCCTTAATACTTAAGCCGTTATGATTTTTAGCTACGATTTCAATTAATTGAAGAGCTCTTTCAACAGACTGTACGATGTTATTCACCTCATTTCATCTTTCATTATATCTTAAAAAAAAAGAATCGCATATAAGTACAGACTTAGAAAAAAGAATCAAAATAAGAGGAGGCAGAGACAAAACTCACGAATAATTGATTATACCATTCTAGCTCCCGCCTGTTCGCTCACCCAAGACACTTCGCGTCCTTGTGGGGTGGCGCCGAACTAACTTTTTTAAAAAAAGTTAGTTCGGCATGGCCACTACTTCCCACTGGAGTCTCCGTGTCTTGTGTCCGCTAGTTTACGTCTTTAAAAGAGAATCTATTCGTTCAAAAAACCCACCTTATTTGGAAAAAGGAGGGTTCATCGTTCATTATTAATGTTTGCATCCATTACACATTTTTTAAAATTTCTCTAAAGTAATTTTTTAAATCAGTTTTTGTCCCAGCAACCATTGAGCTAAGTCTATTTTTTTCTTAATGTGTCTATGATTCATAATCTTTCATTTGCTTATTATGGTTAGCTTCAACCTTAATTTCATCCGAATGTGGAACATAAAGCTGTCTGCTTGGTAAGGCAATAACGACTCCATTTTCCTTTAGTATTTCTAAAATTTTTAAATTCGTATTTTCTTTCACCTTTAAATATTCAGACCAAATCGTCGTTTTTGTAAAAAAGTAAATAAAAATTCCAAGGTGCGATTCTCTAAATTCAGTGAAATTAACCATAATGACATCAGGATGTACTCCCGAATGCTCTCTCAGCATTTTTTCAATACCTTCAACCGCTTTTGTGATTTTCTCATTTGGGGTATCATACGTTAGAGCTAATTCGAAATCAACCCTTCTCTTACTCATTTTTGACCAGTTCGTTATAGGCTCGTTAGCTAACGTTGAGTTCGGAACCGTGACAATGGTATCAGAAAAAGTCCGAATCTCCGTACTTCTAAACGTAATATCCTCTACAGTTCCTTCTACAGAAGGGGTCTCTATCCAATCACCTTTAGCAAAAGGCTTTTCTGTAATGATCACGACTCCACCAAAAAAGTTGGCAATCGTATCTTGCGCTGCTAAAGAAAAGGCAAGTCCAGCGACACCAAGTCCAGCGACAAAAGCACCCACTTCAATTTCCCAAACACTTAATATCGCGACAACTGTAATAATAACGACAGCTGCTCGAATTAATTTTGCGATGAAGGGGATCAGCATACTATCTTCATCAATATCCGTTTTTTCAGCTACCTTTTCGAACGGATTAGAGTATTCTGAGAAATAATTAAATATACCCCAGCCAATTAAGGCAATGATAAAGGTTTTATAAATGCTTTGAACAAATTCTGCTGTCACTCCGAAAAATGGTAAGTACAACAAAGCTAAATATGTACCGATAATCACCCAAAACCATCTCAAGGGTCTTTCAAAAGCCATTAATACTTTTGATATCGTTTCTACTGGCGCTTTTTTCGCTAATCCTAAAATAATTTTGTATACATATTTTGTAAATATTTTTCTAAAGACCAAAAAGATTAAAAAGATTAATACAGCAATACCTATATCAACCCAATCAAAACGACTAAATGAGTTTAAAAAACGACTCCATTGGCTCGTCCACGCTTCCATATTTTTCTCACCTCATCGCCCATTTTAACACAATAAATGCAGAGAAATTGTTTGTTAATTAGAAATTTAAACGATAAATCTTAAAGAAATTTGAGAAATTCTCAAAATAACATGAAGAGGCTGGGACAAAACTTCACGAATGAACGATTCCACCTTTTTAGGTCCCCGCCAGTTCTCTCCCTCAATAAACTTCGCGTCCGGTGGGGTGGCGCATAACTAACTTTCTTAAAAGTGGATTTCGGTACGGCCACTTCCTCCCACTGGAGTCTCCGTGTCTTGTGTTCGCTAGATTAAGCCTTTCATCTACTCTTTCAAAAAAAAACCACCATTTTCACAATAGGATTTTCTTTAAAAGCAACTTCTGTCCCAGCCCCTAAAACGGCTCTTTAGGATTGGTCGAGAACCGTTTGTATAAGCTGACTAATCTCTGGTTTTTTCGATGTATCTTTGAGTGTATGATTGGGAGATTTTTTTTTCAAGATATCACTCACTTCTTCTGTCCATTCTGTTCCTAACTCTAGTAAATGCTGTGATTGTCTGGGTAGTTTACTTTCTAGATTTTCTAGCTGTTTCTTCCATTTTTGGGTGAGCTGATCTCGATTATTTTTTTGTAGCATGTAGGCACTACTTAAGCCGATAACGCCACCTAATAAACAGGCCACTGTATAGTTCGCTTTAGAATTTCGTCTTTTTTTCCTTTGAAACAAAATAATCCCTCCTAAAATTGTAATGAAGTCTCTACAAAATTTTTGAAAATAGGATGTCGTAAATGTCCTTTACTTGTTTTCGTTCGATATTTTACTACACAAGCCACCTCTTGTTCTATATAGACCATATTCTTATCCTCTACCTTTTTCATTGATTGTGTTAGTTGATAAAAAATCATCTTTGCTTTATTTGGAACACCTGCATCCATTAGCCCTGCAGGAGTGCCATCTTGATACGTAACTAGCCAGCTCAATTCTTTCTTTCTATATCCAATTATCATAACAATCGTTTCCTGATAATGGATAACCTTCAGCCAATTCAAGCTTCGTTTTCCAGGTAAATATTTTGAAAATTTTTCTTTTTGTACAATTCCTTCTAAATCTTTGTTTTTTACTACTTGAAATAACGCCTCTCCATTTCCTGGTAAATAGTCTATTTTAGCCATAGTAGAGGTATTAACAGGAATTAAATGGTCTAACATTCGTTTTCTTTCCAACAATGTTTGATGATAGGTAGGATTTCCATCTACCATCAACACATCAAAGACAACATACTGAACTTTTATTTTCTCTTTTTTTCTGCTATGAAAAGAGCGCATTAATTCTTCAAAATCAGGTCGTCCCTCTTCATTTGTGACAATGATTTCACCATCTAAAATCGTCTTATTCCTTAATGAAATTTCTTGTAACTCAGGAAATATATGCGAGACTTCCTGACCATTTCTTGTGTAAAATTTTTTAATTTGATCAAAACAAGCAATTAGACGAAAGCCATCTAACTTTAATTCATTAATATAGCTATCATCATCACTCGGTTTTCCATCTGACTTCGTTTCTAATAGCATAGGTTTAACGAAATCCATTTTTAAGAGGAACTTGCTTTCTTTGTTCTTTTTCTTTTCGTTGTTTCTTTTTTCTTGGATTCTTTTGCCTCATCAATACTTTGCTGTAAAGCAGACATTAAATCAGTAATATCCTTACCGGTTGTTGGTGCTGTTATATCTTTTTCTTTTTGAAGTTTTGTTTGAATGAGCTCTTCTAGCTGTAAACGATATCGGTCCACATAGTTAGTAGGTTCAAAGGTAGTCGTTAATTGTTCAATTAACATATTGGCTGCTTTTTTTTCTTTATCTGTTACTTTCACATCTTGTGGTGAGAGCACTTCTTCTGTTCCTCTCACCTCATCTGGATAATGTAAAGTTTCCATAATTAAGACATCATTATACACTCTCAAGACTGCTAAGTTTTCCTTTGTACGAATCATCACTTTTGCAATGGCTATTTTATTACTTTCCTTTATTGCTTCTCTAAATAAAGAATACGATTTAGCACCGCCCTCATTGGCACTCATAAAGTACGTTTTATCATAATAAATAGGATCAATTTCATCTAGCTGGACAAAATCCAGAACGTCAATGACTTTGTCTCTTTGGTCATCCTTTAATGGTTCTAGTTCGTCTCCAGATAAAATGACATATTTCCCAGATATATATTCATACCCCTTAATCATATCTTCATTACTGATTTCTTCTTCGCATTGAGGACATACCTTTTCGTATTTAATCGGAGTATGACATTTATGATGTAAATTTCTGAGCTTTATACCTTTATCCTCTGTTGCAGCATGTAATTTAATCGGTATATTAACTAATCCAAAATTAATGGAGCCCTTCCAAATTGTATGCAAAGTGATTCACCCTCTTTTCATTCTTTCGCTATAGGATGTCCAGCTTTTACATAATTACCTATAAAATTGGATAGTAATTTTTTCTATCCAATTTCTCTCATTTTTTTCTCCACTCTTTTTTTAGCTTCTTTATGAAGACTTTTAAAGGGTTATTACTCTCTTCAAAATAATGACTCATTGGACATTCCTTCTCTTTTAATCGTTTAATCGCATAATCTATTGTAATATCTTCAGGAATAACCTCTTCATACAATTCCTCCCACTCAAGTGGTAACGCTATAAGAGGTTTTTTATTTCCTCTTGGTGAATAAGGCGCAATAATCGTCTTACCACCTGCATGCTGTAAAAAATCGATATATAGCCTTTTACCTCTTTTATTTTTCATTCGCTCAATGGTAAAATCATCAGGATGTTCGTTCACTAAATATTGTGCGATAAAGAAAGTAAAAATTCTTGTCTCTTCATAAGATAATGATTGATCATTAATCGGTAAGTGTATTTGGATTCCTTTATTACCTGAGAATTTTGGGAAGGAGCGTATTGAAAACTGATCAAATATTTTCTTCATTTGTTGAGCCGCTTTTATAGCCAGAGAGAAAGAAGCATAGTCAGGAGGATCTAAGTCAAAAACAATTTCATGAGGATTCTTTGAATTCATTTTTTGAAAAGGAATATGAAATTCTAATGCCAGCTGATTACCTAACCAAGTTAAAGTTTTTAAATCTTGACAAACGATATAATCGATTTTCTCAATTTGGATGGTTTTAATATAAGCTGGCGCATAATCTGGGCAATTCTTTTGATAAAAGAACTCCTTCTCTACTCCATGTGGAAAACGAATAAGTGTAACAGGCTTATCGCTAAGAAATCGAAGAAATACAGGGGATATCTGAATAAGTTTTGAAATATATTGCTCCTTTGTCATAACAGGCTTATGCCAAATTGGTTTTTCAGGATGAGTGACTCCCTCTACACTAGTATTAAGAATCAATAAATAGTCCCATGTGCAGTTTTGGATAGGTTGTTCAAGCATAAAGGCACGAAAAACAGGGTTTATTAAACGCTGGCGATAGAGGGCACTAAATTCAAGTTCAACAACAATTCCTTCTTTTTTTGTTTCTTTGGAAACTTGGTTATTTAAAAGAACTTGTTTTAATGACGAAAACTCCTCACCTTTCAACCCATTTTTTAAACTACCAACTTCTATAATTGAAGCGTTCTCATGTAGTCCTACTAAAAAAGACTCATCCTTTTGTTCATAATGAAACACAATAAAAAGCCCACGGTAATTCGCTTTACTTTTTTTAAATTGAAATGTTTGCTCGCTAATCATCACCATTTCATCCTTTTCAGCCGCTTTTTTAACTCTCATACTCTGTTAGTTTAAGGATTTTTTCTTTTTTCCATTCACACAATCGATCATTTCAGACTATTGATTCCACTAAAAAAACGTCTGCAATCAGTCCGATTTGCAAACGTTTTTTATTCTTATTAATCTAATCGAGTATTACCTTCATTCACATTTCCCGATCCACCTTCAATACTAATTAAAGTACCGTTTGTTGAGATTTGATTATTTCTTATCGTATTTTGATTTGACGCCCCAGTAACTCTCACTCCAATTTTATTAAATCCTGAATGACTAAGGACCGTGTTATTGGAAATTTCATTATGACTACCAGGTGCCAGTCTGATGACTGAATCAATATCTAGTGAACTATCTAGCTGTCTAAATTCGTTTTGAACAAGCGTATTAGAATCAGCTTGTACTAATGCCCCATGAATTCTAGAATTAATCACTGTATTATGAGCCACATAGTTGTCATGTGCTCCTGACAAGATAAATAATCCTCTTGGGTAATTCTCGACTGTGTTATATTCTACAATGTTATGTGCTCCACCATTGGGAATTCTAATTCCACCGTACGTATCATTTTGCTGCACTTGATTGATAATAGAATTATGCCTGACCGTCGTATAAGTAGCTCTAGATAGGTTAATCCCACTACCTCCAGTTGAATTGGTAATCGTATTACCGATAATTTCATTATTTCGCACATCACCTACTGCATGACTTTCACTGCCGAAGGCCAAAGCATGTCCACTAGTATGATCGAAATAACTATCTCTAATTTCAGAATCCTTTATTCTTCTCAAAAGAGCTCCAATCGTCGTATTTCTCACTTCCATTTCTACTAAATACAGATTACTTACATCTGCATCAATGTTAATTCCACCTACTAAACCCATCCCTTGATTAGCACGATTGATTCTATCTGCATCGATAGTTAAATGACTAATTGTCGCATTTAATTGATTACTTCCTGCATGCAAGACTGGGTTACCTACTACATAATTTGGACTATTTCCCGTTTTTTTCAAGATAGTTTGTCCAATCCCATCACCGACTAAATTGACATCTGCATGAAATCGTAAAGCTTCATCAATGCTATACGTTCCTGCTGGAATGTAAAGGGTTCCTGAGATTCCTCGTTCATGAAAATACCTCATTGCCTCATGAAATCCAGCCGTTTGTGATTCAGGAACATTTGGAGTAACTCCAAAATCAAGGACATTAACTACTTCCTCAGCATGAACCTTTTCTCCATTGAAGCTAATCAACAACAAAAACAATCCAAAAAAACTGAAAAATAGGTGAATTTTCTTTTTCAATTGAATTCCTCCTTTTTTTAGTAAGCGCTTTCAATTAACGTTTTTATTGTATACCAAATAATTATATTATTCAAATAATAACAAAAATAATAGTAAATACATCTTAAAAAGTCCTATTCAACAACATCGTTTAAATACTTAATAGAGAACTCAAAAAAAAATGAAATGAAACCATCTCCATTTCATTTTCTCTATTAAAAGTAGTCCTATCCAATCAGTATTTTATACACATTGGAAGGAAGCAATTCGATTCGTATCAATACCGAAATAAGTCCATCTAAACCAATTCCACCTATATCCAGCTACTGAATTTCGTCCAATAAAGGTAGGGTAAAACCAAAAAGAATTTCCGTTATTCAAACGAATAAATGTAAATCGATATAAACACCCTGCTAGTCCACCAGGATCAACAGCAAAAACACTCGCTCCGCCTGATTGTAAGCTAGTCATATTAGGGGGAGGACTGCTTGGTGGAGGGCTAGTTGGCGGTCCCCCTGGACCTCCAGAACCAAATGGTGGGCCTCCTCCTGGACCTCCTGGTCCAAATGGTGGGCCTCCTCCTGGACCTCCTGGTCCGAATGGCGGACCTCCTCCTGGGCCTCCTGGTCCGAATGGTGGAAAAATAGGTGAAAGTCCGCCAAGTCCGGGAAATGAACCTATTTGTCTGTGAGATGGATGCATTCTTCTTACCCCTTTCATGATGTGTTTAGTACACTTTATGCATTCGCCTAGAAATGGTGTAGAAATTCCTAACAAAATTCATAAACAAATTCTACAAAATTAAAAAGCAAGGGCCTCTTATAGGGTCCTTGCTTTTTTCTTACTTACTTATGCTTACTTGATCGATTACCCGCCAATAAGCCTCTTTCGTTTGATTATTCTCATCAAATAAGAATGGCCAATTTCTTCTTCCTCGTACAGGAAAATCATGTAACCACGTGTATTTGTCACTTACACCCCAGAATGTTACGGAAGTAATATGCTGATGGTATTCTTTAAACAATTTAAAAAACTGCTCGTATCTTTCCGCTTGTTTTTCTAGCATTTCATTTGTAGGTTTTAATAAATCCATTCTCTTATCTTCGAATTGAAACATGGAGACATCCATCTCTGTAATCTGAAGCTGCAATCCTAAAGATGCATATTTTTCAATCGCAGCTCGAATGTGATCCATAGAGGGATCATGAATATTCCAATGAGCTTGTAGCCCAATTCCGTGAATAGGTACATCTTTTTCAAGCATATCTTTGACTAAGGTATAAATTTTATCTCTTTTTTCAGGATCACATTCGTTATAATCATTATAAAATAATGCTGCTTCTGGATCAGCTTCATGTGCATACCGAAAGGCATAATCAATGAAATCTTCACCTATAATATCAAGCCAAGGAGAGGACCTCAAAAATTCACCTTTTTGGTCAGAAATCGCTTCATTAACAACATCCCAACTATAAAATTTCCCTTTATACCTTTTTAATAAAGTCATAATATGGGATTTCATCCGCTCTAATAATAAATCTCGATTCATTTCCTTTCCTTCTGGAGCTTTAAATATCCAATCTGATGTTTGGTTATGCCATACTAAAGTATGACCACGAAGCTGATGACCATAACGCTCAGAGTAAGAAACCAACTTATCTACATACTCAAATTGAAATTGATTCTCCTTTGGTTGTATATGCTCAAATTTCATTTCATTTTCTGCTGTTAAACTATTAAAATGTTTTTCTAATAAGGATAATTCTGAATCAATCGTATAATGATTTACTGCTGCACCAATTAGAAATAGATCTTCATATGCCTTACTTAGCGATAAGAGTTCACGCTGATTTCTTCCCATATTACGACTCCTTTTTCTTATGATTTATTAAGTTCTAACCTTTAACACCACCAAGGGTTAAACCCTTTACAAAATATTTTTGTAAGAATGGATAAACACAAATAATTGGTAAACTTACAATAATCGTCATAGCCGCTCGAACAGAAGTTGGCGTTACGACTTCAGAAGTGGACCCTCCCTGCGATCGAGTAAAGGCATCAGCAGCACTTCCTGAAGAGATAGATGCATTTGAATTTTGCAATATTTTCATCAATTCATATTGTAGAGTACTTAAATTAGCGTGTGACGGGTTATATAAAAATACGTCAAACCAAGAGTTCCATTGGAATACAGCCACAAAAAGAGAAATCGTTGCTATAACAGGTAAACATAGTGGTAAGGCAATTTTAAAGAACATCGTAAATTCACCTGCACCATCTATCCTGGCTGATTCAAATAGAGATTCGGGTAATCCTTCTATAAAGGAACGAACGACAATTAAATTAAAAACTCCGATAATTCCTGGAATAATATAGACCCAGAAAGAACCAATTAAAGAAAGCTCCCTCATCAACATATAAGTAGGAATTAATCCTCCATTAAAATACATCGTAAGTACAAATGCAAGGGTTGTAAACTTTCTTAGCACGAAATATTGACGACTAATCGTATAGGCAACCATTGCAGTACAAAACACGGAAAGAGCCGTTCCAATGACTGTCCTCATAACCGATACAAAACCGGCTTGTATAAGCTGTGCTTGACCAAATACATGCTCGTAATTATATAACGTAAATTCTCTCGGCCATAGAAAGATACCACCACGAACTGAGTCTGCAGCATCATTTAATGAAACCGCTAAAGTATTTAACATCGGATATAACATTACTATACAAAGCAATAACATAAATACTGTATTTAATGAATCGAACACTAAATCATCAAGTGATCGTCGACGACTTTTAAATTTATTTAATAGCTTCATGATGTCCCTCCCCCCTTAAAATAGCCTTGCTTGACCTAAGCGTTTGGCAATATAGTTTGCTGAAAATAGGAATATAATGCTGACAACCGTTTTAAAGATACCAGCTGCAGTCGCCAACGAAAAATTCCCCATAGAAATACCGTATCTAAGAACAAAAATATCTAAATTTTCAGCATAATCCATGTTCATTGGATTCATGAGGAGGTACTGAGCTTCGAATCCAGATTCCAAAATATATCCCATATTCATAATTAATAAAATAACAATAACTGGTCGCATTCCAGGTAAAGTAATATACCAAATTCTTTGTAAACGAGATGCACCATCTATTTCAGCCGCTTCGTATTGTTCTGTATCAATCATCGCTATGGCCGCTAAATAAATAATCGAATTCCAGCCAACATTTTTCCACACATCAGAGGCTCCAATAATGCCCCAAAAATATTCACCTACCCCTAAAAACATGATAGGTTCATCGATTATATTGAATTGTTGAAGAAGAATATTGATAATTCCATTCTCCATCGATAATGTGTAGGATACGATACCAGCTGCTACAACCCAAGAAAGAAAATGAGGCATGTAACTGATCGTTTGAACAACCCTTTTGAATGTAAAGTTTCTTAGTTCATTTAATAAAACAGCTAGTCCAATAGCCGTAACAAAGCCTAAAATTAAATTAATAAAACTCATCGCTAACGTATTACGCATAACTTCCATAAATCTAGCATCCGTAAAAAGAAACACAAAATGGTCAAAACCTATCCATTCTTGTTCTGAGAAAGCTCTTGCAGGTTTAAAATCCTGGAACGCCATTCCCCAACCATACAAAGGGACATAACGAAAGACTAATAACCAAATAAGAAACGGAATGCTCATTAAAAGCAAAGCCTTTTGCTCAGAGCACTTTTTCAAAAAACCTTTTAATCCTAATTTTCTCTTCGGACCTTTTTTTCTTCCAGAATTAATCGTTGGCATTGGCTGTGGTAAAGACAATCGCTTCACTCCTCACTTTTAAGACATCTCTTTATATCTGTCTTATTGATATAAGAAAAGTGGATTATGACAACTAACTTATTAAGCTGCCATAACCCCTTTTTCATTTCATCTACTATCTCATTACCATTCTCCATCCACTCTAGACTGAGCTACATCTGTAAAGAATTCTTCATAAGCTTCTACATCATGCTTACTATATTCTGTTAAAAAGTCTTCCCACTCAGCTTCGAAATCCGATGGATCTGCCAAGACTATTCTTGCATAGTGTCTTCTCTTAAGTTCATCTGTACGTTCTTCAAAGATTTGAACAGCAGACCCTTGTTCAATATTTGCACTCCAAGCTGGGAACCAAGGTCTCTCATGCGGCGGAGTAAATAATTGAGCAAATGTTTCAATATCATACGCTTCTAAATACTCTCTATCACCCTCTGTATAAGAAGCTTGTGCCACAGCTGGTTGTCTACCAGGCTCAACTGGATTTCCATCAGAGAAAGTACCGTTCACTCGAGGCCAGCTCCACTCAAATGTTCTCATCCCTACTTCTTCACGATGATCTTGATTTTCTGTTAATTGAATCTGTTCAGGAGTACGGTAGAAGCTACCATCATCTTCAACTGAGTAGTGCTCATCCTCATAACCCCACATTACTTTTCTTTGCATCTCTTCTGTGATTAACTCATTCCAGAATTGAACAATTCTTTCTGGATTTTCAGCATTTACAGTAATTCCAATCCCACGATTTTGAGTAAAGGCAGGAGGATCTAAATATTGATCATCTATACTTTCATCAAATACAATTGGTAATGCCATATATTCACGGTCTGGATTACCTGCATCTCTTAATGCATTTCTTGCATCTCCAAACTGCCAGCCGTAATCGAAGAAGCCTAAAACTCGACCTGATGAAAGCTTCGCTAAATATTCATCGTAGTTTGCTACGAACATCTCACGATCAAGTAGTCCTTTTGCATTTAACTCGTTTAACTTTTGCAGATATCTCTTTGTATGTTCAGAATTTGCATAAACAGTAGCTTCATGTGTCTCCATATCAATCATAACTTCACCATCATTTGGATAGCCAGCTAAGTGATTAGGAGTATTAGAAAAGGCAAAGAATCTCCAATCATACGTTAATCCTGTGAATGGAATTGTATTCATCCCATCAATTTGAGGATTATCTGCTGCATAATCTTCGATTAGTTCAAAATACTCATCTAAGGTCTTCAACTTAGGAAAACCTGCTTCTTTTAAAATACCTCTTTGAATCCAAAATGCTCCTTGGTCAATGTTTGGCGCAGGAACATATTCATTAATCGTTGGTCCAAAAGGAAGATAATAAATATTTCCATCATCATGGGTAATCATATCTAGATAATCTGAATACATCTCTAATAAATTTTGTCCATGTTCTTCTAATAAATCATTTAAAGGGATAAAAGCACCAGAATCTAATAAAGTATCAATCGCTGCGTCTGGGACAATTACATCTGGATACTCTCCACCTGCAACCATAACCCCAATACGAGTATTTAAGTCACCTACTAAGTGCTCTGTTCTAAAATTAACACCTGTTTTCTCTTCTAATTCTTTCCCTATTCTTGTTGTATTCGTTTCCAAATCAACACCTGCAGTTGCATTAAAATACGTATAAGTGACTGGTGTTGTATCGATTTCAGTTGCCCCTTCATTATCAGAGGTTCCCTCTTGTTCATTTGAATCCGATGTTGCTGGTTCATCATTGTTACAAGCCACTATGATGAGTGCCATTAACATAACTAGAATAGAAATGAGATATTTTTTTCTTAACATGAAATCCCTCCCCCAAATTTATAGCTTACGATGTAAGCACTTTCATTATAGCTGTAATAAGATTTTATTTAACCCTGAGAAACTAAAGAAGAGACTTAAAAAAATATATATATTCATCCAACTTCTTCTATTTTCTCGAAAGAAAAAAGCACCCGTTAGAGTTTTTAAAACCCTGTATAAGTACTTTTCATCTATACTAATCTGTTTTTTGAGCATGCAATAACTTGATGACAACCGTTGTTCCAATATTAGGTGAACTATAAATAGAAAAGTCAAAATCCTCTTGATAATAAAGCTTTAATCGATAATAGACATTTTTAATTCCAACATGATCACCCATGCTTTCATCCTCTTTGACACTTCGAATTAACTCTTCCAATTTCTCTTTTGACATCCCTGCTCCATTATCAGTTAAGGTGAAGATAATTTGACCATCTACATGATCAATGTTCAAATGAATACGACCCTTTTCTTTGATCGCTTCAATTCCATGAATACTGGCATTTTCAACAAATGGTAAAAAGGTCATATTCGGAATTAAATAGTCTAACGCTGCTTCATCACAGTCAATTTGAAATTCAATTTTTTCATTAAAGCGATATTTTTGAATTTCTAAAAAACAATGAATAATTTTAAGTTCATTTTTAATAGTTACCCATTCTTTTTCCCATGTTAAAGAATTTCGAAATATCTTAGCCATATTTTGGATAATTTTCGCGGTTTCTTCTTCATTCTTCATAAGACTTCTCATTCGAATGGTTTCCAATGCATTAAATAAAAAATGAGGATTAATTTGACTTCGTAATGCACTTAGCTGAGCTTGTTTTTCCTTTATTTCTAAATCCTTTTTCTGAATATTAGCTAAGTAAACTTCATTAATTAAGCTGTTAATTGTTTTAGACATTCGATTGAATTCTAAGGTTAATTGTCCAATCTCGTCTTTATCATCTGAATTTTTTATCGTTTCAAAGCTATGATCTTTCGCCTTTTTCATATAATGAAGAACCTTTGTAATCCTCACATTTAAAGATCTAGAAATGAATATGATTAGTAGTGAAGGAAATAGAAAATTAATACAGGCTAATAAAAAAATGACTCTACTCGATTTATAAACCTCTTCTAATGCTTCTCTTTCATCGATTACTCCTGTTATTTTCCAATCCTTTAAATAATTTGTATGAAGGACACTTTCCTCTAATAATATTCTTTCTGGTAGTTCAATTGAATGAAATGGCACATCTCCTCCCGACCACTCTACTAACTGATTCGTACTATATTCTATATAGCCTTTCTCATTTATTAAATACACATCTCCTTGAAGAGTCACATTAGAAAAAATTTGCTCTATAATCAAAGGATTAATATCAACCTTAATAATTTTTTCATAGTTTACTTTATTCTTGTAATAATTCAGCTCTCTAATAACACTAAATAAGCTTTTATTTGTCTGCGGATTAGGCCGAAGTACAATTGGTCCTAACTTTTCTTCTTTGACAGCATCATACCAATTGACATCATCTGATTGATCATCGATGGGTCTAACTCCTCCTGCAAAAAGCACACTAGCATTATTTGTATAAAACGTTACCGACTGTATTGAATAATAAATAGGAGTAATTCGATTTAAATATCGCAAATAATAATCATAAGCTTCTATATAATCGATCGCTCGCTCATATTCTGTTTCAAAAAAGTCATACATCTCAGCATCTGTGTAAAATCGAGTTGAAACTCCAACGGCTTGGTCGACTGTTACGATAAATTCATTTGAGATTTGATTCATGATCAATTGCACATCATTTATTTTTTGTTTACGAATCGTATTAATCGTCATATGGTAAAAAAATACATTTGTAAATATAATAGGTATAAGGACGAGTAAAAGATATAAAACAAGAAGTTTATTTCTAATTTTAATATCATTAAATCTTGGAAGTTTATTTAACATTTTTATTTCCTAAAGGTTTTTTCCGCAAAAGCTTATGTCGATATGCAGTTGGAGTCATTTGACAAACCTTCTCAAATTGAGTGACAAAATAATCAGTGCTTGTAAAGCCCACTTCCTCTGCAATTTCATATACGCGCATATCCGTTTGACGCAATAGCTTCTTGGCATGAGAAATTCTCAATTCTAATAAAAAATCTTTAAAATAGATTCCAAATGTCTTTTTAAATAACTGACCCATATAGACAGGATTCATATAAAACGTATTAGCAATCGTTTTAAGGTTGATATGTTCGTTGTAGTGCATCTCTATATACTTCTTAATTCGGTAAATATCCCCTTTTACATTTGATTGCCTTAAAGATTGAATATGCTCTGTACTTTCGAAAACAAATCGAGTAAACACTTGTTTGAGACTGCTTAAATTAAGATTTCTTTCCTCCCATCTAATGATAGAGGCGAAGCTTTCAATATCTTTTTCGTCTCCATTCATCCTCTTAATGATTTGGATGACACCATAAATTAAACGATTAATCGTCATTTTAATAGCTTTTGGTGAATAATCTAATGATTTAAATGCTTGAAAGATATGATCTATTTCGGTTGTGAGCTTTGAAAGCTTATTTTCTTCCATTAGTTCCATAAAAGAATGAAATAGCTTTTGGTCCAGCTCATCGAACTTGAAATGCTTTCCTTTTAATTGTTCATATACAATTGGCTGATTATCAAATGTATATTTATACTGTCTTGCCTCGTCTGCTGTTTCAAAAGATTTTGGTAGCTCATTCATCCTTTTAAACCTTTCTCCTACCGTTACAGTAATTTCCCCTAAAAACTCCTTGCCTAATTCAGAATAAAATTTTTGTGAAAAACGGTGAATATCATCACTTACATTTTTAAAATCTAAAGAACCTATCAATATACCAACCATATTGTTTTTTTGCTCGTGAAATATCATAGGACGTTGTATACAAAAATATTGCCGAAAAACCTTCTTCACACACTTTTTCAGTTCTTCTATTTTAGATTGGTTATAGTACCAATCATTATTTATTTCAATTAAAATGTAATAAAAGAAAGCACTCTTAGATAGTTGAAGCTGACGAATCCATTTCGTTTCATTTATTGGACCACGTTGTCCCTGAATCATTCGGTAAAATGTATCTTGAAGCTCCTTCTCTTCTCTTTTTTGGTACTCCAGTTTATCTACATTTAAAATAAGATTTAACTTTTGAAGAATTTCCTCAAAATCCTCTTGGTCTATAGGCTTTAGAACAAAATCAAACACTTTGTATCGGACAGCCTTTTGGGCATAGGTAAAGTCATTATATCCACTGACAATAATAAATTGGCAAGTTTGATTATCAAGCTCTCTTACTCTTTTTATGAGCTCTAGTCCATCTATGCCAGGCATTCTTACATCTGTTACGACTAACTGAGGCTTGTGCTCTTTTATAATTTCTAAGGCACTTTCTCCATTTTCAGCCTCCCAGCATACTTCATAACCTAATTGACTCCAATTAATTAAGCTTTTCAAACCTTTCCTGACAAAAATCTCATCATCCACTAATAGAACCCTATTCATCATACATACCACCTTTGTATATATAGTTAAAACGAATAGCAGGTGCTAATGCCTTTATTTAAGTTTTTCTGCGCTCAATTCATTTGTTTTTTTTCAATTTGTAAAAAAGCATGATACACAAACCACATCATACACATCGCCAACATACTAGAACTAAAAAAAGGTATAAGTCCTGGCATGAAATAAAATAGCCCGCCTGTCATACTTAATAAAAGGATCGTAATCAGGGTAATATGCGGGTGAATCAATCCAATAATTAAAGCCGTTTTCATGGTTTGAAAGAATGTAAGTTTATAGTGAACATAAACTGGAAAGATAAATATTAGAAAGATGATAAAAAGGATTAAAATTAACGTGGTTCCTGCGAATAAAAGATCAGAACCAATTCCTGTCATCGTTCCAATAATCAGATAATTAATATAAATAAAAAACGATACCGTAACTAGAATAGCCCCTAAAGCATTTCCTTTAATGAACTCTTTTTTATAGGTTTGGTAAAACGTTGAAAATATCGACTGATCGTGTTCTTTCATCCTCCACTTTCTTACAACAGCAAAAACAGCTATCGTGGCAGGTGTGATTCCAAATACAACTAGACCGATTAGTGAAAAGAACATCCATAGCAAATGAAGATAAGCAAATCGCCAAATCCATTCACAAGTTAAATAGAACTTGCTTGACATCCAACTAATTTGCATGAAGCTTCCCCCTCTTTCTCTTTTTTTGTAAGCGCTTTAAAAAAAGTCCGATAAAATGTATGTCAATTTTTAATTGTACATAATTTAAGCTTATTCAAATAGGGTAAAAACTATAGATGTTACTTTAAAATGTATAGTTGAATATAATGTACCATATAGAATGTGAAGATGTGCATAATTTTATAAAATTTATGTAAAATATCGTTTTATTCTATGCTTAAAACCCCTTTAAAATAAAAGAAATCGAGAAGTGATTAGCTTCTCGATTTCTATTTTAGCTAAAGGTTTGTTTTGAATCTACACTTTCCATTATCTTTCAAGTAATTCATCTCCCAAATGTTCTTGAATAAAGCCACTTATTTCATGATTTGCTTTTTCCTTTTCTTTTCCAGAAATGAAGATCTTGACGATATCCCCTTCTTGGATAGATAGATTCATTACTTGAATAATGGATTTTAAATTTACCTTTTTGGCAGAATACTCAATTTCAATATTTGCTTGAAATTCGTTCGCTTTATTTACGATTTGTGCTGTTATCAATTCTTTTACACTTAACGATTTATTAAATTGAAACGATTTCACAATCATAGCTATCTTACTCCTTTTCTGTCAGAGAAGAATATGCCTGAAAGATTAATAAACTTCCTTCCATTCCTCTATATTATTAACATCAAAGCGGAACGGGTCCCCTATTAAAACTTCTGTTCCCTCACCATCTTCTGTAATTTCTTTCTCTCCAAGCTTTCCAGCTTCATAGCTGTCTCCAACTTCACCAAGTATCTCTTCTTCAGCAAGTGCATGTGCTGTCATACCTGCTGCATACCCCACATCAATAGGATTCCATAAAAACATTGCTGGAGTAACCCCATTTTCAATATAAGTAGCCATCTCACTAGGCAAGCCTAGGCCTGTTAAAGCAATTTCTCCTGATAAACCTTTATCAGTTAAAACCTTACCAGCAGCAGCGATTCCTACTGTAGTTGGAGAAATAATCGCTTTTAAATCAGGGTATTGCAGTAAAAGAGCCTCTGTTTCGGAAGTACTTTTGTCACGGAGGTCATCTCCATAGGCAATTTTCACAAGCTCGATATTTTCATAAATAGGATCCTCTAGTTCTTTTTGCATATATTCAATCCAAATATTTTGATTAGCTGCTTGTGATGTCGCGCTTAACACGGCAATTTCACCTTCAAAATCTATCATATCAGCGGTTGCTTCAATCAGTGTTCGACCTATGCTTTCTGGATTAGCCTGATTCACATGAACCATCCGACTTCCTGCATTTACTGCTGAATCAACTGATAATACTTTAATTCCTTGATCCATTGCTTTTTTGAGAACAGGCTGAAGGGCGTCCTCATCGTTTCCTGCTATTGTAATAGAATCAACCTGCTGCGTAATTAATTGTTCAATAATCTGAATTTGACCTTCAGCAGTAGGCTGATCCGGTGAACGCAATATGACATCTCCACCCACTTCTTGAATTGCTTCTTCAAAGCCTTCCATCATTTTTTCACCGTAAGGATTCCCTGTATTTTTAAATACCATTGCGTGAGTAACGGCTTCATTTCCACCAGTTGATACTTCTTCACTTTGGCTACTAGTATCACTTCCACATGCTGCAAGCATCGATAAAGCTACTCCAACTGATGCACATGTCATTAGAATCTTTTTCATTACGATCTCCCCTTTTAATCATGATTTATTTAGAACAGAAATTCAGTCAAAGTTAGAATTTCTATTTGTTCCTTGTCCTTGCTTTCCTCTTCTCTTTCAATCTCTCAAACGTGTGGTACAAATTCACTTTCGGGATCGCTACAGCAATAAGCAGAAGCGCTCCGATTATAATGAGCATGCTTTGTGAGGATATGTTAATTAACCCTAACCCATATTGAAGATATCCAATGATAAATACAGCAATAATGGCACCTAACATTCTTCCTTTTCCACCAGCAGTACTAATTCCACCTAGAGCAACCATCGTGATTACATCTAGTTCATACATATTGGCCACATTAGGTCTAGTACTTCCCATCCTTGATGCTAGGAAAATAGCTGTTATGGCAGCCATAATTCCTGCTAGAGTAAACACAATGATTTTCACTTTATCAACTTGGACACCAGAAAATCGACTCGCTGTATCATTATTTCCCATCGCATATATTTGCCTGCCGAATGTCGTTTTGTGAAGTAGTAAGGTAAAGGCTATGGCAAATATAATAAACAGGATTAAAATAAATGGAATTCCACCAATATTGCCCCATCCAAAGAAACTAAACCATTCAGGGAAGTTTCCAGAAGCTTGGTCTTCTAATATGACATAAGCAATTCCTCGATATAAAATCATCGTTCCTAACGTCACGATAACAGCGGAAAGCTCTTTAAACTTAACGATAAGCAAGCCATTGATAAAACCGCATAGAGCTCCAACAAAAATACATATCACAATGGCTACTTCCATAGGAACTCCTAAAGAATTATATACAGTCGCCATCACAACAGAGGATAATGCCACGGTTGAACCTACCGATATATCAATATCTCGCAAAATCATAATCATAACCATCGGAAATACAATAAAGGCCTTATCTAAAAAAATCATCGTCGCATCTTTCAAACCGTTAATACTTAAAAAATACGGCGATAAATTAGAATTAATCATTAATACGATTAGGAAAACTAAAATGAGTACCCATTCCCACTGAAAGAAAAATTTCTTCAGAGAGAATGCTTGTTTATGCTCTAACGTTCTTTGCACATATTCATGATGCTTCACCATACTCTCTGCCATCTTATATTTTCCTCCTCAATAAATGGTTTCTTTGTACTCCTCTTTTAACGACTGTATTAAGTAAAACAGCAAATAAAATAATAAAACCTTGAATGGCCATTTGCCAAAATGGTGATACATTCATAAGTGGAAGAGCATTATTCAAAATTCCAAGTAAAACGGCTCCTAGAATGACTCCAGATATTTTACCTGAGCCTCCTGCAATGCTAACTCCTCCTAAAATACAGGCAGCGATGACGGTTAACTCATAGCCTGAGGCCGTATCTCCTTGTGCTGAGGCAAATTTAGATACCCAGAGGACTCCAGATAAGCCAGCAAGCCCACCCATTATTGAATAAACAATAAACAGAATTTTAGTTTGATTAATCCCACTAACCTTCGCAGATTCAGGGTTGCTACCAACGGCATATATTTGCCTTCCTGTAGTGGTATGATTCATAAAATAAAATCCCATTATATAAATTAAAATAGCGATAAATACTAGTGTATTGATTCCTAAAATTTGACTAGTAGCAATTGAAACGAAGCTCTCGGGCATTTGATAGGAGCTAACCCACTGACCATCACTTACGGTATAAGTCACTCCACGAAAAATATTCATCATTGCTAAAGTTGCGATAATAGGCAAAATCCCAATTTTAGAAACTAAAAAACCAATAACCAGTCCACAAACAATTCCTATTAAAATACCCATAGTAATCGCTAAAAAAGGATGAAGATGCTGATAAACGCTTACGGTTTGGGCAACAATCATTCCCGATAGAGCGAGTGTTGCACCTATCGATAAATCAATTCCTCTTGTAATTAACACCATCATCATACCAAGTGCCAAAATACTCAGAATTGCCGTATTCGTCATCATATCGTTAAGATTACTAACTGTGAAAAAACTAGAATTTCGTGTCTGGACAAAAATACATAACAAGATAATGAAAACTAGTAAACCTAATTCTCTAAATCTTGAAATTCCAGCTAAAATAGAGGTTTTTTCTTTCAAATCCTCCGTTGAGCTTTGCAAACTTCCCATTGCCATTTGTATTTCACCCTCTTTTTTCTTGTTGATTCTATGATTCTTTCTTTTCTAGCATGGCTGCTTCTAATATGACTTCTTGAGATGCTTGTTTTTTATCTAGAACCTTTGTTATTCTGCCTGATTTCATAACGGCTATCCGATCACTCATCCCTATTACTTCAGGCATTTCAGATGAAATCATAATAATTCCATATCCTTCGCTTGCTAAGTTTTGAATGATATCGTAAATGGCCGATTTTGCGCCAACGTCAACACCCTTTGTCGGCTCATCTAAAATAATGATGTCTAATTTCTTCGTCAGTAATTTTGCAACAGCTACCTTTTGTTGATTACCACCCGACAATGAGCTTACTAAGTCAAAAATACTATTGGCTTTAATATGAACCTTCTCACCTAGCTCCTTAGCCACTTCGTTTTCGCTTTTCTCCCTTAGCCAACCTTTTTTAGAAAAATGATTGAGAGAAGGCAGGGTAATATTTTTTCCAATTCCCCATTGCAAAATGAGCCCTTGCGCTTGCCTGTCCTCAGGTAAATACCCAATTCCTAATTTCATAGCCTCCTTCGGGCTTTGAATCATCACTTTCTTTCCATTTAACAAAATTTCTCCTTCTTCGTAGGGCATTAATCCAAATAATGATTGACATACTTCCGTTCTTCCAGCCCCCACTAGGCCAGTCAACCCGAGAATTTCCCCTTTATGAAGAGAGAACGTAATATCAGCAAAATACCCTGCTTTACTTAACCCGTTTACTTCTAAAAGTTTTTCACCAATATCTCCCTTTTTATCTGGATAAACTTGAGTAATCTCTCTTCCAACCATTGCCATAATTAAATCTTCATTTGTAATATCATCAATGGCCCATGACCCGATGTATTTTGAATCTCTCAAGACAGTGACCTGACTTGCCAATCGGTACATATCCTCAAAACGATGTGAAATGAAAATGATGGAAGCTCCTTGCTCCTTAAGACTTTCAGCAATTTTATATAATTCTTCACTTTCTCTCGCTGTTAAGGCCGCTGTTGGTTCATCCATTATGATAATCTTGGCTTTTGTAGATATAGCTTTGGCAATTTCTACGATCTGCTGTTGAGCTACACTTAATGATCCCATATCAGCTTTTGGATCAATGTTAGAGCCTAGGGATTGTAGAATCCGAGCTGCCTCAGCGTGCATTTCCTTCCAACGTAATCGCCTTGTAAGCTTCTGAACTTTTTGATGACCCATGAATATATTCTCAGTAACCGATAAATCCGGATAATTCGTCACATGTTGGTAAATAGCAGCTATACCTAGCTCTTGTGCTTCTTTTGGATTAGAAAAGCTCACTTTCTCGCCATTTACATACATTTCACCTTCATTTGGTGCATGCACACCCGTAATTACTTTAATGAAGGTGGATTTTCCAGCTCCGTTTTCTCCCATTAAAGCGTGAATTTCACCTGGTCTTAGCTTAAAATGAACACGGTCCAAAGCGATAACTCCTGGGAATTTTTTTGTAATTTCTTTTAGCTCTAACACATACTCTGACATCTCTTCACTTCCTTTTATCCGTTCACTTCGAATATGTTAACGCTTACAATCATTTTAATAAATACCACCTATAATCAAAAGGTGATGATATTCGGTAATAGGTAGGAAATACTCGGGAATTCAAAAAAAAAAGAGGCTGTTTTCTCAAACAGCTCTCAAAAAGTGTTTTACGGAATCTTTGATTATTTTCTGCCGGTGACACTGGAGGATGTATGTTTCTCTAGTGCCAGTTGATTCATTTTTAGAGATTTATGGTAAGAAAAACAAGCATCACCTGGATTGAATTTTTTCCTATCCTCTCAAGTTGGCCCAACGCAAACCTTGCATTCTTCCAGGCGGCAAGGAGACATTCAATTGTTTCTTTACGGTTTGCGTAAATCTCTTTGTTTACGCGTAGTGTCATGGGAGCGAATAGCTGAGCACCTATCATATATAGAGTCATTCATTTCATGCGAATGGTCCCAGCCGCTTTTTTAATCTTATAGGTTATGGTTTAATCCTGTGTGGCTACCATATTGGTTTTATATTTAGAAGGAAGTTCTCCATAATATTTTTTAAAAAGCTTACTGAAATATTTTGAATCAGAATATCCTACTGAATTCGCCACTTCATAAACCTTTAAATTTGTCGTTAATAATAGCTCACAAGCGTGAGAAATCCTCATTCGTGTAATATAATCTAGAGCTGTCTCGCCGGTTTGCGCTTTGAAATATTCACAAAAATAAGTTGGATTCATATACACTTGCCTAGCTAGTTTTTCAATCGTTATATTATCACCTAAATGATTGCGAACCCACTCTTTCACAATCGTTATTTGATCATAAACTCGATGATTTTGTAACTGGATTAAATCTGACAATAAAGTATTTAATCTTTGGTCTAACTCAAACATTATTTCATTTAAATTAGACGTTCTAAACAGTTCTTCACTTTGCTTCAATTCTAAAAGAGATGAGTCTAAGGCTGTTAAGGTTTGTTGCTGGATAGCAAAGTGAGTTAATTGCAGTAAAAAGGCTCTAATAACTTGTTCCATTTCTTTTGGATCTGTCAGAAGAAATAAAGCCTCTTTAAAAGAGCTCATAGATTTTTTCAACTTTTGTTTATTGACATCTTTTAGACTTAAAAGGACTTGTTCTATAATCTGCTGAAATTTGTGCCATTCACCGTTTAAAGATGACTTTGGCTCAGGATGTTTTTCATAGCTAAAGAGTTGATTGTTACCGTAAATCCATCGAAATTGCATCCACGATGAAAGCTCCGATTTTATACTAGTAAGTAGCAATAGGTCTTCGAAAGTGGAACTAATAGCAATAGAGTGAGAGAAAATTGTATAATATTGAACATATTCTTGAACGGTTTTAACAAATTCATTGATTGTATCTATCCAGATTGACTCAGCAGGAGTTTCACTTTGAAACAATATCCAAGTATTGGTACCATCTGTTTTCCAATACCAATTTTTAATTTGAATCGATCTTAGTGCCTCTAAGACGATATTATCATGTGCTAACACCCAATTTTTCCATTCATCTTCTGTCAGTTTCCGCTTATGATAAACGGTCTGATCAATACTAATTTTTAATAGCTGAAAATAACCGGATGGAAACTCCTTTAATTCGTGCAATAAGGAAATATCTGTGTCATCCGCTGTAGCTTCCTTTAACTTTTCCAACTGTTGACGGTAAAGTAGATAGTTTCTTTGCTCATTTACCCATTTTTCTTGCTCTTTCTCCTCTTTTTGAGCCTTTACCTTATGCTTTATCTTTTCAAGTTGACTATGAAACTCTTCTCGATCAATAGGTTTCATTATATAATCAATGACACCCTCTCGAATCGAAGCCTGTATATATTGAAAATCGTCAAAGCCGCTAATCACAACTGGATTAAAGGTTGTTCTACTTTTCATTTCTTTTATTAAATTCAATCCATCCATAATTGGCATTCGCATATCGGTAAACAAAACATCAAATTCAAAAGGATTCTCATCATAGGCAGTTACTAAATCTTGTCCATCTCCTGCTGAAAAAACGATATCCCATTGATTTCCATTAGAAACTATTAATCGCTCAATTCCTCTTCTTATCCGATTTTCGTCATCAATGATAACCGCTCTAATTTTCATTTTCTTTTCCCCCCTCTAAAATAGGAATTCGAATCTCAACAGATGTACCGATATTTTCTTGACTGTTTATGTGTAATCCAAACATAGCTCCGAATTGGATTTGTATACGACCGTGAACATTTACTAATCCAAAATTTGAATCTCTTTTTTTCATCGGATCATGTAAAAGTTCCCTCTGTAATTGAAGAAGCCTCTCCCTTTTCATCCCCTTACCATTATCAGATATCTTAATTAAAATATGGTCTTCTTCTGATTTTTTTTCTAATTCAATTGTTATATCAATGCTCGTCATTTTATTAGGGTTCAGCGCATGTTTGATAACGTTTTCAACAACAGGCTGTAAAATCAACTTAGGCGTTAGTTGATGCTGTAAATCATCTGCATACCTTATTTGAAAATCAAAGCAATGTTCAAACCGTATTTTCTGTATCGTTAAATAATCCTTCATATGTCCAACTTCGGTTTCAATTGAAATTAAATTTTCTTTATTATGAATGGAAAACCTTAGCATTCTTCCTAAAATCGTGACCATTTGAACAACTGTATCTTTTTCATCCTCTTCAACTGCCATTGATATGGTTTCTAGCGTATTATACATAAAATGGGGATTTATTTGAGATTGCAATGCAACTAATTCAGCTTCTTTTTGCTTTAGTTGAATTTGATATTTTTCTCTAATTAATTCATCTATCTCTTTTGTCATTCGATTAAAATTCTTAGCAAGTATTCCCATTTCATCTTCGCGGTCAACGGACAACTTCGTGGAAAAATCCCCTTTTTCTAATCTTCTCATCGAGAGCATTAAGCGATTTAATGGACTAGATACATTCCATGCCAAAATAATGGAAAGTACAAGACTAATTAAAACTAAAATGATAAAAATAATAATGGTCACATTTCTAACTAAATCAGTCTGCTCTGTTAAGTGCTTAACAGGTATACTATGAGCCAAAAACCATCTTTGTTCCTCCATGAAATCTAAACTAATCAGTTTTGAATCTTCTTCATAAATCGATTTGAAGCTACCATTAATCTTTGGATAATCTTCAAAAGATAAATCTTTGCTGCCTATTTTACCATCATCCGTGTGATAAATAATATGTCCATTATGATCCATCATCCAAAGGGTTGCTGTCTCTTCCTTACTTAATTCCTCTAAGGCATGACTTATAAAATTTACCTCAATTGCAATGGCTATTGTACCTAAATTTTTACGATTCTCATAATCCGTTAAGTGTCTAATTAATAAGATAAAAGGGCGATCGTCTTGAAAGCTTAACGAGGTTTGGTGTGGAAGTAAAATCGTATTTCCTTTGTTAGAAGGAGGCGATTCGACAGCATTGGCAACCCCCGTAGGATTGGTTAAGCTATTAAAATCTAATTCGCTAAACGGCACCTTTGTACTATAAAAAGAGCGTTCATGTGAGAAAAGAAAAACACCTAATATATCGGGATTTGTTCCGTTAATATAAGTCCGATTTAAAAAACTATTTACGATAAATTCGTCTTGTAATTGGGAAGAGCGCGGTTGAGTTGTTTCTTTTCTCAACACACCAATGACTTGATTAGAACTGTAAATGTAGTCCGGTAATAAGATAATTTCATTTATTTGATTCGTTATATTTTCATTAACTTGCTCCAGTATCTCAGGTATATAATGCCCTGCCTGTTCTTCAATCGATTTAGAATATTGAAAGTAAGCGATATATCCGAGCAAGCCCATTGGCACCACAGTTAGTACAATATACGTTACTAATAATTTGGTTCTTAATCTCAAATTTCTTCCTTTAGAAATCATATTGGTCCACATTCTCTTTCGTAAAATCAATTGGTTCTCCCATTATAACGGTTTCTTCTTTCACTCTAACTTTTCCAACCTTTGGTATATCTTGACCATCATAAGGCGGAGAGTCTTCGACTATATTTTTTGCAAGCGAAACCGTTAAATAGCCTAATTTTTTTGGGCTCCAAAGTGTTATCGCTTTTGCTGATCCATCCTTAAGATGGTCTCTCATGAGGCTTGGTGAGGATAGTCCTACCACTGCTACCTCATCTATTACATTTAATTCCTTTACCGCTGTTGCAATGGCAGGGGGGGCTTCTGAGGTACTTCCAATAATCCCTTTTAACATAGGATATTTTTTTAGAAGCTTTATAGCTTCATTATATGATTTAATCGGATCCTCATCATTCGCTACGATTTCAACTAATTTCATATCTGGATAATATTCCTCTTGATGAATTTTAATCCACTCCGTCCATTCATTAGAGTTTGCAGCTGTAAATGAACCCATCATCACAGCATATTCGCCACTCTCATCCGTATTCCAAGCTAATAAATCCATTAAATGCCTTCCTAATACTTCAGGGTCGACCATATTGATAAAAAGGTCACGAGATTCAGGTAAAGTATCTGAATCCCAAGTAATCACTTTAATACCACTATTTTTTGCCTTCTTTAATACCGGTGCCAGCTCCTCTGGATCATTAGCAGATACTGCAATAACATCCACATTAGCTTGAATCATTTCATTTACAATTTCGATTTGAGCATCAGAGTTTGCTTCAGCTGGTCCATGGTAAATCACATTCACATTTAAATCATTAGCAGCTTCTAAAGCACCTGTTTCTATTGCGTTAAAATATAAAATATTCACTACCTTAGGCACTATAGCGACCGTTATCTTCTGATGATTTTGTTCATTTTTTATCTCTAGTGATACTTCATCCTTTACATACACAAGCTCATACTTTTTTTCATCATCCCCCAAAGAGCAACCGCTTACAAATAAAAGAGCTATGATTATGATCGTGTATAAAACTTTCACTATGTCACCTCTCATGATATTTTTATACATGTATTTTATATAAAATGATCAATTATTACTAGATAGAAAGGACCATTTAAAAAATATAAACTGCTTTTAAATGAGGAAAAAACCTAAAGCAGACGCTTTAGGCTCTTTTTTGTGACAACTATATTTTCATTACCTGATGATTATAATGGGATTGTAAGGTTCGCTAAATTCTCATGATAAACGTGAATCCTATCATTTTTCACTTCTATAGATGGGGGCTTATTCCAGCTACTTTCCAATATTGGCTGATTGACCTGCTTGCAATTTCCTAAAACGGCTGAAACCATAAGATGTTTACCTTTTAATAAACTCCCCGTAATAGTTGGAAGTACAGTCTTAGAATGTATGAGATTCGTATTTGGATTAGGAAAAACCAATTTTGCCTCTCCTTCGCCATATAACGACAGAATACCAGACTCTCCCAAAGAATTTTGGGCGATAGCATTCTTTTCATTTGCTTCTGTTTTTAATGATTCTTGGACAAAGCCAGTCATCGGTAGTCCTAAACAAAAACCTCCTTCAGCAAAATCTAGTTCTCTCTCTGTTGTAATCTCATGAATTCGTATATGCCAAGGTGCTCCTGCGATAATCGTCGTCTTAATAAAAACGTTCGACCATGGTTTCCACTCCATTTTAATCAAATTGTCTTGAATAGAATAATGTTCGGTCATTCTTTTTACTCGGTATAATTGCTCTTTTTCACTCAGTGCGAGCATATTATCAAATGCCCCCTGATCAATTCCCCACTCTGCTCTTGGAACACTAAAACCAAACTGATTAGAATAAACAAACTTTTCATATTTGGCTGAAGTATGGGTATGACCAGTTGTCGCATGATGACCACTATTAAACGCTAGTATATGATTTTTTTCATCTTCTCTTACCATAATCATTCCTGGAGCTTTCTGATGAAAAACTTTCTTCAAATCAGGTAATGGCCTTTCATCTGCCTTCCAAAAAGGATGGTCATCTTCTAACGCTGCGATTAAAAAGGTTTTAAATGCCCAATATGGTGACCCTGGTGAATTATAGCTTTCACTCATGATTAGATTTGGATACGTATACCCGACTGTTAGAAGACCCTGATGATCAAAAATAGGTTGTTTCATCCACCAACGCAAATGATTGAGGATGATACCTTTAACAACACCATAGGAATATTCTTTTACCTCTGCAAAAGCATAAGCACTCCAAAAAGCTACTTGTGAAAATCGATAGGTTAAGCTTCTTCCAAAAGGTAAAGCCGAGCCGTCTTTTGCAAACCAATGAATAAATTCTTTCGCAAACAAACTAGCTCTTTTTTTATAAAGCTTAGAACGTCTCGGATCTTCCTGTTCCATGATTTTCGCATAAAATAAACAATAATAATGAATCGCAAAGGAAGAATAATAATCACAATGTGCATTCATTCCATCTGAATACCAGCCATCTTTTATATAAAATTCTTCGATCCGATTTAAATGATTTTCGATTAGCTCTGAATCATATGGTTCACCTACATTTTTAAAGCCGATATTAACTAATACACTAAATAATAGCCAATTACAATCATAGGCTTTTTTTTCATTTATTTGCTGAAGCCACTTCAACAAACGCTCTTTACTTTCTTGTGGCAAAGGCTGCCAAATTTTCTCGGGACAAAGCGCAAGTGCATAACCATATACACTCATTTCAACTATTCTTTGGTCGTAATCATGTATGTCTCCCCAATATTCTCGATGATCAGGATTCGTACCGTTCTGTAACCCCTCTAAAACAGCATCCCAAACTTCAAACTCTTTTTTGTTCGTCATGTATGGTGCTAGACCCCACAGCAATCTTGAAAAACCTTCCACTTCAGCAGTAGAGTCTGTGTAAACAGCACTAAAATGATTGATCTTTATTCTCGTTTTCCCTTCACTATAAAAAGGCAACAGAGGCTGACACAAATCCTCAATTAGCTTTAATACATCCGTTTTATTACTAAGAGGGTTATTTTTTATTTTTTCTAAATGATTATCCATTTTCTTCACCGCTACTTTCTTCCTTTCGATAGAATCCCTTCATACTAAATGTATAAGAATAGTGCTGATTTGCTAAGAGGGTGAATTCTCGATGAGTTTTAGCTCCCCAGCTATCATCTCCTCCAACTCCCATCTGATGAGCATTAATCCTTATTGTATGATCTTCCCCTTTTTTTAACTTGTAGGGGTGGCTAGCATGCTCCAATTGATCCGGCGTGAATGGAAGTGCTGAAAATTCAATCGGATGATTACTAGCTCTAATGACCAATCCAATACCTTCTTCATTTCGAATATGGAACCATCTCACATCCGTTTTGTTACCACATTCTTGTGGTTTTAAATAGGGAACAAATTCATTAGAAACTAAACTGCTATATTTGCCTAGTTTAGATCCTTTTTTTCGATCAATATAATTCTCATAAGGTCCCCTCCCATACCATTCTAAATGTTGACTTTCGGCATTCACTTTAAACAACATACCTATCGAAGGAATTTCAGGAAGGTCTTTTCCTGGTATTAAGCACTGTGTAATCTCTATCTCTCCATCTGGATGAACGGTATAGAGTATTTGACAGTCAATGTCCACCGCCAAATGATTGGCAAGCTTAAAATCAACCTTTACCTTAACTGCTCCCTCTTTTTCTTCAAATGAAAATGATTGAACCTCCCTACTATCACTTGCGGTTTTCCAGATATTGCTTCGCTCATTTAATTTATTTCCACGGTCATTATCCGTCATCGCTCTCCAAAAGTAAGGTATCGGGCCTTGCTTTAGTAAGTCTTTTCCTGATAGCTGAAACGATATAATTTGACCATTCCTTTTATTAAAAATAACCGAAAATTCTCCACCCCTAATCATTAAATCTATTTGATTCTCCTTAATAATGAATGGTTCGTGGTTATATCTCTTATGATACTTCTCCACTTTTACAGGAAGTTTAAACTGTTCAAAAGCTATTTCATGTCCTTTTTTTGCCCAGCTCAAATTTTCATTTATTTCTAAGCTTAGCGTGACGATATATTCTTCGGAATGTTCATTTTCTAACGACTGAAGCTCCTCAACTGTAAATCTTGATGAAGATAACGGCATTACTGGTATTTTTAAAGTTCCACTTTTATAAACATCTCCATCTTTTAGAATCTGCCACTTTAACAAATATTCATTTAACGATTGAAATAGAAATAGGTTTTCGATTTGAAAGGTTCCCTCTTCTAAATGAATAGCTTTAAATTTGACAGGCTGATAACATTTTTTTACTTCCACTAATTTAGGACTTATTTGGCCATCTGCAAAGACCAAACCATTTCCAGAAAAATTACCATCATGTGGCGCTTCTCCAAAGTCTCCTCCATATGCAAAAAACTCTAAACCGTCAGTAGTTTTTGTTTTTAAAGCCTGGTCTTTCCAATCCCAAATAAAGCCCCCTTGTAAAATAGGATATTGATAAAATAAATCCGTGTACTTATAGAGATTGCCTGTAGAATTCCCCATAGAATGTGCATATTCACATAAAATATATGGTTTATAAGGGTTTGTTGATAATTCCGCCTGTTTTGCGTACTCTTCAACCTTGTTTGCCTTAATATACATGGTGCTCTCAATATCTGAAGCACCTTCTGATAAACGATAGTGATAAATTCCTTCATAATGAACAAGCCGAGTCGGGTCATTACTTTTAAAATAGTCATACATCTTTAAAAAGTTATCTCCCCCAAAGCTTTCATTTCCTAATGACCATATTAGGATGGAAGGATGATTTTTATCTCGTTCAAACATTGACGCACAACGATTTAGAAGATTATCGGTCCATTCCTTTTTACTACCAGGAATTGTATCCTCAAGCTCTTTTTGTCCATATGTCCATGTGCCATGTGTCTCCAAATTAACCTCATCGATTACGTATAATCCATATTCATCACATAGCTCATACCAAAGCGGATGATTCGGATAATGCGATGTTCGAACAGCATTAATATTATGACGTTTCATTGTAAGAACATCTTGTAACATATCTTCATACTGTATCGCTCGACCTCTATCTGCAGAAAATTCGTGTCTATTCACACCATTGAAAAGAATTCTCTGTCCATTTATTTTCATTAAGCCATCTTTCAATTCAAACGTACGAAACCCTACTTTACTTCGATGTATATCCAAATCGTTTCCTTGTTCATCACTTAAAAGTAATATGATCGTATATAAATAAGGTATTTCTGCACTCCATTTATGCGGGTTTTGAATCGACATTGAAAGATTCAAGCTTTTTTCATCAATGTCATTCATAAGAATACTAGAAGTTACAATCTCATTTTGAGCATGGTCGAACAATTTAACCGTTAATTGAGCCGTTTTTTCTCCTCTTTTTAAATAATCTTTAATACAACAATCGATTTGTAGTTGAGCATCCTTATAATCTTGATCGAGCTCTGTACGTATTCGATAATCGGCTATACATACTTGGGGAGTGGCATATAAATAAACGTCTCGAAAAATACCACTCATTCTCCAAAAGTCTTGATCCTCTAACCAACTAGCATCACACCAGCGGTATACTTCCACCGCTAACTTATTCTCTCCCTTCTTAAGATATGGTGTTAAATCAAATTCTGAGGCTGTAAAGCTGTCTTCACTGTATCCTACAAATTCTCCATTTAACCAAACATAGAAAGCGGATTCAACTCCCTGGAAATGAATCATAACTGGCAACTCTTCCCAACCTTCTGACAGTTGGAAGGTACGTATGTATTGACCAACAGGGTTATATTTAGTTGGTGCAAATGGAGGTTGAATGTTTTCCGTTCCTTCCCATGGATAACGAACATTTGTATATTGAGGATAATCATAGCCTTCTAGCTGCCAATGAGCAGGTACATTAATGACATCCCATCCACTATAATCATAAGAATTTTTATAAAAATGAACATTTCGTTCTATTGGTCGTTCAGCAAACGAAAAGGACCACTTACCATTTAAGCAATGATAATTATGAGATGGCTCTTGTTTACCCTTTAATGCTTCCTCCTCCGTTGAGTAGGTAATCGTTGAAGTATGAGCTGGCAATGTATTTAATTGAAATATCTCTGGGTTATTATTCCACTCTGGATACCCATTTTGTGGCGGTTTATATTCAAATTTCTTTAATTGATATTGTTGATTTAACATGATTTCTTCCTCGCTTTCAATATTTCTTCATCTTTGAAACCCATTTCATATTTTGGATGAATCATTCACCTATTAAAGTGAATGATTGCCTATGGAGCATCTGCTTTACTATTCTACAAACAGGAATGTCTATGAATGAGCGTTGTAGGAATAATCGTCTCTCTTTCTACTTCTTTACCTTCTATCATATTTAATAATACCTCAATAGCCGTTTGACCTAATCGCTCATAATTCTGTGAAATCGTTGTAATCCCTGGGGGGAAATATTGTGAAATATACATATCATCAAAACCTAATACTGAAATATCTGTTGGTACTTCGTAACCATGTTTTTGTAATTGATTAATAGCCCCCATTGCTACATAATCATTCGCACAAAGAATCGCCGTTGGCATTTCCTTTGTCTGAATTAATTTCTCTATTACTATTTCACCAGATGCAATCGAAAAGCTATCAGGAATAATCCACTCCTTGTTGAAAGGTAATCCCACTTTTTTCATTTCTTCTTCAAATGCCGCTAGCTTTAGCTCATAAGAGGTGACTCCAATCGTACCACCCAAAAAACCAATTTTAGTGTGTCCTTTTTGAATCGCTAACTGAACTAACTGCTTCACACCATCCCCTTCGTCTGAACGGATGATTGGTGCATCTAAATCAGGCAATGAACCATTTACTAAGACAACAGGGACTCTTTTAATCACCTGTTTAAGCTCTTCTATTTGCTCTTTTGGTGGAGCCACATTATTAATTCTTCCACCTAAAAATACGATACCATCTACTTGTTTTTCTAAGAGTGTTTGTAAATATTTGGACTCCATTTCTCTACTATTCATAGAATTACAGACAAAGGACGAATAGCCATTTTTTAAAGCATAAGATTCACTCTTTAATACTAGAGTAGAGAAAAAGGGACTTGTAATATCAGGTAAAATGAACCCTAGCATTTTTGATTTCTTATATAGTAAACTTCTAGCTAACTCATTTGGCCGAAACTGATGTTTCTCAATAATCGCTACAATCTTCTTCATGGTTTCAGGACGAACTCGTGCGTTACCTGTCAACACTCTCGATACAGTAGCCGGTGAAACATTTGCTTCTTTAGCAATATCATATATCGTTACATTTTTATTCTTCATCTAAATCTCCTACCATTAAGATTTTTATATAGATTGCTCTATTTATATCACAATTTTTATAATGGCAAAAGCTATCTCTTAAAGTTAAAATAGAATATTTCGAGAATTACCAAAATAATTTTTTTCTTCCCTTTAAATATAATAAGCCTTCAGTAAAAAAGTAATCTCCATATATTAACGGAACATGAATGTTCTTGCTCTCTGGAACATGACTGGTACCCTTACTAATTAATCCTTGTTCTTGAGTGTTCTCCCATTCACCATATTTTGTGTAAAGAGAATATAAGATATTTTCTCCAGCTTCATAATACAGCTTTGATTCGTTTTCACTTGTAGAATCAGACAAAACTAATAATCCAGCTGCTGCAATAGCTCCTGCGGATGAATCACGAAAAGGTTCATTTTCTTGAGGAATTCGGAAATCCCAAACTGGTACATAATCTTCTGGTAAGTTCACAATAAAATAATGAGCCGCTTTTTTGGCCGCTTGTAAATATTTATCCTCTTTTGTATATTGATAGCACAGTGCTAATCCATAAATCGCCCAGGCGGCACCTCTTGACCATGCCGATTCATGAGAATATCCTTGACCGCCAATTGCCTCTAGCTTTTCACCAGATTCGGAATCAAATCGAATAATATGATGGACAGAACCATCTTCTCTTATAAAATGGTTAATGACCGTGTCAGCATGTTTTTTTGCCACATGCTTATAACGAGGATCTCCAGAAATTTCACTCGCCCAAAATAAAAGTGATATATTCATCGTACAATCTATAATCGCCCAACCAGAATTATCCTCACCTGGTGACCATGGGTTCCATGCACGAATATAGTTTCCATTAAGATTAAATCGCCCCATAAATAAATTTGCGACTAACAAAGCCTTTTTCCTAGCATCCTCTTCTTCTACTGTTTTATATCTAGCAACACTCGTTAATATCCACATAAAGCCCATATCATGATCTAATCGATCAAAATCAAAAATAACATCATTTAACTTCTCTTCACATTCTGTTGCTAGTTTTCTCAATTCTTCATTTTTATTTTCTCGATATACGAGCCATAATAAACCTGGCCAAAATCCTGCCGTCCACCAATGAGGCTGTTCAAGAGCATATTGCCCCTCTACACTTGCATGTGGAAATTGTGATCCTATTTCTTTACTGATTCTTACAACTTTATGCTCTACCTTATTCCAAGCTTCTTCGATCCATCGATCTTTATTTTTCATTTAATTTATATCGCTCCTTTTCAAATTTGAAATCGATTTCAAAAATAATTTCAATAAAATGCAACATCCTCTTTATGCTATTCGTGCGCACTTTAGAGAATACGTTGAATTTTCAGATTTGTTCAATTAAAACAAATTGCGATGTCCTTAATGATACTTGCTTTTGTGATAGGAATCAAATAAAAAAAACTTCTCATAACCTGATAAAAATTAGTAAAGGAGCATTAGAAGTAAGAATAGGCGATTTTTGAACAGATTACTTAGAATTTGTAAGAAAACCGCTCGATTAGGTTTTTGATTTCCACTTTAGGTAGATGCTTTCCCAAGGGCTTGTTTTCAGCTAACTCCGACTACGCTGAGCTCGTCAGAGTGGATCTTCAAATGTGTCAAGGTCGGGACAAACCCTGTTTTATAATCACCACATGAGAGAAAATTGAAATGTTGTTTAATAGACGAACATCAAGAACGAACCATGAACCCTCCTTACTATAAAAGGAGGGTTTTTAAAAAGGGTAGATTCACGATTAAAATAGTAGGCTAGCGGACACAAGACATGGAGACTCCAGTTGGAGGAAGTGGTTATGCCGAAATCCACTTTTAAAAAAGTTCGGCATAACCCCACCGGACTGAAGCGAACAGCCGTTCACCTAACATTTGAGAAAATATTCATTCATGAGTATTGTTCCGACATTGTTCATTGTTTAGATAAACATCCATCACAAAACGATTTCGCTATTTTAAAATGAATAGGTTTCGTTCTAATCTCTTACGACTATTACTCGGCCACTTCTCCAAATATTTTTACATCGGAGAGCTGTGGAGTGTACCAGTTATTTGGATTATTATGCAAATTCGCATCAACTAATTGAATACGCACATACCTTGCTTCCCCTTCTAAGCTATCTGATGTAAATCCATAATTTTTATTATCTGTTCGATCTAATACTTTTTCAAAATTTTCTCCATCGATGCTCGTTTCTATTTCATAATAATGCACGGCTTCAGAGCCATTAAATAAAAACCAAGAGATTTGAACATGAGATAAATCATAAACATCCTCTAAATCTACCATCCACCAGGTAGGCCAATGATTATTAGCGGCAACCCAACTCGATTGATAATCTCCATCATTTGCCTTTCCCGCCTCAGCACCTGTTAGTTCTGATTCAGCAAATGCAGGTTTTTCCTGGGAAATTAATTGACCAGGTTGAACAGGAATGACAAGCCCTGTGGATGCTGATGCTAAAATCTTTTCAAAATAATCATAGAAGGCATACCCATCATGTAGTGAAATTGGATACCAGCGGTCTCTAGCTCCACCTGGGTCTTCTGCCCATCCAAACATCCATCTGTAGGCATTCATGATGTGGGTAGTAGCCTCTGAGCCTTGAACCGTATTAATATGACCCGACTGTCCACCAAATGTATTTTTATTTCCTATTAATCTTAGTTCTGACCAAGGCCCTTCCATAGAGGAAGCAGAAGCATAGGCTGCCTGAGATGGATACCAGCCTGCTGCGTCAGAAGTAAAGATATAGTAATAACCATCTTGTTTTGTAATCCCTGGTCCTTCTCTGTGTTGACCTTCAAATAATGTCATCACTTCTCTTTCTATCTCCAAATGATCAGGTGTTAATTCATATAAAATAAAGTCAGCGTTCATATTAGCTGATGACATGATATAGCCTGTACCATCATCATCAATAAAATAGGCTTTATCTCTTGATTCATTTCCATTCGGTCTAAAGCTACCATGATAGGTCCAAACCTCTCCTGGTTTACCAGATGCAACCGCCAGCCTCGCTAATGAATAATCTACATTATTTTCATAATGATACCAACCTACTATCTCACCTGTATGTTCATTATATTGAACCGTTCCAGATTCTAATTTACTCGCTTCTAAATCCGGGTGACTGTTTCTATCCATTACCACTTTGTCAAAAGTCCAATTTTCACCATCTTCTGATGTATAGAGATTTATTTGTTTAAATCCATTTCCATCATTTTCTTGTCGATAGCTGTAATATAAATCACCGTGTTTAATACCACCTGGTCCTAGTGAACCTTGAAATCCACCTTCTTCGTTATTATGAAAATAACCCACATCATCAGGTACTTGATAGGGTTGAAATTCAATGGCTGAGGACTCGACATATTCTTGTTGGTCAAAAACCGCTCTTATTTTATAATGATAGTTTTTGTTGACTTCTAAATGATAATCGCCAAACATTTTGGCGTTTCCTTGATAAATTTCTTGATAATTTTCCTCGTTCTGCTCTGATCGAAAAAGCACGTAATAATTAGCATTGGCTACTTCGCTCCAATAAATGTTAACATGGTTCACGATTTCCTCTGATTCAGAGATAATAAACGGGGTAATACCAATTCCTATTTGAGCATCGCCTTCTAGGTCTCTAGCTTGGGTATAGTTTATTGCTGTCAAAATAGATACGCAGATTGTCATGATGAAAATGATAGAAAACTTTTTCTTCTTAAACATTCTTCACTCTCCTCTACATTATATTCCACTTTGTTCAAACTACTTGATGGCAAAGCTTTACTCCTTCACCTCCCTTCAAAGAGACCATTTCTTTTTACACCTATTTACATCACAGTGATTTTAAAAATGTCGTAATTTGTTGAACTTTTTCTTTTGTAATGACAAAATCGAATTCC
This sequence comes from Alkalihalobacillus trypoxylicola, assembly GCF_001590785.1. Classification (GTDB taxonomy): domain Bacteria; phylum Bacillota; class Bacilli; order Bacillales; family Bacillaceae_D; genus Alkalihalobacillus; species Alkalihalobacillus trypoxylicola. Next base: position 581,405 of record NZ_LTAO01000001.1, read on the forward strand.
CCATCTTTGACCATTACCAAAAAGAGTTCATTAAAGGAATAGAAATCAATCTGTGTCTCCTCTTCATTATCAAAAACAATCTTCAATTGCGCCTCTAGATGATTCCATTCAAAACCATTCTCGTCAGCAACCTCCGCATCAGGATTTAATTCTAGTAAGGCAAGATAGAAATCCCTTATCTTTTCAGGCGCTACTTCTTTTCCATTTAATTTGAACATTTCTTCTGAATCAAATTGTAAGTGGTACGTTTCATTTTCAACTATCCACTGCATTTCCTTGATATTAGTCATAAAAGTATACACCGGTGTTTTTACTGCCATATCAAATGCTGTTACATCAAAAATCTCCATATGCTCAGCTAAATTCACTATGTGAATAAAAGAATCGTCCTCAAATTGTGCATAATAATAACCTGATGAACGTTCTTTTCCGATTTTTATCACTCTTTCTTGTTCATCTACTGCTTTCATTGTTAACTTTAATAAAGGCTGATCGAGATGATAGAATGATAAATCTTCCTTTCTTTCAAAGCTTTCGGTGGGATAAATGGAAGTAAATGCGGCGACAATGGCTTCGAAGGATGGACTTATTTCATTTAATTCCGGTTTAGTAGTGTATGGATACTCTAAATAATATTGGCTCATTACATATGGAGTATTTTGAGGGTAAGGTACGACTTTAATGATGTCGTCTCCTTTTTCATAAACTATCTCTTTAAACATTAGGTTTGGCTCTGTCTTTCGATAATCAGAGCTCAGCTGTTCAAGTGATAGTAGGAATGAATGAGCCACCTCGTTCGCTATCGAATAAATATTTTGGTTATTTTCATTCATCATATAATACTCATTACCGGTCGCTAGCTTGTTCCCTAGCAAGAAGGAATGTGTATCGTCTTTAGTCTGAATCTTTATGGTAGCATCAGGTGAGTTCAATCCGTACTCTTCTAGTGGAATATCATTTCTATCCGTAATAAGCCGAAGTGTTGGGATTTTTGTGACTGAATGAACATATTCAAAAAGTTTAATCGGATCGATATCTTCCGTTTCTTTTCCTTTTATTGTCCATTCACCATCTATATTTTCAATCTCTAACTCTTGATTTGAAGAAAGTAACTGAACAGAATCGACTTCATTTATATTCAATTCGAAGATGGTACTGTCATGTACGGAGGCATGACTCATTTCTTTTTGACTTGAACTGACATTTAGCATAAAATAAGCCGCGATTGTAATGAACAAGATTAAAATGAGAACCATTAAATTTTTCCTTTTCACAAGCTTCCTCCTTTTTTCAGTCATTTTTATTTCTTTTATACCAAACAAACCCTCCTACACTCATAATAAGTAATGGAATGAATACAATCACGATCATCGCTATCGTCATTTGTTGCCCTTTATTCATGGTTAAAATTTCACTGGAAACATCTTTAGACATAATATTAATCGGATTTTCCCTCTCAGATAGCCAGAATACACTATTAACTAAAAGCTCTAAGTTCGCTTGATTACTTGCTTCTATAAAATCTTCATTTGCTAAATAAGAGCTAGAGTAAACGACCATTTTTCCATTCAAAAAATCATGGTCTACATTCCTTTCTTCGGTCACGGCCATCCCAATTTGGAATGGTCCTTCTGAGTCACTCTCCTCTTTTTCATACGTATTCGATTGTTTCATAGCCTCAAAGGATTTTCCAAATGATTCAGAGGAGCTCATTAATAAAGGCTCTAAAACTAATGTGTCTTTCCTCATATTAAGTACATCGATAGGTTGAGCATAGACCGTTATAGCCGTAGATTCGCCCTTTATCAATGAATTTACAATTGGATGTTGAATGAAGTTAGGTAGTAGGTAGTAATTTTCTGAAGTAATCGTATGGGTTGAACTATTCTCAAAGACCATTTCCTTTCGAATGCTCATTCCATACCTTTCTAATAACGTTTGTACATTCGGGAATTCTTGGTCCTGAATGTCATGTAATAATAAAATTCTCCCACCTTCTTCTAAAAACTCCGAGAGTGTCTGCTCCTCCACATTTGTTAAATCCTTTTGTAGCGATTGAATCCATACAATATCTCCCTGCTGAGGCTTCCAATCATCTCTTAATAGCTGCAATTCCTCCATTGCAACGTTTTTCTGAGACAGTGTTCCTTTTAAAATATTAGGCAGTTCGCTTTCACCATGTCCTCTAAGTTCATAAATAGTTGTATGATTATTTTCTATTAAATGAGCTATCGTGTTAGTCACTAATGACTCTACTTGAAACGATTCTATCTTTTCATAGTTATCAGCATATATGTACATATCAACAGCATCTATTACTTGGTAAGAATCGTCTATTTCAACAATAACGCTTCCTAATGTAATAGCTGAGTTCCCTTCTTGATATTGGCTTATGATATGAGGGACTCTCTCTGGGTCTATATATTCAATCGTAATTCTCTCAGTCACTTTTTCATACTCCCTTAATAATCGAGTTAAATTCGTATCTTCTTCACCGATTCTATTTAAGGAGAGGAGTGTGACATCTGAATCAAGCTGCTCTAAAAAGCTTATGGAAGCTTCAGATAAGCTAAAGACCCGATTTTCTGTTAAATCTATTGTAATGGGTCTTTCAGAAACGATTAATTGTATAAAAATAAAGATACCTACTACTAATAAGGTCGATAAAATAGAATATTGACCATGCTTTTTTGTTTGATTGCTTTTGGTTTGGCGAAATGGTCGCAATAATCTTTCCTCCCTTAACTCCAACGTCGTTTCGTAATCATTTTAATCGTTAAAAATAGGAAGAGCATCATAAACGATAAGTAATAAATTAAACTTGAAACATTTAAAATTCCTAAAAAGAATTCTTCGCTTTTAATCGGTAAGGATAGCCATCTAATTACCTTTAAAAGTAGTCCTTCATAAATGACAGGATGGAACAAAAAAAGCAGAGTAAACAAGGTCATACACATCATTCCTAATGTGAAAGTCCACGCGTAACTTTTACTCAAATAGTAGATTGCAAAGCTTAATAAAAGCATGACAACAAAAACAAATATAAATCCTGACATTGCATCCGTTGGGAAGTAATTAGAAACGGGGCCTAACACCCAAAGCATGATAGATGTACCCAATGTCAGAATTCCCGAGCTTACCTGACTCTCTGTTAAAGAAGAAATGAGAATTCCTAAAGCAATAAAAGTTGTTCCCATAAAATAAAACCCAATAAATGCTGTCAAAACGGGTTCAATAGCTACATTTCCAAAAGCTTGCAGTATCAAAATATAACTAATTGATATAAAAAGAGTGACAAAGAAAAGGCTGGCTGCTGCTAAAAACTTACCTATTACGATACTAGGAATACTTTTCGGTGAAGTTAACAATAGTTGATCCGTTCGGCTTCTTCTTTCCTCAGAAATCGTTCTCATCGTCAATATGGGAGAAATCAAAATAAAGATTAATACCATATTGCTTAATGTCGTGTTAAAAGCATTATTGGGAGTTGGAATGATATTTAAAAATGTAAAATATAAACCAAATATAAGGAGATACATAGTCAAAAATAAAAAGCCAGTTCCATTGTAAAAATAACTTTTCCATTCCTTTATGTAGATTGTCATCATGATTTTACTCCTGCCTTTTCATTAGTAGCATGTAGAAATAAGTTTTCTAAATGATTATTTTGCTGCTTCATCATTAATAAAGGCAATTGATGATGTGAAAATGAACGAAAAACAGTCTCTCTTATATCAAGCTTTTCCTCACTAATTAACAGGAAGTCTAGTGTGTTTAATTCATAGCTACCTATTTTTTTATAACTTTTAACAAAAGGTATTTGTTGAAGACATGTAATAATTTCATTTTCTGTTGCTTTGATTCGTATGATTAGGTGGTCATTCAAATATTCATTAGGATCGGTAATGAGTAACGGCTGACCTTCGTTTATAATCATGACTTTGTGGCAAAGGGCTTGAACTTCAGATAATATATGGGAGCTTAAAATAACCGTGCTATTCTTGCTTATATCCATTATTAATTGTCTAAATTCAATAATCTCCTTTGGATCTAAGCCGGAGGTAGGTTCATCTAATACCAGAAGTTCAGGATTACCTATTAAAGCTTGGGCTAACCCTACTCTTTGTTTAAAACCTTTTGATAGATGTTTAATCAACTTATTTTGCACAAATTCGATCGATACAAAAGACATTTTTTCAAAAATTTCACTCTGAATCCTTTCTTTACTTACCTCCTTCAATTTACAAACAAATCTTAAATACTCCTTGACTGTCATATCTACATACAAAGGAGGAATCTCCGGTAAATATCCAATATTTTTCTTCACTTTTTCTGGTTCTTCTAAAATATCGATCCCATGTATTCTCACTTCTCCTTCACTCATGGAAATATATCCAGTCAAAATGTTCATTAAGGTAGATTTACCAGCACCATTTCTTCCTAGAAAACCAACAATTTCTCCTTTATTTATTGTCAAATTAATTTTATTTAAGGCAAGAAAATTCCCATATTTTTTCGTGATGTTTATTAATTCAATCATGGTCACTTACCATTTTTTTCGAAATTTGAGTGTCTTCTTTTTTATGCTCTAATTGAACCTTTCCAAAAAGCTTTGTAACAAGAAGCATAACAATAAGTGCCATTGCACCAGGTATAAACACAAATGTAATCGTAGGAAATAAAGTAAAGAGATACCCTCCAAGGACGAATACGATTAAAATCATGATGGTCGTATTGAAATGTTTCAAAGTGAAATAAAGAGAAATACGAAAAACATCTATTAATCGCATATAGTATTGAGAGATTAATGGAAAAACATAAAAAGCTGTACACAATAATAATGAAATAAACATATATAATGGGAAGATGAGAAAGCTCGCAAATTCATGAAAAACAATAATATAATAATTCCATGTAAAGAGGGCTATTAAAAATAAAATCAAAACCCATGCCAGTAATGCTTGCTTAAAATTTTGCCGATAGCCTATAAAAAATTCTTTTACCACCGACACTTGTTTATCCAAAACAATCTTTCTCATAACGGAATAAAGAGCACAAAAAGAAGGGCCCATAGGGATAGAAACGACTAATAAAGCGATAAATACAATATGAAAAGGTAGTAACTGCTCTTTTATCGAGAAAAGTGATACAAATAACACAAAAACAAATAAGGCATTGGACACAATGAAAAGAACACTAGAAATAAGGATCCAATAAATATAATTGACTATGGTATATAACTTATTTTCTGTAAAATCTCGATTATCATATCTTTCCAATTTTCACCCTCCATATCTTCTTTTAACTGTTAGGAGCACAAAAGAGTCTTATCACTCTTTTGTGCATCCTCTGTTATTGATAATCCGCTAACGACCAAGAGTCTTTCCAAATAATTTCGATTTGACCATCCTCCAAAACTTGTAAAGGTAACCAAACATACGGAGATTTCCCTAATTGATCAGGTGTCCATCGATCACCGATATAAATGTAGCTTCCTTTAGTAGGATTAAGAGGCATTATAAAGGTACTTTGTGAATCAAAAGTAGTCTGATTATCATCATTTCTACAAGGATCTCCTTTGATTTTATAGTCACCAAGTGGAGAATCAGAAACCGCATACTCAGCCTGATTTGGCTTCCATCCCGTACAAGCTGATGTAATTAAGTAATAGTGATTACGGTATTTAAAAGGTGCCGGTGCTTCACGCATTTTTCGAACAAACTGACGGGACCATATCTTCCCTAAATCCTCCGCTGTACATTGAGGTCTGAGTCGGTTCGAACCCTGTGATTTATCAATCCAAGTATAATCAGCATTTAGTCTAACGATATACATTGTCCAATTTCCTTCTGATGAATACAAAACATAGGCATCATTAACTCCATCTTGATTGCTATCAATATCATCAACAAATAGGGTCATATCACGAAATGAATTTCCTAAAGTACTTTCATTTGTGTGGGCGTCAAAGCCTTCCTCCGGCTCAAACAACACCGGTCGATCATAAAACAAAAAGGTAAAAGGACCCGTTGGTTGATCACTTACAGCTACTCCTGCTGAAGAGAAAGCATAGCCTTTCTTTTCAGCATGCATCCACATGATAAACTTCTTAGTTAAAGTATTATAAATAACCTTTGGTCTTTCAATTCGACCTTCGTTTTTCCCTTGCAATTCTTCAGGCATATCATCTTGTTTAAGTGCTGTACCTTCATTTGTCCAATTATATAAATCGCTCGATGAATAGCAGCTCACTCCAACTGTATTTAAATACCCTTCCGTATTATCCTCACCATACCAATAGTATCTGTCTTTAAAAAATAGTAACCCGCCACCATGAGCACTTATATGATTACCTTTATGATCAAGCCACATTTGTCCAGGCCTAAAAGCTAGATTTGACATAATTCCTCCTCAACCGATCTACTCATTTTTAATTAGTTAAATGGCTGTTATTCTTCTTCCTCATCCTCATCAATACCTAAGTCCATTCCTTCTGATTTGAAATCATCTAATGCACCTTGGATTTGAGGTTCAATAGACTCAAGCCCACTTTGAACCGTGGTTTCCCCTGATGAGATTTGACCGAAGAAATCGTTAAAAATCGTATTAATGCTATCAAACCCTCTAATTAGATTTGTTCTAGTATGATCATTCAGCATCAGTGCATAATCAACCGTTTCTCGATCTCCCGCTGTCGCTTCAAAATCGTTGCGAATCCATCTCTCCCAATCCTCTTCTGTTCCAATTTCGTGGATAGCGTCCCAGATTTTCACTTTTTCTTCTGGATGTTCAGCTGTAGCTAATAACACATCATAAGCAGCTTCGTATCCATATGAGACAGGAGTATCATTTGAAGGCCCTGTTGGGAATGGAACCATTCCATATTCGCCTTGCATTCTTCCATCCGTCCAATAGCTTCCTGGTACCCACCATTCAGCCGAAACCATCGCTACGATCCCATCTGCGAAATCGCTATAGCGGAAAAACCATTCAGCTCCCTCATACCAGTCTCTAATCGTATGACCATAATCAGTCGTTGCACTTTGATAAAATTCTAGCGCTTCAATGACCTTTTGATCATTCATGTTAATTTCGATTCCATCATTCATTTTCGTAATAGATTCATGCCCGTTACTATAAATAAATTTCCAGGCTAAATTTTCAGCAGCAAATCCAAAAATATCTGTCTCACCGTCATTATTCGTATCTCTTGTTGCCATATCAGCTATTTCCATCATCTTTTCCCAGGTCCATTCTCCATTTTCATATAACTCATATAAATCAGGTAAGCCTAAATCATCGAATAACGTTTTATTCCAAAAAATAGCGTCTCTCATTGTAACTCCATTTGGCGTTAGCGAGTAATACTTCCCTTCAAATTCGCTAGCCTCTTTCGATGATTCACTCCACTTCACATCATCATAATCTATTACTCCTAAATCACTTACTGGATAAACAATCCCATTCGATATTAAATTAGGATATAGCGCTGGTGAAAGGACATGAACGATATCAGCAACTGGATCACCTGCTAAGGTAGAGCGAATATAATTACCAACCCAATCATCCCAACCAACCTCTACTACTTCATAATTAAAATTCCATTTTTCTTGTAACTCCTCGATTTTAGCAGCTGTTCGTTCAAGACGTTCATTAATTGTCGGATCAATACTCCGATCATTTGGGGCACCGACCTTCAATGTCATCCCTTCAAAATCATAATCAGCCAATTCCTCTGTTGCTACAGGTGTGTTCTCTTCTACCGGCTCACCTTCGCCCTCATTTGAAGCCGTCTCCTCTGAGCTGTCATTACAAGCAGCCAAAATACAGAACAAACTTAACAAAGCTATAGCTAGTAATTTGTTTCTCATAATCTTCCTCCTTTTTTCTGTAAACACATATGGAAAAAGTATCATTTTGTGTTTCGTTATCTTCAACCTTCCTTGGAATAGACTTTACAATTAAGAAATTCACCCCCTTTTTTAAAGCGCTACCATTTCATTCCTCCATCAATATGCACTCACAGCCTTCCAAACCAATTATGAAGATTGTATGATAATGGTCTTTTTCCATAATTTATTCACAGATACTTCTTTCTTTTTCATGAACGAAATGGAACGAATACTTATCCAACAATGCCAGAACGTTCAATACTTTCAACAAAATAACGCTGAGCGAGTAAATAAAGAATAAACATTGGTAAAATGACTAAAATGGTTCCTGTATTATTCATGAGTGAAACTAAAGCAGGACTTACAAAACTCAATTCATCCGAATAGACCGTAGATGCTAACGAACCCAAAGCACCTGACATGACGGTATAATTTGATAGATACAAGCCTGTATAAAAGCTATCTGTCCATTGCCAAACAAAGCTAAAGAGAAACACCGTCATTAACATAGGAATAGCACTTGGGAGCATGATCTTATAAAAGGTTTTAAATGCATTGCAGCCATCAATATACGCTGCTTCTTCCAATTCCTTCGGTAACCCTTTAAAATACTGGCGTAAAAGAAAGATATACAAGCCATTTTTATACCCTTGTGCAACAATAGCCATAAGAATGAACGGCCAGAACGTATCTAGTAAATTCACGCCTTGATTCCCTGTAAAAAACTCATATAGCCCGAATACGTCAAAAAAACGAAATTGTAGAAACAAAGGAAGCATTAATGCCTGCGGTGGAACTAACAAGCAAAGAATGACTAAAAGAAAAATCGTATTTTTAAAAGGAAAATGAAATCGAGCAAATCCATAGCCGACAATCGTACATGAAATAAGCTGGAGCAAGCTCACAATTAAAGCTAAACTTAATGTTCGAAAGAATGTTCCGAGATAATCCATACCTTGTATAGCTGCTATATAGTTTTCTAGTGTTATTTCTCTTGGAATATACTGTACGGTAGCATCATATAAATCGCCCTCTGCCATTAAAGAAATCATAAATTTTGTAAAGAGTGGCTGAAGAATAATAAAGCAAATGCCAAAAATTAAAATAAATCGAGCAATAGACCAAATAAAGTTTCCACTTTTTCTAAATATCAAATTTGGTTCCTGTTTATTTTTCCATTTATTTGTTCTTACTATTTTTTCTAGACGTTGAGAGACCATGATATTCCTCCCTAATGTTGATACTTAGAAACTAACTTAATTAAAACGATCGATGAAAGCATTAAAATGATTGCTACAGACAGAAAGTAAATCCAAGCCATTGCTGAACCAAAGCCAAAATGAGAGTGACTAAAAATGGTTCGATGAATCGTACTCATCATTTCATTATCCGGGCTTGTAAACGTATTAATCACCGTATAAACCGTGTTTACAATAATTAATGGGCTTGCCATAGGGAAAGTAATTTTCCAAAAATTTTCCCAAGGTGTCGCTCCGTCAATCGTAGATGCTTCGTATAAAGATCTAGGAATAGATTGCAAGCCAGCAAGGAAAATTAAGATCTGAACACCAGATGCAATAACGATGTCATAAATTTGATCTACCGCCAGAACGATAAAATTAATAATCGGTACAGGCAAATTAATGGAATAAAGCAACTGACGGAACTGAAGAAATTGCATCATTTGATTAGAGGACCTAGACATTTCATCTTCTGCCACTTGCTGAGCAGATGATAACATTAGGTCCGAGCTTTCAATTGATAAAATAATGCCAGATGTTAAAATGACAGGTAAGAAAAATACAGAACGAGCAAAGCCTCTGCCTTTAAATTTTTGATTTAATAATACGGCGGCAAAAAAACTAAAGATTAAAACGACTGGAACCTTAGAAATAAGCTGTACAATCGTCGTTAAAAGAGCAGGAATAAATTCTGGTTCAACGAAAAGAGCTCTATTGTAATTACTCCAACCAACACTATCTAATGTGTAACCTGTTGCCGTTACCGTTAAATTACTAAAACTATAGAGCAGGGATTGTATTAAAGGCGTTAGAAATAATAATAAAAAACCGATGAGAAATGGACTAATAAATAGGTATCCTAAAGCAGACCTTTGTTGTTTTAATGTTAGCCCTTTTCTCTTTTTTGAAAGTTTGTTTTTTCTTATGACATTAGTTTGAGCCATCATCTCGCTCCTCTACTGCAAAATCTTTTGCACTTATCACGACCTGTTCGATTATGACTTCTTCATTTGAATAATTGACATACACATTAACACCATTGTCATAGGTTACCTTGTAGACCTGCTCTATTACTTTTTGATGTTCGACTATTTTTTGACCATGAATGGCTTGTAATCGTTGATTGATTTCATGATATAAAGTAATCGCTTCTTCAAACCAATTATGAGCATTGACCGAATATAAATGGTCAAAGTCGGTCTCTTTTAATAAAGAGTCAGATTCATAAATCCATTGATAATATAATCCAGCGCCTGTTTCAATTGTTTTTAAAAGCTCATTTTCATAGTTATCTGATAAATTCAAAGGGTCACCTGAATAGGAAATATAACCATTTATGACCAATTGATAAAAAGGAATATCTTCGTCTAAGATAGCGAATTGATTAGAATTCATAGGAGTTTCTAGAATATCTAGCACATAGTCAAATGCATAGGCATTGGAATTCACTCCCATTAATTGAATATCCTCCGATTCCAATCGTTTCATAGCATCTTCAATAGAATCTTTACTAGATTGTCTATCTATGAAGTTTCTTCTTGAAAAATCAGATGAAACGGTCGAGGTTATCGTTCTAAGGGATAGGCCATCAAGATTAAGGTCTTGATTTCTTGCAGAATCTAAGAAATTGGTAGTAACTTCATTCAAATGACTAGAATTTAAAATAAATCTAGATGAGGTAGATGAATCTATTCTTCTTGTTGCCAAATTATAATCTTGTAAACTGACGAGCTGATTATCGAAATATCTAGTTGCCTGTCTATTCGAAGAAAAGCCATCAAAGCTCTTTTCATCGTAAACATAGCCAAAATCAACATCGTAATAAATAGGTGTATTTATTTGATTCATATACTCTTGCAGCTCTATTAAAGACAGCTCTGAATCCATTTCCTTTAATACTTGTATTTTATTTGGAGAATAGTGATGGACACCACCATTAAACCAACCTTCTAATTTTACTTTAAGATGCTCAATGTTTTCTGCCAGTAAGCCATCTATTAAATCCTTCATTTGACTAAAGCTTGTTAAAGGTTCAATTCCTTGATAGGGAATTCCTAAAAAGCTTTTCGTCACATGGACTCCTCCAATTACCCCCAAATAAAAGGGTAAAGAATCTTCTTTTACTGGATTCGACAGGACTCCTTTATCCACCAAATAATCTTGGTAAAATTGCGCCATTCCAGAGTAAGTTGCTTCTTCTCCCGAAAGTAATCCATATCTAACTTGAAAATTACCTTGATATGGATCTGATTGATATAACTGTAATATTCCTGAACCGGTCATGTTATCTAATGAACTTCTTCCGTAAGGTAGATAGCTAAATTGTGCAAAGGCTTTATTATAAGAATCTGTTTTTCCAGCAATGTCGGCAAAAACACTTGCATACGTCTCTCCATCCTCAATAATTGCCAAGAACGCACTACCTTCTTTTTTGAGTCCAAAAACAGGTAATTTCGCTGAATATTTTTTATCTCGATTCGTGACTTGATCGTAAGTTCGAGTTTCGTCCATTCCATATACATTTGAAACGTAAGCGGTTGAAGATGTTTTTTCATTATTAAGGTTAATGAGCGCACCCGAACCATCAGGTACAAATAGGTATCCCTCATCCTCTAAATTAGCCGTACCAAAATACTCTAGTAAACGAATGTCTGTTAAAGTATATAACTCACTATTTATGACTTCATCAACAGGTATAGTAACAAGAAAATGTTCATTTTCTAATCGATACTCTACTGGTATGGTAAATACGGCTCCCCCTGCACCTTCTACCTCATTCTCTTCATTATCCTGATAATAATCTTCAATTGAATAACCAGCATTTTTAAAATAACTCTCTGCATCTTCTTGAATAAAGACGGCTGTTCCGCTTCTTAGAACAAAAATCTCTTCTTCTTCATTCAAACTATAAATATCTTGAATAACAGCAGCTTCTTCCGCTGACATCTCAGAAATGAAAGGCTCCATTCTAGCCTGAGAGATTATTTGCGGAATTAAATAACCAGAAACCTCTTCACCGACTGTATAATTCACTCTCATTCCATCCTCAATAACTTCCATCTCTACTTGACCTTTTTCTACACTATCACTATAAGAATTCATCGTTTGTTCTTGTGCATTTCGGTTAAAGTAAGTGAGTGAAAATTGAGAATAAAGCTGTTCTCTACTTATCCCAACAGCAATTGAATCTGCATCTTTGTCAGGTGGGTTTGAAAACCATATATCGCCTGTTTCTTTCACTATAATGGCTAATTCATAGGTTGCCATATTTACAAACATCATTAGCTCACTATTTTCAGCTACTAATTCTTTTTCATAGCTCTCCACATATTCAATACTTTCAGCCCATTCAACTGCTGCTTCTGTATTTATAGATAGAGTCATATATTGAAAAAATAGAAGAATTCCTAGAGATAACCCAACTTTCTTTAGCAAGTTCATCTATAAACCCTCCTTTCCTTTATATTCGGAAGACAATCTCAAGAAAAATCACATAAAAGAAGCCAAATATTTGTTGAATAACACTAGTTATGAGTAAAGCGATAAAAATCATGATGGTCATACCGATTAAAATGGCTACAATAATGAACAGCGTTTTTTTCATACTATATTGATGAGTCACCATGGTCCCTATTAAGAGCAATATACCTGCCCACAGCACGGAAATGATAGAAAAGAAATAATAAAAGGCTCCCTCTTCAAGGTTTATAAAGTGACTAATCATAATAAGCGGCAAATTAATCATAATGAGTGGGGTCAATGCATAAGCAGAAGCAATAATAATTTCTTTAAATGTCCCCTCACCATCTGCTAATGTCGTTAAGCACCAGTTTGCAATACACCATAATAAAAAAGGCAGGGCAACATTTACAACTTCTAAGAGAATATTTAATTCTTTAATATTGTTAGGATTAAATAGGAAAGCTGTATACTGCCTGCTCAAAATATACGTAATGATTAAGCCTACTGTAATTGTAATTGCCGCTCCTAATGAACCTCGCTTTTCATTATGAAGGTCCCAAAAACCATCAAAAGGTCTGAAGATGAGATATAAACTATAACGAAGACTATCAAAATACACATTCATATCTTACTCTCCTCCCCTAACATCCATTTCTTTTTTAATTTCCAGAAAAACCTAATGGTTATGAATATAAAAAGACTTACAAATAGGATGGTCATGACCGTTGCAAAATTCTCGATGATCAATTCTCTTCTGTAATGGGTAAAGGCTTTCGTATAATTTTCACGATCATTTGCTAAATTTAAATAATGCATCGCTTGTTTATACTCTTCATTTCGAATCATCGCTTTACCTAAACCTATATAAGCTAAATCAGAATTAGCGTTTAACTTTAATACTTGCTCCCATTTAGAGGCAACTTCGTTATAAAGTCCTTCATAGTGAAGTGAAATAGCCTCATTCACTAATTTTGCATATTGTGTCATTTCAAATGTTATAATCGAATTTTTTCCACTATCAAGAACAAGAAGCTTATCTTGATACTGCTCTAGAGCTACAGCTTGACGAAAATTCCCAAAACGATTTCCGTTACTTCCAAATACGTATAGCAAATTACCATCGTAATCATAGCTGAATATTTTTCCGTTATTTCCGTCAAGTGCAGAATAGACTTGAAAATCCGTTACAGTAATATCGTTAAATCTAGTTATTTGCTGTTCTCCTCTTGCCCTATAATCACCAATTGGAGGTCCATATCCAAAATCTCTCAACACATTGACACCAGTTGGATTTAATCTTCTAATAACGTCGGTTCCATATTCACTAACACTAATATTTCCTCTAGTTACGTAGATAAATTCTTCATCATCTAAATAAATATTGTTATATTCAGTTGGAATAATGAGCTCCATTCTTCTTTTTTGTTCTTGAGTCGCAATATATCTTCTCCATAAATAAGTTACAGGATTAACCGAAACCTCAGTCGCCCCCATAAAACCTTGAAAGGTACCATCAGGATTTATTTCAACAATGCCCGAATTAATGCCAATTGCTAGCGTATAAATTCTACCCGCTTCATCTATGGCAAGCTTAGTTGGTCTAAAAGATGTCGTATCTGTAATCAAATGGGTCTCTGGTCTTGATATGAACCGTTCAAAATCATAATTTTGATTAAAGACAACAATTCGTTCATGATCCGTATCTGCAACATAGATTAGATTATCTGCTGTAACAAAAACACCTCTTGGAGAGTTAAAACTATCGCCATTATTAAACTCTTTCAATTCTTGTTGGAATTCAAAATGTTCATCAAAAATCAAAACACGATGATTGTCAGTGTCTACGATATAAATAAAACCTTCATTTGTAATAAATAAATCGTTGGGATTATTCAACGCTCCCACCCCTAGGTCCTCTCCCGTCCATTCTTGACTAGGTACAAAAGGATGTGGGCTTTTTACAGGATCTAGCCAGTAGTTATATGTATAGCTATCATAAGGAACTCCTGCCTTTACAGAAGGACTAGCAAATCCAAAAAGAACTAGGATTAGAAGAGTACTCAAAATAAGTAGAAGCCATTTTTCCTTTCTCATTCATAACCCTCCTTCCTTAATCTTTAATACCGGATGTTGACATGGTCTCCATCACATTGCTTTGAGAAACAATAAATACCGTTAAAGGAACAATCATCATAAATAAAGCAATAGCAGATGCTGCACCTGCCCTGGCAAATCCTGTAGCCACAATTTGTTGCAGAGCGGTTGGTAGCGTTTTCAATTCTTCGCTATAAATAAATGTCCCACCATTCATATTCCAAAGAGCCTGAAAGGAAAAAATAAGAAGCGTTAACCATGCAGGTTTTACTAAAGGCATAGCGACCTTTGTAAAAACTTTAAATTCACTTGCTCCGTCTAACCTAGCGGATTCGAGCAATGAAATCGGAATTTGCTCCATAAATTGTTTCATTAAAAAGACACCTAATGGAGCGGCAATAGCTGGTACGATTAACGCATAATAAGTATCTACCCACCCAATTTGAGACATAATTAAATAATTGGGAATCGCTGTAACATGTGGTGAAAACATAAGTGCCATTATAACAATCGAAAAAAACAGCTTATGCCCTGGGAACTTATGCTTCGCTAAAACATAAGCGGCCATTGAGGCAACGATTAGATGGAAAAAGGTCCCAATCAATGTGATGAACACTGTATTAAAAATATATCGGGTAAAAGGAACCCAAGACGCATTCATTAGAGCGAATAAATCTCTAACATTATCTAATGTCGGATTGCGGACAAAAAACTTAGGTGGAAACTGGAATAATTCTTCTAATGGCTTAAAGGCGTTACTGACTGCAAATACTAAAGGTAAAGCCATAAAAGTAGCAAAACCTATTAATACTAAAATATTTATTAAATCTCCTGTAATCGATCGATTCGGTGTTCGGCGTTTAATTCTCATTATGTGCCCACCTTTTTAAGCAATTTTTGAATGATAATATTACAGCCAACCATAATAATAAATAAAATAGTAGCAATAGCTGATGCATAGCCCATTTCAAAACGGATCGTTCCATAATCAACTAAATGAGAAACAACCGTATGGGCTGCATAATTAGTTGTTGGAAATCCAGCTAAAGGAACAATAACATCATGGATTGCAAAAGAGGCCGTAATCGTCATAATGGCACCGAAAAGTAATTGTGGCTTCATTTGCGGAAGAGTAATAAACCAAAGCTCTTGCCAACGATTACGAATACCTTCTACATAACCCGCTTCAAACAAGCTTTTATCTAAGGTTTGTAACCCCGCTACAAATGCTAAAAAGCCCGCACCAATACTGGTCCATAGAATTACAATAATTAATACTGTCATAATATATTCGGGGTTTGTAAACCATTGTATGGGCTCAGTAATGAATCCTAATTCCATCAGAAAACCATTAATATACCCATACTGATCGCCACTAAAGATAATACTCCAAATAACAAAAACCTGGCCGGAAAGAGATGGAGCATAAAAGACTACCACTAAAAACATTTTAATTTTTCTTGGCAATTCATTAATAAACCATGCAAAGAAAAAGGAAGCTAAATAACTCACTGGACCCGTTATAAGGGCAAATAGAAAGGTAATTTTTAACGATTGTAAAAACAAATCATCAGAAACAAATAAATTTAAGTAATTTTGCCATCCAATAAATTGAGGAGATTCTAATACATTGTAATAAGTAAAGCTTAATCCCATTGAAATTAAGACCGGTAATAAATAAAAGGCAAAAAAGATAATCGCAAATGGAGTCAAGAATAAATAGGATATTTTATTTCGTTTAATATCTCTAATTAGAAGCGAAATCTTTTTATGCAAAACACTTTTAAACGTAACCGGTTGGTTGGAGCTATTAATAAGGATTTCTTTATCATCCATCATAAAAACGTCCCTTCTCCCCAGTTATTGGTCTAAACCAAATTCTTTTCTTTTATGTTCAATTTCTAAGTTGATAATTTGGGTATAATCTAAAATGGTTTCTCTTGGGTCATCTAAGTCGTTATATACTTTTCGAAAAGCATTTTCTATGTGCCTAGGAGTAAAATAACCACCTGGTACCTCAGGGTTTCCGACAACCCAATCCCACTGCTCTAATAAGTTCCTATAGACACTGGATGTCCATCCTAATAATTCAGCTGCTTCTTGATTGGCACTAGCATATCTAGCTGCAACTCCGATAATACTTTCTAATTCCTTACCGAATTTAGCCTGCACTTCTGCTGAAGTCCACCATTTAATAAATTCCCAGGACTCTTCTTTCTTTTCAGAGGTTTTCAAAATAATACTACTAACACCAGAGCTACTTACTGCTCGATTGATGGTCCCATCCGATTGAATCGTGCCTGGAACTGGTACCATTTCCCACATTCCTCTTAATTCAGGTGCAAAGACAGATAGATAATTATAAGTAGAATAATCTGCAATTCCAATTGGCATCTCACCTGTTCTTAATCGATTAGCGAAATCATATAGAACAGGGATAGAATAATTCACATAAAGTGATGTCCATTTCCTAAAAGCATTAATAGATTCTTCCTCATCAACTAGTGAACGTTCTCCTTCTCGGGTATAGAGTTCGCCTTCATTTTGATATAAAAACATAGTATAAGAGCTCAAGGTTGATTCAATTCCTTGTACCGATCCAGTACCCGTCACTCCATTAATCGGAATTCCAATGTTCATATTATTTTTTTGAATATCAGGCATAATTCGATATAAATCTTCCCATGTGTTAGGTGCTTCAATATTTAGTTCATCAAAAATATCGGTACGATAAAACATCATCGGAAACGTTTGGGTTTCCGGGAGCGCATAAACTCCTTCATTAAACTGATAGGGTACTAAAGCGCTTTCAGAAAAACGAGTAGCAACCTGGTCAAAATCATTAAACTCTGTCAAGTCGACCACCGCATTCCGGACCGCATAATTTACCGGTTCTCCTATTCCAACTTGTAAGGCAACATCAGGGCCTTCACCTGCTAAAGTGGCTGGTAATAAAGTTTCGCTATCGACAATTTGTACGTTAACATCAACCTCAGACTTTAAATTGAAATCATTTTCTACTAAAGAATTAATAATATTTCCATAGTCTCTACTATTGACCCATACCGTTACGGCCTCATCGGATTGTGCACCAATACTTGAATAGTCTTCAGTAAACGACGCAAAAAATGACTGAATTGCATAAACTGAATTTTCTAGAAAGCCTGTTGTTGCCTTTGGTTTATCTAGTTCTTCTGAAGTGACAAATAAATAATCAAGTTGTAAGGGTTGTTCTTGCATTTCTAAAACCCATGCACCCAAGGATGAAATGTTCGCTTGAAAGGTCGCCCACCGGTCGGGTATCGATTCTGGTTGAGCATACATCCCTTGTAATTGCACAACTAACGTATCCAGTACAGAGGTCGTAATTCCTCGTTGACCACTATTACTAGCAAGTTGATTTGATACATCCTCTAAAATCATTTTTTGTTCCTCTAAGATTTGAATCGCTTCTGGTACTCTCGTATCCAATTGATAGTCTCTAAAAATATCAGGTGTGCTTCCTATAATCATGAGCATTTGACGATAAGCATAGTTTAGTTGAAATACACTATCCGAAACCTGCTGTATCATTTCTGCGAGGTCACCTAGAACTACCTCAAGCTGAATTTCATTCATTCCTTCTTCTAAATAAAATAGGTATGGTTCATCCTCACCAAACATCTTAATATCCCAATCAGCACCATAATTAAAATGAATACGATTCATCTCTTGGAAAGGAATTTCTCCATTTATTTTTAGGGAACGAGCTACATACCTTCCACTCTTAAAATTTTGCCAAAACTTAGCACCTAATTGATATAATCCACTTTCCGGAACATCGACTTCCCAAGAAATCCATTGACCGACTTCTTTCCACTGTTCTCCTCCAATTGTATTTAGCCTAATTTTGGAAGGATGACTCGGTATCGTTGCAGGAGTAGACCTATCATATGTTGGATACAACATGGCATCTGATTTATATTTTGCTTGTTCAGCTTGAATGATGATATCTTCTTCTAATGAAATCACTTCATAATTTTTTTCTTCATATTGAATTAAACTTTCATCGTATGTAGGAGTAAATGGTTTTTGTTTTAACACTAGTTGATGGATGAGCATCATATCTTGAATGGATTTTATAGAAAGAGTATTGACCCCTTCTTTAAAATAAAAGAGATAAGGCTCATCTATAAACCCCATATCATCTTGAACATATGACCTTACCCATTGAGGTTCTTCAATTTGAGAAGGACGTCTATCATTATCATTTACATCTCTTTGGATCGTTCCATCGTCCTTCCAAATTCGGCTGAATGAAATATAATCTGCTTGGTCAAATGGTAGTTCACCGTTTATATGGATTTCTCTTACTATATCCATTCCTTTTCCTTCAACCGGAAAATAATAGAACTCTAGATGATAAAAACCCGCATCTTCAACATAAAATTCCCAAGTGATTTCACCTTCTTCATCACTATATATTGCTTTACCGTCCTGTCCTGCAACATTTTCATATATTTCAATTAGTTGATTAGATTTTTGTAACTGTTCAGCATCAATCGTGATGGTTTTAGCTGGTTGTATACTTTCAGGATAGCTTTCAAGATATTCTTCATAGCTTAATCCCGAAAAGGTCTCTTCTGCAGCCAAGATATTTGAAGTATTAGTACACAAAAGATAGATGATTATAACGAGAGAAATTGTCTTGATTATTTCGAATTTTCCCAATTTTAAACCCCCTCTAACGTTATAGTTTTCTATAACTCACCTTATAGGACTTTATGAAACCGGTGTCATTTTATTTTAAAAAAATTTAAATCCTTTCGCATGATTCTCTTATGACTAATTGTGTTTTAATTACTTTACCCTTTTAATTTCTTTTCCTTTTTTAATCATCTCAAATAAATTCATCATCTCCATAGATAGAATTTGATAATTATGATTGACTGTCGTCAAGCTTGGATAAACGATATCGGAAAGAAATATATCATCAAACCCTACATAGGAAAAAGTTCTAATCGGGATATTTTGCATCCTTAATTCTTTTAACACCCCATAAATCACTAAATCATTCATGCCCATTATAGCTGTCGGTAGCTGGTCGCTTTCTAATAAAGTTCTCGTTGCCTTTCGACCACCTTCAATATTAAAATCCGAATATATTTGCCACTTGGGTACAATACTAATTTGATTTTTCTTCAGTGTTTTTTTATAAGTAGCTATCTTTATATCAGTAGCCGTAACCCCTTTTTTTTCACCTAAGTAGGCTATTTTACGATGACCTAATGCCAATAAATACTCAATTGCGGCCTCAATCCCACCTACTTCATCCGTTCTGACATTATAACCATTCATTCCTTTCATTTTTCCATTCACCATAATAATGGGGACTCTTTTCATAACGGTAGACATTTCTTCTAATTCTTTCTTTTCTGGCTTTGCCTTATTAATTCTTCCCCCCATGAAAATAATACACTCTACTCTTCTTTCCGAAAATTCTCGTAAATGAATGGCTTCAATTTCACTATTATCCATTGAATTTCGAAGTAAAACCGTAAAACCCTTTTCCAAAGCTAACCTCTCAAACTCAATAAACACTTGTGAAAAAAAGGGATTAGAGATATCAGGTAATATAAAACCAATTAAATTTGTCTGCTTTTTGGTTAAGCTTCTCGCTGACTCATTGGGAGTAAAACCTGACTCTCTCATTTTATCTAACACCATTTGTCTCGTGCTCTCTTTAACTAAAGGATTACTTGTTAAGACTCTTGATACAGTAGCTGGAGATACATTAGCTGATTTCGCTATATCATAAATGGTGACATCCTTTTTAACAATCAATAACTACACCTCAATTTTTTGAAACCGATTTCAAAAACAAATATACTATTTTTAGGAAGAAAAAGTCAATACCTTTTTCAGATAATTATAAAAATTTTACTTTAATTTATAAAATGAAATTCTATTTTTCTATCCATTTCTTGCTTAGTAATAGTTGAGACTAAATCAATAGCATACGCAGTTTCTTTTACTCCTTGATGATTCATAAACTCTAAAGGCGTCCAATGTGGTGATAATAATGAATAATCAAAAGTAATAAGTAAATCAACTGAATGTTCACTTTTTAATAAAAGTCCTTTTTCCACTCGACTAATATTTTTAATGGGTGTAATAAATCGTTCAACCAGTTTTTTATCTAAGTACTTACTAGAAATCGTAAACTGATCATTCAAAATTAATATTCCCTTTCTTTTTTGCAGAGTATAGGTTCTGATATACTCTTTTAAAATTTCATCAGGGTATGCATTCGTCATATTTATTTTTAAGGAATCTTGTTCAGCTTGAATGTCGACTTCGTTCAGCTTAGCCTGATAGTTGTATCCCTCTTTTTGGCCTTCTCCATTAAATATCGGAACTGAGTGTCCAAATGAATGATTAACCATATAAGAATAACGTTTCTTACCAAAGTAATCCTTTGTGTATAACCCACTTCCTAGATCTGTTAAAAAGGTTTGACCGGCTCCATGTAAAATAAAGTGGCCTAAGTCGTTGTGATTATGAGGCTCGTTATTATGTCCTCCTTTTGTTGCAAATGCATATTTTTCATTTTTAAGCTCAAATCTAGAAATAAACCATTGTGAAGTTTCTAAGTAATAGCTTTGATTACGCCAATTTTCTCCTTTTTTCTCCGGTTGATACCAAATAATATTTCTTATCGCTGGCGCCCATCGACTACAATGATCCTCATCAAATGAGGCTCTTAAGTTTGATTTTGGAACATCAATATCAGGAAATTTCTCATTCAAATAATGTGATAAGCCTAGAAATACTCCCTTACATTGACTAGAATCAGAAAAGTTTACTAAAAAATTTCCAGACAAAAAGGCTTTTTGTTGAAAGAGCGCAATTTGATGGATTTTATCATCAGAAAATAAATTAATTTTTTGATTTGTTTTTTTTAGAAGTAAATCAGCAAAATAAACGAAATAACCAAAACCATACTCCCAATACACATAGCCCTCTAAACAAGCACCATCTTCATTAAAGCCTTCTTTGTAATGTTCTAATGCTGGCAAAACTCTCTCTAGTATTTGTGTTAATTGAACAGGGTCCTCTATTTCATATAAAGCTGCTGCTCCTACTGCCCCTCCGCATACAGCAGCCCAATTATGATCAGCACTTTCCCAAAAAAAGGGCTTTTGCTTCAAGAACGGTTGCAGTACTCTTTTGGCTACCTCATGTGACACATATTGGAGAATAAATGGATCTAGTACCTCTTTTAATAACTCTTTAATTTCACATAACGAAAAAGCCGTTTCTGCAGCAAATAAATCGATCGTATAAGTATTTTCTATTCCTTCCTCTTTTTTGGTATGAGCTGGTAAACACCATGTATATTCCAAACAGATTGACCAAATCACATTTTGCAGTGCATCTTTAAAAGTTGCATTATCTGGATTAAGTAAAAGCATAATCGCAAAAGTATTTAAACGTCTTCTTTTCAAAAAATAGGTACGTTCATACTCAGTACGTGAGCCTTTCGTATAAAACATGTCAAATAATGAAAAAGTTAACTCTGGGTTTGGCTCTTTAATCAATCGCTCTGCTTCCGAAATCATCTCATTTCGAATATTCTCATATTCTTCCGTATCTCTAAAATGTTTAAAAAATTGCTGTTGCTCTTGTTTGGATGTAAATAATAAATTCTTTTTTTTATTTTCTAACCTATTTTTCAAAGATTCCAATTTATAAATCCTACCTTCCATCTTACGACTTTAACAAACATCTCCACGATCACTTTCTACATTAATTCCTATAATCCTCTTATTTTTTATTCAAAAAAACACACCAATCGACGATTAACTACAAACACTTCACCTAAAAGAGTTGCTTGTAAATTCGCTTCCCACAGGCTAAAGGGGAAGGCACCGTTTCCAGAGGATGTCGAACGAACCCAGTTGACTTCAACCAGTACAAACCTAAAGGAATAGGGCTCATTGCAATTAAATAATCCCTCTATTAGAGTAAAAAAAGCGCCATATAATCAAAAGGTGTAAAAGAATAATATAGCCTATTCGAACATAATCAGTGCTGTACCAGTAATAAGGACAAAAGATAATCTAAAAGTATCATCAATAACAAAAAAGACGAAAAAAACGTAAAAACTCCTTTGCATATTTATCAAAGGAGTTTTGTTTTCAATATAAGGTTACTTTTTTTATTTAAAATTCTTCTTCAATCATATCTGAATTGGCTCCATAAGCAGCTTTATAGCCATCAGCAGCTGACAAAATGAGTGAGGAGGGCGCTAATTCTTGACCTTCTCCTGCCGCGTAAATATTTTTTACCGAAGTCCTTCCTAAAATATCCGTATCTATTTCTAAATCTGATTTTAATTCACAGCCAAGCTGTTGTGCAAATGAATTTGCTCGAAAAAATAAGGGCGCAATAAATCCACCACTTCTTTTAAGTTTTTCGCCAGATTTTAATTCTACTTCAGTTAAATAACCATCATCACCATGTAACTTTTTGATTTTTTCTTCATAAAAAGGTATTTTCTTATGTTTTAAAACCTCTTTTATTTCATTACTTATTGGATATCCATTCGTTGCCACCATTAATTCCTTTGACCAATGATAAACGACCTTTGTTAAATGAAGAGCATGCTCGTCCCCATCCGCTATGATGATTAGCGGCTTATCTTGCAGTTCCCAGCCGTCACAATATGGACAGCTGAACAAGCTCTTTCCATAAAATAACTGAATCTCTGGAACTTCGGGGTACGATTCGTGCATTCCTGTAGCAAGAATTAATCTTTTTGCGTGATAACTCTTCTCTTTAGTTTTAACCTCAAAAATGGAGCCGTTGGATTGAGTGATTGCTTCTACCGTTGCATTCATATAATGAATATTACTATAGTTGGCTAAGTCTCTTTTGCCCAATTCTCTAAATGTAGAGGGGCTTATTTGATCTCTTGTAATAAATCCATGGGCTTCTCGTGTGACTTTGTTTCGATTCGTATCGTTATCAAAAATAATAACGGTCCTTCTTGCTCTGCCTAATGTTAAGGCTGCCTCTAGTCCTGCCGGTCCTGCTCCTATAATCGCACAATCATATTGCATCATCATATTCTCCTTATTTTCTAACATTATTAATGTTATCCCCAAGGAGACAAATGCTATTCGAAAGAATTAAAAATCATAATTGATTAATAGGTTACGGTAATCATCATCACTTCGGAACGGCTTCCAATCCGCAATGCAGGTCCCCAAAAACCAAAGCCTGATGTCGTAAATGAATGGAGCTGATTTCTCTGTAAATGTCCCCAATCATTTTCAAATAATGCTGAAGTAATTAAATTAGCTGGCATTAATTGACCTCTGTGAGTATGTCCAGAGAAAATAAAATGCGCTCCTGCTTCTTCAGCTACATCAATTTCACGGGGCTGATGGTCAATAATAAAAATCGGTAGCTCATCATCTACTATCTCGCTCGTGAGCTCTTGAATACTTTTTCGTTCTTCATTACTATAATCATGTCTACCAATAATTGACATAGTATCCTCTATCGTTACAACCTCATCCATTAGAAAATGAAAGCCCGCTGTAACCATTTCATCTCGAAGCAATAACAGATCTCCACCGTAATAATCATGATTACCCGGAACTGCAAATACCCCTAGTGGTGCTTGCATTTTTGAAATGACATCTAATAATTCATTTTCCTGAAATGGAGAAATATTATCGTTAATAATATCTCCACCTAAAAAAATCAGATCTGGATTTTCCCTACTTGTAATATCAACAAGTCTCTGTAAGTGGCGTTCTCCTATTACATTTCCTAAATGAAGATCTGCTACGAATAATATTCGCATTTCTTCTCCCTGCCATTCATCAAACTGCTCATTTAAGGAAACTTCATACTCTCGAACAACGGGTGACCAAGCATTATAAGAACCGTAGATTAAAACAAAAATAAAAAAAGCAGAAATGGTAAAGCCAAGGCCTATTTTCAAAGTATTCCTTCTTTTAAATAAAAAATAAAGCACGTTTGCTAACGGTAAAATAATCATACTATAACCGACAATCGCCATCCAGAACCCACCTATTACTTCTAAAAAGAACGAGGGAATAAAATAAGAAATAAAAAGCGCAGATGACAGACCAGCTATTAAGAAACTATATGTTTTTTTATAACGAAAAGAAAAAGCTGCCTTTAACCAAACCCATCCGTTGTAAGCAATATAAAAACAGATTAAAGAATATATCAGTATAAAAACCACAAGAAAAACATAATTAGGCATAAACCTTTTCTCCTTTGTCATTTGAGTCCTTTTTATTTTATCACTAACTAATTAAAGGATTAAGTAAGAAGGCTTGAAGTAGAAACACAAATCTTTTCCACCAAAAGAAATGCTGACAAAAATCTACGGAAAGGAGTATGAAACAAATGAACCGTTTTCTATCTCATTAGAATTTATGTTGACAAAGTTATCAGAGATTCATATAATATAAATATTGTCACGACAACTTTAACTTGATCCGTTAGCTCAGCTGGGAGAGCGCCACCTTGACAGGGTGGAGGTCACTGGTTCGAACCCAGTACGGGTCATACTTGAAACCCTTTGTATATAAGGGTTTTTTTATTTTTATTTTTTCCCTATTCTTGACTAAATAGGCATTTGATCCTAATTTGATACGAATTTGATTTTCATACGAACATTTTTTTAGAACTAAACGCAAAAGCTAGAAGGACTTGACTATTTTACTATAATGGACCATATCTGCTGACTTCATCTTCTTATTCCTTAAACAATGCTGACATAAATAGAAGTCTCGCCTTAAAGTAGCTTCTTTGGTTAATTACCATGGCTTTGAATTATAAAAGGCTTTGGCTTTCTGGTCACTCTTATTTCGGTCATAGTATTGATGACGAATCTTTTTATCTTCTTCCGATAAGTGAATATGCTCAAGACAATACTTTTCTCTAGTAAGGTTACGACAACTTGTCTTATGGCATTTCTTTTTTGGTTTTAAGGCCTTTGTTATTTCACTTCCCTCAACTCCCTCTACAAATATTGACACCTCCTTTAATAATATAAAAAAGATACCCAATTGGATGCCTTATTTAATTTCAATATTCAATTCTTGTCTATCTTCTTCTACTAATGAATTAAGTGGAGTATTTCAACAAAAAGGGACTAATTTCCTGCATATAAAAAGAACCGACTAAGGTTGTCCTCCTCACTGTGAAAAAAGGACGGTTATTTTGAAAGTTTAGATTACATATAAAAGGCTTAAGCTAGCGGACACAAGACACGGAGACTCCAGTGGGAGGAAGTGGCCATGCCGAAATCCACTTTAAAAAAAGTTAGTTCGGCGCCACCCCACCGGACGCGAAGTGTCTTTTGGGAGCGAACATACGGGCCAAAATAGCGGAATCATTCATTCGAGAGGTATTGTCACAGCCCCTTTTTGTGTTTTCTAATAAGCATACTTCCTTCGTTGCATTTTTAATAGGAGTCTCGTTTTTAATTCGAATCATTCATCATAAAAAGCTACTCTCATTTTGTTCTAATCTCACACTAGCTTTAGAGGATTTTATTGATTCCCTCTTAAAATAAACGGTATAATTAATCTAAAAGGAGGAGAGACATGCATACTCAAGAATCGATTTTGGCTCGTTTTAAAGAGGTCGGAGTTAACGATACATTTGGTACGAAAAAAGAAATTAAAGAGCTTCCAAATATTTTACACGATGATGAAATCATCCAATATGCAACTAGTGGATTAATGGAAAATAATACTTGGTTAGTCGTTTGCACAAATACTCGTATTATTTTCTTGGACAAAGGTATGATTTATGGTTTAAAACAAAAAGAGATTGCTTTAAATAAAATTAACTCAATTGCCCAAAAACGCGGTCTCTTGCTTGGTGAAATTCATATCTGGGACGGTGCAGATAAATTTCAAATTAAAAATTGTTTAAAAGAAACGGTCCAACCTTTTGTAGATGCAACAAATCATGCTATTTCAGCATTTAGACAATCTCAAAACTCAGTGGTATCAGATGCACAAAGCAATTACTCTAAAATTAAAGAGCTAAAAGAATTATTAGATATGGGTGCCATTACAGACGAGGAATTTCAAAAAGAAAAAACCAAGTTGCTAAGCTGACCATTTTTTACTTTTGTTAATTTCATAATTCATGAGGAGTAACCAACAGCTACTTTTGCTCTTGTTTACTCCATACATAATCAAACATCCATATACTCTTGTCTTACAGAAGAACTATCCTTTTTATTCATCGCAAAAATACCCATTTGAATCATTACGCAAAGGTATTGCTTATTCCCTTAAGAAACCTATTAAAAAAACTTACAAAGTCATTCTCCTTTAATTATTTTCTTTATGTTCCTCATTAGATATTAAACTTCAGGCAATTACCATAAAAATCTATATTGAAATTCCTTATATTATTTTTCAGCATTTACTTAAACCATTTTTTATATGGTTAACGGAGGTTAGGATTATGTTTATTGTAAATGTCGAGGGAGCTATATTAAAAAAAGACAAATGGTTGATTATCGAGCGAAGTATAAAAGAAACACATGCCGCTGGTTTACTATCTCTAGTTGGTGGCAAGGTTGAAATGGAAGGTAATTTTCCCTCTATATTAGAAAGAACGCTAAAGCGTGAAATAAATGAAGAAGTAGATATAAAGGTAAAGGAACCTTTAAAATACGTACACAGTACATCTTTTATATCAGATACGGGTGAAAGTGTCGTAGATATAGTATTTCTATGCGAATATGACAATGGAAAGGCAATAGCAAAAAGTACTAATGAAGTAGAGTCAGTCCATTGGATGACAGCTCAACAAGTATTTGAACACCCTAATGCTCCTGATTATTTAAAAGAAAGTATTAAAAGAGCTGAGAAGATTAAGTGTGCAAATTTTGCCTAGTAAGATTTTATTTAAGGAGGATGTATGGATCAAAACATTTACATCATAAGGCACTGTGAAGCTGAAGGACAATCTCCCGAATCAACATTAACTGAGGACGGGTTCAATCAGGCAAATGATTTAGCTGACTTTTTATCTGATGTTGAAGTGGATCGAGTTATTTCCAGTCCATTTTTACGTGCTCTTCAAACGATTCAACCTTTTGCTACGAACAAAAATATAGAAATTGAAGTCGATCATCGATTAAGCGAACGTATCCTTAGTTCCATGCATTTTTCAGATTGGATGGATAAACTGGAAGCAACCTTCAACCATATGGATTTAACGTACAAGGGTGGAGAATCGAGTAACGATGCTAAGAAGCGAATGATAAATGTTATTCATGACATTGTGACAAGTCAATCTAAAAATAGTGTAATCGTTGCACATGGCGGGGTTATTTCGTTATTATTACATCATTATGATCAAGACTTTGGTTTTAAGGAATGGAAAGGCTTAAGTAATCCAGACGTTTACGTATTAAGACTTTCATCGATTTCGTCAAATATTAAACGAATATGGATCGATTGAAAATAAGATTTAGACTCTATCCAAATATGGAAAATTCTATATATATTCATTCTTAAAGCATTTTCACCTCTTTCCTTGTTATAATGTATCTAAGGGGCTGAGGTGATATATATGACCACCTTTATAATTGATCATAAAGATAAAGTTATTCATAAATCAACCTTTATTAATGATATGTGTAACCACAGATCAATTATATCAAGAGAAGATACAAACGATTCTCACATAATTGAGCAGCTGCAAAGTAAAAAATATACCATTTGTAAGCATTGCTCTTCTGCTTTAGGGTCTAACCTTCTTTAAGGTTAGACTTTTTTATTGTTTCCATAAATGGACTACTACCTACATAAACTTACTCGCCCTTCAAAAAAATAACGAATTTAAATATGTTAAAGACCATATTTACCTATTTATGTTAACATTATGAATATCATGAAATAAAATGGGGGTTCCCTTTGAATATTATAATATGGATTTTATATGGTTATCTTCTATTATTTTTTCATGTTTTCACTCATGAGCTAGGCCATTATATGATGGGGCGTTTTATCGTTAATATCCCTAAAGAAAATATAAGAATCAGATTGTTTCATAACCCTCCTCATGTTGCCTTAAGAGCGCAAAATAAGGACTGGATAAAACCAAATGATGAAAAAGGTCGTTTTGTGCAAACCTACTTTACTTATGATCCTGAAGGTAAGCATTCTTTTTTATTTATTATGGGAGGCTTCATTCTTCAATCTGTTATTTTCCTTATCGCTGCATTTAGTATTTATTATTTTATTAAAAACATTACTCTTGCAAATTTTATAATTGGTGGTTCTTTATTTTTCAATTTTGTCTATATTTTTGCTGATTTAGCCTTCTACCATTGGAAACGAACTCCTTCAGGAGACACTAGTTCTAGCTTACAATTTGCTCCTGTCAAAACCGTACTTTTTATTTTTTTCTTACTTTTAAGTTATGTTGTTTTGTACCTTTATATTGCTAACTTTACTCTGCTGTAAAGTTCATACTTTATTATTTAAATGCTACTCCATTAAAAATTATATCCACTTTGCCAATCGTTTAATAGAAGTATCGGATCAAATTTTTAACCCGCCAATGCCAACCATTGATACATCTTCGAAACCATCATTCGACGTAGCCTGTGAAATATCTGAATGGGTAAGGATGAGACTAGAACACTCTTTTTAAATGGAAAATGAGAACGGGACAATTCGTTTGAATAAAGAACGTCATAGATTGAGGAACACTTCATCTCCCTGGAGTATCCGCTCGAAGATGTTGATAGACATCAGTTGGATGTACATTATCCTTCTCATATGAAGGGAATGAGATTGTGTTGGCATGCGCTTCCTGTTGTCCGTTTACATGCTTCTAAGTATTCCTCGAACTGCCAATAAAAAAGATAGTGGGTAAGATCATCCGTTGATGACTTTCCCACTAAACTTAGTCTATTTCTCCGTATTAAATATGTTTAGCAAAAACGACTCTGCTCTCATTGACCCCGTCATAATGAGAATGAATTGAAATCCCGTCTTCGATAGCGTCTCCCTTTACGATTGAAAAGCCTAATTTTTGATGATAAGCGATCGAACCTTTATTAATGGGAGAAGTAATACAATGTAATGTTTTTACTCCACTTTCCTTCACATTATGAATAAAATGCTCATACAATCTTTTACCTATTTTTAGTTGTCTATAATTAGGATGAACTCCCACAAAGTGTATATAAGCTTTTTCCGATTGGCTTTGAGATAGAAAACCGATTATAAAGCCAATAAGTTCTCCATCCTTTTCCATTATGTAGCTAGTATTTTGAAAATGCTCAAAAAACAACCGTGGCAGCTTATCTTTCATATTTCGTCCACCCCACCACTCATTTAATACAGCAATAATTTTAGGATAGTCATCACTTTGTACGAAACGAATATTCAATTTTGGCCCCCTCATTCATAACGAGCTTTTAAATATTTTTTTATATAAACGATTTGACCAATATGATACGCATTATGAGTTGTACAATTAGCTAATACTCCCCACCATTTTGCCGATATGGACACAGGGAACCCTTTAACCTCTAACTCTAATTGCTCTTCATCCAATAGCTCTTGCCATTGTAGGAGTACCTCTAATAGTTTTTCCTTTAAACAAGAAAGGGTCAACTCTTCCTTCATAAGGAAACTTTCGGCATTATCTTTCAAAGGGGCAACAGCTGCTACATCTCTACTTTTATATCGTTTTTGCCAAGTTTCATTCCAATAAATTAGATGTACAATAATTTGCGCTATACTATGACTATCTGAATGAAGCTTGTAAAAGGCTTCTTCTTCTGTAACACCTTCAATAGCTTGTTCAAACGATAAATACCAACCCTGATCATTGGAATTTCCCAATAGTTGATCAGCTAATACCTCTTTCGCATGTATCAACATTCATCACTCCATTTATTTAATTTTATAAAACATTCATGAGAACCTTACATATAGTACTCTGCTTTTTCTTCTCCTGATGGTGATGATAAGACTATATTAAACCACATGATATTTACGAAAATACTTACTGTACAAAAGACCATCGTTATAATGATACTATCAGAACTATTATTAAAAACAAAAATATTCATGCATAGAGCTATAAAAATAATTGACATCATTAAAATCCCTATTCCACAAAATACAGCCATGATGTACTTCATAAAATTTAGTCCTAGATTATATAATGCAAAGCAGGTGATGTATAAAAGACTGATAAAGACTATCGCTACCCACATTTCTACATTTCCAAATGTATCGATTCTTTCTCCATATTCGATGATAGGTGTAAACGATGACATTAGAAGAACTAAATGAATGAATAAAGCAGATAACAAGGTAATCAGTACTGATTTATTATGTATGACCCTCATTCCTCTCGATTTCTACTAGTATAAATGAAGTATATAGGATGTAAAAAAAAGGAACAAGCAGAAATTGTTCTTCATTTCATATCTATTAGTTTTGCTTCTATTTTGATTATGATATAGTGAATTTGTTGTAAAATTTCAAGTGAGGTGAAAATATGAGTCAGTTAACAGCTTTTGTTGGAACATATACGAATGGAGAAAGTAAAGGAATTTACCGCTTTACCTTTGACCCTACTAGTGGCAATATTGAACTTCCAGAATTAGCAGCCGAAATAGAGGCTCCCACCTATTTAACGATTAGCCCCAATAATGAACATTTATATGCCGTTGCAAAAAATGTACAAGGTGGAGGAGTTGCTGCCTTCTCTATTTCTGAAAATCATTCATTAGATTATTTAAATGGGCTCGTTGAAGAAGGAGCAAACCCTTGTCACGTAAGTCTTCATTCAAAGAGTGGATTGCTATTATCAGCCAATTATCACAAAGGCCAAGTTGATGCCTATACACTAACTCCAGATGGAGCACTAAGTGAACATTCATCATCCGTCAAACATACTGGTTCTGGTCCAATTGAAGAACGTCAGGAAAAAGCACATGCTCACTTTGCTGGAGTAACGCCTGATGGTCAGTTTATAGTATCTGCTGATTTAGGAGCTGACTCTTTGTATGTATATGATGTAACCGAAAATGAGCTTAAATTAAAGGAAGAAATAAAAGTCAAACCCGGAACTGGTCCACGTCATATCACCTTCCATCCTAATGGAAAATTTGCTTATGTAAATGGAGAATTAAGCTCAGAAATACTCGTTTTTGAATACCATTATGGAACATTCACACTGATTCAAACGATCTCTACTTTACCAGAGGATTTTCTAGGGGATAATACAGGCGGAGCTATCCAAATTACTTCTGATGGACATTATATATATGCTTCCAATCGTGGACATGACAGTATTTATATTTTTAAAGTAAAAGAATCCGGGGAATTAGATTTTTCTTCTGCTGTAACAAGCGGTGGAGAACACCCACGTGATTTCACACTCGATCCTACAGAAAAATACGTATTTGTCGCAAATAAAGATAGCGATAATGTTGTGTTGTACACTCGAGATACAGAATCTGGAGCATTAACAAAAACAGAAAAGGAAATTTCCATACCTAACCCTGTTTGTTTAAAATTCCTTCATTATTAATTAAAACCGAATTAGAATAAAACGTATCAATAAATATATAGGTATGTTTTGAGTGAAGAC
This sequence comes from Alkalihalobacillus trypoxylicola, assembly GCF_001590785.1. Classification (GTDB taxonomy): domain Bacteria; phylum Bacillota; class Bacilli; order Bacillales; family Bacillaceae_D; genus Alkalihalobacillus; species Alkalihalobacillus trypoxylicola. The sequence continues at coordinate 613,773 of NZ_LTAO01000001.1, forward strand.
TCAAACCAAAATCAGGACCCTCCCTTTTAATCAAAAGGAGGGTCCATTTGGAAATTCTGAATCCATTTCATAATGCATATCTTATAATGAAAACAGAACGATTAGGTTTTTGATTTTCACTTTAGGTAGATGCTTTCCCAAGGGCTTGTCTTCAGCTAACTCTGACTACGCTGAGCTTCGTCAGAGTGAATCTTCAAACGGCGCTGCTCCTTCGGGAGTCACTACCTACCGTTACAATCAACAAGTAAATTCAAAAACATTCAAGACATATTTTTAATAAACGTTCGGTTCCGTTTACTTATAGAGCAATGATGAAATTCAGTCAATGAATGCCGAGGTCCGCTGCTTATTAGCGTCTGCTCATCGAACAAGAAGATGGCGCAGTGAACGCCAACTCGATACATCTACCACGTTCCTATTTATGCGTCTTATTCCATACCGCTATTTATAAAGAGCCCAATTTAATAAAATAGGGCTCTTTATCTAGTTAATTCATCAAATCATATATTTCACCATTACTAGGGTTAACCACATACCAACCCCATGTAGCACTATGACCTTCATTGGTATCTGGATTATCAATAACGACTTCAAAAACCTGAAACACCCAATGACCTTCACTATTCTCATGGTCAAATTGTACCTGTACCGTCTGATGGTTAGAAACTCCTGCAAAATCAGCTACTAAATTGGTTGCCTCGTCCATCGTTAAACCTCCAGGAGGAGCCTCATAGTCTTGATTTCCAGAAACCGTATCCTGTTCCACTTCTTCTTCTTTTTCCTTTTCATCCTCTTGTTGATTTTTGTCTGATTCTGTATGATTACTTTCACTCTCTGTTTCTTGAGTGTTTTCTTGATTTAATTCTTGTTCTATTTTTTCTTCGAGCTCACTTAGCTCACCTAGTAATTCATCTAAAACCGCGTGTGACTGTTCTGGATTTTCATATTCATTTAATTGTTGCTTTGCTGCTGCATAATTTTTTTGAGATAAAAGCTCTCTTAATTGTTCAATCAAATCTCCTAACTCGTTCCATTGTGTTTCTAGAACTAATAAACGAACTTTCCATTCTTCTGCTTGATTTCTTAAAAGCTCTATTTCGTCCGACTCGGATTCTATATTTTCTATTTCCTCCGCAAGAAGATTAGCCTCTTCAAAAAGACCATTATGATAGTTTTCTATTAAGGTCATCATTTTCTCGACTGTTTCTAGAATAAGGTGATCCTCTTCCTGATCCTTTTTTTCTATTGCTAATAATAAAGCATCTTTAGCATCTTCATAACGTTCTTCGTCGATTGCCTTAAAGGCAAGCTCTTTTTGTTCATTATACGCTTGTGATGAACAAGCTGTTAAAAGTAAAGCAAGAAGTACAAAGCTTAATATGTATATTTTTTTCACAAAAAAACCCCCTTATTTCTATTATAAAAGGGGGAGGAAAGCCATGACAACCCTCATTTGAAGAATGAGATTAAAATACAAAATCTTACCTACAAACATGGACAATTAAATGTCATATTTAGTTAGATGAATTGATTATTTAATAAAACGTTGGTCGTTTGAACAAGGTCACAGTTGGAGATTAACCAATTCTTTTGAGTTTCGTCTGTTTCAAATGAACAATTGATAAACTCAATATCTTTACAGTTAGATAATAAAACTCCTTTTTTTGCCTTTACGTTTAATTGTTCAAAACGAATACCTTCAAGTCGATTCTCTTTTAAGCCTTTCATCATAAGACTATAACCAGCATGATGACAAACAATATTTTTAAACTCTATTTCTCTAAATGTTGGTGTTTTTTCCGTTACTTTATATTCTTTTGCAGCTTGTCCCTCTTGCTCATAATCCATTTGAAAAACAATAGCTTCTTTTTGAATATTTACCATTGTAATATTTGCAATATGAAGATTTTCTACTAAACCCCCTCTTTCTCTCGAGCTTTTAAACCTTAATCCCGTATCCGTTCCATAAAATTGACAATGAGAAATCGAAACGTTTTTTACTCCTCCTGACATTTCGCTCCCCACTACAAATCCACCATGTCCATGAAACACTTTACAATGCTGAATCCATATATTTTCGCTCGGTGTGTTTAATCGCCTTCCTATTTCATTTTTGCCTGATTTAATACAAATCGCATCATCACCAACATCAAAAATGGAATGTTCTACTAAAACATTTTTACAAGATTCAATATCTATTCCATCCCCGTTTTGCGAATACCATGGATTTTTCACATGCACGTTTCGGACAGTGACATTCTCACAAAACCAAGGATGGATATTCCAAGCGGGAGATTGCTGAAAAGTGGGACCGTCTAATAAAATTCGTTTACACTTTCTTAAACTGATTAAATTCGGCCGTAAAAATTCGCGAATTTCCTGATAGCTTTCTACATCTTGTTTCGTTGCTTTTAATTGCTCGATTATTTTTGAACCTTTATAGGCAGCCTCTGATGGCCACCACACTTCCTCTTGATTGCTATTTTTCGCTATCACTCCACCTTTTCCTATTAAGTTTACCCATTGTTTTTCGGTCATCTTAAATTTTTTTACTGGTCTCCAAGCTTCTCCCCCACCATCAATAACTCCTGCACCTGTAATAGAAATATCTTCTAAATTTTCTCCATCAATGGGCGATTGACACCTAATGGTTGGTTCCCCTTCAAAGCTAGAAGAGATAAGTGGATATTGTTCAAAATGAGAATGAAATAATAAAGTAGCTCCTTTTTCTAAATGAAGATTAACCTTACTTCTTAACTGCAGGGGTCCCGTCACCCATATTCCAGCAGGGATCAGTACCCTTCCTCCACCATGCTGAGCACATTTATTAATCGTATCCTGTATGCTTTTTTGATTGTTAAAAACATCACCGTACTTAGCACCTTCGTCGATTATATTAAAGTCTTGCTCTGGTATATTTGGTAATTCTATTGAATCTAATTGAACATTCATTTTTTTACCTCCTTTTAAATGTTTGCTAGACTAAAAAATATAAAATTTTCCTCTCTCCCTACATATTTATGATAAAATAAATGTATAGCATCATAGGAGGGATTCATTCTATGCAGATGACAGGATTTATGGGTAGCTTTTATCGAATAAGTGAGTGGATTATGAGATTAGCCATCATTAATCTTTTATGGATACTTTTTACTCTAGTAGGTCTAGTTGTATTTGGAGTCGTTCCGGCAACCATAGCCCTTTTTACTGTAATTAGAAAATGGCTATTAAAAGAACCGGATATTCCTATTTTCAAAACTTTTGTAAACGCTTTTAAAAAAGATTTTATTAAAGGAAACTTATTAGGACTTATATTAGGAGCTCTAGCATATATCATTTATATTGACTATCAATATTTACTGATTATTGAGAACCCTATCTTTTACTCGATTTTGTTTGTAGGGCTTGTTTTTATAAGTATTGCTTATAGTGTTCTCTTATTTAATATTTTTCCTGTTTATGTTCATTTTGATATAAAGTTTATGCAGCATATAAAATATGCTATTTTAATAGGAATTATGAATCTTCATATTACGATTTCAATGTTCGGTTGTTTATATTTAGTCTATTTGCTTAATATATATATACCTGGAATCATTCCATTTTTTAGCGTTAGTTTAGCTGGATTTGTTTGTATGTTTTTTGGAAACTTGGCTTTTAAACGTTTAGAAGCTAAGCAACAAAAAATTCTTGAAAAGGAAGCAATTGCGAGACAGGCATAAGCATATTGTAGAAAGAGGAAGGGTGATGATTCCCTTCCTTTTTTATCATTATTTACCTCGTCATCAATGGTCTGTTACTTTTAATATAGCTCTCCTTTGAATGTTGATACTCGGCACCTTCCACATAGGCATCACTCACATCTTCTAAAATAATAACCGGTGTTTCATTAAATTTACTTTGACTAGTGACATCCAATAACCTAACATCTGCAGAAGATTCAATCGTTAGAGCAGGACCTTGCCTTGTTTTAATATTTACGTGATGTAATGTTAATCCTTCTATATATTTCCCATACATTCCTGCTCCTGCCATGATTAACTCCTCTTTAACCATATCAGGCTCGCCTCCCACTTCATTAGGATCCTCTGTCATTTCTATAAAAACATGGTCTAAATGAACATTCTTGATTGGCTCTTCAGGAAGCCCATATAAGAAGGCAGCCGCTGCTCTCCCGCCTGTAGCTTGAATATGAGATATTTGGATATTTTCAATTAAAGGTGTTTTTTCGGACTTATCGATTTTTAACTCTGAGAGCATTGACGGATCTGAAGGGTCTACACCATACCGATAAAAAGAATTAATCGTAAATGGACAAAGTACATTTTCCATTATAATATTTTGAACAGATATATTTTTAATATATCCCCCTCTTGCTCGATTTGTTTTTAATCGGATTCCTCTATCTGTACCTATAAACACACAATTAGAAACCGTTACATTTTTGATTCCACCAGAATTTTCACTTCCAAATACAACACCACCATGACCATGAAGCATTGTACAATTTGTTACCACAACATTTTCTGTAGGCTTTCCGATTCTTCGTCCATCTTCATTAATTCCAGACTTTAAGCATAAGCAATCATCACCTACATCAAAATGACAATCAGATACCCTTACATTTTTCGAAGAATCAATATCTAATCCATCACCATTTGGTGTATCAGCTGGATTCTTAAACAATACTCCCTTTATTTGAACATCATCACAATAAACTAAATGAGTATTCCAAAATGGTGAATTTTGTAAAGTAATTCCTTCTATTTTAACTCGTTTACAATCAAACAATTGTAATAATGGCGGGCGTAAAAATTGGGAATCCCATTCTAATATATTCGTTTTGTTTGGAAAAACTTTAATTTGATTTAATTCCATTAATTCTGCTGTTCTTTCTGTAGCAGGTGCTTGATTAGATTTTATTGCAGGTATTTGCTCCCACCATCTCCTGCCTTGTCCATCAACAATTCCTTCCCCCTTTATTGTTACGTTATGTAATTGATAACCGTAAATTAATGGTGAGAATCCATAACATTCATATCCCGACCACCTTGTTTTAACAGCAGGATAATCATCAAATTGATCCTTAAATATTAATTTTGCCCCCGCTTCCAAAATAATGGTTAAGTGACTTACTAATTGAATTCTACCTGTTAAATATTCCCCCGCTGGGATTATAACCGTTCCTCCGCCGTTGCGTTGACAATGTGCTATTGCCTGGGCAATAGCTTCTGTATTATCAAATTCTCCTCCCGCTTTAGCTCCAAAATCTACAATTGAAATCGTCATAACACTTCTCCTTTTTCTTTCAATTTTGAAAAGAAAATCCACCAGAATTTCTGATGGATGATGATCTTTCTATGCTCTTACCTGAAATTATCCTTTTACAGAGCCAATAAGAGCTCCTTTTGTAAAATATTTTTGCAAAAACGGATAAACTAAAAGTACTGGTACAGTTGCAACTACAATTGTAGCCATTTTCACTGTGATTTCAGGTGGAGGAACATCTGTATACGCTGAACCATCATAATTTAGCCCACTAGCTAATACAACAATTTGTCTTAATAAAATCTGGACAGGCCATTTGGAAGCATCACTTAAATATAAAATCGCATGCATATAAGTGTTCCAATACGTTACGGCATAGAATAAAGAAATCGTTGCAATAGCGGGCATCGAACACGGAATAACAATTCTGAATAATATCCCAAAATCATTACAACCATCTATTCTTGCAGATTCCTCAAGACCTTCAGGTAAGTTCATAAAGAAGCTTCTTAGTATAATCATGTTAAATGCATTAATAGATACGGGAATAATTAAAGCCCAAAGTGAATTTAATAATCCTGTTTGTTGAACGATTAAAAATGTTGGAATCATCCCACCACTAAATAGCATCGTGAAAACAATAAAGAAATTAATGTATCTACGTCCAACTAAATCTCTTTTTGAAAGCCCGTAAGCTGTTAAAGTGGATAAAAGCATACTCCAAATCGTTCCACCAACCGTAACAATTACAGATATACCTAATGACCGTAACATCGTGTCCGTAGAGAAAATATAACGATATGCATCTAAGCTAAAGGTTGTTGGAAACAATAAGAATCTTTTTTCTGCAATTTCAGCACCTGTCGCGAACGATGCACCAATTACGTGTAGAAAAGGAATAAAGGTAATAGCCGCAAAAATCGCTAATAAAGTTGTGTTTACAATGGTAAATACTCTTGAACCTATTGATTTGTCATTCATTTAAAATCCTCCTAAGCTCGTTGATTTAATAAACCCCTTCTTCTCCGAATTTCTTCGCTAATCGATTGGCTAAAACGACAAGTATTAAACCAACAAAACCTTTGAAGAATCCTACAGCTGTACTGTAACTAAACTGCCCTTGCCTTAAACCAGCTGTATACACATACGTATCAAATATTTCACCAACACTTCGATTGGAAGCATTCAATAATAAGTAAACATGTTCAAATCCTAATTCCAAAACATCCCCAATTTTTAGAATAAGAAGAATAATAATAACGCTTCTTATAGCTGGCAATGTAATGTGCCACATTTGTCTAAAACGATTGGCTCCATCCATTTTAGCCGCTTCATATAATTGAGGATCTACCGCTGCGATTGCAGCCAAGAAGATAATGGTTCCCCAACCTGCTTCTCTCCAGATGACCTGTAAAATGTACATTGGCCGGAACCAGTCTTCATTCATTAAAAAGTTAATTTTCTGAAAACCAAATGATTCTAACATTCCATTAATAAGACCATTATCCAAAGTTAAAATAACATAAGAGATAGAAACAATGACGACCCATGACATAAAATGGGGGATGTAAATAATCGATTGAACACTTCTCTTAAAAAGTTGACTACGAACTTCATTTAACATTAAAGATAAAATAATAGGAATAGGGAAGAAAACCAATATTTGTAAAGCGAATAATATTAATGTATTTCGAAAAATCATCCAAAACTCAGGACTATTAAATAGTCTCTGAAAATGCTCTAAACCTACCCATTCACTACCTGTAATACCGAGATAGGGCTTATAATCCTGAAATGAAATGATTAATCCATACATCGGAATATATTTATAGATAAAGAAATAGAGAATACCAGGTAAAATCATTAAATAAAGAAGTTTATTCTTTTTTATTCTTCTCCAAAGATCTTCCCTTTTTTGTGCCTTCGTCATGACGGCGCTTTCATTTGTCGCTGTTCTTGTTTCCATTCTTGCAACACTTCCTTTCTAAGAACCTATTATCATTAAAATGAATAAGTAATGGCCAAACGCTAAAAATGATATTTTTGTGAATATTTCATATTTGAATCATAATCAAAAAGACAAATAACATCTATAATCACTACCTTATAAACAGCTCAAAACTCTTGATATTATAAGGTTTTTATCACCATCTAACCTTTTGATTATCATGTCTATCCTATTGATAAATACAACTAAGGAGAAATTTCTATTTTATCCTACCTTCCTCACTCTTTTATCACTATAAGGATTTTTAGATCAAAATGGTGTTATAATCCAAATCCATATTATCTTTAAAAGCTGCTAAACTTTAATAATAGTCTTTTTTTTATATGTGAATCAATTTCATCATTCATAGCTTATAATGAAAACCGAACGATGAAGTGTGTGATTTTCACTTTAGGTAGATGCATTCCCAAGGGCTTGTCTTCAGCTAACTCTGACTCCGCAGAGTGGATCTTCAAACGGCGCTCATCCTTAGGGAGTCAATACCTACCGTTTCAATCAACGAGTAAATTCAAAAACAGTCAAGACGTTTTTATAATGAATGGTCGGTTTTATTTACTTATAAAGCAATTATGAAATTCACTCAAGTTAATGAAATTTCCATAAAAATCCTCGGCTTTTACTCATAAGTTAAGATTGATAGAAATGAAATCTAATCGCCTGTCCAACTTTTAATGTGCTTAAAACCTTTTAAAAAAGAGTCCGATTGAATCATCGGACTCTTTTTACTTTATGAGATTTATTTCTATGCCGTCTTTTTCTTATTGTAGAGCTTTGTAAGACTCGTTATATTCGTCGATTACCGCTTGACCACCTGAATTTTTCCAGTTGTCAATCGCAGCATCGAATCCAGCTTCATCAATTTGCCCTAAAATATATTTGTATGTTGCATCATCCATAATTTGCTTTAACGATTCTGAAGAACGGATAAACGTATCAGAATCTAAAGGAACCGTTGGATCATGAATTAGATAATTTTCATTATCCTTAACTAGTTCATCTGCTTTTGACTTCACTTCATAATTACTCTTAGCCTCGTAACGCCCACTTGTATCTGGCTCACCAACTTCTAATGAAAGAAATGGTCTAATTTCAGTATCAATTTTATTACGGTTTTCTTCATTGGCTAATGCCATTCCATCTTCAACCGTATAGTGCTCTCCTTCAATACCCCAAATAAGCATATTTGCTACTTCAGTTGTCATTAAGTGATCATAGAACTGTAAAACACTTCTTAATTCATCCTCTGTTTCAATTGAAGATTTAGGGAATAATACAACACTACCAAAACCTGGAATAGCCCAAATTCCATATTCACCATCTGGTCCTTGAATTTGATTCGCTACATCGAACTCAATATCAGGATTTAAATCACTAGCATCATTATAAATACTCTGAACATCTGGTAATGAACCAATATAAATACCAGCTGTACCATTTTTAAACATCGCTTGCTGATCATCTTTACTTGTTACTGGGAAATCTTGATTCATATAGTTATTGCTGTGCATATCTTTCATAAAGTCCATAGCTTCCTTATATTCAGGAAACATAAATTCTGGTTGAAGCTCATCACCTTCGAAGCCCCATTCGTTTGGAGTTCCAAACCATGATGCTATCGTTTTGAATGCTCCATAAACCAAATCACTACGGTCCGTTAATCCCATAGTATCGTTATTTCCATTTCCATCTGGATCATCTTCTGTAAAAGCTCTTGCCATTTCAAATATATCATCGGTTGTTTTTGGCTCACCAAGTCCAAGATTATCTGCCCAATCTTTACGATAGATAACCCCTTGTCTTGATAGTGGACGACCTTGATACAATGAATAAATCTTTCCATCTACCATCGTATTCTCTAGGATTTCTGGCTTAAGCTTACTTAAATTTTCAAATTCATCTAAGTATGGACCAATTTCCCAAAATTGATCATCTCGGATAGCTTCTTTAAATTGTGTAAACATATTAAAGCCCATTCCTACAGCTTGTGGAAGTGTACCTGTTGCGAAAGCTGTATTTAGACGCTCTTCATAATTTGAATCCGGTACCCATTGAATTTCTAATTCCGTATTAGTTGCCTCTTCTAATAGGTCATGTAATCGATCATTAGGAATTTCTGGAGTATGCAATGTCGCCATAATCGATAGCGCAAATGGCTCATCACTTTCTGACCCGTTTCCGTTTCCTTCTCCACCTGTACCCGTTGGTTCAGAATCAGTTTGCTCATTATTACCACATGCTGCTAATACGATGACCAAAAATAAAATAGCAAGCTTCCATATCCATTTTGAAGAATTCATGAATTCATCTACCCCCAAATTTTTCATAATGTAGTTTTGTAAACGCTTTTACAAAAGATGATAATAAATGCGCTTCTTTTATAATAATTAAAAAAGCGCTTTCATTTTCAACCTTAAATAGAAAACTCATCACCAACCTTTCATTTCTGCTTCCTTAGGTTAATCAAGATGACTCCTATCCAATATAATTCAGAAAATTCCGGTTTGCCTATAATCAATTTTTCATAATCCCCTAAAAAATGCTTGTTATATCCGTATTTTTCAATCAAAAATAAGATAATGATTATCTTTTTTATAGTTTGAAAAAAATGGATAAAATGAATAAAGCGCCTTTTTTCAAAAAGACGCTTAAATTCTATTCAAGACAACCTTATAAATTTAGCTAAGACACTTTTTTATATTTTTGCCTGTACTGTCCTGGAGTCATTTCTTCATGTTTTTTAAAGGAACGAATAAAGTTTTGTGAATTTTTGTACTGAAGTTTATCTGCAATTTCTTTCACCGTCATATCCGTTTCAATTAACCACTTTTTGGCAAGCTTAAATCGGTGCATCGTTAAGTATTCACTAAACGTATAATTCGTTTCTTGTTTAAATACACTACTTAAATAATTGGCATTATAATGGAGCTTAGCTGCACATTCTTCTAGAGTGATTTCCTTATCATAATTTTTATGGATTAAATCAATGATTTGTTCAGATAAATTTTGAAATTGTGACTCTCTTCTATCTTTGAACACATTAACTAATGGTGCTATTAATCGCTCTTTAAACCAGCTCTTTATTTCATCCTGTGTTTGTAAACTTAGTAACTCCTCGTATAAGGATTCGTGATAAACCTCTATTTGCTGAAAGCTAATTCCTTCTTCTTGTTTGACCATCAATAAATTATTTAACAATCTCATCATTGATATTTGATATTCCCTTGGTGATTGCGTATTTTTAAATACCTTAGAAAGCCATAAATCAAAAAGCTCGACACTTCGATCTAAATCAGCTATTTTGATCGCAACTAATAACTCAGCTTGTGTACGTTGCGGATAGTCAAAAACAATAGAATGCTTTCCGGAATTGATACTACTAAAAGGAATAATGACGCATTTACCTAATTTTATTCGATGCTTTAATGCCTCTAAACCTTCTTTATAGGCACGATTTGATTTTTTCAATTCTTCAAAAGGAAGACTAATTCCAATACTAACGGAGATATTTAACGTTCTTTCAAGGTTTTTTTGAATTTGATCCGTTAATTCATGTACCTGTGAAATAATTTTCTTTTGTTCATTTGTTGTATGCCCGATAACAATGACAAGGGTTTGATCAAACCATATAGAAGGCAAACAGTACTCTTCTCCAATGGTTTCTTCTGTTACATTTTTTACAGCAAACGATATCGTCTCAAACTCCGTCTCATCAAGTAAATCCTCATCTAGCATCGTATCAATTTGAAGAGTTAAAATGGTTTTTTTCCGCCAACTATTTACTTGTTCAGAAAGTTGAAAATATTCTAATCTGCTTTTTATTTCTTTTTGAGTAATAAACCCTTTTATCAAACGAAGCATAAATAGAGTTTGAATTTGCTGTTTGTGTCCTTTTAATTCATGCTTTAAATTTGAATTAGATGAGAAAAGTTGATGTATTTGCTCACCTATTAATTGAAGGTCGCTCATCTTATGATCAAATTGATTAGGTAGTCTATACTCTATTTCCTTCATAATCCGACCAATTGGTGAGTAAATTCGATTAGTCATTAACCAAATAATAATCAGACATACTAAAATAATAATCGTTGTCACCAAAGCAGTCATCCATCCAATTGATTTAGATTCCTGTGTTAGCTTTTCAATTGAATTGATAGACATATACGTCCAATTATTAAAATCCGAAGTAATATACGTAACAGAATGCTCTTCGCCTTCTAATAAAAGATCATATTGTCCTCTTCGTTCTGGAAATGCAAGCTCTCCTTCAATGGATCCTATCGATGATAGCGGTTGCCCAATTAAAGAATCATCTCTATGAACCATAATTCTTTCTTGCTCATCCACAATCAAAATTTCATCACTAAGAGAATTAATATTTATCATTTTGGCTAAGCTGCAAGCGGGAATATTAGCAAAAGCCATACCATACTTTTCACTAAATTTGGTTGGTAATTTATGAACCAAACTAATGGTGTGACTGCATCCCTTATTCGTGACGGTAGGGTTAAAATCACTATTATCCATTAACACCCATGATGAGTTATGCTCTTGATCCATATAGGATAAATAAGTTTGACTATCTGGGTGTTCGTCAAGTCTAGTTAATCGAGTATTCGATAATAACCAATTCTCTTTTAAATTAATCACAATAAATTCATTAACCATTGTTTCATAGGTTTGAAGCTGACTAAGCTCCTGTTTAAGGTTTCTATGAATAATAAAATCTTCTCCATGCAAAGGACTATTAATAGCCGTATCCATTATATTAGAATCAACGGTATGGTTAAACATAAAATAAACCGTTTTAAGGACTTGCTCTACATTAAGATTAATTTGTTCAATCATCTGTACTTTTTCTTGATTTACTTTTTCCTGTATTTGTTTACTTGCCTGCGAATTAGAAAAAATTCCAAGAAACAAAACGGGAATAATACTAATGAGACAGCCAAACAAAATCAATTTAGTTAACAAGCTCTTACTTCTCAAGCTATCCCCCCCTAAGACATTTCACCTATTTATATTTTGGGTTGCCTTCTCTTATAAAAATTTTAAATGAGTTCATTTTACGATTGTAAGGGTTTTCATTAAAAGAGATTAAAAAAGCAATAATAGACTAAGAATCGACACACCTATTATAGCACAGCTTCAGCAATCGCTCTCGAAATTTTTTATATTTTTGAAAGAATATCGTTGTTTTTTTATACTGAAATATAATAAAACAATGATACTCTCTACATTTTTCGCTTTTCGACTTTAGTAGTAAAATACCTTTCTTTAACTATATAACAGAATTTTTAATTTCATATCACATAAATGAATTTGGTTTAGTGTAGATACAAAAAAACCTTTCTCCTAAGGAAAAAGGTTTAAAAACGAAAACGCACCTAGTAGGACTCGAACCTACAACGCAAGAACCGGAATCGCTATTCGAAAATGTTCCGATGCCAAATCCGAACTTTGAGCGGTAGTCTTAGCGATAAACGAAACGTCTCATATGAATTTAAATTGATTATATCGCAAGAACTACGCGAGAACAAGCTTTTTAATTTATTACTAACCTTTTTAAATTCTATTGAATCAATACTTTTTATCTAGTAAAATATACTTATTATGAGAAAAATAACATTTATTTGTATAATTATCGCTTCTATTCTTTGGATATTATTAAGTTTCCTATTACCTATTGATGTACAAAAAACTATATTTTTAATATTGATAAATATGTTCGTTATAACCTTACTTTTAATAATTGTAAAAGTATTAAATGACCCTTTTATTAAATCACTATCTCGCTTATTACATTTAATAAATATAATTTTATTTTGCTGGATATTCATTATATTAATTGAACAAGCCTTCGGAACAGCATTTGCAATGTTTTGTTTAATATTTCTATTTTTTTTAGTAATCATATACTCTATTTGTTTGAGTCTATATTACTTAAAAAATATTATTGTAATTACTGCTGAAATTACTGAAACTTTAACTAAAAATAATTTTAAAATTAAATTTGACAAAGCAAGTATTCATATAATCATTATAACTACTTTTAGCATATTCATACTTTTAACTCCTGAGTTACTTTTTTCAATGATTATCTTAATTTTTGCTCCCCTAGTTACTAATATAGAAATAAGTGAAGGATTTAAAGGGCTGTTTGAGATATTTCATACCCTTACTCATCTTAGATTTAACTTAACCCCACCATTAGAAGATATCAACAAACTGTTTTTGAATAATACAAACTTAAATATTACTTTAATTGTATATTTCTATTATACAAAAGTAATAGAAATAATATTTTTAGGATTTCTTTTAACTGGATTAAGTAAAAACATAGATTTTATATTCAGAAGGAATACTTAATTATCGAATCGGCAGCCTATTAATCGGCGTATACTGCTCTACGTTCTTCGCGATCCCTTTCGTGGTTAAATGCGTATACCTCTGTATCATTCGTAAGTCTTGGTGCCCGAGTATCATCTGCAAGTGGCGCATATCCCCGCCATTTTTGAGGAACATAGTCGCGGCGGTATGTCGAAATAAATGCGGATATACACTTTTCGTAATTCCCGCCTTTTTTGCGTAAAGTTTTAATTGCTTGCGAAAATGAGCCGGCTCCAACGGCTTACCGTAATCCGTAACAAAAATGTGGTCCGTGTAAAAATCCGAATTATGCTTAATTAGCTCCTTTATTAAATCGACCGTCCGCTTTTGTATCGGAATCATTCGCGGAAATCCATTCTTTTAACCTATTTGCCATTTTAAAGAACCCACTTCCGGGTCTTGATAAATCTTTTCTAATAACCATTACTGATAGGAAAAATCCATTTTCACTATATGATTCACACGATATATCATCTAATAAGTCGTGGAGTTCTTTACTTCGATGAGAAAGATTAACTTTCATTCCGATTTCTTGATAAGATATTACTTTATTTTCTTTGCTAGATTATATAGAATACCTTTAATAGTCTCCTTTTTCATACAATATTCCCCCCCTTCAAACAAACAAAAATAAATTATACAATTTATATCGGCTTAATTTTTAAATTTTTATTAAACAAACCATTGACAAGAACACTTGTTCGTATTATATTTAACTTATCCACAAAAGCGCATGACAAATAAACCGCATTAACTCCGGTTTTTAAAAATTGTGGATAATATTTCGGAAATTCAGACGAGGCCGCCAAACCTCGCCCACAAACCGTCGCCAATCCCAGTAATTTGCCACAATTACTGTCCGGTAGCATTTCCTAACAAAAACTTAATTAGTATATAATCGCGTAGACCCGTAAAAGTAGTTAAATCTGGTTGCTTTAACAGTTCATTAATTTGCCTTGATGTGAAAGTATTTATCTCTGGCTCTTTTGTTTTTATTTGCTTCCACTTCTTTGCTGGGTTTTCTTTAATAAACCCGGACTCCTCACAATAAAACATTAATGCTCTAATAGCTCTTACTTTTGCATTTATACCGCCAATACTATTTCCACGCTCTACCCTTAGATACTCAATAAATGAGTCTAATAATTCTAAACTAATTTCTGAAATCCCTATAATTTGATCGCATTCTTTTACTTTAAACCGTCTGAAAATATTTAATTCTCTTCGATAGTATTCAATCGTACTTTCACGAGTACCGGTGCGGATTCGGTCAGAATAAAAATCCTCTACCGCATCATCATATCCAATAAATTTGACGCCATTTTTCCTTTTAAATGAACGTAGTATGTCCACGTCTAATCTGTTTTTACGCATAAAAAATACGCCTCCCTTCGAATTAGAAAGAGAGACGTTACGATACCACAAGACTTTGACCGCTTAGTCTTGCGCTAAACGTTCGTAATTATCGGTCAAAACCGCTAGGTTTAAAAACGAAAACGCGCCTAGTAGGACTCGAACCTACAACGCAAGAACCGGAATCTTGAATGATATCCCTTTCACCATAGGCGCTCAATATAGACAACATCTATAAATCTAATATAGTTGTAATATAAAGTCAAGCTTTCATATAAAGCCATTTCCCAACTCTTTATAGCGGTTAGGAAATGACTCCTTTTTACTTCTCAGCTGGTGTTCCTTCTTCTAGCATTTGATTAAAGCGCTCATTTATATCGTCTTCTGTATATCCTGCTTTTACTAATCGTACAGAAAGGTTTTGCGCCCATAATTGAAGTCTACTCGCAATTTTAGCGTATTTTTTTGCTTCACTACCTTTTTTCTCTTTTGAACGACCTTCCGCATTGGACATGACATTTTCTACAATAAATAAACTCTTCCATACTGAATCTTCATCAAACTGCTCATGTGATTCTACTAGCTCATCTAAAAGTTTTTTATAATAGTCATTAAATTCTTGAAAAGAAATTTCTTCTTCCATATTTAGGTATACTTGAATTTGCTCATATAGATTTTGCATCCTGACACTCCTTTTTTAAATATCCTTGCTCATTATATCACTTATTACTTATGATAAAAAGAACAAGCTTCTTCGTAAAAGACAAAACAAAAGCCTCTTACTTTTTAAATCGTAAGAGGCAAAACTAGAAACATCTTTATTTGAATGAATTTCATAATTTGAACCCTTAGTTTCGTAAGGCTTTCAAGACACGAAAAAAGGAGTACCTCCCCAAAAGTCGAATTAGTAAGTTACCACACAAAACTAACGACTGGAGGAAGACTCCCTTATGCCTATTATACGACAAGGAAGCCTATTTGACCTGCAAGATTTATACGAATTAGAACCTACCCATCGTTTTGAATCGGTGTTTTCGACGATTGAGATGGATCCAATCCTTGCGATCGTATCGAAAAAAGCCCTTTATGGTGCGCCTGTGCAGCTGAACTACGCAGCGATGATTTACTCACTTACAGCTAGAATTCTTGAACGAATTCCTACGATTAAAGATCTTATTAAACGTTTAAAGAATGACTACATGTTCCGTTTAGATTGTGGATTCCTTCTTTCTGATGCGATTCCATCTGAAGCATCTTATTCAAGAATGCTCACAAAATTAGAAGAATCAGATGTTTTAGAACGTGTTCAAGAAACGCAGATTCTTCAAGCCATCATCGAAGGATTTGTCACGGACGACACCATTGCCATCGATGCGACTCATATTGAAGCTCGTGATCAAGCGCCAGCGAAAGTAGAAAAAGCGAAACCAGGACCCAAAAAACGTGGGCGTAAATCAAAAGAAGAACAAGAGAAATGGGTTCAAGAACAGGCTGAACGCGAAGCAGCTCTATCAGTTTTTGAGAAACCCATTGAAGCTCAGCTTGATACGCCTTTAAATGACTTACGATCGTCCGTTCCAACTGACCCTAAATGGGGCATCAAGAAAAATAGCGAAGGAAAGAATGCTTATTGGTATGGATATAAAGGACACCTAGCCGTTGGAACCAAGAGTCAGTATATTCTACAATCCTTATTTTCATCTGGGAATCTTAATGACGGAAAAGCAGCAATTCCTTTATTAAAAGGCATTCATGAACGTCTTTCTACCCTTCCGATCTCTAAATGTACACTGGATGCAGGTTACGATTATCCGGCCATTTATGAACAAATCTATCGGATTGGTGCCCAGTCCATTATTGCTTATAACAAGAAGAATGAACCAGAACCAGTAGGCTTTGATAAGTATTTTGCCCCTACCTGTGTTCGTGAACATTCCTATCTGTATGACAGTTATGACGCGACTTATGAGACTTTAAAATATACACGTCCCAAAGAGTGTAAAGACTGTCCACTAGCAGAAGATACACTATGTCAGAAAGTCTATAAAGTGAAAATCACGACAGATTTACGTCGTTATACAGCACCAGCGCGTGGTTCAAAAGCTTGGAAAAATCTTTACAAGCAAAGAATTGCCGTCGAACGCGTCATCGCTTATCTCAAAGAGTTCTTCCAATTAAATAATGTTCGTTACCGTACAGGAAAACGAGCAAAAGTACATTTTGATTTGACACAATTAGTTTATAACGGTGCAAAGCTCGCGTGTGATCGCATAGCTAAAGTACTCTCCGAAAAGGAGATGACCCAGGCAGCTTAAATTCATTTTCAAAAATCAATAAAATGAAAATTGGATTCTTGCGTGATTCATGAGATAGGCTTTATGAAATTGATTCA
>NZ_LTAO01000002.1 GCF_001590785.1 Alkalihalobacillus trypoxylicola
GTTTAACCGCTTCATGTTTTTCTACACTTGTAAACTTTTTTCTCACAATCAAACACCCCTATTGTTTAGATGACTGTCCAACAATAGGGGTGCAGTTCACGGACGCGAAGTGTCTTGTGGAAGCGAACAGGCGGGAACCTAAAATGGTGGAATCATTCATGGCGTATGCCCCGGACTTTTCATATTTTTTATCCACTATGATACACCCGTAACTTCCACCATTGTCGTAGGACAAATCGACTGTCGAAAATTTACTCTATTCATAACATAGTTATTAAATCGGTTGTATTCCAACTGATGAATCTAGTAAAGGAGGGAAATTGATGAGCTCTTGTGGATGCGGTGGTTATGGATATGATTCGGACTACGGAAATGAAAAAGGCTGGGAAAGTGACGTAATTAAAGTTTCTTATAATGGGGCGAAAGGCTGCTTTGACCCTGCGGGGAATAGATTTCCTGTACGTAGTTATGAGCTACTACAAGCAGAAAATGAGTCAATGAGTGAAAAAAGAGGGAGTTTAAAAAAGCTAGCAAACTTAGCAAACCTAGAAAATCTCCTATAGTAATTGGTCTATTCTCTAAAGAAAAGCTTCTTTAGAGAATAGTTCTATAATGGTTACGAAACAAAAAAAGATGAATGCTTTACGACTTGACCATTTATGATAAGAGATAAATAATGCTCTCCTCTATAATGAATTCTTGTAGATAAATCTATAAAAGAGTGATTTCTTTGATAGGAATGAATTCCTGTAGGAAATGTCTTTTCTGTTAATTGAAAAACCTTTTTTGAATGTTTGCCGTGCTTCTTTAAATAGTCTATTTTATATTCGATCCTCAATTTAGTAGGAGAGGTTGATATGTTTTCGAATGTAAAAGAGAAAGATAGGCGATCTCCGATCGAAACCTTTTGATCCATCTGGAAGCTTAACAATTGAATAGCAGGATTATCTTCAAATCCAAATAAAGAAAGTGCCTCTGAGTTTCCTTGTTTTAATAGAGTGCGACAACCGTGCTTCATAATCCAATCTGTGTGTTTATGTTCATTTTTCCAAGCTTGACATAGCTCTAAAACGAGCTTCGGGTGATCCTTGGAAATATCATTAAGGTGATTGGCTACACTTTTCCGTACATACAGACTTTCATCTCTTTTTAACTCCTCTAAAATCGGTAAAGCAGGGGAGGGATCTATTTTCAAAAAAGCAAGTGGCTTCGCCCAAGGTAGTCTCGGTCTAGAGCCCTCACTTGCTAGCCTTCTAACATGCTCATTAGCATCTTTTGACCATTCTAAAAGGATAGACATCATTTTGGTAGGGTTTTCTTCGATATACGGTCTTACTGCAAACTCACAAGTAAAATAAGGAGTAATCTTCTTAAGAGCTTTTATTGACAATTCCCAGTTAGAAAAACCGAACACTTCTACATAATCGGGGAAAAATAAGTACCCATGACCAGCACATTTAGGTGCAATCTCCATTAAGTAAGAAATCGTTTCTTCATAAGAGCGAGCTACTTTTTCAAGAGAAAGAGTAATATGGCGAATTCGCTGTTTTAGCTCGAGAGAAGACCAATGATCGTCAAAAACAAGTGAATAAAATGTTTCTGTATCGAAGGAAGGGTTACACTTCTTGAATTCGGAAGTAAAGGGTTCTAAATATTCTTTCGTATAGAGATCTTTGATAGCGCTTGTCATAGAATAGCTCCTTTAAATGTTCAGTTTATGATTTTCTAAAGTTCATATCGTTATAAACGGTAAAATCTTCTGTGAGAGATAGCCCCACAGAAGAAGTTCGTGAAAATAAGCTTATCGATTAAAAAGCTCCACTACCACCGCCACCACCACCTGCTCCTGTTCCTGAACCGCTAGTAGAGTTAGATGATGCACTCACTACATGTTGATTGGCATTATGAAAGCTTAAAGAAGTAATACCAGCCATATAGACAAATGATTGTAAAGGATCATAATTAGAATTGAAATCATTTGATGAAGCTTTAAATGCTTGAACAAGCTTGTCATTTGCTTGTTTAAATTTTTTATTTTTAGTACCCATATTAAAGATGACGGCTTTCTTTAAATCTTCTCGTTCCCAATTATTCCAATTGTTTTGTTCATCTTCAAAAAAACGCTGTTGAAACTGCTCCAACTCATGATTGAGCATTTCTCCGTTAACCGATTTAGCAGTATAAAAAATTGCAAAAAACATAAAGAATAGAATAGAGAAAAGTGTGAGTACGAAATAAAGAATTAAATCATGAATTGGGTAGATTACCACTAGTGGTAATAAAGAAATTGAAACAAATCCAGCAAACCATCTAGGTTTCGCTCTGTTATTGATTAATTGCGCACTTTTCACTTCTTCTTTTACTTTTTGTACCCATTTAGTGAAGCTTTGATTGTAGCTATCATGATTTTCTTCATTTTTTGTGTAATCTGTTAGCTGGTCTACGTGAAACTCAGTTCCATTACCGATTGTATTAAACAACCAATCAATTAAATGTCGTTCATGTGGTAATGTATCTTCTTTTGATAGTAACTGAAAATGCTTTTCGCCTACTTCCTTAATTTTTCCTTTTCGTAATAAATCTAGTAAAGATGCGGCAACTGCTTCTGGATGAAGCTGCTGGTAATTAGAAAAGTAAATCGTTGCTGGTAGGCTTAGCTTATTAAATAACGAAGAGTTCGAGCCCTGTAATAGAGATATCATCTTCATTTTATTTTTCTTTTTATAAGATACAGCTAATAGAATGAACAGGCATGCTATCGCGAGAATAACAACAAAGAAAACGGGACTTACATTTTCAAGAAAAAGCTTTCTTTCTGCTTTTCTCTCAACTGCTAGTATATTATTATTTTGTTCCTGAAGAAGCTTCTCTTTCATGAGTGTATCTGTTGCTAATCCACTTTCAAAAAGCTCTTGATTGTAGGCTACACGAATATCGCCTTTTGAACCTGAAGGAAGAAAGCCAAAATCAAATAGGACTGAACCATTATCAAGGGTCGATTCCTTCATGAAAGCTTCATCATAACCGAAAGCAATGACTTCGTTCGTTTCTTCAGGGGGATGAACGGTAATCGTTAAATTTTCATAATCTGATTCATTAGAGCTATCAAAGAATGGCCAATAAAATTCTGCAATATCCTGATAAACATCAATACCATTTTCGATCGTATAAGTAATCGTCAGGTGAACAGACTCATCCTCGCCTCCTCGATAGATTTTGTATAGGTCTTCATCCATAGATACCTCTAGGGAAGAGCCTTCCTCGAAAGCTTCAACATTAATAATATCTGTATTTCTTTGCGGAGTTAATGTTCTTGTCATCCCGTTAAATTCGCCATCGAAGATATAATGGTGACGCTCTTCTACGAACGTTTCTCCATTTTCCTGTAAATAAGCGTCGATTTCAACTTGCTCAATGGTGAAATCAACAGCAGAAACGATAGTAGGAAAAAACATAAGGCTGATGCTAAAGCTACATAGTAATAGGAGCTTTTTAATAGACATATAAATACTCCTCCTTTTTTATTCACTATATATTTACGTTATTAAAGTCATTAGGTTTCAGATTTATAGAAGTGACTCATTTTGTCGATGTGCTTATGTTTATTATATAATATTAGTGAAACAGCAAGAAATGAAACTTTTCCCTTTTGTGATCCGTAAAGTAATAAAGGATACAATACATAAATCTTCATGCTTCATAAATTGATTCTTATACAGAAAGAGGCGTCTAAAAATGTTTAATTCAATACAGGAACCTAGCCAAAAGATTTCAAAAGATGCAATTAAAATTTGGAGAGTAACAGCGCTCATTACGCACACTATTTCCATTCTGGTTTTAGGTGTGATTCTATTCTTACAACAGCGCTTTGAATGGTTTGATTGGATTTTTTATGTAGCAATTATACTTATTGTCATTGAAGTGTTATACGGTATTTATGCAGCCTTTATTCGGCCGATGCTATTACAAAAAACGTGGAGATATGAGGTAGATCAAGAATATATTCAGTTAAAACATGGTATTTTTGTAAAGGTTCATTTAATCGTACCTATGGTAAAGGTGCAATATGTTAATACGAACCAGGGACCTCTTTTAAGAAGATATCAGCTATCGACATTGACGATAGGAACAACAGCCTCTACTCATGAGATTCCAGCTATTCCAGAGGAAACGGCAAAAGAATTGCGAATGAAAATTGCTATGCTAGCTAATTTAAGTGAAGCTGAGGATATAGAAGAAGAAGTATCGGAGGAGGAAGTTCAGCATGAGCAACGATGAAGCGACTACAAATGAAGAAGCTAAGCGTTTTCGACTACATCCTCTGACCATTTTGTTCTCACTTGGAAAATCGGTTAAAGATTTTATTATTCCGATTGTCATTATTTTCGTTTTGAATAATGGAGAATCGATGTTTACCTATTATGCAAGAATAGCAATAGGGCTCTTTTTTCTCTATATTCTCATCTCCTCTTTTCTACATTGGCTAAATTTTCGTTACAGCTTCAATAATAATGAGCTCCAGGTAAATCAAGGCCGTTTTGTTCGGAAGAAACGTTTTATTCAGCTTGAAAAAATTCAAGGTGTGCAATTAAACACTCATTTTTTATACCGTCCTTTTGGTCTTACATCTGTTACTTTAGACACGGCAGCAAGCTCGAGTGATGCCTCGATCAAATTGGAGCTTATTAAAAGAAGTGAAGCAGAATACATCAAAAAGTATATTGCTAGCTACAATGAGAAACCGCAAGATGATGAGAGTTCAATCGAGAATGATACCGAAATTGGCGAAGGGGCGTCTGTCAAACAAAAGCCAGAAAAAACGCTTCATTATAAAATAAGAGGGAAGGATATTGTATTTGCTGCCTTTACCTCTACTAGCTTTATAGCATTAATTCCAATTTTGTTTGGTCTTTTCTCACAGTTTGGAGATTTTATAAATGTCGAGGAATATGTAACAGAAGCTTATCAAATGGTTAGTCAAACTGTGGTTCTTCTAGTAATCACTATTATTGGCTTAATTATCATTTCATTATTGTTTGGGTTGGTAACCACTTATCTAACCTATGGAAATTATCAGGTCGAAGCGAATGAAGAAAGAATTTTTGTGAAAAAAGGAGTTCTGACTCAATCAGAATGGACAATTGCTAAAAAGAAGGTTCAAGCGGTGAAGTTTACGAAGACCTTTGTAAGAAGATGGTTTGGTATTGTAGGAGTTGAGCTCGTATGTGCAGGATCGTACGGAGATGATAAGGTAGAATCAACGATGCTTGTTCCTTTTATGTCTGAGAAAAAAGCGATGAAGCTTTTACCAGAAGTATTACCAGAGTTTCAGGTGGAAGAGAATATGAATAAATTACCTAAGCAAGCTTTGTACCTTAAGCTATTGCGACCGAGCTATTTTTGGTTGATTGCTACAGCAGTACTTATTATTTTTTGGAGTGACAAATGGTACTTTTCACCAATTCTACTAGCCGTCATTATTCTACTTCGTATTGCTGATTATGTTCATAGCCGTTACGGGTTGTTTCATCCTTTTATTCAGATGCGATCAGGTTCGTTTTCGGTAGAAATGTTTCTTGCTGAAAAGAGGAAAATTGAAGAGTTATCGATATCTCAATCGAAGCTACAGAAGCTGTTCGGCCTCTCTACGTTAAAAATAGCAACGAGAGGAACACCGGTACAGCATGCCGATATTCAAGACATTCCTTTAAGTGAAGCGATACGTTATTATGAATGGTACGCAGAAGGTAGAGCGAAGAAATCGTTGTCACAGAACGAACAGGTTTCTTCTATATCTAATTTTGTTCAGTAGCCTATAAAGGTGTAAAATAGAAAGATATTATATATAAAAGGATTGAGTTTATGATTACTTTAAAGTCAAAAAGAGAGATTGAATTAATGCATGAAGCAGGAAAGCTTTTGGCAGAGTGTCATAAAGAAATAACAAAACAAATTGAACCAGGTATGACAACAATGGAAATCGATGCATTTGTAGAACGTTTTTTACAGGAGAATGGAGCAACTCCAGAACAAAAAGGATATCAAGGATATAAATATGCTACGTGTGCATCTATAAATGATGAGATATGTCATGGCTTTCCAAGGAAAAAGAAGCTTATTTCTGGGGATATAGTAACGATTGATATGGTGGTTAATCTAAATGGAGCTCTTGCAGATTCGGCATGGACGTATCCAGTAGGGAAAATTGACGAGAAAACAGAAAAGCTCTTAGATGTAACGAAACGATCATTAGAATTAGGGATTCAACAAGCGGTCGTTGGCAATCGAACAGGTGACATCGGTCATGCTATCCAAGCCTATGCAGAAGGAGAGGGCTTCTCTGTTGTTCGTGATTTTACTGGGCATGGGATTGGTCCTACCTTACATGAAGAGCCACAAATTCTCCATTACGGTCAGCCAGGAAAAGGTATTCGCTTGAAGGAAGGTATGGTTATTACGATTGAACCTATGATAAATGAAGGGAAATGGCAAAGTAAGATGGATAGAAATGGGTGGACAGCGCGAACAGTTGATGGAAAACGCTCCGCTCAATATGAGCATACTTTAGCTATAACGAAGGATGGTCCACTTATTTTAACAGCTCAATTGTAATGTAGCATTTATAAATGATGGTGGCATTATCAAGGTTTTTCTTTGGGAAAACACAATGATAATGCCTTTTTTGAATAATTAAGGAGTTGAACTAATGCTTTATTTCAGCCTCTCAAATTCATTTACCATGCTGTAAGCAGTAAAGAATTTTCTGAAATGGAGTTGAAAATGATATGGATTATGATTTTTACATCAACCCTAATCATTGGATTGGTGGATTTTATGAGCTTTCAATTGAATATAACCGCTCAGGACATAACAAAAGAGTAAATGATGGATTTGCTGCTTTATGTAAAAGTCATTACTTCAATGGAGTTTGGGAAAATAAAAAGGATTATCAAAAGAAATCGATCTCTTTACCAATAAATATCCAAAAAGATAGTGTTACGTCATTTTACGGCACGTTATCTCTTTCAAATTCAAAGGAGGAGGTACTTCCTTGTGCGATTACGGTTATTAGGGTGGAAGGTGAGTCTGATTGGTTAGATATTGCAATCCCACAAGCTGCAATTGAGAAGAGATTTCCTTATAAATATCCCCTTACAATTGAGCTAAACCCTTGGTTAAAGAAAGTTAATGAACGGTATACACAATTGGCAGAACTAATATATTGCAGTTCCCCATTTGATTTGGCGATAATAGGTGAGGAAATTTCAGGCCATACAAATCAAGAAAATATTACTTATGAGGTTATGAAAAATATAACCTGTATACTTCCAATTCATTTGCAAGACCGATTTGGAGTAAAAGAGAAAGGAAAAGAGCTGTCAAATCAACTGAAAATTTTTGACTAGCTCTTTTTTCATTTAGGATAAAAGTATTTTAAAACGATTGAATTTTCTTTAATACATTTTCTAAATCGTCTGGCTTTAGGAACTCAATTGGAGAGACTCCTTTTTCAAACGTTATAGAATCTGCTTGGATGATTAAGGTATAACGGCCATTTACTTTTGCTATATGAATGTGCTCACCAAAATCAGCTAGATTCGCTTTAATTTCTGTGTCTCCTAATTTCATTTTGAATTCAGCTTCTGGCGTATGCTCAATAATTTGGGAGGTAGCTTCTATTACTTGGTGTTGATCAAGACGCTCGCTTAATTCTCTTTTTTCGCTCGCTTCCCATATTTCGAGCTCATGCTCGAATTGTTGCTTCTCTTCTACTGTGCCTTGGAATTCTTCTTTAACATGCTCTTGAACCATTTGAAGTACTTGGGTTTTTAGAATAGAAGGCATAGCCTCTCCGTATTCTACATGCTTCAAAAAATCTTCGAAATATCTGGCATGAGAAGCTTGATGAATTTTAACTTCAGCCTCTTCTATCATTCCATCCTCAGGCATGAAAGGATATTGTATCGATTTCATGTTTTTCGTTGTAATCGCATGCTCGACTTTTTTTATTAAAGATGAAGCATCAGATATGGTAGCTACCTTAGGTTCAAAATCACATTTCATAATAAATACGAATGGGTCATCAAAAAATTTCCTCGGAACAGCTGAAGCGACAAGAAAGGCACCACCACGTACGGCACTCGTTTCTAAATAAATACGAATAAATTTTTCTGACGCAAATTGAAATTCACTTTTGGTCTCAGCGGCTCGTGCTTGATGAAATAAATTGTAATTAGAATTAGAATCTAAAGGATAGCCTGCCTCTGTTACAAATCGACCAATTTTTGTTGGCACCTGCTCTGATTTAGGATGACGCTCCACTTTTCTTTTGACAATTTTCTGGAGCTCTCCATCAAGAAATTCCTTTAAGGAGCTTTCTTCAAATTCCTCTGTATTCATGGTTTGAAAATGCTTAAAGCGCTTTTGTGTTTCTTCTTCTTTTCCATCTATTTCAACTACGTAAAAAGACAAAAATTGAATGTTAAAATCCATATGCAACCTCACCTTACGTTCACTTATAAACTATTATGTTCAATTCATTCAGTATAGAAGATTGCATTTTTTGCGTCAATTTTTATTCTAATCTATGAATTTTTGACTTCAAAGAGCGAATAGGATATTCTTTTGAACAGATAGTACAGGAAGGGAGTTAGATGAGATGAAAAAGAAGTTAAGATTTGTCCTTTTAGCTATGCTACCGATTCTAGTATTCTTAGCTGCATGTGGGCAAGGAGAAGAAGAAAATACAACAACTGGCGGAAACGATGAGCAGGAGGAACAGCAGGATGTAGAAGAAGAAGGCTCTGAATTAGGTCCAAAGGAAGTGGAAATACCTGAAGGAACGAAACCAATTGTCACAATGGAAATGGAAAATGGTGGACAGGTTGTAATGGAGCTTTATCCTGAGATAGCGCCGATATCCGTTAATAATTTCCTTAGCCTGATAGATGAGCAATTTTATGATGGACTAACCTTTCATCGCGTTATACCTGGATTTATGATTCAGGGCGGTGACCCGAATGGAAATGGAACAGGTGGACCTGGTTATTCTATTGAAGGAGAGTTTGAAAGTAATGGAATAGACAATGACTTACAGCATGAAGAGGGGATTCTTTCAATGGCACGCTCTGGCGATCCCAATTCTGCTGGCTCACAGTTTTTTATTATGGTTGAAAATGCCCCACATTTAGATGGTGATTATGCAGCGTTTGGAAAAGTAATAGAAGGAATGGATGTTGTACATGAAATAGTTTCTGTTGAAACAGGTCAAAATGACCTTCCGATAGCAGGAAATGAACAAATTATTTCTTCCATGACCTTCGAAATGATAACTGAGTAATATCAAAATTGAATCGTTGTCGAAAGCCTTCAAAACGTGTATAGTTTTGAAGGTTTTTTATCGTTAAAGTAAAAAAAACGCAAAATAACTTTATAAAATGGCAGGACTTGACCCTTTCTTCCTAGCATTAAGCCATATTTTTGAAGCATCATTCTATATACGTATGAAAAAGTAAGAAGTAAGATTAAATAAATGAAAGCGCATTCAAAATTTATAAACTAACAATTGATTTTATTTAAGTTATTTTATTGGAATAAATAAATAATTATTTACTTAATTTTTGGTTTTGTAAAGTTATAAATATAAATATTTTAATTAGTTGGAGGTGTCGTTTTTTTGAATGTAAAACCATTAAGGGGGATGAGCAAATTGAATAAGTTTCGATGGATCACCGTATTATTTATTTCGATGATTTTCCTTTTGTTAGCTGCATGTAATAGCGAAGAAACAACCATTCCAGATCCAACAGATGAGGGAACAGAAGAGCCAGCGGAGGAATCCACTTCAACTGAAGAAGAGACTGAAGAAAGTACGGAAGAATCACCGGCTGTTGATTTAGGTGGAAGGACGATACGAATTGCCCAGCATTGGGATTTAACCCCAGAAGGAGGTACAGAATTAGGAGATTTATCTGTGCAAAGGTTAGAAGAAGTAAAGGAAAAATACAATATTGATATTGAATTTGTTGTAGTACCTTGGGAGGAAAAGGTTAATCAATTAACATCAACTATTTTAGCAGGAGAACCATTCGCAGATATTATTGGTTTAGATGCTGCTCAAACAGCCTCTCTCGTTCAAAGTGATTATTTGATTGCATTAAATGACATAGTTGATACAAATGAAATACAGCTTCCTCAAATATTACAGGATATGGGTACGTTTAATGGAAAGGTATATATGTTCAATAACCAGCTGAATGTGAGCGGAGGTATGTATTACAACAAAACGATGTTTGAACAGGCGGGATTACCTGATCCTTATGAGCAGCAGGAAAATGGCGAGTGGACTTGGGAAGCTATGTTAGAAGCAGCTAAAACATTAACAACAGGGAATCAATTTGGTTTAAGTGGTGATCCTAACTTATTTATGGAATATTTTATTACAAGTAATGGTGGTCAAATTCTAGATATGGATTCTTTTGAGGTACAAGTTGACTCTCCAGAAGCTGTAGAGGGACTTGAAATGATGAATGCTTTATATAATGAACATCGGGTTGTAAAGCCGAATGAAGGGAATAACTGGGAGGATCCCCGCAGTTATTTCTCTGAAGGTTTAGTAGGAATGACTCAAGGATGGGTTTGGGAAGCAGAAGGAAGAGCAGAAACGGCCTTTGATTGGGGATATGTATTTTGGCCAAAAGGTCCAAAAGCTGAGCAATATAGTACTCCTGTTTCGAACTTAGAGGGGATGACTATTCCTGTGGGAGTTGAAGACCCTGAGATTGTCTATCAAATTTGGGAAGATTTACAGCTGTGGGAATTTGCAGAGGAAGGGGTATTAGAATGGTTTGAAAATGTCATGCCAAATTTAGAGTCGATTGATACGGCTGTACAAATGATAGAAAATGCTGCACCTAATTATTGGCAGGCATATGGGTTACAAGAAACCTTCTATGATATGAACGAAAATATAGCAGACGGTACAGAATCAGCCTCACAAGCAGTAGCGAGCG
This sequence comes from Alkalihalobacillus trypoxylicola, assembly GCF_001590785.1. Lineage (GTDB taxonomy): Bacteria > Bacillota > Bacilli > Bacillales > Bacillaceae_D > Alkalihalobacillus > Alkalihalobacillus trypoxylicola. The sequence goes on from NZ_LTAO01000002.1 coordinate 11,013, forward strand.
TCAAAGCAGAGGCCCAAGCGAGTGTTGATGAATTTTTAAATCGATGATGCAATCAAATACAGCCTCTTCTATTAAAGTCAAAAAGTTGACTTAAGAGGTTGTATTTTTATTAGAAGAAAAAGGTACGGAAAGCATTAATGAGAGGAGGCTATATATGAAGACGTATAGTAAAACAGTCTTCCTACTTATGTGTGTGTGGTTTAGTGGATTCTTTTTTTTACTATCATATGGGAGCGATGTATTGGCCGGCACAACGGTATCTACAGAAGAGCTTTCACAGGAAACATCTAATATAAGATTAGATTTATATACGAACTATCTTGAACAGCATTCAGATAAGAAGAGGCCGAATGATGAAATCGTAATTCGGGCGATTAATTATAGTGAAGTAACAGGAATGAATGTAGAGATCCTGAATGGCTTGGAAGGAAATACGAATGACGTGCTATTTACAGAAGAAGTTGGTCAAGTCGAGTGGCAATTCGAGGTGAAGCAAGCTGGCCTGTACCATATCAATCTACAATATTTCCCTATTGAAGGAAAAAGCTCGTCTATTGAACGAGAGCTCCTAATAAATGACGAGTTGCCCTTTCAGGGTGCGAGTACACTTGTATTTCCAAGGATTTGGGAAAATGAGCTTGATGAAATAGAAAGGGACAATCGCGATAATGATTTAAGACCGAGGCAGGTTGAGAGTCCAATATGGCAAAGTCATGATTTAAAAGATTCAGAGGGATATTATGTGGAGCCATATCTCTTTTACTTTGAAGAAGGGATTAATTCACTCACACTTGTTTCGTCAAGAGAGCCGATGGTTATTGACCAGATTATGCTATACCAAGTTTCAGAAATACCGAGCTACGAAGAGGTTATTAAAGATTATCAAGAAAATAATTACAAAGAAGTAGAGGATGTTTTCATTAAAATACAAGGAGAGGATGCAAGCTTAAAGTCTGCTCCAACCCTTTATCCTATTAATGATCGAAGTAGTCCCGCAACAGAGCCTTACCATGTATCAAAAATTCGAATGAATACAATAGGAGGCTATAATTGGCGATGGCCGGGCCAGTGGATAAGCTGGGAAGTTGAGGTTCCTGAGGAGGGGCTTTATCAAATCGGTATTAAAAATAAACAAAATATGATTCGAGGTCTTTACTCTACTAGAAGACTATTAATTAATGACCAAGTCCCTTTTCAAGAGATGGATATGATTAATTTCTCTTTTAACAATCAATGGGACATGAATGTGTTAGGAAATTCAGAAGAACCATATTTATTTTATTTATCAGAAGGAACGCATGAATTTAAGCTAGAGGTTACATTGGGGGAAATGGCCCCTATCCTAAGGACGATTGAAGATAGCGTTTTAGAATTAAATTCGATTTATCGAAAAATATTGATGGTGACAGGTGCAGTCCCTGATCCTTATCGAGATTATCAATTAGATCAAAACATCCCAGAAATGATTGAGGTTTTTTCAAGACAAAGTGAAACTTTACAACAGGTAGCAAACCGCTTAGCTGAAGTGACAGGAGAAACGAGTGACCAAACCGCCATTTTAAATACAATGGCTTATCAGCTACAGGACTTTGTCAAGCGTCCAGAAAGTATCCAAAGAAGATTAGATTCTTTCAAAATTAATGTCGGTGGTCTTGGTACATGGATATTAACGGTAAGAGAGCAACCTCTTGAAATTGATTATTTTACTATAGCAGCTCCAAATGTAAAGATGCCTGCTGCTGATGCGTCTTTTTTTAGAAAAGCTCTCCATGAAACAGGAGCTTTTGTTTACTCATTTATTGAGGACTACAATACGGTAGGAAATAGGATGGAGGACGATGAGCAGGAAGAGGCAATAGAGCTCTGGATAGGAACAGGACGTGATCAGGCACAGGTGCTTAAATCTATGATCGATGATTCGTTCACGCCACATACAGGAATTCATGTTGATTTGAAGCTCGTTCAAATGGATGTTTTACTTCCAGCAACATTAGCTAGACAGGGGCCTGACGTGGCTTTGCAAATAGGAAATGAAGTGCCTGTTAACTATGCAATGAGAAATGCCGTCGTCGATATTAGCCAATTCCCTGACTATAAAGAGGTTGAAACAAGGTTTCGTGAAAGTGCTGTTTTACCATACAGATTTGATAACGGTGTATATGCTCTGCCTGAGCAGCAGATGTTCAGTATGCTCTTTTATCGAAAGGATATTTTGGAGGAGCTAGATTTAGAGGTTCCAAATACTTGGGATGATGTTCTGACAATTATCCCGGAATTACAAAAAAATCATATGGATTTTGCTTTTCCTCTTTTACAGGATCCTCAATTTCCTGGGGAGGTGCAAAACTTAATACCGAATCAAACCTTTACGATGATGCTTTACCAGCAGGATGGTGAATTTTATAGAAATCAAGCGAAAAGCAGTGACTTAGATTCAGATATCTCAATGAATGCCTTTAAACAATGGACCAGCTTATATACCAATTATAAATTACCATTAAAATTTGATTTCCCTAACCGTTTTAGAACCGGTGAAATGCCAATTGGCATAGATGATTACACATTTTACAATCATTTATCAGTATCTGCACCTGAAATAAGAGGGCTATGGGAGTTTGTCCCAATACCGGGGACGCTTCAACCAGACGGAACAGTAAGAAGAGAGGTTGGCAGTTCAGGTACAGCAGCCATTATATTGGAACAGGCTGAGAATAAGGAAGCATCATGGGAATTTTTAAAATGGTGGACAGAAAAAGACACACAGATTAGGTTTGGGCGTGAAATGGAAGGATTAATGGGAGCTGCTGCCAGGTATCCAACGGCTAATATAGAAGCACTAGAAGAGCTTCCGTGGCTTGTTCAAGATTATCAGCAATTAGAAGAGCAGTGGCAATGGGTAAGAGGAATCCCAGAAGTGCCCGGTGGATATTTTACAGGTAGGCACCTAGATAATGCCTTTAGAGAAGTTGTAAATAATGGGACAAATACGAGAGAAGCATTAATGGACTACATGATTTATATCAATGATGAGATTAGAGTGAAAAGAACAGAATTTGAATTGCCAATTGAATAGGGGGGAGCAAATATGAGTGATAGTCAGTCTAAACCAACTGTAAATCATAAATGGAATTCTAATACATGGTTAAAGATGAATAAAAGTCAGAGATTAAAAAGAAATATTAAAAAACATAAGCATTCTTATATTCTAATGGCCCCCTATTTCAGTTTGTTTTTTCTATTTACTGTTTTTCCTGTCGTTATATCAATGATTTTAAGCTTAACCTACTTTAATATGCTAGAGTTCCCGCGCTGGGTAGGCTGGCAGAACTATGCAAGATTATTTTTAGAAGACGATGTATTTTTGATTGCCTTAAAAAATACCTTTCTGTTTGCAGCGATAACCGGTCCAATTAGCTATGTAGCCTGCTTTGTTTTTGCGTGGTTAATTAATGAATTCAGACCGAAAATTAGAGCTTTCTTAACTCTCATTTTTTTCGCTCCTTCTATTTCCGGAAATATCTTTTTCATTTGGCTGATTATTTTTTCTGGAGATTCTTACGGATATGCAAATGGCTTTCTAATGAGAATCGGTATGATTTATGAGCCTATTCAATGGCTACAGGATCCTACGTATGTGTTGGCTATTGTGATGCTCGTGCAGTTGTGGTTGAGCTTAGGAACGGCATTTTTAGCCTTTATAGCTGGGTTGCAAAATATTGACCAAACCTTATACGAAGCGGCATCAATAGATGGAATCCGTAATCGTTGGCAAGAGCTTTGGTATATTACATTACCTTCTATGAGACCACAATTGATGTTCGGTGCCGTTATTCAAATTACGATGTCCTTTGCCGTAGCAGATGTGTCGATGGCGTTAGCTGGTTTTCCTAGTGTCCAGTACGCTGCACATACAATCGTCACGCATTTAATTGATTATGGTTCTATTCGATTTGAGATGGGCTATGCTTCAGCGATCGCAACCATTCTATTCATCATTATGATGACGACCAATTTAATTACACAAAAGTTACTCCGTAAGGTAGGTGAATAAAGTTGATATTAAATTGGAAGGGTTGGAGAAGAAAGAAAAAAAGGAAAAAGCTGAACCGCTCATGGTACGGTACGTTGTTTTTATTTCTTATTATTGCTTTGTTTGGTTCATTTATGGCATTACCGCTTATTTATACGATTAATAACGCTTTTAAACCTTTAGATGAAATTTTTTTATTTCCACCCCGGTTTTTTGTGAGAAATCCGACGATTAATAACTTTATTGACTTAGCTCATTTAATGACGAACTCATGGGTACCGTTCTCTAGGTATGTATTTAATACGTTTTTTATTACAACCGTTGGAACGATCGGGCATATATTATTTGCGGCTGCAGCTGCTTATCCATTAGCTAAGCATAAATTTCCAGGTGCAAAGATTTTGTTTACAGTTGTTATTTTATCGCTTATGTTTTCTCCTCAGGTAACGGCAATTCCTAATTATATGACGATGTCAATTCTAGGCTGGGTTGATTCTTATTGGGCAGTTATTGTTCCATCATTTGCCTTTCCGTTGGGATTGTATTTAATGAAACAATTCATGGAACAAATACCGGATAGCTTATTAGAGGCCGCAAGAATAGATGGTGCAAGTGAATACAGAATTTTCTGGAAAATCGTTATGCCGATTGTCAAGCCAGCTTGGCTTACATTAATGATTTTACTTTTTCAACAGCTATGGGGAACAGATGGCGGTCATTTTATTTACAGTGAAGAGCTAAAAACAATGCACTATGCGCTTGGACAGATTATACAAGGAGGGATAGCAAGAGCAGGAGCGGCCGCGGCGGTAGCGTTAATGCTCATGTCAGTTCCAATTATCGTCTTTTTGTTTTCTCAAGCGAGTATTATTCAAACGATGTCTTCTTCAGGAATGAAGGATTAAGGAGGGAGCGATTCATGAGAGGTCAAATGTTAAAAAGGTTCGTTCTATATGCTTTTCTCTCTATTGGACTGTTTGTAGCTTTTCCTTCTAGTAGTTATGCTGAAGCTCCATATCCTTCTTATAACTACTCTTATTGGGAATATACAGATCCTTCTGCAGTTCCTTATTTACCAAATTTAATTATTGATGGTAGAGAAGAAGAATATGGACCTTTCACATCACCAGAGGATGTATTTGTTGCAGGAAATGAGATTTTTATTGTTGATAGTGGAAATGATCGATTGATTAAATTAAATGATCAATTTCAATTTGTGAATGAAATCAATCAATTTTTAAATGGTCTAAATGAAGATGGCTTTAATAACCCTAGTGGTGTATATGTGACAGATGATAAAGAAATATATGTAGCGGATACAGGTAATCAAAGAATTGTCCATTTGACAAAGGAAGGTAAGCTCATTCGAATTATTGAAGCGCCAGAATCTGATGTCATTCGTGATGGTTTTGCTTATTACCCATTAAAAATTGCAGTCGATCAAGCAGGTCGTATTTATGTTATAGGCAGAGGGGTTTTTGATGGGATTATCGAGTTTAATTCAGATGGTGAATTTACCGGATTTACCGGATCAAATCGAGTAAGCTTTACTCCTGTTGATTATTTTTGGAGGATGGTGGCTACAAGAGAACAGAGAGCTAGAATGTCATTGTTTATCCCGATAGAATTCAACAATCTTGATTTAGATGAAGAAGGGTTTATTTATACGACGAATTCAGAACAAAACACAACTAGACCGATTCAACGACTAAACCCTACTGGTGAGGATGTCTTAAGAAAACAAGGCTATCATAATCCAGTCGGAGATTTAGAATACGCCTATACAGGTTCATATTCGGGCACTTCTACATTTGTAGATATCACGATTAATGATTATGGAATATACAGTGCTTTAGATATGAAGAGAGGACGAATATTCACATATGATGAAGATGGCAATTTACTTTATATATTTGGTCAATTAGGTAATCAAGAAGGAACCTTTCGAACACCTGTTGCTTTAGACCGTTTAGGAGAGCAAATCATTGTATTGGATAAAGGTAATCATCGATTAACAGTTTTTGAACCGACTGAATTCGGAAAACATGTCAATCAAGCTGTTCAATTTTATAACGAAGGAGATGACGAGGGCTCAGCTGAATATTGGCAAAAGGTCTTACGATTAAATGCCAATTATGAAGTAGCGTATGTTGGGATTGGTAAGGCTTTATTAATGGAAGGACTAAATAGAGAGGCGATGAACTATTTCGAAAATGGTCATAGTAGATCCTATTATTCAAAAGCCTATAAGCGTTATCGACAAGAAGTATTACGAGAATATTTTGGTGTTGGAATGACCGTTGTGGTCTTGATAATAGGAGTGACCATCATATATATGATTCGTCGTTCACAAAGGAAGGTGAGAACCATTGCGAAATGATTGGCTCAAATTCCCCTTTTACATTTGTTTTCATCCTTTTAAAGGGTACTGGGACTTAAAATATGAAGGAAAAGGTAGATTGTGGTTTGCCTTCATGATTCTATTTTTACTCGCTATTGTGATGATATTAAAGCGACAATACACAGGCTTTATTGTGAATTTCAACAATCTAAATGAGTTAAATAGTTTAGCAGAGTTTCAATACTTAATTATTCCCTTTTTTCTTTGGTGCGTAGCCAATTGGTCCATTACAACCTTAATGGATGGGGAAGGTAAATTTAAAGAAATTATTTTAGCCACAGCGTATGCATTCATACCTATGCTCATTATTTATGCCGTTACGATTCTCATAAGTCAGTTTATTACTCAGGAAGAGGCACCATTATATTTCCTGTTAGACAGCTTTGCTTCTATATGGTTTCTCGGTCTATTGTTTGTAGGGATAATGACTGTCCATCAGTATTCTGTGACCAAAACAATCGTCACTTTTTTCCTTACTGTGTGTGTAATGGGTCTTGCCGTTTTTTTAGGCTTGCTACTATTTAGTTTATTTCAGCAAATGTGGACTTTTATAGAGACCATTTATCGTGAAATGGTTTATCGAACCTAAGGAGGGGCTGTTGGATCATGCAAAAGTGCAAAAAATGGGCAAAAAATAAGATTTCGCTTATTAGTCTATCATTTTTAGTCTTCATTCTCTTTCCAATTGTCGTAGCAGCTAATGATGGCTCCTCTGAGAATCTTGAAGAGGAGGAAGGTATAGAGACCGTTGATGAAGGCGAGGATATTTTTACAGAAGAGGAACTACCGGTTGTAACTGTAGAAGAGCTCGCTTCTTTGAGAGAGGACTTTCAGAATGAGGATGTTACCAATTACTTGGAGACTATGGAGCTAATAAGTGAAAACCAATTTTTGTCTCTTTATTTCAAAGCTAGTACGACAGAGATTGCTGTAGTAAATAAGTCTTCTAATCAAATATGGTTCTCTAACCCAATAGATTTAGAGAGTGATAGTTTAGTTGGGGGTGAAAATAAGGAGCATTTACGGTCTCAGATTTCATTTACGTATTACAGTTCCAATGGGCAGACAACAAGAATGAACAGCGCGAAAAGTGTCAATGATGGACTAGTTGAATATGAAAAGGTTGAGAACGGAATAAAAGTCATCTATTCATTCGGACAATCTAAAAGTGGACTGGAAAGAATCCCTGAAAAAATAACAAAAGAAAGATTTGAAACCGTTATCTTAAATAAAATTGAAGATGAAAAGGCAAAGAATGATTTAGAAAAAAGGTTTGCTTTTAATGAAGAAGAACAAATTTATGAAAGAAGAGAGGCTTCTTTTCCTGTTGTTGTAGTTGAACGGACGATTCAATTGTTTGACGAAATTGGTTATACAGAGGAAGAGCTTGCTGTGGACTTACTTGAATTTGAACAAGGAGTGTCAGAGGAATTAGATGTTCCTTTCTTTACAATACCGATTGTTTATAAGCTTGAAAATGAGCATTTTAACGTTTCTTTCCTCAGTGATGAAATGGAGCAAAATGAAAAATATCCGATTAGCGATTTAATGATTTTACCGTTTTTTGGAGCGGCAAATGAGCATAAAGAGGGTTTTATGTTTGTGCCTGATGGTTCAGGTGCTTTAATTCATTTAAATAACGGGAAGTCCAATTACCAGCGTTTTTCAGCTCCTTTATACGGAAGAGATCAAGCAAATTTTAGCAGACAAAGAATGGAAGTAAGTGAGCCGGTCAGGTTGCCTGTTTTTGGCATGAATCAAAAGGAAGGAGGATTCCTCGCTATCATTGAAGAGGGAAGTGGAATTGCCTCAATAGAAGCGGATGTAGCAGGAAGATTAAATTTATATAATTCAATCTTTACTACCTTTAAATTGAAAGAAAGTGGAGAAGTAACATTAAGTGGAGGAGAAAGAGAAAGTACTGTAGCTCTCTACCAGCTAGAGGATTTTAAAGGGAATATCTCTATAACGTATGCTTTCCTTCAAGAGAATGCCTCTTATGTAGATATGGCTGAATATTATCGCGACCACTTATTTAGTAATCATGAATCCGAAGCATTGATAGGAGATAAGCCATTTTACCTTGAATTAGTCGGTTCTATTTGGAAAAGGAAAACATTTTTAGGGATTCCATATAAATATTTGGAGCCATTAACGACATTTGATGAAGCAGAAATTATTTTAGAAGAATTATTAGAAGGTGAAATTGCCAATATTCACTTGCGGTACACTGGGTGGTTCAACGAAGGAGTTGATCATAAGTTACCAACAAAGATTAATATTGATCGAAAGGTTGGAGGAGAGGCTGGTTTTCAAAGGCTCTCGCAATTTATCGATCAAAAGGGTTTAGGTTTTTATCCGGATGTGGCCTTCACACATGTTCATCGTTCTTCTTTTGATTTTAGTCCGTCCAAGGATGCTTCCCGCTTTATTACACGAAGAGTAGCGGAGGTCTATCCATATAACCCAGCAAGTTTTTTAAGAGATACTGAAAAAACTCCTTTTTATGTGCTGTCTCCGTCACTACTACCAAGTGTAATAGATGAATTCTCACAATCTTATAGTGAGCTAGGGTTAGTAAGCCTCTCACTACGAGATTTAGGTTATTATATGAACTCCGATTATAGACAAAATGCGGTCGTCAATAGAGAGGAAGCTAGAATCATCCTAGAAGAGCAATTTAAATACCTAAACGAGCAATTTCCTAATCTTATGGCTTCCGGTGGAAATGCTTTAGCTTTTCCTTATAGTAAGCATCTTTTAAATATACCGTTATCAAGTAGTGGATATAATATAACCGATCGTAGTATCCCTTTCATTCAAATCGTTTTACATGGTCACAGAGAATATGCGAGCTATCCTATCAATCTGGCTGCCGACCAAAATATACAAAAACAAATGCTCCGATTGCTAGAAACGGGGTCGAGTCCGTACTTTAAATGGTTTTATGAGGAACCAGCAATTGTGAAGGATACAGAATTTAATGATTTAATGTCATCTCATTATCAATTATGGATCGATGATGCGATTTCCATGTATCAAGAAGTGAATCACGTTTTAAAAGCAGTGAGAAATCTCCCAATAATGGGGCATGAAGAAGTGGAAAAGGGCTTATATCGTACACAATATGGAGAAGAAGCGGCCGTTTGGGTAAATTATAATTCTTATCCGATCGAAATAGATGGAACCGTAATAGAGCCAGAAAATTATTTATTTCGAAAGGAGGGGTAGCTCATGATTTTAAAAAGAAAGCTTTCGTTAGAAACGAAAAAAGGTTTATGGGGGTGGGTTTTTATTGCACCCTGGATATTTGGGTTTTTGTTTCTGTTCGCTATCCCCTTGTTTCAATCACTTCAATATAGTTTTAGTCAACTAAGTTTGAACCCAGATGGGATTTATTTAAATTTTCTTGGCTTTGATAACTATATAAATGCGTTATCTCAGCATGTGGAATACAATCGAACCTTAGTAGAAGCTTTATTGGACATGGTTATTAATGTGCCACTTATTGTTATTTTTAGCTTATTTGTAGCCGTATTGCTTAACCAGAAATTTAAAGGAAGAATGATAGCAAGAGCTATTTTTTTCTTACCAGTTATTTTGGCATCTGGTGTGATAGCGAATATAGAAAGTGGCGATTTTCTTCAATCCGCTATGCAATCTCAAGCGAATACGGAAACGGGCTTGCAAAGCTTTCAATTAACACGATTACTAATTGAGGCGGGAATGAATCAGGTCCTAGTTGATTATTTAACAGGAGCAGTCGATCGAATCTATGAAATGGTTAGTGCTTCAGGTGTTCAAATTATTATATTCTTAGCTGGTTTACAGGCGATCCCTCCCTATTTATATGAAGCTTCGAAAATAGAGGGAGCAACAGGCTATGAAGCATTTTGGAAAATTACATTCCCGATGATTAGTCCTTTAATATTAACCAATGTTATCTATTCGGTAATCGATTCATTTACAAGTAATAACATGACTACCTTAATTCAAGAGACTGCATTTTCTCAATTTAATTTTGGATTAAGCGCAGCGATGTCTTGGATTTATTTCGTATTAATTTCAATTATCTTAATCATTACTACTTACTTCATCTCAAAAAAGGTGTTCTATCAAACGTAAACGTTATGAAGTCCTTGTAAAGGAGGGAGTTCATTGAGTACTCCTACAGTAAATAAACGGTTAAAAGATAAGGTCATCCGACCTTATCAACGGTTGACATCGAAATGGCTAAATGTAGAAACCACTAAAAATATAATATGGAGCTTTGTGAGGACCTTTTTAATAGTCGGCCTTTCATTTGTTATTCTATACCCCATCTTTCTCAAGCTGTCGATCGCCTTTAAACATAAGGATGATATTTATGATCCGACGGTTGTTTACATTCCTAAACATTTCACACTAGAAAACTTCCAGTATGTTATTGAAACGATGAATTATTTACAAGTCTTAGTTCAGTCTTTCTTTCTATCAGGAGGAACGATGATTTTAACAACTATTGCTTGTGCTTTAGCGGGTTATGGCTTTGCGCGCTTCAAGTTTAAAGGAAGAAATCTATTGTTTGCACTTGTCATTTTAACGATACTAGTTCCTCCGCAAACCATTATGGTTCCAACCTATATTAATTATCGTGACTTTGATATTTTGGGAATAATCGGCCTTTTCCAATCAGGTCAGGGAATTAATTTAATAGGAACTTATTGGCCGTTTATCATTTCTTCTATTACAGGAATGGGTTTAAAGGCAGGATTGTTTATTTTTATTTTCCGTCAATTTTTTCGAGGCTTTCCTAAGGAGATTGAGGAAGCAGCTGAAGTAGATGGAGCAGGAGTTTTTCGAACCTTTTTTACCATTATGCTACCAAATGCTGTTCCGGCAATTATAACAGTTATGTTATTTTCATTTGTTTGGCAATGGAATGATATTTTTTATACAACGATGTTTTTAGATAATGCAAGAGTCATGTCCATGCAGCTCCAAACGGTTGGAGCCACAATAGCTCATCAAATTTCAACTCAGTCTGGAGGTGGAGTTGGAGGAGTCGACCCATTTTATGTATCGATGTTAGTGAATACGAGTATTCTTTTAGCGATTTTGCCACTTATCATTTTGTATTTATTTGTTCAGCGCCATTTCGTCGAAAGTGTCGAAAGAACCGGGGTTGTGGGTTAACCGAAAAAAGGAGAGTGACCTTAATGAAAAATTTGTTCGTAAAGGGAATGACCTATGGTTGGAATTCAAAAAGAGGAGATTATCGAAGTGAAGAAGCGATAGAATCGATGAAAAAATTAAAAGAGACAGGTAGTGAATGGATTGCACTCTCTTTCTACACATTTCAAGAAACGATATATTCTACAGAAATTGTATTTGATTATGGTTATACCGTGACAGACCGCGATATTGAGCATGCGGTTTTGCAGGCTAAACAATTAGGGCTCAAAGTCTGCTTAAAGCCAGTAGTCAACTCTAGAGATGGAATTTGGAGAGCTCGAATCGGCTTTCCAGAAGAAGCAAGCTCTTATTGGGATAAATGGTTTTATTCTTACATCAACTTTATCCTACATTATGCAGAATTAGCGGAGGAGCTTGAGTGTGAAATGTTCTGTATAGGGTGCGAGATGGTTAATGCGGAGCCACATATTGAATATTGGAGCCAATTAATTAGGGCCGTAAGAAACATTTATAAGGGGCCTCTTATTTATAATGCAAACCATGGTAAAGAAGAAAATATCGATTGGTTTGATCAGGTCGATATTATAGGAACAAGCGCTTATTATCCAGTTACAGAAAAAATGGGTGATAGTGAAGAAGTGATGGTTTCAAATTGGTTAAAAGTTCGTGAAAAAATGCAAAGACTTCACGAACGGTTTCAAAAGCCTATTTTATTTGCTGAAATTGGTTGTAGAAGTGCTTCAGGTTGTTCCCAGATGCCATGGGATTTTGAGCATACAGATTTGCCCTTTGATGAAGAGGAACAGGCTGCTTTTTATTCTTCGGTAATGAGAGTATTCTGGGATGAACCTTGGTTTGTAGGCTTTTTTTGGTGGGACTGGAGTACGAAGTTATATAAGTTCAATGAAGCGAAAGAAAATACGGGCTTTGATATTTATGGAAAAAGTGCTGAGGTTGTATTAAAAAACTGGTACTCAAAAAAATAAATTTTGGGAGGTCATAATGAAGATTGAAAAAAGAAAGATAGTACTTAATCAACTTGGTTATTTGTTGGATAAAGAAAAGAGAGCGATATCAACAGAAGCATCTCCATTTTCGGTTGTAGATAAGAACACGAATTCTATCGTATTTAGTGGAGAGGCATTTGGGCCTATTTTCGACCAGGCGAGCTCTGAGCAAGTTTATGTATTAGACTTTTCTGATATTCAGGAAGAAGGGGACTATTATATTAAGCAAAGTGAAAGCAAATCATTATCGTTTCCTATTTCAGAAAAACCTTATGAGTCTCTACAAAATGGGGTATTAAAAGCCTTTTATTTCTTGAGATGTGGTATGGAGTTAAAGGAGGAATATGCAGGAGTTTGGAAGCATAAGGCCTGTCATACATCAAAAGGGAAAGTTTTAAATGAACCTCATTTAGAGCTTGATTGTAGTGGAGGATGGCATGATGCAGGGGATTATGGGAAATATACGGTAGCGGCAGCGAAGGCATTAGCAGACTTATTGCTTGCTTATCAAACGTATCCACAATCCTTTTTAAGTACTATTTCTATTCCTGAATCTGATGGAATCATTCCCGATATTCTCCATGAGGCTCGTTATGAGCTTGAATGGTTATTAAAAATGCAAAATTTAAGAGATGGGGGCGTGTTCCATAAAGTAACAACTCTTGCCTTTCCAGGACTTGACGTTATGCCAGAGGAGGATGAGCATGACCTTTATCTTTGTCCTGTATCTTCTACAGCAACGGCCTCCTTTGTTGCGGTATTAGCACTTGCTTCAACCGTTTATCGAGCAATAGATGAAGCTTTTTCGATTCGATGTTTAGAGGCGGCTCGTAAATCCTGGAGCTGGTTAGAGTCGAACCCTGAGATGGTTTTATTTAAAAACCCTGAAGAAGTTTCAACGGGTGAGTATGGCGATTCTTCAGATTTAGATGAGCGCTATTGGGCAGCAGCTCAAATGTATCATGCAACAAAAGAGGAAGTCTATCACCATGCATTCAAGGAGCTATTTCTCAAGGATTTTAAGAAATGTGAATTAGGTTGGACGAATGTAAGTGGGTATGGAACATTGTCTTATCTTAGTTTAAATATAGCAGAAGCTGATGATTCCATACAGAATGAATTAAAAAGAGAATGGGTAGGGTTAGCGAATGCTTTGCTACAACAAAAAAAGACAAATGGATATCCGACAAGCTTAAGAGAAAATGATTTCATTTGGGGTAGTAATATGGTGTTATTGAACCATGCGATGACTTTACTTTATGCCTTTCATTTTTCTGGAAAAGAAAGCTTTGAGCAAGGTGCCTTAGCTCAATTGGATTATTTACTTGGCTGCAATCCGTTAGGTTATAGTTATGTGACGGGCTTCGGGGCAAATTCTATTCAAAACCCTCATTATCGACCGGCCGTTGGAGATGGAATAGAAGCGCCTATTCCGGGAATGATTGCCGGAGGCCCTAATAAAGGATTGCAAGATGAATATGCCAAGCAAGTATTGGACGGTTATCCTCCTTCAAAATGTTTTGTCGATCACCAAGATAGCTATTCAACAAATGAAATTACAATATACTGGAACTCTCCAGCGATATTTGTGTTAGCACATTTTAATGATCTTGATATAAATAAAAACGATATTTAAGCAAAGAAGGTTATTAGATTTGATTTGTATCATTTTAAAGATTCTATAGTAGCTGGGACAAAACGTCATTTAAAACATCACTAAAGAATATTAGGAAAATGTGTAATGGTAACAAACATCCATAACGAATTAGGAACCCTCCTTTTTTGGAAAAAGGAGGGTTTTTGAACGGATAAATTCCCTATGAAAGACGTAAGCTAGCGGACACAAGACACGGAGACTCCAGTGGGAAATAGTGGCCATGCCGAAATCCACTTTTAAAAAAAGTTAGTTCGGCGCCATCCCACCGGACGCGAAGTGTCTTAGGGGAGCGAACAGGCGGGGACCTAGAATGGTATAATCATTTATTCGTGAGTCATTTTCTAATCAATCATTTAAAAAGAGGGAAAAACTCGACAATAACCGAAAAGAGTACTAATTTAAAGGGAAGTAATCTTTTAAAAAACAAGTCAGTTTTTTTCACGATAAAAGGGGGGCACTTGTGAATCTCGGAAATGAATATTTAAAAATTGTACAAGATAGATTTCAAAGCATAAAAAGTCTCGGGGATAAAACGATAAGTCAATTGTCAGAGAAGGATATTCATTGGAAATACAATGAGACTTCAGATAGCGTTTCAATTGTTGTCAAACATTTAAGTGGAAATATGATATCTAGATGGTCTGACTTTTTAACGACTGATGGAGAAAAAGCTTCAAGAAATCGCGATCAGGAATTTGTTGATGACAAAACCTCGAAACAGGAAATGATTTTTATTTGGGAAAAGGGATGGAACATACTTTTAGATACATTGAAAGGATTAGAAAATCAAGATTTGTTAAAAAAAATAACTATTCGAGGTGAACACCACACTGTGATAGAAGCAATCGAAAGACAAATGGCTCATTACTCTTATCACGTTGGTCAGATTGTTTATATTGGCAAGCTAATAAAAGATGTGAATTGGGAAACCCTTAGCATTTCTATAGGAAAATCAGAAGAGTACTTACAGTATAAGTTAGAAAAACATCGTTCTTAATTTTTGTTGGAATTTGGATACATTAAATTAAAGTCAAAATGATAATTTCATAAATAAAGCGCTTGGATAATCTCTTACCGAGCGCTTTATTATAAGTGAATATTCTATTTATAGTAAGCCAAGTTTATTTTAGGTTACCCTATCAATGCTCTCTCCTGATCTTTTATTTTTTGCTCTACTTTATAAAAGGTACGATTACACAAAGAAAAAATCAGTAAAGCCGTGTAACTAAAGATGAGAAGGACGGAAAAAGGAAAGTAAATGATAAGACAGCCAGCCAGTAGTAAAATAATCATACAACAGAAGCTAGTTGGAAAAAACATAATAGAATAATAAAAGGCTTGTTTTATTAGTTTGAGTATGGAAAGGTTATAGCTGACTAAGATTGGGAAAATAAAAACAGAAATAAACAATAACAAAAGAACAAGTAGAAATAATAGAGAAAGCATAATTAAATACATCATTCCAGTTTCATATTGTGATATAAATACTAAGTCTATATAGAGAATCGATGTAACAACAAAGAAAATAATACCAATAGTAAAGCTTTGCTTAAAGTTTTTTGCAAAATGCTTAAAATAGTTATTTATCGTAAAATCCTCTCCTTTTTTCCCATCCCTTATAACAGCAAAAAGGGCAGCGGTCGCAGGGAAAAAAGTAATAATAGGTAGAATCGAAATAATCCAAATAATATTAAGCAAAAAATAATTCGTAAGTTTCTCTAAAAAACGATAGAAGCCACTATCTAATACATTGTTCATAATATTCACCTTCTTTTGCTACTCTATTGGCAGCCTTGTTTTTCTGTTCTATATTTTCTAGGAGAAACGCCCTTTAGCTTTTTAAAAGTTTTAGAAAATAGTAAGGGATCTTCGTAACCGACAGCTCTAGAAATATCCCCAATTGAATGATGGGTGTCTCTTAATAATGAACAGGATTTATTGATTCGAAAATAAATTAAATACTCCTGTATGCTGCAATGAAATTGTGTTTTAAAAAGGGAGCATAAGTAACTACGGTTTAAGCCAATAGAATCGGCAATTCTACTTATTGTAATTTTATGGGAAAAATTTTGCTCAATAAATTCGACTACCTTTTGGACATAGAGACTTTTCGTATGTTTTCTAGTATCAGAATAAATGCTAGGTTCTGAAGGCTTGCTATCTCCTAATAATGAAAAAATAGAGTAGAGTGTACTTAATCCTTTAAGTTCTAATAAGGTGTGTTTCGAATGGGATAAAGATATGAATTGCTCAAATAAATGCAAAAGTTCGTTTTGATTTTGGTAAGCAAATACTGGCTGATAGGCTGACAAATTTACTTGTGATAACAAAGTGTTAGCTTGTAAGCCGTTAAAGCCTAACCAATAATAACACCAAGGATTCTCCTCATTAGCTTGAATAAAAAACGGAATATTCGGATAAATTAAAAAACCCTGACCTTTTTTTAGATGATAGGATTTATTATGAATCGTAAAAACCCCTTCTCCATCAGTCACAAAATATATTAGATAATAATGACTAATAGCTGGGCCTTGAAAATGTTTTGGTGGACAATGCTTCTTTCCATATTGATTCACATATAAATCCAAATAGTTATTTTGATTTTGTATATATTCTGAAACTTGCATGAGAAAACACAGCCTTTCATAAAAAAAGTGCAAAACTTTGATAGACTGTTTCAACTGAGATGATGGCCAAAAAGGGCGGTTGTATTTTAGGATATAAACCACTTTAACAAAGAAATTATACCATATATCCAACAGTTGTAAGCGCTTTATTTTATTTATTTATGAATGGTTCTTCCGTTTATATATATGTAATCAATTTGGTTTCATGCCCCTATGGCAACCTAGAGTGTGAAGGAGGGAGGTTGAAGATTAAATGCGATTCTCGCTATCATGTTTTAAATAATGTAAATAATGTTTGTAGGTCTCGTTTATTGGTTAATAAATCTTCTAGAGTATATTTGTCTAGTACTTGTAAGAAGGCGTGAAGCGCCTCAGAGAGAATAGATTTTAATTGGCAGGCTGAGCTAATGATGCATGTATTAATTTCTCTATCAAAACATTCAAGGATATAGAGGTTTTCAGTTTTTCTGACAACGGCTCCAATGTTAATTTTTTTTGGTTCTATCGCTAATTTAATACCACCGTTTTTTCCTCTTATCGTCTCGATGTAACCTAATTGACCAAGCTCATAAACTACCTTTCGCATGTGGTTTGTTGAAATTTTGTATATGGAGGATATTTGTTTAATACTTACTAAAGACTCATGATTAGACTGACTTCCTAAATAGATAAGGGTTCTGAGTGCATAATCGGAATAATTGGTTAAATGCATGGAATCGCTCCCTTAAAATCATTTTATAAAATAAACATACCTCAACCAATGTCTTAAGATGTGAACGAACTGTGTCTTTACACTATACTATAAGTTTTGAGAAAATAAATATGAATAGGACAGTTTACTAAAAACATCCCATGAAAATAGCGAATGAAAGGAAAGAAGTAACGAGATGAATGAACTATATTCCTTTAAAAAAATAGGTAATCATATAGAGCGAAACAATTATATCCCTTTTTTATCCATTGCTGACGAAAAAGAGGTGGTTATCTCATATCTGAACAAGGGAGACTTATTTGAATTAAATCATCAGAAAGAAACGGTTGCAGTTGCTCTTTGTATGGTTGAAAAAGACTTCATAGAAATTAAAAATATAGCCGTAATACCTTCTTATCAGGGGCAAGGGGTAGGGAAATACTTTCTCACTATGTTAGAGCATTTTTATAAAGATAGGGGAGCTGAATATATGCATGTAGGAACGGCAAATTCAAGTATTAGCAATCTAGCATTTTATCAAAGAGCTGGGTATCGTATGCGAGAGATTCGAAAAGGGTTCTTTGAAAATTATCCAAATGAAATCTTTGAGAATGGAATAAAGGCAATGGATTTAATTATGCTTCATAAAACATTGGATTGATTATAAAATAGTTGCTTTATGATTGAGGTCAATTTAACGAGGGTTTTTAACAAAAAAAGATGCGATCCTTAAAGTTAAAGATCGCATGGTTATTTAGAATTTAAGGAGATATAACATTCACTCCAGCATATTCTTGTACGATATTTTTAACATTTTGGACTTCGTCTACTTGATACGAGTAAGGAGGTGTAAAATTAGTGGTTGAGGTTGTTGGCATGCTACCTGTGCTGTTTTCAAATAGGTTATTAACTGCATTCCAATAGCCTGTCTGGTTGCTGTGCCAAAATCCTAGAGGGTTATGTGAATCTGCGAAATGGTTATTCTCTACCATAACCTCGGCACCCATTCTAGCATTGACTCCAGTATCTATTATTCCCTCAAAATAGTTATTGTATATATGAGCTTCTCCATAACGAATACTAGGCACCCTTGAATTTAAATCTTTGAAATAATTATGGTGAAAGGTTACGGTTCTGTGATAATTATCACTATCAGAGCTACCCATTAGCATAGCTTTCCATCCATCATGAACATAGTTCCAAGAAAAGGTTACATAATCTACATTACGCTTAATGTCAAAGAGTCCATCATAATAATCCTTATGAACATCTAAGCTTGCATATAGTTCATTATGGTCAACCCAGATGTGACTAGAAGGACCTTCAATACTTATGGCATCCTTATCACCAATGTTGACTTCATGTATAGTTAAATTTCTTATGATAACATTGTGAGCTCTCCAGACTTTAATGCCGATACCGTCTAGACGACCGTTATTTCCAACTCCTAGAAGCGATACATCTGAGACGTCTTTAATATCAATTTTGTTTGCAGGAGTGTTAGAAGGAGTAATCGTTCCATTAATGTATATGGTTAATGGGGTATTGTCATCTTTGTTTTTTAATGCGTTAACCAACTCTTCACCTGTTGTGACGGTCACCACATCTCCTCCAGCACCACCAGTTGTTCCACCAGCTAGTGTTGCATAACCTTGCATAGAGAAATTCGGGGAATTTGCAAATGAAACATTACTATCAGTGAATAAAACAGAAAGAAGAATCGCAGTCAACATGAACAGGCCAACACCTAACTTTTTCACAAGCCTCAGCTCCTCTTAAAATTTTTTATACCACTAAAAATAAAGCGCTTACAAAACTCACCTCCTTCTTAATACATTCATCATAAAAGGATAGGAAGAAGATGTAAATATACTATTTGGATATATTTTATAAATTTCCAAAAAATATAAATTATACCTATAACAACGTTTTCTTTCTAGATAAATAGTCCTTTTTATGAACATTATCAGGAGGATTTATTATACCAATCTTAGTAAAGATAGTTGTAATAGTTAGAAATGAGTCTAATCTCTTTATAATCTGATAGCCTGTGGTAAACTTATTTGTGAGAAAGCTCGTAGTAGCTGTTTAAGTAAAGGAGTTTAATCAATGACCAATGAAAAAGGCAATCATGAAAAACGAGTATTGATTATGGTTTCTGTTGAGGCAGAGAGGGAAATAATAAAGCAAGCCATAGAAGATATACCTTATATAGATATTGAGGTTATGGGCGTTGGACCAGCTAACGCAGCAGCCAATACGACAAAAAAGTTGATAAAAAGTAAGTATGATCTCGTCATAAATGCAGGTATCGCTGGTGGTTTCCAAGGAAGGGCAGACATAGGGTCCATTGTTATTGCAACTGAAATACAAGCAGCAGATTTAGGCTCCGAATCACCAGAAGGCTTTTTAAAGCTTGAAGAATTAGGATTAGGTCAGTCGAAAATCATGAGCGAAGTTGAAATCGCAAAGAAATGGGCAGCTCACCTCGAAAAACATTCACTACCTGTTCATATAGGGCCTATCTTGACTTTAAATACCGTTACGGGAACTGAGGCGACTACATATGCCTTAAAGGAGCGTCTTCCGGAGGCAAAGGCAGAAGCGATGGAAGGTTTTGGAGTAGCGACAGCAGCTAAATTGTTTAATGTTCCTGTTATAGAAATTAGGGCTATTTCTAATATCATTGGACCGAGAAATAAGGATGCTTGGAAAATAAAAGAAGCATTAAACCAGTTGAAAAATGCTTTTGCCGTTATAGAGGAGGTATTATCATGACCAAAATTGCTTTTTCCCCATGCCCGAATGATACATTTGTTTTTCATGCAGCCGTTCATGGGTTAATAGAGGATGCACCTAAATTAGAGGTAACCTATGCCGATATAGATAAAACAAATTATTGGGCTGCTAAGGAAGAGGGGCCTGAAATTATGAAAATATCATTTGCTGCCTTACCGTGGGTTCTCTCCAATTACCAATTAATTCCTTGTGGAGGCGCGCTAGGGCGTGGCTGTGGACCTTTAGTTCTAACGAAAAATAAAATAAAAGATGCAACAGCTCTAACCGGTAAAAAAGTAGCCGTTCCAAGTGATCGCTCGACCGCTTATTTACTTTTTCGTTTATGGGCACAACAGAAAATCCCAGGTGGTTTAGGGGAAATTGTAGTGATGCCTTTTGAAGAAATAATGCCAGCCGTTCAAAAAGGTGAAATTGCAGCAGGTTTGGTTATTCATGAAGCCCGTTTTACTTACGAGCAATATCAACTTCATCTCGTTTCAGATTTAGGTAGCTGGTGGGAAGAGGATACAGGATTGCCGATACCTTTAGGAGTAATTATCGCCAAAAGAGAATTAGATGGTGATAAAATCGCGAAATGGATTCAGGATTCTGTTCATTTCGCTTGGAAACATCCGGAATTATCTAAGAGCTATATAATGGAGCATGCGCAGGAGCTTTCAGAAGAGGTTGCTGCCTCTCATATTGATTTATATGTGAATCAATATACGGCCGATTTAGGTAACGATGGTTTTGAAGCGATTGAATCCCTATTAGGAAGAGCTATGAAGGAAGGGCTAGTTCCTGATTTTGATTTAAAGTTATTAAGAAAATAAATTTTTACATGTGTAATAGAAAAACAAAAGCGGAGGGCTTTGAGAATGCCTTCCGCTTTTTTATAGAATCAAGACTGTAAAGAGTCCACCTTTTCTTTAATGAAACGAATATTGTCCATCTTATTTTGGTAACAAGCCTCACTTAAATCAACTGGATATTCTTCAGGATGCAGTGTTCTTTTATACTCATCCCACAGGAGCTGTAGCTGAGATTGTGCATATTCTTTAATAGACTGTAAATCAGGCTTTTCATAGAGGAGCTCACCATTTTCGAAGATGATCTCTTGCAAATCTATTGCTTCAAAGTGTCGAACATGCTTGCTTAAAAACGTATGAACAGGGTGGAACATATGAAGGTTTTCTTCTTCATTAGGGTTTTCATGATCAAGAGCGATGTAATCTCCCTCAGATTTCTGTGTATAGCGATTAATAATTCGATAAACACGTTTTAAACCTGGAGTCGTTACTTTTTCTGGGTTCCCACTAATCTTAATCGTATCGACCATTTCCTTATGTTCATTTTCAATAGACACAAGCTTGTATACGGCACCAAGTGCTGGTTGGTCATACGCAGTAATTAACTTGGTGCCAATTCCCCATATGTCAATTTTAGCACCCTGCTGTTTGAGGT
This sequence comes from Alkalihalobacillus trypoxylicola, assembly GCF_001590785.1. Classification (GTDB taxonomy): domain Bacteria; phylum Bacillota; class Bacilli; order Bacillales; family Bacillaceae_D; genus Alkalihalobacillus; species Alkalihalobacillus trypoxylicola. Next base: position 32,843 of record NZ_LTAO01000002.1, read on the forward strand.
TAATAATGGTCGATTCATCTAAATCATTAGAGGCGACAATTTTTACGTCAGGAAATCCTGCTTCGTCCAACATGATTCTAACTTTTTTAGATAGGAATGCTAAATCCCCACTATCTAATCGTACTCCTCTAAAATTAATTTTATCACCAAGCTCTTTAGCAACCTTGATAGCGTTCGGAACTCCTGATTTTAAGGTGTTGTATGTATCAACTAAAAATACACAATTTTTGTGACGCTCTGCATATTTGTGAAAAGCAATATACTCATCTCTATAAGCTTGAATCATAGAATGAGCATGTGTCCCTGCAAGTGGAATATTAAACATTTTACCTGCTCTTACATTAGAGGTAGCGTCAAAACCACCAATAATCGCAGCTCTTGTACCCCAAACCGCAGCATCCATTTCTTGAGCCCGTCTTGTGCCGAATTCCATAACCGTTTCATCACCTAAAAGGTGTTTGATTCTGGCAGCCTTAGTCGCGATAAGTGTTTGGTAATTAATAATATTTAAGATAGCTGTTTCAATGAGCTGTGCCTCTACGAGAGGTGCTTCAATACGTAGTAATGGCTCATTACCAAATACAACCTCGCCTTCCTTCATCGACCTCACTGTGCCAGTAAAAGTAATCGTTTTTAAATAGTTTAAAAAATCTTCTTTGTATCCTTGTTCTTTCAAATAGTCAATATCTGTATTGGTAAAGTGAAAATGGTTTAAGTAATGAATAACCTTTTCTAAGCCAGCAAAAATCGCAAAGCCGTTTCCAAAGGGGAGCTTTCGAAAAAATAGCTCAAAAACCGCTTTTTTCTCATGAATCCCATCTGCCCAATAGGTTTCGGCCATGTTTATTTGATACAAATCTGTGTGCAAAGCTAAACTGTCATCTCGATATTCCTTAATCATAATAAACCTCCAGAAGTTAAATACAAATTTCATGATGATAACCTTTTGTCATTACTAAATGGATGTAATGATTCGTTAGATTGTTTTTATTGAAGCACCAAGGCTATTTTTGAAGTGTCTTAAAGCCCAGGCATGACCGTCTGAATCAAAGCTAGCAACGGCATTATCATAAATCACGATTTCAAAACCTTTGTTGTATGCATCTATTGCAGTATGAAGCACGCAAATATCAGTACATACTCCTACTAGGTGAAGTTGAGTCACTCCATTTGCCCGTAATTTTAACTCCAGATCAGTACCCACAAATGAAGAATATCTTGTTTTGTCCATCCAATTTACGTGAGGAAGCTGCTCGGATTGTTTATATAATTCTGAAAGACCTCCGTATAATTCTCTACCTTCTGTGCCAACTATATTATGAGCAGGGAAGAGCTTAGTCTCGGGATGTAATGGATCATTTTCATAATGAGTATCAACAGCAAAGATAGTAAGGTGACCTTGCTCGATAAAAGTGTTGGAAATGCTAATTAGCTTTTCTTCTATTAATTGTCCGGGCTCTCCACAGGTTAGAGCACCATTAGAAGCAACAAAATCAACGGTATAATCAATAATAATAAGAGCTTTTTTTGACAAGATGAATACCCCCTTATTGTATACTTAATTCTTTCTTTTATTATAAACTCTTTTTTATTTTAAAAAAAGTCAGAGTTCCTTCGGTTTAAATGAGACTGCCGGTGAAAATGAAAAGATATTAATCGAACCAATTATGAACGATTTTTTTATTTAATAAAAACGGGCAGTTAGAAATGTTTGGCTAAGGAATATAGACTCATACATTCATTTGACAGAATAAAAATTAGTCGTTATTATAGGGGTACAGGGTATAAGTATAAGGTTTAGGAGTGTGTTGCAATGAATCATAATACTGATAAAAAAACGAAACAACCGAATAAACAGCAACTATTAAACCGATTAAAACGTATTGAAGGGCAGGTACGCGGTGTTCATAGTATGATCGAGAATGATCGTTATTGTGTAGATATTTTAAATCAAATCGCTGCCATTCAAGCTGCCATGAATAAAGTTTCTCTCGCTTTAACAGAGGATCATACCCATCATTGTGTTTCAAAAGCTATAAAAGAAGGCAATGGTGAGGAAGCGATTGATGAATTAATGGATGTTTTGAAAAGGATGCTCAAATAATAAGGAGGTTTTTTAAGATGAAAGAAGTAATTAAAGTAGAAGGCATGTCTTGTGGACATTGCGTAAAAGCGATAGAAGAGAATGTAGGAGAGTTAAAAGGAGTTTCAGCTGTTACCGTTGATTTATCAAGCGGTAAAGTAGAAATTCAGTTTAATGCTGATCAAGTATCTTTATCAGATATTGAAAAAACCATTGAAGAACAAGGTTATGAAGTGAAATAATTTTGCTTGAAAGAGAGGCTTTAGAATTCAGTGAACTAGAATGGCTAAAGCCCTTTTTTATTCTGATTTTGTAAGGATCCGGAGGTGAGAATATGGCTCAAAAAGAAACTACCCTACAAATTGAAGGGATGACTTGTGCTGCATGTGCTAACCGAATTGAAAAGGGATTATCTAAGGTTGAAGGTGTACAAGAGGCGAATGTCAATTATGCACTAGAGAGATCCGTTATTAAATACGATTCGGAAGTCGTTGATAGAGGGAAATTAGAAGAAGTCGTAAATAAGCTAGGGTATTATGCGTTACAAGAAAAGGATGAGGAAGAAAGAGAGAGTCTTAAAGAGAGATCTTATGAAAAGCTAAAAAGTTTATTTCTTTTTTCAGCGTTATTAACTTTGCCTCTTTTTTGGACAATGGTGACTCATTTTGAATTCTTATCATTTTTATATATGCCTAGGATATTTGCTGAACCTTGGATTCAGTTTGCTTTAGCGACACCTGTACAATTTGTAGTAGGAGCCACTTTTTACAAAGGGGCCTTTCATGCCATAAAAAATAAAAGTGCAAATATGGATGTTCTCGTTGCATTAGGGACAAGTGCTGCCTATTTTTATAGTATTTATTTAATGTTTGAAGCTAGAGCAACAGGTCATGAAGGTATGGTTGATTTGTATTTTGAAACGAGTGCGGTCATTATCACATTAATCATGCTAGGTAAGCTTTTTGAAACAAGAGCTAAAGGGAGAACCTCTCAAGCTATTAAGCAGTTACTAAATTTACAAGCGAAACAAGCTCTTGTTATTCGTAATGGAGAAGCTGTGACCATTGCCATTGAAGAAGTAGTGGTAGGTGATAGGGTCGTCGTAAAACCAGGTGAAAAAATTCCAGTTGATGGTACAGTCATTGAGGGATATTCAGCTGTAGACGAATCAATGATAACAGGAGAAAGTATTCCCGTTGAAAAAAAGCCTGGTATGGAAGTAATCGGAGCGACCTTTAATACGAATGGCTCTATAAAAATGAAGGCAACAAAGGTTGGCCGTGACTCTGCGTTAGCCCAAATTATAAAAGTCGTAGAAGAGGCGCAGGGCTCAAAAGCTAATATTCAACGATTAGCCGACAAGGTCTCAGGGGTATTTGTACCAGTCGTCATCGTTTTTAGTATCATTGTTTTTTGCATTTGGTATTTCTTTATTGAACCTGGAAATATCAGTTCTGCATTAATCCCAACCATTTCTATATTAGTCATCGCATGCCCATGTGCATTAGGGCTAGCGACTCCGACGTCTATTATGGCTGGATCAGGGAGAGCAGCAGAGATTGGGCTTCTATTCAAAAGCGGAGAGCATTTAGAGAGTGCTCAGTCAGTAGATACCGTGGTTTTAGATAAGACAGGGACTATTACAAAAGGAGAACCAACCTTAACTGATATTATTTCTTGTAATCAGAGCCAAAAAAATCAACTGTTAAAACTCGTTGCATCAGCAGAAAGTAAATCTGAACATCCTTTAGCCCAAGCAATAGTTAGACAAGCAAAGAACCAAAGTTTGTTAATCGATGAGCCGAGCTCTTTTATGGCCATTCCAGGAGGGGGCATTTCTGCGACGGTAAATGATTACGAAATTTTAGTAGGAACTAGAAAATTATTTGAAAAAGAGTCAATTAATTATAAACAAATGGAGCCAACTTTATTGCAATTAGAAAAACAAGGGAAAACAGCTATCCTTGTAGCAAAAAATCAAGAATTATTTGGAATCATGGCTGTTTCAGATGTGATAAAGGAAAGCTCAAAATCTGCAATAAATAGACTGAAAAGACTTGGATTAGATGTTATCATGCTTACTGGTGATAATGAACGAACCGCAAAAGCGATCGCTGAAGAGGTAGGTATAAAAAAAGTGATTGCAGAGGTTGTTCCTGAACAAAAAAGCGCTCAAATTAAAAGGCTACAAGAGAATGGAAAAATAGTAGCAATGGTAGGAGATGGCATTAATGATGCTCCGGCATTGGCGGTTGCTAATGTAGGAATGGCAATTGGAACAGGAGCAGATGTAGCTATTGAAGCAGCGGATATTGCATTGATGAAAGGTGATTTACATTCCGTTAGTGACGCTATTTTGATGAGTAAAAAAACAATGAAGAATATTAAAGAAAACTTATTCTTCGCTTTTATATATAATTCTATCGGAATTCCTATTGCTGCATTAGGGCTGTTAGCTCCTTGGTTAGCTGGAGCTGCAATGGCTTTTAGCTCAGTATCAGTTGTGTTGAATGCGTTGCGTTTACAGAAATTCTCCTTAAAAAAGCTCCAAGGAGGGGAAGAGCATGTCTAACCCGAAAAAAGCTATCTTGCTTGCAATATCTTATTTAGTAATCGTTGTCGTCATTTATGTGATCATAACAGGTGAAAATCCATTTAAGCCAGTGGATCACATGAATGAACATCATCATAGTCAAGAAAACATAATACTTTTAGAGGCAGGGACAAAACCTGTTATTAGATCATTTCATATAACGAAATTTGAAATGATAGGTAATAAGTGAATACAACAAACAACTAACAGGCCCTTCCTTCTTTTAAGTAAGAAGGAGGCCTATTTCATTTGAAGAATCTCTAGGTAATTAGGTAACTTAGCGGACAAAAGGCACGGAGACACCAGTGGGGTGAAGAGGCTGCCAAATCGACTTTTTAAACTTGCCAGGCACCCATCGGGCGTGAAGTGTCTTGAGGGAGTGAAAAGCAGCTGAGTAAGTTTTTGACATGAATGAAAGAATTTAATAAGGTAACAACATAAAAGAAAGTAAATTAGAACTGAGGAATGTAAATTGGATACGATGTTAAGAGCCATACAAAACAGAAGAACCATACGTAAGCTAAAAGCTCAATCTTCACTAACTGTACAAGAAATCAAAGAAATACTATCAACCGTAGTAGATTATGCACCTACTGCCTTTCATTCACAAAGTAGTAGGGTTGTTTTATTGATGAATGAGCATCATCGTACATTTTGGAATATGACAGAAGAAATGATGAAGCAGGTCTTAACACCTGAAAAATTTTCACTATCGCAAAAGAAGATAAAAGGGTATGCAAGTGGCTTTGGAACCTTACTTTTCTTTGATGATGAAAAGGTAACAGAAAAGGTTAAAAACCAGAAGGATCCGCGGTTTGAACAACAATTTGTAACTTGGGCCGATCAATCTTCAGCAATGATGCAATTTGCTATTTGGACCATTTTTTCAGAAAAAGGGTTAGGTGCGTCTATTCAACATTTTAATCCTCATATTGACCACGCATGCAGGGAGAAATGGGGATTGCCAGCAGAATGGAGATTAATTGCTCAAATGCCGTTTGGAGATATCGATGAAGAGCCAATTCAAAAGGAGACTTTACCAACTGATCAAAAGCTCAAAATTTTAGAATAACTCTTTCTATCGGATTGACAATGATAATCTTTCTCGATTAAGATAACATTAATAATATTAACAAAAGAGGGGATTATACGATGTTTATTCAAAATAAGGATTTTGTTGTTAAAGAAGGTACATCTCAGCTTGTGGTAGACAGATTTAGTGGGAAAGGTATTATTGAGGAGCAACCAGGTTTTTTGGACATGAGTGTTCTAGTCAAAAAGCAAAGACGCGGGGATGAAGAAGTTATCGTTATGATTCGCTGGGAATCTGAAGAGGATTGGAAAAATTGGGAGAAGAGCGATATTCATTTAGAAGGCCATCGTCAAAGTCGCGGTAAACCAAAGCCAGAGCATATTATTGATTTCAAACAAAACGTCTATGAAGTAAAGGCCTTTAAAACAGCTCCACAATAAGAAATGAAAATGAGAAACAGCGACAGTTAACTTAAACGAGTTGACTGTCTTTTTTTATTTAAAAAGAGGAAGGCGAAGAGGAGTACTCTATTCGACTGTAATAAGAGTCAAAGCGATGGAATAGTCAAAAGGGAGAGCTCTATTCACCCGAATAAAGAAAATTCGACAAAAAGAAATCAAATAGAAGCTTTCATTTAGCCCGAAATGACAGCCACAGCATTGGAACGGTCAAAAGGGAAAGCTCTATTCACCCGAAAAAAGAACCACACCACAAAAAACGGTTAAAAGGAAGGCTACATTAGACAGTAAAAAGTAGTCTAATTACACAAATGGCTCATATGATGTTAGGGAGATGACTTGTCTTTTTAAGGGAAAATTAATAATAAAAAGGTAGATAAATGATACACTTCCTTTATAATAAGAAGCAGTGTTGTTTGAGTTACTTTGGTTAGTAGTCGTTAGTAGTTTTTTATGTAAAGATAGGAGTAGATATTTAATGGAGAGTGCTATTCAGCTTGCAGAATGGATTCAATTTTTGTTGTTAGGATTAATTCAAGGGATAACTGAGCCGATTCCTGTCTCCTCGAGTGGACATTTAGTGTTAGCTCAACATTTTTTAGGGTTAGAAAGTGAAGGGTTAACGTTTGAAATATTAGTGAATTTTGCTTCATTATTTGCGGTCATCTTCATATACCGAAATGACTTGTTTCGATTAATTGGTGGAGCATTAAAGTATTTGCAAACGAGGAAACCTGAGTATGAAAGTGATTTTCGCTTTTGGGTTTATTTAGTAATTGCAACAGTTCCTGCTGCCATAGCTGGACTGTTACTAGAGGATTGGATTGCTACGCAGTCTAGTCATATTGGTGTTATTGCCGTCGCTTTACTTGTGACGGGTGTTGCTTTGTTTATCATTCGGAAGTTAAAAGGTAAAAAGACTGAATCACAAATTACAATGAAGGAAGTCATTATAGTAGGTTTAGCGCAAATGGTCGCCCTTCTTCCAGGGATTAGCCGTTCAGGGGCTACTATTGTGGCAGCGATGGGGGTAGGCTGGACGAGAGAAACTGCGTTACGATTTTCATTTTTTCTCTATATCCCTGTAAGCTTAGGTAGTGGAATATTAGCATTGCGAGATGTCTTTAGTGACCCAGCTATTGCAGAAAAAGCCTTTCCTTATAGTATTGCATTTGTTGCTTCATTGGTTGCGTCCTATTTTGCATTGAAAATTTTCATCAATATTATGAAAAGTGGAAAGCTCATTTACTTCTCTATTTATTGCTTTATTGTTGGTTTCGGTGTTCTTGCTTATTTAGCAATGATATCATAATTTTTAATAAGCCTGCTCATGATAAGAATATCAGAGCAGGCTTTTGAGTTATGGAGCTGTCAGTTGAACTGTTACATCGTTTGGATCCTTTAATGAAATGGTTTGCTTATATTCGGTAAAGTTTATCTGATTAGAGGATAAATGTTGCTTTATATCTTCTAAATCATTTAGGGTCGGTAGTATAATGGAGTAGTGTTGAACTCCTACGGCTTGTTTAGGTCGTTTAGGAGCTAGATGACCTGCCCAACGATTTAAACCTATATGATGATGATATTGATTGGCCGCTAAAAAGACCGCACCCATTTGTTTTGCATCCATCGTTACATCGAAACCAAGGGCTTCTTGATAAAATTGGGCAGAATCTTGTAGTGAATGAGCATGAAAATGAACATGTCCTAGCTTTGTTTTTTCGGGAAGTTTATGAAATTCTCTATCGCCAACTATTTCTAACAATTCCTGTGCATGAACAGCTTCAGTTGTCATTATATAATGACCATTTTCATCCTTTAACCATGATGACATAGGTCGATCTGCATACACTTCAATACCATTGCCATCTGGATCAGAGAGGTAAAAGGCTTCACTAACATGATGATCACCTGAACCAATCGACACCTGATAGGACAGCATATTTTTTAATAATAATCCCAGCTCTTCTCTAGAAGGAAGTAAAAGGGCAAAATGATATAATCCAGCATTTTGCTGCGCAGGTATAATAAGAGCATCTGGAATTTCTTCTAAAATGACAAGTGGCTTCGTACCGTCTGCTGTCAGGTAGGCAAGATTTTCCTCAATTTTAAGTACCTCTAGTCCGAGTATGTTTTCGTAAAAAGTAATGGAACGCTTTAATTCACTTACTTTTATTTGTATATGTCCTAATTGTACATGTTTAGGTAATTGATAAGTCATAGTTTATCACTCCTTAAGTCATTTTTGTTGTGTTACTAATAGTATGCCTTCTTTTCTTCGTAATGGTAAGTACGCACTAAAAAGTGTTATAGTTACAAAAAGGAAACTAATGAGGTGAAGAAATGGTTAATCCTATCTCCTGTAAAGCTGATACAGCTTTAGATGTTTTAGTTGGAAAGTGGACTCACAAAATTCTCTACCAATTAATAAAGAACGAGACGATGCGATTTAATGAATTAAAAAGAGCAATTCCAGGTATTACACAAAAGGTGCTAACCGCAGAGCTGAGAGAGCTCGAGGAACAAGATATTGTCATACGAAAAATCTATGCTCAAATACCACCAAAGGTTGAATACTCATTAACAGGATATGGAGCGACTTTAATACCAATACTTGAAGCAATGGATCAATGGGGTAAAAATCATAAAAAACATTTAGAAGAACTAGCGGCTGATCAAGAAAGAAGTGGAGAATCATAAGTAGTAAACAATGTGGGTAAGGAGAATTTTTCTGTTATTTCTTTGTTGAAATAGATAAACAATCGGCGAGTTAAAATAGCTGACTTCAAGGGAAAACAGATCAATCATTTCACTATTATGAAAAAAAGGGTGAAGTAAAAATGGAGAGAAAATCAATAAAATTAGTAGCTTTAGATATGGATGGAACGCTTCTCAACACTTCTCATGAGGTTTCTGTTGAAAATCAAAGGGCTATTCGTGAAGCAAGAGAACAAGGGGTAGAAGTTATACTATGTACTGGAAGATCGTTGAATACGAGTTCCAAGTATGCAAAAACGTTAGAGTTAAATTCTTATCATATCACGGTAAATGGAAGTGAAATTTGGGGTCCTACCGGTGAAATATTAGAGCGTGTTACGCTCGAAACCAGTGATATTGAAACGTTTTTTGAGTTAATGAATACATATAAAACAGGCTATTGGGCCGTAACGGAAAAGCAAGTGTGGAATGGGGAGCTTCCTGAAAATATTCATGAGCATACTTGGTTAAAGTTTGGATTTAACTTTGATGATGAAATCACACGTGATCAGCTTTTAGAAGATATTCATTCAAAAGGAACATATGAGATAAGTAATTCACATCCATTAAATATTGAAGTAAATGTATTAGGAATTAATAAAGCCAATGCCATTAAAAAGGTTTGTGAAAAGCTGCAAATTTCAATGGATGAGGTTTTGACATGTGGCGATAGTCTTAACGATTTGGCGATGATTAAAGAAGCTGGAGTAGGTGTCGCAATGGGTAATGCACAAGAGATTGTTAAAAAAGAGGCTAATTGGATTACAGCGACAAATAATGAAGATGGTGTAGCAAAAGCTATAGATAAATTCGTTTTAAATAAGTAAATAAATGAGTTAAATGACTACCATTTATAAAAGAAGTCCTTTTAAGCATGCAGCTTATAAAGGCTTCTTTTTTTCTATGTTCTTAGAAATGAATCCACTTCATCCTTTCTATCTTATTATAAAAATCGAACGATTAGGTTTGATTTTCACTTTAGGTAGATGCTTTCCCAAGGGCTGGTCTTCAGCTAACTCCGACTACGCAGGGCTTCGTCAGAGTGGATCTTCAGACTGCGCTGATCCTTTGGAGTCACTACCTACCGTTACATCAACGAGAGAATTCGCAACCATTTAAGACATTTTTTATAATGAATGTTTGGTTTTATTCACTTAAACCCACTTCATCATTCAAATCTTATAATGAAAACCGAACGATTAGGTTTGATTCTCACTTTAGGTAGATGCTTTCCCAAGGGCTGGTCTTCAGCTAACTCCGACTACGCAGGGCTTCGTCAGAGTGGATCTTCAGACTGCGCTGATCCTTTGGGAGTCACTACCTACGTTACAATCAACAAGTGAATTCACAACCATTTAAGACATTTTTTATAATGAACGTTAAATTAGAGCAATGATAAAATTCACTCAAATGTGGACTTATTCGTAAAAATTCAGTAAGAGAGGGATATTATTTGTATAATATGGAATCCTTGAAAGATGTACATAAAAAGTTGATCCAGGTGATTAAATGATTGATGTCACCTGCTCAAGGAGGCTTCTATAGATGACAGAAATCCCCGAACTTTTAGGATCCGGATTATTATTATTGTTATTGTTCTTTGTAGGGTATATTGGTTCAAAAATGAGAATACCAACTATTATCGTTTTTATATTATTAGGAATTGTGTTAGGAGGATGGTTAACAGATAATCACCTTCTCCACTTTGCAGGAGAAATAGGGATTGTTCTTTTGTTTTTTATGTTAGGAATGGAATTTCCCATTAAGCAATTAATGACCGTAGCCAAAAAAGTTTTGGGTGCAGGTATTTTAGACTTTTTCCTGAGCTTTGCTGTTACTGTACTAATCGTTTTTACTTTAGGAATGGATTTATTATCCGCTTTTATTGTAGGGGCAGTCGTATATGCAACCAGTTCATCTATTACAGCTAAGCTATTAGAGAACTCAAAGAAAATAGAAAGACCTGAGTCAAGCTTTATGCTAGGGTTATTAATTTTTGAGGATTTGTTAGCCCCTTTATTAGTCGCTGTATTAGTTGGTTTGACTACAGGACAGGCATTAACTGTCTCAAGCATCATCTTATTATTAGTGAAAGTAATTCTTCTTGTAGCGGGGGCCATTGTGTTAGCTCGTGGTATTTTTGTGAAATTAGGTGATCTATTTAGACAGAAGTTGAACGGAGATGGTATGATTTTATTTGTAACAGGACTTGCTCTTGCTTACGGAGGTTTAGCTTTGTATTTGAACCTATCCGAGGTATTAGGTGCCTTTTTAGCAGGTATTATGTTAGCAGAGGTACGTCGAACCCATGAGTTAGAGCAGATGGTTATCCGCTCAAGAGATTTACTTATGCCTTTGTTTTTCCTCTATTTTGGAACAACGATTGATTTAAGTGAAGGGATTCCTATGATTGGTCTGTTACTTACTGTATTAATGTGGTCGATAGTAGCAAAGGTCATTGTGGGAGTAATAGGTGGCAAGTGGTATGGGCTTTCAAAGCTAGTAGCATTACGCGCCGGCTTGTCTCTAACACAGCGAGGGGAATTTTCCATTATTGTAGCTTCTTTAGCGACAACCTCTTTAAAGGCGTTTAGTAGTATGTTTATATTAGCTTCAACTTTTATTGGAATTATTTTATTTCAATATGCACCTATTATTTCAAAAAAGGTCTATGGAAAAGAGTCTGCAAAGGATAGAATGGAAGTAACTCATTAAATGATATAAAGAGAGTGTGAATCGGGGATGAATTCATTGGCAAATATTAGTTTCGAGCAGTTAAAGAATTTTAGAGAAGATATGACTAGGTTTATGATGGCTTATAAGTTTGCGCTAGATGAGATGGAAACCAAAATTAATATCTTGAAGCAGGAATTCGAATATATTCATGAATATAATCCGATCGAACATACGAAAGCTCGATTAAAAGAGCCTGAAAGTATATTAAAAAAATTAGTAAGGAAAAATTACCGTTTTAGTATAGATAGTATAAAAGAAAATGTTCAAGATATAGCAGGAATAAGAATTACTTGCTCTTTTATTTCAGATATTTATAAAATTGCGGATATGCTTAAATCTCAAAAGGATATTGAAGTATTAGAAGTGAAGGATTATATTCAAACTCCAAAACCTAATGGGTATCAAAGTCTTCACTTAATTGTGAAAGTACCTGTTTTTATGTCTGATAGAGAAGAGCTTGTTTGTGTAGAAGTTCAGATTAGGACGATCGCAATGGATTTTTGGGCAAGTCTAGAGCACAAAATTTATTATAAGTTTAATAAAACAATTCCGAGTCATCTTACAAATGAATTAAAGGAAGCAGCATTAAAATCCTCAGCACTAGACAGAAAAATGGAAGAAATCCATAAAGAGGTATCTAAAATTAAGAATGTCGACCAAGAGGCAGAACCTAGTAGTATTCTAGACTTGTTAGGAATTAGTAAGGAACAGCTAAGTATACCGAGTTCATTATTTGAGGAATTGAACAAAAAGGAATAAGACTTTATGGAGTCAACAGGTCTAAAGGGACTAGAAGGTGATTCTCTATGAGTATTGATTTGTATAAAGAATTAATCAAACTCACAGAAGAAGAAAAAGAAATCATTTCTTCTAACAAAAAAATTATAAAAGAGAGATATACCGATCAGGTTGAATTTATTATCGAAAGTGGGAAATTTCTTCACCCTGATAAGATGATTGTTGCAAGAAAGCATACTCGTTTTATCGATTTCCCCAAGCATAGGCACAATTATATTGAAGTGAATTATGTCTATCATGGAAGCTTGCGACAACGAGTGGGAAACAAAGATATTCATCTAAAGCAAGGAGAGCTTCTGTTCTTAAACCAGCATATTGAGCATGAATTACACGCCTGTCAAAAAGAAGATTTAATTATAAACTTTATTATTCAGCCCGAGTTTTTCGAGTTCATGTTTTCCTTTTTTAGTTCAGAAAATATGATGAGCCATTTCTTTATTAATAGTCTTTTAGGAGATTCGAGAAACGGACAGGCTCTTTATTTTCAGGTTTCAGATGTGAAAAGTATACAGGAATTAATGGAAAAGCTGATGCTGGAGATTTTTGTACCGAGCTTTATGACAGAAACGACTTTAAAGTTAAACATAGGATTATTGCTAGTAGAACTAGTAAAAAATATCGATCGATTAGCGGATAGTCATGAGCAATCACAGCAGCAAAATGTAATGGTAGAGATTATGCATTATATTCAAAACCATTACCAGACAGGCTCTTTATTTGAGTTATCAGAGCAGTTAAATCAGCCTCATTATCGATTAAGTAAGTTTATAAAAAATATGACTGGGAAAACCTTTAAGGAAATTTTACAGGATAAAAGACTTAGCCAAGCCAAGAATTTACTTATTACGAGTGATGTGTCGATCTCATCCATAGCTGAAAAAATTGGATATGAGAACATTAGTTATTTTTATAGAATTTTTAAAGAGAAATATCAGGATACTCCTAAGCAATTTCGACAAAAGTATTGGCGGAAATAAAGCAAAAAAAGCTAACTATTCTCCCAAAGTAGTTAGCTTTTTTACTTTTATAGAGAGGGTTACAAGATTCTGGTCTAGATAATGTTGTTGTATTTATCAAACGGATCGAATGTGCAAATAAGGACAAAAAATAAATAAACAACGATATAGTAAAATAGGTGAGATATAGTAAAATAATAGAAAGCGCTTTCTGAAGAGGTGAAGTAATGAAAAAACATGTTTTAGCCGTTGACATTGGTGCATCGAGTGGACGTCTCATATTAGGGTCATTAACGAATGGGAAGCTTCAATTAGACGAAGTTCATCGTTTTGAAAATAGTATTCAGAAAAAGGGAGACTATTTTTGCTGGGATATTGATGGTTTATACAATGAAATAAAAAAAGGAATCCAAAAATGTACGGAATTAGGGATTAAGCCAGATAGTATTGGTGTTGATACTTGGGCTGTTGATTACGTGTTATTAGATGAGCAGGGGAATCGATTAACAGATGCTGTTGCGTATCGTGATTCACGGACAGATGGAATGATGGAGAAGACGTTTGAGAAAGTGATGAAAGAGCGTCTTTATTTAGAAACAGGTATACAATTTCAAAAGTTCAATACGATTTATCAGCTCATGGCACTTAAGGAAAGTGACCCTGAAGTGCTTACTCAGGCAGATAGCTTCTTAATGATTCCGGATTACATTCACTATCTGTTATCTGGTGAGAAAGCAAATGAGTATACGAATGCTACGACTACTCAGTTAGTAAATGCTTTTACAAAAAAGTGGGATCAAGATTTATTGACTCAACTTGGAATTAATTCTCACATGTTTCAGGAGATTGCACCTCCCAAAACCGTTTTAGGTGGATTAAAGCAGGAGCTCGTTGATGAGTTTGGATTTGATATGAAGGTGGTCTTGCCAGCAACGCATGATACGGGCTCTGCTGTGTTAGCTATGCCGGAAAGCAATGACTCGATTTATATTAGCTCAGGTACATGGTCGTTAATTGGGGTAGAAAATAACTTTCCCATTTGTATAACGAAAGCCCTTGATTATAATTTTACAAACGAAGGTGGAGTTGATTATCAATTCCGTTTTCTAAAAAATATTATGGGTCTTTGGATGATCCAAGAAGTGAAGCGTAATTTTGAGCATAAGTATTCTTTCGCTGAGCTCGTAGAGTTAAGTAAATCGGCTGATTTTTCTTCGATTGTTAATGTTGATGATGACCGATTTTTACTACCAGAACATATGGTAACAGAAATTCAAAATTATTGTAGGGAAAGTGGTCAACAAGTTCCAGAAACTCCCGGTGAAGTAGCGAAATGTGTGTATGATAGTTTAGTTGTTAGCTATAAAAACGCAATAGCTCAAATAGAGGAAATCTTTGAAAAAGAGTTTAAAACGGTTAGTGTCATAGGTGGTGGCTCTCAAAATGAACTGTTGAACCAGTTGATTGCAGATGCTACCGGTAAAGAGGTATATTCTGGTCCTGTTGAGGCAACGGCGATTGGAAATATGGTTGCTCAATTTATGGCATTAGGAGAAATAGAGTCTGTTAAAGAAGCTAGGGAATTGATTAAGAAATCATTTGAAGTTAAAAGCTTTAAACCAAATACTCTTAAGTAAGGAAAGGTGATTGAAAATGACAGTAGAAAAACGTTTTTTAGATGCTAAACAACAGTATGAAAAATGGGGAGTAAATGTTGAGGAAGCACTTCAGCAGCTGAAGCATGTTCCGATTTCAGTTCATTGCTGGCAGGGTGACGATGTTGGTGGCTTTGAAGTGAATGCAAATGAGTTATCAGGTGGAATTGATGTTACTGGAAATTATCCAGGAAAAGCAAGAACACCAGATGAACTAAGACAAGATTTAGAAAAAGCATTGTCATTAATTCCTGGAAAACATAAGGTAAATTTACATGCTATCTATTTAGAAACAGAGGGTGAAGTGGTCGATCGAAACGAGATTGAGCCAAAGCACTTTGAAAAATGGGTAGAATGGGCAAAAAAAGTAGGGGTAGGTCTAGATTTCAATCCAACTCTATTTTCGCATCCAAAGGCTGAGGATGGCTTAACTTTATCTCATCCAGATCAAGAAATCCGTGAATTTTGGATTGAGCATTGTATTAGAAGCCGTAAAATCGCTGAATACTTCGGAAAAGAGCTAGGACAGCCTGCTTTAACGAATATTTGGATTCCCGATGGTTATAAAGATGTGCCAAGTGACCGTTTAACACCAAGAAAAAGATTAAAAGAATCACTTGATCGGATTTTTGCAGAGGAAATAGACGAGCAATACAATATTGATGCAGTAGAAAGTAAGTTATTTGGAATTGGCTCAGAGGCTTATGTAGTCGGTTCACATGAATTTTATATGGGCTATGCTCTTCAAAATCAAAAGCTATGCTTATTAGATACAGGACATTATCACCCTACAGAGATGGTATCCAATAAAATCTCCTCTATGCTGTTATTTAGTGAGAAATTAGCGCTTCATGTATCAAGACCAGTTCGTTGGGATAGTGATCATGTTGTCACTCTAGACGATGAGTTGCGCGAAATTGGCTTAGAGATTGTTCGTAACAATGCTTTAGATAATGTGATGATTGGTCTAGATTTCTTCGATGCTAGTATTAATCGTGTAGCTGCCTGGACAATCGGAACTCGTAATATGGTAAAATCCCTATTATTAGCGCTGCTAACACCTAATGAGCATTTAAAAGAGCTTCAAGAAAAAGGGCAATTTACTGAGCGTTTAGCTTTAATGGAAGAATTCAAAACGTATCCGTTCGGTGCCATTTGGGATTATTATTGTGAACAAAACGGAGTGCCTGTTCAAGAATCATGGTTAGAAGATGTTCATGTATATGAAAAAGAAGTACTTTCTAAAAGAGAAGCATAATATCCTTTCCCAAACCAAACAGGGACAGGATAAATAAAACAAGTAAACGACGACCATTCCTAAAAAAAGAGGAGTGCTCGTCGTTTTTTTATGATAAGGGAATGCTGGTATAGTATAGCTTTTAAATATTAGGGGCGGATTCTAAAGTCGTACTCATAAAGACCATTGTTATTTCAAGCTCCTGCCTCGTAATGGTCAAAAAAACCTTAAGTGGAGTTTTACTCTACAAAAGGTTTTACTAGTAATTCGTTGTTTTTTCAGTATGAAAGGCAGAGCGATTATGTTCATAAGTTAAAAATTCGCAAAATATATGAATGGCCTTTGAGGCTTCTTTATTAATCGATTGAACATAACGAACTTTAATGTCATCTTTTACGATATGGCTATTTTCTATTCTTTCCTTCATATAGGCAATGCCGGATTTTTGAATTTCTTTATTTTTTATAACGGATTCTTTTAATAGTGCAAATCCAATAGATCCAATAATGGCATATAAAATGATAGGTATCATCTTAGGAGCTGTGTCAGGAACTAATGCTATTAAGAAAAAAATATTAATAAAGGAAAACCCAATTAATGGAAAAGAAACAAAGCTAAAGGTTAAACTTTTCTTTAAAGTTGGCGCAATATGCTCTTGAATTTGCTCAAGCTCCTTTTGAATAAACTCCGGTGCTTCTTTAATCGAAAATGGATTCATTTTAGCTCCCTCCTAACTAAGGTCTCATACAACATAGTATAAAGTATTTTCCCCAAATATCACAATTAAAACTCACGTTAATCATCCATCAATCCGAATTATCGCACTATCGGGTGAACATTATTCGGTCGTTTTTAAGCTGAACAGGTGTTTTCTATATTATAATAAATATAAAAAATAGCAATGGAGGAATAAGAGTGAACACAGTTGACCACTTCGAACAAGCTTTTTTAGAAAAAACGATCATTAATCAGCCTAAAATGAATAAGGCAGAGTTGATTAGCGACTTAAAAAAGAAATTAGTCATTTTTGAAAACCCTTACAAATCAGTGGAGTTAGTAGAAACGACCCAAATTGATGACTTTATAAGAGAAAAGGTCTTACTGCACTCATCATGTGATTTATTAATTCCAATGTACATACTGACACCAATTGAAAAAGAGTCTCTTTATCCGGCTGTTCTAGCTATGCACGGTCATGGTTATGGTCATAAGGAAGCGGTAGGTTTGACAAAGGAAGGGAAAGAAGAAAAGGAACCTTATGGCATTCATCAACGCTTTGCCGTTCAATTAGTCAAGCAAGGGTTTAAAGTTTTTGTACCAGAAATTTTAGGCTTTGGTGAAAGAATCCTAACAAGAGATAAAGAAGCAGGAAATATAAACTCCTGTAATGCATTAGCAAAAAGCTTACTAATGGGAGGAAGAACTTTAGCGGGAATGAGGGTTGAAGAGGCTCTTGAAATATATCACTACATCAAAAAACAGGAGGATGTTGATGGGCAACGTACAGGAGTGATTGGTTTTTCAGGTGGTGCCTTAATCAGTAATTATACTTCTATTTTAGAGCCTTCTATAAAAGCAACTGTGCTAACAGGCTTTACTAACACGTTTTCAAAAAGCATTTTAGCCATGCACCATTGTATAGATAATTACATTCCAGGATTATTAAAAGTGGCCGAATTGCCTCAGCTTATCTCATTGATTGCTCCCCGGAATTTGTTTGTAGAAGCGGGGACTCATGACCGAATTTTTCCAAAAGACGGTGTTCAAGAGGCGATAAAGTTCATAAGCAAAGAGTATCAATCACAAAATAAAGAAACTCATTTTCAATACCACCTTTTTAATGGGGCTCATGAGATAAATGGAGAAAAAGCCTTTCCTTGGTTAAAGCAAGTATTGGGTTAAGCAAATGGCACATGCGGATTAATACCAGAAATAAGTAGATTGCTTCTAAAATCATCCACAAACAGGACGAGACGCTGGGACACAACCTTTTTAATAATTATCACACATAGCGAAACTTTGAAATGATGTGTAACGGATGGCAAACACAAATAACGAATAAGAACCCTTCTCCTTGTGAAAGAAGGAGGGTTCTGTTGAACGGGTAGATAATCTATGAAAGATTGAAGCTAGCGGACACAAGGCACGGAGATCCCAGTGGCAGAAATCGCCATTCTTAAATCTATTTTTTAAAATGTTAGTTCGGTGCCATCCCCTCCGTACGCGAAGTGTCTTGGGGAGCGAGCATTCGGGCACCTAACATGTGTGGAATCATTCATTCATGGGTATTGTCCAAGCCTCATAATAAGCTCCACGTTACATTAGCATTAGGTAATAAAATCAAAATGATCAATGCTCAAAAAATTTGAAACGGCCACAAAGAATCCTCCTAACAAAATAGCCTCTTGATGAAGATTGGAGGGAAGGAAGTTCGATTGTTGAATAATGGGATTGCTAAATTGTTGCTTTAACCGTTCCATGATTTCTGGTAGTTCCTTTGTTAAACGGCTATTAACAATAACGACATCTGGATTGTAGGAATGGATGATATTATTTAATCCATATGAAAAAAAGGTTACAAACTTATCTATTAGCTTTTGCGCAACAGGTTCATGTCTTTTACAAGCATTAATAAATTCGTCAAAGCTTGCTTCAGCATTTTGAATATGCTTTCTAAATTCATCTAATAGGTTTTTTTCAGAGGCATATTGCTCTAAGCAACCATCATTTCCACAAGGGCAGGATTGCCCGTTAGGAACTACGATGGTATGTCCAATCTCACCACAATAACCATTTTTACCAGTATAAAGCTGATGGTTAATGATGACACCCGCTCCAATTCCTGTTCCGATTGTAATGCTCACAAGATTTTCAGCTTTTGTTGAAAAAGTTTTTTCTCCTAGCGCGCTTAGGTTCGCTTCGTTTTCTAAAAATATAGGAAAAGAAAACTCTGTTTCTAATTTTTCTTTTAAATGAACATCTGCTAAAGAATAGTAAGGAGTAAACTGTATAGTTTGATTATAAACAATTCCATGGATGGCGATAGTCGCTCCAATGATATGGTAGGAAGTGTTTGGAATATCGTTCGTATGAAAATAAATATGCTGTTTAATTAAGGATATAATACTATTTTTATCGATTAATTCTGATGTTTTCTGTCTAGAGATGATTTCGCCGTTTAAAAAAGCTAAAGCAGAATGTATATAGTTATAGCCGATGTTTAAGCTCAAGGCTAAACCAGCTTTGGAATTAAAGGTTAGTAATACAGGCCTTCTACCACCACTGCTCGTTCCAGTTCCGATTTCTAGTATGAGCTCTTTTTCTAACAACTCTTTTATTATAGTGGATACAGTTGCTTTATTTAACTGCGATTTTTTAGCTAAATCAGCACGAGAAATTTGCTTTTCTTTTAATATTAATTCTAGAAGTAACTTTTCATGAGTTTGGCGTGAATTAAATTTTTCTGTTGCCATTCTTTTCTCCTTCGCTCGAGCATTCATCATTCATTATAGTATAAATAGAGGTTGATTAAAATTCCTCTTTACAAAAGGGGAAGTTATCTACTAAAATATATCATAAAGAATTAGTTTAATAAATAAACAAAGTAAAAAATTAAAGCGATTACATTAAAGGTGTAATCAAATTTAATTGAAAACTTTTACGGTTAATGTTTTATTTTTTAAACTAAGTTTAATAATGAGGAGGAATACAAATGAGTTATTTTTCAGGAATTGAGAAAATTGGTTATGAAGGTGAAGGCTCTAAAAATCCTTTTGCATTTAAACATTATGATAAGTCACAGGTCGTTTTAGGGAAAACGATGGAGGAGCATCTTAGATTTGCAGTAGCCTATTGGCATACTTTTACTGCAGATGGCACAGATCCATTTGGACAGGGAACAATGGTTAGACCTTGGGATAAATGGTCATATCTTGATCTTGCTAAAAAAAGAGTAGAAGCTTCTTTTGAATTTTATGAGAAATTAGATGTTCCTTTCTTTTGTTTTCATGACCGTGATATTGCTCCAGAGGGTGAAAATTTAAAAGAAACGAATGAAAATCTCGATGTTATCGTATCGATGATTAAAGATTATATGAAAACAAGTAAAGTAAAGCTCTTATGGAATACCGCAAACATGTTCACAAATCCTCGTTTTGTACACGGTGCGGCTACTACGAGTAATGCAGAAGTATTTGCTTATGCTGCGGCGCAAGTGAAAAAAGGCTTAGAGGTAGGGAAAGAGCTTGGTTCTGATAACTATGTATTCTGGGGAGGTCGTGAAGGCTACGAATCACTTCTAAATACTGACTATAAATTAGAGCAAGACAATATTGCGCGTTTTTATCATATGGCATTAGCATATGCTGATGAAATTGGATATACAGGACAATTCTTAATAGAACCAAAGCCGAAAGAGCCATCTAAGCATCAATATGATTTTGATGCAGCAACAACCATCTCATTTTTAAAGACATATGATTTAGATAAACGCTTTAAATTAAATTTAGAAGCAAATCATGCTACATTAGCTGGTCATACCTTTGAGCATGAATTGCGTGTTGCGAGAAGCGCTGATATGCTAGGTTCTATCGATGCAAACCAAGGAGATTTACTTTTAGGTTGGGATACCGATGAATTCCCAACCGACCTTTATGCAACGACACTTGCTCTCTATGAGATTGTCGAGAATGGTGGTTTAGGCAAGGGCGGAGTTAACTTTGATGCAAAAGTAAGAAGAACATCCTTCCAAACAGATGATTTATTCTTAGCTCATATTGCTGGAATGGATGCTTTTGCTAAATCATTAAAGGTAGTTGAAAAGCTGAAAGAAGATCGTTTCTTTGAATCTATTTTGGAAGAGAGATATGAAACATTTAGTAATGGAATTGGAAAAGAGATTGTCGATGGTAAAGCTGATTTTCATGCATTAGAGAAATATGCTTTAACGCAAGCTC
Source organism: Alkalihalobacillus trypoxylicola (assembly GCF_001590785.1). Taxonomy (GTDB): domain Bacteria; phylum Bacillota; class Bacilli; order Bacillales; family Bacillaceae_D; genus Alkalihalobacillus; species Alkalihalobacillus trypoxylicola. The sequence continues at coordinate 54,104 of NZ_LTAO01000002.1, forward strand.
CTATTCAAAATAAATCTGGTCGAATTGAATTAATTAAGGCAAGATTAAATGAATACCTTTTCTCTAAATAAAAGGGACTAGGTCACGTTAAAAAAGCGTCCTATGAAAGCATTAGAGCTACTTCTTATGTCATAGTGATGCTTTTTTTTCGAACAAAATGAATAATCAGTGCAAAGCTAAGGAGGAAGGCTCATGAAACATGTATTAGGAATTGATTTAGGTACAAGTGCTGTAAAAGTGGTCGCTGTAAATAAAGCTGGTGAAGTTGTTCAGCAAGCTTCAAGGCCATTTGATTTATATCAAGAAAAATCAGGATATAGTGAACAAAACCCTGAGCAATGGGTTGAACAAACGATCGCAGCTATTCATGAAATTCAAGGGGTGCTAGGAAAGGATTCTATTGAAGGATTAAGCTTTTCAGGTCAAATGCATGGTCTTGTCCTACTCGATGCCAACAACGAACCTTTAAGACATGCCATCCTCTGGAATGATACAAGGACAACGGAAGAGTGCAGACAAATTGAGCGAGCATTAGGGGATAGACTAATTGAAATCGCTAAAAATAAAGCATTAGAAGGTTTTACATTACCTAAATTGTTATGGGTGAAAAATCATGAACCACATTTATATGAGAAAGCCGTTCGTTTTGTTTTACCTAAAGATTATGTGCGATATCGTTTAACGGGCCAATTACAATGCGAATATTCCGATGCTGCTGGAACGCTATTGTTAAATGTTCGTGACAAAAGCTGGAGTAAAGAAATTGCCGATGCTGTTGAGGTATCTTTATCTTTATGCCCTCCTTTAGTAGAGTCGGGAGATTGTGTAGGGAACATACTGCCTGAAATGGCAGAGCTAACAGGCTTAGCTACTGAAACGAAGGTATTTGCAGGGGGAGCAGATAATGCTTGTGGAGCCTTAGGGGCAGGTATTATTGAGAACGGTAAAAGTATGTGTAGTATTGGTACCTCTGGAGTTTTATTAAGCTACCATAACGAAGAGAAAAGAGATTTCAAAGGGCTACTTCATGATTTTAATCATGCAGAAAAAGATTCATGGTATTCTATGGGAGTAACGCTTGCTGCAGGTGATAGTCTTTCGTGGTTCAAAAATCAATTTGCTGAGAACTATAGCTTTGACGAATTATTGTTGGACGCGAGTCAGCTAGATGCTGGTGCAAACGGTTTGTTATTTACTCCATACATTATGGGCGAAAGAACGCCATATGCCGATGCAAATATTAGAGGGAGTTTCATTGGAATAAGTAGCACTCATGGTCGTGCTCATTTTGCCCGAGCTGTCGTTGAAGGGATTACTTATTCTTTAAAGGATTCATTAACGTTGATGATGGATAATGGGATGGAAATCAACGAAATTGTCTCAATTGGTGGAGGTGCCAAAAGTGAATGGTGGCTTCAGTTACAAGCTGATATTTTCCAAAAAAGAGTAGTAAGGTTAAAAAGCGAGCAAGGGCCTGCTCTTGGGGCTGCTATGCTTGCTGCTGTTGGCGCTGGTTGGTTTTCATCATTACAAGAATGTGCAAAAGCATTTGTGGCTATAGAGAAAGCATACGAGCCTAATGAAGAAGTAGCTGCTGTACATGAAAAGGTTTACGAGTTATATAGAATGATTTATGACTCTACTCAAAAAATAAATGATGAATTAAAAGCATTGAGATAAACATTTAATGTATTTAGGCATTTGGCGCATGAGAAACAACGTCAAATGCCTTTTTGGTGTAAAAAACATAGTAACACCTCAAAATATTTTACTCATTTTGAGGTGAGAGTTTGGCTTTATTATAATAGTGATTTATGTAGTATGATCATTTGGAAAATGCAAGCCGATTTGTTTTCTAGCCGCATCCATTACTTTTAAGGTTAAAGTAGAGGTCTGGTGGCTATTGATTAGCGATTCTACCTTTTTCTCCTTAATTAGCTTTACAAATTCTAAAAGCTCATAGCTCATAGCAGGGAGCTTTTCCTCAACATGAATAGGTTCCACATCTCCACTATTATAATGTATGGTGATCCCATTCATTTCGGAAAACTTTTCAATAGTGATACATCCTTTTTCTCCTTGAATTTCAGATGGTAAATAAGAATTTGTAATTTTTGAGTAAATGAGAAGAGCTTCCATGTCATGGTAGGTTAAAGTAAGACTGCCATTACCATCAACTCCTGAATCAAGCATATAAGCATTACTGTTGGATTTTAAAGGCTCTCCAAATAATTGGATAATTGGATAAAGACAATATACACCTATGTCCATCAAAGCTCCATTAGCTAATTCAGGTTTAAAAGCATTCAGAACTTCGCCATTTTTGTAGGCATCATAGCGAGAAGAATACTGACAAAAATTTGCAACGACCCGACGTATTTTCCCTATTTTAGGTAAATGGTCTTTTAATGTATGAAAGCCTGGCATAAGGGTTGTTTTCATAGCCTCCATTAAAGCTACTTGGTTACTGTGAGCAAGTGTAGACATTCTTTCCATCTCACTTCGGTTAGCAGCGATCGGCTTTTCGCATAATACATGCTTACCTTCACTTAGAAAAAGAATGGCCTGATCAGCATGAAAGGTATTAGGGCTTGCAATATAAACAGCATCAAGCTCTGTGCTTTTTGCCATTTTTTCTAAGCTGTCAAAACGATGTACAGCTCCCCATTTATCAGCAAATTCATTGGCTCGTTCAATGGTTCGAGAATAAACAGCTGCTAAATGAAAATCTTTTACCTCTTTTGCGCTGTCCAGTAAGCGTTCTGTAATCCAATTAGTACCGATAACTCCGAATCGTATCATGATTTTCATCCTCTCTATATATGAACTGAATCATTATAGCATGCGTTCCTATATATAAGTTCATTCCTTTATTAACTTTGTCATTGTCCAATTAGCGATATCTTCAAAACCTAAATTCTTATAAATCTTACCAGCATGTGGATTGTCGTAGAATAGACAAAGCGATTTGTTCTCATTTATAAGGTCATGGACGAGCTGATATAAACAGGAGCTTGCATACCCTCTCTGCTCAAAACCTTTTCTTGTGCAAACCGCGACAACCATAGCTGATTGACTATTTTCTGCTGCAGTAGAAACTGAAGAGACAATCTGCTCATCCATTCGAATGAAGTAGGAGCGTGATACTTTTTGTTCTAAGGCCTCTTTTTTCTCCTCTACACTTAAACGTGTATCAAATTCTTCTATAGAATTAATAAATTCGACTAGTTCAGCTGCATCTTCAGGTTGTGCTGCTTGAACGTTTGAATATAGATTGTTTGGTTTGCCATGAATCGATTCACATTTTGCATAATACAGTCTTCTCGTTGGATCGTTTTTTAACGTAACATGTGGCAATATCAAGCTAGTTAAATATTCTAAGCCAGATAAAATGTCTACATGCTCATGCTTAGATATCACTTCGGCAAAGCCTTTGTAATGGAAGTCTGTAGTTGGACAGTAAGGAATAAAATTACCTCGATAGTTTAAGAGAACCGCTCTTAACTGTTGCTGCTCATCAAAATCTCCCCATAGAGTTTGAAAGGCTTGCTCATATCCATAAGCTTCAATATCTCCAATAATAAATAGGTTTTCTGCTGGCTTCTCTGATACTAAATTCATGCATTCCTGATGGTCTTTTTCTGTAAGTTTTCTAATCATCCATAATCCCCCCTACTATTGAGAGAATTTTGCCATAAAATAAAGATTTTGAAAAGTATTTAAATTTATAATCAAATTTTCCTAGATAAATAGTAACGATTTATAAAAAGCAGTCGATATAATAAGTAATGAATTTGAAAAAAGTAACAGATTTCAACGGAGGTGTTTGAACTGGGTATTTTTAAAAAGAAGGAAAAAAAAGTAAAAGCAAAAGGAAAAGAACTAGTTACGAACGAATATCAAGTTGATATGACTTATTTACAGGAACTTCCATCCAATCATCACATTAGTTTATTACATATAAAAGAAAAGGATCTTCAAAACCTTAGAGAGTTGTATCCGCTTGTAAAAGAACACGGACCTGAAATTACCGCAAGCTTTTATGACACGATTTCAAAGCATTCGGAATTAGCAGAAAAAATAGAACAGCATAGCTCAATTGAAAAATTATCTGTTACATTAGAGAAACATATTTTAGAAATGTTTAACGAAGATATTTCAGAAAATTATTTATTAAAAAGGAAAGCGGTTGCTTTACAGCATGTGAGAATTGGACTTGAGTCTAAATGGTACTTAGCGGGTTTTTATCAATTACAGCATGCGGCTCATGATTTATTATTAAGCCAATCATATTCAAGGGAAGAGCTGTCTGAACGCTATGGGGCTATTAATAAGATATTCGCATTAGAAAAGCAGCTAGTGCTAGAAGCCTATGAAGAAGCGAGAGAAAAAAATATATTCTCTGAAAAGCAAGAAAAAAATGAATTAATTGTGAGCCTCAGTGAACAGGCAAAGATTTTAACTGAAATATCAACGATAAGTGAAGAAGCTATAAAGGGATTTGGTCAAAAATCTAAGCAGTTAAGCAGTATAGCCAAGGATGGAACAGAGCTAGCTAATAATGCTCAAGAACAATCGTTAAAAGGGACGAACCAAATTTCCCAACAGGTAGAAAATATGAAAACGGTTATGGATAGTATAGAAGATATGGCTGAAGGCTCTAAAAAGCTTACGACTTTTGCTAGTGAAGTTCATAATGTCATTGATATTGTAGAAAAAATTGCAGAACAAACGAATCTATTAGCCCTTAATGCCTCTATCGAAGCAGCAAGAGCAGGAGAGTTTGGTAAAGGCTTTGCTGTAGTAGCTGATGAAATTAGAAAATTATCTGAACAAACAAAGGTTACTACAAGTAAGGTAGCTGAATTGATTACTCGTACAAACGAGCAAATTGAAACAGTTTCAGAGGGGATTCTAGAAGTGAGTACTGTTGTTGGTAGTGGCGTAGAAGGAATGCAGCAAACAGAGCACGCTTTTCAAGTGATTTCTCAATCTATGAATTCATTAAAATTACAAAATGATAAAATGGAAACGGAATTATTATCTTTAAATCAATCTGTCTCAGAAATTACAGAAGCCTCTGTTGAAGTAGCAAGCACAGCAAAGCAATTGGATAGAATGGTGGAAGCGAAATAAATCTTGAAATTAAGTGAGTCAATTTCATCATTCAAATTTTATATTGAAAACGGAACGAATAGGTTTTTGATTGATTTTCACTTTAGGTAGATGCTTTCCCAAGGGCTTGTCTTCAGCTAACTCTGACTAAGCAGAGCGTCGTCAGAGTGGATCTTCAGACTGCGCTGATCCTTTGGGAGTCACTACCTACCGTTACAATCAACGAGTGAATTCACGAACTTCTTCACTTATAGAGCAATTATGAAATTCATTCTAGTATAGTTATTGGAATATATGTGGAGTTGCTTTTTTTAAAATAGAGTGGGACATAACTTAATTCATCTCACAGTGCGAAACTTAAAATGAATACAATGAACCCTCCTTCTTGTGTGATAAGAAGGAGGGTTCTGTTGAACGGATAAACCCTTTATGAAAGACAGCGGTTGATGAAGTGGCCATGCCGAAATCCTTTTAAAAATGTTAGTTCGGACGTGAAGTGTCTTGGGGGAGCGAACAGCTGAGCATCTATCATGTGTAGAGTGTTCATTTCATGTGTATGGTTCGTCTCTTATGATATTTCTTAAAAGCTCAATCTATCGTTATCCATTAATAATGTTACCACCATTAATGTGAAGTATTTGCCCGGAAACATAGGTTGAATCATCCGATGCTAAATATACATAAGAGGGTGCTAACTCGGCTGGCTGACCTGGTCTTCCCATTGGAGTGTCGGTCCCAAATTTTTTTACATTTTCAGCTGGGAAGGAGGCAGGTATAAGTGGAGTCCATATAGGACCAGGCGCTACGCCGTTCACTCTAATTCCTTTTGAAACGATACTTTCCGAAAGTGAGCGAGTTAGTGCAACGATTGCCCCTTTTGTTGCAGAATAATCCATGAGAACGGGGTTTCCTCTATAAGCGACAATCGATGCGGTGTTAATAATCGAGCTTCCCTTTTTTAAATGAGGCATTGCTGCCTGAATAAAATAAAAATAGGAAAATATATTTGTCTGAAATGTGCGTAATAGCTGCTGAGAAGTAATATCTTCAATATTCGTTTGATAATGCTGTTCCGCCGCGTTGTTAATTAATATGTCAAGTTGTCCAAATGTTTCTATCGTTTTTTGAACAGCTTGATGACAAAATGATTCATCACCAACATCTCCGCTAATGAGCAAGCAATTCCCACCTTTTTCCTCTACAAGTCTCTTGGTTTCATTCGCATCCTCATGTTCATCTAAGTAAACAATACTTACTGAAGCTCCTTCTTTAGCATAGGCAATGGCAACTGCTCGACCAATTCCACTGTCTCCTCCGGTAATAAGTGCAATTTTATTCTTTAGTTTATTACTTCCTACATAATCTGGATTGTCATAAATAGGTAGTGGATTCATTTCCGCTTCAATACCTGGTTGTCGTTGAGTTTGTCCTTCTTGTCCATTTTTTTGAATTTGACTAAAATCAATACTCATATATATCTACACTCCTTTAAAATTTGTTAATCTTTAGATCTATTACCACTGTTTTCATTCATTAAACCTCTACAACAGTGATAGCTTTTTATCAAATTGTAAAATTTATACCATATATTAAATAAGTAAGCGTTTTCCTTATATTATGAATGATTTTTGGAAAAATATTTATACTGAAAACGGAAATAAAATTCTTTCCTAGCAAGAAAACCATGCTTTTATATGGTATAATCTTTAACGAAACAAAGGATTCAGAAAATAGTATGGGTAAAAGATAGAAAGGGAGTTAGAAGGACATGTCAAAACAAGAAATTGGTGTTATAGGTTTAGCAGTTATGGGCAAAAACCTTGCTTTAAATATTGAAAGTCGTGGTTACTCCGTATCAGTTTTCAATCGTTCATACGAAAAAACAGAAGCATTTCTCAAAACCGAAGCAGAAGGCAAGAATTTTACTGGTGCAAAAACAATTGAAGAGTTTGTTCAATCATTAGAAACGCCTCGTAAAATTTTATTAATGGTAAAAGCAGGTACAGCTACTGATGCAACGATTGAATCTTTAAAGCCTTATCTTGAAAAAGGTGATATTCTTATCGATGGTGGGAATACATACTTTGAGGATACAATTAGAAGAAATAAAGAGCTAGAAGAATCAGGATTACATTTTATTGGAACAGGTGTATCTGGTGGAGAAGAAGGCGCACTAAAAGGACCTTCTATTATGCCAGGAGGCCAAGAGGAAGCTTATAAATTGGTTGAACCTATTTTAAATAGCATCTCTGCTAAAGTAGATGGAGAGCCTTGTTCGACTTATATTGGTCCTAATGGTGCGGGTCATTATGTAAAAATGGTACATAATGGTATTGAATATGGAGATATGCAGCTCATTTCTGAGGCTTATTTCATTCTAAAAAACATCTTAGGCTTAAGTGCTAAAGAATTACATGAAGTTTTTGCAGATTGGAATAAGGGCGAATTAGATAGTTACTTAATCGAAATTACCGCTGATATCTTTACAAAAACAGATGAAGAAACGGGCAAACCGTTAGTTGATGTTATTTTAGACACTGCCGGACAAAAAGGAACAGGAAAATGGACAAGTAAAAGTGCACTAGATTTAGGAGTTCCTCTTCCGATTATTACAGAGTCCGTGTTCGCAAGGTTCATTTCTGCAATGAAGGATGAGCGAGTAAAAGCAAGCAAAATCTTATCTGGACCTGAAGTGAAACCATTTGATGGAGATAAAAAAGCGATTATTGAAGCTGTAAGAAAAGCATTGTATATGAGTAAAATTTGTTCATATGCTCAAGGATTTGCTCAAATGAGAGCTGCATCAGATGAAAATGATTGGAATTTACGTTACGGTGATATTGCCATGATTTTCCGTGGTGGCTGTATCATTCGTGCTCAATTCTTACAAAAAATTAAAGATGCCTATGATCGTGATTCAGAATTAGCCAATCTACTATTAGATCCATACTTTAAGGATATTGTAGAAAATTACCAAGGAGCTTTAAGGGAAGTATTGGCTTTAGCGGTTCAATCAGGGATTCCGGTTCCTTCATTCTCAAGTGCGTTAGCTTATTATGATAGCTATCGTACAGAAACGTTACCTGCTAATCTCCTGCAAGCACAACGAGACTACTTTGGTGCTCATACGTACCAACGTGTTGATAAAGAAGGTATTTTCCATACTGAATGGTTAAGTAAATAAGATAGTAAAAAGCCTGCGATTATACCGTCGCAGGCTTTCATGTTTCCTTTAAGAAGTGCACGCCAAAATATATATGAAAAAACGCTTACTGTATAGTAGTAAGCGCTTCTTCTACCTCTTTTATAGCAAAGGTAGCTAACTCTTCCTTTTTCTCTAATCTAAATAGCACAACCGCTTGTTCAATTAACCTCTTACCCATTTCAACCTCACCTTGGAGTAAATAACAAAATCCCTTTTGGTAAGTGCATTCTTCAAAGAGATACAATAGTCCATTTTCAATGCATATTTGACGACCCTGTTCAGCTAAGTTAATAGCTTTGGAATAATTAGCAAGAGTGGTTTCCGCTTTTGCATAATTATATAAAATTCGTACTTTAATTTTAGGGTTAAAATCCTGAATGAAATTAGCATGCTTTAATGATCGCTCATAATATTCAGTAGCTTGAGTAGAGTGCCCCTTTAAATCATAGATAGCGGCAATAGAATTTAATATTTGGATTTCTTCCTGAGTGTAATTTCGTTTACCGTTATAGGTTAAATTAATTGCCTTAAATAGCATTTTGATAGCAAGGGTATAGTCTTTATAGAGATAGGCAATGGCGACTCCTTTATGCCAGAGGATGAATTGTTGTAAGCTGGAGCTTTTAAATAGCTTATTCTTTTCTTCAGCTGTCACCAATTGAAAGACTTCCTTGTAATTCCTGTTTTCGGTTTGACGGCGAACCTCTTGAATAAATTCTTGGACATAATCATATTGAGGATTTTCAAAAGCGTGAAAAAATTGATTCATATCGACTTCTAACCGCTTTGAAATAGCAAATAGAGTGGTAGATAATGGAATGAACTTTCCTGCCTCGATGTTACTGATTTGTGCTTGTGTACATATTCCTTCAGCTAGCTCACATTGCGTCAGACCTTTTAATGAACGATAAAATTTAATATTCTTTCCAATCGTGTCAATGTTAATTGGTATCACCCTCTTGTCGATTAATTTCGTAAAATTTCTAGTATGTTCAATATTCAGCCATTACAAAATAAAAAAGAAAGTTCCACTAACATGCTCTTAATAGAAGTATATAGAATACATATTTACTATACAAGTTTAATTTTTAGATGTCATACTCCGTTTATAGTGATTTTTTCATAGGAAATAGCTTTTATATTCTAAGAAACATAAAAAAAGAGCCATATGACTACTTAGATATTAATTTACTAATTAAATCTAAGTAGCCACCGTTTGGCTCAAAAAATATTTAAATGATTGACTGCCTTTTGTTCGTCTTTTGTCATGAATACTTCTGTTTTATTTAATTTAGTATTGTAAAGAACGATCATAATGGATGGCTTCCAAATTAGTTCTTTCGTCTTTAAATAATGATCTAATTGAAAAGGAATTTCTTCAATAATGGAATGCTTATATAAATCATTCTCTGATAATGCTCTTTTTTCAAATTCATCTCCAAAAAGTGCAGGAAATGCAATGGCTTCGTTATATAAAAGACGTCGTTTTGATTTAGTTAGAGTCTCTGACCACCAAGCCTTACGGGGCTTTTGTTTATGATTTCGTAAATAATCATATTTCATTAATGAAGTGTAAACGTCACTATTGAATGAAGTTTCCTCGGATAGGAACTGTGCTAAGCGACGAAATAAATCCTCTAACTGATGGCCGATGCGACTCCATCCTTGGTTGTCCCAGTAGCTACCAAAACTTTGGAAAAAGTCAAAGGGTGTGTCAAATCCCTTTTCGACAAGATATTCGACGGTTTCATCCATTCGATGAGCATTCCAGTATTTTTCTAACACATCTTCTACTTGTTTAATTCTAATGATATCATCAAAGGATAATACATTATTTTTAAGAATTTCGTAAGGAGAGTGGTCCATATACACATATCCATATTGCTTTGCGCTAATTCTTAGTCCAGTACCTCGGAGCATTTTTAAAAATCCTAGCTGTAGCTCTTCTGGTCGTAAGGCAAAAACATCATTAAATGTCTTTTTAAATGTTTGATAGTCTTCATCAGGAAGTCCTGCAATTAAATCTAGATGTTGATCGATTTTACCGCCATCTCTCACCATCGTAACGGTTCGCGTTAACTTCTCGAAGTTTTGTCTTCTTTTGACTAATTCATTTGTATGATCATTTGTAGATTGAACCCCTATTTCAAAGCGGAAGAGACCTTTCGGTGCGTTTTCGTTTAAAAATTGGATGACTTCAGGTCTCATAATATCTGCCGTAATTTCAAACTGAAACACGGTACCAGCCCTATGCTCATCAATTAGGAATTGAAACATTTCCATAGCATAGCTTCTACTTATATTAAAAGTACGGTCAACGAATTTGATCGTTTTAGCTCCGTTATCCATTAAATATCGGATGTCTTCTTTGACACGTTCCCGATCAAAATAGCGAACACCCACCTCTATCGATGATAAACAAAACTGGCAGCTAAAAGGACAGCCCCTGCTCGTCTCAATATAGATTACTCTTTTCGATAAATGGCTTTTATCCTCTTCAAATCGAAATGGTGAAGGAAGCTCTTTTAAATTTAATTTTTGGTTGGGTGGATTAATCATAATTTCCTTTTGTTCGTTGCGGTAGCTAAGACCACCAACCGTGTTCAATTGTTGATCACTTGTCAGTTCTGAAAGCAGTTTTTTAAATGTAAATTCACCTTCACCGATAATAATATAATCAACATCTGGGAGTCTTTCCATCCATTGCTTTGTATCGTAAGTCACTTCAGGACCACCCAATATAATGGTGAGAGAAGGGTCGACCTTTTTTAATATCTCAATGACCTTAATCGTTTCTTCAATGTTCCAAATATAACAGCTAAAGCCAATAATACGAGGTTTTTTTTGTATTAAATCACTTGCAATGTTAATGGTCGGGTCACTAATCGTATATTCGGCTAGCTGAATATCGAATTCTGGTTGTGCGTATGCCTTTAAATACCTAATAGACAAGCTAGTATGTATGTATTTGGCATTTAAAGTACTTAATATAATTGTCATATAGAACACCACTTTTTCTATTCAATGTAAAGAGTATAACATAGGAGTCCTTGATTAAAAAAATGGAAAAAATTAAAGGATTACATGATTTGATGGAGAAGGTACTTGAAAGCACCTCATTTAAATGAATTAAATAAATGTTTAATTAAACCTATCCTTCTTTCTAAATATGAAAGGAATGCAGCCCACGCTAATAAGGGGGTTTAAGCTCTTTTTTAATTTTGTCATCCTTTTAAATGACGAAAATGAGTTTAGAAAAGATTGAGAAATAATCAGTAAGCGCTTACGATTAAAATGAAGCATTTATAACATTTATTTTACATTTATAGAGGAGGAAAGAATATGTCCGAAAAAACAAGCTTACGCTCTAAGGTACAGAGGTTTGGAAGTCGTTTAAGCCAAATGGTTATGCCTAATATTGGAGCCTTCATCGCTTGGGGTCTAATTACGGCATTATTTATTGAAGATGGTTATTTGCCAAATGCCGATTTAGCAACAATCGTTGGTCCAATGCTGACTTATTTACTTCCAATTTTAATTGGATATACGGGCGGTAAAATGATTCATGATGTCCGAGGTGGGGTAGTCGGTGCTACAGCGACAATTGGGGTAATTGTGGGTGCAGATATCCCAATGTTTATTGGTGCTATGATTATGGGGCCACTTGGTGGATATTTAATCAAGAAAATTGACCAGCTACTAGAAGGGAAAATAAAATCAGGCTTTGAAATGCTTATCAATAACTTTACTTCTGGTATTTTAGGAATGATTTTAGCGATTATTGCCTTTTTAGGAGTCGGACCTGTTGTTGAAACATTAAGCTCATGGCTTGCCAACGGGGTTAATGCTATTATTAGTTTAGGCTTACTGCCTTTAACGAGTATTATTATCGAACCTGCAAAAGTATTATTTTTAAATAATGCCATTAATCATGGTATATTAAGTCCGATAGGTCTTACCCAAGTAGATGAAGCGGGTAAATCGATTCTATTATTATTAGAAACGAACCCTGGTCCAGGACTAGGAATTTTACTTGCATTCACTCTTTTCGGAAAAGGAATGGCGAAGCAATCAGCACCTGGTGCTGCGGTCATCCATTTTGTTGGGGGGATTCATGAAATCTACTTCCCTTATATTCTAATGAAGCCAGCACTTATTTTGGCAGCAATTGGTGGTGGGATGAGTGGAGTATTTACCTTCTCATTACTTGATGCAGGACTTCGTGCTGTACCATCTCCTGGTAGTATTTTTGCTCTGATGGCTATGACTCCTAGAGGAGAATATATTGCGGTTATTGCCGGTGTATTCGTTGCAACAGCTGTAACCTTTGTTATCGCTTCTATCATTTTAAAGATGGATAAAAGCACAGAAGGGGACTTAAGTGCAGCAAGCTCAAAAATGCAAGAAATGAAAGGAAAGAAAAGTTCCGTTGTTTCGAGCTCTGAGCAACCTTCAGAAGAAAAAAGTGCAGATGAAATTAACAAAATTATCTTTGCTTGTGATGCTGGAATGGGTTCAAGTGCAATGGGAGCCTCACTACTAAGAAATAAATTTAAAAAAGAGAATATTGATATCAGTGTATCTAATACTTCCATAAGTAATTTACCAGCTGATGCAGATATCGTTATCACTCATAAAGATTTAACTGAAAGTGCTAAAAAGAAGGTACCAAATGCCGAGCATATTTCAGTGGAAAACTTCTTAAATAGTCCTAAATATGATGAATTAATTAACCGCATTAAATAATAGGATGCTGTTCTGAACATATAAAGGGGGGGTTGTGCGATGTATATTTCTGCAAGAGAACGAGCGATATTAAAGAGGCTCGTACTAGATAGGGAGAAGAGTCATACTTTATCGCGAATTGCGGATGCTTTAGAGGTAAGTACACGCACAATCCAGCGTGATTTAAGAGGAATAGAAGATATATTAAAAAGCTATCAGCTGAGCTTAGTTAAAAATGCTCAGGGAATGACAGTAACGGGTACAAAAGTGGCTACAGAGAAATTAGAGAGTTTTTTAAGAACTCTAGACCACGAAGAATATACTCCTGAGGAGCGCCAAATGGTGCTCCTGTCTGTTCTTCTTCATAGAAGGGAACCTGTAAAGCTGTTTGCTTTAGCAAATGAATTAAATGTTACCGTTGCGACCGTAAGTCATGATTTAACGAAGGTTGAAGGCTGGTTGGAGCAATTTCAATTAAAGTTAATCAGAAAACGTGGTTATGGTGTCGAAATTGTTGGTAATGAGGTTACGATTAGAAGGGCACTAAGTAAGTTGATAAGCGAAAACATTAATGAAGATTACTTTTATCATGCGATAAGAGAAGAAGAAGACTCAATATCAACCGATCCAATATCTAAACGACTGCTTCATTATGTAGATTTACCTACTATAAAGAAAATTAAAGATTCCATCAGTAGCTGGAGAAAATCGTTTCATGATGAAATCGCAGATAGCTCTTATGTAGGGTTAATTGTACATTTAGCACTTGCGATTGAACGCTTAAAGCAAGGTGAAAGAATTGAGCTTGAACAGCATTATCTTCAAACCTTTAAGAATTATAAAGAATTTGAAATGGCGGAATCGTTAGCCAAGAAATTAGAAAATTTATTTGAAATATCGATACCTGAGACGGAGATAGGATATATAACGATGCACCTAAGAGGTGCAAAATGGCTTCATATGGAAGAAGATGTATTCGAGGATTTAGATTTACATTTAGCGGGTAAGGTAAAAGAAATGGTTGAAAGATTAGGGATTGAATTAGATGTATCTTTTACTCACTCAGACTTGATCCAAGGATTAATTGCCCACCTAAGACCAGCTTTATATCGGATACATCAAAAAATGAAAATTCAAAATCCATTATTAAGTAAAATAAAAAGCGATTACCAATCGCTTTTTGAGCAAGTTCAAAAGGTCGTGCAAGAAGTATTCGAACCACTATATATACCAGACGAAGAAATAGGTTTTCTCGTCATGCATTTTGGTTCTGTTTTAGAAGAATTAAAAAGAGAAACAGAATTACGGGCATTAGTCATTTGCTCGAGTGGTATTGGTTCCTCTAAGCTTTTAGCTAGTAGACTGAATAAGGAATTCCCTGAAATTACCCTGCTTAAAAATGTATCATTATTTGAGCTCAGGCATTTAAATACGGACGATTATGATTTAATCATCTCCACTATTCCGATACAAGGAATGGAACGTTATTTTTTAGTGAATCCTTTTTTATCAAAAGCTGAAGTCGTAAAAATTCGTGAATATCTAGAGAATTATGTATCTACGAATAAGAAAAAGGAACCTATCGAAGATACAAAGAGAAAAACGAACGTAATACGAAGTAAAGAGGATGAATGGTTTTTCCAAAAACTGAAAACAATGAATGAAGATATCTATCAAATTCTCCATACCTTTGAATTAAAGAAATGGGAAGAAGAGTCTTTTGAAAAGAATTTATATATAACTTGTCAAGATTATCAGAAAAGAAATATGGTGACATCTAGTACCGAGGTGTTTCATGCCTTATTAGATAGAGAAAAAATCGGTAGCTTAGCTATTCCTAATACATCTCTTGCTCTTTTTCACTGTAAACATCCAACTATTCAAGTACCTTCTTTTTCTATTTATCAATTAAAACATCCTGTTGAAAAGAGAGCGATGGATAATGAAATGGTATTAGTCAATAGAGTGCTCGTTTTATTAGCTCCAGAGCCTTTTGACTCTTTTCGACTTACGCTTATGAGTTATATAAGTGGACTTTTAGTTGAAGAAGAGGATGCTATTGAAACATTTGAAACGAAGAATGAGCAAGAAATTTATCAGTATTTAGGTGCTGCATTTAAATTATATGTTCAAAAACAACTATGACAAGGAGTGGGAATCATGAAAGAGATTTTAGCAGTAGAAAATATTCAATTAAACGGTGAAGCAAAAAGTCAAAAAGAGGCGATTATTGAGGTAGGTAACCTTCTTTATGAAAATGGTTATGTGAAAAAAGACTATGTTGATAAAATGTTAGAGAGAGAGAAAATTACTTCAACATATATGGGGAATATGCTAGCCATACCTCATGGAACAGATGATGCGAAGAATGAAGTGCTAGCTTCTGGATTAACGGTCAAAACGTATAAAGAGCCAGTAGATTGGAATGGTGAACAAGTTCGCTTAGTAATAGGGATTGCAGGAATAGGAAACGAACATTTAGAAATCCTATCACAAATTGCGATTATTTGTTCCGAAGAGGAAAATGTTGAAAAAATAGTTCAAGCAACAGATCCAAATGAAATCATTAAAATGTTTTCTGAGGTTAATGAAGATGAGTAAAAAAGCTGTACACTTCGGAGCAGGAAATATTGGAAGAGGCTTTATTGGCTTGTTACTCGCTAGAGCAGGATACGAGGTTGTATTCGTAGATGTAAATGAACAAGTGATTCATGCTTTGAATGAAAAAGGCCAATACACTGTAACTTTAGCTGAGGAAAATGGTCAGGTTGAGGTCGTTAAAGGAGTGCGAGGTCTAAATAGTAATAGTCAGGCTGAGCAAGTCATAGAAGAAATAGCAAGTGCTGATTTAGTAACAACCGCGGTAGGTCCTGCTATTTTAGAGCATATTGCGAAGCCTATTGCAAGTGGACTGATTAAGCGGGCGTCAAGTGGAGAGCCTCTTATCGTAACTGCGTGTGAAAATGCGATAGGAGCTACTGAAACGTTGTGTGAACATATTCGGTCACATTTAGCTGAAGATGAATGGAAGCAAATAAATGCTATAACAGATTTCCCTAATTCTGCAGTCGATCGAATTGTTCCTAACCAGGAAAATGAAGATATCTTAACGGTGAATGTTGAGCCTTTCTATGAGTGGGTCGTGGACAAGTCCCAAATTCATTCATCGTTGCCTGATATTGAAGGGGTAAAGCTTGTTGATGATTTAACTCCATACATTGAAAGAAAACTCTTTACGGTTAATACAGGGCATGCTATGGCAGCGTATTTAGGTCATAATAAAGGGTATGAAACGATTAAAGAAGCCATTGATGACGCTCAAATTGAAGAAGAAGTACTCCGAGCATTAGAAGAGACTTCTGCTTTATTGGTTCATCAATATGGGTTTGATAAAGAAAGTCATATTCAGTATGTAAAGAAAATTATGGAGAGATTTCGCAATCCATTTTTATCAGACAAGGTTGTAAGAGTTGCCAGAAATCCACTGACAAAATTAAGCTACAATGAAAGGTTTATCAAACCAGCTAGACTTTTATTAGAAAAAGATATTGTCGAGCCCAGGTCATTGTTAAAAGGAATTTCTGCTGCGTTATCCTTTGATGTAGAAACAGATAAAGAAAGTGTAGAATTACAAAGGCTTCTTAAGACAAGTGAAATAGATGAGGCTTTAATAGAGATAACTGGATTAGATATTGATCACCCACTTACTCAGAGAATTAAAAAGAACTGGAGTATGTAGGATTGAGATGGAAGGCACAGCAAAATGCTGTGTCTTTTTTGTTTGAACTTACACAAAAAAGCTTGTCAACCTACTCATAAAACGAGTTAGTTAACAAGCGAGCATCTAGTATTTAATCTGTATGTTTGTAAGTATAGATACTGTTATACCCATTTTTCGCCCCAGAATTGAATGGCTTTTATGACAGGCTCGAGGGCTTTCCCTTTTTCGGAAAGTTCGTATTCAATCCGTACAGGCTTTTCAGGATAGACATTACGTTTAATTACATCTAATTTCTCAAGCTCTTTAATTCGTTCGGTGAGAATACGGTCGCTCATTTCGGGTATTTGCGCTTTAATTTCCTTAAAGCGTTTTGGACCATCTAATAAAACTCGAATCATTAAACCAGTCCACTTTTTACCTAATAGTTCAATGGCAAGTTCATATTTAGGGCACATTTGACTATAATCCATTACTTTTCACCTCGATCATGTTTAGTTTACCACAAAAAGAAGGTATAGAGAACTAGGTAGTAAAAAATTCATGTTAGGGGAATGATTATGGCAAACATATTAATTCCATATTATAGTGCATATGGTCACATTTTTAAAATGGCAAAGGCGGTTGAAGAAGGAGCAAAGAAAGTAGAAGGAATCGAAGTTAAGCTTGTTAGAATTAAAGAATTCGAAGAAGTAAAGGAAGTAATGTCCAATCAAGATCCGTATGTTGAGGCTCAAAAGGAACAAAATGAAGTAAAAGAAGCCACTCTTGAAGATTTACAATGGGCAGATGGAATCATCTGGGGAGTGCCGACTCGATACGGTTCAATGCCTGCTCAAATGAAGCAATATTTAGATTCAGCTGGAGGACTTTGGGCTAAAGGAGAACTAGAAGGGAAGGCAACGGCTGTGTTCACGAGCAGTGGGTCGATTCATGGAGGACAAGAGTCGACTATTTTAACGACATTAGTACCACTTCTACATTTTGGTTTAATATTTGTAGGATTACCTTACGGTGAAAATCAAGAGCAACTAACAACAGATGGTATTGGAGGAAGCCCATATGGAGCCTCTACAGTAGCCGGACCAGATGGTTCATCATTTCCTGACCCAAGAGATCTGAAAATGGCCGAACGACTAGGAAGTAGGGTAGCGGAAGTAGCAAAAAAATTAGCGAATTAAAAAAGTGAAAGTAAATAATGATTAAATTTTGTCAGTCAGAAACCAACGATATTTGGAGAATGCACGTCTTTGACTATGGAGAGGCGGTTGTTCAGGAGAAGTCGTTTATTTAAAAGACCCAGGGCTTCCCTTGAAGTGGGTCAACTCACTACAATAATCTTTCGCCTTTCCGAGTCTGGATTTAATCATTTCCGAACCTAGTTTTCATCGATATAATAGTCTGACCGAATACGTG
Organism: Alkalihalobacillus trypoxylicola; assembly: GCF_001590785.1. Classification (GTDB taxonomy): domain Bacteria; phylum Bacillota; class Bacilli; order Bacillales; family Bacillaceae_D; genus Alkalihalobacillus; species Alkalihalobacillus trypoxylicola. Next base: position 72,283 of record NZ_LTAO01000002.1, read on the forward strand.
CAAACAGATGGTTAGGTGTAGTATACTTACCTTTAGCTAATAAGAAAGGTGAGACGAACAATGAAAAAAATGTCCAATAAGGCATTGTTTATAACCATTTCTACAATTGTTGTGTTGTACGGGATTTTATATTGGGTAATAGGAAATATAATTGTCTCAAGCTAGAGCTTTGCCTATAAAAATGCTGTCAAATATTATATATATTAAGGAGTTTCTTAAACTTCTTGTAGTGTTTGTAAGTATATTTCGACGGTCATTTTTGGCATTTCCCGGGGAATATGTCGCTAATATGTAAAGCATAGTAAGTCATGTCGATGATTTGAATGAATATTGTATATTTTGTAATAAAAAGAGACCTATCAAACCACACTTCCATAAAGATGTTGAGGGAAAAGATATAGGCTTTGGTTCGGTATTCTTTAAAATTCTAACTAAAATACCTTTGAGGAATGTTCCTCAAAGGTATTTTTAAGGTTTTATACAAATTACCCCTTATTTTATGTGCTTGTTGCACTTGAATACATAAAAAACCTGTCGACTTTCTCGTTGTTGCGAGATTTTGCCGACAGGCTAAAGAATGACAAGTGGTCATGCTTTTTTTATAATATTTGCGTTAAAAATGCGGTTGCTGTACCGAAATAGATAAGTAATGAAAAAATATCATTTAAAGTAGTAATAAGTGGGCCGGATGCTACGGCAGGGTCAACTCCTACACGGTGAAGTACGATAGGTATGACTGTACCAGCGAGGGTACCTATTATAAGAGATACAAATAATGAAGTACCCACAACAGCTCCTAGTAATAAATCTGATTGCCATACAGCCGCAATGGTTGTGATGAGAATGGCGCAGGTTACACCAATCAGAAGTCCTACACGTAATTCACGGAGAATCAGTCTAGTAATAACTTTTTTATTTACTTCCGTGGTCGCAAATCCTCTAACCACAACGGCTAAAGACTGGGTTCCTGTATTTCCTGTCATACCGGCTATCATAGGCATAAAAAAGATTAGTGCGACTACTTGTTCTAATGTATCTTCAAAAAAGCTTAAAATACTTCCAGATACTAATCCGATAAATAATAAAAGCACTAGCCAAGGTAGTCTTCTAATAGCAGCAGTTCCTGCTTTCGTATTAAAATCGATATCTTTACCAGAAGCGGAGAGCTTTTCAATGTCCTCATTAGCTTCTCTTATGATGACATCAAATGCATCATCGACCGTGATAATACCTTGAAGAACATTATGGTGGTCGACAACAGGTACGGCGATAAAGTCGTATCGTTCAATAATTTGAGCAACTTCCTCTTGGTCTTGGTCAACGGTGACGGACACCACTCGACTAAACATTAAATCCTCGATAATGTCATCAATATTAGCAATAAGTAAATCGCGGTATGACACAACACCGACTAATTGTTTATCATCATTAATCACATATAAATAATATATATTTTCAGAAAAACTAGCATAGTCCTTTAATTTATCGACTGCTTGCCTAACTGTATAATGAGCATTTATCCATATGAACTGATTGTTCATCAGCCCCCCTGCTGTATCGGCAGGGTATTTCATTAAGGATTGTATTTCCTGTGAATCTTCCTTCCTCATTACATCAAGGAATTCTTGGATTTTATCAATGGAAAGCTCATTAAGAAGGTCGGCTAAATCATCGTTATCCATTAGGTTCATTACTTTTGATGATCGCTCAATCCCCAATTTATAAAGGATTTCTATTTGCATTTCATAATCAAGCTCTTGTATTAAGTCAGCGATTTGAGAAGGTGTTAAATAGAGTAAGAACTTATGGTGGTGCTTTTCAGGTAATCCACGATACAGCTGGGCAAAATCATAAGGATGAAGCTCTTCTAATAATAGTTGTAGGGAGCTCCTTTTTCCTTCACGCAAATATTTAATTACAAGTACTAATAATTGATCTTCTGTCATATTAACTGTCATGGATGACACCCCATTTCTATTCTAATTCCCTTCCTTACTTTAACGAAAAAATAAGTTGAAGTAAATTCTCTTTTTAAAAAATCTAGATTGTAAACGATTTAATTTGAACGATAGATGTTATTTAACGATAGGATACCCTTTCATGATATTCCTTACTAATGGAAAGGTGAAAATGGATGCAATTAGATAAGTCTTCTATACCCTTTTTAAACATAGATAAACGAATACTAAGTTTTCAATTGACATTGATAATCAATATCAATTACAATAATATAAAATATTCCGTTAATAATGAATAATTAAGGGAGGCTAACGATCATGTCATCTTTACTTATAGTTGGAGGGGACAGGCTTGGCGCAATTCCAAAAAAACTAAAAGAATTAGGATTTGAACATATAACCCATCTTAGTGGAAGGAAGACTCAGGCTGTAAAAAAGGAAATACCTCAGCATATCGATTTAGTGCTTATACTTACAGATTTTATTAATCATAACTTAACAACGTCGTTAAAAAAGAGAGCAACTGAACAAAATATTCCTATCTGTTTTGCTAAAAGGTCATGGTGTTCTATTTATAGCGCTATTGGTCAATGCGATAATTGCCTTTTAAAAAATAACTGTATTTCTATTATCAATGTCTAACTCTACATAAAGTTCTATGCTTAGAAAGTTTAAAGCTGTTGTGTTGAAACGCTACAAGGAAACCTTAATTTCACTTTCTTGATACGAAGAATGGAAATCGGGCCAGAATTTGTTTTAATTAATCCAATGGTGTGTAAAGAGTGCATATTTAAACAACTTAAGAGACCGTGGGAAAACTAGCTTTTGATACAAAAAAGAACTCCATCTTTTGAAAAATAGGGATGGAGTTCTTTTTCTATTTGTGGAGCTGAAAGGAAAGGGGCATTGCCTTGTTATTGGCGCTGTATTTCCTCATATTACGCCATTAAGGCAAACTGATTACATTTTTCACTTTCTTGATCCTCCGGACTGAGTATCAAGTGAGCCTAAATGAGCCTTCAGTTAGCCGATGAAATTTCATCGGATTTCTTTTTACTTAGAGGAGGGTTTTGTCCCAGCCCCTTGGATTTGTAAATACTTTATGGAAGTTGGAATCTAGCGGACACAAGGCACGGACGCGGAGTGCCTTGGGAGAGCGGATAACCGAACGCATAACATGTGTGGAGCTCTTCATTTTTAAGTATTGTCCCACCCTCGTTCAAATTGGGAAGAAACTCTATGAAATACTTTAACTAGCGGACGGAAGACAGGAGGCTCCAGTTGTCTGCCTTGAGGGAGCAAATAGCCGGAGAACCTACTTATTGTTTAACTCTTATATAATCGTTGTCCCAGTTACTTTTTTTATACAAATCGACTTAGTAAACCAATTAATACAATAACTCCAAAAGCAATCCAAAAGACCTTTCCTATTTTTAATTGGCTGTTGCCGAATTTCTTATTATTCCAACGATTAGGGTTGAATTGAATTTCATCAGGATCCTTTTGTTGAACCATGTTAATGGGACGATAAAAGGGTTTAACTCCATTTAATAAAAGAGGAATAATAGCTGCTCCGGCAATTGCACCAAAAATGTGAGCGTAAATATTAATATTAGAGTTAACAAATGTCATGACAATCCCAGCGATAAAAATCATTAAAATTAATTGAGAATTGTTGCGATCGATTAAGTCTTTTCGAAGAAGTGCAATAAAAAAATAAGCTCCAAATATACCGAAAATAGCACCAGAAGCACCTAAGTGTGGTGGATAATCTAGTCCTCCAATAAAAAAGGTGGCAATATTAGCTAAAATTCCTGAACTTAAATAGAGAAGGATGAACTTAGCTTTACCTAACATCTGTTCAAGTGGTGGACCAAAGATAACAAGTGATGCAGAATTAAAGAGTAGATGTGTTAGAGAAACATGCATAAAGATAGGTGTAACTAAACGCCAGTACTCACCGAGCTCAACTCCTAAATTAAATCCTACTCCCCTAAATCGGATCCATTCGCCTCCGGGTAGTAAATTAATCCATAAAAAGATGATTAAATGAATAGCAATGATAATAGTAATAATCGGGTAATTTTTTCTGAATGTATAAAAGTTCTCTGTACGACTGAACATAGAGATCCTCCTAACTTAATAAGTACATAATATTATAGCAAATATATATTCCTCTTAGATCATAATAAGCTTATGATAGGATGGAAATACCTTTATAATAAAAAAATAAATGTAAAAGATACTTATCTTCATATAGGGATAGATTGAATAAAGGAAGTGAATGAAATGATTATAGGTACCGGTATCGATATTGTGGAACTTTCTCGAATTGAAAAGCTTATGCTAAAAAATGAACGATTTGAAAAAAAAATTTTAACCAAAACAGAATATAGTAAATTTTTGACTTTAGGAAACAAGAGAAAAGTAGAATATCTAGCCGGTCGTTTTAGTGCGAAAGAGGCCTTTGTAAAGGCTGTAGGAACGGGGATTGGTAAGTCATATAGCTGGCATGATATTGAAATATTAAATGATAGCAGTGGAAAGCCTTATATTAAAAAAAAGGTAAATGAACAGATCCATTTGTCCATTTCACATAGTCAATTTTATGTGGTTTCTCAAGTAATTATTGAACGCTTGTCAAGCTAGTCTGCATATTCACTCAGGTTGTCTCATATATTTGTAATGCGGATGGGAGAGTAGAGATGAATGGATGAAAAGTGAGTAGGTTTATCAGGGTTTTTCAAAGAAATGAACCCTCACTACTCGCCTTTTTCTAAAAAGTTCTCTGCTTTGGCATCAAATGAGGCAAAGGGGTGAAAGCATGAAGAAGGTAAGTTGGGTGATAATAGGATTATTTTTAATGATCTTTATGGTTGGATGTGGTGAAAAATCGCAAGAAGACATTATGTCAGATCTCGAAAACAAAATGTCAGACATGGCTGGTTACAAATCTAAAGCAACTATGACTCTTGAGACAGGAAATGAGCCTCAAACATACGAAGTAGAAGTTTGGCATCAAGCTGATGACTTTTATCGAGTTGCATTAAGTAACGAGAACAAGGATCAAAGTCAAATTATTTTAAGAAATAATGATGGAGTGTTTGTTCTAACTCCGGCATTAAATAAGAGTTTTCGCTTTCAAAGTGATTGGCCTAAAAACAGTAGTCAGGTTTATTTATATGAATCATTAATACAAGATATTTTACTGGACCCAGAAAGAACCTTTACTTCAACGGATGACCATTATATCTTTACAACGAATACTAATTATCAAAATAAAAATCTTCATACGCAAGAGGTTATTTTAAATAAAAAAGACCTTACACCTACACAGGTTAAAATTATGAATACCGATTTAAAGGTGCTTGTACAGTTAGATTTTAGTGGATTTGAGCTAGACCCGAGCTTTAATGAAGGTGATTTTGATATGGATCGAAATATGACTGCTGCTACATTAAATGAAGTGCCGACAATGGCGGAAGAGATTGAACCGATGACGGTTTACTTCCCAATGTACACACCTGATGGAACTGAGTTAGATGGTACTCCACATAAAGTAAATTCTGATACAGGTGAGCGTTATGTCTTAAAATATTCTGGTGAAAAATCATTCACTATTGTGCAAGAGCAGGTAGAGAATGTCCCTGCGCTATCAGCGATGAATATATCGAATGGCGATCCGATTGACCTAGGCTTTACGGTCGGTGCTATGACAGATGAATCACTGATGTGGTCCTATAATGGTGTAGATTTTTATCTGATGTCAACAGACTTAAACACTCATGAAATGATAGAAATTGCTCAATCTGTTTATGGAACAGAAGAAAAATAAACTGGATAACAAAAGAAGGGCTCAGCTAAATGTAACAGCTGAGCCTTTTTTGGTAAAAACTATCATGTAAGTGAATCTTTTTGAGTAAACGAAACATACTAAACAATAAAGGAATTACTCATTCCAATTTTTGTTTACATGACGATCTTCATTGACTTCTCTTTCTAGCGAAACGATAATAATAAGGTATTTGAAATGTTCGAAAGTTGGATGGTGGAAAAATGGACAATAACCTATATTATCGTGATACCTGGGCAGAGATACATTTAGATGCAATTGCCGAAAATGTAAAAGCGATGAAGGAGTTCTACGATTTTAAAAAAATGAATATTATGGCAGTTGTAAAGGCGAATGGATATGGTCATGGAGCCATTCAAGTCGCTAAAACAGCGATTGAAGCTGGTGCAAGCCACTTAGGAGTTGCTTTATTAGAGGAAGGAATTGAGCTTAGAAAGGCAGGGATTTCTAGCCCGATTCTAATGATGGGAAGAATTAGGCCGAGTGATGTTGCTGTTGCTCAAAAGCACCAAATTACGATTACCGTTTTTCAAAGTGAGTGGGTAAAAGAAGCGAGTAAGCATTTAGTGAAAGAGTTACCATTATATGTCCATTTGAAGCTAGATTCAGGAATGGGTCGTTTAGGATTGCGTAATAGTGCTGATATTCAAGAAACATGCTCTCTTTTGGAAAAAAACGATATCTTTCATATAGATGGAGTATTTACTCATTTTGCAACGGCAGATGAGAAAGAAACGGATTATTTTAATAAACAGTATAAACGCTTTGAAGAGATGTTAGGATGGCTTCAGGAAAATCGTGTCGATGTTGCTAACATTCTTATTCACTGTGGAAACAGCGCAACGGGGTTAAAATATCCAGATAAGACATTTAATCTGTTTCGTTTTGGGATCTCCATGTATGGATTAACGCCGTCACCTGAAATGACTAATGAGTTACCTATTCCGTTAAAGCAAGCGTTTGTGCTGAAATCAAAGCTTACTCATGTGAAAAAGCTTAAATCAGGTGAAAGTATAAGCTATGGTGCAACTTATACTACAATGGAAGAAGAATGGATTGGAACGATACCTATAGGCTATGCAGATGGTTGGATTCGTGCTAATAGCACAAATGAAGGATTTATCCTTATTAATGGAGAAAGTGCACCTTTTGTAGGTAGAATTTGTATGGACCAATGTATGGTGAAGCTTCCTAGAGAATTTGCTGTCGATACAGAAGTAACCTTAATAGGACAGACGTTACCACTAAATATGGACGTTGTAGCAGCGAGATTAGATACGATCAATTATGAAATCCCATGTATTATTACGGACCGTGTTCCGCGGGTTTATTTCAAGAATGGAAAGTATGTCCAAACTTTAACAAAATACGATAAAAATGAACAAAACTAAAAATCGCTAAGTCAGATGAACTTTTATAAAGCAAATAGAAGGAAATAATTTTCTGACAGTTTCCAAAAGTGCTTTGCAAATCACCTAATTGAATGATATGATTATTTTGGAATGAAGATGTACGTGCTAATTATTGGGGATTAATTCTAATTTTATAACGGTCGTTGAATGTCGGGGGTGCGTTAAATATGTCGGATCAAAAGACAACAGAAATTGTCGTTAGATTACCACAACATTTGTTAAACGAGGTGGATGCTTTCATGAAGCAAGAGGAATTAAACTATAATGAATTTGTAGCAAAAGCAGCTAAATTGTACATTCGTGAAAAGAAAAAACGTCAAATTCGAGAGACCATGCAACAAGGTTATATGGAGATGGCTAAGATTAACCTTAATATTGCATCTGAAGCTTTTCTTGCCGAGGAGGAAGCAGAGAGCACTCTTGATCGCTTAGTGAGTGGGGTGTAGTCCTTGATTGTTAAAAGAGGCGACGTATACTTTGCGGATCTCTCACCGGTTGTCGGCTCTGAACAAGGTGGTGTTCGCCCAGTACTCGTCATACAAAATGATATTGGTAATCGATTTAGTCCGACAGTAATAGTCGCTGCTATTACTGCGCAAATTCAAAAAGCTAAACTTCCTACACATGTAGAAATAAGTGCAAAGCGATATGGCTTTGATCGTGATTCAGTTATATTACTTGAACAGGTAAGAACGATTGATAAGCAGCGTTTAACGGATAAAATTACCCACTTAGATGATGATATGATGAATCGTGTTAATGAGGCGCTCACTATTAGTATTGGTCTTATTGATTTTTAGATAACTTTATATTTTATTCCCCCGTCTTTGTGTATTTACGGGGTTTTTCTATTATGTGTAAAAATGGAAAAAAGTAATAATGTATGTAAATTGCAAGATTAAGGATAGTATAAAATTCATGATTTTTGTTATAATTTTTTTGCAAGGAACCATATTTCATGAAATAATAGTTAGAGGCACAAAATAACTGGAGGAACGTGGAATGCACTCATATATTGTATCTTTTTTAGGGGAAAATAAAGCAACTTTATTAAAAAATTGGAAAGAAGAAATAGAAAGAGTAAGAAATGAAAAACAATTGAACTCTATTTCAGAACAAGTTTATGAAAATATGAGCACAGAATTCATGCAATTTGTATTAAAGACGATTCAATCTGAGGTTCCACACTCAAGTGAAAATTTAAAAAAATTTACCGAAAAGTATATACAGGTTGGTTGGCCACTTTCTTATTTTACTAGAGGATTACAAACGTTTAGACGTGTTGTATTAAATCTTCTAATCGAGAACGAAAAAGATGTGAATCAAGTGATGGACAGCTTCAAGCATGTGGAGGATTGGTGCGACGAAATTATTCATGAGCTTGTTCATGAATATACTGGTTCGTGGGAAGATGTCTTTGAAATGCAAAAGGTTTCGTTGCTAGAACTTTCTGCACCGCTTATTCCGGTATTTGAAGGGATAACCGTTATGCCTTTAGTTGGAACAGTGGATACAGCTCGTGCAAAGCTAATCATGGAAAATCTGTTGGAGGGCGTCATTAATCATCGGTCCAATGTTGTATTAATAGATATAACGGGTGTACCTGTAGTAGATACAATGGTTGCACATCATATTATTCAAGCATCTGAAGCAGTGCGCCTAGTTGGGGCGACATGTATATTAGTTGGAATCCGTCCAGAAATTGCCCAAACAATTGTTAATTTAGGAATAGATTTGTCGAAATTCCCTACGAAAAGCTCACTTCGAAAAGGGATGGAAACAGCGTTAGAAATAAATAATAAAAAAGTTGTGGATTTGTAAGGAGGAAAAATCGTGAGAATTCCAATTTTGAAACTTCATCAATATTTATTAATAAGCATACAGGTAGAATTAGATGATCAAACTGCGCTTCAATTTCAGGAGGATCTTTTAAATAAAATTCATGAAGAAGAGTCTATTGGTGTTGTGATTGATTTGACTTCTGTGGATATGATTGACTCGTTTATTGCAAAGGTGTTAGGCGATGTTGTAGACATGTCTAATATGATGGGTGCTAAGGTAGTACTAACAGGCATCCAACCATCAGTAGCGATTACATTAATTGATATGGGAATCAAATTAGATGAAGTTCAAACCGCTTTAGACTTAGAACAGGGTCTTTCTAAACTGCAACAGGAACTGGAGGTATAATATGAAAACCCAATCCTGTGTAGAAGTAAAAAATGAATGGGGGATTGTGGCTGCAAGGCAGGCCGGGCGTACTCTTTCAAAAGAGATAGGGTTTGGAACAGTCGATCAGGCTCGAATAACGACCGCAATTTCTGAATTAGCAAGAAATATATATCTTTATGCTGACGAAGGACAAATTCTCCTCGAAGCAGTTGAAAAGCCTTTTAAAATGGGTATTAAAAAAGGAATTACTATTATTTCAAAAGATGTAGGACCTGGTATATCAGATATCCGCCAAGTAATGATGGATGGTTATACGACATCTAGTGGCCTAGGAGCTGGTTTGCCCGGAGTAAGAAGATTAATGGATGAATTTGAAATTGAATCAATTGTTGGAGAAGGAACAACTATAAGTGCTACTAAATGGCTCCGGTAGAGGTGAGATAACTTGAACCAAAATGAAGTAAATGTAGTAACAAGATATAAAGAAATACTTGAAACATTTTTAGGAAATAAAAGCGAATTAGGTTTATATCAAGCACAACAATTCAGTAAGCTATTATTAGTGGATCAAGTATCTCCTGAGGAGTTCATCGATATACATAGGGCGGTTTTGGAAGAATTATTTCCATCCATTCCTAGTAAAGTTCAAGATTCTTTTGATTTACTTCTAGAGGTTATGATGAGCTATGGCTTAGTTTATCGTGAGCACCAGATCTTAAAGCATCGTCAACAGGAGTTAGACTCTGAGATAGAAGTGGCTGCAAGCATGCAGCAGACGCTACTACCTAAAAGTGTTCCATCTGCAGAAGCTCTCGATATCGGAGTTATCAGTATACCTGCAAAGAAAATGAGTGGTGATTACTACCACTTTGTTGAAGGGGCAGATGGTACGATTGGTATAGCAATAGCTGACATCATCGGAAAAGGAATTCCAGCAGCACTGTGTATGTCGATGATTAAATACGCAATGGACAGTTTACCGCGCAGGAAGCTTAATCCAGGTGGTCTTTTAGAAAGCTTGAATGATGTGGTTGAAAAAAATATAGATGATAGCATGTTTATTACGATGATGTACGGAGAATATAACCCAACCAATCATTGTTTTCAATATGCTGGAGCAGGTCATGAGCCTGGTTTTTACTACGATTCCAAAAATGATCAATTTGAGGATTTGTATGCAAAGGGATTAGTGTTAGGTATATCGAAGGCGAGTAAATATCGCGAATATCAAAAGCAAGTAGAAGTAGGCGATTATATCGTTTTCTTATCAGATGGAGTAACGGAGTCATTTGTAAATGACCAATTCATCGAAAGAGAAGAAATCACATGTCTTTTAAGAGATTATCAAAACGGAACCGCTCAGGAAATGGTAGACGCGGTATATGCAGAGCTTGAAAGAAAACAGGAATATAATGTGAGGGATGACTTCACTTTAATTGTTATAAAAAGGAAGGTTTAAGCCATTCGTATTTCGGGTATTTAGGTTGTAGTTCATGAAACGATTTAAAGGGGGCACACGAACCATGAATTTAGAAATTCGCTTAGAACAAGATAAAAATGAGGCTTTAGTATATTTATATGGTGAAATAGATGCGTTTACAGCACCTAAACTACGTGACTCTTTATTTCCTTTAGTTGAAACTAAGGATACCGAAGTAGTCGTAAATTTAAGTGGAGTCAATTATATTGATAGTACTGGCTTAGGCGTTTTTGTTGGGGCTTTTAAAGCAACGCATAGCCATGAGAGTAAATTGCAATTAACCGCTGTTAACGAAAGAGTTTATCGACTATTTTCAATAACGGGATTGGATGAAGTGATAGATATAGTACCAGAGGAAAAGGAGGGAGCAAAATGAGTCAGCAATCGGTCGATCACATTGAGATGAAGTTACCGGCTAAAGCTGAATATGTCGGTGTTGTGAGACTAACCGTTTCTGGTATTGCTAATCGCCTAGGCTTCACTTATGACGATATTGAGGATATCAAAATAGCTGTAGCTGAGGCCTGTACGAATGTTGTAACACATGCATATGCGGAAGAAGGTATCCTTAATGTAGCTTTCCATATTCATAATGATGAAAAATTAGAAATTATAGTTTCTGATAAAGGACAAAGCTTCGATATAAACGGACTTAGAGAGCAAATAGGGCCAGTAGACGCTAACAGACCAATAGAAGACCTAAAAGAAGGAGGTCTTGGTCTATATCTCATTAATACCTTAATGGATAAAGTGGAAATTCATGATCAGTCAGGAATTATTTTGATCATGACCAAATACATGCAAGGGGATGAGGTGGAACAGCATGTCGATGGAATCCCGCCCGCAAGAACCGAACAAAGATAAGGTATATGAATGGATTAGAAAGTATCAGCAGGATGGAGATGAAGAGGTACAAACCGATTTAGTCAAGCACTATGAGGGGCTTGTGCGCTCTTTGGCTCGTAAGTTTTCTAAGGGAAAAGAATATGATGACGACCTTTTTCAAGTAGGAATGTTAGGACTGTTAGCGGCTATAAATCGTTATGACGATGAGTATGGTCGAAGCTTTGAGTCATTTGCTGTTCCTACCATTGTAGGTGAAATTAAACGGTTTATTCGCGATAAAACTTGGAGTGTCCATGTTCCTAGAAGGATTAAAGAACTTGGTCCTAAAATTAAAAAGGCAGTCGATGAATTAACGACTTCTTTACAGCGTTCACCTCTTGTTCATGAAATTGCTGCTCATTTGGATGTGACCGAAGAGGAAGTATTAGAAACGATGGAAATGAGTAAAAGTTACCAAGCATTATCTGTAAATCGTTCTTTAGAAGCAGACCAAGAAGGTGGAGAAGTAACGATACTTGACCTGGTTGGTAACGATGATGATGGGTATGAGCAAACCGATCAAAGGTTATTATTAGAGAAAGCCTTTGAAGTGTTAAATGACCGGGAGAAACAAATTTTACACTTTACTTATTATGAAAATTTAAGTCAAAAGGAGACCGGGGAGCGATTGGATATATCTCAAATGCATGTTTCTAGATTGCAAAGACGTGCGATTGAGAAATTAAGAGAATCTATCCGTGTAGCGCCATCGGAGATTTTATAATGATTTCTTATTTTGAAAATAACCACCTAGATGTGGCCGCTTTTCAACAATCGAAGGATGAAAAACAATATTGTGGAGATGGATATGTCGTCATAACCGAAGATGATTTTGCACTCTGTGCGGTTGTTGATGGGCTCGGAAGCGGTAAAGGTGCTTTTGAATCAGCAGAAGCGGTACTAGAAGAAGTGAAAAAGAATATTCGTATGTCCTTGGACCTCATATTAGAATCCTGTAATAAACAACTTCTCGGCAAACGAGGAGCAGTAGTGACTTTATTAAAAATTGATTTTATTAAGAAAGAGTTTCATTATAGCAATATGGGCAATGTTGGATTTGCACTTTATTATCCAAATGGGGAGGTCATTCAGCCTATTCCTCAAAGAGGATACTTATCTGGACATAAAAAGCCTTTTTCAATGAAAAGCTTTCCCTATGAAAAAAATAGTACTTTTATGATGTACACGGATGGAATAAAATCCCCTCCTAATAAAAAACAGCTTCTTGAATTAGACAGTCTAAAAAGGGGAGCGTCAGCTTTATTTAAAGCAGTAAAAGATGTACACGATGATATGACTTTATTAATCGGAAAATTGCATTAATTTTCACATAGCTTAATAAGAAATGAGAGCTCTTGGCATGTAGATGTCTAGAGTTTTTTCTTTATGAAGAAATACCTAATGCAAATGACAGGAAATGTATTTTACTATTATATATGCTATCATAACAGTATTCATGTTTTGCGAAGAGGTGACATAATGGAAGGCGAAAAAAGAGAGGGTATTATTGAAATAATCTCAACTGAACAAAAAGTTCAGAAGAAATACGTAGAAAATTTAATTCAATTGGTAGAAGAGGGAAATACAGTTCCTTTTATTGCTCGTTATCGAAAGGAATTGACCGGAGGCTTGGACGAGGTCCAAATTCGTGATATTGTCGATCATTGGCAGTATGCAAATCAATTAGAAACTAGAAAAAAAGAAGTCATTCGACTCATTCAAGAACAGGAAAAATTAACTCCGGAACTCCAGAAAAAAATAGTACAAGCAAAGAAATTGCAAGAAATAGAAGATTTATATCGCCCTTATAAACAAAAAAGAAGAACTAAAGCGACGGTTGCGAAAGAAAAAGAGCTAGAGCCTTTTGCCCAGTGGTTATTTAAGCTGCCAAAAGATGGCGATGTGGAGATGGAAGCACAAGCTTATCTTAGTGAGGAGCATCAATTAACTGAAGTAGAACAAGTGATTGATGGCGCCAAAGACATAATAGCTGAATGGATTTCGGACGAACCAGAATATCGAAAATGGATTCGTGAATTAGGATTTCGTGAGGGTAAGGTAGAGTCGGCTGTCAAGGATCAGGATGCAGATGAAAAAGGTGTCTTTGAAATGTACTATCAATATGAAGAGCCGATCCGTTCTATTGTACCCCACCGAGTACTAGCATTAAACAGAGGGGAAAAAGAGGGAATTCTACGTGTGAAGCTTGTTCTACCGGTTGAAAAAATAGTAGCTCAACTACATAAAACGATATTGACCTCTGCAACTGTAGCAAAAGAGTTTGTTCTGCAAGCAATTGAGGATAGCTATAAGCGTTTGATCGAACCGTCTATTGAGAGAGAGCTGAGACAAGAGTTAACAACAAAGGCAGAAGAGCAGGCTATTCATATTTTCGCTGAAAATTTAAAGCATCTGCTTCTTCAACCGCCTATTAAAGAAAAGATTGTACTTGGAGTAGACCCTGCTTATAGAACAGGGTGTAAATTAGCGGTAGTCGATTCCACAGGTAAGGTATTAGATATTGCTGTTATTTATCCAACCCCTCCTAAAAACGAGGTGGAAGCCTCTAAAAAGGTCGTTAAACAATTGATTAGTAAGCATGGAGTTAATTTAATTGCAATTGGAAACGGGACAGCTTCCCGTGAAACTGAACAATTCATAGCTGATTTATTAAATGAAATTCCGGAATCTATTTATTATTTGATTGTAAATGAGGCTGGGGCAAGTGTTTATTCGGCATCTGATTTAGGTCGAGCTGAATTTCCTAACTTTAAAGTGGAAGAAAGAAGTGCTGTTTCGATTGCTCGCCGTATTCAAGATCCTTTAGCTGAGCTTGTAAAGATTGACCCTAAATCAGTTGGGGTAGGTCAGTATCAGCATGATGTTTCTCAGAAAAAGCTATCAGAATCCTTAACCTTTATAGTCGAAACGGTCGTGAACCAAGTAGGTGTCAATGTGAATACGGCATCTGTTTCTTTATTACAGTATGTAGCAGGGCTGTCAAAAACAGTCGCTACTAATATTGTTAAAAAAAGAGAAGAGGATGGTCGCTTCTTAAACAGGAAGCAGCTGAAAAAAATCCCGAGGCTTGGAGCCAAAACCTATGAACAATGTATTGGATTTTTAAGAATTCCTAACGCAGAAAATCCTCTTGATCAAACGGCGATTCACCCAGAAGCTTATGACGCAACAAAAGAACTGCTATTAAAAACAGAGCTTCAATTAGATTTTCTTGGCACAGAAGAAATGAAAACGAAGTTAGAACAGTTAAATTTACACACAATAGCAGAAGAATTAAATATTGGATTGCCAACCGTAAAGGATATGGTAGATAGCTTAATAAAGCCTACTCGTGATCCGCGTGATGAGGTTGCCAAACCATTACTAAAGCAAGGTGTTATGCAGCTAGAGGATTTACTAGTTGGAATGGAATTACAAGGTACGGTTCGTAATGTTGTCGACTTTGGAGCATTTATCGACGTTGGTGTGAAGCAAGACGGCTTAGTTCATATCTCCAAGCTTGCCAACCGTTTTGTCAAGCACCCACTTGAGGTTGTGGCTGTTGGTGAAATTGTAACGGTATGGGTTGAAGGGGTAGATGTGCAAAAAGGTAGAGTTTCCTTAACGATGCTTCAGCCAGAAAAACAAGTAGTGATGAATTAATTGAATCAAATCACCTGTTAGAAAAGGAGAATCGGGGAGATAAGAACATGACATGTTCTCCTCGATTTTTCAATTTATAGCCAAAACGGATCGATAATAAAGCTTACAAGGCTAAATGGAATAAATGAGAGTTTAATTGGACAGGTTAGAAGCCTTACTCTTTATTTTGCTTAGCTTCTTGCTCCGCTTTTTTTTGATAATAAAACCAGCATTGGTTTAATATCTTGATTTGGTATTCATTCTTTTCGGCATATGCTTTTTGCAGTTGATTGATTAACCAAGTAGGCATGATCGCCAACCCCTTATTTAATATGTTAATATAAACAGTATATGAGCAATGGTTTGTCAATGTTTATAAAAGTTATGAGAAAGTAAAAGGTGAGGGGAATTGGAGCAAAAAGAGTTACAAAAATTAGTAGAAGATTTATCGATTCAATTTTTCAAACGTCCATTTATTCATGAGGCACGATTTAATCATCGCCTAAGAACAACAGGTGGTCGATATTTGCTACGTTCCCACGACATAGAAATTAATCCGAAGCAGTGGAGTCATTTTGGTGAGGAGGCATTAATCGGCATTATAAAGCATGAGTTATGTCATTACCATTTACACATTTTAAAAAAGGGATACAAGCATAGTGATCGCGATTTCCAAGAGCTTCTACAACAAGTTGATGGGTCGCGTTATTGTGAACACATTCCAGGAACAGGAAATCGTTCTAATGCTTTTATTCTTTATCAATGTCAATCCTGTGAGCTTATCTATAAGAGAAAAAGGCAAATTAATACTTCGAAATATGTTTGTGGAAAATGTTCAGGAAAGCTAAAAAAATTATTGAAAAATAGTTGATTAAACCGTTTGCCTATGCTATATTATAGAAGTCGCTAAATTAGTGATGAAAAAATACATATAACAACTTGAATTAATACAAGCCTTTATGCTATATTATAAAAGTTGTGAATTTTATTCCACAGTAGCTCAGTGGTAGAGCAATCGGCTGTTAACCGATCGGTCGTAGGTTCGAGTCCTACCTGTGGAGCCACGGAGAAGTACCCAAGTGGCTGAAGGGGCGCCCCTGCTAAGGGTGTAGGTCGCGCGAGCGGCGCGAGGGTTCAAATCCCTCCTTCTCCGCCATTATTTTTTTTTTTGGCCCGTTGGTCAAGCGGTTAAGACACCGCCCTTTCACGGCGGTAACACGGGTTCGAATCCCGTACGGGTCACCATATATAACTCTTACTGCGATGTTTCATAGTTTATGTGACTAGAAACGCAGTTTTGTTATTTACAGAGAAATTCTTGCAAAGTGGACGAGTTGTGAATGACCGTTTGCGAATAGAAGGTTTTTTGAAAGAAGAAGCGTACTCTGTACGTGACTGAATGAAAATAAAGAAGTGAGCGAAGAGATTCGCCGCACTCAAAAGACCGTTTTGCGAAGAGAAGCAAGAAGGTCGAAGAACACTAGTTTTTGAAAGAAGGAGCGTACTCCGTACGTGACTGAATGAAAATAAAGAAGTGAGCGAAGAGATTCGCAGCATCGAAAAAGACTGTTTTGCGAAGAGAAGCAAGAAGGTCGAAGAGCACGAGTTTTTGAAAGAGGGAGCGTACTCCGTACGTGAATGAATGAAAATAAAGAAGTGAGCGAAGAGATTCGCCGCATCGAAAAAGACTGTTTTGCGAAGAGAAGCAAGAAGGTCGAAGAGCACGAGTTTTTGAAAGAGGGAGCGTACTCCGTACGTGACTGATTGAAAATAAAGAAGTGGACGAAGAGATTCGCCGCTTATCTGAAGCAAAAATGGAGGATTAGCTCAGCTGGGAGAGCACCTGCCTTACAAGCAGGGGGTCGGCGGTTCGATCCCGTCATCCTCCACCATTTTACTTAATAAAAAATGGTCCGGTAGTTCAGTTGGTTAGAATGCCTGCCTGTCACGCAGGAGGTCGCGGGTTCGAGTCCCGTCCGGACCGCCATTTTACTTTTCGCGGGTGTGGCGGAATTGGCAGACGCGCTAGACTTAGGATCTAGTGTCTTATGACGTGGGGGTTCAAGTCCCTTCACCCGCACTTTTCACAAAGTGCTTTTTTTTATGTAACGAGCGGTTGTGGCGGAATGGCAGACGCGCTAGGTTGAGGGCCTAGTGGGAGTTAAATCCCGTGGAAGTTCGAGTCTTCTCAACCGCATTATATGTAACTTAGTAACACCAAGGCTTTTAGAGCTTTGGTTTTTTTTGTTTGTATATAAGATATATAATTTAACTCTATATGATGAAAAAATAATTCGAATAAACCTGTAACGAAATCAATTTTGAATAGTTATATATATGAAAGGGGAGATGAAATGGAGTTTGAACAACTATACGCTAAACATTTCAAAGAAATTCATTTGTTTTTAAGATCCTTATGTAACGATGACTATTTAGCGGAAGAGATTACACAAGAAACTTTCTATAAAGTTCTAAAATCAATAGATCAATTTGATGGTTCTAAAGATTTTAAAGCTTGGATATACACGATAGCTAAAAATACATACTTTACTTATTACAAAAAAAAGAAAAAGGAAGTTGATGAGGATCTCACTAACCATCTAATTCATGAAGTTGATTTTCTACAAAAGCTGTCAAATGAGGAAGACGCTTTTTTAGTTCATCAGTTTCTGCATCAAATGAACGAACCATATAAAGAGGTGTTTTCTCTCCGTACCTTTGGTGAGCTACCCTATGAAAATATAGGAAGATTGTTTGGGAAAAGTTCAAGTTGGGCTAGAGTTACTTTCTACAGAGCTAAAAAGCAAGTTATTAATTATATGGAGGGAATAGATAATGAATGAAAGTAACGTTAAATGCGAAATTATAAAAGATGTATTACCTCTCTTTATAGATGGGGTTGTTAGCTTAGAAACTAAAAGTATGGTGGAGAATCATTTGCTTAATTGTGAAAAGTGTAAACAGGAATATGAAGAAATGAGTAAAGAGGTAGTCATACCTCCAAATACAGATAACTCTATGTTGAAACAATTTAAAGAAAACTCCCGAAAGAAAAAAATTAAGTTTGCACTTGCAGCTTCATTAATTACAGCCATGGTTTTCATGAGTGTGTATTGGTTTGTATTTAATTTTGAGCGTGTAATACCTTATTCAAATTCTTTATTTAGTATAGAGACAGATAATAATAACCAAATCTATTTACAGTATAGTGGAAATAACTATTATGGTACCCATGAAGCTTATTCTATTCCAATCGATATTAACGGAGCATCAAAAAATGTTAGCTTTATATACTTTACTCAAACATTAGCCGAATCACCGTCTAGTAAACTTCTTGGTAAAAGCAAAGAGACAGAAACTATTTATAAATTCTCAGAGAGTGACCAAATCGATGCTATCTATTATGTGGATTTTGATACAGACTTAACCAACTTAGTAGATGATAGGGAAACAATTGTGGAAAGGGCAGACTTGTTGTGGGAAAGGTGAAAACTAAGAAAAAGGATATAGGCGGCAAAAAAAGAGGCGAATAAGTAATAATAGTATTTATTGTTCGAAATTCAATGATGGGATATAATTACAATAAGATTATAAGTGCTGATAATAAAGAGGTTTTTAGGTTCACCAATTCTTCACCACGATAATTAAAAAATGGACGTTTTTATATGAAATGGGCACAAGTGGGTGTAAGTTGTGCGTGTTTGCAGGAGATAACACGTGTCCACGGCATTGAGGGATTAGTAGGAGTTAAATTCCGTGGAAGTTCGAGTCTTCTCTGCTCAACCGCATATGAAAGAAAAGAAAAGTACTGAGGCGAATGTAGAGGCTTTAGTACTTTTTTTATAGATTTTAATAAGGTAATTCAATATTCTTAAACTAATTCTAGTCCTCAATTATTGAGGACTAGAATTAGAAATTACAGTGTGACTGATGAAATGTTGTTAAAAGAGAGTAGTGATGTTCATCTAACAACTATATCATCACTATTAATTAAAAGGGCTTGATCATTAGTGATTGGTAAAAGGTCTAATTTTGTATTATAGTATTCAATTATTTTTTTTGTTGCATCATTAAAGTATTCATTTCCAAAATGAGGAATAAGATATTGTTGAATCTGATTTAGTCCTGTGAAATTTGTAAGGTTCGGTGCCTGGGTCTTATCATCCATAAATGCCACATATTCAATATTAGGAGACATTACTATTGATCCAGCTGATTCACCAATATATAATTTACCTTTTTTAATCTGTTCGATTAGTAATTTGTCTGAACCAGTTTTAACTAGTTCTTGTAGTAAGAAAAAGGTATTGCCTCCAGATACATAAATATAATCATTTTTAGATAGCTTTTCTTCAATTTCAGAAGGCGAAGCAATCGATATATCCAGAATTTCTGCCGTTATACCTAAGTTTTTAAATGCTACTTTCGCGGAATCTACATAATGTGTGATAACTTCAGGAGTACTCGCAGTTGGAATAAAGGTTACGACCTTTCCATTGGGATCTTCGTCAATAAATTCACTAAATAAATCTACTGTATCTGCAAATGATGAGGATAAGAACATTTTCATGTTAAATCAAACTCCTTAAGTGATTATGCTTTGTATAGAACGTACGATCTTATTATATTGAAAAATAATCTCTTAATCAACTACCACGTAAAGGAATGCGTTATATGTTCAATCATTAATAGTGCATTCTATTAAGATTTTAGAAAACGAATAACAAAAGGGGGGGAGTAACGTATTGTTCATAGTCATATAAGTTATTAATAAATGAATTGGAGGATGCATGCATGAGATATTTTTACTACTAGTATTTCTCATAAGTGGTTTATTGTTTATTGTAGCTAAAATCCAATTTTTGATTTTGATATCTTTGAGAATACGGGTTTAAATAATCGCCTAAACTATTAGTTAAGTGGGATAATTATAGCGTCCTTAACATTTAATTTTAAATTACCTATTTCAAGTAGCAGAGGATTAAGTAATTTAAATCTTAAGCGTAAGGGAGAAATTTTATATTTATGAAGTGGAAGGTGGGAATACGTTGGGACTGTAGGAATAATAACAGTTTTAAATATGGGATTGTGCTTTTTATTCAAATGAGTAATTTAGAGAAATGAGGGCGTATTATTGATAGGTTCGACTCCTTTAAAACTTTTATCAATTTAACGTTTAATAATTACTAAAAAATCAATCTTAATATCATCTAATTTATTTTTTGCCTGTCATCTCATTCTTAAAAAGAAATAAGAGCTTTCCTTATTGAAGAAAAGCCCAGCTAGCGCCAAAAATGAAAAAGCTTTTATCTTATTGGAAAACCCAACAAGAATTTTTATCTTTAATAAAATTTAAAAGCTTATGACTCTTAAACCCATAAGTATTATGACTATCAGTAAAACAATCCCTACAAGGAACAGTAATATGCTTTTAGTCCCTTTTTTTCTTCTCACATTACTGCTCTCCATAATTCCCATCATAATTAACGCAATTACCCCTTTAGTTACATAGAAGGGGTGAAAATTGTAAGCAGTAACCAAAACCCCACCTGAAATTACCATAACAATAAAAAATAGCCGTAATGCAAACTGTGTTAAATCTCCTGCTTTAACCTTTTGTTTGGAGTATAAAATGTAGGAAGTGAGAAAAAGAATCACAATGAATATCCATGAACTTTGGTGAATTTTAAGAAATAGATTTAGATTGTCTGAAAAAAAGTCCATTGATTACTACCTCACTCTTATTTATATTTTAGTTTTACGGATTATTATTTCTGCGATTACTAAGTTAATTGTAAATGACGACCATACAGCAAGAGTATAAGCATCGCCATAGTCAAATCCCAAAGCATTATGAAAAATAGCTACGACAACATATATAGTTAAGTTCGCGAATGTTATCATAAAACTCCGCAGCATCCATTTTCTATGGTGACTAATTTGTTTCTTTTTAATAAATAGGTAACCACTTATTGTAGTAACGAGCCAAAGCGTGTTTAGGATTAGAAAACCAATAATGCTTAGGAAGCCACCGTTAGCAAAGAATGACACATAATATCCGGGTATCATGTTTAAAAGTATAGAAAGAATGTATATTCTACCGTTCCAACGGTGAACATATGGTACTTTGTTTCGTACTCGTTTAGACAATCCTAGCGGACCTGTGATTAAAGCTACAATGGCTAAAACAATATGAATTTGTATCATTACCTTCCACAGGTTCACATTAGCCAATGTAGTGTCTTTATTCCCTAAAAAAGTTGTGAATTCTGGGTCAACTATAAAGTTTTTTGATGCTGTATGAAGAATCCACATTAAAGATATAACAGTTAAGGTGATAATGATTGTTTTTCGATTCATAATACAAAAGCCCCATCTACAAATAATTTGTAAAACCTAACAAGCCAATATTACTGAACTCGTTTTCCAATAAACTTAGAAGAAATTAGCCCGGCTTTCGCTACTCCTTTTAACTGATTTTCTAACTTATTGACCTCGAATTTTAGTTTTAACGACATTGGTTTTTTAACTTTTTGTGTCCAAGTTATGTTTTTATTGTTCACATGAATATCTTCAAGAATGGATACATTCGTTATATCTGTTCGGTCAGTGGCTGTACCTGTCAAAACTCCTTCTTTATTTATAAATGTATAAATAAACTGCATTTTACCGACAGGAGTTGATATGAAAACTTCCCAATCACCCAAAATATCATGTTGATTTAAATTTACATTTGTCTCACTTTGATTAAAAGCATCTTCTTCCTGTGTAGTTGATAATAAGATTGGTTCTACTCCTTCATTTTTCCATACAGTACCTCTTTTTTCGTATTGAAAAAATTGTTCAACCTCATGCGCAATACGTGGACCTAATTCCCTTTCAACTACATAAAGAGCTAAGTCCAATCCAGAAGTTACCCCAGCACCTGATATGATGTCACCATCATCTACTACTCTTGCATTTATTGGGATGGCCCCAGTAGCAGATAATAAGTCCATTCCCATATAATGAGTAACAACATGGCGACCTTCTAATACTCCGGTCATAGCCATAAGTAATGAACCTCCACAAACAGATGTTACTAAAATTTCTGGATTATTAATTGCTTTAGTTATTTGTTCTCTAAGTCCTGATTCCGAGGCTCTCCTTAATTTCATTGGAACTGAGTTTGGATCATTTTCGTCTATACTTCCTGAAGCACCAGGGATTAAGACGATTCCTTTCTTTGATAAGTCTAGTTTATTGCTCACAGTAAGGGGATAATCGTTAATTCCACTTAAGACGTATTCTTCCTTATCAGATCCTACAAACTCAACTATGATTTTCTCAGAAGTATACATCGAAGCTGCACTAAATACCTCATAAGGAGCAATAGCGTCTAATAAATCTACACCTTCAAACAACACAATTTGAATATTCATTATGGCACCTCTTATTAGATAGATTAAGACCGAACCGTCCGGTCCGATTTGATTATAACAATATTATTACTAGTAATACAATCATTTTATAGTTTTATTTATTTGTAAAACTATATAAAAGTACCTGCATATATTTTATGTTTGAATAGATGTGTTCATTATTTAATGTTAACCTGCTAGTCATTATTGCCCCTTCCATTGATGATAGAATATAAGATGCCAGTGAATTAGGGTCCGTTTCCTGCGAAAATTCTCCACTATCTTTTCCCTCACTAATAATCGCTGATACAAATTCTCTCATCTCTTGGAAGGCTATTGACATGATTTGTTTTAGCTCAGGAAAAGTTGAATCACTTTCAACAGCAGTATTAAGCAATGGGCAACCTCCTTCAATTGGTGGATTGTGGACTGCATCTAAGTAAATTTCTGATATTGCAATAATTTTTTCTGTTGCGGTCCCTTTTCCTTTGATAGCATTTTGCATATATGACCATATAATTGACCCAGCTTTCTCATAAGCAGCTAGAGCGATGTCATTTTTATTTTTAAATCTACGATATATAGCCCCCTTGGGTAAGGAAGTAATATCCATAATATCTTGAATGGATGTTTGATGAATTCCTTTTGTATTAAATAAGAATAGCGATTTATCAATAATTAAATTGTATGTATTATCTTTTTTATTCACAGCAACTACCTCCATACTAATGTTTTCATTCTCTAAATATGAATTTAATTATCCCTGCTTAATTCTAATCCTTAATCCTTATCGTTACAAGTCTACAATAGTTAGATTGCGATAACTAAACTATCGTACCTCTATTGAAAAATAATTTCATAATCGACTACTATGTATAAAAGGGGAGTGGTTAAAACGTCATAGTTGATAAACATAAGTGTTAATCTATGAAATTAAGATTCTTTCTAACTCATTACACTAAACATTAAATTGTTTCAAATGATGATCAAGATGCTTATATATGCCTTTTCCCCATTGTTCGGAAGTCAGTTTTCCGAAAAAAGGATGAGGGTGAGCTGTACATTTATGAGGTCCATTTGTTTGGAAGGTAATTAGTTTCTGTTTCAGTTTCTCTTTTTCTGTTTCAAATTCTCTTTGATTGTTGATAATCAAGGTTGAAATCGTCGACATGTTTTGTGGTAAAGGTTTGTCATTATAAAAAATCGGGGCTGCCAATTTCCCCACGACCATCCCTAACAAGCTTCTTGGAGGCAATTGGTTTCCCATGGCAATGTCTTGAAAGGATGAACAATGGGCTAGCATTTGCGCCGGATTCATTTTCCCCCATTGAGCTTTAGTGTCTGATCCTAACAAATCAATACGATCTAGTATTTCTTTAGTATGTAATTGCTCAAAGATATCTTTCATTTGTGCCTCCAAGGAATTTATTTAGTATACAGAATTCAGAAAACACACACTTTTCATTTAATTATAATAGAACGATTTTTATTGTCCATAAATAAAATGGAAATACCAAATATAACTGGTTCTCATATGAGGTAATAAGTATATATAATCAAAATTCATTTAAACGGTGAGTTTCCCAGCTGCATTTTTAGTGTAATTTATTAGCATCAAGGCTTTTAGAGCTTTGGTGCTATTTTTTTTGAGTTTTAAAAATGAAGAGTTTTTCTAAATCTTTTTACAGTCATTGTAACAGCTATAGCGTAAAATAGAGAATCTTACTAATCGACCATCATTGTGAGGGCATCTTGGTAATGGAGGATATAAAAACAAAATCGTAAAGTTTATTTTTAAATTGATTTAGGATGACTCCAAATGGGGAACATAATATAAGAATATTAACTTAAAGGAGTGTTATGAACAATGAAAGCTGTTGTGATTAATCAATATGGAAATAAAGAAGAATTAGTGGAACAGGAAGTGAAAAAACCAAATGCAGAAGCTAATCAAGTAGTGGTAAAAATAGAGGCTACATCGATTAATCCAATAGATTGGAAATTAAGAGAAGGTTACTTAAAAGAAATGTTCGATTGGGAGTTCCCCATTATTCTAGGTTGGGATGTAGCTGGAGTTATTACAGATATTGGTTCGAATGTTACGGATTGGAAAGTCGGAGACCGAGTATTTAGTCGTCCTGAAACAACTCGACTCGGTTCGTATGCTGAATATATCGCTGTTGATGAGCATCTTTTAGCAAAGATACCTGATTCGATTTCATTTGAGGAAGCAGCTGCTGTACCTTTAGCTGGACTAACGGCCTGGCAAGCGTTGTTTACACATGGTCATTTAAAAGAAGGTGAAAAGGTTCTTATTCACGCCGGAGCTGGTGGTGTAGGCGTTTATGCTATTCAATTAGCTAAATCTACAGGTGCTTATGTAGTGACAACAGCAAGTGAAAAGAATCACGAACTTCTTTATTCATTAGGTGCTGATCAAGTTATTGATTATAAAAAAGAGAACTTTGCAGAGGTTCTAAAAGGTGATATTGATTTAGTCTTTGACACGATAGGTGGAGAAGTAGCTGAGAATAGCTATAAGGTACTAAAGCAAAACACCGGAAAATTAATTAGCATTGTGGGAGAACCTGATTATGAAGCTGCTGAGAGCTATAATGTTATGGCAAAGGGTATTTGGCTACAGCCTGATGGGAAACAATTGCAGAATATGGCAGAATTGATGGAAGAGAAGAAGGTTAAATCTATTGTAGGGGCAACATTCCCTTTTAGTAGACAAGGTATTTATGATGCACATGCTTTAAGTGAGACTCATCATGCTGTCGGTAAAATTGTCATAACCTTTTAAAACATTATATGGACATAAAGTGGATAAAATATTTGAGTGAGCAAGCTATTTCGAAATGAGATATAGCTTGCTCATTTTTTCAGATGCTTGTTAACCCATAATAGTCTACCGTATAATAGTCTTTCATTTCTTATATACTTTTAAAAATAGATGTTTGCTATAAATTACATAAAAATAGGAGGCTCTTTTTAATGGAGAAAAAAGATTTGAGTTACTTAAATAGATGTTTAGAATTAGCGGAGAAAGCTGTAGCAGAAGGGAATCAGCCTTTCGGGTCTATTTTAGTTTCGAAGGATGGAGAGGTTCTATTTGAGGATCATAATAGAATTTCGGAAGGGGACCTTACCCTACATCCAGAGCTATCCATTTCAAGGTGGGCTTCAAAAAATTTAACAGCTGAAGAGCGTTCTAGTTCAACTGTTTATACCTCAGGAGAACATTGTCCAATGTGCGCTTCTGCTCATGGTTTAGTTGGATTAGGAAGAATAGTATATGCTAGTTCAACCGCTCAACTATTGGAATGGAGAAAAGAACTTAATAAACAAAGTCCAAAAGTAAAACCATTATTTATACAGGACGTTCTTCCAGAAGCTATAGTTGATGGGCCCGTAGCCGAATTAGCAATCAAAATAAAAGAATTACATCGTCAGGCAAAATAAAATCCAATTAAAGGTAGAAGTGAAGCAGGATTCAAACTTTTCGTCATATTCTAATCTAAGTAAACGATCCTATCATTACTTGGAGAAAGGAATAATAGTATGAAGGAAGAACTAATTGTCCGTGATCAAATTCTAATTGGCGCACCACCTTCTGTTGTCTGGGAAATCCTAATTAATCCAAAATTTGTAGCGCAGTGGGATGAGTTACCTGATGATTACCCTCAAGAACGAATGACATTAGGAAGTAAAGTTGTCTGGGATCTTCCAAATGGAGAGCAGTCTATAACAAAACTGATTAAAGTGGATACTGAGCATGAGTTAATTATCTCACTTCTTGTTACAGGATGGAAACTTAAACCTAATGAAGGGGACATTGCTTACCACTATACTCTTCAAGCTAAAGGGGAAAAAACTTTATTAAAAATAAACATTGGTGATTTTGCTCTCATAAACGATGGACAATTGTACTACGATGCATCTATAGAATTTACAAATCAGGCAAAGACCATAATTAAGACACTTTCAGAAGATAAGCAAGGTCATTCAATGTAGTAGCCCACCGTGATTAATTACGTATGAAAAAGTTTTGAAGAGGCTGGATATCAAACTGTGACCCCATTATCATTACTAATAAAACTAGCTCCCAAAATATCAATTAATCAGACAGGGATAGTATTAACGAATTAGAGTTATTATTTAGTTGTGTGAATTTACTCATAATTTGAAACGGTAGGTAGTGACTCCCGAAGGATCAGCGCAGTGTGAAAATCTACTCTGACGACGCTCAGCGTAGTCGAAGTTAGCTGAAGACAAGCCCTTGGGACAGCATCTACCAAAAGTGAAATCAAAAACAAAATCGTTCGGTTTTCATTATAAGATATGAATGATGAAATGGATTCATGTAGTGTTTAAAATTCTCTTTCTTTTATTCAGAATATTTGATATCATAAAAAAACGAAAAAGCGATGATGAGAAGAGTACTTGCGCACAAGCATAACAGAGAACTCCAGATGGTGTGAATGGAGGATGTAATGGCACAAGGAAACAAGCCTCTGAGCTGTACAAAGGATCTTTCAACAAGAAAGTGATGATGTACCGGTTTCTCCCGTTATAGAGATAGAGTATAATCATCTTTAAATGACGTACTTGAAAAGGTTATTGTAGTGATACAATAACAAACTGGGGTGGCACCGCGAAACTTCTAACAATCCGAAGTCTCGTCCCCAAGGTTTAGAGCCTTGGGGGTGAGACTTTTTTTCGTTGTTCAAAAAATCGGATAGGAGTGGTGCTAGATGAATTGGAAAGCCCCTTTGCTTTTACTTATTGGTATTGGCATTTCAAACATTGGTGCATGGGTTTATTTACTTGCATTGAATTTAATGGTATTAATTAAAACCGATTATTCACCATTTGCTGTAGCGGTATTATATATGCTCATTCCGATTGCTACGATTGTTACGAATGTGTGGGCAGGTTCATTTATTGATCGGCTCAATAAACGAAAGCTAATGATTACATTAGACTTCGTTCGAGCAGCTTTTATTTTCTGTTTACCATTTTTAGATTCATTGTTTTTCATTTATGTTCTAGTTTTTATAATCAATATGGGAAGTTCCATTTTTGAATCGACTTCTCTCGTCTACATGACGAAATTGGTTCCAAAGGAAAGTCGGAAACGCTTTAATTCATTGCGTAATTTTATTCAGTCGAGTGGATTTATACTTGGTCCATCGATTGCTGGTCTTCTATTTGTTATCAGTACTCCACAAATGGCGATTTTTATAAATAGCATGGCTTTGGTTCTATCAGCATTTGTCATTATGCTGCTTCCGAATGTTGACCAAAGGGATGAAGAAGTAATCTACACAAGAATTACATTTGCTGTAGTGAAAGAAGATTGGAATATCGTTCTCGCTTTTGGACGGAAACATCTACATGTCACAAGGGTATATCTATTATTTGGCGGATTTGGTGTGTTTTTGGCTAGTATCGACTCACTTGAAGCAGCATTTGCAACCAAGGTTTTACTTTTTTCAGAAAGCACCTATGGATTTTTAGTTGGGATTGCAGGACTTGGGATGGTGGCAGGCTCCCTTTTTAATGTTTGGTTTGCGAAGGTACTAAAATTAAATGTATTGATGGGTCTCGGAGCTGTGATTACCCCTATTGGATACTTAATATTTGCCTTCTCCACCTCTTTTATGGGTGCTTCGATAGGCTTCTTTATCATCACTTTTGCTATCACGTCTGCCCATGTAGGTTTTTTAACGTTTTACCAAAATCATATTCCTGTATCGATAATGGGTCGATTTACTAATCTTGTTGGCTTGGTTGAAGCAAGCAGTACGGTGATTATGGTCGCTCTTATCGGTTTATTCGCAGAATGGTTTACGATTCGTCCCGTTTATATGGTAAGTTCGGCCGTTTTCCTACTCATTGGCTTTTACATTTATAGAGTTGTAATGAATAAAGAAAAAGAAAATTTTTATAAGGAAGAAATGTCAGGTTAAAAAATGAAAGGAATGGCCTCGAGTACGAGAGTCATTCTTTTTTTCTTTTGGGATAAATGATTAAGTGGAATTAATTTGTGGAAGTCAATTCTAAATCAGCTGGCAATTAGATTATCTAGTTAACTTTATAATACTTAGAATGCAACGATTGCAGATTGGATTTCGAATATATAGGTAGTGAAAGTGAAAGGAGTAAAGAAGTGTTAACTGATAAGCGATTAATCCGTTACATATTAAAAAAAGGATCAAATCAAGCTGCAGATGAATTAATTCGTCGTTATTACGATGATTTGTATTTTTATCTTTATCGTCAAGTTGGTAATGGAGATGAAGCTCTTGATTTAACACAGGAAGTTTTTATTGCTGCTCTTAAAGGGTTGAGTTCTTATGATGATAGCAAATCATTATTTCGGACATGGCTTTACCGAATTGGAACTTATAAAGTTATTGATGCTAGACGAAAGGTAAAGGTAACTTGGTTGGAGTTGAAGGATATAGAACACATAGATGATGAAATAGATTTCGATGAAGGTTTATATCAGAAGGAACTATTATCGGCAATTAATCAATATGTGAATAGTTTCCGTCCAGAAATTCAGGAAATCTTTAGGATGCGTGTTTATGGAGAATTATCATTTCCAGAGATTGCTTCATTGCTTGCTCAAAAAGAAGAAAGAATTAAAGCTCAATATTATCGGTTGATTAAAAAGGTAAGAGAGGAGTTTGATGATTATGAATAGAGGGAGAAAGAGTATCCCTATTACAGAAGAAGAAAAAGAAAAGAGTATTTCATTTATTTTAAAAGAAGTTAATCTCCAACCAGTAACATTTAGAGAATTTCTTCGTTCTTATTATCAAGATGTTGGCTTCCGTTATCTTTTCTGGGGATTAGGAGATATTTTATTTATTGTCGGCCTATTATTGTTAGGGTTAGGACTCCTTTATTACCCGGATTTACAAAATTTATTTGAGAATAATCAAATCGACAAAATTTATTTTACTGTTTTTATGGCATCTCCTCTTTGTTATGCACTTTTATATTTTCTCGGAGCTTGGAAAGAAAAGTTATTAGGAACCTTCGAACTAAAAATGACACTACGAGTTTCTCTAAAGGAGCTCTTGATTTTACGTATGCTGGCGTTTAGTGGGATTTCTTTAGTTATTTCTACAGCGAGTAATGTTCTTATTTGGCAATTACTTGGACAGGAACTTTCGTTAATGAGATTGTTTAGTTTGTCGTTTGCTTCCCTGTTTTTGTTTGCAAATATCCAACTTCTTTTAGAATATAAAATACCATTTCGTTGCAGTTACTGGTTGAATCCACTGATTTGGACTGTAATGGGTGTTCTCTTAATTTGGAAGCAAGACTCGATTACTCTGCTTCTGCTGTATTTACCGTTCTCCATTGTTACAGTAATCGTATTTGGATTACTCCTTTTATTTATCTATTTATTGCGTTACAACTACTTTATGCAAAAGGAAGGAACGATTACTAATGCTAATGCTTAATCAGGTCAGTAAGGAATTTCAGAATAATCTAGTTTTGAAAGATATTTCTTTAACTTTTGAAAATGGAGTTTATGGAATTTTGTCTCCAAATGGGGCAGGAAAAACGACCTTATTAAAAATGATTACAACCCTGTTGTTTCCAACCTCTGGTGAAATATTATGGGATGGACAAGCTATTAAGGATTTGGGTGCAGAGTATCGAGGAATATTAGGATATCTGCCACAAGATTTTGGTTACTATGGTCATTATAGTCCCGTAAAATTTTTAAAATATATTGCTGCATTGCAGAAGTTAAATAAGAAGGAAGCGGAAAGTAAAATTGATGAACTGTTAGAGCTTGTAGCACTTTCTGATGTGAAAAACAAAAAAATGAAACGTTTTTCAGGAGGAATGATCCAACGAGTAGGAATTGCTCAGGCAATGTTAAATGATCCAAAGTTACTTATTTTAGATGAGCCGACAGCTGGCTTAGATCCGAAAGAGCGTGTTCGGTTTCGAAATTTGATTCATCGCCTCGCTCAAGACAGGATTGTCATTTTATCTACACACATTGTTTCGGATGTCGAGACGATTGCGAAACAAATCGTTATGATAAAAAACCATCATTTGTACGGTTGCGAAACACCTTCTCAAATTACTAAAAAGGTTCAAGGAAAGATCTTTGAAGTTCCTGCTACATATCGATTAATGAAGGGGCAGTTGTTATTAAGTGAAAGAGAAAGCGAAGAAGGACATTTGCTGAGAATTGCAAGTCCATTTATTCCAAAGGGAGGGGTGGAGGTACGTCCAAATTTAGAAGATGCATTTTTGTATATTTATCGAGATGAGGTGGCTGCAGATGCTGCGGATTACCTCCTTTGAAATTCGTAAACTTTTAGAACAACCAATGATTATCTTGTTTTTTTTGGCGAGTTTATTATTAAATATCATTTACATAACAACAGTAGGATTGGATCAATCTTATTTAAATTATGTTCAAGAAACAGAAGAAAAGACAGGAACTTTCATTACATCTGAATTCCATGAAATACTAACCAATCAACCTGTTAGTAAAGAAAAGCAACGATTACTTTCAGAAACTGCAGATTTGGAGAATACTTTTCAACATTACTCCACAGAAGCCCTGGGTCAAGAGATGATTAGCTTTTATCAAATTGAAGGTTCAGTAGCTGAAAAAATGGAGAAAAAATATGAAAAGTTGACTCCAGTTGTCCAACAATTAGCAGAAGAACAAGCAGCATTAGAGTTGGGGGCAGCAGGAGAAACAATGAGTTACTTTACCTTTTTGAGAAATCGGTTATTTCATTTGATTTTGGGAGAAAGTCTAATTTTTGCTATATTGCTAGGTTTATATGGAAGTACATCCGAGAGATTGACCAGAACGGATTTCTTAGTGGTAACCTCAAGAACAGGACGTAAAACTCTATTGAGTAAATATTTAGCAAGCTTTATTGTCACATTTCTTTTTTATGTAACGTTGGCCTTGTTAACATTTGGAATTTTTAATTACCAGCATGATATTGGGAGCTTATGGGATACAAGTATATCTACACAATTTCACTTAAATATCTATTCGCCTATTGTTTTGGAGGTCCCCTTTATACCTTGGCAGCCAATGACATTGTTATACTATACAATTCTTTCTGCTGTATTAGGCAGCTTATTAATAATCCTCTGTCATGGATTTAATTTTCTTGTAGGTTTATGGACCAATCATTTATTCTGGGGATTTATTGTATTTGTTTCCCTTTATGTAACCCTAATAGGATTCGAACAAATCATTAATCAATTTGGTTGGTGGAATATGCACTCTCTATTGATGTGGCATCCTATTTCAATTTGGAAAGTCCAAGGGTACTGGTTTACGGAAATGGGGCCTTATGCGACGATCCCATGGCAAGAAACTATTGCAATAATCGTCAATCTATTTCTATTAGGTATTGGCGGAATAGTAACAACTAAATATTATTCAATAAAGGAGGTAAAATAACGTGTTTACTGTTGAATTTAAGAAATTACTCCAACCAATTTTACTTCTCGTAGCACTTTTAGTAACGATTGTTTTTTATAACCAAGATTTGAAATTTATTCACACGTATTGGCCAAACGGTGGTTTGATTCCTATTTATGAGCATGCCTCTGATTGGCAAAATCGATATGGAAATTCACTTGAAGAAAAAGACATAGTAGAAATTGAAGCAGAGTACTTTTCCCTCATAAAAGAGGCAGACAAGATTGTCTCGGAACATTCTATCGCAAAACAACTTGAATTTGGAAATTATGCTGAGTTTGAAACATGGTCGCAAGAAAATCTCTCCGGTGGTGCAGAGAACGAAATGACTGAAGAACAGACAGAAAACGTTAAAATTAGAGAAGCGATTCAGCTAGACTTGGTCGATGATGCGGGCCATTCAATTGTTAATAAAATTGAAGTGCTAGAAAATTTATATGACTCTATGAACCAATTTGATTCACCAGAAATATTTTTAAATAATGACCACTATAATGAAAGAGAGAGAGAAAGGCTATCAGAAATTTTGTTTATAGGAGAAAATTGGCGTAACATTTTTCCGACAGAATTATCTTCGGCCGTTGCTTCTCATTTTGGAAGTGTAATTACCTTGCTCATTTTTTTACTATCGTTATTAATTCCTTCCGTTCTTGTTAGAGATCACTTGTTAGGGGTACAAAACATTCAATGGAGCAGTCGTCATGGTCGGAGAATTCTCTGGACACAATTTGCTAGTGGCGTGACTGCTAGTTTTCTATTGATTACTTGTATTCTGGGTATCTTTGGAGGTTTATTATATTTTACTGATTTCACACGCTATTTCTCTAATGGATTAAATTCTTTTTTAATTGGTAGCGATGAACCTTTACTGTTATCTTTATTTCAGTGGACTTTTGGTCAGTGGTTAATGGGTTTAGTGTTGTTAGTTTATTTGATAGGGATGGCGTATAGTGGAATTCTTATATTCCTCTCTCAAACCAGTAAACATTATTTGTCATTGCTAATGAAAATTATTCCGGTTGGTTTTGTTTTTATTGCCATTACTAATCAAGTTCTAGCAGATGCGTTTTATTTAAAGAATGAATTATATCAGTGGACAAAAATTCCAATGATTGAATTATTCTCAGGAATTCTTTTGTTGATTATTGGTATCAGTTTACCGATTATTTTCTGTGCTCGTCAGCAGCATCAAGATTTATTAAATTGATTTTAATGATAATTCTTTTTCTCTCTGAGAAGATTTCCTCGTTTTCTGTGCATGTTCTTAGTATGTTTGTATAAAGGTAGCTCCTACAACTAATGATGTAGGAGCTTTCAGACTTTAAGTGGTGTATCAGTAACTAGTTATTTGTTATTTTAATGTTGTGATGAGAATTTTATTTTGATTGTATGTTTTATGTTTATAGAGAGGATGGTTAGCATTGGGTAGAAATTATATCATTTTTGGTGCGAGTAAAGGATTAGGGGACGCGTTCGTAAAAGGGTTGCCCACAAGCGGAGATATGGTATGGATGATATCAAGAAGCAGGCCAAAAGCTTTAGACTTAAATGATGGAGTGGATAGAATTTGGTTGGAAGTGGATTTGTCACGACAGAATAAATTAGGGTTAGTGAAGGAAGCGTTACAGAATAAAATAATAGATGTACTTATTTATAATGTAGGTGTTTGGGAGAGAGATGGTTTTGAAGAATATTATGATTTTGATAATGATGACCCAGAAGATATTGCTACTATACTAAATATTAATTTGACCTCAACCATAACCTTTATTCAAGCGTTATTGCCGAATATAAGAAGGTCAAAAAGTGGTAAGATTATCTTAATTGGATCAACGGCAGGATTAGATCATACAAACCACTCTCAAGTAGCATTTGTCACTTCTAAACACGGTTTACGTGGGATAGCGAATGCAGTAAGAGAACATGTGAGGAAGGACAAGATTGCCGTTACCTGTATG
Organism: Alkalihalobacillus trypoxylicola; assembly: GCF_001590785.1. Lineage (GTDB taxonomy): Bacteria > Bacillota > Bacilli > Bacillales > Bacillaceae_D > Alkalihalobacillus > Alkalihalobacillus trypoxylicola. The sequence goes on from NZ_LTAO01000002.1 coordinate 106,539, forward strand.
AATCCAGGTGAATTAGCGGCAGAAATTCCTTATGAAGAGGGAGCGGACAAAGCGATTTCAGAATATGGAGGCACAAGAATTCCTGTTCAAGATATGGTGGCCCTTGTTAAATGTATTGTTAGCTTGTCTCCTGTCTCATGTGTTAAAGAAATTAATATACCTGCTATTACGGATTTAAATTGTTAAATAGCTTCCTAGGAAAGAATGGTAAAGTAATCACTATTAAGGTTGTTTATCTGCAAAAAGGAACGAAAAAATAATGACGGATATAATTGGATTGTTGATATCGATTTAGAGTGCTTCTTTGATAATGTTAACCACGATAGGCTGATGAACTTGATATCGAGGACAGTTCAAGACGGAGATGTCATCTCGCTAATCGGAAAATTTTTAGTAAGTGGCGTACAAATTAATGACGAGTATAAAGAAACGGTTATAGGTACTCCGCAAGGGGGGAAATTATCACCGTTACTTAGTAATATCATGCTTAATGAACTCGATAAGGAATTAGAGAAACGTGGCTTGAACTTCGTTCGTTACGCCGATGACTGTATCATCATGGTCAAAAGTGATATGGCAGCGAGACGAGTAATGAGGTCAGTAACCCGTTTTATCGAAGAAAAACTAGGGTTACTTGTCAACAGCACCAAATCAAAAGTAACGACACCGTCTGACCCGGGGATGAAATTCCTAGAATTCGGGTTCTATAAGGACCATCAAACAAAGCTCTATAAAGCAAAACCACATCGGAAATCGGTTGAAAACCTTAAATATAAGTTGAAGCAGCTAACGAAAAAGAACTGGTCAGTGGAAAAGAAGTTTCAAGTGATGCGAATTAATCAAGTGATTCGAGGCTGGGTCAATTATTTTAAGATTGGTTCGATGAGAAGTGTACTCCGAAATATCGATAGTCACTTGAGATTCCGTCTAAGGATGTGCATCTGGAAGAAATGGAAAACGGCTAGGAACAGAAGGAAAAACCTGGTGCAACTTGGCATGAATAAAAACAATGCCTACAAATACAGTCACACAAGTAAAGGAGTTGTCAGAATTGCTTATTCATGGGTTCTGACAACCACCATTACCAATAAGAGACAGAAAAGTTTGGATTACTTTCGGGTCTCCAACATTATACAAAAGTACATGTTTAGTATGAAATTGAACCGCCGTATACGGATCCGTACGTCCGGTGGTGTGAGAGGTCGGCACGGTGACGTGCCTCCTACTCGATGAAAGAGAAGAAAGTATAAAATCTACATCAAGTAAGCCCAGAATGGGTTTGGTTTTGATAATATGAATAGTCATTCGTACCCAGTAAACGAGGTTAAGATGATGTTGAGTTTATTGGCTTATACCTTAACGAACTGGCTTCGCACACTTGTTTTCCAGAAGAGCAACAGATCATGCAAATTGATACCATACGTGCACGAATTATTAAAGTTGCCAACGAATTCGCTCCCTGTACTTTAAACTAGCTTCAAGTTTCGTATATCAGGAATTCTTTTGGAAAGTACTTCAGCGAATCCAAAGACTATAACGGGAGTGAACACTATCCTATCCAGTAACCAGATTTTAAAACTCTATGCCAAACCAAGGGAGTAGTCTAACAAAAATCGATTATTTCCAAGAATTAATTTTAAAAATACCCCTAAAGTAGCTAGAGTACTATGATTTCTTTTAATTGGAAGGAATAACTTTCATTTTTTGTTTTTAATTGAGAGAAATAATAGAATTTTACAAATTTTTGTGTTTTTTCTATTTTATAATGTTATAATTTACTAGAAAATACTAAAGGAGACTCTCCTCAGAAATCCGTGCTTGACATTGAAAAAAATATCAGTTACAGGAATGTTAATCGCTATTTTTGCTGTGCTAGTTTCGTTCACCACCGTATCCGCACAAGAATCACTTGAAGTTAAGCATGACGATGAATCAGAGGTGTTAGAAAACGTCGGAGTGTCTCCCGAACCACCCGCCTACCTATATGAGGGAGAGGGAGAAATTTCCCCATTGGGCTTAGGTGTTCCGTCTAATGTATGGAATATCAGTAGCAGCGGTCAATATAACTTTAGTGGAACAGCAAACCGCTCTAGATTGTTCACAGATTATCTTTTGACTGGCCAAAGTTCGTATAGTGTACGTATTGTTAATTTTCGGAGTGACACTTTGAGGGTAGATCTTATGCGGAAGGGGACTCTTTGGGACACTAATATTCGAACTTGGAATGTGCTTTCTAACGCAACCCTTTTATCTACCCAAACTGGGTTGAGCAGTACTGAAGACTATTATCTAAGATTTCATGCTCCTAGTAATTTTTCAGGACACATACGATAAAATAATAAAAAAATAGAGTAGTATAATACTATTTTTAAAACGCCAAAGTAAAACTTTGGCGTTTGTCTTTATGTCACACATTTATATAAAGGTAGGAAAATCATGACAAGTACTCAGCTAAAAATTATTGCACTGATCGCTATGTTTATTGACCATTATGGATTATTCATATCGGGAACGCCAGAATGGATGGGGTGGATAGGGAGGATCGCAGCACCAGTCTTTATTTATTGCGTAGTTATCGGTTTTAAAAACACGTCCAACAGGATTAGGTATTTGGTACGTTTAGGTGTAGCTGCGGTCGGAATGAGCTTTATAAATCTATTTATAAATTTCCGTATTCACTATACAGATTTGGGTGGTCCGTATCTTGAACTGAACTTCTTCTCTACTTTATTTTTAATAGCATTCCTAATCATGCTGCTGGAAAATAAGAGGATAAAACTCCTTCTATTGTTTTTTGCTTGGCAATTTATTTCTTTTATCTTAATTGCCTCACTGGAAGGTTCCGGGTTGCTACCTTACCCATTCGCAGTGTCTGTAGTTCAAATATCTGGAAACATTGTTGGAGTTGAGGGTGGTCCTCTTACCATTCTATTAGGTCTTTTCTTTTATTTTGCAAAAGATAATAGATGGACAGTTATAGCGGGTTATAGTTTTTATTGTCTCGCAATGTTTTACTCTGTGCAAAGATGGGGGTGGATTCTTGGCGGATTATACCAACACTTTTTTGGGTTTGCTGACTATCAATGGATCATGATTTTCGCATTACCTCTCTTTCTATTATACAATGGTAAGAAGGGGAGCGGTTTAAAGTACTTATTCTACATATTTTACCCTCTACACATCGTAATACTTTGGTCTATAGGTGTACTTATATTATCTTGATGGATGTACACCTGCTGTATCGCTATCAAAACACCTCTTTATTACTATTTTAGATTTGAAAGCACTTACATAACTTGTAGTATATTTATGTTTTAGGAAAATTCAAGCGATTCGCTCTTATGAAAAGTGCAGGTTTGTAGTAGAAGGGCGTTTACGGAAAGATGAGTATATAGACGGTAAATATTATGACACGGTTATAATGGGATTGCTAAAAGAAGAGTTTCAATATTAGCATTTAAACGGATAGAATGAACAATTAAGTTTTCCTTAACAAAATATGATTACAGCTAATAGTACCAGGGCTATAAAAGCCTTGGTACTTATTTGTCCTAAAATAATTTTGGCCACATGGTTTTAATGAATGGTGTAACAGGGCATTTAAACTAGTTTATAATGGCTATAGAGCTTGCTAAAGACAAAATAAGTCCTATTTTAATTAGATTTTAGCAATAAACAGATTGGCTTTTTAATATAACTCAATCAAAATTCAAGATAAATTTAGCGGTCTTATCTACTAATGATCATGTAGGGGCTACATCGAAGGCAAGGTGAAAAATTTGAAGCATATGACGAACAAAGTAATTTTTGATTACAGATTTACTAGTGAAAAAGATTCACTACATTATAAAATGAGGAAAGATGTCTCTTCTCTCCTAAATGTCTCTACCGTGTTTAAAATCTTTATAAATGAAGACTTATATTTTGAACAAGAAGAGTTTCCTATTTTAGAGTTCTACAAGTATTTATATAAATGGAAAAGATCGATTCAAAAAGACAAAAAAATCTATGAGTTTCATTATTATTCTATTGAACACGATGATGAGGAAGGGGCGATCATTTCCCTTATCCCCTTTGGAGACAAAATCAGATTAAAATCCATATGGGCAGAACTAGAACTTTATAATGTGTTTGAGCTGGACTATTTAATTAGTGAGTTGATCGCTTTAGAGACTCGTTTAAAACGAGATTTAGAAAATTACTTCCAAATCGAGTTAGATAAGTTTATAAAACATATTCCTTCTAGATACATTTTATAGGTTTGTTTTGAACTGTGTTTTGTGAAAAAGTCTTAGTAAAATAATCTATATATTTTCTATAATGGAGAGGAAGTGAAGAAGTGCTTTTTTTTCTCATACTGATTTCAGTTTTATTCATCATGCAAACGGTTTATATACTGTATTATAAAAATCAAGTGAGAGATATTGGCAATCAATTAGCTTTTATTTCTGAGCATGATTCGTTCAAGTTTATTCAGTCACAAATAAAGCCAAAGGAACTATATCAATTAATGAATCTTTGCAATGAGCTTCTCCGCGAAAAAAGAGAACAAAACCAGGAGTTTGAGAGAAAGAGTGAAGAAATCAATGAAACGATTGTCAGTTTATCCCATGATATACGGACACCTCTTACATCTCTTGATGGCTACTTGCAGTTAGCCGAACGCTCTGACCAATTGAAAGAAAAAAAGCATTATATCACTTTGGCGCAAACTAGAATGAAGCAGATTATCACTCTTGTCGATCAATTATTTCTTTATACTAAATTAAAAAATCAGGATTATAGATTAGAACTTGATTCAATTGAAGTTGTTAATGTTCTAAAAAGACGATTGTTCTTTTTTATTGAAGAATTCTCACATAAAAACACTGAACCTATATTGAACTTACCGGAATTTCCAGTGAGAATGGTAGGTGATGAAACCGCATTAGAAAGGATTTATGAAAATATTATCAGAAACTATATTTTTCATGGAGATGGAAATTTAATTATTACTCATGAAAAGAAACAAGGGGAGTTTCACTTACATTTTAATAATAAACTAAAACCTAATCAGTCTATTCATTTTAACAAGATATTCTCTCGGTTTTATAAAGAAGATCCGTCGAGAAGCCAGCTATCTTCAGGACTTGGACTGTCTATTGTAAAATCTCTTGTAGAAAAGATGAATGGTCATGTTTATGCTGATTTGAAGGATGGGCAGTTTTGTATCGTGCTTATTTTTAAAACGGAAGAAAAGGAGAGTCTATATGGATGATGAAATTAAGAAGCAACATATTTTAATTATTGAAGATGATGAGCATATTAATAACATCATCTATGGCGTGCTTCAGCAAGAGGATTTTATATGTACTCAGGCTTATTCTGGAAGTGAGGGAGCATTGAATATTAAGCATCAAGATTATGATTTAATTATACTAGATCTCATGCTACCAGGTTTGTCAGGAGAAGCTTTTATGTATGATTTACGGACTGATCTAAAAAAAGAAACACCTGTTATTGTTTTGTCAGCAAAGGAAAAGCTCGATCACAAATTAAGTTTATTTAAATTAGGTGCTGATGATTATGTGACAAAGCCATTTGATGTTGAGGAATTAATAGCTAGAGTTCATGTACATATTAAAAGAATTTCCAAGAGTAAATCGCCATCAACCTATAAACATAAAAATTTAATGTTAGATAGCGATACAATGAGTATCACCATTCATGGTGTGGAATTGAATTTCACGAGGCAAGAATTCAAAATTGTAGAGTTGTTAATGAAAAATCCAACACGTGTGTTTACAAGACAGGATTTATTTGAGTTGGCCTGGGATACATTATATATGGGGGAAGATAAAACGATTACGGTTCATATTAGTAATATACGTTATAAAATAAGGCAACATGATGAAGGAGATTATATTGATACGGTTTGGGGTGTCGGCTTCCGATTAAGTAAATAATGTTCTTTGCATTTTCTTAACCTTTTCTTGGGGTTATATTAGCTTTTTTTAGTTATCTTAATGTCAAGGAGGGAAGGTCTATGTCAAAAGCCATCATTGAAGTAAAACAAATAACGAAACATTTTAAAGCGAAAGCAGTCGTGGACCAGGTCGATTTCAAAGTATATGAAGGTGAAATCTTTGGACTAATTGGTCCAAATGGAGCTGGTAAGTCCACCTTATTAAAAATGATCGGTGGGTTAATCTTTCCATCATCCGGAGAAATCTCATTATTTAATACGAAAATGAGAGGGAATCATGCTTATTTTGAGCGGATGGGATTATTAATAGAAGAGCCAGGAATATTTCCACATTATTCTGCCTATAAAAACCTTGATTTGATGGCCATCTCTTATGGGTTAACAGATCGCAAAAAGTATATTAATGAATTATTGAATCTAGTTGGCTTAGGTGATGTTGATAGAATCAAAGTTAAGAATTTTTCCATGGGTATGAAGCAACGGCTGGGCATTGCAATAGCCTTAATAGGGAGCCCAGATGTACTGATTTTGGACGAACCGATAAACGGTTTAGATCCACAGGGTATTTCTGAAATAAGAAAATTGATTCAAGAGCTTAATAAGAAGGGAATCACGATTATTATTTCGAGTCATATTTTAGAAGAGTTATCAAAAGTCGCAACTAGATATGTAATTCTGAATCATGGTAAGGTTGTCGAAAATATCTCTAAAAAGGAATTATTTCTTCAATTTGAAGAACGAGTTGAATTAGAAGTGGAAGAATTAAAGCAAGCCATTCCGATACTGGAAAGACATTTGAATATTCAAAAGTACAAAGTAATGAATGAACATAGTATTTATATCTATGATAACCATGTAAAAAACCAGCAAATCATAAAAATATTAACTGAAAATGGAATCGTCATTCATTCTCTTACTAAGCATAAACAAAGTTTAGAGGATTATTTTTTGAAACGCACGGGAAGCGGAGGTGAATCGCATGATTAACCTTTTCAAGATGGATTTAAATCGCTTCTTCACAAATAAAACGATGTATGTGCTATTATTTGTGTTTATCTCCTTTCAAATCTTTGGGATATTTATGATGAAACAATATGAACAGCCAACTTTCGAGGGAGATACGCTTATAGGCAGCATGAATGAGAGCCAATTCATTCAATATTTGTTTGCGCAAACACCTTCGTGGGTGATGTTATATATTGCGGTTTTCACCGTTTATTTTTATATGAGCGAATATAACGCTGGATTTTATAAAAATTATATCTCTAATAATCGGGCCCGAATACATTCGGTTATTTCTAAGGTTTTAATACTTGGACTATTTACGTTCCTTATGTTCGTAGCGCTTATTGTCAGTAACTTTATCGGAAGAACCTTATTTTATGGACAGATTATGATAGATGATTATGCTTACCTCGTAAATTTGTTAATCGGTCACTACCTCCTTCATTGGTCATTTTCTATTATTGTATTATGTGCAACGATAATGATTAAAAATAGTATTGCTAGTCTAGTAGTGGGCGTCATTTTATCGTTAAATATAGTGGGTATGCTTTTGTCTACATTGGAAGGGCTAATTAGTGATACTAAGATTTCTTCGTATTTGCTGATTAATACGATTGTCACTATAAAAGACTTTGGTAACATATATGATGTGATACATGTACTTAGTGTAGCGGTTTTCTTCTTTTTATTATTTACTACCCTTGCGATTCAATATAAGAGGAAGGAAGATTTAAGATGATATCGAAAGAATATAAAGGGCGGTATAAAAGAACAGACACTTATGTTTGTTCTTTTTATTTTTAAATTTTTTTAGGGAAATAAGGAGGATAATCATGAATAAGCATAACGAATGGAAAAACGACCGAATCTTAGCAGCAAGTAAAGGCGAAAATCCTATGGTTATGATGAAGATGAAAAGCGGTTATGCGGTTATTGGAGATACTCAATTTCTACCTGGGTATTGTGTGTTGCTGCCTTATAATAAAGTGAATTCCATTGAAGATCTTACTATGAAGGAGAGGGCTGATTATCTCGTTGACATGACGTTAATTGGAGAAGCAATCTTAACAGTATGTAATCCTAAAAGAATCAACTATTCAATTTATGGGAACACGGATGCTTTTTTACATGCCCATATATTTCCAAGATACGATTGGGAGCCTAAGGAAAGGGTCGTACATCCAGTTTGGAAGTACCCTATGGAAAATTGGAGTGCTGAAAGATACCAATATTCAGAAGAGGAACATGGGAATTTAAAAGAAAGCTTAAAAAACGCTTTAATACAAATAACCCATTTAAGCTATTAAAGAAGGTAGAGTTCTACTAAGAAAAATAATGATGTGTTTACAGTCTAATTAAATATGTTAATCCTTCAGAAAAGATTATTGTTGTAGAAGAAAAATATACTTTAACCCAGGTTGCTTTTGTTCAGCCTGGGTCAAGCTCGGTTATAAAAATAATTTCAATCCATCATGACTCGTTTCAAAACCTAGTTTTTCGTAAAAGCGGTGTGCATCCTTTCTTTGTTTATCGGTGGTCAGTTGTACCATACTACAGTTTGCTTTTTTGGAAAGAAGGATGGCTTCTTTAAATAATTTTTCCCCTATTCCTTTGCTTCGATGATTTTTATCAACCCGAACCCCCTCTATTTGAGCCCGTTTCATACCCATTCTTGCTATTCCAGAGATAAAGGTTAACTGTAGAAAACCTAAAAGCTGGTCATTTTCGATTGCAACTAAAATTTGATTCCCTTTTTGATTTTCTATTTCTTGAAAAGCATTATTATAAACTTCGGGTAAAGGATTTTCGAACCTTTCTCTTTTTGAGCCTAATTCATCATCCGCTAACATTTCTACTATTTGAGGTAAATCTTTCAATGTGGCTTTTCTAAAAATCATTTTCAATAGCCTCCTATAAGAATTAAGCTTTTAGAGTATATCTATACACTATTTTAGCAAGTAAAGTTAGAGGAAGAAAATACAAAAAGCTTTTAGTATTTGATAAGAAAAACTTATAGGGTGGGTATGTTCTATTTGAATAGATTTTAAAAAAGGCTTGCCTGTGACATTACGTCACAATCTATGATTGTTTTATATTAAAGATTGAGAGGAAGTTTTTGATGGAACAACAACAATCATTGATGAGAAATCGCTCTTTTATATTTCTATTTATAGGTAGCTTTTTAGCCCTTATTGGTTTTAGTATGTTTTTTATGACTACCACATGGTTTGTCATTTCTGATTTAGGTTCGGCTAGTTCACTAGGCATGATACTCATTGCCATTACAGTACCACGTATTCTTATGATGGCATTTGGAGGTGTTTTAGCTGACAAATTTAAAAAGACGACCATTATGTTCAGTACTAGTACGATTCAAGGAATATTATTAGTCATCATCTTTTTATTGAACACTAACAATCAATTAACGTTTGTTTACCTAATTATTTTGGGATTCTTTTTTGGAACATTAGATGCTTTTTCTGGCCCCGCTGGCACATCATTAATCCCCAAAATGGTGCAGAAAAGCCAAATAAAACAAGCAAATGCTATTATACAAGGATTGGGTCAGATTGGTTTTGTCATCGGACCGATTATTTCTGGGAGTGTAATGGAATTTGGAGGTGTATCTACTGGTTATTTAGTTTCGGCTATTATAGTACTTTTATCTGCCTTTTTTATGTTTCCTCCTTTCTTAAAAGAAGGTCCAGTAGATAATACTGTTAAACAAACGCCTCTTAAAGATTTTATAGAAGGTTTTTCATATGTAAAAGCAAGTAAATTTTTAATGACAGGAATTCTTATTTTAATTATCTTAAATTTCTTTGCATTTGGAGCGATATCAATTGCTATTCCGATATTAGTAGAGACATATGGGGGAACACCAATTAATCTCAGTTATATTGATGCTGCTTTAGGGATTGGAATGCTCGTAAGTACCGCGATAATAGGTATGGTGAAAATACGTCGTAGGGGATTAACATCGATTGTTGGGTTAATTGCAACATTATTGGTCGCAGTAGCCTTTAGTCAAATTCCTAATTTGTATATTTTGACAGCTCTAGCGTTTCTAATCGGATTTACAATGACATTTGTTTCTATTCCTTTCTTCACCTCAGCGCAAGAAGATACAGATCCTCGGATTATGGGGAGAGTCATGAGTATTGTATTCCTAGCTATGAATGGATTTGATCCACTTGCCTATGCTAGCGTAACATTACTTGTTTCTAACGGATTTGATATTCAAACCATCATTTTGTCCTTTTCGACTGTTGGATTAGTGATCGCTCTTATGACATTATGGAGAGGGAAAACATATAGAAAATATACGTCCAATTATTAGTTCTCGTTTACAAGGCCAAAGTAAATAAAACGAAGAACATTCCTAAAAAGAGGAATGTTCTTCGTTGATTTTAATGAAGATAGCACAAGGATCCGATGACTCTTCTGGATACGAAGCTGAAGTCGTTCCTCCTGAAAGCGAAAGTTTTTCAGTGATTTATCCGATCAACAGTCTTTAATATATTGTTTTTTCTAGCCAGTATTTTTCATTCATCATTATGATGAACTTCGAGCTTACGTTAGGAATCAACTCTTACTAAAAATGTTTCGAATCTGAAATGAGTTTCTGTAATAATTTTTGTGATTCTAATCCTTCTCTGGCTGATACGCTAGGCATTGTATTTTGCTGAAGGCACTTAATAAAATGTGCTACTGCATTTTCAAACCCTTTTTGTTCTAAAATGGTTTGCCAAGGTCCGGAATAAGTGGTCGTTATTTGATTATCCTTCTCAACCTCAAATATATTCATGTTTTTTACTCGATAAATCCCTCCATCTGTGACTAATTCTATTTGCTCTAGGTTTGTTCCAGCACTTCTATGCATGGAGGTGTGATAGATGTTGTTTTGATCGGATAGGAATTGCTGCTTTGAAAAAATTAATTTAGAATCAGTGGTCTTTTTCAAAAAGCCATGATCAAATCGTAAATGACCATCTGCAAGCCATCTAATAGTATCAACTAAATGTAAATAGTCATCTAAAAGTATATGTTCAAAGGTAAGGCTATCTTGCCTTGCTATTCTGTGCTTATCAACGTTAATCCATGCAGTGTCTTTCTCTTTTAACAGTTGTTTCAATTGAACATACATGGGTGAAAATCTTCGATTAAAACCTACCATTAACTTTCTACCTAAACTCTCACTAAGTTGAACTAATTTCTCTGCCTCTTCAATACTAGCTGCCAAAGGCTTATCAACATAAATATCGATACCATTTTGGAGAAGCTGAGAAACGATTTCGAAGTGAGTACCGGTTGAACTGTGTACAAAAATCGCATCGCATGACTGACTTAATGTAGATAAATCTTCAAAAGCTTGAATTCGATATTGATGACAGATTTTTTCTCTTTTCTGTTTATTAGGTGAGTACGCTCCCACAAATGTCCAATCGATTTCTTTCGTTAAAATAGGTAAATAGGCTTTTTGAGCGATACTACCTAACCCAACCATTCCAATTCTAGGTTTCATCTGATCATCCTCCGATTGTATGTCTAATAGTTAGTAATTCTAATTTTCCTCAGATATAAAATGAATATAGCATAAAAAGGATGGCTACTGTAGTGGTAAAAGAGGGCTGTATATGAAAATGTAAGAATTGATTTATGAGAAGATTGCCATTATAATAATATATGACTAAAAAAATTTTTTTGGTCATATGTGTATATAAGGAGGAGGTGCTGACTGTGCCGAAAGGATTTACTGAAGAACAGAAAAAAACGATTTCTAATCAATTAAAAAATGAGTGCAAGCTAAGTTGGCAGCGATTTGGATATAAAAAAACGAGTATTGATGATCTTTGTAAGCATGTAGGGATTTCTAAAGGTGCTTTTTATATTTTTTTTCCAACAAAAGAATCTCTTTTTTATCAAACCTTTAGAGATATACAGGATTATTTATATGAAGTAGTTGAGAAAAAGTTGGTTGAAATGCCAAATAAATATGGTGTAGCTGCAGCTCTCAAAGAAATATTTAGAGTTTATCATGAAAGTCCATTTATTTATGATCATAAAAACCCTGATTTTTTAGCTTTTTTTAATAAACTAGAAGAAGAACAGCGAATCGATTTATCAAAAAAAACGTATATATCGACAAAATATATGCTTAATAAACCTTTTCTTTCTTTAAAAATTGAAGAAGATTTAGCGATATCGATTCTGTCGGCAATGTTAAACACCATAACTGAAAATAGCACATTAAGCAATCCTATAGATGTATTTGATTTTATGGTCGATCATTTAATTAATGAAATCTTTGATTAGGAGGTAAGGCAATGAAAGTGATTAATGCTAAAGAGCATACGAAAAAGTATATGGACGTTTCAAAAAAGGCAGCTGCGGGAACGTATCCTACAAAGAGGATAGCTATGATTGGCTCTAAAGTAGGGATTTATATAGGAGTAGGGTTATTGGGTATCGGAATTTATTTACTGATCATAGGTCATAGCTTTTGGATAGGAAGCTTAACAGCGGGAGCGGTTACACTTCTATCCAATTTTATTAATCTTAAGAGGAACAAAAGTTAAAAGCATTTGATCTATTAATATTCGTTTAACAAGTGCTTTTTCTTTGGAGAAAGAGCGCTTTTTTGTACAAATTTGCTAATGGTAAGGAATTATTCACTTTAAGAGAAAATGAATTTCTTAGTGATGAGTTAGAATTATTTACTAAAAGTGATTAGCTTTATAATGGATTGATATCGAAGGGAATGAACAGCTCTTGAGAAATAAATTTTTATTAGAAAGTTTAAAGGTGCTCTCTTTTATCGCTGTCTTCATTAGTTTGTTCTTTATAGCAACGAATGTCTTGGATTGGTTTTTTTTCAATAGAAGTTTAACCATTATCTTGAGTGTAGTTGCTTTTTTTATAATTTTAGTCCTTTCAATTATTATCAGTATAAAAATATCAGATTGGTTAGAGCATACATTTAAAAAGAAAATGAATCATTAATATAGGCTAAAGGTGATAATGTAGGAATTCAGTTTAACTCTTTCCTTTGTTGAAGTAGCTAACAAGGAACCGATAAATCTCGGTAAGAATTCAAATGAAAATAAATTATATAAAAGTGGTTGACATATGTTGTTGACCTCCTTATAATAGGTCTAGTGACGCAATAAAAGATTGTTATTTTGCTAAATTAATTGAAGCGGGAAGTGGCTCAGCTTGGTAGAGCACCTGGTTTGGGACCAGGGGGTCGCAGGTTCAAATCCTGTCTTCCCGACCATGAGTATTCTCCTTTTATATTACATATTTATTATGCGGGTGTAGTTTAGTGGTAAAACCTCAGCCTTCCAAGCTGATGTCGTGAGTTCGATTCTCATCACCCGCTCCAATTTTATAATTTGGTGGTTGTGCTTTTTTTATGCCTTTTTAGGGGCCTGTAGCTCAGCTGGTTAGAGCGCACGCCTGATAAGCGTGAGGTCGGTGGTTCGAGTCCACTCAGGCCCACCATATTTTTTAAAAAAAGTTCTTGACAGTTTCGTTTTAACTGTGTAAGATTATCGAGTCGCCATCGAGCGATACAAGTTCTTTGAAAACTGAACAAAAGCCAAGCGAATTAAAGAGATACAAGGTATCTCGTCAATGTTAGTCATTGAGAAATCAATGCAAAATGGAACATCG
>NZ_LTAO01000003.1 GCF_001590785.1 Alkalihalobacillus trypoxylicola
CAATCTTACAGGATTAAGGACCATCTAAAAAAGGACGATAGTTGAAATTGTACATTCTTACGTAATCAAAAATGTACATACAAACCTTGACGTTTACAATTTTCATTTAAGAATATGAATGATGAAAAGGATTCAACTAAATAAAATTTGATTTTAGACATACTTGTTTTATGAATGTTTGAAATACACGAAATGAAGGAAAGGATTACTATTCTCTTTATTTCAAGCTAGACATGATAGGTAATGGATGTAAACTCAAAATACGAATGAACCCTCCTTCTTGTGAGAAGAAGGAGGGTTCATTCGAACGGATAAATTTTTATGAAAGACGAAAGCTAGCCATTAATGAAGTGGCCATGCTTAACGCGGAGGAGATCTTGGGTGAGCGAACAGCCGACAAAGCACCTAACATGTGTAAGTCCCAGTCACTCCTTGGACTAAGGTTTTATAATTCATATTCCCAATTATCCTTTATTTTCATATATACAATAAACAATTGATTTTCTTTATCATAATTCGTTAGATTAGAAGTGGAAATATTTAATTTAGGGAACAGAGCATCTGATAATCTATCTGTAAGCTGTGATCTTTTGTATAAATCTAATTTATGAAAGCGGTCTGTATAAATTTTTAACATCTTCCACTCTTTCTCATTGATAGAAGATAACGCATACTCATCACCACGGAAAGGATAGGTCGCTAAATTTCTCTTTTCTATTTCTTTATCAGTTAATGATTTCTTCTTCTTTTTTGTTCTTCTTTCGTGAACAACAATCGTTCCACCTACTATATCGCCCAAGCGTTTATGCTTAGAGTGAAAAAATATACATAATAGACCAACCAAATAGGCTGTAGGCAAACTATCTACAATTCGTAATAAGTTTCTTATTAAGCTTGAGAGAAATGTAATACTATGACCGTTCTCTTGCATAACGCGAATACCTATTATTTTTTTTCCAATTGTCCTTCCACCAGAAACATATTCGTAAATAATGAAATAGCCTTGGTTTACGACAAATAGGAAAAGAAGTAATATCATGAAAGGAGTCGAAAATACATCCATAAAAACAAGAAGACTATCTAATCTCATGATAATGTTTAGATAAACAATTGAGAATACGATACTAAATATCGTCAATATTAATTGGTCAATAACAAAAGCAATAGAGCGACTGCCTAAACCGGCTAATTGAAATTGAATAGAGACATATTCGGGTGTTTTTATATCTAATTGTTCTTGATTCAAATGATTCACCTCTTAAAAGTTAACTAGAAATGGTTTCTATTTTTTTCAAAAATTACTATAATAAAAGTACAAATATTCATTTTCCATTAAGAATAAGGAGTATGGTATGAACTTAAAACAATTTATGAAGCAAAATCGTGAAAGCTGGAATAAACTTGAACTTTTAATATCCGCTATGCAAAAACGCAAATCTAAAATAACAGCCAATGAAATTGATCAATTTCAACGGCTATATCAAAAAGCAGCTCAAAATCTCTCGTATAGTCAAACTTATTTCCAAGATTCAGAGCTTACCTTTTACCTGAATGGTCTCGTCACTAAGGCTCATAATACCTTATACAAGGATCAAGTCACAAGTTGGAAGCAAATACGAGATTTTTTTAGTACAAAGTTCATTCAATTATTAACAGAGCAATGGAAAATGGTTTTAATTGCAATGATTTTATTTATCATTGGCGGCATTGGTGGCTTTGTAGTGGTTGCTTCTGATCCTTTATTACTTTACTCTATATTACCCGCTGATATTGCGAACGGTGTTAGTCCAGAACATTTAGGGTCAAGTGATGGTGAAGTCAATGCCAGCCTAATGTCTACCACCATTATGATAAATAATATACAAGTTGCCTTTTTAGCATTTGCAGGTGGAGTTACCTTCGGATTATTAACGGTTTATCTTCTTATCTATAATGGCATCATTATTGGTGCACTTTACGCAGTCTTTTGGCAGCATAGTATGTCTTATGAATTTTGGGCGTATATTATGCCTCACGGCGTGATTGAATTAGCCGCCATTTTTATAGCTGGTGGAGCAGGATTACTCATGGGGTATAAACTCTTTGTTCCTGGAACTTTTTCAAGGGTTTACCAATTAAAGAAGTATAGTAAGCGTTCAGTCCAACTACTACTAGGAACTCTCCCACTGTTTGTTATTGCAGGATTCATTGAAGGATTTATAACCCCTTCAACTCTATCACTTGAAATGAAATATTCGGTCGCGATTTTAACCTTATTTGCACTAATTTTTTATATCATTGTAGGGAAGTTACTCTTATTAAAAAGAGAAAATGCTTCTCCTAATCTCCATTTAAATCAGTCATAACCATTTTATTGATAGAGGTCAACCCATCTTCTGGGCTGACCTCCTTTTAAATTAAACCTCGATTTAGCATTTGAATATAGGAGCTTACGGCTGCAACTGAGAGGTTCTCTTCCTCAACTTCCTTCATTTCTAATCCTTGTTTTTCCCATTTGGATTTCTCTTTTTTCTTAAAAAGAGTTTGTTGCTCTGCCATACTTTTGACCATCGCTTTTTGAACGGTATCAGGATGGAGCTTCGTATATTGAATTAACGTTTCATCGACAATACCAAGCATTAAGAAGCGGTGACGTCTCCTTACATTCGTTAAATATATCAACGCCATTTCTTCATATAAAAATGTGCGTACATCACTCATTAATAAAATTAAGCTTCGCTTCTTTTGAACTCTTTGTAAATATTGAAACACTTCTCCATAATTCGATTCTGAAGCTTCTACCTTTAGATTATATATCTCATCTAATATAGTTTGTAGCTGTGCCATCCCTTTAGCTGGAGGGATATAAACTTTCACACTTTTAGAGAAAGCTAAAATAGAAACATAATCACCTTTTTGTAAGGCAGCTGCAGCAAGAGTTAGTGAAGCCTCTAATGCCCGCTCTAATCGATTTCCCTTTCTCAATTCAGTTCCCATCATTCTGCCACAGTCTATTAAAATCGTTATATATTTCCCGTGCTCAGGTTCATATTCATTCGACATAACTTCTCGAAGTTTTGCTGTTTGTCGCCAGTTAATCATCCGAGGATCATCACCGACAACATAATTTCTTACTTTCGAAAACTCACCAACGCCTGAGACTTGTTTCTTTATGATGATGCCTTCATCAGTTAAATACCTTTGCGCATTCTCCAGGTATTCCTTCATATCCGTAATGTCAGGAATGACCTTTACTTTATTCTCTCTTAATAAAACCATTTGCCTTTTCCATAATCCTAAAACACTTCGACAACGAATATAGATGGAATCAATGTCATAATCACCACGAATAGGTGCCTTTGTTTGATAGGTTATCTTTGTCTTCGACTCATTATTCACCTTCCCCCTTAGTGGGAAAGGTCTTTCAAAGGATTGAGGCAATCCATCTATAATCTCGTAAATAACGGGCTGCTTTCCTTTATTGACAATGGTCAGCTCTACCTCATAATCTATATTTCTTTCTAGTTTATCTAATAATTTTCTTTGAATATCAATTTCCTTTTTTGATGGCAGCCATAAAAAATCAAAAAGGCTTAAAATAAAAGCTAGCATTAATAGCGCTATAATCCATGGCCACGTTAAACCAAGAAAAACTCCACCAATTAAAAAAATTGAAAGTCCTGTAAATGCAACTAATAGTTTTTTTGTAGGTAAAAACCCTTTATCTCGGAACAGAAACCGATCCCACCAGCGTTTCGATTGTTTGGTCAACAGTTCTTCCCTCCAATTCTACATGTGGAGATAATTGAATTCGGTGGCGTAAAGCCGGCTTAGCAATCAATTTAATATCATCAGGAGTCACATAATCACGTTCTGCTAAATAAGCCCAAGCCCTTGCTGCTTTAGCTATAGAAATAGCTGCACGAGTACTTGCTCCAATGCGAATGGATTCCGATTCACGTGTCTTTCGAACGATTTTTATTATATAGTTTAGGACATCGTCACTTAGCCTTACTTTTTCTATTTCTGAACGTATCTCTAAAAAAGTTTCTATTGATAAAACAGACTGAATCGTGTCAAAGGCATGTGTTTTTTCAATGACCTGTTTTAACACTAATTGCTCCTCTTCGATATTAGGAAATTCGATATTTAATTTAAAGAGAAAGCGATCCTGCTGTGCTTCAGGTAAAGGGTAAGTTCCTTCAAATTCAATCGGATTTTGAGTAGCAACAACAAAGAAAACATCATCTAATTTATACGTCTCTCCTTGAATCGTCACTTGCTGCTCTTCCATCGCCTCTAGCAAAGCCGCTTGTGTTTTAGCCGGTGTACGATTAATTTCATCTGCTAATAATACATTGGTGAAAATCGGTCCTCGTAATGTTCTAAAATCTCCTTCTTTTAAATCATATATAGCACTTCCTGTAATATCACTTGGTAGGAGGTCTGGTGTAAATTGAATTCTATTAAAATTACCTCCCAATAGAGTGGCGAGAGTGCGTACCATTTGTGTTTTTCCTGTTCCTGGTACTCCTTCTATTAATACATGACCACCTGCTAAAATCGAGGATAGTAATAACCTTAAATTCATATTCTGCCCTAGAATTCGCTTCTCATATTGCTCTAATAAGGATGTAATTTGTTCTCTCACCCTTCTTCCACCTCTTTTCTAATTAATTCAAGTCGTTTTGACCAATAAATATACTCTTGCTTTGAGAGCTCCTGCTTATGTAAAACAGTAACTAATCCATTTAAGAATTCCTTGATCTGCTTATTCGTTAAATTCTCATTCAGTTTCTTTTCTAATACTTCTTCCAAATCTGACCAAGGTTTAGCATAAGGAATACCCCACTTTTCTTGAAGAAGATGCTTTACATAGTCAGCTTGAATTCTTAAAGAATCACAGTAACGATTACTTTTTATATACCAAGCAGCTAAAGCGGTTAGTCTCTCATCACTAAATCTAACGGACTCTTCTCTCACCTTCAAAACAGGTCCAAAGCGTTTTCCATGTATCCATAACCACAATATAGTAAGTAGAGCAAGCTGTAGCATAAATACTTGAAACCATAATGGGTATAAGGAAATATAACTTTCACTGCTTTCGGGCATATGGACGTAATCGTTAAATAAAGTTAGTGATGGAACATCAGAGTTTTGATTCAAGGCTTCCGCTATTAATTCTATATGGTGATAGATTAGAATATTTTCATTCACAATCCATTCTGGTGAAATGACCGCAATTAAATTCCCATTACCAAATGAACGATTAATCGCTATTGGACCATTTTCATCCGCTAAAATCACTTCATTTTCATCATCAGCTATTAATCTTGCTGGGCCAGGCATAAAAGCTTGAAATACTTCATCATTATTATTCCTAATATTCGCTGGGTCATCTGTAGCTAAGCTAGCAAAATCAGTTGCA
Source organism: Alkalihalobacillus trypoxylicola (assembly GCF_001590785.1). Classification (GTDB taxonomy): domain Bacteria; phylum Bacillota; class Bacilli; order Bacillales; family Bacillaceae_D; genus Alkalihalobacillus; species Alkalihalobacillus trypoxylicola. The sequence goes on from NZ_LTAO01000003.1 coordinate 5,408, forward strand.
AGCCCAAAATAATCGGCAGGAAATTGACTCATTAGAAGAATCGTATTCCCTTGATTCATATATTCTATGTACTCTTCCATTTCTACTGCTGATGGCATGTATGCCGGTTCAATCATTAATAATAACTGGTTACTAGGCTGATACGATAATAACCTCGGTTCTTTATCCCATCTATCTACTGGAAACCCTTCTCTTTCTAAATATGTATAAAAAGCTTTAGTACCAGATGGTGACGCTGACTCAGATATAAAAGGAGGATATTCCTTCGGTTGATTCGAAAAAATAAAATAGCCAGCTACCCAAAAGATTAATAAAACTAGAATGACATAAAGCCACGTTCTTAAATTCGATTTTGTTTCATTCAACTTCGTGAAACCCTCCTTTCTATTCCGCTTTTTCTTTCGTTTTCAGATGGGTTTCGTGATGAATCCATTTGGTTACCTGCTCTTTAAACGGTTCAAATTCTTCTTTGGTTATTTGATGATAACCATAGGTAGCCCGTTCAAATAATAGTGCACATTCATAAAACCTAGCTGCGCTTTCTTTATCATTTCGTTTAATCTCATCATAATATTCCCAATTTGTTTTCCATGCTCTTGTTACGAGCCATTCAATATCTTGTAAATAGAGTAATAGGGCTAGGAATAAATGTCTGGTTGCCCCTGAAAAATCTCCTTTATCTTCAAGCTCTTGTGCAATTTTAAAGTGGCTTTCAAAAGACAAAATTTCTTGAGAAAGCTCTTGTAAAGGCTTGCTTCTTTTCATATCTCTTTTTCTCTTCCAATTCTTAGCTAATAAAAATATTGCCACAATTAATATCACAAGACCTGTAATGACTAAACCAAAAACTAAGAAGCTGTTACCACTTGCTTCGAATTCAATATCTGGAAATAGCATCCCGAGTAGTTCATTAAATAAATTGATAACATCCAAAAAGAGACGAGCAACCAATCCATCGGAATCATCATAATAAGCCGTATATTCCGATTTACTTAATATGGATTGAAGTTCTTCTCGAGCGTGATTCGGCTCGATCATTTAAGCTACACCTCCTCCCTAACCATTTTTTCATTTATTATCATTTTTCTTGATAATCATCAAGCATCTGGTCTAAATCATCTGCATCTTGTCTAATTTTCAAATCAAAAAATATAACAGCAATTAAAATCGACATAATCATGGTTAGTACTAAAGAAAGTGCACTAATAATTAATTGCATAACCACACTGTTGCCTAAAAAGGCACTAAACGACATTTCAATTCCACCAATAACAATGGTGCTTATGAGTGCGACAACAATGATTAAACCTAAAACTCTCCAACCATTGCCTTTTGTTAATCTCCAGCTTCGTCCAAATCCTGGAGCCTCTCTTTCAATAGCTACAGCGGCTAGATACATGCTCCATCTTGTTAATAAATAACCTATACCAACAGCTAAGCCAATAAATACTAGTAAAAAGAATATAATAATAAATGCAGCAGATTCAGCCATACCAAAAATCATTGCTGAAATGGAAAAGAAAATAATAAATGGAAGAATGATAATACCTATAACCATTAGGAAATATAAAATAGAACTACCTATTAGGGACCAAAAACGTGAAAAAGATTTTTTTATAAGACTTCCTGTTGAAAAGCTCTCTCCATTTTTCAAATGAAAAACACCGAAAATAATTGCTGCTTGAGCAATAGGATACATAATAAAGCTTATTAGCTGAATAAGTGATATCCAACTATTTTGAGCTAGCTCCGTATATTCTTCATTTAATGCTAATCTATTCATCATTCTTTCCAATACTCCATTCCCTTCTACAGTTTCACGAAAGAAACTTACTCCATATGCTAGGTTCACAAGCGCTTCAAGTAATAGGAATGGACCCACTAATATTAAAACAATAAGAAAGAAGCTTGAAAAATGACTTTTGGTAATTCGAAATGTTTGATCGAGTATTTCTCCAAATCCTTTAGGTCGTGAAAAATGATTCAATGTTGTAACTCTCCTTTTTAATTAAACTGTATTTTTATTATTCTATCATTTTTTAAGATAGATGTACCCATATTCTCCCAAAATAACCCTATCAATAAAATAATAGATTAAGATGAGTAAAGTAGCAAACAAATAAGAAGAACCTATAGAGTAATAAACACTATAAAGGAGCCACAAAAGTGACTCCTTATACTCTTCACAAACTATACCTTTTAATCTGCAAGAAGAAACGTGTTTTTTTATTTATAGCTAACAAGATTTCCTAATAACAAATGCTGGTTCATGATCGTAAATGATTGTGTACGAATAGAGACCGAGTTTGTATACACATTGCTACTTCCTAGACGTAAACGAATGAAGGCTGAATTTGTTGTTATATTTGGATTGAGCCTCATATTGATAGTCGTTCTTGCTGTCCCATTTTCATTAGCTGTTATCGTTCCTATATTAAAGTAGCCGTATTGCGTTGGCCAAGTTCCATCCGCATTTTGAATCTGTGAGATAGATTGTCCACCCTGTAAATAAATTTGAACTTGGGCATTATTAATGATTTCACCTGCAGTTAAATCATTAATGACCACCTTTACCGGAAAAACTTCTCCATCCAAAGGCAAAATAGAAGGAGGAATTAATGAGTAGCGATCGGTGATTTCCGCTAGTCCAACGGTTTCTGTTATGACATTATTCCCACTACCAAGTCTGAGCCGGATATTCGCACTATCTGCCTGTACCGCCGGGTTAATGCGCATCAGAACGATCTTTCGAGCCATTCCATCATGATTAGCGATCATCGTCCCGACATTATGATAACCATACTGAGTTGGCCAAGTTCCATCACTATTCTGAATCTGAGAAATCGATTGACCTCCCGCTAAATACACCTGTAATTGTGCATTCTCAATACGATCTCCTGGATTAAGTCCTGTTAAAATGACCTCTACCGGAAAATGAATGCCGTTTAACGGGAGGATACCAGGATAATTTAAATTAAAATCAGCTTCTTCAGTAGGTGGTTGTTCTACAGCCTCCCCACCGAGTGTAACTGTTTTTGTATAGACATTATTTCCTGAACCGATACGTAACCGAATATTGGCCGATCCTTCTGGTGCAGAGTTACCTAATCTCATTAAAATAACATTCTCTGCTACTCCATTTTCATCAGCTTCTATTGTTCCAATGCTTTGATAGCCGTATCCAGATGGCCAAGTTCCGTCGGCTCTTTGAATTTGGGAAACAGCCGTCCCCCCCTGTAAGTAGACCTGCATTTCAGCATTCGTAATCATTTGACCAGGTTCCATATCAACTAAAGTGACTTTCACTTCGAAGGTACTTCCGTCAATTGGTAAGATTTCTGGTGTCTCAATGCTATATTTAATATCTACTGGAGGATCTACATCCGATCCAAAAGAGCCATCAGCAAACGAAGATTGGTCATACCATAAATACCCAGCTTGTGGTGCTCGCCAAGGCTCTGTCTGAGGTTCTGTAGAATGTTCAGGTGTCTCCATCGGTAAAATAGGAGAAGGTTCATCTAAAGGTAAATCAATATCACTAAAAGTTTGATAATTTTCCTGTTCCGCTAACCAATTAATGATATTAACTAATAATGCACCGTTATCTCTATCAATAAAACCATCATATGTTCGTTTGATTCCACCATGTTCCTCATTTCGATATTTTGGAGTACTATCCTCTACTGGAGAAGAATCTCCAATAAAAGCTGATTTTCCATCGCCCTTTTTGCCAATTGCAACAAAAGGTCCTTCTTCCATTCCTCCTCCAAAATATACACCTTGGTCAACAGCTGAGCCCCATTTATTCTCACTTTCTGTTAAGCCTTCAGGTAAGTATACAATTCCCTTTGCAATCTCTTCGTTCATGATAGCCATAGTAGACCCTGCATGAATCGAGACTTCTTCAATGTTTTCTGTAATACCAAATGATTCTTCAGATGAAACAATGATGTCTCCAACTGTGTGATCAATCGCGTTAAAGCGAAAACGAACGCCAAATTCCTCACTGAGCCAATCAGAGCTTTCCACTCCATCCATCGCCTCAATTTCACCTGGTGTCATTCCTTTAGTTGGCTCTTCATATGCTCCACGACGCCAACCATTCATAATCTCATTTGAATCCCAGCGATTCAGATTTCGATCAGCATTGTAATGGTCGGCAATAAAAAAGACCCCTCCTCCATTTTCTGCAAAGCTTGCAATCGCATCCTGCTCTATTACTTTAAAGGGAATTTGGGCCTCTGGAATAACAAATACATCAATATCATTTAAATCTTCTAAAGAAATAGGTGTCGTACTTCTATACTCTTTTACTGTATAGCCTTCTTCCACTAAAGCATCGGCAAAATCTGAAAAAGCTCCATCAATAACCCAATCCGATTGACCAGCTGTTTGTCCATGACTATTATCAAATAAGACTATTTTTCCGTTTGGTTCATCAGGAATTAGAACAGGTGGTGGATCATTTGGACCTTCTGCTAAAATAAAATGATCTCCTCCAACAACCCAAAACAAAGCTAGTAATGGTAGTATCAAAGCCTTTAAAAATTTACCTTTACTCAATCGACATTCCTCCTAGATTTAAATTATGCTAATAAAGCTTAGCAAATCTATCATATCAAATTTATTTTTAATTTGTTTTAATTTTCTAAATATTTCACGAATATTCATCTACTGTTATAAAACCTTACAGAATTTACATGATCTTAACACAAATTAGTATTTATTCTATCATCTATCCCATGGTATAATTTTCTATGAAATAGAGATTGGTTATTTTTTGCTTCACTATTTCGCAAAATTATATTTGCAGGGGGTAGTTTGGTTCATGTTCAAAAAAAGTAGTTTTTATCTACTAATTGCTTTATTGCTTTTATTAGCTGCTTGTGGAGATAGTAGCGATGATACGAATGAAGGTACTACAGGTACTGATGAAGGAACAGAAGAAACAACAGAGGAAACGAATGAGGAAGAAGCTAATGCTGATACATATGTACCTGAATCATTAATCGTTCAATTCGTTCCATCACAAAATGCTGAAACTCTTGAAGCAAGAGCGAAACCACTTGAAGATTTACTTCAAGAACAATTAGGAATTGATGTTACGGTTAATGTATCTACCAACTATAATACAGTAGTAGAAGCGATGGCATCTGGACAAATTGATATTGGTTTCTTACCACCAAATGCTTATGTACAAGCTCATGATGAGTACGGTGCAGCAGAAGTTATTTTACAATCACAACGCTTTGGCGTTAACGAAGATGGCTCTCCAACTGAAGATTTAGTTGATCATTACTTTTCTATGATTATTGCTCGAGCTGATTCTGATATTGAATCTCTTGAAGATTTGAAAGGTAAAACAATTGCTTTCCAAGATTACACTTCTTCAGCAGGTTATGTATGGCCAGCTGGTATCTTATTAGATAATGACATTGATCCACAAACAGATGTTAACCCACTTACACTTCAAGGACATGATGCTGGAGTAACAGCTGTACTAAATGGTGAAGCGGATGCAGCAGCTATTTTCCAAGATGCACGTAATGTTGTTGTCAATGATTTCCCAACTGTTTTTGAAGATACAAAAGTAGTTGCTTTGACTGAAAAAATTCCTAATGACACGATTTCTGTTCGTCCAGATATGGATGACGAATGGAAAACAAAAATTCAACAAGCTTTTATTGAAATTGGTCAATCAGAGGAAGGCTTAGAAATTATCCGTGATATCTATTCTCACGAAGGATATGCTGAGTCTCAAGATTCTAACTTTGATGTTGTTCGTGACTATGCTGAAAGAATTCAAGGAAACTAATTATACGTAACAATCGTAATGAGTATACCCCGCTTCAACTTAATTTAAACGAGTTTTCGTTTATTACTCTAAGCTTTATATATGTAGATTTAGATGCGGATACTATTAACGTGTCTTAGAGGATGTCCAAAAAAGGGGGTAACAGACCTTTTTTTAGGACATCCTTTTTTTCATAATTTTGGAAACACTGTCTTTATTATGAACATTTAATGAAGCCATTTATATAAAAAAACCGAGCTTAAAATACTTTAGAAAGTTGGATAGATTATGATAGAACTTAAAGATGTATCAAAGGTGTACCCTAATGGGGTTAAGGGCTTAGAAGATATTAACTTAACAATAAATGAAGGTGAATTTGTCGCTATTGTAGGGCTTTCAGGTGCTGGTAAATCTACATTGTTGCGCTCTATCAATCGACTAGTAGATATTTCGTCTGGAGACATTAAAATCAATAATCAATCTATTACTTCAGCAAGCGGAAAATCATTACGACTAATGCGTAGAGATATTGGTATGATATTTCAAAGCTTTAATCTAGTTAAACGCTCTAGCGTTTTAAGGAATGTACTTTCTGGTCGTGTTGCTTACAATAATACATTTAGAACGATTTTCAATTTATTTCCACAGAAGGATGTAAATCTTGCTCTAAAAGCGTTAGAGCGAGTAAATATTCTAGAGAAAGCCTATACTCGTTCTAGTGAATTATCTGGTGGACAGCAGCAAAGGGTTTCTATTGCGCGAACATTAGCGCAGGAAGCAAAAGTCATTTTAGCCGATGAACCAACTGCTTCTTTAGACCCTGTAACGACTAAACAAGTTATGGATGATTTAAAGAAAATCAATAAAGAAGATAATGTAACGGTCGTTATCAATCTCCATTTTGTCGATTTGGCAAAAGAATATTCCACTAGAATCATCGGTTTACGCGCTGGTAAGGTTGTCTTTGATGGACCTGCTAAGGATGCAACCGATGAAGTATTCCAAGAAATTTATGGGCGTTCATTGAAAGATGATGAATTACTAGGAGATGAAATCGAATAATGGATACTAAATTAAACAGTGAGCTTCCACTAAAACCGTCAAGGCTTTCTTTTTATCTATTGTTGCTAGCTTTGTTCGTCATCGTATTCGTTAGTGCGTTATATATTGAAGCTGATCCACTAACTTTTGTTCAAAATAGCTCAAACATGCTAGATTTGATTGCTAGAATGTTGCCACCAGATTGGTCTTACATCGTCACTACAACACCGGCTATGTTAGATACGATTAGAATGGCGTTACTTGGTACTACAATGGGAATGATTTTTTCGATTCCTGTTATGTTTTTATGTGCTAGAAATGTATTTAAATCAAAATGGCTAGTAGAAACATCTAGAATCGCCTTAAATATCTTAAGAACCATTCCTGATTTATTACTAGCTGCTATCTTTGCTGCTATTCTTGGGTTTTCACCTTTAGCAGGTATCGTTGCTTTATCAATATTCTCTATAGGTATTATAGCTAAGCTATCCTTTGAGGCTATTGAAAATATTGATAATGGACCATTAGAGTCAATGGATGCAGTAGGCGCTAATAAATTGCAGTGGATTGCTTTTGGAGTCGTTCCTCAAGTACTTCCTCACTTTGTATCTTATGTTCTCTATACATTTGAAATTAATATTCGTGCTGCTGCCATTCTTGGATTAGTTGGGGCTGGTGGTATCGGATTGTTTTATAATCGAGCTCTAGGCTTTTTTGCTTATGATCAAGTATTGGCACTTATATTATATACATTAATTGTTGTCATTATAATTGATTTGATTAGTTTGAAAATAAGGGAGAAGTTACTATGAAATCGACTGATTCATTAAAAAGAGAACGACTTATACGAAGAGCAAAGTACTCATTATTATTCATTATATTAGCCGCTCTATATACATGGGCTTTTGCTAGTTTAGAATTTAGAGGGTTATTAGATACAGCTTGGCCAGTTACCAAAAATATAATAAACGGCTTTATTTCTCCCGATTTAAGTTATATTTACAACCCACAAGGAGAAGATTTAATTAGAGGATTACTCGAAACATTAGCCATTGCTATAGTCGGAGTTGTACTCTCGGTCATTTTAGCTGTTCCGATTGGACTTTGGGCTGCTAAAAACTTGAGTAAATATTCCCTTATCTCACACGGTGGTAAAGGAACACTTAGTTTTTTCCGTACATTACCTGATATTATTTTAGCTCTTTTATTCATCAAAGTAGTTGGACCAGGAGCTTATGCGGGAATGCTTGCCCTTGGTATTGGTGCTATCGGAATGCTCGGAAAACTCTATGCGGAAGAAGTAGAAGCGATGGACCCAGGGCCAGTAGAATCTATCGTGTCTGTTGGCGGAAACAAGCTAGAGCAGCTTGCGTTTGGAGTCATCCCACAAGTGCTCCCTGGATTTATTTCTGCGACATTATATCGCTTTGAGATTAACATGCGTTCAGCTGCTACATTAGGTGTTATCGGAGCCGGTGGTATCGGAACTCCACTTATTTTTGCTATTCAGGGTAGAAGCTGGGATCGAGTGGGAATCATTCTTATCGGAATTGTAGTTGTCGTTTTAATTGTTGATTTGATTTCAAGTGCGTTAAGAAAGAGAATTGTTTAGAGTGATCTTTTCATTCGAGGTCTAATGCATCATGCTCGTACAATCACTACAATTTGTTCATACAAAAAAGAATCAAGAAGTCATAACTTCTTGATTCTTTCTTAATTGAAGGAGCTTACATGCGTGTAAGTGCCTTTTTTTAATTTTAGAAAATAATCTCAATTAATTGATTCATCGTCATATCACTTTCAACTTCAAATGAACCTGGCTTTAATTGATTTGAAAGATCACGGTCTTCAACTTCATTGAAGAAATCTTGTGCACGATCGATTACATTAGCATTTTCTAATGCTCGTCCTACATCAATACTCGTCATACCAGGAGAAACCGTAAGTATCGTTCTATAAATCACTGTACTTTCTTCATCATCGGTTGATTCGTCTTCGTTTGCTGCCCATTCTTCTTCTAAACGCTCTGTTACGGCTAATTCAAGCTGTTCTAAGCTTGCGTTCCATTCTTCTTCTGATTGAATGACATAACCAGATTCACTTAGTTGCTCAAGCATTTTCTCTTCCGTAGCAGGTACTTCAATGGTCGTTTGATTTTCTTCTGAAGACTCCTGAGATCCAGCATCTACTTGGCTATCCGATGTTACATAATAGGTAATTCCACATACTGCAGCAGCTACAATGATACCAGAAGCAAAGCTCCGTAATTCTTTAGAGGCCATTTACCACTTTACTCCCTTCACCATTTGATCTCACATAAGGTTTGAGTAGAGATTCTACTTCATCTTGAGGCATTCTTTTCTCTTTTGCAATACCTTCATAGGAATACCCTCTCTTATATAAGCTTAACAAGTCTCTTCTTAACTTGCGATCTCGTTCAGAACCTATATTCACTCCAGCATCCTTTGCTAGCATCTCCGTGTCAAGCTCTAGATTTCGCATTTGGTTTTGCACACCTTGAATTTCTTCCATAAAAGAAACCGAAAATTGTTCCATTCGTTCCTCTTCTTTTGCCTTATTGTTAGACACGAAGAATGAAACGATTAATAGAATAATCGCCAAGCTGAGTAAAATAATAATCGCAATCCCCACAAAATGTCCCTCCTTTAGTCATAAAGCTAGATCAACCTCTTGTTATCTATTGGTCTATTAAAACCTCTAGACTTGTAGTTAACATGTTCATCTTACAACTTTTTGATTACTTCTTATTATACATGTTATTATGATAAATTTCGATTATAATCGAGTAAATCTCACAATATTCATGACCATTACCCTAAGATATATCGTAGCGTTCATTTTATCCTATCTTTGTTCCTACTAGATTTAAATATATTCAAAAATAAATACTACCCTTAGAACAATAAGGGTAGTACTATTATCACTTATTCATTTAGACCATAACCTTACACATATCATTTGTAAAGGCAACAGGATCCTGTAAAGGTAAGCCTTCGATTAATAAAGCTTGGTTATAAAGGAGATTTGTATAAAGAGCAAATTTCTCCTTATCCTTTTCATATACGGACTGTAAGGATTGGAAAATCTCATGATTAACGTTTATTTCTAAAATCTTTTCGGCTTTAACATTTTGATTGTCAGGCATTGCTTGTAAAACCTTTTCCATTTCAATCGTTACTTCTCCCTCTGTAGCAAAGCATACTGGGTGAGTTCTTAAACGCTTAGATACACGAACATCCTTTACCTTAGATTCAAGAAGTGACTTCATTTCAGTGAATAAATCTTTATATTGATCATTCTCTGCTTTTTCCTCTTCTTTCGTCTCTTCTGAATCGATACCTAAATCTCCACTCGAAACAGATTTAAATTCCTTTTCCTTATAATTCATAAGCATTTTGATCGCAAATTCATCAATATCCTCTGTGAAATAAAGAATTTCAAAGCCTTTCTCTGCAACCATCTCTGCTTGTGGAAGCTTCTCAATTCGTTCAATTGAGTCACCTGATGCATAATAAATATACTTTTGTTCTTCAGGCATTCTTTCCACATACTCAGCTAATGTTACTAGCTTTTTCTCTTTTGAAGAGTAAAATAAGACTAAATCTTTTAAATCATCTTTGTGTGCTCCATATTCATTGTACATACCAAACTTTAACTGACGACCAAACGAGTCATAGAATTTTTCATACTGCTCTCGTTCATCTTTAAGCATCGTTTGCAGCTGACTTTTGATTTTATTTTTAATATTTTTAGCAATCATCTTTAACTGTCGATCATGCTGTAATATTTCTCGAGAAATATTTAAGGAAAGATCCTCTGAATCCACCATCCCTTTAACAAAACTAAAATAGTCAGGTAGTAGGTCTGCACATTTATTCATAATTAATACGCCACTTGAATACAGCTCTAGTCCTTTTTCAAATTCCTTCGAATAATAATCGAATGGAATCGTTTCTGGAATATAAAGAATGGATTGATAGCGAATAGCTCCATCTACACTTATATGAATGTGTTTTAAAGGTTTATCAAAGCCATAATGCTTTTCTTGGTAGAAGTTCTCATAATCCTCATCTTTAAGCTCGCTCTTATTTTTTCTCCAAATAGGAACCATACTGTTAACCGTTTGTTCTTCAGAGAATTCCTCCCATTCGTCCTCAGTACCTTCTTTTAGGTTACGATTGGTGATATCCATTTTAATAGGATAACGGATAAAGTCAGAATATTTTTTGATAATTGATTTTACGCCATACTCTTCTAAGAATTGATCATAATTTTCATCTTCTGTATTCTCTTTGATTTTTAATTCAATTGTCGTTCCAGCGGTTGTTTGATTTCCTTCTGAAATCGTATAACCGTCTGATCCATCTGATTCCCATACATATGCGGTTTCACTATCTAATGCTTTAGTAGTCACCTTTACGTAATCAGCCACCATAAATGCGGAATAAAAGCCGACTCCGAATTGTCCGATTATATCGTGACCATCTTTAATTTCGTTTTCAGACTTAAAAGCTAATGATCCACTTTTGGCTATTGTTCCTAAGTTTATTTCAAGCTCTTCCTGAGTCATCCCAATACCTGTATCCACGATTGTTAATAACCTAGCATCTTTATTTGTCTCAATCTTAATATAGTATTGATCTTTTTCAAATGTTAAAGATTCATCTGTTAATGCCCGATAATAGATTTTATCAATTGCATCACTGGCATTTGAGATTAATTCACGTAGAAATATCTCTTTTTGTGTATAAATAGAATTAATCATCATTTCCAGTAAACGCTTTGATTCTGCTTTGAATTCTTTCTTGGCCAAATGAAACGCCCCTTCCAAGTTATGTAATACTTAGCACTCGCTAAGCTTGAGTGCTAATACTATCATTTTTTTACCATAGATAAAGAAAGGTGTCAATATATCCAATGAAGAGATTTAGTGCTTAATTTCATCCAGAGCTTGTTCTATTGTTGGATAGGTGAATGGAAAGCCTTCATTAACTAATCTATCTGGTACAACCCATCGACTCTTCAATAGAAGCTCTGTCTCAGTTCTTAAAAAGATAGCCCCTAACTCTAGCATCCACCGATAAGCCGGTAAGCCTCTTTTTCTATTCTCCATATTTCGAACAGCCTTCATGAACTCTTTATTATTAATAGGATTAGGAGCTGCACAATTATAAATACCTGTCGCATCTTTCTTTTCCATTAAAAAGCGTATGACTTGATATAAATCTTCTATATGAATCCAGCTAAACATTTGCTTCCCATTTCCTTGTTTTCCACCTAATCCATATTTCGCTAAGTTACGGTAAGGAGTCATCACCCCTCCGTTTTTACCAAGTACAATGGAAATTCTTAACGCAATTTGTCTAGTTGTAGGAAGTGAGAATGAAAAAAACGATTTTTCCCAGGCCTTTGCTACTTCCACCGAAAAGCCCTCCCCTATTTCTCCATTCTCCTCTGTCATCGCTTGATCATCAGAGTGTCGGTAAATAGTAGCTGTACTAGCATTAATCCAAAGCTTTGGTGGAGTCTGGCAACTTAGAACACATTCTCCTAATAGCTTTGTAGTCTCGGTTCTTGACTGAAATATTTCATCTCTATTTTTCTTATGATAGCGACAATTAACAGATTTACCAGCTAGATTTAATAATAGTTCAGATCCCTCTATTGCTTCTTTTATTTTGGATGTATGGTCCCAGTTGATGTAAGAAGGATTTCTAGAAATAATGATCACTTGATAACCTTCTTCTTCAAATTTTTTCTTAAAATATTCACCAGTAAAACCTGTACCTCCGGCCATAACAATTTTCCCTTTCACAATGATCACTCACCTTCCTTTTGTGAATATATTCACATTAATTGTAACATATCTTTCCAGTCACTCAACCATTCTTCATGATAAAAAAAGCAGGAAAATCTCATTAAATAACGTACATTAATACATAGACATTTTTAAGGGGGCTATAAAGTGAATCAAATTTCTACTTGGTATATACGGTTAGGTCAAATGGCGCTCCAACTATTTTTACTTAATCTTTATTGGATACTGGGAACATTAATGGGGTTATTCATTTTTGGCCTTTTTCCTGCAACTGCTGGGTTATTTGCTTCTTTACGGAGAATTCTTCAGGATGAAGATGTACGACTGTGGAAAGTGTTTTGGTCAAACTATAAAAAGGAATTTTTGAAAGCGAATACATTAGGTTGGATCACTGCTAGCTTTTTTATAATCCTTCTTTTAAATATCCAAGTATTGAATGTATTAGAACAAAACCTTTTACATATGATGCTTGCCATATTCACTTATATTCTTTTATTCTTTTTATTAATCATAAGTCTTTTCTTATTTCCTGTACTTGTTCAATTTAATTTAAAAACGCTTCACTATTTAAAGTATTCCTTTTACTTAGCCGTAGGAAGACCCTTTATTACTATACTATGTTTAAGTGGTATTGCTATTATCCTATACCTCTATTGGTCAATTCCTGGATTTATTCCCGTTTTTGGTATATCTTTAATTAGCTTAGTTATTATGAAAATGGCTTTTCTTTCCTTTCCATCTAAAATGTCGAAAGTTAGTACTATCAAATAAGTCTTATCCTTGTCCATCATGAATAGATACCAATATTTGTTTTAGAACCTTTTATTAGGGAACACAAAAATAAATGATTTTTTACTTTAGGAGTGTACACGATGAAAAAGACAATGGCTGCCACTTTATTAAGTATAGGCATGTTTCTTGGTGCCTGTAATTCAGAGCAAGCATCCAATCAATCAAATAATAATGAAACAGACATACAAACAGAAGATGTAGGAGCAAGAGAAGAGGACACTAATGAAGAGGAGAATCCTTCTGAAGGAAGCTTAACAGCAGAAGAAATTTTAGAAGAAGCCATTGCCCTTTACAACGACCTTGATGGATTATATGTTGTAAGAGGAGGTAGTGGTGATATCAATTTGGATCCTCCTGAGAGTGATGAAGCAGGAAATTTAGATTTAAACTTAGAAATGAACACTTACGAATGGATTTATATGATAGATGGAGACTATTACAATAGAACTGAATTAGTTTCTGAAGTGTATGGAGAAGAAGGTGAAAATGGGGATATGGAGGAACGCACTTCATACAGTTTTACAGAATTAGACAACCCCACTTACTTAATTAGTTATGAAGAAGGAGACGGAGTAGGCATCCGTTTTGAAAGCCCTATTGAAGAATTCTCCTTCAGCATGCTAGGTGAACGATATCAAAGTTTACTTAACAATGCTGAGTTAACATTCATTGGTGAAGAAGAGGTAAATGGTTTTCATACATATCACATAAAGTCTGAACAAAATGGTCATGTTGAAGAATATTGGTTTGATAGTGAAACATTTTTCGAAGTGAAAGTCACTTCCACCTTTGGTTCAAGCACAGGAGTTGATAGTGTCGATTCATTAGCAACTGCTGAGGACCAGGTGATGGAATACGAATTAAATCCGGATTTTGATGAAACATTATTCCAGGTCCCCAATGATTTGGAAATCTCAGATGGACAATTAGAAGACACTTTAGAAGAATAAAGACAGAGAATTTTTCTATTTTTAAAGAAATATCTAGTTAACTTAAATCCAGCTCATAACAGATTCATATACTATCATATAAAGAACGACCAATGAAAATAATATTTTTCATTGGTCGTTTCAGTTAGTCCGTTTAATCAGAAGCAGTGGAGGATAATACCTTTTATCAGTTACTGTGCTATCTTAGAAAGGAAAACCAGTTGGTGACCATTGACTTACTCTAAATGAGATTCTTTAGTCATCTTTTTTACTTGAGTGAATTTCATCATTGCTCTATAAGTGAATAAAACCGAGGTAAAAAATATGTCTTGAATGTTTTGAATTCACTTGTTGATTGTAACGATAGGTAGTGACTCCCAAAGGATCAGCGCAGTCTGAAGATCCACTCTGACGAAGCTCTAAATTGTCAGAGTTAGCTGAAGACAAGCCCTTGGGAAWGCAWCTACCTAAAGTGAAAATCAAAAACCTAACCAATCGGTTTTTCTTAAAAGACGAACCTTTGTTAATTCACTCGTTGATTGTAACGRTAGGTAGTGACTCCCAAAGGATCAGCGMAGTTTGAAGATCCACTCTGACGAAGCTCTGCGYAGTCGGAGTTAGCTGAARACAAGCCCTTGGGAAAGCATCTACCTAAAGTGAAAATCAAAMACCTATTCGTTCGGTTTTCATTATAAGATATGCATGATGAAATGGATTCACTTGTTAGCAATTATTAAAAATCTTTTTGAATTGGTACAAATTCCTTTTTCGGTTTGATTGTTCTTTATAAAATCGTTCAGAATTTCGATATCCCCTTCTTTACTACCAAAGTCAGGAATAATCGGTGTATGGTTAAGTAAGAAAATTAAATCATCTGTTCGCTTATAATATTCAATAGCATCATACTCAAAAGAATTTACTTTAGTAAACCCTGATTCATACAGTTCTTTTATATACTTTTTTTTTAACGTACCATCCACCTCTCCAAAAGATTGTCCTCTCCCGAAGGCTTTCTTTAGATTTAACTTATCTGCTTCACTTACTTGTTGTGTTAAAAATAAACCGTTATCTTTTAACACCTTGGCTACTTCGGTTGATGTAAATGGAGCGTGGCAAGCTGAAATAACATCAAAAAAACCAGTTGGAAATTGTAAATGCTCCGAAGACATATGAGAGAATCGAACGTTTTTTACTTTCGATTTTTTTAGATTGGCTTTAGCTGTTTCTAACATCCCCATTGAAAAATCAATTCCTGCTAAAAAAAGCTTCAATGGTGCCATTTTAATGATATTCTCACCTCCGCCTGTGCCAATATCCAAAAGAATATCTGAAGTTTCGCTTTTTTTATTCACTTCATGATAAAAATCCCACTTAACTCCTTCAGCCTCTACTTGTAAGTTACTAAAATCCCACCCATTTACTACTCCAACCTTATTATAATATTCTAATTCATTCATATACCAATGCCTCTCTTCTCTATAAAAAGATCAAATAATCGTACTTCTATTCTTTCTTGATTAGTAATGATGATGCTAGCAATTTCCGTTACTATATTATTCTTCGATAGATATTTCTAATAACCGTTCTAAAAGTATATAGGTGATAGCAAATAAAAACCTTCTTCCACAAAACTAGTTTGTGAAAGAAGTATCTTCAACTAACATTATATATATTTATCCTTTTACAGACCCAATCATTACTCCCTTTTCAAAGTACTTCTGAATGAAAGGATAAATAATTAGTACAGGTAAGGTAGAAACGATAATAACACCATACTTTACTTGATCAGCGTATCTTTGAGCATACCCACCTGATGCCCCTCCTGTTCCTGCACCTTCAGCAAAAACTTGATTTGAGATTAATATATCTCTTAAGACAATTTGTAGAGGTTGAATATCATAATCTCTAACATAAATTAATCCAGTAAAGAAATTATTCCAATGAAACACCAAATAATAGAGACCAATTACCGATATAACCGCTTTTGATAAAGGAAGAACAATTTTCAAAAAATATTTAAAATGATTACAGCCATCGATAGAAGCGGCTTCATACATTTCTCTTGGTAAATTATGTTCAAAGAATGTTCGTGTAATAATCAAGTTAAACACATTAACGGTTGCCGGATTAAAAATGAAGACCCACATCGTATTAATTAAATTTAAATCTCTCATTAATAGATAGGTTGGAATTAATCCTCCACTAAAAAACATCGTAAAGATAAAAAAGAACATTAAAGGTCTGCGAGCCCGAAATTCATATCTAGATAAAACATAGGCAGCTGGTAAGGTTAACAATAAGTTAACAAAGGTTCCGACAGTTGCATAAATCATCGTATTTCGATATCCTGTCCAAATTCGAGAATCTTTAAATATTTCTTCATATCCAAATAAACTAAACCCTTTAGGGAATAACCATACTTGCCCAGTAGATACAAGTGTCGAATCACTAACGGATGCGATAATAACAAAATATAGTGGATAAGCAATAATCAAAAAAATGAGAATACAAAGTCCATAAACGAATATATCAAAAAGTCGGTCTGATAACTTCATATTTTTCAATGCCATTTTTATCAACCTCCCCCATTACCAAAGACTTATTCTTGACGTACGCTTTGCAAGATAATTGACCATCACAAGCAAAGTAAAATTAATCATCGTATTGAATAATCCAATTGCTGCAGCATAGCTGAATTGATTAGACATAATTCCTATTTTATAAACGTAGGTTTCAATTACTTCTGAGATTGGAAGATTCAACGTGTTCTGCATGAGAAAAATCTTTTCAAAGCCCGTGCTGATAATCGATCCCATATTTAAAATAAGAAGAATAATAATTGTTGGAATAATAGCTGGAATTTCGACATTTCGGATAATTTGCCAACGGCTTGCACCGTCTATTTTTGCCGAATCATACAACTGTGGATCAACTCCAGCTAATGCAGCTAAATAAATGATGCTATTCCAACCAACATGCTGCCATACATCCGACAATACATAAACCGGAATAAAGGTAGATGTAGAAGCTAAGAGGTTAATGTGACCTAACCCAATTGCACTCATAATATGACCAATAATCCCAGTCTCTGGAGAAAGTAGCACATGTAACAGCCCTACAATGACAACAATTGAGATAAAGTGAGGTAAATAAACCGTTGTTTGTAGTACACGTTTTGTTCGTTTAAAACGTATTTGATTAATCAGTAGTGCTAAAATAATTGGTGCAGGAAATCCGACCACAATTGTTGCCAAACTAATTAATATTGTATTTCTCATTAAATCCCAAAACATGTGACTTTGTACAAATTGCTCAAAATATTTAAGTCCTACCCATTCCCCGCCTGTTATACCTGCCGTAAAGTCAAATTCTCTAAATGCTAATTGAATACCATACATAGGGATATAGTTAAAAATAAAGACACATATGATAGCTGGCAATATCATAATCCAAAGCTGATAATCTCGCCTAAATGTATTAAGAATAGTCGGTTTTCTCCTAATCGAAACATCTACTATATTCGTATTTTTCTTAGAATTGATGATCGCCATACTTTCAGTTCTCCTTTACAAAGGAGGATGCTTGATAACAAGTAACAAGCACCCTCATTATTAAATTTAGCTTATTCATCTAATTGAGTGATATAGTCATCATAATAGCGCTGCATGATTTCTAAGTTTTCATCTAATCCCATATTTTTCAGTTGCTCCACAAATGAATCCCACCCTTGTTCTATACCACCATCCGTTACCCAAAGGGAGAAGTTAGACATTGCTAAGTTCATCATATCTGTATTGTTTAATGAAAGAGTATTATTATCTTCCTGTGAGTATTTGATGAATAGCCCTGGATAAACATCTCTTAAAGGATCAACGGATTCAAAAGCAGGTAATAAGGGTTCTGTTTGTGCACCTACTGATTTCATATCTTCCCCTAATTCCAATTCCAAAGAATCGTCGATATATAATGGTCCATTATCCGCCCATGTTGAAGTCCATTTCCAAGTTCCCGGGTCCATTGATTCATCCTGTGGAGGAAGGACAGAATAAGTTCCGTCACCATTCTCTTCAATATTCGGACCGATGGAACCAAACAATACTTGCATACTAACAACAGGGTCGTATAACTCATTAATAAACGCCATTAATTCTTCTTTATGCTCACTTTGTGAGGCAATTTGTACCATATTTTCTCCATAATTTAATTGATTGTAATCATACGTCCAGGAAACATCTATATCAGAATTTTCCGTCATTTTCAGAGGTGGAATGGAAACATATTGATCGGCCACTTCAGTACCAAATCTATCTGAAAGTTCCCAGCCAAATGTATAACCAACCTTTGCCTCATTCCCACTTCCACGAGCAGTTGATTGATATTTTGTATAATCCTGTGTAAATGCTTCAGAATTGATTAATCCTTCTTTCCATAACTCATTTAAAAATGAAACGACTTCTTTATATCTTTCATCAATAAAAAAGTTCTTCACTTCTCCATCCTCGACAAAGTAACCTTGCCCCCCTCCTCCTGAAATAGTCATTCCTGTACTACCTAATAATACGGAAGGCTGAAAAAATCCAAATCCACCGGTACCTACTGGAGAAAAGTCAAAAGGAATTTCATCATTTGTATTTCCATTACCGTTTGCATCTTCCTCTTTAAAGGCTTTTAATACGTCAAATAATTCATCCCATGTAGTTGGTATCTCAAGTCCTAATTCATCTAGCCAAGTTTTGTTAATAAATTGTCTAGTAGAAGTCTCTGGCCAATATCTTTGATATTTTGGCAATCCTAGGATTTGACCATCCAATTGAGTAGCGATTATTCTCATTTCTGGTCGATCATCGAACATTTTTTGAACATTAGGTGCATGTTCTTCTATTAGCTCTGTCATATCGTCAAATAAACCCGGAAACTGAGCAAAATCAGCATTTGTTATAACATTTGCTCCAACTATAATATCAGGAATATCCCCCCCTGCTAGCATGGCACCTTTTTTTTGGTCCCAATCAGCTGACACCTCTTCCCATTTAATCTCAACTCCGGCTCTTTCCTCTGCTTCTTGTAACCATTCCATTTCATCAAAACCTTTTGTCAAAGCATGCTTTACCATAATTCCATTCAAGATAGGTCTTCCATCCTCTGTAACACTAGGTTGATTGCTGCAGCCAAACAACACTAGCATCATTAATAAAAAGACTACGATTGAAGCTGATTTACTGATTTTCACATTCATTATATTTCCCCCTTTTAAACTCATGTATGTTTTGATACATAGTACCCTTTACAAATTCAAAGAGACTGACATTTATAAATCTCTTTAACTAAACTACGAAAGAGTGCAGGAAAAAAACAAAGAGTGTCGTAATTAATCATCATTCCACCCATAAATGAATACGCTTCCATTTTTTTGAAAAGTCAATATATTTGTGAATAGAATTATATTATCATTACTGAATTTCTTTGTCGGTAGAGTAACTATGAGATTGAGTAGATAAATCCGACTTGAATTCAACATAAGCAGCTGTATCTTTGTCGAAGTCACGAAAATTTTGTAACAGCAAAAATTGATTGGTCCATAACTTACTAAAAAAAAACCATTCAATTGAAGGAGAGAAAAAGATGAAGAATTTTATTAAAGCGGATGTTTATAACCCAATTGACTTTATAAGCGCGGGGCAGCTAATGACGACCGAAAGATGGAAGCATATGAAAAGGAAACACGAGGACATTTATGTAGCGATTATTAATTTGAATGATGTCGTATATATAGAACAAAATGATTGCAAATACGAAATTAAGCCCGGTGAAGTCTTTTTCTTATTGCCCAATCAACTTCATCAAGGCTATCAGTTTTCCAATATCGGTACCTCGTATTATTGGATACATTTTTGCTTTCGCTCTCTTGTTTCAATGAAAACAAAAAGAGACATTCACAAGGAAATCATTCAAAAAAATAACTCAAAGAAAAACAGTTTATCATTTGCAGAGTATTCGACCATTTATTTACCTGTACATTCTCGTCCTTTACAAATTGAACGAGTTCATATTTTGACGAAACAAATCCTTGATTTAACGAAAAGTCACCAATTTAATCAGCGTAGTCTTCATTTTTTGGCAACAGCCTTATTAATTGAAATCTCTGAGCAGACGATTCAGCATTTTATAAAGCCCGTTATGAAGTCTAGAGCTGAAACGAAGATGGAGCCTATTATGGAATGGATTCATATTCACCAAATGTATCCTATAACGGTTAGTCAAATAGCCGAACACTTTAATTATAATAGTGACTATTTATCGAGAATCTTTAAAAACTGCACAGGTATGAATCTACAAGAATATATTCATAAGCTAAAAATAGAGAAAGCAAAAGAACTTCTAATCCGTACAAATGAAAGCATTAAGGTAATTTCATATGCCGTAGGAATAAATGATGAGAAATACTTTATGAAGTTATTTAAAAAGCATGAAAAAGTAACCCCTAGTGAATTTCGTGCTGCGTATTTCAGATTACTAATGAATAATAATTAAAAAATCGTTTTACCTTCCTTTTATGAAAGTAAAACGATTGATTGCTATATTGAAACAACTCTATATTTGTTTATTTACATGAGATATAATCCAGATGCTTCCGCCATTCTACCCGTTTGATTTCTTTCTTTCGCTTCAATAATCGCTGGAATATCTTTCGCCTCTATGTTTCCTAGTCCAACTTCAATGAGCGTTCCGACTATTTTTCGAACCATATTATACAAAAAACCATTACCAGTAATATAGATTTCAATTAATTCCTTTTCTATGACCATTTCAAGAGAATAAATTTCTCTAACTTTTGATTTCTTCTTTGATTTTGCATTTGAAAAGGCTGTAAAGTCGTGTTCACCAATAAAATAAACCGCTGCTTCTTTCATTGCATCCACATTTAAAGGCTCTTGAATGAACGAACTATACTTCCGTAAAAAAGGATTTGGATAGGAAGTATTCCAAATTTTATATAAATATGTTTTTTCTGACGTATGATACCTTGCATGATATCTATTTGAGACTTGCTCTACATTTATAATACTAATATCATGAGGCAAATACTGATTTGTATAGGTCAATATCTCTTTTTCAGTCATATTTTTTCCCATTTTAAAATTGGCAAATTGCCCTAAAGCATGGACACCCGCATCAGTCCTACCGCTTCCAATGATTTCGATTTCTTCTCCTGCCATCAATGATAATACTTGCTCGATTTTTGCTTGAATCGTATTCTCACCATTACCAAGTCTTTGCCAGCCTTTATAGCGTGACCCATCATATTGTATCGTTAATTTGTAATTATGCATGACGCCCTCCGTCCGTTGGTTTTACATACGAATATTTCTCTTTTAAATTGACTCTTTCTAACCGTTCCTCTATCTACTATATCAAAACCGAGGTCAATTAGTTGCCGTTCTATTGGTTCAACCGTGATGATGACAGCCTTATCAGAGACATTTTTTATTCTACTGAGTAAATTTATTTTTTCTTGTTCAGGAAGAACGGAACACAAATTATAAGGCATATCTAATATAGCTACATCAAAGCTAGAGGTAATCGTATTCAAATCTTGAATATTAACGTCTGTACTATATCCAAAGTGTTCAATATTTTCCCTTGCCCCTATAACAGCTAATGGATTTCGATCTGAGCCTATTATATTTACTCCCATAGATAATGCTTCTACCAATACCGTACCAATTCCACAGCATGGATCTATCGCGGTCCTATTCTCTATTTGAGGAAGAGCTATATTTACAATAGAACGAGCTACTCTAGTGCTTAAAGCCGTTGAATACATTTTAGGCTTTTTTTTATGTAATAGCCACATAGGCTCACTTTCCGTCCACGGACCAAAATACCAAGCATCTTCATCATTAATTAATAACCAATTTACCTCAGGATTTTGTAAATCTACTTCTCCCTTTATGCTTTCACCGAGAGCTCTTTCTATTCTTCTACGTTCTTGAAAATGAATTTTAAACGAAGGCTCTTCTCTTCTATAAATATTAATCTTAAAAGAAGTGTTCATTGTATAGCCTTTAATGATTTTTTCCATATCAGCAAAACTTTTTTCTTTAAAAACAATATCTAGTCTTCCCCGAATGAATGGGCTCCTACTTGGATTTATTTTTATTGAACTTTCTAATAGAGAGCTAGGTTCTTCCTTTTCGAACAATGCCCTCATTTCTAATCGTTTTAGCTCTTCCTCATCCTCATGACAAGAATACATATATACATAACCCTTGTACAATTACATCACCCTTAGTTCCCTTAACATCCATTTTTAATTGTTCAATTTCTTCTCAACTTAACCCATTATAGCCGAAAACCTCTTTAATCTAAATAAAAAAACTGCCCAGCCAATCACTTAGTCGCTCAATGATTGGGGCAGTTTATCATTTATTTATAATTTCCTCCAATTGTAATATCTTCACTATTAAAATTAGAGATGTGTTTTTTCTTTTCATAGAAATAAGTAGCATTTTCTAGCACACCTGCGCGAGTATAAAAAGGATCATTTTTGGTTAAAGGTAGCTTTACCGTCTGTTTTAAACTAGCTGCTTGATAGATCGCCATAATTAACTCTAAAGTCCTTTTCCCCTGAATTCCATCTACTAAGACTTCTTTTTTGCCCTCAAGAGCTAACAGTATATCCTCTATCTGGCCAGAATGACCTTCATGCTTCTGAGATGGGTATTGATTATATAGCTTCTGAAGCTCTGATTCTACTATTGGATCATTTAGGGGGAATCCATTTTCCATTGATTGAGAAGCTGTAACCTTCCATGGTACGGAAATACGCGCATTTCTTCCTTGAAAAATTAACGTTTGCTCTTCTCCATGATGCACAACCGAGCTAGTTATTTGGGCTAAGCAATTATTTTCATATTTGCATATAGCAATAGACAAATCCTCAACCTCAGCATTATCATGTGCTGTATTGGTAGCTACTGCGGTTATTTCCTTGGGCATTCCAACCATCCACTGAAGCATATCAATATGGTGAACCGCGTGATTTAGTGTACACCCTCCTCCTTCTTTTTCCCAAGTACCTCGCCACCATAAATCATAATAGCTATATCCTCTCCACCAATGGGAATCAATTTGAATATGCACGATTTCACCAGCTAATCCGCTATTTAGTACAGACTTTAGTTTTTTTATTGGAGTCATGAAACGATTTTGTGCCACAACGGATAACACTTTTTTATTTCTTCTCGCAGCCTCATTCATCGCATCACATTCTTCAAGAGAAGATGCCATCGGCTTCTCAACTAATACATTTACTCCGCTTTCCAAAACATCAATAGTGATATCAGCATGAGTATAGGGGGGTGTACAAACAGAAACTAAATCGATTTCTTCTTCATTAATCATTTGCTTGTAATCACTATAAATGGATAAATGATTCGTGAATTTTTCTGCTGCCCTTTGCGCTTTTTCAGGATAGATATCACACAACGCCACAATCTCACACCGTTCTTGGAAAGATAAATAGGCATCTATATGCGCTTTAGATATAGCTCCAACCCCAATTATAGCCACTTTAATCATGTTTTCACTCCTTCAATTTCAAGCTTTTATAAAGACTTTATTAGGTGTTTGATTTTCACTTTAGGTAGATGCTTTCCCAAGGGCTTGTTTTCAGCTAACTCTGACTGCGCTGAGCTTCGTCAGAGTGGATCTTCAAACGGCGCTCATCCTTTGGGAGTCACTACCTACCGTTTCAATCAACGAGCTGATTCATAAATAGTGAGGACATTTTTATAATGAATGTTTGGTTTTATTCACTTATAGAGCAATGATGAAATTCACTCATTTATTTATATTTGAATCTTGTTATCCGCGGTCTCAACGTGAATGGCTTGATTTTGTGCTTCTATACATAATTCAGCAGCTCTAAATGCATGCTCTTGCGTCATGGCTGTTTCTGTTCCATTTATACAATCTAATATAAACTGTCCAAAAAAAGGATAGCCTACTTTTCCATTACAGGAAAAATGTTTTTCACCTTCTTGATTAACTAAATACACTTGGTCCCCTTGTTTATCTCGAGCAATGTCAATATACTTTCTTACTTCGATATATCCCTCCGTACCTAATATAGTGACGCGCCCATCTCCCCATGTACCTAGACCATCTGGTGTTAACCAATCGACTCTAAAATAAAAGGTGGCTCCATTATCTGCTAACAGAGTGGCATCGCCATAATCCTGAAATTGCGGATATTCCTTCAGTGAGTAATTGGCTACCTTACTATGAAGGACTTTCGCATCTTTTGCTCCAGAAAAGTGTAAAAATTGTTCGATTTGATGACTGCCTATGTCGCATAGTATTCCTCCATAATATTCAGGATTAAAAAACCACGGTGGACGAGCTCCTACATTCGCCCGATGAGGTCCTGTTCCAATCACTTGCACAACCCTTCCTATTTCACCATTTTCAATAAGCTCACCTGCTAATATCGCTCCTTCTACATGCAGTCTTTCACTATAATAAATGCCCCATTTAAGTCCAGTCTCACTTACCTTTTCTCTTGCTTTCTTTACCTGACTCAGAGTAGTAAATGCGGGCTTATCGGTGAAATAATGCTTTCCATTCTCTAATACCTCTAACCCTAGCTCTCCTCTTTCAGAAGGTATATTTGCAGACGCAACCAAATTAATCGCAGGATTCGTGAGGATATCTTCCTTTGATTGTGCTTTACTTACCATAGAATAAGCTTGCAAAAATTTCTCCACCTTCTCTTCATCAGGGTCATATACTGCAATAAGCTCTCCACCAGCCTCTAATAACCCATTACACATTCCATAAATATGGCCATGATCTAAACCGATTACTGCAAATGTAAATTCACCAGCGCCAACTACTTTCGTTTGGTTTCCAACAGGTGCATAATTCATACCGTCATTCTTGCTCATTTTTATCCCTCCAACCTAACATCAACCAAATTGTAACCCCTTACATTTTAAAAGTCACTCATCATTATACAAAATATTCAGTCTTTATTTCAGTTCTAGAGACGTAATCTCTCGTTTTCTAAGTATATTCTATATTTTTTTAAGTTTATCTGTAAACTTTAATGATTAGCTTCAAGAGTCCCAAAATCATACAATCGAAATAGTGCTGAGAAAACACTAGTGAGAGCAAAAGACATTGTCATGAAATTGGAAGTAAAACATGCAATGAAAAAATTGGTTCTCTAAATGAACCTTTCTTTACAGATACTTCTACGACTACACAAAATGGGTATCAGCAGATATGAATGGCAGAATAGTATGATATCATTACGGAAATATATTTTTAATGTTTTGACTATTTAATACTTCGGGTATCAATTCATATATACATCAAAATGGAGGGTATTTTTATGAATATGAGGATGGATGCACTTATTAATACATTACACGAACATTTTGGATACTTTAACATTATACTCACGATTTTCGTTGTATTTTATGCTGTCAATACTATTATTAAAGCGATAGACATGTTTAAAAGACGATAAGAGTATCAAACATTAAAAAGAACAGGCGGCAAAGGTCGGTGGCTTTAACAATTAAATGAACACACGTGTAGGCTTTTAATGAGAAACAATAAAAGCAGCAACGGCTTTATGCCGTAGCTGCTTTATTAGTGCCTATTAATTATAAAAAAAGGACTCTTAATGAGTCCTTTACATTAGGCTTTATTTACGTTAGTAGCTTGAAGTCCACGTTGACCTTGCTCAGTATCAAACGTTACTTTTTGACCTTCGTCTAATGATTTAAATCCTTCGCCTTGGATAGCTGAGAAATGTACAAATACATCGTCTCCACCTTCAACCTCAATAAAACCGAAGCCTTTTTCTGCATTAAACCATTTTACTGTACCTTCTTGCATGGATGTTACCTCCTGTGTGGAATAATCTTCCACATATTTGATACTATTATTGCTCAATTTAGATATCTAAGGCGAAAAACTCAAACACTTATCTTTTCTAACCGAACAAAAATAACTCTACATTACAATAACAGACATTTTCTTGAAATGCAAATGATATTTATATTTTCGTTCTTTAGTTTCATACTATATCGGCTGTTGACACCTGTCATATGAAAAAAGTGACAGATATGAATAGAAAGAAGCATGACGTTTCATTACAATAAAAGGGCGGATATAATGAGTATGAAGAAGAAGGAGTTGTCAGTATGATGCCATTATATCCTAAGAATCAAATGAAATCTTATTTATTTGTAGATATCTCTCTTTTTGTCTTTTTTATTTATAACTTATTTGTAATAAATGATGAACTATCTTTACTTCCCAAATTCTTATTATTCTTTATTATCTTTGCATGCTATTATTTGATACTTTGGTGGAAAGATTGGCGCTTTTTATTAGCTACCTTCATAGGAATAACCACTATGATTTTTTTAGCTATATGGACTGATCCTATTTTTCTAATTTATTTATTTATCTTCAGTGATGCAACGGGCAAAGTACGTCTCTGGCCTCATTTAATTTTAAACGTATTTTTAATCAGTGCCAGTTATTTTATTGTATCTGCGGTTACAACCGGAAACCCATTTTATTTTCTAGCAACTATCCTTTCACCTTTTTTACTTTTACAAATTCTTTTTCCTTTTTGCGTTCGTTTTATTAGGCGCGTTCATTCGTTAGAAAATGATTTAGATATTGCCAACAATAAATTATCCTATTATATCAAAGAAGAGGAACGGAATCGTATCGCCCGAGATTTACACGATACACTAGGACACACATTAACCGTTATTAAATTTAAAAGTGAATTAGCCATTAAACTTTTAAATATGAATCCACAGCAAGCTAAAAATGAAATGAAGGAAGTTCTTGATACTGCTCGAAACGCATCAAAGCAAGTCCGAGAGGTAGTAACTGCTTTAAAGCATATTAAAATAGAGGATGAATTAACGCACTCAGCCGATTTACTGAAAGATACGTCTATCACTTTTAAAATCAAACATTCCAGCGCAATTCCTAAACTTAGTGAGCTAGAAGAGACTATGATTACTCTTTGTATAAGAGAAGCAATCATGAATAGCTATAAGCATAGTAGAGCTTTTCATTTAAGTATTATCTTTTCTATAGAAGGAGCATACTTTGTCATTAAAATAATAGATGATGGGATTGGCTTCGATGTGCATACGCCATCTTCAGGAGAAGGTTTGTATTCTATAAAAGAAAGAATGAAACTAATAAAAGGAAAAAGCTTTATAGAAAGCAACAGCACTAAAGGCACAACGATACAATTACAGCTTAAGCTAGGAGAGACTGCAAATGATGGTTAATATTTTAATTGCTGAAGACCAAACCATACTGCGCGAAGCTTTAACCTCTTTATTAAATTTAGAAGAAGATTTGAACGTAGTTGAAACAGTCGGTACAGGTCAGCAGGTTTTAGATTATCACAATAACCCATCTATTGACCTTTATTTATTGGATATAGAAATGCCTCATCGTAACGGGTTAGAAGTAGCAAAGATATTAAAAGAAAGAAAACCTTCACACAAAGTAGTTTTACTAACTACCTTCTCTCGATCAGGTTATATTGAAAAAGCGATTGAATTGGGGGTAGATGGTTATTTGCTAAAAGATGAGCCTATAGAACAACTCATTCAAAGCATCCGCAGGGTTCTAAATGGAGAAAAGGTTGTTTCCTCTATGTTAGGCGATTTGATTTTTTCATTAGAAAGAAATCCATTAAATAATCGTGAAATAGAGATGCTGAGAAGAGTGAAAAATGGTGAAAGTACTAAAGATATCTCAAAAAACTGCCATCTTTCTCTAGGCACCGTTCGCAACTACCTATCAACTGCTATGCAGAAATTAGATACAACGACTAGACACGATGCGCTGCGGATAGCAGAAGAACGCGGATGGATTTAACTCCTTCCAATTAGAGGTGAAATATATAATGTCAAACTTTTTATTACCTTATCAAATAGAAATTTTTATTACTTTAGAAATTTTATCGTTAATATGCTTACTTATATTCGGACTTGTTCGCTATTATTTTGATAAGCGACAACTAAGCAATATATTTATTATTCTATTTATTAGTATAACGGCGATTGAAGCTGTTTTTGCCTGGTATTTATACAGTCAAACGGGAGAAATATCCACTCTTCAAATCGTCATTTCTATATTTGTTCTTTATGCAATCACATTTGGGGTTCAGGACTTTAAAAAGCTTGATCGTTGGATGAGAAAGAAAATTGGGAATTGGAGGGGAATCAATCTACTGACAGAAAAAGACTTACAGATGATTGAAAAGCAAAAAGACCCAAAATATGTAGCCCACAAATATCGAATTAGTTCAAGCATTCATCTGATTTTATTCGTTATAGCTCAAACACTTTTTATATCCCTCGGAACAGAAAGCTTGGGAGAGGCGATTTCCTATCTAAAGGACCTTTCATGGATTGGAGCGGGAACCTATACACAAAGCCCTTATCCAAACGAAACGATTTATTCAATAGCTTTATTATGGGGAGTTATCTTCATCATTGATATCCTCTATTCTTGGTCATACACATTGTTTCCTAGCACTAAACAGTAAGAGCCACAGCCTTCTCATCAAAATCTTTATCTTCTTGAGCACAAGCAAGCTAATGATCAGTACTCAACCGGTCATTAGCTTTATTACGTATAAACTCTATTTCACCCTCACTATGCTTCAAGTGCAAGCTACTATCTCTTTTAATCAAACAAATCCATTCCCTTCTTGAAGTATTAATGATACAATCTTAATCGCGTGTGTGTCGATTTCGACATACTATTTAGTCATGGTTTAAAATAGCTTAAATGAAGGTGTATAAATAATGGTTTGGGAGACTTTAAATATTATTGGAACCATTGCTTTTGCTATTAGCGGAGCGATTGTTGCTATAGAAGAAAAATATGACATTCTCGGTGTCCTTGTTTTAGGATTTGTAACAGCTTTTGGTGGAGGAGCGGTAAGGAATTTATTAATTGGAGCACCCGTTTCTTTATTGTGGGACCAAGGACTTCTCTTCGCACTTGCTTTAATCACGATATTCATTGTTTTTTTCTTAAAAGATATGTGGATAGAATATTTAAAAAAGGTCATTATTTTTGATGCAATGGGGTTATCAGCCTTTGCTATCCAAGGTGCAATGATTGCATATCACAATGAATTACCTTTTTGGGCAGTGGCGACAGCTGCTGTTTTAACCGGATCAGGTGGTGGAATCATTCGAGATGTACTTGCTGGGCGTAAGCCTACCATATTTCGTGAGGAAATTTATGCATTATGGGCCTTGCTCGCAGGTTTATTTATAGGATTAGGATTCATTACACACCCTTATGTGTACTATCTACTCTTTTTTATGATCGTAGCCTTAAGAATTTTATCAGTAAGGTACAATTGGACGCTGCCGAAGCATCAAAATCAGCTTTTTCAAAAAGAACTTTAAAGAAATAATGCAAATGGAATTTGAAGATGATTCAAATTCCATTTATTTTTCTCTCCCCTTTTCAATGTTATAATCAAACCAAAAACTTGTTACGTTCTCATTAAAAGCATCAAAG
This sequence comes from Alkalihalobacillus trypoxylicola, assembly GCF_001590785.1. Lineage (GTDB taxonomy): Bacteria > Bacillota > Bacilli > Bacillales > Bacillaceae_D > Alkalihalobacillus > Alkalihalobacillus trypoxylicola. Next base: position 35,403 of record NZ_LTAO01000003.1, read on the forward strand.
AAAATAGGTGATCATGATGGTTGAATTGTTTATTCTTATGATCGAACGTCTTGGATTAATTGTCATGCTGGCTTTTATCGCGACTCGATTACGTTTTTTCCGAAACATGGTGTCATCCTATCAGTTAACGACAAAACAAAAATATATAGCGATTTTATTTTTTAGTATTTTTGGCATTATTGGTACTTATTCAGGGGTTACCTTTCATTCAGAAGCACTTGAACTTAATCGATTTGTTACTAGCCTTTCAGAAGAAGAAGCTATTGCTAATTTCCGTGTTATCGGTATTGTTTTAGCAGGTTTATTTGGTGGCTATAAGGTGGGGATTGGTGCAGGAGTGATTGCAGGGGTTCACCGAATGCTCTTAGGTGGTTTCACCGGCATTGCATGTGGAGTCGCTACGATTGTTGCAGGTATTCTAGCTGCCGCTTATGCAAAGCGAAATCCTTCGGCATCGACTCAGCCTAAGCATATCTTTTTTTTAGGTGCGATTGCTGAAACCGTTCAAATGGGATTGATCCTTCTAGTGGCACGCCCTACCGATCAAGCAATTGCATTAGTTCAAACGATTGGAGTTCCGATGATTTTAGCCAATGGTTTTGGTTGTGTCCTGTTTTTGTTAATCATTAAAACTGTCGAAAAAGGTGAGCAACATATTAGAGCGGTTCAAACTCAAAAAAGTTTACGAATTGCCCAAAAAACCTTAACTTTTCTGAAGGAAGGATTACATTCTAGATCGGCACAGGAAGTATGCTCGATCCTTTTTAAAGAATTGAATGTAGCTGGAGTCGCCATAACCGATCAGAGAAGAATATTAGCTCACATAGGTTTAGCAAGTGACCATCATAAAGCAGATTTACCTATTCAAACTCAAATAACCTGGGAAGTTATTAAAAGAAAAGAAATGGTGATAGCTAATGATAAAAGCATCCATTGTAATAAGCAAGATTGTCCTTTAGGAGCAGCTGTTATTGCACCATTGTTGATTCGTAATGAAGTCATGGGTACGTTAAAATTTTATTTCCACTCTGAAAAGGAAATTACTGAGCTTGAAAAGGAAATGCTAGCAGGTCTTACGAGCCTGTTAAGTAGCCAACTAGAATTAGCAGCAGCAGAAAAATCGTATCAGCTAGCAAAAGAGGCTGAAATTAATGCATTACAAGCTCAAATCAGTCCTCATTTTCTCTTTAATACTTTAAACACTGTTATTTCTTTAATTCGGATGGATCCTAATAAAGCACGAAAGCTTCTCCATGCATTATCGCAATTTCTTAGACAAAATGTTTCTGCTACTACCACAACTGTTTTACACTCGGTCGAGGATGAATTAAAGCATATACAATCTTACTTATCAATTGAGGAAACCCGTTTTGAAGGGAGATTTCATATCTCTTATCAGATCGATTCCAAATGTCTTGAAACATCGATACCACCATTAACACTTCAACCAATCGTAGAAAATGCCATTAAGCATGCTTTTAAAAATCAAGATATGCATTGTCAATTAGAAATTTCCATTAAAGAAAAGGAGCAAGATGTCGTTTTGTCTGTTACGGATAATGGAATTGGATTTGATTCAGAGGAAATGAATTGGCTAGGTCAAAAAGTATCTCCTTCAAAAACGGGAACAGGCATTGGACTTTATAATATTAATAAAAGATTACAGATGAAATTCGGAGATGATTCAGGCTTACAAATTCATTCGAAAGTCGGAAAAGGTACAAGTATTTCATTCAAAATTCCAAAAAACATTCAAGAGGAGAGTCTGACATGATAACATCTACCATGCGCGCTCTAATTGTCGATGATGAAAAATATAGCCGAGAAGAGTTAATCTATTTATTAAAGTCTCATTCTCAGATTGAGGTCATTGGCCAAGCTTCTACAGGACAGGAGGCTGTTGCTAAAATGATTGAATTAAAGCCTGATGTCCTTTTTTTAGATATTGAAATGCCCGGAATGTCTGGAACAGAAGTGGCAGCTGTTATCAAAGAAATGAAACAGCCTCCTTTTATAATCTTTGCAACTGCCTACCCACAATTTGCTATCGAAGCTTTTCAGGTACAAGCTAAAGGCTATTTATTAAAACCAATCGATGAAGATCAGCTAGCTGAAACGGTCACTCATTTACTTGAATTACGAGGAAAATCTATGATAAATGAACCAACTGAGTATACAAATAACAGCAAGCTTGCAGTCGAAAATGAAGGCTCTATTCTATTCATAGAGCCTGAGCAAATTTTATATGTATACCGTGATGGTAAAAACACAAAAATAGTATCCGCAAAGGGTACCTTTGAAATTAAAATGACTTTAAAAGAATTAGAGTCTAGATTACTTGCCTTTTCGTTCTTCCGTGTTCATAAAAGTTATTTAGTTAATACCCACTATATAACAGAAATGAAAGCTTGGTTTAACGGTGCCTATATTCTCTCTCTCCAAGGATGTGAAGAGGAGATTCCCGTCAGTAGAAATTATGTTAAGCCCTTAAGAGCTCAAATTGAACTCTAAATTTACTCCTCCTAAATGCGTGTTAAGTGTTCATTTAACAGGTTAGTTAGCTTTTTTAACATGTTAACTTCTTAATTTTACATCTTAACTTAAATCCTCTCACAAGATCATTACTTTCTTGTAAAATGATGTTATGAAAACGCATACGAAACTTTAGGAGGATTCAATCTATGATTACTTTCTTAATCGCCATTGCTTTATTAATTATAGGTTATTTTACTTATGGAGCCTTTGTTGAAAAAGTATTTCAACCTAAGGAAGAACGAATAACACCCGCTTATTCCAAGGGTGATGGTGTCGATTATTTACCTATGCATAAAAATAGAAATCTACTCATTCAGCTTATAAGTATTGCTGGTGTTGGGCCCATTTTCGGACCAATCATGGGCGCACTATATGGCCCAGTCGCTTTCCTCTGGATTGTATTTGGTGCGATCTTTGCTGGAGCCGTACATGATTATTTAACCGGTATGATATCAATTAGAAATGGAGGAGCTCATTTACCTGAGTTAGCTGGTCGCTTTTTAGGAAAAGCGATGAAACACATTGTAAATGCTTTTTCCATTTTGTTATTATTACTTGTCGGTACAGTGTTTGTTGCCTCTCCTGCAGATTTATTATTTGATTTAACCAATGGAGTCGTTCCAGTAATCATTTTTGTCGTATTAATATTTATTTATTTTTTACTGGCTACAATACTACCGATTAATAAAATTATAGGAAGTGTTTATCCTTATCTAGGAGCTATTCTACTAGTAAGTACGATTGGCGTTGGAGGAGCTTTAGTCCTTCAGGGTGCTCCTATTCCTGAAATGTCATTTGAAAATACTCATCCTGCAGGAGCAGCTATTTTTCCATTACTATTTCTAACGATATCTTGTGGTGCTTTATCAGGATTTCACGCTACACAATCACCAATTATTTCTCGAACCACCCAAAAAGAAAGTCAAGGACGCCGTATTTTCTATGGTGCGATGATCGCTGAAGGAATTATTGCGATGATATGGGCGGCGGCGGCTATGAGCTTGTTTGATGGCCCGATTACTTTAAGTGAATTAATCGATACGATTGGAACTGGTGGGATTGTGAATGAAATTAGTACCGTATTATTAGGGTCTGTTTTTGGTACGATTGCTGTGATTGGAGTTATTCTATTACCTATCACTTCTGGTGACACAGCTTTCAGAAGCGCGCGAATGATTATAGCTGATTACATTAAGGTACCACAAAAGAAAATTATAAATCGTATGCTTATTGCCACTCCTTTATTTGTTACTTCGATTATTTTAACAACCGTTGATTTTTCAATGCTTTGGCAATACTTTAATTGGGCCAATCAATCGACCGCTGTTATTGCATTATGGGTCGGAGCGATGTTTTTATTCATTAATAAACGAAACTACTGGATTGCAATAGTACCTGCTTGGTTTATGTCGATGACCGTCGCTACTTATATTGCCAATGCTTCTATCGGTTTTGGATTGCCAATGAGTGTATCGTTAGTCTTTGGAGCCATCTTTACTATTGTCATAACCGTATTATTTTTCTTATTTGCCAACAAGAATCGTAAAAATAAAATCCCTACTGAGGATGATGTCTCCAATTGGGATTCTAATGTAGCCTAACATCAGCTCAATAAACGAGGATTGAGCAAAAAATGGTTTTTATATAGCTCATGTAGCGAAACTTGAAATGCTATGTAATGAAGTTATACACAAAGTACGAAAAGGACCTTCCTTCTTATCAAAAGCAGGAGGGTCCTTTTGGATTTGTAGATTCTTTATAAAAGACGAAATCTAGCGGTTAATGAAGTGGCAAAGCTAAACTCTACTTTTTTTAAAAAGGTAGTTCAACACCGTGGAGTATCTTGGGGGAGCAGCCAACTGGTCACCTAACATTTGTGGAGTTCTTCATTCATGCGAGTTGTCCTAGACTGTTTTTGCCATAAAAAAACCTCCTTCCTAATCGTTTTATCTTTTAGATACTCTTACTTTAAGCCTTCATGAGTGTGAATTTTATGCTGATCATAGTCCAGCTTATAAACACATGAGTAGATAGTATTTAAAACATATTCAAAGGAAATTTGGGAGGCAAAGGTTCCGATTTTAGCGAATTTATCTTCTATATTGGGAACAGAGATTGTAAATGAACTAACTTCACTTAATAAGCTACTGCTAGAAGCCGTTATCGTTATAATAGGAATTTTTTTACCTGCCAAATATTCAGCTGCTTTAATAAATTCCTTTTTGTTCGCATGATAAGTTAAGAAAATGGCACAATCTTTTGTTGTAAGGTTTACAGTATGATGGGACCATTCAGATAATTCAGTGGCTATGACGACATACTGATTAATTTTTAGCATTTTATTTTGAAAGCTTTTAGCTCTTATTTGAGAATCGCCCCATGCATAAATAAAAATTCTTTCAGCGTTTTTTAATAAATGAGCACACTTTTCTAATAGATCATTTTCCATATAGGCACAAGTTTTCTCAATCGTATAGCTCATTAAAGTAGACATCTCATTAGCAATTTGAATGGGTGATTCATTTTGACTAAAAGGGTAATTAGGATTTATTTTTCCTTGAGGCTTTTTTTCTTCATTTAATTCTTGAGCTAAAACAATCGAAAATTCCTTGAATCCCATAAAACCAAGCTTCTGTGTCAATCTAACAATAGCAGAGTGTGAAGTATATGTTTGTTTAGCAAGCTCCTGTATGGTCAGGTAAAGCATTTGTTCTTTTTGTGAGAGAATAAAATCTGCAATACTTACCTCGTTTGGAGTAAACTGCTTCTTTTCTTTTAACTGGTCTAATACTTTCATCTAACACAGCCCTCCATTTCTAATTCACTGAAAAAAATGTTTAAGAATGACCGTTTATTTTCCTACATCATTAAAAAATTATACCATAATAGCCCTAATCTCCAATTTAGAAGAACATTTCTACTATACTTGAGTCAATTACATAATTGCTTTATAAAGGTAACGAAGCCGACCATTTATTAAAAGATATCTTGAATCTTTGTGAAATCACTTATTGATTGTAACGGTAGGTAGTGACTCCCAAAGGAAAAGCGCGGTCTGAAGATCCACTCTGACGAAGCTCTGCCTAGTCAGAGTTAGCTGAAGACAAGCCCTTGGGAAAGCATCTACCTAAAGTGGAAATCAAAATCTAATCGAGCGGTTTTCATTATAAGATATGAATGATGAAAAGGGTTAGTAAATTAAAAAATTTATTGAATGGTTTGTTAATTCACTTGTTGATTGAAACGGTAGGTAGTGACTCCCAAAGGATGAGCGCAGTCTGAAGATCCACTCTGACGAAGCTCAGCGTAGTCAGAGTTAGCTGAGGACAAGCCCTAAAGTGGAAATCAAAATCTAATCGAGTGGTTTTCATTATAAGATATGAATGAGTAAATTAAAAAATTTATTGAATGGTTTGTTAATTCACTTGTTGATTGAAACGGTAGGTAGTGACTCCCAAAGGAAAAGCGCAGTCTGAAGATCCACTCTGATGAAGCTCTGCGTAGTCAGAGTTAGCTGAAGACAAGCCTTGGGAAAGCATCTACCTAAAGTGGAAATCAAAATCTAATCGAGCAGTTTTCAATAAAAGATAGCAATTATGAAATTAATTCACTTAATAAAACATATCAAAAAATAAAGGAGATTTCATCATGCTTACAATTGGATATATCGGCAATGGTAAAAGTACAAATCGTTATCATCTTCCCTTCTCATTAAATAGAGATCATATCTTTGTTAAAACTATATATGCTCGTGACTTAACCAAAAAAGTTTGGACACAAATACCAGGAGTCAACTACACCAATAATTTAGATGATGTTATGAAAGATCCGACTATTCAAGCCATTGTCGTTTGTACAAACGTTGAATCACATTATCAATTTGCGAAAATGGCTCTAGATCATGGAAAGCACGTTTTAGTAGAAAAGCCTTTCATGCTAACAAAAGATGAGGCTGTTAAAATCTTCAATTATGCCAAGGAAAAGAATTTAGTCATTCAATGCTATCAAAATCGAAGATATGATTCAGACTATCTCACGACCAAAAAGTTGATCGATTCAGGGATATTAGGTGAAATACTAGAGGTTGAGATGAATTATGATTATTATCGACCCGAAACCCCACGAAGGATTCAAGCCTTTTCTAAGTTTAATAGTTTTTTATACGGTCACGGAGTTCATACAATTGATCAAGTGATTTCCTATTTTGGTCAACCTAACACTATTCATTATGATGTGCGACAGTTATTAGGTCCTGGAAGAATGAATGATTATTTTGACTTAGATTTCCATTTCTCCTCTTTTAAAGTTTCTGTCCGGTCGAGCTTTTTTAGAATAAAGTCAAGGCCACGATTTATCGTTTACGGAACAAATGGGATGTTCATTAAAGAAACCGAGGACAGACAAGAAGAGCATTTAAAGTTATTTTATATGCCTAAAGGAAATGATGACTTTGGTATCGATCTCCCTCAACATTACGGAACGTTAACCTATCAAGATTCTGAAGGATGCTTTCATGAGGAGAAAGTCCAAACAGAAAAAGGAGATTATGCTCGAATTTATGATGATTTCTATCAATCGATTTTTCATGGTAAGGAAAAGTCAATAAAAGACGAGGAAACGATTCACACTATGGAAATACTAGAAGCTGGTATTAAGGGGTGTCTGTGATGAATCTAGGGATAGCTGGTTCAGGTATGATTGTACAAGATGTATTAAAATTAGTTGAAGATATTCCTGATATAAAAGTAAAAGGTCTCTTTGCTCGTTCAATAGAAAAGGTTCAAGCTCTTCAAAATAAACATCATATTCCAGATGCTTTTACAAATTATGAAGAAATGCTATCTAGTCAAAAAATTGATACGGTATATATTGGTCTACCCAATCACCTTCATTATCAATATGCTAAATTAGCTCTTTTAAATGGAAAGCATGTCATTTGTGAAAAGCCTTTTACTTCCTCCCTTGAGGAATTCAGAGAGCTAGTTAGGATTTCTAAAGAGCGTCATCTCATGCTATTTGAAGCCATTTCTAATCAATATCAAGAAATGTATTTACAACTTAAAAATATCCTTCCTCAGCTAGGAAGAATCAAGCTTGTTGAATGTAACTATTCGCAGTTTTCCTCAAGGTATCAAGATTTTAAAGATGGTTATGTTCATCCGGTCTTTGACCCTCAAAAATCTGGTGGAGCATTAATGGATATTAATATTTATAACATACATTTTGTAGTCGGTCTTTTCGGGCTTCCTTCGGATGTTCAATACTTTCCAATTATAGAGAATCAAATCGACACTGCTGGTGTACTTGTTTTGGATTATGGAACATTTAAAAGTGTGTGTATCGGCTCAAAGGATAGCCACGCCACTTCCTTTCTTCAAATCCAAGGAGAAAATGCTAGTTTATATATTCCAAACTCTGCTAACGATATTCAAACATTAGAGTATAAAGAACCTAAAAAAGAAACGATTCATATGAAGGGAGATCGTTTAAAACATCGAATGTATGATGAATTTATTCAATTTACCTCTTTCCTAAAAACAGAGAATTATGATGAAGTAGAAAGAAGATTAATTCATAGTGAGAATGTATTAAAAGTTGTTGAGAAGGCTAAGGCTGAAGGTTAAAAAGATATTCTCCTCCTTTTCCTTAATGATTACTTGGTTATACTTAAAAATGATTCGTTTGCCTAAACCTAATTCGTCATTCATAATGAAAGAAGTACTGAATACATTAGGAAGAGCACTCATTATCATATTTATATCATCATTATAACAGGAGGGATGTTCAAGATGCCTGACACTGTTAAAGAAGAATTTAAGTTATTACTTCAAGTCTTTCTTCCTTTTTTTATTATTTTATTGATTGCACTTATATTTCAAATGATCTTCGGAGAAGTTCCACCACTTATCCCATTCATTTTAATCGGCGTAGGTTTATCAGTACTTTCTTTCTCCATTTTCGGGAAAAAAATAGTCATATTTTCTTCTTTTTTTACGTTATCAAGTTTATGTAGCTTACTCATTTTCTTTCTATGAGTCTAATAATCATGGCAATGTATTAAAGGATTATGGAGAAATGTATAGTGGACTTCAGTAATCTTTAGAGGGGGAGATTCCCCCTCTAAAACACCAAGTTCAAGAGGCTTTTCCCGTCAAAAAATGATTATTTAATTCTAAAGGCTTCAATTTTTGAATATAGTGATTGTGATAGTTTCTCTAAATGATTTCCTATTTGATTCGTTTGTTTGGTTTCTCTTACCTGCTCTTCACTTATTGTCATAATTTCCTCTGCACTTGCCAGCGTTTCTTGTGAAATCGATGTTAATTGCTCTGTCGCATGTGCAAAATTCTCCAGCGTTTTCTTCACTTCAGACGTACTATTCTGAGTAGCACGAATACTTTGATGTACACGATTTGTTTCCACGATTAACTGTTGAATAACATTCATTGTACTATCCGTAATAGATAATTGTTCTTTTAATTCTCCAAAACGCGATTGAAACGATTGAACAGAGTATGAGGAGCTTTCTTTGATATTTGTAATGGTTTCATTCATTTTATTCGTAGCATGTCCTGATTGCTCAGCTAATCTTTTTACTTCTTGTGCGACAACAGCAAAACCTTTCCCATGCTCCCCCGCTCTTGCTGCTTCTATAGAAGCATTTAAGGCAAGAATTTTAGTTTGTTCAGCTAGATTGTTAACTAAATCAATTAATTGGGTAAGAGCATTAGAATCTTCCGCTACACTCTTTATAATTTGTGAAAGATGTTTAAAATTATCATTAAATTGATGAATACCCGCACTGAGCTTTTGTAAATGTTGTTGGCCTTTTTCTCCTGATTCTGTCATACTTTCAGAGCTATGATGAGCCTTATCCATTTCGAACAAAACCGAATCCATTTGTTTGCTCACTTCTTTAAATGTAACCGTGTTTTTTTCAGAATCATCAGCTGTTTTTTCAGCACCGCTTTTGACCATTAAAATCGCTTCTAATAATTGCTCACTAGATATTAAAGCTTTACTTGATGAATTTTTCAGCTGTGCTCCTTCCTTTTCTAGCTCATAGATTGTTCCTTGTAATTCTTCAATCATCTTTTTCATTTGAGAAATCATTTCATTATAACTTTTAAACAAAGATTGCATTTCTGGAATTTTAGTTTTTACCGAGTCCACTCTAAAAAGCTTTCCTTCACGAGCATTTTTCATAGCACTTCTTAAAGTATGAACTGGCTTTGTAATCGATTGTACGAGGAAATACACAATCACGGCAGTAAGGATCATACTCAAAACAGTAATAATAATTGTCAATATAGCCATTTGATTTACCGTTTGTAAATAGGAATCCGTCGGTAGGATAATTCCGTATTGCCCATTAATTTCTTTCATATTTGTAATGACGATTGTGTAATCAATGCCATCTATATTCTTTTCAAATACTCCTTGCTCATTAGTAGTGTCCTCATTCCATAATTCTTCATTGAAAGAAATTGAGTTTTCACTTACTTTAAACGGGATAAGCTGCTGATCTCTCAAGTAGAAAAACTCGGCAGCTAAGCCTTCTTCATGTAGTTTTTCCTTTTGTAGTCTGACATTTCCCTCAAGCTGCTGCATGAAATATTCTTCATCACTAACATAAACAAATTTCAAGTTTTCAGCAATATATTGCATCATGTCAGCTTCTCTTTCTAAACGATTTTTAGTGAAATCGTAAGCCATCTCCTTCGTTTTCGTATAAGTCGTAAAGCCAATAATCGTCATTACAACAACGAACAATGAGATAAAAAGCAAAAATAGTCTAGTCCCCCATTTAATTTGAAAAATCCTTCTAAGTTTAGAATCTTTCACCTTCACAACCCCCTAATAATACTTTAGACCCAAGACTATTCTATAATATGAATATGAAATAGATGTAAAGATTATTTAAATTTCTGTGGAGAATTGTAAAGGAGACGCAATATAACGCAATAGGATCCCTGATGAAAATGTATTGTATGCTTGTTAATTAACTTGTTGATTGTAATGGTAGGTAATGACTCTCAAAGGATGAGCGCCGTTTGAAAATCCGCTCTGACGAAGCCTTGCGTAGTCGGAGTTAGCTGAAGACAAGCCCTTGGGAAAGCATCTACCTAATGTGAAAATCAAAAAACTAATCGCTCGGTTTTCATTATAAGATATGAATGATGATATTGGGTTTAAGTGAATAAAATCGACCATTCATTTTAAAAAAGTATTGAATATTTGCGAATTAACTCGTTGATTGTAATGGTAGGTAGTGACTCCCAAAGGATCAGCGCAGTGTGAAGATCCACTCTGACGAAGCTTTGCGTAGTCGGAGTTAGCTGAAGACAAGCCCTTGGGAAAGCATCTACCTAATGTGAAAATCAAAAAACTAATCGCTCGGTTTTCCTTATAAGGTAGAAGGATGAAATTGAATCATTTATAAACGATTTAGAAGAAATTTAAGGACTGTTAAAGCTTAACGCCATCACATAAGGAACACTAGAAACTAGCATTAAGCTGATATTTAGCATTAGCATAGAAAAAACAGCTTGTTTAGAGCTAAAAAAACTAAAAAATAGTCCAATTAAAGCCAAGAAAAAAGGACTAAACACAAAAAAATTACCCACTTTAAAACCAATAAAAAAATCTACATGATAAAAGCTATATAAATTGGGCAGCAAAAATAAAATAATAATGGATAATCCAGCAAATAACAGTGAGACGAAAGTAAATAACTTATTATTCATGCTTACCTCCGAGTACAATATTGATATAATAGGGTTAATGATTTCAAAAAAATCCTTTTAGTTAGGTCTATTTAAAGGTACCATAAAAGATGCTTTATTTACCAATTTTACCCTTAGAATGACGGATGAAACTCCCTTTATTATACATATTCAATATCAGAGTTCTAAAACCTTATTAATTAGCTTCTATTTTCTAATGAAAAATTATGACTTTAAGGAGATGTACTATGCCTTGGTGGTTCTCATATAAGCATAACGGTCCCGACTTTACTATGTTTGGAGCTGCACATTTGTCCGTTCTTACTTTGTTAATAATCGCTTGTCTGTACTTCATTCTCGCTCGCGAAACGTTTAGAAACTCTCCTAAGCTCGATCGTAATATTCGATATACTTTAGCTGCATGTCTCATTTTCCTTGAGGCCTCTTACCATATATGGTATATAGTAAACGATGCTTGGTCTGTTCAATTCGCCTTGCCGTTACACCTTAGTAGCATCACCCTCATTACATGTATTTTTATGCTCATTACAGGTCATAAAAGGTTGATTGAAATTACCTTCTTTGCAGGTGTTAGTAGTGCTTTTTTAACTCTCATTACACCCGATGTTGGGAACTTTGGTTACCCGCATTTTCGTTTTTTTCATTTTTTCCTTTCACATGCAATCGTCATTATTGCATCCATTTATATGATTGCTGTTAAAAAGACGATGTTAACTTTTAGCTCGGTTATGACAGTGTGGTTATACACAAACCTCTATGCTGCTCTCATTTTCCTTGTAAATTTCATAACGGATGGTAATTACTTATATTTGATGAGAAAACCAGCAGGTCCTTCACCATTCGATTGGTTTGGGCCATGGCCTTATTATATTTTAGTTTTACAACTTGTCTCTCTCATTCTTTTTGTCTTCATGTATGGACTGTATCAGCTTCTTTTTAGAAAAGGACATCATCATAATCGAAAAGGCAATAATTACATGCACGAATGAGAAACCCAATAGTTATAAAGTACTCCAACTTTAACGCACGATAAACTCCCCTCATCATCCGATAGGTAACGTATTTTAGAGTAAGTATTCAAATGTATCAGGATCTTCCTTCTAATAAAAAGAAGAAAGGTCCTTTTTTTGTATATACACCCGTTATACACCATTTATCATACATTTAATTATAAAAAAAGGTTTTGTCCCTTCCTCACACTACTCTTAAACGAAATATGTAAATAGAATATTCGTCGTTGATTCTCCCGACTAAACTTAGTCTCTTTCTTAGTTTTCCATAAACAGGTAGCATGATTTGTTAACTGGAAGACAAAATAATAGTGAATAAAATTCTGATAAGAAAGGAAGGGGAAAATATGAACAGTCACCCATCATATCATGCAGGGGATATTGTCTATGTGTTATATCGTAATCCCCATACTCAGGATGTAGCGAATGTACAGGCAGCGGCTGTTGTCAATCATCCTGAGCAACCTGACCAACTTGCTTTATTTCTTTACGAAACTTATTACTCTTTAACTGATGAGTTAGCCATTTATACATCGGAGGAAGAAGCTAATCATGCCTATGAATATTATTATGGTGATATTTCCGAGGGAAATTTAGAATGAAAAAGCCATTTAACCCAAAACTAGTTTACTTTGAACCTGGTGCATTAGAATATCCACTTGGTCAACAATTATTAGAAAAATTTAAACAACAGGATGTTGAAATCCGTACGACAACTTCTCATAATCAAGTACGAAACCTTCCTGGTGATAATGATTTCCAGCGATATCGCGTAGCAAAATCTACCCTTGTGGTCGGTATCCGTAAGACTTTGAAATTCGATACTTCAAAGCCTTCTGCTGAATATGCCATTCCATTTGCTACTGGCTGTATGGGACATTGTCATTATTGTTATTTACAAACTACGATGGGCAGTAAGCCTTATATTCGTACATATGTAAATGTAGATGAAATTTTAGGGGCAGCCGATCAATATATGCTAGAGCGAGCTCCAGAAATGACTCGGTTTGAAGCATCCTGTACATCCGATATTGTAGGGATCGATCACTTAACACATACTTTAAAAAGAGCGATTGAGCATTTCGGAAAATCTGAGTTTGGTAAATTAAGATTCGTCACAAAATTTCATCATGTGGATCATTTATTAGATGCAGAGCATAATGGCAGAACTAGATTTCGATTTAGTGTAAATGCGGACTATGTCATTAGAAATTTTGAGCCTGGAACATCTCCTTTAGAAAAACGTATTGAAGCAGCTGGAAAAGTAGCACGAGCGGGGTACCCACTAGGCTTTATAGTTGCACCCATTTATTTGCATGAAGGCTGGAAAGAAGGATATCTTCATATGTTTGAAAAATTAAATGAAGAGCTTCCCGAAGAAGCAAAAAAAGACTTAACCTTCGAATTTATCCAGCACCGCTTCACAAAACCGGCAAAAAGGGTGATTGAAAAAAATTATCCTATGACTAAATTAGAATTAGATGAGGAAAAAAGAAGATACAAATGGGGGAAATATGGGATTGGAAAATATATTTATCAAAAAGAAGAGGAAGAAGATTTAAAAACTCATCTTTATGGATATATGGAAAAGTATTTTCCTGATGCAAAGCTTGAATATTTTACGTAAGAAATACGATAGAGTGTAAGGAAGCTCTCATGGTAGCATCCGGTTAGAGACGAACTAATTTTTTTAAAACATATTTGGCTTTGCCACTTATCTAGAGTCTTTGTGTCTTTGTCTGCTAGATGTCACTTTCATGAATTTTGAATTCCAATTGGCCCCCTTTCTTGATGAAAAGGGGACCTTTTCGTATCACACTATTCTATAATCGCTACTTGAGCTATTTAAAACATTTTTGTTCCTGCCTACATCTAAAAAAAACAATAATTTCCATCCATAATTCTTTTATTCTCTTACATTTTTTAATGGCTTATTTAACAGATTCAAAAATGGGCTTTATTCGTTTAACTATACATTTATTAGGGAAAATAAGAGTATTCATTTTACTTAGAATGTAGGAGGATACTTATGGAAGAGCCAAAAATTTACGATCTCATTGGAATAGGAATTGGGCCATTTAATTTAAGCCTAGCTGCATTAATAGATCCTTTAGAAGAGTACGAAACGCTCTTTTTTGAACAAAAGCAAGAATTCAATTGGCATCCGGGAATGCTTATTGAGGGTATGGATTTACAAACACCTTTTTTAGCCGATTTAGTCACCTTTGCTAATCCTACAAGTCCCTATTCGTTTCTTAATTACTTACATACACAAAATCGTCTATATCCGTTTTACTTTTTTAATTCTTTTGATATTCCACGTGAAGAATATAATGAATATTGCAAATGGGTAGCTTCCCAACTCAATCATTGCTTCTTTGACTATAGAGTGGTTGATGTAGAAGAAATTTCTTCAAAACCAAACTCTTACTATCAAGTAGTCGTAAAAAATGGGAAGTCAAATGTAGAAGAAACTTATTTTAGCAAGCACATTGTAATAGGGACTGGCAGTATTCCGTTCATTCCTAAGGATTTTAAACCTTTTAAAGAAGAACATGTCATTCATACAAGTCAATATTTATATCATGAAGAAGAATTAAAGAGAGGAAAAGCCATTACTCTCGTTGGCTCAGGACAAAGTGCAGCTGAGGTATTTTTAGATTTACTAAGAAAGCAAAATAATCACGAATATAAACTGACTTGGTATACAAGATCTGCTGGTATCTTTCAGAAGGAAGAAGCCAAAATAGGGAAAGAAGTTTTTTCTCCTGACTATGTAGATTATTTTCATCAATTATCCTTTCAGCAAAGAAAGGACGCTTTAGAGGATTTAAACTCGCTTAGAAATGGCGTAGACCCTAAAATACTTCGTAACATCTACGATCTCTTATATAACCGTTCCATTAACGAACAATTACCTGTGAAAATACAACCAGCCACAGAGGTTAATGGTGTAACAGAAGGAGAAGAATTACCTCTTCAATTAACATGTAACCAGTGGCAGGAAGGACAAAGCTTCACAGAGGAAACCGATCGGGTAATCTTGGCAACAGGCTATAAGCCCAACCTTCCTGATTGGTTATCAAAATTTAAAGAGGATATCATATGGGAAGACGAAAAAAGGTTTAAGGTTTCTAATGATTATCGAATAGAATTTAAGGATAAACGTAAAAATCATATGTTTACCTTAACTAATATTGAGCATTCTCACGGCGCTAGTGCTACAAATTTAGGTCTCTCTGTCCTAAGAAATCAAATGATTATTAATACGCTCGCTGGAAAGAGCATCTATCCAATTCCAAAGAGAACGATCTTTCAACAATTTTCTCCCAATTGATAAGCATAGGAAATATAATGATAAGTCCAACGACATGCCCGGACGTTGGACTTTATTTCTTGTTACTTTTAAGTTTTCTCACAATACTATCAACTGAATCTTCTACATTCATTAGATCCGTATCTATGACCATAGAAGCTGAGCGCTTGATGATTTCATTAAATTGGTGATAATTGGCGGTAATTTCCGCTCTTTCCCTTTCTATTTTTCCATATGGATTATTGGTTCGTTTAGAGACTCTGTATAAAATGGTCTCTAGTGAAGTTGTTAAACATATCACTTCATTAAAATAACCGTAAAATTTCCCTTGATTCGAAACTGTACCTGAAATAATTAATGGCGTTTTTCTAGTGTTCTTCAACAAACGTTCGATTTTATCTTCGTCCCATAACCATTCATATTCATCTCTCTCTTTTTGGTAAACGGAAATTGAATAATTAAAATAATCCGTATCAATGGTTTGAAAACCCATTAGAGAAAGCTTCTCTAAAACCGTAGATTTCCCCGTTCCAGACATGCCAGTAATAAGTAAAATAGAATCATTCACTAAAAATCACCTGCCTTTTATAGAATAAAAATGTCTTCTCTCTAACAGGTAACGGGCTGAGACAATACCTCAAGAATGGATGATTCGCTCTCCCCTTCGCGTCCAGTGGGGTGCTGCGGAACTAACTTTTTTAAAAGTGGATTTCGGCATGTCCGCTAGCTTACACGCCTTCTACCCTTTCAAAAAAACCTCCTTTTTTCACAGTAAGGAGGTTCATGGTTCGTTACACATCATTTCAATTTTCTCTCGTATGGTGATATTAAAACAGGTTTTGTCCCGTCCTGCCTTTACTATTATTTTTTATTTCGATATAAATACATAGTAAGTGGAGCAAAAATAAGTAAGATAATGGCTGATGCAATGAAAACATAAATTAATTGTTCAGCTGTTACACTTCCATGCATAAGACCACGAACGGCTGCAGCTAATAAGGAAATAGGGTTAATCTCTACAAATCCTTGAAGCCAGGTTGGTAATGTTTCAGGAGCAACAAATACGTTACTAACAAATGTTAAAGGAAACAAAACCATCATACTAACCATCATTAGTGATTTTTCTGAACGTAATATCATCGCAAGTGTCGTCCAAATCCATGATAAACAGAAGCAAAACCAAAGGACGATTCCTACTGCCAGTATAACCCCGATGAATCCCCCCTCTGCCCGAAATCCTAATATGTAACCAAGACCAATCATAATCGAGGATGCCATACTATAACGAAGTACATCTACTAAAAGAGCTCCTACTAATGCGGATGGTAACCAGATAGGTAAGGTACGAAAGCGATCGAAAATCCCCTTCTTAATGTCATTATTTAAATCAAGACCCGTATACATCGTAATTTGTGATACGGTCATGACTAAAATTCCTGGAAGCAGGAATTGTAAATATTCGCTAGTTGAACCTGCAATCGCTCCACCAAATAGATAGGTGAACATAAGCAAGAAAATAATAGGGAACATCGTGACATCAAATAATTGTTCAGGTATATGCTTAATTCTAAGCAAGGCACGCTTTCCGAAGGTTAGACTAGACGATAAGGGATTAGGACTATTAGGACGTTTTGTCTGAGAAAAAACGTCTAATAATTCTTTTTCCTCTTGAGTTTGTTCGTACGGTTTATTCATGACTTCCACCCCTTTCTATTGCTTCGTCAGTCGGCTTTTGACCCGTTAATGAAAGAAACACCTCATCTAAACTTGGCTGTCCTAATGTAAAAGAATCAACGACAATCGATTGCTCTGTTAAGACCTTCAGAATTTCGATCGCTTCTAATGATTGGTCAATTCGAATATGAAAGGACCCTGGTTCATTCAAGGTTTGAATCGAACTTGGGAAGCTTCTAGCAACTAGTTCCATTGCCTGTTCTCTTTCATTTTCATTCTTCAATGTAATCGCTAAAAGATTAGAGCCTACAGAGGACTTTAATTCATTTGGTGTCCCTTCTGCGATAATTTTCCCATCATTTATTACAGCAATACGATCAGCTAGTTGATCAGCTTCTTCTAAATATTGCGTCGTTAAAAGAACCGTTGTTCCTGCCTTTACTAAAATGCGAATAATATCCCAAACCTGATTTCGACTACGCGGATCGAGACCTGTAGTCGGTTCATCTAAAAACAATAAATCTGGAGTTAGTACAATACTGCCCGCTATATCAATCCTTCTACGCATCCCACCAGAATATTTTTTCACCTGTCGATTACTTGCCTCTTCTAAACGAAAGGCTTTTAATAATTGAACCGCTCGTTCTTTCGCTTCTTTTTTGGTATAACCAACTAGCTTAGAAAGCATCACTAAATTTTCATAGCCCGTCAAGTCTTCATCTAATGAAGCATACTGCCCGGTTAAGCTAATTCTTTTTCTAACCTCAGCTGTTTCCGTTTTAATATCATATCCAAAAACCTTTGCCTCTCCACCATCAGGTTTTAGTAGTGTGGAAAGCATTCGTATCGTCGTTGTTTTTCCAGCCCCATTCGGACCTAAAAAACCATAAACCACCCCTTTTTTTATTTTTAAGTCAACACCATCTACGGCTCTATGCTCCCCAAATATTTTAACTAGTCCTTTTGCCTCAACGGCTAATACATTCTCTTCTCCAACCATATCCACTTTCACTCCTTTTTATCATACAACTGACCTTAAAATGAGTCTTTCTATTTTCCATTCTTTTTAATCAAGCGGTTTCCACATACAGCTCAGTTTGATTTCCTATTTTTTTTGTAAATAATAATGATTAACTGCTTGATCACTATACGTTTTGATAGGCTCTGGTATAACACTTTCAAACAAATGGGCATTCTCTTCAAAAAGATCAATTTTATCAGCTATTTGTTCAACAATACTTGGGTCCACCATTTTTTCAATATCAACCATCAATTCCTTAATAATACACTGTACTTCCTCACTAGTCGGATCTTTCCCTTGGTTAATGGCATCAATCATTTTATGAAAATAGATGACATTTTGCTTAAGTATACGACCTCTATCATCTGGACTGTGATTAAATAATTGGTCGACCCATTCCTTAGAAAAATGTTTAATCAAAAAATTCTTTTGCTCCCTCTCTAGTCGATACATATTAACGACCATAAAAAGAATATCCATGTATTCTACCGCTTTACCTTCACTAACCTCCACTATTTGCTCAGCATCTTCTACTGCTTCAATCATTGTTTCAAGACGTTCCTTTTGTTCCATTAATAGCTTCTTCTGCAAAGATAATGTAAATGAATAATGTTCTTTATTTTCATCTAAAAGTGGTTTAATCTCATCTAAAGAAATACCTAGAAATTTCCACGCTTGAATTCTTAATAATATTTTTTCTTCTTCTTTTCCATATAACTTATGACCCTGAGCATTCGTGCTTTGAGGCTTTAATATGCCAATATCATCATAATAACGAAGTGTTCGAACCGTCACATTTATCCTTTTTGCAAATGTTCCAATCGTTTCCATATCTTCACAACCCCTTTCACTTTTTTAAATTGTATCCTGTTACGTTACGTTATAAGCAAGAGGTTTTTTTGTATATGAAAAACTTAATTTTATCGTTTACTTCTTTTCTTCTACTATATTATCGTACACTTTTACTCATTTGTATTACTTATCCAAAAATTTATTTAGATATATATGTTCATTAACTCATTGCAATTCTTTATGGGCAATTTTAATGATGGCATAGTACGAGCTCAAAATATTTAATACTTCGTTAAATCATAATCTTGAATCATTTATTTATTAAAACGGAACGATTGGTTTTTGTTTTCCACTTTAGGTAGATGCTTTCCCAAGGGCTTGTCTTCAGCTAACTCTAACTAGGCTGGGCTTCGTCAGAGTGGATCTTCAGACTGCGCTCATCCTTTGGGAGTCACTACCTACCGTTACAATCAATAAGTAAATTCACAAGCATTCAAGACATATTTTTTACTTCACTTAAACTCACTACATCATTTCTATCTTTTAAGAAAATCGAACGATTAGGTTGTTGATTTTCCCTTTAGGTAGATGCTTTCCCAAGGGCTTGTCTTCAGCTAAATTGATGTTCGGTTTCGTTCACTTATAAATCAATGATGAAATGGACTCATGCAAAAAAACATTGACAGGTTTAACGATTCTCACTAAAATAGGTAAGCAACCTATAATAGACCAGTCAGTATAATCTTAAAGGAGAACAGACTTAATGGATGCAAAACTAGATTCAAAAACGAATATCCTCGCTGCTGCTGCTAGACTTTTTCATTTACAAGGCTATCACGCAACAGGTCTTAACCAGATTTTAAAAGAAAGTGGTGCTCCTAAAGGATCTCTCTATTACTATTTTCCAAATGGAAAAGAACAGCTAGCTACAGAAGCTATTGAGCAAATGAGCGAACGAATTTACGTTGAAATTAAAAATAGCTTAAATAACTTTCCAACGTTAAAAGAAGGAATTCAGTTTTATATTGAGAAATTAGCTCAAAAATTCGATAAAATAGACGAGCTCGAATCGATGCCCATAGGGCTTCTAGCTTCAGAAACTTCTTTAATTAGTGAGCCTTTGCGAAACACATGCTTACGCTCTTATCAGAAATGGGAGGATTTATATTATCAAAAATTAATTGAAAACCATTTTGACAGTAAGGATGCATCGCATATTAGTGTAATGATTACCTGTTTAATAGAAGGAGCAATTACCCGTTCGTTAGTAAGTCATAATGGGAATCCATTGAGAGAGGTTCGTATTAGTTTAAATAAACTGATTGAAGAAAAATGAATGTAATTTAACTATTCGTAAAAAATATAAATATAGACAATTTGTAGAGATGGAGAGGTATGCAGCATGACGAATATCCCACAAACAGAAGTCGCACAAGAAAAAATCCGTCCTGTGCCGATTACAATTGCTCTTATTATAGGAGCATTTATTGGATTATTTAGTGAAACAGCTCTAAATATGGCTCTCACTAATATTATGGCAGAATTTCAAATTTTGCCTCATGTAGCTCAATGGTTAACAACAGGATATTTACTTGTTCTTGGTATTTTAGTACCGGTTACTGGATTTTTACTACAATGGTTTACGACACGTCAATTGTTTATCGCCTCACTATGTTTTTCAATAATTGGTGCCATTATTGGCGGATTAGCTCCTAGCTTTGAAATTTTAATGATTTCGAGAATCGTTCAAGCAATGGGTACAGCAATTCTTTTACCATTAATGACTAATGTTATTTTACTAATTTTCCCTCCAAGTAAAAGAGGAACCGTTATGGGGACTATGGGGTTAGTGATTATGGTTGCTCCAGCAGTTGGTCCTACTCTTTCTGGACTTCTTGTCGATAGCTGGGGATGGCAATCTATATTTTGGATTTTCACACCTGTATTAATACTATCACTTATTTTTGGTATGATATTCATCCAGAACGTCTCAACTATTACTAAACCTAAAATCGATATTCTTTCTATCCTCCTCTCGTCTATTGGATTTGGTGGAGTTGTTTATGGGTTTAGTAGTGCTGGAAAAGGAACCGGTTCATGGTTAGACCCTATTGTTTTTATTCCGATTCTTATTGGGTTAATAGCGCTTTTAATCTTTTCTATAAGACAGCTTAAACTGGATCAGCCTATGCTTGATTTAAAGGTTTTCAAATTTCCTATGTTTTCATTAGGAGTTATCATGGTATTTTTAGGGATGATGATTATTTTATCCTCTGCGATTCTTTTGCCGCTTTATTTAAAGGGTGGACTTTTATTAACAGCTTTAGCTGCAGGCTTTGTTTTACTTCCTGGTGGAATTATTAATGGGTTAATGTCACCTATAACAGGAAGGTTATTTGACAAATTTGGACCAAAGTTTTTAATCATACCTGGCTTTGCTTTAACCACTACTTTTACTTTTCTATTTACAAACGTTACAACAGAAACGAGTCAAATAGCGATTATTATTATGCACACGATATTGTTTATTGGGGTGGCAATGGTTATGATGCCATCACAAACGAATGGTCTTAATCAATTACCCAAAAGTAATTATCCAGATGGATCGGCAATTATGAATACTTTATCTCAAATTGCAGGTGCAATTGGGACAGCTATTGCGATTGGATTTCTATCGGCTGGTCAAGCTAGCTATCTAGACGCAGCTACCAATCCAAATGATCCTCTTGTTATAGCAGAAGCATTAACCGCTGGTACTCAAAACGCGTTCTTTTTTGCCTTTATTGCTTCTATCATTGGATTAATCGTTTCTTTATTTGTTAAGAGGGTGAAGGTCTCACACTAATTGAAATGAATGAACAGAGACCGTCATAACTAGCCTCGAATACAGACAAAATCTCCGTCACTTGGAAATAGTGATGGAGATTTTTTTCTGCTACTAGCTTTTAAGCAAGTTAGCATGCCTCTTTTCAATTTTTTTACTGAATAATCATTGTTTAATGACATTCTTTAAAAGAACATCGCATCTCCTACATCGACAAACATCGCATCACCAGTTAAGGCATCTATAGCCTTCACATGACCAACCGTAGCAGGGAAAGCCGGTACATAACTTAAATTGTAATGTACTTGACCGTCTTCATCGTACTCCATTAAATAAGCTAACTCCATCTTAAGTGATTCCTTATAAATCGTTTTAGCTCTTTCTATTGAAATCAGAGAACCTTCTTTAACCTCATTTAGCTCCTGCTCTTTAGGGACTTCTAATGCTAAAAAGGTAATTCTGCCTGTCTCTTTTCCGACGGTTATAACACTAGCATGCTGATCCACTCTTACATCTTTATAATAATAATGAAAGTAAAATTCATAGGTTTCTTCTAACAGCTCGAAATCGTCTTCGAAATCTTCGTAGTCTTCCTCTAATTCCAATTGGTCCTCTAAATGGTCCACTTCATCTAAATCATCTTCGTTCTCTTCTAGTTCTATATCAAAATTTTCTTGTTCTTGTTTCTCAAGCTTGAAATTTTGATCGGCATTTGGATAAAGCTGAAACAAAAATTGTAACGCTTTTTCTTTTGCTTCGTCATAGCTTATTTTCTCATTAGAACAGGAGACACTTTCTTGACTTGTTATCTTTATTAGATTTCCACTATGCTCTTCAAAACAAAGTTTGATAATCTGCTCCTCAGCTTCTTCCATTTCATAAGAAAAGCTTTCCTTCTCAACTGCAACGCCCGACCAGATTTCTATTCGATTTCCATCTATAATTTTTTGATTAATTAATTGATAATCAGGTGTAATCCCTATCATTTCGTAGATGCTCTTTTTAAGTGGCACTAATTTATTGATTGGGGATTCTTCAATATTAAATTCTTGTCTAATACTAGAGCCTTCTTGACCATCAACTGGTATATCCATTACTTGTTCTATCACCTGGTAGGAGAATCGATACGTATCGTCACCGTTTTTATAAGTTGCTCGGTCAAATTTTTGAATCACTAATTCAAAATCTAATTGAGCGATATATTGTTTTAATGCTTCACTCTCTGGAATGATTTGTTCAGGATAATGAATGATATATGACTCATTACTGTAGTTGTAATGAGTCACTTGACCCGCTTTATTTACCGTCACAACAAACCCTGTACCTGGTAAAAAAAGATCATAAGTTGTTTCTTTTTTCTCGTAAACAATCATAAAGCTTTCATCTAATTCTAATAAAGAAGATAATTGAAAATCATTTAGATTTGGATTAAAAGCTTTAAAAAATTGTTTGCCTTTTTCTAAGATTTCGTTTTTATTTAACGTTGAAAGAGACTCTTCTTCTAATGGATGTAGAGAAAATGAGATTAAATTCCCTTCTTCTAATGAATAGGAACCTATTTCTTCTTTTGTCTCACCATTTAATAATGTAAATTCATTCTCAGCAAATTCCGAACGCTGGCTTGTAACTGGTACCGATATAAAAGGTAGGAGCTTCTCTATTATAGTCATGTTTGTTTTCCTTCTCTTTAATAGATATAATTTTAAAATGATTGCGTCTGTTGCATTAAATGCTTTCTAAATAAATAATTGGAAGCCAAAATGAAAGGCAATCCCGATAGCCATTGACCATACACTAATCGCGATTATTTGCCAAAGCGTTACATATTCCCTGCTAGTTCCAGCTGCAATGGCAATGATGGCACCGATATGATAGCCATATAATGGTCCTGCAAAGCTAACTCCAGGAACTCCATATTTTTGGAAAAGGCCTTGAGCTCTTTTCCACCTGCCGCCTTCTTTGTCTTTTTTAGGCTTACGAAACTTATCTATGAGCCAAATAAAAGCAACAACCGATAATATATTTCCTACAATACCAATGATAATGACCGCAATCGTAGGAAACCCTAAAGCAATCCCAACCGGTATAGCTAAATAAGATTCAAAAAATGGAATAATTGAAATAATAAATATTCCTAAGTATTGATAGATAACATCCAAATCATGAATGTACCTTATAATATCCTGCATCATGTTTTCCATAACATTCTCCTTCTTTTTCCATAATCATTAATATATACGTTAAATTAAGATGCATTGTTTCATATTTATTAGATTTTTTATGATTTTAAAGTAAAATCATAAAAAGCTGAGAACATTCCACATATTAAAGCAGCTATAGGGAAAATAAGCCAATTTATATACCATAGATGAAACACCAAACCAGTAATAAGAAATATAATGACGGCTAATGGCATCACAATTCCTGCCACTGCACCATTAAAGCTTTCAGACTTTTGTTCTTCTACTGAAACTACATAATCCTGTAGAAGCTTCTTATAGGTTTCATATAATCCACCAAAATAAATAAATATAAATACGGCTATAGCGACCATTAATAGAAGTAAGCTTATTCCATACATGACAAAATCTATTCCAATTGATGCAGTCCATAATAATGTTAGAGGAGAAAGAATACATAGAGCGATACCTAAGATGAGCATCATAACAAACGTCGGTTGAAAAGCATCACGGCTTTTTTGAACAATTCTTTTTACCTGCGCTGAAACTTCAAAGCTCCCTTCATCTATATGCTTATATTTTTGAAGCTTCATACCATTATAAATAAACAAACCGACTGCTACCGCTATACATACAAGGAATGTAGCTAATCCTAAAAATATACCACTACCTCCTGAAACCATTTGAATCATTAAAACTAATAAGGCAAAACCGACGATACAAAGAAAAACACCTAAACCAATCATTTTATTAAATGACTTCTTATCCTCAATATAAGCAAACACTTCAGCATCTTCTAAAAGAGGCAATGCTTCCTTTTCTTGAACGTTTAAACCTAGGTCAAATTCTTCGATAATCTCATCAATATTACCAAATTCTGAAATGACAACTCCAACCGCCTCATTTTCTGATTTTCCTTCTCTTTTTAACTCAAAATATTTCTCTTCCATATTTGCTAAAAGATCTTCTTTTAATTGTAATATCTCTTGTGATTTTGGTAATGGTGCAAACATATTATCTAAATAACTAATGATCGTATTCAATGTCTATTCTCCTCCTTAATAAATCGATTAATGACTTTTTTTGTTAGTGTCCACTCTTCACACTTTTCCTTGTAATAAAGCCTACCTTCTTCTGTAATTTTGTAATAGGTTCGCCTTTTCCCATGTGTTTGGTCTTTATGAAAAGATTCAATATATCCTTTTGTTAATAAACGATTGAACGCAGAATATAAGGTGGTCTCTTTAATAATATAATTTTCTTCTGATAACTCTTTTATATTTTTCGAAATTTCATATCCATATGAATCCTTCTCTAACAAGAGATAAAGAATAATCGTATCATTATAGCCGCGTATAACATCACTACTTATCAACTGATGTCTCCTTTCTAATCAACTTACTTAAAAGTGATTATTACTTTGACAGTCGTACTATGTCTGTCGTAGTAATTAAATCTTATCATGATTACTACGACAGGTAAAGTACTTTCCAAAAAAAATAACATAACCTTCCATAAGTTTGTCCTTTCAAAAAACACAATTAATCAAAAATTGTGCGATTACCAAATAATTGTTTAACAACATCAAGAAAGGGATATAGGTTAATATGTCTCTTCAACATATACAAAAACATCTTATTATGGTAAATTATAAACATAATCAATTATAAAATACCTTTTTGACCACTCTGAAAGGACATTCGTTTACACGCCGGAACAGTCCTCTGATAGAGGACATAAGTATATTCATAGTAGATGTTAAATAGTAAAAAAGGAGCGGATTTCTTATGACAAGTAATACATTACAACAATTTCTTATGACCAATTTAGATGATTTAAAAGAAAAAGGACTTTATAACACCATTGATACACTAGATGGCTCAAATGGAGCGAAAATTAAAATCAAAGGAAGAGAATTAATTAACCTTTCTTCTAATAACTACTTGGGGCTTGCAACAGATGAACGCCTTAAGGATGCTGCCATAAAAGCTGTGGAAGATTACGGAGTTGGTGCTGGGGCTGTTAGAACTATTAATGGTACTCTCAAATTGCATGATGAATTAGAGGCTAAATTAGCAGATTTTAAACATACAGAAGCAGCTATTGCGTACCAATCTGGATTTAATTGTAATATGGCTGCTATTTCAGCCGTTATGGATAAAAACGATGCCATCTTATCAGATGAATTAAATCACGCATCTATTATTGACGGATGTCGATTATCTAGAGCCAAAACCATTCGTTTTAATCACTCAGATATGGATGATTTACGTCAGAAAGCTAAGGAAGCAACTGAATCTGGTCTCTACAATAAGATTATGGTGATTACAGATGGTGTATTCTCTATGGATGGTGATATTGCTAAGCTTCCAGAGATTGTTCAAATAGCCGAAGAATTTGATTTGATTACCTATGTTGATGATGCTCATGGGTCAGGTGTCCTTGGAAAAGGCGCGGGAACGGTCAAGCATTTTGGTTTATCAGAGAAAATTGATTTTCAAATTGGTACACTCTCAAAAGCGATTGGTGTTGTTGGAGGCTATGTAGCTGGTAAAAAACATCTTATTGATTGGTTAAAAGTGAGAAGTCGTCCTTTCCTTTTCTCTACATCCCTAACCCCTGCTGATCTTGCTGCTACTATTACATCAATTGAAATTTTATCTAATAGTACTGATTTGCAAGAGAAATTATGGGAGAACAGTGAATACTTAAAAAATGGCTTAAAGAAATTAGGTTTTAACATTGGTGAAAGTGAAACTCCAATTACTCCTTGTATTATTGGTGATGAAGTAACGACTCAACACTTTAGTAAAAGACTTAATGACGAAGGTGTTTATGCAAAATCTATTGTCTTCCCTACTGTGCCTAAAGGAACAGGGCGCGTTCGCAATATGCCTACTGCTGCTCATACAAAGGAAATGCTTGATGATACGTTAGCCATTTATGAAAAAGTTGGGAAAGAAATGAATTTAATTTAAGAGTTGTTATCTTATTGCTTGATTTAGGAGGAGTTCACATGAAGAAAATCATAATAACTGGTGCTTTAGGACAGATTGGTTCTGAGTTAACCATGCAGTTAAGAAAACAATATGGAGTTAATCAAGTTATTGCTACAGATATTCAGAAAAGTAATAGTGATGTTGTCTATTCAGGCCCTTTTGAACAATTAGATGTGACGGACGATAAAGCTTTTTACGAAATTGCCCATAAATATGAAGTGGATACCGTTATCCATTTAGCCGCATTACTCTCTGCAACTGCAGAACAAAAGCCTCTTCTAGCATGGAATTTGAATATGGGTGGGTTAGTGAATGCATTAGAAGTGGCTCGTGAGCTAAACCTACAATTTTTTACACCAAGCTCGATAGGAGCCTTTGGACCTTCTACCCCAAAGAACCAAACGCCACAAGATACGATACAGCAACCGACTACGATGTACGGTGTAAATAAAGTATCTGGCGAATTATTATGCAATTACTATTTTCAAAAATTTGGAGTAGATACAAGAGGACTTCGTTTTCCGGGCTTAATTTCTTATGTTGCCCCTCCTGGAGGCGGTACTACTGACTATGCTGTTGAAATATATTATGATGCACTGAAAAAGGGGCATTATACTTCATATATTAATAGAGGAACCTATATGGATATGATGTATATGCCTGATGCATTAAATAGCATTATTCAATTAATGGAAGCAGATCCTGCTAAGCTTAAGCATAGAAACTCATTTAATGTTAGTAGTATGAGTATTGCACCAGAGCATATTGAGACAGAAATTAAAAAGCATATTCCTCATTTTTCACTTGATTACAAAGTAGATCCTATTAGAGAGCAAATTGCTCAAAGCTGGCCTGATGCTATTGATTCAAGCTGCGCAATAGAAGAGTGGGGTTTTAAGGCAGATTACGATTTAACGAAAATGACAGAAGATATGATATGGCAGCTAAGCCGCAAATTTCAAATGGAAACTGAAAAAGGCGCGATCTAAACCGCGCCTTTTTTGTTCACCCAATTAATCAGGATAATATTGTCCTTTTAACTTTTCCTTATAATTCTCTAATTTCTTTATTTTTTTGCCCGTTATCAATGAACCTATCACGACAAGAATTAGTAACGTTTCATGCGCTTGACCTCTATTTCCTAAGCTCATCATTTTAATCGTTTCCTCCCCTACTTCATATATGCCAACTGTAGCTCATTTATTTATGAAATACAATCAGTAATGTTTTGTGAATCCAGTAACTAATTAGATGAGCTTTTTGATAGATTGCTTAATACTTCATTGTTTAATAATTCCGTTAATTGTTGGGTGCTCTCTATCATTTCTTCATTTAATAGGCTAATGATTCCATCAGTGATATTAAAAGGTTCAAGACATACCTCTCCAATTGGTAGAGCCTCGATAACTGCAATGATTGGGATTAGTCCCTCTTTAAAATATAGTCTTCTTTTCTTTGGAAGCTCTTTGATCATCGCAAGTTGTTCCTCATTACACATTAAGTAAAGATCCAGTTGCTTTTTCATTTCTTCCACTAACATAAATGGTGGTTTTTTATAAAAAAGTAGCTTTCTTAAATCATTAGTAATCTCTAAATCAATGATTAAATATTGAAAAAGTTCGTTGAAGTTCTTTTCTTTCGTTTCTCTTAAAATCGTGTCTTTAAACTGCTGAATCGCATCATTCGAATTCTCATTAATATCGGCTTCAAAAGAGTCGTTTTTATAATGAAGTGAAACTAGTTCAATATTTGCTTGCTCTTGGCAAAAAGCTAAATCAATATGGGCATTGTTTGATTGAAGAAAAATTCCATTATGAATAGGCACTCTGCTTTGCAAACCGATAAATCCAAGGTAGGCTTCTGTCTCACTTTTAAAATAGTTAACCTTCTGTTCAAAAGCTTCATTAATCATTCTCGTCAATAGAATCGTGTTTTTCAACACTTGAAGCTTACGAGTCATGAATACAAAAGTATACTCACATTGATAAGCTTCTCTTACTTTTTCAAATTGATTTAATATCCAAGCTGTTTTTTGCATAGCTCTCTGGTTAAATTTACTATAATTTGCTAGATACTGTTCCAAATGAATTTGTACTTTTTTTCTAGCCACAATTAAACATTGAGTGTTTCGGTATTTAATAATCGTACATTCTAAAGCATTTGAGGATATTTCTATTATGGCATAATATCTCATCATCTCTACTCCATATGATTTTTTCCTGCCATTCCTTTAAATCACTACCAATAATCGTTAAACTTCTCTACCTAATATTGTAGTGAAAGTTTATGAACCAAATATAAAAATTACTTTTGATTTATGTTAAAAACGTAAAGAAAAGGTAAATGGATCAATTTCATCATTCATATCTTATAATGAAAACTGAACGATTAGATTTTTGATTTCCACTTTAGGTAGATGCTTTCCCAAGGGCTTGTCTTCAGCTAACTCCGACTACGCAAAGCTTCGTCAGAGTGGATCTTCACACTGCGCTCATCCTTTGGGAGTCACTACCTACGTTGCAATCAATATGTGAATTAGCAAACATTGAAAATATTCAAAACATACTTTATAAGAAACGTTCGGTTTCATTCACTTATAGAGCAATTATGAAATTCACTCAAATAGATAAACTTACCCTAAATATGTTGTTGAATTACTTAGGGTAGCTACCGTTTCTTCGATAAGCTTTTCCTTTTGAACCTTTCTCTGATCCAGCTTCCTTTTCGTCCAATAGAGCTCTTGCTTTTGACCTTTCCTCGATTTCAGCGCTGCTTTCCGTCCAAAAGTACCCTTTTCTATCATCAAACTCTCCGTTAATGCAAAAAAACATTTGAGAATAGTTTCTCAAATGTTTTTGAATAGTAGCCTTTTAGGTCCCACAAAAGGTTTTATAAGGAGTAGCGGATTTATTAGGTGGTGCTGTATATTTTTCTTCATAGAAATTATGTTCAAAAGGGTTTGTTACGACCTTTAATAGTTCATTCCATTTTTGATAATTCTCCTGCTCTACCGCTTCCTCTAACGCTTCTTCAACTAAATGATTTCTTGGAATAGCCGCTGGATTATTTTCTTTCATTAATGAAATAGATTCTTCCTTAGATTGGCTTTGCTGTTTTAATAAGTGTTCCCACTGTTTTTTCCATTGCTTAAATTCATCGAATTGATACACCTCTGAATCATTGCACTTTTCAAATGTTAAATCTATAAAGGTATTAGTAAAATCTAAATCGTTTTTCTCCATTAGTTTGAGGAGAGCTTCGCTTAATTCCATTTCATCGCTGTTACTTTGGAAAAGACCGAGCTTTTTACTCATACCACTGTACCAGAAGGAATCATAATAGGTTTGAAATTGCCCAATGGCTCCTTCTGCCGTTTTCAACGCTTCATCCTGATTTTCGTTCAATAAAGGTAAGATAGATTCAGCTAGCCTTGCTAAATTCCAAGCTGCCATATAAGGCTGATTACCGTAAGCATAACGGCCTTGATGATCGATAGAGCTAAAAACCGTTGCTTGATTATATTCATTCATAAAAGCACAAGGTCCATAATCTATCGTTTCTCCACTTATTGTCATATTATCGGTATTCATCACTCCATGAACGAAGCCTACTAATTGCCATTTTGCGATTAAAGAAGCCTGTTGTTTCATAACCGTTTGCAATAAACCTAAATAACGATTTTCATGTTCGATAAGAGAAGTAAAATGTCTAGTTATCGTATAGTCTGCCAGTGCTCTCAAGTCATCTATAGAACCATACTGTCTAGCATATTGAAAGGTTCCTACACGAATATGACTGGAAGCCACCCTTGTTAAGGTCGCACCTGGCAATACAGTTTCTCTATACACCGGGTTTCCAGTACTAGTCACTGCTAAGCTTCTGGTCGTTGGAATTCCTAATGCAAACATGGCTTCACTTATTAAATATTCTCTTAACATTGGAGCTAAAGCAGCTCGGCCATCTCCTCCACGGGAAAAATGGGTAGGACCCGAACCCTTTAAATGAATATCATATCGTTCCTTCTGAGGAGAAATTTGTTCTCCAATTAAGAGGGCTCTTCCATCACCTAACATCGTAAAATGTCCAAATTGATGCCCTGCATATGCTAGTGAAATGGACATCCCCCCATTTGGAGTTTTAGAGCCTGATAACACTTGGGCACCAGACTCTGTATGAAAGGCTTCTGAATTTAGGCCTAATTGCTCACCAAGCTGTTTATTAAAGACAACAATTTTTGGATCTGACGTATTATCCAGTTGCTCTATTTTATAAAAAATTTCAGGAAGTGTATGATAGCTTTTCTCCAAGTTCCACCCGAAATCATTGTCAAACGATTGACTCATATTTCATCCTCCTTTGTTTGAAATCATCTCAATATATTTAACTTAGGAGCTTACAATATCTTTACTGTTGATTATATCGTTATTATGGCAAAAGTAAAAAACATCTATTCGAAACGAATGAATGTTTTTAAAGGTACCTCTCTTTGAGAGCGCTTTCTAAAATAAAATCAATCACAAGCCTCTATTCGGTGAATATACTTTTTTTTGTTTTTGATGTTATCATTTAATTCGTTAATAAATTGTTTTAAAATCTTATAATCTTGATTCAGTAAAATAGGATCTTTTATCACTAATTGCTCTATCCCTTTATGAAGATAAACCGTAATAAAAGCTTGTGATAGGCTCTTTTTTTGATTCTCATCATGCTGCAATTCTACTCTTCTTACTGCACTTCTCTCCACATCCATATAACCTTCAACCCTACCTTGAAAATGCCTTTCTATTCGTAAACGCTCTTTATCATAGGTTAAATAATGAGTCCATTTGTCCGATTCATAAAAAATATAAATATGCTCATAGAAGAAGCTTTTTTCTTCATTGCTAGTAATAGATGTATGGAGATTGCGTTCATTCCAAAAGACGAAGCTGACAGTAGCAATCACAATCAATACGATAAGCATGATCCAACCCACTTGATAACTCCCCCTCGATTATCGATTATATTGTCTATTCGACACTTTTTAGCGTAATCCTCCATTTTATCAATGACAAAGGTCACACTTTGATAATAGGCCATTTCTCGTCTATCTACTAGAGTAAGAGGAGATAGTCTCTCTTTCATTCTTAAATCTATTACCTTTGAGAGGAGAAAAATAATGGAGCCTTTATATCAAAAGTGACTGAATAAAAAACTTCCTTCTTCTATTAGAAAAAAATAGGTTAGCGCCATAAAAAGGGGCATCTATCAAAATACCAAACGAAAACAGGCGACTTTCTTATGAAATAGTCACCTGTTTTTTGTGAAGTTTTGTCCCTATATTCTTTAATTTCCCTTTAAAATATACACATCGAATTTTTTTAATGTTGTTGATGCCGAGGCGACTTCTCCCGTTAAAATATCGGTTTTACCTACGAATTCCTCTGGCATAGCCTTTTCATCATCATGCTGATTAATGACAAAGTAATAGGCATGCTCTTGATTTTCTCTCTTTGTAATTTCTAATCCATCACTTTTTGCCACCAAGGCATTTATTTTTGCACCTTCTACTACTTGTTGTAGTATTTCGCTAATGCCAGACTTTTCAAGCTGAGTTCCTACATACCAAAACTTCCCTTTGCCAAAATCATTTTTAGTGACAGAAGGACTATTAGCGTAGAAATCTTCCTCATAGTAAGCTACCGCTTCTGCACCTTCTAAATGAATAATATCACAGAGTAAATTGCAAGAATGTTTACTCCCATTTGTAAATGCCACCTGATTTGATTGCTCAGGAGCTAGTGCATCAATTTCCTCTACCCATACTCCTGCCATTTCTCTTAATGGACCAGGATATCCACCTAAATAAACATTATCCGATTCATTAACAATCCCGCTCATGAAGGTTGTGACGAAATGTCCTCCATTCTTAACAAAATCAGTTAAACGGTTGGCTAGTCCGTCTTTAAGCATATATAAAACAGGAGCAACGACTAAATCATAATCCGAGAAATCACTATCAACTGAAATCATATCTACCGGAATATTGCGGTCGTAAAAGAATTCATAGTATTGGTGAATTTGATCAACATATTTTAAATCTTTATTTGGACCACTTGTATATTCTAAAGCCCAATAATTATCCCAATCAAAAATGATGCCTACTTTACTATTAAAGCGCGTTCCAATTACTTCGCTTAATGTTTCTAATTCTTTACCTAATTGTGCAACCTCACGAAAAACTCGAGTTTCTTCATGACCGACGTGTTCAATAACAGCTCCATGAAATTTTTCACAGGCGCCAACTGAACGTCGTAATTGGAAATATTGAATCGTATCGGCTCCATGCGCAATTGTTTGATAGCTTTGTGCTCTCATTTTTCCTGGACGCTTTAACGAATTGTAAGGTTGCCAATTTTGCTGACTTGGCGTTTGTTCCATCAGCATAAATGGCTGTCCATCCTTTAACCCTCTCATTAAATCATGAGTCATCGCTGTCAAGCTTAGAGGCGTATTGTAGCTAGGATAATTATCCCAAGAAACAATATCTAACTCTTTAGCCCATTTAAAGTAATCTAGTATCTTATAAGTACCCATTAAATTAGTAGTAATCGGTGTATTTGGATCAAACGAGCGGATCGCATTCTTTTCCATTTTATAATTTTCTAGCATACTATCCGAATTAAAACGGCGGTAATCAATCGATATACCTGCAAATGCCGTTTTATCTCGACCAATGCCCTCACTTAGTGCATTAGGTAGGACAATCTCATCCCACTCATAAATCGTATGACCCCAAAACTCCAAATTCCAAGCTTTGTTTAGATTTTCAATCGTTTTATAACGGTTTTGAACCCAGATACGGAATGCCTTCTCACAGTTTTCACAGAAGCATTCGCCACCATATTCATTGTTTATATGCCAGCATGTAACATGAGGATGGTCTCCATATCTTTCCGCTAATTTCTCTGCCATTCTTCTTGCATATTTTTGATAAACTAAACTGTTCGGGCAAGCATTGTGTCTTTGACCAAACTTATGATGACGACCTTCATAATCAGTTCTCGCTACCTCAGGGTATTTTTTTACCATCCATGCAGGTAGGGAAGCCGTAGACGTGGCTAAAACAATATCATACTTTTCTTCACTTAGCATTTCTATGATTTGATCTAATTCATCAAAATAATATTCATCCTCTGATGGTTGAATTTTTGCCCAAGAGAAAACATTAATAGTAGCTGAATTGATTGAAGCCTTCTTAAAAATTCTCATATCCTCTGACCAGATATCCTTTGGCCATTGATTTGGATTATAATCTCCTCCATAAAGCATTCTATTAAAAAGTTGCTTACTCATGTAAACGCCTCCATTTAAAGTTATTTATTTATAATTATAGAAAGGTTTTTGACTAAATTGTATAATAAGAACAACTATTTAATATAAAAATACGAAACAATTATAGGTGATAATAATGGAAGTATATTATGATTTAATGGATGGGATGAATCCGCTCTCCTTAGAGAGTATTGGAAGCGAGTGGGAGCAGCCTCCTGTTGTAAGAAACTCTGGATATCCTTACTATCATTGGATACAAACTTTATCAGGCGAAGGAATCCTTTTAATAGAGAAGGAAGCGATTGTTCTTAAGCCGGGTGAGGGTGTGTTAATTCCCCCTTTTATACCTCATCAATATGACTCTAATAAACCTAGAGAGTGGGTCACTAATTTTGTTACAATTGGTGGTTCACTAGCCTCTCAAATTCCTATTATTATTGATAGTAATCATTTTTTAAGAGCAAAGGATACAGATGACTTTTCTTTTAGTAAGCACATTACTGAAATGCTAACGAATATAAAAAAAGAAAACAAAAAAAATACAAAACAAAGATTATCGATTGAACTGTATACTTTTCTACTAAATTTAAAAGACTTTGGAATGAAAGAGCACAAGCAAACGAGTAAGCTCTATCAAGAATATGTTGATCCTGCGATACATTGGATTGAAGCTCATTATCAGGAAAAGCACGATATTGTAGAAATATCGAACCAACTATTTATCTCATCTCAATATTTAAATCGATTGTTCAAGCGTTATATGGGAATCTCTATTCACCAATATATTATTGCTTATCGCTTAAAAAAAGCCAAAGAACTTCTAGTCACCAATCGAACGTTAAAAATACAAGATGTTTCATTTATGACAGGTTTTACTGATTGTAGTCATTTTATTTCATCCTTTAAAAAACAAACCGGCTATACACCAAAAGAATTCCGACAAATTCATTAAACCTAAATTCGTTTGAACATTGATAAAGGATGTCGCCAACCTAACTCACTTAGAAAAAGTGGATATCGGCATGGTCACTTCATTCCAGTGGGTCTCCGTACCTTGTTTCTGCTAGATTACATATTTCATAGAGAATCTACAAATTCAACAGGATTTTCCTTCTTTTTATAAGAAGGAGGGTCCTGTTCATTATTTGTGTTTGCATTATCTCTACATGAGCTCATCTAAAAACAGCACTTATCCAAGTCTCTTTCCTTAACTTGCATATTTCTACATAAATCTACTTTTTTTATTGTTTTTATGTAAAAAAATGAAAAAATAGCACAATTACTTTTACAATTGTGATATATTTACCATTATGTAAGTCCTACATACTTCAAAAATAGAAAGAAAGAAAGGAAGGAAAATATAATGCTTTATTGCAAAGAATGTGGTCATCAAAACAACTCTTCAGATCGTTTTTGCTCAGAATGTGGCCAAGCTCTATCTCAAAACCGTGAAGCTTCACCTTCACTCAATCAAGAGAAGCCTCTTAAAAGTAAAATGAAGTGGACCAAAAAACAATTGATTATCACGATAAGCTCAGCTATAGCTGCTGTTTTATTATTTGTCGGTTTTCAAATAGGCTCGGTTCTTACTGACAAAGATAGACTGATTGACCAATTTGGTACGGCACTATTAGATGGAGATACAAAAAAGATCGTTCAGCTCCTTCATTCGGATGATTCCAGATTAGAGATTACGGAAGAAAACGTTCAATTTTTAGTGAAGCATATAGAAGAAAATCCATCATATTACACGTATCTAATCGATTCATTAAAGAGCCAATCAGCATTTTTAGAGAATTCAGATGGTGAGTTTTCAGAAGATGAGCTAGACGAGTATTATCACTTTGATCACCCTTTTTATTTAACCAAAAATGGAACATTCGCACTTATTTTCGATCATTATTCAATTAATGTTTATCCATTTTATATTAACCTGGCGACAAACTATGCTAATACGACCATCTTTATTAATGACGAAGAGATACTAACAACAGATGAAGAAGATGTGGTCTTTGAATATGGTCCGTTTATGCCAGGTTATTATGATTTTAAAGCTGTTTACCATAATGATTATGCTAGCCTTGAAACCTCAGAATCACTCTCACTGTTCAGTGTATTTGATCAAGGCTATTTTCTTGATTTATCCATTTTTGCTGACTATATCACCATATCTAACGATTATTTATCGCTCTCTACCAATAGCCAATTATACATAAATGATACGGCGGTCGATTATGACTTAGATTCTGCTGAACCATTTGGTCCGGTGACTCTTGATGGAAGCTTAACCTTACATGCTGTTCTCGATTTCCCTTGGGGCAGTGTTGCAACAGAGCCAGTTGCGATTGAAGGGGATTGGATAGATTTAGTGATGGATTCACCTTTTGCGGAGGAAAATAGTGAAGCTCTTTTTCATAGTATTCTACATTATGGTGTTGATTTTGCTGAAGCTTTTAATCAAGGTGACTCCTCTCAATTTACAAATATAACGGAATCATTTCGAGAAGAGCTTAAAGATGAAATCGAATTATTAAAATCCTACGATGAAACCTGGGTCGGAGAATTTATAAAGGTTGAAATCGATCCAAATATGTATGTTGAGTTAAATGAAAATGATGAATATACAGCTTATGCAAATGCTCGCTTTCATTACGACTCTGTTTACACAGATAGTAGTAATGAGCATATAGAAACCTCTTTAGATACGACAGATGTTGAGCTTGCTCTTATTTACAATCAGGAAGAAAATAGTTGGAGTATTGATTCTGAATATACGAATTGGTACTATGATCCAACGAATTCTATTGAATTAACATCAGCGAATTTACAATAAAGGAGAAATGAAAAATGAATTGCAATCAATGTGGACAGCCGTTAGAAGCTAATTCGAAATTTTGTACAGCTTGCGGCTTTAAAATGGGGGAACCCCAAAACGAGGAAATATCAGCTACAGCCACTACTGAAGGACAAAACGATACGACTAAAAGCCTTCAAGAAAATGAATACGTTAAGCAAGGAAAAGTCGTCAGTCAACAATACTGGAAATTTTTCCTCTCAACGATTAAAAATCCTATGTTAGAAAGTAAACAACTATCAGAAAAAAATAAAGTAAACGGTATTATCACGATACTATTATTTTCTCTTTTACTTCCTATGTTTTTGTATAGCTTATTATCCAATGCTCCCTTTATTCAACCTACATTTGGTGATACTATATTGAAGCCCTTCTTATTTATTTTAGCTTTTATACTCGTTTTAATTGCTGTGATGCTCGGAGTATCTAAGCTCATGCAAGTACAGTATTCTTATTTTGATATTTTAGCACGGTACTCCGCCTTTTTATTAGTACCGGTAGTAGTAGCTTTAGCTTCAGTCGTTTTTTCTGTTTTATCCGTCTATACCTTTAGTTATATTTTATTTATTATAAGCTTATTAACGGCCTTTATAGCTACCGTTTCAACCCTTCATTCTTTAAAAGGTAATGAAACAAAAGGATTAGATGTTTTTTATGGGATTATTATGACAAAATTAGTCATGATTTTCATCTTTTTCATGATCGGTGATAGTATTGTTGGTGTATTTTTGAGTGAATTATTTTCGTTTTTTTAATTTTTTATCATTAGACCATTTTCATGATTTCTATCTTATAATGTAAACCGAAATGATAGATGTTTTTGATTTTCACTTTATGTAGATGCTTTCCCAAGGGCTTGTCTTCAGCTAACTCTGGCTACCAAGAGCGTCGTCAGAGTGGATCTTCACACTGCGCTCATCCTTTGGGAGTCACTACCTACCGTTCAATCAGCAAGTGAATTCGCAAACATTCAAGACATTTTTTATAATGAATGGTCTGCTTGAATCACTTAAACCCATTCATCATACATATCCTTTAATGAGAACTGAGCGATTAGGTTTTTGATTTTAACATTAGGTTTCGTCTTTCATAAGATTTATCCGTTCAACAGAACCCTCCTTCTTTTTGAAAGAAGGAGGGTTCATTGTTCGATATTTGTGTTTTTATATACCGGCTTTATTAAAAAATGAATTTGGTACTAGACCGTACCTTACTCTCTTATTTAAAATCAATATCCATAGCATCCGCTATTTTTTTGGGTAAATCCGTATTATCTAGTAGACCTCTAAATAAATCTGTTCCAGGTCCGTAAGCATAAAGTGGCAAATCGACCCCTGTATGAGCATTTGTTGACCACCCAACATAAGCACGCTCACTAATGATTTTATTCACAGCAATAGCTAATTCTTCTTCAGCAGCTTCTTCTAATATAAGCCTCTCTTCTTCTGTCAACTCAAAGCCAGCTAACTCTTGAACGACTTCTTGAGCATTACTTCTCTCCTCATTCATTTGACTAGCTATATAATTCCCTGTTGCTTTCACTTGGTGTAAAATTTCTACCTTTGACAAATACTCATCATACCCACCTACAGTCATACCGCCTGTTTCATGATCGCCCACAACAATGACTAACGTCTCTCCATCTTCTTTAGCAAAATCTAGGGCAACTTCCACTGCCTCTTCGAAAGCTGCTGTATCAGTCATCGCCCAAACTGCATCATGAGCATGACCAGCCCAGTCAATTTGACTTCCTTCAACCATTAAGAAAAAGCCACTTTCATTACTATTCAATAGTGTCATGGCTGAGTCGGTCATCTCAGCTAAGCTAGGTTCATCTGTTAAATGACGTTCTAATTCAGTAGACATAGCATCTGGTGCAAATAATCCAAGTACCTTTTCGTTTTGATTTTCTAAAGACATTAATTCATCCTTATTTTCAACATAATCAAAGCCTTTATCTTGTGCCTCTGTGATTAAATTTCTATCTGGTTGATTTCCACCCTCATTTTCTGGTAAAAAGTTGTTTCTTCCTCCACCAAACAAAAGGTCAACTCTTTCAACCATTTGTAAAGCTATTTCTGCTTCACTTCCTCTAGATTCAACATTAGATGCAAATACTGCTGGAGTTGCATGTGTAATAGTTGAGGTAGCTACTAAACCAGTTGCTTTATTTTCTTTAGATGCAGCATCTAAAATAGAAGAGACCATTTCGCCATCAGGTGTAACACTAATCATGCCATTGTTTGTTTTGACTCCAGTAGCCATTGCCGTTCCCGCAGCGGCTGAATCGGTTACCCAGTTGTCAGAAGAGTGAGTTTTCATCATCCCTACTAGCATTGAATCAAAAATGGTTTCCTCGCCTTTAAAGATTCGATAGTTTGTTGCATATCCCGTTGAAAAACCATCAGGTATCATAAGAATGACATTCTTAGCCTGGTTTTCAGAGAGGTCATTATCTGCTGTTTTTTCTGCTCCTGCCGTTTGTACAGCCTCTGGTTGATCATAAAGGATAAATCCTACTACAAATATTGATATGCTAACCACACAAACACCAAGCCACTGTAATAATTTCATTGTAAAGCCTCCTATGTATCTGGAATATGTTTCATGGTTAGTATAATCTCTCTTTATGAACCTCAAATAAATTGATTGTAAACTCATTTAAAGAATTTGTAACTCTATTTTTAATACCTCTGAGTGCGAACAGATAGACAAAAGACCCTCTAATAGTACCTCTTCATTCATTTAAATAGGACATTTAGAATAGTATGATTCTATTTTTTTTGAATATGTATCCTTTAAAAATACCGTTCAAAATAAGTTGCATTAAATAAGGTGTATGACCTTGTTAACAAAAACATTAAACTAGCTTAATAAAGCTAGTTTTAACAAACAAGAAATTACCGTATTGTTTTCATCTTTAAAACATGCTACACTTTTTTTAAATAAGAGCGAAAGGGCTGATGGGTGGACAATGGATAACTAATTCTCTTTTCAAACGTATGAAATGATATATATTTCAACGAACGAAGATAGGATTAGTCTGACCATTTTTCCATACTCCATTGAACTATAATCATTTATAGTCTCTTTCTGTACGGTCAAAAACGGACTAATCCTTCCAAATGAATTTGGGAGGATTTTTTGTTCTCCCTTTTAAAAGGAGAGATTGTATGCAGGAAATAGTAAAGATACAGCATTTAAAATATGAAATAGATGACCATGTTCTTATTAACGAAATGAATACTCATATCAGAAAGGGTGATGTAATAGGGGTTATCGGAAAAAATGGAAGTGGAAAATCTACCTTACTTCAACTTATTTATCAGCAACTAGAACCGACAGCTGGAAAAATTTCCTTTTCGAAAAACCATATAAAAATACAATGGGTTAAACAGGAAACAAAGGAATACTCTTTGAGCGAATTAACTCCAGAGGAACAAGCATTGTTAAATAAATGGAATGTTCCTAAAATAGCCTATTCTAGATTAAGTGGTGGAGAGAAATTAAAAGCACGACTTGCAAGAGCCTTTAAGGAGGAGTCTGAGCTCTTATTATTAGATGAACCGACTAATCATCTTGACGAACAGAGCATATCCTTACTCACTCAGCAATTAAAGGGTTTCAAAGGAGCTATCATCGTTGTTTCTCATGATCGATTTTTTTTAGACGAAGTGGCTACAAAAATTTGGTCTCTAGAAAACGGAGCTTTTATTGAACATAAGGGGAATTATTCTAGCTATATGAAAGTAAGAGAGGAAAAAAGGAAATCACAGCAAAAAGCCTATGAGAAACAACAAAAAAAGGTAGAAAGAATTGAAGAGCAAATGAATCAGCTTTCTTCTTGGTCACAGAAAGCGCATTCTCAATCTACAAAAAAAGAAGGATTTAAAGAATATTATCGAGTCAAGGCTAAACGAACAGATGCACAAATAAAGTCTAAACAAAAACGCCTTGAATCAGAGCTTGAAAAGCATAAAGTCGACCAAGTAGAGCCTGAATATCAAGTTCAATTTTCAATGAATGCTAATCAAAAGGTGGGAAAAAGGTTTTTAGAAGTCAGAGATCTGGAGAAATCCTTTGATGAACGGTTATTGTTCCATCAGGCAAATTTTACGATTCAACATGGAGAAAAAGTAGCTCTACTCGGACCAAATGGATCTGGAAAAACGACTTTTTTAAAGATGCTATCAGGTGATTCAGAAAAAAGTGGTGGTGAGATTTGGATTTCTCCAACCACTGAAATTGGCTATTTAACACAAGAAGTATTCGATTTACCCATTGATCAAAGTCCTTCTACTCTTTTCTATAGAGAAACCTTTGAAGAACGAGGACATGTTCAAAACTTAATGAAAAATCTAGGCTTTCTAGCTCACCAATGGACGGAGCCTATTGAACATTTAAGCATGGGAGAACGTGTGAAGTGTAAACTAATGAAATATATATTAGAGGAAAAAGATGTATTAATATTAGATGAACCGACTAACCATTTGGATTTAGTTTCTCGTGAGCAGCTCGAACAGACACTTTCAGGCTATAATGGCACTTTAATCGTTGTTACCCACGATCGATATTTCAGAGAAAAAACAACAAACACCCAGCTCGTCTTTTCGAATTCAACGATTAAGAAACAGTTACATCATGATAAGCCAAAGCAAGCTGATCAAGATACTGAATTAGAGGAAACCCTTTTAAAGCTTGAAACGGAAAGACAAGAGGTACTAGGAAAACTCAGCTTTTTATCCCCTAACCATAAGGAATATAAAGAGCTCGACCAAAAATTTGTTGAACTTACAATTACAATAAAAAAGCTATCACAATAAAAGGTCGATCCTTCATAGTGACCATTTAACCATAAAGTGAGACTTCTTATGCGATTGTGCGATGAAGTCTCACTTTCATTAAAAAAATATCTATTTAGCCTATAAGATCTCTTCTATTATAGTTAATGAATCCTAAAATAATAAACAGAGATGAAATAGCGGTTAATACAATTAAGCTTCCAAGCTTTAATTCTTCTAATGGTAATTGAGGAATGTAAGAAAATGGAGTCAATTTTTCCATCCATGTCGGGAACTGAAAAAAGCCCTCAAAATAAATAATAAAAAACGAATAGCCTAAAAGCACCCAAATAGCATTCATCAGCTGGGGTCGATACCCGAATAAAAGAACGGCTAACCCAACAAAAATCCAGATAGCAGGAACAAATACGACAGTCGCTTCCCAAATATGAGAAAAAGAAAGTGTATCATTCATCACCAAAATTGCTATCGACCAAACTCCAATCTTAGAAACAATGAGGAATATGAATGAACTCACTAACGATAAGATAAAATGAATTCCAAGCCACTTATTTCTTGAGACGGTTCGAATTAAAAGGTGCTCACTACGCCCACCTCTTTCTTCCTTTTGAAGTCTCATTAAAATTAAAATAGCAGGGATAGTCGCAACCATAGCATTTAGGGACATAATTAAGGAAACAAACGAACTCATCATATCAGCTTCTTGCTGAGAAGCTAGCATTTGCTGCATTACATCACTTGAAAAAAAGAATTCTAGTTCTCCAAAAAGAGCTCCATAGGATGCCCCCATTACATACATGACCAATAACCAGACAAGAAGTTGCGTTCGTTGCAGTCTTAGAACAAATCCCCAAGAACTTGTAATAAATGTACTGGCAGTCGCTTTTCCTTGTTTAGCAGCTATTAAACTAGAACCAAGATCTCGTTTAAGATTCAATATAATTGAGAGAATACTAAAAATCATTGAAAATCCAAATAATAGCCACACAGGGTTCCAATTATTGATAACAAAAACCTCCGCATGAACGACCCAGCCTAAAGGAGACAGCATCGACCAGCTACCATCACTTACATCTCCGACTGCCCTCACTAAATAAGATAGTCCTAAAATCATAAAGGAGAAACTAATAGTCCCTCTACTATTTTCATTTAATTGAGCTAAAACGGCTGTAAGGGTAGAGAAAAATAACCCTGTTCCTGCTAGCACACTGCCAAATAGGACAGACCCTTGCCAATCAATTGATTCAATTTGGAGGCTCATTAAACCTAAAGTCATCAAGATAGCTAAAAGAATATTTTGAATAAAAGCAGCAAGCAAAGTCGAAGTTACATTGGTTAATCGCCCTACTGGTAAGGAACGAAATAATTCCAGCCTACCTTCCTCTTCATCCGCTCTCGTATGTTTGGCAACAAATAGTATAGAAATAAGACCAATAATAAATGCGGTAATTAACAGCATTTGATGAGATAGCATTGCACCATCACTGTAACCCTCTAAACCAGAGCTAAAGCCGACTATTGCCGTAACAGCTGGATTTTTCATCGATTCAGCCATAATTTGACGTTCTTCTTCTGATTGAAATAAGCTTGAAAAAGAAGCAGCTGTTGCAACGATAATCAGTACAGTTGTTAAAATCCAAGCGGGTATGCGAATTTTATCTACTTTAAAAATAAGAAGTAAGCTCACACCTAAATGATGAAAATAGGATTTATTCATATGATTTAGCCCCTCTAAGCTTGTTATCACGAGTGTCATAATGACTCATAAACAATTCTTCTAATGAAGGTGGTTGACTGATTAAATTCGTCACTTCGAACTTACTTACAAACTCGATTAATGATGCTAATTCATTTTTATCAATTTGAAGGTGATTTGTACCTTCTTGGATTTTCCATTCATAAACACCCTTTAGCTCTTTAACACCCTTAAGTGGTTTTCTTGTTTCAACAAGGATGGTCATTTTAGTTAAGTGACGTAAGCTTTCTAAACGACCTGATTCAATCATTTCTCCTTGACGAATAATTCCTACTGAATCACATAACCTCTCGACCTCTGATAAAATATGGCTAGAAAGTAATACACTTTTACCTTTATTTTTTGCCTCTAAGACACATTCCTGAAAGACCTTCTCCATCAGCGGATCTAACCCTGTTGTTGGTTCGTCTAAAATATATAAATCAGCTTCTGCTGCAAAGGCGGCAACTAATGCTACTTTTTGACGATTCCCTTTAGAATAGGAACGGCATTTTTTTGTAGGGTCTAATTGAAATCTTTCAATAAATTCCTGTTTATTCTGAGTATCTCTTATATCACGTAGTCTTAAAAAAATATCAATGACCTCTCCACCTGATAAATTAGGCCATAAATGAACATCGGCTGGAACATAAGCGAGCTTTTTATGGATTTCAACCGCATCCTTCCATACATCCTTTCCAAAAATCCGTGCCTGCCCACTAGTTGCTTTTAAAAGTCCTAGAAGGGTTCGAATGGTCGTAGATTTACCAGCTCCATTTGGCCCGATAAAACCATAAACTTCACCTTGCTTTACTTGTAAATCAATGCCTTTAAGGGCTTGAAACGTACCGAAATTTTTCTGTAATTTTTCAACTTCTATAATGTTCATCTACATCACCCTTTTTATAGTTTTGAAATTTTTAAACTTATATATTTCATAATATACATATTTATTTTTATTTTCAATA
The DNA here is from genome assembly GCF_001590785.1 of Alkalihalobacillus trypoxylicola. Lineage (GTDB taxonomy): Bacteria > Bacillota > Bacilli > Bacillales > Bacillaceae_D > Alkalihalobacillus > Alkalihalobacillus trypoxylicola. The sequence continues at coordinate 80,174 of NZ_LTAO01000003.1, forward strand.
GGTTTTGAACTATATTTATTGTTAAATTTCATTTTTTTGATTAAACTGATACTGAGGTGAAAAAGGATGGACGGATTTAAACGTCGAAGTGAAAAAAAGAAACTGGATATTATTCAAGCTTCTTTTCTTTTATTTATGGAATATGGAATTCAGAAAGTGTCTATCTCTGAAATTGCCAAAAAAGCCCATGTATCACAGGTTACCATTTATAACTATTTTGAAAACAAACATAATTTGATATATGAAACTTATAAATTTTATATTGATAATGAAGTATCGGATTTCATAAAATTAGTAAAGGAAGATATCCCCTTCCCAGAAAAAATTAAAAAATTAATACTACAATCCAGACAAGCTTCAGCACAAATTCATGAGGAATTTTATCAATACATGATTCAGGATTATTCAAAAGAACATAATTATTTAGAGCTGTCTTATACTGAACAAGTTCTTCCTTATTTCGATGAGTTAATACATGAGGGAAAGAAGAATGGCTTTATTGACAAGCAGCTTTCCAACCAAGTCATCATGATGTATATTCAAATGTTTGCTGAATACACAAAAAAAGAGGAAGTTAGTATGGCTCTCCTTCCGAATAGTGAGGAATTTTCCAAAGTGTTTTTTTATGGCCTCTTTGGTTATAAAGATACGAATAAGTTAAACTTGTAAATAAATATCCCTTTTCATAGTCCTTCCTTTTTTGGTTATACTAATCATATTTTCAATGAAGGAGGATTTCTATGAAAAAGACAGTTCAATCTTTATTCAAAAGTAATAACTTCTTTATTTATCTAGCTTGTTTTCTTTTATGCTTTCTATTTGTGCTTTTTATTCCAAAAGTAAATGGGGAGGAATCTATGCTAGCTAACCTTAATGTGACAATAGATAAACAATCTTTTCAAACATCTTATATAAAAAAAGATGGACACATACTAGTACCCGCGTTATTTCTGAAACATTCAGGGGTTTTTGTTGATTGGGAAGAGTTACACCATTCTGTTCTCATTTCTTCTCAAAAAGAACAGAAAATTGCCCTGCCAATTGGCGAGAAGTATTATTATGAATTGAATCCTAAAGAGGATTTCTGGAATAGAGTTGATTTACCAGCGACCTCAACAGATTACGAAGGAAGTCCATATATTCCGATTGTTCCTATTCTTGAGAAGTTTGGTATGGAAATTAAACTCGACTCTGATGAGAAAACCTTAAACATAAAAACTCCTTACGAAAATGACTATCAATCTTTTTATAAAGGTTCCACCAATCAAAAACGAGTAGCCTTAACCTTTGATGATGGACCAGAAAACCATTACACCCCAGAAATTTTACGTATTTTGAAAGATAAAAAAATATCTGCCACCTTTTTTGTGGTGGGAAGTCAGGTAGAAAAGCATCCTGAAATGTTGCGACAAATCGCTAGAGAAGGTCATACGATAGGAAACCATACATGGGATCACCCTAATTTAATAAAAAAGTGGTCTCGTGAAGTCAAAGAAGAAATCATTAAAACACAAAACATGATCACGGATACGGTTGGCTCTCATTCTTCTTTATTTCGAGCTCCATATGGCTCTATCACAAAAGCAGATTTAATTACATTACATGAACTAGGACTTCACAATATTCTGTGGTCAGTAGATACGCTTGATTGGAGCGGGCATTCAGCAAAGGAGATTTTATCAGTTGTTCACAAACAAATCAGTCCAGGTGGTATTATTTTACAGCACAATTTTCAATCAGAGGAACATCTATTAGATGGAACCATTGAAGCCTTACCAAAAATAATTGATGATTTACAGAAGCAAGGATATACATTTGTAACGGTGGATGATTTAATGTAAACGAACTGGAGCAAACCTAACCATTAGAAGAGGGAGGCAACAATTGCAAACATTAATCTACCATCCAAAGTGGGAAAAGACCCTTTCGAAACAGGACCGCTCCCTCATTGAAAAAATATTTAGACAAACTAGCTCATATATCACTAGTTTGTCTACAACTATGATAAGAATTGCCCAAAATTATAAGGGCGATTTATTAGTAACGGTGCTGATTCACAATCCACAAGAGCAGCCTTTTTACTTTAAAAATCAATGTATTAGTTATATAGAAGATTTCACATGCTTGGCAACTCAAGCCTTTACGATTGATTCACTTGTGATTCCTCCTTATACGAGTATGCCTTGGACCTTCATTTTTACAAAAAACAGTTTAGAAAAGGAGCCTACACTTCACGGCACGATCAACATCCATAAGAATTTGGGACTTTAAATAGAAATAAGAAGTTCTACAGATTTAGTTGTTTCGGCTGTTCGCTCTCCCAAGACACTACGCGTCCAGTGAAGTGCTGCCAAACTAACTTTTTTAAAGTCGATTTCGGCATGGCCACTTATCCCACTAGAGTCTCCGTACCGTGTGCGCAATATTACGCATTCCATAGAGAATCTACTAATTTAACAGGACCCTCCTTCTTTTGACAAGAAGGAGGGTCCTGTTCGTACTTAAATTCACTTCTATTCAACGATATTAGAGCTCTTAGTGACTAAAGGAATTAGTTTCGTTTAAATAATTTAAGAAACCTTTGCCAGAACCCTTCGCTTGTTTCTTCTTCATCTACTTCAGCCGTAGAATCATCTTTCTTTAAAGCTTCTGTTTTCATCACAAATTGGACTGAAGAAATGACTTCATTGTTCTCAGAAGAAGTAAACGAGATGGCTTCAAAATCTGATTTATCAAATTCTGCAATCATTTGATCGATTTCTTCCTGCATTTCTTCAGGCAGCTTACTTGTCACATCTGCTAATTCTTTCGTTCCTTTTTCTAACTCATTCGTACCAGAAGAGAGTTCGGATGCTCCATTCTTCATCTCTATTATTCCACCATGTAAGCTTTGGTAAGAACTAGAGAGCTGATTGACTCCATCGGTATAGCTTTCCAATCCAGCATGAAAATCATTATAATGGGACGATAGTTCTTTTAATCCATCCTGCAAAGGCTGCAATAACTCATTCACATCTAAGTCTTCCAGCACGGAAAGGCCTTGACCTATTTCAGAAACATGCTGACTCATTTCCTTCATTGCGTTACTAGACTCTTTAAGCGCAGGTTCCACTGCTTGAAAGCCCTCTTTCACAGCAGCATAGGTCGCTTTTACAGTCTGGGCAGCTTGATAGTTAGCTACTAGAGTATCCACCACTTCTGAATCTGCACCACTTTGATAAAGAAGCATAATATCCTCTTCTGTTAATGGTTTTTCTGGAATGGTAGAAACCGCCTCATCTAAAGCTTGAAAAGCAGTTGAGTAGTGACCACTTAAAGTCGATAATCCATCTGCTGCTTCATTCATACCATTTGATATAGCCGCTAGCCCTTGGAAAAGCTCCTCCAGATCGCCTAGCTCTCCCGGAGATAATTCTCCATTTAGAGATTGATTTATTTGTATTAACGCATCTTTTAATGATTCAGAACCAGAAATGATTTCATTTCCAGCATTCGCAACATCCTTTAACCCACTTTGAAAGGATTGAGAGCCTGATGATAATTCATCAAAGCCGTTAGTAAATTGATTCATTCCATCATTTAGCTCTACTACTCCTTCATGTAAATCATTGATTGCATCTGATAGTGAAACCATCCCTTCAGTCATTTCATCGGTATCAGGAAATTCAATCGGCATAGAGGCAGGTACTGCAGCAATTTCAATACCATCCCATTCAAAATCAAGAACATCTGCTTCAATGATGAAAGTCGCTTCTTTTTCAGGCAAAACCGTAAAGGTTACTTGTTTATTTTTCCCTGCATTTGCTAGCATCGCATCAGGAGCCGTTACATTCGAAAATTTTTCTTCTTCTAAATTTATAGAAATTTGTAGCATATAATTTTCGAAAAAGCTAGGCTCTATGGAAGAGTTTTGCTTACTTTCAATTTCTACTTTTAGCTTCCCATCTACTCCAATCAAATTTTCAGGTAATTGCTCTTGACCATCTATTTGATAAGACACCGAGATATCCCAGGGTAAATCGACTGCTTGTTCAAGATTTCCTTGGTAATAAAAGATGCCTTCCTGTGCTTCCATTTCAACTTTTCCATCAGAAAGCTCGATTTCTGTTAAATCCGTTAAATTCGTAACGTTCGTATAAGAACCAAAATCCTCGACAACTCCTGGTTCTGTTACATTTAAATAATTGACCACATACGCTTCACTGACCTCTCCCGTAGGAGATAGATTTACATAAACTACTTCATCTTTTTCTTTTAAGCTTCCTTTGTCGTTCGTTTCATTTGCTAAGGAAATAGCAGATGGCTGTATTAAAAAGGAAGGCATTAGTAACAAAGTAATGAGACCAATACTTACTGTACGTTTTTTAATCATGTGAATCCTCCTTGAAATTAGAACGATAAGTGGTTTTTCTTATCACTTTATCAAATACGATAAGCATCGCTGGTAATAAAATAATAACCATGAAAAAGGCTAACAAAGCTCCTCGGCCTAACAGAAGTCCAATTGAAGATACAACCGGATTAGAAGAAGTTAGCCATAAAACGAAGCCGACACTCGACAAAATCGAAGCTGAAATAATAATGGCAAACAATTTATCATCTAACGCCTGTTTAATAGCTTTTAATGGCGATTGAGTCCTTCTATGCTCTTTATAGGTTTCCATTAGTAAAATCGCATAATCTACAGTGGCGGCTAACTGAACCGTACTGACAATTAAATAACCTACGAATACTAACGATGAGTCAGTAAAATAAGGAACAGATAGGTTAATCCATACCGCTGATTGAATCGTTAATAACAAAACAATAGGAATCGAAATCGATTTAAATACAAGCATTAAAATAGCGCCGATAGTTACAACCGTCATAATATTAACCACGACATTGTCTCTTGTGACTGTGCTTTTCATATCATAAAGAGTCACACTTTCTCCTACGGTCAGTGCAGAATCTCCATAATAGGATTGAGCCATGTCTCGGACTGATTCAACCAATTCAAAAGGCCTTTCCCCTTCTGGACCTTCACTTGTGTTTACAATAATTCGACTATAATGTTCTGACATAAACTCATCCGTAATCGATTCATCTAAAAAGTTTGGTGGTATAGCTGCTCCAACTAAATTTACATAGGATATGGCACTAGTGATAGATTCCATTTCTTCTAAATCTTGAACGAGCTTTTCTTCTTTAGCTAAATCACCATTTGGAACAAGTAATACAATAGGTGTCGTTTGGCCAAAGGCTTCTTTTATCGCTATTTCATCCTGACCAGCCCTTGTATTTTCAGGCTGATCTCCTAATCCGTAAGTAAAAGATGTGTTGCTTTGCGCCAAAAAGGCAGGAACTATTAATATAGCAACGATTATTATACTTGGGTATTTTAATTTAACTAATTTACTCCCTACTCCTTTGAACTCAGGAATAATTTGTTTATGCTTCGTTTTATCTATCCATTTAAAGAAGCACAAAGTTAGAGCAGGTAAAAAGACAACAACGCTTATGAAGCTAAACAGGATTCCTTTTACTAAATTCAAGCCTAAATCTGCACCAATTTCAAAATTCATTAGCATCAGAGCCATAAAACCAAAGAATGTCGTCGCTGCACTAGTCGCAATTACAGGGAAGGACTCCTTCAAAGCTAGCTTCATAGCTTCTTCTGGTGAATTTGTTTTTTTCCTGAAATCTGCAAAACTATGAAGAAGGAAAATCGCATAATCTAGCGATACGGCTAATTGAAGGATCGGTGCGACTGATTGAGTGATAAAGGATATCTCTCCTAAAAAAATATTTGTTCCTAAATTTATTAAAATAGAAACCCCTATAGCTGTTAAGAAAAACAGTGGTTCTACCCACGATGTAGTTGATAAAACTAATATTATAATAATGATAGGAACGAGTAACAGGGCAGCATACATCGTTTCATTTCCGGTCATTTTTTGTGAAGTTGCCGTATTAAGTGCTTCGCCAGCAATAGCTCCATCATCACCAATTATTTCATAAATGGCATCTGTAGCCTCAACCTCATCCCCAACCTCTATACTTAAAGAAAAAAGAGCACTATTATCTTGATAATAGGATTCTAGAATTTCAGAATCAATCATTTCAAGAGGTATTTTTAAATCTATGGCATCATCTAACCAAATGACATCTACAACGCCAGGCACTTCCATTAGCTGTTCTTTGAATTGAAGAGCCTCCTGAATGCTTACATCTTCAATCATCACTCTTGTATTCGGAACACTTGCAGAAAATTCTTCCTCCATTATTTCCATCGCTATAGTGGATTCAGCATCTTCCGGCAAATAATCCGCCATATTGTAATTAATAGAGACGAAGAACTGCGCTCCAACTGATATGAGGGTTAGTATAGCAAAAATAATCACAATTGATTTTCTTCGTTTTATAATCTGTTCTAGTAAGTTTGACATTCCACACCTCTTATTGAACTAATTCCATTTTTACTTTATCATTATAACTACACAGTGTTGCTTAGACAACAAACAGTTGTTTAAAAAATGTTAGCTAAACAACACATTCACTTAAGCTGTTGGAAAAAAAGAATAAATTTTTTAGAAATAGGTGATTTTTTGGATAGAAGAAAACAATATACAAGAATGGTGTTAAAGGAGAGCTTGCTTGAGCTTCTAAAAATTAAGGCGATTGCAAACATTACGATTAAAGAGCTATGTGAACGTGCTGACATTAATCGCTCGACCTTTTATAGTCACTACTCTGACCAATATGAGCTTCTTACAAGCATTGAAGATGAAGTGCTCGATGAATTACAAAATACATTACAGCTATACAATCATTCAGATAAGAATGAAACCTTTGAAATGCTTCAAAGAATATTTGAGTATATGGCATCTAAAAAGGATATATGTCAAATGCTACTAAGTGATTATGGAGGGCGAAATTTTCAAAATCGCGTCATGAGTATTACACATCAATATATTATTCAAAAATGGGAGGATGAACAGAACATTTTAAAAAGCCATTCAGAATACGTGACCCTATTTGTGCTAAGTGGCAGCATAGAGGTCGTTAAAAGCTGGTTATCAAATGGAATGGAAGATTCTCCTGAGGCCATGGCCCGATGGATTAACGACTTTACAAGTAATGGGCTTTCCTGTATACCAAAGAATGAAAATTCACGATTAAAATAAAGGTGTTCTCATTTATGTTTTTACATTATTTGAAAAGAAGATGGAGTAATTTGGCACAACATCTATTTAGAAGAGACCGGGACATTACGCATGAAAGAAAATATCGACACATGTTAGGTGCCTGGTCGTTCGCTCCCACAAGACACTCCACTCTGTTTCTCCTTTAATAAACCCAAACAATATGAATGAGGAAATAAAAAAAGATAATAGTTAACCCTGTAAATATTAGATTTTCTATAGCACTTCCTGTTTTGATCGTTAATGGAAAACGTACCGTAAGCTTTAAAGGATAAAAGAAACGAATCCCTCTTCTAGTAAATGCATCTAAAATCAGATGGCTAATCATTCCTGCTAGGAGGCCCACAGTTAACGCTTCGACTGGTACAAAACGGTTCATTACAAAAGCAATAATGAATAAAAATAGTAAGCTATGTGTAAATGTTCGATGTCCAAACAATGTATTAATAATTGTTGAAAGTAAAGGAAATCGCCTCCCTATTTTACTTCCTCCATGACAAATATCAGGTAATAAGCTGCCTACTGCTCCTGATATGATTAATGCTAACGGTTCATAGTTCGTATAATGTGCAATGGTCGAAGCCATAGTAACTCCAGCGATAAGATGTGTTTTCCCTGTCACGTCCGTACCTTCTTTCTATGAAAATCCTGATGAAAACTTAGTTTATCATATCTTTATAAAAATAAGAACGTACATTCTTAATAAACTATCATGATTTTTTAATTATATTGAATAACGAACTACCAAAAAAGAAGCGGGTGAGACAATACTCATGGACGAATGATTTTACAATTGTTAGGTGCCAAGCTGTTGCTCCAAGACACTTCGCGTCCGGTGGGTGCTGCCGAATGAACTTTTTTAAAAGTGGATTTCGGCATAGCTACTTACTCCAATTGGAGTCTCTGTGCCTTGTATCCGCTAGCTTACGCCTTCTACCCTTTCAATTTTCCCTTATCTTGGTCTAACTAGAATATACAAAAAGTCGTATAGCTCTTATTTGGCTACACGACTTTTTCTTTGTCATTTTGCAATTAAAATTTTTTGTCATTCACTTTTGGTAGTGTTTCAAAATCTGGTATTTCCGCAATATATACATGACCATATCCACTCATGTCACTTGTAAAAACAACCTTAGTTCCGTCAGTCGTTAATCGCGGATGCACATGAAGCTTTTGCGACTGAAAACTTCCTCTGTGTTTACATAAAATTCTAGGCCCTTCCAATTGATTATTCTTCTTCTTCCACAAAAAAAGACTATCTTGATCGACGTTACCGTATGCACTTGACTGCTGACCATCACCCACTATCAGTTCCGCATCATTAGAAAAAATATGCATATTTTGATATGGAAATTCATACTCCTCTAACTCGGTATTATCGTATTTAATCGACCCTAAAAACTTACCTTCTGTATTTTTAACATCTTCCGTAAACCCATGATAGCCGACCGTAACACCATCAGCATGCCAATATTCATGCCCTGCATATTGGTTAGATTTTCCCTCTCTTAATTTCCATACCTCTCCTTTTTCCATGTCCATTGCCCACATCCGATGGTCCACCTTATTCCATGGCCCTTCATGACAAAAGGTTAATAAAGATCGTTTAGTAGGAGAGGCATTTACATGCCCAATCCAACGATTTTCTTCGTGAATGACGGTTACTTCTTTAGTATCAAGAGATAGTTTGCAAATTTGAGAATGTGGACGTGCCGCTTCTAATTCTGCAAACCCTAAATAACCATTTGTTAAATCACTTGCGATAGTAGAGGATAAATCCTCCCTCAAACCAAAGAGTACGCTCTTTCCATCGGCAGTACAGCTTGAGCCACTAAAAATGTAACCCTCTGGTAGCTGAAATAACGACTGTTCCTTTAAATCATCTAAATTTAAAGAAAATAATTGTCGGTCATGCATAAAATAAGCTTCGTTTTTTAATGGATTTAGGAATGTGTTTTGAATATTGACCTGCTCTCCTACTTTAAAGTCAGTTAATTGCGTAATCTGTCCAGTCGATAAATCGACACTAAACAAATTGGTTTTGTTTTCTCGATCAGATCCAATTAATAAATTATTTCCATCATTATAAAAGCCTTCATTTGTAAAATATAAGTGAAAATTATGTGCATAATAGCTAGTTAATTTAATTATTTTTGCTCCACTAATAGAGTCATAGAACACAGAGGTTTCTGATTCAAACACTTTTCCTTTTCCCATGATGTAATCACTACCTTTCGATACTTTTAATACTTAATGCTTGATTCGCTTCCAATTGTACGGTTATTTCTGATGAGCTTAACACATTTTGCTCTTTATCCGCAGCTATAATCAAAATTTTCTGCTCTTTAATAAAGCTCGGTAAGAGTAGGGTTATATTTGTATTACTTATCGCTTTAAGCCTTGCTTTAAATGACTTTTTTTGAAGGTCCCATTGAAAAGAAACGATGCCTGAGTGAAATCTAAAATTCTTAACCTCTCCTTTTTTCCATCTGTAAGGAACGGCAGGTAAAAGACGTACCTGTTTTTGAGAAACAAATAATAGCATCTCTTGAATAGCCCCAACTATGCCAAGATTAGCGTCCATTTGCACCGGCGCGGTTTCAATTTCCATGCTCAGCCCCATACTCCTCCAGTCATTATGTACCGTATATAAATTAGTTAATAAGCAAGACTGTGTTAAACGGTCTATTTGCTCTAGAGCACTTGTACCTTCTCCTAAGCGAGCATAAATGGAAGCCATATGAGCGAATGACCAACCAGTTTGTGCTTCTATTTCTCTTAATGAAACAGCCTTTCTAAAAGGAGCTAGCTGTTCTTCATCCGTAGAATTAGCCATTTCTTTCCCTGGAAACAGAGGATATAAATGAGATAAATGCCTATGTTCATAGCGATCCTGAAAATCATTATGAGCCCATTCCTTTATAGCTCCTTCTTTATTCACTTTATATGGAGGCAGTGTCTGTATCATTTCTTTCCACTTATTTATTTCATTTAAAAACAATTGGCTCTCTTCACAGGCTTCTATTAAATGTTGAAGAAGCTCCTTTATAAGAGCAATATCCATTGTTGCATTAATAGTAGTAGGCATTGGGTGAGCAAGTGACTCTCCCGCTTCTGGCATATAATTATAAGGGGTGTTCTCAGGCGAGATCGATGGATAAATAGATGTTTCCCCATGCAATTCTACTAAAAAATCCTCATAAAAATGAGCCACTTCTTTCATAAATGGTAGAAGCTTATGTTCAAGAAAATGTTGATCCTTCGTATATAGATAATATTCATAAAAGGTCTGTGAAAGCCATGCCGCTGCTCCAGTCCAATTTAAAATAACGGGTACAATTTGGCTTGGTAGACCTATCTCAGGTGTTGTACCAGCTGGAATATAAATGCCCCTACATCCATAAAGATGCTGAGCATTTAATCGAAAATCGCCTAACATACGCTCATAGTAATCAAACATAACGGGGACTAACCTCGATAACCCTCCTACCCCTGCATGCCAATACATCATTTGGATATTTTCATTCGCCATTCGATGTCCCCACATCAATTGATAATCTCCTGCCCAAAGTCCATACATTCCGAATGGCTGTGTGCCTTCTTCACTAGTTCCTGAAATGAACAAATACCTACCAAAATGCCAAAGCTTTTCAATCAACTGAGGAGAAGCCTCCCCTTGATAAGCACTCATTAATAGCTCCTCATTAGAACAGCTACTATCCTCCGTTTCTAATCTGAAATCAGCACAATGAAAAAGCTCCTGATGTAGGGGCAAATGTCTCGTTAGAAGCTCCTGATAGGTAGCCGTGCATTGTCTAAGCTCTTTTTCAAGCTTTCCCCACATAAACGTTGAGTTTGATTGAACAAACACTTTCATTAATATCCTTACTTTTTTTACATTTTTGCATGTAATACTCTGATTCTTTACTAAGAGCTCACCTTCACTCGGTATAACCTTCGCCACTACACCAAAATCAGTTTGATCGTCGTTTTTTGCAGAAAAGTATAGAAAATAATCAGCCGCCTTACTCTTAGAATGTTCCTCTAGTTCCCGGATGCGCTGCTCCATTTTAGGCTGGTCGGTAGAATGTAAAGATAGCTTAAAATGAATCCAATCCAAAGGCTTTGTCGATTCTATTTCGTAAACAATTAAATCATCTGCCCTTGAAACAAATAGCTTTCTTACCATATTATAATCTTCTTCGTTCCAGCTTACCGTTACCTCACCTGTCTCCATATTAAGCTTTCTGTTATATTTTTTAAAAGCCTGAGCGACTGGCATTTCTACTTTAAAATCAGCTAAAGGCAAAAGAGAGGAAAGCTGAGATTGATAGTTTTTCTCCTTGAGAGTATTACTTAGTACCCTGCTTGCCTCACGATACTTTTTCGTCTCCATAAGCTCTCTCGTTTTTTGTAAATGTTGACTCACATCTGGAAGGTTATCTTTCACTCCCATATGCCATAAGTCTTGATGATTAATTAATATCGTCTCGTTCTTAATCCCACCATAAACAGCTGCTCCTATCTTTCCATTTCCTGAGGGTAGAGCTTCTCTCCACATGTTTTTCCACCAAGATGCAGGATAGTTTAGATGGAGCTGATAACGACTATGATTTTCCTTTTTCAATCGTATCTCCACCTTACGAAAAAATCTTCCATTCCTTCGGAGTTTGATATTTCTCCCATTCCACACTTAACAGCAATAAGGGAGCGACTCCCATTAAATGATTGCTTACCACCTTTTCACTCATATAGTATGGATAGGATCCATCTCGATACTTCGGGTATCCTCCTAGCCCTGCCCCTTTACAAATTTGATGCAAATGCACACCTTTTTCATCCTCGGTTACAAAATAATTTAAAATACCCTCATAGGCACTCTCCGCTGCTTTTTGTGGAATACCTGATAAATAACCTAGCCTAATTCCCTTTAAAATAGAGTAAGTAATCATGCATGAACCTGAAGATTCTAGATAATTACCTTCTCTGCCATTCTGATCCATAACCTGATACCATAGACCACTACGTTCTTCTTGAACGGCTATAATAGCATGTACGAGTCTCTCAAAAATCCCCATGATTTGACCCCGTTTAGGATGATCCACAGGAAAATGCTCTAAGGAGTCGACAATGGCCATGACATACCAACCAACAGCTCTGGACCAAACATGCAAGGACTTGCCTGTTACCTTATCGCACCAGCGTTGCTCTAAGCTCTCATCCCAAGCATGATGTAGAAGTCCAGTACTAGAGTTTCTTGTTACTTTCTCGATTAATAGAATTTGCTTGGCTACTTCATCAAAACCTTCCTCCATTTTGAACACTTTAGAGTATTCTGCTAGAAATGGGGAAGACATGTAGACACCATCAAGCCACATTTGAAAGGGGTATATTTTTTTGTGCCAAAATCCGCCTTCTTCTGTACGGGGCTGACCTTTTAATTGAGTATATAATAGCTCTAAAGCCTTTTTATACTTTAACTCCTGACTTTCTTCCCATAGATTAAATAAATTTTTTCCTTTATTAATATGATCTAGGTTGTATTCGTTGATTGTATAGCCATCAATTTTGCCCTCTTCTGTAATAAACAAATCAATATGATCCTTAACGATTTTATGGTAGTAGGGGGTCTCTCTCCATTCCGCATACCAATCAAATGCTTTTAAAGTCATACCAGCTACATAGCCCCATTGATTTCCTATTTTAGGGTGATAGCCGTCAACAAAATCCGCTTCAATTGTTTTTATTAACCTGTCAGCTAATTGTGTATTCTTCATGTAGACCTCCTTCTTTTTTTACAGCAAATTTTGAATATCTTCATATTGGACCTTCCAATAATCCTGTGGAAATCCTCTTATACCATCCTTGTTCACACTATAAAGCAACAAAGCTACAGCCGTTAAAAGTCCTCCGTTTCCTGGAAGATAGGCATATAAACCAGGACGTTGATAATTATGACCATTCATTAGGTACGTATTTTTTGTTTGATTCATCATTAGAAAATCGATCGCCATTTCCGCTTCGCCTAATCTTGCAGCGGTCATAGCGCACATCGGAAAATCCCAGCCCCAAGCTGATTCCCAATTCCATTCTGACTTCACTTTTTTTAAAGTATTCAACATGACATCTCTATCTACCATCGTCCCCGGTAAAATTCCTAGTGCGCCAAGCATAGAAGGATGATCATGATTTTTTTCCTCAAACGTTGTTGGACAATTTTCATGAGCCAAATAAACTCCTTTATTTTGAGGTAATGGTGCAAGTGAGTTGGCTACATGACTCCAAAGGGAATTTCCCTCCTCCTTTAATCTTTTTGCCCATTCAATCGCTATCTCGAGCCCATATTTCCAATATTCTAATTCATAGGGTGGATTTAAGCTATCCTCCATTCGATGACATTCTTGTGCTGGTATTAAAGGAGGGCCTAATACGTAAACTTCCTTTTCATCGTCCCATTTAGCAAACGAAACTAAAAAGTCGGCAGATTTGTAAATGATTTCTTTATATTGTAGTAGGATATCCTTCGACTCTCTAGCTCTATAAAGAAGCTCTGCTAAAGCGATCGGATGAACTTGCTGCCATATTAATCCCGGTGCAACAGGTGAAGGAGTTTGTTGTCCTGTATGAGCAACCATCTTTGGCCACCTTATTCCTGTATAACCTTGTGAACTCGCTAATTTTTCTCCTTTTTCCTTCATTTCTATATACCAGCCCATACTTCGCTCTAATATGTCGGCTCGGCCCCATAAAGGGAAATGAGAAGCATGCCACCAATGCATTTCTAAATGGGCTTTCCCAAACCAGCTGTTATACATAAATCCCGTCTCTTGCGGTGGCAAAGAGCCTCCACTATGGATGGCACACAAATATTGAGATAAAACGATTCTCCTTTCAAGCTCATGTGCTCTTCGGTCTTTACTACCAGAAAAATCTATGCAGCCACCTGTTAACCAAAACGCTTTCCAGTAGTCGTTACTTTCCCGGCATACCTCTTTGAACGAGCATGTTGATGGATCGTCCTTTGAAAAGCTGGTGATAAAGGTGAATTCATCTATTTCTTTATTGGGTTGCAAAGTAAACTCGTGCTCAGCCGTCTGCTGTATACTTCCTGAGCTCCATGCCCATTTCACTTGATATTGGTCATCATCCATTTCCCTTTTTACTGTAGCTGTGTGAGAGTCCAGCTTTAATAAGGTCGATTTGTGCTGTTCATCATTTCCATAATGAAGTTGGATCGTTTTGTCCCAGCTTTTATGGGTCATATTCGGGTTAGGAAAAACAGTACTTACCTGTAATTGACCTGTTTTTATTAAAGGAGATACGATATGTACCGCTATAATATCTTCAGTGGGATGACAAACCGTTTGAACTTCTACTGGCGTATCATCTACTAAAAATTTACTTTTTATTAAACCTTTTGAAAGCTCATGAACTTGATTAATCTTTGAAATTTGCTGTAACTCTACCTTTTGCCCCTCTTCCGTATAAAGCTGTAAAGACACTCTTCCTAATTGTAAACGGTGAGGATTTTGTCTGAGCCAATGGTAGGCCTCCTCTTTATCCTCTGCTTTCATTGGATAAGGAACCTCTCTGTCATAGGTTTTAAAAGATTGATAACGTATATCCTGTTCCGTATAATAATCTTCCCCATGAGTGGAGTGCCACCCCCAATTTGATTGAGTACTTATAGGGGCTTCATAGTGCTCTGAGAACGTTTGTAAACCTGTAAAATCAACACTAAATCCAAGATCACCGTTTCCCACTGATAGTGGTGCTTTTGGTTCAACGCCTGTAATTCTAGGATTATGTCTTTCTACGACTTTTAATTTATCCATCCTAACCACCTCAGTCCATCTTTCTTACATGTTTATTTTCTGACAAATATTTAAATTGACCTCTATATTTACCTGGCGTAATATTTTTATATTTCCTAAAAACTCGTATAAAGCTATTTTCGTGCTGGTAGCCTACTTCATTGGCAATATCCGAAATTTTCTTGTCAGTACTCATCAGTAATTCTGTCGCTTTTTCTATTCTCAGGCTTGTAAAATATCCATAAATCGTATCATTCATTTGTTCCTTGAAGATTTGGCTCGCTAAGCTCACACTTATATGGACAGATTCCGCTATTTCTTGGATACCTATAGGCTCCTGAATTTGTTTTTTCATAAACTCTATCATCTGATTACAAATCATATACTCTTTTTGCTGCTGAATTTTATTAAACTCCTCCGCTAGCATTTGTGAGCAGCTTTTTAAATCTAGTATGATATCTTTTAAATCCATCGTTTCATACTCTTCAAGTGCTTTTGATTGTTTCCTTAATGCATGACTCATTGAAATATCTAATACCTCTTCTTTAATAGAAGCCAAAAAAGTAAGGGCTTTCAAAGGATCATATGGCTGTTCCTTAAGCTGCTCATTTAACGAGTGAATCCAATGAGAGGCTTTGTTTGAATTGCCAGAACGGATTATATCTATTAAAGATTCCTGAGGTACATCCACTATTACAGTACTCTGTTTTTTTTGATTTACATATTGATCATAATCATTTAAACTTCCATATCCATTAAAGATTCTTAGATATAAGCTATCTCTTGCTTCTAGCATCTTGCTTTCCAATAACCCAATATCTGTTTCACTTTTACTCATTCCGATTGAGATATTAAACTCAAGCAATTCCTCTACTAAAGCAATCGATCGTTTTAAAGGAGATATTAATTCCTTCCTATTGAAATGCCCTTTTAACAGAACGGCTGCTTTATCTTTACCTAAATCTACACACTCACACGTACCATGGTTACTTAAGACTTCAGACAAAATATTGGTAATGGCGAATCGTAATAATGAATAATCTGATTCAGGAAATTGATTAGACCATTCTTGATAATGATCAATGGATGCAATGATAAAAATATAATGGTCTTCCTCCCACTTTTGAAAATACAAATTCCATTTTTCATAGACATCTTCTTTACTCTTCATATTTCCTCTATAAATATCATTAAAAAATTTCGTCGTCGCTTCCATTTTTACTTTTTGAACCATTCTAGACAAATAAGTGTGGTCACTTATTAAATCAGTTGCTAAGTTTTCTAGCTGGGTTAAATCACCCATCCCTTTACGATCTTCATTGAGCTTAAATAATTTCTTTAAACGACGTATCGGCTTAAAGGCTTGATTGTTCAAATAAATAATCGAAAGCAATCCCAAAATTAATGAAATAGCAGAAACGATAAATACAGCATTTCGGATATTTTTTGATTTAGCTAATAAACTATCCTGTGAAACAATCGAAACATAGTTCCAGTCAGTAAGCGATGAGCTCATATTTGTTACTAATAATTTGTCTCCGTTATGAACCATTTCCGTTATTTTATCTGATTGCAAATCCTCTAGCTGATTAATTGGTATCGACTCTATCGTTTGATTTGGTTTTTCATATACCATTTCATTATTTTGATCGGTAATATACCACGTATTATTTATAGTAGAGTGATAGGCAGGAGTTAACTTTGAAAAGAGCTCTCTTTGATCGAGATTAATCGCTATAATTCCTCTAAACGATTGATTCATATTTATTTTCCTAAATAGAGTGATTTCTGATTGATGAGAAGCTTGCCCAAGTAGCACATCTCTTTTTTTCACAATTAACGTTTCCTTTTCAAGCTCATCCTTTACATCTATCCAATTCGAATCTCTAAAATTTAGTTTATTAGAGCTAAATCCTTGTGGCATAGCGACAAAGCTTTCCTGATTCAAGTCATAAATATAGATACTTTTAATATAGGGAGAATTTTTTATAACCGTTGATAATAATTGATAAATTCTAGTTACATTTTCATATGAATTTTGATAAGGGCTTTTTAAGAAATCATTGATACTTGGCTCTAGTGACAAGTTAATCGCGACTTGATTCGTCTCTTCAATATACGTATCAATTAATTCCATATTTATTTGTAGCATTTGTTGTTGAGGCTCGTGTAATTGATCTTGTAGAACACTTTTAGATGAATAGTAGGAGGCTAAGCCAACCGTGAGTATTAAAAAAAAGATGGCCGTACTAATGAGAAGTACTAATCGTGTTTGAGTATTTGACCAGATGTTTTTTGTCCATCTAAAAAGTGATCGGGGCATGTTCATTCCTCCTTTTTCAAAATTATATCACATACCCCACCTATTATTTCATTACTCTAAATATTCAAGTATTTCATTAGCGGCTAACAGAACAATTCCGACACCATGAGGATCATTTATTTTCCATGGAAGGTCATATTTATAATAATGATTAGAAAAAGAATAGCTAGAACCTTTGCATATAGCAAAGATATTTCCACCTTTATCGATTGCTTTTTGGCATAAACCATTCCAACCGTCTATCGCAGCATTTAAATAGCGATTTTTTTCACTATCTTGAAACCAGCCTAATCTTACTCCTGCTGAGAAAGCATAAACAAACATAGCCGTACATGACGCTTCCTCATAGGATTCACGGTCCGTTAAAACCTGTGACCACAAGCCATTCTCACCTTGCTCTTTAATAATTCCTTCACTTAACTGTATAAAAAACTGATGAATGTCATCATATAAGTCATGGTCTGTATCTAACACTTTTAATAATTCAGTAAGGGAGAATAGAACCCATCCATTCGCTCTTCCCCAAGGTGTATTTGTTCTTTTCTCCTTTTTCACATGATAGACATGTGACATTAATTGAAGCTCTTCCATATAAAGATATTTTTTATAAAGTAACAATTGTCGAGCGGCTTCATCAAGAAAACGGTTATCGCCCTTTAATTGTGCATATTGACATAAAAATGGAACACTCATGTACATATCATCACACCACATGGTTTGATGCATGCTAGGAGATACTCCAAACTTTCGATAGAGTGTACGATCATTTAAGCGACTTTGCTGATTCATTATGTAATCAGCTATTTGATCCGCTATTTCTTCTGCACCTTCGAGCTTTCGATATCGATGAGCACGTAACATAAGCGAACCAAAAGAACCGCAATCATCTAGACTATCGATATCAGCTAGCTGATTATTAAGCCCTGGTGCCCCAAACTTTTCTTTGTCCCATAATGAATAACGATAAGTCGATGTTGCAAATTCAACATGACTTAATACGTACTCTTCAATATCCTTTCTTTTGAACCTAGCACTAATCTCCAACAGACCGTAGAGAGTTACTCCTAATGGATAATTCCATTTTCCAAAATGTTCATTTTCTAAAAAAGGTCGTATGCTAGCATTTTTTATTTCAGGAATCCATCTCCTATTTCCTAAAGTGAGAAAAGGCGGCTGAAACCATTCCAGGCAAAACTCTTCTGACTGTTCAAAGTACCCTAAATAAAGCCAGGGACTTTTTAACCCCTTAACCTGCTGTGGAACTTGAAACAATGACTGTGAATCATGAGTAAAGGTAAAGCCCCATGCTTCTTCTCCACAATAAGAGATGATAACCAAATCATGCACACCCCTAGGAACCTCTAAACTAAATGTAAAATCCCCTTCACTTATTAAATCATATACTGACTGATGATTAATTAAAAAGCTCGTTCTTCCATAGCTGTAACCTGAAAGAGTAATAGAATTCCTCCCACTCTTATTATTCAGCTTAGTCCAAGCATAGGCTTTACTATTTTTTTTCATCCCATAGAGCTCAGCTAGCTGTCCTTTGTATTGGTCCTCTTTGATTTCCCTTGGATACCATGTTAAACCGGAATTTTTCTCAAGCTGAGAATGAAATAGGACCTCGTTCATGTCTGCTTGGTGACTAAATGTAAAAATCCAGCCCTCTTCTCCGTCTCTTTCTTTCGTTGGAGCTAAAAAATGAAAAGGTTGATTCTTTCGATTAGCTGTACCAAATATCGCTCTACACCCATGAATATCCTTTTCCAATTCCAAGATAAAATGATTCCAGCCTTTCTCTAATAAAAGAGACCATTTAGTATCAACTTCATTTTCACTCTTATCTGTTGCAGCACTCCATACTTTAATGCTATTACAAAACAGCTTCACTTTACCTGTTGCCCTAATTGAAAAAGGAAAACTTCCCTTTTCATCTCTCCATAGTTTCGCCCATGCATAGACTTTATCGCCGATATTCATTTCTGGAAGCATCTGGTCAAAAGGAAATTCGTAGCGATGATCAGCACGCTTTTTAATATCACTATGACGAGTTATTCTATAAACAGGTGGTAATGAAGGATGGTTTCCAATATAGTTTTGAGCGATTACTGAGGCCATTTTATCTATTTCTGAACAGGCAACATAGTGATTAATGCTTTCGTTTGGTAGAAAATAACCTTTTTCACTCATGTCGAACACTCGCTTTTTCCTTACTCAATACCTCTTCGATTGTAATAGGTCGATTCTTATGAGCAGACTTCCAAACCGCTTCTCCTACTGCAACTGAATAAGCTCCATCTCTAGCGCCTGATAACCTTTGATAAGGTTTATTCTGACGTTCGCCTAAAAAGAGGTCCTCCAATAACAAAGGATCGCCGCCCCCATGTCCACCCTCTCGATGAACAACATGTATGATTTCTTTTGAACCAAACAATGGATAATAATCAATCGTTTGTACTGGTGTCGGAAAAGGTGCCCGTTTTGGTGCATGATATTCGAGCGTCTCAATTCTTCCCTTTGTCCCATTAATAGCAAGACGGTAGCCTTCATATGGTAAAGAAAAATTGACAGAATAGCTTAGTAAGGCTCCTTCTTTATACTTAACAGTTGCTGTGTAGGTATCCTCAATATTAATTTCAGAATCAAAAATACATTGATCAGGTCGATATTCTGAATAAGGAAAATTCCCTTGCTTCCCTTCTAGCATTACTAAATGTTCATCCTCCACTTTTGCACGCTTTAGCCTATTATTCCACCTAGAATAATACTCACAGTCCTCTGTTTCAAGACAAGTTCCACAATGTCGATGGTCTTTTTTGGAAGGATTAAGTTCTCCTTCTGAACCATAATAATTTAAGGCTCCGTAAGCAAATACCTCTTCTGGTACTTGGTCAATCCACCAATTGACTAAATCAAAATGATGTGTGCTTTTATGGATCGAAAGACCTCCAGATAGATCTCTATTCCGGTTCCAGCGTTTGAAATAGCTTGAACCATGGTGAGTATCCAGATACCAATTCAAATCTATTGATGTTACTCTTCCTATTTTCCCGTCTAAAATTAATTCTTTAATCTTCGTATGAACCGGTGTATAGCGATAATTAAAAGTAACCGTGACCTTGCCTTTACTTTTTTTCTCAGCTTCTATAATAGCGCGACAGTCTGACCCTCTAGTAGCCATAGGCTTTTCTGAAATGACATCTAGATTATGCTCAAGAGCGCTAATAATATATTTTGCATGAGTATCATCGCGACCAGCTACGATAATAACATCGGGATTTGTTTCTTGTATCATTTTTTCAAATTGATGCTCTTGATAGGATTGCACGTGGTGATGCTTAGGAAATCTTTCCCTAAAAACTTCAAAACGAAGTTCATCATAATCAAGTATTCCTACGATTTCACTGTTAAAGGAAAAATCATTAATAATCGGTTTTGCAAACATTCCTAAAGCTCTGCCGCTTAATCCACATATTGCATACTTTGTTTTCAACAACTAACAGTCCTTTCACTATAAAGTCTATGAATAGAGGCGAAGCGATTAGCTCCGCCGCATTGTCTAATTTAATCGCTCATACCATTCTTGAACATTAGCTGTTACTTGCTCTCCTCCTGATTGGTACCAGCGATCCACAAACTCATCAAACCTTTCTAGTGGCCATTCACCAATGACAATCTTGGTTAAATATTCTTGAAAAAGCTTATGTGACTGAATATCTGGATAGCCTTCATATACAGTAGATGGTAAGCCATCTCCGGCAATTCTCCTCGCATCATCTGTGCTTACTTCAAAGATATCCTTCACCATCTGCTGCTGTTCATCAGGAAATGTTTGCTCAATTCGTAAATCCATATCTTCTTGTGTGGTTAGGTTTCTCATACCTAAAGCAATTGGAGTTTCATCTGTAGCAGGAATCAAAACCTTTTCTCCATCTATTACCTCATGCTGTGCACCTTCTATACCAAAACGAATAAAATCATCGAACTCAGAGTCATAGAAAAAGTCTAATAATTGTAGTGAAGCTATCGCTTGCTCCTCAGAAGCCTTTGGAATCATCCATTCTGGCTCGCCCATACTTTTTTGTGTAATAAAGCCTTCAAAGCCTTCTGCATTCGGCAAAGGCATTCCTACCACATAAGCATTTGGATCTCCTTGTTTCATCGCATCATATCGTTCACCTAAATTGGCAGGTAAATGATACCAGCTTCCAACGAGATTATTATTAATTTTTGCTGTCCATACATCGCTTTTATTCAAAAAGGTTTCTTGATCTAATAATCCTTCTTCATATAATTCTCTAATAAATGCAATAGCCTCTCTCATATTTTCAGTAATTCCAGCGTATTGAATTTCATCTTCATAAATATCCCATTCTGGCTGTCCTTCCCACATAGCTACCCCAAACATCGAAAATAAATGATCCATCCATGTTCCAAACTCTCGACCAGAGGTGGGAATTTCATCTCTCTGACCATTTCCATTTGGATCTTCATCTCTAAAGGCTATGAGCATCTCTTTATACTCATCCACCGTTTCTGGCATTTCCAGTCCAACATTATCTAACCAATCCTGTCGAAGTAAAGCGGCTCTTTCAGGAATCATGTATACCTTTGGAACATAGTAAATATGTCCATCTGGAGTTGCTGACCTTACTACATCCCAAGCTTCTTCAGGGATACTATTCCATACATTTGGTGCATATTCAGGTAACAAATCCTCAAGTGGAAGAGCTGCACCTTGTTGGATGAGCGTCCTTTCCATCCCTCCAATTGGTCGGAATATATCTGGATAATCCTCAGAAGCAAAAAGCATATTAATATATTCTGTCGCATCAGAACCAGCAGGTGGAGTCATTAATTCATATTCAACCCCTGTTTCCTCTAAGACATACTGAACATGAGGGTCATCACTCCCTGGTAAGACACCTTTTGATAAATGACTTTTGAACACTCGAACATGCTTACTTTCTTCTTCAGTATCATTCGTGGTTTGCGTATTGTCTGTTTCGGTGCTTGAGCACCCAACTATACAGATGAACGATAATAGAAGTAAAATTCCAGATAACCAACGCTTATTTAGATACATAAAAATCCCCCTTATTTTTTGGTTGTCCTATTAATCCTTTAAGGATCCGAGCACGGCACCTTTTACAAAATATTTTTGTAGGTAAGGATAAACTAAAACGATTGGTACCGTCGCAAAGATAATCGTTGCAGCCTTTAATGTCGTTGTGTTAAAAGCCAATTCATTCATAATTAAGTTAACCGCTGCGATTTCTTCCGGCGCCTGAAAATATTCTCGTAGCCTTAATTGAAGAGGATATAATTCAGGTGAACGAATAAACAAAATCGCCGTTTGAAAGGTGTTCCAGTAAGCTACTGCATAAAATAAGCTAATGGTTGCTAATACCGGTTTAGAGAGCGGTAAGTATATTTGAAACAAAAGTCTAAACGAATGGCACCCATCAATTTTGGCAGCATCATCAAGCTCACTAGGAATTCCCATAAAGAACGTTCGAACAATGACCATATTGAAGGTACTAATCAGTCCAGGAATGATTAAAGCCCATGTTGTATCCATAATTCCTAACCCTCGAACGGTTAAAAAGAAAGGTATCATCGGAGCGTTAAAAATCATCGTAATCACAATCATAAACATAATGGGCTTGCGGAGCATAAACTCTTTTCTCGATAATGGAAACGCTGTCATAACTGTGAATAACATACTTAAAAAGGTTCCAAAAACCGTTATATAAAGAGTGACAGCAAAGGATCTCCATAATACACTATTTTTTAAAATATGTGACCAAGTATCCAATGTAAAATCAACTGGCCATAAAAAGACTGACTTTGAATCTGCGGCAATTGGTGAGCTAAACGATACAGCAAGCAATTGTAACAATGGAAGGATCATTGTTAAAGCCAGTATTATTAGCACTGAATAATTGAAAAATTCAAATATTTTTTCTCCCAATGATTTTCTCATTACCACAACCCCTGTTCCGTTTTTCTTGCCATTCTGTTAAATATCCATAATAGAGTAAATCCAACTAGTGACTGAAATAATCCGATTGCAGTTGTCATACTATATTGTCCTTGCAATACACCCGCTCGATAGACATACGTTTCAATAATATCACCAACAGAGTACGTCATAGGTGTTAGTAAATTAAATATTTGATCGAAGCCTAGCTCTAAAAAGTTCCCTATATTAAGTAAGAACAAGATTAGAATGGTTGGGAACATTAAAGGTAATGTAATATACCGCATTTGCTTCCACCTATTTGCACCATCAATAACAGAGGCTTCATACAAACTCGGATTGATTGCAGTAATGGCCGCTAAATAGACAATCGTCCCCCAGCCGATATTTTTCCAAACACTTGAAAGTACTACAATACTTCTAAAATAACTTTCCTCTTGCATAAATAAAATCGTTTCTGCCCCAAACCATTCTCGGACAGCATTTACAACCCCTTGAGAGGATAGTAATTCAAATACAATTCCACCGACAATAACCCAAGAGAGAAAGTGAGGAAGGTAAAATAAACTTTGAACTGATTTTTTAATAAATCTCACCCTAATCTCATTAAATAAAAGAGCCAATATAATCGGTGCAGGAAAACCAAAAATCAACAAATAAAAAGCAATTAAAAAAGTATTTCGAAGAACTTGATAAAAATCTTGATAAGTAAATAAATGAATGAAATTATCCAATCCAACCCATGGGCTGTTCCATAATCCATTAAAAATTTGATAATCTTGAAATGCTATAACACTACCTAATAATGGAACGTATTTTAGAACAATATAAAATACCACTCCTGGAAGGATCATTACATAGAGCATCCAATGTTTTTTAATATTTTCTAATAATGATTCCTTTTTGTTAGGGACTATTTTTGTATGCCCTTTCATTTCTACGTTTGTTAATTTCAAATAGCATTTCCCCCCTTTAAGATATTTTCTATCCCCTCCTCTTCGTAGCACTTTTAAGCCTAGCAAATGGAAAGTGGATGAGTAACCCAACTATAGCTAGCTAGTTTAAAAATAACAATCAACAATTGAAACAATTCGTTAACCATTTAAAGATATCCACTAATTTATTGTAATTGTGTGTTCATTTAAGAAATGTTTATCATAAATAAAAGCACAAAAAGACAGCTATTGGCCCCCTTAACCCCTGGAAATAAGATTCGAATATTAAATGGACTTATTGTTCATTCATTTTTATAGTTCTGCCACTTACTAACACCTAGCTTTTTAAACTAATCATTATAATCATCCTGCCTTCTATTCCTCAATTCATTTGGTTTTTCATTATTAATAAAACCGCTTTAAATAAAATACCCTTTTTCATTCACTCTTTTTTGTATAAACTTACTGTTTTTAATAAGAATATAAAGGCTAGGAGAAATAGAAAAAAAAGGAGCTACACAATGAACAGGTTTAATATGAAAAATTCATTTATGGTTTTGGCTATTTTGATAAGCTTTTATTTTAGTATGAACAATCATACTTTTGCGAACGAGGATATACATCAAGAAGTGGGTACCATTGAGCCAAGTACTTTCATTAATAATCAAGAGCTTACTAACCTAAAAGATGTTTCTAATGAGAACGTACGTCAGCTTCAGCAACCAGTAGATCTGAATGAATTACAACGTAGATATCCAGATATTGTGTTTTTAGAAGACCCCAATAATACTCAAAATCAAATTGCCTTAACGTTTGACGACGGTCCCGATCAACGATTTACAAATGATATTTTAGATATTCTTCGAGAATACAATGTTCCAGCTACTTTTTTCTTACTCGGGTCCAGAGCTGTTGCATACCCTGAAATTGTTACTCGTATTCAAAATGAAGGACACATCATCGGCAACCATACATATTTTCATCCAAATTTGGTCGAAGAAGGAGATTTAGCAACTCTTGAAAGAGAAGTTTCGAGAACCGAAGATGCTTTATACGAGCTTATAAACTATCGTACCTCATTGTTTCGACCACCTTATGGATTTTTATTTAACGAGCTAGTCGAGAAGGTAGCTGAATTACAATATGATGTAATCGCTTGGTCTGTGGACTCATTAGATTGGCAGGAGGAACCACCAGAAATTATTGCTAACAGAGTTATAAATGAAGTCAATGCTGGCTCGATTATATTAATGCATGATGGAGCAGATTGGGATGGAAATCGAACCAATACAATAGAAGCTCTTCGTCAAATCATTCCTACCCTACAAGAGCAGGGATACAATTTTGTAACCGTACCTGAATTATTAAATATACCTTATCAAAAATAGATAAGGTTAACCTCTTCGTAGATGAATTACGAAGAGGTTTTTTCGGTTGGGTAAGGGTTTAAATTCATATAAAAAAATTAATTAATTTTTTATATTCATGTGTTATATTTTTATTACATGTGTTAAAATTAACTCAAACACAAAAAGGAGGATGAAGGTGCAAGTTACTGATGAAATTGCCACAAAATTATGAGTCAGCAATCACAAAATGGAAATCAATTACTAGCGACGTTGGAAGCATTGTCTAACCCTCATCGAATGAGGATAATTTCTATCCTTCTTTTAGGCAGACAATATGTTAGCCAGCTATCAAGAAATGTTGAATTAAGCCGCCCATTACTGTATATGCATCTAAAAAAGCTTGAAGCTGCAAACTTAGTAAAATCAGAATTAGAGCTTTCAGAGGATGGAAAAGCAATGAAATATTACGAATTAACAAATTTTAGCTTTACGATTACCCCTGAAATTATAGCCGAAGCCACAAAAACATTAACAATAAAAAAAGGAGGAAGTAGTAATGAATGATTTCAACATTTTTGGAATAGGCGGAATGATTTTTTTATTACTGATTATCGCTCTAGGTGTCATTGTCATCGTTTCATCAATGAAGGTGTGGCAAACCAAACTAAAGTCTACCAATGAGCAATCCTATCAAAAGCTAAGTGAAGATATGATAGAATTACAAAAACAATCTAACTTACACCAAGAGAATATTAATCAACAGCTTACACAAATGAACAGCCGTTTAAAGGAAGTCAGTCGCTTTTTAAAAGAAGTTGAATAATTTTTATTGGAAAGTAAGAAGATTTTTATTAGTTCTTTTTATCGGATAGCTTAAATGTATAAGGAATGTTGCTTTCAGCCTTCTAATGATTGATTTAGGAGGCTGTTTTTTGTTTTTGAGCTTTCTTTTTGGTCCTTTTTCTAGGTTTCGCTGCTTTTTCGGGTGGATAGGGCTTTCCCTTTTGACCCTTTTCTTGGCTCACCACCTTTTTCAGGTGAATAAAGCTCTTCCTTTTGACCACTTTCCTGATTGCATGCTCTTTTCGGGTGAATAGAGCTTTTCCTTTTGACCCTTTTCCTGGCTCACCAACTTTTTCGGGTGAATAGAGCTCTTCCTTTTGACCCTTTTCTTGGCTCTCCAGCTTTTTCGGGTGAATAGAGCTCTTCCTTTTGACCCTTTTCTTAGCTATTCAGCTTTTTCGGGTGGATAGAGCCTTCCCGTTTAAACTCCCAGCGCTTTTACTCCTACTACAGTTGAACAGTTCGTTCCCTTTTGACCCTTTTCTTGGCTCACCAACTTTTTCAGGTGAATAGAGCTCTTCCTTTTGACCCTTTTCTTGGCTATCCATCTTTTTCAGGTGAATAGAGTTCTTCCTTTTGACCCTTTTCCTGGCTCTCCAAGTCAAGTCTATATTTATGTGTAAAAGAATTCACAATGAGTTGATGACTTTGTTAGGCTGTTTTTAAGTCGAATCTGTCTTGGGCGTAGTCATACAAACTAAAGATGTTT
>NZ_LTAO01000004.1 GCF_001590785.1 Alkalihalobacillus trypoxylicola
ATCAAACTCTCCGTTAAAGGATAAGCTGATTCGCTCATAATTTGCTGGCCTCGATTTTCATCGATGTTCCATTTTGCATTGATTTCTCAATGACTAACAATTGACGAGATACCTTGTATCTCTTTAATTCGCTTGGCTTTTGTTCAGTTTTCAAAGAACTTATATCGCTTTAATAGCGACTTTCACATCGTATCAAACGAGCAACATTTTGTCAATAACTCTTTTCAAAAAACTTTGTTGCTGTCTTAGCGACAAGAAATAATATACCACCCTCAGAAAATAACTGCAAGTGTTTTTTTAAAATAATTTATATTTCTTATATTAACCAATCACGACCTTAAAATTCAACACCCATTATTTATCTTAGAAAAACATAAATAAAATCTATATAAAGCCACTGCACAAATAAAAGGAAGCAAGCACCGCGCCCCTAAGAAAAGGCACAATCAACTCACTTCCATATTTCGTTCAAAATCACCGCTCAAGAACAGCATTTATCAATTGTGCAATCTAAATCTTAAATTCAGATTCAAGCTTTTTTATGGCGGACATAGAGAAAACAATGAGCACCCAGCTAGGTAAACTAGCCAAAAAGAAAGGTAGAAATGCTGGAAATACACTAAATAGATAATATAAAAAAAGCAATGATACGATTTTAGCCCCAGTAATCACAGGGAAACTAAACGTTAAAATAAAAGCCGCTTTCATGTATGCCAAAGGAGATAAATGATAATGAACATACAAGGCAGGCACATACACCGACACAACTAAAAGGATACATGTACCTACTAGAAAGACTAGCCACAATATACTATTTAACTGTTGAATCTCACTCACAGCATTAAATCCCAAGTAGGCAGCAAAAACAAAACTCCATCCATATAAATTGGACTTCACTAATTCCTTTTTAAAAATTCGAAAAAACCGACCTTTCCATTCAGTGTTTTTACCTAGAAACTCATCTCTAAAAAAGGTCAACAAAGCAACACTCGCAGGAAAGATACCAAAGAATCCAAGACCTAAAAGAGTATAACCTAGCCAAAAGAGGTTCAAAAGAAACAATTTATAAATCCACTGACAAACCAGAAGTAATCGGTCCATTAGAGCTGTTTCTTGCATATGTAACACCTCACTACAATTGAAGAGTATTTTGAAGCTTTTTATGTATATAAGAATTACCAGCAACCACACATACCGGTTTAATTGGCATGGAAGACGAATTTAATTCAGAAATACCACCACCTGCCTCACTTACTAGCAAACGACCCGCCATAATATCCCACGGCTCTAAATCATAATGCCAAAAGCCATCCAAACGACCTGTTGCAACTAGAGCAAAATCTAAACATGAGGACCCTGATATACGAACACTTCTGCAATGAGACAATAGAAACTCTAATTTATGTAAGGTTACTTTCTGATGGTTCTTTACTCCATCAGAAAATCCAAAACCTATTAAACTTTCTTCTAGTCTAGCTCGGTTTGAGCAGAATATCCTTTCGTCGTCCGCATAAGCACCCTTTCCTCGTTCAGCTTTATACATTACTCGATTACTCAAATCATAAATCCAACTTAAATAAGGCTCTTCACCATAACATAGAGCAACCGATATACAATAACGCTGATTATCATGAACAAAATTCACCGTTCCATCTAGCGGATCAATCACCCACGTCCACTGAAATTCTTCAAGCATCGTTTGTGAGCATGTCTCCTCTGACAATACCTTCCCTTCAGGAACAAGCTCCTTCAAACCTACTATTAAGTTCTCTTCTAATTCGCGATCAACCGATGTTACAAGATCACTTCTACTTTTCTTTGTGTCAATTTCAATTGGAGTTACATCATTCATAGCTGAATCGCCAATTCTTCTAATCAACTTCTCTACATTTAGAGCAACTTCACTTAATAACATGGTACGAACCATCATACCCACCCTCACCTTTTCCTTCGAATCATAAACTTAAAAACATCATTTCTTAAATAATCAATCGAATAAAAAACAGGTCGATTAATTTCATCATAATGAACTTGTTTCATTAATAGCACTGTCGTATGAGGATGGACTAATAGTTTTTGACAATAACGGTCCGTATGAAGCGGAACAACAATTTCAGTGTCTGCTTGTTCTATTTTGACACGACAATGCTTTTCAATAAATTGGAGCAAAGAACCTGAAAATTCCTTTTTCTCGAAAGCGTCTCCAATGAGCGCCCGCGGAATAATATTCAAAGAAAAGACAACCGGTTCGCCATCAGCTGTACGAATACGCTCATGAAGAATGACTGGATCCCCCACTTTAACTTGTAAATTTTCTGCCCATTCTGGTTCACACAACATTTCGGAAATCTGCTCACTTCGATCTCCCTCTTGCAAAGAAGCCGCCCTAATAATATCAGTAATACTTGTTAACTTTTCCAAACTACTCGGAATGGTTTTTAGTGGCGTTGTTACAAATGTTCCGACTCCCCTTTTTACAACCACTCGACCTTCTTTTTCAAGCACTTTAACAGCCGAACGAAACGTTTCCCTGCTTACACCATAGGATTTCGCCATTTCTATCTCAGAAGGGAATTGATCTCCAATACAAAACTCACCTTTTTCTATAGAAGCAAATAACTTGTCTCTTATTTCCATATAACTTGGCCTTAACGACTTACCCATCACTTACACCTCTAGACATATTAAAATTATTTAAAGTTTACCATATAGCTCATTTAAAGAAATACTTAATCATTAGCATAATAACATTAAACAAGTAAAAACCTTATAAAATAAACCGTTTCCTCAATTGTTAAAGTTTTATTAAGTAGACAAAATGTTTTTTTATCTTTTATTAACAACTAATTTACATGCGATTGTTAGAATATGTACTTGTAAGATGTCTAGACAATAAAGAAAGGAGACATTAAGGTGAAGCCAACTACATTGCATAATAAGAAATTAAGCTCAACGAAATCTATTCAAGCAGAACCGAACTTAAAACGAAGGCTTTTGCAAGGAATTCCCCTTTACATCATGATGTTACCTGGGATTTTGTATTTCCTTCTATTTAAATACGGTCCTATGATCGGCTTATCGGTTGCTTTTTTTGAATATGATCCGTTTAAAGGGTTTTTAAATAGTACGTGGGTAGGCTTCGAACATTTTGAACGTCTTTTCACAGAGAGAATTTTCTTAGACTTATTATGGAATACAGTCGTTTTAGGTATTTATGACGTTATTTTTTATTTTCCAGCACCGATTATCCTTGCTCTTCTTTTAAATGAAATTAGAATACGTTGGTTTCGTACTAGTATACAAACGATCCTTTATACCCCGCACTTTATTTCATGGGTTGTCATAGTCGGAATAACAACAGCTTTATTCTCAACACAATCAGGTGTCATTAACCAACTTCTGCAAACAATGGGCTTAGATAGAATAGAGTTAATGACAGATCCTAGCTATTTCAGGCCATTATGGGTCATCCACAACATTTGGAACGGAATGGGCTGGGACGCCATTATTTATTTAGCCGCCCTATCATCGATCAACCCCCAATTATATGAAGCAGCAAGAATTGATGGTGCTACTCGTTTACAAATGATTTGGCATATTACCCTACCTTCAATTGCCAATTTAATTATTATCATGTTCATCTTAAGACTTGGAGGATTTTTAGATTTAAGCTTCACTCACGTATACTTACTGCAAAATCCATTAAATCTACACGTTTCCAATATCTTTGATACATATGTATATCGTGCAGGAGTTCTAGGTGGCCAATACAGCTATACAACGGCCGTTGGCTTGTTCAAATCAATAGTCGGAATACTAATGGTCATGGGAGCTAATCGAATCGCAAAGAAATTAGGAAAAGAAGGTGTTTATTGATGCGGAAGCTCAAGATAACAGAGGATCGACTGTTTGATATAGCTGTTTATACGATTATATCTATTATTACACTATCAGTTATCCTTCCCATCTTATACGTGTATACAAGTTCATTTGCAGCGAGAAGTGAGTTTATTACTAGAAGTTTTTTTCTGATTCCGCGTAACGTTACATTTGATGCATATCGTTACCTCCTTTCTAGTAGTGAATTTATCGTTGCATTTAAAAATGCTGTTGTTATTACCGGCATAGGAACATTTATTAATATGTTCATGACCACATTAATGGCCTATGCCTTATCAAAAAATTGGTTACCTGGAAGAAAGCAAATCAATTTCTTAATTTTATTTACGATGATTTTTACTGGCGGAATGATTCCATTATTTCTCATTGTTTCTAATCTTGGATTAATCGATAGCTATTGGGCGTTATGGTTAACATCAGCGATTTCACCATTTTATTTGATTGTTATGAGAAGTCTCTTTACTAACATTCCTAGAGAGTTGGAAGAGGCCGCAAAAATTGATGGCTGTGGAGAATGGCGCCTTCTACTGACCGTAGCATTACCTTTAGCAAAACCAGCCATTGCGACGTTTACCATTTTCTATATGGTAGCCCATTGGAATTCTTATTTTGACGCAATTCTTTATTTACAGGATCCTAATAAAATGCCTCTTCAAGTTTTATTACGTCGGCTCCTTATTTTAGATGAAGATTTAATTACTAGCGACAACGATATTTTATTCAGCCCGGCAGTTGGAATGGCCGCTATCGTCATTACGATTACACCTTTAATTATCCTATTTCCGTTTTTTCAGAAATATTTCAACAAAGGGTTTCTCTTAGGTTCTGTGAAGGATTAATCAACTATTAGGAGGATTTAAAAATGAAAAAGATAAGCTTATTTCTCGCTTCTATTCTTATGCTAGTAGGTTGTGCAAGCGGACAAGGACAAGAACAAGAAGAATCACTATCTAACAATCAAACATCAGCAGACTCTTCGGAAAATACCGAGGTCGATCCTTATGATTTCAGTGAGCACTTAACGATCTCATTTCTTACAACGGGTTCACCTGTAAGTGAGGAGAACAATGCAATTTATGAATATATTGAGGACAAATTTAATATCACGATGGAATGGACGTACTATGACCGTGATAATTTCGGTGAATACTTTAATACGCTCGTTGCTAGTGGAAATGTTCCTGATGTATGGCGATTCGGTTATAACGATCCAAAAGAATACATTGATTGGGCAGAACGTGGCATTCTTTATGATGTTAAGCCTTTACTAGATGATTATCCCGGCTTAAATGATCATATTCCAGAACAGGCATGGGAACAGTTAAATCCTCCTGGCCATTATTTTGGAGTGCCAGAATATCGCTTGCAAACGAGAAATATGCTTGCCATTCGTCAAGATTGGTTGGACAACCTCGGGCTAGAAGTTCCTGATACAATTGAAGACTTTTATGAGGTCGCATATGCATTTGCACACGATGACCCAAATGGAACTGGAATGAATGATACAATCGGCTTTTCTTCTATTGGCTTATTTGATGATGTGACCGGTACAGCCTGGCGCGGTGGAGCATTTGGACTTGCTCGCGATTGGATTGACATTGACGGTCAGCTCGTTCCTTACCAAGCTCAATTAAATGAGCTTGAAGAATATATTGGTTTTATGAGAAAGGCCTATGAAGAGGACGTTTTAGACAAAGACTTTATGCTGCATTCCGATTGGAGAGATGCAAACGACCGCTTAAGTATGGGAATTGCCGGAATTGAGTATGTAAATCCAAACAGTGTTCATCGCAAAGAAGCTGAGGATATAAAAGAGATTGACCCTGATGCCGAGTTAACGTTTTTTATTCCACCTGCCGGACCAGACGGCTCACGAACAACCCCATCGCGCCCTAGTTATTTTAAATCTGTTCTATATTCTGATATGAGCGAAGTGAAAGCTCGCAGACTATTAGCTTTATTTGAGTGGAATGTAACAGAAGGTTATGAAATTACTCGACATGGACTCGAGGATATACACTGGGTACAAAATGACGATGGTACTTATGAACAATTAGACAAGTGGGATGAGGACGAACCGTCTACAATCGGAACGAACATCTTACGACCTTGGAATCCATTACACAAATCTTACTGGTGGTTAGGAGAGGATTTCCTCGAAGAGTTAGCTGGCTATTATGAAACAAACGAAGAGTACTATTGGGAAAGTGATAACCCTAATTTAATCTCAGAAACCGATCTTAACCAGGGTGCTCAGCTTAATGCGGAATTCGAACAAATCTTAACAGAGATTGTTGTTGGAAGACGTGAAATAAGTGATGTGAAAACAGCTGTTGATCAATGGTTGAATAATGGCGGGCAAGACATTATTGATGAAATGAATGAACAGTACAAGGTTTACAACGAAGAAAGAAGTTAAATGTAATAGGATAAAGAGAGGATGATTATAATGAATATTGATTTTCATACCCATGGAAAACTGAGTAAAAAAACTCCCTTTTCTCTTAAGGATTTTTCTGAATCGATGAAAGAAGCTAAACAGGCAGGACTTGATGCAATTGCTTTAACAGAACATTTTAATGCCCATCATTTTAAAGAAACATACGAACAAATAGATGACACATATACTTATCAGTCAGGACATTATATGGTTGAAGGTATCAAGGTATTCCCTGGTGTTGAGGTTGATGCAAAGGAAGGTGGTCATTTCCTTTTTATCGGTCATCGTGAGGATATACGGGAATTTGTCGAGAAGCTACAGCCGTATTTAACTAAAGAAAATTTCCTGCCAATTGCCGATTTATTTGCTTTATCCGTTTCTTTCAATTTCTTAAAAATTGGTGCTCATCCTTTTAGAGAGTCCAACCCTTTAACTCATCATGATCATTTTGTCTTTGGACATTTAGATGCGGTTGATCTTAATGGAAAAGATATTTATAAATACGGTAGAAAAATGAAAGAAACTTTGCAAATTTGGGCTTATCAGAAAGACCTACCTATTGTAGCTGGAAGTGATACTCATCAACACTTACAATATGGTTGTGTGTATAATACGTTTGTTAAAGACTGCAAAAACGTTGAAGAGCTTAAAGAAGTCATTCAATTAGGTCATTATGATTTTCATATCTCTCCACATTTAGAAGTTCAGGTAAAGGCGGCGAGTAAATTAAAGAAAGTTCTAAAAGCTTCTTTAGTAGGTAGCCAATGATAAATAAACAGCCAAATATTCTATTCATTATGCTTGATCAATGGCGATTCGATTGGTTTGGTATTCATGATGAAAAGATTTACACTCCCAATATAAATAGGCTTGCTCATAATGGTACGTTTTTTAAAGAGGTCATATCGAATAGTCCGACTTGTGTTCCGAGTCGGGCTTCCATTTCGAGCGGTCTTTATCCTTTCCGATTAGGGATTTTGAATAATGATCAT
Organism: Alkalihalobacillus trypoxylicola; assembly: GCF_001590785.1. GTDB lineage: Bacteria > Bacillota > Bacilli > Bacillales > Bacillaceae_D > Alkalihalobacillus > Alkalihalobacillus trypoxylicola. Next base: position 7,333 of record NZ_LTAO01000004.1, read on the forward strand.
CATTTCCCACTAGAGCAGCCTACCTTTTACCAACAATTACGTAAAAACGGCTACCAGGTTGGCGGGTTTGGAAAATTCGACTTCCAAAAGCCTTCATTAGATTTTAAAAACGGACAAATGCCTTTGAATTACCACTTAGGGTATACTCATCCATTCGAAGTAGAAGGGAAAATGAGTTCAGCAAAAAATCGAACAGGACAACTTATGCAATCAGAGAACGAAGCGTTAATAGGACCGTATCAGGCCTGGCTAAAAAAACAAGGACTTCTCCAAACACATCTAGATGATTATCGTAAACGAAACCGGCAAAATACCTGGTATACAGAGGCATCTCCTTTTGACGAACAAAAAACATTAGATGGTTTTATTTTAAGCAAAGCCAAAAAATTTTTAAATGAAGTCGAACCCTCTCAGCCATGGTTTTGTGATGTAACCTTTGTAAACCCTCATGATCCTTGGGATCCACCTGAAAAATGGGCTACCTTTTATCAAAACACCTATTTTTCGGATTCAATTAAAAAGGAAACAAAGGCAAAACCGCAGTGGGTTCAGCAAAGACAAGGGACTTATTCCGACATGACTGCTGAAGATATTCAACAAGTGAAACGTTATTATTCTGCTATGGTTAGCCAAATCGATCAATATATTGGTGATTTAATAAATCTTTTAGATGAAAAAAGAATTTTGGAAGAAACGATTATTATTCTTACATCCGATCATGGAGAAATGCTTGGCGATCACGGCCTTTTACAGAAACAAATCATGTATGAAGGCTCTGTTCGAACCCCACTTATTATAACTGACCCACGCATTGAACAAATTGATCAGGTAGAGGAATTAGTTGAACTTGTTGATTTATTTCCAACCATTTTAGATTTTGCTGGAATCCAATATAAAGGAGCTTTAGACGGAACAAGCGTCAAACCCCTTTTAACAACTTTAAAAGAGCATAAAGCAGACCAATTATCTGTATGGGAAAACACTGAAATGCTTCGCACAAAAGAATTTAAGTATATCCATCATTTTAATGACACAGATGAATTTTACCATCTTGCAACTGATTCGTTTGAGCTTAATAATCTTTCAAATCATCCTCTTAAGCAGGACTTTAAGAAAAGACTGAAAAAGAAAAAAGGCTCCTATCCAAAGTATTAAATGAACTCTCCAATTCCTCCTTACAAATCAAGTACTGGTTTTAAATTGCAGTACTTGATTTTCTATTTAGTATTATTTTAAACATTCTTATATCGATTTATTTATATCCTCTTTTTGTTTTAGGTAAGACATATTTCATTTTATCTTCTGGTGTTCCAAATCTTTTATAAATTCCATAGATAATTTCGTATTTTTCTTCCATCACAAGCTTTACCACTTCATCAATTCTTGGGTCACTTAAATCTAATAAGATTTCCTCTAGCTCCCTTTTCAAAACAAATTCTACCTCTTTAACTTCTTGATCTGATAATAGTACACCTAACATCCAACGACACCTCGACTTTTAGTAACTGTTCGACCGTACCTTAGAAAAAAATGGTACCTTACAATTCTTTTCTTACTGACCAAGTTTTATTCATATCTTGTCCTCTTTTGCATAAGATATTTTAAGGAAAATTGAAGGAGGCGTGTGAATGAATCTCTTTTGGGTCATTAATGCTAAACGAATAAAGACTGCTTCTATTATTGTGCTTACTGCATTTGTTGCCGCTATTTTTTTATATGTAGAGCGTACTCATTTATCTGTTTTCGCTACACCTGAAGGACCACAGGCATTTTATCGAGCAGAAATCGAAGAGAAGGAAGTTGCTCTAACTTTTAATATTAGCTGGGGAGAGCAACGTATCGGACCCATCTTAGAAGCATTAGAGCAAAATAACATTGAAGAAGCTACTTTCTTTGTTTCAGCTTCTTGGGCAGAACGTTATCCAGATTTAGCTAAGAGTATCGTTGAAAAAGGCTTTGCACTCGGAAGTCATGGTTATCAATATAAAGATTATACCAATTGGGAGAATGAACAAATTCTGAAGGATTTACGGAGAGGACAGCAGGTTTTGTCAGAGATTACAGGAGAGACACCTCACCTATTGCGCCCACCAAATGGTGCCTTTGATAAAAGAGTTCTTCAATTGGCTGATGAACAAGGGTTAAGTGTTATACATTGGAGTATTGATTCTGGAGATTACAAAAACCCTGGCGTTGAACAAATTATTCAAAATGTAGTATCAGAAACTAGCGCAGGCGATGTCTTACTTTTCCATGCCTCTGATTCCGTTAAGCAGACCCATGAAGCGCTTCCTGTCATTATTGAACAGCTGAAGGAAAAAGGATACTCTTTTATTAACCTCGATCAAATGATGGACAATGCTCATACGACCAATAAGGAGATTTACTAAACAAGAGAGCGCGCGATTGTAAATCCTAAAGCATTAGAAAAAACGCCTTTGAGAAATGAAAACTCAGAGGCGTTATAATATTAATCGGAAAATTAGACCCTTCTTATTTATTTCAGCCTTTTAAAGGTGAATAGGATTCTCCCATACCCTTTTTTGTCAGCACCGTTCTTTTTCGGCAAATAGAGCTTTCTCTTTTGAATCCATTCCCTTGGCCCTGCCTTTTTCATTCATAAAAGGCTCTTTTTTATGCAAATAGAGAGCCGTATCTTGCTATTCGCCTGCCCGAGAGTAGTTCAATTTCTTTTCGCCAAAAATGTCCCCTGCACCTAAGGGGAGGTCAAAAAGATGCTCGTGAATTATCCTTAAGCCTGTCCATCATCTCGCTTTACGAGACATTTATCGACAGGCTGAGACGAGCAGTGGACTCGACTTTATTTCTTTTTCTTTTTTTTCTTCTTTTTACTATTCTCCCTAACAAGGACAGCAGGTTCTTGACCAGGGTTTCCTCTTTTACTTTTACCATCATCACTACTTTGTAATCGATGAAGGATTAATAACTGCCAAGTATTGGCTGCAAGAAGCGGTGTAAAGTATACCCATAACCACTTAACATTATTTTCAATAAGAGCAGGTACCCACTCAATAGATGTTACGACTACCATAAAGAATAAAGCCGGAATAAAGGCTGCCTTATTCGTATCCTTTGATTTCAAGAAGGCAATCAGAACACAATATAATGTGAAAAGAAGAGGCATTAGCATATAATGAAAAATTGTTTCGTCACCTGATGCAAAAGCAACATACCTGAAGTAAATTAAATCAAATATAACAAAAGCAATTAGAATGATTTGAACAGCATTCCAAAGCCTAGCTGTTTTAAATAACCCTAATCCAAACCGATGCACCGTTAAGTAAGCAAAAAAGCCCATTTGAGCAATTAAGGTGAAGGATGCGGTAATTCCTAATAACCAAACTAATCCAAAAAACAGGTTTAAAAACCCATCTCCTACTAATAAATCGTAATCAAAGAAAAACCCTACTATCGTTCCACTCAGAGAACCGATAACAAGAGTTGACCAAAATAAAAAAACCACTTTTCTACTATTCACAGTACTTTCCTCCATGTTTCAATCATACTTTTTTAATTGTATCAAAATTTCTCATATAATTACCACTTGTTCTTAATCTTGAATGAATAAAAAATGATAAAATGTCTCAAATTAATGACAAATGACCGAAAGGAGCAGCAAGAATGAACGCACTACGCAAATGGCTCTTTCTATGTTTATTCATTACTTTGCTTTCAGGCTGTGCCGCTGCAGAAAATAGCGGACAAGCTGATTATGATACCACAAAAAAAATGATGGTTGATATGCTAAAAACCGACGAAGGAAAAAAAGCCATACAAGAACTTATGCATGATGAAGAGATGCGTCACGATTTAGTCATGGACAATTTTTTTGTGAAAGAAACGATTCAAGAAACACTAACTACTGAGCAAGGTAAAGCGTTTTGGCAGCAAACGATGAAAGACCCTGAGTTCGCGAAAACATTCGCAGAAGCTATGCAATCAGAAAATGAAAAGATTTTAAAGGGACTCATGAAGGACCCTGAATATCAAACGATGATGGTTTCTATTCTTCAAGATCAAGAAATTAAGGATTCGATTTTAGAGCTTTTAAAGTCAAAAGAATATCGTGAGCAGGTCATGACCATCATGTCTGAATCCTTTGAAAGTCCTTATTTTATGGCGAAGATAAATGAAATTCTTTCAAATGTCACAGAGGAACAGCTGAAAAAGCAGGATGAAGAAGGCGGATCAGGCTCTTCTGAAAGTGGACAGGATTCAAGCCAAGAAAGTGAACAAGAATAATCATTAAAAAAACTGCCCTTTTATAAAGAAAAGAGCAGTTTTTTTGTTGTTAAAATTAAGCTTTCGTTTTTCTTTTTGTTTTTTCAATGACACGCTTCGCTATTTCTATATAGACGGCTCCGATTTTATCTGATTCTGAATAGATAGATGGAGCAAATTCTTCTTCGTCCAATTCAGGCTGCCCTAATGGAATTCTTCCGAGGATTTCTGTCTTTAATTCCTCTGACAAGCGATCGCCCCCACCCTTTCCAAACACATATTCTTTCTCGCCTGTTAACTCACTTTCAAAATAAGCCATATTCTCAACAATACCAAGAATTTCATGATGTGTTTTTATTGCCATTGTCCCCGCTCGCGCAGCGACAAAAGCAGCTGTTGCATGAGGAGTCGAAACTAATATTTCTTTGGAATGTGGTAGCATTTTATGTATGTCTAACGCAACGTCACCTGTCCCAGGTGGTAAATCTAAAATTAAATAATCCAACTCTCCCCATTCTACATCCGTAAAAAATTGATTAATCATCTTTCCTAGCATTGGACCTCTCCATATAACAGGAGCGTTATTCTCAACAAAAAAGCCCATAGAGATGACTTTTACACCAAATCTCTCAACAGGAAGAATCCGATTTTCTACAACTTGTGGGCGTTCATCGATTCCCATCATATCAGGAACACTAAAGCCATAAATATCAGCATCAATAATTCCTACTCTTTTACCGAGACGAACAAGGGATGTTGCTAAATTTACAGATACCGTTGACTTACCAACACCACCCTTACCGCTTGTAACCGCAATAAAGGTAGTTGGACTTTCTGGATTTAAAAGAGCTGGGCCTTCATATTTAGGTTTTGGAAATCCTCCTGCCGCTTCTATTTCATCGTCTGATAATTGATCAAAACGAAGTCCAACTGATGAAGCTCCCTCGTTTTTTACAATTTGGACGATTTCTTGTTGAAGCTCCATTTGTGCGCCTGTTCCCATTTTTGAGACAGCAATTTTTAAACTAACTCGATCTTCATTTATTTTAATGTTACGAATTCCACCAATTTCGACAATGCTTTTATTTAAATCACGATCTTTTACCCTTTTCAGAGCATCGATAATTTTCTCTTTTGCTAGCACTTCAAACACCATCCTTCTCCATTCTTAACCCTTTTATTTAGTATAGCACACTAAGCTAATCAGACGTGAAGCGTTTGCACCCTATTCATACTCAGGAGAGGGGGGCACTTCATCTGTATAAAAACGAATAATTCCTTGATAAATGGAAGCTGCTACCTTTTGCTGATATTGATCTTTTTCTAAAAGGCCCGCTTCTATTTCATTAGACAAGAATCCCGCTTCCACAAGTGCTCCTGGTATTTTCGCATTTTTTAATAAATAGATGTTATGAATAGGCTTGGCAATTCTCTTCGTATTTTCTAAATTTCGGGTTAACTCATCTTGAATAAAATTAGATAAATGTTCATTCTCAGAAAAAGAGCGGTGGTAAAAGACCTGCGCTCCACTCCACCTTGGTGATGGAATAGCATTTAGATGCAAGCTAATAAATAAATCAGCATCTGTTTCATTCACAATGTCGGCTCTTCTTTTTAAATCCTCTTGCTTACGATGTCTAATTTTTTCTGTACTAGCATCAGCTAAATCATAATCCTCTTCTCTAGTCATTACGACTAGTGCTCCCGCTTCCTGTAGATAATCACGTAAACTCAAGCTTATTTCTAGCGCGACATCTTTTTCCAATAGTCCAGATTTTGACATCGCCCCACCGTCGATACCTCCATGTCCAGGATCTAGAACAATCACCTTACCAGATAACGGTAAATTCCATGTTGACCAAGAATCATTACTAATAAATTGAAATTGAATAATAAAAAGGATGGCGACTATACCTATTGCAAAAGCCGCTCCTTTTAGCCACTTTTCTAATGACTTTTTCAATCATAATCCCTCCTGTCTCTTTATACTTATGTATATTGGGACAAGATGAGCATTATGAGCGCCTTTTTAGCCATTTATTTAGTGCAATTTCATCCGATACCTTTTCTTTCCTTCCTGTAAACCACGTTCCCACCAATAATCCACAAATGTGTCTGATAAAATGGATAAGGATTCTTCGTTCGAACCACCTTTCGTATCAAACCAACCGTATAAAATATGAAATAACGAATGAGAAAGCTCTTGTAACTCTAATTGGCACCGCAATTTAACTTCTTCATCCGTTTCCCCTAAATAGCAAATACGACTAAACTCAGCACCAATTAAATAAGCATCGATAGCTAAATCCATAATCGGGTCTAATAAAAAGGGGTTTACTAAGAATTGAAATGGCATAATCGGTCTAAAATGCTGTTCCACATGCTTTTTTAACCCTTTAATGGATAAATGTCTGAGTATACCCCGCTCAAATTTCCATTGCTTTTGTCTTCTTTTATCTGATAAATTTGTGATTACTGAAGCCATTATTTCCACTCCTCTCATGACTTTTTAATAGTATAAGGAGCTAATAAATGACTCATGCAATGGTTTATTTACCATTAAATCCAGAAAAAATTATTTAAAATCAAAAAGACTAGACATCTATTTCGTCTAGTCTTTTTATCCCTATAAATTTAAATTCCATAAATTAGTGCTTCCTACCGAAATAGCCAATGCGCCAGCCCGTAAAGAAGAAAGAATTTCCTCTTCTGTCTGAATTAAACCTCCAGCTATTAATGGTAGGGATACTTTTTCGGTTAAATCATAAATCACTCGGGGCATAATTCCTGGTAAAATTTCTAATGCATCCGGCTTTGACTTCTCTACCATGCTAATCCCTTTTTTAATAGCACTATTGTCTATTAGAAAAAGTCTTTGGATAGTAACCATTCCTTCTTCCTTAGCAAAACGAATTAAATGACTTTTCGTTGTAATAATTCCTACTGGCTTTAATACTCGAGCAATATACTTAATCCCACTTTTGTCATTAGAAATTCCTTCTATAAAATCTAGATGGACAAAAACATGCATATCTGCATCTTTTAAGCGTTGAATATACTTAGGTAAAGATAAGATATCACCCGTTAATAAGAAAGCGACATTAGATTGACTACGAATAGCGTCATCAATTAATTCCGGTTTATTGATTGCAGAGATTACCTGAGATTCAACTAAATCAACCATCGAATTTCCCATTTTATACACCTGCTTCTTGTCATGACATTAATTGCTTCATAATAGTAGGTACTTCTTTAATACTCTTTAAAGTATAAGTTGGTTTAAAAGGTGAGTTTTTCAGCATCTTCTCGTTCGTTATCCCTGAGAGAACCATAATCGTCTTCATTCCCACCTCAAAGCCCATTTTTATATCTGTTTCTATCCGGTCTCCTATCATAAAGCATTGGTCATATGTCAACTGAAGTTGATTGACTGCAGCTTCAGCCATAAAGCGTGAAGGCTTCCCGATTACAGCATCAATTTTTTCTCCTGTCGCACCTTCTATCGCACCTATGATCGCTCCACAATCAGGAATTTGTCCTACATCTGTTGGGCAAGTTCGATCTGGATTTGTGGCAAACAGCTTTGCACCAGCTTGCCATGCCTTATATACTTGTAATAGCTTATGATACGTAAAGTCACGGTCCCATGAAATGATTACATAATTAGCGTTTTCCGGGTCATGGGTAAGAGGAATTTGGTGAAGCTCTAATTCCTTAAGTAAAGCCAATTCGCCCAGCACCCAAACCTTCTCTCCAGGCAACATGTTATTCTTTAGATATTTAGCCACTACATAGCTAGAGTTAATAATTTCATCTAGTGTAACAGTGATATCCATGCTCTTTAGTTTATTTACGTACTCTTCTCTAGAATAAACCGAATTATTTGAAAGGAAAACCACCTTATCGCCTTGTGTACGTATATATTCAATCGTATCTTTAGCACCATCAATTACTTGATTACTTAAATAAACAGTACCATCTAAATCAAATATATATCCTGTTGTCATTCAATTCACCTCTAATATAGAGAGTTCTTAGTCATCTTACTTGCAATATATTGTAATAATAAAACAATAACAATAATTAAAATGGCCATAGCTGAAGCGGTATAAACCTCTCCGCGTAATAAATTCTGAAATACAACTAAACTCATCGGTGCCCAATCAGAAGGAGCCATCAAAATTGTAACAGATGTTTCCTTAATGACGGTAACAAACACAAGGATGGAGCCTGCTGCAATACCTGGAAGCATTAAAGGTCCAACTACCGTTAAAATCGCCATTAGCTTTGAAGCACCTAGATTAACAGAAGCTTCTTCAATATCAGGCTTTATAGACATCATCGTTCCCATCGTTGAACGAATCATATAAGGCATTCGCCTTATTGCATAGGCAATAATTAACAGAGTAGCCGTTCCAGTTAATTGAAGAGGTGCCGTATTAAAGGTTTGAATATAGGCAATCCCTAAGGCAATTCCTGGAACAATTAGCGGAATAGAAGAAACAAAATCTAATTTCACCGCATTTTGTCGCACAACAAAGTAAGAAACCAGCGTCGAAACAATAACACTTAATAGTAAAGCCCCTATCGCTAAGATAATACTGTTCATTATATTACTCGTAGAACGATTAAAAATCGTTTTGTAATGATCTAAAGTAAAGCCGCGCGGTAAAAGATCCGCTCCCCATGTGGTAGCAAAAGATTGTAACCCCACGGATAAAACAGCTAATAAAGGAATTAATACAATTATTCCTGTATATATAGCCAAACCAGTAGTAACCCATTTGTTATCATTCAACTTTAATTGCTTTGGTTTTCCTGATAAGGTTCCGTAATTTTTCCCTTTAGTAACAAGTCTTTGTAACCAAAAGAAAAAGGCAGCTACAATGACCATTACAACCGTTAAAATCGATGCTCCAGCCCAGTTGAAAAATCCAGAGATTTCTCGATATGCCTCAACAACAATTAGATTTAATCCATCGGGTGCTAGGATAATCGGTGTCCCAAAATCAGAAAAACTAACTGTAAAGATAAGAAGTGCACTCGATATAATCCCTGGTATAGCTAACGGAAAGGTAATAAAAGCCATCGTAATCCAGTTCTTCGCCCCTAAATTTTGGGAGGCTTCTTCTAACGATACATCACTGAGCTTAAATGCTGCTACCATCGGCCATAGAGCGAACGGGAAGAAGAAGAAAATTTGAACTAATACGATTCCTGTCATTGAATAGACATTAAAAACGGTCCCGTCTCCTCCTAATGATTGGTATAAAGTTGTCACCCAGCCTGTTCGGCCGAACATAATAATAAAGCCCGCTGCCGAGATAAAGGTTGGTACTATAATTGGCAACGTACATAATGCAGCATAAAACTTTTTTAAAGGCATCGTTGTACGAGCGAAGCCATAAGCAATCGGCAAGCATAACAAAATGACTAAAGTTGAAACTCCTAAAGAGAGCATAAGACTATTGATTAAAGCGTTGTAATAAGTCCCACCAGCTAACAGCTTTTCATAATGTTCAAAGGATGCATTGGAGAGCCTTTCAATATTAGTTTTTAAAATATCTGGGTTAACAAGAGATCCTAGAATATTTACCGGTTGTCCTGTAAAACTTACTAAGAAAACTGAAAACAATGGCAATATTAAGAATAAAAAGAAGAATACAATTACAAGCCATTTCATACCAGATAAACTATCGAATCTTGAGAGGAACGAGCCTTCTTTTAACTTACGTTTACTCATATTATTAACACCCTCTCTGGGTCAACCGTTACCTTCACATCCTCGCCATTTGTCAGGACTCGTTCTCCAGGAACATATATTTTTTCAATTCCGATCTCATGTTTACCTACTTTTACATCATACCGAATATTCGGTCCAAGATAAGTGTGCATAATTACTTTTCCTTCAATAATATTTTCATGATTGACAGCAGTATCTTTCGCATATATTTCCATTCCCTCTGGACGAATTAATACTTTAATGTCTTTATGCTCCTTCGAAAAATTCGATTTTAACGTAAAATGTTCCATTTTCACAACAGAGCCTGTTGCGGTTCTTTCAACTATTTGGCCTTCAAAAATATTTGATGACCCTACAAAATCAGCCACAAATGGAGTCGCAGGGTTACTATACAATTCAGTAGGTGTTGCATTTTGGATAATTTCTCCATCTTTCATAACAGCAACACGGTCTGCCATACTCATCGCTTCTTCTTGGTCATGTGTAACAAAAATGGTAGTGATTCCAACATCTTGTTGTATTCTTCTTATGGTCGTTCGCATTGTGTTTCTTAATTTTTTATCTAAGTTAGAAAGAGGCTCATCCATTAACAATACAGATGGTTCCATAACAAGAGCACGAGCTAATGCAACACGCTGCTGCTGACCACCTGATAATTCGTTTGTCCCACGTTCAGCTAAGTGACCTAACTCTACATAATCAAGTGCCTCAGAAACTTTGTCAACAATATGTTTAGGCGGCTTAGCTAAACGTCTACTTAGTAAACGCGCAAAGCTAGAAATCTTCGAACCAAAACTCCCATTATAAAATTCGCGAATCGTTAACCCATAGGCAACATTTTCGAACACATTATAGTGTGGGAATAAAGCATAGCTTTGAAAAACCATTCCACAATTCCGTTTATTAGCTGGTACTTTATTCACTACTTTATCATTAAAAAGAATTTCCCCAGACGTTGGTGTTTCAAAGCCTGCAATACATCGCATGGTTGTCGTTTTCCCACAGCCTGAAGGGCCAAGAAGGGCAAAAAACTCCCCTTCTTTGATTTCAATGTTTACGTTATTAAGTGCCGTAACATCACTATTATATTTTTTCACCAGATTTTTTACGATTACACCACTCATTATTATGCCCTCCTAAGTTACATTCCTTACCAATACCTCACCTAGTTATTGGTATCTTTCTCTCCACTCATTGCGTATACGATCATAGTTTTCTACAACCCAATCAATATCTAAATCCATCGCTTTATCTTGAAGACCATCTAACGTTAACGGTGATTTCCCTTCAATACTAGGGTCAACAGGAATGTGGAACCAATCTGCTTTAATCTGCTGCCCTTCTGGAGAAAGCATAAAGTCAATAAACTTTTGTCCGCCTTCTGGATTTGGTCCGTTTTCAATAATAGCTGCAGGGTTTACAAGAACAGGTGTATTTTCTGGAATATGAAAGTCAACCGACTCACCTCGATCTTTCATTTGGTAAGCCATAAAGTCAAATCCAACACCAATTGATGCTTCACCTGTTGAGGCTGCTTGAGCAGGAGCTCCACCCGAGTCTGGGAAACTGCTTACATTTTGAACTAAAGCATCAAAGTATTCCCAACCAGCCTCTTCTCCTTTTTCCATTAGCTGACTAAGTACTAATAATGTTGCCGTCCCTGAGGCTGCAGGGTTTGGTATTTGAATTTCTCCTGCCCATTTTTCATCTAATAACTCGTCCCAAGTTTGCGGTAGTTCTGACTCATCTACTAAGTCTGTATTATAAATTAAACCTAGTACAAACACTTCAAGGCCTACCCACCTGAAATCTTCATGTCTCATTTTGATTCCATCTTGATACACTTCCCAATTTTCTGCAATTTCAGGAGTATAAGAACCGATGAATCCTCGGTCAATTGCAGATTCAAATGGTAAAAGTCCACCTCCACCATACCAAACATCAGCTTGTGGATTGTCCATTTCAGCAATCATCTGATTAACTAAAACATTTGTCCCTGCATATTGAACATTAACAGAAATTCCAGTTTCCTCTTCAAAAGCCTCCGCAATTTCACGTGTCATATCAGGTGTCTCTGGTGAATATAAAGTAACGGAACCTCCAGAGCCTCCATTGGAATCATCTGAATCAGAGCCTCCGCAAGCTGCCAAAGCAACGACTGAAACTATTGCTAACATTAGTAAACTAGTAAAACGCCTCATTTTAAAAACCCTCCCCTAATATAATTAAAACGCTTTCATAAGAAGCAATATGATCTTATCATACATCCGCAAAAAAAATAGAAGAGAATTTTCCACAACGAAATAAGGTCATTTCGCTGAGGGTCTTCTCTTCTATTCTCTACCCAAAATATATGATTAAATAAATTATACTTAAAGTACACACTATTTTCAATATTTATTTAACAAATAGTTAAAAAAGTTTGTTAAAATGGAATATTATGCTTTTTTATAAATCAGTAGGCTTCTCAGCAGCCTTTATTCTATCTAATAACTCTTGCTTATATAGAGCCTTCTCTTGTTCATTCCATTTTAGTGTAACACCCATAAATATGATAACGTGCTCCGACCACCTCTTAACCCAATCGATATCAAAAAACAAGGAGCCTGTTCGGTTTATAAAGAAATCTATCGGCTTCACGACCATCTCATTTTCTATTCCATAACACAGCTGCATATAGATATCTAAGTCAAGATTATGCTTTTCACCCTCGTGCCAATCTTTGCTGTATGAAAAGACTCGCTCAATATTTGAACCATAAAGTCTAACTAGCTTCTCACTACTCTCTTTCGTCAGTCCTAAGACCATTCCTTGCTCTACCTGCTTTTCAATAAAAGCGGGATACCCTGCTGAGCCACCTACATCTCCTCCAGAAATCGGCAATTTCTTCGTTTGACATCCCGAATACAGGATATTATGTTCCTTTTCTAATAAATCAGCCACTAAATTAATAGTTAATTCAGCCATTTTCCTATATCCTGTTAGTTTACCACCTGCTATCGAGATTAGCCCTGATTCCGACTGCCAAATTTCATCCTTTCTAGAGATTTCAGATTCTTTTTTCCCTTCCTCGTAAATCAACGGCCTTACTCCTGCCCAGCTTGATTCCACATCTGATTCATCAATCGATAAAGAAGGAAACATGTAATGAATACTATTTAAAATATAAATACGGTCATCCTGTTCCATCGTTGGATTAGAAGTATCTCCGTTATAAAAAGTATCGGTTGTACCAACATATGTTTTTCCCCCACGAGGTATCGCAAAAACCATTCGCCCATCAGGTGTATCAAAGTAAACAGCTTGTTTTAAAGGAAATTTTGATTGGTCTAAAACGATATGAACACCTTTTGAGAGCTTTAACTGCTTTCCTTTTTTTGAATGGTCTAACTCACGAATCTGATCGACCCATGGGCCAGCTGCATTAATCACTTTTTTAGCAAAAATTTCGATTTTCTCACCTGTTAGTAAATCCCTTACGACGACACCCTTTACTCGACCTTCCTCATAAAGTAAGCCTTCTACCTTTGCATAATTAGCAGCAAGAGCACCGAAACGAATTGCTTCCTTCAGAACCTCAATCGTCAGCCTAGCATCATCGGTACGATACTCTACATAGTAGCCGCCGCCCTTTAACCCTTCTTTTTTTACAAGTGGCTCTTTTTGTAAAGTCTCATTTATGGAGAGCATCTTTCTTCTTTCCTTTTTCTTTACTCCCGCTAAAAAATCATACACTCTTAACCCCAATGAGGTTGTAAACTTTCCAAAGTTCCCCCCCTCATGAAAAGGTAAAAGCATCCATTCAGGTGTCGTGACATGTGGGCCATTTTCATATACAATCGCTCTTTCCTTGCCTACCTCTGCTACAAGTCCAATTTCTAATTGCTTTAAATAACGTAAACCTCCATGAACAAGCTTTGTTGAACGACTTGACGTTCCCGCAGCAAAATCTTGCATTTCAATAAGGCCAACTTTCATCCCTCTTGTACTGGCATCAAGTGCAATCCCTGCCCCCGTAATTCCACCACCGATAATCATAACATCTAAGCTATTCTGACTCATTTCTTCTAATATGGACTTTCGACTATTACTTGAAAAATTCATGCTCTTCGCCTCCCATATTGGCAAAAAAAGACCACACTAAACACAAAGGAAGGCTCCTTATGTGTAGTGTGGTCTCTCTTATTCTCTAACCAACTTTATGATGTTACGTCTAATATACTACCCAATGAATCATTTTGCAAGACTACATGGCATTAATTGTCGTTATTCAATGAAAACGAAATTAATAATAGTAAGGTGGATAGTATGGAGGTGGATATGGATAAGGGTATGGATAGCCATATCCAGGGAATAAAGCGTTCGCCGCTAATCCTCCTAAAAAACCACCTACAAAGGGACCACCAAAGCCGAAGCCAGGTCTTCCTCCCCATCCAGGTCTCCCTCCCCAACCCGGACGACCTCCCCATGGTCTTCTTACCATTGAATGGTCAACGGATACCTGTTGTTGGTGCGGATACCATGTATAATGCTGATTTTCTTGATTATTCATCGTGATCTACCTCCTTCAATGGTATCAGTATATGCATTCGTCTAAATTTGCTTTGGGCAGGTGACTAGTAAAGGAGAAAAAGACAATGTAAACGAACATATATGCAATTCACTTAATATAACTTATTAGAAAATAAGTAATTTTATATTTTAAATAAATAAGCCCACGTATTCTGTCCCACTATACCATCAACAATAAGGTTATTATTCTGTTGATAGTCACGTACTGCTTTTTCTGTTATTGGTCCAAAGATACCATCTGCTTTAATTCCCAATTTACGTTGTACCGCTCTTACATCTTCACCCCGTATATTTGGACGAGTCAATCGAAGTAAACGATTATATTTAAATTTAGACTCCCGTTGCATGTTCAGTTCTGCCCATGTTTTAGAACCGACGATTCCATCCTGTGTTAATCCTTTTGCTCGTTGAAAGGCTAAAACCGTTTTGTGTGTTTCCTCTCCAAAATGGTTATCTGCCCCAAATACCGGTAAAGGAAAACCATGAGCAATTAAACGTTTCTGCATAGTTCCCACAGCTTTACCTCTCGAACCTTTTTTTAAGGTAGGTGTAGGATTGTTAAACTTTGTACCTGCAGTTTTTGGAGGAGGAGGCATTTGGGTACTAGAGTTTAACTGCTGCCTTACTGTATTCATATCAATTCCCGGACATAAAGTATTTGCGCCAGAGTATTCTCTATGGCCTTTCACATTAGCAATTCCTAAATTAAAACGTTTCATATTATATTCGACTCTTTCAATCCATGCTTCTTCTTGCTCATCCGTAAAATCCCCATTACCTACCAAACAAATATGATAGGTATTGTTGTTGTGATTAGATATTCCGTTTGTTATAACATTCGGATCATAGCACAGTTGTACTTTACCATCTGGTAGAATTATTTCATGATAACCACCCGTTTTCCATCCTAAACCCCTCCAACGACCAGTCCAAAAAGAAAAGTAGTCACCGCCCTTTGTAGCGGAATGGTGACGAGCAATTGATGTGATACGAGTTAATACCCTTTTAGAAAAGCCGCCGTGTGTATGTTTACGAATATCAAGTATTTTGCTCATATTTTACCACCTTGATTAACCCTTGTTCTTGTAAAACTTCTTTTTGTTTTTTCCCTTTTTCCGTCACATAGTTATTATTGAACCAAGCGATTGACGCAGCAATTGCTGTAACGATTGTACTAATGATTTCATACCACACCACTTCATCTCCTGGGACTGGAGTCAAACCGAAACTTGTAAGGATTTGGTTAACTAAAGCTAATAATAAAACGATTGTCCTTATAAATGTTCCTTTATCCATGCAAGTACCTCCTTATAAATTGGCATAAAATAGAGCAATTGCACCACCTAAAACACCGGTACAAATTGCTCCTATAATAGCTGTTGATATAGTTCTTTTAATCCATTTAGTATCATCAGCTATACTATCTAACATTTTATTAATCACTGAAATTTGCTCATCATGTCTAATAATTTCTCGTTGCAAATCTCTAACATCTTTTTCAATAACTTTAAAATTATTTTCTAATTTTAATAATTCTTTTTGTGTTTGAGCCATACCACTTACCTCCTGCAGCATACTATCCCTCCTTTTTATCCAAAATAAAAACACCCTTTTAGGTGTTTAATCTTGATATTCTTCATTTGTAATTAATTTGTATTCAACGGCTGTAATAGCACCTAACTGTACAAAGCGGACTAACTGGTCTTTGCGGCACCAATTTTTTTCGTAACGTTCTTTTAATGAATGAAACATCTAATTCACCTCCAACATCAATAACCTTAATTCCATATCTGTCTGAATTTGACCCTGTATCATTTGTTCAATATGCATATCTGTAATTTGTTGACCTTGCTCCATACTTTGAATTTCTAAATCTGTATTTTGTTGCGCAAGTAATTCCAATGGTCCTGGAACATTTAGTGGGGAATTTAATTCATTTAATTCTTCTTCTGTTATAGTTTCTACCCATTCATTTTTGTCTTTATCAAAGATTGGTTTCCAGTTAGGTTCAGGCAAAGGTACTAATGTTACATTAGGTGGTAAAGGTCTGTCTAAATCTGATTCATCAATAAGAATTTGTTCAATAATTTCACCTTTAGAATTAAATCTTAACCCTGTTTTTAACTCTTTCATGTTTCTATCCTCCTATTAATATAAAACTTGAGCTTTAAATTGAATCATAAAATTAGTATCTCCTGGATGACCAGATCCAGTTCTTCTTATAATTCTACAGCTCCCAGTGTTACTTATTGTTAACGTACCAATGCCATCATCCATATTAACTAAAAATCCTCTATTAACTGCTACTCCAGACATGGAATACGGTCTAAAAGCACTCGGTAATGTAAAAGCAATTGTATTATTACCTCCACCTGATATCCTTCCAATTATTGAAACATTACCAACTGGATCCTTTGAAATTTCTAAGTCACCTGTCCAGCCATTACTTAAAGATGGTCTAGTAATAGAAGTATCACCCTCATTAATTAACCTATTCCATTCTCCCCAACCATCAGTTGTACCGGATGCATATCTTACCATTAAAGCAGACCAGCTACTTCCTGTTGGATAAAACATTTGGTGAGCAGCTGTATTTGATTCAATATTTTTAACTGTAATAACTGAACCAGCCCAACCATTTGAAGGTCTTTCTCTTTCAGCTCTTTCTACTGTCATACCTGTAGGATAAGATTCAGGCATCCTAGTAGATGTCCATTCTATTTTTGGTGAGAAAGCTTCTCTTAAATTCATTGGAGTTATTGATTTATTATTAGAAGCTCCATTAACTACTTCTGAAATACTAGCAAAGTCGACATTTAAAGTTCTATTTGATGCTAAGCTTCCACCACCAGTTAAACCGTTCCCAGTTGCTATTGTTCTACTTTCAGTTACAGCATTTCTACCATCAACATTGAGTCCTGCACCTAAAATCCCTATATCGACGGCATTCCCTCCACTATAAGGGGTAACAGACGTTACCTTCGGGTCATTTCCACGAACTGCTTTTAAATCTTCCGGGTGTATTGACTCCCCCCTAAAATACATATAGTCATAGCCTGAAAACTCTCCCCGCTCAATAAGAAACCCTAAGTAAGGGTTACCATTATAAGTAATCTTAACAAGACTTGTCCCCCCTCTTTGCATTTCTTGGGTGATAACAGATAAACCGATATTATCATTATCAGAAGTACCCCTACCGCCAGTCACAAAATATTGACCTACAGTATTATTACTAGAGCTACTACGGACTCCTGTAATCGCTCCTACGGTTCTACTATACGCATCCGCACGACAAACAATAACGATGATGGATGTATTTCCTTCACCTATTAGGTTTTGTGTATTTAATAATTTTACGGTACTCGTATTAATCGCTGGACTTGAGGAAAGCATCATAGAATCTAAGTCATTCATGCTTAAAAGTCTTTTCCAAGGTCGCCATAATCCGTTAGAGCTTGATGACCTTGTGTATACATCTGTTGAGTTAAATGGTATTAACATTTGCATGCACTCCGTTAATCCTTGCTTAATAACCATCATGTACACCCAACTAGTTGATAATAGATCGCTCGGTAAATTTAGAGGCGCTTGGACTCGATAAAATCCCGTATCGTATACTATATTTAAGTCATGACCATTACTTAGAGATAGCCCAACTCCATTATCATTCGTTACTTTATGTTTTTGTGCTTGAGATATAATCGCTTGAGCTACTCGAAGTGGGGTCATAACTTTACTGTTATTCGAACCTGCTGAAGCTTCGGGTTGATTAGCAAAATCATCTGAATCAAGCATATCTTTCCATGAGGTCCAACCACCAGCATTCGGTGAACCACCACTAGCAAATAACCCCATTCTAAACTTAACTTTACTTCCTCCATAAGAAGCATTATAAGGGATATATTGTTGGAAAACTGAACCATCATTAACATATGTTCTAGTAGTAATGATGGTACCAAAACTAAACCATCCATCAGATGCTTGAACGAACACAGCACTAATTCCTACTGGATAGCTCGCTGGGGCATCATTAGCATTTTTTGAAAAGTTAGGTAGTCGATTTATGTTAGCTGTTGTCGCTTTAGATGTAATGGCTTGAGAGGTCCTAAGTGGCGTCATAAGAGCTGTATTAACAGTTCCTTCTTCTGCCTGTGCTTGGGAAGCCAATCCATGATTCGGTACGCTTCCTAATCCTACTTGGGCTTTTGTTACATTATGTGGGTTATTAGTTAAATTAGCATGTACATTCACCTTCTCTTGAGCACCTGCTTCAGTTTCAGTTTGTGTCCAAGCTGTCCATACACCAGAAGACGTTTGAGTTCTTACGTGTAAATGTCCCTGATTTCTAGTATTGGTCACAGGCATAGCTAACTGAGCAGATGAACTAGTTGATTTATATGTGGTAATAACACACCATGCATCAGGGAATCCTACAGATTCAAGAGCGTCACCGCTATACATCACACTCACACCTGTAGGGTAACTATTAGCAGGTTCATTTCCATCAAAATGTCCTCTTGGTAAGACATTTAACTTTTCACTAGTAGCCAAAGATTGAATAGCTTCAGCTACTCTCAAAGGAGTCATAAATCTACTATTAGAACTCCCTGATTTTGCTTCAGCTTGACTCGCTACAGCGTTATTTGGAACATTACTTAAACCAACTTGATTTTTTGTAACATTATGCGGATTGTCAATATTATTAGCATGGTTATCGAAATCACTCTTTGGTGCTTGCTTCACGTTATCAACATTGCTTAATCCAACTTGGTTTTTGGTTACTTGATGGGGATTATTTCTTTGATTTTTAAATTGATTAAGGTTATCATGGGAATCTTTTATTCCCTGTTCGATTCGATTATAATCTTGTTCTGTTATCGGATCGTCTGGTAACCAATTTGTTTTGGCATTGTAATCGGACATATTTAAATCACCTCGAATGTAAATCTAAAATCTAATGAACGGTTTTGGCTGACATCCAATACAGAACTTCTTTCTGTAATGACATCTCCATTTTCATCTAAGACCTTTATGTTTCTTACTTGTGTAGCACCTTCTGCTCTTTGGGTTAAAATCGTAATCTTTCGCCCTTCTCTAACTTTAGAAATAATTTGAACATCCTCTTCGTTCAATTGGACACTTTTTAAGCGTTCATATAAATCAATAGCCACTCTTTCTAAATAGGCTTGATTCATCGCAAAATCACCTCATTATTATCACGTGTAACCGATAACCCTACCCTCATCTCTCTAACTCTTCTATATCTACGAAAATTAATAATTACTTCATTTTGTATCTTAATACTGTTATTTAATGCTGCTCTCAACGTGTATACTAAATGCGCTGGCTTCATGCTTTCTAAAACTTCCACTATCATATCGATGTACTGCATGTCATCCATATTCATGTCCACATTTAACTGATAATCTTCAGGAACTAACCTGATAAAAGCTGAAGGATTCTTTAGAAATCGATTCACCGCCCTTTCTAGAGAGCGATAAGTAACCGGTGGAATATTAGATGTCTTATTAAGACACCTAGCCCTTCTGTTCTCGATTGTATCGTTGGCTATCCTTTCAACATTTAATTTGTGTTCCCAACGATTTAATGACCAAGTAGCAGTCGAAATAAAGAATTGATCCAACGTATCAAAAATGAGGTGCTGCTGATTTTCAATTTCTGGTGCTTCGCTTAATAAAATTTCCTTCATTTCTCTTAGTTCAGTTAAAAATAATGGAAGATAGCTCGACATTTCCTCAATTTTGCTCATGAATGATGACCTCCTGAAGAAGAGGAATTTCTGTTTCTAGTAACTCCAGGTTATCAGCAACACCATTAATGAGAACATTGCTATAATCACTAACTGATTGTGCATGATAAAGAATGTTCATAATCTGACTGAGTCTAACGACATTTTCTTCAAAAGCAATACGCCTAAAAAAGCTTTGAAGCTCATACTCTACCTCTCTTTTTACATCATCAACGGTTCTACCTGTCACAGGTAACACGTCAGCGGTAATTTGAACCTGTTTGTATACAGCACTTTCTACTGTCAAAGTAGCTCCGATCGGGGCTTGTCCTTCCCCTTGTCCTGGCATAGGATCAATATAATTTCTAACGGAATCAAGTAATGCTTGAGATGCCGGTTGCATATTTGCATTAATGATGACGATTTTTACAGTTCCATTTCCATTTGACAGTGGAAATACACGCGCTCGTCCAACTCCGTCCACTTCCTCCGCCCATTGACGATAATGTTCTTTATTGCCACTGACCGCTTCACGTCTTACTCTCACTAAGTAACGTTGATAAAGCGAGGAATCTTCTTCTGCATCTCTAGCAGGAATTAATTGGTCACCAATCTCTGCAATTGTTAAATTGGGAATCGTATCAAGAGGTTGTAGTAATTGGCCCAATAGATGCCTATTTCCTTCTTCTCCTGCTGTCTCACATTGTATTTGATTATTGGTTAACGCAACAAAGTATAATGCCTCCGCATAGAAACGTGTGCCAGGTGCGATATCAATATTAAATAACCCTTGCCAAACAGCCTTAGTTGCAGGTTGGCGTTCTATACCTGCTTCAATGGCTCGTTTTTCTAAAAATTCCCCTTGTGCGGTATCCGCAAATGCTTGGTCAAAAATATTTTCAATCCAAATATATGATTGAGCTAACTCTGCAGCTGCAGGTGATAAAGCATTCCAAATAACGCTATTCTCGCGCTTATCTAAGTTATCTGGTATACGCTCTAACATTCTCTCCATAATAGCTTCAAACGTTTGTGACTCAAAAAAGGCTTTCGCTTGCTGAAAATTCATCTCTTTAAGCAACATTTATCACCTCTTCTAATTCAATCGATCCTTCGTCTGTTTCTACTACAAAAGAAACATAAAAAGCATCTTCACGTTTGATGATTGCAAAATCTTGTACACTTATAATTCTTTCATCATAAATGAGCGACTCTTCTATTAACCTTGGAATCTCCATTTCTTTGTAAACGTCAGTAGTTTCCTTATCAGCTAAAGTTTCTTCCAGTTCATTTCCTATATCATGACTATAAATAGGATAAGCATAACGTGCTGTTCGTAATACCATATACACAAATTGTTTGATAGCCTCTAATCCACTTATATGATTGGACTCTATTCGTCCATTTACAAAGTCAATCGCATAAGTATTAGAAGGCTCAATAAACTCTTCTCCTTCTACTGTTTCTGAAATTTCAACTTCTGGTGATAGCATATTTCTCACTCCTTTCTAAATTTTATCGATCACAAAAATAGATTGGCCGCCTTGCAAAACAGCGACCATGACACGGTTACCAGGAGATAAGTCATTGTAAAAACGCATTTGTTTATCTTCACCATCAACCCTAATTAATCTTGTATGCTCCCTTAAATGTTGAGCGATCGTAATAAGAGAATGAGGAATGACAAGCTTTTGATGATCACCTAATCGAATAGACAATGGATTTACGGTTATAACTTCGGCAGGTACAAGCTCTAATGGGCTTATTGATTGATGGTACCTACCAATAAATGTTTTTAATTCATTGGTTATACTCATGCGCTACCCTCCGGAATAGCATTAGTCCTAATGACATTAAGTACCATTGTATGGGTATTGCCACGAAATGTATGAATGTCTTTATCTACCCAATAGTTTTGGTTCACGGAAATTTCAGGTATAATGACTCTTACCGGTAAACCGCTTTGAACTTCATCAATCCCAATGGCTTGAATACTACTTAATTTTCTTTTTACTCCGCGACGTTGAGATTGTCGTACGTTTGCTCGTTGTTGGAGCTGTGCTTGGTTCAAATCTTCTGTCACCGTTTCGGTATATTGCAAAATACCATATTTATTTCGACCAGCAGAATCATTAGCAACTGCTGTGTAAGTCTTATCCTCTTTTTGCATTCTCAGTTTAACTTTTGTAGCAGTATCTTCATCGATACTCGTAGAATAATCATATGAAGTGATATTGGCACTCTCTTTGTCACCAGTTTCTAAAACCCAAATTTCACTTGGATTTGGCCAAGCCCTTAAACCTAACTTTCCCTTACTAGAATAAAGCTGATAGATATTCCCTGTTTGGCTTCTAGTCTCACTTAGAGCTTTTAGAATAATGTCATATAGATTGGTATCATTCTTAAAAAGTAGAGATTTTATGACGAAGCCAGTATGGGAAATCGTTGTCATTGGAATTTGAAAATCATTACAAATGCGTCGCGTAATTTGATCAGCTCGTTGATTAGAAAACACGTAGACATCTTGGTTTCCAGTTAAATAACGAAGCATATCATAAGCAATAAAAGACACCGTACTTTCGTCAGGGACTCTAGAAAAAACAGTTCCTCTAAACAACTCTTTTCCTCTCCATTTGAAGAGAACGGTGTCTCCCTCTTCAACACTGTGGTAGGTTTGTGTTCCTTGCCTAATGACAATTTCAACAGAAATCTTACGAGCAGCTGAAAAACGTTGTCCTTCCCAAACTACTTCAGACGTAACTAACTCAAGATGTTCATTGGTTTTTATGTTCCATATTTCAATCATTTCATCACCTATTTTGGGATTACTAATTTAAAGCCAATATGAATCCAGTGACCTGGTTGTCTGTTATTTCGACTATCCCGTTTAATTAAGGCAGCTTTGTTAGCGTTCCAAATTTTTTTCCATTCTGTACCCTTACCATAATTTTTAACAGCAATCGCCCATAGTGTATCGCCACGTTTTACGGTATACGTTTTAGGAGCCGGCTTACTTGGCCGTTTGGTCGTTGTCGTTACTTTTTTCTTAACTTGCTGTTTAATGCGTCTAGGTTTTGCAAACTTATATTCTTTTAAAGTAACCGTAAAATCCCAATCACCGATGTCCTTTGCGCCTTCAAAGTAATCAAAGGTTTCAATGCTACATTCTAAATTGATTTTAGTCTTGGTTATCATAAACCTTATCGGCTTATTACTTTTTCTCCATCCCTCTACAATTGAAATGACTCTTTCTGGATGAGGAATATTTCTATATTCACAAATGCTTGAATAATTAAGCGGAAAAAAAGAAGCAAAGGAAATCTCCTTCGCTCCTGGTACATTCATGACCGTTAGATCGCCAAACTTAGCCACTTTTACTGATTCATTTTGGTACATATTTTTAATATTTAACTGTTCTGGTAATACAGGAAGGCGAAGCTTCTCTTTTCCTTGACTTAACCAGAATTCGTAAACAGATTTAGTCATAAACCTCACCCCCTATACCGTTGTTGTTGGCTTCCACTAAAATCTCTTGGATTGCTTTTATAACTTTTTGAGTTACTTTTTCTGAATCTTGATCATCGGAATAGTAATTATCACCATTAATATGGACAACAATATCTCCTGGATTTGTACTAGATGAAGCACTCTCTTGCTTGTGGATATACCTCATTTTTGATTCAGAAACTGTTTTACTAGATTGGTTTCCTTCCCTTTTATCATGTACACTCATACCGAGTTCATTTGCAGCACGCTTTAGAAGCATTCTTCCTCGTTCACGATAAGTATTAGTAGGAATTATATATTCTCTGCCTTGTTCACCTATCCAGCTCAAAGTTTTACTATTAATAACTCCACCACGATAATTTTTATCTGGGGTTATACCCGTTATTTCTTCACCACGAGAAGTAGTTTTACTTATAAACTTAACAACATTTCCTCCCCAACTTTTTAAGGTGTCTCCCCATCCTTTTACCGTATTCCAAGCGCCTATGATTTGATCCCAGATAGGTTTAACTACTGCCCATGCCGATTCAAACGCTCCTTGGATGCCTTCACCAACAGACTCTACTCCTTCTTCAATAGGTGTCCATACCGTTTCATTAAACCATTCTGATACATCGTTCCATACTTCCGTCACATAATTCCATCCATTTGAGAAAAATTCTCCTATAGAATTAGTCAAGTTTTCTACATCAAGCGAAATCGGTTCCCATATATTCACATTAAACCATTCTTTAACGAGCCCCCAAATTAATTTTATACCTTCCCAAGCCATAAGAAAGCCTGTACCAAGCGTTGTCAATAAAATATCAATATCTTCTAATAATGGCTCCCATACCGTTTCATTAAACCATGTACTTAAATTAGCCCACTGTTCAATGACCCAATCTTTAGCAGCAGTCCACCGCTCTGAAATCCAGTCTGTTACCAATTCTACTTGTTCTTTTATAGGCTCCCATACCGTTTCATTAAACCATTGACTAAAGGATAACCATTTCTCCATAACCAAATCCCTTACAGCATCCCACTTTTCGGAGAGCCAATCGGTTGTTGAGGTAACCCCTTCCTTTAATGGTGTCCATACAGCTTCATTAAACCAATCAGAGAACGAATTCCATATAGATGTGACCCACTCTTCTGCGTATGCCCAAAGCCCAACAAAAAAATTCATGGTATTAATCCCTACATTCTTTAACGGATTCCATACCTTTTCATCGAACCATTGACTAAATGTGCTCCATTTCCCTTTCACCCAATCTTTGGCATTATCCCACGTATCAGAAAGCCAATCAGTTACTGAGGAAAACCCCTCTTTTATCGGTTCCCATATTTTTTTAGAAAACCAACCCTCTAAATCAGACCAGATTCCTTTTATTCTTCCCATCGTATCTGTCCATTTTTCTTCTATTTTCTCAAAAACATTATTATCATTGAGCCAATCGACAAACTTTTCTCCACCAATAGCTCCGCCAATTCCTCCAGCTAATCCACCAATTACTGTTCCCACACCTGGTATAAAAGAACCAACTGTTCCACCTACCGCAGCTCCAGCTAAACCTCCAGCAACACTTCCTATTGCTTTTGCTCTTTCTTCTTTAGGGGCTGCTAAAATGGTTCCTGCTCCTAAAACTGCTCCTAAATACGGGATTTTTCTAGCAACTTTTCTTAGGTTTCCACCTGATTTCTTATTTTTAGTTGACTTATTCCAGTTAGGTTTTTTCTTCTTATTGAGACAAGGATTTGTATAAACAGGGTTTTTAACGGTTTTTCTTTTCCCATCATTCTTGCAAAATGATCCAAACCAACTATTTCTGCCTTTACTTTTTCGCTTATCATTTCTTGGATTTTTCTTTTGTTTTGGGTTTGATTTTTTAAAAACCTTCTTTAAAACATTTCCTATTGGTTGATAAGCTTTCATTAGTTTTGCTACTAAGCCAATCACTAATGCATCCGCTATTAAAGCACCAGCAATAGAACCTTTATTAATTAACTCTTCATTACCTGTTAATTTCCCCCATAAAGATTGAAATCCACCCCAGTTTATTTCAAGAAACTTCTTCCCAATTTTCTTAAATAAATCTGCCGGATTAAGAGCTTCCAAAAAGCTTTCAACAAATTGTTTTCCTGCTGTTGCGCCAATATCAATAAATCCATTACCTGTAGAATTATGATCAACACCTAATAATCCATTGATAATTCCATTGATAATTCCCCCGTAGGTATCCCCCCCATTTTTAGCCATATTATTAAGACCAGGTTCTCCTACATTATTCCACCACTCACTAAAAACATCTTGAGTATTATCCCACACGATTTCCCATCTGGCTTTAAATGTTAAATTACTATCTGGTTCAAATAGGATTTGAAGCTGATCACCAATAAACTCAAACACTTTTGAAGTTGGGTTCAAAATAGCTTGAGCAAGGTGCTCACCAGCATTCTCAATTTGCTTTTCTATTTCATTAATTATATCTTTATTTTCACTTGTCCACTCACGAAACGCTACCAAAGCAGGTTGAAAAGCATTACTTAACCCCTTACCCCATGGTATGATTAGGCTATCTTGAAATAAATCCTTAATACCTTTAGATAAGACACCTATATTATTAGACATATTTAACATCGTACCACTATAACGATCAAATTCGCTTGTCACATTAGGCCATATATCACCTATATCGTCTCCGCTTTTAGCAAGCTTTTGAATCCTTTTCATTGACTCTCCTGAAATAACTCCCATATCTCGTAATGCTGTGGTTGCCATTTCAATTGAATGTCCAGATTCTAAATCATCGTATAAACGCCCCATCCAAAACGAAACATCTTTAAATGATTTTTGTGTTCCCGTAGCAATATCTCCTACTAATGTTAAACCATCAGGTGTAGATAAGGCATTTCCAGTTGATATCTGTAGCATGTGTGAAGCTTCAAAGATTTCATCTTTCGTAAACGGTGTTTGTCTTGCAAATGAACTTAATTCGTCTAACCTTTTATCTGCCGCCTCACGACTTCCTAACATTGCTTCAAACGAAGTAGTCTGATTTTGTCTGTTAGCTACCATCTTAAGAGGAGCGACAACACCGCCATTCATTACACTAGTAGCTGAATTAGATATTTTCTTTAAAGGCTGAGTAGCAAAATCTATTAGTCTAACGGTTAGTTTTACACCTTTATTAAGATACGTGGATGCAAATGTATAAATCCCCTTTGCAGCACGAGTAAATTGATCAATGAGACGTACAGGAACATTGAAACCTGTGGAAAATGTCGCACGTACTCTTGCTGCGATACGACTAACTGTTTGACTAATTCGATCTATAGCTATTAAAGGTGCTGTAAATCCTCTAGCAAGATTTCTTTTAGCAAATTGATAGACACGCTCCATTGTTTTACTAGCTCTATCCTTGGCAATAATTCCAAATTCATAGTACCTTCCAAAACGATTGATTAAATTCTGACGTAATCTTGTAATTAATGGTGAAGTTTTATCAATAGCTTTAAGAATTAATTCATGTGTTTTAGGTAATCTTCTCAAAATAAAATCATTCACACGTTGAATTTGTTTTGTGGCTAAATCTCGCACTCTTATAATAATTTGATGAGATCGTAAAGCTTTTTGGTTCATATACTTCTCGATTTTTTTCATGCCTATACTTACACGATCTTCTATTCTAATGATAAAAGGTCGTTCTAATTTCTTTCGACGAAATTCCAATCGATTTAACTCACCATTAATTCTTTTTAGTTTCTTAGTTATTCTATCCTCAAGATCAAACCTTGCAGTTAAACGAGCCATTAATCCCCTCCTCCCTATCTTTTCTTTTCAGCCTTTTTTGATTCTTTTGCTATGACTTCAAGCTTATGGTCAATCATTCCATATAATAGTGCTTTATAGTTTTTCGGTGCTTTATATAATTCTTCTAGAGCTGCAGGGGAGTAATGTAGTTCATGTAGTGCATAATACATATAAACGGCATCCCTCTCCCCCGACTCAATTAGTTTTTTGCTAATTCCTGAAGTTCATCTAAATCTTCATCAAACCCGTTCACTTCCATTGCTTTATTAATCCAGTTTGTATATTCACCACCTACACTTAAAACTGTTTTTGCAATATCTATTGGATCTGGGGACTTATAGGCACTTGTAAATTCTTTACTTTTAAAATTAGGGTAAACCGTTGTCTCCACCGCAATCCTTGCAGAAAAGCGTGCAGCATCAAAATCTTTAACTCTTCCAACACCTTTTTTATTTTTAAAAGTCGTACAATCTTTCTCAAGCTCATCAATTCTGTCTGTTGAAATAGCCTTAAAGATAAAAGGAATTACTTCGTTATTTTTTTTAAACCGTTTAGATATTACAGCCGTCATTTCTTGAGGCTCTTCATAGTTTCCAGGCATAAAAATAGAAATATCTTGTACAAACTGTTCTAGATTATTATCATTATTTTTATTCATTAAAAATTCTCTCCCTTTAATAAGAAATAAGAGGCACTTTTATGTGCCTCATTAATTAAAATGTATCGTTTAAAGCATTATCTAAATCAATATCTTCAAAAGTGAACGGTAATTCTTCCTCTAATGCCTCCGCTTCAACATCGAGACCAGCAACTTTTACACTATCAAAATTTACGTCATATAAAGTTACTCGCTCTACTCCACGGTCAGAGGAAGGATCATCAATCACTACTTGCATTGTAAAATATAAATCTTGACCGTTCTTTATATATTCCAACATAATCTTAATAAATCGACTAGTTACCTTATAGAAAGTAGTATTTCCTGTTCCACTTGCACCTGTTGTTTTATGACCTTCCATTCTTCGACCCATAATAGGGATAGCGGCTTTATTTTTTTCTATTGTTGCTTCTATATTTTTTAAATGAGCCATCTCTTCCCCATCGAGAAAAAGTCGACCCTCTTTACCAGATATGGTATTTTGAGCACGTAATTTTGACATGAATTATCTCGCCTCCACAGTAAAATAGAATTTTTCAGCTGCATCAATTGGTTGAATAGCTATATCAATTAAAAACCCATCACGATCACCATTAAATCGAATCACAACATCTGTTTCTGAATTAAAATTCTCAATCCCACCTGATGTTTGTAAAGTAATCATATATTGATTAATTAATGATTTTATATATGCCATTCCATCTTGTGATGCGGGAATATCTGCCCCTGATTCTTTCCTAAGTTTAATTAATTTCTTGATTTCATGTGTCAAATCATTATTTACAGCATCTAAAACACGTATGATTTTATTTTTGGCCATCTTATTACTCTTATTTGAGGAAAAGCTAACAAAAGAATTTATATCCTTCTCTACTGATACGGTCTTAGTACGTGCATCATATGTGAACAAAAACTCACCATTTTTTAATCGTTCAATAATTTCTTCATTATCGTAGCGTTCAATTACATTAGTAGCTCCTTCATATTCTAAAAAAGTTAAAGATTGATTAAACGTTGCACCAGCAGACGCGCCAGCAACCCAGGCAGTGGCTTTATCAGCTGTAATTTCAGTACCATCTTCAAGCATAACTCCATTTGTGACATTTACAATTCCCTCATAGTCTCCAGCATAATTAGATAATACTCCAATAATTTTCTGACCTTGTTGTTCCCTTAATCGCTTGAGATAGGATACAAAAGTCGCCTTAAGCTGTTGATTCTCTTTTACAGGAAGAGCAATTACATCAAAGTATTCTGTTTCAGCTGCTTCTAAAAAGCTCATGTAATCTGAGTTAGTAGCAATACCATCAGAGCCACCTAGTAATCTAGTTCCTGCAGTAAAATCGGGAATACCTTCACCTTCAAATCTCAAAAATTGATTCGGCTTTAGTTCTTCTATCGTTGTAATAATTTGGCGATCGACTTCATTAACACCCACATAAGTTACAATATCTTTTTTATCAGTATCTAAAACGTTTTCCGTCACTTGTACAATAATTTCATTTCCCTTGGAACCCCCATGTTGAGCAATAGCAGTGAACTCTTCTCCAATAACCGCTCTTGCTGCCTCACCTTCATTTAAACGATAAAGCATAACTGTCTTAGCTCTCTTCATTGCTTCTCGTAGTAATAATAATTTAGGCTCATCTATTCCTAGCCCTACCTTCTGTTGCAAATCTTCTAAGTTAGAGATAGAGAAAAATGTCTTGGCCTCTCCCCAATTCATAACTAAAGGTAACGCAACAATTCCTCGTTCTCCTAATACTACTCTTTGTTGTGCAATAGATTTAAAGTTAAAATAAATACCTGCTCGTTCTTTCTCTACTCCAGGCGTAAATGTTCCACCATTCATAATTTAGTTAGCCTCCCTTGTTAGAAATAATCGAATATATCTTTCCACTTGTGATTTTGTTATCTGATTACCTTTAATATTAAAAAGAGCACCGTCAATGACTTCAGGCTTAATTCCAAAAAGTCTTCGACTGTGCTCTCTTAATTCATTTAAGTAAAATTCATTAGTTAAATGTTGTTCTATGAATTCATCATTTTGTTTCTTTTTATTACCTTTTAAATCTACCTTCTTGACTTTTGTCATCTTTTCACTCCGTTATTTATTCCCACTCCTTTAAGTGGTGGAAACTCTGGTTTTGTATATTGATAACGACTACTCCAATTTAATATAAGGCTTGCAAAATTTTGATTAGAACCTCTTACTTCTACATTACGAATAATAAAAGAGTTACCAATTGATTGTACAGTACCATCTACAATAGTAATAAGCATACGATTATTCCTTATTGCATCAGCTAACTTTTCCGTCTCTTCCAATGCGTGTACAGAAGATGTATGAAAAACTTTAATGTTGAGTGTATACGATAGGTTATATGTGCTTACCGTATCAATACCATTAGTTACTGAAGGTTGAGGAATATAAATAGATGGTATCTCATGATTAGGTTCCAATTCATCTATATAAATTGGAACATCTAAATTCTTAGTTAAAAATTCTCCAATTAACTTTACTTCTGAATTCAATGTATCCCTCACTTTATTTCGTTTTTAGAAACCCAATGGACTAATTTTTTTTCTAAATTACTTGCAAACATCTTTCTAAACATGGACAACGAGATATCCCAATAATTAAGACCATCCATCCATTTAACTGTAAACATTAGACCCAAATTTGACTCGGGAAAGTATTGAAAACTATCACCTTTTTGTATACCTGGTATCCAAATTTGTTTAACTAAATTTTTAGAATCCTGATAAAAATATCCATCATTTATATGTTGAGCGTACTCTACATCAGTTCCAATTTCTAAAGTTAATCCACCTTCTCTTGAAATCCAAACATTTTCACTATGACCACGCTCAAAGGCATTTAATAAAAGGTTCATATCAGTTATCTCAGTTAGACGAATTTCATCCTCTACAACATCTAAAAAATCCAGCCCAATTTCTTCTAGCCATAATTTCATTTCATTTTTTAAATGACCGTTAGCTGCTCTATTTAAAGATTTCATAAATTTTTGTAACCCATCAATTTTCATTTATTTCATCTCTCCTTACTTTATTGAGAAAATAGAAAGAAATTAATGCTAGATGCTGAAATAACTTAGGATTTGTTTTATAAAGAAATATCAAGACTATTAGAATTTATTTAACCATTTAAATCAATCCCTTTCTATTTCCATTTTTAAATTGAAATATTTAGCTAAAGTATTTCTTATATATAGGTGGCATTCGTACTACAAAAGTATAAAATTTTATATTAATTTGCGACCCAACCTATAAATTTTGTAGTGTTATTTGAAGGGAATTATCTATAATAACCTTATGATACTGGCCTTTTTTTGAAAAAAGTATTTAATATTTAACTTTGAGTATGTTCTATATGAGATGTTTATCCCGCATAGTGCTAACTTACGGCTAATTGAACCAATTTGCGAGAAAATAGGATTTTAAATGGAAAAGATTCTATATAGCTTAGAAAACTTTGGGAATACTTCAGCAGCAACAGTCCCCTTAGCACTTGACCTTGGGATTCGAGATGGAAGAGTTAAAAATGGTGACCGAGTTTTGATGTACGGTTTTGGTTCTGGTTTAGTACAAACTGGTCAATTGTTGGAATTACATTTGGACGATCAAATCAATGAACCAAATCCATTTTAGCGGATACTTATTTACTACAAAAAACCACTCTGCTGTAGAAGAGCAGAGTGGCATAGACTTAACAAGTAATTAAATATATATTTCTAACCATAAATTAAAAACAGTTACGATTATGCTCTTCTTCTTTTCATAAAGAGAAAAAACACGCCACTTAACAAGAGTACAAACCCTACTAATAAATATTGATAGACGGTCGTAGCCGTTTCCGGTAGTTTTTGTCCGTCGTTCGCAACAGGCTGTTTCTCTTCTGCTTCCTTTTCAAAAACGGTATAGGTACTAAAGTGGTCGGTTTGTGCCGTCACTTTTCCTTTCTGCCATTCTCCGCCGATTGCTTCCCATTCTTCGATTTCAGGATTCAAATAGAACAGTTGCACCTGAGATTCATCATTCACTTTGTCACTATCTACAGAAAAGGTTAGCGTCACTTTTTCATCGAAGGTATTTAATTCTTCCTTACCCTGTCTTATTTCAAAGTCATAAACTACACTTAAAGCTTGTTCAATATCATCCAATCGTTCTAGCTTGAAGGTTGCATCCTCGGATACATCTGTGAAATTGGAGGCAGCGATTTGCAAGCTGACATTTTTCAATTGAATGAAAATTGTTATATGATGCTCTTTCAACCATTTTATTTGTTCAGAAGTAAGCACTAAATTTACAGAATCATTGTGTTCGTGCAAATCAATCCGTAATTCCCCCTGATCAGCTAACTGATTAATATCATCTGTTGAGATCGTTGCCTCTCCATTAATAATCTCAGGCGTTAATGTCACGCTAGGTTGTTTCTTTGTGTCTTTTGAATCGTCTGGATTCTCAGGTTTTTCTGGAACTTCAGGGTTTTCTGGGTTCTCCGGGTTCTCTGGATTCTCTGGGTTCTCTGGGTTCTCCGGATTCTCTGGGTTCTCCGGATTCTCTGGACCCGGTGTTACTGGCTCAGAATGATCCGTTGTAACGATATGAGCTACTACACTATTTTCATCATAATTAACTGTTACCTCGTAATCATCTGCTGTTACATGGTCGAATGCACCATGCACCTTGTCAGCCGTCATTAATGTAATCGTTGTATCTTTGTCTATTTCATAATCAGAAAGGTCCAGATTCAGTTCCCCACCATCAAGGTATACTAGTCCATCTACCTTAAGTTGAGTACTGTCGTTATTGACTACAATATTTAAGCTACCTGCATCCATTGTTACATGACCGCCAATATTTAGAGAACCATCTACATTTACTAAAACTGCACCATTCTCCACATAAAGATCACCTTCACCAAACGCAGTTGCAGAAGTAGCCTCTAGCGTTCCTTCTTGTAGTAATGTACCACCTGTATAGCTATTATTTCCTGTCAATGTAAGGGTACCTGTCCCTTGTTTAGTAAGCATACCATTACCTGTGATGTTATTTCTCCACCAATCATGAGCATTAAATCTTCCTTTTGAAGCATCCATATTCACTGTTACATTGCTTAAAAACGCACCATATCCATCAGATGCTGTGACCAAATCAATTCTTCCCCAACCATTTGATTCGTCTATAACAGGATATCCAGATTCAATTTCTGTCGTATATAATACTCCTCTTCGCTGTTCATCAGTCAAATAAGGCTGACGAGTTTTCAATAATACTTCAGCACCTTTAGGGACTACAGGGTCTAACCCCTTTACACCTGTTTGAGGTAATCCGTAGGTAAGCTTTTCTCGATAGAATGCTTTATTTGCTTCATGATCTTCCCATTCTTGTTCATCATATGCACTTTCAAATGTATACTCCTCTGTTACTGTATGTGCATATTCATATAAGCTCATTCCTTTTGAATCAGCTACTTCACCAAATACTTCGCCAGTATTTTGATAAGCTTTATCCAATACCACTTGGTTTGCTGGTAGATTGTAAGCATATGCAGTCATCGCAGTTGATTGTATTCTTCCTCCGATAATATCGAGTGGTGAGTGCATGCCCGTTACGACTCTATTTTCTCCCATTTGAGCTGCTCTTGTTAAAAATTCAGCATATCTTTCAGGTGTTGCATAGGCGAATCCAAATGTTGATAAATAAGCGGCACTCGTATGTCCACTTGGAAAAGCACCGTCTTTTCCTCTACCGTCTTCCGCTATTCTTTTCACATATTCTAATGCAGGCATGACTACCACATTGGTTTCATATTGCTGGTAATGTTTTTCTCCGGTTACTTTTTTACCACCTGAAGGTAATCCTTCTGATATAATTTCACCACTGCCGATCGTGTCCCAAACAGGTAAACCGTTCTCATCAACTACTTCTATTACCTCACCATTTGAATTCATTCTATAAGGTCTTGGAGATGAGTAAAAATATTTAGCCGGATTTGATGAAGAAGGGTTTCTAAATCTAATTAAATCAACTAAATCTAACGCATCCTCTAGTTTCGTTCCCTGCCATTGGCCCATTCCTTGGCGCTCATCCTCAACAGTCTCTTCTTCCAATAGTACATTCATTTCCTCTTTTGTTCGGATGACATTTGTAACTGGGTTAACAATTTTTACATAGGTATTAGCCAAAGGCCCATAAGCATCCATCATACTATATACCTTATCTCTTTGATCGTCATAATAGGCTGCTAGCGCCTCTTCATCCGTTCTATTTTTAGTAACATCCTCTACATATTTAATATTAGCTCTCCAAGTCTCTGGATCTCTAATTTCTACATTAGCGTATGTTCGTTTATCCGCTACTACCTTCGTCTTATCATTTTTATATCCATCGAAATAAACCGTAGGCCCGTCACCATAATTAGCAACGCTACCATTTGCACCTGGTACTCTTAAGGCTGTTCCGTCTCTCCAGTCTGGTTGATTCATCGACCAGACTTGATCAAAACCATCTAGAATACTGATAAATGGATTCGTCTCAGCTAGATTTTTTAATATTGCATCATTAGCATTTCCGCCATTATCCACTGCAGGAAGGGGTTGCTGAACCTCTGGAGGATCTGTATTTAACTTTTCAGTCGTCCCTTCTGGCTTTGAAGGCTTTTGAGTTTGATCAGCTCCCTGTACAGGAAGCTCGAAATTCCCCATAATTAATAAAGCAAGTAGTAGTATGATCGATATTTTTTTCATGAATCTCATACTTGTTCATTTCTCCTTTTCTGCTGTATATTTTCAAATCACTTAACCTAACTGATTACTGTAGTCCAAATGTTCCACCACTTACATTTCATTTGTTTTTTACAGCGGCTATACATTTATGTATTGAAAAATCCACTGTGAGAAACACCGCTCTGTTGATAGGCCCGTCCCTCTAATTCTAGAAAATCGATCCTTCTCAAACACTGATAAGCAGCCGGGGTGGTTAAAACATTAGCTGTAATCATACACTCATTCATTTTAAGGATTGTATGTTAAATGATTGTAGGGAAAGTGTAAAAATTATGTAATTATATGTAGAAGAGATGAAACATATCGCGAAAATTGAACAAGAAAAACCTCCCTGCTTCATAAGAGCAAAGAGGTAATCCTTTGATATATGTATTGAGAATTTTTAAATAAAACTTGTACTTCTTATACAGTCATATTTTAATATGATCTTGCATTACAAAAAAACCTCTTGTTAAACATTCTCGTAATTTTGAGAATAACTACTAACCTGTTTCTCTTTACAATACTTACATTGGTGGATCATTTCATATGTTTTTCTTTTTCCAGGTATGTATTGCTCAGTCGTTCCTATCACTTCGCCGTTCAAATTTTTTTGCTTTAATTCCTTCTTTATTGAGATATCAGCAACGTTAATTAAATGGTTTTTTACTTTTTTCATGGCAAAAAGCTTATGACAAGATGTACATCTCCCCAATTTATCTAAAATCATATCAAATAATACTGTTGAAATTTTGATTAATACAAATAAAATAACAAATGCAAAAAGGAAAAATATTAATATTGAGGTTGTATAATTCTGAATGATTTCCGTTCCCACAGCCAAAATCCCATACTGTTCTATCGCATTCTTTATTATTATCCCTTCTAATTCGGCAAATTCAAAAAGTAATAGAATGGATATTACAAAAGAAACCATCACTATTAGAGACCATCCTATTACTTTTATAGGGAATTTCCTTATTTTCCTTTTAGACTGATTCGATTCCCTTGTCGCTTCAGTGTCATGCAGGTCTAGCTTATTCTTTAAGGCGTTTACTAGCCTATTAGATCGTTGCATAATGAGCTTATTTACATTTATTAAATATTCATTCAATTCATCATTATGATCAGGTAAAAAAGATTCAGGTTTATCTAGGGACATTTTATTTTGAGCAAGTAAAGGTTTATGTTTCTTCAGTAAGGGTTTAATACTATAATTATCATCCATATTAACAAAGTCTTGTAAATAAAATATTTCAATATATTCTTTAAATGTCTGGGGGTCTACATTTTCCTTTATCATTTTTAAAGACAAATCAAAAAAATCATAGACAAAATATTTATTAGTTTCGTTACCTCTAAACCCTCTATATTGATTAAATGATTTCTTATCATTTTCAAAATCGATTTTAAAAGGTACAAGTGTTAAATTTCCAATCGTATGAGTCAATGTAGCGAATTTTTGTAAATGCTTATTTTGTTTAACTGATGATTTATTATCCGAATTTATCTTTATAGCTTGTCTATATATAGTAGAAAACGAATTCATCGTATCGCTTCCTAACCTATCCCAATCATTATTAAATTTAGTGTAAAGTTCAGATGGTAAATTCATTCTATTTCTAAAAGACCACCCCCATAACTCCTTGTAAATACTGTCTACAAAATCACAAGTACCATTAGAGTTATCACAATCAAAACTTAAAGATGTATTTCTATTACAGTCCTTATACTTTTGTATCTTTTGAATAGGAGCTTTTTCAGCATTCACTTCATCCCATGGAGATTCGTTTTTAATATCATAATTCACTAAATCTTCTATCGGGTTTTGCTCCAAAAATCTATTTAAACTTTTAAACATAGAACACCTCAAACTGCTATTATTTATAAAAAACGAATCAATTTCATCATTCCTATCTTTTAATGAAAACCAAACGATTAGGTTTTGATTTTCACTTTAGGTAGATGCTTTCCCAAGGGCTTGTCTTCAGCTAACTCTGACTACGCAAAGCTTCGTCAGAGCGGATCTTCACACTGCGCTTTTTCCTTTGGGAGTCACTACCTACCGTTACAATCATCGAATAAATTCACTCAAATGAATATTTATTATTCGTTTACTTAAATGGTTCCTCGCTAGTGTAGGCTGGTAGAAGCTTTTTAATAATAGATTCTATTCTACTTCATCGGAATTTAGGAGGATTGAAAAGGAAGAACTTAGGATTCATTAAATCATTATATAGTAACTTTCCATAATAAAAATCCTTTTTTTTAAAAACTCTCTAGTTTCTTCTCTCTTTTTGATTATATTCATCCTAAGTTGACTTTCTAGAAGACACTCAAATTTTATTATTCAAAATATAGATATTGCCTGTGTGTCCAACCGATTTATCACCTTTTGGAATTTATGCAAAAAAAAGCACCAGCAAGATGCTGATGCTTTGAGCTTGTTAATTTCTTATCGTTTTACCAAATTTTAAATTGAAAACAGACATTTATTGACCATACTTATTAATCATCTTATCAATAACCTCTAAGTTATATTCCTTTTTCTCTACTTCTTCTTCGCTATAATTACCACCTATTCGATAAAAATAACCATCATCTTCTTGCCAAAACCACTCTGCATAAAATCCATCATCTACAATGATTACCTCTTTACCGTTGTTTGTGGTTACATTCTCCTGTTCCTTATAATCAGGTATTTCAAATTCTTCTGCACTTACACCTATATCAATAGCATCATATTCGCCTGCATCTGGATTACGATATCTCACTTCAAAGGCATTTAAGTTTCCTCCCCTGAGCCATAATTCCGATACATTGTAATTCGATTCTGCGTTATCGAAAAATTTAACATCTTCATATGTAAATCCTAACGATTCTTCTAATTCTTCCTCTGTTAAATCTTCATCCCTAAATTCTAAGCTATCTAATTTTTCCTTTGCTTCCTCTATATCCATATCACCTAAATCTATGGTTGTCCTCATAACGGAATCGTAGTGCACAAAATATTTGAAACCATGACCAATATCTCCTAATGTTCCTTCTAAACCATTAGATAACACGTAATCCTGTTCATCCTTTTCAAACTCTCTTTCCGTTGTGGACTCTAACATGCTTATCTCAACTTCATTATCGCCCGAATCCCATGTATAAGATCTCAGATCATATTTTCCAAACCGATTAATGCCTATTACATAATTCTCATCTTTTAACAGTCGGTCTGTATATTTGTTTGCTTCCTCTAATAAACTTTCAAAGAGCTCTTTCTCAGTTACTACACCTTTATCCCCATCATCTTCGTCTAAGTCATTATCATCGTCTTGAGCTTGATTGTCACTCGAATTGCTATTACCATCATTGGATGAAGTATCGGTATTTTCTGAACTGCAACCGACAGCAATAAGTAATAATGTAGCAGTTGTTAAAAATAGTAATAATCTTAATTTCAATTTCTCCACTCTCCTATGTTTTGTCTGTACGATGCGAATCCTTTTGTTGATTGTTCCAATGCTTGGACTGAGACTAAGCCAGTAACGGCAAAATGCTACTCTATTTGGCGAGCCCTCCAATGCCTATTGACCATCGGTATGAATACAGCCCAAATAATGAACGTGCCAATTATTGAATTGACTACATCAAACCAGTTAAGATAGCCACGAATCGAGAAGCTAAACACTGCAGTTATTAATGCAACGATAATACTTGCAACAATTGCATTTATAATATTCTTCCTCATTTCGCACCTCTGTTCATAAGTTAATAGTTTACAATAACAATACCTTTTTAACAAATTTTTCAAACTTTCATTACAGAAATAAGGTACCTCTCACAAAGATCAACTACAGAGATGTTCCAAAATCACATAAGATTTTGGAAAGAGGAATTCCATAAAAAAACCACTCTGTCTAGAAAAAAGCAGAGTGGCATAAACGTTGAGTATAAAAAAACTTCGAAATCTAACTCAATTACATGATGATAGATGTTAGTTGATTACCACACTATTGTTACTACCTGAGATTGACTCTTTTTGATACAAAGATATTTACAAATACATAAATAAATAGAATTCCAATTACAAGATAGTATATTTTAATAGTAGAAGTATGAATGAACATAGCAAAATACAAAATGAAAAATTGTACATATAATAGAGACATGACAACCTTTAAGAAAGAATCTTTTCTCTGTGATTTAGAAATAGGATAAAGGAATACCGTTTCTTTCATTTCATGTTGTAAAGGAATTACTTGAAATCCAGTCATAAACAAAATGAGAATAGTAAAAATCAAAGCACCTGTAGGGATAGCATAATTAGCGAATATACCAATTAAAGTTAGTCTTAAATAAAGGTAAAAGTAATCATTATATCTTATAAACAAGTGTGAGTATAAATATAGGAATGTGTGGCTTTGACTATACGGAATACAACTTTTCAGAATGATAGTGAGCCACCGCCTACTACGAAAAGAACGTTTAAGAGTAGGGACATCAATGAAAAAATTTATAAATTTAAAATTCCTTATTAAGGCACCTTGTTCTTCATCTATGAGCCACTGCCAATTCAGAGTTCTTTTTTTTCCAAAGAAGTAAATTAAATAAACAAAATTTATAAGCAACAAAATAAACTCAAAAACCCATTCATGACTAAACATAAAATAACACAGTAAAAATATGGAGAAAAACCTAATGAACCTATGTAACCACAATTGTACAGGGCTCTCTAACCACTGTTCAACCCACTTCATTAAAATGTTATAAGCAACAATCACCACTACTAACAAAAGGGCGAAAAGATTTATATTAGTAGTGTGCAAAAATAAGGATAAGAAAATAGTAATAAAACAAAGCAATTTAATAACATCGATAACAAAGCTATATAACAGTGATTTTAAAAAATACGACTGTAATTTTACTTCCATTGGCAATAAAAAAATGATATCTGCGCTTTTCATAAATGTGCGGATCTTTGTCCGTGTTAAAAGGAACGTTACAAATAGAGATAAAATTACTTCAACAGATATTTGCGGAGACACCGAATTAATGAATAAATGAAAATAATAAATCAAGATACTACTAATAATCAGAAAAAAGTAGAGAACACTTGCACCAATAATTGAATAGTATTTATACATTTTTCTATAAAATTCCTGAAGCCTTGAACCCCACAATGTTTTTATATCCATTAATCCACACATACTTTCATTCAATAATATTCAGATTGCACTATATGTGAATCCATTTCATCATTCATATTTTATAGTGAAAACCGAACGAGTAGGTTTTAATTTCCACTTTAGGTAGATGCTATCCCAAGGGCTTGTTCTCAGCTAACTCTGACTACGCAAAGCTTCGTCAGAGTGGATCTTCAAACGGCGCTGATCCTTCGGGAGTCACTACCTACCGTTTCAATCAGGAAGTTAATTCACAAACGTTTTAAAACATATTTTATAAGAAACGTTCGGTTTTATTCGTTTATAGAGCAATTATGAAATTCACTCATGTATCATTTATTTAGTCATTCAATTAATGAGTGAACTTGACCCATTTTTTGAACAAATCTTTAGAATAAATACCTCAATATGGAATGACCTCCACAATCTAATCATACGATAATTCTAATCATCACACTACCAAAATTTGTATTTATTTTATAAATTTATCTAAAAAAAGGAGTGGTGGGTTTCTTCGAATAGAACCTATTTCCTTCAGACTAGTAGCTTTAAAGCTTCGATTAATCTCTTTATGACTTTCATGTCTTTCATCGATGGTTGGTTTAATGTCACGCTTATATACTAATTTGATATTATTTATTACAAATGTGACAAATGAGAAGAAAGCGATTAGGTGAGATGCTCCAAAAGTACATGAGTTTTTAATAAGGGGTATTCATTTTCTTTTTCATCAATAAAAAACCACTCTGCTGATTAAGAGCAGAGTGGCATAAATCTTGATATACCAAGTATATTAAAGTTTTGAGAAGTATCAAGATAATTTTCATATACACTCAATCAAGCTCAATCCATCTATATCAACATCTCGGGAATTGTTATATGGATAAGAATGTATGAAGGAGGATTGAAATTGACATTCATGGATTTCCATGAACACCTGCTTCTTTAATATTGTCAAGCGCCTTAAGTTAATGACATCGACATAAGGTTAGGTGCTTTTAGAGAATAATAAATTATTCAGCGCCTCGTCTTCATCAGTATCAACATCATCTTCTTCTGTGCCTTCAAATACGTCACCTTAACCTGCTGCAGCAATCTTATAAATCAGACCGCCATCAGTGATTGCAATAAGCGCGCCATCCTCAGTTACAAGAATATCACGGAAACGTTCGCCTTCTTCAGTTAAAAGACGTTCTTCTCCAACGACAAGGTCATTTTCAATAACGACACGTACAATATAGTTCGGTGCTAAACCACCGATGAACAAGTTGTTCTCCCATTCAGGAATTGCGTCGTTATCATAGAATGACATACCACTTGGTGCACTTGTTGGATCCCAATAATATACTGGTTCAACAAAGCCTTGCGCTTCGTGTTCTGAAATACCATCATTGATTAATTCACCACTGTACTCGATACCATAGGAAACAATTGGCCATCCATAGTTAGAACCTGGTTCAATAATATTCAGTTCATCCCCAGCTTGTGGACCGAATTCAACAATCCATAAGTCTCCTGTTTCAGGGTGGAAGTCCACACCTTGAATATTACGGTGACCGTAGCTGTAAATACCATCTAGTGCGTCTTCATCTTCAATAAATGGATTTGTATCTACTGCTTCTCCATCTTGTGTAATGTGAATGACTTTACCTAAGTAAGCATCTAAGTCTTGTGCACGTTCTCGAATTGGATCATCTGAACGCTCACCAGTTGTTAAGAATAGGTTGCTATCATCATCAAAGATAATACGACCACCATAGTGTAAGGCACCGTCATATGCTGGTTCTGCTTGGAAGATTACTTCAAAATCTTCAAGTGAGGCTTCATCCTCTGATAAGACACCTTTACCGACAGCAGTTACAGTACCACCTTCAATATCTTGAGCAAACGTCATAAATACTAATCTTGATTCGTCAAAATCTGGTGCAATGGTTACATCAAGTAAACCACCTTGACCTTCGTCATTTACTTCTGGTGTACCTTCAATTGGATCTGAAACAGAGCCATCTTCAAGGTTTATAATAAGAAGTTCTGCTGAATCTCTTTGCGTAACAAGTAACCGGTTTGTATCAAACTCTTCCATACCCCAAGACACGCCAAGACCCTCAACAACAACTTCCACATCAAGTTCTGCCTTAGTCTCTACTTCTGGTGCTCTTGTTTGTTCTGGAAATGCTGGTTCAAACTCAGTAACTTTTGGTTCAGATTCTGCACTTGTATCTGTACTTTCATCAGCACCCTCGTCAACACTATCTTCTGTTGCAGTATCCGAGTCATCAGTTGATCCTTCGTCTGAAGTATCATCATTGCCACACGCTGCCAAAGTCAATACAAAGATTAGCATTGTAAAGAACATTAATCTTGACCACGAAACTTTCGTCATTGTTTTTCCTCCCATT
Organism: Alkalihalobacillus trypoxylicola; assembly: GCF_001590785.1. GTDB lineage: Bacteria > Bacillota > Bacilli > Bacillales > Bacillaceae_D > Alkalihalobacillus > Alkalihalobacillus trypoxylicola. Next base: position 49,961 of record NZ_LTAO01000004.1, read on the forward strand.
TCAAAATATGAAGCTGAATATTTAATATGAAAATCTTAACCAATTTTTGATACTGGGTTTCAGGGGACTGAACTTTTCTAAAAAAAAAATGAAACTCCCTTGAAAATAATGCTATCAATATTATTTCCAGATTGCAAAGAAATGTACCTGAACACAAATATGTTTTTATGTATCAATACGGTTAGGGCACATAAATATCCAAACCAAACAAAATTACTATCTAGAATTAATGCCAAAAAAAAGCACCAGCAAGATGCTGATGCTTTAAATCTGTTAAGTTCTTTATGATGTTCGAGCTGATTTGCACCAACTTGAACCAAAAAACCTTTGTAAACGTTGATTAACGTTTTGAGAACTGAGGTGCACGACGTGCTGCTTTAAGACCGTATTTTTTACGCTCTTTCATACGTGCATCACGAGTTAAGAAACCAGCTGTTTTTAATGCTGGACGGTTGTCTGGGTCTACAGTTAGTAGAGCACGAGCAACACCGTGACGGATTGCACCAGCTTGACCAGTGTATCCTCCACCATTAACATTAACGTGAACATCATATTGACCTTCAACGCCAATTTCAACTAAAGGTTGTTTAACGATTAGCTTTAATGTATCTAAACCAAAATATTCATCCATTTCACGGCCGTTAATAACGATACGACCATCACCTGGCAATAGACGTACACGAGCAACAGAGTGCTTACGACGACCAGTACCATAATATTGTACTTGTGCCAAAATAATACCCTCCCTATCTATTAACCACGAAGTTCATATGCTTCTGGTTTTTGAGCTTGATGTTTGTGTTCGTTGCCAGCATATACGTGAAGTTTCATTCCTTGCTTACGTCCTAGGGTGTTCTTTGGAAGCATCCCTTTGATTGCAAGCTCTAGCATACGCTCAGGCTTATTTGCACGCATGTCACCAGCAGTCGTTTGTTTTAAACCACCTGGGTGTAATGTGTGACGGTAGTAAATTTTATCGTTCAATTTATTACCAGATAACTCAATTTTTGATGCATTGATGATGATTACAAAATCACCAGTGTCAACATGTGGAGTGAAAGTTGGTTTGTGCTTTCCACGTAGGATAGACGCTACTTCTGATGCTAAACGACCAAGAGTTTGACCTTCTGCATCAACAACATACCACTTACGCTCAACTTCGTTTGGCTTTGCCATATATGTTGTACGCATGTATTTAACCTCCTAAAAACGCTCGCGTTCAATTCTTTTTTATTTGATAAAATCATAAGTCTACTGTAACATTCCGTAACCCGGGGCTAGTGGGTTTTAGAATTACCATCTAACATCATATAATATTCAAAAGCCAATGTCAACAGCTTGTTACACACGGCTTCGTTGTTTTTCAAATTTTTTTTATAAAAATTAAAAATAAATCTCTTCGTAGGAAACTTTATTTAGATACAGACCGTGACCAGGAGCTGTTTTTCCAGCCTCCGTTCGATCTCTTTCCTCCAAGATTTCCCTTACTTCTGAGGGCTTTCGTTTACCAGTCCCAACCTCAATTAGGGTTCCAACTATAATCCTTACCATATTGTAGAGAAAGCCACTTCCTTCTACGGTAAAATGAATCTCATCGTCTACCTTTTGAATATCAAGCGTTTCAATCGTTCGCACTTTATCGACAACACTTGTATTAGCCGCACAAAATGAGCTAAAATCATGGGTTCCTAATAAGGATTGAGACGCCTCTCTCATTAAGTCTAGCTGTAAAGGTGTAGGAACGTGATACGTCTGGTTTCTACGAAACACATCTCGTTCTTTTCTCGCCAAAACTCGATAAATATATTGCTTTTTTTTGGCAGAATATCGGGCATGAAAGTCACTAGGAGCTATTTTAGTTGCTAAAAGTTGGATATCTTCAGGCAATAAGGCGTTTAAGGCCTTTGTCCAGCGTTCTTCTGAAATCTGCATATTCGTATCAAAATGAAAGACTTGCCCTTTAGCATGAACGAAGGAATCAGTTCTACCTGAGGAGGCGATCCGAATAAATGTACCTTTATGCATTTTTGAAAGAGCTAATTCGATTTCAGCTTGAATAGTGCGTTTTCCAGGCTGTACTTGATAGCCGCTATAACCAGTTCCTTCATAAGCTACTTTACATGCTATTCTCATACGATTACCTCCTATTACCTCACTAACAGAATCGATACGGTTAGCAGCCCTACTATACATAAAGAAAACGTATCATTCCATTTCCAAATAAGCTCGCGGATGTTTGTCCGCCCTTCTCCACCATCATAACCTCTTGCTTCCATCGCAAGAGCTAGCTCTTCTGCTCTTTTAAAGGCACTCATAAATAATGGAATAATTAATGGTAGAAACGCTTTAATTCTATCCTTCCATGGCCCTGAACGGAAATCGACTCCTCTAGCCATTTGAGCTTTTGAAATTTTGTCCGCTTCCTGCATAAAGGTTGGAATAAACCTTAATGCAATCGACATCATTAAAGCAAGTTCATGAGCGGGTAACCCCACCTTTTTAAATGGTGTAAATAAATACTCCAGACCATCGGTTAATTCAATGGGACTAGTCGTCAGCGTTAAAATGGAAGTAATGGTGACCACTAATATTAAACGAAGCGAAATAAAAAAACCTTGGATAATTCCTCCAGAATAAATCGAAATAGGACCCCACTCCACTAATAACTGACCATTATTCGTAAAAAAAACGTGAAGGAGGAAAGTAAAGAAAACAAGAATTAAAATAGGCTTGAGGCCTTTATACACATATAAAATAGGTACCTTGGACAGCCCGATTACTATTAAAATGCATATGGAGAAGGTCAGCATCATAAACCAATTATTAATGAGGAACACGACTAACACTAATACAAAGGTAGCAATAATTTTGGCACGAGCGTCTAAGCGATGTAAGCAGGATGAAAGGGGCATATATTGACCAATAATCATGTGAGAGAACATATTTTTTTACTCCTTTTCACGTAAGTGCTTATCAACATATGCGGCTATTTGATCCATTTCAAAATATAAACGGTCATCATGAAGTCGAAATCTCTTTTTGAAATTCTGTAGAAAATCAATCTCAGCCGGCATGGCAAGTCCAAAGCTTCTTAACGTTTCAGCTTCTTTAAAGATGTCTTCTCTTGAACCGACCATTTGTACGTTTCCATCATTTAAAACGATAAAATGGTCAGCTAATTTTACGGCATCCTCCATATGATGAGTAATAAAGACAGTCGTTACCTTATTTTCATCATGATACTGTTTAAAAAGCTGAAGCATTCTTTTTCTACCAATCGGATCTAGCCCCGCAGTAGGTTCGTCTAATACTAGAATTTCTGGACGGCTAATCAATACACCCGCAATCGCCACTCTTCTCATTTGACCACCACTTAATTGAAAAGGAGAGCGTTCCAATAGTTCTTCAGAGAGTTCTACCTGCTTTAAAACTTGTGACATTCGCTGATCAATTTCTTCCTGGGTAACACCAAAATTTAATGGTCCAAACGATATATCCTTTTTGACCGTCTCTTCAAATATTTGATGCTCAGGGAATTGAAACACCATCCCCACCTTTTGTCGTAATTCTCGCATCTGTTTGAACTTTTCTCCTGCCGTTATCGTGAAGTCCCCTATTGTTACCGATCCTTTGGTTGGTTTTAGCAACCCATTAATATGTTGAATGAAGCTCGACTTTCCTGAACCAGTATGGCCTATAATTGCCGTAAAAGAGCCTGAAGGAATTTCAACATTGACATCCGTTAATGCGACTTTTTCAAAGGGAGTCTTTTCCATATAAATATGCTCTACTTTTTTGAATGATATGTCCATAGTTGATCGAGTAACTCCCTTTCTGAAAGAGCTGGTTGATGCAAAGAATGCCCATAGCCTTTTAATCGCTCTTGTAGTCTCATCGTAAATGGCTTCTCTAAGCCCACCTCTTGAAGTAATGCATCATTTTGGAATAGTTCCCTTGGAGTGCCGTCTGCGGCTAATTCACCAGCTTGAAGAACAATCATTCGCTTTGCTCTAGCTGCTTCTTCCATATCATGAGTGATCGAAATAATTGTAATTCCTTTTTTTGAAAGCATGTCCATTAATTCTATCATTTCTTGACGACCAACTGGATCTAGCATGGAAGTGGCTTCATCAAATATAATGACCTTTGGCTCTAATGCTACGACACCTGCAATCGCCACTCTTTGTTTTTGGCCACCTGATAATCGATGAGGCTCCTTATCTAGTAAATGAGTAATATCTAATAGATTAGCGTACCTTTCAATTCTAGTGAGCATATCTTCTCTTTTCATCCCTTGATTCTCTAAGCCAAAAGCAATATCATCCCTTACTGTAGTTGCGACAAATTGATGCTCAGGGTTCTGGAAAATCATTCCTATTTTATGACGAATCCTTTTATGAGCTTGAGCATTAGACGTGAGATCTTCCTCAATATATACCTTTCCAGCTGTAGGAAGGTTTAAAGCATTTATCATTCGACCTAACGTCGATTTACCGGAGCCATTTTGCCCAACAATAGCGACCCACTCTCCATCCGTAAAAGAAAGTGAAAGATTTGATATAGCTGAAGTATCATTTTCCTCATAACGATAAGTAACTTCTTCAAATGAAATGAAGCCCATCCTTTACCACCCTTTTCATCTTTAGAAAAATAAAAAGGGCTCCACAGCCAGAGCGCGTAGCCCTATTCTGTCGTGCCCTTTGTCGTAAAAGAAAAGATGAGAGCTGTTTAACAAAAAATGTTAAACTAGCTCAATAATAACCATTGGCGCACCGTCTCCACGACGAGGTCCAAGTTTTAGAATACGAGTATATCCACCTTGACGCTCTTCATAACGTGGTGCGATATCAGAGAATAATTTTTGGATTGCATCTTGGTTCTCTTCTTCATTCGCTACTTCACGACGAATGAATGCTGCCGCTTGACGACGTGCATGAAGATCTCCACGCTTTCCAAGTGTAATCATTTTCTCCACGATTGAACGAAGCTCTTTTGCTTTCGCTTCAGTCGTTTCGATACGCTCATTTATAATAAGGTCAGTCGCTAAATCACGGAATAATGCTTTACGCTGTGAACTCGTACGACCTAATTTTGCGTATGCCATGTTCTATTCCCTCCCTTTATAATACTTTCCTACAAAAGGCAAAGTAAATTCTTGTTGTTCCTTTGAATGGCTATTAGTCTTCTTTACGAAGACCTAAACCTAGTTCACCAAGCTTCTCTTGAACTTCTTCTAAAGATTTACGGCCAAGATTACGTACCTTCATCATGTCTTCTTCTGTTTTTTGAGTTAACTCTTGTACAGTATTAATACCCGCACGTTTTAAACAGTTGTAAGAACGAACAGATAAATCTAGCTCTTCAATAGTCATTTCAAGAACTTTTTCCTTCTGATCTTCTTCTTTTTCGACCATAATTTCAGCATTCTGTGCTTGATCCGTCAAACCAACAAAAATATTGAGGTGTTCTGTTAAAATTTTCGCACCTAAAGAAACAGCTTCTTCAGGACGAATACTTCCATCAGTCCACACATCAAGAGTAAGTTTGTCATAATTCGTTACTTGACCTACACGTGTATTTTCTATTTGATAGTTTACACGAGATACAGGTGTATAAATCGAATCAATTGGAAGAACCCCTATTGGTTGATCTTCATTTTTATTACCTTCAGCCAAAATGTATCCTCGACCACGTTTAGCAGTTAAACGCATACGAAGGTTAGCTCCTTTTGCTAAAGTAGCAATATATAAGTCTGGATTTAATACCTCGATATCACTATCATGAGTTAAATCTCCAGCCTTTACTTCACCTTCACCTTGAACATCGATTTCCAATGTCTTCTCTTCATCAGAGTAGATCTTAAGAGCTAGCTTTTTCAAATTCAGAATGATTGTCGTAACATCTTCTACAACACCTTCAATAGTTGAAAACTCATGTAGTACGCCATCAATTTGCACTGATGTCACAGCTGCTCCTGGAAGTGATGATAGAAGAATGCGACGTAAGGAGTTTCCTAGAGTTGTACCATAACCACGTTCTAGTGGTTCAACTACAAACTTTCCGTATTTTGCGTCTTCACTAACCTCAACCGTTTCAATAATTGGCTTTTCGATTTCAATCATTAAACAAACCCTCCTTCAAAACGTCGAACTCCGGTAGACTGTTAGGAAAGCCTAACCGGATATCCTATTAGGCATTCCCAACCGTTTGACCTTACTTGTCAACTGGATTTTTCCGTCTTATCCATTATTGACACATTCAGGAAATCTATACAATGATTGATTCCGTTACACTCTACGACGTTTTGGCGGACGGCAGCCGTTGTGTGGAACAGGAGTCACGTCTTTAATCATGTTGACTTCTAGCCCTACAGCTTGTAATGAACGAATCGCAGCTTCGCGACCCGCGCCAGGACCTTTAACAGATACTTCAATTGTCTTCATGCCATTCTCCATTGCTGTTTTTGCAGCAGCTTCAGCAGCCATTTGAGCAGCGAATGGAGTAGACTTACGAGAACCTTTGAAACCTAATGCGCCAGCGCTAGCCCACGAAATAGCATTTCCATGCAAATCAGTAATCGTCACGATTGTGTTGTTGAAAGTTGAACGGATATGTGCCACACCCGATTCAACATTCTTACGTTGACGACGCTTTGGACGAGTATTCGTTTTCTTAGCCATTGCTTATACGACCTCCTTTACTACTTCTTCTTGTTTGCTACCGTACGACGTGGACCTTTACGTGTACGAGCATTGTTTTTAGAATTTTGACCACGAACCGGTAAACTACGACGGTGGCGGATACCACGATAAGAACCAATTTCAATTAATCGTTTAATATTTAATGAAACCTCACGACGAAGGTCTCCTTCTACTGTATGAGCTTCTACTGCTTCACGAATACGACCTAACTCTTCTTCTGTTAAATCACGAACGCGAGTATCCTCAGATACACCAGCTGTAGCAAGTACTTCAATTGACTTCGCTTTTCCAATTCCATAAATATAAGTGAGTGAGATTACCACACGCTTATCACGAGGAATATCGACACCAGCAATACGTGCCATGAATTAGCACCTCCTTATATTAACCTTGCTTTTGTTTATGTTTCGGATTTTCACAAATAACCATAACCGTCCCTTTACGACGGATGACTTTGCATTTTTCACAAATCGGCTTGACTGATGGTCTAACCTTCATTATTGTTACCTCCTTATGGTACGGAGTGCATTAGATTTATTTGACTTCAACAGATCTAAGTGTTAATTGAACAATAGTAATCAATGTAGCTATTATTTATATCGATACGTAATTCGTCCGCGAGTTAAATCATAAGGAGAAAGTTCTACCGTCACTTTGTCTCCTGGTAAGATTCGAATAAAGTGCATTCTAATTTTACCTGAAACATGTGCCAAAACTTTATGCCCATTCTCTAGCTCTACACGAAACATCGCGTTAGGAAGTGGTTCAATTACTGTACCTTCAACTTCAATAACATCCTCTTTGGCCATACGATTCACGCTCCTTCCTTCAGTAAATCTTATCTATTAAAAGTCGTAAAAGACAGCCTTTTTCAACTTTCATTAGTGACACGATAGTGTTTCTAAGCTATTTCAATCAGCTTTAGTTAGAATTTCATAGCCCGTTTCCGTTATCGCAATAGTATGCTCAAAGTGTGCACAATTCTTTTTATCTACTGTAACTACAGTCCAGTTATCTTCAAGAGTGCGCACATATCGAGTTCCACTATTAATCATCGGTTCGATCGCTAAAACCATTCCTGGCTTTAAGCGCGGTCCTTTTCCTGGAGGTCCATAATGGGGAATTTGAGGATCCTCATGTAAGTCTTGCCCAACTCCATGTCCAACATACTCTCTCACAATTGAAAAGCCTAAAGGCTCTGCATATGATTGGATAGCATGTGAAATATCAGAAAGTCGTCCACCAGGTAAAGCTAACTCTAATCCTTTATAGAGTGATTGTTCCGTGACTTCAAGCAATTTCTTGTCTTCATCACTTATCTCACCTACTGCATATGTCCAAGCAGAATCACCATGATATCCGTTGTAATATGCACCGATGTCTATGCTAATAATGTCTCCATCTGCTAGCATGCGATTTCCCGGAATACCATGTACTAACTCATCATTTACTGAAGCACAGATACTACCTTTGAATCCATTATAGCCTTTAAAAGACGGTGTTGCACCGTGTGAACGAATAAACTCTTCGGCTATTTGATCAAGTTCTATTGTTGTAACACCAGGTTTGATGAACTTTTTAAGCGTCTGATGTGTAAGAGCAACAATTTTACCAGCTTGACGCATAATGTCAAGCTCACGCTCAGTTTTACAAATAATCATGCATGAATCCCTCTTAATAGATGATCAATTTCATGAAATACTTCATTAATATCTTGGTCACCCTTTATATTAACAAGGTAGTCTTTATTTGTATAAAAATCGATAAGCGGCTGGGCTTGTTGTTGATTCACTTCTAGACGTTTTTTAACCGTTTCCGGCTTGTCATCGTCACGTTGAATTAATTCACTTCCGTCCAAATCACATTTACCTTCCACTTTTGGTGGATTGAAAATAACATGATATGTTTTACCTGACGTCGGTGATACCCGTCGACCTGTTAATCGGTCCATCAACATTTGCTCCGGTACATCAACATTTAAAACATAATCGATTTTACGACCTAGCGATGATAAAATTTCTTCTAATGCTTCTGCCTGGGCAACGGTGCGAGGAAAACCATCTAATAGAAAACCATCTTGACAATCTTCCTTTGATAGACGCTCTCTCACAATTCCAATCGTTACTTCGTCAGGAACTAATTCTCCTGCATCTATAAACGATTTTGCTTGAATACCTAGCTCCGTTTTTCCTTTAATGGCTGCGCGAAACATATCACCAGTAGATATATGAGGAATATTGTATTTCTCTACAATTCTCTCAGCTTGCGTTCCCTTACCAGCGCCTGGTAATCCCATTAAAATCAGATTCACTACTATCCCTCCATTTGTCCATTTTACAACGAAGAGAAACAGGACGAGAACCTATTCTTACCCTGCTCCCCTTTTTACTTAATAAACCCTTTATATGAACGCTTAATTAGTTGACTTTCAATACGTTTCATCGTATCTAATGCTACACCAACCACGATTAATAATCCAGTTCCACCTACTTGCACCGATTGAGGTAAGTCAAGTAATTTTGTAAAGAATACTGGTAGAATGGCTACAACCGCAAGAAATAGTGCACCAACAAAGGTTAAGCGATATAAAATGCGCGTTAAGTAAGTTTGAGTTGTTTTACCTGGACGAATGCCTGGAATATAACCACCCTGCTTCTTAAGATTATCAGCCATCTTTTCAGGGTTGACTTGTACAAAAGTGTAAAAATACGTAAATCCAATAATTAATGCCGCATAAACGGCCATACCTATAGGTTTGGTATAATCAAAATGAGTAGTAATCCAAGTAGATATTGCATTATCTGCAAAGAATCCTGCAACAACTGGCGGAAACATAAACAACGATAGTGCAAAGATAACCGGAATTACCCCTGCAGCATTTACCTTTAACGGCAAATGAGTTGATTGGCCTCCTACTGGACTACGACCAGCTAAACGTTTTGCATACTGGACTGGAATCTTTCTTAATGCTTGCTGTATGAATATAACACCGACAACAATGGCTAAAACTGCAAGCAATAATAAAGCTATTTTAACTAAACTTAAGAATAGTTGTTCTCCAGCACCTTGAATTTCTACAGCGTAGATTTGGTTAATGGCACTAGGAATCCCTGCCGCAATACCAGCAAAGATAATAATAGAAATTCCATTACCTACTCCGTATGCTGTAATCTGTTCACCTAACCACATTAAAAATGCAGTTCCAGCAGTTAAAACGAGTGCGATAAATATATACGTTGGAACGGAAGGGTTTGGAATTAACCCTGGAAACATAGAATTAAAACCAATAGACATTCCTAACGCTTGAATAAATCCTAAAACGATCGTTCCATATCGAGTAAACTGAGCTAACTTACGTCTGCCAGCTTCTCCTTGCTTAGCCCACTCTGCAAATTTTGGAACTACATCCATTTGTAACAACTGAACCACGATGGAAGCTGTAATGTATGGCATAATTCCCATTGCAAAAATTGAAAAGTTCCCTAATGCTCCCCCGCCAAACGTATTGAGAAAGCCAAAGGCATTAGCTTGGTCAACAAAGTCTAGTACATCACTATTAGAACCTGGAATAGGGATAAAGCTCCCAATCCTAAACACAATGAGCATAAGAAGGGTGAAAACAACCTTACGACGGATGTCACCCACTCTAATAATGTTGGAGATCGTTTGGAACATTAAATCACCTCTGTTTTTCCGCCAGCAGCTTCAATAGCTGCGACTGCTGAAGCAGAGAACTTGTGAGCTTTAACGGTTAAGTTTTTCTCAACTTTACCATTACCTAAAACTTTAATTCCGAATTTTACATTTTTAACTGTTCCACTCTCAATTAACAACTCAGGCGTAACTTCAGTACCGTCCTCAAAACGATTAAGTACATCTAAGTTAACGATCGTGAATTCTTTACGAGTTGGATTTGTAAAACCACGTTTTGGTAAACGACGGTACAATGGATTTTGACCACCCTCAAAACCTGGACGTACGCCTCCACCAGAACGAGCATTCTGACCTTTGTGTCCTTTTCCTGAAGTTTTTCCGTTTCCAGACCCGATACCGCGTCCTACGCGATTACGAACTTTACGTGAACCCTCTGCAGGTTTTAACTCATGAAGTTTCATGTCGACACCTCCTCATATATAGAAATGATGATATTATGCTTCGATTTCTTTGACTGTTAAAAGGTGTGAAACCTTATTTACCATACCGCGAATCGCTGCGTTGTCTTCTTGAACTACAGATTGATGCATCTTACGTAATCCAAGAGTATTCACTGTAACGCGTTGGTCTTTAGGTCGACCAATAAGACTACGAGTGAGGGTAATTTCTAATTTCTTAGCCATTTAATGTCCCTCCTTTATCCTAACAGTTCTTCTACTGATTTACCGCGAAGTTTTGCAACATCTTCTACACGTTTTTGACTTTGTAACCCTTGTATAGTAGCACGTACCATATTAATAGGATTATTAGAGCCTAAAGATTTAGAAAGAATATCGCCTACACCTGCAAGCTCAAGAACCGCACGAACTGGTCCTCCAGCAATAACTCCAGTACCTTCAGAAGCTGGTTTTAATAATACACGGCCTGCTCCAAAGTGACCTTCTACCATATGAGGAATTGTAGTACCTACAACCGGCACTTCAATGAGGTTTTTCTTCGCATCTTCTACCGCTTTACGGATTGCTTCAGGAACTTCCTGAGCTTTACCCATACCGAAACCGACATGACCGTTTTTATCGCCTACAACAACCAACGCAGCAAAGCGGAAACGACGTCCACCTTTTACTACTTTTGCTACACGATTGACAGCTACTACCTTTTCTTCAAGTTCCAATGTATTAGGGTCAATACGACGCATTCATTTTCCCTCCTTTTTCCTTTAAAATTCTAGACCAGCTTCACGAGCTGCATCTGCTAAAGTTGCTACACGGCCGTGGTATACATATCCACCACGATCAAATACAACCACTTTATGTCCGTTCTCAACTGCACGCTTTGCAACAAGTTCTCCAACTTGTTTAGCCGCTTCTTTATTAGTTCCATTTTCTAAACCTAAGTCTTTATCCAAAGATGATGCAGAAGCTAATGTAACTCCGTTAACATCATCAATTAATTGAGCATAAATGTGTTTAGATGAACGGAAAACATTCAAGCGCGGACGTTCAGGTGTGCCTGAGATAGCGCGACGAACATGAGCGTGTCTTTTCTTACGTGCCGTATTTTTATTAGGCTTCGTAATCATTGAACGTCAGTCCTTTCCGTAATTTAATGATTATTTACCAGTTTTTCCTTCTTTACGACGGATATATTCACCTTCATAGCGAATCCCTTTACCTTTGTAAGGCTCAGGTAGACGTACGGAACGAATATTAGAAGCTAGTGCACCTACACGTTCTTTATCTATACCTTTAACAATAACTTTCGTATTTGAAGGAACTTCAATTTCAATTCCTGCTTCAGGAACAATCTCAACAGGGTGAGAGTACCCTACATTTAAAACAAGCTTTTGACCTGATTTAGTAGCACGGTAACCGACACCGACTAATTCTAAACCACGTTCGAAACCTTTTGTGACACCTTCTACCATGTTGTTGATCAAACTACGAGTTGTACCGTGAAGAGCTTTGTGCTCTTTCTTTTCAGATGGACGCTCAACCGTAACTTGGCTTTCTTCAACATTTACTTTCATATCAGGATGAAGTTCACGAGTTAACTCACCTTTAGGACCCTTTACTGAGAAAGTAGTACCGTTAAGTGTGATCGTTACTCCACTTGGAACCTCAACTGGTTTTTTACCAATACGAGACATTACATTGCACCTCCGTTCAATTAAAGAATCTTTTTACCAAACGTACGCTAAAACTTCTCCGCCTACTTGTTGGCTACGAGCTTCTTTATCAGTTAAAACTCCGTTAGAAGTAGAGACGATAGCAATTCCAAGTCCACCTAATACGCGAGGAAGCTCACCAGCTTTCGCATATACACGAAGCCCTGGCTTACTGATACGTTTAAGACCTGTAATAACACGTTCGTTTGTTTGGCCGTATTTTAGGAAGATACGGATAACTCCTTGTTTATTATCTTCAACATATTCGTAATCACGAATGAATCCTTCGCGCTTTAAAATTTCAGCAATTTCCTTCTTCACCTTTGAAGCAGGCAATTCTAATTTTTCGTGGCGAACTGTGTTCGCATTACGAATACGAGTCAGCATATCTGCAATTGGATCTGTCATGACCATTTTTTTATACCTCCTTCCCGTTCTTGAGCTTACCAGCTAGCTTTCTTCACACCAGGAATTTGCCCTTTATGTGCAAGTTCTCTGAAGCAAATCCGGCAAAGTTTAAACTTACGAATAACTGAATGAGGACGACCGCAACGTTCACAACGAGTATATTCTTGTACTTTATACTTTGGTGTACGTTTTTGCTTTGCAATCATTGATTTCTTTGCCAATGTTTTCCCTCCTCTTGATTAGGACACCAATTATTTTTTGAATGGCATTCCCATATGTGTTAATAATTCACGTGCTTCTTCATCTGTATTAGCTGTTGTTACAATAACAACATCCATACCGCGCACTTTGTCTACTTTATCGTAGTCAATTTCAGGGAAAATTAATTGCTCTTTTACACCAAGAGTATAATTCCCACGACCATCAAAAGCTTTATTAGAAATACCTCGGAAGTCACGTACACGTGGTAAAGATACACTAACTAACTTATCTAAGAACTCATACATACGCTCTCCACGAAGAGTGACCTTTGCACCGATTGGCATACCTTCACGAAGCTTAAAACCTGCGATAGATTTTTTTGCTTTTGTGATTAAAGGCTTTTGACCTGTAATTTCAGCTAGTTCTTCAACTGCTTTATCTAACGCTTTTGCATTAGAAACAGCATCACCAACACCCATATTGACGACAATCTTTTCAAGTTTAGGAACAGCCATTACTGACGTATAATTAAACTTCTCTACTAGAGAAGAAACGATTTCTTTTGAATACTTTTCCTTTAAACGATTCATAGGATTAACCTCCTTTCAACCTGACTACTTATCTAAAACTTCGCCAGACTTTTTAGCAATACGTACTTTTTTTCCATCTTTTACTTCGTACCCTACACGTGTAGGTTCACCTGACTTAGGATCAACTGGCATTACGTTTGAAACATGAATCGGTGCTTCTTGATTTAAAATTCCACCTTGTGGATTTTCTTGAGATGGTTTCGCGTGTTTTTTTACGATATTGATACCTTCTACAAGGACACGATCCTTTTTAGGGAATGCTTCTAAAATAACGCCTTGTTTTCCTTTGTCTTTACCAGTGATTACTTTTACAGTATCACCTTTTTTGACATGCAATTTTGCCATGTTCGCACCTCCTTGACAGGCCTTCTCATTAATGAGTAATTAAAGAACTTCCGGAGCAAGTGAGACAATTTTCATGAATTGATTTTCACGAAGTTCACGTGCCACAGGTCCAAAAATACGAGTTCCGCGAGGGCTCTTATCATCACGAATAATTACAACTGCATTCTCATCGAACTTAATATAAGAACCATCGTTACGACGAGCACCACTTTTCGAACGAACAATAACAGCTTTAACAACGTCACCTTTCTTGACAACGCCACCTGGTGTTGCTTGTTTCACCGAGCAAACAATTACATCACCAATATTAGCTGTTTTACGACCAGAACCACCTAAAACTTTGATAGCTAGTACTTCACGAGCACCTGAGTTATCAGCAACTTTTAAACGGGATTCTTGTTGAATCATACGATCTTACCTCCCTTCAACTAAAACATCGATTAAATGATAACCGCTTCTTCTACAATTTCTACTAAACGAAAACGTTTATCTTTTGAAAGTGGACGCGTTTCCATGATTTGAACAATATCGCCTACTTTAGCTTTGTTATCTTCATCATGCGCTTTAAACTTCTTAGAATACTTTACACGTTTACCGTATAAACGGTCCTTTTTGTAAGTTTCAACAAGAACAGAAATTGTTTTATCCATTTTGTCTGAAACAACACGCCCAGTATATACTTTACGTTGGTTGCGATCCATAGTTTAGCAAACCTCCTTTTAGCCGTTGTTAATTCCAAGCTCACGTTCACGCAAAACTGTCTTTGCGCGCGCAATAGCTTTACGAACTTCACGAATGCGGGCTGGATTATCCAATTGACCAGTCGCTAGTTGAAAGCGAAGGTTAAATAATTCTTCTTTAAGTGATTTCGACTTTTGCTCGATTTCAGCAGTGGTTAAGTTACGAATATCATTAGCTTTCATTTGCGTCACCACCCACTTCTTCACGTTTTACAAATTTACATTTAACAGGTAATTTATGAGAAGCTAAACGTAATGCTTCACGAGCTACCTCTTCAGATACTCCAGAGATTTCAAACATAATTTTTCCAGGTTTTACTACGGCAACCCAACCTTCTGGCGCCCCTTTACCTGAACCCATTCGAACTTCTAAAGGTTTTGCAGTGTAAGGTTTAGATGGGAAAATCTTAATCCAAACTTTACCACCACGTTTCATATAACGAGTCATCGCAATACGAGCTGCCTCGATTTGACGGTTTGTAATCCACGAAGCTTCTAAAGCTTGAAGACCATATTCACCGAAATGTACTTCAGTGCCGCCTTTTGCACGACCACGCATTTTTCCACGATGCTCACGACGATATTTCACACGTTTTGGCATTAACATGATTAGTTGCCTCCTTCCCTTTGGTTCGTCCCTTTCGTTGGAAGAACTTCACCACGATAAATCCAGATTTTTACACCTAGTTTACCGTATGTTGTATCTGCTTCTGCTGTACCGTAATCAATATCAGCACGAAGAGTGTGAAGCGGAACAGTTCCTTCACTATAGTGTTCAGCACGAGCGATATCAGCGCCACCTAAACGACCGGATACTTGAGTTTTAATACCTTTAGCACCAGCACGCATTGTGCGTTGAATTGCTTGTTTCATTGCACGACGGAAAGAAATACGGTTTTCTAATTGACGAGCAATATTTTCAGCAACTAATTTAGCATCTAAATCAGCTTGCTTAATTTCAAAAATGTTAATATGAACTCTTTTACCAGTTAGCTCATTTAACGCTTTACGTAACGCTTCTACTTCAGATCCACCTTTACCAATAACCATACCAGGCTTAGCAGTAGATACTGTAACGTTAACGCGGTTTGCAGCACGCTCGATTTCTACTTTAGAAACAGAAGCATCCTTTAAACGATTTTCAATGTACTCACGAATCTTAATATCTTCGTGTAGTAAATCTGCATAATCTTTATCAGCATACCATTTTGACTCCCAGTCACGGATAACACCTACTCGAAGTCCTACTGGATTAACCTTTTGACCCACGCTTTATCCCTCCTTCTTTTCTGTTACAACTAGTGTGATGTGGCTAGTACGCTTGTTAATACGGCTAGCACGACCTTGTGCACGCGGACGGAATCTCTTAAGCGTTACACCTTCATCAACAAAAATTTCACTAATTACAAGATTATTTGGCTCCATTTCATAATTGTGCTCTGCATTCGCAATTGCTGAATTAAGTAATTTCTCAACAACTGGGGAAGCAGCCTTTGGTGTGTGGCGTAAAATTGCAATCGCCTCTCCAACCTGCTTTCCGCGAATAAGATCAACAACTAATCGAACTTTACGAGGAGCAATACGAATTTGTTTGGCTACAGCTTTAGCTTGCATAGACTAAAGACCTCCTCTCTTACTCACCTTAACGTCTTGTTTTCTTATCATCAGCGGCATGACTTTTATACGTACGACTAGGTGCGAACTCACCAAGTTTGTGTCCTACCATATCTTCAGAAATGTATACAGGAACATGCTTGCGACCATCATAGACAGCAATTGTATGACCAATAAATTCAGGGAAAATCGTTGAACGGCGTGACCACGTTTTGATAACGCGCTTATCACTTCCTTCATTCATCGATTCAACTTTGTTCATTAAATGATCATCGACAAAAGGTCCCTTTTTTAAACTACGACCCATTAGATATCCTCCCTTCGTGATTAGCGCACGGTTCTATTCCTTAGAACCGTAGCACAAACCCCGTTATTTTTTACGACGGCGTACAATATACTTATCAGACGCTTTGTTTTTCTTACGTGTTTTGAAACCAAGAGTTGGTTTACCCCATGGTGACATTGGTGATTTACGACCGATTGGCGCTTTACCTTCACCACCACCGTGTGGGTGATCGTTAGGGTTCATAACAGAACCACGAACAGTTGGACGTTTACCTAACCAACGAGAACGACCTGCTTTACCAATGTTTACTAGCTCATGCTCAATATTTCCAACTTGACCAATCGTAGCACGGCAAGTAGCAAGGATGTAGCGAGTTTCGCCTGAGTTCAAACGAACAAGCACGTAATCATCTTCTTTACCTAACACTTGAGCTTCTGTACCAGCAGAACGAACTAGCTGTCCGCCTTTTCCTGGTTTTAACTCAATGTTATGAATAACTGTACCAACAGGAATGTTCTTAAGTGGTAGTGCATTACCAATTTTAATATCAGAATTTGCACCTGACTCAATAACCATATCTACTTTAAGGCCTTTTGGCGCTAAAATATAACGTTTTTCTCCATCAGCATAATTAATTAAAGCGATGTTAGCAGAACGGTTTGGATCATATTCGATTGTAGCAACGCGTCCTGGAATTCCATCTTTAGTACGTTTAAAATCAATCACACGGTATTGGCGCTTATGTCCACCACCTTGATGACGTACAGTTAATTTACCTTGATTATTACGACCGCCTTTTTTATGAAGCGGAGCTAATAATGATTTTTCCGGCTTATCTGTAGTGATTTCACTGAAATCTAGTGAAGTCATACCACGACGGCCGGCACTGGTTGGTTTATACTTTTTAATAGCCATGTTTAGTTACCTCCTTCTTTAGAAATTAAACTCCCTCAAAGAATTCAAGCTCTTTGCTTTCTGGTGTTAGCGTGACAATAGCTTTCTTACGACGAGCTGTATAGCCAGTGTAACGACCAAAACGCTTTTCTTTTCCTTTGTAGTTCATTGTATTGACCTTAGAAACTTTCACTTCGAAGATCTCTTCAACCGCATCTTTAATTTGAGTTTTGTTAGCACGTACATCTACTTCAAATGTATAACGCTTTTCTCCCATTAAATCAGCTGAACGTTCTGTAATGACTGGGCGCTTAATGATATCACGAGCATTTGACATTACGCAAGCACCTCCTCTACCATTTCAACGGCTGCTTTGGTGATGATTAGCTTATCATGCTTGAGGACATCTAATACATTAACACCATCTGCTGTAACGATTGTTACACCTGGAATATTGCGAGCTGATAATGATACTTTTTCATCGTAGTTAGCTGTAACAATCAATGCTTTTGATTCTACAGATAATGATGAAAGTACATTAACCATCTCTTTTGTTTTAATAGATTCAAATTTCAAATCGTCTAAAACAATAATTTCTGCTGCACTCACTTTCGTAGATAGAGCAGATTTAATAGCTAAACGACGAACTTTTTTCGGCAATTTGTAGCTGTAGCTACGTGGAGTAGGACCGAAAACGACTCCACCACCAACCCATTGTGGTGAACGGATAGATCCTTGACGCGCACGTCCAGTTCCTTTTTGACGCCAAGGCTTACGACCGCCTCCGCGAACTTCCGAACGTCCTTTTGTTTTGTGTGTTCCTTGACGAAGTGAAGCTTGTTGCATAATAACCGCGTCATGAAGAACACTTTTATTTGGTTCGATACCAAAAATTGATTCCGTTAACTCAATGTCTCCAACTTGAGAACCTGATTGATTTAATAATGCTACTTTCGGCATGATGTGGCCTCCTTTCTTAAATGGTTATTAGTTTCCTTTAACCGCACTTTGTACAGTAACATAGCTCTTTTTAGCACCTGGTACGTTACCTTTTACTAATAATAAGTTACGCTCTGTATCTACTTTAACAACTTCTAGGTTTTGAATGGTAATTTGCTCTCCACCCATACGTCCTGGTAATAATTTACCTTTAAATACTCTGTTTGGAGCAACAGGACCCATTGAACCAGGGCGACGGTGATATCTAGAACCGTGAGACATTGGTCCACGAGATTGGTTATGGCGTTTAATAGCACCTTGGAAACCTTTCCCTTTAGATATTCCTGTTACATCAATTGTTTCTCCAATTTCAAAAGTATCTACCTTAACTTCTTGCCCTACTTCATAGTCAGCAAGATTAACGTTACGGATTTCCTTAACGAAGCGCTTAGGTGTTGTGTTTGCTTTCGCAGCATGACCTTCAGCTGGTTTATTAATGTTTGATTTCTTCTGATCAGCAAAGCCTAATTGAATAGACTCATAACCGTCAGCTTCTACCGTTTTAACTTGTAAAACCACATTTGGCTCAGCTTCAATTACAGTTACAGGAATAACTTCACCGTTTTCTGCAAAAACTTGAGTCATACCGATTTTTCTTCCTAAGATTCCTTTGGACATCCGAAACACCTCCCAAAAATTTTATTTTTGCCATTTTATTTATACACGAAAGACTTTTAAACAGTCTTGTTATTACAGTTTAATTTCAATGTCAACACCAGATGGTAAATCTAAACGCATTAATGCATCTACTGTTTGTGGTGTTGGGTTCACAATATCAATAAGGCGTTTATGAGTACGCATTTCGAATTGCTCACGAGAATCCTTGTACTTATGAACCGCTCGCAGAACTGTATAAACCGACTTCTCAGTTGGAAGTGGGATTGGACCAGATACTTGCGCACCTGAACGTTTTGCTGTTTCTACAATTTTCTCTGCTGATTGATCGAGTACACGATGATCATACGCTTTTAAACGAATGCGAATCTTTTGCTTTGCCATAATAGCCCCTCCTTTATCGTCCATTTTTAAAATAGACATGCTCCGCGAAAATTTCCTCCACCCTGCCATGGCAAAGGGGCCGGGTGTTTCAGCAACCTTCCGCATCATCACTGTCAATGACCAACATTAAATATTATACAGGAATCTATATACCAATTCAAGTAATTATTTAACCGATCACACTTTTTCTATTATATAGATTGAAGCCTTTGATTGCAAGTATGTTTTTAAAAGAATTTTATCTTCTATAATAGAGATGTTTTTTTCTATTTTTCTTATGAACGAGAGTAAGCTTTTTCAAGTATCTTCTATAATAAGCTCGAAACAAAAATAGTCTTAGTGATAGGAATTGTTCTTTTATATATATTTAACTAACAAAAAAAGAGCATCCCAGAAAGGGATACTCTTTATAACGAGAATTCGTTATTATTTTGTGATTGTTGCAACAACGCCAGCACCAACAGTACGTCCACCTTCACGGATTGAGAACTTAGTTCCTTCTTCAATCGCGATTGGTGAAATTAATTCAACTGTCATTTCGATGTTGTCACCAGGCATAACCATTTCAACACCTTCTGGTAAATGAACGATACCTGTTACGTCAGTTGTACGGAAGTAGAACTGAGGACGGTAGTTTGAGAAGAATGGAGTATGACGTCCACCCTCTTCTTTAGATAATACATAAACTTCAGCTTTGAAGTTTGTGTGTGGTGTAATTGTTCCTGGCTTAGCAAGAACTTGACCACGTTGGATATCTTCACGAGATACACCACGTAGTAACGCACCAATGTTATCTCCAGCTTCAGCATAGTCAAGAAGCTTACGGAACATTTCTACTCCAGTAACTGTTGTAGAAGATTTTTCCTCAGCAAGACCGATGATATCAATAACATCACCAACATTAAGTTGTCCACGCTCTACACGACCTGTAGCAACTGTTCCACGACCAGTGATTGAGAAAACATCCTCAACTGGCATCATGAAAGGCTTATCAGTGTCACGTGGAGGAGTTGGGATATACTCGTCAACTGCATTCATTAGTTCAACGATTTTTTCTTCCCAAGCAGCGTCACCTTCTAAAGCTTTAAGAGCAGAACCTTGGATAACAGGAATGTCATCACCAGGGAAATCGTACTCAGAAAGAAGGTCACGTACTTCCATTTCTACTAATTCTAATAATTCTTCGTCATCAACCATGTCACATTTGTTTAAGAATACAACAAGGTAAGGTACACCTACTTGACGAGAAAGTAAGATGTGCTCACGAGTTTGTGGCATTGGACCATCAGCAGCAGAAACTACTAAGATTCCTCCGTCCATTTGTGCAGCACCAGTGATCATGTTTTTAACATAGTCAGCGTGTCCTGGGCAGTCAACGTGCGCATAGTGACGAGAATCAGTTTCGTACTCAACGTGTGCAGTAGAGATTGTGATACCACGCTCACGCTCTTCTGGAGCACCATCGATAGCATCATATGCCATTGCCGTTCCTTTACCAGAACGTTTAGCTAATACAGTAGTAATAGCAGCAGTTAATGTAGTTTTACCATGGTCAACGTGTCCAATAGTACCAATGTTGGCATGTGTTTTGGAGCGGTCAAATTTTTCTTTACCCATGATTCATTTCCTCCCTTAATTTAAGCATTTAAGATTTTTATTGAGTAAGAAAGGTAATATACCCATTTATTATTGAATAATACCTTCCTTAATATACAACAAATTATACAAAGAAACAATTATTACGAGTGATTATTCACCTGATTGTTTCTTAACGATTTCTTCAGCAATACTCTTAGGTACTTCTTCATAATGATCAAAGAACATAGAGTAAGTACCACGGCCTTGTGTACGCGAACGAAGTGAAGTTGCATATCCGAACATTTCAGCTAGTGGAACAAACGCCTTAACAGTTTGTGCATTACCACGAGCTTCCATACCTTCAACGCGTCCACGACGAGCCGTAACATCACCCATGATATCTCCCATGTATTCTTCAGGAATAACAATTTCCACTTTCATAAGTGGCTCAAGTAATACTGGGCTACATTTTGATTTAGCATTTTTAAGTGCCATAGAAGCGGCAATCTTAAACGCCATCTCAGATGAATCGACATCATGGTAAGAACCATCATAAAGTTTTGCTTTAATATCGATAATTGGGAATCCAGCAATCATACCGTTGTCAAGCGCTTCAGAGATACCAGCCTCAACTGAACCGATATATTCACGTGGAACAACCCCACCGACAATTGCATTTTCGAATTCAAATCCTGCCCCTTCTTCGTTAGGTGAGAATTCTACCCAAACGTGTCCAAATTGACCGCGTCCACCAGATTGACGAACGAACTTACCTTCAACTTGTGCCGTTTGACGAATTGTTTCACGATACGAAACTTGCGGAGCACCAACATTTGCTTCAACTTTGAATTCACGTCTCATACGATCAACAATGATATCAAGGTGAAGCTCACCCATACCACCGATGATTGTTTGACCAGTTTCTTCATCAGTATGTGTTTTAAATGTTGGATCCTCTTCTGCAAGCTTAGCTAAAGCGATACCCATTTTATCTTGGTCCGCTTTTGACTTAGGCTCTACAGATAAATGAATTACAGGCTCTGGGAATTGCATCGACTCTAAGATAACAAGGTTCTTCTCATCACAAAGAGTATCTCCAGTTGTTGTATCTTTTAAACCAACAGCTGCTGCAATATCACCTGAGTATACTGTAGAGATTTCTTCACGAGAGTTCGCATGCATTTGAAGAATACGACCTACACGCTCACGCTTGTCTTTTGTTGCATTACGCACATAAGAACCAGAGTTAAGCGTTCCAGAATAAACACGGAAGAATGTAAGTTTTCCTACAAATGGGTCAGTCATTACTTTAAACGCAAGCGCTGCGAATGGTTGATCATCGCCTGGTTCACGAGTAACTTCTTCTTCAGAATCAGGAATGTGTCCGCGAATTGCCTCTACATCAAGTGGTGATGGTAAGTAAGCAAGTACTGCATCTAAAAGTGCTTGAACACCTTTGTTCTTGAACGCAGAACCACAAATAACTGGATAGAACTTAACGCTACAAGTTCCTTTACGGATAGCAGCAACAAGTTCTTCATTTGTTAATTCTTCACCTTCAAGATATTTCATCATAAGATCTTCATCTAACTCAGCGACTGCTTCTACTAATGATTCACGTAATTCAGCTGCTTGGTCTTTTAAATCAGCAGGAATCTCAGTAGTTTCCCAATCTTGACCTAAGTCATCTTTAGAAATATGAGCAACCATTTCAATTAAGTCGACAAATCCAACGAACTCATCTTCTGAACCAATAGGTAATTGAATTGGGTGAGCGTTAGCTTGTAAACGATCACGCAATGTACCTACTGAATACATGAAATCTGCACCTGTTTTATCCATTTTGTTAATGAAAACAATACGAGGTACACCATAAGTAGTTGCTTGACGCCATACTGTTTCTGTTTGCGGCTCAACACCAGATTGTGCATCAAGTACCGCTACAGCTCCATCTAGTACACGTAAAGAACGCTCAACCTCAACCGTAAAGTCTACGTGTCCAGGGGTATCAATAATATTGATACGGTGACCTTTCCATTGAGCTGTTGTAGCAGCAGACGTGATTGTAATTCCACGCTCTTGCTCTTGCTCCATCCAGTCCATTTGAGAAGCACCTTCGTGTGTTTCACCAATTTTGTGCACACGACCTGTGTAGTATAAAATACGTTCAGTTGCCGTCGTTTTACCGGCATCGATGTGAGCCATGATGCCGATATTACGCGTATCTTTTAAGGAGAATTCTCTAGCCATAATGTATTTCTCCTTCCTACAATTGAATTAGTTATAATAAAAACAATCTTACCAGCGATAGTGAGCGAATGCTTTGTTCGCTTCAGCCATCTTATGAGTATCTTCACGCTTTTTAACAGATGCACCTGCATTGTTTGCAGCATCTAAAATTTCATTAGCTAAACGCTCTTCCATCGTTTTTTCACCACGAAGACGAGAGTAGTTAACTAACCAGCGTAAACCTAAAGTTGTACGACGCTCAGGCTTTACTTCGATCGGCACTTGGTAGTTTGCACCACCTACACGACGAGCTTTAACCTCAAGTACTGGCATAATATTTTTTAAAGCTTGATCAAAAACTTCCATCGGATCTTTTCCGCTACGCTCTTGAACAAGTTCAAAAGAATTATATAAAATCGTTTGTGCTACTCCACGCTTTCCATCAACCATAAGACGGTTAATTAAACGAGTTACTAGCTTTGAATTATAAATAGGATCAGGTAAAACATCACGACGAGCTATTGGTCCTTTACGAGGCATATGATTCCCCTCCTTTCAACAGAATAATAGTTTTTTCAAAATTACTTTTTATCTTTTGGACGTTTTGTACCATATTTCGAGCGTCCTTGCATACGGTTTTGAACACCTGCTGTATCCAATGCTCCACGAACAATGTGATAACGTACCCCTGGTAAGTCTTTTACACGACCACCACGAATTAGCACAACACTGTGCTCTTGTAGGTTATGTCCAATACCCGGGATGTAAGCAGTAACTTCGATTTGGTTAGTTAAACGAACACGAGCGTATTTACGTAGCGCCGAGTTCGGTTTTTTAGGTGTCATTGTACCAACACGTGTACAAACTCCACGTTTTTGTGGTGAAGAAAGATTCGTTTGCGACTTTTTAAAAGTGTTATAACCTTTGTTAAGTGCAGGTGAATCTGATTTTTTCACTTTATCAACGCGACCTTTTCGAATTAACTGATTAATAGTAGGCATGATTTAGTTCCTCCTTTCCTTTTCTAAAATAAGACCACAGTTCCTGGTGGTTCATATTTTGGCAAAAGTAAAGTTTTTGCCAAACGGTAGTCTCCGAGTGGCAAAAACAATGTTATTTTTTAATGGCAACCGTAGCTGCTCCAACTTCAATGTCACATGCTTTTCCAAGCATTTTCATTGAGTCCACATAGACAATAGGTACCTCTTTATTGGTCGCTAAACCTTCTACTTTCTGAATCACTCTAAATTCAGCGTCCTTTGCAATATATACTTCTAGAACCTCATTATTCGTGAGAGCTCTTAAAGTTTGCTTTGTACCTATGACTAGATTATTAGCCTGCATTACTTTTTCATAAGACATAGTAAATCCTCCAAAGCAATACGTTTCTTTGGCGCACTTAGATATCTTATCACCTTGAATCACATCATGTCAACCTATTATCATAAGAAAATTTGAAATCGAAATAACGCTTCAAACTCCTTAAAATGATGGGCATGATCAGAAGGCTTCCCTCTGACCATGCCTCGTAATTTATTCGCTTGTAATAAGTTCTTCTACAAATGCATCTTCTTCATTCATAGCTTCTAACTCTTCGTGCTTAGAGACAACGTTTAAGTTGCGGTATCTCTGCATACCCGTTCCTGCCGGTACAAGCTTACCGATAATAACATTCTCTTTCAATCCAAGTAATTCATCTCGTTTTCCTTTGATAGCTGCATCAGTTAAGACACGAGTTGTTTCTTGGAAGGAAGCAGCAGATAAGAATGAATCTGTTTCAAGAGATGCTTTTGTAATTCCAAGCAATACCGGTCTACCAGTCGCTGGACGTTTACCATCAATTAAAACTTCACGATTCTCGTCGTTAAAATGCTGAATTTCAATGAGCGACCCTGGTAATACCTTAGTTTCACCAGCATCCACTACGCGGATTTTTCTTAGCATTTGACGAACCATCACTTCAACGTGCTTATCTCCGATTTCTACCCCTTGCATACGGTATACTTTCTGCACCTCACGAAGTAGATATTCCTGAACACCATTAATCCCTTTTACTTTCA
Source organism: Alkalihalobacillus trypoxylicola (assembly GCF_001590785.1). Taxonomy (GTDB): domain Bacteria; phylum Bacillota; class Bacilli; order Bacillales; family Bacillaceae_D; genus Alkalihalobacillus; species Alkalihalobacillus trypoxylicola. The sequence continues at coordinate 75,426 of NZ_LTAO01000004.1, forward strand.
GAAGTTCTTTTGGATCAATAGAACCTTCAGTAATCGTTTCACCTGGCTCAATCTTATCACCTAGTGCAACCTTTAGACGAGAACCATATGGAATAGCATAAGCTTTAGCTTCCATTAAGCCTCTAATTGTTACCTCACGCTTATCGCCATCCTTAATGTCAACAACTTCTCCCTCAATTTCAGAGATAACCGCTTGACCTTTTGGATTACGAGCCTCAAATAGCTCTTGGATACGAGGAAGACCTTGTGTGATATCGTCCCCTGCTACTCCTCCAGTATGGAATGTACGCATCGTTAACTGCGTTCCTGGCTCACCAATGGATTGAGCAGCGATAATACCAACCGCTTCACCAACCTCTACATCACTACCTGTTGCAAGGTTTCGACCATAGCACTTCTTACAAACTCCATGACGAGTATCACAAGTAAAGACAGAACGGATATGAACGTTCTCGATTCCAGCATCAACAATTACTTTCGCAATATCCTCATCAATTAGCTCATTCTTTTTCAAAATCATCTCATTCGTTTCTGGATGACGAATTGATTTAAAGGCTACACGACCAACTAAGCGGTCATAAAGCTCCTCAATAATTTCATTACCTTCTTTTATAGCAGCTACTTCAAGGCCACGATCCGTTCCACAGTCATTATCACGAACGATTACGTCTTGCGCAACATCAACAAGTCGACGTGTTAAATAACCTGAATCGGCTGTCTTCAAGGCAGTATCTGCAAGTCCTTTACGAGCACCATGAGTCGAGATAAAGTACTCTAATACCGTTAGACCCTCACGGAAACTTGAACGAATCGGTAATTCAATAATTCGACCAGATGGATTTGCCATCAAACCACGCATACCAGCTAGCTGCGTAAAGTTAGAGGCATTACCACGTGCTCCCGAGTCACTCATCATGAAGATTGGGTTACGTTTATCTAGTGTAAGCATTAACTTATTTTGAATAACATCTTTGGCATTGCTCCAAACAGAAATAACGCGATCGTATCTTTCTTCTTCCGTAATTAAACCACGACGGAATTGTTTGGTAATACGGTCTACTTTTATTTCTGCTTCCTCGAGAATTTCTTTCTTCTCAGCTAATACAACAATATCGGCAACCCCAACCGTAATACCCGCTTTAGTTGAATACTTAAATCCTAAATCTTTCATACGGTCAAGCATGATAGAAGTCTCTGTGATCTTAAACTTCTTAAAGACTTCAGCAATGATATTTCCTAAGAAGCCTTTTTTGAATGGAGACACAACATCTCTTTTCTTAAACTCTTCTTTAACGTCTGTTGTACTAGGAACCAAATACTTATTTGGCGTTTCAACTTCAAGGTTTGTATCAGTTGGCTCATTAATATAAGGGAAAGTCTCTGGTAAAATTTCGTTGAATATTAATTTACCAACTGTTGTTAGAAGCAACAAATGATTTTGCTCTTCTTTAAATGTTGGTTTGTTCAATGATGATACTGGAACCGCAACACGTGTGTGAAGGTGAACATATCCATTTTGATACGCAAGAAGTGCCTCATTCGTATCTTTGAAGACAGCTCCTTCTCCTTTTGCATCATCGCGTTCCATGGTTAAGTAGTAGTTACCTAATACCATATCCTGAGACGGTGTAACAACTGGCTTACCATCTTTAGGGTTTAAAATGTTTTGTGCTGCTAACATTAAAATTCTTGCTTCAGCTTGTGCTTCTGCAGATAGCGGAACGTGAACAGCCATTTGGTCACCATCAAAATCTGCATTGTAAGCCGTACAAACGAGTGGATGTAATCGAATGGCACGACCTTCAACTAGAATAGGCTCAAATGCTTGAATACCTAAACGGTGAAGGGTTGGCGCTCGGTTTAGTAAAACAGGATGCTCACGAATAACCTCTTCTAATACATCCCAAACTTCAGGTTGAACTCTTTCTACCTTACGTTTTGCACTCTTAATATTATGAGCTAAACCTTTGCTAACAAGCTCTTTCATTACGAAAGGCTTAAACAATTCTAAAGCCATTTCCTTAGGTAAACCGCACTGATACATTTTCAGGTTAGGTCCTACAACAATTACCGAACGACCAGAATAGTCAACACGTTTTCCAAGTAAGTTTTGACGGAAACGACCTTGTTTCCCTTTTAACATATGCGAAAGTGACTTTAATGGGCGATTTCCAGGGCCTGTAACCGGACGACCACGACGGCCATTATCGATTAAGGCATCCACAGCTTCTTGAAGCATACGCTTTTCATTCTGGACAATAATGTTAGGTGCTCCTAAATCTAATAAACGTTTTAATCGATTGTTACGGTTAATCACTCGACGATATAAATCGTTTAAATCAGAAGTAGCGAATCGACCTCCATCTAATTGAACCATTGGACGAAGCTCTGGTGGAATAACAGGAAGCACATCAAGGATCATCCAAGAAGGCTCATTTCCAGAATTTCTGAATGCCTCTAATACCTCAAGTCGCTTAATTGCACGAGTACGACGTTGACCTTGAGCTGTTAAAAGCTCTTCCTTCAATAAATCCACTTCTTTTTCTAAATCAATATCCGATAATAACTTACGAATCGCTTCAGCTCCCATTTGAGCGGTAAAAGAACGACCGTATTTATCATAGTAAGCACGATATTCCTTTTCAGAAAGAAGTTGCTTCTTTTCTAAAGGTGTATCTCCATTATCTGTTACAACATAAGAGGCAAAATAAATAACCTCTTCCAAAGAACGTGGCGACATATCCAGTACAAGTCCCATACGACTTGGAATGCCTTTAAAATACCAAATGTGTGAGACAGGAGCAGCTAATTCAATATGTCCCATACGTTCACGACGAACTTTTGAACGAGTTACTTCTACTCCACAACGGTCACAAACTACACCTTTATAGCGAACACGCTTATATTTTCCACAATGACATTCCCAATCTTTTTGAGGACCAAAAATACGCTCGCAAAAAAGACCATCTTTTTCTGGCTTTAATGTACGATAGTTAATCGTTTCAGGCTTTTTGACTTCTCCTCGTGACCAAGAACGAATTTTGTTTGGTGAAGCAAGACCAATTTTCATATACTCGAAGTTATTTACATCTAGCAAGGGGCCAACCTCCCTTTTAGTTTCCAAGTTTTTAGTGAAAAACACGGAATGACAATCGTTTATCCCTCTCACTCAGGCCCGATTAACGAAGAGTAAGAAGGGAAAAGGGTACTAGAAAAACTAGTATCCCTTATCCACATACAGTCAAACTGTATGTGACTCTCTCCCTAACAATAGTTACGCTTTTGATTCATTTGTTTCAAAGTTCAAATTCAGCTTTTCGCTTGTTTGATCATCTTCATCATCCAGCTCAAGCATTTCTATTTCTTCTTCATTACTCGAAAGCATTTTAACATCCATGCCTAGAGATTGAAGTTCTTTTATTAATACTTTAAACGATTCAGGCACACCAGGTTCTGGTACGTTTTCTCCTTTTACAATCGCTTCATACGTCTTCACACGACCTACAACATCATCCGATTTCACGGTAAGGATTTCTTGTAGTGTATAAGCGGCACCGTATGCTTCAAGTGCCCAAACCTCCATCTCACCAAAACGCTGCCCACCAAATTGAGCTTTACCTCCAAGTGGCTGTTGCGTAACTAATGAGTAAGGACCCGTCGAACGCGCATGTAGCTTATCATCAACCATGTGAGCAAGCTTAATCATATACATGACCCCTACTGACACACGATTATCAAAAGGCTCTCCTGTACGTCCATCATAAAGTAACGTCTTTCCATCTCGCGCCATACCAGCTTCTTCAATCGTACCCCAAACGTCTTCCTCGTTTGCTCCATCAAATACAGGAGAAGCAACGTGAATGCCTAGTTTTCGAGCAGCCATCCCTAAGTGAAGCTCAAGCACTTGTCCGATATTCATTCGCGATGGTACTCCAAGAGGGTTTAACATGATATCGATTGGTGTTCCATCTGGTAAGTAAGGCATATCCTCTTCCGGTAAGATACGAGAGATAACCCCTTTATTACCGTGACGACCAGCCATTTTATCTCCTTCATTTATCTTACGCTTCTGAACAATATACACACGCACAAGTTGGTTAACTCCTGGTGGTAGTTCATCCCCGTCTTCACGATTGAAAATCTTCACATCTAGAACAATCCCGTCACCACCGTGTGGTGCTCTCAATGAAGTATCACGAACTTCACGAGCTTTTTCGCCAAAGATAGCATGAAGTAGACGTTCTTCTGCAGTTAGCTCCGTAACACCTTTAGGCGTAACCTTACCAACTAAAATATCTCCGTCCTTCACTTCTGCACCTACTCGAATAATTCCACGGTCATCAAGATTTTTAAGCGCATCTTCTCCGACATTCGGAATATCACGAGTAATTTCTTCAGGTCCAAGCTTCGTATCACGAGATTCAGATTCATATTCTTCAATATGAACAGAAGTATAAACATCGTCCTTCACAAGACGCTCACTTAAAATAATCGCATCCTCGTAGTTATATCCTTCCCAAGTCATGAAACCAACTAGGACATTACGACCTAGAGCCATTTCACCTTGCTCCATCGAAGGTCCATCAGCTAAAATTTCTCTCTTCTCAACAACATCTCCCTCTCTAACGATAGGGCGTTGGTTGTAGCTAGTTCCTTGGTTAGAACGGACAAACTTTTGCAGACGGTATTTATCCAAATCACCTTTAACTTGCTTACCATCTACTTCTTCTAAACGACGAACCCAGATTTCCTTCGCAGTTACGCGTTCTACTAGACCAGGGTGCTTAGAAACTACAGCAGCACCAGAATCTTTTGCAGAAACATGCTCCATACCTGTACCGACAATTGGTGCTTCTGGCACTAAAAGAGGTACCGCTTGACGTTGCATGTTCGCTCCCATTAAAGCTCGGTTGGAGTCATCATTTTCCAAGAAAGGAATACAAGCTGTAGCGGCTGATACAACCTGCTTAGGCGATACGTCCATATAATCTATACGATCGCGTTTTACTACTACGTTTTCATCTCTGAAACGAGCAACTACATCCTCATTCAAGAACGAGCCATCCTCACCTAAGCGAGAATTTGCTTGTGCGACAACATAGTTATCTTGCTCATCTGCTGTTAAATAATCTATTTGCGAAGTAACTTTCCCAGTCTCAGGATCCACCCTTCTGTATGGCGTCTCCATAAAACCAAATTCATTTACTTTAGCATAAGAGGATAGTGAGTTAATTAACCCAATGTTCGGTCCCTCTGGCGTTTCAATCGGACACATTCTTCCATAGTGAGAATAGTGAACATCTCGAACTTCGAATCCGGCACGCTCACGTGTTAAACCACCTGGTCCAAGCGCTGACAAACGTCGCTTGTGTGTAAGCTCAGCAAGTGGATTTGTCTGGTCCATAAACTGCGAAAGCTGAGAAGAACCAAAGAACTCTTTAATAGATGCTATCACTGGACGAATGTTAATAAGAGCCTGAGGTGTAATCATATTCGGGTCTTGAATAGACATTCTCTCCCGAACAACACGCTCCATTCTTGATAGTCCAATTCTAAATTGATTTTGTAAAAGCTCTCCCACCGAACGTAGGCGGCGATTACCTAAATGATCAATATCATCTGTATCTCCTACACCATGTAGGAGATTAAAGAAGTAATTAATAGATGCAATAATATCTGCAGGTGTAATGTGCTTTGTATCACGGTCAATCATACCGTTACCCATTACTTGAATTACAGATTCGCCCTCTAAATCATCCGGTGAATAGATTAGAATAGATTGAAGATCAATATCCTCATCCCCTACTACTCCACCAGTTGTGCGCGCTTTTCTAAAACCTACATTATTTTCTAGATATGGTAGGACGCGGTCCAAAGTACGTCTATCAAGTAAGACTCCTTTTTCAGCAACCACTTCACCAGTTTCAGGATCAATTAATGTTTCTGCTAAACGCTGATTAAATAGACGATTTTTTATATGAAGCTTCTTATTAATCTTGTAACGACCTACATTAGCCAAATCATATCTCTTCGGATCAAAGAAACGAGATTCTAATAAACTCTTTGCGTTTTCTACTGTAGGTGGTTCTCCAGGTCGTAAGCGCTCATATATCTCCAAAAGTGCTTTTTCAGAGCTATCCGTATTGTCTTTTTCAAGGGAATTTCGTAAAAATTCATCTTCCCCTAATAAATCAATGATCTCTTGATCAGAACCAAACCCTAACGCACGCAAAAGAACCGTTACAGGTATCTTTCTAGTACGGTCGATACGAACGTAAACGATATCCTTCGCATCTGTCTCGAGCTCTAACCATGCTCCACGGTTTGGAATAACTGTTGCGGTAAAGCCTTTCTTCCCGTTTTTGTCCGTTTTTTCACTATAGTACACACTTGGTGATCGAACTAATTGCGAAACAATAACACGTTCTGCCCCATTAATGACAAACGTACCTGTTTCTGTCATAAGTGGGAAGTCTCCCATAAATACCTCTTGTTCCTTTACTTCCCCCGTCTCTTTGTTTATGAGACGAACCTTCACTCTTAGCGGCGCGGCAAACGTAACATCACGCTCTTTAGACTCATCGACAGGATACTTAGGCTCTCCTAAGCTATAATCGATAAATTCTAATACTAAATTACCCGTGAAGTCTTGAATTGGGGAAATATCTTGAAACATTTCACGTAATCCTTCATCAAGAAACCATTGATAAGAAGCTGTTTGAATTTCAATTAAGTTTGGTAAATCCAAAACCTCATTAATTCTTGCATAACTTCTCCGTTGGCGGTGGCGTCCATACTGAACTAGTTGACCTGTCAACTGATTCACCCCTCAAATCTAGCGTTATAGTATCTAAAATTGACTTCTCTCACAACTCACTTCTCCTGCTTAGCAATCATTGAAGTTATGAAGATGAAAGAAAAATTTTAAAAGATTTACTCCGACCTTTGTAAAAAAGGCAAGGAATGGCCTGTTATTGAAATGATAACAAGCTAACAAAAATAAATATGGCTTTTTAAAAAACCATAATTCAATCTCACATTTGATTATTCTAGTATAACCAATATTATCCTTTTTTATTCAAAAATACCTTATAAGAAGTTAAATTTTTGATCAACAAAAAAAGGTTATTATACGCATTAAACAACAATACCACAAAAGCCTATTGCAGTCAAACCTTTTTTGCTACAAGTAAATAGTAGCCTTTTTTCTTTTTTTCAATACTCACTTCCGAAAAAACTTCTTTTAACTTTTCAAAAGCAGAGGGCGCACCTTGCTTCTTTTGAATGACTACCCATAACTCTCCATGCTCTGATAAATAGTCATAGGATCTTATTAAAATATCATGTACGACTGTTTTTCCTGCTCGAATCGGCGGATTGGTTACTATTAAAGCAAAACCTCTCTCTTTAATAGAATCGAAACTTTCACTAGCATAAATAGAAACATTAGAAATGTGATTAGCTGCCGCATTTTCTTTTGCTAATTCTATAGCTCTTTCATTAACATCAACCATGACCACCGAACGCTCTTGATGTTCTTTTGCCAGTGTCAAGCCTATAGGTCCATACCCACATCCGACATCTAAAATATCTCCAGCAATCGAAGGAGGACTTATTTCATCAATTAAAAACCGGCTACCAAAATCAACCTCTTCCTTCGAAAAAACACCACGATCTGTTATAAACCGTAATGAATGTCCTTTCAACACTGTGGACCACTGTTTTCTGTCACTTTTCACTGAAGGTTGATTTGTATAATAATGATCTGCCATAGCCAAACACCCTTCCACTTTAATAGAGCCTATTACATTCTAGAGATAGAATCCTATATGTTCGTAACAGAACAACATTGAATTCCCTTTACAACATTAGGCTTTATAAGAGAAAAAAGACTCGTATTTAAACGAGTCTTTTTTTATCATTACTTAACTTCTACAGAAGCACCAGCTTCTTCAAGTTTAGCTTTGATTTCTTCAGCTTCTTCTTTAGAAGCTCCTTCTTTAACTGGCGCAGGAGCACCATCAACAACTGCTTTCGCTTCTTTAAGGCCAAGACCTGTGATTTCACGAACAACTTTGATTACGTTGATTTTAGATCCACCAGCAGACTCAAGAATTACATCGAATTCAGTTTGCTCAGCAGCTCCACCATCAGCAGCTCCACCAGCTACAGCTACAGGCGCAGCAGCAGTTACACCAAATTCTTCTTCAATTGCTTTAACTAGGTCGTTAAGCTCTAAAACTGTCATTTCTTTAATCGCTTCAATAATTTGCTCTTTGCTCATTTTATAATCCTCCTATAAATGGTTTAAAATTAATGTTCTTTTTTAGGCAGAAGCTGTTATTAAGCTCCTTGGTCTTCCTTTTGATCTGCAACAGCTTTTGTTGCAAGTGCGAAGTTGCGAACCGGTGCTTGAAGCACTGATAAAAGCATAGAAAGTAGTCCTTCTCGAGAAGGTAGCTCTGCTAAAGCCTTTACTTCTTCAGCTGTTGCAACTTGACCTTCGATAACACCAGCTTTGATTTCTAAAGCATCATGCTTTTTCGCAAAATCATTAATGATTTTCGCCGGAGCGATCACATCGTCATTTCCGAAAGCGATAGCTGTAGGACCAACTAAGTGCTCATCTAAAGCTGAAAGTTCTGCTGCTTCAGTTGCACGACGAGTAAGAGTATTTTTATATACCTTGTACTCAATTCCCGCTTCACGAAGTTGCTTACGAAGTTCTGTTACTTCAGCAACATTCAAGCCACGATAATCGACTACTACAGTAGATTTACTTTCACTAAGTTTCGCCGCAATTTCTGAAACAACTTGTTGTTTTTGTTCAAGTACGCTCATGGTTACACCTCCTAGAAAAATGTCATTCCATACCCGGACTCTTTATATTTAAGCTATAAAAAACCCCCATGATAGACATGAGGGCTTTAGGACTCTTTAATGAATAAGAATCTTTATCGCTTACCTCGGTAGGATATTAAGCTATAAAGCCCCTACTGTCTACGGTATGAATGTTAAAATATATAATATGCGACTCAGCACACTTTTTGAATTATAATCGATAGCTGTTTAATAGTCAACTATTATTTTGTTAATGCAGATGCATTAACACGAACCCCAGGTCCCATAGTTGAAGCAACTGTTACGTTTTTCACGTAAGTTCCTTTTGCAGCAGCTGGTTTAGCTTTCATTAACGTATCGATGATTGTTTTGAAGTTCTCTACTAATTTCTCAGATTCGAACGACACTTTACCGATAGGTACATGAATATTACCAGCTTTATCTACACGGTACTCTACTTTACCAGCTTTGATTTCATTCACTGCTTTTTCTACATCAAATGTAACAGTTCCTGTTTTAGGGTTAGGCATTAGACCTTTTGGTCCTAGCACTCGTCCTAATTTACCAACTTGAGCCATCATGTCAGGTGTCGCAACGATTACATCAAAATCAAACCAACCTTGGTTAATTTTGTTGATATAATCTTCATCACCAACAAAGTCAGCTCCTGCTGCTTCAGCTTCTTTTGCTTTATCACCTTTAGCAAAAACTAGAACAGTTTGTGTTTTACCTGTTCCATTTGGAAGTACTACTGCACCACGGATTTGTTGGTCCGCTTTCTTAGGGTCTACCCCTAAACGTACAGCCACTTCAACTGTTTCATCAAACTTAGCAGTTGCTGTTTTTTTCACTAATTCTAGCGCTTCTTCAACTTGATAAGCTAAATCACGGTCGATTAGTTTCACAGCATCTTGGTATTTTTTACTTTTATTAGCCATGTTTATTTCCTCCTCGAATGTGGTTTTAACGGTAGGACCTCCCACTATGAAAGGTTGCGAACCTATAATAGGATTTGAGGGTTGAACCCCAATCGCAACCTTACGAGTCTCACCAATTAGTCTTCAATCACGATACCCATGCTACGCGCAGTACCTTCTACCATACGCATTGCAGCTTCAACATCAGCCGCATTTAAATCTGGCATTTTTGTCTCAGCAATCTCGCGCACCTTATCACGCTTAACTGTTGCAACCTTATTACGGTTTGGTTCTCCAGAACCAGACTCAATACCTGCTGCTTTTTTAAGTAATACTGCAGCTGGTGGAGTTTTCGTAATAAATGTAAACGAACGGTCTTCAAATACCGTAATTTCAACCGGAATAATTAGACCAGCTTGATCTGAAGTACGAGCGTTAAACTCTTTACAGAATCCCATAATATTTACACCTGCTTGACCCAATGCAGGACCAACTGGTGGCGCTGGATTTGCTTTCCCAGCAGGAATTTGTAATTTTACCATTTTAATTACCTTTTTCGCCACGTGACACACCTCCTTAGTCCGTGATGTGGTATCCGGGTTCTTCACCCTCCCACTCAAAAAACGGATGCATTTATGCACCCGATGGCTCATGTTAAATAAACCATTATTCAACCATGAAGATTTTATCATCTCCACAGCCGAATATCAAGTTTTTTTCGAAATTAAATCTTTTCCACTTGACTAAAATCAAGTTCTACAGGCGTTTCTCGCCCAAACATATTTACATGAACTTTTAACTTATGCTTTTCAGCACTTATCTCTTCAATAGAACCTACAAAGTTAGCAAATGGTCCTTCTTTTACTTTAACTGATTCTTTTAATTCAAAGTCAACTTCAGCCTTAGGCTCTTCAACACCCATTTGTCTTAAAATAGAGTCTACTTCATCTGGCATAAGTGCTGTCGGCTTAGAACCAGCTCCAGCTGAACCTACAAATCCAGTAACACCAGGTGTATTACGGACAACATACCAAGAATCGTCAGTCATGACCATTTCTACGAGAACATAACCTGGAAAAACTTTTCTCGATACCGTTTTGCTTTTACCATTTTTTACTTCCGTTTCTTCCTCAACTGGAACCAACACTCGAAAGATTTTATCCGTCATTTCCATTGATTCTAAACGTTTTTCAAGATTCGCTTTTACTTTATTCTCATAACCAGAGTACGTATGAACAACATACCAGTTTTTTTCCATGATTCATAGGACGGTTGAGTCCTTCCCTCCTCATTACGTTCAAGCTTCGAAAACAGCAAAAGCAATTTCTTACGCTGAATCAAAATTGAACTTACATTATTAATTAATAATTAGTTTAATTAAGTTCGAAATTCCTAAGTCTACTAAAGCAAAAAAGATCGACATAATTAGAACCGTTGTTACTACAACAATGGTATAGCGAGTAAGCTCTTTTCTTGTTGGCCAAGAAACTCTCTTCATCTCACGTACTACATCACCAAAAAAATTACCAATCCCTTTTTCACCACCAGCCAAACCAGACACCTCCAGCACCAATCAATATAGACAAAATCGCTCTTATCTATTCCGATTTACGCATTTTTCTTCTATCATTTTTCTTTTTGTATTAAAGAGAATAGATAACTATCCATTCTTATTTAAAAACGAAAAATTGTTCACCACTCATAAAGTAACTTTACCTTATTTCGTTTCACGGTGAAGCGTATGCCGATTGCAATATTTGCAAAACTTTTTGATTTCTATTCGTTTCACTTGAGCTTCTTTGTTCTTTTCTGATGTATAATTACGAGATTGACAGATCGTACATGCAAGCACTACTTTGTGCGCCACAGCTGTCCCTCCCATTTTTATAGACATGCATACACGTTCAACTCTAGCATAGGAAAAAACTAGTGTCAATTCAAAGTCAAACGTTTCTATCATGTTTACTTTTCTTTAAAAACGTGAAGCGTCTCCCCGTATGAGGAGACGCCAGCCAAAACTACCTTAAAAATGTGGTTATAACGTAACACCTTTTAATTCAACATATCGCTCTAGCTTACGCTTGACTCTTTGTAAAGCGTTATCGATAGATTTGACATGCCGATTTAAATCCTCTGAGATTTCTTGATACGTTCTACCATCAAGGTAGAGCATGAGCACTTGTTGCTCCAAGTCACTCAAGATTTCCCCCATCTTCAGTTCAATATCAGCAAACTCTTCCTGATTAATCAGTAATTCTTCTGGGTTTGTTACTCGATTTCCACAAATTACATCAAGTAACGTACGGTCGGATTCTTCGTCGTATAGGGGCTTGTCCAAAGATACATATGAATTTAACGGAATATGCTTTTGTCTCGTTGCTGTCTTAATAGCCGTTATAATTTGCCTTGTTACACATAATTCTGCAAATGCCTTAAACGAGGAGAGCTTCTCTCCATTAAAATCTCTGATTGCCTTATACAAGCCAATCATTCCTTCTTGAACAATATCTTCATGATCAGCGCCAATTAAAAAATAGGATCGCGCCTTTGCTCGTACAAAATTCTTGTACTTGTTAATCAAAAACTCAAGTGCAGCTCCATCACCTAAACGTGCCTGTCCTACTACATAATCATCATCAAATTGATCAAAATCTAGCTTTAACGCAGTTTCTTGAAGGTCCATGTTTTAAACAATCCCCCTCCGACCTATGCTGCTTGTAAATTTATAGGAACATTATATAGCACACTTTTCCAGCTGGTCAACCACCGTTTATTCGCCTCGACGCCATTTTTCAAAAATTTCTGCTATTTCTGATGAAAGCGCAAGATTTGTTGATTCTTGGCTCTTTTTTGTTTTTTCGACAGCTTGATGAATCCCTTTTTGCATAATCTCGGTTTCTGTCAAAAGCTCCCGAGCCGACTTTCTCAAAGCTCCTCTTCCAAAAGTAATAGATTGCTCCGTAAAATCAGAAGTAGCAACATGAATCGTTGTATCAAGCTGTTTTAATTCAAAAACAAGCCGCTCTATTTTTTCATCAGCCGTCTCATTTTTTCCTGTGTAAATAACATCTATTCGATAGTTGTTGTACTTTTTTCCTACTCCTTCTCTCATATGAGCATCAAAGATTACTTTCACCTCATAGCCGGTATATGCTTGGTATTCAGCCATGACTTCAACCAACCGATTTCTCGCAAGCTCCAAATCCTTATCCCTTAACTTCCTTAACTCTGGCCAAGCGCCAATCATGTTATAGCCATCCACTAAAAGAATATCCTTCATGCCACTCACTGACCTAGAGGATTTCGATGTCTGTATACTTCATACATCAATAAACTTGCTGCTACGGACGCATTCAACGAAGTAACTTGTCCAACCATCGGAATTTGAATTAAAAAATCACACTTCTCTCGTACTAAACGACTAATTCCCTTTCCTTCACTTCCAATCACAAGTCCAAGTGGCATATCGTAAGATGCTTGGCGATAATCCTGCTTGCCTGCTGCATCTGTTCCAACAAACCATAAACCCCGATCTTTTAATTCATCAATGGTTCTGGCCATATTTGTTACTCTCACAACCGGAATGTATTCAATAGCACCTGTTGAAGCCTTGGCCACCGTCTGAGTCAAACCTACTGCACGCCGCTTAAGGATAATCACACCATGAGCTCCTACAGCATCTGCTGTTCTTAAAATAGACCCTAAATTATGAGGATCTTCTAACTCATCTAGCAATAAAAAGAAAGGTTCCTCTCCTCTCTCCTCCGCTAAAGAAAATAAATCGTCTAATTCTTTATATTCATAGGCGGCAATAGAAGCGACAACCCCTTGATGATTTTGAGTTTTTACTAGTTGCTCTAATTTCCTTTTAGGAACCTGTTGCACTGATAACCCTTTTTGTTTAGCTAATTCGAACACTTTGGACATTTGATTATGCTGCGCGCCTTCTGCCACCCAAATTTTATTAATCGGGTGACCAGAGCGTAAAGCCTCAATAACCGGATTTTTGCCTATAATAAATTCTTGACTCATATTCATCACCCTTCCTGTATGTTGTTTTCTACAATTACAATCATTTCCATAAGGATTTCATCCATACGCTTTCCATCATTCTGTAAATATAAATAACCTAATAAAGCCTCCAGCGCAGTTGCATAACGATACGTGTTCGCATCGGTGTTTTTTGGGATCGTTCCCGATTTAGCGTTACGACCTCTTTTTATAATAGCTACCTCTGCCTCCGTAAAAAATTGAGCCTCTATCATGCGGTGAACAACCGCCGCCTGAGCTTTTGCAGATACAAATTTGGTCGCTTCCTGATGCAGGCGGTTCGGTCTCACCTTTCCTTGAGCAAGTAGATGATATCTTATATACATGTCTAAAACAGCGTCACCCATATAGGCAAGTGCAAGAGCATTTAATTGCTTTAAATCAATGGTTGGTTCAGTTAATTTCATCGATTACCCTCGCTTCCAACGAACACCCTGAGCCGTATCCTCTAAAATAATACCCTTTTCCTTTAAGAAATCTCTTATTTCATCAGCTCTTGAAAAATCTTTATTTTTCCTTGCCTCGTTTCGTTCAGCAATCAATTGTTCGATTTCCTCTGCAAGAATTTCTTCTTGTTGTTCTAAAACAATGCCTAAAACTCCAGCTAATTCGTCTAATTGAGAAATAAAAGCCTCTAAAACTTCTTTATTCGTTTGCTGCTCCCTTAAGTAAATATTAGCTTCCTTCACTAAATCAAACAAAACAGAAATTCCGTTGGCCGTATTAAAGTCATCATCCATCTCTTTAATAAATTCGTCCTTTGCTTTCTCAATTTTTTGCAGCCAATTTCCTTTCTCTCCATGACCTACAGACTTACTTAAACGATGCTTCAAACTTGTTCTGGCACCTTTTATTCTTTCTAAGCCTCGTTTAGCGCCCTCAAGAAGCTCGTCACTAAAATTAATCGGACTACGATAATGAGCAGTTAGCATGAAAAAACGGATGACTTCCGCAGAATGCTGTTGAATCATGTCATGTGCCAAAACAAAATTACCGAGCGATTTCGACATTTTTTCATTATCTATGTTAATAAAACCATTGTGTAGCCAATAATTCGCCATTGTTTTTCCAGTTAAAGCCTCAGATTGAGCAATTTCATTTTCATGATGTGGAAACGTTAAATCCTGGCCTCCAGCATGAATATCGATGGTATCCCCTAAATATTTTTTCACCATTGCTGAGCATTCTATGTGCCAGCCCGGTCGACCTGATCCCCAAGGACTTTCCCATGAAATTTCTCCATCCTTAGCATTTTTCCATAGAGCAAAATCTAGTGGATCCTCTTTTTTATCTCCTACCTCAATACGAGCCCCAGAGCGCAATTCTTCAATAGGTTGCGAAGAAAGCTTGCCATAGCCTTCAAACTTTCTCGTTCTGAAATATACATCTCCTCCAGATTCATACGCATATTCTTTATTTACTAGCTCTTGAATAAAATCTACTATTTCTGTAATGGTTTCAGTTACCCTAGGATGATAATCAGCCTTTTGAACCCCTAAAGCGCACGTATCATCGTGGTAAGCTTGAATAAAACGATTCGCGACTTCAAAAACATCCTCGCCCAGCTCTTTTGCAGCACGAATGATTTTATCATCAACATCTGTAAAATTAGATACAAATAGCACCTGGTACCCACGGTATTGTAAATAATTTCGTACAACATCGTACACTATAGGAGGTCTAGCATTCCCAATATGGATGTAGTTATAAACCGTAGGACCACATACATACATTTTTACCTTTCCTTCCTCCATTGGAACGAAGGTTTCTTTTCTTTTTGTTAAACTGTTATAAAGCTTGATAGACATAAGCTCTACTCCTTTTATAATAATATGAAACTTTTGTTAAAAAGATAAACTTTCCTTTACATACTGATACCATTTCAAAAATTAAGGCTGCTTTTGCTTTAATAATTTTTTTAATTCATTAATTTCTTCTTCAAGCTCTTTCATCTTATCTGCGATAGGGTCAGGCATTTGATGATGGTTGAAGGGCTCCATCTTTATCCCATCCTGAACGATAATTCTCCCTGGAATTCCAACTACAGTTGAGTTGGGTGGAACTTCTTTTAATACGACGGAACCAGCCCCTATACGTGCATTCTCTCCAATTGTAAAGGAACCTAATACCTTCGCTCCAGAAGCCAGTAACGCGCCATCCTTAACGGTTGGATGTCTTTTTCCTTTTTCTTTTCCCGTTCCACCAAGAGTAACGCCCTGATAAATCGTTACATTATTACCAATTTCACAGGTTTCTCCTATTACAACGCCCATACCATGGTCAATAAAAACCCTCTGACCGATTACAGCACCTGGATGAATTTCTATTCCTGTAATAAAACGATTGACTTGCGATAAAAAACGTCCAAAAAAACGCATTTTTTTCTTCCAAAACCAGTGGGCTAATCGATGCATCCAGATTGCGTGTACACCTGAGTAAGTGATGACGACTTCAAAGCGACTTCTTGCGGCTGGATCTCGATCAAAAACAACATCTATATCATTTAATAATGTCTGAAACATCTTTTTCATCTTCACTCCCCCAAAAATGATAAAAGTACTTCTATCAACCAATGATTTACGTTGTTATATCAATGAAAAAAAGAACATCCCTGTGCAAACTACTGCACAGAGACGTTCTAAAACGTGGTTCCACTCTGTTTTAAGCTTCCTATTTCCTTACTGAAGCTCATCTTTTTTGCGTGTAACGCCGCAAACCGCTTTTCCCTACTTATCCTTCAAGAAAAGGCTCAAGGGTGCATGTTCGGAAGTATATGCTTAAATCACTTTCAGCCATTGGTGATTCTCTCTACAAAGTCATATATTCTTCTTACTTTTCCCTTTCAACACGATTTCTGTATAAATTTAATTGAATGTATTAGTTAGCATATGCATTCATATAAAAATGTTCCAACAATTATAAAAGATTTTTTATTCTCGTTGTTACAATATCTTTTCCTAATAATTCAATCGAATCTGCTAATTCAGGACCATGAGTTTGCCCTGTAGTTGCTACACGTATAGGCATAAAAAGTTTTTTTCCTTTATGACCTGTTGCCTTTTGTGTAGCCTTAATTGCTGCTTTAATTGTAGGTGCTACAAAGTCTTCAGAGTTTAAATTCTCTAGCTCTGCTAAAAAACCACTCATTACTTCAGGAACCTGCTCTTCATCAAGAACAGCCTGTGCCTCTTCATTATACTCAATTTCCGTCTTAAAGAACAGTTCTGTTAACTCGACGATTTCAGCGCCATAATGTAATTGCTCTTGATAAAGTCCGACAAGTCGTTTCACCCATTGCGCTGTTTTTTCATCCATTTCCTCAGATACTCTACCTGCTTTTACTAGATGAGGAATCGTTAATGGTAACACAGCATCTAATTCCATTTTTTTCATATATTGATTATTCATCCAAGCTAATTTACCTGTATCAAAAACAGCAGGAGCTTTTGATACTCGCTCTAAACTAAATTGCTGTTGAAGCTCCTCCAATGTGAAAATTTCCTCTTCACCAACTGGGGACCAGCCTAATAGTGCTAAGAAATTTACAATCGCTTCTGGTAAATAGCCTAAGTCTTTATATTGCTCAACAAATTGAATAATCGACTCATCACGCTTACTCATTTTTTGACGATCTGGATTTAGAATGAGCGATGCATGAGCAAAGGTCGGTACACTCCATCCAAACGCCTGATAAATCATTACTTGACGAGGTGTATTAGATAGATGCTCTTCTCCACGAATAACATGAGTGATTTTCATCAGATGATCATCAACCGTTACGGCAAAATTGTACATTGGAACGCGATCTTTCCTAGCGATAACAAAATCGCCAATCCCATCAGACTCAAATGAAACTTCTCCTCGAACCGCGTCTTGGATTTTTATCACTTGACCTTCTGGAACACGAAAACGAATGACAGGCTTTAAACCCTTTGCTTCATATTCCGCTCTTTGCTCTTCTGTTAAATTTCTATCACGACCACTATATTTAGGCATTTCACCGCGAGCCAATTGAGAATCTCTTTCTGCTTGAAGCTCGTCCTCAGTCATATAACAATAATACGCATTACCTTCTTCTAATAGCTGATCAAGATACTTTTGATAAATCTCTATACGATCCATGCTACGGTATGGTCCATACTCTCCATCTGAATCGATGCTTTCATCCCATTCAACACCTAGCCACTTTAAGCTTGCAAGTAACTTATCTGTTGCATCCTCTACATTCCTAGCCTGATCCGTATCTTCTATACGTAACACAAATTGACCACCTTGATTTTTTGCGTATAGATAGTTAAATAACGCAGAACGCGCTCCACCTATATGTAAGTGCCCTGTTGGACTTGGGGCAAAACGAACTCGAACTTGATTTGACATTGTATTGCACACTCCATTTCTCATTTAATCAGGAACCATCATTTATTCTATTCATAAAGAAGATAAACCTATTGATAGGTCTCTTCCTTCCAGCCTCTGTTTTATTGCCTTTATTATTTTAGCACCTTTTGAAGGAACATAGTCAAAAAAACTTTAATGTCGCATAGATAGCGCCTTTTCTTTCTATCATAAAGTAAAGATTACTTTGCTTGCAACAAAACAACCGATTGAGAAGCAATTCCTTCTCCCCTGCCAGTAAATCCTAGCATTTCTGTCGTAGTTGCTTTTACATTTATAGAATCTGGACTTGCTTCTAATAAGTCAGCAATTCTTTCCTGCATTTGCTGTATATAAGGTGCCATCTTAGGCATTTGTGCAATGATTGTACAATCTAAATTCCCAAGGACATAGCCCTTTTCTTTTGTTAATTTCCATACTTCCTCTAACAACTTCGCTGAATCAGCATCCTTAAAATCTGCCGAAGTATCTGGAAAATGCTTTCCAATGTCACCCTCGCCTATTGCACCTAAAATAGCATCTGCAATGGTATGTAGTAAAACATCAGCATCTGAATGTCCTAATAATCCTTTCTCATAAGGAATCGTAATCCCACCAAGAATGAGTGGTCTTCCCTCTACTAATTGATGTACATCAAAACCTTGTCCAATTCTAAACATTATGATGACCCACTTTCTATTTTCAAAATCGCCTCTGCAAATAATAAATCTTCTTTTGTTGTGATTTTTATATTTAAATAATCTCCCTCTACGACCTCGACCTCTTCACCGATCCACTCAACTAAGCTAGCATCGTCCGTTCCTAGCTTACCAGAACGCTCTGCTTCTAGATGAGCTTTTTTAATTAATTTAGCATGAAAGGCCTGTGGGGTTTGCACAGCCATTAATTCGCTTCTATCCATCGTTTTATTCACTAAATGGTTATGAACCATCTTAATTGTATCTTTAACAGGTACAGCTAAAATAGCAGCTCCTGTTTTCCTCACTCCATCCAATAGACCATGTATCTGTTTCTGTTTGATAAAGGGTCTTGCTGCATCATGAATAAAAACAATTTCTTCCTCATCAATATGAGCTAGACCTCGCTTTACACTATCCTGACGTTCCTCTCCGCCAGATATGACCGCAAAGACCTTTTGTGACCTTTCTGCTTTCACCATTTTTTGTATGGTCTCTAATTCATCAGGATGACCTACAATAACCACCTTCTCGCAGCTTTTATCTTGTTCAAACGTCAATAAAGTGTGAGCAAGTATGGTTTTATGATGAAGCTCTATAAATATTTTATTTATACCTGCATTCATCCTTTTCCCTTGACCTGCAGCTAAAAGAATAAGACTATATTTCATTTTATGCTCCCCATTCATTTCAACACGTTCTACTTTCCCAATTCTATCATGTATTATCTAAAAACGTCATATATTCAAGATAAAAAGTAATCCTCAAAGTAAAAAGCGTCTAAATGATGTGCATTAGACGCTTCCTTAATTATAATGCTTTCTCTAATACTTTAGGCTTGGCAAAAATCATTCGTCCAGCACTTGTTTGTAAAACGCTAGTTACAATAACATCAATATGCTTGTTAATAAAATCACGGCCACCTTCAACGACGATCATCGTACCGTCATCCAAATAAGCCACACCCTGATGATGTTCTTTACCATCTTTTATTACTTGAACATTCATTTCTTCACCAGGTAAAACAACTGGCTTAACAGCGTTCGCGAGGTCATTTATATTTAAGACCGGAACTCCTTGTAACTCACAGACTTTATTTAAATTAAAATCATTCGTAACAACAACACCAGAAGTTAATTTTGCTAGCTTGACCAGTTTACTATCAACTTCTTGAATCTCCTCAAAATCACCTTCATAAATTTCTACTTTCACAGGTAATTCCTTTTGAATTTTATTTAATATATCTAAGCCACGACGGCCTCGATTTCTTTTTAATACATCAGAAGAATCGGCGATATGCTGTAATTCCTCTAAAACAAACCCTGGTATTACTAGCGTCCCATCTAAAAAACGAGTTTTGCAAATGTCTGCTATTCGACCATCGATGATTACACTCGTGTCTAAAATTTTTAAGTCGGATTCTTTGTTTTCTTCCTTTTTCTTATCTTTTCCGATATTTCTTGTTACCGTAAAAACTTGAACAAGTTCATCACGCTTTTTGAACCCAATCTGGAATCCTAAGTAACCTAAAATTAAAGTAAGAAAAATAGGAAGTACTGTACTAATGACCGGAATTTCGATCGCATTAAGCGGAATTAAAAAAGCAATAATGAGTCCTATAATCATCCCCATAGAACCAAACAAGACATCTGTAACAGGTGCTTTTACTATTGCTTCTTCAAGTAATTTAATAAAATGAACTAAATAATCAGCTAACCACATACTAAATAAGAATAATAGCAATGAACCTAAAATGACACCAATATAAGGCGATTGAACGAATGGTGAATCAATATTCATAAGATTAACGAGCTCTGGTCCATAAATAAACCCGAGTGTTCCACCAATTAAAATGAAGAATAACTGTATAATTCTTTTGAGCACCTACCTCACCTCCTTGTATCTTATTATAGACAAGTTTTTGAAATCAAAACCTAGCAAACTTAATTTCACATAAAATTCTACGTTCATTTGTTAATTATCCTTAAAATTGCTTTCAAAATGTCGAATCTTAGAAGAACCGTCGATTAAATATGTCTATCTACAAATAACTGCTCTTGAATTCGATTTAAGCCATTTTTTATCATTTTCGCTCTAGCCTCTCCAATTCCTTCTACTTCATCCAATTCGTCTATACTCGAAAACATAATGTTAGCTAAATCACCATATTTCTCAACAAGATTTTCAATAATTAAAGGAGGAAGCCTTGGAATTCGGTGTAAGATACGGAAACCACGAGGCATAACAGCCTGATCTTGAACATTAGGAATTCTTCCATAGCCTAAAATTTTGACAATTTCATTATCATCTAACATATCCGGAGAATCGATTTTTATTAATTCGTGTAATGTATCATATACATCTGTTTTCTTATCCTTAACATAGTCTTTTAACAAATAAATAGCTTCTTTTTCGATCCCTGAAACTAATTCATTTAATTGCATCGTAATTAATCGTCCTTCGTCACCTAGTTCATTAACATAATTAATAATTTCTCTTTTAATACGAAGAACCATTTGAACTCGATGGATGACTTGAATCACTTCTTGGAACGTAACCAATTGCTCAAATTCCAATGCTCCTAAATTAGTAATTCCTTGATCGAGCACTACTTTATATTTTTCTAACGTTTGAATGGCTTGATTGGCTTTTGTTAATATTACCCCGATATCTTTTAATGCGTATCTATTTTCCCCTTGATATAGAGTAATGACATTACGCCTTTGCGAGATCGAAACGACTAAATTGCCAGTTTGTTTAGCAACCCTCTCAGCTGTACGGTGCCTAATCCCCGTTTCATTAGATTCAATCCCATTATTGGGAACTAATTGAGTGTTTGCATATAATATTCTTGTTCCATCCTCATTTAAAATAATTGCTCCATCCATTTTGGCCAATTCATATAAATAAGCAGGAGAAAAATCACAATTTATAAAAAAGCCACCATCTACTATGTTCATCATTTCATTGTTGTACCCTAAAACAATCAAACCACCTGTATTTGCACGAAGCACATTATCTATTCCAGAACGTAAATCTGTACCAGGTGCTACTAGACGCAAAACTTCCTGTATAAATTCTCCCCTTCTTCTCTCATCCATCTCTAATTCCCTCCTAACGCTGTGTCCAGAGCTTCCTCAACTGTAGTTACACCAATGATTTTTATGCCTTTTGGCGCTGTCCATCCTCCCATATTTTTCTCTGGGATAATCATTCTTTTAAATCCTAATTTTGCAGCTTCATTTACTCTCTGTTCAATTCTTGACACTCTTCTTATTTCCCCGGTTAAACCAATCTCTCCAATAGCTACATCAAATGGACTTGTTTTTCTATCACGAAAACTTGAGGCAATACTAATGGCAACAGCTAAATCAATAGCTGGTTCATCGAGCCTTACCCCACCAGCAACATTCAAGTAGGCATCCTGTGTTTGTAATAACAAGCCAACTCTTTTTTCTAGTACGGCCATTAATAATGACACTCGATTGTGATCAATTCCTGTAGCCATTCTGCGCGGGTTTCCGAAGCTTGTAGGACTAACTAAGGCTTGAATTTCAACTAAAACTGGCCTAGTCCCCTCCATTGATGCCACGACAATAGATCCCGCAACACCTTGAGAACGGTCTTCTAAAAAGATTTCAGAAGGGTTTAACACCTCTTCAAGACCTAATTCTTTCATTTCAAAAATGCCCATTTCGTTTGTTGACCCAAATCGATTTTTAACCGCTCTTAAAATTCGATATGTATGATGACGCTCACCTTCAAAGTAAAGAACAGAATCAACCATATGCTCTAATAATTTTGGACCAGCAATAGAGCCTTGTTTTGTTACATGTCCAACAATAAAAATAGCAACACCTCTCGTTTTAGCTATCTTCATAAAAGTAGCTGTGCATTCTCTAACTTGTGCTACACTACCAGGTGCAGAAGAAATTTCCTCCTGATAAACCGTTTGAATCGAGTCTATTACCACAGCCACTGGGTTCACTTCATCTATAGAGCGTTCAATCATACTAATATCGGTCTCAGCTAAAACATATAACTCAGGAGAGCTTAACTCTAGCCTGTCAGCGCGTATCTTTGTTTGTTTGACAGATTCTTCTCCCGATATATATAAAACTTTCTGTTCTTTATTTGCAAGCTTGGCAGAAAGTTGCAATAGAAGAGTTGATTTACCGATACCCGGATCTCCTCCAACTAAAACCAATGATCCTGGAACGATGCCTCCACCTAACACTCGATTAAGCTCTCTCATGGTCGTATCAATCCGCGGCTCTTTTTCACTTTCTATATTTGTAATGGCTTGAGGCTTTGCTTGCCGATTTCCAGAGGTTACAAAGCCCCTGCTTGATGAAGAGGCTGTTTGCTCAAACTCTTCGACCATAGTATTAAAGCTTTGACAACCTGGACATTTCCCCATCCATTTTGCTGACTCATATCCACATTCTTGACATACAAACTTTGTTTTTTTCTTTGCCATCTTTCCTCCTACTTCCTTAAAACATTCTCCCTTTATTGTAGCAAAGATATCCATAATAAAAATAGAGTCTTCCTTAGTGTATGGCAAAAAGTCAGGGGAATATGACTGCCCCTGACATTTTTAAACCTAAAGTATATTAGAGACAGACAATGTTCTTTACTTGTTGTCATCATTGTCTGCTCATGCTGTAAAATTATACAATAGCATCCTCTTTAGACACTACATACAATTCATCATCTTTAACATCTATTAGAGCTCTTTGCCCTTTGGTTATCGTACCTTTTAAAAGCTCCTCTGATAGGCGATCCTCTACTTGTTTTTGTAGAGCACGACGTAGCGGACGAGCTCCGTATTCTGGATCATAACCTATATCAGTTATTTTATCTAATGCTTTTTCTGTTAGCTCTAACTCAATTCCTTGTTCGCTTAGACGTGTCTTTAGCTGCTCTGCCATTAAGGTTGTAATTTCACGGACATGCTTTTTCTCTAGTGAATGGAACACAATGATTTCATCGATTCTGTTTAAGAATTCTGGGCGGAAGCTACGTTTAAGCTCTCCCATCACTTTATCCTTCATTCCTTTGTATTCTTGATCTTCACTTTCAATGGCAAAGCCAAGATATTTATTTCGTTTTAATTCACTTGCCCCTACATTAGAGGTCATAATGATCGCCGTATTTCTAAAATCAACCGTCCGTCCTTTTGAATCGGTTAATCTTCCATCCTCTAAAACCTGTAATAAAATATTAAAGACTTCAGGATGAGCTTTTTCTATTTCATCAAGTAAGATAACAGAATAAGGCTTACGACGAACCTTCTCTGTTAATTGTCCACCTTCTTCATGACCCACATATCCAGGAGGTGAACCTACTAGACGACTTGTAGCGTGCTTCTCCATGTATTCAGACATGTCAATTCGAATCACTGAATCTTCATCTCCAAATAACGTTTCCGCTACAGCTCTCGCTAGCTCCGTTTTACCAACACCAGTTGGCCCTAAGAAGATAAATGATCCGATCGGACGCTTAGGATCCTTTAAACCTGCTCTAGCTCTTCGTACAGCCTTCGAAATAGAAATAACGGCTTCTTCTTGACCCACTACACGCTTATGCAAAATTTCTTCCATTCTTAATAAACGGTCTGTTTCTTCCTCTGCTAGTTTAGAAACGGGAACTCCTGTCCAGCTTGCAACAACTTGTGCGATATCATCAGATACGACCTCTGTATTTTCTTGACCTTGTTTTTTCTTCCATTCATTTTTCATCTCATCTAGTTCTTCGCGAAGACGTTGCTCAGAATCTCTTAAAGAGGCCGCTTTTTCAAACTCTTGACTTTGTACAGCTGCATCCTTTTCTTTTCTTGTTTCTTCAAGCTTTTGCTCAAGCTCCTTTAAGTTTGGAGGAGCCGTATAAGAACGCAAGCGAACCTTTGAAGCAGCTTCGTCAATTAAATCTATTGCTTTATCCGGTAAAAAGCGGTCTGTTATATATCGATCCGACAGCTTTACAGCCTCTGAAATCGCATCATCTGTAATCGTAACTCTGTGATGAGCCTCATAGCGATCTCTAAGTCCAAACAAGATCTGAATCGATTCATCAAGGGTAGGCTCATTTACTTGAATAGGCTGAAAGCGACGCTCAAGAGCTGCATCTTTTTCAATATACTTACGGTATTCATCTAACGTTGTTGCCCCGATACATTGTAACTCTCCACGCGCAAGAGACGGCTTAAGAATATTAGATGCATCGATGGCTCCCTCTGCTCCACCAGCTCCTATTAATGTATGAAGTTCATCAATGAATAGAATGACATTACCAGCCTGACGGATCTCATCCATTACCTTTTTGAGTCGGTCTTCAAACTCACCGCGATACTTAGTACCAGCTACAACCGTTCCCATATCTAATGTCATTACTCGTTTATTACGTAAAGTCTCAGGCACTTCATTTGCGATAATAGACTGTGCTAAACCTTCTGCTATAGCGGTTTTACCAACCCCTGGTTCACCTATTAAAACAGGGTTGTTTTTTGTACGTCGGCTTAATACTTGAATGACACGTTCTATTTCCTTACTTCTACCAATTACTGGGTCAAGCGCTTCTTCTCTCGCAATAGCCGTTAAATCTCGAGCTAAGCTATCAAGAGTAGGAGTATTCGCATGGCTTGCAGTCCCACCTTGTTGAGCAGAGCTTCCCACTTCATTACTTCCTAATAATTGCAAAACCTGTTGTCGTGCTTTATTCAAGCTCACACCTAGATTATTAAGAACACGGGCAGCTACACCTTCTCCTTCTCTTATTAAACCCAATAAAATATGCTCAGTACCAACATAAGAGTGTCCTAACTTACGAGCTTCATCCATTGATAATTCAATGACTTTTTTGGCTCTTGGTGTGTAATGTATCGTTTTGGAACCCTCTTGGCCTTTTCCAATTAAAGATTCGACTTCTTTTTGTATTTTTTCAGAGCCTAGACCTAAAGCTTGTAACGCCTTAGCTGCTATCCCCTCTCCTTCTCTTATTAACCCTAGTAAAATATGTTCAGTCCCTATATTGTTATGACCTAAACGAATTGCCTCTTCTTGTGCTAATGCTAATACTTTCTGTGCTCGTTCTGTAAAACGTCCAAACATCATTGACGCCCACCTCCATCATTATTCATCGCTCTGTTCTTTTTCAAGCATCAATCGTTCACGAATTAAAGTAGCTCTTCTTTCATCTCTTTGGTCCGCAGTTAGAACATCACCTGCAAATTGTTGTAAAAAGCCCGGCTGAGTCAATATCATTAACTCATTGAGGATATTCCCTGATATTCCCTTAATTAACCCTAAATCAATTCCTAAACGCACATCAGATAACCTTTGAGTAGCCTCTTTTGATTCTATGATTCGACTATTCGCTAAAATACCATAAGATCGATATACACGATCCTCCAGCTGCAATATAGACTGATCGAGAAGGTACTCTCTTGCTGATTTTTCTTGGTGAATCAATTGAAGTACAACTCCCCTTAAGTCTTCAACGATGTCTTTTTCGGATTTCCCTAAGGTCAGTTGATTGGAAATTTGAAATAGGTTACCTAAAGCTTCGCTACCTTCCCCATAAATTCCTCTAACAACAAGACCTAATTGATTAATTGCTGGTAAAATTCTGTTCAATTGCTGAGTCATGGCTAATGCCGGAAGATGCATCATCACCGAAGCTCGTAAGCCTGTTCCAACATTAGTTGGACAACTCGTCAAATATCCATGCTTCTCATCAAATGCATAAGTTAAATGGCTTTCTATCCAGTCATCAACTTTACTAGCTGTTTCTAAACCTTCTAGTAATTGAAAACCTGGAAATAAGCATTGGATTCGTAAATGATCCTCTTCGTTTAACATAATACTTACTGATTCATCTTGATTTAATAAAACAGCTCCATATTTTGATTGCTCAGCTAAATTGGGACTAATCAAATGTTTTTCCACTAATACTCTTTTTTCATTTCTTTTTAAGTCATCCATCATTAATAGCTCTAATTCTTTTACTTCATCAATTGGCTCTTCTTTTAAAGCCTGAGCCACATGCTGAACGATAGCATGGGATTCTTCAGTAGACGCTAACAGCGGAAACTTAAATTGTTTTAAATTTCTCGCTAAACGAATTCGGCTGCTTAAAACAATTTCTGACTCATCACCTATTTCTTTCATCCATGGACTTATGGCTTCAGATATAAATCGTTGGAGTGACATCTATTTATCCCTCCCTTTGCTCATTCATTTTATTAGTAAGTGATTTTATTTCATCTCTTATCTTTGCTGCTTCTTCGAATTCTTCATTCTCTATATGATTTTTTAATGTATTTTTTAGTTCTTCAATTTCTTTTTTTATTTGGATGCTTCCACCAATTCGTTTTGGAATTTTTCCAGAATGGTTTTTATTACCACTATGCACCCTTTTTAAAATGGGCTCTAATTTTCCATTAAAGCTCTCATAACAATTAAAGCATCCAAACCTACCAACTCGTTTAAATTCCTCATAAGTCATTCCACAATGGTTACATTTTAACGGTTTTGCGGATAAGGGAGAATCATGACCACTTATTCCATTCGTTTCAAAGTTTAACAACCCTGACAGCAATTGATGAATGGAAAAGCTATTAGAGCCTGGGAACTGTTCTCCTTTTTCACGAGCACATTTTTCACATATATGAAATTCTGTTTTCTCACCATTTATAATTTTTGTAAAATGCAGAGTAGCTGGCCTCTCTTGACAATCTTGACATTTCATTCATTCATCACCGCCTTTTGACGTTCTATTGTTTGGTATCAATGTATTTTAATGTTTCTAACATCGCTTTTAAGAGATTAGCTCTTATTTCATCACGATGCTGAATGGTTGTTTGGTAATGTTCACGCGCCATACTATTTAACATAATATTACGCTCACGCTTGGTAATCATATTTTCCTCATATAATCTTATAATAATGTTCTCTGCTGCTTGCTGATCAATTCTCCTGCCTATTAATTGAATAATTTGATCAAAAAGGGCCATCTCACTATGAGGTTTGACTTTTATAATCCTTATATAGCCCCCACCACCGCGTTTACTTTCTACCACATAACCCTTTTCTACTGTAAACCTTGTTCCTATTACATAATTAATCTGGGAAGGGACGCATTGAAATTGACGAGCTAGCTCACTTCTTTTAATTTCTACAATATCTCCATCACTACTTAATAAGATTTTTTTTAAATAATTTTCAATGATATCAGATATATTTCTCAACTTTTCCCCTCCCTTCATACATTTTCTTGACTTTGACTATCTTTGACTTTATGTATATTATAAGCATCACTTAAAAAAAGTGCAACTAACTTGCACCTTAACTAGTATAGCCTATGCAATCAATAATCATTCCGATGCTTTTACTATTTCATATTTACAAAACACTTCCTGAACCTTCGGTCCAACTATACAAAAAAGCACAACCTCTAAAGGTTGTGCTTTWATCGCCTGGCAACGTCCTACTCTTGCAGGGGGAAGCCCCCAACTACCATTGGCGCTGAAGAGCTTAACGGCCGTGTTCGGCATGGGAACGGGTGTGACTGTGACCTCTTCGCTATCGCCACCAGACTATTTAGGCTGCAGATCAGCGGCGTCCTTCTTCGTTAACGGCTCTCCTTCCATCATGTCACGTATGAGAATACGCTCCATTCTTTCAGTCGATGGTTGCCTTGAATGACTTGCTTCTCTTTGCCAAATGTTTGAACTCCAATCAGCGGCGAATCTCTTTGTTAGCTGCATTTCCTCCGGCATGTCACGTATGTGGATACGTTTCATTCTTTCAGTCATGTTGCTGCCTCGAKCTTCTTGCTTCTCTTTGTCAAATAGACTTCAATTRTTGAGAGAATTCTCTCAAAACTAGATAATATGGAAAACAGAATGAATATCAAGAAATATAGGATAAGTCCTCGACCGATTAGTATCTGTCAGCTTCACGTG
>NZ_LTAO01000005.1:0-61352 GCF_001590785.1 Alkalihalobacillus trypoxylicola
ATCGTATCCAAACGAAACTAAATAACCAGTCGCCAATAGATTATCGACAACTGATTATTTAAAAAGGTGTTTTACCCTGTCTCAAAAACGGGGGTCACTCCCTTTTCACCTGCCTTGGCTTTTTTAATTGATAAAATCTGATTCTAAATAAACCGATTCTGAAACGTTTATTTTAGCTTGACCATTTGTCAATTCGGTCATCCAGTTATTAAAGGAATCCACATCTAAATTTGGGACGTAGACTCTTACAATGACTTCATCTAAATAATCAATCTCTTTTAAAGGAAAGCTGGAATTTCGTAATTCATTTTCGACTTTCCCTAACCAATGGTAATCTATCGAACAAGAAACAACCTGCATTAAGGTTCTTTTGACTACACCTACTTGTGAGAGCCCATTACTTACTGCCCCCCCATAAGCACGGATAAGTCCACCTGCCCCAAGCTTTATACCGCCAAAATATCGAGTTACGACCACAACTGTATCTTTTAATTGCTGTTTTTTTAGAACCTCTAACATAGGAACTCCTGCAGTTCCACTAGGTTCTCCATCATCATTTGCTTTCTGAATTAAATCCTGCTCTCCGATTAAATAGCAGGAGCAATTGTGATTGGCATTCCAATGCTTCTTTTTTATTTTCTCTATAAAAGTTTGAGCTTCCTCTTCGGTAGTTGCACGAGAAAAATGAGCAATAAACCTCGATTTCTGTATAACTAGTTCATGTTCACCATAACCTTTGACTGTTTTATATTCTTCGAGCATTGAATCACCTGCTTTTTCATAGTTTTACAAGAATCCGAAATCAACATGTAACAAATGTTTGGTAGGATAAGCTTGTTGGTTATTAGAAATGGTAATGTCAAAACACAAAACAGACCAATAGAGCTTTTTATGTTTAGGATTATAGTAGTAGATATTTTTTGAGAAGTTTATTTTTAAATGATAAGAAGTATACATTTCATTAAAACAAGGTATTTTACTTTTGACAAGTACCGTGACTTGGATCAAAATGACAATCGTTCCTTTATCACACTCATTAAGTATGAGGAAAATGAGTTATTAGCAAATTTATATGAAATAAACCTTTAAACGAGATAGGATTTTCTTATTTTTTGTTGTAATATAAGGTATAGTAAAATGTCTTTAAAGGGGAAGATAGTTAAAAGGGATTCATCCGTGACCTTTGACTGGTTTTTGAATGGAAAAGTGGGTGAAAAGACTTGAGTGGACAAACGGTACTTGAAGATATTATTGAAAAGACGATACATACTGTAGGGCAGAGTCGCGAGCAAATTTTTGAAATTAGCGAAAAGTCTAGACAAGAATATGTATCTCTGCAGAAACAGCTTCTAGAAATTCGTTTGAAGGTGACTCGTGTAATTGAAAAAACGGATAAAACAGAATTATATGCAAGATATGCTAGAAATCGTTTAGCAGAAGTGAGCAAAAATTTTGAGCAATATAATACAAAAGAAGTTCAGGCTGTTTATGAGCAAGCGAATAACTATCAAGTGGAATTAGCCATACTGAGACAAGAAGAGGTGCAGCTAAGAGAAAGAAGAGACAGCATTGAACGAAGACTGGTTGATTTAGATGATACTGTTGAAAGAGCCGAACAGCTAGCAAGTCAAATGTCAGTCGTGTTTAATTTTTTATCACAGGATTTAAAACATGTAGGTGAAGTGATCCAAAGTGCTAAGGAAAAACAAGCGTTTGGATTGAAAATTATTGAAGCACAGGAAGCGGAGAGAAAGAGGCTTTCTCGTGAAATACATGATGGTCCTGCACAAATGATGGCAAATGTCATGCTTCGCTCTGAATTAATCGAGCGAATTTATAAAGAAGAGGGAATGGATGAAGCGCTAAAAGAAATACGATCTCTAAAGGAAATGGTTCGTTCATCATTAGCTGAAGTAAGAAGAATTATTTATGACCTTAGACCAATGGCTCTCGATGATTTAGGTTTAATGCCAACTTTAACAAAATATTTAAAGAGCTTCGAGGAGCATTATCAAGTCATTGTAAGTTTTAAGGCGATTGGCAAAGAACAGAAGCTACCCAAAGAATTTGAAGTCGCCATGTTTCGGTTAATTCAAGAAGGAGTTCAAAATGCATGTAAGCATGCTGAACCGACACAAATTCAAGTGAAAATTGAATTTCAGCAGGCGAAAATTATCTTAGTTGTAAAAGATAATGGAAAAGGATTTGATCCTGATTCCAAAAAAGAGGGTTCCTTCGGTTTAATGGGAATGAAAGAAAGAGTTAGTATGTTAAAAGGAGATTTAAATATCCAATCTCAGCTTAATGTAGGAACCACACTACTCGTGCAAATTCCTTTTGTACCAGAGGGTATAGCATAATCTTCAGATAAATGATTAAAGAACTATTTTAACTAATTATAATCCAAATTTTAACAATAAAATTTAATGAATACCGTATATACGGAGAGGTGACTGTAATGACTGAAACTGAAAGAAATAATATAAGAATTGTATTAATTGATGACCACCAGCTATTTCGTGAAGGTGTAAAAAGAATATTAGCGATGGAGAGTGACTTTGAAATTGTAGCAGATGGTGAGGATGGCTCTCAAGCAATTGATTTAGTAGAAGAATATAATCCAGATGTCATTCTTATGGATATTAATATGCCTAATGTGAATGGCGTGGAGGCAACAAAGGATTTAGTTGAAAAATTTCCAGATGTTAAAGTATTAATTTTATCGATTCATGATGATGAATCTTATGTCACTCATGTTTTAAAAACCGGAGCTGCTGGATACTTATTAAAAGAGATGGATGCAGATGCCTTAATTGAGGCTGTGAAGGTTGTAGCTTCAGGTGGTGCTTACATTCATCCGAAGGTAACACATAACTTAATTAAAGAATATCGTCGTCTTGCTACAGAAGATGATGAGCATGAAGAGTCTATCGGCTATCGCGAGGTTGAATACCGCAAACCACTTCATATCCTTACAAGACGTGAATGTGAAGTCTTACAGTTAATGACAGATGGCCAAAGCAACAGAGCCATCGGTGAAACGTTATTCATTAGTGAAAAAACAGTTAAAAACCACGTGAGTAATATCCTTCAAAAAATGAATGTTAATGACCGTACTCAAGCTGTCGTTGAAGCTATTAAAAGCGGATACGTAGTCGTTCGTTAATAAATAAAAAAAGCCTATCTATAAAATAGCTAATCACAGCCATTTTATAAGTTAGGTTTTTTTAATTCAAAAGGAAAAGTTCTATTGACCGGTAAAGCAGAGATATGGGAAAGAAGAATTGAAAGAGGAAGTTCTATTGAACGGGAAAAGGCGCCATATCAGGAAAGTGGTCAAAAGGAGAAGTTCTATTCACATGAAAAGGAAGCCACACTAGGAAAACGGCCGAAAAGAAGAGTGTTATTCATCCGAAAAAGGAGCCGGACCAGGAAAGTGGTCGAAAAGAAGAGCCCTATTCGCCCGAAAAGGAAGTCGCATAAGGAAAGTGGGCGAAAAGAAGAGCTCAATTCACCCGAATAAAATAAATTCGACAAGAAGCAGTCTAAAGGAAGCTGTCATTAAGCCTGAAATAACAGCCTCATTATTGAAAAGGTCAAAAGGGGAAGCTCTATTCACCTACAAAGAACGCGAGCAACAAACTGGTCAAAAAAAGTCCTCTATTAATCGGCAAATCGGACCGGCAAGATGACAAAGTCAAATAGCAAAGCTCGTCTTCCTTTATCTAACCTATAAGAACAAGCTTATTAATTAAAAGAACTGGTTATTTAGTCTTGAAACTCTCTGCAATTCAAGGTAAATTAAAGTGAGAGACTTTTATAGCTAACGGATATTGATTTAGCATCTGTAATAAAATATGTAATAGAAAAGTGAGGAACATAATAAGATGAGAAAAGTAGCGATAGTGACAGATAGTACGGCTTATCTTCCGAAAGAACTACGCGATCAACTTGGTATTCATATGGTTCCGTTAAACGTTGTTTTTGGACAAGACTCTTATCAAGAGGAAACAGATTTAACAACTGATGAATTTTACGAAAAGATGAAGCAAATTCGTGATTTACCTACAACATCGCAGCCAGCGATTGGTCAATTCGTCGAATTATTTGAAGCGCTTTCTAAAGAAGGCTATGAGCAAGTGATTTCTATTCATTTGTCTAGTAAAATTAGTGGAACCTATCAGTCAGCTGTAGCAGCAGGCGAAATGGTGGAAAGTATTGAAGTGTTTGGCTACGATACAGCGATTAGCTGTTCGCCCCAAGCTCAGGTTGTATTAGAGGCAGTTCGTTTAGCTGATGAAGGAAAAGAAGCAAAGGAAATTATTGAGCATTTAGATAAAATCAGAGAAACGCTTAGAGCTTATTTTGTCGTGGATGATTTAAACCATCTTCATCGTGGAGGTCGTCTAAATACGGCTCAGCTTTTCGTTGGAAACTTACTAAAAATCAAGCCGATACTTCATTTAGTTGATGGGAAAATTGTTCCACTTGAAAAAGTAAGAACGGAAAAAAAGGCCTTTGCGCGTATTAAGACTATGCTTGAAAGTGAAGTTTCTCAAGGCGGTAAGTTTCATGTAACGATCATTCATGCGAACTGTGAAAACGAAGCAAAGAGGTTAATCGATGATTTTAAAGCTAGCTTTCCAGATGTAGCCTTTGAATTAAGCTATTTTGGACCAGTCATTGGAACTCACCTTGGACAAGGAAGTATTGGTGTCACTTGGCACAGAGCAGTTGAATAAATAAACGTTTACGGCATTTTTACTTAATTTATACTATTACTGAAGATCGTTTAAACCATTCTAGGAGAGGGGAAAACGATCTTTTATTTATTTTCATTTATGTAAATTCTATTTGTAAAAATCTAACCCTCATTGATTTTTTTATACCCCCATAAATTTTATTTTCTTTAAGTCAACGTGAATATTCAGGCCTATACCACGCCTTATTAATATTGCACCTAATTTTCAATCGTTTTCATGACCTCACAAAGCTACGGATTGTAATGTTTCAATTTCTTCGCTTGCATTTCTTCTTAAAACTAAAAAGTCCAACTAAAAACTTATCTAAAAAATAATAAAGGAGCGTATGAAATGAAAAATGATATTTCCTATTTAATGGGGAAATTTCTACTACGAAGGGAATTACCATTAAACGAGGAAGAGATTGCAGAGTTGCTTACTAATGAATGTATTTCGAGGGTTGCTGCTATCCAAAAAATAAAAAAAAGACTCACATGTACTCGATGTCATAATCAAAAAGCTCATTTATTTTCTTCTCATTATTGCATAACTTGTCGTAAGCATTGTGAGTATTGTCGTCATTGCTTATCATTAGGTAAAGTAAAAAGCTGTGATTTTTTATATTTTTGGAATGGACCCACACAACAGAGAGTAAAACAAAATCATACATTAAATTGGTCAGGACAGTTATCTCGAGGTCAACAAGTAGCATCTAATGCCATTGTTGAAACCATTAAAGGCTTTCAAAAGCATTTGATTTGGGCCGTTTGCGGAGCGGGTAAAACAGAGATGATTTTCCATGGTATAGAAAAAGCCTTTGAAAATGGACTTAGAGTGCTGCTTGCTACTCCACGAACGGATGTTGTGAAGGAGCTCGAGCCAAGATTTAGACAAGTGTTTCCTTCGATTGAAATAGCGGCTTTATATGGTGGCAGTAAGGATAAAGATAGGAATGCAAGCTTTGTATTAGCAACAACACATCAAGTTTTGCGATATAAAGAGGCATTTGATGTAGTCATTGTAGATGAAGTGGATGCTTTTCCTTATAACTATGACCAAAGCTTGAAATATGCAGTAGAGAGGGCAAAAAAAGAAAGAGCAGCACTTATCCTTCTAAGTGCAACTCCGGAGCGAAGATTAGTTAATCAATATGGAAATTACTTGACAAAAATTCCCAGAAGATTTCACGGCCACGCTTTACCAGTGCCAACCATGAATTGGGTCGGAGATTGGAAAAAACAAATTCGAAGGCAAAAGCTCCCCAAAAAGCTTCATGAATGGTTAACAATTCATGAACAGCCTATATTATTATTTGTACCGACTATTTATTATTTAGAAAAGGTTTCAAATGCATTAAATCGAAATGATATTAAACATCAAGCCGTACATGCTTCTTCCAAAAATCGCCACCATGCCGTTGATGATTTTAGAAAAGGATTATGTTCAGTATTAGTAACGACAACGATTTTAGAGAGAGGGATTACGATTTCTAATGTGGCAGTAGCTATTTTAGGAGCAGAAAATGAAGTGTTTAATGAAGCGGCCCTCGTTCAAATATCAGGAAGAGTAGGACGAGACCCTCAATATCCTAATGGAGATATATGCTATTTTCATTATGGTAAAACAAGAGCCATGGTTCGTTCGGTTAAGCAAATACAAGAAATGAATCAAGAGAAGATATGAGTATTTGTTTATTCTGTCATCATCATTACATCGAAAAACCGAGTTGGAGTAAAATTTTTTCTAATAATAAAAGCGAATCCATTTGTCAGCACTGCTTATCCAATCTGAAAAAATTAGAGGGGAATCGTTGCACCAAGTGCTCGAGAATCTTACTTAAGGAATACAGTGATGTTCCAATATGCTATGACTGTAACAGATGGGAGAAAAATCAACTTACCCAATCATTAATTGTGCGTAATTATTCACTGTATCGATACAATTCCTTTCTAAAAGAGATATTAGCTACTTTTAAATATAGAGGTGATACAATTATAGCAAGCTACTTTTCGCAGAAATTATTCGATACTTATCAAGCGTTTTTTTCAAATGCTTATGTGATTTGTATCCCTTTAAGTAAAGAAAGATTACATGAAAGAGGTTTTAATCAGGCTGAACTGCTAGTTGAAGGCTGGCCTAATAAAGAGTACGTTCATTTATTAATGAAAAATGAGCGAAGTAAACAAAGTAAAAAATCAAGAAGGTTGAGATTGCAGTCCTTTCAAGATAATCCCTTCTTTATTGAAAAGCAAAATATAGACTTATCGTTAAACAATATTGTATTAGTGGACGATATTTATACTACAGGTACAACGATTAGACAAGCAGCTATCGTTTTAAAACAAGCAGGAGCAAACCAAATATTTTCGATAACCATTGCAAGATAATGGCGACAAAATAGATCCTTTTTAGGGGTGCAAACAATATGAGTAGACTAAATCAAGTAAATAATTGTCCTAAGTGTGGAGCGTTATTTGTAAAAGCATTAAGATCATTATGTAACGCGTGTTATAAAGAGCAAGAAGACTGTTATGATCGTGTAAGCCGTTTTATGAGAAAAAAGCATAATAGAATGGCTACGATTCAGGAAGTACATGAAAAAACAGAAGTATCGCTAGAATTAATCCAACAATTTGTGCGTGAGGGAAGAATATTAGTCAGTCAGTTCCCAAATCTCGCCTATCCATGTGAATCGTGCGGTCAGCTTATTCAACAAGGGCGAATTTGTGGCAGTTGTAAAACGCAAATTACTGGCGGTTTAGAAAAAATAGATAGAGAAAAAGAATTCAAAAATCAACTCAAAAAAAATGAGTCAGAACAAAATCGCACCTATCGCTCGATCAGTTTTGATAGGGATTAAGAATCATTTTTGTAAGATAGTTAAATGAAAAGAAAGTAATGTCCGATATATAAGGTAATAGCAGTCGTATGTGGAGGTGAAGTAAGTGGAAATTAATCCATATCATAGAATGAGTAATCATCCTTATCAGCAAAAGCAATTAAAAATAGAACATTTACAAAGTAAGCATAAGAAAAGGGATCAGCTTGAAATTTCTTCCGAGGCATTAGAAATGCAAAAAGCGAATCCATTAGTGGAAGCTCGACAAAAAAAGGTGGAAGAATTAAGAAAACAAGTAGAGAGTGGAGAATATAAAGTACATCCTGAAAAAGTGGCTCAGGCCTTTTATGATTATTGGAATGAAAATGATTAAGCGAGGTTTAGTGTTATGACTTTTGAAAAAGTGAAACTCGTCTTACAGCAGTTAATTGATGTACATGAAACATTGTATCAATTGGCTAAGAAAAAAAGTATCATGATTACAAAAAATCAAATGCCTGAGCTAGAATGGTTACTTCGTGAAGAAACTAAGAGTGTTCAAAAGCTTCGTATGATTGACTCTATTAGAGAAAGAGAAGTAACGGCCCTTTTAAACAATAAGGGTTACAAAGGGAACGAGCCTATATTAGCGGAATTATTAAAAGTTGTGAGTGAAGAAGAGAAAGAGAGCTTATTGAACCTTCAAGAAGAGCTTTTGGAGAAAATGACACTCTTAAGGAAGAAAAATCAACATAATCAGGAGCTACTAGAAGAGTCCATTAATTTTGTCCATTTTTCTTTAGAACTTTTATCTCCACAACTGTCTGACCATCATTATCATCCTGATCATGATGTGGATCAGGAGCAAAATAGTAGGACTTCATCGGTTTTTGATTCGAAAGCATAACGAGGAGGAAAGGTATGTTATCAACTTTTCAGGGTTTAGAAACAGCTAGGCGTGCTCTTATGACACAGCAGCAAGCTCTATATACGACTGGGCATAACTTAGCAAATGCGAATACAGCAGGTTATACAAGACAGCGTGTTAATTTCGCTACAACGGAAGCGTTCCCAAGTGCAGGGATGAATAGTCCTTATATTCCAGGTTATATTGGTACAGGTGTAAAGGCTGGTTCCATCCAAAGAGTGCGAGATTCGTTTTTAGATGTTCAATTTCGTAATGAAAATAATAAATCAGGTTACTGGAATGAGCGTTATTTAGCTTTTGAAAAGATGGAGTCTATTATGAATGAGCCATCTGAACATAATTTAAATAAGCAATTAGATAATTTTTGGAGCTCTTTTCAAGATTTAATGGCAAATCCTGCTGAAGCAGGAGAACGTACGGTTGTTCGTGAACAAGGTCAGGCTCTTGCAGATACTTTTAATTATATTTATAGCTCATTAACGCAAATCCGTGATGATTATGAAAATCAAATGGAAGTTTCAATGAAAGACTTAAACTCTTTATTTTCACAATTAAATAATGTGAATAAACAAATTCGAGAAGCTGAACCTCACGGCTATGTCACAAATGACTTGTATGATGAGCAGGACCGATTATTAGATCAAATTTCTCAACATGTAAAAATATCAACGGAACGAGTAGAAAGTAGTGGACAGCCGAATGCTGTAGCAGAGGGAGCCGTTACCGTATATATAGTCGGAGCAAATGGTGAAAAAATGCAGGTCATTGATGGCGCTAATTCAGATTCACGTCAGGAAATTTCCTATGAATTTAATGATGATGGTTTTGTTTCTGGCATCAATATTGGTGATACATTTGTTGAGTACGGAGATATGCCAAGTGGAGCGATAAAGGGACTAGCTGAAGCCTTTGGTTTTCGTGATGGAGAAGGTATCTATCCGGAGATGCTCGCATCTTTAGATGAAATGGTCACTCAGTTCGCTACGAGATTAAATGAGATTCATCAATTAGGGTTTACACTCCCAGATGTAAATGGAGATGTTGAACAAGGAGGACTCTTTTTTGAATTTGACCCATCGAATCCCGCTGCTACATTAAAGGTTTCTAATGAGATTATAGAAAATCTTGATAAAATTGCCGCAGCTGGTGTTAATAAGGATGCATTAGTCGATAAAGAAGAGTATGAACGGCTTTATAATGAAGCTTTAGAGACCGGGAATTTTGATGAATTAATTGAATTTCTTGGGGATGATAATCAATTCATTGTCGGAGCTCCTAAGGCTTTTCCAGGTGACGCCAAAAATGCCGGTCTTTTAGCTGATGTCAAAAAAATGATGCTTAATTTTACTGGGAAATCTGCGACAGTAGAAAGCTTTTATCAAAGCTTAATCGGTAAAATGGCAGTGGATACAAAAGAGTCTCAGAATATGCTTGATAATTCCACACGATTAAAATTGAATGTCGATTATAATCGACAATCGGTTAGTAATGTATCTTTAGATGAAGAAATGACCATGCTCATTCAATTTCAGCATGCTTATAATGCAGCAGCAAGAAATATCACAGTGGTTGATGAAATGTTAGATATTATAGTGAATAGAATGGGTCTTGTTGGTAGATAAGAGGAGGAAATGAGATGCGCGTAACACAGACAATGATTTCGCAAAATTCTTTGAGGAGTATTAATCAAAGCTATAGTCAATTATCAAGACTTTTTGAACAAATGTCGACGCAAAAGAAAATTACTCGTGCCTCCCAAGATCCTGTTGTTGCTATGAAAGGGATGCTATATCGTACTCAAGTTCATGAGGTTGAACAATTTAAAAGAAATTTAAGTGAAGTTTACAATTGGATGGATTCTACAGATTCTGCCCTCGATGAAGCGACAGAAGCATTAAAAAGAATAAGAGAAATTGCTACACAAGCCGCTAATGATTCTTATGATGCTAGTGAACGTGCTAATATAGCTAAAGAAGTAAAACAATTAAGAGAGCACCTTGAATCCATCGCTAATACTCAAGTTGGAAATAAATATATATTTAATGGGACAAATACGACCGCACCTCCTCTGATTGATTCATCTTCTATTAACCGACCTATCTCAGAGCTAATCTCAGGAGAAGTTGAGGCTTCGAATGTACAAATTGTCCATGGAGGTCGTGTATTTGAGCTCGTTTCTGAGGATGCGGCGACTGGTGATTTAATTTTTCAAGATGTTAGACAGATTGGAAATCCATCCGTAGACGATGAGGATGATTTCGCCGAACGTGCCATTACTTTAACGTTATCATCTGATGGTGAAAATATCACTTATTCAGGATTTGAAGAGGACGGTTCCAGAAGAACGATCGATGTAAGAGAAAATGATATCGTGATTGCAGATAAGAATGCGATTTCAGCTAATTCACAACCGATAGAGATAGAGCTTTTGAATGGTGTCAAAATTCAAGTTAATTTAGATCCTCAAGATATCTTTAATAATGCTTTATTCGGTGATATTATCCGTTTAGAGCAAGCTCTAGAAGATGGAGCGGTAACAGGTGAAGAGCTCAAAAAATATATTGATGAAATTTATAATCATATTGACCATTTTGTCACGCAAAGAGCAGAAATTGGAGCAAGGACAAATCGTGTCGAGATGATGGAAAATCGTATTATGCAACAGGAAGTTACGGCAAAAAAAATCATGTCTGATAATGAGGACGTTGATATGGAGAAGGTTATTATCGACCTTGTGACACAGGAGAGTATTCATACCGCGGCCCTTGCTGCTGGAGCAAGAATTATGCAGCCTTCATTGTTAGACTTTCTAAGATAATAGATAAGGCTATGCCAAAGCTGTTTTTAAATAATCTAATGTACTAAAAAATACACAATCAACAAACGGGACCTTTCTTCTTTTGATTAGAAGGAAGGTTTTGCAACATTCGAAGAAACTCTATGAATACTTAAACTGGTGAACACAAGTCACGAAGAGTCCAGTGGGATATAATGGCTATAGCTAAATCCACTTTTTTAAAAAGTTATTTTGGCAGCTCCCCACTGGCAGTGGATTGTCAATCACTGATGCACTTTACATCTACGGAGTTTCTGATTATTAAAAAAAGTAATAAATAAGGAGTGGCTTATATGAATTTTCCACGTCTTCATATAAATCAACAAAATGCTAGTATTGCTATAAATAAATATGAACCTCCTGTCCAAATTAAACAACATTCCGCAAATATGCAAATTGACCAAAGGCGTGGAGATTATGTTAGAATGCACTCTACTTCAAGTCAATTATTCATTGATCAATCCTTAGCCTTTGCAGATGCTCACTTAAAATCTCCTTTAAATATGGCTTCGGAATATTATCAGAAAATGACGAGCTCTGTATTTTCCTTTATATCAAAAAAAATTAATGAAGGGAAACAACTTGCTGCTATTGAAAATGGAAGAAATGCCTTTTCGGATATAGCTAAGGCGGCTAATCAGCCACCTATGAAAAAAAGTAATATCACCTATATGCCAAAATCAATGGATCGAGTAAAATTTGACTTTGTCCCAGGGACCGTTCACTTTAATGTGCCGAGTGGGGAAATCGATGTCTATGTGCAGAGAAGAGACCCGGAAATATTTTTTCCTAAATGGAAATCTGATGTATATGTAAAGCAAAAAAATCAAATTGCGTTTGAAGTAATCGGAGCAAATATAAATAAAGGGCTATAGTCCAATCAGGAATCTAGTATATATGTTAGAATGAGGGTATATCTAGTACTTAAAGGTTATACGAATCAGAATTATTTTAGAGATTATGAATGAAAGCGAGTTGAGTTCACAATGGACATTTCAACTAAATATAATGGTATGATCTCAGTTGAAGAAGAGCAATTCTTTCATTTTGAGAGTGGTCTTCCTGCTTTTGAAGATGAACATGTCTTTGTTCTATTACCATTAGAAGAAGGAGCACCTTTTTTTGTTCTTCAATCAATTAAGTCAAAAGAGGTTGCTTTTATATGTGTAGAACCCTTTAACTATGTAGCCGAGTATAAAGTTGAATTGCCCGACAGTCTTTTAAAGTCACTTTGCATTAATAGTCAAGAAGAAGTAGCGATTCTAGTATTATTGACTATAAAGGAGCCTTTTCAAGATTCAACAGCTAATCTTCAAGCTCCTATCGTACTTAATGCACAAAATAAGCTCGGGAAACAATTTGTTATAAATGAATCAGCCTATCAAACCAAACAAGCTATTTTCAAGGAAATGGCTGTTAAAGGGGGAGAATAGGATGCTAGTATTAACGAGAAAAACGAATGAGGCAATCACAATTGGAGAGGACATTGAAATAACGATTCTAAGTATTCATGGTGATCAAGTGAAAATTGGAATTAATGCTCCAAAGAAAATAGACATTCATCGTAAAGAGGTTTTTATAGCCATTAAAGAAGAAAATCATGAAGCCGTCAAAACGGTATCTTTAGATAGTTTAAAAAACTTTATTCGTAAATCTTAAATAAAGCTACACTTTTGGAGTTCCTTGAACTTTAAAGGTGTAGTTTTTTTATTAGAAAATTTGATTAAATTTAAATTCTATCATATTAAGGTTACTAAGTCCTATATATTTGATTAGAAAAGAAATAGTTAGTTAAAATGACACCTCTGATATTAACCCATTTATATGAATATCGGTATTTCTACCAATTTACATATAAAAAATAGTTTTATATGATAATAATTAATGATAGGTTTAGCCATATATATAATTCTTTCATTTTCTGATGATACAAGTCCAAAGTAAGAAAATAATCAATTTTTTCCTTATTATCATCCAACTATTAATGGATCTCAACTACTTTCATTACTTATAAAACCCTAATTACTAACAGCAAACAGCGACAAAATTCATGTTTTTTCGATATGGAAATGTTCGTTTTAACAGATTTATAGTTATTTGTACCTAAAATATTAGATTATTAATAATTTTAGGTGAACCCTGTAACAACGCTGTTTTTTATAAAAAGATTGAAAATTCTGTAAAAATATTCTAAATAAAAATATTATTAAATTAATGAATTCATACGAATTGAGTTTAAAATTTACATAAAATGTAAAAAAATAATAAACTCCACTTGGTAAATTGAAAAAATGTTCGATATTAAGAATTTATTAGGTCTATCTATCTATGAAAAAGACCTATTCACACTAAAACTTGTTAGTAGTACATTCATATTAATAAGTTAGCATTCTATTCGTATTCCGAAATACTTTCTTTGTCATATGGTGAAAAAATAAGTACATATAAACTTTATTTTAGAATAATAAGGAGAGATGGCTAATGGATTCGGTACAGTCCTTACGCGAACGTCATATTACCATAATTTGTAGCGATAGAACATTAAAAACAAAGCTATATTCAGAGTTTATTCATGAATCCATCGAGTCAATTCAACTAGTATGTCACCAGAATTTGTCGCAAGTCATTGAACAAATTAGATTGGAGCCAAATGAACAATTATACGTAATTTTGTATGAGGAGCAAAAGCCGATTGTGCAAAAATTACTTTTAAAGTTTACGAATGTTCATCTGTTTGAGTATACTGAATGTTTTTCGAAGCTTATACAAAAAATGCACGCTGCAAAATCGTATCAACAATTCATTGATCAAGCCTATCAGCATGATGTGCTGAAAATTGTCCAAAAACATTCGAATCTGGAGCCAGAGGTCGAGCTTTTTAGTTTAACGCCAAAAGCGAGAGAGATTTTTACAGAGACAGAGAGTCAAGTGATTAAATTAATGATTGAAGGATTATCCATTAAAGAGATTGCTGAGAAAATTTACTTATCACCTTATACCGTCACTGGTTATGTGGAAGCAATCAAAAGAAAACTGAAAGTATCGAGTAAATTACAATTAATTAATAGAATGTTTAAACACGGATATGTAAATCGTGGTTAAGATAAAGCACCCTCTAATTTTGAGGGTGTTATTTAGTTTACAAAAACTAAGACTTACTAACCATACCCTTTTAGAGAATTATGAAACATTTCATCATAATGAGATAGTCATTAAGTAATAGTAGAGCCAGAAATGAACGGAAATATCCTGTTAAAAGTTGATTTTAGTTATATAGAGTGCTAATAGTCCTAAAAATAATAAAAAAATTTTAAAAAAGACTAAACATGTAAAAAAGTCGGTCGATATAAATAGTGTAGTGAAGGCTAGAGACGAGGCCGGCGTTTCTAAACGGAACTATTAATAAATTATAGAATCCAATCACAAGGATGTGAGCGGAGCAAACTCAAGGAGGAAATAAGAATATGATTATTAATAACAACATTCCAGCTATGAATACGTACCGTCAAATGGGTATTAACCAAAATGCTGGACAATCAGCAATGGAAAAATTATCTTCAGGTCTTCGTATCAACCGTGCAGGAGACGATGCAGCAGGTCTTGCAATCTCTGAAAAAATGCGTGCGCAAGTTCGTGGTTTAGACCAAGCTTCTCGTAACGCTCAAGACGGTATCTCTATGATTCAAACAGCTGAAGGTGCTTTACAAGAAACTCATGAGATTTTACAACGTATGCGTGAGCTTGCAACACAAGCATCGAACGATACTTACACAGATCGTGATAGAGCTGAAATCCAAAAGGAAATCAACGATTTAACTTCAGAAATCAACCGTATTTCTAACACAACTGAGTTCAATACTAAGAACTTACTTAGTGGTGGAGCAGGTGCTACTGCTACTTTCCAAATTGGTGCTAACAACGGTCAAAGCATGACAATTGAAATTGAAAACATGAGTGCTGAAGCTTTAGGCTTAACTGGTACTGCTGGTGCAGCTACTACGGTAGGTTCTTCAGTAACTACACTAATTAGTGGTGCTGCTGTAACTGGTGCTAATTATGCTGCTGCTAACGGTGTAACAAATGGTACTGATAATACTGAGATTGCTGCTGGTTTAAGTGTTGGAAGCCATGCTGATGCGACAGCTGCGATTGAAGTAATCAACAATGCAATCGAAACGGTATCTGCTCAACGTTCTACATTAGGTTCTTTCCAAAACCGTTTAGAGCACACAATTTCTAACCTTGATAACTCTGCTGAAAATCTACAAGCTGCAGAATCTCGTATTCGTGACGTAGA
Source organism: Alkalihalobacillus trypoxylicola (assembly GCF_001590785.1). Classification (GTDB taxonomy): domain Bacteria; phylum Bacillota; class Bacilli; order Bacillales; family Bacillaceae_D; genus Alkalihalobacillus; species Alkalihalobacillus trypoxylicola. The sequence goes on from NZ_LTAO01000005.1 coordinate 15,622, forward strand.
TATGGCGAAAGAAGTTATGGAAATGACTCGTGCGAATATCCTTGGTCAAGCTTCTCAAGCAATGCTTGCACAAGCTAACCAACAACCACAAGCAGTTCTTCAACTTCTTGGTTAATTTTACCTTTATTATTGAAACCATCAATTCCATTTTATGGGGTTGGTGGTTTCTTTTTTATGCGACTTTTTTAACTAAAGAAGATGTCGCTTTATGACGATATATAGGTAAGAAAAGATTAAAATTTGGAGGAAGTTTATGAAATTAACCGTAAATGCAAAAAACTATCAATATGATAATGATATACAAGTATTAAATGATATGTCAGCAAAAATTAATCAAGAAATAGAAGATAGTGGCTTATTTTTTAGTCATTTTTTAATAGATGGTGAGCTCGTATACGAAGGCTATGAGGATTATTTTATTCAACATATTCAGACCATTCATTCGGTAGAAGTAATTCTATTATCCACAAAGGAAATGCTTAATGGACTTTTACTTTCTTTTGAACAGTATTTAGCCAATGCTTCTCCTGAGGTCAATCAATTAGTTCAGGATTTTTATCAAAATCCAACAGCTGAGTCATGGCTGCAATTCGAAAGGCTTTTGGAAGGAATTCAATGGATTGCCGAGGTTGTAACAACGATTGATAAGCATGAGAACGATATTAAATCCTGGGATGAATATTTAAAGGGGATTGCTCAATTACAGGTTGAATTACAGCAGCTGATGGAAGCCCTTGAAAATAAAGATTCTGTTCTTTTGGCAGATATTCTACAATACGAAATCATCCCTATTTTTGATTTACTGAAGAAGTTAACGACAGAAACCATTGATGAGCAATTCGAACGTAAAGGAATTAGCTAATAAAAGGTTGTGAAATAAAATGAGTGATTATCAAAATAAAAAAATATTAATTATTGGTGGAACTGGAACGATCGGACAATACCTATTAGAAGAGTTATTATTGCATTCTCCAGAGGTCATACGAATATTTAGCCGAGATGAATATAAACAGTTTGAATTAAGTCAAAAGTATCGTGAATTTAAAAATATTCGTTATTTAATTGGAGATATTCGTGATGAAAAAAGGTTAATTCGTGCTATGGAGGATATTGACTATGTCTTTCATTTAGCCGCTATGAAGCATGTTCCTGCATGTGAATATAATCCACTTGAAGCGGTTAAAACGAATATTATTGGGACTCAAAATGTTATACAGGCAGCCCTTGAGAACAATGTGAAAAGAGTGCTTTTTACTAGCTCAGATAAAGCTATTTCGCCAACAAATGTATATGGATCGACTAAGTTAACAGCAGAACGTTTAATCGCAGCAGCAGATTATCAGAAGGGCTCAAAAAAGACGATATTTTCCTCTGTTCGCTTTGGTAATGTAATGGGCTCGCGTGGATCTGTTATTCCTCTTTTCAAAAAACAAATACTAAATCACCGTGAAATTACCGTGACGGATGGTAAAATGCTACGTTATATGATGACACCTAGCCAAGCGATCCAATTAATCTTAAAAGCAAATAAGAGAGCGAAAGGTGGAGAGGTATTTGTTCTTAAAATGCCTGTTCTCAAAATTGGTGATTTAGCAGAAGTGATCATTGAAGAAGTAAGAAAACAATATTCAATTCGAGAAGAAATTAATATAAAAGAAATTGGAATACGACCGGGTGAAAAAAATTACGAGGAATTGATGACAGATGATGAGGTTTTAATTGCGATTGAGTCAGAAGATATGTACACGATATTACCTCACCATGAGCAAGGGGCTTATCAAAAGCAATGGAAGCAAGCACAGAAAGTAGAGAAACCATATCCAAAAGAAGAGGATGCTATATCAAAGAATAAGATAAGCAAGTGGTTTCAAGAAGAAAACATACTGTAGAGGCGGTTGTTATGATAAAAGAACAGAATGTAAAGTTTCTAAGTAGGAATTTCCCCCAGTTCAATTCACTACTTGAACAAGAAAAAATAAGTACATTTAATCATTTTGAAGTAGTGAATTCTAAATCTGGCCTACCAACGATTCAATATGTAGATAGTAATCAAAAACAATATATACATAGTGCTTATCATCCAGAGAGAGAAGCAAAACAGTTAATTGAAAGCTACAAAAAGGAACTTGGAGTAATAGAAAAGTATGAGCATGTGCTTTTTTATGGATGTGGATTTGGTTATCATATTGAAGCTTTTCAAAAAGAATACCCACACTTGACTTATACGATTATTGAACCAGATGTAACTGTGTTCCAATTATTTATTGAACAAAATCTTTTTAGAAATGTCATAAAGAAAAGTCGTAATCTCTTCATTTCAAATCAAGCAAATCAAGAGCAAGAATTAGAGCAGTTTCTTGCAAATAATCAAGTACTAACTAAAAAAACACTTATCATAGCCCATCCAGCCTATCAAAGAATATGGGCAAAGAAATACGAGCAATTTTTAGAAATTAGTAAAAAATCTTTACAGAATTATTCGTTAAATTTGTATACAACGAACAAGTATAGTAGTCGTTGGGTAATGAATAGTTTAATGAATTTACCAGAGACATTAAAAACTCCAAATATATTAGACGCTAGCTATAAAAGATTTTTTGATGGTGTACCAATGCTAATTGTTTCAGCAGGACCTTCCTTAAAATATGAGTATGAAAACCTTAAGAAAATAAAAGAAAAAGGAATGGCATACATATTTGCTGTAGGTTCAGCTAATAAAGCGTTATTGAAAGAGGGAATTGTACCGGATGCTATATGTACGTATGATCCTCAAGAAGTTAATCAATATGCATTTGATGAGCTTAATAGACAGACTGAGTTAAACATTCCCTTAATTTATGGGACGAGCGTAGGATTCGAAACGGTTGAAAGATACAAAGGTCCTAAGCTTCATGTAATTACGAATCAAGATTCGATTACACCATATTATTTGTATCCGAAAAACGCTTCTATTGATGTAATTGAAGATGCTCCTACAATAGCAAGTATAACGCTTCAATTAGCAGCGAAACTCAGAGCAAATCCAATTGTGTTAGTAGGGCAAAATCTTGGGTATCTTGATGAGGAAATTTATGCCAAAGGAATTAAAACGGAAGAGCAAACAAAACGATTAGAAGAAAACATGAAGCTAGAAAAAGGAGAGAATGTTACATTAAATGTTGTTGGTAAAGAAATGAAAACATCCCTTTCCTTTTTAACTATGAAGCAGAGCTTAGAGTATTATATATCGACCTATTCTGATAGAAAGGTTATTAATACGACTATTGGTGGTGCAAAAATAGAAGGTGCTGATTACGTCCCCTTATCTAATTTAATGGACACTGTATTTACTAATAGTAAGAAGAAAAACTTTTTTGAGGATATTGATTTATCAATAGAAAACAAAGTTGAGCAACAAGTTATTAACAAGGTTAGAAACATGGAAGCCTCAATTAGTGAGTATTATAAACTTTCAAGAAAAATTGAAAATTGGATAATGGAACATAAAAATGGTGACTCGTTACTAGATAATACGGTATTACATAAACTAACTAAGTCATTACATGCCCTTTTTCAACTCGACTTTCTATATGTTTACTTACGACCATTAGAAAGAGTGCTTTTTGATAACTTAATAAAAAAAGTTCAAAGATTTGAAAAAGGTGAAGGGCCTTTAGATGAAATACTTGAGGAAATCATCATATTTCTAAGGAAATGTGAAAAAAAGATAGAGGGTATACATCATAGTATTGAGCTAGTTCATCAGCAAATAATATCTAAGAATACTAAGGAAACAAAATTATATAGAAGTTATGATGGAGTCTTTTTTTATCAAGGTAACTGGGAAAGAATGATATCTCCTATTAGTTTAAGTGCTAGAGATAGTTTAGGCTTTCAAATTTCAGAAGGGATAAATGATGAAATATTCTTTGTTTTTGAAGGTGACAAGTTAGAGCTTTTATTTTTAGAAGATAAACATAATCCAATAGAAATAAATGTATATATTGACCATAATAAAAAGCATTACACAAAAAAATATACAAATTTTAACCTTAATAAAAATGAACTTAGTTTGAGCATTAATAATCTTGACTACGGTAAGCACAATTTACGAATTCAAAAACGTAGTAAAGGCTCTTTTGCGTTTAAGGGTGTAAAAACAGATGGAGCTCTTTACCATATTGACGAAGTGCAAAACTATGAAGATTTAAAGATTGGTAAAAGAATTCGTTGGGATTATTCTGCTTCTTATAATGAAGCCGGGATTTTCAATCCCTCAGATAAGTCAAAAGCTCATTTCATTCCACCTTGGTCAGCAATCGAACCGAATGGCTCGTTTTATTTTATTATGGTCGATGAATTGGAAGGACAGAAACTATTAATTTCAGACCGGAATATACAAAAAGAAATTGCATTCGGAAAAATAAAATCTGGTTTTGAAATAAACTCTGTCAAACCATTTTTAGAATTAAGGGATCATATTAAAGCTGACGTAAGGCCAATAACAAGTAATCATAATGAGGATATTAAAAATAGTGAGTGGGATAAATATATTGTGAATTCTACATATTCAAATTATACCATTCCAGGGGATAATGAATTGTGGAATTGGGAAGATGTGGGGACTGTTTGTTTAACGAGTGATTACAAAGATATTATCGGGAGAGGGAAATCAACAGTCAATTATGGCTCCTTATCTAAATTGTCAAAGGATAAGATTTATAAAACAGGTGGAATAAGAGTAGTTTTAACCATATAAAGGAGCTGGAGAGTATATGACTAGAAATATTGTTTTCTTTGGAGCCTCTTTAAAAGGGAAAGAAATGTTAGATGTATTATTAAAAAATGTGGATGAAAACTATCAATTTTTATTCTTTGTAGATAACGATCAAGAAAAATGGGGACAGAAAATACGCGGTTATGAAATAAAAAAACCAAGTGAATTACATTTAATTAATCGAAAAGATTTACTAATTTTTATTTCTAGCATGTATCAAGAAGAGATTGCAGAACAATTACGAAATATGAATTTTATTGAAAATCAACAATTTTTTGCTGGGAGAACAGATGGAAGTAGTTTTCCTGTAACATTAACTTTTTCACAGGATAAGCAATTAGTTGTCAATTTAGCAGAAAAAAGAGGGTTCAAATTATTTATTAATAAGTATTTTAATTCTGAAATGACTAAATTCAGTAGAGTACAAGCAAATTTAAATCAATTTTGGGTAAAAACAGTTGAAGAATTTATACCTACAGTCGTGGTGGATGTCGGACTTAATTATGGAGAAGGCTTATTTTCAACAATCTATAAAGAACCAGTTGATATAATTGGAATAGAACCGAACCCTTATTTAATCGATTTTATTAGAAATTCTATAGAGCTACATCCTAATAAGAATAATATAAACGTTGTAGAAGCAATTGCATCAAATGGTTATAATGAAAAGTTGGAATTTTTTGTTAATGAACAATCGGGCTTATCTGGATTAGTGGCACAAAATCAAGGAATAAAAGAGATCATATACGTTCAATCAATAAAATTAGACGATATTTTATTAAAAAAAGGAAGTATTGATAGATTACTTTTTAAAATTGATGTTGAAGGGCATGAACCCTATGTTTTAGAAGGTATGAGTAAAACGATTTCAAGTTCTAAAGAGGCTATCGGATTTGTTGAATTCGATTCAAAATTTTTAGACAAGCAAGGTATTAATATTCAAGAGTACCTTAACTTTCTATTCAAGTGGTTTCTAGTTGAAATTTATCAAGATAGGGTAAGAACAAGTATCTCAAAAGAAGGCTTGTTGAATTTAACAAAAATGAAAAAACATTTACATACTGATTTAGTTTTGATAAAAAAATAAAGCGGTGAATAGGATGGAATTACAATCTCAATTAAAGAAATTTAACTGGGAATATAAACTAGATTTATATATGGATTGTTTTGATTATGTAAACAATATAAAGGAAGTAAGTACACCAGAACTATCAGTAGTGGTAATATCATGGAGGCTACATAAGGATACGTTAGTAAATTTTAAAAAATTACATGAGCAAAGGAAAGCACAAAACTTCGAATTAATTTTTGTGAACAATGGTGCCAGTGTCGAAGAGTTTAGTGTATTAGAACCATATATAAATACTTATATAAAGCTCAAGGAAAATACAGGTGCTTATTTAGCAAGAAATATAGGGGCAGTTTTTACAAATTCTCCTATTTTATTTTTTTTAGAAGATGATGGGATTCCTGATGAACAATTGATTGATTCTCATCTACTAGCACATAAACGCTACGATGTAATATCAGTTGCAGGAATATACCTTTATAAAACAGATAATGTTTTAAATGAGATACAGACTCACTACTATAGCGGTGATATGATTTTCCCTAAATTTTCTAATTTAGAAGGGAATACATCCTATTTAAGTAAAAGTTTTTTTGAAGTAGGAGGATGGGATGATGCTATAAAATTTGGTGGTGGAGGAAAAGAGCTTGCTATTAGACTATTCCAAAAGTACCCCATTTATTCAAAGCAAATTTATAGTCCTTATAGTATTATTTATCATGATTACGTAGCGGATGAAAATCATTTAGAAAGAAAGTTATTAAGACAGAAGCAATCATTTGCAAGATTAGAAAAAAAGCACCGAAATTGGGCAGAGTTTAAAAATGAATGGGCTCCTTATGTTAGAAAACAAGGAACAGTCGTTCTTAAATCAAGAGAAATAGAATTAGAGAAAAAATTTGATGCACTAATGAGTCATGTGTTAAAACGAAATAATAATAAAATTTCGTCTTATATGAGTGGGATAATTTTTATCGATGACATTGAAAGAAACAGAACACTATTGAATAGTTTAAAAAGTAAAAATCTTGTTATTTTCGGTTGCGGTTTATTTGGAAGAAATATAAATAAAATGCTATTAAATCAAAATATAAAAATTAGCTATTTTTGTGATAACAACAAACAGATATGGAATGAAAATATTGATGGTGTTAAAGTAATTTCACCAACCATGTTAACTGAAGACTATTATATATTGATTGCATCACAATGGAGCTTTGATATAAGTATACAACTTCAAGGGTTAGGGCTTAAGGCAGGAGAGCATTATAAAAGAGTGATCTATTAATATTATTAATATTAAGGGAGTAATCGAGTTTACAACTTAGCACTGTTAGTTTTAAAAGATATAATACTAGTATTATTGTGGAGGAATCTATGAGCCATAAATCACCATTTGTATCAGTTATAATACCAACATATAACAGAGCTGAAGTCATTATGAGAGCAATAAATAGTGTGTTGAATCAAACGTACAAAGATTTTGAAATGATTATTATCGATGATGGCTCTAGCGATAATACAGAATATGTAGTGAAGCAGATAATTGACTCAAGGGTTAGATACATTAAGCACCATAAAAATCTAAATGGGGCTATTGCTAGAAATACTGGAATTGACGCATCTCGTGGTGAATTTATTGCATTTTTAGACTCTGATGACGAGTGGTTACCAAGGAAGTTAGAAAAGCAATTATCGATCTTATTAAAATGTGACAACAAAGAGAATGTTCTTTGCTATTCACAACTCATAAAACAGACAGGGGCAATAAAAAGGACCTCACCAAAAAGAGGGATTGAAACTTCAGAATTAGTAGAGGAATATTTATTTTTAAATAATGGTTTAATTCAGACTAGTACTCTTATTTTACACCACTCGCTTATAAAGAAAATAAGGTTTGATGAACAATTGATTCGTCACCAAGATTGGGATTTATGTTTACGTTTGTCGCGAGAAAATGTAGATTTTCTATTTCTAAACGAGCCCTTAGCTGTTTGGTATGATGAACAATGGTTGGAAAGAGTTTCAAAGAAAAACGACTATAAATTTTCATTAAAATGGATTAATTCTTATAAAGGAGAAATATCAGAAAGAGCATATGATGCATTTTTAGAAAAAACGGTCATTCCGAGAAAGACTTTACATGAAACTAATTTGAAAAAGAAAACCAAACTTAAGGAATTAATGAAAGATAAAAAAGTGGCTATATATGGTGCCGGATTAACAACCCAATCCATTCTTGAGGAATTGGAATTGGAACAGGAAAATATAGAACAAATAGTGGCATTAATTGATAGCTCTCCTGAAAAGCAAGGAATGAGATTTCAAGGTATTAAGGTGTTTCCTCCTTCAAAGATTTTGTCTTTAGTAATCGATGTATTAGTCATTTCTGTTGATAAGGTAGAGGTCTCCAAGGGGATTTTAACAGAGTTAAAAGGTATGGATATGGTGGTTATCGATTTAAATCAATATCTATGAATGATTGATAACCATTTAATGTGATGTAGGAAGGGTAATTTTATGATGGAAAGTTCTAAAATGCACATCATTACTGCTGTAGACGATCATTATGCACAGCATCTGGGAGTCATGCTAACTTCATTATTTGAGAATTTAAAAAAGGATACTTCTGTGCAGCTATATATTATTGATGGGGGAATCCAAGATAATAATTCTTCAAAACTTAAATCATTATTAGGGAGATTTAAAGTAGACGTTAAATACGTAAAGGTGAACAAAGAAATATTAAATGATTTTTTCATCGATAAGCATTTAAGTGTTGCCACATATTATAAAGCTTTAATCCCATTATTGTTAGAAAAAGATATAAACAAAGTGATCTATCTAGATAGCGATATCATTATAAAGGACGATCTTTATAAGTTGTGGGAAACAAACGTTTCATCCACGTTCCTTTGTGCGGTAGATAATTCAAATTTACAACGGAATGCAGACTTAAATATGCCAGCTACTGCTAATTATTTCAATGCAGGTGTCATGATTATCAATGTTCAAAAATGGAGAGAAAATCATATTGTCTCTAATGTTTTGGATTTTATAAGCTATCATAAAGAAGGATTGAAATTTCATGATCAGGATGCATTAAATGTAGTATTGATGGGGAAATGGGAAGCTTTACATCCAAAATGGAATTATAGAGAATCTTATAAAAGCATTACAGCTGAAACTTCTAAGGATTCTATTTTAGAAATTCATGAGGCCATTAAATATCCTTCCATTATTCATTTTACGGATGCATCAAAACCTTGGCACTATTTAAACAATCATCCTTATAAGGGTGATTATCTCTATTACTTAAGTAAAACACCATGGTCAGATTATGCTTATCCAAAGCAACACGAAATAGAAGAGTACTTTACAAGCAAAAAAGTAATTATTTTCGGTACAGGGAAGAGTAGCGAGGAGACGGCATCCTTATTGGAGTCTAAAAATTATCGCATTGCTTATTTTCTTGATAATAATCCCCAAAAATGGGGGCAGGATTTAGGAAAAACTACTATACAAAAACCGGAAACTTTAATTAATGAGCAGAAAGAATCTATTTTTATTATTATAGCTAGCATGTACTACACGGAGATATCGAGCCAGCTAGAGAGTATGGGTTTTAAACGAAATATTCATTTTGTTGTTAAAGGTTTTGAGAATGAGCTAGGAAATGATTAGTTTACTGGAAATGCAATTCCTTTATTTAATACGGTGAGATGAATAGGTATTGAAATAATCAATTCTAATATAAGTTTGGTATTTCAAAGCATTATTATAGAAATTTAAAAAGTGATTACTTGAAAAGGGTAGATATCATTGTTAAATAAATTTATTGAGTGGTATAAATCATTTAAATTAAAGTACGTTGTGCAAGAAAGAAGAAAGCATGAATACTTTATAAATCGATATTACGCACATCTAGTGGACCCCTTCTTTACTAAGTTAGTTTATGACCTCAGATTCTCTCCTAACATGGTTACACTAATTTCAGCAAGTATGGGGATTTTTGCTGGGGTGTTTTTTGCTTTTGAGTATTTTATAATCGGTGCATTTCTAGTTCAATTACACCATTTATTTGATGGGGCTGATGGGAATTTGGCACGGCTGACAAACAGGTGTTCAAATTTTGGAGCGATGCTAGATAAGTATTTAGATAGGGTAGTAAGACTTGTATTATTAAGTTCGGTTTTATATATAACGGATGTACCAATTATAATAAAAATATTGTTTGTGGCAACTTTATTCTTTGATTTAGCGATTGTACATTATTTTGTCTTACCTTTTATGAAAAAATATGAACTTGTGAGAGCGAAATGGAAGCAATGGTGTTTAAATCATGGTATTATTCCCGCATTTGATATATTTTTAATCTATTTTTTATTATCCGTGTTTGGTTTTTTAGGAAGGTTAGATCTATTTATCTATGTAATAATTATTGGGAAAAATATAGACTGGCTTTATAGAGTATGGGAATGTGTAAAAACAAAATATTACTATAAAGTAAAAATAAAAAATGTATAAGAGGGATTTTTATGTTAGAAAATGATGAGATAAAACTTCGAGTAATAGAAGAAGAGGATATAAAATATATAAAAAAATGGCATAATGACTTTGAAATTTCAAAACATACGACATTAACTGCGTTTACACCAAGAAATACTGAAGAAGAAATAAATTGGTACAAACGGAAAATCACAGATACTACCAGTCGCTTTTTTATGATTGAACATAAAGTCGACCTTAAAACGTTTGGATTTATGTCGTTTTCAAACTTAGATTACCGTAATCAAAAAGTGCTATTATCTATCGTTCTTGGCGAAGAGGAATATAGAGGGAAAGGTTTAGCTTCTCAAGCACTTTCTCTATTCGGTATTTATTTAAAAAATGAATACAATATTCGTAAATGCTCTGTTCAGATTCTAGAAGGAAATAAGCCGTCGTTAGCCTTGTTTAAACGAAATGGCTACATAGAAGAAGGAGTATTGAAAAAGGAGATATTTAGAGCAGGTGAATTCCAAGATCTTCATATTTTAAGTAAATTTCTTTGATTTAAAAGGATGAATGTAATGATAAAAAATAAAATTGCTGAGGAATTAGAAGATGATGCGCTAAATGAATTTGTATCAAAATATGGCTTAGTTCAGCATTCGCCTAAATTAAAAACTATATTTGAGGGGTTTAATAGTTACCTTTATAAATACGTGGCCTGTTACAATGGTCAAGAAGTAGTTGGGATTTTACCATTTATACATTATAAAAATGATTTAGGTGATGTTGTTCATTCTCTTCCATATTTAGGATATGGAGGTGGCTGTACGATTGATGATGATAATGAGATACTCTCATCCATGTTACTGACTCTAATGGAATATTGTCAACAAAAACAAATACTTCTACTTACGATATGTACTCCACCGTTCAGTAAACAATTGAATGTCTATACAGAAACACTTCAACCAGATTATATTAAAGATAATTTTTACCAGTACATTCCTTTACGGAGTGACTTTTTAACATTGATGAATAGCAAGAATAGGAATAACTTAAAAAGAAATCTTAAACATGCTGAATCCACAGGAATATATTTGAACCAAGATAACTCTGAGGAAATGTTAAAAGTATGGTATGAAACTATATATAAACCAAGGTTAGAAACGACAGGTGGAGCTATTTATCCGTTTGAGGTATTTAATCATTTAAGGCACTTTTTTGGAGGAGATAGAGTGGTTGTCCAATACGCAATGTTGGATGATACGATAGTAGGTGCTAGTATTTTACTTAAACAAAACAAGTCACTTGATAATTTTATGAGAGTAGTCGGAAATGACTATATGCATACTCAAGCTGGTGTTATGTTAGATTATTGGAGTATACAATATGCACAATCACAGGGCTATGAATATTATAATTGGCAGTCATGTGATAGGGTAGATTCACCTATTTTTAAATATAAAGAGAATTGGGGATCAAAAGTAGACAAACACTTTTATATAACGAAAACGATTAACTCGATTGAGGAATTTAAAAGGTCGAGTTTAGATGAAATTATTGAGAATTATAAAGGAATTTACGTATTGCCTTATAGTGAATTTAAGAAAAAGGGGTAATCGGAATGAAAATAATAATAATTATTCAAGCACGTATGGGATCAACTAGATTGCCAGGTAAAGTGTTGAAACCTCTAGGTCAATCAATAGTATTAGATTATGTAGTATCTCGATGTAATAGAATCGCTGCAGATGAAGTTATAATAGCGACATCGAATTTAAAGAGTGATGACTATATTGAAGAATGGTGCAGGGATAATAAAGTAACATGTTTTCGTGGTTCAGAAGAGGATGTTTTATCACGCTATTATGAATGTGCAAAGCAATATTCCCCTGACTATGTAATTAGAGTAACGTCTGATTGTCCATTTGTTGATTATGAAATGGCGAACGAAATCATTGCTGAAATGAAAAGTAATCCAGCCGATTATGTGAAAGTTGTAGGGGACTTGCCTCGAGGACTGGTTGTGGAATTATTCTCGTATAAGACACTTGAATTCATGAACTTAAAGGGAAATCAGCCGAGGCACAGAGAGCATGTTACCTATTATGGATATGAACATGCCAATCTATTTAAAATCACAACATATTTAGCACCTGTATCTATTCAAAAACCACAATTTAGAATTACTTTGGATACAGAAGAAGACTATGAACTTTTACAGGCGGTTGCCAATTATTTTAATAGTGATAAATATGTGTCTTCTGAAGAAATCATTCATTATCTTAGTAATAATCCTGATATCGCAAAATTAAATGCACATGTTGAACAGAAACCAGTTATTTGAGGTGTTTTTATGAATATAGCTTTTCGAGTTGATGCGTCTGTTCATATTGGAACTGGTCATGTAATGAGGTGTATCACCTTAGCGGAATCACTTAAATCACATGCTAGTAAAATCGTTTTTATTTGTAAAAATCTCCCGGGTCACTTAATGGAGCATATAGAAAAAAAAGAGTTTTTAACTATTTCGTTAACCTCAGAACCTTTTAAACAAGAAAAAGATGCTGAGGAAGTAATAGAAAAAGTTGAAAATATCAATCTAGATTTTATCATTATTGATCATTATGAAATTGATCAAAAGTGGGAAAATCTTTTAAGGGCATTTACAAAAAAAATAATAGTAATAGATGATTTAGCAAATCGCCATCATGATTGTGATATTCTCCTTGACCAAAACTTCTATCCTTCTATGAAACAGAAATATAAACAGTTAGTTCCAAGTGATTGCCAGTTACTCCTAGGTCCTAAATATTTACTCCTACGTCGAGAGTTTTATAATGTTCTACATCGGAAAAGAGGGGAATTTAAAAATCTGCTAGTATTTTTTGGTGGTAGTGATCCAACAAATGAAACATCAAAAGCACTACTTGCATTAGCGGAGTTAAAATTAAAAAATGTAAGCATTAACGTAGTTGTTGGAAATGCAAATCCAAATAAAGATGATATTAAAGGGATATGCGAAAAAATAGGAGCTAATTATTATTGTCAGATACCTTACATGGCTAAATTAATGGAAGAAGCAGATTTATCGCTTGGGGCAGGTGGATCGACGATGTGGGAACGTTCTTTTGTGGGGCTACCATCATTAGTAACAATGGTAGCAGAAAACCAGTGTGCCTCAACTGAAGCTGCAGCTGAATTTGGAGCAATCAAATTAACTGGTTGGCATGAGACGGTAACAAAAAGCACATATATGAAAAAACTCAATGAACTAATACATAATGAGAACGCATTTAAAAGCATGCAACTTAAAGGTTATGAACTCATAATGAGAAATGAGAATAAGAAATTTGAGCAACATCCTTTAATCAACCTAATGTTCAATGAAAGATGTTAAATGATATACTTTTACCGATACATATAATATACACGTTTAATAACAAATGAGGTGCACCCTACAAATGAACGAAATACAAATAGGAAATAGAAAAGTAGGTTTACATCATAAGCCTTTTATTATTGCTGAAATGTCTGGTAATCATAATCAGTCCTTAGAGAGAGCTCTTCAAATTGTAGAAGCAGCGGCTGAAGCTGGAGTGGATGCAGTTAAGCTACAAACTTATACAGCTGATACTATGACCATTGATATAAACGAAGGTGCTTTTTGGATTGATGATGATAAGAGCTTATGGCAAGGAAATTCACTATATAACTTATATAAAGAAGCTTATACACCATGGGAATGGCATCAAGCTATATTTGATCGCTGTAAAGAGTTAGGATTAATTGCCTTTAGCTCTCCATTTGATGAAACAGCTGTTGATTTTTTAGAGAAACTAGATGTTCCAGCTTATAAAATTGCTTCATTTGAAAACGTTGATTTACCTTTAATTCGTAAAGTCGCTAAGACGGGAAAGCCAGTCATTATTTCAACGGGTATGGCAACAGCTGCTGAGATAGATGATGCGGTGCGTGCTGCGAGGGAAGCAGGTTGTAAAGATTTAATTTTATTAACGTGTACAAGCACATATCCAGCTAGCCCAAAAAATACGAACCTTAGAACAATGCCTCATATGAAAGAGCTTTTTGATTGTCAGGTGGGTTTATCTGACCATACGATGGGGCTTGGAGTAGCGGTTGCTAGCGTCGCTCTTGGTGCAACCGTTATTGAAAAGCATTTTACATTAGCACGTGCAGATGGTGGAGTTGATTCTGCCTTTTCTCTAGAGCCATTTGAAATGAAAGCTTTAGTTTTTGAAGTGGTGCAAGCCTGGGAAAGTCTTGGTTCTGTTTTTTATGGAACCACAGAGGCAGAAAAAGCATCTTTAAAGCATAGAAGGTCTCTTTATGTAACAAAGGATTTAAATCAGGGTGATGCCATTTCACTTGAAAATATAAAAGCAATCCGCCCAGGACTTGGTCTACCAACTAAATATTTAGATTTAGTGTTAGGGAAAATCGTGACCAAGCAGGTGAAAAAAGGAGAACCATTGACGCTAGATCTATTAATGGAGAATGAACAGTGAAAAGAGGAAAAGACATGAATGTACTTGTAACAGGTGGAGCTGGATTTATTGGTAGATGGGTGGTTAAACAGTTAATTAATGATGGCCATTATGTTACCGTGTTTGATGATTTATCGAACGGTCAAGAAAAAAACCTAGAGGAATTCAAGGATTCTCCTTTTTTAAAAAAAGTCATGATAGGAGACATTAAAAACACTAAGGAATTAGAAGCGATATTTGATAAAGGGAATTTTTCGATATGCTTTCATTTAGCAGCTTCGATTAATGTTCAAGACTCCATCGATGATCCGCGTACAACGTTTGAAAATGATACAATTGGAACCTTTAATATGATGGAGCAGTGTTTGAAGCATCAAGTAAAGGTTGTATTTATGAGCACATGTATGGTGTATGACCGATGTTATGATCAAACAGGGATTTCTGAAGAGCATCCAGTAAAACCTGCTTCACCTTATGCGGGTTCAAAAATTGCTGCCGAGAATATGGTGTTGTCTTATTTCTATAGCTATAAACTACCCGTTGTTGTTGTTAGGCCCTTTAATACGTATGGACCATTTCAAAAAACAGGTGGTGAAGGTGGCGTAGTCGCTATTTTCATAAAAAAAGCTTTAGAAGGAAAAGATGTTCAAATCTACGGAAATGGTACACAAACACGTGATTTATTATATGTAGAAGATTGTGCGAACTTTGTAGTGGAGGCTGGTTATCAGGATAGTGTGAATGGTCAAATTATTAATGCTGGCTTAGGGTCTGACATTACAATTAATGATTTAGCCGAAAAAATTGTCGGTGATAAAAGTAAAATTAAGCACGTTGAACATATTCATCCTCAAAGTGAAATTGAGAAGCTATTATGTAACTCTTCAAAAGCTTTTGAACGATTAAATTGGAAACCGAAATTTGACCTTGATCAAGGGATAGAAAAAACGAGAGAATGGATTAGAGAAGGAAATCTAGATTAAGAGACAAGGTGAAGGTTATGCTAGCAATAAACGGTGGAAAACCAGTACGAGACACGTTTTTATCTTATGGAAAACAGTCGATCGATGATGACGATATTGAGTCGGTAGTTCAGGTATTAAAATCTCCTTTCTTAACACAAGGTCCAGTAATAGAAGATTTTGAAGAGGCAATAGCCAATTATGTAGGGTCTTCATATGCCGTCTGTTTTAGCAATGGAACGGCAGCTCTACATGCTGCTTATTTTGCAGCTGGTATCCAAGAGGGAGACGAAGTGATTACCACTCCGATTACCTTTGTTGCAACCTCTAATGCAGCTCTTTATCAAGGTGCGACACCTGTATTTGCAGATATTGATGAAAGTACCTACAATTTATCTGTAAGTAAAGTGAAAGAGAAATTGACTAAAAAAACGAAAGCCATTGTATCTGTTGATTATACGGGACAGCCGGTAGACTACGATCCATTTAGTGATTTGGCAAAGAAACATCAATTAGTTTATATCAGTGATGGAGCCCATTCTTTAGGTGCTACCTATAAAGGAAAAAAGGTCGGTATCCAAGCTGATATGACGATGTTTAGCTTTCACCCAGTAAAACCTATCACTGCTGGAGAAGGCGGAGTCATTGTGACAAATCATCCATTATTTCGTGATCGACTAAGGTTATTCCGTTCACATGGGATTTCAAAAGGTAATATAAAACCAGATCAAGGTGACTGGTTTTATGAGATGCATGAATTAGGAATGAATTATAGAATGACGGATATTCAAGCGGCACTTGGATTATCACAGCTAAAGAAAATCGAGAGTTTTATAAAAAAAAGACAGCAAATTGCATCACTGTATAACGAAGCATTTAAGGAAATGGAAGGTTTAATTATTCCGTCACAGTTACGAAACACTACATCTGGATGGCACTTATATGTTATACGATTAGACCTGTCAAAATTTAAAGTAAATAGGAAGGTTATTTTTGATAGCTTAAGAGCTGAAAACATTGGAGTTCATGTTCATTATATACCAGTGTATAAGCATCCTTATTATCAACAAATGGGATTAAATTCTTCCTGCATTCATGCTGAACATTTATATAATGAAATGATTACTTTACCCTTATATCCTGATATGAACAAACAAGATGTAAAGGATGTAATCAAAGCTGTAAATAAAGTCTTAAAAGAATACCTTCAATAAAAGGATGCAAGGGGGAAATTCTATGGATATAGCTATGCTATCTATCGCTTTAAATCAAAATCAAGTACAGTCACAAGCGAGCCTATCTCTAATGAAAAAAACTCTTGGGGAAGTAGAACAACAAGGAGAGGCTATAAAGAAATTAATGAGTACTGCAGATGTACGAATGATACAATCTATAGCTGAACCTCATTTAGGGCAATCAATTGATATTCGCTTATAGTTTTAAAAGAAGCCTACATTAGTAGGCTTTTTTATTAGGAAATCATTAAATACTATAGTTATAGGACTTTATACCCTTATAGGGTTAACGATGATAACCGATAAAAGAAATAAACACATTTGGAGGACTTATTATGGAAATAAAGCCAACTTCAGATGCTTATTCAACTTTTAAAGCAAAGGCTGCTAATGAAGATCAAGATTTTAAGTTTAATTTTGAGACTCCTACTTCGATTGTTACAGAGGGAGAAATCAAATATAAAAAGAATTACCAAGGTGCCATTCCAGCTGAAGTGCTTATGAAAAAAGTTGATAGCATGAATGAATTATTGAAGTCTAATTTAACAACGGTTCGATTCAATGTGCATGAAGATTTAGAGAGAATTTATGTTCAGCTAATTAATCAAGATTCAGATGAGGTAATTAAGGAAATCCCACCCGAAGAATTTTTAGATATGGTCGCAACGATGCTAAAAAATGTTGGTTTAATTGTAGATGAAAGAATTTAAAAAAATAAGTAGGCAAAAAAGCGATAGACAAATGAATTAAAAACACGGCTTTTCATTGAAGCTATCTATAAAAAGTGATTAAAAGGAGAATGAATATATGGGTATGAGAATGACCGGTCTTGCCTCTGGCATGGACATTGAATCGATGGTTAATAGCCTAATGACAGCAGAGCGTATGCCTTTAAATAAGATTTTGCGCCATCAGCAAACGATTAACTGGAAGATGGAAACCTATCGAGGAGTTAATACAAAATTTAATACGTTTCGTAATAATATTTTTGACAATGTCATGCGTTCCTCCAAAATGCTTGCCAAATCTGTTACAAGTTCTAATAATAGCGCTGTTACTGCAACTGCCAATTCAAGTGCTGGTAATACGGCATTAAGGCTATCAATGGTAACTCAGCTTGCGTCAGCAGCAACGAATCATAGTCAAGGACGAATTTCTAATGAGAAAATTGATTTAACTAAATCGATGTCTTCCCAATCGCTTGGAATGGAAGAACAATGGGAAAAAGGTGTCGTTCATACTCAAAATTTTACGATATCAGATAACAAAATCGAAATAAATAAAGATAATATAAAGAATCCTGAAGATATGGTTGTGAAGGTTGGCAATAAAAATTATCGTGTTGTTACAGATGAAAACCAAACCCTAGCTGATAATGAAGTGTTGGTAAAAGATGGAGTAATCCATTTTAAACCAGGAGTTGAAAGTGCAAGAACGGCACAAGTGACTTATATAACTGAAAATGAAACGGATACCTTTTTAACCGGTGAAGATGACGAAGCTAGAACAGCCTTCCAATTAAGAAAAGGTGGTTTGGATTTATCGAGTTTATCGATAGAAGTGGACGGACAGGCATTTAATATTGTTACGGACCTTAGTGAGTTAAATGATAACAACGTTTATGTGAACGCAGAAACGGGTTTAATTCGTTTTAACTCTGAACAAAAAAATGTATCTGTTAACTATCAGCAACAATATTTGACTTCAAATATGAGTACACATACTGAAAGTGGCGTAAAATCAGGTAGTTTTATTTTTACATCTAATCAATCGATGAATCAGGTATTGAATACGATTAATAGTTCAAATCTTGGAGTTAATGCCTTCTTTGATGAGCATACTAGTCAAGTGAGTTTTACCAGATCTGAAACGGGTCGTTTTAATACAGACTTTCCTCAAGATGAAGAGAATAACAGTAGAGAAATGAGCTTTGAAGGTGGTTTTTTTACTAATGTGCTAAAAATGGACAATAGTAAAGAAAAAGGTGGAGTAAATGCTCAATTTACTGTAAATGGTTTACAGACAGAAAGAACGAGTAACTCCTTTACACTTTCTGGAATGACGGTTACATTAAAAGAAACTTTTACAGATGAAGTGACTTTATCATCCTCTGCTAATACAGATGAAGCCTTTGATACGATTATGGCTTTTGTGAATGAGTATAATGAATTACTCGAGCATGTGAATGGTCTACTTAAAGAGGATCGACATCGTGATTATCATCCACTAACAGATGAAGAAAAAGAGGCCTTATCTGATCGAGAATTGGAGAAATGGGAAGAGCTTGCTCGTTCAGGATTGTTGAAAAACGACGCCACTTTAAGAACTCAAATGGATCGAATGCGAAATGATATGTATTCTCCGATTGGAGGATTAGGTGGTGCCTTTAGTCAATTGTCTCAAATAGGAATTACAACATCCCCTGATTACATGGAGAGAGGTAAATTAGTTGTAAACGAAGAGCAATTACGTGCTGCACTTGAGGAGGACCCTGAGGGCGTATATGAAATGTTTAATGCAGATGGTGATACTCATGCTGAGCAGGGAATAGCGAGAAGGCTTCGTGATTCATTAGATGTAGCGATTACTCAGGTTGCAGAGCGAGCAGGTGGAATGAAAGGTAAAAATAGTAACCACCAATTTACACTAGGGCGTAGTCTTAATGACATTAATGATAGAATTTCTACTTTTGAGAGAAGATTAGAACAGAGAGAATCTCGTTATTGGGCACAATTTAATGCAATGGAAAAGGCCATCCAACAAATGAATTCTCAAGCTGATTTTATCTATGCTCAATTGTTTAGTCAGTAAAGAAATATCTTCAATTTTTTGGGTAAATAGTCCCCTTTTCATATGAAAACGCGTTATAATAGAAGGACAAACTGTTAGAAGAGGATGTGGCGTATGTCAACAGCACAAATGCAAGCAACGTATAAACAAAACGCATTAAAGACGGCTAGCCCTGGTGAGCTAACATTGATGTTGTATAATGGTTGCTTAAAGTTTATCAAGCAGGCAGAGCAAGCAATGAGTGCTGAGCAAGTGGAAGAAAGAAATGTATATATTACAAAAGCTCAAAATATTATTCGAGAATTAATGGTCACTTTGAAAACAGATTCAGAGGTTGGCACTAATATGATGAGAATGTATGATTTTGCTCTAAATCGATTAATCGATGCTAATGTGAAAAATGAATTAACGGCATTAAAAGAAGCAGAAGAGATTATGACAGAATTTCGTAACACATGGAAGGAAGTCATTTTACTTGATCGAAAGCAACGTCACGGTGTAGGTGGTCAAGCTTAATGTCGATTGTTCATACATTATTGAAGCAAGCACAAAGCTTTTATAAAGATTTAGAAAATCCTTTACCTAAAGAAGATGAGCAAAGAGCTGCTTATTTATTAATGATCGAGCAAAAATTAAATGAACGACAAAATCTCCTTCTTTCCCTTGAAGGCTATCAGCTAAAGGAAGAGGAAAGAAATGAGGCAGAGCAATTAGTCGTTCTTAATAAAAAAATAGAATCGCGTATGCAAGAGATTAAATCGACGATTCAGCTTGATATTGGGCAGGTTGTTCATAAAAAGAAAAACGCACGTAAATATGAAAATCCATATAGCGCGAGAACACCTGATGGCATTTTCTTTGATAAGAGAGAATAACAGCAAAAATTTAGTGATTAAGATGATAGAAGATTTTCCCGATATTCATAAGAAAATGGTGCTCTTTATTAATAAAGGGCACCATTTCTCTATTTCTAAATCATTATTCCACGGGCATTCCTAAATCTTCTTCTGTAAGCTCGTGTGCATTTTCTATTACATCTTCAGGAATTTCAATTGAATCTAATTCGTTATAACCATAGAATGTACCGACCATTTTCTGAGTGATCGTTGCTGTTTCTCCCTCAGCTTCCATCGTCATCGTCATATTCATATCGATAGACTCTTGGTAGTAAGTTTCTTTATTAATCGTTAAAACATAATCGATTTCTGAAATATCCATCATTTCCATCATCATTTGCATGTCAGCCATCTCACCTGCATCGGTCATCGACATCATAGACTCAATAAGCTCCATTAAGTTATCGTCACTACCACTAACCGTTAATACATAAACATCTCCATCTTCTTCTACAGAAACATCATCACTAAAGCTTTGTAATAATTCTACTTGCTCCTCTGGAGATACATCCATTTCAGAAAGAGCTAAAATCTCTTCTGTCATCGATGCTGGATATTTAGCCCACATATCCATTGTTGGCTCATAGACGTACATACCATCCTCTGTGAAGTAAGATTCCATTTGCATAGGTCCGCCTAGTTCAGGAATGCCCATATCCATATCAATTAACTGATACATACCAAATGGTTCTAGGATAACATCCATTTTCATTTCAATACTAGTAGTGATTTCACTAGTCTCAAGGTCAGGAATATCTTGACCTAAATCCATCACTTGATCAATCGTCATTTCAGATGAGAAGCTATTCACTTCATTCATCGCTTCTGTTGAACGAGTTAAAATCTCTGTAACATCTAATTCATTCGTTCCTTCTTCTGCAGAAACCTCTTCTACTTCTTCAGATTCGTTATCGTTTCCACCAACCGCATCATCAGCAGGTTCAGCATCCGTTCCTTCATTACACGCACTTAAAATAAGTGCTCCAGCCATAAACAAGCCTAACCATTTATGTTTAGTCATTAAATTCCACTCCTTCTCCCTAGTTATATATAATTTTATGAACCGTTGACTATTTTACTAGAAGTTGGAAGGATTGAACAGTGTAAAACCTTGAATCATATTATTCGAAAAAGTAGAATTTTACAAAAATAAGCCAAAAGAATGAGTTTACATTTATGATAAAGAACTGAAGGGTTTTCTTTAATTTTCAAAAAAAGGGAAAATGGATTTTACATAAAAATGATATATACTTGTAATGAAGTGGATTTATTAATTGATAAGGTTATCATTTAGAAAAAAATACGATTTAAATCTAATCATTCAGATAAGAAAACTTATTTTCGTTTTATTGAAAAAATTAGAACTTTAGAACTGTTTTTTCGAAAATAAAGAAAGCGTTGTCAATTTTTGATTAAATTCGCTAAAAACCTACATACAAAGACAAATAATCTGCTGTAATAGCGTTTGACAATCACTACAGGCGCTGATATAGTAAAACTGTGGAAATTATCCACAGCAATTTTTTTTACGAAGGGAATGTGAAAGCATGCAAGGAAAAGTAAAATGGTTTAATGCAGAAAAAGGTTTTGGTTTCATCGAGCGTGAAGATGGAGATGACGTATTCGTACACTTCTCAGCAATCAACTCAGAAGGTTTCAAATCTTTAGATGAAGGTCAAGACGTAGAATTTGAAATCGTTGAAGGTGCTCGCGGACCTCAAGCTGCAAACGTAGTTAAGCTTTAATTCACATTCCTGGGTAGGAAATGAATCATAGCTATTAACCATTCAACCCGTCTCTTAACAGAGGCGGGTTTTTACATTTTATAGTAAAAAAAGAATAAATCAGACATGAAAAACGAGTCTAAAAGATGGGTGTACGTTCGTTCTTACTCATACTATAATTAAATTAATTTGAATATTGAGTCAATTTAATGATTGCTTTATAAATGATTGAAACCGAACAATGATTATAAAAATGTCCTGAGTGTAATTGAATCAACAGGTTGATTGAAACGGTAGGTAGTGACTCCTAAAGGATGAGCACCGTTTGAAGATCCACTCTGACGAAGCTCTGCGTAGTCAGAGTGAGCTGAAGACAACCCCTTGTGGGAAAGCATCTACCTAAAGTGAAAAATCAAAAACCTAATAGCTCGGTTTTTATTAAAAGATCGAAAAGGTGAAATGGGTTCTATTTAGCAAAGAATAGGGTAATAAAAAGATAAAAGATTAAAATTGAATAGATGAGGTGGAAAGTAAATGGGTCTACTCGATATTGAACCTCTTGGAGAAAGAGCAATTCGAATTGGTTTTGGTGAAGAGGTTTCCTTACGTACTCAGCAAAAAATTCAAGTCGCCAGTAAAATGTTAGAGGAGGCGAATTTTGATTTTATTGAACATTCTTTACCTAGTTATACCGCACTAACCATCGTATATAATCCAATTAAAAGGTGTTATAGTGAAGTTAAAAAAGCATTGAATGAAACATTAAAAGAAATTGAAATATCTCAATTAGAAAGACCACCTTATGTAGAAATACCTGTATGCTATGGTGAAAATTTTGGTCCAGATTTACAAGATGTCGCAGATTATCATGCTATTACACAGAAGGAAGTAATAGATTGGCATAGTAAACAAATTTATCCGATTTTTATGATTGGCTTTGCTCCAGGGTTTCCTTATTTAGGTGGCTTAATACCTGAGCTTTACACTCCTAGGTTATCAAATCCGAGAACTCATGTAGAGGCAGGTTCTGTAGGAATAGGAGGGAAGCAAACCGGCATTTATCCGGTTTCATCTCCTGGAGGCTGGAGAATCATTGGTCGAACTCCTGTTTCTCTTTTTAATAAAGAAAAGGAACCACCAGTTATTCTACAAGCTGGGATGTTTTTAAAATTTCAACCTATTGACCTAGAAGAATATAAGAAGTTAAAGGCTTTAGTAGAACAAGATGAATATCAGTTGAATATTCAAAGTATTAGCTTGGAAGAAATTGAAAGCAAAACCATTATAATTGATTAATGGTTTATATCATGTATAAATCATAAAAAAGTTCAAAAAAACTTGATTGTATATTATATAGAAGAAACTGGTCTGATTATTGTATAAGATGGGTAGGAGATGCTGATGTTTATTGATTTAAATTGTGACTTAGGTGAAGGATATGGCCCTTATAAAATCGGAAGAGATGAAGAAATCATTCCGCTCGTGTCCTCTGTAAACATAGCTTGTGGATACCATGCTGGTGACCATTCTGTCATGGCAAAAACAATAAAAATGGCTAAAAAGCATCAAGTATCAATAGGAGCACATCCAGGATATCCCGATTTACAAGGCTTTGGGAGAAGGTTTATTCCAATGAAATCTGAGGAAATTTTCGATATGCTCGTATACCAGATTGGTGCGATATCTAGCATGTGTAAAGCATATGGTACATCATTAGAGCATGTGAAGCCTCATGGAGCGCTCTACAACCTAGCATCCGTTAATCCATCCGTCGCAGAA
The DNA here is from genome assembly GCF_001590785.1 of Alkalihalobacillus trypoxylicola. Taxonomy (GTDB): domain Bacteria; phylum Bacillota; class Bacilli; order Bacillales; family Bacillaceae_D; genus Alkalihalobacillus; species Alkalihalobacillus trypoxylicola. Next base: position 39,835 of record NZ_LTAO01000005.1, read on the forward strand.
GCGATTGTCCAGGCCATCAAAGCAGTAGATCATTCTTTAATATTATTTGGTTTATCAGGAAGTGTTTTAAGCAAAATAGGTGAAGAGCACGGGTTATGTGTAGCGCATGAGGTGTTTGCTGATCGTACCTATCAAAATAATGGAATGTTGACTCCAAGAGAGCAGAAAAATGCAGTCATTACCGATGTTGAAATGGCTTCTAAAAGAATTAAGGAGCTCATCTCCAATGGAGAAATGCCTACTGTATCAGGAAAGAAAATACCTTTAAAGGTTGATACGATTTGTGTACATGGAGATGAAGATAAGGCATTTATATTTTTGAAAAAACTCAGGAGTCAGTTAGTATCGCAAGGAATCGACGTGAGAAAAGTAGGCGAGCATCATGGTACTTGACACTTTTTATGTAGAAAGAGCTGGATTACTAACAACGATACAAGACAAAGGTAGATATCATTATATGAAATCTGGTATTAGTGTATCTGGAGTGATGGATCCTTATGCAGCAGAAATCGCTAATATATTAGTAAATAATGATGAGAACGAAGCAGTGTTAGAAATAAGTATAGTCGGCCCAACACTCGTGGCATTAGTAGATGGGGTTATTAGTATAACCGGAGCTGATTTAGATGCTCGGCTGGATGGAAAAGCGGTTGAGTTATGGAAAAGTATCCACATAAAAAAAGGACAACGGTTAACTTTTAGAGCAGCTTCATCAGGTATGAGAGCATACTTAGCCATTCAGGGAGGCTTTGAAGCTGAGTTTATATTAGGAAGTTATTCTACATACTTAGCAGCAGCAATAGGTGGTATTCAAGGCAGAGCGATTAAAGAGGGTGATATTCTTCAAAGTAGGGAAGATTTTAGCTCCAATAAAAGCCATTTAACGGCATTCTCCAAAAGCATTATTCCTCAATATAAAGATCAATATGAAATTAGGGTAATAGTTGGTCCTGACTTTGGGTGCTTTAAGAAAGAAAGTTATCGAACTTTTTTTAACTCCGTTTATAAAGTTTCTAATCAGTCTAATAGAATGGGGCTTCGCCTCATTGGAAATTCTATTGAGTTAAAAAAAGGGAAGGAGGATATTTTATCTGATGCCATCATGTTTGGAACCATTCAAGTTCCAGCTTCTGGGGATCCTATTGTATTAATGGCTGATAGACAAACAACTGGTGGATACCCTAGATTAGCTACTGCTATTACCGTTGATTTATTTAAGCTAGCTCAGGCACGCTCAAATGATACTCTTCGGTTTAAAGAGGTTTCAATAACAGAAGCACAGCAGCTGTACAGAAACTATCAGCTTTGGCTCCGTTTTTTTAGAGGTAGTATAAAACAATTGAACATGTTAAAAGCCAAAAAATAAACGTAGTCAGTTATGTTGTAACAAAAAATTCAGTTTTCTATGACATTTCTTCGTCTCTTGCATCTAATTTTTGGATTATTTCAACAAAATCTATTATAATAAAAGTATACCAACTTAATAACCTTTTTAAGGATAAAATAAGGTGGTTGCTTAAAACGTAGTGAAAATTTTACGTTTTAAAAGGTTTTTTGTTAGGGTATGTAGAAGTAAGGTAATTAGAAAAGGAGGAGTTCTTAAATGCAATATAATATTCGTGGTGAAAACATCGAAGTAACTCCAGCTTTAAGAGAATATGTTGAGAAAAAAGTAGGAAAGTTAGAGCGGTATTTTGATACAACTCCAGTGGCAGATGTGAATGTGAAAATGACAGTTCTTAACAGTCAGCATATTATTGAAATTACTATTCCTCTCCCACAGTTATTATTAAGAGGAGAAGAAGTTCATACCGATATGTATGCAGCGATTGATGTAGTGATTGAAAAATTAGAGCGTCAAATTCGCAAGCATAAAACAAAAGTAAATCGTAAGTTTCGCCAAGAAGGCAGTTTGAAATATATGTTTAAAAATGAGCTAGAACCTTTAGAAGAAGAGGATTTAACACAGGAAGATGAGTTAGAGGTTGTTCGTACAAAACGTTTTAATCTAAAGCCAATGGACGCAGAGGAAGCGATTTTACAGATGGATATGCTAGGTCATAACTTCTTTGTTTTCTCAAACGCCGTTAGTGGTGGAACAAACGTTGTCTATAAGAGAAAAGATGGCCGCTATGGTTTAATTGAGCCAGAGGCTTAATAAATAGATTGTTTTTTAGATGATTAAAAGCCGAAAGTGATGAGAGCTGATTGCAGCTCCATCACTTTTTTTGGAATAAGGCTGGCACATACCCTGTTTTTAAATCATCTCATATAGCGAAACTTGAAATGATGTGTAAGGATGAAAAACACATTAACTAACAATGAACCCTCCTTCTTGTAAAGAAAGTGGATTCTGTTGAATTATTTTTAGAAAGGGCGAAATCTAGCGAACGGAAGGCACAGGGAATTCATTGTGAGGAAGTGGTTATGTCAAAAGCCGCTTTTAAAAAAGTTCATTCGGCAGCACCACACCTGATGCGGTGTATTGAAGAGCGAACAGACGAACATCTAACATGTGTGGAGTTCCTCATTCATTCATATGATCTCACCCTCTTTTGAATAATGAAGGTATTCAATTGGAGCATTTCTAGATAGTTTTTTTATAATGGAATGAACAAGAATGAATCTTTCATGAACTTAAATAAACGATAACCCTCCTTGGTATGAGTCTGCTTGTAAGCACGCGCTTAACCTGTTAAAATTAAGCAACAGAAGAATTAATAAAATCATGCATGTAAGTCACTTCATTACTTTCAAAAAATGAGGATTCGATATTTATCAGTTAAGATTCTGTGTATAAATGAAAAATGAATATGTGTGAACAAGCTGAATAGAAGAGAGGAAGAATTTCATGATAGGTTTGTTAAAAAAAGTGATTGGTGATCCGAGTCAGCGTCAATTAAAAAAGAATGAAAAAATAGCAGATGAAATCGATGCGCTCGCAGAAGATATAAAAAAACTAAGCGATGAACAGTTAAAAGCCCAAACAGAGAGCTTTAAAAATCGATATCAGCAAGGTGAAAAGCTAGACAAGCTATTGCCTGAGGCTTTTGCGGTTGCTCGTGAAGCGGCGGGAAGAGTAGTAGGAGAGTATCCTTACCGTGTTCAAGTACTAGGTGCCATAGCTCTTCATCAAGGAAATATAGCCGAAATGAAAACGGGTGAAGGTAAAACTTTAGTGGGTACACTTGCTGTCTACTTAAATGCTCTTGCAGGTAAGGGAGTACACATTGTAACGGTTAATAATTACTTAGCTAGCCGTGATATGGAGAATTACGGAAGAGTCTTTGATTTTTTAGGCTTAACGGTAGGTCTTAATGAGAATGGACTATCAAAAGAAGAAAAACAAAAGGCTTATCAAGCAGATATTACTTATAGCACGAACAATGAGCTAGGATTTGATTATTTACGAGATAACATGGTTCTTTATAAAGAGCAAAAAGTCCAAAGACCACTATATTTTGCTTTAATTGATGAAGTGGATTCTATTCTGATTGATGAAGCACGTACACCTCTTATCATTTCAGGCTCCGTTGAACGCTCGACACAGCTCTATCAACAAGCCAATTCCTTTGTAAGAGTTTTAAAAAATGAAGAAGATTATACGTATGATGAGAAAACAAAAAATGTTCAATTGACAGAAGAAGGGGTAAACAAAGCGGAGCGTGCTTTCGGAATTGAAAACCTTTATGATCAAAAGCATGTTCAATTAAATCATCACCTTTCACAAGCATTAAAAGCTCATGTGGTCATGCATCGTGATGCCGACTATGTTGTCGAAGAGGGAGAAGTTGTCATCGTTGACCAATTTACTGGTCGTTTGATGAAAGGTCGTCGTTATAGTGATGGATTACATCAAGCCATTGAAGCGAAAGAAGGAATGGAAATTCAAAGAGAAAGCATGACCCTTGCTTCGATTACCTTCCAAAACTATTTTAGAATGTATGGAAAACTAGCTGGTATGACTGGGACAGCTAAAACAGAAGAAGAAGAATTTCGCAATATTTATGGAATGGATGTTATGGTCATTCCAACAAATAAACCAATCGCAAGAGACGATAAGGCTGATTTAATTTACAAAACAATGGAATCTAAATTTAAAGCTGTTGTTAATGAGATTGACGAGCTTTATAAAAAGGGTCAACCCGTTTTAGTCGGTACCGTAAGTGTAGAAACCTCAGAATTAGTATCAAAGCTTTTGAATAAACGAAAAATACCTCACCATGTATTAAATGCAAAAAATCATGAACGCGAGGCAGAGATTATTGAGAAAGCAGGCCATAAAGGCTCCGTAACGATCGCTACTAATATGGCGGGCCGTGGAACGGATATTAAATTAGGGGACGGTATCCTAGACTTAGGTGGCTTACATGTACTTGGTACAGAAAGACATGAAAGTAGACGAATAGACAACCAGCTAAGAGGTCGTTCTGGTCGACAAGGAGATCCAGGTTCATCTCAATTTTATTTATCCATGGAAGATGAACTCATGCGTCGTTTCGGATCGGATAATATGCGCTCTATGATGGAAAGACTTGGTATGGATGAAGACCAACCGATAGAAAGTAAGATGGTTTCGAAAGCAGTGGAAACGGCTCAAAAAAGAGTAGAAGGAAATAACTTTGATGCTCGTAAGCAAATATTGCAATATGATGATGTTATGCGTGAGCAGCGTGAGATTATTTATAAACAACGTGATGAGGTTCTTGAATCTGAAAACTTAAGGAAAATTGTAGAAAGCATGATTAAATCGGTCGTCGAGACGAATGTAAGGCTGCAAACTCCTGAAAGTGAAGTGCCAGAGGATTGGGACTTACAAGCGATTGTTAATTATATGACAGCTAACTTATTAAAAGAAGATGACTTAACGGAGAAGGAAATTAAGGGCTTAGACTCTGAGGAAATTGCCGAGCTTATTTACGATAAAGTCATTGAAAATTATAATGAAAAAGAAGAACAATTTACGCCAGAGCACATGCGTGAATTTGAAAAAGTGATTATGCTTCGTACTGTTGACCGAAAGTGGATGAATCATATTGATCAAATGGATCAATTACGTCAAGGAATTCATTTGCGAGCATATGGGCAAAATGATCCGCTAAGAGAATATCGCTTTGAGGGCTTCGAAATGTTTGAGCAAATGATTGCTTCTATAGAGGAAGAAGTAGCCATGTATATTATGAAAGCTCAAGTTCAGCAAAATCTAGAGCGACAAAAAGTTGCAGAAGGTAAAGCTGTACAGCAAACAGACGGAAAAGAACAAAAAAAACGTCGACCAGTTCGAAAAAGTGTAACGGTTGGTCGTAATGACCCCTGTCCTTGTGGTAGTGGAAAAAAATACAAAAACTGTCATGGCGGAAACGAATAAATCATAAAAGTTAAAAACAACGATTTAAGATTCCCCTCACCTATTTGTTGAGGGGAACATTATTTAATGAGGTGAAGGAATGGAATTAGTAGAGGTAAAACAAGAATTAGGAATGATTTCAAAAAGATTAAATGATTTTAGGGGGTCTCTTTGACTTAGAAGTTAAGCAAGAGAGAATGGCTGAGCTAGACGAACTTATGACAGACCCTGATTTTTGGAATGATCAAGAAAAAGCTCAAACAGTTATTAACGAATCTAATGCGCTAAAGGATCAAGTTAACACGTTTTTGAAGTTAAAGGATAGCTTTGAGGATTTAGAGGTTTCCTATGAGCTTGTTAAAGAGGAAGATGATCAAGAATTAGCAGAAGAGTTATTTTCAGGAGTGAAAGAGCTAGTAGAAGCCATGAACGAATTTGAATTACAGCTCCTTTTAAGCGAACCATATGATAAAAATAATGCAATTTTAGAGCTACATCCTGGAGCAGGAGGAACTGAGTCACAAGATTGGGCTTCCATGTTGTTAAGAATGTATACCCGCTGGGCTGAAGCAAAAGGGTTTAAGGTTGAAACGATGGATTATTTACCTGGTGATGAGGCTGGGGTGAAAAGTGTAACGCTTCTCATAAAAGGACATAATGCTTATGGTTATTTAAAAGCGGAAAAAGGAGTTCATCGACTGGTAAGAATTTCTCCTTTTGATTCTTCTGGACGTCGTCATACTTCCTTTGTATCCTGTGAAATTATGCCCGAATTAGATGACAATGTTGAAATTGATATCTCACCTGAGGATTTAAAAATTGATACGTACCGAGCAAGTGGTGCTGGAGGTCAGCATATTAATACAACAGATTCAGCTGTAAGGATTACACATTTGCCAACTAATACAGTTGTTACATGTCAAAGCGAAAGATCTCAAATTAAAAACCGTGAACAAGCGATGAAAATGATGAAAGCCAAACTTTATCAACTAAAATTAGAGGAACAGCAAAAACAACTTGATGAAATAAGAGGGGAACAGAAGGAAATTGGTTGGGGAAGCCAAATCCGTTCCTATGTATTTCATCCGTATAGCTTAGTAAAAGATCACCGCACTAATTTTGAAATAGGTAATACAAATGGTGTGATGGATGGAGATTTAGATGGCTTTATTGATGCCTATCTTCGTTCAACGATTAAAGTATAAGAACTCATTTAAAACTCCTTTTTCCTGCATCTCGCAGAAAAGAGGAGTTTTTTGTTATGGAAAATGGTCATGCTCCAAATAAGCTGTCTCAACATTCATTCATCCATACTTAGTCCCTTTACTACGTTAATGGGCTCTTATTTACAGCATTTATATTCGAGTGCTATACTACGCAAGGATTGTATAGATTTAAGCATACTAGAAAGTAGCAACAATTGGACAAGGGGGTATAATAAGTGAGAAATAAACATAGAAATCATCGTATTAGAGGGAAAAAATGGGATTTTATATATACATATGCTCATATTTTAACCGGTTCAGCAATTGTAGCCATATCATTTAATTTATTTTTGCTTCCGAACAAAATAGCGTCAGGCGGAGTAAGTGGTTTTAGTACTATAATAAAGCATGTTTTTGGGTTTGAGCCAGCTTTTACACAATGGTCGTTAAATATCCCACTATTTATTATGGGGATTTTATTGTTAGGTGGATTAAAATACGGAATTAAAACATTAGTTGGTACCTTATTTTTACCATTTGTCGTTCTAATCACAAGTGGATGGTCTTCGGGAGTAGCAGATCCACTATTAGGAGCAATTTTTGGTGGTATTGGTGTTGGGCTAGGTTTAGGAATAGTATTTAGAGCAAATGCTAGTACTGGAGGAACTGATTTAGCCGCACAAATCGTTCAGAAATATACCGGAATTAGTATTGGAGCGGCTGTTTTTATAATGGATGGCTTAATTGTCATCGCTTCTGCTTTTACTTTTGGACTAGAATTAGCCCTTTATGCATTAATATCTTTATTTGTTACAGGAAAAACGATTGATATTGTCCAAATGGGGGTAGGATATGCAAAGGTAGCTTTAATTATCTCAGAGCATCAAGACCAAGTGAAAGATGGAATTTTACTTGAAGTCGATAGAGGTGTGACAAAGCTAAACGGCTACGGAGGATATACGAATGAGAAGAGAGATGTCCTTATGTGCGTCGTGAATCAGGGTGAAGTCACAAAATTGAAACAAATAGTGAAATCCATTGATCCAAAGGCTTTTGTTGTGGTTACTAATGCAACAGAAGTTCTTGGTGAAGGTTTTAAAGGAAGTAACTCTTGAGTAATTTAGGCTATACTAATGATGTAAGATTTTTAACAGGAAAGGAGGGAAAACAGATGAAAAAATACTTATTAGCATTAGGCTTATTAGTTTCTCTTACAGCCTGTGGTGGTGGAGATTCAGGTCCTGGGGAAGATCCAGTAGATGAAGCTCCTGTAGACGAAACACCAGCTGAAGAAGAAAATGATGCTGGTGAAGAAGCATCAGGAACAGTTGATGTAACGGCAGCAGAAGCTTCTTATGAGCAAAGCTGTATTGGCTGTCATGGTGGTGATTTAGCAGGTGGAGCAGGTCCAGCCCTTACAAATAATGGTTTATCTAGTGATGAAATTTATACCATTATTAAAGAGGGTAAAGGAGGAATGCCCGCTTTTCCTAATATTCCAGATGATGAGGCTGAAAACTTAGCATTATGGATTTCTGAGCAATAAATATGAAAAGGCTGTCCCAACTAGTCATAAAAATGACTTGAGGATGACAGCCTTTTTTTAATTTTAGATAGAAGAAAGGAAAGCCTCTTTGCTCATTAAAATCAGTTTGGCTGAAATGCAGGAGGTGCGTTAACCGGAGTCTAAAAGGAAGAGTTCTATTGGAAGGGAAAGAGCGCAAATCCATCAGAAAGGTCAAAAGGAGAAGGTCAATTGGAAGGAAAAGTAAGCAAAGTCAGAAGAAGGGTCAAAAAGGTGAGCTCTATTGGAAGGAAAAGCAGCAGCATCAGAAGAACGGTCAAAAGGAAGAACTCTATTGGAAGGAAAAGAGAACCGTACCAAGAAAACGGTCAAAAGGAGAAGCGCTATTCACCCGAAAAGTAAGCCTCATCAGAAGAACGGTCAAAAGGAGAAGCGCTATTCACCCGAAAGGAGAGCCGCGTCAGAAGAACGGTCAAAAGGAAGCAATCTATTCACCCAAAAAGAGAGCTGCGTCAGAAGAACGGTCAAAAGGAGAAGCGCTATTCACCCGAAAAGAGAGCCGTATCAGAAGAACGGTCAAAAGGAAGCAATCTATTCACCCGAAAAGAGAGCCGCATCAGAAGAACGGTCAAAAAGGTGAGCTCTATTGGAAGGAAAAGCAGCAGCATCAGAAGAACGGTCAAAAGGGAGCAATCTATTCACCACGAAAACGGTCAAATAGGAAAGCTTCGAATAGTCAATAAAATAACTCCAAGCAGAGAAATCCTCAATAGTTGCTTCCCGTTCTTGGGTGACAATAAAAACCTCTCTTTAATAGGTGTAAATACCTACATATGAGTATTTTCTCCTGATTATTACATTTTAAAGACATCCTATATGAATAGACTGAATTTTTGTATAACCTTTGAGGATTTGCTTTGCTTATAGAGGACAGTTAATTCGACAAGATTCTACATTTTTTGTAAACGGTCACTATTTACAATAATAACGATGAACGCGTTTGCAATGTCTAGTTTGAAATGAAATTGTAATAAAAATCCTAACTCATGAGTTTTTATTTAATGTTATAATGAAAAAGCAATGTGACAAATGAACTCAAAAAGGTTGTGATTTCTACAATTTTTTCATGTTTATACATAGAATAAATCCAACTACAACAAGGCGTTCACAGTCGTTTGAGATTGTCTTGCAAAAAAGAGAGCGCAAGGAAGTGATAAAATGACCATGATTGAAATGAAAGATGTATGGAAAGCATATCCAAATAATGTAAAAGCAATTAATGGGATTAATTTCCAAGTGGATAAAGGTGAATTTGTATATATAGTTGGGCCTAGTGGAGCTGGGAAATCGACTTTTATAAAATTAATATATAGAGAAGAAAAGCCTTCAAAAGGTGAGATTTTTGTCGATAACACAAATATTGCAAAAATCAAGGAGAGACATGTCCCGTTTTTAAGAAGAAGAATTGGTGTAGTTTTCCAAGACTTCAGACTTTTGCAGCAATTAAATGTTTATGAAAACATTGCTTATGCACTAGAAGTTATTGAAGAAGAACGAGATGTTATTAAAAGAAAAGTTATGGATGTTTTAGATATTGTGCAATTAAAGAACAAGGCGAGAGCTTTTCCATCAGAGCTATCAGGTGGAGAGCAACAAAGGGTCGCGATTGCAAGAGCGATTGTTAACCAGCCTGAAGTGCTTATTGCCGATGAGCCTACAGGGAATCTAGACCCAGAGACAGCTTGGGAAATAATGGACGTACTTGATGAAATTAATCATAGAGGAACGACAATCTTAATGGCCACACATAATAAAGATATTGTAAACACTATTAAAAAGCGTGTAATTGCGATTGAATCTGGCCGAATTGTTCGTGATGAAGTCAGGGGGAATTACGGATATGAAACTTAGAACCCTAGGTCGGCATTTTAAAGAAGGAACGAAAAACCTTGGTCGTAATGGCTGGATGACGTTTGCTTCTATTAGTGCCGTTACGATTATGTTGTTTGTAGTAGGAGTATTCCTATTACTCATTCTTAACATTAATCATTTGGCTACTGCAGTTGAAGATGATGTAGAAATTAGAGTTTATATTGATTTGACGGCCGATGATGATCAGCAGGAAGTGCTGAGAGAGGAAATCGAAGGTCTGCCAAATGTGAATTCTGTTACTTTTGTTGACAAAGATCAAGGATTAAATCAGTTAATTGATAGCTTAGAAGATAGAGGAGAGGTGTTTGAATCTATAAGAGAGGAAAACCCTTTAAATGACGTTTTTGTTGTACAAGCCTCAAATCCTCAATTAACAGAGCAAGTTGCCAATGAAATTAGCGAATTTAATTATATTGACCAGATAAGATATGGTCAGGATTTTGTAGAAAGACTTTTTGCTGTTACCAATTTGGCAAGAGTAGTGGGAGTCGTCTTGGTAATTGGAATGATGTTTACGGCTATGTTCTTAATTTCAAATACAATTAAACTAACAATAGTAGCTAGAAAACGAGAAATTAAAATAATGAAATTAGTTGGAGCAACAAATGGATTTATAAGATGGCCATTCTTTGTTGAAGGACTTTTCCTAGGGATTATTGGTTCTTTAATACCTGTTACAGCGATAGGGTTCGGTTATCACTATTTTATTTCGAATTACGGGGATCGTTTTGAGAACAATTTCTTCTCCCTATTACCGGTATTCCCATTTGTATGGCAAATAGGTTTGTTACTTTTAGGAATTGGCGCGTTAGTAGGTGTATGGGGAAGTGTAATGTCAGTTAGAAAATTTTTAAGAGTTTAAGTCGAGCGGACTCGGTAAAACAACCAAAACAGGCAAATCCAAAGGGAGGAACGGTTGAATGAAAAGAAAGCTTATGTATATGACGGCTGCTACGGTAGTAGCTGTCTCCGCATTAGCGGCGTCGCAAACGACAGCTTATGCTAATGAAGAATTAAAGCAAAAGATTTCAGATGTTGAGTCGCAAAGAACGGACATGCAGGATGATGTAAAAGGTAAAGAAGAAGAATTAGAGCATTTAGAAATTGAAATGGTTGGACTTAATGTGGAAATTAATCAAATCGATGAGAGCCTCAGTGAAACAAGTGAGAAAATAAAAACGAAAGAAGCTGAAATTGCTGAAGTTGAAGATGAGATTAATACATTAAGAGAAGAAATAAAAATTTTAGAAGAGCGTATTGCAGAGCGAGATGAATTACTAAAAAGTAGAGCGGTTTCCATGTATCAATCTGGAGACGTTAATTACTTAGAAGTTATTTTGGAAGCTAGAGATTTTGGTGACTTATTAGATCGATTAACGGCTTTTACAGTTATAGCTCAGCAAGACCACAATATCTTAGAAGCTCATATGGCTGACCAACTAGCTCTTGAAGATTCTAAGGCAAAGGTAGAAGAAAATCTAGTAACCTTGCAAGGGCATTTAGAAGAATTTGAGAGTTTGAAGGCAGAGCTTGATAGTCAAAGAGCAGTAAAAGACGAATTATTAGCACAAGTAGAAGAAGAACATGACCATGTACATAATTATATTCTAGAAAAAGAAGAAGAGGAACAAATATTAAAAGCTCAAGAAGCTGCACTTAAACAGCAGCTAGCTGAATATGAAGCAGAACAGGCGCGATTAGCAGAAGAAGCCCGAAAAGCAGAGGAAGCTCGTAAAGCTGAAGAAGCAAGAAAAGCAGAAGCAGCTCAAAAAGCAAAGGAAAGTGAAACGAAAGTCCAAACTTCTGGTTCATCATCTAATAACAGCTCTGCTAGTCAATCAGGTGGAAGTAATAACACCCCTAGTCAGTCAACGTCAGTGCAAGCTCCAGCCTCTAATGCTATTTTTGTAAGACCAGCTCAAGGAGCTATCTCTTCTCATTATGGCTATCGTGGTTCTTTTGGACCGAATAATGAGTTTGGTGGAAGTATGCACCATGGTATTGACTTTAGACGAAGTGGTACAGGCTATGACCCAATTTTTGCAGCAGATGCGGGACAGGTTATTACCGCAACATGGTCTGATAGCTATGGAAACTATATTATTATTAGTCACATTGTCGATGGACAACAAATCTCGACCTTGTATGCTCATTTAGATAGAATGGATGTAAGTGTTGGAGATAAGGTTTCTCGTGGACAAACGATTGGATTAATGGGTAATACGGGAAGATCGACAGGACCTCATCTACATTTTGAAGTTCATGTGGGTGGATGGAATAACAATAAAACCAACTCTGTTAACCCTATTAATTATATTCCATAAAATTAGTGATATATGATAAAAAATGAATCCTCACGGCAATCGACGTGGGGATTTTCAATATATAGAAAATAAGTTGAATATGAAAGATATTTTGATGAAATGCCTTTTTATATTACAAACTTTTAAAATGATTTCCTATCACTTTGACTTCTGCTTTTGTAATGTCTAAAATGGTGGAAAATACAAAGAACATATTATCGTTAGAGTTGACATATGATAAAATGGAGTCAAATACAGTTTACTATGTGGACAAGTTAAAATATTTACTTTATGGAAGTAAAGAATGTTTAAATTAAACTAGGAGTGGTCATGTGAGCAACAAGCGTTCGTTATACATTCTTTTAGGTGTGATTGTTACTTTAGGTTTTGTTGGTTTCTTTGCAATCAACACATTTGATTTAAATCCAGCAGAAGAAGTGGCGAGTACAGCCAATAATGGAAATAGCATAATCACAGAAAGTCAGGAAAATTTATCTGAACAAGAATTAGTTGAAAAATTTACAATGGCACTAAAGATTATAGAAGATCAATATATTGATGAAGTAGAGCAGGATGAATTAATTGAAGGCGCCATAAAAGGGATGCTAGAAACATTAGAGGACCCATACTCAGATTATATGGATCAAGAAATGGCTCATCAATTTGAAGAATCTTTAGACTCTCATTTTGAGGGAATAGGTGCTGAAGTAAGCATGCAAAATGGAAGAGTGACTATTGTTGCTCCAATTAGAGATTCTCCTGCCGAAAAAGTAGGGCTTCAGCCAAATGATCAAATTATCAAGATCGATGGAGAAGAAATTGAAGATTTAACGTTAAATGAAGCTGTTCTGCAAATTCGCGGTGAAAAAGGAACTACAGTTCGACTTACGATTGAAAGACCAGGTGTAAGTGATTTAATTGATTTTGATGTCGTTCGTGATGAAATTCCAATTGAGACATTAACGAGTGAATTAATTGAACAAGATGGTTCCAAAATTGGCTACATTGTAATTTCTTCATTCTCTGTTGATACAGCTGAGCGATTTGAAGAAGCATTAAAAGAATTAGAAGCTAAAGAGATGGACGGTTTAGTCATTGATGTACGTGGAAATCCAGGTGGTTATTTAAAATCTGTTGAGGATATTGGTAGCATGATTATTCCAGGTGGCGAACCAATTGTCCAAATTGAAAATAGAGACGGCGAAAAGGAACGTCATATTTCTTCATTAAATGAAACGAAGTCTTATCCGATAGTAGGAATTACGGATGGAGCGAGTGCTTCGGCTTCAGAAATTTTATCTGCCGCTTTAATTGAGGCAGGTGGCTATGATGTGGTCGGTTTAACAACCTTTGGGAAAGGGACGGTTCAACAAACCATTCCAATGGGTGATGGAAGTCAGTTAAAGCTTTCCTTATATCGTTGGTTAACATCAGCAGGTAATAACATTCACACTGAAGGTGTAGACCCGACAGTTGAAGTTAAACAGCCTGAATACTTTTATGTCACACCAGTCTTAGCTGAAGAGCCTCTTAAATTAGAAATGATGAACGAACAAATTAGAAGTGCTCAAGTCATGTTAATAGGATTAGGGTATGATTTAGAAAGAGAGGACGGCTATTTCGATGAAGAAACAAAAGCTGCTGTCGAGCAATTCCAGTCTGATCAAAGCTTATCGGTAACTGGAGAAATTGATGAAGATACAGCGGGAGTTTTACAAACAGAAATTATTGAAAAAGTCCGTGACCGAGAAAATGATGAGCAACTTAAAAAAGCGATTGAATTAGTCGTAGAGCAAAAATAATCAAATAAAGCTCATGAAGCGAAACTTGAAATGTTTTGTATTGGATAGCAAACAGGACCCTCCTTCTTATTAAAAGAAGGAGGGTCCTGTTGAATTTGTAGATACTCTATGAAATCTAGCGAACACAAGAAACGGACACTTCTATGGCAGGAAGTGGCTATGCCGAAATCCTCTTATAAAAAAGTTCGTTCGGAGCCATGACCGCTGAGTGTCTTGGAGGAGCGAACAGCCAAGCGCTTATGATGAGTGAAGTCATTCATTTATAAGTATTGTACCACTCGTTTTTAAAATAATCTTTTTCATAGCTGGTCATTAAATGTTTGTACGTAGGTGATTAGTCAAAATGGTGTCGAGCAAAAACGTTTGTTTTTATATAGTAGTAGTTATTGCGATTGATTTCATTATTTTTCGGGAAATAAAAGTAAACGAAGTGTAGAAATAAATCGAATAAACTCGAGTTTATAATTAAGTCTCATTTCCTGCTGTATTCATCTCTGCTTTGTGGTATGTTTAATGATAGAAGAGACTTGGAGGGTAGAGAACATGTTAATTGATATACTCATAACAGTTGGAATAACAATTGGAAGCTTTTTTATGAATCCTTTATTTTATTTGGGGTTATTGATTATCTTTATTTTAGCTAATCAAAGAGTTAATAAAGAAAGAAATGCTTTTAATACAAGAGTTTTTGCGCGAAGAGCTGACATTATTGTTCCTTTTTGGCAATCTTTAATTATTGGTTTAGTATTCTCAATTATTACGGCAGCTCTTGGAATAGTTGTTTCTTTACCATTTCTAATATTGTTATTTGCTGTATATTTTATATTAGCCATTACGACACAAATTAGATGGATCTCTCCCGTATATGCTTTAGGGATTATGATAATTATTCTATCACTAGAACCACTGGTAGGAGGATATAGCAGCTTAACGGATTTATATAACTATGTTTCTGATATACCCCTTATAACAATGGTTATTCTTTTAGCCACTTTATTATTAGTGGAAACCATTCTGGTTATGAGAAGTGGTCACAAATTTACATCTCCTAACCTACAGAGAAGTAAAAGAGGTAAATGGGTTGGACAGCATGAAGTCAAGCGTCTTTGGGTTATTCCTGTTGTATTATTTATTCCAAATGGAATCATTCCTACATTTGATTTTTGGCCAGTTATATCACTTGGTGAAACGCAATTACAGCCAGTACTGGTACCTTTTTTAATAGGCTTTCACCATTTATTTAAATCAAATATACCTGCAAAGGCTATAAAAAGATTGAACCGCTCGCTACTACTATTTTCGGTATTAATGGTTGGTTTAACTGTTACTGCTTATTTCTTTCCTATTATTTCATTAGGCATTGCTATATTAGCGATTCTTGCTCGTGAAGCAATTAGCTTCATTACTCGATCAAAAGAAAAGCAGTCTGCACCATTTTTTACAGCAAAAGATCAAGGCTGTACGGTATTAGGTATTCTTCCTGGAAGTCCAGCAGAGAAAATGAGCATAAAAATAGGAGAAACGATAACCAAGGTTAATGGACAAGCTGTTCATAATGAGCATGAATTTTATGAAGCACTTCAATTAAATTCTGCATTTTGTAAGCTAGAAGTGAAAGATTATGCTCATGAAGTCCGATTTGCTCAAGGAGCACTTTATGTTGGAGAGCATCATCAACTTGGTGTATTATTAGTAAAGACGGAACAAGATTTACAGGATTCAGTTATTTAATTATTTATAGATTTTCCTATTATTAAAAGGGGCATTTTATGGAGTTTTTTCTTGTAAGCATCATCCCATTTTTAGCCATGTTAATAGTAACGAGAGTAACCTTTAGTATAATTGGAAGCTCGATAGTAACATGGATGATTTTAATTTTTGCTGTAAATGTATTAGAAATGGCATGGTATTTAATAGTATTATCAATTATTTCGTATATGATAGGATTATTTTTTTCAAGCAAGATCTTGAAAAAAAAGCCGGGTATGTAAAAGAGTCGATATCGACTCTTTTTTCTCTTTTTTAGAACTCTCAATTTCTATTTATTTTGTTTGTGGTTAGTGAAAAGGGGAATGATGAAAAAAGGAAGTATATTAATAAATAATTATAAAACATACGTTCGATAATTAGTTTTATTTTTTATAATATATGCTATACTATAGGAATAGATCGTTTGTTCGTAAAAGGAGGAGTTCCCTTGGATAAAAAGTTTGAGCTAGTTTCTCAATATCAGCCAAGTGGTGATCAACCAGAGGCGATAAAACAGCTTGTAAACGGAATTGAAAATGGAGAAAAACATTTAACCTTATTAGGTGCAACTGGTACAGGGAAAACCTTTACTATGTCGAATGTTATTCAACAAATTAATAAGCCTACATTAGTTATGGCTCATAATAAAACGTTAGCTGGACAATTATATAGTGAATTTAAAGACTTTTTTCCAAATAACGCTGTTGAATATTTCGTTAGCTATTATGATTACTACCAGCCAGAGGCATATGTACCGTCATCTGACACTTATATTGAGAAGGATGCTAGCATTAATGATGAAATAGATAAGCTTCGACATGCTGCAACAAGTGCTTTGTTAGAGAGAAAAGACGTAATCATTATTGCGAGTGTTTCTTGTATATATGGTTTAGGTTCACCGGAAGAGTATCGAGAGATGATGGTTTCATTAAGAACAGGACAGGAGCTGGAAAGAAATCAACTGCTGCGAGATTTAGTTGATATTCAATATAATCGAAACGATATGAATTTTGTGCGTGGTACCTTCCGTGTAAGAGGCGATGTTGTTGAGATTTTTCCGGCCTCAAGGGATGAACAATGTATAAGGATAGAATTTTTTGGTGATGAAATTGACCGAATTACCGAGGTAGACGCTCTAACAGGAGAGATTAAAGGCGAGCGAAATCATGTAGCCATTTTCCCTGCCTCTCACTTTGTGACGAGAGAAGAAAAAATGAAACTGGCCATTAAAAATATAGAAGTAGAATTAGAACAGCAGCTCAAAGAGCTTCATGAGAATGGAAAATTATTAGAAGCTCAACGACTTGAGCAAAGAACAAGATATGATTTAGAAATGATGGCAGAAATGGGATTCTGCTCAGGAATAGAAAATTACTCTAGACATTTAACATTAAGAGAGGCGGGGGTCACTCCATATACTCTTCTAGATTTCTTCCCTGAAGACTTTCTATTAATCATGGATGAATCGCATGTATCTGTCCCGCAAGTACGTGGAATGTATAATGGTGACCGTGCACGAAAAGAGGTCCTTGTTAATCATGGATTTCGATTGCCATCAGCATTAGATAACCGTCCACTAAAATTTGAAGAGTTTGAGAAGAAGATGAGACAGGTAGTTTATGTATCAGCAACGCCAGGTCCTTATGAGCTGGAGCATACACCAACGATGGTTGAACAAATTATTCGTCCTACAGGACTTTTAGATCCAAAAATCGAAGTACGACCTATTCAAGGTCAAATAGATGACCTAATTGCTGAAATTCATCAAAGAGTAGAAAAAAATGAACGAGTTCTCGTTACTACATTGACGAAAAAAATGTCGGAGGATTTAACGGATTATCTGAAAGAAATAGGGATTAAAGTTAGGTATTTGCACTCTGAGGTAAAGACGTTAGAGAGAATCGAAATTATTAGACAGTTGAGATTAGGTACATTTGATGTATTAATAGGTATTAACTTGTTAAGAGAAGGGCTGGATATCCCGGAAGTATCTTTAGTTACAATTCTAGATGCTGACAAGGAAGGCTTTTTACGATCAGAGCGTTCTCTTATTCAAACGATTGGTCGTGCTGCTCGAAATGAAAATGGTCATGTCATCATGTATGCTGATAAAATGACTAACTCTATGACTGTAGCCATAGAGGAAACGAAAAGAAGGCGTCTAATTCAAAAAGATTTTAATAAGGAACATGGAATTAGTCCAAAAACGATTCAAAAGAAGATACCAGATGTCATTCAAGCTACTTTTGTTGCTGAGGAAGAAGAAAGCTACGAAAACAAAGCTCCAAAGCAAAAGTTAAATAAAATAGAAAAACAGAAAATGCTTGAGAATATGGAAAAAGAAATGAAAGAAGCGGCTAAAGCTCTAAACTTCGAAAGGGCAGCGGAGCTAAGAGATTTAATTTTAGAATTGAAAGCGGAAGGGTGACAAAAGAATGGCATTAGAAAGTATAGTAGTTAAGGGAGCGCGCTCTCACAATCTGAAAAATATAGATGTAACCATTCCAAGAGATAAATTGGTTGTTCTAACCGGTTTATCTGGTTCGGGTAAATCCTCTCTAGCTTTTGATACGATTTATGCTGAAGGGCAAAGAAGATATGTTGAATCTCTTTCCGCTTATGCTAGACAATTTTTAGGGCAGATGGATAAACCAGATGTAGATACCATTGAAGGACTTTCACCTGCGATTTCGATTGATCAAAAAACAACAAGTCGAAACCCTCGTTCAACAGTAGGTACAGTAACAGAAATCTTTGATTATTTACGACTTCTATACGCACGAATAGGACACCCTGTTTGTCCAAAGCACGGTATAGAAATTTCCTCCCAAACCGTACAACAAATGGTTGACCGTTTAAAGGAGTTTCCTGAACGGACAAAAATGCAAATACTAGCACCTCTTATTTCCGGTCGCAAAGGCACACATGTAAAAACATTGGAAGAAATTAAGAAGCAAGGGTTTGTACGAGTGCGTGTAAATGGAGAAATGCGCGAAGTGGCAGAAGACATCGAATTAGAAAAAAATAAAAAACATACAATAGAAGTAGTGATTGACCGTATAGTGATGAAAGAGGGAGTAGAGTCACGTTTAGCTGATTCGCTTGAAACGGCTTTAGGTTTAGCAGACGGTAGAGTGTTAGTCGATGTGATTGATGGTGAGGAATTGTTATTTAGCCAACACCATGCATGTCCAGAGTGTGGATTCTCAATACCAGAACTAGAGCCGAGAATGTTCTCCTTTAATAGTCCATTTGGAGCCTGTCCTAAATGTGATGGATTAGGAGTAAAGCTAGAAGTCGATTTAGATTTAATTATTCCTGATAAAGATAAAACCTTAAAAGAGCATGCGATAGCTCCATGGGAGCCAACCAGCTCACAATACTATCCTCAATTATTAGCGGCTGTCTGTGATCATTATGGGATTAGTTTAGATCAACCTGTTAAAGATATACCAGATACGTTAATGGATAAGATATTATATGGAAGTGGTCAGGAGAAAATTTATTTTAGGTATGAGAATGAGTTTGGTCAAGTACGAGAAAACCATATAAATTTTGAGGGAGTCGTACAAAACGTATCTAGAAGATATCATGAGACAAGCTCTGATTATATACGTGAGCAAATGGAAGCTTATATGGCAGAACGAGCATGTCCAACCTGCAAAGGTTATCGTTTGAAAAAGGAAATGTTGGCTGTTTATGTTGATGAAAAACATATAGGAGAAATAACTTCCTTATCTGTAAAAGATGCACTGACATTCTTTAAAAGTATTGAATTAAATGAAAAGGATCGGGCAATTGCACGATTAATTATCAAAGAAATTGAAGACCGTTTAGGATTTCTTAATAATGTCGGTCTTGATTATTTATCATTAAGTCGTTCAGCAGGGTCACTTTCTGGTGGAGAAGCGCAGCGGATACGACTAGCCACTCAAATTGGTTCGGCATTAATGGGTGTACTTTATATTTTAGACGAACCTTCTATAGGATTGCATCAACGAGATAATGATCGTTTAATTGAAACCTTAGAATATATGAGGGACCTAGGGAATACACTAATTGTTGTCGAGCATGATGAAGACACTATGCTTGCTGCAGACTATCTTATTGATATTGGGCCAGGAGCAGGGATTCATGGTGGGAATGTTACTTCAGAAGGTAGTCCGCAAGAAATAATGGAGGATGATAATTCTTTAACAGGACAGTATCTATCTGGAAAAAAATTCATTGCGATCCCTGAAAAAAGACGCGAGCATGATGGCCGCTTTTTAACAGTAAAAAAAGCCGAAGAGAATAACTTAAAGAATGTTTCTGTAGACTTTCCATTAGGGTTATTTTTAGCTGTAACGGGCGTTTCTGGATCAGGAAAAAGTACGTTAATTAATGAAATTGTCTATAAGGCATTGGCGCAAAAATTGTATCGTTCTAAAGAAAAACCGGGCCAACACAAAGAGATAGTAGGGTTAGACTTTATCGATAAAGTCATTGAAATAGACCAATCGCCAATCGGGAGGACACCTCGTTCTAATCCAGCAACGTATACAGGTGTTTTTGACGATATCCGTGATGTTTTTGCGATAACAAATGAAGCAAAGGTTCGTGGTTATAAAAAGGGCCGCTTTAGTTTTAATGTAAAAGGTGGACGATGTGAAGCATGTCGTGGAGATGGAATTATTAAGATTGAAATGCATTTCTTGCCAGATGTATATGTTCCATGTGAAGTTTGTGACGGAAAAAGATATAATCGAGAAACGTTAGAAATAAAATATAAAGGCAAGACCATTGCTGATGTTCTAGAGATGACCGTAGAAGAAGGATTAGATTTCTTTGCTAATATCCCAAAAATCCAAAGAAAAATTCAAACTTTAGTGGATGTGGGTCTCGGTTATATTCGCTTAGGGCAACCGGCTACAACCCTTTCTGGTGGGGAAGCACAACGAGTGAAATTAGCTTCTCAGTTGCATAAGCGTTCAACTGGTAAGACGATTTACATTTTAGATGAACCGACTACGGGATTACATGTCGATGATATTTCTCGTTTATTATCTGTTTTACACCGAATTGTTGACAATGGAGATACAGTATTAGTGATAGAACATAATTTAGATGTAATCAAAACCGTTGATCATATCATTGACCTGGGTCCTGAAGGTGGAGACAAAGGCGGTATGATTATTGCCGAAGGTACACCAGAGCAGGTAGCAGAGGAAAAGGCTTCTTATACAGGGAAATATTTAAAGCCTATACTCGAGCGAGATAAGAAAAGAATGGAAGAGCGATTGCATCAGTTACAGGATGCCTAATGATCGTTCATTTATAAATTGGGAAAAAGTTGAGATAATTTCTTTGTAGGCACGAAGGCGAAGGCAAATGGGAAATGAATATCAAGATCCCTGATCAAATAACAGAGCCGAGAAACGAAGCAAGCGAGCACTTGACCATATGTAGGAGACGGAAAGAAAGCGTTTGTCTTTGTAGGMACGAAGGCGAAGGCAAATGAGAAGAGAATGTCTTGATTCCTGAGCAGWTGACAGAGCCGAGAAACGAAGAAAGCGAYAAGCACTTGACCATATGTAGGAGACGGAAAGAAAGCGTTTGTCTTTGTAGGCACGAAGGCGAAGGCAAATGAGAAGAGAATGTCTTGATTCCTGAGCA
>NZ_LTAO01000005.1:61376-86933 GCF_001590785.1 Alkalihalobacillus trypoxylicola
TAAGCACTTGACCATATGTAGGAGACGGAAAGAAAGCGTTTGTCTTTGTAGGCACGAAGGCGAAGGCAAATGAGAAGAGAATGTCTTGATTCCTGAGCAGATGACAGAGCCRAGWAACGAAGAAAGCGAGCGCTTGACTCCGTCTCCAAAAAAAATGAAACTATTTATGAACCACTACCGTATATCTATTAAAACCATTAAACAGTTTTAAGCAAACTGCTAAATAGTGAAGGGGTGTAACAAATGCAAGAGAAGAAAATGATTCTAAAGATGATTGAAGACGGAAAAATTACAGCTGAAGAAGGTATTAAATTACTTGAAGCAATGGAATCTGGTGAGAAGCAATCAAAAAGCAAGGAGTCAACTAACTCTGAGTATTTGTCAACGGATGTAAATTGGGATGAGGGAGAGGAATATCGCGAGCGTAACCGTGAAACAAGCTCAACAGCTAGTAACAAATTAGCAGACTTTTTTGATACGGCCATTAAAAAAATAAAAGACTTTGACTTAGATTTTAATTTTGGCTCGTCTGTAAATGTTGACCATGTTTTTCAGCATACTTCTGTATCCCCTCATTCTATTGATGTATCGTTAGAGAATGGTTCTGTGGATCTTCTTTTATGGGATGAAGAGGATGTAAGAATAGAGTGTAAAGCGAAGGTATACCGCGTTCGTGATACGGATGAAGCTAGAAAAACACTTTTAGAAGATACAACTTTTAAAGTAGATGATAATAAGCTTTTATTCCATACAAAATCAAAGTCGATTAAAGTCAATACGATTGTTTATTTGCCTAAGAAAAAGTATGAACATATCAAGCTATATACATTTAACGGACAAATTTCTGGCGATGAATTAGATGTGAAAACACTTAACGTCCATACTCTAAATGGACCTATCTATATGAATCATCTAGCATCTAAAAAGGTTCATGCTGAAACGGTAAACGGAGCGATACAGTTAAAATATGCAGATATTGAATTAGTAGATGCGAAAACAGTCAATGGAGCGATTACGGCAACTGGTAAGATTCAGGATGCTGATTTGGAAACGGTCAATGGAACCATTACTTATGATTTAGACCCATTAAGCGATCCCAGTTATTTAGATGCAAAAGCAACCACTGGTAGCATTCACTTGTCTCTGCCTGAGGATATTCGTGCAGAAGCGAAACTCAAATCCAATGTCGGTGGTTATACGATTCATTTGGAGGATTATGAGATTCTAGAGGAAAAGAAAGAATTTGCACAAAAGAGTATTACTTTTGTTAGTAATCAAGAAGCATCTCCTCGACTAAAAATATATGCTCTTACGAATACAGGATCAATTGTTGTAAAGAAGCGAGATTAGGTGGTTATTATTAAGAAGATTTGTTATAGAGCTGAGTTTTATTTTATGGTAAAAGGGTAATATTTAAGGGAGGTGAATTTTTATGAAACGTTTAGTTCGTTCTATTGATGATAGAAAGCTAGCAGGTGTTTGTGGAGGGGTAGCCAAATACTTTAACATTGATCCCACTATTGTTAGAATTTTAATGGTTATTCTATTTTTTATCTCTGCAGGCTCAATGCTATTAGCTTATATCATTTCTGCTTTCATCATCCCTAATGAAGGAGATATTATCGAATGATTAGGTGGATAGTTGGTTTAGTATTAAATGCAGGATTATTATTAATATTAGATTATCTGTTCGAAGGGTTTGTTATTAGTGGCTTTGGTACAGCATTAATGGCTAGCTTGATATTATCTATTATTAATTTAATCATAAAACCGATCTTAATATTCTTTACATTGCCGATTACCATTATTACGCTAGGATTGTTTTTACTAGTAATTAATGGATTAACGTTATTTCTAACGTCATTAATTATAGGAGATCATTTTATTATCGAAAGCTTTGGTTTAGCTATAATCGCTTCGATTATTATCTCTATCGTGCAAACATTAGTTATAAAGCCGATAAAAAACGGATAAGGTTATTGAAAACTTCTTCATTGACATGAAGAAGTTTTTTTGGTTTTTATAACAAGACCAGGACAAAACCTGTTTTAAAATGACCACATGAGAGAAAATTGAAATGATGTTTAATGGATGCAAACACCAGGAACGAACCATGATCCCTTCTTACTGTGAAAAAATAGAGGGTTTTTTTGAAAGGGTAAATACCCTGTGAAGGTGTAAGCAAGCGGACACAAGGTACGGATACTCCAGTGGGAATAAGGGAATAAGTGGCCATACCGAAATCCACTTTTAAAACAGTTAGTTCGGTGCTACCCCACTGGACGCAAATTGTCTTGGGGGATCTAACAGCTGGGCACCTAACATTTGTGTAAATCATTCGTTCATGAGTGTTGACTCATCCTCTTTTTTGTTTTATAACGTAGCCATTATAGGATTAAATTTGTTATTCTAAATTTATCCTATTTTTATATAAGTGGAGTGAATTTCATAATTGCTCTATAAGTGAATAAATCCGAACATTTAAAAAGGTCCTGAATTTTTGCGAATTTCATTTGTTGATTGTAACGGTAGGTAGTGACTCCCAAAGGATCAGCGCAGTGTGAAGATCCACTCTGACGAAGCTTTGCGTAGTCAGAGTTAGCTGAAGACAAGCCCTTGGGAANGTAGTGACTCCCAAAGGATCAGCGCAGTGTGAAGATCCACTCTGACGAAGCTTTGCGTAGTCAGAGTTAGCTGAAGACAAGCCCTTGGGAAAGCATCTATTTAAAGTGGAAATCAAAAACCAAATCGTTCAGTTTTCATTAAAAGATCGAAATGCCAAATAGGTTTAAGTGAATAAATCCGAACATTTAAAAAGGCCCTGAATTTTTGCGCATTTCACTTGTTGATTGAACGGTAGGTAGTGACTCTCGAAGGATGAGCGCAGTGTGAAGATCCACTCTGACGAAGCTCTGCGTAGTCAGAGTTAGCTGAAGACAAGCCCTTGGGAAAGCATTTACCTAAAGTGGAAATCAAAAACCAAATCGTTCAGTTTTCATTAAAAGATCGAAATGCGAAATAGGTTTAAGTGATTAAATCCGAACATTTAAAAAGGTCCTGAATTTTTTCGAATTTCACTTGTTGATTGAACGGTAGGTAGTGACTCCCAAAGGATCAGCGCAGTGTGAAGATCCACTCTGACGAAGCTTTGCGTAGTCAGAGTTAGCTGAAGACAAGCCCTTGGGAANAGGTAGTGACTCCCAAAGGATCAGCGCAGTGTGAAGATCCACTCTGACGAAGCTTTGCGTAGTCAGAGTTAGCTGAAGACAAGCCCTTGGGAAAGCATCTACCTAAAGTGGAAATCAAAAATCAAATCGTTCGATTTTCATTATAAGATATGAGTGATGAAATGGATTCAGTTAAATCGATCAAAAAATAAATATATTATAAGTACTAATTAGGAAATAATTTTATAATTGATTTAATCAAAAGGAAAAATTTTATAGTTGTGTTAAGAAAAAAGGGGTAAAATATAAAAATAATAGTAGGAATATACTCCGAAACAGCAAAAAGCATGAAAAGAAATTAAGGAATGGGAGAGCAATCATGAATATATCAGATGTATTGAAATTATCTAATGATTCTAATCTCAAGCTTATTGCAGGAGAAAAAGGAAAAGATAGGAAGGTAGAAACGATTGAAGTCATGGAAGTTCCCCAGCCTGAAGAATGGGCTAATTCAGGAGTATTAGTCATAACTACTTTTTATTCTGTGCAAAATGACAGTGAAGAGCAGTTACGGATTGTGAAAGAGCTTATCCAAAATCGAGCAGCTGGGCTGATAGTCAAAATCGGTAAATTTATCAAAGACTTATCTGAACCAATCATAAAATTAGCAAATGATCATGATTTTCCGATATTATCTTTACCAAAAGAAGTTGCCTATATTGATATTTTATCACCATTGAACGCACAGCTTCATATGGAGAATTTGAAAAATCAAGACAGTATAAAATATTTAAAAGATGTCCAAATTTATATGAACAATTGGCATGAATCCGTAGAAAATGCTGTGAATGAATTAGCTAAAAAGCTATTATGCTCCATTTATATTGAAGATGAAAAAGGAAGATTATTGTATCATTCTAATTCTTTGGTTTTAGATGGATGGCGAGATAATACTTTATTATTTTCTTATCCTTCTAATGTACAATACGAGGAATTTTTAAAAAACTGGTCTGAAAAAGTAAATCTTAAAAATTACTTTTCTGAGGTTTTTGAACAAAAAAAACATATGATTATACCCGTTTATAGAAATCAAGAGCAACTCCTTTTTATTCATCTCGTATCGAATCGAAATGTAGTAACTGAGTATTTTGATACCAATACCATTGAATTAGTAAAAAATCGAATTCTTACAAATATGATAAGTGAGTATGCGGATTTACAAAGAGAATTCTTTCTAAAGGAACAGGAATGGCAGCAATTCAAAAAAAAGAATCCAACTGGACAATTTATTTTACTTTACTTAGAAAGAAGCTTGAATGAAGTGATTTATCAATCGACGGAATATTCGTTCGATTATCAAAGTTTACTTAAAAAATACTTAAAAGATTTATTAAGTAAAATAACAGAACAAAAGGATATATACATCTTTCAAACAGAGAAGGGTTTATTTATTTTCCTTAACATGACAAAAGAAATGAATGAACCGATGGAGCTTAAAAATTTAGTGAAGGAAATTTTTGAACAATCTCAGCTTCGTGATATGTATGTCGCCATAAGTCCTATATTTGAAAAGTTAACCGATTGGAATGATAAAAAATTCAATATAGTGAAAACACTGAAAGTGGGGAAAAAAATATACCCTAATGAATATATTCATTCTTATCATGAACTAGGTTTATATGAATTTTTAATTGAATTAAGCTCGCATCAACCGGTCCAAATATATGTAAAAAGTGTATTACAGGGGTTAAGCCAATCAGATCCTGTTTTAACTGAGACGTTAAATATGTATTTAAAGGAAAACGGAAATGCATCAAGAGCAGCTGAAAAGTTATTTGTAACAAGGAGAACTATAACGTACCGATTGCAGAGAATCAAAGATATATTAGGAATGGATCTCGATCGTGCTGAAGATATTTTTATTTTACAATTTTGTTTAAGAATCAATCATTTAGAAAATATTTAAGGTGATGTAATGTTTCAAAATAACGAAAAAGATTGTTAGAAAATGTTTCAATATGAAGATGGTTTAGTTTTAGCAAGTACTGAAACTAAGCCTTTTTTTATTTAAAGGAAGAGTGGATTTCACAAGTGAGAAATTATTTTGCAAATATTCTGCTCATGATGAACCTATACATTTAATTTTCGCACTATTAAAATAACTTAAACCACATAATAGTAAAAAGGATAGAAAGGAAGTGAGATATTGCTAGGCATTATCCGTGTTTTAACGACTACAGATGAACATATTTTATTAGAACACTCAAGATTAATGGAAGAGCGGTATCCAATCAAAACCGTTACCCATTGTATTGAGCAGCAGCCTTACGGAGTTCATGATGAGAAAACATTAGCAGAGTCTATTCCAAAAATTGTCCAACTAGCGAAAGAGATGGCAAGTCAATACGAATTAGACGCCTTAACGATAAGCTGTGCAGGAGATCCTGCTCTAGATGAAACTCGACTTGCTATTAACATTCCTGTCATTGGTGCTGGAATATGTGGTGCCCATTGTGCAGCGATGGCTGGAAATAAAGTAGGTGTAATTGGAATAACTGATGCTCCTCCAGAAAGGTTGAAGAAGGAACTAGCGGACTCATTTTTTTCTTATTCTTACGTACCAAACCTTCGAAAATCAACTGATTTATTTGGTGAGAATGCAAAAAAAGAATTAACTGACAAAATAAATGAAATAATAAAAAATGGTGCAAATACTATTTTATTTGCTTGTACAGGCTTCTCTACCATCCATTTAAAGAAATATTTATCCCAAAAAATATCTATTCCTGTAATAGATTTAGTCGATGCACAAGCAATGGCTTACCAAATTTTAAAACGTGAGGTGAATGAATAATGGAGAAAAAAATATTCGACTGGCAATTAATCCTATTTTCTATCTTTATTGCCATTTTTGGAGCAATTATTGGGATGCAGCTAATCACTTCATTAGGGATTACTCCAAATACATCTATTATAGGGGCTTTAATTGCTATATTAATTGCTAAAATACCACTTGAAATGTTTGCCAAATATCGCTCTCTCCAAACACAAAATCTATTACAAACAACGATATCATCGGCTACATTTGGTGCAGCCAATAGTTTACTTATTCCAATAGGTTTACCTTTTGTTATGGGGTTGCCAGAATTAATCATTCCAATGCTTATTGGAGCTGGACTGGCTTTACTTGTTGATGTCTTTTTGCTCTACCGTGTATTTGATTCTAGTATTTTTAGTAAAAAAGAAATTTGGCCTCCTGGTGTGGCAACAGCTGAAGCGTTAAAAGCAGGGGATCAAGGAGGTTCTAAAGCTAAATTTTTAGGATTAGGAATTGCAGGAGGAATGATTGGGGCTCATTTCGGAATAGCGATGTCAGCATTTGGGGTCGCTTTTATTGGAAACATATGGGCTTTGTCAATGTTTGGTTTAGGATTAATTTTTAGTGGCTATTCCGTTTCTTTAATTGGAATTGATTTAAATGCCTATTATATACCGCATGGAATGATGATTGGTGCGGGTCTTGTCGCATTATTACAATTCGTAATGACGATTGTTAAATTAAATAAAAAGAAAAAAGCAGCAGCGGCTGCTGGTCAAGAACTAGAAGAGGATTATACCAGATCTGAAAAGGATGTTCGTAAAGGGTTTGGAATCAGTTATGGATTATACTTTGGAATTGCTATCCTATTAGCGGTTATGGGTGGCTTAATATCTGATATGCCTTTATGGCAAATAGCTTTATTCGTTTTATTTGCTGCCTTTGCTACATTAGCAACTGAAGTAATTGTTGGGATTGCTGCCATGCATTCAGGCTGGTTTCCTGCCTTTGCCGTAACACTAATTGTGCTTATTGTTGGGATGATTATTGGATTTCCGCCAGAAGCATTAGCTTTATTAACTGGTTTTACCGCAGCAACAGGTCCTGCTTTTGCAGATATGGGCTATGACTATAAAACGGGAAGTATCCTAAGAAGAGGAGTAAGCACAGCAGAAGAACTAATTGGTCGTAGACAGCAATTAAAAAGTGGCTTAATTGGATTTTTTGTTGCGATTGCGATGGTTGCATTATTCCACCAAAGCTTTTTTGAACAAGATTTATTCCCACCAGTAAATGCGGTTTATGCAGCAACTATTGAATCTGGCTTAACTGGAAATGTAGGTTTAATGCTTCTTTTATGGGCGATACCTGGTGCTATTATTCAGTTAATAGGAGGTTCAAAGAGACAAATGGGAGTTTTGCTTGCAACTGGACTTCTTATAGCTAACCCTATTGCAGGTATTGCTGTACTGACAGGAATTACAATTAGAATTATTGTCTTAAAGGTTAAAGGACCTTCAGCTGAAACAGCGATGTATACAACAGCTGCTGGATTTATTGCTGGAGATGCTTTGTATAGCTTTTTCTCATCAATATGGAAAGCAAGATAATGGAGGAATGTACTAATGACACGTAGACAATTAACAAAAACTGAGGCGATTAGCGCTGTATATGGAGGTTGTATCTTAGGTGGAGGCGGAGGAGGCTGGATTTATGATGGCCTTGAGAAAGCTGATGCCGTTTTTGAAAAAGGAGCACCTATATTAGCTACAATCGATGAGTTTTCAAAGGAAGATTATGCAGCCTGTGTCGCATTAGTAGGAGCCCCTTCAGCAAAAAACTTATATGTAGATGCCCCTCAATTAGTAAAGACGATTGAGATGATGCAATCATTATATGAACACCCAATTTCAGCGATTATGACCAATGAAAACGGTGCTTCTACTACCATTAATGGATGGCTACAGGCGGTAGAAACAGGTTTACCCTTTATAGATGCACCTTGTAATGGTAGAGCTCATCCAATTGGATCGATGGGGTCACTTAATTTATCAGAGAAAACCGATTATACTTCCGTTCAAACCTTTGCTGGAGGAAAAGGCGACTATCAAGTCGCTGGCTCCGTATCGGCTTCTCTAAGCTTAGCTTCGGATACTGTGCGGGCGGTGAGTATTCAAGCTGGTGGAATGGTTGGAGTATGTCGTAATCCTGTGACCATCGATTATGTAGAAAAAAATGCTGCTGTCGGAGGAATTACACAAGCGATTCAATTAGGTGAAGTGTTCTTAGCGATTCCAGAGGGATATGAAAGAATAGAAAAAGTTGTGGAGTACTTAGAGGGAGAAATCGTTTTAAGTGGAAATGTTGATCAATATGAATTAAGGGAATCCGGTGGATTAGATATTGGTCTCATTCAAATAGGACAAACGGAAATCACGATTTGGAATGAATATATGACGCTTGAAACAAAAGGAAAGCGAGTGGGAACATTTCCTGATTTAATTATGACATTCGATACAGCAACAGGTAGACCGCTTGTGAGTGCTGAAATAAAAGCAGGAATGGACATAACCGTTATAAATGTTCCTAAGGAGAAATTACTACTAAGTACGACGATGTCTAATCAAAAGCTATTAAAAGCAGTAGAAGATGTTATCAATAAAAAAATGATTGAAATTGAGTAAGAGAGGAAGAATAATTATGTCTTTGAAGTTTACGATGGATGTATTAGAGCTATTAGATGACCCAAAAGCCAACGGTGAAAAAGTCGTTTCGCTTTTTAAGGATAAAGAATTTTGTGAGGCCTCATTTGAAACTGTAGAAGGTGAAGCAGGAGCCACTGATTTCGTAAAAATACTCGTTAAAGGAACGGCAGGCAAAAGCCAAGGAGGTCAAGCTCCTACTTTAGGTATTATTGGACGATTAGGTGGACTTGGAGCTAGGCCAACACGTATTGGATTTGTTTCTGATGGAGATGGTGCTGTAGCTGCGGTTTCAGCAGCCTTGAAATTAGCTGTGATGAGTGAAAAAGGAGACCGATTAGAAGGAGATGTTCTAATCACGACACATATTTGTCCTGATGCTCCAACTATGCCACATGAGCCTGTAGAATTTATGGGTTCACCTGTTGATATTTTAACGATGAATCAGTATGAAGTGATGGATGAGATGGATGCTATTTTATCTATTGATACTACTAAGGGAAATAAAGTCTTTAATCATAAAGGGTTCTCTATTTCTCCGACTGTTAAATCTGGCTATATCTTAAAGTTTAGCGATGATTTAGTCAGAATTATGGAAATGACTACAGGAGATTTACCACAGACTTTTGCTGTAACAACTCAGGATATAACTCCTTATGGAAATGAAGTCTTTCATATTAATAGTATTTTACAGCCGGCTGTAGCAACGGATGCACCTGTTGTTGGAGTAGCTATTACAGTGAAAAGCGCTGTGCCTGGAAGTGGGACAGGGGCTAGTCATGAGGTGGATATTGCTCAGGCTGTTCGTTTTTCGATTGAAGTGGCAAAAGAATTTACACTAAATAAAGTAAGCTTCTATGAGGAAAAGGAATTTCAGCGCCTCCAATCTTTATATGGCTCGATGAAGCATTTACAAACTTTAGGAAGTGAGTAATAAATGATGAAGGTCGGGATATTAACAATAGGACAGTCACCGAGAGTTGATGTCACACCAGCAATTAGTCGTATTTTAGGAGATGAAGTCGAGGTAATTGAACAGGGGGGGCTAGATAGATTATCAGAGGATAACCTGCTTTCTATCAAACCCTCTGAAGATGAAACGGTATATATATCTAAGCTTAGAAACGGAAAATCAGTGAGAATAGGTAAAACGAAGCTACTGCCGTTGTTGCAAGAGGAATTAATCGATTTAGAGCAAAAGGTAGACATCGTGATTATGCTTTGTACAGGAGACTTTCCAACATTAAAAACAACGAAACCGATTCTCTTTCCTGATCAATTATTATCAAATATTTTAGAAGCTGTGTTAAAAAAGAACGATATACTAGGGATTATCATTCCATTAGAAGAACAGCGTCTCACGCTTATTGAAAAATGGCAAGGAATAACTCCGACAATTGAAGTCGAAGTTGCTTCACCTTATGATGCAACAAGTGATGTTGAGGGAGCCGCTAAACGTTTAAAAGAAAAAGGGGCTACTACCATTGTTTTAGATTGCATGGGATATAACGAGCAACATAAAAACCAAGCAAAAAAGAGTGGTTTACCTATTATCCTTTCGAGTTATATGACCACTCGAATAGCTCAAGAATGGATATAGAGATAAAAAGGGTAGCGAGTTCTTATATTCAAAAAAGGACGTTAAAGCTATTTCATAAAAAGCAGCATGTTGTTAAAGGGGCTTTAAAGGGATGGAGTGAGGACTAAAGATGAGTAGCTTGAAAGAGATTGTCCACGAAATTATGAAAAATAATTTTCTGTATAAAAAGAATATATCCATTTTAGTTCTAACCGATAAAAGTAAGGTTGAACTAAGTAAAAAATTTTTAGAAGCATTAAAAGAGGATGGATGGAATGCTCAAATGTCTGAAATGGCAGACCGAAAAAAATCAGGAGAAGAGCCTCCAAAATCAATCGCACAAAAAATGTTAGACTTTGAGCTCGTATTTTGTTTAACAAAGCATTCTCTAACACATACAAATGCACGAAAAGAAGCCAATCACCACGGAATAAGTGTTATTACAATGCCTGGGATCACAGAGGATATGTTTTTGAACGGAGCGATGATGGCGGACTATTTACAGGTTGAAAAAGAAACAAACGAAATGGCAGAAAAATTAACGGATTGCGATGCGGTAACGATTTATACATCTGATCAATTAAAGCTCAGTATCCCAGTTAGTAAAAGAAAAGGAATTTCAAGCACAGGAGTTTTCCGGAAAAAAGCTTCCTCAGGAAATTTACCAAGTGGAGAAGCCTATATTGCTCCTATTGAGTATGAAGCAAATGGTCAGATTGAGATTAATGGTTCTATTGCAGGGATCGGGTTGTTAAAGGAGCCTATTCGTTTAACCATTGAAAATGGCAGATTAATTGATGCTACAGGAGAAGTTGGAGAGAGATTATTACAAATTCTTGGAGACGGTGAAGGTAGGCTGCTTTGTGAGTTAGGCATTGGGACGAATTATGCGGCCCGAGTGACAGGGAATATTTTAGAGGATGAAAAAGCCTATCAAACTATACATGTTGCTTTTGGCTCAAATCATACATTCGGTGGAACGATTAATACAAATGTTCATATTGATTGTGTGACAAAGAATCCATTAATTGAATGGAATTTAACATAGTTGAGCAATGATTCTTACAGGGAGCTGCTTATATGACAAAAGAAATTCTTGAATTAATGAGTGATATCGTAAATGTCAGAAATTATAAAGAGAAAGAGATCCCAAAAGAAACGTTAGAAAATATGTATGAAGGCTTTCGTTGTGGTCCTGCTTCTATTAGCACACAGGCAAGAGAATTAGTCATTATTGAAAATAAGAGTAGCAGTCAAGCTTTGGTAGAGGCTACATTAAATCCATATTTAACAAAAGATAGCTATGGTGCTCAAAAATGGATTATTACTGCACCATTTGTTAGTGTGGTTATTATTGAAATGAGAAGAGCTATAGCTAGAGTTGGGGAATCAGGTCTTTCGTTTGCTATGCAAGAATCTGAGGCGTCTATACAAAATATGCGCCTAATTGCCAAAAGTGAAGGTCTTGTAACGGCTACTATACGAGAATTTGATGGAGAAAAGCTTAAAAAGAATTTGAATTTGCCATGGTATGTAATACCCGTTGCCATTGTAACGGCTGGCTATCCTATGGAGGAAGAGAGTGAGAATACTCCGAAGCTAGAGATGATGGAAGTGGTGAGTAAAAATAGATGGACGTAAATCAAGAGCAAAAATGGCTGAAACCAATGGAAAATCGATTAAGCTGCCGTTCTTTTATCAAAAAAAAGATTGAAAAAGAGATTCTATATGACATGATTCGGGCAGGTACTCTTGCACCCTCTAGTGGAAATATGCAGCCTTGGGAATTTGTCATTATTGATAATGAAGAGACGCAAAGCTCAATCGTTGCACAGACCTTTGCAGGTTTTTATTCAGAGCAGGCCCCTATGCAAGCATGGATACTAGAAGCTCCGATTTTGCTAGTTGCATGTGCAAACTATAAAAGAACAAAAGCAAGGTACGGAGATTTGGCTAATAAATGGGTTGAAATTGATACAGCTTCAGCTGTGCAAAATATCCTCTTGGCAGGTGTGAATTATGGGGTTTATGGCTGCTGGGTTGGTGGATTCAAGGAAAAGTCAGTGAGTAAACTATTAAAACTTCCTCCTTATATTAAGCCAATAGGATTGATTCCACTTGGCTATCCCTCCTTTATTGGAAAACCGAAATATAAAATGGATCCTACATGGATTACTCACCATAACGAATATAATCAGTCTTTCTTTATATGAAAGGCATGGTGAATTTGAAAAAAATCATTTTATTTTGAGCGACGGACACTTGTCGCTCGTTTTTTGTTTGGATGAGTGAAGTACTTCTCACATAGTCGTTAAATGTTTGAAAGCTTAGTGTTTGTATGTCAGGCGCTATGCTAGAGCTCTATTTTTAAAATAAGGTTTCATTAAAGTCTTTTGTTTAGTCAAAGTGCCTCCGTTTGTAAAGAAGTTTTGCAAAGTATTTTTTCCAATAAAAACGTGATAAAATGATTATGTGTTTGTAAAAATGAAAGAGGCATTGTATATAAGAAGATTTCTGATTATAAGGTGGGAGTATGAGTGGGAAAAGTTAATGCGAATGATTTATTAGAACGATTTCAGTTTGAACTATTAGCGGGTGAAGAAGGAATTTATAGACCTATTACGACTAGTGATATTTCACGTCCGGGGATTGAAATGGCCGGCTTTTTTACGTATTATCCTGCCAAGCGTATTCAGTTAATTGGTATTACAGAGCTATCCTTTTTTGAAAGATTAGCAACCGAAGAAAAAATGGATCGTATGCTAAAGCTTTGTACATATGATACTCCAGCTATTATTTTGTCTAGAGGATTAGACGCTCCTGTTGAACTGGTTGAGGCAGCTGAAGAGAATGGTGTTCCATTATTACGCTCCTCGCTTACTACTACAAGACTAAGTACTAAAATAACAGATTACCTAGAAAGTGAGCTAGCCCCTTTAACGGCGGTTCATGGAGTATTAGTAGATATTTATGGAATTGGTGTGTTAATTACAGGAAATAGTGGAGTCGGTAAAAGTGAGACCGCTTTGGATTTAATTCGACGTGGACATCGATTAGTTGCCGATGATTCGGTAGAAATAAGGCAAGAGCATGGAAATACATTAATAGGGAAGCCACCAGAGCTTTTACAGCACTTACTAGAAATTAGAGGATTAGGTATTATAAATGCTATGACTCTATTTGGAGCAGGCGCCGTTCGTCCATATAAAAGAATTGTTCTCTGTATTAATTTAGAGCTTTGGGATCAGAAAAAGGCTTATGATCGTCTAGGGCTTGAAGAAGAAACGATGAAAATCATTGATACCGAGATTACGAAGCTAACCGTTCCTGTACGTCCTGGTCGAAACTTAGCCGTTATTATTGAAGTTGCAGCCATGAACTATCGATTAAAAAGACTTGGCTATAATGCGGCACAAGAATTTTCTACTAGATTAACGGAATTAATTGAAGAAGGAGACCATGAAGAGTATTAATTTATCATTAGTAGAGGTGACACAATGAATGAACCATTAGACAGAATTTTTATCCAAATTGGACCTGTTCCTATTTATTGGTATGGAGTCATTATTGGGTTAGGTGTTTTATTAGGATATTTGGTAGCCAATCGCGAAGCCAATAAAATAGGTCTACCAAAAGATACATTTGCCGATTTATTACTGTATGCTTTACCGATTTCTATTATTTCGGCTAGACTATACTATGTCATATTTAGGTGGGACCAGTTTGCAGATGATCCGATCTCTATTTTTAAAGTATGGGAAGGCGGAATTGCTATTCATGGAGCCTTAATTGGAGCTGTATTAACAGCCTATTTCTTCACAAAAAGAAGACAGCTTTCATTTTGGCAGCTTGCAGATATTGCCGCACCGAGCATTTTAATCGGGCAAGCGATAGGACGTTGGGGTAACTTCATGAATCAAGAGGTTTACGGTGGAGAGGTATCTCGAGAATTTTTAGAAGGTTTATTTTTACCCGATTTTATTATTAACCAAATGTTTATAAATGGAGCTTATCACCATCCTACTTTCTTATACGAATCTTTATGGAATATAGTGGGTGTTATTCTACTTCTTTCTTTAAGAAGATTAAATTTAAGACAAGGTGAGATTTTCTTAAGCTATGTGATTTGGTACTCAGTAGGTCGTTTCTTTATAGAAGGAATACGAACTGACTATCTATTAATAGGGGACACTCTGAAAACGGCTCAAGTCATCTCTATCATATTAGTGATTGTTTCATTCTTTATATTGATTTCAAGAAAATTAAATCCTGATGTTCCGAGATATGTAGATTTGCCGAAATCATTAGAAAAAAATCAGAGCAAGCAAAAAAAGACTTCATCTAAAAAGAAGAAAAAGAAAAAATAATAAGGCGATAATCAAAAATTAAAAAGCCTTATTCGTTTATTTACTTAGTACCTACTAAATAGAAAAAACAGGTAGTAAGTGTTGATGAAGGAGTGGATGAAAATCGGTGTATTAAAAAGAGGTTTACTTGTAGGCTTAGAAACAACATGGACTTTAGGTAAAATCATTTTTCCGATTACTATACTAGTAACCATATTAGGATATACCCCCATATTAGGATATATTGCTACTTTATTATCGCCCTTATTAGGCGTTATTGGCTTGCCAGGTGAAGCGGCGATTCCTCTAGTAATGGGGAATCTCCTGAACTTATTTGCTGGAATTGGCGCAATCCTAACTTTAGATTTAACTGTGAAGGAAGTCTTTATTTTAGCTACGATGCTTTCCTTTTCGCATAATTTATTAATTGAATCGGCTGTTGCCAAAAAGGTAGGAATCAAAATTTCGGTAGTATTAGCAGTTCGAATTGGATTGGCTATTTTTTCAGCTTTTATGATTAATTTATTATGGCAGGGTGGAGAACAACAAGCTCAATATGGTTTTTTTCCATCACCCGAAGCCGAAGTAGTTCCGGTAGGATGGGGAGGAATTATTTGGTCTGGAGTTGAAAGTGCATTAATGGGAATCGCTCAATTAGCTTTAATAGTCATTCCTTTAATGATCGTGATACAAATAATGAAAGAGCGTCAATGGTTAAAGGTCTTATCAAAATGGATGTCACCCTTTACGAAGCTGATAGGAATTCAAGCAAATACGTCCACAACACTAGCCTCTGGATTGGTGATTGGTCTTGCTTATGGAGCAGGGGTTATGATTCAAGCGGTTAAAGAGGATGGAGTCAAAAAGAAGGATTTATATTTAGTTTTTATTTTCTTAGTTGCCTGCCATGCTGTTGTTGAAGATACTGTCGTTTTTATTCCGCTCGGCATACCTGTATGGCCTTTATTATTAATTAGAATTGTGACGGCTATCATTTTAACAATGTCAGTGGCTTACATTTGGAGATACTTAGAAATGAAGCAAAACCAAGGAAGAAAGGAAACGAGATATGAGCATTGATACGATATTATTTGATTTAGATGGAACACTCATTAACACAAATGAATTAATCATTGAATCTTTTTTGTATACTTTGGAGCAGTATAAGCCTGGTGAGTACAAACGGGAAGATGTGATATCTTTTATAGGACCACCTTTAGTTGATAGCTTTCAACAAGTAGAACCATCAAAGGTAGATGAAATGGTTCAAACATATAGAGCTTACAATCATAAGCATCATGATCAACTTGTAACAGAATATGAAGGAGTATATGAAGCCCTTGAAAAGCTTTCAAAAGAAGGTTATAAGCTCGCTGTGGTGACAACAAAAATTAAAGATACAGCTTATATGGGATTAAAGCTAACAGGTCTCGATGCTTTCTTCGATGTTGTGGTGGGATTAGACGATGTGAGTAAAAGTAAACCTGATCCAGAGCCTTTAGATTTAGCTCTAGAAAAGTTAGGGTCATCAAGAGAAAGAGCTATGATGGTTGGTGATAGTCAATATGATGTTCTGGCCGGAAAGAATGCGGGTATTCCAACTGCTGCTGTAGCTTGGTCTATAAAGGGAGAGGACTTTATTCGTTCCTTGGAGCCTACTTACATGCTTAACGATATGAGAGATTTATTAGAAATATTAGGAGGCGTAACAAATAAGTGAGCCGAAAGACGGTGCGTTATCCAGTTGAACATACAAATTCATTATGGCAAATGTATAAAACCGTATCCTTTTGGAAGGTTGTAAAGAATTTTATTTGTATTCAAATTGCGCGATATACTCCTTTTTTAAAGGTGAAAAATTGGTTATATCGAAAGGTATTAAGAATGCAGGTAGGCAATGAAACAGCGGTTGCCTTAATGGTGATGATGGATATTATGTATCCTGAGAAAATTACAATCGGAAGAAATTCAATTATTGGTTATAATACAACGATCCTCACTCATGAGTACTTAATTAAGGAATATCGTATCGGTCCTGTTCATATAGGAAATGAAGTAATGATAGGAGCGAACACAACCATTTTACCTGGGGTTACGATAGGAGATGGGGCTATTGTATCTGCTGGTTCATTGGTTCACAAAGATGTACCAGCCGGGGCTTTTGTTGGGGGTAATCCAATGAAAATCATCCGAAATGATGGGGAAACCGACTAAAAAGCAAAATCAGCGCTAAAGCTCAAAAGAGCTTTTAGCGCTGATTTTTTATATCTTATTCCTGTGCAGAGAATGAGATTTTTAATTCTCTGCTGGTTCATTTAGAGGTTTTATCTTTTTAGCCCAGTAAATGAAAGGAATCGCTATAACCGATACTAAAAATTTCATAATATAGGTTGTAAAAGCAATTTCTATCCAAATGTCAAAGCTGTACACTCCTAGAAATGCAATCGTACAAAAGATAATCGTATCTAAAGCCTGTCCGATTATATTAGAGACACTGTTTCGAAGCCATAGCATCGCGGTACTAGGAAAAAGCTTTTTGATGAATGCGTAAAGATACACATTAACATGGCTACTAATTAAGAAGGCAATTAGACTACCAATGGCAATTCTCATTGCAAAATCAAAAATGAAAGAGAGATGCTCTTGGGCTAAATCCTCTGGGTGTGGCTGAAAATAAATCGCCATTTGCATGATGATAGTAGACATAAATAACGTGGTAAATCCTAACCAGACTGCTCGTCTTGCCGTTGCTTTTCCATGTTTTTCATTTAACATATCTGTGGCAAGAAATGTGGTGGCATACATCACATTACCTAAAGTGACGATCAGTCCAAAAAGCTCGATCGTTTTAACAACCTGAATATTAGCAAGGATCGTGGCAAAACCAATCCAAGCAATCATCCCTGTTTTTCCATAAAGTTTATAAAATAAAACTAATAAGGAAAAATTGACAATCGCAAAAATAAATCCATATACTTCTGTTGGCATTTTTTTATCTCCTTTAGTTTTGATAACGCAGGAAGGTCACGAACTGCGTTGATACACATTATGACAATTTAACATAAAAAGAAGATTTCGTACAGTATTTTTAGGGCATAGAATGATAAATAAAGTTATAATGAATCAAGACTTATTTGGGGCTATTTGTTTAGTTAGTAAAAATATAGGAGTGATGAGGATATGGGGAGGAGCCCACATCCTCATGGGAATGGAGTTGCGTAACCATAAAAACTATGTAGCGGCTACGCATCGTATGAAGGGGGTAAGCAAATAAGCTTTGCTTAATAGTAGGATAAAGGCTAGGAATCGATACGACAAAGCCAGACATTCTTAGTAAGGTATTTTAAGAAAGAGGATACAGCCAATACACTAAGGTGGAATTCACCATAGTCGCTTGTATTCATCACTAAAAAGCTTAATAAATAGCTATTCACTAGAAATGGAATAAAAAGGTTGAATATTCCTACTTTTACTTGACGATCAATAGGAAGGAATGTAAAATACATAATATACTTTTGTTTATTAGCATATTAGCGAACTAAAGTAAAATTCGCCATTTAAATCATCTAATTGGATGAAAAATATAGATGAATTAATTTCATAATTCCTATCTTATAATGAAAACCGAACAATTGAGTTTTTGATTTACACTTTAGGTAGATGCTTTCCCAAGGGCTTGTCTTCAGCTAACTCTGACTACGCAGAGCTTCGTCAGAGTGGATCTTCAGACTGCGCTGACCCTTTGGGAGTCACTACCTACCGTTTCAATCAACAAGTTCATTCACAACCATTCAAGACATATTATAATGAAAACCGAAACAATTGAGTTTTTGATTTACACTTTAGGTAGATGCTTTCCCAAGGGCTTGTCTTCAGCTAACTCTGACTATTCAGAGCGTCGTCAGAGTGGATCTTCAGACGGCACTGATCCTTTGGTAATCACTACCTACCGTTTCAATCAAGAAGTTAATTTTCAAACGTTTAAAACATACTTCATAAGAAACGTTCGGTTTTATTCGTTTATAGAGCCATTATGAAATTCACTCAAATAGTAAAGAAATGATGAAGAGGTGATTTTGATGTCAAAACCATTTATGTTTGAAAAGCCCTTAGGGATGAGAGATACATTACCGGTACTGTATGAAACAAAAAATGAAGTGAAAAACCATATACTATCAGAAATTGAAAAGTGGGGATATCGATTTATTGAAACGCCAACATTAGAGTATTATGATACAGTCGGTCTGGCATCCGCGACACTAGATCAACAGCTTTTTAAATTGTTAGATTCTCAAGGACGCTCATTAGTACTGCGTCCAGATATGACGGCCCCTATTGCAAGATTAGTAGCATCGAGTTTGAAGGACCAAAGCTACCCCATTCGACTTGCTTATCAATCAACAGTGTTTCGTGCCCAACAGCATGAAGCAGGGAAACCAGCTGAATTTGACCAGCTCGGTATAGAGTTACTTGGTGACGGTACGGTAAGCTCAGACGGAGAAGTGATTTCTTTAATGATTTCCTCATTAGAAAAGTCTGGCCTAACATCATTTCAGGTTGCGATCGGTCATGTTGGGTTCCTAAAGGCGTTGTTATTAGATGTGGTAGGAAATGAGGAAAGAGCAGAGGTTTTAAGAAGGTTTTTATATGAAAAGAATTACGTAGGGTTTAAAGAGCATGTAAAAAGCTTATCTCTTTCTTCCATTGATAAATCAAGATTGCTTGACCTTCTTAAATTAAGAGGAGGCAAAGAAATTCTTGGTGTAGCGGCTGAAATTGTTCAAACAGAGGATGGAAAAAAAGCTGTAGCTGAGTTAAAGGAATTGTTTGAAGTACTTGAGTGTTACGACCTCGCTCAATATGTAAAGTTCGATCTCAATATCGTTCTTCATATGAGCTATTATACTGGTATAATTTTTGAAGGGTATGGGGAAAAATTAGGTGTTCCTCTTTCTAGCGGTGGTCGCTATGATGAATTATTAGAGAAATTTAATCGCCCGGCACAAGCTACTGGATTTGGAATTCGTTTGGATTTATTAGTTGAGGCATTAGGAGAAATGAGCGAACTATCTCC
This sequence comes from Alkalihalobacillus trypoxylicola, assembly GCF_001590785.1. GTDB lineage: Bacteria > Bacillota > Bacilli > Bacillales > Bacillaceae_D > Alkalihalobacillus > Alkalihalobacillus trypoxylicola. The sequence continues at coordinate 81,063 of NZ_LTAO01000005.1, forward strand.
TCAATCTTGTATTATTTTTAGCCGTGAAAGAAGAGATGAAGCGGTTAGAATAGCGAATGAAAAGAGAAATAATGGAGAACCGGTTGTATTACAGGATTTAGCAGGAATTGAGGATGTTGATTTAATGACAGAACAGTTCGACGAAGTCTTATATTTTATCGGTAAACCACCAAAAGGAGGAGCGATTGTATGAGCGAACAATTAACAGTCGCTATGCCAAAAGGGAGAATTTTTGAAGAAGCGGTTGAGCTACTTCGCAAGGCTGGCTATCAACTGCCAGCTGAATTTGATGATTCTCGTAAATTAATTATTGATGTACCAGAAGAGAAAATGAGATTTATATTGGCTAAGCCGATGGATGTACCAACCTATGTCGAACACGGTGTAGCTGATATTGGAGTTGCAGGTAAAGATGTGATGATAGAAGAAGAGAGAGATGTTTACGAAGTTCTTGATTTGAAGATTAGCGCGTGTTACATGGCCGTTGCGGGTTTACCTGGTTATAAAAAGAAAGACATTAACCCGAAGGTTGCTTCCAAATACCCTAACCTTGCAACCCAATATTTTAAAGAGCAGGGTGAACAGGTAGAAATCATTAAGTTAAATGGTTCTATTGAATTAGCTCCATTAATTGGATTAGCTGACCGTATTGTAGATATCGTATCAACCGGTCAAACCTTAAAGGAGAATGGATTAATAGAATTAGAAACGATAGTCCCGATTACCTCAAGGGTTATTGTCAATCCAGTAAGCTATCGAATGAAGGATAAAACGATCGACCAAATGGTGGAGCGGTTGTATAACGTGATTGAGGAGGGCTCAGAGTGAAAATCGTTAACTTTCATGAAAATGTTAATGTAAAACGAGATGTAGACTCAGGGACAAAAGAGCAGCAGAATAGCGTTTTAACGATTATTAAGAACGTACAAGAACAAGGCGATCAAGCTCTATTACAATATACAAAGAAACATGACGGTGTTGATTTTCAGGCAAGTGAGCTACGAGTTAGTGAAGAAGAGATTAAGCAAGCTTATCATGAGGTGAATTCAGAAGCGATTGAGGCCATTCGATTAGCTATTGTTAATATTCGTGATTATCATGAGAGACAAGTCAATCAATCGTGGATGACAACAAAAGAGGATGGAACGATATTAGGGCAAAAAATGACGCCATTAGATTCAGTCGGAACCTATGTGCCTGGTGGGAAAGCGGCTTATCCTTCTTCTATTTTAATGAATATTATTCCAGCTCAAATTGCAGGAGTTAAAAAGATTATTATGACTTCACCGCCTCTTTCTAATGGAAAGCTGGCAGCAGTTGTATTAGTGACAGCTAATGAATTAGGTATTACCGACATTTACAAAGTGGGTGGAGCTCAAGCGATAGCTGCTTTAGCCTATGGTACTGAAACGATACCAAAAGTAGATAAAATTACAGGTCCAGGGAATATTTATGTGGCATTGGCAAAGAGAGCGGTGTTTGGAACCGTTGATATTGACATGATAGCTGGACCTAGTGAAATTGTGATCCTGGCAGATGAGCAGGCAAATCCAAGGTTTATTGCAGCCGATTTACTATCACAGGCAGAGCATGATGAGTTAGCATCAGCTGTACTCGTAACCCCTTCAGAGAAGTTAGCAAAAGCAGTCCAAGAAGAGGTGGAAGAGCAGCTATCCAGGTTACCTAGAAAAGAAATTGCTTCACAATCGATTGAAAGCTATGGAAGGATTTATGTAGTAGCTGATATTCTCGAAGGAATTCACGTGGTCAATCAAATTGCACCAGAGCATCTAGAAGTGATGACAAAGGACCCTCTTCGTTTATTAGGGAAAATTCGCCACGCAGGTGCTATTTTCTTAGGAGAGTATAGTTCAGAGCCAGTTGGTGATTATTTCGCGGGACCGAACCATATTTTACCAACTAACGGAACCGCTCGTTTTTCTAGTCCACTTAGTGTAGAAGATTTTATGAAAAAATCGAGTGTTATTTTTTATACAAAAGAAGCCTTTGATCATCAAGCCAAGCATATATCGACGTTGGCTAGACTTGAAGGGTTAGAAGCACATGCTCGTGCCATTGATATTCGATTGGAGGAACAATCATGAAAAGACAATCCTTTATTGAAAGAAACACAGGGGAAACGAAAATTAAATTAGATTTTACGGTAGATGGAGAAGGAAATGCGAATTTAAAAACGGGAGTTCCATTTTTAACCCATATGCTTGATTTATTTACAAAGCATGGTCATTTTAATTTAATGGTTGATGCAGTTGGAGATATTGAAGTGGATGATCATCATACAACAGAGGATATAGGGATATGTCTAGGTCATGCCTTAAAAGAAGCTTTAGGGGATAAAAAGGGAATTAAGCGCTATGGAAGTGCTTTTGTTCCGATGGATGAGGCCTTAGCGCATGTTGTCGTTGATTTGAGTAATCGACCTCATTTGGAGTTTCGTGCTGAGCTTCCTAGTGAGAAGGTTGGAACGTTTGATACGGAGCTCATTCATGAATTTTTATGGAAGCTTGCCTTAGAAGCACGAATGAATTTGCATGTAGTCGTACATTATGGACAAAATACGCATCACATAATTGAAGCGATATTCAAGGCTTTAGCGAGAGCATTAGATGAAGCCGCATCGATTGATAGTAGGGTGAAGGGGATTCCTTCGACGAAGGGAATGTTATAAATGATTGGAATTGTTGATTATGGTATGGGGAACTTACATAGTGTCAGTAAAGCATTAGAAAGACTTGGTTTTGAATATAAGATCAGCTCTGACATATATGTGTTAGTAGAGATGGATGGCTTGATTTTACCAGGTGTAGGTGCATTTCCAGATGCTATGGAAATCCTACAAGAAACAGGCTTAGCTGCATTTTTGCAGGATTGGGCTTATGCAAAAAGACCGTTACTCGGGATTTGCCTAGGGATGCAGCTTTTATTTAAAGAAAGCGAAGAATACCAGTTAACAGAAGGAATCGGTTTATTGCCTGGAAGAGTCGAGCGTTTTAAAGGTGTAAACGCGCAGGGAGAAGTATATAAAGTTCCTCATATGGGATGGAATAAATTAAGTTTTTCTGGAAATGATCATCCTCTACTAAAAGAGGTGGAGGAAGGACATGTTTATTTTGTTCATTCTTATGCTGTTAAAACAGAGGATTCGTCTATTTTATTAGCGACTGCAGATTATCATGAAGAGGTTCCTGCTGTAGTTGGTAGAGGTAATATCATGGGTACGCAGTTTCACCCAGAAAAAAGTAGTACTGTTGGAATGAATATCCTGAAGAACTTTGGAAAAATAGTGGAGGAGGCAAAAGAAAATGAATGAGTTCTCCATTTATCCCGCGATTGATATGAGGGGCGGAAAATGTGTTCGTTTAATTCAAGGAGATTATAATCAAGAAACCATATATGGGGATTCACCGTTTGAAATGGCTAAACAATTTGTTGAGGACGGTGCGAAGTGGATTCATATGGTCGACTTAGATGGAGCAAAATCAAAAAAACGGGTCAATCATGAATCGGTTCTCTCGGTTGCCCAACACTTAGACGCGAAGGTTCAAGTTGGTGGAGGAATTCGAACAGAAGAGGATGTTGAATTTTATTTAAATGCAGGAGTGAATCGAGTGATTCTAGGGAGTGTAGCGGTTCATAATCCAAACTTCACCAAAAAAATGCTGAATCAATATGGTGGAGAGAAAATTGCAATCGGCTTAGATGCTAGAGATGGGTTTGTGGCTACCGAAGGATGGTTAGAAACTTCTAATGTTCGAGCCGAGGAGCTCGGACAGGAGTTAGCAAAATTCGGAGCAGAAATTTTTATTTTTACTGACATTTCTCGAGATGGAATGTTATCGGGACCAAATACGAATAGCATTGTGTCGTTAGCAGAGGCAACGGGAAAGCAAGTGATAGCTTCAGGAGGGGTAAGTTCTTTGTCTGACTTACAGCAGCTGCGAGAACAACATCTTAACGGAATTGAAGGAGCGATTGTTGGTAAGGCGCTTTATACCAATCAATTTTCCTTGAAAGAAGCATTGAAGGGAGAATTGAAATAATGTTAACGAAAAGAATTATTCCTTGTTTAGATGTTAAGGAAGGAAGAGTAGTTAAAGGCGTTCAATTTGTCAACCTAAGAGATGCCGGAGATCCTGTAGAGTTAGCAGAATTTTATGATAGCGAGGGAGCAGATGAATTAGTATTTTTAGATATATCAGCCTCACATGAAGGAAGAGAGACGATGATCGATGTAGTCGAACAGGTAGCTGGAAAGCTTGCCATTCCTTTTACAGTGGGTGGAGGTATCAATACGCTAGAGGACATGAAAAGGGTTCTTCGTGCAGGAGCGGATAAGGTCTCATTAAATACTGCTGCCGTTAACCGACCAGAGCTAATTAAAGAAGGAGCAGACTTCTTTGGGGCACAATGTATAGTGGTTGCCGTCGATGCAAAATATGATAAAGACATTCGCTCATGGAGGATTTACACACACGGAGGTAGAAAAGCGACGGATTGGGAAGTACTAGACTGGGTAAAAGAGGCAGTACGTTTGGGTGCTGGAGAAATTCTTCTCACAAGTATGGACCAAGATGGTGAAAAAAAAGGTTTCGATGTAAAGCTAACGAAAGCGGTTAGTGCGGCTGTTTCTGTTCCTGTTATTGCATCAGGTGGAGCAGGGAAAGTCGACGATTTTACGGAGGTTTTTAATGAGGCTTCAGCAGATGCTGCATTGGCTGCTTCTATTTTTCACTATAAGGAAACTTCTGTAGCAGAGGTGAAAGACTATCTAAAAAAGGAAGGTGTACCTGTTAGATGAATATAGAAGATGTGAAATTTGATCATCAAGGACTTGTTTCAGCTATTGTACAAGATGCAGCAAGTAAGGAAGTATTAACCTTAGCCTATATGAATAAGGAATCCTTAGCCAAATCGGTGGATACAAGGGAAACATGGTTCTTTAGTCGATCTAGACAGGAATTATGGCACAAAGGAGAAACTTCTGGTCATACGCAAAGAATTATAGATATACGATACGATTGTGATAAGGATGCTTTGTTAGTTTTAGTTGAGCCATCAGGACCAGCTTGTCATACAGGGAGTTATACTTGTTTTTCAGAATCTCTATTGAATGATAATACGGTCGTTAAAAAGGACCGATACGCGATACTCAATGAATTAGAGGAGATTATTAGTAAACGTGAGGCAGAAATGCCTGAGGGAGCTTATACAACCTACCTTTTTGAAAAAGGAGTAGACAAAATATTAAAAAAAGTGGGGGAAGAAGCTGGCGAGGTAATTATTGCCGCTAAAAATCGTGACCCAGAAGAGTTAAAATGGGAGGTAGCCGATTTACTCTACCATATCCTCGTTTTATTAAGAGAACAGAAGCTACCCATTGATGAGGTATTGGCTGTTTTAGAAGAACGCCACAAAGCATAAAACAAAATAAATCAAAACACAATCCACTTCTGAAAATGGAAACGGTCATTTAGCCTAAAATGACCTTTTTATTATTGATACGGTCGAAATAAAGGGCTCTATTGGAAGGAAAAGCTGCTGGACTAGTGAAAAAGGTCAAAAGGGGAAGCTCTATTCACCAGTAGAGCTACATGAATAGTGAAAGTGGTCAAAAGGAAGCAGTCTATTCACCGGAAAAAGCGCCCGAACCAGGAAAATGGTCGAAAGGGGAAGCTCTATCCACCGATAGAGCTTCTAGACTAGTGAAAACGGTCAAAAGGAAGGATTCTATTCGTCCAAAAAGTGCTTGCACGATTAAGTCCATATAATTGTGTAAAAAGAAAAGGCCATTATCATGTCCGTGTTACAATGAGTTCGACGAAAAACCATCACACACGGAGGATATGATAA
>NZ_LTAO01000006.1 GCF_001590785.1 Alkalihalobacillus trypoxylicola
TGGACTACGACCGCCATCGTAGAACAAACCGTCCACAACTATATTTATGATTATAACAATAATCGTATCCAAACGAAACTAAATAACCAGTCGCCAATAAATTATCGACAACTGATTATTTAAAAAGGTGTTTTACCCTGTCTCAAAAACGGGGGTCACTCCCTAAAGAAGGAGGTTTCATTGTTCATTATTGATGTTTGCATCCATTACACATCATTTCAAGTTTCTCTAAAGTAATAATTTTAAAAAAGGTTTTGTCTCATCCTTGATTTATTTTATAGTAATGTAAGCTCTAATTCTGAAATAAGATTGTGAGCAACTGGCATAAACTTTGCCGGAACTTCACCATCTTTATCTACCGGTGCTGCAAATTGGTTAATGGAGCTCACTAATATTCCACTTCCTGGAGTATCTTCGTTATCAATTCCCCCCTGGTATTCATGCGCTAATAAGAATAGTTGTCCTATTTCTACACTTACACCTTTCTGCTCTAGCTCTCCATCAATAGTTTTAAAAGGTATACGCAAAAAGACATAACCGTCACTCTCATCTATTTTATAATCAAAATAACCATGATCATAATCCCAATTTCCACCTAATACGTACCCTAATGGCTTGATATCTTCTTGAAGTTTTTTTAATTTAAAAGTGGTTCCTTCTATCCTTGAAGGTAGTGCAATCATCCTGTTCTTCCTCCTTTTTAAAGGCTTTAAATTATCTTTCCTCACACTCCAATAATTATGTAAAAAATATGATATAGTTGATTTATTCTTAAGAGGCGTTATTCCTAAAGAAAGTAGATGATTAATTGAAAGAAAAAATATTGAATCATTATATGATGACCATTAACTTTGTTACTTCGTTTCATGATATTAGTAATCAGCAGTGGCGTACACCTATTGAGAAAGACAAATGGACCATTGCTGAAGTTATTTCTCATTTAACACATTGGGATTTATTTATTTTAGAGAAGAGAATTCCTTATTTATGGTCATCTGATCCTTTACCGAAAGCAGGGTCCGTAGAGGATATGAACCATTATGCTGCTAGCCTCGCTCGCCAGCAAAGCAAAGAAACGACTATTTATGAGTATATAAAAACAAGAAATCAATTATATAAGAGTGTTCATGAAATTTCAGCTTCAAATTGGGAGGTCGATTTTCATATTGGTACAACCAAATTGAATGTGTACAAGTATCTTAATGACCTTGCAGAGCATGACTCACATCATTTAGAACAAATAAAGCAGTTTCTCGCTCTCTCTAAGTAACCTTAACTTTTTTGATAGGATAAGAATAGAAAAAAAGCCGATGACTTTTTATAGGAGTCACCGGCTTTTATGATGTTATGCGAGTCTATTTTTTATAAACGTTTTTCTAATTTTTCTTTTTCTTCCTCAAAGCCTGGCTTTCCTAATAGAGCAAACATATTCTTTTTATAAGCTTCAACACCTGGCTGATCAAACGGATTCACGCCTAAGAGGTAACCACTTAATCCTACCGCTTTTTCAAAGAAATAAACTAAATATCCAAAATGATACTCATTTAGTTCAGGGATGTTTACAATAAGGTTTGGTACTTCTCCATCAGTATGAGCTAACATTGTACCTTGAAAAGCCTTTTTGTTAACGAAATCCATGGTTTCGCCCGCTAAATAGTTTAAGCCATCCAAATCATTTTCAGCTTTTTCAATCGTGATTTGCTCATGAACTTCTTCTACATTTAAAACCGTTTCGAAAATATGACGACGTCCTTCTTGGATATATTGCCCCATAGAATGCAAATCCGTTGAAAAATCGACTGAAGCAGGGTATAGACCTTTTTGGTCCTTTCCTTCACTTTCACCGAACAGTTGCTTCCACCATTCTGAAACGAAGTGCAAAGAAGGCTCATAGTTTACCATTAGCTCGATTGCTTTTCCTCTAGAATAAAGGATATTACGAACCGCAGCATATTGATAAGCCTGATTGCTCTCAAGAGAAGGTTGACTAAAGTCTTCTCTTGCTTCTGCCGCTCCCTTCATCATCGCTTCAATATCAAGTCCACTAACAGCAATTGGTAGAAGTCCTACAGCTGTTAAGACAGAGAATCGTCCTCCTACATCATCAGGAATGACAAAAGTTTCGTAGCCTTCTTCATCAGCAACCGTTTTTAAAGCTCCTTTTGCTTTATCAGTGGTCGCAAAAATACGATTACGAGCTTCCTCTTTACCATATTTCTTTTCTAATAAGTCACGGAAAACGCGGAAGGCTATAGCCGGCTCAGTCGTAGTTCCTGATTTGGAAATAACGTTAACCGATACATCCTTTCCTTCAATCGCTTGTAAAAGATGATTTACATATGTAGAGCTTATATTATTTCCGACAAAGAATACTTGTGGAGTTTTACGTTCTTCTTTGTTTAAGATATTATAAAATGAATGCTGTAAAGCTTCTATAGCGGCTCGTGCGCCTAAATATGAACCACCAATTCCGATTACAATTAAGACATCAGAGTTGTTTTTAATTTTTTCAGCTGCTGCCTGAATTCGTGCAAATTCGTCAGTGTCATATTCAACAGGTAAATCAATCCAGCCTAAATAATCACTTCCTGCACCAGTACCATTGTGTAATGCATTATGAGCAGCAGTTACTGCATCTTGTAAATAATCAACTTCGTGTTGACTAAAAAACGAAAGAGCTTTTGAATAATCAAATTGTACTTTCTTCATTAAAACCGACCTCCCAAGTTTGTTTTCAATCTCTCATTCTTACACTTTAACGAAGGAAAGTTGAAGAATCAAGGTTTATTATTAATTTTTCTCTAAACATTCTAAAATCTACTTTGATTTTGTCATAATATTTACAAAATTCCCATGCAATATATAAAAAGTCATCTATTTTGTTAGTTGAACCAATTTCATCATTTATATCCTATAATGAAATCCGAATGAGTAGGTTTTTGATTTCCACTTTAGGTAGATGCTTTCACAGGGCTTGTCTTCAGCTAACTCCGACGACTTAGAGCTTCGTCAGAGTGGATCTTCACACGGCGCTCATCCTTTGGGAGTCACTACCTACCGTTGCAATCATCGAGTAAATCCGCAACCATTTTGTTTCATTCACTTATAGAGCAATGATGAAATTCGCTCAGTTGGTATTAATATTTAGATTTTACAACGCATCTTTTAACAATTCTGTAACGGACGTCTTATTCATTTTTTTAAAGTTACCAAATTCTCCATTTTCACTTGCAATATCGGCCATTCTTTCTATTGAATCATCTTTAATATCATAATCAGCCAATCGGTTTGGTGCTCCTAAGCTTGTCCAAAATTCAGATAAACGTTCAATACCCTCTAAAGCGATTTCCTCTTGTGATTTATCATCAATATTTACATTAAATACTTCTGTTGCCAATTGAACGTGTCTTTCTAGCCTTTCATTCATGCTTTTCTTCAGCCAATGCGGAAAAATGATTGCTAGTCCACCTGCATGAGGGATATCATGTACAGCCGAAATCGCATGCTCGATATTATGTGAACCCCAATCACCTCTTGCCCCCATCTGTGTAATTCCATTAAGAGCCATTGTGCCACAATATAATATCGTCTCTCTAGCCTCGATATCGTGTAAATCATTTATTAGTTTAGGTGCTGTTTCTATCACTGTTTTTAAAATCGATTCACAAATTCGATCCTGTAGGGGAGTGTTTGTTGCATGATGAAAATACGCCTCTAAAACGTGACTCATCATATCGACCATACCATATACGGTCTGGTCCATTGGAACAGATAATGTGTTTTCCGGATCCAAAATAGAGAACGAAGGAAATACATGAGGACTTCCCCATCCAACCTTTTGATTACTTTCCCAATTTGTAATAACTGAACCAGAATTCATTTCTGAGCCTGTTGCCGCAAGGGTTAAAATCGTTCCAAATGGAAGAGCGCTATGAGCTATTTCCTTTTTAGTAATAATATCCCATATATCAACATCTGATGTTGCCCCTGCTGCAATCGCCTTTGTTGCATCTATGACACTACCGCCACCCACAGCTAGAATGAAATCAATGTGCTGCTTTTGGCATATTTCAACCCCTTTTTTTACTGTGGTTAGCCTTGGATTAGGTTCAATACCTGCTAGTTCAAACACTTCTTTATCAGCGCGAGCCAAGCTTTCAATAACATGATTATATAATCCGTTACGTTTAATACTACCGCCACCATAAACAAGTAATACTTTCTTTCCTACGTTATTTAATTGTTCAAGTAATGCTTTATTTTGATCTTTTCCGAAAATTAATTTTGTTGGGTTATGAAACACAAATGGATTCATTATTATTCACCTGCTTCTTATGTATTTCCCTTATTATTCATGATTCAGTAAGAAACGTAAAGATTTTTGCTTATAGCATTGCCTTATATATTCTTCTTGTTATCAATACAAAGGGTTAAGTTATGAAAATTATTATTTCCTGAACGTTCATTTTATATTGGTTAAAAGGAAGGAATAATATGTTAAAAAAATTGTAAAAAAATCTGTATATTATTTCCCCTTCAATCTAATTCTAAACAAGAAGCATACTCTTATTGAAGAGCGCCGCTTCTATTTTATTCATCGTTGGAGGTGATAATCGTGAGTGGTTTACAAAGAACAGCTTTAGCTCTTACTATTATTGGTGCCATTAACTGGGGACTTATTGGATTTTTCCGCTTTGATCTTGTAGCAGCTATATTTAACGGTCAAGCGGCAGCAATCTCACGTGTAATTTATGCGATTGTCGGGTTAGCAGGTTTATACTGTATATCTCTTTTATTGAAGCCTTCAGAAGAGATTGATCATGTCCCAGAAACAGAATAACATGGCTAACAAAAAGGCGTATATGTTACGCCTTTTTGTTTTATTAAATATTAAAAACAAAATCCAGGTCATCAGAGATGACCTGGATTTTTATGCTACATTATTTTTTAGCACGTTTATTTAAATCGGCTTGGATTTCATTAGATTGTTTTAACCACTCTTTTAATTTATCTTCTAGTGTATTAAAACCTTGTGTTTTTTGTTGTTGCTGAGCTTGTGGTTTTCTTGTATTACCAGCACCACCTGTATTATTTGGACGAGGCTTACGTGCTGGACGCTCAGGTGCCTCTTGTGTAGCTCGAATTGATAAAGAAATCTTTCCAGAATTTTCATCAATTGACATTACTTTAACTTTCACTTCATCTCCTACTGTAAGAACATCGTTAATATCTTTAACAAATCCATGTGCTACTTCAGAAATGTGAACCAAGCCTTGTTTTTGATCATCGATTGCAACGAAAGCACCAAAAGGTTTAATTCCCGTTACTTTCCCCTCAATGATACTTCCAACTTCATAATTTGACATCTACATACAACTCCTAAATAATTTTTAACCTTTTAATATTAACATAGGATCCCTGAATAAGCAAAAGGTCGAATGATTTTTACACAGCTTTCTTTTGTAGCTGTATTTATATCAACCGACCTTACTACTATCAAGAAATTCGATTGAAGCTTTATCAACTAAATGCTTTTTACCAAAAAAAAATTATTTAGTAGCTTCCTTGTTTATTTTTAATTGACCTTTTTCTAAAGTGACTAAATTCATTTCTACCTTCAAATCTCTACTGTATTTTTGTAGCTTATATTCATCTTTATCACTAATTAAACTAATTACTTTTCCCGCTTTCCCCATTCTTCCTGTCCGCCCAGCACGATGAAGATAACTATTAGAATGAGAAGCTGCCTCTAATTGGATAATATGAGTGACATCATCTATATCTAACCCTCGTGAAGCCACATCTGTAGCCACTAAAATGTGTACAGTGCCCTCTTTAAATTGTTTAATCGCTTTTTCTCTTTCAATTTTTGACTGCTCGGAGGAAAGAGGTGCTACTTCAATTTTTCGATAGGCTAACTTTTCTACCACTTCGTTCAAACGTTCTATTTGATTAACAAAAACAATACCTTTTTTGATATGTTCTGCATGAATGAGCTTTCTAGTAAGGTCAATTCTTTCTCTTTCAGTCACTTTCAAATAAAGGTGAGAAATTTCTTGTACTAAGAGACCACCTTCTGCTTCTAAAGACACGATAAATGGTGCAAAATCGGCTACCATCTCTTTAAAGTTTGTTGGAATGGTGGCGGAAACAAATAAATATTGAGCTTCTCTGCCAACACGCTGAGCAATTTTGGTAAAATCCTCCCAAGCAGATTGCTCGTCTACCATTCGATCCGCTTCGTCCACTGCTACTATTTCTACTTCATGCACTTTTAGCTTTTTTAATTGAAGCAGCTCTAAAATTCTACCAGGAGTTCCAACAGCAATCTGTGGCTTTTCTTTTTTTAATCGCTCAAGCTGCCTCTTCACATTAGCACCGCCAATTAGAGATGCATGCTTAATTGGGTAATTTTCCGTTAGCTTCTTCAAAACATCCATAATTTGCATTGCTAACTCTTGAGAAGGCGCGATAATGATTGCCTGTAGTCCTTTTTTTTCGGAATTAACCTTCGAAAGAATAGGCAATAAGAAAGCTAGCGTTTTACCTGTTCCCGTTTGTGAGCGTGCAACAATATCTTGTCCAGACATCGCTTCTGGAATCATTTGTTTTTGTATATCTGTAGGTTCTTCAATATCCATTTTCTCTAATTGTGTCCAAATACTTTCTGCTAGAGGCATTTCTTGAAAAAATGTTTTCATTCTTCTCATCCTTTTTTTCACTTACTTTATTATTTGTTTCTTTTTTAGAATTTCATCATCTATTAATTGTAGCTGATTTAAAAACTCGTATTGAAAAGAGCCAATTCCTAAGTCTCGAGTTAATTCGTACGCTCTCTCTCCTGCTATTCCGTAATAAGAAAGAGCTTCACTAATTTTCCCCATATAATCCCTTTTAACAACAGAACCAGAGATACAAGCCGTTATGACAGCTCCTAATAAACACCCTGTACCTACGACCTTTGTTAGCCATAGATGGCCATTCCTAATTTTCAATTGTTCAAAACCGTCGCTAACATAATCAACCGCACCCGTCACGACTACATGACAATCGAAATGCTTTGCAGCTAGTATTGCTAGACGTTCATCTTGACTACGACCAGAACCATCTACACCCTTTACGGAAACATCCCTTCCTATTAATGCAGCGATTTCACCTTGATTTCCTCTGAGTACCGATATGTTCACTTCATGAAGTATTTTTAAACATGAGTTTGTACGAAATGGGGTAGCACCGGCTCCAACTGGATCAAGGACTACAGGAACACCAGCATCATTCGCGGCTTTACCAGCAATAATCATGCTATCCACCTGTTCTTGATTCAACGTTCCAATATTAAGTAAAAGTCCATCAGCTACTTTCGCCATATCCGCTACTTCTTCAGGACTATAGGCCATTACAGGTGATGCACCTAGTGCTAATAAACCATTTGCCGTAAAGTTCGTTACTACTACATTTGTTATACAATGAATTAATGGATTAGATTCCCTTACCTCTTGAAGAAACATAGAATATTAAGCTCCTCCCTATTGATTGCATTAAGAAAATCTTACCTTTTTTTTATTTCTAATACAAATGAATCCATTTCATCATACATATCTTATAATGAAAACCGAACAATTTGGTTTTTGATTTCCACTTTAGGTAGATGCTTTCCCAAGGGCTTGTTTTCAGCTAACTCTGACTAAGCTGAGCTTCGTCAGAGTGGATTTTCAAACAGCGCTGCTCCTTTGGGAGTCACTACCTACCGTTACAATCAACAATTAAATTCACAAACATTCAAGACATTTTTTTAATAAACGTTCGGTTTCATTCACTTAAACCCACTTCATCATTCATAAAAACCGAACATTTTGGTTTTTGATTTTCACTTTAGGTAGATGCTTTCCCAAGGGCTTGTCTTCAGCTAACTCTGACTACGCAGAGCTTCGTCAGAGTGGATCTTCAGACTGGAGTCACTACCTACCGTTACAATCAACAAGTAAATTCAAAAACATTCAAGACATATTTTTTAATAATTTTCGGTTTCATTCACTTATTAATCAATGATGAAATTCACTCAAATATTCATTTCTTCAGAACATTTGATTATACTTTCTAAATATTGGTTAAACTGAGAATATAAGATGGATGGTCTTTAACAAAAGAACCTTTCATTTTTTATTCCCCCCTATTTTAGACAAAAGCAGAAGGTGCTTTTGTCTTTTTTTATTATAACCTTTCTTTCTCTGAATTTAGTGCTAGAAGTAAAAAAACGAGTCTATTGAACAATTCTTGTTCAGGTGACTCGTTTTATAACTCAATCTGCATTCTTTTTTCTATTACATTTGACTCTACTGATACTTCTTTAAAAAGCTTCCCATTCTTGATATAGCTTCTTCTAACTGCTCCATTGAAGTAGCATAAGAACACCTTATATGTCCTTCTCCACCTTCTCCAAATACATCTCCAGGAACAACAGCGACTCTCTCTTCATAGAGAAGCTTTTCTGCAAATTCACTAGAGGTTAATCCTGTAGAAGCGATAGAAGGAAAGGCATAAAAAGCCCCACCTGGAGTATGACAATGAAGACCAATTTCTGCAAAAGATTTTATAAAATAATTCCGACGCTGTTTATAGGATTGTTTCATTCTTTCAATATCATCCATGCCACTCTTCAAAGCCTCCAAAGCTCCATACTGAGCCATTGTTGGTGCACACATCAAGCTATATTGGTGTAGCTTTAGCATAGCATTAAGAATATCAGGGGGAGCTAGAACAAAACCTAAACGCCAGCCAGTCATTGCAAAGGCTTTTGAAAATCCCGAAATGAGAATGGTTCGTTCTTTCATATTTGGTAAAGAAGCAAAGCTCACATGCTTATCATCATAGCTCAGCTCTGCATAAATTTCGTCTGAAAAAACAAGTAAATCATGTTTTTCAACGATTTTGGCTACCTGTTCCAAATCTTTCTTTCCCATTACAGCACCTGTCGGATTATTTGGAAAACTAATGATAATCGCTTTTGTTTTCTCAGTGATTTTAGACTCTATTTGTTTCGCTGAAACTTTAAAATCATCTTCAATTTTAGTACCTACAGATACAGGTACTCCTCCTGCTAAGGAGATCAGCGGAGCATAGGAAACAAAGCTCGGCTCTACTACTATAACTTCATCCCCATCGTCTAAAATAGCACGACAACCAATATCGATTGCCTCACTTGCCCCTACCGTTACTAATATCTCATTCTCTGCATGGTAGGCCACATCAAATCGTTTAAACATATAATTGGCAATTTCTTCTCTTAATTCTAATAACCCAGCATTGGCGGTGTAAGCAGTAAACCCACGCTCCATCGATGAGATACTTGCTTCTCTTACATTCCACGGAGTTACAAAATCCGGCTCTCCGACACCTAATGATATAATATTGTCCATTTTCGAAGCTAAATCAAAGAAACGTCGAATGCCTGATGGCTGAATATTTTCTATTCGTTGAGATAATCTTCTTTTTACATGTGGTCGAGACGTTGTCATGGTGTCACCACAATTCTTCTATCTTCTTCTACTTCTTCAAAAACAACTCCATCATGTTTATATTTTTTTAATTGAAAATGTGTAGTAGTGGATAGTACTGAATCGATTGAAGACAATTTTTCAGATACAAAGTTTGCAATCTGATGCATGGTATTCCCCTCAATAACCACTTGTAAATCGTAGGCTCCCGACATGAGATACAAAGCTTTTACCTCAGGAAATCTATATATTCTTTCGGCTACTTCATCAAATCCAACTCCTCTTTTAGGAGCTACCTTTACATCTATCATCGCTGTAACCTTTTCGTTAATTTCTACTTTGGTCCAATCAATAACCGTTGAATAATTTAAAATGATTTTTTCTTTTTCTAATTCCTTTAATAGAGCATCTACTTCAGAGGTTGTTAAATCAACCATTTTAGATAAGGTATTGATATCTATTCTTGCATTTTCTTCCACTATTTGAAGGATTTCAATTTTTTTAGAGTTCATCTATCATTCCGCTCCCTTTCGTTAGCAATCATTTTTATTTGATTCATTTTAACATAATCCGTTCCTACAAATTCATAAATTTAAAAAGTAACATGATGTTTTAGTTTTTTTATTAATGGCTATAATTTCTATACATGCTAACATTCGTAAAAAATCATCTCATTTTGTTTTAAAGGAGTTGGAAATCATCGTAACAAATTCAGTTCAAGCTCATAAAACAGCCCTTATTATTATAGACATGATTAATGATTTACACTTTGAGCATGGTGAACGTTTACTAAAGCACGCACTTCCCGTAGCGAAAAATATTGCCGATTTAAAAAAAGTCGCTTACAGGAATCATTTACCAGTAATCTATGTAAACGATAATTATGGTAGATGGCAATCTGATTTTCGTCATTTAGTAGAACATTGTTTACACAAAGATGTTTTAGGTAAACCGTTAGCCGAGCTTTTAAAACCAGGAGAACATGATTATTTTGTTTTAAAACCACAATTCTCTGGATTTTTTGGTACACCTCTAAATATTCTATTAGAGCATTTAGGTATCGATACTCTTATCATAACGGGTGTTGCTGGAAATATGTGTGTGCAATTCACAGCAAATGATGCTTATATGAACCATTATCGTATTTTTATTCCTTCAGATTGTGTGGCTTCCAATAGCCAGGAAGAAAATCATGAAGCCCTAAAAACGATGGAAAATGTCATTAAAGCTACTATTACACCATCAACCGATAAAAGCTTCCCTTTTTCATAAATCAAAAGAAGATTATAGACTTATAGAAAAATCCTAGGAGCAGTTAAGTTGCAGCACCACAAGAGAATCCTTCGCTTTTTCAAGGAACTACTTTTGCTTATTTCGTGAAAGTTTCATTTTCTTTAAAACAAATGACGAACATTTCCTGTTTTAGGAGTGTCCGTCATTTAAATCGTTTGATCAACTATTCTACTTATTCAAAAACTTGTTTTAAAAATTCCCGATCATGCTGTAGCCAGTACTTCATTAGTTTTTTTGAACCTTCTAAATCATGAAGCTTTGCTTGGCCACATTGTTTTTCTGTCGCTGCAGGGACTTCTTCAATTTCCAATGAGTATTTCATCGTCTTCTCCAAAATATCAATAATCTCATCTAATGTTGGCTGACCACTCATAATTAAGTAAAAGCCTGTTTGGCAACCCATAGGCGATAAATCAATGACATCAAAGTGACTATATTCTTCAGCGAAATGACGAAGATTAAGTGCAAGCAAATGCTCCATAGTATGGATGACATCTGGCTTCATTGATTGTTTGTTTGGTTGTGAGAAACGAATATCAAATTTATTTACCTGACCATCATTTCCTACTAAATGTGTCCCACAATGTCGAACATATGGGGCTTTTACAATCGTATGATCTAATTCAAAGCTTTCAACTGTTGGCATAACTTCCACTCCATTCTCATCTTTATAAATAAATTACCTATCAGTATACAAAAAAAAAACTAAACTGTCTAAGCTACTTAAGAACGATTTGTACCAACGCTCTCGATTTTAAGTTCATGTAATTGAGCAAACTGACGGATTCTTCCACTGAAATGCTCTGGCTTAAAGCGATGAATCCTAATTTGTCCACCTTGCTTTTTTTTAATAAATATGACATGTCTTGTACCAATATCGACAAATTGAATGCTACCTATTTCATCTACATTCGCCGCTTTTTCAAGCAATTTAAATCGTAAAAATTTGATTTTCACAGAAATTGTCCGTTCTTCTACTACTAAATGATACTCTATCATCATTGCAAATACATAAACAAATAAAAGAACAAAAGCAATATATCTAAAATTAGATTCTGATATATATGCATATGGTAATGTTACAATAAACAGTAGTATCCATAAAAATTTTGGCTCTCTTGTTATATAATGATCTTGCATAGTCCCTCCATAATCCTTTAAATATTATGCTTTAATGGTAACATAATTCTTTATTAAAAGGTTAACGTTCTAAACATTTCGGGAATGCTAAAGTTAGAAATAAGAAGGGAACTAACGATTATGCGATATAAAATAGATAAACATTTCTTTATACACCTCTTTAACCAAATAAAAACGAACCCTATATTAGACTGGTCAGCAACTCTAGCGTACTACTTTATGCTTTCCATTTTTCCTTTACTTATATTTTTAATTGCACTTATACCGTACTTTCAATTGGACATAAGTCAAATAGAAATGTTTATTAATGACTATCTACCACAGGAGTTAGCAGAAATCATTACTACTGTCGTACTAGATACTATTAGCACACAAAGAGGTGGTCTTTTATCTCTAGGAATTATAGCTACACTTTGGTCCGCTTCTAATGGCATAAATGCTTTTATTAGAGCCATCAATCGTTCCTATAATATCGAAGAAACTCGAAATTTCCTTAGACAGCGTTTTTTGTCTATGCTCTTAACGTTTGGAATTTTATTTATGATTATTGTCACCTTACTTTTACCTGTTTTCGGTTCTGCAATTATTCAATTTTTAGATTCCATCCTCTATTTCCCAGAGCAAACCACCGTGCTTCTTAATATGCTTCGTTGGGTTCTAGGAGTCGTATTAATCGCTTTACTTCTTCTTTTCTTTTATTGGATTGCACCCAATATTAAAGTAAAGCTAACAGATGTATTAATAGGAACAACCTTCGCAACGATTTCTTGGCAAATTGTTTCCTACTTATTTTCTTACTATGTTAGTAGCCTTACTGATTTCTCAGCCACTTATGGAAGCTTAGGTGGCGTAATTGTTCTCATGCTTTGGTTTTTTATTACGGGGATTATTTTAGTGATTGGGGGAGAAATTAACGCCTCTATCTATTACCGTCAATATATTATGGAAGAAGAAAAAGACAATAAATGAGTGAATTTCATCATTGCTCTATAAATATGTTTTGGATGTTTGTGAACTCACTCGATGATTGTAACGGTAGGTAGTGACTCCCAAAGGATGAGCGCAGTCTGAAGATCCATTCTGACGAAGCTCTGCGTAGTCAGAGTTAGCTGAAAACAAGCCCTTGGGAAAGCATCTACCTAAAGTGGAAATCAAACACCTAACCGTTTGGTTTTTATTAAAAGATAAATGTTTGTTAATAAACTTGTTGATTGAAACGGTAGGTAGTGACTCCCAAAGGATGAGCGCAGTCTGAAGATCCACTCTGACAAGCCCTGCGTAGTCGGAGTTAGCTGAAGACAAGCCCTTGGGAAAGCATCTACCTAAAGTGTAAATCAAAAACCAAACCGCTAGGGCTTTATTAAAAGATATGAATGATGAAATGGATTTAAATAGAAATAATATTAATTTTATGTATAAACACAATCAAAGTGGTTATGCTGTTTACCATAATGTTTTTGACTACTATTTTGAGGAGATGAAAGTATGAATAAAACGGAATTAATTCAAGCCGTAGCGGAGCGTACACAATTATCAAAAAAGGATGCTAGCTTAGCAGTTAATACAGTTTTTGAATTGATCTCTGAGTCCATGTCAAAAGGAGATTCAGTTCAATTGATTGGATTTGGAAACTTTGAGGTTCGTGAAAGAGCTGCTAGAAAAGGACGCAATCCACAAACAGGTGAAGAAATTGACATCGCTGCAACCAAAACACCTGCATTCAAAGCAGGTAAGCAACTAAAAGAAGCCGTCAAATAAAAAATATTGGTAATGCCTTAATCTATTATGGTTTTGAATATGTATATATTCATCTAACTACTGTTAGGTTGAATCGTTTTACGATTAGCTTAAAATGAACTTGAGCCAAATACAAATCCGAACTATTCATCGAAATTTAGCAATTGATTCGATATAATTCGGATTTTTTTGTTGTATCATCACCTGATTTTTGATGAAAGACGCTTCGATTTTCAGACTTTTCTTTTAGATGATTTCCCTAGCTGTTTGATTTAAAGTGCCAAATAAAGGGAAGAGCTTCATATAAAGGAGAGTGACTATATGCATTACGGTGAATATGCGATACGTACTTATTATCTTGTTCTTTTTGTGTTTAGTGCCTTAGGAGTTTTATTTATTTTACTACCCTTCTTATTTAATGAAATATTACCAAAGGTAAAAATGGTGTTTATTATGGTCGGTATCATCATTCTTTTGCTATCCACCATTTTCCTAATTACTTCAGGTTATTGGGGAATAGAGAAGTTGTTTAGTCTCTAGGATCTAATGAGTAAAACCTACAGTAGCAGGGACAAAAGAGATGAGGAGCCCAGAAAGCTGTAAGAGGGCTCCCACTATTCTCTTCCAAAAGATACTCCTCGTACAGAGGAGCTCCAAAATGAACTTTCTTAAAGTAATGATTTTAGCATGGCGACTTCTTCCCCATTAGGTTAGTATTTCGTAGAGAATCAGGACCTTCCTTTTAATCGTAAGAAGGCAGATTTAGTATTTATCCACCCACCATTACATATTTAACTTATTAAATAATTTAAACTACGTTTTGTCCCGACTTCAATCATTAATCACCCTATCGTTAACCTAAAAAAAATAACAGTTGACATTTAACAAACCTTGTCTTAATCTTATTGTTAACCAAACAAAGAAAAAGGTGAACAATAGTGAAATCAAAACAACCTCTTAAAACATACGACCTAGCTATTATCCCAGTATTTGTAGCCTTACTTGCGATAGGTGCAAATGCGACGGCAATGATTGTAATCGGTGGGGTTCCTATTACCTTTCAAACCTTTATAGCGATTTTAGCTGGTGCGATTTTAGGAAGCAAACGTGGTATTTATGCAATCATCGTTTATATTTTAGTAGGCTTAATTGGATTTCCCGTGTTTTCTCAATTTCATAGTGGGCTTGGAGTTCTTTTTAGACCCACCTTTGGATTTATTCTCTCTTTTATAGGTGTTGTCTATATTACTGCTAAAGTCATTGAGAAAAGTAAACAAAAATCATTACTTACTTTTTTAATCGCCTGTTATCTTGGTCTCATCTTTAATTATCTATTTGGGACTACTTATATGTATTATTCTTATCAATTTTTAGCAGAACTTGATGCTATCACGTATTCAATGGCATGGGGGTGGATGATTGCTCCAGGAATTAAGGATCTTATATTTACCTTTTTTGCTGCGATTATTGCACAACGATTATATTCGATGGTTTATCGTAAGTCCGCAGAACCGATAAAAGAAGTGGCTTAAGCTCAAAAAAGAGTCCGGTACAATATCTCACGAATGAATGAATCCAACATTTTAGGTCCCCGCGTGTTCGCTCCCACAAGGCACTTCGCGCCCGGTGGGGTGGCGCCGAACTAACTTTCTTAAAAGTGGATTTCGGCATGGCCACTTCCTCCCACTGGAGTCTCCGTGCCTTGTGTCCGCTAGCTTACGCCTTCTACCCTTTAAAAAACCCTCCATTTTTATAATAAGGAGGGTTCATAGTTCGTTCTTGATGTTTGTTTGTATCCATTACACATCATTTCCATTTTCGCAATAGGATTTTCTTTAAAAGCAACTTAGTACCAGTCTGTTTTAGATTTGCTAATACATCATGGCTGCTATCCACCCAAAAATGATTAACGGAATATTAAAATGTAAAAAGGTTGGCACACAAGTATCCCAAATATGGTTATGCTGACCATCTGCATTTAATCCAGAAGTTGGACCAAGTGTACTATCTGAAGCAGGAGCACCCGCATCGCCGATGGCACCTGCTGTTCCTATTAAAACAATGATCGCCATCGGACTAAAACCAACCGCAGTACCTAAAGGGACAAATATGGTTGCGATAATAGGCACAGTTGAAAAGGCCGATCCAATTCCCAACGTAATGACTAACCCTATTATGATCATAATAAAAGCTGTAACACCTTTACTATCTCCAACTACTAACAGCATATCATTTACTAGTGCATCAACCTCTCCAGTTTCTCTTATTACAGCTGCAAAACCAGAAGCACTTATCATGACAAAACCTATAAATGACATCATTTTCATACCATTTGTTAAGACTGAATCTGCCTCTTTCCATTTCAAGGTCCCTGATAATAAGAGAGTTATAATTCCTGAAAGACCAGCTATGATCATCGAACTTGTTATCGTTTGAACATATAGAGTGACTATGATAGCGAGCATCGAAAAACATAAGGATAACGTATCTTGCCTAGACTTTGTTGAAGGATTCTTGTTATTCAAAGATTCCTTTGCTTCCAGGAGGTCCTTTTCTACATATTTTTTAGGTTTACGATAAGAAATAAATACAGCAAATAATAGACCTATTAACATTCCGACAACAGGTAATACCATTGCCTCTGGGACTTGCTCTATTGAAACCTCGACTCCATTCTCATTAATATTTTGAACGACAATATCTTGAAATATATACCCGAACCCATAGGGTAATAGCATATAAGGAGCAATTAACCCAAACGTTAAAATGGAAGCGATCGCTCTTCGATCAATTTCTAATTGATTTAAAATTTTTAAAATCGGTGGAATTAATATAGGGATAAATGCAATGTGTATAGGAATTAAATTTTGAGAAAAACAAGCAATCATTAAAATCATTAAAAAAATAAGTGATTTGGAAAGCTTCTTTCGCTTAGAATCACCATTTTTGCCAACGATTCTAATAATAACTTCTACTAGTTTATCAGGTAAACTACCTTGTGAAATGGCTACAGCAAATGCACCTAAAATTGCATAATTCAAGGCAATTGCGGCTCCTCCTGCTAGACCGTCTGAGAAAATTTCAATCGTTTCGCTAAAGCTTAATCCACCAAATACCCCACCAACTATTGACCCAATAACAAGTGCAATCACTACATGTACTCTTAACAAACTCAATATAAGCATTAGCATTACTGCTAATAAAACGGCATTCATACCACAGTTCTCCTTTAACTCACTAATGAACTAAATCAAAATACTATACCACACTAACATTAAGCAGCTTCTACTGTCAAATAATTATTTTCGTTCGATAAAGGATTAATGAGTTAAAGCATCTAAATAATTAGGATTTAATAAAATAATAATATTCAAAGACATTAGAAAAACCAAAATGATTATATAACTTCACTGCTGCTTCATTCTCTTTTAAGACCTGCAAATAGGCATTTTTCGCTCCGTTTTGTTTTCCCCATGTTAATAGCTGTTGAACTAATTGTTTGGCGAAGCCTTCACCACGTCGTTCTTCCTTTGTAATAATATGAAAAAGCCCAACATGCTGATGATCCAATATCGCTGTACCACTAGACAAAAGTTCACCATCCTCCACTAATTGAACAAACACTTGCTTCTTTCGTTGTTTTTCTACCATCATATTCAAATATTTAACATCTTTACTACTAATTGAATGTAGCTTTAATAGTCCCTCTATCCATATATCTTTCGTTACATATTGACCATACTTTTGCTTCTTCAATAGCGGTAACTCGCAAAGATTAGCTTGCTTCACTAACGAAGGAGAATGTTTGGTATAGCCATTTTTCTCTAAAAACTCTGCTAAGTCATGGTAGCTATGATGATCGATCATTTTAAAAATCGTTGGCCGTTCTTTTTTTTGATAAAAATCCTCACAATCTGAAACAAAGCTTTCAACTTTATGTATAGAGTTTGTATACGGAATGACAGAATTGGCTCTCTTTGTATATCCATAAGAATACTGTAGCAATGAGTCATCTATTTCTTTCATCTCTAAAGCAGGCATCGCATTTCTCGAATAAAGCTCTAACTGATTGATTAGTTTCATTGTCTTAGCTCTCCCTCCATCATATATATGCATAAATATACAATTGAATAAATATTAATACAATAATGATTGAGATAAAATTATACTCTAAATTAAAAAAAACTCTTTATAGAGGTGACGAGATTATCCGAGAGCTACTAGGGGAAAGCGACTTCTGAAATGAGTTGACCGAAGTTCATAACAAATAAAAGAATGAAACTTCCTATCATGTACCACTGGGGTCTCCGTGCCTTCTGTTTGCTAACTTATGCCTTCTACCCTTTCAAAAAAACCCTCCTTTTTTCACAGTAAGGAGGGTTCATGGCTCATTCTTATGTCTGCATACATTAAATATCATTTCAATTTTCTCTCGTGTGATGATTTTAAAAAAGGTTTATGTCCCTTCCTCTTCTTCGTTATTCTATGCATCCTTTACACACCATTTCTAGTTTCACAACAAGTGTTCATCATGAAAATCGATCATAAAATGGACTAAGCGTTAAAACGACTTAAAAAGGATTGAAGTCTTTCACTTTCAGGATTTTCTAAAACATCTTCTGGTTTTCCGTATTCCGCGATTTTACCAGCATCTAAGAAGAATACGCGATCTGCCACATCTCTAGCAAAATCAATCTCATGTGTAATAAGAATCATCGTCGTTTCACCATCTGCTGCAATATCTTTGATAACCTCTAACACTTCCCCGACTAATTCAGGATCAAGCGCTGCTGTCACTTCATCAAAAAGCATCACTTTTGGTTGCATAACGAGTGATCGTGCTATTGCCACCCTTTGCTGCTGTCCTCCTGATAGTTGTGAAGGATAGTTCTCCATTTTATCGGCTAATCCTACCTTTTCCAGCATTTCCTTTGCTCGTTCTGTTGCTTCTTCTTTACTAATACCTAAAACATTAATTGGAGCAACTGTACAGTTTTTTAATATAGTCATATGTGGAAAAAGGTTGTATTGTTGAAACACCATTCCAATGTTTCCTCTAACCTTTCGTAGATGCTTTTCATCTGCTGGAACTAGCTGATCTCCATCATATTTATGCCAAAGCATCTCACCATCTACTTCTATCGTTCCCGATGTAGGCTCCTCTAATGTCATTAACATACGAATAATCGTCGTTTTTCCAGATCCAGAAGGACCGATTAAAGCAATTTTTTCTCCTTTAGCTACATCTAAATCTAAGTTTTTTAGTACCGTTGTCTCTCCAAAAGATTTACTTACATTTTTGTAGGAAACAATTGGTTTTAAAATGGCTGTTTCATTTTCATGCTCTAATTTTTTTGCCGCTTGTTCACTCATGCTTTCACTCCCCTTTGTTGAACTGGATCTTTTGAATCAAGTTTGCCGACTCGTTTTTCTAAATACTTAATAAATAGCGCCGATGGATAACTTAAAACTAAGAATAAAAATCCGACAATGGTGATAGGCTCAACATATCGGAATGTCTCACCACCAATGACTTGAGCAACATTAAGCATTTCCACAACAAAAATTGCAGATAGTAATGGTGTTTCTTTAAACAACACGATTAAATAATTTCCTAGCATTGGAATAACAGGCGGTATAGCCTGAGGCAATATGACTTTTTTCCAAGTTTGCACATTTGTAAAATTGAGTGCTTTACTTGCCTCCCACTGACTTTTAGGTACAGATTCAATTCCTGAACGATAAATCTCAGAAATATAGGTACTGTAGTGAATTCCTAATACGAGTGCCCCTGTTTGAAATCCATTTAATCCTGTTGCGTAATAAACAAAGAATAATTGCACTAATGGCGGTGTAGCCCTAATAAATTCGATAATCCCAGCAATGGCTAAAGAGAATATCTTTATTTTAGAACGTCTTAATAGCGTTAAAATTAACCCAACCGTTAATGCTATGATATAGGCAATAAATGTAACACTGATGGTTATTCCAATTGCTTTTACTATTTCAGGGAAAACCCGAAAGGCAAACTCCCAATTCCAAGCATTTGTATTCATGCTGTACTCACCCCTTTAGAAGCCCGTTTTTCTAACCATCTTGCTAAGAAGATTAACGGAAGAGCCAGAAGGAAATATAAAATTAATAAATAAGTGAAAATTTCTACTTGACTCGCTAATGATGTATTACTACTTCTAAGCAAGGAAGCTCTAAAGGTCATGTCTGACAGTGTAATAATCGATACAAGCGATGTGCCCTTTAATAGCTCGATCGCATTATTACCAAACCCTGGAAGCATTAATCGGACCGCTTGAGGAAGTATCACCAATCTCATTCTCTGCCACTTTGACATGTTTAAAGATATGGCTGCTTCTGTTTGACTATGAGCAATCGATTGAATCGCTCCTCTTACCACTTCTGATGCATAGGCACCGTAATTAAGCCCTAGCGCTAGTGCACCTGCAAAAAAAGTTGACATCGCTAAGCCTGGAAAAATTAATGGTAGTGCGTAAACAAAGAAAAACATTTGAACAAGCAAAGAAGTTCCTCTAAATAACTCTACAAACACTGTGGAGATAAATCGAATAATGCCAATTTTAGATGTTCGTCCAATTCCTGCAATAAAAGCGATAAGATAGGCAAAAATAGCACCTAGTATAAATACCTGTACAGTTGTTTCCAAACCTCTTAGAAGCACAGGAATAAACGTCGAAGCATTACTAAACATCTCACCACCCCTTTCTAAATGACTTCCTTAATAAGAAAGTACGTTCCTATTCATTTTTTTAAAGTATTAAAAAAGCATGGGGAAGCCACAAATATGTAACAACACACCATGCTTTCCTTTTAACTTATTACTATAACAAATTAAGCTTCCTCTTGGTTGCAACGGTCTGCAGTTGTCACTTCTCCAGTTGGTACATTATCTTCACCAAATCCAAATTCTGAAATGATTTCTAAAAGCTCTCCAGAATCAATTAGCTCTTGTAAATGTTCATTATATTGATCACGAAGCTCTCTTCCCTCATCACTATCAGCAAATACGGCTGCACCATACGCTACCTGAGGCTCTCCATCAATAACAGGCTGTTCGAAAGGCTCTGCTCTTTCAATAGCATCTAGGTTTGCTGATTCTAAGGCAGCAGTTAGAGTAGCTTCTGTCATAACGGTCGCATCCACGTCGCCTGATTCAAGGGCAGCTATATTATCTGCAATTGAGTCAGCCGTTTGAATTCGACTAGAATCCATTCCTAATTGTTGTAAAATTTCAATTTGATTGGCAGCAGACATAATAGACACCGTCAAGTCTTCATTAGCTACTAAATCTTCATAGCTATAAATGTTATGAGGATTTCCAGCAGCTACGGCCATTCCTTCTCCATAAACTAATTCAACATCAGCAAATTCTGCTTGCTCACAACGCTCAGGTCGAATATCCATTCCTGCTGTTACGACATTGTAGTTACCAGCATTTAAGCCTGGGATTAATGAGTTCCAGTCCGTAACTTCTCCCTCTACATCCTCATATCCCATTTTTTCAAAGACAGCTCTGGCGATTTCTGCATTCGCTCCTGTAACATTATCCGTTTGTAAATCGATATAGCCATAAGGCTCTTCGTTTGCGACACCTACTTTGATGGAATCACTTGAGCCACATGCTGCTAGAAAACAAATAACTCCAAATAAAATAAGTGCTGTTGTAAAACGTTTCATTAAATTGACCCTCCTTAATAGTTTGAAAAAAATATATAAATTATATCCATTAAAGTAAAAATTAGGATATAAATTGTATAACAAATACTAGTGAAACGCTACTTCTACGATTAAAGGTGAAGTTCACTATTTTCCGAGGGTTCTTTGTACATTTTGTTAATTACCACTAAAAAGGCTTTTTGAAACCTAAATAAGTAAAATCCTCTTAATCTTTTTTACAACTTTTCAAATTTTTCTATCCATATAAAATCATAATGTAAAACGATTACTCACTCAAATGTCATTTGCTTGCCTATCTTGCCATGACCTTCGATATTCTAGGATTAGATGCTATTAAACAACTGAGATAACATTATGCTCATAACATCGTCTATATAAATGTAAATGCTTCCTTTTTATTCTTTTTTGTTCTTTATGGTGAAAAAAGGATTGTATCATCATTTTTCATAAAATGTGACACAACCCTTTTTATTCCATTATTTTATTTGGTTTGTTCGGCTAAATAAGCTAAAGTTCTAGCCATAACGCCAGTTCCTCCAGCTCTACCAGTATGAGAAGCTCTACTCGCCCAAGAGGTTCCTGCGATATCTAGATGTACCCATGGAGTCTCTTCTGCAAATTCTCCAATAAATAAACCAGCTGTAATACTTCCTCCTAATCTACCTGGAGCATTATTTAAATCAGCAACATCACTTGATTTTAGTAAATCATGATAAGGTTTGTGAGTTGGAAATGCCCAAACCCACTCGCCAGCTTCCTCACTTGCTTCTTCTACCTTATGGAACCATTCCTTATTGTTCGTAATCGCTCCAGTTGTGCAATCCGCTAAAGCAACTAATACTGCTCCTGTTAAAGTAGCAACATCTACTAATTCACTAGCACCTAGCTGTTTAGCATACGAAACGCCATCCGCTAAAACTAAACGACCTTCTGCATCCGTATTTCTTACTTCGATTGTTTTACCGTTCATCGCACGAATCACATCACCAGGCTTTAATGCTGAGCCACTTGGCATATTTTCTGTAGAAGGAATGACCGCAAGAACATTTCGTTTAGGCTTTGTTTGCCCAATAATATCCATGGCTCCAAGGACAGCAGCTGCGCCTCCCATATCACCCTTCATTTCATGCATTTTTAATCCTGGCTTCAAAGAGATTCCACCTGAATCAAAGGTAATCCCTTTACCCACTAAACCAAGTACGTCTTCCCATTCATCAGTTGCTTGATATTTAAGAACGATCATTTTAGGAGGTTCTACTCCACCAGCAGCCACTGCTAGCAATGCTCCCATTCCAAGCTCTTCCATTTGTTCCTTCTCAAGGATTTCTACCTCAAAACCATGCTTTTGAGCTAATTTCTCAGCTTCTTCAGCCAAATATGTTGGAGTTAATAAGTTACCCGGGATATTAATTAATCTTCTCGATAAATTTGTTCCTTCTGAGAAGACTAATCCTTTTTGGGCATAATCAACCCAATTCTCATTAGCACCTTCATGAATCATTTCAATACTTTCAAAAGAATAGCTTTCGTTATGACTATTCTCCTTATAAGTCTCAACTTTATATAGAGCTAGCCCGATTGACTCCATTATAAGATGAATATTTTTTTCTTGACTTTCATTGTCGACAAAAAAAGATTCTACATCAATGGCCACACTCTTCACTTTTTCCTGAGCCGCTTGACGAGTTACTTTACCTAATGCTTGTTGTAAGTCCGAAGAATTCCATTTCTCTTTTTTTCCTAAACCTACAAGGTAAATGGCTTTTGTTTGCATTTGCCCAAATGTATGAATTTTAGTAATTTCATGAAGCTTTGTATGTATTTGTTTTTCTTGATAAAGTTTTGAAATATTTTCATTAAATGAGGCATCGATGGTTTTTAACCAAGAATTCAATTCTTCCTTCTCATGAATACCTATAAATAGGGCATCATAATGATGATTCTCTTTCCATTCCTTTGTGATTGTAATCAATATAATCACTCCTTTAATAGTAAATTCCTTTATTATTATACAATCTTTCGCATTACGAAAGGAAGTTTTTAAAATAAAAAGTGATTTTATTTTAAAAAAAGGGTAAAGAATTGTTATCTTTATCTTATTGAATTGTATTTGTTTTATCATATTTCATCTAACAAGTTATGATATAATGAACACAACTAATTCAGTAGTAAACTGTTCAGTCACTTGAGAAAGGAAGATTATAGAACGTATGGAAATTTTACATAACTTCCCACTTTGGGCAGCTCTATTTGCGATTTTCTTTGCCCAATTTATCAAAATACCTTTGGCTTATATTCCGACAAGAAAATTTGACTGGACTTTATTTACTAGTACAGGAGGAATGCCTAGTTCCCATTCAGCAGCTGTATCTGCTTTAGCAACAGCGGTTGCATTGGAGCATGGACTGGATTCTACCATTTTTGCCGTCGCCACTATCTTAGGAATAATCGTCATGTTTGATGCAACAGGTGTAAGGCGTCATGCAGGTTACCACGCAACAGTATTAAATCAGCTTGTATCTGATTTTAATAAGCTTGTAGGAGAGGTTCGTAAGTGGCCTAAAAAAGAAGAGATTGAAAAAAGACAGGAGCTCAAAGAGTTATTAGGGCACCAACCCATTGAAGTCTTTTTTGGCGGATTATTAGGTATACTATTGACGTTACTTCTAGACTTTATCTTCATCGGGTAGAAAAGAAAAAAGAGGTTGTCCATATGGGAGCAGCCTCTTTTTATTGCTCTAAAACCTAAGTACCCTGTAGAAAGGCAAAGCTTTTTTTAATTTTGATTGATGAAAGCTCTCAGATTTAATTCTTCAATAGGAAGCTTCTCTTTATTATAGTCACTACAAAAAAAGGATAAAGAATTTTTTGTTTCTCCATCCTCTTTTGATTTTAAGTTATCCTCATATATAGGATGATTAGCGGTCAATTTGCTCTCTAAAAACTTGGACAGCCTCATCTTCATTTAATACGTTTAATTCTTCTTCTGTTAATTTTCCATTCCCAACTTCAATGACATAAACATCAATTTCCCTTTTACCCCATTTGGAATATACATCCTGTACCGTTTCATAATAAAGGTCGATTTTATTTCCTTTGATAGCAGATCCTGTATCGGCTACAACTCCATATCCATATTCTGGGATAAACAGAATCGTACCAATAGGATAAATAGATGTATCAGCGGCTATTGTCGAATATAAATCTCGTTTTACTTCTACCCCTGAAAAGGTAATACCATACCCAGGGTGCCCAGGTGATTTTCCTGTTGATTCAACCCCGGCTGTATAACCTGTGGCAATTACACGATTACTAGGATACTGAGTCCAATCTAACTCCTCTAACGATACTGGCTTTGATTCAATCGTTTCTAACGATTTTGATAATTCATTTCTTGATTGAAAAGGTAATGTTTTTTCAGTCATTTGACTTTGTTTGAACTGAGAATAACTAGCCATATATGGGTCATCGGTTTGAATAGCTAAAATTTGCTCTTTCATCCATCCCTCGACTTCTGCAGCACTTACTCCTGAAAATGTGTAGAAAGTTGAAAGAACAGCGATGATTAATAGTATACTCATACCTATACGTCGACCAGCCGTTTGTACTCTTTCCATTTTCTCTCACTCCTCTCATTTTGTAAGCATCTCCAAAATGATTCAAAGTTATTCAAAACGGAAAAATATTTTTTAATTATTCAATTAATTTAGTCTATTCCTTTATTTTTAAATCGGATATAAAAATAGAAGACTGTCATAGCTAAATTTGAAATGTATGCAATGACTGCTTAACAAACAACGAACAGGCCCTTCCTTTTTAATAAGAAGGGGCCTGTTGAATTGGAATAACCTTTATGAAATGACGTCAATTCCACACAAAAGTCACGGAGAATCTAGTGGAACGATGTAGTCAAGGTCGAAATCACTGCTAAAAAAAGTTAGTTTGACAGCACCTTCCCGAACTAAGAGTGCCTTGGAAGAGCGAACATCCAGTCAACTAACATAAGTGCAGTTCTTCATTCATACGCAATGTACCAGAAGCACACCTTTTCGTCAAAGAGTTCATTTAAAACATTTGGTAGCCTCTAACTCTTAACATCTTAATAACGATACCAGATAATATAGCTCCTAAAAATCCAAAGGAGAGGATTAAAATATCTACAAACATTAATGACATCAAATTATTCCATAATGCCGGAAAAGCCATACCGGGCGATGTTATGTAATCGAAAATAGAAACATCATGTACAATTAATATGACAACTATTGGGTAAATAACTGCCATAACCCAAGTCGATCTCAACACCATATTTAATAAAAAGCCGATACCGAAAAATAAAACTAAAAATAGAATCATCGATATGACTAGTTGGGGAATATTCACCATTAACACCTCCACATCATAGTTAGTTTACTTAATGAGATCACTTATCGTCAAATTTATATCGCTTTCTCTATGGTTTTTTATATCGCATAAAAAAACGACAGAGGTAAAGCCCCCCGTCGTTTTCGCTCCGTCTATTTTATAGTGGGCTTTTACCACGCTTCAAAGTAAGTCCCGGTCCACCTAGTAAAAATAGATAACGGTTATCTATCATTTTTTTCATGAAGCTTGCTGGTGCACCATAAAGTTTTCTTGAACCTACTACACCAATCGCTTCTTTTCCACCTAATGATGCAACTGTTCCTTTAAGAGCTGGCTTAAATGTTTTTAATGAGCCTTGTCCAGTGACCAAAGACTTAAGGTTGTCTGCACAGACATCAGCCATTTGCATAGCAATTTGAGCAGTTGGAGGATATGGACGATTAATGTCTTCATTAATAATCAGAGCACAGTCTCCAATAACAAAGATATCATCATGTCCTGGGGCTCTTAGGTTTGGCTCAACCTTAATTCGACCACGCATTGCATCAAATCCAGATTTCTCGATGATTGAGCTTCCACGAACTCCTGTAGCCCAAACAATAGTTGCTGCCTTAATCTCATCTCCACTTGCAAGAATAACACCATCAGCTGTTACTTCTTTAATTGGACAGTTTATTTTAAACTCAACACCGCGATTTTCTAATAAATTCATTGCATATTCAACTAATTCAGGATCAAATCCTGGTAGAGCTGATGGCGCTGCTTCGATTACGTACATTTTTACTTTATCACGAGGAATATCATAATAGCTGCATAGCTCAGGCATACGCTCTGAAAGCTCTCCAATAAATTCGATTCCTGTAAAACCAGCACCTGCAACGATGAATGTTAACATATCATCGGTTTTTTCTTCGACATTATTGTATTTAGCGAAAACATACTCAATATGCTCTTTTACTTCTCTAGCACCATTAACGGTCCATTTGCTAAATGCATGTTCAAAAACACCCGGAACACCAAATGTCTCTGCTTCTGAACCTAACCCAATCACTAAATAATCATATTCTACTTCGCCATTTTTTAAGATGACTTTTTTATCATCTTTTTTTATTTCTACAACTTCATCTTGTAAAAAGTTGATGCGGTTCATATTTAACACACTTTTAATAGGCATTCTAGTGCGCTCAGCTGATAATGTTCCTGCTGCTGGTTCATGTAACCACGTAGTTTGGTAGTGGTAATCATGCTTGTTAACTAGAGTGATACTAGCCTCATTTGCAGTTAATTGCTTCGTTAATCTCGTAGCCGTAATCATCCCACCGTAACCTGCACCTAAAATAACGATACTTGGCTTCTTCAAAATCATCACATCCATTTTCTTAGTATATAAAATGATAACAATGCCTTCATTTGTGATCTATTTCACGAACTTAGACAAAAAGACAGAAGTCAGAAAATCTGACAAAATAAGTTCCTTATAACTAACAAAACACACTATTAATAATATGGCTTTTTTGTCTTTTTTTCAACAATTTTTTTCGTTTTTCCCAAAAACTTATATCCAGTAATCCATCTATTACTTTTATTGTTAATTCGCACCATATTTTATTCCATATTATGAACATTATTCTAATATTAAGGACTAAAGTAGATAGTTTTCAAATTTTCCCCTTTAATATATGAAGAATGTGTTTCCTCTATACTTAAATCCATTTCATCATTCATATCTTATAATGATAACCGAGCGATTTAGTTTTTGATTTTCACTTTAGGTAGATGCTTTCCCAAGGGCTTGTTTTCAGCTAACTCTGACTGCGCAGAGCTTCGTCAGAGTGGATCTTCAAACGGCGCTCATCCTTTGGGAGTCACTACCTACCGTTACAATCAACGAGTAAATTCGCAAACATTCAAGAAATTTTTTATATTGAATGTTTGGTTTTATTCACTTATAGAGCAATGATGAGATTCACTCACTTACAAATTATATAGCTCATTTCAAAAACGATACATCTACCATTTTTTTGTATGTATCGAAATACTCCTTCCGCTTAATTATAGAGCGTATAGTTTAATAAGGATAAAAATTTCCTACTTTATAAAATCTGACATAGGAAAAAGGTGCATAATCTTTTCTTTTGCCTTTCTCTATGCGTATAATAGAGGTTGTGTGGAAAATGTACCAATATAGATAGGGGTGGAAATATGGATAAAGATAATTTATATGATATTACCATTATTGGTGGTGGACCAACGGGATTGTTTGCTGCTTTTTATGCTGGAATGAGACAAGCTAAAGTTAAAATTATTGAAAGCATGCCTCAACTTGGCGGACAATTAAGTGCACTCTACCCAGAAAAATATATTTACGATGTTGCCGGCTTTCCTAAAGTTAAGGCACAGGATCTTGTTGATAGCTTAACAAAACAAGCTCAACAATTTAATCCAACCGTATCACTTGAGCAAACCGTTAGAACGCTTGAAAAACAAGAGGATGATACTTATATCATTACAACGGATAAAGAAGCTCACTATACGAAAGCAGTTATTATTACAGCAGGGGCGGGAGCTTTCCAACCTCGTCGACTAGAAGTAGACGGAGCTGCTCAATATGAGGGCAAAAACCTCCACTACTTTATACAAGATTTAAGTCAATTTACCGGTAAACGTGTCGTTGTTTGTGGTGGAGGAGATTCAGCATTAGATTGGTCATTAATGCTTGAACCTTTAGCTAAGGAAGTGACACTTATTCACCGTCGTGATAAATTTAGAGCACACGAACACAG
Source organism: Alkalihalobacillus trypoxylicola (assembly GCF_001590785.1). Taxonomy (GTDB): domain Bacteria; phylum Bacillota; class Bacilli; order Bacillales; family Bacillaceae_D; genus Alkalihalobacillus; species Alkalihalobacillus trypoxylicola. The sequence goes on from NZ_LTAO01000006.1 coordinate 28,523, forward strand.
TGTAGAACTACTTCATCAATCTAAAGTGAACGTTATGACTCCTTTTGAAATTTCAACGATTGAAGGAGATGGAGAAGCTATTCAATCCATTACACTTCAAGAAATCAAAGGTGAGCAAACCCACAAACTAGATATTGATGCACTCATTGTCAATTTCGGTTTTGTTTCATCACTTGGTCCTATTAAAGAATGGGGCTTGGAAATCGTTAAAAACTCCATTGTCGTGAATACTAAAATGGAAACAAACCTTCCTGGCGTTTATGCTGCAGGCGATGTTGCCACATACGAAGGAAAAGTAAAACTAATTGCGACTGGATTTGGCGAAGCACCTACCGCTGTTAATAATGCAAAAGCAGCCATCGATCCAAAAGCAAGATTATTCCCAGGTCATAGTACTAGTCTTTTTTAAAAAGGAGCTGCTCTAGCATATAGAGCAGCTTTTTATATAAAAAAACTCCTTAAGAATTTTCCTCAAGGAGTTTAATATAGAAAAGAGCTTTTACTTTGCCCTTTTAGTCTAACAATTTTCAGGTGTACCTGCATTTTTAGCGGTTCTAAAAGAAGAGCCACAGCCACAGTTTGCAATAGCATTCGGATTGTCGATTGTAAATCCGCCACCCATCATATTTTGTTTGTAATCAATTTTTAACCCGTTGATAATAGGTGCACTTTCTTCATCTACTAATACATGTAGTCCATCTATTTCAAACAAGCTATCTTCAGACGTTTTTTGAGTATCAAACCCCATACCATAGGATAAACCGCTACAGCCACCGCCTTTTACTCCAACTCGTAAAAAGAGATTCTCTTCTCCCTCAGAAGCCATCATTTCTTTTACTTGGCTTACTGCAGATTCTGTTATTGTTATCATGTTCATTCCCTCCTTACTTATCTAATATAAGTATATAACGACAAGACCATACATACAAGATTAGTGTATTCATCTAAAATTCAATTGGTTTATGTGAGCTTTTCTAAATTTAGAGAATCTAAAAAAAGAATGTAATTATGAGCTTGGTCAAGTTCTTGACTATATTTTAGAACGAGAGGATCCTGCATCCCTTTTTGAGCGGCTGTAATAATCATTTTTTCACGTAGCTTTTCTATCCGTTCAACACATGCATCATACGTTAAAGTACTACCCATATTTACCCTCCCCTTCTAAAAGTAAATCAATTGATAATCTCTTTTTCTATTACACTCAATCTTCCAACATACAAAAATGTATTTTAATTACATTTTAATCAATTATTAAAAAAATAACAACTAGATTATCTTCAATTCAGTATAATGACCTATATAATTATAGAAAATCCCTTATTTTGTCATTATCTCCGACACTCTTTCTTTTATTCCCTGACCATTAATAGTATAATAGATTTTAAATAGTTCTTTTTTTATGAACTATTTTTATAGAGGTTTGCTTGAAATTAACTGGAAATAACTTTATACCGATATATCTAAGTCATATTGCTTACATATCGGATAAAAGGTTGCTATTAAGAATCTTCGTTGCTACTTGTTCATCGTTTAACAAGTCATTGCCAGATTAACCTAGATTTCTTCATACAGCGCACTGACTCCTTAAATACATTAAAAAGGAGACCTTTTATTTATGAACCTTTCCGTATCAACCAAGCTTTCTAGTATTCAAGAAAAAGTTGAGCAAGGTATTCGATTAAATTTTGATGATGGGCTGTATTTACTTCAGTCTAGTGATTTAATCTCGTTAGGAAAAATGGCTGATTTTGTACGCAAGCAAAAAAATGGAGAACATGTTTATTTTATTCAAAATACTCACCTGAACTATACGAATGTCTGTTTTTTAAGCTGCAAACTTTGTGCCTTTGGTTTAAATGAAAGAAATCCAAGAGCCTATTCCCTTTCCTTAAAAGAGCTGGAAGAAAAATTTATAAGCATGCAAGGGAAAGGATATAGTGAGCTTCATATTGTTGGTGGAGTTAATCCTAGGTTGCCTTTTAGCTATTATGAAGAAATGTTAAAGTTATCCAAAAAGCATAACCCTACTATTCATATTCAAGCTTTTACCGCTGTAGAAATTGACTATATTTCTCGCTGTGCTAAGATATCAGTGAAAGAAGCTTTAATAAGACTTCAAGATGCTGGTCTTGGCTCGATCTTAGGCGGTGGAGCTGAGATTTTTAACGATGATGTACGAAAACTCATTTCGGGACATAAAACAAATTCAAAAAGATGGCTTGATATACACCGTATGTCTCATGAAATAGGAATTCGTTCTAACGCTTCTATTCTCTATGGACATATTGAAAAACCTGAACATATTATTGATCATTTTATTCAATTAAGAGAATTACAAGATGAAACAAACGGATTTCAGGCTTTTTTTGCTTTTGCTTTTCATCCTGACCATACTCGCCTTGCAAAAGAATTTGAAATCCATTCAGAAACAACAGGGATTTTAGACTTAAAAATCCTAGCTGTTGCACGGTTAATGCTTGATAATTTTCAACATATCCGTGCGTTTTGGATGATGATTGGTCAAAAGCTTGCACAAGTATCTTTACAATTTGGTGTAAATGATTTAGATGGTACAGTGATGGAAGAACAAATTGTTCATGCTGCTGGAAATGATTCGGTACAAATGATTCCTAAACAATCTTTTATCAACATGATTAAGGAGACAGATAGAATTCCCGTTGAACGTGATACTCTTTATCAAACGCTTCGGGTCTACTAAAAAAGCGGAGGAGATAAAATGGGAGTAATCTTATCAGATAATAATCTACAAAATATTGCCGAAAAAGTGAGCAATAATGAACGACTTACGATTGAAGATGGTTTGTATTTATACGAAACACCAGATTTACTCGGAGTTGCACAGCTAGCTAATCAAGTAAATCTTAAAAAGAATGGTAATCATGTTTATTTCATCGAAAATATGTATATAAATCCAACAAATGTTTGCGAAGCAAACTGCAGCTTTTGTGGCTTTAAACGTAAAGCAGGACAAGATGGTGCATACACGATGCATGAAGAAGAGCTATTAGAATACGTTTCAAAGCGCTGGAGCGATGGTATCCGCGAATTCCATATTGTCGGTGGACATAATACCGATGTACCTTTTGATTATTATTTAAATACCATTCGTACATTAAAAAAGCATTACCCAAATGTAACAGTAAAAGCCTATACGGGAGCAGAAATTGAGTTTTTCTCTCGTATTTCAGGATTATCTATGAAGGAAGTTTTACAAGAATTAATGAAAGCCGGTCTAGATACTCTTCCTGGTGGTGGAGCAGAAATTCTGACCGAACGATACCGTGAAAAAATGAGTCCTGATAAAGCATCTACCGATCAATGGCTAGAAGCTCATGAAATTGCTCACAATCTCGGCTTAAAAACTCATGCAACGATGCTATATGGTTCAATAGAGAGTACAGAGGAACGATTAATTCATATGGATCGTGTCCGCCAGTTGCAGGATCGTACAAATGGGTATATGGTTTTTATTCCATTAGCTATGCAGCCTAGAAGTGTAAAAGCAAGCATTAAACGAAGAACATCTGCCTATGATGATATGAGAACCATTGCCATTAGTCGTTTAATGCTCGATAACTTTGCTCATATAAAAGCTTATTGGATTAATATCGGTGTTCAACTTACCCAAATGGCTCTTTCTTTCGGGTCAAGTGATATACACGGTACATTAATTGAAGAGCGCATCTCTCACTCTGTTGGTGCACTTACCTCTTCAGGAATTACTCGTGATGAGCTTATTCATCTTATTAAGAGTGCGAATAAAATACCTGTTGAAAGAGATACATTCTATAATGTGATTAAAACATACTAAAAAAATCAGGGGTTGAATCCCCTGATTTTTTTATATGAAAAGTAATTTTACTATAGCTTTACGATATAATCGCCTGTACAAATCGTTTCTGCAGCCCCTGTCATCCAAACGTGACCATCATCCTTCCAAACAATGGTCAAATCCCCACCTAATAAATGAACAACAATTTCTTTATTTTTTTCTAAATATCCATTTAATATACTAGCAACCACAGCAGCACAGGCGCCTGTTCCACATGCCTGAGTAATACCCGAGCCTCTTTCCCAAACTCTAAAATTCAGCTCTTCGTTATTGACTACTTCTACAAATTCTACATTTACCCATTCCGGAAAACGAACATCCTTTTCTATCATTGGTCCTAATGAAGAGACTGGCGCATTCACAATATCATCAACAAACATAATAGCATGAGGATTTCCCATAGAAACGGCTGTAAGTTGATATTTTTCGTTATTCATTTCAAACAACTCGTTTATAACCTGTTCACCCGGATTGCCAAGCATCGGAATTTGCTCCCGTTCTAGTACGGGCAGGCCCATATCGACCGTAACACTTACCACCTGCTCTTCTTTTAAGTGAACAGTTGCTTCCACCAAACCTCCCAAGGTTTCAATCATAAAGGTTGTGTCCTCTACGTAACCTTTTTCATAAGAAAATTTAGCAACGCATCTCAATCCATTTCCACAATTTTTAGCCTCTGAGCCATCATTGTTAAACACTCTCATTTTAACAGGAGCTACTTCAGAAGGGCAAACCAATATAAGTCCATCTGAACCAATTCCTGTATAAGGATTCGCCACTTCTTGAGCAAGCGATGGTAGCTGTTCTTCTTGTAATGATTCTTTGAACATATCCACATATATATAACTGTTGCCTAAACCATGCATTTTAGTAAATTTCATCGCTGTTTCGCTCCTTATTTTCTTAAAGGCTGATCGGTCCAAAAATAATCGTCATCCGCTTCGAGTATCGTCATTTTCTCATTGCAGCAAGGCATAATAAGAATCACTTTAAAACCTTCTTTTGCACGAGCTAAATCTCTCGTTTTCATATGAGTTAATACTTGCTCCTCATCACAATAAGGGCAAGTATGAATATAAATGTCATTGATTTGTTTTTCATAAGGCCACGTATTTATAAAAGGTATAACATCCATTGCTTTCCTCCTTAAAACGAGGGTATTTTTATCGTATTAAAACATCGGATTTTCCTCTAAATATTGATATATATTATCAACCAATTCCTCAGTTGTTTCCCCAGAAACATATTCACCATTCACTAAGGCAAAAAAATCATAGGCACAGCTACCACAATGAGAGAGACATCCATATTCAATGATATCTAAATTTGGATCTTTCTCTAAAATTTCCATTGCTTTTTGCGAACCACTTGCAAGATTACTTAAACAAAATTCAATAATTGGTCTCATGTTCATCACCTCTACTCCTACATCGTCTATGCTACTCTGCTGCAGGAATAAAGTCAATTCCCACAAATTTTAATCAATTTCCAATATAATTGTTGAGAATTTGTCACATAATCGTTATAATCAACACTGACCACGGTCATTTTTATAAAGGAGACTCGTAATGAACCTAAAAATGACTAAAAAAGCTTCATCTACTAAACATAAAATTGAAACCGTAGCCATGGAACTCTTTAGAGAGCAAGGTTTTCATGCTACAACCGTCCAAGAAATAACCAAACATGCAAAAGTAGCAAAAGGAACCTTCTTCAACTATTTTCCGACAAAGGACTCCATTATGAAATCCTTTGCTCATAAAAGACTTGATCAAGTAATGGCAAACTTAGAGCAAATGTCTCTTAAGAAACAGCCATTCGTATCAAGAATTCGTTCTTACTTATATTTTATATTAGAGGATTATGATTCACATCCAAACCTTACCATACAAATTTTGACGTATGTTATTGAGGAAGAAGATATTTTAAGAACTCATATGAATCAACTTTTAAAACATGCTATAAAAAGAAACGAATTAGAAAGTAGCCTTTCTCTAGACACTTGGAGTCACCTATTAGTAGCGATTATTTCATACGGGTTAAAAACGTATCAGTATGAACCAACCAAAAATGCATTATTACATCATGTGATGAAATTGGTTGAAACTAGCACTATTACGATCACAGAAAAAAGGAGAAATTTCGGAATGAAAAAACTGCTTCTACTAGGAGGAGGCTATGGTTCAATGAGAATCTTACAGCGTCTCCTCCCTAACGATTTACCGAACGATACAGAGATTATTTTAGTTGACCGCTTGCCTTATCATTGTTTGAAAACGGAATATTATGCACTAGCTGCTGGAACAGCATCTGATCAGCATCTTCGCGTTTCTTTTCCAGATGATCCTAGATTGAAAATTAAATACGCAACGGTTACTGAAATCCAAATAGATGAGAAGCGAGTTTTATTAGATGATGGGGAATCTATTGACTATGACAAATTGGTTATTGGACTCGGCTGTGAAGATAAATATCACAATGTTCCTGGTGCCCAAGAAAATACCTATAGTATTCAAACCATGCCGAAGACAAGAAGAACTTATGAAGCACTTAATAATGTTCGCCCGCAAGGAGTAGTATCTATTGTCGGCGCTGGTTTAAGTGGTGTTGAATTAGCTAGCGAGCTAAGGGAAAGCCGTCCTGATGTAACAGTGAAGCTCTTTGACAGAGGCGATATTATTCTTTCAATGTTTCCTCGCAAGTTAAGTGAATATGTTCAAAACTGGTTTTTAGAGCACGGTGTAGAAGTGATTAATCAATCCAATATTACTCAAGTAACCAAAAACGGGCTTTATAACCATGATGAATTTATAGAAAGTGACGTTGTCATTTGGACCGCAGGAGTTCAACCCGTAGAGGTAGTCCGTAATCTTGAAGTAGAAAAAGGTCAATCTGGAAGAGTAAAATTAACTCCACAGCACTTTTTACCAACTGATCCCGATGTTTTCGTTGTCGGGGATTGTGCTGAATTACCTCACGCTCCGAGTGCACAACTAGCGGAAGGCCAAGCAGAACAAATTGTTACCATTTTAAAAAAGCAATGGAATCATGAGCCCCTGCCAGAAGAATTGCCTAAAATTAAACTAAAAGGCGTACTTGGATCTTTAGGGAAAAAGCATGGCTTTGGACTAATGGGGGAGCGAACATTGTTAGGAAGAGTTCCTCGTGTTTTAAAAAGTGGCGTACTTTGGATGTATAAATATCACTCAGGTTCATAGAATTCAAAAACCCTCAAAACATCTTAGGGATGATCCCTTAGTTGATGAGGGTTTTTTGTGTTACAAATGGTCTTCTATTCTTTTTGAAATAACCTTTAGATTAGGATTCCCTTCTCCTACTACTTCCCCGTTTAGAACGACTAACGGATAAAAGTATTCTTCTTCCTTTATGGCCTGAGAATATTTTTGATCCTCTTCCTCATTCAAATCATCATCAATATTTAAATAAAAAAATTGAATCGACTGTTCTGGAAATTTACGGGTGATAGCCGCTTCTAGCCACTCACTCGTTTCTTTTGCACTTGGTAAATGGATGCAGCTAGCGCATTTTTCATCTGCTCCATAAACTTTAAACGTAAAGGATTGCTTCATAACGATCTCGCCCCTTTTTAACATGAATAATGAACTATCCTATTTATTTTATAGTTTTTAGAACGATTATGAAAGGAAATAAATCATGTAACTTTATATTCTCACTGTATTTAGGCGATTTTCAATAAGATTTTAATATTGCAACCGAAACAGCCCTTTTTATCAAGCTTAATCACTATTTACTTTACTTTCTTTATTGTTTATATTATATTCGTTCTAAATAAGATTTAAAAATTGGTAGCTAGATCATGGATTTTTTTTGATATCCCTAGTATAATATAAAGTAGAAAGGAGTTGTTAAATATGGCAATTACGACTGAAACATTTGAACAGGTAAAAGAAGTATTGGATAAGCTTCGTCCTTTCTTGCTTCGTGATGGTGGGGATGTTGAACTTGTAGATGTAGATGATGAAGGAGTTGTTCATGTTCGCCTACTAGGTGCATGTGGCTCTTGCCCAAGCTCAACAATTACGTTAAAAGCAGGGATTGAGCGTGCTCTTCTTGAAGAAGTACCAGGAATTACAGAAATCGAACAAGTATTTTAATCAAATATGTAAGCACCTAGTATATACTAGGTGCTTTTTTTCCATATTATTTAGCTATCGGTTTAAGGGGTAATGATACCACCTTAATTCCTTCCTTAGCTGGATATAATACATCAATTTCAAAGTTTGTAAATTGTTCCTCTAATAACTCTTTCACCTGATTCCCTTGGTTAACCGGGGCTAGAATAAGCATTGTTGGACCAGCACCACTTAAAGCCGCTCCATATGCGGGAGTTTCCTGATTTACAAAACTCATCACATCATGTAGATGAGGAATTAATTTACCTCTAAATGGCTGGTGAAACTCATCTCTAAACATCATCCGACCAACCATTGGCCAATTTCTTTGCAAAATGGCTGCCACCAAGACGTTTGAGACGCTACTTCCTCTAATGGCACTTTTGAAGTCTAAGCTATCTGGTAATACACTACGTGCCAGCTTTGTTTTTAATTCCTCAGGTGGAATAAGTAAAATTAAATCTACCTCTGGAATACCTCCATAAAGAACATCCGTTTCCTCTTCAGTATGAGTTCCTATTGTGAGTCCACCATAGACAGATGGCGATACATTATCAGGATGTCCTTCCCAAAGTGAAGCGAAGCGAATCTTTTCTTTTTCATCCATTTTTACGGAAGAAAACTGATTGGCCAATTCTACACCAGCTACTATAGCTGCTGCACTACTTCCTAAGCCCCTCGCTAACGGAATGTTGCTAGTCATCGAAATGTTACAAGCAGGTAAATGAATGTTTTTTTTGTCTGCCACATGTCTGGCAACTTGACAAATTAAATTATCTTCCCCTTGAGGAATTCCTTCTAAATTAGAGGAGTCCGAGGTAAAGGACCATTTCTCTGCTACTTCAACGATTAACGTTAAATACCGATTAACAGCGAGACCAATCGAGTCAAAACCTGGTCCTAAATTAGCTGTACTAGCTGGGACCGTTATTTCAAAGCGGGAATCACTCATTGAGTGACACCGCCCTTAATATGTGCTAAAAATGCTTCTTCATCATTTGGTAATACAGTCGGTTTAACTGTTACTGTATCCATGGCAGTACTTGGGTCCTTTAAGCCATTTCCTGTTAAAACACAAACAACTTTTGACCCTTTTTTAATTTCACCAGACTCTATTTGTTTTTTCAAACCAGCAATGGAAGCACACGAAGCAGGTTCAGCAAATATACCTTCCTTCTTTGCAAGAAGCTGATAGGCTTCTAAAATATCATCATCTGTTACATAGTCGATTTTTCCATTTGACTCTTGGGCTGCATCAACTGCATAGCTCCAACTCGCTGGATTTCCAATTCGAATAGCAGTAGCAATCGTTTCAGGCTCTTTAATGACTTGATTTTGAACGATGGCCGCAGCTCCTTCTGCTTCAAAGCCTCTCATCTCAGGTAACCCAGTACCTTTACTTTCATGATACTCTTTAAAGCCTTTCCAGTAGGCCGTAATATTTCCAGCATTCCCGACAGGAATACAAAGAACATCAGGTGCTTGGCCAAGCGCATCGCATACCTCAAAAGCAGCTGTTTTTTGACCTTCGATACGATAAGGGTTCACTGAATTAACAAGTGTTACAGCTTCTTTCTCACTAATACTTCGAACAATATCTAAAGCATTGTCAAAATTCCCTTTTATTTCGAGGACCTCAGCTCCATACATCACTGCTTGGGCTAGCTTCCCTAAAGCGATTTTTCCTTCGGGGATAACAACTATACAACGTAAACCTGCTCTTGCCCCATATGCTGCTGCAGCTGCTGATGTATTACCTGTAGAAGCACAAATAATCGTTTTACTTCCTTCTTCTTTAGCTTTCGCTACTGCCATAACCATTCCTCGGTCTTTAAACGAACCTGTTGGATTGGCTCCTTCATATTTAACGTACGCTTCTACTCCCCATTCTTTTGACAATGCTTCTAATGGTACTAGCGGAGTATTTCCCTCACTCAATGTTAATAGTGGCGTATTTTCATTAACTGGTAAATACTCTTTATATTCTGTAATTAATCCTCTCCAACTACTCATCTCTATTGTCCTCCCTCGACACGATAACTGCTTTCAACTGAATGTACAACAGCTAGCTCTTCTAATGTGTTCATCAATAATTGGTAATTCGCCTTGTTCGTTTTATGTGTAATAATAATGACTTCTGCTGCTGCTTCACCATCTACCGGAAGCTGTAATAACTTTTCAAAGCTTACTTCATATTCAGCAAATAATGAAGTGATAGTAGAGAACGTTCCTGCTCGGTCTACTACTTTTAAGCGAATAAAATATTGTGATTCAATTTCTTGATCATCTTTTAATACACTTTTTGTTAAAGGACCTTGTACGCTCTTCCCATTTACGCCAAGTCTCATATTTCGAATAACCTGAACTAAATCAGACATCGCTGCCGTAGCAGTTGGTAAAGCTCCAGCACCCGGGCCATAAAACATCGTTTCGCCTACTGCTTCACCATATACATAAACAGCATTATACTCATTATGAACGGAAGATAAAGGATGCTGATGAGGTAATAAGGTCGGTTGAACACTAATCTCAATTCTTCCTTCATCACGTTTTGCGAGCCCGATTAACTTCATCGTATATCCTAACTGATGACTATAATACAAATCAGCATCTGATACGTTAGAAATACCTTTTACACTAACATCATCAAGCTCTACTTTTGAAGAGAAACCTAAGGTTGCCAAAATCGCCATTTTCCTAGCAGCATCTAAGCCTTCAACATCAGCTGTCGGGTCACTCTCAGCAAAACCAAGCTCCTGTGCCTGCTGTAAAACTTCATCATACGAACGTCCTTCATGACTCATTTTCGTTAATATATAGTTCGTCGTTCCATTAACAATCCCCATCATTTTAGTAATTCGATCAGCTGATAAGCCATCAGACAAACCTTTTAAAATCGGAATTCCTCCGGCAACACTAGCTTCATAAAATAAATCACAGCCCTTATCAGAAGCGAGTTGAAGTAATTCTGCTCCATGCAATGCCATTAAATCTTTGTTAGCTGTGACAATATGCTTTTTATTATTTAATGCCTTTATTAACAGTTTTTTAGTCTCTTCAATTCCACCCATTACTTCCATCACAATATCTACATCAGGGCTTGATATGACCTCATCTGCTTGTTCTGTTAATAAATGCTCGTCAATTACAATTGATCGATCTTTCTTTTTATCTCGAACGAGGACTTTCTTCACTTCAACCGGACAGCCAACCTTATGCTGAAGCTCTTGCTGGTGACGTTCTATAATCTCTACAACACCGCCTCCAACGGTTCCAAAGCCTAGTAAACCTACTCCGACTGCTCGATCCATACTCTCCACTCCTATCCAAACAAAAATGTTCCCTCAAAAAGTACATATGTTTATCTATAAAGGACATTATAATCCTCTTTCACTCATAAAACAAGAGGAATTCAACTAATTTTCAAAATATTTATAGAAGTCCATTATGATTTATACGAGCCCCAAAATAACCAGCTTAATTAATATGTAAAAGGGAAAATAGCTCCTATAATCTAGTTTAAAAGTATCAATAACATCTCAGAAAAGTTTAAAGATCAAAAAGCTAGGATTTTAAAAAGAATCTTCTATAATGGACAGAAAAAGCTGAAATAAATGAGCAAAGAGACGTATTCGGCCTCCTATTCAACCGAATATAGTCAGAATCAGCGATCCAATAGGAAGATAACAGCTTCTAAAGCTGATATAAGGGCGTAAAGAAACATTCTATTGGACGGTAAAATAGGCAACATCATAAATAAGGTCAAATAAGAAATTCCTATTTGACCGTAAAAAGCGTAATGATACGAAATTGGGCAAATGGAGCGATCCAATAGGAAGATAACAGCTTCTAAAGCTGATATAAGGGCGTAAAGAAGCATTCTATTGGACGGTAAAATAGGCAACATCATAAATAAGGTCAAATAAGAAACTCCTATTTGACCGTAAAAAGCATATGATACGCAATTGGGCAAAAGGAGCGTTTACAAATGCCATGAACTTTACATCTCCTATTAAAAAATACCCTTCCTCTAGGAACAAATAGACGAACTTATGAAAAAAAGCCTTTGAGAATTGGTATTTCTCAAAGGCTTTTTTTACAAGATTTAAAACTAGCTACATTTGGTTCACTAAACCCAATCAACTCGTGGAGTTCGATTAGCTGTTTGAGGGACTTTAATGGTTTCCTGAAAAAGCTGTAGAAAGTGTTCATTTTTATTCTCATCATTAAGCATTCCGGTAAACACTTGACCATGCGTGTGCTTATCCTCATTCAATTGACTTCTATAATAATTTTCAATCGCTTCATAATAATGAACAGGAAATAATAAACGAGAATACATAAGTCTCCATGAGAAGGTTGTTAGTGCTTCATATTGATTATAACCATCTAAAAATGATTCAAAAGTATTTTGTCTGTTATCAAGTAACTGAAATCTTTTTGAACGAATCCACTCAGCTATATCTCGACATGGGTGATCAAAAAGAAACTCTGTCGGTGATTTGACAATTCCTCCTCTCTCAGATTGCGAAAGCCATGTTTCATCGGTAAATCTTCGATGAGTAATCGTCCCTTGTTCTACTTCTATACTTCGATCATCTAAGCCTGCATCAACCGCATATTGGATAGCATTTTCACTGAGACCCATATAATAAGGATACGTATACAAAAAAGCCTCATCGACCATGGTTTGTGGCCCTTCATAAAGCACCTGAAAATACCATTCCTCTAGCTGCTCTAATCTTTTCTGCCAAAGCATCGGCCATTGTCCAAAATATTCGAATTTCTTTTGATTCTGTCCGGCTTTTTTTCCATGATAGTGAACAATGGCTAAATGCTCGCCTCTTTCATATTCATTCGTAATTTCAAGCCCTACCCTTTCTTCTTGGTTAGGTAATTTAAACAAATACACATCCTGCCCATCAATAAATCCGTGATTCTTTTTGTTTTTCGTTGGAATAAGCTGCAATACAGTCGCATCCCCAATAGACCTTAAATATTCACTATAATAGATCATTTCTTCTTCCGTAGATGCGAGCTTATTTTTAGGTAATAAAAGATACTGCTCGCTTTCTGTTTCAAATCCTTCATATTGTGAATATTGCTTTCTTGATCCACAGTACAATCCATAATAATCATAAATATTTCTTTCGAACATTTGAACACCACCTCGTTTGTGCCCATTATTTTATAGTCTATGACCCAAAAGCATAAAATGTGTACCAAAACCGTAGACTATGAATAGAGGGAAAAAATTTTTGAATGGATGATAAGCCGATATGGTTATTTTTAGACTCCATTTAAGGGGGTTATCTATTTGAGTTCGAAGGAAAAAAATTATGATGTTGTAGAAAAAGAAGCAAGAAATTGGCTAGTTAAACGAGGTGTCGATTTAGAGGATATCGCTGATTTAGTATACTTTTTACAGGTCAAGTATCATCCAGACTTAACTTTGGAGCAGTGCTTAGAAAATGTAGATCGCGTCATTGGAAAGAGAGAGGTACAAAACGCTATTTTAACAGGAATACAACTTGATCTTTTAGCAGAAGAGAAAAAATTATTTCCTCCGCTACAAGGAATTATTGAAAGAGATGAGAGTCTCTACGGTGTAGATGAGATCATTGCTTTATCGATTGTTAATGTTTATGGTTCAATTGGATTTACTAACTACGGTTATATTGATAAACAAAAGCCAGGAATACTAGAAAGATTAAACGACAAATCCTTAAAGGAATGTCATACGTTTTTAGATGATATTGTAGGAGCCATTGCTGCGGCTGCATCGAGCAGATTGGCTCATCGTGCTGCAAATGTGGAATAATTCTAATTCAAATTTTAATAGAAATCTACCTGAATAAAGAGCTCCAAGCACAGTAGGTGCTCGGCCGTTGGCTCCCCCAAGAAAGACCGGTCCAGTGGCAAGTGGATTTCCGCATGGACACTTCATTAACCGCTAACTTACGTATTTCATAGAAAGCCTACACATATAACAGAACCCTCCTTTTTTTCACTTTCACAAGAAGGAGGGTTCTATCGTTATTTATGTATGCATCCATTACACACCATTTCAAATTTCGCTACATGAGCTCATTTACGTATTTTTTATTAGAATTTCCATTCGGATAGAGAATTCAACGAAAACGTCGGTTGGATTTCCTTTTTCTTTAAATCCTCTCGACTCGTTACACCAGTATGAACAATTAATGAATCGATCCCTGCCTGAATACCGGCTAATATATCCGTTTCATAATTATCGCCAACCATGAGTGCTTCTTCCTTTTTAATGCCTAAAACGTCTAGTGCTTGTTCAACAATGATATCTTCAGGTTTTCCAATAAAAATCGGAGTTACTCCTGTAGAGACAGAAACAACAGACACAATCGAACCACATCCAGGTAGCAAGCCTCTTTCTGTCGGCAGAGCAACATCACCATTTGTAGCGATGAATTTTGCTCCATTTCGAATGTTTATAGTCGCTAGAGCAAGCTTTTCATATGTAATGTCTCTATCAAGACCCATAACGACAAAGTCAGCATCCTTTTCTACAATCGTATGACCTGCTTCTAATAGAGCCTCTTTTAACCCAACTTCTCCAATCATATACACTTTAGCACTTTCTTTTAAATCAGAGACATATTTTGCCGTTGCCATACTCGTTGTAAATACGTGCTCCGTCGTTGCTGGAATATCCATTCCACGTAAAATTTCAGCTACCTTGCTAGGATGCTTAGTTGAATTATTCGTCACAAACAAATAATCTAAATTTCTTCTTTCTAATTCTTTAATAAATTGAACAGCTTCATCAATCTTTTCTGGACCACGGTACACTGTACCATCCAAATCGATTAAATATCCTTTATAGCTTTTCATACTCTCTCCACCCTTCTATCATTTTTATTATACTGGAGATTAATCATACTGAATACTATTGAGCACTAGTGAGATTTGAACAAAAAACCACATTTGAAGAAAGAAAATACTTCCTCGAATGCGGCTTTATTTATTATTTCACTAATTTTTTTGGTTTCTTTATCGTATATTGACACGCCGTTGCATTTTCCTTAGCTGCACAAGTATCACGAACAATATCTTCTGTTCCTAGCAAGGTTTGAAATAGCTTTTTCTCACAAGAGCAAGCTACATGATAATCTTTTGCAACCTTTGCAATCGGACAATTATATTCGATAAAAGTAAAGGTATCCGTGTCTTTTTGACCCCATTCCACCATATATCCATTATCATCCTGAATTTTGGCTAGCGCCTCAATTCTTTCTTCAAAAGAACCTGTAACGAGCTGATTATATTTAGCCTCTAAGCGTTCGCGCCTCTTTTCAAAAAGCTCCTCGACCATTTCATTTCCATTGATTGCCTCAATGTCTTTTAGAAATTCAACCGAAAGTCCGCCGTAGTTTCTTGGGAAGCTTTCTTCTCCTTCATCCGTTAAGAAAAATTTATAGCTAGGTCTCCCCATAGAACGCTTTTCTATTCGAGCTTCAATCAATCGATCTTGCTCTAGACTTTGCAAATGTCGCCTAACAGCCATTTCGGTAATGTTTAATTCCTTGGCCAACTCCGAAACCGTTCGCTCTCGATGTCTTTTTATAAGCGACAAAATCATGGAACGTGTCGAGTTTTCTTTTTTCATGGCCATCACCACCTTATATTCATATTGTAAGCGATGTGGTTAGAAATGCAAAGAATTTGCTCACATCCTTTTTTTACCTTTTAGGCAAAAAGGCGGACACGGGTCCTAATTCTTGCTCTAAATAAGTCCTTATAAAGAGAACAAATTGAGAAAGTGCATGTTGAGCTTCTTTTAGGTCCTTTAACATATTAGCATGGTCAATATTATCATACTCTTGTACAAGTTTTTTTCTTAGCTGAATAAGCTTTTTTAATTGTTGCGCGTATACCGAGTCAATGACCTTCTCGTCCTCTAAAATATCGATAATATCCTCATAGCTTCCAGGATCGCGCATAATAAACCCATCAATCATACTATTGCCTACATCGATTACACATTCTATATAAAGAGAAACCGTGCGTTCAAGTGCTAATAAATCTGTTCGTTTAGCATCATCATTTACCTCTAATTGTGGAATAACTGTATGCAATGTCTCCATGAAACGAAGCTTTTTTTCTATTTGCTCTCGATCAACAAAATACATATTTTTCACCTTCTACATTTATTACCTTACATTTTAATTGATAAAAATAGCTTTCCTAGACACCCTACTTATAAGGAGGTGTACTTCTTGAAAGAAGAAAGTAAATATCAAGACTTTTCAAATGTAGAAGCTCAAAGAGAAAAGATTATTCCTGAAGATTTACCTGAAGGACCTTATGGCTCTCCTTTTCATGCTAAAAGTCCCGTTCAAAACAAAAGTACTCCTTGGGAAGAAGGGCAACATTCCATTAGCGCTTCTTCTTATGAAAATAAAAGCCTACACAAAGGACAGCAACGAAAAGATCCAGGTAGCCATCCTCCTAAATAAGCTTTCTTATCATGATTCGGGGAGATTTTTGGACTCCCCTCTTCATTTTTAAAATTAATCGACTCGCTTCAGGACAAAATAGGCACAACCAAAATTACAATACTCATATAAATAATCATCTAATGTACTGATTTTCGTATCAAAAGTTGATTTCTTATGCTTATCATGAAAAAAGCCACGTAATCGTAATTGATTATAGCCCCAATCTCCAACTATATAATCGTATTTATTTAAAACTTCACTATATCGCTCTTTAAAAGCTTCTTCATTCCAACCATCTCTTATATCTTCTATCACTTCAAATTGCATGGACTGTACACGGACCATAATCACTTCACCCCACTTTTCTATTCAATATTGTACCATATTGAAATTGATTTCACATTATTGCTTTTACCACTGATTAACATTCATGAAATCCTCATATCAACAAAAGCTACCATTATCAATATGATTTAAATGTTACAAACATTAGGAGGGAAAAAAATGATCAAGAAAGTATGTATAGGTTTGACTATTCTTCTTTTATTAAATGCTTGTCAAGCTCCTGATTCTATGTCCTTACAATCAAACGACCACTCTCAAAACATGGGAGATTGGTTCTCTGATTCTAATTCAGATTCTTCACAGTATGGGTATAGTCGTCTCCAAAGAGAACAGGTTCATACATTTAATGGACAAAAAGCCATTGCACCTATAGATCGTGATGAAATTTCAACTAAAATCACTCAGCTCGTTTTATCTGATCCACATATCGAAGAGGCTGCCACTCTTATTACGGACCAATATGCACTTGTCGTTTACGTTAGTCAAAAGAAGGAATCTAATTCAGATGAACAAATAGCTGATACAGTTAGAAGAACAGCTGAATCGGTCATCCCAAGATATTATGAGGTTTTTGTTGCAGATGATCATGGAATGTTTGAGAATATTGAACGCTTCCAAAACCTTTCTTCTAAAAATTCAGATGCATTGGGTACGTTAAAGGATACGATTGAAAAAATGCAAAAGTATCCTCAAGGAATGGAATCTTCATCTACAAAAAGCATGAATAAAGACGAAGAGAAAATGAGAGAAATTCATTCTTAAAAATATCATTAGCTTTCACATCGTAATCGCTGTATGATGATAAATCGTTTGTACGCTTCAATAAATAGACAAAGCCACTGATTTCAATATAGAAATCAGTGGCTCTTTCTAACTAAACATAACACGCTCTTTAAGCAAGAATTAGCTAGTAGGTACAGTATTTTTATCTTGTGCTTTTCTAGCTTCTGAACGAACTTGTGCTTCGTTTACTTGTTCATCTGCATGATAGGACGAACGAACAAGCGGGCCTGCCTCACAATGACTAAAGCCTTTATTCAAAGCAATTTCACGAAGCTCGGCAAATTCATCAGGATGATAATATTTTACAACCTTTAAATGCTTTTTCGTTGGTTGAAGATATTGACCTATTGTCATAATATCTACATTGTTCGCTCGTAAATCATCCATTGTCTCCAAGATTTCTTCCTTCGTCTCCCCTAAGCCAACCATTAAACTTGATTTAGTAGGAATATCATCATGCATGTCCTTTGCTCTTCGCAAGAATTCGAGCGTTCTTTCATAGGTCGCTCTTGCACGAACCCGAGGAGTTAACCTACGAACGGTTTCAATATTGTGATTCATAATATTAGGCCTAGCATCCATTAGAATTTTTAAGCTCTCTTCGTTACCTAGCATATCTGAAGGCAAAACCTCTATCGTACAAAAAGGATTTCTTTTTCGAACAGCTCGTACCGTTTCAGCAAATACAGCTGCTCCACCGTCCTTTAAGTCGTCTCTTGCAACAGCTGTAATCACGACGTGCTTTAAACCCATTTGTTCAACAGATTCCGCAACTCTTTCTGGCTCTTGAAGGTCTAGTTCATTCGGTAATCCGGTTTTTACCGCACAAAAACGACAGGCTCTCGTACATGTATCACCTAAAATCATAAAAGTAGCTGTTTTTCGAACTGCCCAGCATTCATGGATATTTGGACATCTTGCTTCTTCACAAACTGTATGTAATTTTTTCTCTCTCATCATTTTCTTTAAACCAGTATAGGATTCATTCGTATTTAATTTAATTTTTAACCATTCTGGTTTACGAATATGCTCGTCTTTTTTTGCCAATGTAACTCACCATCCAATTTTAGCTGAATTATTTCTTTAAATTTTCCATTACCTTCTACTTTATCACGAATTAAAGAAAACAACCAACAGTTCTGAAAACATTTCCAATACTTCACTGCCATTTTTTTACGTAATTAAAACCATACTAATGAATGAACAAATTGAGGAGAAAAATTGTCTGAAAGGAGTTATGTAAATTGAACAAGATTATAGCACCTATCACCTTTCTTCTACTCCTAATCACGCTAGTACCGATGGAGACTTTGGCTGCTGAAGAAGAGTTAACCATCGAACAAAAAGATGAACAGCGATTAATTCTTTATAAAAGAGCTGAAGCTTTAACAAACATTCCTTGGTACTACTTAGCAGCCGTTGATACATATGAACGGGGTCTAAGAAGAGTAGTAAAGGATCGACCGAGAGAAGAGGGCCTCATATCTATCTTCTTCACACCTTCACAATGGGCGGGCCCTTTGAATCCTGATTTAGAGGATGTTGACCCATTATCCATTAGTTTATTTGGCGGACTCGGTCTTGATGGAAATGGAGATAATGAAGCCGATCGAAATCAAGATGAAGATGTGTTATTTACTTTTGCTCGTTATTTAGAAAAGTATGGTTTTAATGATGAAGACTTTAAAATTGCTCTTTGGGATTATTATCAAAGAGAGCAAACCGTATCTATCATAAATGGACATGCTAACCTTTACAAAAATTATAAGCACCTTGCCCTCCATGAGCATGCATTTCCTTTACCATTAAGAGCTAACTATAGTTATCGAAATACATGGGGGGATAGGCGAGGCTGGGGAGGTAGAAGAATTCATGAAGGGACGGATATCTTTGCTGGTTATAATGTACCGGTTCGCGCCACCTCCTATGGAGTGATAGAAATAAAGGGTTGGAATATTTACGGTGGCTGGAGAATTGGCATCCGTGACCTTGATAATATTTACCACTATTACGCTCATTTAAGCGGCTTTGAAAAAGGGATAGAAGAAGGAGAGATTGTTGAGCCAGGACAAGTGATTGGTTATGTAGGAAGCTCCGGCTATGGAAAACCTGGAACCCAAGGTAAATTCCCTCCCCATCTTCATTATGGTATGTATCGGGATAATGGATATACCGAATGGTCTTTCGATCCATTTCCTTCTTTAAAATCTTGGGAAAGAAAAGGATTTCAGCAATTAAAGAAGCAATCATAAATCCGAAAAGGTCATCAGCAGTTTTTTAACAAAAAATAAGAGAGTGGGAAAAAAAGAGATTTTTAAATAGCTCATGAAGCGGACTTGAGAATAATCTGTAATAGGATACAAACTGAAATAACGATTAAAGAAGCCTCCTTCTTGGTAAAAGAAGGAGGCTTCTTCACTTAAGCTAACGGACACAAAGCAGCACACCACCGGACTTAGGGGAGTGAACAGCCGGGTACCTAAACATGTGTGGAATTCTTCACCCATGCACATTGTACTAGCCTCTTTTATAATTCATTGAACATCCACAACCACATGCGCGAGTCGATTTTATCTTTCAATCCATTTAGTTTCAATTCCTTACATTTGTGATTCTGTTTTTTTCTTTTTTTTGCTTACACGCACTGCATTTAAGATGCTTAATAGCATTCCTCCCCAGAGAATAACCATTCCTAACACCATAATAACAATTGCACTTGTACTCATTTTTAGTTACCCCCTTCATCTAAAGATTTTTGCGGGTCTTTTTTCCATTTTTTCAATGAGAAGAGAATACCAACTACTAATACACCTAATGCAACTGCCCAACCAGCACTTAATAGAAAAGAAAGTGGATACTCTGCGTAATTGTTTCGGAAATTCAATATGAAGTTTTGGATCATCATATATCCTAAAATGACAGGCGTAACGACTCCCAAACAAATTCTCCACCAAATACCAATTTTAAAATCCGACATTGAATTCGTATGTTTCTGTAAATCAGGTAACTTCTTCAAGAACCAAGCTACAACGATAACCGATACAAGACCAGCCACCGCTATCCCAAATTGATTAACAAAATAATCAACCGTGTCTAATAAGAATAGCCCACCTTGTGTTGCATATAACAAGGACACTAGTGCTGATAATCCCCCTCCAAAAATAACCGCTTTCGTACGGCTTACTTTAAATTTATCTTGAATACCAGCAATATAGGTTTCAATAATGGATATGAGTGATGTGATACCTGCCATCACTAATGATCCAAAGAAGAGAACTCCAAAGAATCCGTTAAATCCCGGAAAGCTATTGATAATTTCAGGGAACACGACGAAAGCTAAAGTAATTCCGGCATTGGCTACTTCATCGACACTCACACCTGCCTGAGTAGCCATAAAGCCTAGAGCTGCAAATACGCCAATACCTGCCAACAGCTCAAAGCTAGAGTTGGAAAAACCGGTAATAAACGCATTATTGTTAATATCCGATTTCTTCGGTAAATAGCTCGAATACGTAATCATAATCGCAAAGCCTACCGATAAACTGAAGAAGATATGACCATAGGCGGCGATCCAAACACTAGGGTCCTTCATTTTCTCCCAATCTGGATTGAAAAAGCTTTCTA
This sequence comes from Alkalihalobacillus trypoxylicola, assembly GCF_001590785.1. Classification (GTDB taxonomy): domain Bacteria; phylum Bacillota; class Bacilli; order Bacillales; family Bacillaceae_D; genus Alkalihalobacillus; species Alkalihalobacillus trypoxylicola. The sequence continues at coordinate 49,759 of NZ_LTAO01000006.1, forward strand.
ATCCAAGTGCTGCTCCTTCTAATGTTAAGGCTCTAATCACCAATGTTAAAAACATAATAAGTAATATCGGTAAACAAATTCGATTGGCTAATTCTATTCCTCTTTTAATTCCTTTAAACATAATAAGTAAAGTAACGACCCAAATAATCACCAGTGGTATTAACACATTAGGTACTAAGCTACCAAACTCACCGGGATTGCTTATTTGTAAATAACTTTCCTGCAAAAATTGCTCTGGATTATTTCCCCAAGAAAGTCTGATTGAGAAAAAGGTATAAGCAATTGCCCATGCGATGATGACCGCATAAAATGTTGATATAACAAACGAAATGGCAACCTGCCACCAACCGATCCATTCTGCTTTTTTATTTAACCGTGCATATGTTAAGGGTGCTGAACCTCGGTATTTTTGTCCAAGAGTAAACTCCATTATGAGTAACGGAATCCCCGCTGTTAATAGGGCAAATAAATAAGGTAAAAAGAAGGCACCTCCACCATTTTCATAAGCAACATAAGGGAACCTCCAAATATTACCTAGCCCAACTGCTGAACCGATGGCTGCTAATATAAACCCCGCTCTTGTCCCCCATTGTTCTCTTTCAGTCATTCTATTTCTCCTCTCCACTTCCAACAAATGTTATTGCTAAAAACTAAAAATTTTATTTCTAAATAATCAGAAAATAAAAAACCCTAGTAATAGTATCTCTTTATTTCAGAGTTTTAATAAATTTGTTCGATTATTCAATATTTGATTATAATAATAAACTCTTTGTCATTTGTCAAAATGAAGGATTTACCAGCTACTAAATGAGATAAATGTCCTACTTTAATCCAAAAACAAAAAGGCCTGTCATAAAGCCTCATTAAGAGGTTTTGACAAGCCCTTCCAGGAGTTTTTTACTACCTTTCAAATTATATGGCTATTCCACAATTTGAACGATTTTTTTTATCACAAAAAAAGTAATTAGGAAAATAACAAAGACTGCTAATAAAGATATCCATATCTCTTTCGTTATCCCTAAAATGATAAAGCCTACTAATGATATGACTGCCGTGACTATTGCATATGGCATCTGTGTAATAACATGATCAATATGATGACTTCCAGCTCCAGCAGCTGAAAGAATCGTAGTATCAGATATCGGAGATACGTGGTCTCCAAAAATGGCTCCTGCTAAAACGGCAGCAAGCATTGGAAGCATTAAAGTCACATCAATCGTTGCTGCCATTTCACCCGCAATTGGGAGCAATAAACCAAATGTTCCCCAAGAAGTACCCGTTGATAAGGCCGTGAAACAGGCAATCGCAAAGATAATCGCCGGTAATAGCATTGGAGGAACTGTTCCATCAACAAGAGAGGCTAAAAATTGCCCTGTACCTATATCTGATATAATTTCGATGATAATCCAAGCCAAAATTAATATATAGATTGCAGGAAGCATTGATTTAATTCCTGCCCAAATCGCAAAAAACTTCTGAGGATTATTTGGTTTAATTACATTTAAAATCAAAGCCATTCCAACCCCTAATAGGCCACCAATTACTAATGAACCAGCTATATCTGCCTCACCAAAAATGTCTATTAAAGAGCTGCTTTGGGCTACACTTAATCCTGTCACAACCATTGCCACAATCGTTCCAACAACTAACGCTAGTATAGGAAGAACTAAATCGTATACTCTTCCTTCACTATGACTTTTCACTTGTTCATCTACTCCAGGAACTTCGCCCGATTTAGGGTCCGTTAATACACCTTTTTCGATCGCTAGCTTTTCATGTCTCTTCATTGGTCCAAAATCAACCTTAAATAAAGCAACAGCAATCATAAAACAAATCGCTATAAGAGCATAATAATTCATAGGAATTATGAGTAAAAATGCCTCTAATGGTTGATATTGCATAACACCATGTGTAACTAAGATTCCACCAATAATCGAAATGATATAAGCTCCCCAACTTGAAATAGGAGCAATTACACACATAGGAGCAGCAGTCGTATCTACAAGATAAGCTAGCTTTGCTCGAGATACACGGTGCTTATCTGAAATCGGTCTACTTATATTCCCAACCGTTAAACTGTTGAAATAGTCATCGATAAAAATGATAAAGCCTAGGAAAATAGTAAACATTTGTGCGCCTATGCGCGTTTTAATCCGCTTCATTGCCCATTCAGCAAAAGCAAGACTCCCACCAGATTTCGTAATTAACGAAGCCATTATACCAAGTAATACTAGAAAAATAAGAATATAAAATTCCCAATCATTAATGCCTTCCTCGCTATAAAACAAGCCAGTAAAAATACCTAAAATCTGCATAAAGCTATCGATAGGATTAAAGCCATTTAGCATTAAAGCACCAATGAGGATACTTATACCTAAAGATAGTAATACCTTTCTTGTTAAAAGCACTAACAATAATGCTAACAATGGTGGTATTAGTGAATACATTGTACCTTCCAAATTAAATTCCTCCCCCTCTTTTGTCTGAAGAAGATCAACCAAGAAAAAAAAACAATAATGGTAACCATTATTGTTTTATATCAAAGGTTATCCCCATCTTCAGTAGTAGTTCTCCACGATGACTTGCATCGTGACAGTTCAACATTTATTCAATGCTGTCCCAGCAAAAGCGAATGTGACAATTCTCTTTCACTTCGGCGGATTTACCTTTTAGCTTCGATCATCGATGTCATTCTCCCAAAGCCTACTCATTGCCTCCGCGCCTCTACCTCACCTATTTGATGAGGCATTACTATTCATTTGTCAAAATCTATACTAAAATAGTATATCAAAAGGATGAGCTCACATCAACTGCTATTCCTTACCATCTTTACATTCTTTCATATACTAAAAACTCATGGTGATAATGGTTTTTTTCATCCACTATACCTTCCGTTTTCTCAACAAGCTTCCACTCTTCCCAAGGCCAATTATCCGGAAAATAAGTATCTCCATTAAAGGTCTCTTTAATTTTTGTTATATACATTTTTTCAACTACCTCGTGAAAGAGCTGAAAAACGTTGGCTCCACCTATTACAAAGGTTTCTTGTTCATCTGCTGTTGCTCTCAATACATCCTCGATTGAATGAAAAACCTCACAGCCTTCAGCTTTATAGGAGGAATCTCTCGTTAAAATGATATTTCTTCTTTTCGGCAATGGTCTTCCTAATGACTCAAATGTCTTTCTACCCATTACAACCGTTGAACCCGAAGTGACTTTCTTAAAATATTGTAAATCATTAGGTAGATACCAAGGCATATCATTATCTTTACCTAGTAATAAATTTTCATCGGCAGCAAATATATAGGAAATCATACTGAAACCTCTCCTTTTATATGAGGATCAGGATTATAATCAACTAATTCAAAATCATCAATAGTAAAATCAAAAATAGATTCAACATCACGGTTGATTTTCATTTCAGGCAAACTTTTCGGTTCTCTTGTTAGTTGAAGCTGAACCTGCTCGTAATGATTCGAATAAATATGAGCATCTCCGAATGTATGCACAAATTCACCTGGCTCTAAATCCGTTACTTGAGCAATCATCATAGTTAAAAGAGCGTATGAGGCAATATTAAAAGGCACTCCTAAAAAGATGTCCGCACTTCTTTGATAAAGCTGGCATGATAGCTTTCCTTCACTGACGTAAAATTGAAAGAGACAATGACAAGGAGCAAGAGCCATTTCATCAATTTCTGCTACATTCCAAGCATTAACGATTAATCTTCTTGAATTGGGGTTCTGTTTAATTTGCTCAATCACATCACTTATCTGGTCTATCGTTTTACCATTTGCTCCTTCCCATGAGCGCCATTGTTTCCCATACACAGGACCTAGCTCTCCATTTTCATCCGCCCACTCATTCCAAATTCTCACATTATGATTTTTTAAGTACTCAATATTGGTTTCTCCCTTTAGAAACCATAATAATTCGTGAATAATAGATCGTAAATGTAGTTTTTTGGTCGTTAGCACAGGAAATCCATCGGCTAAATTAAAGCGCATCTGATAACCAAATACACTCTTCGTTCCGGTGCCTGTTCGATCACCTTTCTCCATACCAGTTGACATCACATGCTTACAAAGCTCTAAATATTGCTTCAATTTCAACACTCCTTTATATTTCCTAAAAAACTAGATTATATTTTAGTTTTATCCTGTTGCGTTAAGTAATATCTCCTGCATTTTAGGCCTCAACAATAAATCCTTGATGAGATTAAACCAACCCCTAATAAAAAGCTGAGAGATAGTAAAATAGATTCTTAAACATTATTAAAAAACTCATCTTCTATGTCATTATAAAGATACAAGCTATTAAAAGCTATTATCTATTTTGACATAAAAAAAGAATACTAGGAAGATCTCTAGAATTGGTATTTTTTGAAAGAATTCCACTGAGTGAAGGCTCCATTCCTTTAAATATATGAACATATTGCTTTAAAGTAAACTATTGTATAATTTGTTAATTCGATTACTTTCTTTTGAACGTTTCAGTGCTGTGGCTGTCATTTTGGGCTAAATGACAGCTTCCTTCCGACTGCTATTTGTCGAATTTTCTTTAGACGGGTGAATAGGATGCTTACCTGTTAAACCTAGTGCTTTTACTCCTACTGCAGTTGGAACAGTTCTACCTCATTCGACCGCTTTCCTGGTTCCGGCGCTTTTTCGGGTGAATAGACTGCTTTCTTTCGACCAACTAATCCAGCAACTTTTCCGGTGAATAGAACCTCCCCTTTTGACCTTCTTCACTAATTCTGCAGCTATTTCTTCTAATTGAGCTTTCTTTACAAAACGACTGTTTATACAAAAAAACCATTGTGAGAATTAGACTACATAGAAAAAGTCTACTCACAATGGATAATTTTTTTATTTAAGTAGTATACTTCATTTTTAAAAGGGCGTCTTTTCCCTTCATGCCCACTTTTATTCCGAGGCTTTCGGCTTCTAATGTAACGGATTCTAGCGGGGCTTCTAATAGCTGCTCAATCGTTCGAACACCTACAGCTCTAGCCGCAACGATTTTCCGTTCTTTTAATTTTTCGTTTAAAAGCGCAACATCTAGTGCTCCACACATAATATAGCCTGTTTCATTCGTTACAGCCATAAAATTAGTCTTAGGTAGCTTTAATGTAATGGCTAAGAATGTCTCTCCCTCAATGGTAATTGGATTCATCTCTAACAAAATAATCCCTCCTGTCCCGTTAGCAAGTCAACTATTCCTTACTAAGTTATGAGAGGACTAGGAAGGTCGTGAATAGATTTATGCCCATTCTTGCCCAAGCTTCCAAGCTAATATATCACGTAAAAATTCTGGCATAAAATACTTTTTATTTGGCGCTTCATAAATACTTGGATACAAATGGCCAAACGTATACATATCTAAGGTTGCGACACGATACATTTTTGTTTCTTGAAGCGGCTCATTTAAAATTTTTATTGATAGTACGTTTTCTTCGTTTGCGTCTAGTGAAACCTCTATTCCGGTAAAAATCATTCTGCCAATTAATTTACCTCTAAACCCAAACCCTTTTAATTGTAAAAATCGAATTTCCTTTGTAAAAGATCTTTCAATCGCTTGTCTCAATTGCTTCCCTGTCATTTCGACCACACAAGGGTTAATCGGGTGAGGACAAATTCGATGGATATCTCCTTTTGTTACTTTACCGGCTGGTAGAGATTCTAATAAAATTCCGGCATTTAGCATGGCTATATCTTCGTTACACCACTGAGCAAGCGCATCGCAAAGCATTTGGACCATTTCTGTGTTTTCCTGCCAAGAAACAGGAAAGTCAGTAGGCAGTGTAGCAACCGTCTCATCTAATGTGTGAAAAGATTGTTTATTTAATCGCTCTATTAACGCAGATGTTTGTTTGGAAGCTATCGTACTGCTTGCTTCTATTAATTCTGAAACAGAGGAAACGACTTGCTTTTTTTTCGTATCATACTCAATTAGTACTTTTCCAAAATAATGACCATGCTTACCAGATTGGGTAATTAAAGTCCCATACATTCTTTTTCCTTGCTTTAATAAATCATGAGTGTGGGAGCCTAGAATCACATCAATTCCTTCCACATTCTCAGCAATTTCTTCATCACGAAACAATCCAAGATGAGACATTAAAACCAAAATATCTACCTTTTCCCTCACAAGCTTTATTAATTCATATAATGGCTCTAAATCTGACTCACTTCGCCATCCTAATTGTGAATATAATCGACTAAAAGGAGCCGTCCAGCCAATTAAGCCAACCTTTAAACCATTTTCCATCGTATGAATGACATAAGGCTTTGCCCATGTTGGAGTGCTACCATCCTGTTCAAATAAATTACCAACCAATACTTGAAACGTAGCATCATCATATAAATGCTCTAGCTGCTTTTTGGAGAAGGTTACACCCTCATTGTTTCCGATTGTAGCGTAGTCAACTTTGGCTTCATTTAATAATTCAATATTTCCTTTTCCTTCTGTTGCTTCCGTTATTAGATGACTTCGGTCGGCATGATCGCCTAAATCGATAAACAATGTATTTTGGTCACGATTTTGATTAACATGTCCTACAATATGTGGCCAATTGTCAAAATAACTATGTAAATCATTAACATGAAACAGAGTTAATGTCTTAGTTGTCAAAACTTCCTCCCCCTCTCACAACCAAACACCTTCCGCAAACCTAAAACAAATCCAACTGTCTTGGAGCCAGGCCATGATAGGTTATTTGTAGCTTATTAATTAAATGAAGTGCATTGTCTGCTGCATCTCCACCTGAATTATTATTAAAAATCACATAAATATCTTCGCTCATTTCTTGAAAGCCTTGGAGCATCTCTGCAAACTCTGTTATTTCACTATCATTATATCGATATAAATAACGAACTTCTCTCCATCTTCCGTTTCCTGGATCGTTCCAGCCATGAACATTACGGCCATGAAAGCGGAATAATGTTTTATTAGAATCCGTGCTCTCAAGCACTAAAGGTATCGATGATTGCCCCGCTTGAGGCTCATCACATATACTATGTATCCAACCTTCCTGCTTCATAAAATGAAGGGTACTCTCACGATATTTAGCATCAAACCAAGATTGATTTCGAAATTCTAAAGCAACAGGTAGATCTTTTAATTGCTCTCTTACATATCTGACCCATTGTACATGTTCTTTTTTACAATCAAACCAAGGAGGAAACTGACAAAGCACCATTGCGAGCTTTTTATGTTCAATCATAGGTGTCAATGACTCACGGAAAGCTTGGAACATCTCTTCCTTCGTTTCAAAAGGGGCTGTTCCCTTCTGATGTCCAGTCATTCCTTGAAAAGCTTTAACAACAAATTTGAAATGAGTAGGCGTTTCCCTCACCCATTTTTCCATATTTCTAATAGGCTGCACGGCATAAAAAGAAGCATCTAGCTCAACAGTTGGAAAAAAACCAGTGTATGTCTCTAATTTTGCAGACATATTACTTAGACCAACATATAAGCGGTCGTGATCTCCCCACCCAGCCAAACCAATATAAATCAAATGATCATCACCTCAACGACAGGTCATTGTTGTTTTTGTATATTTGAAAAAAACTTCATATTATAAACAACCGTTACTATACAATATACCAAAATTCATGGAAATAACCTACAAAAGAATACGGGTAAATAGAGGAAAGAAATAACAAATGTATTCTGAAATGAACTAATTTCATCAACCTTATCTTTTAATGAAAACCGAACGATTAGGTTTTTGCTTTCCACTTTAGTAGATGCTTTCCCAAGGGCTTGTCTTCAGCTAACTCTGACAACGCTGAGCTTCGTCAGAGTGGATCTTCAAACGGCGCTTTTCCTTTGGGAGTCACTACCTACCGTTACAATCTATGAGTCAATTCGCAAACTTTCAGAACATTTTATAATAAACGTTCGGTTTCATTCACATATAAAGCAATAATGAAATGGACATACATTCGCTCATCTTGATCAGGAACAAAGATCGTTGTTTACTACCGATAAAACTTCTGTAAAATAGAATGAAACGACATCACCCATTTTTTTAGTAGAAAAGAAAGTGAGAACCCAAAATGAATAACTACCCTCTATATCAACCTTGGTCCTTAGAAGATATTGATCACTTTTTTAAACATTCTTTAAAAGCTAGAAGTATTTCCATTTCCGATCCTGATTTACAACCTTTCCTTATAGTTGATGAAACACCCAATAAAGAAAAAATCGGACTCATTTATGGCATTTATGATGAAGCGGTTGTCCATTTATTAAATGGAAGAATAGCTCATATCAATGAAATGGAATATGTGCTACTTTCCCAAAAGCAAAAGACACTATTTGATGTTGATACGATTCTTACAATAGGTACCCTTGTGATACTCGAAATAAACGATAAGAAAGAACTTACAGGTTGTTTTATTAATCGAGAATTACCGAGGTTGTATGATCTTATTACGTATTTTTCTGGTTTACCAGACTTTAATCTAAAGTACTATGCTCCTTCACAAGTAGAGGAGTATTTAGAATCTGTTGAAAAAGTTAAAGGGACGGGATTTCTCAACCAAATTGGTGATTAAAGTGACAGATTACAATCACTATTATCTTTGTAGTATAACCAATCATTAAAAATGGTTCCGAAAATGTTCTCGTTAAACTTTACCTTCAATTGGTGTTAGTTAGAATTCACTTCTATCTTTTCAACGCCACTTTGATTAGGTGGTAAAGATTCTTCTCTTAGTGCATCACTATCATAATAAACGGTTATGTTATCACCTATTTTAATTCCGTCATTTAATTCATGCCCTATTAGAAAAGCTATCGTGTCCTCTAAGCCACCTGGACCTTCTACAAATATTCTAATTCCTTGTTCTTCTTCTATTAAATCGACTACATCCCCGGTATGACTAGCTAATTGGTTGTCAGCTCCACATGCTACTAATAACAATGATAAAAGTAAAACCATTAGAATTTTAGTCATGATTTACTTCCTTTCTTCATTTAGGTTATGAGTCACTTTCCCTTTAAAGGTTCAAATAAAACAGATATATCCTTTACCAACAGCTTCTCGTCTACAATCTCCCAAACCATTAAAACCCAAAGTAATCCCTATCAGCAATAAAAGAAAAAAGACGAACTAAAAAGTTCGTCTTCGCTTCATACTTTGTCATCTAGAAATGATTTCTTAACCAATCGAACCTTCCATTTCGAACTTGATTAGTCTGTTCATTTCAACAGCATATTCCATTGGTAATTCTTTTGTAAATGGCTCGATGAAGCCCATTACGATCATTTCAACAGCTTCTTGCTCTGAAATACCACGACTCATCAAATAGAATAATTGGTCTTCAGATACTTTAGATACCGTAGCTTCATGCTCAAGTGCGATATCATTGTTAAGAATTTCGTTGTAAGGAATCGTATCTGATGTTGACTCGTTATCCATAATTAGTGTATCACACTCAATTTTGGATTTAGAGCCTTGCGAACGACGTCCAAAGTGACAAATTCCACGATATGTTACTTTACCACCGTGTTTTGCAATTGACTTAGATACAATCGTTGATGAACAATTTGGTGCTAAATGATGAATTTTAGCTCCTGCATCTTGGTGTTGACCTTTTCCAGCAATCGCAATAGACAGAACGGTTCCTTTTGCAGCTTCACCGCGTAGGATAACTGCTGGATATTTCATTGTTAGCTTTGATCCGATGTTTCCATCTACCCATTCCATGGTTGCACCAGCGTCTGCTACTGCTCGCTTAGTTACCAAATTAAATACGTTTGGTGCCCAGTTTTGGATCGTTGTATAACGACAGTAAGCATCTTTTTTCACGATGATTTCAACAACAGCACTATGAAGTGAGTTTGTCGTATAAACAGGTGCTGTACAGCCTTCTACATAGTGTACTGAACTTCCTTCATCCGCGATGATTAATGTACGCTCGAATTGACCCATGTTTTCAGAGTTAATACGGAAATAGGCTTGTAATGGTGTATCTGTTTTGACACCTTTTGGTACATAAACGAATGAACCACCAGACCATACCGCTGAATTAAGTGCAGCAAACTTGTTATCCGATGGAGGAATGATGCTTCCAAAGTGTTCCTTGAAAATTTCCTCATGCTCTTTAAGAGCCGTATCTGTATCAGTAAAGAGAACGCCAAGCTCTGTTAGCTCCTCTTTCATATTGTGATAAACTACTTCTGATTCATATTGAGCAGAAACCCCTGCTAAATACTTTTGCTCAGCTTCTGGAATACCTAGCTTATCAAATGTATTTTTAATTTCTTCAGGTACTTCATCCCAAGACTTCTCGGATTTCTCAGATGGTTTTACATAGTAAGTAATATCATCAAAGTTTAATTCTGATAAATCTCCACCCCATTGTGGCATTGGCATGTTATAAAATTGCTCTAGTGATTTTAAGCGGAAGTCTAACATCCACTGTGGCTCTTCCTTCATACGAGAGATTTCTTCCACAATCTCTTTAGTCAAACCACGTTTTGAACGGAAGATTGACACATCACGATCCGAAAAACCATATTTGTATTCACCGATATCTGGCATTTTTTTCGCCATCGGAATCCCTCCTTAAATTTACTTGCTTTTATCCTCGTTTAAACCCTTTTCCATTGCCTTCCAAGCTAACGTTGCACACTTAATTCTCGCTGGAAACTTCGTGACACCTTGTAGAGCTTCAATATCTCCTAAATCAAAAGATGAGTCATCATAATCTTTTCCAAGCATCATGTCTGAAAAAATTTGTGACATATCTAGTGCTTGCTTTGTTGACAAACCTTTAATTGCTTGTGTCATCATCGAGGCTGATGAAAGACTAATCGAGCAACCTTCTCCAACAAACTTGGCATCCACTACTCGATCTTCTTCCACCTTCATTTGAAGCTGAATTCGATCTCCGCAGGTTGGGTTATTCATGTTAATCGTTAATGATTCACCCTCAAACTCTCCACGGTTACGAGGATTTTTATAGTGATCCATAATCACTTGTCGATAAAGTGTATCTAAATTATTAGAAGACATCGCCAAAGTACTCCTTTGTTTTTACTAACCCTGTTGCGAGCGCGTCGACATCTGCCTTCGTATTATACAAGTAAAAGCTGGCACGAGCTGTCGCTGTTACATCTAGCCATTTCATTAATGGCTGAGCACAATGATGACCTGCTCTAACAGCAATTCCATCTGTATCTAAAACAGTCGCCACATCATGCGGATGAACATCATCTAAATTAAAGGTTACGACACCCGCTCTTTCCTTAGGGCCATAAATCGTTAATCCATCAATATCCGATAGTCTTTCCATAGCATAATGAGCTAATTCCTTTTCATGTCTTTCAATTTGATCGAGGCCAATCTCATTTAAGAAATCAATCGCTGCACCTAACCCAATTGCTCCAGCTATTATAGGTGTTCCACCTTCAAACTTCCATGGAAGCTCTTTCCATGTTGAGTCATACAAGCCAACAAAGTCGATCATCTCTCCGCCAAATTCTACCGGCTCCATTTTTTCCAAATGCTCTTTCTTTCCATAGAGTACGCCGATTCCTGTTGGTCCAACCATCTTATGACCTGAAAAAGCGAAAAAATCACAATCTAAATCTTGTACATCAATTTTTAGATGTGGAGTGCTTTGTGCACCATCTACAACCATAACGGCTCCATTACGGTGAGCAATCTTAGTTACTTCCTTAATTGGGTTAATGGTTCCCAAGACATTGGAGACATGCATCATCGCAACAATCTTTGTTTTCGCTGTGATTGTGGATTCAACATCTTTCAGATCTATTGTACCATCTTTTTGTAAAGGAATATATTTTAACGTCGCTCCAGTTGCTTTAGCAAGCTGCTGCCAAGGAATAATATTACTATGATGCTCCATAGGTGTTAGAACAATTTCGTCTCCTTCAGAAACATTTACTTTTCCATAGCTAGAGGCAATTAAATTGATCGCTGTAGTCGTACCACGCAAGAAAATAATTTCCTCTGTTGAAGAAGCTCCAATAAAAGATTGAACTTTTTCTCTTGACCCTTCATAGCCATCAGTTGCCATCGTACCTAAGGTGTGTACACCACGATGTACATTAGAATTATAACGATTGTAATAATCGTTTACCTTGTCTATAACAGCTAGTGGCTTTTGTGAAGTCGCTGCGCTGTCAAGATAAACAAGCTCGTTTCCGTTAACAGATTGATTAAGGATAGGAAACTGTTTTTTCAGCTCGAGAGCATCCATTACTTAACTTTCCTTTCGATTGCTTCACGCAAACGTTCTTTAACCGTATCAATCGGAAGCTCCTCTACAACTGGTGCCAAGAAGCCATGAACCACTAGACGTTCTGCTTCTTTACGAGTAATCCCTCTACTCATTAAATAAAACATTTGTAATGGGTCAATTCTTCCTACGGAAGCGGCGTGACCAGCTGTTACATCGTCTTCATCAATTAATAGGATTGGATTGGCGTCACCACGAGCTTTTTCGCTTAGCATCAATACACGCTCTGTTTGTTCTGCGTTTGATTTAGATGCTCCATGCTCAATTTTACCAATTCCATTAAAAATCATTGTTGCTTGGTCAAGCATGACACCATGCTTCAGAATTTGTCCATCTGAATGTTTGCCATGATGAATAATAGAAGTTGTAAAATTTTGCTTTTGATTTCCCGTTCCAACTGTAACCGTTTTGGCATCACCAGTAGAACCTTCACCAATAAGGTGAGTCGTGTTTTCAGAAACGGTATTACCATTATTCATTTGACCTAATGCCCATTCAACACGAGCATCACGACCTACATGTGCACGTCTTACAACATAAGTAGTGACATCATTCGATAAATGATCAACCGCTCCAAACGACACCTTTGAGCCAGCTTCTGCATAAACCTCTACAATAATATTAACGTTCCCTGCTTTTACCTCAGGAGAGACATAGTTTTCAACATACGTTACTTGACTATTCTCTTCGGCAACGACAATGACATGGTTAAAAAGTCCACCATTCTCCGTATCTAAAGAGAAGATAGCTTGTAAAGGTGCTTCAACTTGAACATTTTTTGGAACATAAACAAGCAAACCACCATTTAATAATGCTGCATGAAGAGCTGTTAAACGGTTTTCATTTACCGATACAGCCTCACTAAATAAAAACTTCTTCAAAACATCCTCATGCTTTGAAACCGCGGTAGCAAGATCAGTAAAAATGACTCCTTGTTCCTCTAACTCTTTTGCAATATGAGTATAAATAGATTGTCCATTTTGTTGAACATTTACGTTCTGGTTTTCATCATTACCCGTTAGCTCTTGTAATGGTTTTGGAAGCTTTGATAGCGATTCAACACTTTGAGCCTCTGCTAATTCCCGGTTAAATTCTGTAAAGTTCCATTTATTAATTTTAGTTTTATCAGGCTTAGGTAGCTCTAATGAATCTACAAGCTCTAAACCATTTAATCGAATGTCCTGCAACCATTGTGGCTCTTGACGTCCATTCGAGAATGCTTGAATTTGTTCTTTATCGAACCTATTTGTTGTCTCGATTGACATATTTACTCACCCTTTACTGTTCTTCATTTCCTAATCGTATTAACTTCACTGACTTTAAGCCTATCAATCAACAGAGTGATTATGCTTGATGATTAACAGTCTCGTCCTCAATGCCTAATTCTTCTTTAATCCAGTCATAGCCTTCTGCTTCTAGACGTTCAGCCAGTTCGGCCCCGCCAGATTTAACAATACGTCCTTGCATCATAACGTGGACTTTATCAGGAGTAATGTAATTTAATAATCGTTGGTAGTGAGTAATAATTAAACAACCGAATTCAGGGCTACGCATTTCATTTACACCTTTAGAAACGACTTTTAATGCATCGATATCTAGACCTGAATCAATTTCATCAAGGATTGCAATCTTCGGTTCTAGCATTAATAGTTGAAGAATTTCATTACGCTTCTTTTCTCCACCTGAGAACCCTTCATTTAAATAGCGCTGAGAGAATTCTGAATCCATTTCTAATACATCCATTTTTTCATCTAATTTACGGATGAATTTCATTAAAGAAATTTCATCACCTTCTTCACGCTTTGAGTTAATAGCTGAACGTAAAAAATCTGCATTCGTAATTCCGCTAATTTCACTTGGATATTGCATAGCTAAAAATAAACCAGCCTGTGCACGCTCATCAACTTCCATTTCTAGTACATCTTCACCGTTAAGGTGCACCGTTCCGCCAGTAATTTCATACTTAGGGTGACCCATTATAGCAGAAGCTAATGTAGATTTCCCTGTTCCGTTTGGTCCCATAATCGCGTGGATTTCTCCACCTTTAATTTCAAGGTTAAAATCTTTTAAGATTTGTTTCCCCTCTATAGATACTTCTAAATTTTCAATTTTTAAAAATGGTGCTGTCATGATTTTACCTCCATTTAATCGCGTAAACATCGCGTACATTTTGTTGTTCAATTATCAATCTATTATCATTCTAATTTTATAACAAATTTAATCTGAATTCAAGTTATGCAAAAAATCAAGAAAAGAAAGGAGAAATCATCGTTTCTAACTCTAAACAAAATGATTCATTCAATATTTTTTACTTTTTTTTCTCAATTAAAGCACTTATCTTTGAAAGTGGAAATCTACATTTTCTTTTGAACATGAGATGATTCTTTACTGATGTAGTTGAATACGGTGGGTTCTGAAATGATGGAAACGTGTTGTTATGAACGTTCATTAGACACTTCCCATAAAAAGAGAAGCAGAGTGATAAAGTTCACCCTGCTTTACTATAGTTTAAATGCTTATCCCTTTACTTGTCTAGTTGATTCGCGATTTTTTTACATTTTTCGTAATCTAATTCTCTTTCTCTTTCTACCTTTAGCTTCTTTTCAAGACTGTACTCATATTCTGCATAATTAATTCCATGTGATTGCTGTAAACCTTTTTCCATTTCCGGAGTAAAATTTCTTTGCAGTGAAATAATGAATCCATCCCTTCTTTTTCTTACATCATGATTTTATCATTTGGTATATTATCTAACAAACTTCATTAAAAAGAATGTGTATTCATATTTACCCGATATATAATCTGACAAAACTTCACCTTACCTTAACGGTAGATTGACAACGAATCCTTCATTATGATCGCTTATTGGACCCTTTATATCGTCTTGACTGCTGATTATTAGAGCTACCATTAGAGCTATCATTATCTTCATTCGATTGTTGGTTATTCGAATCATCATTATCTTCATTTGATTGTTGGTTATTTGAATCATCACTATCTTGATTAGATGGTTGATTGTTAGAATCATCGTTACCTTGTTTTGATTGATTATTGGAGTCAGGGTTATTATTTTCAAATTCAGATAACGTTTCTACAATAAGGGTAACTGCCTGACTAAAAGCAGAAGAACCAGTAAATACAATAGCAACCGCAACGGCTTCTAATACTTCCTGCTCCTTGCACCCTTCTTCTAAGCAATTTTTCGTGTGCGAAATCATACTATATTCATCATGCGCGACAACACTCGCACCTAAAGCAATTAGTTGTTTTTCTCTTGATGTTAGTTCTCCCTTATTAAAGCATTCATTTAAAAAATTCTTATATTTTTTTGTAACACCAGGAATCCTTTTCGATATTTTTTTCATACCCTCTTCATATTCTTGTAAAGCCATGACAATTGGACTTTCACTGTAATTACTCACATTCCATTCCTCCCGCTTTTAATCTTTTTTAGTATGAGTGTCAGAAGGAAATTTATACAAAAAAAAGACCGTATCAAAACTCACGAATAAATGATTATACCATTCTAGGTCCCCCGCCTGTTCGCTCCCCTAAGACACTTCGCGGTCCGGTGGGGTGGCGCCGAACTAACTTTTTTTTAAAAGTGGATTTCGACATGGCCACTATTTCCCACTGGAGTCTCCGTGTCTTCTGTCCGCTTACTTACGTCTTTCATAGGGAATTTATCCGTTCAAAAAACCCTCCTTTTTTCTAAAAAAAGGAGGGTTCCTAATTGGTTATTGATGTTTGTTACCAATACACATTTTACCTATATTCTCTAATGTGATGTTTTAAATGAGGTTTTGTCCAAGCCCTTTCAGTCTGAAACGATTATTCGTGTAAAGGAATAACAGCACCATTATATTGTTCTTCAATAAATTGAGTAACTTCTTCTGATTGTAAAACCTCTACTAATTTTAAGATAGCTTCATTATTTTCATCTTCTGAACGAACCACAATTAGATTTCCTTGTAGCTTCTCATCTGATTCGAACGCAATACCGTATTTTTCAATATCAACATTACCTTCTAAAGCATAGTTGGTATTAATAGCGATTGCATCTCCTTCACCATTTTCAAAAGAAGGTGCTAGCATTCTCGCTTCTACTTGAGTAGAACCAAATTGAAGATTTTTAGGGTTTGAAACAATGTTATCAACCGTTGCTAATTCACCCTCTGCAACGTCAAGCTCTATTAATCCTGCATCCTCAAAAATAGGTAGGATACGACCATGGTCACTAATAGAATCACTAAAGATGATTTCTGCACCTTCAGGAAGTTCATCTAAGCTTGTATATTCTTGAGAATATATCCCGATTGGCTCTGCATGGATAGAACCCACACTAACAAAATCAAAATTTTCATTATCAGCAAGCTGTTGTGCTAAATATCCCGGTGTTTGGAAATAGTTTACATCAATTTCTCCAGATTCAAGTGTTGTATTCGGTAGAATATAATCTTGGAATACTTGGATTTCAATGTCAATTCCTTCCTCTAGCAATAAAGGCTTGGCAAATTCAAGTACCTCTGCATGAGGAACGGCTGTAGCTCCTACAACTAAAGATTGGACCTCTTCAGTTGCTTCACCTTCTCCATCATCATCCGTGCCTGTTGCTTGTTCATCGTCATTACTATCACTTGTTCCGCAAGCTACCAAGCTTGCTGTTAGAGCTAACGCTCCTATCGTACGCAAAAATTTCTTCATTTTTTCCTCTCCCTCTCTTATCTTTTATCTAATTTATTTGTTATAAAGTCGCCAATTGCTTGAAAGATAAATACGACAATCAAAATAGCGACTGTTGCAACTAACATCATAGCTGAATTATTTCGCTGAAAGCCTTCTAAATAAGCTAAATACCCTAAACCACCAGCTCCAATATATCCTGCCATTGCTGTAAAGCTTATTAAAGATATACTTGTCACTGTGATGCCTGAGACTAAAGCAGGCATTGATTCTGGCAGTAAAACCTTACGAATAATTTGCCAGTTCGAAGCTCCCATTGACTGGGAAGCTTCTATCACACCTTTATCTATCTCTCTTAAAGCAATTTCTACCATTCTTGCATAAAATGGTGCAGCACCAATGATTAATGTAGGTAATGCTGCATTGGCACCCAATATCGTACCAACGAGAACTCGAGTAACTGGAATGAGTAATACGATTAAGATAATAAAAGGAATAGAACGGAATATATTTACAACGGTTGCGATAATCCCATTAATGATGCTATTTTCCCACATATTTCCTTTACTCGTAAGATATAAAATAAGTCCGAGAATTAAACCAAGTATAAAGGTGGCTGTAATAGAGATAGAAGTCATATAAAGTGTCTCTACCGTGGCGTCCCAAAGCATGTCCCACTTAACATCTGCTAAAAATTCCTTAAACATGCTCAATCACCTCCAGCTCAACTTGCTCCTGGCGTATGAATTGAACAGCTTTTTCGATTTCAGGTTCCTCTCCTCTTAAATGAATAAAAAGAGTACCATATGAGCTTTCTAATGTTTTCGATATTTTACCTTGAAGAATGTTAACCTCTATATTAAATTTACGAATTAACTCTGTTATTAACGGTCGCTCTGCATCTTTCCCAACAAAGGTCAGCCTTACGACCTTTCCTTCCTCGCTGTTTTGTAACCATTGAGCAAGCGATTCCTTCGTTTCCTCGGGCTCTATAATTTGTTTAACAAATTCCTTGGTCATGTTTTGCTGAGGATGCCTAAATACATCTAAGACTGGACCTTGCTCGACAATTTTCCCTTGCTCCATGACAGCAACTTGATGACAAATTTTACGGATAACATGCATTTCGTGTGTAATCAGAATGACTGTTAGCCCTAATTTTTGATTAATACTTACTAATAGATCAAGGATAGAGTCTGTTGTCTTTGGATCAAGTGCTGAAGTAGCTTCATCACAAAGGAGAACCTTCGGATTATTGGCTAACGCTCTAGCAATGCCGACGCGCTGCTTTTGACCTCCACTCAATTGAGATGGATAGCTCCCATCTCTACCTTCTAATCCTACTAATGAAATTAATTCCCGAACTCGTTCGCCCCTTTTTTCTTTAGGAACTCCTGCAATTTCTAAAGGGAATTCAATATTTTCAAAAACAGTACGAGACCATAGCAGATTAAAATGCTGAAAAATCATACCTATTTCCTGGCGGGCCTTTCTTAACTCTTTTTTTGAAAGTTTGGACAGTTCTTTTCCCGCTATTACTACTTCACCATGGGTTGGGCGCTCTAACATATTCAGCATTCGAATTAAAGTACTCTTTCCCGCACCACTATATCCGATAATACCAAAGATTTCCCCTTCATTAATCTGAAGATTTACCTTATCAACTGCATGTACAGAGCCATCCTTTGTTGAAAAAATCTTTTGGATGTCACTTAGTGTAATCACTTTCGTTCCTCCTGACTCCTTACTTTAAATACCCGTATATAAAGACTTTATTTTTTCTTTTTATATACTAAAAAAAGACCTTCACATCTTTTTTAGATGGAAAAAGGTCTTTTACCTTCATCTCATCTTTCAAAGCTTATGCTTTGCAGGATTTAGCACCACTTTTAACGGTTGCCGGGTTTCATCGGGCCAGTCCCTCCACCTCTCTCGATAAGAGATATATTTACGAGTTTAAAATTGTTTGTGTCATCTTACCATGATGTTAAAAATTCTGTCAACCCTTTTACGACTATTTTTATCAGAATTATCGGATAAGAATTAATTATTGAAATATAGTACCAATATTTATCGCCAACTATCCTCAATATAAGAATCAATTTGCTCAGGATTTGGGTTTTCATAATGATAAATATGGTCAGCCTCAAAAACAAATCCCTTTTCCATATTATGAGTTAAACCTTGTTCATTTTCGATAACCTCACCTATTTTTCTTTCTCCTAAATATAAATTCAATTGACCTTCTTCATATTTGCCCTTAACCTTACTTGTTATGTTTATTTTTTCTAATTTCATTTGAATTAAATGCTCTCAAGAGCTCTCCTTTTTATTTTTTATAAATTCTTTTATTATATTAAAAAGTGGTTGTGCGCTTCCACTTTTACCCTTTCAGTGTTGCGACCCTGCTTACGGGTGAAAAGAACGCTCCTTTTCACCACTCTTCTGCTTCAACTCTCTTTTCCGGCCAATAGAACGGCTCCTTTTGACTCTCCCAAGGCCGTGGCTCTGATTATGGTCGAATAGAACGCTCCTTTTGACCACTTCCCACCGCTTGTGCTCTCATTTCGGTCGAAAGGAGGGGCTGTTTTTTCGAACCTTCTCTCACTTTCGTCCGATAACAAATTCCTTCGTCCCATTTCCAACTATCTACTTCCACTTTCATCGAACAGAGTCTTTTTCATGCTTCAACCATCTCATGCCGAGTGGGGTTATTTATAAAATAACCAATAATAAAGGGGACATGCAAAAAATCCAAATTCCCTTAATCATTTTAAAATTTACCAATTATATTTCTAAATAAAAGGCTAAGTTTAAGAAGTTTTTTGTCTTTTTTAATCACTCACCATTTCCCTTTATAATTTAGTAGCTATACATACTACTCTCATTATTTCTCATACAAAAAAGCCTATCGATTGTCTCATACTTGAGAGTTCTCAATAGGCTAAAATGCTCTGGTTAGAGCCTTCGTTATTACATTCTATAGCTTTCTTTTCAGTAAGCTGTAATTAGATTAATCTTCTTTAATCATTTCTTGATATTGCTCAGCCGTCATTAATTTTTCTAATTCAGACTGATCACTTGGTTCAATAACAATCATCCATGCTTTTTCATATGGAGATTCGTTTACAAACTCTGGAGAGTCATCTAAATCTTCGTTAATTTCTACTACTTTTCCACTTAATGGTGCGTATAATTCAGAAACCGTTTTAACGGACTCTACACTTCCAAAAGGCTCGTCCGCTTCAATAGAATCTCCTACCTCAGGTAATTCTACAAAAACGATGTCTCCTAACTCTGATTGAGCAAAGTCTGTAATGCCGACGCGTACTTTGTCTCCTTCAACCTTTACCCATTCATGCTCTTCTGAATATTTAAAATCCTTTGGTAAATTGCTCATTAATCAAAACCTCCACAAACCATCATATGTATTTAGCTTTTGCTTACTTACCACTATACCTTTTTTTAAAGCAAATGAAAATCCTTACTTTAGCTTTTCCAAGTTTGTTCAAATTCTGCTTCTTTAAATCCTACAGTGACTCTTGTCCCATCCGTTGTAATCGGGCGTTTAATCAGCATTCCATCTGTTGCTAATAAAGCAAGTTGGTCTTCTTCATTCATCTCTTTTAGTTTATCCTTTAAGCCTAACTCACGGTATTTTTGTCCACTAGTATTAAAAAATTTCTTGAGCTCTAATCCACTTTTTACGTACAATTCCTTAAGCTCTTTTTTGGATGGAGGTTCTTCTACAATATGGATAGAATTCACATCAACCCCTGCCTCATCCAGCCATTTTTTTGCTTTTCGACAGGTTCCACATTTTGGGTAATGATAAAAAGTTACGCTCATATTCCTCTCTCCTTTTCATTCTTTTTATTCATTATTACGGTTTTCTTTATTTCTCACAAGTAGTTTGCCCTCATTTTCTCAAAACGAAACGTTTCACCTTGTTTAAAAGAGTACTTTAAAAAGTCTTTTAACATGAAGGCAGAACTCTATAAATGTTACGTATCGGGCTTTCGCTTCCCCAGTACCCGTGTCTGTGTTTTAGCACCCATCTTACTTTTAAAAATGGAACTCAGCATCGCCAACTCATCACGCAGTTACGGAATTTCATAAAGGTTCTTCTAATATAATATGGTCCTCTTTCTTTCAAAAGAAGAATCGTCATGTGTATCTGCACTCATTACATATCATTTCACTTGTTAGAACAGTCTTTGACTCAGCCTCACTATGCTCAAAAAATTGTGGGTAAGACCATCCGGCGATGATCTTACCCACTGTTCTTTTATGGTTAGATGCTTACCCTTTATTGAATGAGGATTTGTGCGAGCACTCTTTTTTTCGAGATGATATCTATTGGTTCGACTTTAAGAAGCTTTCTCACGATGGCAAGCATCGTTCTTACCCCATCTCCTTCTTCTAAAGCAATCAAAGCCTCCTTTGCCTTAGTTTCGATTTTATTCAGAGCTAAATGACCATAGATTTCGGTCATTAATATTTCTTTTTTGGCACTTTCCTCACCTGTTTTTTCAATTATTTTTTTAGTTCTTTTTAGTGAAGATTCTAATTGGTATATGTCGATCACTATATCGGCTAAATGCGCAAGTAATTCTTGCTCCTTTTGTAAATTTGTACCGTGTTTTTGTGCACTTGAGCCTGCTACCATTAAGAATAGCTTTTTAAAATTTTTGACCAATTCAGTTTCTCTCTCAAGAATTTTCCCTTCAAATGGCTTTGGCATGAACATCAAAAGTTCACTTTGTAATTGCTGAGCAGATTCCATTAAAGGAAGTTCTCCCTTTAGTGCTTTACGTAAAATCGTTCCTGGAATTAACAATCTATTTATTTCATTTGTGCCTTCAAAAATTCGATTTATGCGCGAATCTCTATATATTCTCTCTACCTCATATTCTGTCATAAATCCATATCCACCATGAATTTGAACGGCTTCATCGACCACATAATCAAGCATTTCAGATCCGGCAATTTTAATAATCGAGCATTCTACTGCATATTCCGCAATCGCTTGTGCTATTAGCTGTCCTTCTCCACTATCCTCAATAGCAGACAGCCTTTGTTCAAATAAACCACCTGTTCGATAAGCGGCACTTTCCGTAACATAAATTAAACTAGCCATGTTTGCTAATTTCTCCTGTACTAATGGGAAATTAACAATTGCAGTTTTAAATTGTTTTCTTTCTTTTGCATACTCAAGCGCTAATTTTAGGGCTCTTTTTGCACCTCCTAAACAACCAACCCCTAACTTATAACGACCGATATTTAAAATATTAAACGCAATTAAATGACCCTTACCAATCTCACCTAACACATTTTCAACTGGCACCTTAGCATTGTCTAAAATCAATGTACGTGTTGAAGAGCCCTTAATTCCCATTTTCTTTTCTTCCGGTCCGACCGAAACCCCTTCGAAATCCCGCTCTACAATAAAAGCGGTAAATTTTTCACCGTCAACCTTAGCATATACAATAAAAATATCAGCAAATCCAGCATTCGTAATCCATTGCTTTTCACCACTTAATAGGTAATGTGTTTGCTCCTCATTTAATACTGCTTTCGTTCTAGCTCCTAATGCATCAGAGCCGGATCCAGGCTCTGTCAAAGCATAGGCAGCAATTTTCTCTCCTGAAGCTAAATCCGGTAAGTACACTTGCTTTTGACGCTCATCTCCAAAAAATACGATAGGGAGAGATCCAATTCCGACATGTGCTCCATGAGTTAAACCAAACCCACCTACTCGAGCAATCTTTTCAGTAATTAATGATGAGCTTAATTTATCTAGTGCCATTCCTCCGAATTTTTCAGGAACATCTGCCGCTAATAATCCAAGCTCTCCGGCTTTTTTTAGTAGTTGAACAGAGTATTCAAAATGATGTTCTTCTATTTGATCAATAACAGGTGTCACTTCTTTATCAATAAATTGATCAACCATTTTTCCAATAGCCATTTGATCACTAGTAAAATCTTCTGGAGTATACATAAAAAACTCTGACTCATCCTCTAATAAAAAACCTGCTCCTCTTGGTGAACGCTCGTTTTCCATCATACTTCCACCCTTCTTTTCTTAACTTAAATCAATTCAAAAACCGCTGCAGCACCCATTCCCCCGCCAATACACATAGAGACCACACCATATTGAATCTGCTTTCTTCTCATTTCATGTATTAAGCTTAAAGTGAGCTTCGTTCCTGTACAGCCTAGTGGATGACCTAGGGCAATCGCTCCTCCATTTACATTGACTTTTGTTGAATCAATTTCCAAGCTTCGAATCACTTGAAGAGCCTGTGCTGCAAAGGCCTCATTTATCTCAAACAAACCTATATCTTTTGTCGTTAAATGAGCTAAAGAAAGGGCTTTGGGAATTGCTTTAATAGGACCAATCCCCATGACCTCAGGAGCACAGCCTGTTACAGCAAACGATTTAAACTTTACAAAAGGTTTTAACCCCTTTGCCTCGGCCTCTTCTTTTTCCATCATTAGAACAGAAGCTGCTCCATCACTCATTTGTGAAGAGTTCCCTGCTGTAACAGTTCCATTAACATGAAAGGCTGGCTTTAAGTTACTCAAGCCTTTTATTGATGTATCCTTTCTTACCCCTTCATCTTCTTCAAAAAGATAACTTGTTTCCTTCAATCGATGGTCAATTACCGATCGTTTTATCACTTTAATAGGAACAATTTCTTCTTTAAAAGCTCCATTCTTTAAAGCCTGCACAGCCTTTTGATGACTTTCTAAAGCGAATTGATCCTGATCTTGTCGCGAAACACTGAATTGCTTCGCTACCTCTTCAGCGGTTAAGCCCATATTCATGTAATATTCCGAACGCTTCTCAGCTAATTCCACATTAGCTGAAATGACATGCCCTCCCATCGGAATACAGCTCATAGATTCTACACCACCAGAAATGATGGCTGTCGCCTGCCCTGTCATGATTCTTTCCGCTGCATAAGCGATACTTTGTAGTCCTGAAGCACAATAACGATTGATGGTAATAGCAGGCACTGAATCCGGTAAACCTGCTAAAAGGCCAATCGTTCTAGCAACGTTCATCCCTTGTTCAGCTTCCGGATTTGCGCAACCTACGATGAGATCATCTATTTGTTCCAAATCAGAAACATAAGCTCTTTTTAACGTTTCTCTTACGCTTATCGCAGCAAAGTCGTCTGGCCTCATTTCAGCCAAAGAGCCTCTTTTTGCCTTTCCGACGGGAGTTCTAGCTCCACTTACAATCACTGCTTCCTTCAAAGGAATCACCTCATTTAATTACGTAATGGTTTTTTCTTTAAAAGCATGTGCTGCATTCTTTGTTGGGTTTTTGGTTCTCCTACTAAGCTTAAGAATGCTTCTCTCTCAATATCTAATAAGTATTCTTCATCTACAACGCTGCCTTTTGGTACTCTGCCTCCTGCGATAACAAATGCTAGCTTCTTAGCAATTTTTAAATCATGGTCACTTATTTTACCCGCTTTATGAAGCATACTAGCTCCCACCAGCATCGTTGCATAGCCGCTTTCACCAGCAACCGGAATACCTTTTTTTAGTGGTGGCTGATAGCCTTGATTCCACAAACGAATCGCTTTTTGTTTGCTTGTTTCAATCATTTCGTCTCGATTCATAATTACATCATCTTGCTCACCTAAATAGTGAAGTTCTTTTGCTTCTAGAGCAGAAGTAGATACTTTAGCTAGGGCTATTTTTTCAAATGTTTGATTTGCTGCATTTTGTATGTCGATCGAGGTTAATGATTTTTTTGACGGTAAATGTCGTAAATATAACTCTTTGTTTCCTCCACCACCTGGGATTATTCCTACTCCCGTTTCCACTAATCCCATATAGGTTTCAAAAGAGGCTTGAATACTTGCAGCGGGCAAGCTCATCTCTACTCCACCACCTAAGTTCATACCAAATACCCCAACAACAATCGGCCTTTTCGAATATCTAATTTGTGACATCGATCGTTGAAATAATTGAATAATATGATCAATTTCATCGTAATTTTCGCTTTGAGCTTCTAACAAAATCATTAGTAAATTGGCTCCGACACAGAAGTTTTTACCTGAATGACTAATAACAAGCCCCTTATAATTAGTCTCCACTTCTTTTACTGATTTCTGAATCATATCAATGACATCTAGACCAATTGCTTGATTTTGTGAATGAAGCTGTAAAAAGGCAACATCATCTTCTATTTCAATAAGGCTTGCTCCGGTATTACCGATGATTTTTTTGTTGTTTGATAACAGTGAGGTACGATAACAATCAGATTGGGATGCTATCTCCATATATGTGTTAGATTGAGGCTCATAGTATTGGTTGTCTTGATAGAAATGCTTATGATTTAATGAAACCATCTCTTCGATCCAATTCGGAATTTGAAATTCAGATTCCTTCATTTTATCTAACGTTTTCTCCAAGCCTAACATCTCCCATATTTCAAAAGGTCCAGCTTCCCATCCAAATCCTGCCTTCATTGCCGTATCTATGGAGTATAAATTTTCAGCAATTTCTTCTTTTTTATCTGCAGCATATAATAGAACTCTCGCTATAACTGTCCATAAAAATTGTGCTTGCTCTTCATTTTGCTCGAAAATAAATTCAAGTCTTTCTTTTAAGTTTCTTATTTGTTTCGCTTTATTTATTAAAGGGGTTGTTTGCTTTTCTGCTTTTTCATAGGTCATGGTTTGAGGATTTAAGCTTAAAATCTCACTTTTGTATTCAGTTTTCACTTTTTGGTAAAAGCCTTTTCCTGCCTTTTGACCTATCGCTCCAGAGTGAATAAGCTCTTCCATAAAACGAGGTAATTTAAACAGTTCTTTTTCCTGTTCATCTAATTGACTAAATAACGTATCGGAGACAAAAGCAAAGGTATCAATCCCAACAACATCTAATGTTCTAAATGTTGCACTTTTGGGTCTGCCGATTAATGGTCCCGTTAATTGATCAACTTCTTGAATCGTTAATCCTTTTTCCAGCATTTCTTTCACGGTTAAAAGTAAGCCAAAGGTACCGATACGATTCGCAATAAAGTTCGGGGAATCCTTTGCAATCACTACCGTTTTTCCTAATCGCTCTTCTGAAAACGCTCTCATATTTTCGATCATACTTTTGGATGTTTTCGTATTTGGTATCATTTCCACTAACTTTAGATATCGAGGTGGGTTAAAAAAATGAATTCCTAAAAACCTTTCCTTAAATGAATCTGAACAGTCTGCTACCATTTGCTCAATCGATAAACCTGAGGTATTAGAACTGACAACACAGCTTGTTTTTTTGAGCCCCTCTATTTTTTTTAATAACTCTTTTTTCACCTCTAACTTCTCAACGACCGCTTCAATAATCCAATCTACTTCGCTTAATTTCGATAAATCACTTTCTAAATTACAGGCTTGAATGTAATTTACGGACTCTAATGAACCTAGTGGTGCCGGCTTCTGTTTTTTTAAATTCTCTATTGCCTTTAAAGACAAACGATTTCTCACTATTTCACTATTTAATGTTAAACCTAAATTCTTTTCGTGCTCGGTTCGTTTTGTAGGAGCCAGCTCAAATAAATAAGTTATAATTCCAGCATTAGCTAATAAAGCAGCAATTTGCGAACCCATGACGCCTGCTCCTATTACCGCTGCACGATTAATTTGTATATCCATTCATAATCCTCCTTTTATTGGGATAAAGGATGGTACGTTCCAATAAAAACTTCCTTCACTTTTCCATATGCGAAAAAGAGGATAATCATGCTTATAAAAATGGTTTACAATTATTAACGCTTATAAATTTTAATCTTTTTCAAATGCTAATAATGTAACCGTCTATACGGTTCACTTTTTTTGAGGGGGAGTTAAGGATGCAACAGCAAAATAACATGCAACAATCTTTCGAAGTACAATCTCAAACTCAAGCTCAGCCATTAGCTTATCAAGAACCTCCGCAAGTATTGTCCGTCAAGGACTCGCTTTATATTTCGGATATGTTATCTTGGAATTTGGATGCCATGAAAAAAGCTCATTTCTACGCAGAGCAATGCCAAGATATAGAAATTAAGCAGGCGTTAGAAACTGCAGGAAGAATGCACCAAAAGCATTATGACAGCATACTTTCTCATTTTCAAAATCAGCAGCAAAATCAAAATTCGACTATTCAACAGCATTAAAAACAACCGCTTAATACTCTATATGCGAAGAATGTAGGAGGAATTATTATGGGATCAAAAATTCAAAATCCTGAAATGCCAATTGCAAAAACTCCGCAAATGTCTGAGAGAGATTTTATTACGGATCAGCTCTCTACCGAGAAGTACCTTTGCCAATCTTATGTGACGGCTGCTACGGAAGCGAGTCATCAATCTCTTTCAGAGACGATTACGCAAGTCGCACATGAAACGTTGGATTGTCAGAGAAATTTGTATGAGGTTATGTTTAGAAAAGGATTTTATAGCTACGATACGGCTGAAGCACAAAGCATTCAACAATCTTACCAACAGTTCTCAGGTTATAAGAACCAATTTCCTTACCAATAATTTTGTATCCTTTAAACCCAATGAAGACGAGAGCTACGGCTTCTCGTCTTCTGTTCATTCGCTCATTTTAATAATGCTAGACCAGAATCTGTTTCTTGTAATTTAATAAAAATTGGTCTTTCATTTGGCGATTTATTTGGACTATGAATGGTCAACATTAATTCACCCGTTAATGTCTTAAAAACCATGCCATGACCTCCATCCTTAGCAAAAAGTGGTAGCGGATTGTGTTCCCAAGGTCCTTCAATATGTCCTGAATTTGAGCGAGCCGTACCTATTGTATAGCCTGTATCAGAATGACTGGACCATAACAACAGTAATTCTCCATTCTCAGTCGTATATAGATATGGTCCATCGGTTACATACACTCCATCATTTACCGCATTGGTCCACTTAGCATCAGCAGCATTAATAAGTAAAATAGGTTCAGAAATGGTTTCTCGCAAATCCTCACTTAATTTTTGAGCATATATTTTACCTTCTGTTATTTGAAGCCATTCGTGACAATAGATAATCCAGGGTTTTTCCTCACCATCGATGTAAAGAGTCCCATCTAAACATTCCCACTCTCTTGGAGTAATCGGTTCCTCTGTTATCGGTTGATAAGGGCCTAACGGAAGGTCAGATTTCAATATTTGTGTCCCTCTGCATTTGTCCTCAGATTTGAAGGATGCGAACATATAGTATGAACCCCGATAATAATGAACCTCTGGAGCCCAAAAATGTCGGTCTGCCCAAAAATCATCCTGTGGTTTAAATACATCATAAGGGCCTTCCCAATTCTCTAAATCCTTACTTTGATAAGCCTGAAATCCGTATGCTTCACCACTCCACACATTTTCATCAGTTGTCCCATACAAATAATAGATTTGATTACTTTTATCCACATATACAAATGGATCTCTAATTCGAATATCTTGACTTCTTAACAAAAATCTTCACCTCTAATTTGGTCGTATAATTTTTCCTTCTTATAGATTACTTCAGCAAATCCAGCCTCCAGCAATCTTCTGTAAGATGTTTGCCTGATAAATAAGACTGCTTACTCTGCATTATTTCAAAACCGAAATTTTCATACACTTTCCTTGCTGCTGTTAGTTCAGAATTGGTCCATAGAATGATGGAAGAGATGTTTTTTTCAGTTGCAAAAGTAATCGCCTTTGAAATTAATTGATTGCCAATCCCTTTTCCCCTTAACAATGGTTCTAATAACAAATAACGAATCTGAGCTTTATTTTGATTCATTTTCTAAAGCTATCGAGCCCTTCGGTTGACCATGATGCTCATAAATCCAAATTTGCGCATATTGATTATGCATTTTTTGGACCGTTCCTATTAAACTAGTTTGAAGAAAACGAATAAATGATTCATCCTATTGGTATTCTGCATGATAAATGACAGCTTGTGATTCGATGATAAAATCAAAGTCTTCTTGTTGATACTCTCTAATCAATGGTTCAGCTCCCATCTTATCTTATCGTATCCACTATGCTTCACATGAGCTCCATTTTATTGTACCTATAAATTCTTGAAAATCATACGATCCGTTAATGATTAATATTTATTTTTTATAAAAACGGATTCAATCATTGACATTCTTCCATTTAAGTCGGTATTATATATCTAAATGATATATATCAAAAAGATATAGAGGGTGTTTCAATGCCAAAAGAAAATCATACTAAATATGCCATATTAGGTTTGCTTACAACTAGCTGTCGCTCTGGTTATAGCATCAAAAAAATGATTGATACTAGCTTAAATCATTTTTGGAAAATAAGTTATGGACAAGTGTATCCTACTCTTAAAACTCTAGTTCAAGAAGGCTTAGCAGAAGTGGACAACACAAATGATTTAGATAAAAAGGAATATTCAATTACAGAAAAAGGAAAACAAGAGCTCACAAATTGGCTACAGCTTCCTGTTGAGAAGCTTTCAGTAGAAAAAAATGAACTTTTATTAAAGCTATTTTTTAGTAGTCAGCTTGAAAGTCAGTCATCTACTTTCTTACAGCTTGAAACGTACGAGAAAAAGCTTCACGAACGATTAGAAGTTTATAGAAACATCCAATCCTCGATTGAGACATATTCTGCTCACGAACAAGATGCCATGTATTGGCTTATTACATTGGATTACGGAATTAAAACCACTCTTGCACAAATTGAATGGTGTAGCTGTACACAGGAAAAAATCAAAAAGGGGGTAAAGACGAATGAGTAAAATTTTTGACGGAAGATTTACAGCTGATCACCACGAGAAGCTAACGGTATTTATGATTGGTATGCGCATTAATAAATGGTGGAAAATCCATAAGTGGTGGCCAGTATTTGTTGCAATGCCTCCTATGATAAGAGAGCTATCGGTCAATAAACAATTAGGGTGTCTCTCAATGGAAAGCTTTTTTGGACTAAGAACGTCTTTTCTTTTACAATATTGGCGCTCTGAAGAAGAATTATTGGCTTATGCAAAAGATGGTACTCATTTAAAAGCTTGGAAGCGATTCAACCAGCTTGTCAGGAATAATGATGCTGTTGGTATTTATCACGAGACATACCTGATAGATAAGGGGCAAAATGAATCACTCTATTATAATATGCCTGCTTTTGGACTGGGAAAAGCGTCAAAAGCTATTCCTGTTACCCCTTCTTTAAACACGGCTAGACAGAGATTGCAATCACGTTAATCGTTTTTCCTCTATTTTAAGCT
Source organism: Alkalihalobacillus trypoxylicola (assembly GCF_001590785.1). GTDB lineage: Bacteria > Bacillota > Bacilli > Bacillales > Bacillaceae_D > Alkalihalobacillus > Alkalihalobacillus trypoxylicola. Next base: position 79,963 of record NZ_LTAO01000006.1, read on the forward strand.
GAGGAACCATTAGAGGTAAGGTGCTCCGTCTTTTCGCTCCTCAAAGACAACGCGCGTCGTCAGATGAGGTATCGCCAAACTAATTTTTTCAAAAGTGGATTTTGCAAGGGCTACTACCTCAATCGCCAGGTTTCATATAAAAAAAGAGGACCTCCATCTTAATTAAAGAAGGGAGGTCCTAGTCATTACATGACAAATCAATTTAACATTTCTCTTTATTCAATCATTTAAAAACAGGTTCTCTTCCAACAGCAAGGTGTATGAAAATTGAGTTTCTCATACACCTTAGAGCTTTCTTTATGATGACAAAGCTTCTGTTAGTGGAGGAACAATTTGTTTCTTTCTTGATACAACACCATTTAGAAGAGCTGTACTATTATCTAATGTTACGTTAAAAGCTTTTTCAACAGCTGGAGCTTGACTTCCAAGTGCTAAAACAACGGAATTATTCTCTAAAATATCGGTTACGACCAAAACAAATAAATCTAATTTCTTATCAGCAATTAGCTCGGTTAAAACAGGCTCGATTTCAGCTTGGCGGGCGATGACCTCATTCGTATCTACCGTATTCACTTGAGCGACTTCTACCTTAAATTCACCCATCGAAAATTCTTTTGCATCAATCGTTATTAATTGCTGTACGGTTTTAGTAGTCGTATCTGCACCCGCTTTTAACATGTCTAGACCGTACTGATTTAAATCAACATCGGCTATTTGAGCAAGCTCTTTTGCAGCTGCTACATCTTCTTCTGTGCACGTTGGAGATTTAAATAATAAGGAATCGGAAACAATCGCAGACAGCATAAGACCTGCAATATCCTTTTCAATCTCTACAGCTTTTTCTTTGTAAATTTTTAATAATATAGTTGCTGTACAGCCAACAGGCTCTGCTCGATAATATAAAGGGTCCGCTGTTTCAAAATTAGCGATACGGTGATGATCAATCACTTCTAAAACACGAACATCCTTAATATCTGAAGCACTTTGTTGGAACTCATTATGATCAACGAGAATGACTTCATTCGTTTCATTTGATACGGTTTCAACAAGTCTAGGTGGGTCAGCAGAGAAAGTTTTTAGTGCATATTCCGTTTCCCCATTAATTTCACCAAGTCGAACTGCCTCTGCCTTGATTCCTAATTGATTCTTTAAATGTGCATAAGCAATAGCTGAGCAAATCGTATCTGTATCTGGATTTTTATGACCAAAAATTAATACATTAGACATAATCTCTCTCCTTTATAACGATATCTTTTTTATCTATTTAGATTTTAACATGTCTTGTCTTATTTTTACACGTATGATTGAATCCATTTCATCATTCATATCTTATAATGAAAACGGAACGATTAGGTTTTTGATTTTCACTTTAGGTAGATGCTTTCCCAAGGGCTTGTCTTCAGCTAACTCTGACTACGCAGAGCTTCGCCAGAGTTTTTGATTTTCACTTTAGGTAGATGCTTTCCCAAGGGCTTGTCTTCAGCTAACTCTGACTACGCAGAGCTTCGCCAGAGTGGATCTTCAGACTGCGCTGTTCCTTTGGGAGTCCCTACCTACCGTTTCAATCATCGAGTGAATTCGCAAACATTCAGTACATTTTTATAATGAAAACCGAGCGGTTAGGTTTTTGATTTTCACTTTAGGTAGATGCTTTCCCAAGGGCTTGTCTTCAGCTAACTCTAACTACGCAGAGCTTCGCGAGAGTGGATCTTCAGACTGCGCTGATCCTTTGGGAGTCCCTACCTACCGTTTCAATCATCGAGTGAATTCGCAAACATTCAGTACATTTTTATAATGAAAACCGAACGATTAGGTTTTTGATTTTCACTTTAGGTAGGTGCTTTCCCAAGGGCTTGTCTTCAGCTAACTCTGACTACGCAGAGCTTCGCCAGAGTGGATCTTCAGACTGCGCTGATCCTTTGGGAGTCCCTACCTACCGTTTCAATCAACAAGTTAATTCACAAACGTTTAAAACATATTTCATAAGAAACGTTCGCTTTTATTCGTTTATAGAGCAATTATGAAATTCACTCGATTATATAGGAAAACTCAGAATTCTAAAATTGGTCCATTTAGTTGTGACATTTTTATAGACCAATAAAATGATTTTATTTTTCCCATTTAGCTTGTAAAAGGCTTCTACTATTTTCCAATTTGCTAAAGAGTTTTTCAATGTTCGATTCAACCAAAATAAGTTCACGATAGTCCTCACGCATAAATCCTTCTTCTATTGTGTGGTCGAGCATCTTTAGAAGCGGATCATAGAATCCATTAATATTTAGAAAGGCACAGGGCTTCTGATGATAGCCCAATTGGGCCCAAGTAAAGACCTCAAACCATTCTTCTAGTGTTCCAGCACCGCCAGGCAAAGCAACAAAAGCATCCGAAAGATCAGCCATTTTTGCTTTTCTTTCATGCATCGTTTTAACAACATGAAGCTCCGTTAATCCTAAATGAGCAAGCTCAACATTTTTTAATTTTTCTGGAATGACCCCTATTACTTCTCCGTTATTCTGTAGAGCAGAATCAGCTATTGCTCCCATGCACCCTACTTGAGCTCCCCCATATACAAGAGTTCTCTCACTTTGGGCAATTGCTTTTCCAAGCTCCTTAGCCATATCCATATAAATTGGACTATTTCCTACACTAGAGCCACAAAACACAGCAATACTTTTGATTTTTTCCATGTTGTACATTCTCCTCTACTATCCTTAAGTCATTACATTTAATAGGTGA
>NZ_LTAO01000007.1 GCF_001590785.1 Alkalihalobacillus trypoxylicola
CTTATAGAGCAATGATGAAATTCACTTAGGTATAAAAAGTTATAAGTTCCAATCTTTTTTCCAAGTTGGTGGCAATTCTATTCCTTTATTTTGAAGAGCCACGGCAAATTGCCCTTGATGAATTCCTTCATGCTGAATCGCCATACTGTAGACTTCCTCAACCGTCAATATTTCATCATGAAAGGCCACAGTCGTACATTTCGTACTTAAAAATGCTTTGATAAGTTGCTCTTTGCTTATATGTAACTCATTCTTTAAATCGACTGATTTCTGTGGTCTGACCCCAGGAAAGGCTAATACCCCTGTTTCTAATCCATCTCGATAAATGTTTCTTACCCGTACAAGATGGACAAATAGCTTTCTCAGTGTACCAATATCCTTCATTAACGGCTCATCCCATTTTTCAATGGAGATCGTTTCTGAAAGTTGATTCGTCATTCCAATCGCATATTCAAGTCCTTTTATATCCATTGAATCCCCTCCTTGTACTAAAGACCTTCTCACAAGTAAATAGGCCAGCATCACAAAGTGCAGACCTCAATAAGTCATCATTTGTTTAAGGGCTAAAATAAATAGCCATTATACTTAACACAATTCCATACAATAACAGCGTTCTTATATATTTTAATCTTTTTCTTGATTTGGTAGCAAGCTCTTCAGAAATCGGGCCACCACGTTTTATTTTTCTTGTGGAAATAACTAATTGTAAAATTAGCACTCCAGCCACTGCTAAAAAAATTAACGAGAGAACAGACGAGATAAAATACATGCAAATAACACCCCTTTCTAAAAAAACACTCATTTCTAAATGGTTCTAATGTTATCTCTGTTATTCACTAGGAAAACCAAAACTCGAAAAGGGATAAAAGCGAAGCTTCACTTCACCTATGACGATCTCCTCAGATATAAATCCAAAGTTACGACTATCAAGACTTCTGCGACGGTTATCACCAAGAACAAAGTACATGCCGTTAGGTACTTCTGAAACTCCAAACATTTCCTCTAGTGTAAAATCCTCTGTTATTTTCCCGAGAAACTTATCATCGCCATTTCCCCATATATAAGGCTCTTCGATTATTTCATCATTTACGAGCAACTGATCATTCTTCATCTCAATTCGATCACCTGGCAAGCCTATGACTCTCTTTATATATCTCTCTTCTAACATATTAGGAGCTTCAAAAACAATCACATCAAGCCTTTCAATCGAAGTAATCTTACTTATCATGAGTCGATCCTGATCCTCAAATGTAGGAGACATCGATTCACCAAAAACCGTCATAGGAGCAAAAAGAAAGGCTTTACATAAGCAGGCAATGACAATACCTACCGCAATAGATGTAGCCCATGATTTTAATTCCTCTTTCATATTGTCTTCCAAAACCATTCCTCCTTGAAAAGAAAAGCGTTTTTAAACCATTAAAAACATAGCCCTTATCTTTTTTTCTAGCGAAAAGCATTTATATTTATCATACCATTCACTAGAAACTTTTCTACCATTTCACCGTATATTTTTTGTTGAAAATAGATAAACACTAAAAAATAATAGTCTACTTCTTTTCGAACATATTTTCTACTAAATCAGATATGCTTTGCTTTTTAGCTGATTCAGCCTTTTTAATGGCGATTTTCACATCATCTACTGCTTTTTCCTCCCATTTCTTCTCTTCTTCACTTGACCATAGCTTCTGATTTTCTAAGAACAAACGATATCGGTGTAAAGGGTCCTTTAATCTCCAGCTCTCTTCTAATTCTTTATCGCGATATTTGCTCGGGTCATCTCCTGATGTTGAATGAGGTCCAAAACGAAAGGTTAATGCTTCAATCAGGGTAGGTCCCTTTCCTTGAAGAGCATCCAATCTTGCTTTTTTCGTGATTGCATACATAGCTAAAACGTCCATGCCATCTACTCTTACTCCTTTTATACCAGCTGCTACTGATTTTTGAGCAATGGTCCTTGCTGCAGTCTGCCTCTCAAATGGTGTCGAAATCGCAAACTGGTTATTTTGCACAATAATAACTGTAGGAGTTTGAAATGCACCTGCAAAGTTCATCCCTTCATAAAAGTCTCCTTGTGAAGAGCCTCCATCTCCTGTATAAGTAATCGCAATGTTTGCCTTTTTTCTTTTCTTTAATCCTAATCCAATCCCCGCGGCTTGAACAATTTGGGCACCAATAATGATTTGTGGAGGAGTAACATTTAATCCCTTAGGCATTTGCCCTCCTTTAAAATGTCCTTTTGACCATAGAAATAATTGTGACAATGGCACTCCATGAAAAAGAATTTGTGGTAAATCACGATACCCAGGAAGAATCCAATCGTTTGGGTCTAACGAGAATTGGGAGCCTATCATACTAGCTTCTTGTCCCGCAACTGGAGCGTAGAATCCTAATCTACCTTGTCTGCTTAAAGAAATGCACCTTTCATCTAGCTTTCTTACATATACCATCCTGGCCATTACTTCTACCAGCTCTTTTTCTGTCAATGAAGGCATTAAGCTCTTATCGACTACTTCACCAGCCTCATTTAAAACCTGTAAAGTTTCCCAACCGTTTTGTTCACTATTATGATTATTCATTGCGCGCCACCTTTTATAATATTATTTTTTCGTTCGTTAAAATTATGTTATTATTAAATGAGTAGCTCGTCAATGGTTATTAAAAGAAATAGTGAAAATTTTAATTAAATCCGCTATGATTCAAATGGAGGTGAGAAAAGTGGCATTAGAAGACCAAATTATGTTTCTGCTATCAAAAAAGAAAGAAATGCAAGGAAAAGAAATTATTCAAATTTTTGAGGCCCAAAACTATTCTAATCAGACAACGAGAAATGCTTTAACTAAACTTAAAAAGCTGTCTTACCTTTCAACTGTTCAGCGCGGATGTTATTCTTTAACTTCTAAAGGGTTGGAATCCTATCACGTTTTGAGAAATAAGGAAAACTTTTACCATCAGAAATGGAATAACAATTGGATATTTGTCATGCTGGAAATCCCTGAGGAACTCCGCAAGAAAAGAGATGCTTTTCGAAATCAATTAATTCGTTTAGGCTTTGGACAATTATATAAAAGTGTCTATGTTTACCCTTGGGACATTCGCCATAAGCTATTTGATTTGATTGATTCGTTGGAAATTGAAAATTACATTACAATCTTAATGGGTGATACGTTTATTCTTAACCCGATTAATCCAGAAGGTACTCCAGGACCGAATAGCGCAGAAAAAATTTGGAATTTACCATCTATAGCTGATATATATGTCGAAAAAAAAGCGTGGCTAGATGAGCATTACTCTCTTCATAATCAATTAGCAATAAAACCTTCATCCAATCTACTTACTACTTTTGCTCAATTCTTGCTATTAAAAGAACTAAGAGATGAATTAATTACAAAGGATCCTATGCTTCCTCCAGAGTTTTTACCAGGTAGCTGGATTGGCACTAAGGTATTATTTGAAATAGAAAATCTCCTTCATTCATTCGCTAAAATATTAGAAAAGGATGGGGATTATTCAGTATTTGTAGGAAAGAACAATGAATACAAAAAAAACTGAAGATACGATGATTTTATGTGTATCTTCAGTCCATCAGCTATGAAATTGATAAAAGTAAATATCAGACAAAGTTATTAAAGCTTTAAGCGTTTATCATACAGCTATTTCTCCTGTCAGCCATTCTTTAATAAAGTCCTTCAATGAAGCTGAAATTCACATCCGACTATATCTTCATGATTCCATACATATATATCATTACGTTCGATTGTACCTTTTTTAGTTATCGCATACCCGAACAAATCACCATTCCAGCATCCGCAAAAAAAATAAATAATCAATTTTACCTTAATTATTGAATGAGAAACGTAAAAAAGAACGGGAAGATTCGAAACCTCCCATTCTCATCTATTTATTTTTCAAATCAGCTTTGCTCACATCTAAATCGGCTATTCCTTTTCCGTTTTTTTTCTCATTCGGAGGATAAATAACGCTCCACCAACGGTCATTAACATAACGCCAATCATCATCCAACTGTACATCGACGTTGCCGTATTCGGTAAAATGCCATTCCCAGACCCTTTGTTTCCTGATTCATTGTTTACCTTTTGCCCACTTCCAGGCGAATGCTTGTCTCCTTTGTTTACATCATTCTTTCCTGCTCCATCATCTCCTCCTGCTCCATCATCTCCTCCTGTTCCGTCATCTCCTCCTGTTCCGTCATCTCCTCCTGTTCCCTCATCTCCTCCTGTTCCGTCATCTCCTCCTGTTCCGTCATCTCCTCCTGTTCCGTCMTCCTGTTCCGTCATCTCCTCCTGTTCCGTCATCTCCTCCTGTTCCGTCATCTCCTCCTGTTCCGTCATCTCCTCCTGTTCCGTCATCTCCTCCTGCTCCATCATCTTCTCCTGCTACTTCTACTAGCTTGCTTACTTTTAAGTTGTCGACGTAGTGATCTCTCTCACTGCTTCCTGGTGTAATTGACTTCACTTGAGCAATATTCTTTCCTTCGCGGTAGAAAGCTTCTTTTTCAAAAACAAGCTCGTCATCTATGAATAAATCAAATGTCTGCGTTTCGATATCAGCGACCACACGAACATTTCTCCATTGTTCATTGATGTTTTCAACGGTGCTTGCTTTAAAGCTATTATCTGGCAACCTCGTACTGAACAGATGGTTACGTGCCTCAATTCGAATTAAGTCATTTCCTTCTTCGTCAGCAAGTGTGAGCACAACGGTCGCATTTGCTCTTGTTGGCTGCATAAAATCTAATTCAGCTAACACGATTCCATCTTGTTTTTCAAATTCCTTAACAAAACCATTGCTATTTCCTGATGCGGGAAGATGTAGGACTTTGCTTGCGCCTTCAAGCTCAACTACAACGCCCGCATCACCAGTCATCATAAATCCTTCTGGCTCTGTTCCTGGAGTAAATCCTTCAAAATCTTCCATGAAGATAACGATTTCTTCAAACTCTTTCTCAGGTGTTTCCTCGCCTGGGTCATTTCCATCACCATCACCTGGCTCTTCTCCACCTGAACCACCTTCTGATGGGTCCCAGCCTTTTAATACATTGGCAACTGTCCATTTGGCAGCTTCTTCATCTGTTAGCTGTCTTCTTGAATCATTGATTACCGCACCTGGGCCTTTGTTTTGATATTCAAAAAGTCTAGCATCTTCAGGCGCTAAGCCACTCATCGAAGTCCATCCTTCTTCTTTAATGTGATCTCCTAATTCCGTATGCATAAAGACGACACTGCCTCGCGCCTCTGGATTTCCACCTGCTGGCCATGGTCTTCCTAAATAAACCGTGCCCGGAGCTGCATCACTAGTTAGCTCACTATTTAAAATAAGGAAGCCATACTCTTCAGAAAGCAATGTGCTTGCTGCAGTAACATAACCATTGTTAGTGCTAGAACCTCGATCAAGAGAATGAATCACTGAATTTTCAAAGACCGCACGAGCTCCTCCGAAAATAAAGTCAACATCTCCTTCTACATATACATTTTGATAATACTGAGTTCCAGAATGCGCATAAAGCGTATCTTGGTTTCCAGTAAAGGAGACATTTTTAAAATGCATTCGCTCACCACTTGCATAAACAGCAACAGCTTGTCTTCCTTCGACATTTGAATTTGCATCAAATGAATTTTCAAATGTTAAATTTTCTGCACGGAAGTCACTTGCTCGTAAAAAAGCACTCGAACTTCCACTTGTTCCAATTGTGCCTCCTACCCCATTGTCTCTCCCTGCCCAGTTATCATAGGTAAGAATGGTTTCTGTTTGGCTTTCACCAAGCAAAGTTATATATGGTTTATTGTTAGGAACCGTCACGACTTCTTTATACGTGCCGTTTTTTATGAAAATGGTTACTGGTTTTTGATTATTTGTAGGTACCGCATCAATCGCTGCTTGGACCGTTTCATAATCACCGCTTCCATCTTTGGCAACTGTCAGCAAATACTCGTCTTTCTCCATTTCCTTTGTTTCCCCTTTTAATTGAGCCACTTGATCTTTCACTAATGTGCGCCCTTTTTTGTCAACGGATTGTGTGTTTTTCACTTGAACAAACACTTTATCATCAAAAAATCCGATGTTTTTCGCGACATCCAAAATTTGCGTGGCCCAATGACCACCCCATGAATAGCCATTTCTCCGTTCTTCTTCAATTTCATGAATATCGTATTTAATCACACCATCACGCCCAGAGAAAATTCCTTTGTTGGTGCCCACTTCATAAAAACGATACCAAGCGGTTGAATTCGGATCGTCATGAAAATAAATATTTTCCGGGTCACCACTTACGTAGCGTGTATTTTCCAGCTTCACCTCATCTAACCATTCGAGTGCCCCTAATACCGCTCGCTCTACTTCATCCGTTTGCGTTCTAGACATGAGAAAGCGAATCACTCCAATTGATTCAGAAGCAGAATTGGAAGGATGTTCATATGCGCGCCCTTCTCTTGGAGCATATGTTACCGGATCGTGTTGTTGACCCCATACTTGCAGTTTTCCATCAGCTTTTATTTGTGCTTTTAAAATATAATCAATCGCTATGTCCATTGAATGCTTGATTCTTGTAAAATAGGCTTCATCAATTACATCTCCATGAAATGGATAGCGTTTTTCAAGCACATCATCAAACATTTCAAGAACATTAATCATCGCTTCATCGTTAAAGGTTACAAAATCGGAATAATTTCCTCGTGCTGGATATACTTGAGCAAATCCTCCTGATTCGTATTGCAGTTTAAAGAGGAACTCAAAGCCTTTCTCAACACTTTCTTTGAACCTTTCATCTTTGGTTTCTTCATACATTTGAGACAAAAAGACAATCTCACTAATAGTCGCATCATTATCAATCGTTCCTAAATCTTGACCATTGTTCACCCATCCTGACTTTGGTTCACTACCATTCCAAGGACGTGTATACATATGTGGCCAGTCTTTCGTCCAACCACCGTGGTCCATTTGCCATGTTAACAAATTGTCAGCTTCTATTAAGGCTTTTTCAAGGTCCCCTGAAAATCTTGTTTCGATTTTTTCTAATTCAAGCTCTCCATACTTGTCCCACTCGTCTAAACTGTGAAGAATTAACACCGTCTGACCAAACTGATTGATTCCTTGTGCAGCTTTATCAATTCGTAGCGGTTGAAAACCAGGTGAGAGCAAGGCCCAATTTCTTGTTGGTGCCACTACTTGCAAGTCGTTAAAATCAAACGAATCAAATCGACCGTTTAACGTCACCGCAAGTAAATTCGTTGCGACTGTATGAACACCGACGATTTCTACATGTTCAGTGCCCGTTACAGAAAGCTCATTTAAAAGCTCTCTTGCTTCACCCCTTGTTAATTGGGATTGATCATTTGAATCTGTTGTTGATTGTTCGAGAGCTGCTATAACTTGATTTGCTTCTTGCACGGTCATAACTTTTTCAGGAGAAATTTTTCCGTTTTCCGCCAGTCCATGCATATAGCCCGCATCAAAAGCTGCTTCGACCACATAGGCATACCATTTGTCTTCTGTTACTTCCCAGCTTTCAGAATCCAAACGTAAATTTTTATAAGGCTCATCTTTCACAAAACCGAATACATCATTAACAAGAGCCATCCATTCAAGTCTTGTAATCGGTTTTTCATCTGCTGCTTCTTGCGCGACAACAAGTCCCACTTCTTCTAATGTTCGTAGCTGCAAGCCACTAACAATTTCTCCTACTTCAACATATTCTGATTCAACCGGCTCTCCGTCGTTCCTTTCTGACTTTGTATGAACTCGCAAATGATCGACATTCGCTCCACCACTTGGCGCAATCCCTATTGCTCGAATTTTATTTTCTCCTTCTTTTAATTGGGCTTTCATTGAAGAATACGTCCATACTGCCCAACCACCTGAAGGATCAAAAGCTAGTTCTGCTTCAATTGTTTCTCCATTTAATACAATTTCTTTCGGACGTAAATCAGTACCACCATGTGCGTAACGGAAATCAAGCGAATATTCCCCTTCAACAGGAACATCAACTGTCCATTCAATCCAGCCACCTGGCGCATTTGGTACATAATCAACAAATCCGGTTCCGGTAAAGCCTGTATGTTTGTTATCAATAATTGCTGCTTCAAACAACGCATCCTCTGCTTCATAAATCTCATCCCAGAGCAGATTCACATTAAGATGGTCAACATTTGCACCACCACTTGGCGCAATCCCTATTGCTCGAATCTTATTTTCCCCTGCTTTTAAAGTCGCCTCCATGTCGGAATAATCCCAGACAGCCCAGCCACCTGTTGGATCAAAGGCAAGCTCTTCTTCAACCACTTCATCATTTACAAGGATTTCTTTTGGTCGTAAATCCGTACCACCATGTGCATAACGGAAGCCTAAGGAATACTGACCATCAACTGGCACGTTAACCGTCCACTCAATCCAGCCACCTGGCGCATTCGGCACATAATCAACAAATCCAGTTCCTGTAAATCCTGTATGTTTGTTATCAATAATTGCTGCTTCAAACAACGCATCCTCTGCTTCATAAATGCCGAGTCTGCTTGTTCCTTCTTCAACTGGCTCTGTTGGTTCCTCTGTCTCGTTAGCTACTTCTTCTACTTGGTCAGATTCGTCTTGTTCGTCTACTTCTTCTACTTCCTCTTGTTGATTGGGTTCTTCTGGTTGGTCTGGTTCAGTTATATCTGACTCTTCTGAAAATTCAACTTCTTCTAGTGAAAAAACAGATATGATTAAATCATCAACATAATGCCCTTTTGTTGAACTGTTTGACGTAAAGGTTTCAATAAAATTAAAAAAGGTTATATCTTGTTCAAAGGGAGCTCCTTCAAGTTTCAGCTCATCATCAACATATACATCCGCTGTTTGCGCAGGAATATTTAATATTACTTTAAGCGCATACCAACGATTTTCCTCGACCTCTACTAAAGGTTGAAAATCATTTCCTGTTCGATAATTGATTTGTCCATCCTTTGTTTCAATTGTTGCCGCTGTTTTGTCGCCTTTTAAGCGCATTACTTTTGTTGAGCTTGTATATTCTGGCTGCATAAATAACATTTCAACCGACACTTCACCTGTTACTTTTTCTACTTTTTTAGAAAGTGCCACATGAGTTGTTTCACTCGTATCATCTAAGAAGACACTTTTATTCATTTCGTCTGGAACCTCGACAACACGAACAGTCCCCCCAGCCTCATTAACGGTTACATGAGCCGGAACTTCCCCTACTTCGTCCTGATTAAAATCTGTTTCAAAAAAAACAACACGTTCCTCACTGTTTTTGTTTTCAGCAAAAACGTGGGCCCCTGATGACAAAGCACTCATGAAGGAAATCATAAAGGCCAATGCAAGTATTCCAACTCTTTTACACTGTTTGAGCATACACTTTCCCCTCTCATTGTTTTTTCTCCCGTTTCGTCAGACTAAGACATCTTTGATTTTTTTGCTGAAAGTCGACGACATTCGGAAGCGCTTACAAACGAGAGTGTAACACACATTTTTTCGATACCATACAAACAAAATAGTTGGATTGTATTCATTTTTAGTTCTGAATCAATAACCTTATGAAATGATTATCAAGGTTATAAGTAGGCTAATATAATAACCTCTACGAATTGGTGAAAATTGAATAAAACCTTAAGATGAATGACTATAACAATTTCTTGTAGAAAACGAGATCGTTCTTTTAACGCAAGTGATGTTTACTCCGAAAACAACACAGCCTGCGCGATAGAAGTTTGAACATCTAATTGTATTTCTATTCCATTAATTAAGAACATCGAGGTTATAAGAACCATAAGTTGTCATAAAAGCAGGCATTGACAACATCTGTTCCTCACTCTACCATAATTGTTGCTTTAAAAATCGGTTAATAACAGCTTGGAACAAAAAAATCTATTAGTTGTAGAAATGGTAAACAAACATAACTTAAGAATGCTCAATCTATTATCACTGAATAATTTGATAGACAAACTTCAAGCACTCCTAGCCCTTATAGGCCCTCCTTTTTCACCTCTATACTTGAATCAATTATAATGAAAACCAAAAGCGGTTAGGTTTTTGATTTTCACTTTAGGTAGATGCTTTCGGCTTGTCTTCAGCTAACTCTGACTACGCAGAGCTTCGTCAGAGTGGATCTTCAGACTGCGCTGATCCTTTGGGAGTCACTACCTACCGTTTCAATCAACAAGTTCATTCACTTATAGAGCCATTATGAAATTCACTCACTTAAATAAGATTACTTCTTTTGATGTGGTTAAAATGATGAAGATCATGTTCGGCTAGACTTTGAAAATATTCGTATAAAGAAAGAGTAGACTCACTAATCGTAAAAATGACTTCCCATTGGTCATCAGGAATATATTCAATCATGTTGCAAAGTTTTGTTCTTGTTAAGACAGAGTTCTGAATTGTATAACGAGTACATCTCATATAAAAGCTTTGCTACCGGATGACTCATTTTTTTGCTCGACATTTTATTACCTGTTTTTTAGAATGAATACAATAGGAATTATTGAAAGAAATTAATAGCATTATTGTCTAAATCAATAATGGTGAAGTCAAGCTCTCCCCAGTTCTGTCTCGTTAAGACTCCATTAGGATGAATGATATTCATGTCTTTATACTTCTCGTAAAATTGCTCCACTTTTTTCACATGAATTCGGCAGCTTTGTGCGACTAACTTCGATATTCCCTCTGTTTCTGACCACTTAAACAAATGAATCTCCACTTTATCCATGCTCAGGATGGCATATTCTGAATCACTATAAACGATTTCAAAGCCCATTTTATGATAAAAAAGAATACTTTCTTGTATAAGGCTAACAGGAAATCTAGGTATCGCCGCTATCATCTTCACGCAAAAACGCCCCCTTCTTTCTTCACACTTTCATCTTACTGTATTAATCATCATGTATCTATTGCTCTCGAGTATCGATAAAATGGCTTTGCCTTCATCGAGGAGAACATCTGCGTTCAACATCAGAATTAGAAAACTTTCACAAATCAAACGGAACGACTTTGTTTGGACCAACTACCGTTTATTTTAAAGGGTTTCTGAAAAAATTAGAGAATGTAACATCATGTAAATTTTTCAAGAAATATATTTGAATCAATTTCATCATTCATATCTTATAATGAAAACCGAACGATTTGTTTTTTGATTTCCACTTTAGGTAGATGCTTTCCCAAGGGCTTGTCTTCAGCTAACTCTGACTATGCAGAGCGTCGTCAGAGTGGATCTTCAAACTGCGCTCATCCTTTGGGAGTCACTACCTATTGTTACAATCAACAAGTTAATTCACAAACATTTAAAACATATTTTATAAGAAACTTTCGGTTTCATTCACTTATAGAGCAATGATGAAATTCACTCATTTATAGAATTTTTTTATAAATGTGTCGATTATCATTATATAGTTTCGTCGTATTATTAGGGGCAAATATAAACTCTAGAATTTTAAGTACTCAAATAAAAGTTAAAGGGGGAAAAGTTATGTATTTTGTTACATCAAAAGACGGCACGAAAATCGCTTATGACAAAATTGGCCAAGGGCCCGCTCTTATTCTTGTAGCAGGCGCTTTCAGCTACCGAAAATTCACACAACAAGTGGAATTAGCTAATTTGTTGTCTGAGCACTTTACGGTTTACAACTATGACCGCCGTGGACGAGGAGATAGTAGTGATACACAACCATATCATGTTGATCGAGAGATTGAAGATCTTCAGTCATTGATTGATGAAGCAGGTGGTTCAGCTTATATTTGGGGATTATCTTCTGGAGCTGTTTTATCACTCTTAGCAGCAAAAAAGATGGAAAGCATTACTAAGCTTGCTTTACACGAGCCACCGTTCGTGGTGAAGGAGGAGGATCGTAAGGCACCAAAAGATTTCAGATCGCATCTTACGAGTCTCATTTCTAAAAATAACAGAGATGAAGCTATTAAGTACTTTATGGTTAAGGGAATGGGTGCTCCATCACTTGTTGTGAGTATGATGCGCATTATGCCAGGTGTGTGGTCTAAGCTTATGGCGGTTGCACATACACTTCCCTATGACGCTGCTTTGTTAGATGGTTATATGGATGGAAAGGAACTATCTACTGAATGTTGGAGTAGTATTCAGATACCTACATTGGTGCTCGAAGGGACAGAGAGTCCCAGCTCTCTTCGCAATAGTGCAAAAGCATTGGCAAGCGTACTCCCCCATTCACAGTTAGTGAGTAAAAAAGGGTTAGGCCATACTAAGAAGCTTCATACAAAAAAAATCTCTCACGAGCTTTTGACATTTTTTACAGAAAATCACTAAATCGTATATTAAAGTGAATGATCGGATAATTCATTCACTTAATAAATTTGCTTTAAAAGAATGATACTTACTATAAATAGAGAGGGTTTTGAAAATGAGATTTATGATGATTGTTAAAGCAACTACGGATTCAGAAGAAGGTAAAATGCCAAGTAAAGAGCTTATTGAAGCTATGCAAAAATATAACGAAGAATTGGTCAAAGCTGGTGTTTTATTAGCAGGCGATGGATTACATGCTAGTTCAAATGGGATTAGAATTTCCTATTCGGAACATAGTGGAAAACCAAAGATTATAGACGGTCCATTTACAGAAGCAAAGGAATTAATTGCTGGTTATACACTTATTGAAGTGAAATCAAGAGAAGAAGCAATTGAATGGGCATTAAGGATGCCAGATCCACATGGATTCGGGCAGGGACAAATTGAGCTTAGACAGGTATTTGAGCCAGTAGACTTAACACAGAACCCAGAAATTCTGGAAAAAGAAGCGGCGCTTCGTGAACAAATAGAAGCGCAAAAAAAGAAGTGAGTTTTTCCAAAACCAAACGAACTATTGAAGCAATATGGAGCATTGAGTTTCCTACCCTTATTGCAAAGTTAACAGGAATGGTGCGCGATGTCAGTCTTGCCGAAGATCTGGCTCAAGATACCTTAGTAATTGCTCTTGAAAAATGGCCGCATACTGGAATACCAGATAATCCTGGGGCATGGTTAATGACGACGGGCAAACGGCGGGCAATTGATCACTTACGAAGAACGAAGGTTCTTGAACAAAAATATACGGAAATTGCAAATGATACAAGATTATTTATTGAGGAAGATATAGAGAATGTTCTGAGTGGAGAAATCGGTGATGAACTGCTTCGTTTAATTTTTATGACCAGTCACCCCATATTATCACAGGATGCCAGAGTTGCTTTAACATTGCGTTTGGTATGTGGACTTACTACGGCAGAAATTGCACGTTCATTTCTTGTTGCAGAATCAACAATTGCTCAGAGAATCGTCCGGGCTAAGGGAACACTCAAGGAAAAAAAGATTCCTTTTGAGGTACCTCTTGAAGAAGAACTTAACAACCGCCTTTCGACTGTACTCGAAGTCATTTATCTTATGTTTAATGAGGGTTATTCAGCCACTATTGGAGAAAATTGGATGCGCCCCATATTATGTCAAGAGTCATTGAGACTTGGGCGTGTTCTTGCCGAAATCGTACCTTCTGAACCGGAAGTGCATGGGCTAGTTGCTTTAATGGAAATTCAATCATCCCGCTTTAGAGCTCGTATTAATTCGAAAGGAGAACCCATCCTTCTATTAGATCAAAATCGGGCACTTTGGGATCAATTATTGATTCGCCGTGGTTTATCAGCATTAGAACGTAGTCGGAAGTTAGGACGTTCCCCTGGACCTTATTTCTTACAGGCAGCCATCACTGCCTGCCACTCTCAGGCGCGAACTCCAGAAGAAACCAATTGGCACCAAATAGCTGCTCTTTACGAATCACTTTCCATTGTAATGCCCTCCCCAATTGTTGAATTAAATCGTGCAGTTGCCATTTCCATGGCATTTGGTCCAGAAATCGGGTTAATTATGGTGGACGAGTTAAAATCTGACCCTTACCTTAAAAAATATCATCTTCTGCCCAGTGTTCGAGGAGATTTTTTAAATAAGCTAGGTCGATACGAAGACGCACGAGCGGAATTTGAACGTGCTGCATCAATGACACAAAATGAGAGAGAAAGAATTCTATTACTGAATCGTGCGAAGGAATGTGGAATATTAGAATAGTGGGACTGCCATTTGTCTATATTCCTGTCCTAGAAAAGTGCATTTCTTGCAAGAAGCAAAGACATATTAGGTATATTTAGAAATTACCCTAAGCAGAAGTCAATGTTACTAAATATGGAGAATTTATTTATCAATATATTAACGGAAAGGATTGTATATAAAAATGAACCAAGAAATAACCACTTTTATTGATACATTAAAAGAACCTTGGCAGAAAGAACTTGCGACAAATTTAAGAGAGGTTGTCCACCATGCAATACCCGATGTAAATGAGCGTATTCAATACAAGAAACCACATTTTTTAAAAAACGGAAAGTACGCAGCTGTGATTTCAACATCAAAAATAGCAGTCAGCTTTACCATTTTTAATGCAGATACTTTAGAGCTTCCTGAAGGCCAGTTTGATGGACCGGAAAATAGAAAAACGATGAAGCTTAGTAAAGGAGATACAATAAATTTCGAACAACTTACCAAATTAGTTAGTCAAGCTACTGTTTCCCTTTAAATATAAGTTAAATAAACGCATTACTTGTCTGAATCGGCAAAAAGACACAAATTTAAAACAAATACAGTCAAAACTAAAATACCTGGCTCCAATTGATTATAGGAGCCAGGCAACAATATTCTTCGCCCTCCGTATCCAAACTACTTAAAAACCATTGCTATGACCGCATTATTCTCCAACTGTTTCCCGATTTGGGGAAGAATACATAATCATCATACGGCAAGGCTCCCAGCTCGTTACCACAGCATTATGAGGAACGTTTTGGGGGATTCTTAACATCATTCCAGGTTTAAGATGATGAATCTCATCACCAAGAGAATGTTCACACTCCCCTGATAATACATAAATTAATTCTTCACAATTCGGATGTATATGTCTTGGGTTCTCTTTACCAGCCTCAATATATACCATTCCAAAAGTCATCTGGCTCTCTGGGTCAATTTCTGCACCACATAGCCATTGTATTTTCCCCCAATCCATATCTAATACGTGTTTCTCATCCTTTAAATTTGTAATTGTTGCCATAAGAAAATCCCTCCTATTTATTTTACAAGTTCTAATTATAATATTATTCAACTAAGTTGAATAAAACAAGAGTTTTTTTATGAGCAACTTTTTTTGATTTAAGCCTATTATCGGAATTTAACAAAAGAATTTATTAAATGAATCAATTTCATCATTCATTTCTTATAATGAAAACCGAACGATTAGGTTTTGATTTTCACTTTAGGTAGATGCTTTCCCAAGGGCCTGTCTTCAGCTAACTCTGACATTTAGCGGGTCGTCAGAGTAGATCTTCAGACTGCGCTGATCCTTTGGGAGTCACTACCTACCGTTTCGATCAAGAAATTAATTCACAAAAGTTTAAAACATATTTTATAAGAAACGTTCGGTCTCATTCGCTTATAGAGCCATTATGAAATTCACTCAAATACTAAAAACGGCTAAATATTTAACTTCCTCTGAAATAGGCGTCAACGTATGCTCTTCTATTGACGTAAAGTAAATGGAATCTCCCGGTCCAAGAGTGTATTCTATACTACCTACTCTATACTTCATTTGCCCTTCAAGAACAAACAAAAATTCTTCTCCATTATGTGAGAGAACATGCTTTTTTACTTCTCCTTTTTTTGCTACAAAATAATATGGTTGCATAATTTTATCTTGTCGTCTCGTTGCGAAAGCATAAAAAGAATATCCATTTTCTGTTTTGATCCAGCTATCAGGATCCTTATAACTATCTGTCTGAGTAAAAACGGTTCCACTTTCTTTATTATCTTCTAACAAGTCGGAAACAGTCACTCCAAGGGCTTCCGAAATTTTCATTAATGTCGCGATAGGAGGTGTTGTTGCCCCATTTTCGATTTTTGATAAAAGACTTTTAGTAAAGCCACAAAGGGAAGAAACCTCCTCCAATGTTCGGTTTTGTTGTTTACGTATACGACGAATTTTCATTCCTAAATCTTTAGCAATTGACAATTGAATGTTCCTTTCTATTTAAGTTTGATGGAGTATAATAATCCCTTTTATACTCCATCAAACAGCAAGTATTCTCCCTTTATTATACACTAATTCTTATAAAAAGTTTATTCTAATTCAAATATATTATTGCAAATTCAACTAAGTTGAATTAAACTTAACTAACGAAAAGGAGAGTTACTTGTAAACGCTTTCTGTTTTTCAAAAAAGGAGGAAAAGATTATGAAGTTCGCATTTTCGAGACCTACGACCACCACCGAAGATATGAACACGTTAATTAAAAACTATCAATCTATTGGATATGATGGACTTCAGCTAAAGTATGCTCAATACGGACCTTATATTCACAACCCCCAAGAGTTTTTAGATTTATTTGGTACCTTTAAAGGAGTGGCTTCTGGATTAATTGCTGGAGGAAGATTAGATGAAAAAAATCAAAATGAGTTGAGGGAACTCTTTTTATTCAGTCAAAAAATTGGGGTAGAACGAATCATTTTTTGCCACGGTGTACCGAGAAAAGAAGTATCTGATGATGATTTAGGCAAATTCGCCATTCAACTTTCTGATTTAGGTCAAGAGGCTTTTGAGAAATATGGTGTAAAACTCTCTCTTCACCATCATTATAATCAACCCGTTATGTACAGAAGAGACTTTGATTTATTCTTTGATAAAGTACGAGACCAATCTATTAATTTAACAGTAGACACTGCACACCTTTATGCTTCAGGGATAAAAGATATTGATGAACTAATATACAATTTTCAAGATCATATTGATAACTTCCATTTAAAAGATTTTAAAAATGGTGATTGGAAAATTCTCGGGGAAGGCGAAATAAACTTCGAACCCATATTTAATAGCATACATGGAATTAACTATCACGGCTGGGTATCTGCTGACGAAGAAAGCGGTAGTGATATCTTAACAGGTATGAAAGATTGTTTATCTTTCATGAAAGAAGGTCTAACACATTCAAACTGAAAGAAAGGGTGTCATGAATATGTCTACAAATAAATGTTATCGTATAGGAATTGTTGGAGCTGGAAATGTCACAAGAATGCATTTAGATGGATTAAAAAAGAATGAAAATCGTGTAAAGGTAACAGCCATATGTGATCCTAATTCTGAAACATTAAAAGAGAGAGCTGACTTTTACAATATCGAGCAAAGATATACAAATTTGGATGATTTTATTGAAAATAGCCAAGTAGAAGTAGCCATTGTATGTACGCCATCTGTCATTAGAAAAGAGGTCATTTTTCCATTAATTGAAGCAGGAATTCCCATCTTTTGCGAAAAGCCATTTACGGAAACATTAAAAGAAGCAATAGAAATTGATCATATGGCAAAAAAATATAATGTACCTATAAGTATTAACCAAAACTTCAGAAGTCACTACCCTTTTCATTTTATTAGAAATTTAATTGCTGAAAATCAGATTGGAGCCATCACGGCTGTCCATTTTCGTGATATTTTTTATCGTCAGGATCAGGGTTGGAGAACACAATGTGAGCGAAATTCCATGTCTGTCATGGGGGTTCACTGGTTTGATGGGTTTAGACTAATACTTAACAGCGAAGCTAAAAGCCTAGTATGCCAAACACATTCTTCCCCAAACGTCCAATGTGTTGGTGATACAGATGCTTCTGTACAAATTCTTTTCCAAAATGGAGTGACCGTTTCTTATATGCAAAGCTTTTCTTCAAGCTACGGAAGTAACCAACTAATTATTATTGGAACTTCAGGTACTATTGTGGCTGATTACAATGACATTTCATTATTCGAAGTGGGAGCTAAAAATCCGGTTAAGACTTGGAAAGATCCACAAGGAGGTCAGGATTTAAAAGCGGATTCAGCCTTTAATGGTTTAAATGAATTATTACTTTCTATAGAAAATAATGAAAATGCTTCAAATAGTTGCGAGGATAATTTAAGAACAATCTCTTTACTTGAAGCTGCCTATATTTCTTCTCAAGAACAGAGAATGGTTTATTTTAAACCTGATGGAATTCTAGAAAATTAATAAATCTCACCGTTGAATGAAAAAGACCCTCTGTATCTATTCAATTATGAACGAATTGATAGGTACGGAGGGTCTTTCTTATAGGTTAAAGAAGGTACATAATCCATCTGATTTCAAAATAGATGCATTCGAAAAGAAATTCGATTTACTAGTCTGAACTCATGCGTGAGACCCACCTTGTAAAATCAAGTTTGCTTTTTCTACACTACTTTCACTTGGTGGTTCAATGTGCTCTAATGGATATCGATACCCCAAAGCCTCCCACTTATATACTCCTAGTTTATGATAGGGTAAAATTTCAATTTTCTTTACATTATTCAAAGTTTTAATATACGCTGAAAGCTTCCGTAAATCGTTCTCGTTATCATTTATTGTTGGTACTAAAACATGCCTAATCCATACTGGAATTTGTTTATCTGAAAGTAGCTCTGCAAACTCCAAAATATGACGATTGGTTTTCCCAGTTAATTTGCGGTGCTTTTTTTCATCAATATGCTTTAAATCTAGCAGAATTAAATCTGTATAATTTAGTAATTCTTCGAGCTCAGCCATAAATTTTGGCTCTCTCGAGAAACATCCCCCCGACGAATCAATGGTCGTATGGATACCTCTTTTTTTACATTCTTTAAAAAGCTCTATTAAAAACGACGGTTGCAGAAGAGGTTCTCCTCCACTAACGGTTATGCCCCCTTTAGATGCCTTGATAAAAGGAAGATACGACTCTAAATCGTTCATAATCTCATCCACCGATATTTCTCTTCCTGATCCAATTTCCCAAGTATCCGCATTATGGCAAAATTGGCACCTTAATAAACACCCTTGTAGAAAAACCACATAACGAATACCAGGTCCATCTACCGTTCCAAATGTTTCGATTGAATGAATATTACCGTTCATCGTATCTCCCTCCATTTTCAATCTATCTTCACGAATACTTTATATTGCACCATGAAAAGTACGATTAATGACATCTATTTGCTGCTCTCTCGTTAACTTGATAAAATTCACAGCATAGCCCGAAACTCTTATCGTTAATTGAGGGTATTCTTCAGGATGTTCCATAGCATCTAATAATGTTTCTCTATTAAATACATTAATATTTAGGTGATGTCCCTTTTTCTCTGAATATCCATCAAGTAGTGCTACTAAGTTATTCACTTTATTTTCCTCTTCTTTCCCTAGAGCTTTTGGAACTAAAGAAAAGGTATTAGAAATTCCATCTAAAGCATAAGAGTAAGGAATTTTGGCAACAGAATTCAAGGAAGCGAGCGCTCCTTTAGTGTCTCTGCCATGCATAGGATTGGCTCCTGGTGCAAATGGTTCTCCCTCTCTTCGACCATCTGGGGTATTTCCAGTCTTTTTTCCATAAACTACATTTGAAGTAATGGTCAATACAGATGTTGTCGTTTGAGATTGACGATAGGTTTGATGCTTTTGTAGCATCTTCATAAAGGTTTTGACCACATTTACAGCAATTGAATCGACACGGTCATCATTGTTACCATATTTCGGATAGTCTCCCTCGACATAATAATCAACCGCTAAACCATTTTCATCTCGAATAGCATGCACCTTCGAATGTTTAATCGCACTTAAAGAATCAGCTACAACACTTAAACCAGCAATTCCGGTTGCCATTGTTCTCAAAATGTCCGAATCATGAAGCGCCATCTCAATTCGTTCATAGCTATATTTATCATGCATATAATGAATAATGTTTAAGGTATTAATATATAATTCAGCTAACCATTCCATCATCCCTTCAAAATTGCTCATTACTTCTTCATAACTTATAATGTCTGACGTAATGGGCTGCATTTTGGGACCAACTTGAATTTTAAGCTTCTCATCTACTCCGCCATTTATCGCATATAACAAGGTTTTGGCTAAATTAGCTCTCGCTCCAAAGAATTGCATTTGCTTTCCGATTCTCATGGCGGACACGCAGCAAGCAATTCCATAATCATCTCCCCACTCAGCACGCATCAAGTCATCATTTTCGTATTGAATAGCACTCGATTCTATTGACATTTTTGCACAATATTTCTTGAAGCCTTCCGGTAGTTGAGTGGACCATAATACGGTTAAATTCGGTTCAGGAGCAGGACCTAAATTAGTAAGTGTATTCAGAAAACGAAATGAATTCTTCGTTACGAGTGGCTGACCGTTTAAGGCCACTCCTCCAATTGATTCTGTCACCCACGTCGGGTCACCACTGAATAGCTCATTATAATCAGGAGTACGGGCAAATTTAACTAACCGAAGCTTCATCACAAAATGATCGACGAGCTCTTGAGCTTCTTTTTCATTTAGTACACCTGTTTCTAGGTCTCTCTCTATAAAGATATCAAGAAAAGTTGAAACCCTTCCTAGACTCATTGCTGCACCATTTTGCTCCTTAATAGCCGCTAAATAAGCTAAGTATAGCCATTGGAAAGCTTCCGTTGCATTAGATGCTGGATTAGATAAATCAAATCCGTATATTTCTCCTAGCTGCTTTAATTCTTGCAAAGCTCTTATTTGTTCGGTTATTTCTTCTCTCAGACGAATTTTATCTTCGGTCATCGTCCGACTACTTTCCTTTTTATCAATTTGCTTTTGCTTGATTAAGAAATCGGTACCGTATAGAGCTACCCTTCGGTAATCTCCTATTATACGCCCCCTACCATAAGCATCTGGTAAACCCGTTATGATTCCCGCTTTTCTAGCAATCTTCATTTCATCCGTATAAGCATCGAAAACCCCTTGATTATGAGTTTTTCGATAATCCGAGAATATCTTTGATATCTCGTCATCTACTTTATAGCCATATGACTCTGCTGCAGCTTCTGCCATTCTTATTCCACCATAAGGCATTAGAGAACGTTTGAACGGTGCATCCGTTTGTACACCAACCACCTTTTCTAAATCTTGATTTAAATAACCTGCCTGATGTGAAGTGATAGAAGATACCACATTCGTATCCAAATCATACACGCCACCACGAAGTCGCTCGTCTTTAGATAAATCCATTATCTGTTTCCAAAGGGAAGTGGTTGCTTTCGTTGGTCCCTCTAAAAAGGAATCATCCCCTTCAAATGTGTTCACATTATCTAGAATAAACTCTCGAACATTTACCTCTTCTTTCCAAGATTCGCCTTTAAATGATTGCCAATGTTTCATAGTCCTTCCTCCTCATAGTTTGGAATAAAAAACATAACAGATATTCAAATTTCGAATATAACAGCTTTATATTTATAGCATACTATGAAAAATATTGAATGTTGTAGCAAAAATGTGAACCTATTGTGAAATTTATCACAAATTAATTTATCCCTTTACCTATCATATTTGAAAGCGTTATACTTTTTCATTGTAATTTCACTGAAAATATTTTCCAAAAATAAACAAAATATCTGTTATATTATATTTCTATCTACTTTATATAACAGTTTTATCTTTAATCTTATTTCCTGTTTTATGCTTGCCTAAATAGAAAATCATTTTTTAGAAGGTATTAACAGGCAAACATAAGGATGAGAAATACTCATGAACGAATGATTCCACACATGTTAGGTGCCGCTGAAGAAGAGGATGAATATGAGGAAATGTCTATCCATCCTTTAATCGAGAAATTGATGTATTCCATTAAGAGAGCGGAAAATCAGCTTCTAATCAACCATATGATGTAAAAGAAAAAAATTTTACATAACGTTTACAATAATCATATTTATACGAAACTTTCCCTATGATAGTCTAATAGTACAATGATTAACAAATACATATACATTTTTATATTAAAGGTTAGGATGATTTAAAAATGAATGATTATAATCAGGAAAAAGAGACATCGAAGCTTAAAAAGTGGCTGCAAATACTTCTCGTATCCACAAGACTTGGCTTAACCTCATTTGGTGGTCCAATTGCTCACTTAGGATATTTTCATGAAGAATATGTTAGAAAGAAAAAATGGCTAAATGAACAAAATTACAGTGATTTAGTTGCGCTTTCTCAGTTTTTACCCGGTCCAGCAAGCAGTCAAGTAGGAATTGGGATTGGGATTATTCGTGGGGGAATCATCGGTGGTATTATTTCTTTTTTAGGGTTTACGCTCCCCTCCGTTTTAGCATTAATAGTATTTGCTATTTTAATCAACCAAGGAATTGTAGACGATTCTGGCTGGATCCACGGGCTTAAAATAGTAGCGGTAGTCATTGTCGCTCATGCTATTCTCGGGATGGCAAAAAATTTAACTCCAGATACTAAAAGAAAGTTAATTGCTCTTTTTGCATTACTACTGACCCTACTATGGCCCAATCTTTTTGCTCAAATGATTGGGATCGTTTTATCGGCTTTTATTGGATTTTTATTATACAAAAACGTCAATCAATCCGACTCTACTCAAACAACATCTATATACCCTATTTCAAAGAAATGGGCTCTCATTTGTTTAAGTATCTTTTTTGGCTTACTACTATTCCTTCCTATCTTAAAGGAATTAACCTCTATTCAATGGATTGCTATGTTTGATAGCTTTTATCGCTCTGGTTCACTTGTATTCGGTGGTGGACATGTTGTTTTACCATTATTAGAAAAAGAATTTGTTCCGAGCGGAATGATTAGCGCAGAGGATTTCCTTGCTGGATATGGAGCGACTCAAGCAGTACCAGGTCCATTATTTACCTTTGCAGCCTATATCGGAACGATAATGGGTGGCTGGAGTGGTGGTTTATTAGCCACATTCGCTATTTTCCTACCCGCTTTTCTTCTAATTTTAGGGACCCTACCCTTTTGGGATATTCTAAGACAGCATTCTAAATTAAAAGGAGCTCTAATGGGAATTAACGCAGCCGTAGTAGGTATCTTAATCTCAGCCTTTTATGCACCTATTTGGACAAGCGCAATCGTAAGTCCAGTTGACTTTGCATTAGCAGCCGTCTTATTTAGCTTACTTGTCTTTTTAAAACAACCACCTTGGCTCATCGTTATAATTGGAGCTCTTGCAGGATTTATTATTTATGGATTTTAACGAGATGACATTATAAATTTCTAAAAAACCCAAAACCTTTGGGAGTGACCCCCACTTTCTCTAAAGGTTTTGGGTTTAATATTTAAAATGAATGCGATAAAAAATCACTATTGAATGACTTCTTCCTGCCATCTTTTTAACAAATAATCTCGATGTAATCCAGACCATTCTTTATCGTAACTAATGATATTGGATTCCGTTAAATAGTAAGCCTCTTCTGGTGATATCGCTTGTTCATTCGTTAAAAGCTGATAGTTGCCCATTTGCTTCCCAATCTCTTGCGCTTGCTTGGTTAATGACCAGTCTATAAATGCTTTCGCCTCTTCTAGATTTTCAATTCCTTTAATTAATCCAACTGCTCCAATTTCATAACCCGTCCCTTCAGCAGGAAAGGAAATATGAATATCGCGAAAACCTTCTTTATAAAATTTAAGAGCATCATGTGCAAACATAATGGCGACACCTGACTCTCCCATTCCTACCATTCGTCCCGGAGCACTTCCTGAAGCCGTATAAGTATTTATATTTTCATCAAGCTTGACTAAATAATCAAAGGCTTGATCTTCACCCATTAACTGAACCAAAGTAGATAGAATGGTATAACCCGTTCCTGAATGAGAAGGGTTGGGCACCGTAATTCTTCCTCGAAATTCTGGCTCCAAAAGATCCTGCCAAGATTGAGGAGGTGTCAATCCAATGTCTTGTAGCCAAGACCGGTTTGTTACAACCGCAATAGATCCGACATATATTCCCGTCCAATATCCTTCAGTATCTTTGTATTCATCTGAAATAAAAGCAGCATTAGGTGAAATATATGGCTGAAGCAAACCTTCACTTTTTGCCTGAATGAAAGTATCACTAGGTCCACCATACCAAACACTAGCAATTGGCTCATCTTTTTCTTCTCTTATTTTCTCTAAAATAGCACTACTTGACATTCGGTAATGAGTTACATTTATACCAGTTTCTTTTTCAAAGGATTCCATCGCTTTTATGGCTAAATCATCATATAGACCAACGTATACTATTAAGTTTCTGGATGGTTCGGTATTAACACCACAGGAGCATAAAACAAAAAGAAGAGAAACAGAAATGAAGGAAGTTACAATTTTATAAATTCCCATCTTTTCAGCTCCTCTCTTTTTATCGTGATTATGATTTTTTTATGACATGTAACGAATTTTTATTGAAAACTAATCCTACCGTATCACCTTCTTGGTATACTTTTTCACCCATAGGATTATATACATTGAACTGAAAGTCTTGACCTTTAAAATTCACTTCATATTCTTGAAGTTGTCCCATAAATACACTTTTCGTTACCTTTGCTTTATACGTTCCTTCTTCATTTAATGAAACGGCTTCAGGTCTAACGACTAGTATAACCGAATCACCCTTTTTAAATGAACCGTAAGAAGCGACTGTAAAGGTTGCTTGTGATGTTTGAACGACTAATTCATCTAGAGTAACCTCGATAATTTCTCCTTCAAAGAAATTCGCTGTTCCGATAAAGTCTGCTACAAATTTTGTACTTGGTCTTTGATAGATTTCTTGAGGTGTACCAATCTGCTCGATTTTCCCTTTATTCATTACAATGACTTTATCACTCATACTCATTGCTTCACTTTGGTCATGAGTTACATAAATTGCCGTTATCCCTACTCGTTGTTGTAATCTACGAATTTCATCACGCATCGTTAGCCTTAATTTTGCATCTAAATTAGATAAAGGTTCATCAAATAATAACACACTCGGTTCCATTACTAAAGCTCTCGCTAGTGCAACTCGTTGCTGCTGTCCTCCAGATAACTGGTTTGGCATTCGTTCCTTATGCATATTCAAATTCATAATGTCAAAGATAGCATCTACTTTCTTATCCATATCTTCTTTTGACATCTTTTTTATTTTTAATCCATAGACAACATTTTCATAAACGGTCATATGTGGAAATAAAGCGTATGATTGAAAGACCATTGTACAATCTCGTTTATTAGGAGAAATTTTGTTAACATTTTCATTCCCAAAATAAATATCACCATTGGATATATCTTCGAACCCAGCAATCATTCTTAGTGTCGTTGTTTTACCGCATCCAGAAGGACCTAATAGCGTTGCAAATTCTCCTTCTTTAATCACAAGATCGATATCTTCAACAGCATGAACTTGTTTTCCATGGTCGTCTTCAAAGGTTTTCGTTACTTTTTTTAGAGTGACAGATTTTGAACTCATTTATATACCCCTCTCTATACATCTAGTGTCTGTTCTTTAGCTATTTTTGTTGTTTTTTTCTTATTTTTTTCATATGAGCTTTGGCCAAATAACCTTAATAATCCATTTAAGATTAATAATGAAACAATCATAATAATAATTAAAATCGTACAATACGCACTGGCTACACCGATTCTTCCCGACTCTACCTGTGATAGGATGGATGCTGTGATTAGATTATACTTTGCTGAAATTAAGAAAATAACAGCACTCATAGCCGTCATACTTTTAACAAAGCTGTATACTAAGCCACTAAAGAACGCCGGTTTTATTAAAGGAAGCACTATACTAAAAAAGGTCTTAGATTGACTCGCACCTAAATTAGTTGCTGCTTCTTCTATGGAAGGATCAATTTGCTGTAATGCCGTCACACCTGAGCGGATTCCTACTGGAATAGCTCGAACAACAAAGGCCGCAATAATAACGGTTGCCGTTCCTGTTAGAGCAAGAGGTGCCTGATTGAAAGATAAAATATAAGATATCCCTAGAACTGTTCCAGGTATCGCTATAGAAAGCATACTAACCATTTCTAGAACTCTTTTTCCAATAAAGTTTTTACGAACAATTAAAAAGGCAATAATCATACCTAATAAACCAGCTATTGGAGTCGCTAAAACCGATAAAAGGAACGTATCCGTCATCGCTTTTTGACCTAATGAGAAGACATAACGATAATGATTTAATGTGAAGCTATTATCAATCCCCCATAGCTGAATAAAGGAGCCTATTGGTACTAATAAATAAAAGACAATAACTGTGATAGATAGAGAAAAACAAATCGTAAACATAATATTTTTAAGCAGCCCTTTTTCAATCATTCGGCGACCACTTGTTGGCTTACCTGTCACGGTTACATAGCTACGCTTTCCAACCCAAAATTTCTGGATAACATATACAATCATCGTAATGGTCAACAATAGCATTGCTAAAGCTGCTCCTGCTTGCATATCATAGCTACCAACGGCTTGAAGGTAGATTTCTCTTGCTACAGTCGTATAGTTACCACCAATGGTCATTGGATTTCCGAAATCCGCTAATGATTGAATAAATACTAGAAGAAAAGCATTCGCAATACCAGGAATTGATAATGGTAAGGTGACTCTAATAAAGGTTTTAAGCTTACTAGCCCCCATATTTTCACTAGCTTCCTCTAGTGCTGGACTGATTGAACGCAATAGTCCTGATAAAACTAAAAAGGCAATTGGGAAATACGTTAAGGTTTGAACGAGAATTAAACCATTTAAACCATATATATTAGCATTCTCCATCCCTAAAAATGAACTAGTAATAAACCCTTGTCTTCCAAATAATAAAATGGCCGATAGGGCAATAACAAATGGAGGAGAAATAACTGGCAATATTGCAATACCATTAAATAATTTTTTAAATGGTACATTAATATAAGCAAACGTATAGGCAAAAATATACGCAATAATAGTAGATAAAGTACCAACAATAATAGCTAATACTAAGGAATTCGTTAAAGCTGTTAATAATTGCCCTCCAGATAATATTCTTTCGTAGGAGAAGAAAGTAAAGTCCCCTTGTGAATTAACAAAACTAGCTTTACCAATTTGAAACAACGGATATACGATAAAAACAAACAGCGAAGCCATTACTAAAATGATGCATGTTAGTAATAACGGGTCACGCGCTAGCTTCTTCAGGTCTTTTATCATTTTTGAACCCTTCATTTTGACAACTCCTTTCAAACCTATCTATCAAATGATAGCGAAGGCTGAAGGAGAATTCTCTCCCCCAGCCAACGTTCCATTTATCTATTCACTTCTTGGTCCCACTTATCGATAAGACGAGTTCTTTCGTCTCCAGCTTCTTTTGGATTGTAATCAATCGTATTAATATCATCTAAACGAATCGCTTTTTCTGGTTCTTGCGCTTCTGGATTCGTTAAGTTTTGATAACTACCTGTACGCTGCCCTACTTCTTGAGCACTTGTACCTAAAGACCAATCTACAAATGTTTCAGCTAATTCAGATTGTGGTCCACCTTCAATAATTGCAACAGCTCCTGTTTCATAGCCTGTTCCATCCTCTGGAATGGTCAATTCAATACTGTCAAAGCCTTCTTCTTGGTATTTAACAATATCATTAGCAAATAATAATCCTGCCCCTGCTTCTCCCATTCCTACCATACGGCCAGGTGCTGAACCACTTGTCGTATATTGCTGAACTTGAGGGTGAAGTTCATTTAAATACTCAAAGCCCTCCTCTTCTCCACCGAAAACCTTTAGTACGGTATAAAGAATCGCATAGGCTGTCCCAGATGAACCAGGATGAGCCATGATAATTTCATTTTCATAGGCAGGGTCTAATAAATCCTCCCATGATGTCGGAGCTTCTAAACCATGTTTCTCTAAGAAATCTTTATTCGTTGCAAAACCTAAAGGTCCTACATAAATTCCTGTCCAATAACCCTCTTCATCCTTAAAGCGCTCATCTATAATATCTGCTTCTGGAGATTGATAAGGCTTTAATAAATTCTCATCGACGGCTGCAACAAATGTATCAGCTGGTCCCCCATACCAGACATCAGCCTGTGGATTATCTTTTTCTGCGCGGATTTTCGCTAATATTTCTCCGGCAGACATTCTAATCATTTCTACCTCAATACCAGTATCTTCTGTAAATTGTTTCATAGCTTCTACAGCATGGTCTTCCTGAAAACCAACATATACCGTCAATTTCTCACTATTACCACATGCCGATAAAATTAAAATCAAAATAAAACTTATAATAGCTAAATACTGTTTTCTCATTTTCTTTTCCCCCTTTTCCTTTTACAACTTAATCGTAATGGATGCGTTTACATTTTTATAGTTTGATTTCTTGCCACTTTAAATGGCAAAAAATAAAGTAACAAGCGAATGGGAAAAGGGATAACTTTTTTCTCCAGCTAATATTTCTTAAAAGGGGTTTTTATCCTGCTTGAAAGCTCCCTTCCTTGAAAATAGGTAAAATGAGGCACCCTTCTACTATTAGGCAATTTCGACAGGTTTATGAAATAGATCAAAAAATCTTCATCACCATTTTCTGAGTGATGAAGACCTTTAGTCTTGGCTTTTCTCTTAAAAAGCATTCCAAATGAATTGCCAGCACTCAATCAGCCAGTGAACAATTAAACCTAAAATGGCAAAGTCACTGTCTGCGAAAGTGGCTCGAATATACCCTAGGTTAGCCAATAAAGGCACTAAATAAATGGGGACAATCGTAATAAAAAAACCATGTAAAATTGATGCAATCACAAGTCCTCTTCTGCCACCAACCTTATAAGCAATGACCCCTGCTGCACCTCCCGAAAAAAAGTGTGGGATGACTCCTGGAATAATGGTAGTGTACTGAATCGTCAATAAGACAGACATCGCTATTAGCCCACCTAAAAAGCTAAATAGAAATCCAAAAACAGCAGCAATGGGAGCATATGGAAATAAAATGGGACTGTCTAGTGCAGGTATCGATTGAGGGACAATTTTTTCTGCTATTCCTTGAAATGCTGGAATAATCTCTGCCACTAGCATTCTTACCCCTGCTAAAATAATAAAAACACCGGCTGTAAACCAAATGGCTTGGATCGCCGAAACGATAATAAAGTGATGTCCTGAAAACATTTCTTTCATTCCTTCAGGGGAAACAAATAGACCAGAAACTAAAAATAAGATAAAAGTAAATACGGCAATAACCACTATTTGCTCTTGAAAGTATGGTTGAATCTTTTCAACAAATTTTGGCATCTCTTTTTTATCTTTCGATCGAACCATTTGAGCGACCAAACCAGAAAGAAAATAACCGATACTATTAAAATGACCTAAAGCTACTTGATTTGTTCCTGTTACTTTTTTGACATAGCGTTGCGCCAATACTGGTGAAAAGGACATCGAGAGTGCTAATATAATTCCTCCAATAATGAAAACCTTCCAGCTTTCTAAAAAATAATTCGCTAATAAACTTCCTAGCATTGATGCCATAAACAAAATATGGTGTCCGGTCAAAAATATATATTTTATCGATGTAAAACGGGCAATAGCCAAATGCAAAATCATACCTATTAACATAATCCATGCTATTTCAGTGCCATAATTAATTTGCGCCAAAGCAACAATTGTTTCATTGTGAGGAATAATACCTATCACTTGAAATCCTCGTTGTATAATGGCAGATAGGTTTGATAATGCGGTTCCGGCAGCCATTCCCCCCACTTGAATTAAACTATATCCCAGCATGGTCTTGACCGTACCGCTAATTACTTTTGGAAAAGCTTGGCGCTGAATGATAAGGCCTACTAAAGCAATCAGTCCTAGAATAAAGGCCGGCTCACCAAATAAACCCATATTAAAAAAAGGAGTTATATTCATAAAGAACCTCTATTGATTAACCCAGATTTTTACTACTTCGTTACTTAGTAGTTGCTGTCGAAGATAGTCTGGGTCGATTAAGTTTTCAAGAGCAATATATTCTGTATGATGTTTTATTTCCAAAGAATCGATAATCTGCTTCGCACCGATTACGATATCATGGTGTTCACTATTAAAAGTACTCACATCTGTATTGATAATGGTCGCATCGACATTCCATTCTTTTAAAATACGTTCAAGCTGAATTTTAATCAGTAAGCTCGTACCTAAACCACTACTGCAAACAATTGAAATCTTCACCCTTTTTCCCCTTCCTTCTTGACGATTTCTTTCCAAATATTTTGTGGGTTTGTTTCATATTTTAATTTACTCATAAATAAAGGATCGCTTAACAACTCTAATAAGGTAGATAATGCCTTAATATGCTGAGTTCGATCGGT
This sequence comes from Alkalihalobacillus trypoxylicola, assembly GCF_001590785.1. Lineage (GTDB taxonomy): Bacteria > Bacillota > Bacilli > Bacillales > Bacillaceae_D > Alkalihalobacillus > Alkalihalobacillus trypoxylicola. Next base: position 30,170 of record NZ_LTAO01000007.1, read on the forward strand.
AGCAGCTAAGGTTGCTATGAGCCAAACCTTTTTTTTACTTGCACCAAATACAAGTGGCTTTTTCAAAGTGACTAAACTTAAGCCTGTTTGTATGACGGCATCAGAGGTAGCATGTGGAAAGGCTACTCCTTCTGCTATCACAAAATGATTTTGTGGCTGCTCGGCCAATTTCACTAAATAATGACCATAATCAATGCTTGTACAATTTGATTGAATCAATAGCTGGTTGCCGTATTGGATGCACTCTTGCCAACTTCTTAATTCTTTTTGTAAAGCTATATTTTTAGACGATAATAATTGAGAAAGCTCTTTATCCTGATTAGTGGATTGATTTCCTTGAAAAAAATGAAGTAAATCTCGAGTTAAACCTTTTTCATCGTTTATTATCGCATGATTTTCAATGATTGACATGATATTATTCATAACTTGCATAAGCATGCCTTCCTCGTGCATCGCTTGATGAGGCTCTCCAATATATGGAGTCAGCTTTAAGATATCCTCTTTCGTTAATAACGGTGAAACCTTAATAACAGGAATTTGATTCTGGATTGGTAAATCAATGGTTGTTAAAATCAAATCCTCCATAAAGGAGGTCGCATTCATAATCTCTTTATATGAATATTTTTTAATACTAATGATTTGTGGATATAAGGTAGCCATCCTTTGCTCCAATAAAGTCGATGTACCTAAGCCTGAGCTACGTACAATCCCTATTTTATACTTGAGAGGCAGGACAGGCTGTGTCATCCCACTAATAATATGCAGAGCGATATAGCAAATTTCATCCCTATCAAAACGAATATGAAAAGGCTCTAATACGCGGTTTGTTTCCTCATCTATCATTTGAATTAATGCCCCATGTATTTTTTCAATTTGATCTTTCAGAGGATTTTTCGTTTGCAAATTGTACTTAGCTCGATAAAAGGCGGGCTTCAAATGTATCGATAATCCATCCATTATTTTATCTTGATTCATTAGCTTCTGATTATATCTTTGTTCAACATTCTTCATTATTTCTAAAGCTAAATCTCTATAAAAATCGTCTTCTTCGTCATCGGACTCTTTTTCTCTTTGAGCCCCTAATACATGCTGTGTAATATAGGCGATTTCTTCCTCTGGTGTTTTTACATGAAATAATAATTGTAACGGTTCAAGAATAAGAGCCTTAACTTTGGAAAATTCCGTTTTATTTTTCAGTTCATTTAGAAGCTCTTGATCCATCTGGATAAGATGACCTTCTTTTAATCTTTGTACGGCCATTAATAAATGAAGACTTAAGGCCGAGAAACTAGAATCAGAAAATTGAAGAGAAAGTTTTTCTTCTAAATGATGTAATAATTGACTGATTTCATAGATATCCTCTAATGGAAACCATTCTTTCCACGGGGATACAAGCACTTCACTTCCTTCACCCCTTATAAAAAGCTGAAAGATATGTTGATCATTAAATTGCTCTCTTAATAAGTCTATATAAGCAGCCCTCACCATTCGTTCATTTCCAATCAGTTGAATATCACCTTTGTTTCTAACAAAATTTAATCCTTTTTCATTTAACCATTTTTTTACCTGTTTTAAATCCTGTAAAAAGGTACTTTTACTAACCTGTAGCTCTTCTTGTATAACATCCGAGCTTACAAATGATTCTTCAATCAGAGCTTTTATAATCATTTTATTTCTTTCTTTATTATGAAAAAATAATGGCTTATTTTGAGTCTCCTGTAAAAGTAGCTTCATTTGTTTCTCTGTTAATGGAAGCTTTACGCCTTTCTTTCTGTTGCGTTCTAGTCTAATCTGATATTTGAGTAGCCAATCCTCTAATAGGAGAAGGTCGTGACGAACGGTTCGATTGGAGACATTATATTTACTCTTTAAATCTTCGACCTTCACATAATCATTCTGCTCCATCAGATATTGAAGTACATCTAATTGTCTTTTTGTTAGCATATTTCACCTGCTTAAACTTTATATCCTTCCATTCTTTACATCATCATACGGCTTTTTTAATAAAAAAAATAGAGGTGGAATTATACCTCCTCTATTTTAAAGCTGATATAACATTTTATAGTATCACCGTAATCACTCTGTTCAATGATAGGCTTTCTCTGATCGAGTCAAAAAAACATATCAAGAATGATCTTTTTTATAATTTAAACACCGAAGCCTACGGTCCCCATCTAATCAGAGAACCATCCAAATGCCTTGTCACCGATTAATACAAACTATTTTAACCACACAGGAAAAGATTTTAAACCTCTTATTATAAAGCTTTCTCTCCATTGAAGGTATTTTAAATCAGTGGCTAATCGGACATCGGGGAACTTCTCGAACAAAGTTTGTAGTGCAACCTCTCCCTCCAAACGGGCCAGGGGTGCTCCTAAGCAGTAATGAATACCTTTACCAAATGCAAGATGCGGACTTTGCTCTCTTTTTATTTGGAATTCATCAGCATTCGCAAAAACATTCGGATCATGACCAGCTGATGCAAGAGATACAATAACATGATCTCCTTTCTTTACTTGCTGGCCTTCAAATAGAAAATCTTCATTTGCCCAGCGATCTGTACTAAATTCAACGGGACCATTATAACGAAGAATTTCCTCAACGGCTTGCTTGTATAAAGAAGGCTCCTTCTTTAATAGCTCTAACTGACTAGGGTGAGTTAATAAGGCAAGAAGACCATTAGAGATGAGATTTACCGTCGTCTCATGTCCTGCGACAATCATAAGCATAATAATTCCGTGTAGCTCTTTCGTTGTCAATCTATCACCTTGCTCCTCTGCTTTAATCAAGTCAGAAAGTAAATCATTTTTCGGAAACTCTTTTTTCTGCTGAATAAGCTGATCAAGATATTGAATAAATTCAGACATTATCTGCTCATATTGCTCTGCATCACCGATATCTACTATAGCATGTGACCAACGCTGGAATTTCTCTTGATCCTCTACTGGCACACCAATTAATTCACAAATAACTCGTATCGGTATTGGAAAAGCATAATCTTCAATAAACTCAATCGTATCCTTTTTGCTCATTAATTCAGCCTGTTCCTCGGCTATCTCTTTAATACGCTCCCGAAAACTTTCTATTTTCTTTGGTGTAAATCCACTTTGAACTAAGCTTCGTAAGCGACGATGATTAGGCGGATCAGCAAACAGCATACTCTGAGCAATAGGAGGTAAATTCTCATTCGTTATATCATTAGGAAAAACCGTACGCATGTCTTTAATAAATCGGTCATCTTTTAAAACCGCTTCTGCTGTCTCATAGGTAAAAGCCATCCACGAGCTTTGTCCGCCGCTAACAAAATTCACTTTTGCAAAAGAATGGTGAGGACGGATAGTTTGATAGTAATGATATGGATTTTGATGAAATTCATTTGAGAATAAATCAATGGATTGAGTGGTCATAAAAAGCCTCCTATTCTATATCATTTAATTCTTCATAAACGATTTAATTCCTACTATTATTATTGGCCAATTATTCCTATAACTCTTTAACTCTTCTTAATTCCATGCCAAAATACAGACCAAGCCTCTTCAAAACGCTGATGGAAATCTTGATCATCATAAATAAAGCTTTCAGTAAACAAGCCATCTAGTAAACAAAAATAGGCAGAACTAAATGTTCTTTCTGAAATATCTCTAAAACGATTTTCATTCATTCCATGTATGTATAGCTGACTAATAATAGAAGCAATTTCTTGGTCTCCTCTTTCAACAATATCCTTCACTTCTTTTTTCAAATCAATAGGTGGAAAAAGCATAATTCTCTTGTAAAGTATTCCTTCTTGCTTATTAAGAATAAAATCACAGCTATGCTTTAATACTAAATAAAGTCGTGTATGTATGTCTTCTGCTTCATATTGATTAGAGGTAACCATCATTTTCTCAACCAACAGACTCATAATTCTCTCAGCAACAACTAAATATAACTCGTTTTTACTCTTAAAGTGGTTGTACATAGACGGCTTCTGAATTCCTACCATTTGGGCAATTTCCGATAAAGTCGTTCCTTCAAAACTCTTTTGAGAAAATGAAAGGATCGACACTTCTATTATTTTTTCTTTTGTGTTCAAGGTAATCATCCTTTTCATAAAAATAAATTGCACCTTCAGTCATTCGGTGTTATACTAACTACCGGTAGTTAGTATAACACAAAATAAAGGAGTGTAGACAAAATTGTGGATATTAGTCATCATTGCTGGAATCTTTGAAGTAGGTTGGGCAACTGGATTAAAGTATGCCAGCACCCCTTTAGAGTGGAGCTTAACCGTCGTTGGAATCATTGTTAGCTTTACTTTACTCATTCGCGCAGCTACTGTTTTACCGACAAGTACAGTATACGCAATATTTGTGGCTTTAGGTACCGTTGGGACGATATTTGTAGATATTTTGATTTTTCAAGCTCCCTTTAATATGGCGATGCTCTTTTTCATTTTTTTATTACTAGTTGGTGTACTCGGCTTGAAGCTCGTAACAGGTGATAAAAAGATAGAAAGGGGTCATTAAGAATGAGTTGGTTCTTTTTAATTTTCGCAGGAATTTTTGAAGTAATTGGAGTAACCGGTATTCAAATCATGACGAAGGGTCAAAAGCAGAGAGGGTTAGTCATTCTGATCATTGGTTTTACAATCAGCTTTCTGATGTTAGGATTCGCGATGGAGTCTATTCCGCTTGGTGTTGCCTATGCAGTATGGACAGGAATTGGAACAGTAGGAAGTACTATTGTAGGGATGCTTTACTATAATGAATCTCATGATAAATTAAGGCTATTATTTATTAGTTTTGTTGTCATTGCCGTAGTTGGCTTAAGAGTAGTTTCACCTTAATCATACAGGAATTTAGCTTATACAATCGCTAAGTTCCTGTTTTTTTATTGGTCCATTAAACAACCAAACTTCATACTTGACACTTTTAGATTTCGGTTATATTATTGACATATCAATAATTGATACATCAATTAATATTTAACATAGAAAGGAGAGAGAAAGCTCAATGAGTGATTGTCTTATAAAGTTAAACATTTTTATGAAGCTTCAAACGGTTAACAAAGATTTATGTTCAAGTTTTGAGAGCTGTTTGGGGGCTAGTCCATCTAGAGTTGAAATTCTCCATGTTCTACTTGAGCATGATGAAATTTTACAATCTGTTTTACAGAAAAAAGTTAATATTGACCCCGCTGCCATTACGAGACATTTAAAGCAATTAGAAACTTCTGGAATGATTACTCGATATAAAAAGCCGAATGATCAAAGATCAACATGGGTTAAACTAGATGACGTTTCAAAGCTTGAAATTCAGCAATCCTATAAAGAGAAGAAAAAATTTATAGATGAGATGTTTTTACATTTCTCAGATAAAGAGCTTAAAGAATTTCTTTCTATGTTAAACAAAATAGAAGAAAATGTATCACAAAATCATTAAATTCAAAGGATAGGGGTAAAAAAAGATGAATACGCTAAATACTCAACATAAAGAAGCTTTTTTAGAGGTTGTAAATAATAGAAGGTCGATTCGTGCTTACGACCAAGAAACAAAAATTTCGAAAGAGGAATTAACTCAAATTCTTGAAGCTGCCGTTAAAGCACCTTCCTCAGTCAATTTACAGCCGTGGAGATTTGTCATTATTGAAAGCGATGAAGGGAAAGCTAAATTAGCTCCACTAGCTCGTTTTAATCAACAACAGGTTGCTACTTCTTCTGCGGTTATCGCGGTATTTGCTGATATGAACAACCTTGATTATCTAGAAGATATTTACGGAAAAGCGGTAGAACTTGGGTTAATGCCTTCAGAAGTAAGAGATAACCAAGTGCCAGCCATCAAAAATTTATTATCAGGTATGAGTGACCAAAGCAATAGAGAAAGTATCCTAATAGATAGTGGTTTAGTATCCATGCAGTTAATGCTAGCTGCTAAAGCCTTCGGTTATGACACAAACCCAATTGGAGGTTACGAAAAAGACAAAATCGCTGAAGCCTTTGATTTAGACAAAGAACGATATGTGCCTGTTATGCTTCTCTCTATTGGTAAAGCTGCTGAATCTGGATATCAATCCTACCGTATGCCTGTCGAACAAGTAGCCGAATGGAAGTAAGCTAAAGCGGCTGGTACAGCCTAGCATGAATGAAAAGTCCACATTTGTTAGCTAGTCACTTCAAAAAACCTCCTTTTTTGCAAAAAAGGAGGGTTCATGTTTTGTTATTGATGTTTGCTCCCTTACATGTTATTTCAAGTTTCTCTAATGTGGTGTTTTAAACCAGGTTTGGTCTCAGCCTCTCTTTTAATAATACCGTTAAAATCTTAAACGAATTCTTCCCCTATAACCTTCTATTTTATCGCTGCTTTGAATACATATTTTACAAGTAACGGATGGCTAAGGGGGCTGAATATGAAAAACATTCATTGGGGCATCATGCTTTCAAAGCTTTTCTATTTATTTTGTGTGTTTATTTGTTCCATCCTTATCCAATCGTTATATTTATTTATCATGGTCACTTTTATTATGGCGATACCTTGGATTTGGTTGAATATTTATTGGCTAAAAAAAAAGCTGCACAAAGCAGCTAAAAATCGAGCATATAAATAAGACATTCCCTCACAAGTTACACATGAATTTCATTTCTTTAATTCGATTGCATTTGTATTTGCCAATGAAAAGGATCGGGTAATTTTGACCAATCCTCATTAAATTCATCCTCAGTTAATATACATTCATCTAATTCTTTTGTAATGATATGAACATCTAAATCCATTCCAATAAATACGAGCTTTGTATGTCTATCACCATACGTTTCATCCCAATTTAATAATAATTGAGGGTTTTCTTGCTTAATTATTTTTTGGTTATGTTCAGGTAAAGAAGCGACCCAATAAGATAAAGGTTCAAGCTTTACTGAAGGCCCTGCTTGTGACAATAAAATAGAAATATCATTTCGGGTTGCACACCAAGCAACTCCTTTTGCCCGAACAATTTGCATAGGCATTGCTCCACACCACTGATTAAATCTTTCTGAATGAAAAGGTCTTTTACTCTTATAAACAAAAGACGAGATACCGTACTCTTCAGTCTCTGGCGTGTGCTCTGATGGACCGATATTCAATTCTTTCAACCACCCTGCGGATTCGCTAGCACGGTCGAAATCAAATAAACTTGTATTAAAAATCTCCTCAAATTCTATTTCACTATTTGTCGTTCTTATTATATTTGCTTCTGGTTGAAGAGTACGAATTACATTTTCCAATGAATCAATATTTTCCGATTGAACTAAATCACACTTATTTAAAATTAATACATTACAGAATTCAATTTGGTCTATTAACAGATCCGCTATATTACGATCATCCTCTTCATTTATAGCTTCTTTTCTTTCTAATAATGTATCTCCTGATTCGAAATCATGCCAAAAACGATAAGCATCAACCACTGTAACCATTGTGTCTAATTGACAAAACTCGGTTAAATCTATTCCCATTTCTTCATCAATATATGAAAAAGTTTGCGCAACAGGAATAGGCTCACTTATACCGGAAGATTCAATAATGATATAATCAATATCTCCTTGTAAGGCTAGCTTCTTTACCTCGATTAATAAATCCTCACGGAGAGTGCAACAAATGCAGCCATTTGACATTTCTACTAGCTTCTCTTCCGTCCTTGAGAAGCCACCTTGTGTTTGAATGAGTTCACTGTCAATATTCACTTCACTCATATCATTGACAATAACAGCTACTTTTAAATTTTGCCTGTTTTTTAGAACATAGTTTAATAAGGTTGTCTTACCAGAGCCTAAGTATCCACTTAAAACTGTTACAGGGATTTTCTTCATGATTTCGCTCCTTTAATTAAAATGGTCTTTTTTATAAGTTAATGAAGCATACGCATCATGCTGATGAATAGATTCTTCATTATTACAAGTTATAGTAAATTTACTAACCCATTCTAGTTCCACTAAACTAGCTGCAATAAGTCTAATTAAATCTTCTACGAATCTCGGATTTTCAAAGGCTGTTTCTGTTACTTTTTTTTCATCTGGTCTCTTTAAAATAGAATGAATGCGAGCACTCGCATTCGATTCAATCACTTCAAGAAGCTCTTCTTTAAAATGCTCAGAGCAAAGCTCACCTTCTGCACTTTCCACTTCGACATTAACTATTCCTCTTTGATTGTGGGCACTATATTCGCTTATTTCCTTAGAGCACGGACATAGAGTTGTGATCATAGCCTGCAATCCCACTTTTTCGTGCCATGTATCTTGTGCAAATTTAGTCTCTAACCAAATCTTCGCCTCCACTAGCCCTTCAAAATTTGATACAGGGCTACTTCTAGTAAAAAACCAAGGATACGATACTTTCATATAAACTTCCGATTGCTCCATTTTTTGAGCTAATTGCTTGGAAAATCGACGTAGAAGCTTCTGATTAAGTATGGCTCCTTCACTATAATATTGATGAAGGGTTTCTGGTATTCTACTCATATTTATACCCTTCTGATGAGAAGGAAGAGAGGTGCTAATCTTAAAGTTACCAAAAGTCTGTTGAACTTTAGGCTCTATACTTGAATGGATCAGCATAGGGTAATGTAGCTTCTCTACCCCAACTTGATTTATATGGAAGAAATAATCTTTCTCCATGCTTTGAAGATCGGTCATTTCACTTTTCTTCAACGGCTTTTCTCCCTTAATTGGACCAGTTGAACCGAAGTGCTCATGTCTCTTAGATTGACTTGGTAAATGGATAGCCCGCACTCTCCTTCCTTTTATCAATGAAAAGCTATTCACTACTCATTCATAATACAAAAAATATTGATTTTGTTTGGGTCTGTTGTAATTGACTAACGAATAAAGCTGCTTGTTACTACTCCTAACCTTAATATAATTCTCAATGGTTGCTTCTGCCTTATCTAATATTTCTTTCACCCTGCTTGCATCCATACCAAAATAGTGAGCGGCTTTAAGGATAGGTGAATCCTCCCTTAAAAGCTGAAGATACTCTTGTGGACTCTCGGCTATACTTTCCAATTTGAATTCTCTTTGAATAATAAATAGGTAAATATCTCTTTCTTCTTTCTTCAACCGACTAATTGCTCTTCTATGAAAAAAATCTAAATTGGCTGTACCGTTCTTCATTTATAAAACTCCTATTTTATCTTAGTCGTTTCTTTTACCAGCTTGATTTTTTCACACCTGGAATTTGACCTTTATGAGCTAATTCCCTAAAGGCAATCCTAGACATTTTAAACTTTCTTAAATAACCTCTTGGCCTCCCCGTTACTTCACATCTGTTTTTCAAACGAGAAGGAGATGAATCTCTTGGAAGTTTACTAAGGCCGATATAGTCACCCTTTTCTTTTAGCTCTCTACGAATTTCTGCGTACTTTTGGACCATCTCTTGTCGTTTCTTTTCTTTTACCACTTTTGATTTTTTAGCCATTTCACTCACACCTTTTCCTTATAAGAGATTAAATTTTTTAATAGTTAAGTGCTGTTTCTAACGTTTCTATATTTTTTTTCATCATACTTATATAATCTTCGCCGTTATCAAGATCTTCTTGGGAAATACTCTCCATATTTCGTAAAATAAGACTTTCCGCACCAATCTCAGATTGAATCACCTCTGCAATCGTTGAGCTCACATTATTTTCAAAGGTCACATATTTAAGGTCATTCTCGTTTGCAACATTTACTAACTCAACTAGCTGAGCTTGTGAAGGCTCTTGAGTAGAGGATAACCCTAAAATACTCAATTGCTCTAACCCGTAGCGTTGCTCCCAATAGCCATATGCAGCATGCGAAACAATAATTTGATTATGGTCAGCATTAGAAATCGTTTCTGCTAATTGTTGATCTATCTCTTCTAATTGCTTGGTCAATTCAACAAAATTCTCTTCAAAATAGGTTTCCTGTTCAGGAAGTAACTCTACAAGCATTTCTTTAATTTTATTTGCTAAATCAATACTAATAATCGGATCTAAGAATACATGTGGGTCTCCGATTCCATTGTCACCGTGGTGATCATCAATCACGATTTCTACAGCTTCAGACTCTGCATAAATCCCATGCTCGTCATCAAATAAGGCTGCTTTTACTTCTAAGCCGTTCATTTCGGCAATTGCTGTATATTCTGCTCCTGCTAATTCAGGTACAACCTCCCACTCTTCTTCTCCTGGCTCACGAGTGTACCAGTGCCAATGATCATACCCTTCATCTTCCTCAATACTTGCCGTTAAGTTTACTTCATCTCCTGTATGGTAATGATGAGCAACTCCTTCTATTGAAATGGTTTTTTCTCCATGCTCATGGTCTCCATGCTCATGGTCTCCGTGCTCATCGTCTCCGTGCTCGTGGTCTCCATGCTCATGGTCTCCGTGCTCATGGTCTCCGTGCTCGTGGTCTCCATGCTCATGGTCTCCGTGCTCGTGGCCTCCGTGTTCATGGTCTCCGTGCTCGTGGTCCTCAATAACGATTTCTACCGATTCAGATTCAGCATGGATATCATGCTCATTATTAAATAATGCAACCTTTACCTCTAAACCATTGCTTTCAGCAATAGCAGTATATTCGGAACCGCCTATTTCAGGTACAACCTCCCACTCTTCTTCTCCTGATTCGCGAGTGTACCAGTGCCAATGATCATATCCCTCATCTTCCTCTATACTTGCCGTTAAGTTTACTTCATCTCCTGTATGGTAATGATGAGCAACTCCTTCTATTGTAATAACATTTGCTCCATGGTCATTCTCTCCGTGCTCATGGTCTCCGTCTTCATGGTCACCATGCTCATGAGTAGATTCACCTCTAAGCGATAAGTCAGCACCTGCACCAAGAATATGGACATCTTCATTCGCAAGAGCACTTTCTATTTGATCAGCAAAAGGCTCCATCCCTACTCCTGAATAAATAAAAGCATCCGCTTGTGCAACCTTTACCATATCATTGGAACTCAATTCATAAGAATGAGCATCTGCATTTGGTGGATAGATACTCTCTGCGTTAACAAATTCGCCTCCTATTTTATTGGTGAAATCGGCTAATGCATAAATTGAAGTATAAATAGTTAATACTTCGTTCTCCTCAGTTGCATCATTCGACTCCGCATCTGAAGGATTTTGACATCCTGCTATAATGATCGTTAAAGTAATCAAAAGATAAAATAAACGCTTCATAATTCTCTCCCTTAAAAAATATTCAATAATATGTAGCTTATTTCTTTCATTTTTAAATCGTAATAATTACGTTTTATGATAAACGATTCTTTTTTAGATTGTCAACCCAAAATTTTTTTATTTACACAGTTATCTTTATGAGCTATACTAACTATCGATTTAAATCGTAATGATAACTATTAAGTAGGTGAGAAAATGATTGAGGTTTTTTTCCAGTTTGATTTTTTACGCAATGCCCTATTTTCAGGCATACTCGTAGGAATTATAGCTCCCATGATTGGTGTATTTTTAGTCGTGAAGAGAATGTCACTTATCGCAGATGCCCTATCGCACATTACTCTTACTGGTATCGCGTTTCATTTATTATTAGCTTCCTTTTTTGTTTCGCTCGCCCCATTCGATCCTATATACATGGGAGTCGTCTTTGCTATACTAGGTGCTATTTTTATTGATAAACTCAGAAAAGTATATGAGCATTTTAAGGAATTATCGATTCCTATTATTCTTTCTTTAGGTATAGGAGTTGGGGTCATTTTTATTTCTATGGCTAATGGCTTCAATACCGATTTGTTCGCTTATTTATTTGGTAGTATTGCAGCAGTTGGTCAAAATGACTTATTAGTCATTATGGTTGTGTCTATATTCACCGTAATTTCTCTCATTCTTTTTTATAAAGAATGGTTTTTCTTAGCATTTGATAGTGAACAAGCCCAAACATCTGGTATTTCAAAAAATTGGTTAGATTTGATTTTCACTATTATTGTAGCCCTTGTTATTGCAGCGGCAATTAGAATTGTAGGTATTCTCCTCATTTCAGCTCTTATGACATTACCTGTCTCGGCAGCCATTCAATGGTCAAAGAGCTTTAAGCAGATGTTTATTTATTCTATTATTTTTGGAGAACTCTCTGTATTAATTGGACTATTCCTCGGCTATCATTTAAATTTAGCCCCTGGAGGAGTAATCGTAGTCGTAGGAGGTTTATTTCTTTTTGGTAGCATACTGGCTAAAAAGATACTCAATAAATACAATATAAGCTTTAAAGGTGTAAAAACCTCTAAAGCCGAATAAACAAGAAATCCAGACTTACTCTAGAAGTCGTTAAGAATGATTAATTGTGATTAAAGCCACACAAAAGAGAAAGAATCGAGAAAATGTTCCAGCTTTCTCGATTCTTTTTTTGATTGGAAGTTTGGAGGTCGACTGGCGAAAGATGAAGCAAGGGTGAAGCTCTCTTTTGACCATTTTTCGTGTTCAGCGCTGTTTTCGGGTGAATAGACGGCTTCCTTTCGACCACTTTCCTGGTTCCGGCGCTTTTTCGGGTGAATAGATGGCTCCCTTTTGACCACTTTCCTGGTTCATCGCTGTTTTAGGGTGAATAGGAGGCTCCCTTTTGACCTCTTTCCTGGTTCATCGCCGTTTTCGGGTGAATAGGAGGCTTCCCCCGTTGAAACTCCCAGCGCTTTTAATCCTACTGCAGTTGATAAGTTCTTTCCCTTTTGACCAAGTTGAACGGTTTTTTCCAAGCTGCTAAAGCTCGATTTACCTCCTCTCATTAATCTCTCAATTAAAAAAGTGAAACCCATGTACGGATTTCACTTTTCGTTATACTAAGCTCATTTTAAGCCTTATTTAATTTCGCTGATTTTCAATTTTGACACTCTTCACAAATGCCATAAACCTCAAATCGATGACTCATGATTTTATATTGACCAGGCAGCTCAATCCCTTTTTGCATAGGACAAAATTCAAAGTGAAGAGTCTTTTCACAATTTAGGCAAATTAAATGATGGTGGTGGTGATCGGTACAGCTTTCACGGAATTTCAGTCCATCCTCCATAAAGTAAAAATGTTCAAGAACTCCCATTTCACTTAGCATCCTTAGATTTCGATAAATGGTATCTAAGCTTACACTCGGATAATGGGTCGACATTTTATCATACACTTCTTTAGGTGATAAATACCCGTCGTGCTCAGTGAAGATTTTAGCAAGAGTTTTCCTTTGTTCCGTCACTCTCCAACCATTACGTGACATCACTTGTAACATATCACTTAACCTATTTTGATTTTCTGTCATTAGAGACCTTCCCTTTCCATATCTTTGATTACATTTTATCAGTAAATAGGAGGTCTGTCATTCAAGACCATACTCTTAAATGATAGACCCCCTTTCATCGTATGAAACTGAAAACTCTCCAAATCCTTCAGATTTTCTGCCCTAGCTTAAAATTGCAATAATATTTTCGATTATAACTACATCTTAATGTGCAATCATTTCGTGAGCAATATCATCAGCACTTAAATCAGAAGGATAATACGTTGGCCAATGTGTAACTTCCTCTAATAAAGCTTCTCGGTCATCTCCCCAGTATAAGTGGAAATGATGAGATTTAGTAGGGAAAATAATATGATCACTAAATTGTATATAAGTAGGCAATTGATCGTTTTCCTCATCTAATTTAAAGATGAACCTTACTCCGCGATTTCCTCTTTCATAGGTTAAAATTTCGTAGCCGTCATATACATATTCAGCTGTGTTGCTCTCACCATTTTCTACAAAGGTTACATTCTGGCCTTCAATAATAATTTGCTCCACTTCTGTTTCATAACCATTTCTATAATATTCTTTATATTCATCCGCTGTCTTATCGCCACCGTCTTCTTCCTTGTGAGTAAATACTTCATCCAAAGAGCCATCTAAAAGATACGGATAGACTGATTGCCAGTCTCCTTCCCAATCAGATAATTCTCTGTCCTCTATTTGACTGTCTTCAAAATATCCATCATAAATTTGCTGTGTTTCCTCATCATGAGCATGGCTATGGTCATGACCATGGTCGTCAATCTCAATTACAACAGGTGCTGATTGAACAACTGGCTCATGTTGATCATCATATAGTACTGCTTTAATCTCTTGCCCATCTATTGTAGCTTCACCCGCAAAATTAGCCCCAGTTTGACTTGAATCCATTTCCCACTCTTCTTCTGAGGAATCTCGCACATACCAATGCCAATCATCAAACTCACTATGATTTTGTGCTTGAGCCGTTAACTCAATTTGATCACCTGTATGATAGTGATGTGCCACTCCCTCTATTTCAACTTCCTCAGGAATATCTTCATCGTTTGTATGTACATGCTCCTCTTCTCCCTCTGAATCATCATGGTCGTGCTCCTCTTCAGTCCCTGGTGTCTCTTCCATTTCTCCCTCTGTTTCAGCTGCTTGACACCCTACAAGTAACAAGCTGATTAGAAGTATGAACCAAAAGCTTCTTTCTATTTTTAACATAATACATTCTCTCCTCTTTTTTAATTGTAATAATTACGATCTGATAATAGCATACTATCGATTCTGTGACAATCGAAAATTTATATTTATGCCAAACAACGATTATGCTTTCGGTTTTTTTTAAAAAAATAAGCTGGTCCTCTCATTCTCTGATACTATAATTTTAAGGCTTAATTAGGAGGTTTATGATGATTACTGTATTAAAAAAAGAGATTGCATTAATTAGAAACTGTGAAAGTATATTAGAAATCAAAAAAGGTTATTCCAATGATCAAAAATACCTTCTAAACTATGCTAATAAGGAGCAGCGCTTCATTCTCAGAACTTTCCAAAAAGAAGAGTTAGCAAAAAAAAGAGAAGAATTTTCTGTTCTCAAAGGAATGGAACAACTCGATGTTTCTTGCCCACGCCCACTAGAAATCGGCGAAAGCAATGGCATAGGGTATATGATTGTTACTTATCTTGAAGGAGATGATGGGGAGAACTCTATTCGCGTTTGTTCAGAAGAGGAACAATACCAGATTGGTCAAGAAGCTGGAAAGGAGTTATTAAAAGTACATCAATATTTGAACCCTAGTTCTCACTCTACTTCTTGGTTTTCAAGAAAATCACAAAAGCATCAAGCTTACCTCGAAGCTTATCTAACTTGTGGAATGAAAGTAAAACACGAGAAGAAACTTATTCAGTTTATTGAGGAACACATTCATTTAATGAAGGATCGACCGACTGTTTTACAGCATGATGATTATCATTTATCCAATATCGTTCTTAAAAATAAGAAATTTGCTGGAATTCTTGACTTCGGTAGATTTGATTGGGGCGATCCATATCATGACTTTTTAAAGATTGGACTTTTTAGCCGATCACTTAGTATCCCTTTTTCCATCGGGCAAATTGAAGGCTATTTCAAACATCAAAAACCAGAAGAACATTTCTGGAAGCTTTACTCTCTTTATTTAGCGATGTCTGTTTTTTCTAGTATTGTTTGGTGTATAAAAAATGTTCCTAACGAAATAGACGATATGATGGAAAAAATCACAACTTTTTTAGAGGATCATGATTACTTTGATGAAATCATCCCTAATTGGTATAAATCGTGATTGTTCACGCTACTGACTATACTTTTTGTTTGTCTAGGGCTATCCTTTTGTAGATAATCTTATAAATAGCCGTCATGATAGGGAGAATAATTAAAAACCATATAATAGGATTCTCTAATCCTATTCCTACTGTAGATTGGCCTCCTAACCCTGTTAATATCAAGAGTAAAATAAACAGATAAAGAGACGAGTATATAACTGTAGAACCTTTTTTCTTTTCTACATTATTTTTTTTGCGACTGAATTTGGTCACCATTATACTTAGAATGATAGAGAATATAATTGCCCAGATGATCAGAGTGGAATGAATATTTAGAGTAGGAAAAAAATCACCAATGATTAAGGTAGTAAACAAACCAACAACGACTGTATTCATGACAAGTTCTAAAGTTACTTTCAGTGTAATCACTCCCTTTAGCAAAAAATAGTTAGGATGAAGCAAGCTTTTTTTAAAATAAAGTTTGAGCTGTAATGTACAAATCTTCCTATTTCTATTATTAAACCAAAACCATCAAAGTACAATCTTTATTAAGGAGAATCATCATGAAAAAAGGAACCTTAACCTATCTATCGTTTAACTTCGTATTTGGTTTCATTTTAGGCATTTTCTCAAAATATTTGGATACTGCTTCTATTGACGGCAGCTGGTGGTCCTATCCACTTAGCTATCTAGGAGATTTATTTACACGATTAGGAATATGGGTTTTATTAGCCGTCATAATTGCAGCTTATAGTAAAAGCATCATTTTTTCCGCAATCAATACTTTTTTATTTTTTTTAGGAATGCTTGTCAGCTATTATACATATTCAGCTTTCTTATTTGGCTTTTTCCCTTTAAATTACTTTTTCCTTTGGGGAAGCATTGCACTAGCATCTCCTTTTTTAGCGATGCTTGTTTGGAGTGCTAAGCATCATCACCGATTATCAATACTATTATCAGCACTTCCTTTAGGATTAATCCTGAATCTATCTTTAGGCTTGGGATTATTCTATGTGTATCTTAAATATATAGAAGAATTTATTATGTTTCTTATTTTATGTGTAATCTTTTACAAAAACCCAAAGCAAATAGCGATAGTCATCATTCTTTCAGTAGTTGTTGCGGTTCTGTTCCAACTTGTAAGTCCTTTTCATTTTTGAGTAGCAGTTATTGGCTATTACATACTTACGATTGGACGCAAAACAAAAAAGCTGAAACTGTTGAAAACCTAAAAGAAATTGATAAGAATGAAAAAGCTGCTGATAGTCATGTGGAGATTTTCATTTCACTGCTAGAAGCTATTGAATGTACAACGGAAGATTTAGTAGAGAAGCTTTCTGAGCTTTAAATTATTACATGATAGAATAGCGATATTGAAGGAGACGTTTTCCATGTTTCAAAAAGAATACCATCGTGTACAACAAACGAGAGAAACGTTGTTGAATTATTGTCAGAAACTGAACGATGAATAATTTTCTCAAAGCAACGGATTTGGCTTTCAAAGCGTACGAGACACATTCATCCATATATCGGATTGTTATTATGCGTGGCTAGGTTCATTTATATTATCTAAAACGGTAACACCACTCACTCCAAAAGGAAAATGTATTCAATTTACATTAGAAACGATTCAAGCACGCTTTAATGAGGTCGATTATTTTGTAGCGGAAGTATTCACCCAGTATGGGAATAATCTAGATATAACGATTGAAAAGCCGATCCCTTGGAGAAAAACAAAAGAACCGATATCAATGTCTGTTAGCAAATTACTCATGCACAGCATTACACATGAATTCCATCATAAAGTACAAATCGTGGCTATGATTCGGCAAATGGGCTATGAACCTCCGAATACAGATATATTAAGAACAAGAGATTAAAGATAGGACTATTCAACAGCAAAAAAGTTCATAACACACGTAGAAAAGCCATCTAAAATAGAGGGCTTTTCTGATTTATTATCTATATTATGCAAGCTTTGTAATGACTAATGTCGTATTGGTATCATTATGAAGCTGTGCAGGTGTTGCATTTGCATTGACAATTTGAAGCGTACTAGGAACGGTCGTGACATTAATGATAATTTCTCCCGTTGTAGGACCTCCACCATCACCTGTAAAAGGCAGTGGCGTGACAGGAACACCATTGAGTTCTAAATCGAAATCGGCATTTCCTTGATTATGAACAGTAAAATTGATTTCATAAAAACCAGTCTCATTAATAATAATCGTATCTGATGGTGGTGTAAAAGTAAACGCAGTCCCTACCTCAAATCCATTTGTAAATACAATAGCTGTATTACCAGGAATAGTGTCTGTTCCTGTTCCAGGGTCTACTCTAAATACACTCGCAAAACTTGTAATCCCACTCCCAGTTGGGCCAGGTGGTCCAGTTGGGCCTGTTGGTCCTGTGGCTCCAACTCCTGGTCCTGTTGGGCCTGTTGGGCCAGGAGTTCCCGGTGGTCCCTGTGGACCGGTTGCGCCTGGTGGTCCAGGGATAACAGGTATATTTTTCTTTTTACAATTATCTTGATTTTTGAATTTCATAGCTTTTTCACTCCTTTCCATACTGTAAAATTGAATTCTCTATAGTATATTGAAATCTTTAAAAAATGTTTGTGCTAGTATCATAAGTAGCTCAATAAAATTAAGAGTAAATTGATAGAGCTTACCTCTTCTAAAAGTTTATTTCGAAATTGGAAAACTATTATAAAACTAAGCAACATTCCTCCCAAAAAAATAACCCTCCAAAACAGAGGGTTTAAACTTTTTTTGAAAGGGAGGTAACCTAATGATTTCTGATTCTTAACTTATTTTTGTAATAACTAACGTCGTATTTGTTTGATCATGAAGTTGGACAGGCGTTGCACTTGCATTAACGATTTGTAGAGTACTAGGAGCTGTTGTAACATTTATAATAATTTCACCAGAGGTTGGTCCTCCTCCATCACCAGTAAAAGGCTCCGGTGTAACAGGTACTCCATTTAACTCCAGATCAAAATCGGCACTTCCTTGATTATGAACAGTGAACATAACGAGATATAAGCCTGTTTCATTAATGGTGATTGTATCAGACGGTGCAGTAAAGCTAATCCCTGCCCCTGCTTCAAATCCATTGGTGAATACTACAGCTGCATTTCCAGGAACTGTATCTGTTCCCGCTCCTGGATCTACACGAAAGACACTTGCATAGCTTGAAAATCCAACTCCGGTGGCCCCAGTAGCTCCGGTAAATCCTGTCGCACCCGTTACTCCAGTGACTCCTGTAGCTCCAGTAGCTCCGGTAAATCCCGTTACTCCGGTGGCTCCCGTCTCTCCTGTTGAACCAGTGGCTCCGGTAAATCCCGTTACTCCGGTTGGACCTGTCGGGCCGGTAAATCCAGTAGCTCCCGTTACTCCGGTGGCTCCGGAAATTCCTGTTGGGCCTGTTGGGCCTGTAAATCCAGTGGCTCCCGTTGTCCCGGTGGCTCCTGTTATTCCGGTTAACCCTGTCGCTCCGGTGGCTCCTGTTATTCCGGTTAACCCTGTCGCTCCTGTCACCCCTGTTGCTCCGGCCGTTCCAGTGACTCCGGTTACTCCTGTCGAACCAGTCGCTCCTGTTGTTCCGGTTACTCCCGTCGCTCCTGTGGCTCCTGTCGCGCCAGTTACCCCAGTAACTCCGCCGGTTCCACCTGTTGGGCCTGTTGGACCTCTAGTTCCTGGTGGTCCTGGTGGTCCCGGAGGCCCGGGAATAATTGGTATGCTTTTCTTCCCACAATTATTTCGATTATTAAACTTCATGTTTCCTCACCTCTTCTCAGAATATTTGTTAATAGAACTATTAACTTCTATATATTATTAATATTCATCAAAAACGTTTGGACTTATAGCTTTAAAAAAAACCACTATTTTTGCATCAAAAAAGCTAGGGTTAATAGAATAACCTTAGCTTTTTAACGTTCTTAATATACACGAATAAACCGTATTGGTTTAGTTTCAGAATTTTTCAAGACATATTCTTGTATATTTACCCACTGTTTCGCTCAAAATGTCCAGAAACTTTAAATTTTTTTGCTATAATAATCCTAACTTCTAAAAAGAAGGGATGACCATTATGAAAAAGACAGATCGTACTGCCTCCTAAATATTCGACTTATCACAAATTTAGGAGGCGATATAAATGAATTTTAATAAAATTGATATTCATAATTGGGATCGAAAAGAGATATTTAATCATTATTTAAATCAACAAACTAGCTTTAGTATAACTTCAGAGATTAACATCTCCACCTTGTATCGAACACTAAACCATAATGGTTATAAATTTTATCCAGCGCTTATTTTTATCATTACGAAAGTAGTAAACTCCAACACTGTTTTTAGAACCAGTTTTAATCATAAAGGAGATTTGGGTTATTGGGATCAGCTAGTTCCCTTATATACTATATTTGACCAAAAATCTGAGACATTCTCTGCTATTACAACTGATATAGATAATGGTGATTTTAAAAATTTCCATAAGATGTACCTTTCAGATGTAGATGAATTTACAGGAACTGGCTTATTATTCCCGAAAAAGCCTATTCCAGAAAATACCGTATCAATTTCGATGATTCCATGGACTTCTTTTACCGCATTTAACTTAATGATAGAGTCTAACAAAAATCATCTTCTCCCCATTATTACAGCAGGAAAGTTTGTTCATAAAGATGGTTCCATTCTTTTACCAATCTCTTTACAGGTTCATCATGCCGTTTGTGATGGTTATCATGCAAGTAGATTTTTTGAATCCGTGCAACAGCTAGCTAATGCTCCTATTGATTGGCTTTAACCTCAAGATAAGTTGAGCCCAAAAACCCTGAAAGAAATAACTTTCAGGGTCTTTTATAAGTAAAATAGTAACTGTCTATTTTGCAGTTTTAATTGTATATTTATTACATCAGTTAATTTTTATGGAAAGGGAGTTATTTTATGCATGATATATGGAAAAATGAGCTTTTAGATGAATATGAATTAGAACCTTTAACAGACCGTGTCATTGCGTTTGCAGAAGCACAGCTTGGTGTAAAGCTTCCCCCTTCTTTGATTGAACTACTACAAATTCAAAATGGAGGTTACTTACAAGCTAATAGATACCCTTATGTTGATGAGGAAGAAATGGAGGAAGAAACAGACGAAGAAGAGGATGAAGAAAACCCTCATCTCATTTTAGACCATATTTATGGTATTTCTACTAACGAAGACGAAGGGCTGCTACAAACCAATTATCTTGTAAATGAATGGGAATTACCAAAGAATATTGTGATTATTCATCAAGACGGTCATCGATTTATTGCTCTTGACTATCGGACGGTTAAAAACAACCCTCCTGTCATCATAATTGATGAAGACATCGACGTGGTAGACCAATTAGCAGTAGATTTTTCAGAACTGCTTCAGAACTTATATAGTGAAGAAGATGAAGGTAGTGAGGAAGAGAGAAAAGATTACAATCAATTATTCTACCTTTATGGACAAAAACCGAGAGACTACAGCTACAAAGAAGCAGAGAGAATTTTCAAAGGGAAATCTATTGGAGACGTAGAGATGGCACTTCATTATTTCTACCATAAGAACGATAACACGGAGTGGCTAATATCTCAAATCAGTTATTTACTAAACTCAACATTAGATTTTGCCCCAGAAACCACTATTGAAACATTTCATGATTATCTCAAAGCTATTAACTTTCAAAACGAAAGTAACGAAAAGAAACAAAGAATTGAGCAGATTATAAACACTTTTAAAAGCAGTACCAATAGAAAGATTCAAAGATTTGCCAATAAGCTGGAGCAATATGTTGAAACCAACCAGTGAATAGGTGTTTGATAAAAAAAGAAATCGAGAGGTTATCAGCTTCTTCGATTTCTTTTGATTGGTGCCTTTTCCTATCGAATGTTTTTGCTCCTTCAAGCTTTTCTTTAATTAAATCCAAACAAAATTACCCATGCTTTATCATAAGATTAGATTATAAATATAACCATCCAACTAATCCAAATTGGAATGAGCATAATCGCAAATGCGTGTATAAATGGTAAATTCTTCATCCCTTTTTTCCATAATAGATACAAAACAATCATCATAAAAAGAGGATGTAGAAAGACTGTGATGATAAACATCCATAAAACAAAATCTCCAGTAGTGTAAAAAAGATGATGACCAAAAGTAAAGAATGAAAATTCTAAAATGGTAACCACGAAAAAGCTAATCCAAAACCAAAGAGGAAGTCTTTTAGTCATTTATAGTCTCCTTAGATTCATAGTAGATAGACAATCATGAATACCATATTACAGGTAGAATTAGTACATGAATTAAAGCTCAGCTTGAATATGTAGTTCAGCTTCAGAGTAAAGCACGGCTTTTCCTGCCATTTTCACTCGTGTTCCTTCATCTCTACAATAAAGAGTTCCACCTCTTTCAGATAATTGTCTTGCTAATAGTTCCTGCTTTCCTAATTTCTTTGCCCAGATCGGAATTAAGCTACAATGCAAAGAACCTGTTACTGGATCCTCATTGACTTTTAACTTAGGATAAAACCCTCTTGAAACAAAATCATATTCACGACCTTTTGCTGTCACACATACACCTAATCCTTCTGGTAGTTTTTCTAATAGAGAGAAGTCAGGGCTGAGGTTCAGCACTTCTTCTTCCGAATCTAGTAAAAAAACAAGATCGCGATTTAAATAGGCTTCTTTAGGTAGGATTCCTAGCGCCTTAACCATTTGGTCCGTTACAGTGATGTCTTCAGATAAAACAGTAGGGAAATCCAGTTCATACGTATCCCCTTTTTTAGTTACCATTAACTCGCCACTAATCGTACTAAATTTGATGTCATTTAAATGATTGTCATAATAATTAAAAAGGATAAATGCGGTTGCCAAAGTAGCATGTCCACAAAGATTAACCTCACCTCCAGGTGTAAACCACCTTAAGCTGTACTGTTCCTCTTCTTTTACTGCAAAAGCGGTTTCTGATAGGTTGTTTTCAGATGCTATTTTCTGCATAAGCTCCTCTGAAATCCAATGATTTATAATACAAACTCCCGCTGGATTTCCTTCAAAGACTTTCTCTGCAAAAGCATCGACTACGAAATATTTCATCTTTTCCTCCTAAGTGTCAAAATGTAGCTACTATTTATTCTTCAAAAATTCTATCATCTAATTACATATTACAAAACCACTTACAGAAAATTTAGATATTATACTGAAAAAACCAACCATTTAACTAATATAAAGCTTACCGATTTATAGCTCGTCCTAACTAATCGTGATAGCAATTTCTATATTGACTTTTCATTTTTAAACTTCTACATGCTGAACCCATATAATCAAAAATATCTTCCTTTACATTTAAAATGACCTTGCGATATGAATCACTAATCTCTATGGTTTCTTCATTCAACCAACTCATTTTAAAACCTAATATTTCATCTCCATAGTAAATCGTATGAGTCTCCTCTGTTGTTTTGTTTTTTATTTCCACAGATACGTTAACAAATCCTGCCGCTCCACCACCTGAATATGTATAGGCAAAAGCTGTAAATGTTTTTTTAGGTGATGTGACGGTAGAATAACGTTCCCCTGGCGCACCTGGAAATGAACTCTCTTCAAAAGAATACGTTAAAGTATCATATGTATTCCATACGAATATAAAGAAAAACAATAAAATAAGAGCGAATAGTGGCTTCTTCTTCATGCTTTTACGATCTCCTTGAATGCTTATGATTAAGGTATATACTAAAGGAACCGCATTGAAATCACAAGACTGGCATTGACACTTTCATAATCCAATTGTAATATTATGTTAAGTTAAAAGAAAGAAGTCGATTCTATGAGCAAAACATCTAAAAAAGACACCTTTTTAAAAATTATCATTACTATATTTGTAGAATCCTTACTCCTCATACCAAGAATAATTGGTGGTTTTATAAAAGGGTTATTTTAACTTTTTTTATAGTGAATGAAAATGCTTTTGAAATCTTACTTGAAGTATTAAAAATAAAAGGTTAAAGAATAACGAATGAAATCATCTAATAACCTTATTAGAAAAAACCATCAAATGATGGTTTTTTTTTATCTCAGGCATTCGTTACTTTATTACTTCGCCTTTCAATGTTCCAAAAATAACAAAACTAGTCCTTCCACTTACTTTCGTTACTAAATGTTTCGTAATCAAATTTAGGTGAATATTGATATTCGTCGTCATTTTTCATCTCAAATGCTTCATTCGGTAAATAGAGTAGTGATTCAAACTCCATATCCTCTGGCATGGAATCTGGGTTATCAAGAACTTCATAATAAAATTCTTTTCCATTTGCTACTACAACACATCTCGAATATAAAAATTCATCAACTGAAAAATAGGTTTCGTCGTTTATATATGCATCTTCACCTATATTTTGAGCATATACTCTTCCATCCAAATCATATAAAAGCTTCGATAATATATCATCAAACGCAAATATTTCTTCATTAGACTTTTTGGATAGATATTTAATTGCTTTTTTTAATACTTTTACGTCGTCACCTGCATGCTTCCATTCAAACATATCTATGATTTTCCAAAACTCATTTTCGTCCATTATCATAAAAACACCCCTCACCTTTAATACTATCATTCTATCTTTCTTTTTAAGAGAAGAGAAGTAGGTTTCACTCTTTATACACTAAAAAAAGAAGACGTATTCCTAACTGGAAAACGACTTCATTCAATCTTTAAATAGGTACAATCGAGACGGTAGGTCTAAAGACCTGTTAATGAAAATTCTTTTATTCAACTAAAACACTTGTAGATGAATCTCCAATTGGTGTTTCAATCCCATCCAAAATAGTTAGTTCTTCTGCCGTTTCAACAACTCTATCTAGTCCGTTTCTGATAATTTCCTCAGCTTTATCGGGGCTAGCATTATGTCCTTCAATAATAACCTCGTCAATAACTTTCATACCAAACATTCCAGCAAATATATGACGCATATAATTAACGGCATGTTCCATAGTTTGCATCTCCGGTGAAGAATAATCCCCTCCTCTCGCATTCATAAGAATAATCTTTTTCTCTGGCATAAGATAAACAGGTCCATCTGAACCATATTTAAATGTGTAACCTGCTTCATCAATATAGTCGATAAGGGTATGAAGTCTTGCCGGAATCGTCAAATTCCATAATGGAAAAATAAATACTACAACGTCCGCAGAAGCAAATATATCTTTTGCTTTTTGTTTTGCAGCTAAAAGTCGTTCTTCTACATTTGATAGTTCCTCACCACTTTGTAGCTTTCCTAAAGCACTAAAAAATTCTTCCCCGAAATATGGCATATCTTCTTCAAAAACATCATAGACAGTCACATTTACATTTTTTGCTTCTTTTATCTTTTCCATAAAGGTCGTATACATTTTACTAGAAACACCTACTGTTGCTGGACGATTATTTGCTTTTACTACTAATAAATTCATTTTAATTCCTCCGATTTTCTTATAATTTATAAATATCCAATTTATTCTAATTATTTCTATTGCTTAAAGTGATACCTAATGTACAATTAAATTATAGATGTAGTTCGTTCACCACTCAATCAACAAAAAGACGGTTTTGTTGCGTAAACAACTATTGGCTTAAAATGTTTATAAGGAATAGAGGGATCCCTTTATGGCTGAGGAAAATACAGACATTCGTTCACTGAGAACAAGACAATTCATTATTAATTCCTTTACAGAGCTATTAGAAAAAAAGGATTTCAACAAAATTAAAATTAGTGATATTACATCAGGAGCCATGATAAATCGTTCAACCTTTTATCGCCATTTTCTTGATAAATATGATTTGCTCCAAAAATTAACTAAAGAAGATTTAATGAAAAATGTCATCAAAGAACTGTCACATCATAAAGATTTCAATGAAGAAATGCTGAAAAATGTATTTTTATCCATTACTAACTATCACATGAGCCACCGATGCCAGAGAAGCCAGGATATGGAGTTAGAAGCTATATTAAAAAAAGAGCTTGAACAGATTATTTTGCAAGCCCTATTAAAGAAGTATCCTAATGAAGAGCATAAAAGGTTAAGAATAATAGCTACCATGTTAAGTTGGATGATATATGGCGCTTCAATGGATTGGAAACAAAACAGTAGTAAATCACCAGAAGATTATTATGAATATGCGAATTCATCAATAAGGCAATTAATAAACATAGAGTAGGTATGGTATAAATCACTCATAGAATGGGTTCCTATTTCTCCAAAAAAAAAGGTATCTGAGTTTCTCAGATACCTTTTCATTCATTTATCTTTTTCGGCGAAAATGAAAATATAAAAAGAAAGCCATATCTATTGTGAAAGGGATTAGTGCCTATCCGTTCAATTTATCAAACCTACAAAATAGTTAAATTCATCCAAATTCCTCTCACCTGATTCGCAAAAGTCATCCTCTTCTTTTAGAAGAAGAGTAATCATCTACTATTTATTACTCTTTTTTAATCTCTGAACAACTGAAAGTAACACAAAAGAGAAGACGATTATTGAGAATACCCAATAATAGGCCATTCCGATGTTACCTGATTCGACAGAAATGTATATACTTGTTGGAATCGTTTGAGTTACCCCTGCTATGGTTCCAGCAAACATTAGCGTTGCGCCAAATTCTCCAAGTGCTCTTGCGAATCCAAGCATATAACCTGAAATTAGGGTACGCCATGAAAGTGGAATCGTCACATACCAAAAAACTTGTTGTTCGGATGCACCCATCTGTCGGGCGGCTGCTTCCAATTCACTATCAACGCTTTCAAATCCACTCATTAACATTTGGTAGATTAAGGGGAAAGCTACGACTGCAGCTGCTATAACAGCTGCTATGTATGAAAAAACAATAGGTTGATTAAATATGGTTTCAAACCATTGGCCAACCAAACTCCTTCTTCCAAAAATCACTAAAAGACCAAATCCTATGACGGTTGGAGGTAATACCAAAGGAAGCATCAAGAATGTTTCAATAAAAATTTTCCCTTTAAAGCTTTTCTTCTTTAAAAACCACGCTGCGATTACAGCTAATACAAATGCTATGAAACTTGCAAGTATAACAACACGAATAGAAACAAAAATTGGTTCCCAAAAATCCATGTTATTCCCCTTGTTCAAATCCATATTTCTCAAATATAGATAAGGAATCCTCAGTTAATAAATATTGATAAAAAGCTTTTGCTATCTCATTCTCTGCAGCGTCCTCTAAAAGTCCGATTGGATAAATAATGGGCTGATGGGATTGCTTTGGTGCAACATCAATAATTTCAATTTGACTAGAAGAAAGAGCATCTGTCTGATAAACTAATCCAACATCTGTATTGCCGGTTTCGACATAAGTCAAAACCTGACGCACATCTGTGCCATAAATGACACGTGCTTGAATATCCTCCCACATTCCTTCATGTTCTAAGGCTTCAAGTGAATACCTACCAGCCGGCACACTATCGGGCTGACCCATTGCAATTCCTTGAATATCATCACTAATTAAATCCGACCATCCATTCAGTTTTTTTGCTGCTTCAGGGGTAGATATCATCACGAGTTGGTTTGTGAGAGCACGAGCCCAATCACTTACTTCACCATCAGAGACTAATTTCTCCATATCTTCTAATGATGCAGATAAAAAAATATCGGCTGGCGCACCCTGGATTATTTGTTCTCTTAACTTTCCAGAAGAACCATAGTTGATAATTAAATCAACATTGTCTTCCTGCTCGTATTGTTTTTGAATTTCACCAAGAGCGTCAGTTAAGCTTGCAGCTGCCATCACATGAATCTCTGTTTTTTTTCCTTCAGCTGTTCCTCCACATGCTGTTAGAAAAATACTAAACCCTATCATGATTATCCCTATCCATTTTTCCATTTCGCTCTCACCTCTATTTATACTTAATTGAATCAAATTCATTCTTCATATCTTATAATGAAAACCGAGCGGTTAGGTTTTTGATTTTCACTTTAAGTAGAATGCTTTCCCAAGGGCTTGTTTTCAGCTAACTCTACTATAAAGAGCGTCGCCAGAGTGGCTCTTCAAACCGCGCTGATCCTTTGGGAGTCACTACCTACCGTTTCAATCAACAAGTAAATTAAAAAATATTCAAGACATTCAATCGGTTTTATTCACTTATAGAGCAATGATGAAATTCACTCAATCATAACTAAACATAACTAATTATATCTATTTATAATTAAAAAGACAGCTATTTTTCTTTCATTTTTTGATAAACTAAAAGAGAAAGTGAGGTCTTTAAGATGAATGAAAATTCTTATACGACTGAAGAAGTCGCAAATATTTTAAAAGTATCTAAACTAACCATTTATGACCTTATAAAAAAAGGACAATTGCCAGCATATAAAGTAGGAAAACAAATGCGAGTGGATTCAGATGAATTATATGCTTATAAGCAAAGAAACAAGATGAGTAGCAACACAGAGGTCACCAATATGTCTCCTCTTCAGAAACCAAACGCTGATTCTATTATCATTAGTGGACAGGATATATGTCTTGATTTAGTTGGCTCCCATTTGGAGTCCGTTACTAAAGTAAAAACGCTTCGTTCCTATAAAGGGAGTTTAAATAGCTTAATTTCTATGTACCAGGGACAGTGTGACATTGTCAGTGTTCATTTATTTGATGGAGAGACGAACCAATACAATCTACCCTATGTTAAAAGAATTCTTACAGGTCGATCATTTATGCTTGTTAACCTTATTTACAGACAAGCAGGATTTTATGTTCAGAAAAACAATCCTAAACAGATACAATCTTGGAATGACCTTTTCGAGAAGAATATTAAAATGGTCAATAGAGAAACCGGAGCTGGCGCACGCGTGTTATTAGATGAGCAGTTAAAGATACATGGAATTTCCCCAAAAAATCTACAAGGATATAAAAATGAAGAATCCAATCACTTGAGCGTCGCCAATGTCGTTAAGCAAGGAAAAGCGGATGTAGGGGTAGGCATAAAAAGAGCTGCTGAAATCTTAGATGTTGATTTTGTTCCATTAATAAATGAAAGTTATGATTTAGTAATCCTTAAAACAGATGAAAACCAACTATGGCTAAATAAGGTTTTATCGATTCTTCGCTCCTCCGAATTTAAGCAAGAGCTTAAAGCCATTGGAGGGTACAATACGATTGATACAGGAAAAATTATGTATGAACAGTAAAGTGAATCAATTCATAATGCATATCTTATAATGAAAACCGCGAGATTAAGTTTTTGATTTTCACTTTAGGTAGATGCTTTGCCAAGGGCTTGTCCATCGAGTAGATTCGCAAACATTCAGGACATTTTTATAATGAATGGTCGGTTTAATTACTTATAGAGCAATGATGAAATTCACTCAAGTTTAAAAACTTAAATTATAATTTCACCCATCATTTAAGTCGAATAACGAAATACATAATATTTTTTAAAACTTCCTCTTGAACCTCAAGTTACTTGAGGTTTTATAATAAACGTAAACAATTAATAGGAGGATTTTATGAATAAGAAAAATGAGTTTTCGATTGGGGATTTTTCAGAAAAGACCGGAATACCTATTCCTACTTTACATTACTATGATGAACTGGGTATATTACGTCCAGATAAAAATCCTTCTTCAGGACACCGTATTTATAAATACCAAGATATTATTACTTTACAAAAAATTCTAAGTCTAAAATTTCTAGGGTATAGTCTCGATGAAACCGCCAATTTATTAACCGAATCAAGCTTTAATATGGATTTGAATAAAAGTTTGTTACTCCATCTGCAAGCTTTTGAAAAAGAAAAAGAACAAATGGAGCAATCAATAAAATCCATTAAAAGAGTAATGGAGTTAGTCAAGGAAGAAGAGGAAATTGATAGCACAATATTATTTAGCCTTATTCATAACATGCGTTCTGAACCAATACATGAAGCATGGATGCAACGTCAAGAGTTAACTGATGTCGCGAAAGATTTATCAATGAAATCAGAAGAAGAGAAACTCACTATAGATAAAATCATTCTTCAGTTGTCAAATGAAGTCAAGCAATTATACGGGCAGCCTTTTGAAGACCCGAAAGTACAAGCCATGGTAAAGGCTTATGTAGAAGCATCCTATTCTTTTGTTGGTGAAGATTCGAGTGAAAAACTAGCTAATATTCATTTAGAAAATCTTGATATTGAAGAACTTAGGATTATGGCACCTTCTCCCTTCACTGAAGATGAAGAAAAATGGCTTAACCAAGCAATGGAGTTATATATGAAGAAAGAAGTACTGTGAGCTTTAAATTCTAGTTTCTAATTAAAATATATACCATTGAGCTCCTTCTAATTAAAATCTATAAATATCATGCATAAAATTTCCTAAAGCATAAGCTTTCCAAATGGAAACCTTATGCTTGTTCTCAATTTAGTTATAAACATGTCCGTTCCACTAGCGAGAACCCTTCAAGAAAAATTTAGCAACTGAACATAATCGGAAAGGAACAGTTGATGAGATATACTAAGAAAATGCATTATCGTAAATAAATTTCATATAAAGGTGGAATTATATGCCTAAAATTGACAGTATGTTAGCCATTCTCTGGATGCTTCGTTCAGGTAAAAAAATGACTGCAAAACAAATTTCGGAGAAGCTAGAAATGAATATAAGGACTGTGTATCGTTATATGGATACCATTTCAACAAGTGGCGTACCTATCATTTCAGAACCAGGTCATAACGGTGGATACACTTTAATGAACCATTTTATTGAGGCACCTCTTTTTTTTGATTTTGAGGAGCAAACTTCACTATTACATGCTGCAGTTTTTGCAGAAGAAGCCGGATATTATGGAGGTGAAGCACTAAATAGGGCCATCTCAAAACTAAGTAACTACTCAAATCAAGAACAGGAAACAAAGATAAACCAACATTTAACTAGCCTTGAAGTAATAAGTCGATTTAACTCTCTCTCGATGGAAACTTTTTTGAAGGAGTTGGAGCAAGCCTTAGCTGACGGGTACTCAGTAAAGATTCTTTACCATAAAAGCGGAGAAAAGCCATTAAATGATAGATTGGTCGATCCGTACAAAATGATTTATTGGAATAATAAGTGGTATGTGATTGGATTTTGTCATCTTAGGAATGATATCCGTAGTTTTAGAGTCGATCGAATGGAAAGTATAGTGCGAACCGAAACTAAGTTTAACAAGCCAGAACATTTTTCAGCACGTGACTTTTTTATAAAAAATCTCCTTCCATCTATAGAAAATAAGGAAGGGGTTATTTCTTTGGTTATTAATGGGGATAAAAATGTTTTGGCTGATATTTGCCAACATTGGTTTTTAGGACATTATTTACAAAAACGGACCTCCAATCAAGCCATTTTTCTTCTTGAAAAAGATATACTACATACATATGTACCTTATTTACTTTTACCGTACAATAAATCTATTAAAGTCATTGAGCCCATAAGTCTTAAGAAAAGACTTGTTGAAGTTCTGTCGGAATTAATAACATTTCATCAAGAATGATAACTTCCCTGACGTTAGCTGTCAGGGAAGTTTTATTATAATAGCTATATCAATTGTGATTGGAGTGTGATTGGATGCAAACAAAAAAAGTTTTTCTATATGTATTTAATACAATGTCGGACTGGGAATATGGATATTTAATGGCTGAGCTAAACTCAGGAAGATATTTCAAGAAAGATGTAGCACCTTTAAAAGTAATGACAGTAGGAGCTAATAAAGAAATGATTACTACTATGGGAGGACTGAGCATAAAACCAGACATTTCCCTTGATGAATGTATTCTTGAGAGTCAAGATCTTTTCATTTTACCAGGAGGCACTACTTGGAGTGAAGAAATTCATCAACCTATCTTGAAAGAAATTGGCCAAGCTTTAAAGCTTGGTACGATTGTTGCTGCCATTTGTGGTGCAACGGATGCCCTTGCGAATATGGGATATTTAGATACTAGAAAGCATACAAGTAATAATCTAGAATACACTAAAATGGTATGTCCTAACTATAAAGGAGAACAGTTCTATGAGGCTGGCTCTGCGGTATCAGATGCAAATTTAGTAACTGCATCAGGAATAGCTCCTCTGGAATTTGCGATGGAAGTACTGAAAAAATTAGATGTATTTGCAGAAGATACATTACATTCATGGTATAAGCTAAATAAGACTCACAAACCTGAATACTTCTACCAGTTAATGAATTCAATAAATAGCTAAGCTAAAAAATCAACTTAGCAGTTTTATATTAGTTCGAGTCAATTTCATCATTCATATCTTATGATGAAACCGAACGCTTTGGTTATTGATTTTCACTTTAGGTAGATGCTTTCCCAAGGGCTTGTCTTCAGCTAACTCTGACTACGCAGGTCTTCGTCAGAGTGGATCTTCAGACTGCGCTGTTCCTTTGGGAGTCACTACCTACCGTTTCAATCAAAGAGTAGACTTCTTTAAATAAATGTTCGGTTTTATTCACTTATAGAGCAATGATGAAATTCACTCACTTATACTAAATTTAAAAGATTTAAAGCTTTACACGTAAATACTTTTATTATTTGTAAACCTCTACTTATAGAATTGTATTTAAACAGGGATGAATACACTTCAGACTTTACGGTTGTTTGATCTCTTTTAGAATCGTTAGTATTCTTAAAATAACTAATTATTATGGAAAAGGCACAATCATCCAGCCTAGAAAGAATACTACACCAATAAAAAATATCTGGAAAATAGCAATGCTTAATCCAAAAATACTCACTGATCGACTTGCCTTTGTGAATAAACCCAATATACCTAGTATTAATGAACAAAAAATAAGAATAAAAACTAGATTTTCTAAATTTATATCTGTTAATATACTGATATTTGTTAGTAATAAACTTAATATTCCAGTTATTGCGGAAATCCAGCAACTTACTATTAATGTTTTTTGAACTCTATTTAGTTTGACCAGTTCCATAATTTAACTTCACCTACTTTCATATCTTTTATGATGGTTAAGTCCTGAAGAGATTCTATAGCGTTTTTGGGACCTGTAACTACAAATCCATATGTCTCAATTCCATTGTTTTGAATAAATTGTATTCTCTCCTGTAAATCTAAATTTTTAGAACTCGATACTTCATTTGCTAAATCCTCATGCTGTGAAATAAAGTTTAATATATCCATAAATACTTCTTGATTAGGTTTCTCACCTCTAAAAGGTGACCAGTATGTTTCGTCTCTCTGAACGGGATAACCAATCGGTGATACAACATTCCCATCTTTACTTAAATTTGTTTCTTCTATACCCGTATTAACTGCTGCCCATAGAATGGTAACGTCTTGGAATATCTCTTTTGCTTCATCGACATCTATTAGTTCATGAAGAGATATATAAGCTTCCACTACTGTTTCTTCAGGCAATCCTCTTAAAATTTCCCATTCTCTACTACTGTTTACTTCACTATTATTAGCCGGATGTATTAACCAGGGGTTCGTTTCAGTTGGATTTTTCGGTATTACTCGTTCTAAGGATGAGTCGACACTTTTACTTGTTAAGTTTCCTAATGTGTACTTTAATGAATAAGAATTTGCTTTATAGTCTTCTTGACCAATTGTTTTATATTGTTCAAAATCTAATGTCATAGAAAACGGAGAAAACGACATATCGAATTCTAACTCCTCTAGTGCTGTATTAGGTTCCGTGACATATAGTGTTTGACTCGTTACATCCATTATTGTCGTAGAAGGTGTTCCAAAAGCATAGTATAAAAATGTTATGATGTAACTAACTGGAATTATTAATAAAACAAACGTTAAAATCCCTAAATAGAGCTTTATCTTTGAAAAAAAGATTGTAGATTTAAAAATCTTATTTTTTACTTGTTCAGATTGTTCTAATTCTGACTTGGACTTAGACAGTAATTTTTTATAATCATCCATTATTTTTTTTCTCCTTTTTAATGAATTCCCTCATTTTGTTTCTGCCCCTATATAAATGACTTTTTAGTGTATTTATTTTTAAATCCAAAATGACAGATGCTTGTTCATACGTACAATCCTGAATATCGCATAATAATATTGCATGTTTCTCATTGGGTAATAATCGGTCCAACAAGTTTAATAATGTTTGGTAGCTACTATTATCTACCGTAATATCTTCAGGAGTTTTATAGTTAACGATATCTATATCGTCCTTAATCACTTCTCTTTTTTCTTTACGGATTGAATCAATATACGTATAATAAGCCACTTTAAATAACCATGGTTTTATATCCTGAATATCTCTCGACATTAACGAGACATGCGCTTTGTAAAAAGTATCTTGCATTAGGTCCTCAGCTTTATTTTTATCTTTGCACAGTGAATATAAGTAGTTATATACATCATTAACATATAATGAGTATATTTCTTCAATATTTATTTCCATCCCCCCTAATGTTGCTTTTCCTTTCTACCTTATCCTCGTATTAAGCATCTATAAAGTTGCAAAAATTTTATTAAATTATTTTTATGATAACTTAAAAAACCTGCCGAAAAGGACAGGAGAATTGTATCCATTAGCTACTCTTTTTTAATCAAGCACATTTAAATCAATTTCATCATTCATATCTTATAATGAAAACCGAACGCCTTGGTTTTTGATTTTCACTTTAGGTAGATGCTTTCCCAAGGGCTTCTCTTCAGCTAACTCCGACTACGCAGGGCTTCGTCAGAGTGGATCTTCAAACGGCTCTGTTCCTTTGGGAGTCACTACCTACCGTTTCAATCAACGAGTGAATTCGCAAACATTCAAGACATCTTTTAATGAAATCGAAACGATTAGGGTTTGATTCTCACTTTAGGTAGATGCTTTCCCAAGGGCTTGTTCTCAGCTAACTCCGACTACGCAGGGCTTCGTCAGAGTGGATCTTCAGACTGCGCTTATCCTTTTGGAGTCACTACCTACCGTTTCAATCAACGAGTGAATTCGAAAAAAGTCAAGACATTTTCATAATGAATGGTCGGTTTTATTCACTTATAGAGCAATTATGAAATTCACTCATTTATTTGATTTAGTTTTTCTTTCTCTACGTCTGAAGCATTTCTATAAGAAACTTCTAAAATATCACCTTTTTCTTCATCAATTTTCAAGAAATATTCTTCATTATTTAAACTTATATAACTATAATCGTTATCTTTAATAAATCCATTTACATTATTATATATTGGTTCATCTTCTCCATAATAATTTATAGTAAATGTCTCTCCTTCCTTTTTTATAATAAATTTGCTATTAGAAAAACTTTCTACATGGTCTTTCTCAATATTACTGACATAAGCAACCATCAGAAGAAATGCAGCTGAACCAACAAAAAATAAGATTAGTATCCCACATAAGATATTGAAAATAACCGTCCCAGTCTTATCAGATTCTTCCATAATTTCACCTCAAATTTATAAAATTATTGTTATTTCATAAACGAACAATCTATTATTCTTTTTTCTAAATATACCCAAATTAAACTTATATTCCAAATAATAAATAGAATTTTTTACTGGGTATTTTAAATTTTTTTTTTTGATTTTTTCCTAGTTCCTACATATTTAAAATACAAATTAAAAACCAAAAAAGCACGGAGTATCAAGGGTGACACGTTGATTTGTTTTACGTTATAATCCTATTTAACTCTTAAGAGACATTTTTCTTGTATATGCAATCGACTTTTTTTAAACAATAAACTATGAAGGAGGAACATTTTTTGTCTTTATTACATTGGGTTACAATATCCCCTTTTTTATTTGCAATCATTGTACCTATACTATTTAAATACACAAAAAGAATTCATACTGGTTGGTTCGTTTTAATATTGCCAATTGTATTATTCGCATTTTTCTTACAATACCTAACAGTTACATCAAATGGTAATGTCGTCCAAGAAACTGTAAGTTGGGTTCCATCTCTAGGAGTTAACTTTACCGTTTATATTGATGGGTTAAGCTTACTCTTTCTATTACTCATTTCAGGAATCGGTTCATTAGTTGTTCTTTATTCGATTTTCTATTTATCTAAAAACAAAGAAAAGCTTAATAACTTTTATGTTTATTTACTTATGTTTATGGGAGCAATGCTAGGAGTTGTTATTTCTGATAACTTAATCGTTATTTATGTATTTTGGGAGTTAACTAGTTTAGCTTCATCGCTACTGATTAGTTATTGGTTTACTCGTAAGGAATCTACTTATGGTGCCATAAAGTCAATGTTAATTACGGTATTTGGTGGCTTTTCTATGCTTGCTGGATTTTGCCTTCTATACGTAATGACCGGAACCTTTAGTATCCGAGAAATCATTGAGAATGTCGATTTAGTAACAACTAGTGCCTTATTCTTACCGGCAATGATTCTCATTTTATTAGGAGCATTTACTAAGTCCGCACAATTTCCTTTCCATATCTGGTTACCAGATGCCATGGAAGCTCCAACTCCTGTTAGTGCCTATTTACATTCAGCCACAATGGTTAAAGCGGGGATTTATTTAGTAGCACGCTTTACACCGATTTTTGGAGGGGCAGCAGAATGGTTTTGGCTTCTAACTGGATTCGGTTTACTTACATTAATCTATGGTTCCCTTTCAGCTGTACGTCAAAAAGATTTAAAAGGGATTCTAGCTTTTTCTACTATTAGTCAGCTAGGGTTAATTATGAGTTTATTAGGAATTGGTTCAGCAGCTATTTACTATGCTGATAGTGCTGATCCTGCCTTCTTTGCTTTACCAATTATGGTAGCTATTTTTCACTTGATTAACCACGCTACATTTAAGGGAAGCTTATTCATGGCAGTTGGCATCATCGATCATGAGACTGGCTCTCGAGACATCCGTAAGCTTGGAGGTCTTATGAGTATTATGCCTATTACTTTTTCTATATCATTAATTGGTTTAGCCTCCATGGCAGGGCTTCCACCGTTTAATGGATTTTTAAGTAAAGAAATGTTTTTTACTTCTCTTTTAAGAGCACAAGAGATTGGAACATTTAACGTAGAAACGTTTGGTTTCATTTTACTTATTGTTGCATGGGTAGCAAGTATCTTTACATTTTTATATTGCATCATCATGTTTTCGAAAACATTTTTGGGCACATTTAAGCCTGAGAATTTTAAAGTTAAAGTTCATGAAGCTCCAATAGGAATGTTAATTAGTCCCATCATTTTAGCTGCCTTAGTTATCATTTTTGGTTTATTTCCAAATATTTTATCTTATTCACTTATTGAGCCAGCCATGCAGTCTATACTACCAACATTACTTGAGCCTGTTGAAACATTTCAGGTAAAAATATCTATGTGGCATGGCTTTAACATGGAACTATTCATGACAATCGGTGTGATCACACTTGGTTTATTGTTTTTTATGCTTATGAAAAAATGGGTAAATACAAAGTTCTACCTTGGTGAGCGCGATCCACTTAATTGGCTTTATGATAGCTCCTATGATGGTGTCATAAAAGGATCTCAAGCTGTAACACGTCTTCAAATGACTGGTTTATTACGAGATTACTTTGCTTATATGATTATTTTTATGATTGGTTTGTTTACGTATACTTTAATTCGCTACGATGCATTTTCAATTAATCTGACGAATACCTCAGCTATAGATCCTTATATGTGGGTAATCTTAGGTACGATGATACTTGCAACACTAAGTGTACCTTTTATCCAAAACAGAATGGCCATTGTTATCGTTGTAGGCGTAATTGGATTTCTATTAGCTCTTGTATTTGTTGTTTTCAGAGCACCTGATCTTGCTTTAACTCAATTATTGATTGAATCTGTAACCGTCGTATTATTTATGATTGTTTTTTACCATTTACCTGAGCTAAGAAAAGAGAAGTCCAAGCCGCGATTTAATGTTGTGAATCTCATTATATCTGCTGCAGTTGGTATTTTAGTTACAGTTATTGCTTTTAGTTCACTAGCTTTAGGAAATGAAGCAGGCATTGAAGCTATTTCTCAATTTTATATTGAAAACTCAAAGGCCTTAGCTGGTGGTTACAATATGGTTAATGTTATATTAGTAGATTTTCGAGGGCTAGATACTATGCTTGAAGCATTAGTATTAGGCATTGCTTCTTTAGGAATTGTTGTCTTAATCAAATTAAGAATGTCAGGGAGGGAAGATGTGTGAGAAAAATTGAGACCAATGATGTCATGCTTCGTACCATAACTCGAATAGTGGTTTTAATTATCTTAATCTTTTCCGTTTACCTCTTTTTTGCTGGACACAATAACCCTGGGGGAGGCTTTATAGGTGGATTAATGACTGCAAGTGCCCTATTACTTATGTACTTAGTATTTAATATCCAAACGATTAAAAGTGTAATAAACATAAAGTTTGAAGCTGTAATCGGTATTGGATTAATTGTCACCATATTAACTGGTGTTATCGGTGTATTTAACGGCGATGCCTATTTAACCCAATACTTCGACTATTTTCAAATCCCTATTTTTGGTGAAACAGAACTAGCAACAGCTCTTCCATTCGATTTAGGTATTTATTTAGTTGTTGTTGGCATCGCTCTAACGATCATACTAGCTATAGCGGAGGATGATGCATAATGGAAATAATCATGTCGATTACAGTTGGAGTTCTTTTTATGGTAGGAACGTATTTACTTCTATCAAAGAGCCTATTAAGAGTTGTCATTTCTTTAATCTTGCTTTCACATGGAGCACACTTATTATTATTAACACTAGCGGGTTTACAAAGAGGTGCACCGCCTCTATCGAGCTTGGATGAAGCAGCCTATACAGATCCCTTGCCGCAAGCATTAATCCTAACGGCTATTGTTATTAGCTTTGGTGTCACTTCATTTTTGCTTGTATTGGCGTATCGCACTTATAAAGAGCATAAGACAGATAACTTAGACCAGTTGAGAGGTTCTGCTGATGAATAATATGATTATTTTACCGATATTAATTCCCTTTTTAATGGGAGCAATCTTAATTTTGTTTCCTAAGAAAACTAGGATTCAACAAATAATTAGTGGTCTTACCTCTATAAGCTTGTTAATTGTATCTATCTACCTTGCTGTTCATGTTTATCAACAAGGCATTACAGTACTGGAGCTAGGTAATTGGCAGGCACCATTTGGTATTGTATTAGTAGCCGATTTATTTTCCATGATGATGGTTATCCTCTCAAGTATCATTGGATTAGTTTGTTTGTTTTATTCTTTTCAAACATTGTCTACTAAACGACAGAAGGCTTATTTTTATCCCTTTTATTTTTTCTTATTGACTGGTGTAAACGGAGCATTCCTAACAGGGGACCTATTTAACCTATTTGTATTTTTTGAGGTTATGTTGATTTCTTCGTATATCTTAATCGTTATAGGTGGGACCAAGTATCAATTAAGAGAGTCATTCAAATATGTGGTAATGAACGTATTCGCATCGATTTTATTTCTAATTGGAGTTGCCTATATTTATTCTGTTACTGGTACTCTGAATTTAGCTGATTTAGCTGTTAAAGTTGCTCTTTTAGAACAAACAGGTGTTTTAAATGTAATAGCCGTTATCTTTTTAGTTGTATTTGCAATGAAAGGTGGATTATTTCCATTATATTTTTGGCTTCCCCGTTCCTATTATGGTCCACCAGCGGCTATAGCTGCTCTTTTTGGGGCACTGCTAACTAAAGTTGGGATATATGCAATCATGAGGACTTTCACCTTAGTATTCGTTCATGACCCTGGCTTTACACATACGCTTATCTTGATTTTGGCAGGTTTAACCATGATATTTGGAGTATTAGGAGCCGTCTCTCAATTTGACTTTAAGAGAATTTTGACCTATCACATTATCAGTCAGGTTGGATACATGGTAATGGGCCTAGGTATCTTTACTCCACTTGCGATTGCAGGTGCCATTTATTATATCGCCCACCATATCATTGTAAAAGCCGCTTTATTCTTATTCGCTGGTGCTGCGCAAAAAATTACCGGTACTACAGATTTGAAGCAAATGGGGGGACTATTAAAAACACACCCTTTATTAGCATGGTTATTCTTTATCTCTGCCATTTCATTGGCAGGTATACCACCTTTAAGTGGATTCTTTAGTAAATTTGCATTAATACTAGCTGCCTTTTTACAAGAAAATTATATAATTGCTGGTGTTGCACTGATAGTAGGTTTACTGACTTTATTTTCAATGATGAAAATTTTCCTGTATGCATTTTGGGGGGAACAAAAGCATAATGCAGAGCAAGCTAAAATAAGCATCAATAGACTTCTAATTCCTATTATTCCTTTAGTTGCTTTAACGATAGGATTAGGTTTATTGGCAGAGCCCATTTTCCAATTTTCACTTCAAGTGGCAGAACAAATATTAGATCCGACGATTTATATCGATTCTGTTCTTAAGGAGTAGTTTATATGACTAAACAAATATTAGTAAATTTATTAATTGCACTCGCTTGGACATTATATCCTCATGACTACAGTACAAGCTATGATTTCATCATTGGATACCTAATAGGAATAGTCATTTTGTTTGTCCTTCGTCGCTTTGTTACCTTTGATTTTTATATGCGTACCGTTTGGGCTATTACTAAATTATTGTTTCTATTTATTTATGAATTAATTAAAGCCAATTTTGACGTAATACGAATTGTTTTAAAACCTAAATTAAATAATAAGCCAGGTATTGTTGCGGTTCCTATCAAACTAAAAAAAGATTGGGAGATTACGTTGTTGGCGGCCCTCATCTCCCTTACCCCTGGAACTCTATCAATGGATTTTTCTCAAGATGGTAAATTCATTTATGTTCATTCACTGGATGTTCCTAATAAGGAAAAAATGATTCAGGATATTCATAATACGTTTGAACGTGCAATATTGGAGGTGTCTCGATAAATGTTTGAAACCGTATTAACTATCGCACTTATAATGATGTCCATTTCCTTATTAGTATGTTTCATCAGGATTATTATCGGACCGACTACCTCTGATCGTATCGTCGCATTGGACACATTTGGAATTATTCTGATTGGTTTTATTGGTGTGATTATGATTATACAGAATACACTCGCGTATACAGAGGTCATTCTTGTTATTAGTATCTTAGCCTTTATCGGTACAGTCGCTATGTCCAAATTTATAGAGAGAGGTGTTATCATTGACCGTGATTGAAATCATTGTAAGTTTTTTCGTAATGATTGGTGCCTTGTTTAGCCTTCTAGCTGGACTTGGCATTATCCGATTACAAGATGTTTACAGTAGAATTCATGCTGCTGCAAAAAGTGCTACCCTTGGGGTAATGTCTGTCATGTTAGGTACCTTTTTATACTTTCTTTTAGGGCAAGGCGAATATGTTGGGAAAATTCTTTTAACGATTCTTTTTGTCTTTATTACAGCACCGGTAGCGGGGTTGATGATGGGACGTTCTGCCTATAATGCAGGTGTCCCTTTATGGGAGAAAAGTGTCCAAGACGACCTAAGAAACGCTCATGATAAACAAGAAAAGAGAGAGGCTTAATGCCTCTCTTTTCTTGTTTACTATTTGATTAAAGTGCATAAATACAGTAGTAAATATATACAGCATATGGAGAATAAATATGGTAATAAGAAATAATTTTAAAAGTTTATTTAGTTGAATCAATTTCATAAAGCCTATCTCATGAATCACGCAAGAATCCAATTTTCATTTTATTGATTTTTGAAAATGAATTTAAGCTGCCTGGGTCATCTC
>NZ_LTAO01000008.1 GCF_001590785.1 Alkalihalobacillus trypoxylicola
TGGTAGTTGGGGGCTTCCCCCTGCAAGAGTAGGACGTTGCCAGGCGATAAAGCACAACCTTTAGAGGTTGTGCTTTTTTGTATAGTTGGACCGAAGGTTCAGCAAAGATTGCTTCGTTTTTACTTTAATACAAATGGTAAGATGTAGTAAACGAAGTAATTAGGAGGATTATGGGTAAATATATTTTTATCTTATTTCTTGTTAGCTTATTAAGTGGTTGTTTTCATGAAGAAATCAAGGAAGAAGAGGTTGTTGCTTTGGTTGATGGCAGAGAAATAACGTTAAAAGATATACATTCTATAAATATTATGGGAGGCGAAGAATCTTTATTAAAAATGATAGTGAATTATACTAAAGAAGAAGTTGCCGTATTGGAAGCTCAAGATAAGGGAATTCAGGTAACTGAGAATGTAGAGGTGCTTATGGATTTAGTATTTCCACTAGGGGAGAGTGGAAATGAGCATATTTTTGAAAAGAAAGCGAATGAACTCGGAATCACTATTGAGGAATATTATGAAACGTATTATAAGAAGCGCCTCGAGCGAGATGAATATGTGAATCAACTCATAAATAAAGAATTTGATTTATTGAATGTGGACGAAGCCGATATTGAAGAGTATATACAAACATTATTAGAGAAATATGAGGTAGAAATTTTATTATAATGTTTTACATTAATAGAGGCTGCGACAATACGCTGTTCGGCTCCCACCAAGACACTCCGCTTACCGCTCGCATTCGTCTTTCGTAAAGTATCTAGCCGTTCAACAGAACCCTCCTTCTTATTAAAAGAAGGAGGGTTCCTTGTCAGTTATTTGTGTGTTGCGTCCATTCAAGTTACGCTAAATGAGATGATTAAGAGCAGGTTATGTCTTAGCCCTTTTTTTCTTTAGAGAAAACTTCTCGATGCAACTAACCAATAGGGGCTCTAGCATCGTAACTGTTAATTTTCTTTGTTCAGAACTCAATAAACCGTGGACATCAGACATGGAAAGCTGTCCTAAACAGACATGTTCGTTTTGTTCTAGATGATGAGCTATGCAATCTTTAATCTTTAGTAGATATTCTTGCTTTTTGTTGTTTAAAATCAGTGGAAAAGAATCTTCTACTAGCTTTATTTGTATGGATTCAAAAGGATAATGGTTAGCTTCTGAAAACTGTTTTAATCGGGCAAGTGTAACATCTATCGTTTGAGGATTAGTAAAGAAAATTCTAGGATTTTCTAATTTAATAATTTCCCCAAAGAAAGCCTCATCTATTTTTAGAATAGGAAAAGGAAAATTTAATTTAAATCGATCGAGTAAGCCAATAAAGTTCGTGCAAGTTAAAATGAGGCCGTCGACGTCAGTACTCATTATTTGGTTTATATGCTCCTCAAGTTTAACTTTAACTTCTATTTGTGAAAAATCCGGGTCAGAAAGTTGATTGATCAAATCAGAATCAACATAATGGAGTATTTTTACATCATAGTTCTCTAGCAATTGATCGATATAAGTAATATTAGAATGATGAGCATGTAAACAGGCTATTGTTCTCAAGGCTATCTAACCTCTCTTTTAACTTAATTTTATTTACATTCTATTTTATACATTAATGAACAGCTTGTAATTAGTTGAGAGCCATTTTCTGAGAGAATAAAAAAATAAAATGTCAAAAACGGAATGATTTGGTTTTTGATTTTCACTTTAGGTAGATGCTTTCCTAAGGGCTTGTCTTCAGCTAACTCCACTACGCAGGGCTTCGTCAGAGTGGATCTTCAAACGGCGCTGAGACTTTGGGAGTCACTACCTACCGTTTCAATCAAGAAGTTAATTCGCAAACGTTTAAATCATATTTTATAAGATACGTTCGGTTTTATTCGTTTATAGAGCAATTATGAATTTCACTCAACTAAAAAAATCTTTTGAAAAATAACAAACAAATCTTACTTTTCATAAAGAAAGCCTTACTTTTGTTTATGTTTATGAAAGTGCTTACAGAGTAAAATGAGATTACATTAAGAAAAGGGGGAAACAGAATGAACAAAAAATGGTTGTTAACGATGATTTCTTTTATAGGGTTATTGATATTTGTAGCATGTTCAAGCTCTACGGATAGTGATGAAAGTACTGGTAATAGTGATGGTGAATCTACTTCGGATTCTGGTGAAACCATCAACCTCAGAATGGCATGGTGGGGAGGACAAGAGCGCCACGATCGAACTTTGAAAGTAATTGATATGTATGAGGAATTAAATCCCCATGTGAAAATTACTGCTGAATATTCTGGAATGGATGGGTATTTTGATAAATTGTCTACTCAATTTGCAGCAGGAAATGCACCGGACATTATTCAATATGGCGGAAATTTAAATGACTTTGTGAATAGAGGAGTTGTACTTCCTTTAGATGATTATGTTGGTAATGAGCTCGACATAAGTAAACATGACCAAAGCATGATAGATGCAGGCACCTTTGATGGCACCTTTTATGGTGTGACATTAGGAACAAATGCTGCGAGTGTTTTAATTAATAAAACATTATTTGAAGAAGCTAATATTCCATTACCTGATGAAAATTGGACGTGGGATGATTTAAATGAAATAGCAGCAAATATTTCGGAGTCCGTTGATGGTGTATATGGAGTGGCGGACTTTGAAGAAGACGGTTTTGGTGTTTATTTAGCTCAGCATGATAAATTTACGTACCTTGATGGAGAATTTGGTTTTGATGAGAGTGATTTCAAGAATTACTTACAGCTATGGCAGAGCATGAGAGATAATGGTGGAGCTGTCCCTCCAGAAATCCAAGTAGCCGCATCGCAAACTCCTGAGCAGTCATTGATTGTTCAAAGGTCAGTCGCTATGCAGATGATTACAAGTAATCAGTTTGGCGCTTATACGAATGCTTCTGAAGATGAATTTGTCTTACACATTCACCCATATAATGAACAAGGTCAAAATGGAGTAGCCTTAAGACCAAGTCAATTTTTAGCGGGAACGAATACGACAGAGCATCCTGAAGAGGTAGCAAAATTTCTAGACTTTTTTGTAAACCATTTAGAGGCAACTGAATTATTAGGTAATGACCGAGGAGCACCGGTTAACTCAGAGGTTCGTGAGCATTTAATGAGTGCCAGTGATGAATTAGATGAAGCGATTTACGCTTATATTGCTTTAGTCAGTGAGACATCTGATGCGCCGTATATTCCCAATTTACCTGGCTATAACGAAAATACAAATCTTTATAAAGAAACAACCGAAAGAGTAGCATTTGGTCAGGCTACAGTTGATGAAGCTGCTCAATCGTACTTTGAAGAATTACAAGCAAATGTAGAAAGATATTCTGATTCAGATACGGAGTAAAAT
Source organism: Alkalihalobacillus trypoxylicola (assembly GCF_001590785.1). GTDB lineage: Bacteria > Bacillota > Bacilli > Bacillales > Bacillaceae_D > Alkalihalobacillus > Alkalihalobacillus trypoxylicola. The sequence goes on from NZ_LTAO01000008.1 coordinate 3,347, forward strand.
ATGTGAAAGGAGGATTCAAATGCATAAAATTAAAGAACTCTTTCAGAAAAATTCTTTGATTGCTTATTTATTTTTACTTCCATGGTTAATAGGATTTTTTGGTCTAGTATTAGGTCCAATGGTTAGTTCTTTATATTTATCCTTTACCCAATTTGATTTATTGAATCCTCCTAAATGGGTTGGGTTTCTCAATTATGAAAACATGTTCCAGGATAGTCGTTATTGGGATTCTGTTAAAGTGACTGTAACGTTTGTCGTCATTGCTGTACCGACTCAGTTAATTGCCGCATTAGCAGTGGCCATGTTATTAAATAAAGGAATGAGGGGTGTGGGCATTTATAGGACGGTCTATTATATTCCATCTCTTCTAGGCGGAAGTGTAGCTATCGCTTTATTATGGAAAAATATATTTGGAATGGATGGCCTTGTTAATTCCTTCTTATCCTTTTTTAATTTACAAGGTCAGGGCTGGGTTTCTCACCCTGACTATGCACTTTACACGCTAATCTTATTAGCAACATGGCAATTTGGTGCTTCTATGGTTATATTCTTGGCAGGATTAAAGCAAATACCAAATGAATTATACGAAGCCGCATCAGTAGATGGAGCAAGCTCATTTAGGAAGTTTTTTAATATCACATTACCTTTATTAACACCTGTGTTATTTTTTAATTTAATTATTGAATTAATTAAGTCATTCCAAGTGTTTACTTCATCCTTTATTATAAGTGAAGGAACGGGAGGACCTATTAATTCAACCCTCTTTTATACACTTTATTTATATCAACGAGGATTCTCTTACTTTGATATGGGATATGCTTCTGCCATGGCGTGGATGCTAGTTATTATGCTTGGGGCTATGTCACTTGTGATTTTTATCTCATCAAAATATTGGGTTTTCTATGAGGATGGGGGTAAAACATGAGTCCGAAACTAAGAAAATTGAGAAGAGTACTATCCCATGTGTTCATTATTTCGGTAGGGATTTTCATGTTATATCCAGTATTATGGATGATATCAAGTTCATTGAAGCCTGAGTCGTTAATCTTCTCTGACCCCGGACTTTGGCCAAGAGAATTCACTTTAGATAATTACTTAAAAGGGTGGAATGTTGTTCGAGATGTTACATTTGGTTCTTTTTTTAAGAATTCTTTTGTTATAAGTACGATTAGTGTTTTCGCTAATTTAATTACATGTTCAATGGCTGCCTATGCGTTTGCTCGCTTGAAATTTCCATTTAAGAAGATATTTTTTGCCTGCATGCTCATGACTATTATGTTACCAGCACATGTAACATTAATTCCACAATATACAATCTTTCATGAATTAGGATGGATTAATACCTTTTTGCCATTAACCGTTCCGAAAATTCTTGCCACAGATGCTTTTTTTATCTTCTTAATGGTTCAATTTTTCCGTGGTATACCTAGAGAATTAGATGAGAGTGCCACAATAGATGGCTGTGGTCCTATCCAAATTTATTTGCGAATCGTTATGCCACTTGCTGTTCCGGTATTAATAACGACAGCTATTTTCACTTTTATTTGGACATGGGACGATTTCTTAAGTCAAATCATTTATTTGAATACCGTTGAGAACTTCACGGTTCCATTAGGGCTTCGTTTATTTTTAGATGCGCAAGGGCAATCCTCTTGGGGTTCTGTTTTTGCCATGTCGGTTCTTTCACTTGTTCCTGTAGCAACTATTTTCTTTATATTCCAAAAATATATTATTGAAGGGATTGCTACAACTGGGTTAAAGTAATAGGGAGATCTTAAGAATGGATAGAAGGGTCTGAGTCCGTCACCTATGATTAGAAAATTAACAACAATTATTGTCGTCTCTTTTGTTTTAATTAATGCCACTTTTTTAGCTGGAATGAGCTATGTATCCTACCGCTATTTCTTCTCTTTAACTTCTGAAGAAATAAGTGAAGCAAGACTTTCATTATTGAATGAAAATACGAAAAAGATTTCTAGCGTCATTACGAGTATAAAAGAAACAGGAAATATTGTTGTTGCTAATCGTGACCTACATGAAATGTTATCAAACACCCCTGCCTCAACCTTTGATTACGTTATTGAGCAAAGGGAAATTATGTCTATGTTAAACAACATTACTAGTTTAAAGTCAGATGTTTATTCCATAGAGTTTTTTACAAATCGTTATCAGCAAGCTCCTTTATTACAGGGAGGATCTATATATCCTCTTGAAGAATTAGAGGAAGAGAACTGGTTTGAAATCTTTGAAAATATGGATGATGGATGGGTACCTATTCATCTTTCATCCACTCAGAATAAAGAGGTATTAAGTCATGTTCGAAAGCTCATGAACCATAGAGGAGAAGTCATAGGGTTCATAAAAGTGAACATTTTAAATGAAACATTATTATCTTATATTGAAGATGATGATTTTATTAAAAGTCCTGAAGAGCTTTTATTATTGGCTGATACAGGGGGGCGAATTATCGCTCAAACGGATCCGCTTTATGAGCATGATGTAGCTAAAATGATTACTGAAAAGCATCTTGAAGAGCCTTATTATGTAATAAATGATGAATTCAAGTCACCAAATGGTAGTCACACCGTGATTACACATAATAATGAAAAATTTTTATTACTCATTTCAAAGCCTAACTATGAGCAATGGAGCATGATTCACGTGATCCCAGCCGCATCTCTGTATGCTAAAACTCAGCAGTTAGGTTTGTTAATTTTACTTATGGGAATATCGGCGATGCTATTATTCGTTCCTATCGCTTATCTTATAGGCAATCGAATTAATATTCCGATTAAGAAAATTATTAAAGGAATGAAGTCGGTAGAGAAAGGCCAATACGATACTCGATTAGGACCTTATTATATTGAAGAATATGATATTTTAGCGAAGAATTTTAATGAGATGAATCATACGATTGAAGAGTCGTTGAAGAAACTGAATGAAGAAAGCGGTTACAGAAAAGATGCTGAAATTCGTGCCTTGCAAAGTCAAATTATGCCACATTTTTTATATAATACTTTAGATATGATTCATTGGAAAGCGATGGATTATCAAGCGGAAGAACTGAGCGTAACCGTTAATCAGCTTAGTAAAATGCTTAGAATTAGCTTGAGCGGTGGGCAAACATTTATTCCGTTAAGAAATGAACTTGAACATAGCAAGTGCTATTTACAAATACAGTGCACAAGGCTAAAAAATCCATTAGATATAGAAGTAAATGTACCTGCATCCTTTAAGAATTATTATGTTCCTAAAGTCATTTTACAGCCTTTTATTGAAAATTCCATTCGACATGGCTATGATATACAGCCAAATGTTGATATCAAAATCAATATCTCTGCAAGCTTGGTCAAAGATGGTCATCTAGAAAAATTAGAATTAATGATAAAAGATCATGGCAAAGGCTTACCTTCTAATTGGACTATAGAGCAGGTAGGTGGAATTGGCATTAAAAACGTCATGGAACGAATTTGGTTATATTGTGGAAAGCATTATGGAGTAAAAATATCCGATAATCAAAATGGTGGAGTGGTGGTTAAAATTCATTTACCCATTATTAAAAATGCTCAAGAGCTTGAAGAATGGACTAATCAAAACAACACGTATTAAAGGGGACGATTTACATGAGGTCTATTATCCTAATTGATGATGACCAAAATGTGATTGACGCACTGATTAATCATATTTCTTGGGAGCCATTAAGCATAAAGGTACAAGATGTAGCGAGAAATGGGGAAGAAGCATTAAAAAAAATAAAAAACAATCCACCTGATATTGTTTTAACAGATGTGTATATGCCTAAAGTGGATGGTTTACATTTGATTAAGGAATTACAAAAACAGTTTCCAACTATTTCTGTGATTGTTCACAGCGGCTATGACCATTTTGAAAATGCAAAGGTTGCCATGAGATATGGAGTCAAATATTTTTGCTTAAAGCCTGCTACTGTCTCTGAAATTGAAGAAGTTATGAAAGAAATCACACAGGAATTAGATATTATTGAAACAGAAAAAAAGCTGTATCAGCAATTTAATGTGGAGCAAAAGCAATATTTAAATTTGTCTAAAAAAGCTTTATTAAAGGATTTACTCTTAAATCGCCTAGCATCTATTTCTGTTACAGACGAGAAGCTTGAATTATTAGGAATGACTAAAAAGATGAAAGTGATTGTATCAACTCTATCATTATTCCGCCCTCATTATTTAAGAAAATCAGACGAACGAGAATGGCAATTAATGAAATTTAGTGCTGAAAATATAATGAATGAGACCTTTGAGCGTAATATGGAGGAAATGGATATTTATTTAATAGATACTTCAGATTCAAGCTTTTCAATTGTTTCTATAGTTAATGAGTCATTTCAAGACTTTGAAAAATGTAATCAACGTTTATTAAACGAGCTTGTCCAGAATATATTATTTTACTTAAAACTATCATTGCAAGCGGGAATAGGAAGAATAAAGGATGGGATTGAGGGTATTTATCCTTCCTATTTGGATAGTCAAAAGACTTTAGAGGCCGCAGAGCATCAAGAAATCAATCAGATTTATACATTTGATGAGCTTCATGATCAGCAGCTCGTACCATCAAATGGTTATCCGTTTGAATGGATGCTAGATATACAATTAATTATTCAAAAGAAGGATTACAAACAATTGCTTGTCATCTGGACAAGTGTTGAAAATGAGTGGTTAAAAAATAATCACCCTCCACTTTTATTTGTCCAACAAATCTGTATAAGTATAATGAGTGGGTTGCATATGGAGATAGAAGAGTTAAACCGAATGAACAATATGGAGACTATGAGCGATACGGTGCTAAAAATTTATAATCAACCATCTGTTAATCAGCTTGCTATGTTTATGCGCCAATACTTAGAGAATTGGTCTATGCAAACTAAAGAAGAGCTAACGGGAGGAAAATCTAATCGACTCATTAAACAAGTCAAAGAATATGTTCATGATTATTATGACCAGGAAATAAGCTTATCTGAAATCGCTAATCAGTTATTTGTGAATAAAAATTATTTATCTCAGCTGTTTAAAAAAGTAACAGGAGAAACATTTGTTACTTATCTTAATCACTATCGGATCGATAAAGCTAAAGAAATTTTAAAAAATAATCAGTGGATGGTTTATGAAGTAAGTGAAATGGTTGGTTATCAAAATTCCACTTATTTCAGCCAGGTCTTTAAATCAATAACAGGAATTAGTCCATCTGATTATGGAAATATGTGAGGAGATTACAATCATGAGAAGCAATGAGATCCAAATAAGAGATCCTTATGTTTATCCCAATAAAGAAGATGGTCTATATTATTTATTTGGAAGTACAGATAAAAATATTTGGGGAAAAGGTGAGGGATTTGATGTTTATGTAGGCTCAGATTTAGAAAATTGGGAAGGGCCTTATCCTATCTTTAGACCTGATTCTGACTTTTTTTCAGAGGAAAATTTCTGGGCACCAGAGGTGCATTTTTATGAGGGGCGGTATTATTTGTTCGCCACTTTTATGCCCAAGGGAAATGCTCGTCGCGGAACGGCTATTCTTTCTTCAGATAGCTTATTAGGACCTTTTACTAAACATAGCGAAGGCCCATTAACCCCGAGGGAATGGGAATGTTTAGATGGGACTTTTTATGTAGATAAGCATAACCAACCTTGGATGATTTTTTGTCACGAATGGGTTCAAATCGGTGATGGCCGTATTTGTGCTTTGAAGCTTTCAAATGATTTAAAAGAAACGGTTGGTGAGCCTGTTCAATTATTTTCTGCCTCAGATGCACCTTGGCCGACGGCTTTTTCACATCGCCGCTTTGAAAATCGAAAGAACTATGTAACCGATGGTCCTTTTATTTTTTGCGATAGCGATGGAGAGTTGACCATGATATGGTCTAGCTTTGTAGATAATGTTTATGCACAAGGTGTTGCTCGCACTAAAAACCATCATATTCTAGGGCCTTGGGAGCATGATTCGAAACCTCTCTATAAAAGTGATGGAGGTCATGGAATGATATTTAAGGATTTAAAGAGAGAGAAAACATATTTAACTCTACATACACCCAATCAAACACCGCTAGAGCGTCCAATTTTTATTGAAGTAAGTGGAAATTTAGAGAAAGTGAAGAAGTAAGCGAGAGATTTAGAACCAAAGGAGGAAAAATCGGTGAAAATAAATCGTAAAAAATTAATAGACAGACATTCGCCAGTCATAGATAAAGTAGAGTCATTATCACCATTTACTATTGGAAATGGTACATTTGCTTTCACGGCTGATTTTACAGGGTTACAAACCTATCCATCACTTTATAAAATCCCTTTAGGTACTCAATCGGAATGGGGTTGGAATTCAACAGGTGGCAAAAACGTTTATCAATTAGATGATGTATCATTTCAAGATTTAGATGCCGGTCATAGAAGTGTTTCATACCCTTTGTATCCTGAACATAGAGAAAAAGAATATCATTGGTTAAGACAAAACCCACATCGTTTACAGCTGGGTCAATTGTCTTTTGTTTTTTTATCAGAGGATCAAAAGGAGATCGAGCCATCTCAAATCAAGGAAATTTCACAAAAATTAAATTTATGGAATGGTGGTTTGTTTAGTCGTTTTTCTGTAGATGGATCACTAGTTGAAGTAGAAACCTTTTGTGATTCACAAACCGATCAATTAGCGGTAAAAGTTCGCTCTGATTTGCTTGAAAAGAATAGAATTCAAATCAAACTAGCCTTTCCCTCGCAAATGGTTGCATCTAATGTGTGGGAGGAGAGCATTAAGCTTACTTGGGGGGATTCAGAAAGTCATCAAACGATAGCTAAGCTTGAAGAAAACGATCCGAACCACTTACTGATTAATCGTATAATAGATGAAGATCAATATCAGATTCGTTGGAGAAGTCAATCAGGTACTTACAAAGAATTAAATGAACATGAATGGAGACTATATCCTCAAAAAGATCGAGAGCTATCGTTTACGATTTCCTTTGCTCCGGAAAGAGCGAACGCTAGTCATTTCGAACAGGTAGAAGAGTCGTCTTCGGTTTTTTGGAAGGAATATTGGCAAAGCGGAGCTGCGATCGATTTCTCAGAAAGTACGGACCCTCGTGCTTTTGAATTAGAGCGTCGTGTAATTCTTTCTCAATATTTAGTGGTCATAAATAATGGAGGGAACGCACCGCCTCAAGAGACGGGTCTTATTTATAATAGCTGGTTTGGTAAGTTTCATTTAGAAATGTACTGGTGGCACGTTGCTCACTTTGCTTTATGGGGCCGACCTCACTTTCTGGAGAAAAGCTTGAGTTGGTATCTGACAATATTAGATAGCGCGAAGCAATTAGCCTCATCACAAGGATATGAAGGTGCCCGTTGGCCGAAGATGGTCGATCATACCGGGAAGCAAAGTCCATCTCCGATTGCACCGGTTCTTATATGGCAGCAGCCGCATCCGATTGCCTTATCGGAGCTTCTTTACTTAGCCAATCCTACAAAGGAAACGTTAGACTGTTGGCGTGAATTAGTTTTTGAGTCCGCGTCTTTTATGGCTTCATATGCAGTGTGGAATGAGCGTAAGCAGACGTTTGAATTAGGTACGTTAATTCCAGCGCAGGAATGTCACTTGCCTGAGGATAGTAAAAACCCCCCTTATGAATTAGAATATTGGAAATTTGGGTTAGAAATTGCAATCAAATGGAAGGAAAGATTAGGTGAGGAAATACCTGCTTTATGGATAAAAATAGTACAAAAGATTCAAAAGCCTGTCTTCGAAAATGGTCTTTATTTAGCTCACGAAAATTGCCCAACAACCTTTGAAGAATTTAATCATGACCACCCTTCGATGGTAGGAGCTTTAGGTATTCTACCTGGTACTTTAATTGAGGCTCCTATTATGTTGAATACATTAAAAAAAATAAAAAAAGATTGGCAATGGCAAACGGCTTGGGGATGGGATTTTCCGATGTGCGCTATGACAGCTGCGCGCTTAAAGGAGCCAGAGCTTGCTCTTGATTTTCTTTTGATGGATGAGCAAAAAAATACGTATTTGATCAATGGTCATAATTATCAAACCGATCAACTGATGGCTTATTTACCTGGAAATGGTGGTTTATTAATAGCGATTGCCATGATGGCTTCAGGGTGGCAAGGAGAAGAAGAAGAGGCGATAGGGTTTCCTAAGAATGGAAAGTGGAAATTAAAAACAGAAGGATTTTATCCGATTTTATAAATAAATGAACCGGATAGGCACGAAATCCTTCAGCCATGAATAGAGTGATTAAAAGGGAGCATTTAAATATATGGTTTTGAATGCGCTATGTATGAACTTTTTGAATTTTGCCGACAATGATGCTAAGGGGTGTTAATTATGAGGAAAACCGGAGTCATTCAATTGCGGCTTGGTGAAGTGTGTATGATTTGTGAAAAGAAACGAATAAAAGGAATTCATGTGTTGGAAGCTTTTTTATGTGACGAGTGTGAAAGAAAGATGATGACTTTAAATACAGATGATTTACAGTATACTTATTATTTAAACCAGATGAAAAAAATTCAATCACATAGTAATTGAGCATTGAATAGGGTTGTTACGAATAGTCTTTTAGGCTAAAGCGTAGTAGCTCTATTTTTTATGACGGAATTCTAGAGATTGAAGAGGCAAAGATTAAAAATGATGAGGGTGCTTGAAATGATGTTTGCTTCTTTTTAAGCTATAATAAACAAAAGGAGCGAGGTAGAAGTGAAACATTTAAGGACGCCTATTATAGAGGCCATTCAATATCATAAACTAAAAGAAACGCTCTCTTTTCATGTACCTGGCCATAAAAATGGGTACATAATTCCTGAGTCTTTACAAGAGCTTGAAAAAGCTTTTCCCTATGATATGACTGAAATTGATGGATTAGATGACTTGCATGAGCCGACAGGTGCAATAAAGGAAGCTGAACGCTTATTATCAGACTGTTATGGAACCTTTCAATCCTTTTTTCTTGTTGGAGGCTCGACTGTTGGTAATTTGGCGATGATTTATAGCTTATTTTCACCAGGAGAGGAAGTTTTCGTTCAACGAAACAGCCATAAGTCGATATTTAATGCCATTCAGCTAGCTAGACTTAAGCCAATCCTATTAGCTCCCGAGCATGACGTTCAAACGGGTCATGCGATAGGAATTAGTGAAGCTACTTTAAAAAAGGCGATTCAAAATTATCCAGAAGCCAAGGGACTATTATTAACCTACCCAAATTATTACGGTGTTAGTTTACCTTTAGCACCCTTAATTTCAATTGCTAAACAAGCTCAGTTAACCGTTACAGTAGATGAAGCTCATGGAGCCCATTTAATATTAGATGAGCCGTTTCCTGTATCTTCTATAAAATTAGGAGCAGATGCAGTTGTTCAATCAGCACATAAAATGCTTCCGGCGCTTACGATGTCTGCTTATTTACATGTGCCAAAACAACTGGAAAATCACGTTCGTCATAAGCTAAAAGAGTCACTACGCATGTTTCAATCGAGTAGCCCCTCCTACTTAATGTTAGCCTCTATGGACGGCGCTAGAGCTTTTATTGATTCTATAAATGCTCAAGAAAAAAAAGCATTATTAGAAGGAGTAAAACAATTCAAGAGAGAAATAAATAAAATCGACCAATTAGAGGTGGTTGATTATGATAAAAGTCGCTATCATATCGACCCGTTAAAGGTTACAATAAGGTCAAAGACTAGACTTTCAGGCTTTGAGCTACAAAAGTTGTTCTCACAATGTAAGCTAGAGACAGAGTTAGCTGATGAAGGGCATGTATTACTTATATTCGGCTTAAGGATGCCCGAAAAAAGAGTCTATGAGCAGATAACTGTATTAAAAGAAGTACTTTCATCATATGAGCTGAAAGAACATACTTCTCAGTATGACGATGCGATTCAAATAGACATTTCGAAATTAGAGATAGAACATGTGCATGATTATAAGATGTCAGATACTCCATTAGAGGAAGTGGTTGGGAAAATAGCAGGACAGGCTATTATTCCATATCCACCAGGCATTCCACTTATCTTTCCAGGAGAAAGATGGACTGAGCGTCATTTTGAGCGTTTAAAAAAATTAAAAGAAGTAGGAACTCGCTTTCAAGGATACAGTGAAAATCAAAGAAGTATTTTGACGATAGATTTGGAGGAAGAATAATGAATAAAGGCTATTTTATTAGTATTGAAGGAGGCGAAGGAGCAGGTAAAACCACTATTGTTGATAAAATTGAACGACAGCTAAAGAAAGATGGATTAGATGTTCTAAGAACAAGAGAACCTGGAGGCATAAAAATTGCCGAAAAAATCCGTGAGGTGATTTTAGATGTTTCTCATACAGAAATGGATGAAAGAACCGAAGCATTACTTTATGCTGCAGCTAGAAGACAGCACTTAGTTGAAAAGGTGTTACCAGCTTTAAATGAAGGAAAGGTTGTTATATGCGACCGATTCATAGATAGTAGTTTAGCCTATCAGGGCTACGCCAGAGAAATTGGTTTTGATGAGGTGCTAGACATTAACGAATTTGCGATAGAGGGTTATTTTCCAGATATCACACTATATTTTGATGTTGATCCAGCGATTGGCCTTGCAAGAATAGCAGCAGACGAGAAGCGTGAGTTAAATCGTTTAGATAAGGAAAGGCTGGATTTTCACCAAAAAGTGAAGAAAGGATATGATAAAGTAAAGGATAAATATCCAACTCGTATTAAGACTATTAATGCCAACCAATCGGTTGAACATGTTTTCCAAGAAGCGATGACAACAATAAATGAAATAGAATCGATTCGTACATTAAAGGAGATGACTTAAGATGAAGTTAGTGATGGCTGTAGTTCAGGATAAAGATAGCAATCGTTTGTCAGATGAATTAATTAAGGCTGATTTTAGAGCGACAAAATTAGCGAGCACAGGAGGCTTTTTAAAGGCGGGTAACACGACGTTTTTAATTGGGACGGAAAATGAAAAAATTGAAGAGCTTCTAGAAATTATAAAAGATAATTGTAAGAGCCGAGAGCAGCTTGTTGCACCTATTTCTCCGATGGGTGGCAATGCCGATTCTTATGTTCCATATCCTGTAGAAGTACAAGTGGGTGGAGCAACCGTATTTGTTCTTCCAGTTGAGCAATTTGAACAATTCTAAAAGGTGATTATGATGAATGAAACATGGTCTGAGTTTGAACAGATACAGCCTCGAGTTGTACAAATGCTTAAAAGAAGTGTCTCAAAAAATCGTCTGGCTCATGCCTATTTATTTGAAGGAAGTAAAGGAACAGGTAAAAGAGAGATGGCTCTTCTCCTAGCGAAAAGCTTCTTTTGTAAAGAAAAATCAGATGTTGAACATTGTGGTCAATGTGTCGATTGTATAAGAATTAGTCATGGAAACCACCCAGATGTTCATATAATAGAACCAGATGGTTTATCTATAAAAAAGCACCAGGTCGAGCATTTGCAAAAAGAATTTACTTATCGGGGAGTGGAGTCTTCTCAAAAAGTATATATCGTAAATGAAGCTGATAAAATGACAACAAGTGCAGCTAACAGCTTATTAAAATTTCTTGAAGAACCTGAATCCCCTACAATAGCTATCTTATTAACGGAGAAGGGACAGGCCATCCTTCCAACCATTCAATCAAGAAGCCAACAGATCACTTTTTCACCTTTAAATAAAAAATATTTTATAAAAGAATTGCAGGAAAAAGGAGTATCTGAGACTGATTCCTATATATTGGCAAGTTTGACAACGAGTTTTGAGCAAGCAAAGTCATTAACTGATAGCGATTGGATTGCACAAGCAAGGAACGTAGTGATACAATTAATGCGAGAGCTTTATGAAAGACCAAACCAAGTTCTTTTTACTGTTCAGGATAAATGGTTACCTTTATTCAAAGAAAAGCATGAACAGGAATACGGTCTTGATATGATTCTCTTATGGTTGCGAGACCTTTTATATACACAGGTTGGCAAGGATGCGGAAACATTTGTTGATCAGCATAGTCAATTGCAACAACAAGCACTCTCTAGTTCGCAAGAGAAAATAAGCAAAAGTATGGCTGCGGTGATAGGCGCTAAGAAATATTTACAGGCGAATGTAAATACGCAGCTAATGATGGAGAAGCTATTGCTTGACATACAGGAGGGATAATGGTTTGCATCAGGTTGTAGGTGTCCGCTTTAAAAAAGCCGGCAAAATCTATTATTTTTCCCCTGGTGAATTTAAGCTAGACAAAGGGGAAGCTGTCATTGTCGAGACCTCTCGTGGAATTGAGTACGGTCGGGTTGTTATCGGCATGAAAACGGTTGGGGAAGAAGATGTTGTTTTACCTTTAAAACAAGTTATACGTATGGCAACAGATAAAGATATTCGAACAGTTCAGGAAAATCGTGAGGCTGCTCGTAATGCTTTATCAGTATGTACAGAAAAGATACAGGAACACAAGCTTGATATGAAGCTCGTTGATGTTGAATATACTTTTGATCGCAATAAAGTTTTATTTTATTTTACTGCTGAAGGAAGAATTGACTTCCGAGAGCTTGTAAAAGATTTAGCAGCAATATTTAGAACTAGAATAGAATTAAGACAGATTGGCGTTCGAGATGAAGCAAAAATGCTCGGCGGAATTGGGCCATGTGGTCGAGTCTTATGCTGTTCTTCATTTTTAGGTGATTTCGAACCAGTTTCTATTAAAATGGCAAAAGACCAAAATCTCTCATTAAATCCAGCGAAAATATCGGGTCTGTGTGGCCGATTAATGTGTTGTTTAAAATATGAGAATGATATGTACGAAAATGCGAAGCAGGAATTACCCGATATCGGGCATCGTATTTCGACTCCACAAGGTGATGGAAAGGTAATCGGGTTAAATATACTCGAAAAACTGATTCAAGTCGAACTGAATGAAGAAGAACCAAGAGTATTAGAGTTTACTCTGGATGAACTGATGGACCAAAAGGCGCCTGCTGAAGCCACAGAATAATGAGGTGGAAAAGACGTGGACAAAAAGGCAATTTTTACACAGGTAAGTAATATCGAAGTGCGAATTGGAGAGCTCCATCATGAAATGCGTGGTTTAAAGGAGCAGCTTGCTCTATTTATTGAAGAAAATCACGCTCTAAAGATTGAAAATGATAACTTACGAAAACGATTAGAAGCTCAAGAAGAACGTCGACTCTCTACGGATGAAGAAGTTCCGAAAAGGAAAGCATTGATAGGAGAGGGCTATGATAATTTAGCTCGTCTTTATCAAGAGGGATTCCACATTTGTAATACTCATTATGGAAGTATACGTTCTGGCGGCGACGATTGTTTATTTTGCCTATCGTTTCTTCATCAGAAATAGCCATCTCATTCTCAGTAGTTAGATAAGAAAGGTGCTTTTAAAGTGCCGTTCTTATCTTTTTTTAATAGATGATGATTTTAGAAGGAAAGTAGAAGAGAAAAATGCTTCTATTCTTTATCATTCCTTTTAATTGAAGTGGTTTAGTCGATAGGTTGTTTATTTTGGGATGCATCAATCATGAGCAATATGTAGAAATAATGTTATTTATGACGGGTTTTTTCCAATGGAAGATTTCTTATAAATAAGGCTGGATGCCTTAACAAATTGGTCAATAAATGGAGAACATGCGATAATATAAGAAGGATTTTATTGAACAGGAGGGGCAAGTTTGACGACCAAACATGATGAAAGAATAGATTATATCGCAGGTACAGATTTACAGATGATTCAAAAGCCATCCTTATTCTCCTTTTCCATTGATGCGGTACTGTTGGGAAGGTTCGTTCGGGTACCTATTCAAAAGGGTAATATTTTAGATTTATGTACGGGTAATGGAATTGTTGCGATATTATTGACAACACGTACGAAGGCAACTATTGATGCGCTCGATATTCAGCCTGAGTTAGTTGAATTAGCAAATCGAAACGTATTAATGAATCAGAAGGGAAATCAAGTCTCAATTTTAGAAGGAGATTTGAATGATTTACCTGCCTCCGTTCAACAAAAAAAGTATGATGTGGTGACTTGTAATCCCCCTTACTTCGAAAAAGGACAGGCTTTAGAAAAAAATTTAAATCCTCATTTTGCAATTGCAAGACATGAATTACATTGTACCTTAGAGGATGTAATAAGAGTTTGTAGTGAGCAGGTGAAATATAAGGGAAAGGTTGCTATCGTTCATCGTCCAGAGCGTATGACAGACATCCTTTTATTGATGAGAAAATACCAATTAGAGCCTAAAAGAATGCAATTGGTTTATCCTAAAGAAGGGAAATCAGCGAATATGGTGTTAATAGAGGCGATTAAAGGTGGTAAAGCTGGATTAGAGACCCTATCCCCTTTAATGGTGTTCGATGAGGACGATCAATATACAGAGCGTTTTAAAGAGGTGTATGTACGTCAATGACTACTAGCAACCACATCGTTTATATTTTAGAATGTGCAGATGGTAGCTGGTATACTGGCTATACAAACAATTTAGAAAGACGATTAAAGATGCACGAAAATGGGAAAGGTGCCAAGTATACAAGAGGTAGAGGTCCTTTCCAACTTATTCAAACCTTTACCTACTTTAGTAAACAAGAAGCTTTAAAAGCAGAATATGCTTTTAAACAATTATCAAGAAAAGACAAAGAACGGGTTATTAAAGAAAAGGATGAGCATTTTGAAGGAACAAAAAAGCTTTAGCCAGAACGATATAGGTCAATTATATTTAGTCCCTACTCCAATAGGAAATTTAGATGATATAACGTTTCGAGCAATTAAGATTTTAAAAGAAGTAGATGGTATTGCGTGTGAAGATACAAGGCAGACAAAGAAGCTATGCCATTATTTTGAAATCGACACCCCTTTGTTTAGCTATCATGAGCATAATAAAGAAAAAGCTGGACCACAAATTGTAGAAAAGCTTAAGCAAGGGCAAAAAATAGCCATTGTTAGTGATGCGGGTATGCCTGCGATATCTGATCCAGGGAATGACCTAGTCCAGCTCGCTTTAGAGGAAGAAGAAATATCGGTTATCGCAATACCTGGAGCAAATGCTGCTTTAACAAGCCTAATTGCTTCAGGTTTGTCCACTAATCGATTTCAATTTATAGGTTTTTTACCTAGACATAAAAAAACTCGTCAGCAACTTTTAGAACAAATTAAACAAAATGAAGAAACTCTTATTTTCTATGAAGCTCCTCATCGACTAAAGGAAACGTTACAATCCTTAAGAAATGAGCTAGGAAATCGACGTATAACTATTTGTAGAGAGTTAACAAAAAAATATGAAGAGTACCAAAGAGGAACATTAGAGGAAGCTTGTACTTGGGTAGAATCCGGTATGATTAAAGGCGAATTTTGTTTAGTGGTCGAAGGAGCAACTGAGGTAGAGGAAGAAGCTGACCAGTGGTGGTTGGGGTTAACTATCCATCAGCATGTGGATCATTATATTCAATTAGGTATGATGAAAAAAGAGGCAATTAAACAAGTAGCGGTTGATCGGTCCCTTCAAAAAAGAGAGGTTTACCAAATTTATCATCAATAGATGATGAATAAGTCAAACTGCTTGGGCAATAGCTGCAAAAACCAACCGAGTAATCCTGTTACCGGTGATTCAAGTCCATTTGGCAAAGAGAAGCAAGTTATTCGAGGCAACCATCGACTGAAAGATTGGAGCGTATTCCATACGTGACATGATGGAAGGAGAGCTGCTAACGAAGAAGGACGCCGCTGATCTGAGTTCAAACATTTGACAAAGAGAAGCAAGAAGCTCGAGGCAGCAACATGACCGAAAGAATGAAGCGTATCCACATACGTGAATGACGGAGGAAATGCAGCTAACAAAGAGATTCGCCGCTTATCTGCAGTCAAAAAAATAGTGGAACTAGTGGAGGGGCGTTTAGAGGCTCCTCTTTAGTCTATAAGTTATGTATGAACGAAAAAAAAGACCCGATTAGTTAAATCGGTATCTTTCTATATTAAGCTTCAGTTTTAGCTACATAGTCTTCTAGACTTTTAAGAATTTCTTTAGCACCCTCTGGGCTTAAGATAATTTTTCCACCAGCGATCGAAAGGTTATCATCAGAAACCTCACCAGTGACTTGACATGTCATATTTGGCTTATACTTTTTAAGAATGATGCGATCATTATCAACGTAAATTTCTAAAGCATCTTTTTCTGCAATATCAAGTGTACGACGTAATTCAATAGGAATTACAACACGACCTAACTCATCAACCTTACGAACAATACCTGTAGATTTCATTAAAATCGTCTCCTCTCAGACTAATAAAATAGGTGTATCTGTGTGTCATTATTCGACATTTTTCTATCTACACTAAGAATACCAACGTTTCCAAAACAAGTCAATTGTTAAAACTCTGTTTCCATATACTTTTTGTGAAGATTTTATGTGAAAACATCAAAAAACCTATATATATTAGTATTTTCATAGTTGGGGGTAAATAAGTATGTTGAATTTAAATGATAACTTACTAAACAAAATAAAGCAAGTAAACATGGCGTTCCGACAAAAATATAAATATACTAATAATGAAAAATATGATATTCGACAAAATCTGATAAAATCAGACTCTGTTATTCGACAAAATACGCGGATGTCTGACAGTGAGCTTTTGGAGTTTCTAGAACATAAAAAATTAGGGGGTGTTGATGGATCTGTGAATCAAACAAAAGGAGATCCACCTCATGTTTTGTACTTATTTCAAGCATTAGCCAAAACAACAACGGGTACTGAATGCAGAACCTCAGATATTCATACCCCCTTATTAGAAGAACCATTGGAAGAGGATGATTTAGAAAATAAAAAGAATTTTCGCTCCCATTTGTTAGCTAAACTGGAGTTAGAGGCTGCCTATCAATTAATTGAAAAAGAAGAGCTGAGAATATTATTAATGGATGGAGCTCTGTATCATTATCGAATTGATGCACCGGAAGAATGGGAAAAGCTAAGGGAAAAAGCCCTTGAGAAGGGGGTATTACTCGTAGGGGTTTCGGAGGAAATCACGACACAAAACCTAGTTAAGTTGACTTCCTTTTCTCGTTACGAGCAAAGCTCCTATTCCTATGACCGAGATATCTTGTTTGGTGTATTGAATCAAGGTGAATCTATTTATATAGAAGAAATACAACAAAAAGCTGGTTTGCAATCGGTATGGATGAGATTAAGTCAGGATCCTGCAATGACTAGCTTTGATGTATTAGAGGAGCAAGGGGGTTATAAAGATGAAATTACTCGCCTCCTTTTTACCCTAACTCCTGAGAGCGGAAGAGGTATCCCTTTATGGCTTGATCATATTGACCGTGAAGTACGGATTACGGATAAATTAGTAGAGGCATTATTAGAGCAATATATTGACTCAGAATTTAGACAAAGATTTTTTAATAAAAAAAGAAATCATCGACCGTATTAAAAAATAGGAGGAATCGCTATGCAAGTTGTGGGAGTTACAACACAGCATGAGGTATATGTTGCTTCAAAAACTCATCGATTTAGAATGAATGAAATGCTTGTATTAAAGGATGAATTACTGGAGTTCCCTAAAGGAGAGGTGGTTGAAACCTTTTCTTATAATCGCTATATACCGATGGGGTTCGATAAAGGTCTAGTCGACAACCAGGTTATTAAAACGTTAGAGCAAATAGGCTATGATATCGGTGCAGATGATATTCACTTAGCAAAGGTGAGACTTTTTGAAGAAGCACCTCATCCCATTCAGACAGGCTGTCATGTTCATCACCCTGATTTTTCAGAAATTGAATCGTTATTAGTGACAACATCAGCAGAAAAAGGAATGGTACTAGGAGAAATTAAGTCAACTGACTATGTGGAAGAGAGTTTACCACTACCATTACAGGGACTTGTGACCATCTTAGAAAAGGAGCAAGAGCGAAAGCAAAAGGGCGTCCCTTTTATTTTTGATATACGTGCTATGCAACAGTATCCTCATATTGGAGTTTTTGGTGGTTCAGGTTCTGGGAAGTCTTTTGGACTAAGAGTCATGCTAGAGGAATTGATGAAACTATCGATACCCACGCTCGTTTTCGACCCACATTTTGAAATGGATTTTTCTGTACAACTAAACAATGGGGTAGGCAATATCGATTATAAGCAGCGCTATGAAGTGGTACAAATAGGTCGAGATGTTGGTGTGGATTTTACGGCGTTATCTACTAGGGATGTAGAAAGACTATTATCTGCCTCTGGTTCACTAACAGAGTCAATGATTAACGTTATTCAATCGATACATAAACGTAAGGATAGCTATCAATCATTTAGTGATCGAGTTGGTAATTTAGCAGAAGCGATTGAAATTGGAAAACAAAAGGTGGAATCCTATCTTCACGATGGAGGCATGACGAGAGATGAAATGGAGAAGTATCACACATTTAAGAAATTACTAGAACAGTATGGAAGTTTACCACTTTCATCCGTAAAGGGTATTCAATGGCGCTTGTTTCGATTACAGCAGGCAGGCTTGTTTCAACAAAACATTCGAGTCATAGAACAGGCGATTCATCAAGGGAAGTTAGTGGTTGTTCAAGGTGCGGTTTGGTTGTTACAAGTGTTTTCCAGCTATGTCATAGGCTCTCTTTATAGTAAAAGGAGAAATTTTAAAGATGCGCGACTTCAACAAAAGCAGGGAGAGTTTTTCCCGCCTTTTATGATTGTAACCGATGAGGCTCATAATTTTGCCCCTAAGGGCTATGATGCACCAGCTAAATCTGTTCTTAAGGAAATCGCTCAGGAAGGGCGGAAATATGGTGTGTTTTTAATTTTTGCTACACAAAGACCAACTTTACTTGATGAAACGATTACCGCACAGCTAAATTCAAAGTTTGTTTTTAGAACGGTAAGAGGTACCGATATTCAAACGATTAAAGAAGAAACGGATTTGACAGCAGAAGAAGGAAAACGTCTTCCTTATTTACGGTCTGGGGATGTATTCGTATCTTCTGCTATTATAGGAAGGACCATTGCGCTACGCATTCGTTTAGCTCATTCGTCTAGTCCGCATACATTAAACCCTTTTGATGAGCTGATTGAAATGAATCAAACATCAAATGAAGAAGTGCTAAAGGGGCTCCAGGAATTTTTACCTTTAACTGAAATGGATTTAATGAAAAATTTACCTGATCTTAATGCGAAGAGTAGAAAATCATGGGATGTAAATCAATGGAAAGATGAGCTCAGCCGTTTAAGCCGAGAGGGCTATCTGATTGAAAGAAAAACACCATTTGCTCATATTTATGATCGAGCTTGACAGTATGATACGTAATTCGGTATATTTTGGTTAGAAATGTGAAATAAATGATGATATATTTGTATTTCCGATGAAGAGATGAGTAAAGTCGTTCATTTATAGGTAGCTTCTGCTATGTAGAGAGCTGGGGTAGCTGGAAACCAGTATAAATTTGGACACTAGAAGATGGTCTCGGGAGGAATTTGCATTCGAGTGACCTAATTGGCATAAGGGTGTGACGTTGCTGGCGTTAACAGTTGTCTATGACTAATGAGCCTTTCTTTCTAATGAAGGAAGGGGAATTTGGGTGGTACCACGTGAGTTCAGCTCTCGTCCCATGGTGGATGAGGGCTTTTTGTATGGTAAAGAAAAGTGCTAATGACAGATGTAACTAACAGCCAATGAATAAAGCGGTTCCCTTATGGAAGCTACCTTATTAGGAATAGGTGCAGCTGTACTATTTTTAAAGCAGCCTTTCTATTATCTTTTGTTTACAATGCCACATAGAAACAATCTTGAAAAACATTTAAATGGAGGAATTGAAAAATGGGACAAGAAAAGAAAAGCTTTTATATTACGACGCCTATCTATTATCCAAGTGGAAAGCTTCATATTGGGCATGCTTATACTACGGTTGCCGGAGATGCGATGGCGAGATACAAGCGACTGCGTGGGTATGAAGTACGTTACTTAACAGGAACGGATGAGCATGGGCAAAAAATTGAACGAAAAGCAGCTGATATTGGGAAAACACCACAGCAATTCGTTGACGATATGGTAAAAAGCATTCAAGATTTATGGGGAAAATTAGAGATATCTTATGATGATTTTATCCGAACTACAGAGGACCGTCATAAAGAGATTGTGACGAAAATTTTTGAGCGCTTTGTTGAGCAAGGGGATATTTATTTAGATGAGTATGAAGGCTGGTATTCTGTACCTGATGAAACCTTTTATACAGAGCTTCAATTAGTAGACCCTATAAAAGATGAGCAAGGACAAATTATCGGCGGAAAAAGTCCAGATAGTGGGCATCCAGTTGAAAAGGTGCGAGAGGAATCTTATTTCTTTAAAATGAGTAAATATGCCGATCGGCTGCTTCAATATTATGAGAATAATCCTGGATTTATCCAACCAGAGTCAAGAAAGAAAGAAATGATTAACAACTTTATTAAACCTGGTCTTGAGGACTTAGCGGTATCTAGGACCTCTTATTCATGGGGAGTTAAAGTACCTAATAATCCAAAGCATGTTATGTATGTATGGATCGATGCGCTTTGTAATTATATTTCGGCTCTTGGCTATGGAACAAATCAAGATGGAAACTATAAGAAGTTTTGGCCGGCAGATGTACATTTAGTAGGAAAAGAAATCGTTAGATTCCATACGATTTACTGGCCTATTATGTTAATGGCCCTTGACTTACCATTACCAAAAAAAGTGTTTGGTCACGGCTGGTTATTAACAAAGGATGGAAAAATGTCTAAATCCAAAGGGAATGTCATTGATCCCGTTCCTTTAATCGATCGCTACGGACTTGATGCACTTCGTTATTATTTGCTAAGGGAGGTTCCATTTGGAGCTGACGGTGCCTTTACACCAGAAGGCTTTATTGAGCGTATAAATTTTGATTTAGCAAATGATTTAGGAAATTTATTAAATCGAACAGTTGCCATGATTAATAAATATTTTGATGGTGAGATTCCTACTTATGTTAAGGATGCAACACCGTTTGATGCAGATTTAATTGATCTAGTAGATGCCACGGTAACAAAGGTAGAAACGGCAATGGAAGAAATGGAGTTTTCAGTTGCTTTGACAGCTATTTGGCAAATGGTGAGTCGCACAAACAAATATATAGATGAAACACAACCTTGGGTGCTAGCAAAGGACGAAGCGAAGAAAGAAGAACTAGGTTCGGTTATGTATCATTTAGCTGAATCACTACGTTATATTTCTATCTTTATTCAACCATTTATGACGAAAGCTCCTGCTAAAATTTGGGATCAGCTCGCAATTGAACCTGAAGCAAGAGAATGGGAATCTATCCGTACCTTTGGTCAACTAAGAGCTGGTACAAAGGTTCAGAAAGGCGAGCCAATTTTCCCTCGTTTAGATTTAAAAGAAGAGGTAGCCTATATTATAGAAACTATGGGCGGTGTTTTAATAACCGAAGAATCTCAAGAGTCTAAAACGATAGAGCCCGTTGTCCAGGACCAAGAAATAAGCATTGAAGATTTTACAAAAGTAGAACTACATGTTGCTGAGATATTACAAGTAGAAAAGATAGAGGGAGCAGACCGACTTTTAAAAATTCAATTAGATGTTGGCTTTGAAAAAAGACAAGTTGTATCGGGTATAGCAAAATACTATACACCTGAGGAGCTTGTAGGGAAAAAAGTCATTTGTGTTACAAATCTGAAACCAGTGAAATTAAGAGGCGAGCTATCTCAGGGTATGATACTAGCAGGAACTAAAGGAAAGAAATTAACATTAGCAACCATTGATGGAAGTCTCCCGAATGGAGCAAAAGTAAAGTAATTGTAATCAAAATTTAAAAATAGAGAGAAGGATGCTCTTCTCTCTATTGCTATTTTAAAATAACAAATACAAGGAAGTGTAATTCATGTTGTTTGATACTCATGTTCATTTAAATGCCGATCAATTCGAGGATGATTTGGAGGAAGTACTCCAAAAAGCAAGGTCAGCTAAGGTAAAAGAAATGGTCGTAGTCGGTTTTGATGAAAAAACGATCAAGAAGGCATTAAAATTAGTAGAAAACAATGATAACCTTTATGCTGCTGTAGGATGGCACCCTGTAGATGCGGTAGATATGACAGAAGACCATTTAACATGGTTAGAGGAGCTCTCTCAACACCCCAAGGTTGTGGCTCTTGGCGAGATGGGATTAGATTATCATTGGGATAAATCACCAAAGGATGTTCAAAAAGAAGTATTTCGTAAACAAATTCGTTTAGCTAAAAAGGTAAATTTACCGATTATCATTCATAATCGAGATGCTGACCAAGACGTTGTTGATATTCTAAAAGAAGAAGAAGCCAGTGAAGTCGGTGGTATCATGCATTGCTTTGGTGGAAGCGTGGAAATAGCGCAACAATGCTTAGATATGAACTTTTATATATCATTAGGTGGTCCTGTTACATTTAAGAATGCGAAGAGACCTAAGCAAGTAGCTAAAGAAATTCCATTAGATAAGCTTTTAATAGAAACAGACTGTCCTTACTTAGCTCCTCATCCTTATAGAGGAAAAAGGAATGAGCCTGCCTATGTCGAATTAGTAGCAAAGGAAATTGCCGATTTAAGAGGAATGACTTTCGAAGAAGTAGCTAAAACGACGAGCCAAAACGCAAAAAAGCTATTTAGATTGAACTAAATAACGAGAGAGTATTTACCTTATATTTCCTTTTATATCCTGAAAATGGATTGTTACAAATATTACATCTTGTTTACATTTTGGCAAATTGTGTAGAGGGACAGAAGCATTAAAACACAGGGTATAGGTGACTTTATGTCGTAATATGTAAATGCCTGTCCGAGGCTGATAGAATTCGCTTTTGTTCTACAAAACTATTTCAAGGCATACAGTGTCTCTGTCGATATTTTTTTATTTCGTTTGCTTGCGTTTTCATAGATAATGAACTCAATGCGGCGGAGACTAAAAAATATAAAGTTGACAAAAGAGGAGGTCAGTGTTTATAATTCGGACGTTGAGAGAGAGGAGTTTATGACATGGAAGCAAACCTGCGTAATCTTCTACCTGAATCATTTTCTGGTAAGAGATTAATCATCTCCGTCATTAGTCTCATTCTCTTCGTTGGCGTAATTATTTACGCTGTATACGAGGTGACGAAGGCCACGGTTGTTGTTAGCATAGATGGGGAAGAAGAAACGATTATCACTCATGCTAATACAATTGCTGATTTGATGATGGAGCAAGATTGGGAAGTCCAAGAACATGATTTAATTGAACCTGCCCTTGATACGAATATTGATGGAGATATGAGCATCGTTTGGAAACAAGCGAAAGAAGTAACGTTAACCATTGATGGCAAAGAAGAGCAAGTTTGGACGACTGAAGATACAATAGAACAACTTCTACAAAATTTAGATATAGCATACACAGAACACGACTTGATAGAACCATCGCTATCAACGCCGATTTCAAATAAGCAGCAAATAAACTATGAGTCTGCCTTCTTGGTAGATTTAACGAGTGACGGTGAACAACAAGAGTTTTGGACAACTTCGACGACTGTCGCTGACTTTTTAGAAAATGCAAACGTATCTTTAGGGGAGCTTGACCGAGTTGAGCCAGCACTTGAGGAAAAGTTAGATAATGAAGCACAAGTTAAGGTTGTGCGGGTAGAAAAAGTCACCGATGTGGTGGAAGAAAATGTAGCTTTCGGAACAGTAACGCAAAAGGATGACGACCTCGAAAGTGGCAAGGAGCAAGTTGTTGCTCAAGGAGAAGAAGGAAAAGTTGCAAAGCACTTTGAAGTGGTATTTGAAGATGGAGAAGAGGTTTCTCGAGAGCTGATAAAAACAGAAACTGTTAAAGAAAGCTCTGATCGAATTGTGGCTGTTGGAACAAAGCAAGAGCCTGTTCAAGTAGCCAGCAGAAGCTCAAAGCCATCTAACCAAAGCCAAAAGTCAGAACCTAAACAAACAAGCGGTCAAAATGAAAGCTCATCAAAAAGAACGCTGACAGTTACAGCAACAGCGTATACGGCAGGCTGTAACGGTTGTAGTGGTGTGACGGCAACTGGAATTAATTTAAAGGCAAATCCGAATATGAAGGTCATTGCGGTTGATCCTAATGTTATTCCTTTAGGTAGTAGAGTTGAAGTAGAGGGATACGGAACAGCGATAGCAGGAGATACCGGTGGCTCGATTAATGGTAATAAAATAGATGTTCACGTTCCTACTAAAGCGGAAGCAAACCGTTGGGGAAGGAAGCAAGTGAAGGTAACGATTTTAGATTAATGCTGATTGTAAAATAAATCCCGTTAGCTAACCTTTGGCTGACGGGTTTTTTGTTTTTGGATCGTAATGATACGACCAAGAGAAGTCTGTATGAGGATTCGCATTTTTATTTAGAGAAGTGGTAAAATAAAGAGGGGAAAGAAGAGTAGTTAATGGTTAAAGAGGAGTAAACAATGAAAATTAAAGAAGTCATTGTCGTTGAAGGTAAGGATGATACGACAGCAATAAAAAGAGCGGTGAATGCAGATACGATTGAAACGAATGGTTCTGCTCTGAACGAGATGACACTAAAAAAAATCGCACTTGCAAATGAGCGACGTGGTGTCATTATCTTTACCGATCCAGATTATCCTGGTGAAAAAATAAGAAAACAAATAAGTGCGAAAATAAATGGATGTAAGCATGCCTTTCTTCCTAAAAAAGAGGCTATTTCGAAAAATGGTGATGACCTAGGTATAGAAAATGCAACACCCGAAGCAATAAGGCTTGCTTTAGAAAATGTCAGACAGGAATATGAAGAACCAGGTGAACAAATCACCAGAAATGATTTACATACGGCGGGGTTAATCGCCGGTACAATGGCCAAAAGAAGAAGAGAGCTATTAGGTGATTATTTAGGAATAGGATATGCAAACGGAAAACAGCTATACGTAAGATTAAAAACTTTTCATATTAGCAAAGAAGAGTTTGCAAATGCATTACAGGCTGTGTATGAAGCGGAGGAGACACAATGAAGGATATTGCAACGCCAGCTAGGACGAAAGAGATACTAGCTCAATACGGATTTCAATTTAAGAAAAGCTTAGGGCAAAACTTTTTAATCGATACAAATATTCTAGACAAAATTATCGACTCTGCTCAAATTACCTCTGATACAGGCGTTATTGAAGTTGGACCAGGTATAGGAGCTTTGACTGAGCAAATTGCCAAAAAAGCTGAGAAGGTCGTTTCGTTTGAAATTGACCAACGTTTATTACCTGTTTTAGAGGATACCTTATCTCCATACCCTCATGTTCAAATTATTCACTCTGATGTGTTAAAAGCCGATTTAACAGCGACCATTCAATCAACCTTTAAACAGGACCAAGATATCATGGTAGTGGCTAACTTACCCTATTATGTAACCACTCCGATATTGATGAAGTTATTAGAGGAAAAATTGCCTATTAGGGGAATTGTGGTCATGATTCAGGCAGAGGTAGCGGAAAGAATTGCAGCAAAACCAGGGACGAAGGAATATGGTTCCTTAAGTATAGCAGCTCAGTATTTTGCAGAAGCTGAAAAAGTCATGACAGTGCCAGCTTCTGTTTTTGTTCCGAGGCCAAAAGTGGATTCAGCGGTTCTTCGTTTAACGATCCGTCCAAAGCCGCCAGTTGAAGTTAGGGATGAGGAGTATTTCTTTAAAGTGTTTCATGCAAGCTTTGCTAATCGGAGAAAAACGATTCTTAATAACTTAATTCACAACCTGGAATCTAAAGAAAAGAAAAAGGAAATCGAACAAGCCCTTGCTCAAGCTAATATCGATCCTAAAAGACGAGGTGAGACGTTGTCTCTTGAGGAATTTGCGCTCTTAAGCGATTCGTTATTAAGCTGTTTACAGCGCCACTAATCCTCACCTTTTTTCCTAATTTAAAACAGAATCACAGAAGTTCTTCTTCTCACATAGTTTATTGAGAAGAGGGAGGCGTATCGATGAAAATACAAGTAGGAGATATTGTAGCCCGTCATTCCTATCAATGTGACATGTTTTTTAGAGTCATGAAGCTTCAGGATACGATAGCAGAGCTTGCGGGGGAAGATATGCGGTTACTTGCAGATGCTCCTTTAAAGGATTTGAAGCTTGTAACAGAGCAAGAGCGAACTAGAAAAAGAGAGCAGATAAAAGAAGTGGAAGACAAATCTTATCGCCTTTTTCGTCAAGATGCCAAATTAATGAAGCAAAGAAATGAATATGAAGGCTCCGATAGCTATTCTTCAGAACCAGCTTATTTCGAAATGAGAGGGCGGGTGCTTCATCTAGATGGTGATAGCTTTTATTTAAGAAAGTGTACGGACCTCTACCAAAAATTGGGCATTCCTGTATATGGCGTTCATCTACAGGAAAAAGAAATGCCAGAACAGTTAGAATCGTTGTTAGAAATGGTTCAACCAGATATATTGGTCGTTACTGGACATGATGCTTACGTCAAATCAAAAGGTGATGAAGAAGAGGTAAGAGCATATAGACATACAAAATATTTTGCTGAGTGTGTAAGAATTGCTAGGAAATACTGCCCGCATCGGGACCAGCTCGTTATTTTTGCCGGTGCATGCCAATCTCATTTTGAAACACTCATTAAAGCAGGAGCTAATTTTGCTAGCTCTCCAGAAAGAATCAACATCCATGCTCTTGATCCAGTATATATTGTTGCAAAAGTAAGTATGACGTCTTTTATGGAGCGTGTTAGCTTATGGGACGTCATTCGTAATACGATAACAGGTGATAAAGGCTTAGGAGGCATCGAGACCTGTGGGGCCATGAGAATAGGATTGCCCTATATCGATAGAAGAAAATCAAAATGAGTCATCCTACATAAAAGTATGGATGGCTTTTTTACTTGTAAACGTATAAAAGTAAAAACCATACATAATTTTCAAATTTTAAGACAAAATAGACGAATAGAAGTCATAAATTTAAATTTTACTGCCGTTTTAAAATAAACTTATTGACAAGGTTCTAGTCCAATTGATATAATTTAAAATTTATTTGACTTTTTTTGTAGGATCGTGTAAAATAATATCTGAGTGAGGTGGGGTGTACAGATGGGAAAAACTTTAGTAGACATCAAACGAGCTTTAGATGCAAATGTCGGAAAGAGAATCACAATTAAGGCAAATGGTGGTCGTCGAAAAACGATGGAACGGTCTGGTCTTCTTGAGGAAACATATCCTTCAGTGTTCATCGTAAAATTAGATGAACAACAAAATGCGTTTGAACGTGTTTCATATAGCTATGCAGATGTATTGACGGAATCTGTTGAGCTTATGTTTTGTGAAGAAGGCGAAAGTGGAGTTATAAAAGCATAAAGTGCATCACACAATGACTTCTTGCCAAGAACAGGAAGTCATATTTTTTTTGTTTTATTTCATACTAATAATGTCGTTGTTCAACTTGTGTTTCTACAAAAAGGGGTTGTTTATCTTGTCAAGAAGAAGAGGAGTTATGTCAGATTCTTTAAAAGAAGAGATCGCGAAGGAACTTGGATTTTATGATACCGTGCAAAAAGAAGGCTGGGGCGGTATTAAGGCAAGAGATGCTGGTAATATGGTGAAAAGAGCCATTGAAATCGCTGAAGAGCAATTGAGCAACCGTAATCAATAGTAAAAAACAATGAACAACGACAAGGTTTTGAAAGAAGGCAAGAGCTAGTGAGCTCTTGCCTTTTTAATTTTTCAACTAATCATTAGTGTTTAAAAAAATAAATAAAGGGAAAGATAGATGTAACAAAAACTTATTTGGGAGTGGATAAAAATGAGTTTACAAGAGTATATTAAATCTATTAATGAAATGCTAGAAAGTGCAAAAGATGAAGTGGATGAGGAAGAACAGTCAAATTAAACCATATTACATTTTACATACTCCCTTTTTAGGGAGATTTTTTTGTTCGTTTACAAAAAAGTGAAAAGAATTTATCCTTTATGACTATACTAGATATAAATCATCATAGGTTATGAGTAATTAGGCCGAAATGATTTCTATAAATGACGGTGGTATGTTATGAGAACTAGTGATAAAATAACGTAAGCAAATGGAAACTATAGAAGGTGACAATTTTGAAGTGTTCGATCAAAGCTCCTGCAAAAATCAATTTAACATTAGATACATTAAGAAAGCGTGAGGATGGCTATCATGAAGTCGAAATGATTATGACGACGGTAGATTTAGCTGATAGATTAGACTTTACTGATCGCGAGGATGGCAAAATTGTCATTGATGTGTCTGAAGGGTTCGTTCCAAACGACCACCGTAATTTAGCTTATCAGGCTGCTGAATTAATTAAAAAGCATTGTCAGGTTAAAAGAGGGGTTTCGATTTACATAACGAAAAGAATTCCTGTCTCTGCCGGGCTTGCTGGAGGTAGTAGTGATGCTGCGGCAACTCTTAAAGGTTTAAATCAATTATGGTCATTAGGATTAAGTTTAGATGAGTTAGCGATACTGGGTG
The DNA here is from genome assembly GCF_001590785.1 of Alkalihalobacillus trypoxylicola. Classification (GTDB taxonomy): domain Bacteria; phylum Bacillota; class Bacilli; order Bacillales; family Bacillaceae_D; genus Alkalihalobacillus; species Alkalihalobacillus trypoxylicola. The sequence continues at coordinate 31,813 of NZ_LTAO01000008.1, forward strand.
AAAAAATTGGTTCAGATGTGCCATTTTGTATTTATGGAGGCACTGCATTAGCAACAGGTCGAGGAGAAAGAATTGAAAAAATTTCTTCACCACCATCTTGTTGGGTTATTCTAGCCAAGCCGCCCATCGGTGTATCGACTGCAGATATTTATAATAAATTAAATATAAATAATATCCAACATCCAGATACAAAGGGAATGAAGAGCGCTATTGAACAAAAGGATTTTAAACAGATCTGTAAGCTTCTCCATAATACTCTAGAAAGCGTAACCCTTGATTTATATCCAGAAGTTCGACACATTAAGGAACAAATGGAGAAGTTCGGTGTAGACGGTGTGTTAATGAGTGGAAGTGGACCGACTGTGTTCGGGCTCGTAGAGAAGGAATCTCGAATGCATCGTGTGTATAATGGATTAAAAGGGTTTTGTAGTGATGTGTATGCTGTTCGATTAATAGGATGAACAACTTGCCTAAATCCGTATGTTAGTGGTATCTTATTTATAAATAATTCGGATTTTGTGGAGGGACTATGAAAAAATTAAAAAGAAGTGGAAGGTTAGTGGATATGACCTACTTTCTTTTACAACATCCACATGAGATTATTTCATTAACCCACTTTGCTGCACGTTATCAGTCGGCTAAATCCTCGATAAGTGAGGATTTAGTGATCGTGAAGGAAATTTTTGAGGATGAAGGGTATGGTTCATTATTGACCATTCCAGGAGCAAGTGGTGGAGTGAAATATATTCCTAAGGTTGGTAAAGAGGAAGCAAGCGAGCTGGTTGATTCTATTATTGAGCAATTAGCTGTATCGGATCGAATATTACCAGGTGGCTACTTATACATGATGGATGTGCTAGGGAGTCCGCGTTTTAATAAAATGGTCGGTCGGTTATTTTCTGGTGCATTAGCTGATAAACAAATTGATGCCGTTTTAACGGTTGCTACAAAGGGGATTCCTCTTGCGTACGCAGTAGCAGATTATTTAAATGTTCCTGTTAGTATTATTCGTAGAGATCATCGAGTGACAGAAGGATCGATGGTAAGTATTAATTATGTATCTGGTTCATCGAAAAGAATACAAACTATGACATTGGCCAGAAGAAGTATAGAACCTGGTTCCCGTGTGTTTATTGTCGATGATTTTATGAAAGCGGGAGGCACGATTCGAGGAATGATTGATTTACTAGCTGAGTTTGAAGCTGACTTAGTTGGGATTGGAGTGCTAGTTGAATCTGTCGAAGTCGAGGAAAAGCTAGTGGATGAGTATATTTCGATCACTCGGATATCAGAGATTAACGTCCAAGAAAAGAAATTAAAAGTAGAAGCTGGAAATGTACTAGATAAATTATAATCGATACTAAGAGGAGGAAATGTAATGAAATTGGTTTATACGAAAGATGCACCAGATGCTATAGGTCCTTATTCTCAAGCGATGATTGTAAATAATATGGTGTATAGCTCCGGTCAAATTCCGCTAACGTCAGATGGAGACCTTGTAAACGGTACTGTTGAAGAGCAAACTCATCAGGTTTTTAAAAATTTGAAGGCCGTATTAAAAGAGGCTGGTTCCTCTCTTGAAAAGGTAGTGAAAGCAACCGTATTTATTAAAAATATGGACGACTTCCCAGCTATTAACGAAGTATATGGACAATATTTCTCTGAACATAAACCAGCCCGTTCTTGTGTCGAGGTGGCTCGTTTGCCGAAGGATGTTTTAATAGAGATTGAAGTAATCGCTCTAGTAAATGAATAAAACAATATCTTAAAAATAATGAAAGGAACTTTCCTTTCATTATTTTTTTTTGGGAATTTTAGGTTGTACGTATGAAAAGGTATACAAAGTGAGAAATCTAAAAAGGTTTTTTAATATTTTCGTTTAGAAATTTCTCAAAAAGAAAGAAATTTTCTTAAATTAAAGAAGGATTTCCCAAATTTACCTCGAATTAAGTGTAATAAGATTAAACAAACTATAGGTGGTGACTAACATGCAAGTAACAGACGTGAGATTACGAAGAGTCAACACGGAAGGTAGAATGCGAGCCATTGCTTCTATTACGATTGATCATGAATTTGTGGTCCATGATATTCGTGTCATTGATGGTAATAATGGCTTATTCGTAGCTATGCCAAGTAAGCGTACTCCTGACGGGGAATTCCGTGATATTGCTCATCCAATTTCTTCTCAAACACGCGAAAAAATTCAAACTGCTGTATTGGAAGAGTATGAAAGAGTTGGGGAATTTGATGGAATTGAATATGAAGAAGCAGGTGCTTCTTAAGTCTACTAGTCTCACTTATCGTTAAGTGAGACTTCTTTTTATGCTCTAGGTGGTTCGATAAAATCGAAAACTACAACATAAATTACATGACCTTATCTAATTGAATCGTACAGAAATTCTTAGTCATTTTTTAATTATCAAAAATTGTAAATGATTATAAAATGATTCCAATCTTTGAAATTTAGATGATCTTTTCTCTTTTCAATGGAAATCTAGGTACCTTTCATCTTGAAATAGAAGCGAATTTGAGATATATTCGTAATGGAAAAAAAGGATCGTCTGGGAGGAATCTATGAGTAGTCGTTTTGCTATTATATTGGCTGCAGGCCAAGGAACACGAATGAAATCTAAGCTTTACAAGGTTCTTCATCCGGTTTGTGGAAAAGCAATGGTTCAACATGTCGTTGATCAAGTCAATCAATTAGGATTCGAAGAAAAAGTTACCGTTGTTGGACATGGTGCAGAAGATGTTCAGAAACAACTTGGGGATCAAATTTCTTATGTTGTACAGAAGGAACAATTAGGAACAGGTCATGCCGTTTTGCAAGCTGAGCCTGTATTATCAGGGAAAAGCGGGATAACAATTGTTCTTTGTGGAGATACTCCTCTTATTACAGCAGAAACGATTGAGCAATTAATTAAAACCCACGAACAAGAACAAGCGAAAGTAACAGTTTTAACGGCAGTAGCTCCTAATCCGACTGGATATGGAAGAGTAATTCGTGGTAATAAAGGGCTTGTTGAACGAATTGTTGAACAGAAAGATGCGACAAAAGAAGAACAACTCGTTAATGAAATTAATACAGGAACTTATTGTTTTGATAATGAGACTCTCTTCCAGGCATTAGCGCAGGTTGGAAATGATAATGCTCAAGGTGAATATTATTTACCAGATGTAATTGAGATTGTTCAATCTTCAGGAGGGAAGGTAGCTGCTTACCAAACAGAGTCTATGGAAGAGACGATAGGTGTTAATGACCGAGTAGCCCTTTCTGAAGCAGAAACAATTATGAAAAAGAGAATTAACGAAAAGTGGATGCGTGAGGGGGTTACGATAGTAGACCCTAACCAAACGTATATATCTAGTGATGCAAAAATTGGCCAAGATACGGTAATTTATCCAGGAACCATGATTCAAGGTGATGTGATAATAGGCGAAAATTGCATAATTGGTCCAAATAGTGAACTTAAAAACTGTCAAATCGGGAATCGATCGAATATTAAACAATCAGTGATTCATGATAGTCAAGTAGGAAACGAGGTGCAGGTTGGTCCCTTTGCCCATATTAGACCACAATCGCAACTTCATGATAAAGTAAAGGTTGGTAACTTTGTTGAAATTAAAAAAGCAAAAATAGGGTATGGAAGTAAAGCCTCCCATTTAAGTTATATTGGTGATGCTGACATCGGTGAAGATGTAAACTTTGGATGTGGGGCTATAACGGTTAATTATGATGGTCACAATAAATTTCTGACCAAGGTAGAGGACCGAGCTTTTATAGGATGTAATAGTAATTTAATTGCACCTGTAACCGTTGGAGCAGATACTCTAATTGCTGCGGGCTCAACCATTACCGATGATGTTCCAGATCGTGCGTTATCAATTGCAAGAGCTAGACAGACAAACAAAGAAGACTATCGCAAATAGAAAAAACGAAACAATTGAAAATGTGGAGGGAACGTAAACAAATGGCTAAGTATGGTGATTCAAGGTTAAAGGTATTTACATTGAATTCTAACAAGGGGCTTGCTCACGAAATCACTGAACATATCGGAGTTCCAATGGGAAAAAGTTCGGTTATGCGCTTTAGTGATGGTGAGGTTCAAATTAATATTGAAGAAAGTATTCGTGGCTGTGACGTTTATTTAATTCAATCAACTTCTGCTCCTGCAAATGAGCATATTATGGAATTGTTAATTATGATTGATGCATTAAAACGAGCATCAGCTAAAACAATTAACATTGTTATGCCTTATTACGGGTATGCACGTCAAGATAGAAAAGCCCGTGCTAGAGAGCCAATTACTTCAAAGCTAGTAGCAAATCTCCTTGAAACGGCTGGTGCTACTAGAGTGTTAACATTAGATTTACATGCCACTCAAATTCAAGGTTTCTTTGATATTCCGGTTGATCAGTTAATGGGTGTTCCTATTTTATCTGATTATTTTAAGCAAAAGAGATTAGATGATTTAGTCATTGTGTCACCGGACCATGGTGGGGTAGTTCGAGCTAGAAAGATGGCCGACCGATTAAAAGCGCCTATTGCTATTATTGATAAACGTCGTCCAAAGCCGAATGTATCTGAGGTCATGAATATTGTCGGTAATATTGAAGGAAAGACGGCTATTATTATTGATGATATTATCGATACAGCAGGAACGATTACTTTAGCAGCAAATGCTTTAATGGAGCATGGAGCAAAAGAGGTTTATGCATGCTGTACTCATCCTGTTTTATCAGGTCCAGCGATTGAACGTATTAAAAATTCGAAGATAAAAGAATTAGTTGTCACCAATTCGATTGTATTACCAGAGGAAAAAATTATCGATAAGATTACTCCTCTATCTGTCGCTCCGCTAATGGCAGAGGCGATTATTCGCGTTCACGAGCATGTATCTGTTAGTACACTATTTGATTAATTTCTAAAATAAGGTTTGAACCTTTACGTTTAGGGGAACACATAAGGTATGTAGATATGTGGAAAACTAACTTGAGGTGATAAAAGTGGCTACAGTATTGAAAGCAAATAAACGTGAAAATTTACAGAGCTCAACAACAAGAAAATTACGTAAAGATGGCTTTTTACCAGGTGTTTTATACGGTGGAAAAATTGATAGTCAGCCAATATCCGTCGAGTCAGTTGAATTTTTAAAAACGATTCGAGAAATTGGTAAGAATGGTATTTTTTCATTAGATGTAAACGGAGGAAAAAAGCATCAAGTCATGCTCTATGATTTACAAACGGACCCTCTAAAAAATGATTTCGTTCATGTTGATTTTTTTGAGGTAGATATGACCTCTGAAATTGAAGCTGAGGTAGCGGTTCAATTGACAGGTGATGCTCCGGGTTCTAACGAAGGTGGAATTGTTTCACATTTAATGTATAACATTACGGTAAATTGCTTACCTTCTGATATTCCTGAAAATATTGAAGTTGATATTTCATCGTTGAACATTGGTGATTCTATTCAAATAGCTGATATTAGAGATTCTGTATCAGTTGATATTACTAATGAGGATGAAGAAACGATTGTTGTCGTTCAAGCTCCTGCTGCAGAGGTAGAGCCAGATGAGTCTGGTGAAGCGGAGGATGCCGAGCCGGAAGTTATTAATGAAAAGAATGAAGAAGAAGATTAATTTTAAAAAAGCTTATATAGATTTAAAGAAGGTATAGTCCTATTAGGGCTATACCTTTGAGCCTGTCATGAAGGCGTTTTTTTCGATTAGACAGACTGTGACTATACTCGAAAAACGAATACATTCATGAAGCTCATCGTTAGAGTTTCAAATAATGGGGGCGGGAAACGTTGAAGTTAATTGTTGGATTAGGGAATCCAGGTAGCAAATATGAACATACGAGGCATAATATTGGCTTTGATATTATTGACTATTGCAGTGAATACTTTGATATCCCTTTAGATAAAAGTAAATTTAAAGGTGTATATGGTAGTGGCGTCGTGAACGGAGAAAAAATTTATTTACTTAAGCCACTAACCTATATGAATCTATCCGGGGAATCGGTTAGACCTCTTATGGATTATTATCAAATACCATTAGAAGATTTTGTAGTGATATATGATGATCTTGATTTGCCAGTTGGAAAAATTAGATTACGAAAAAAAGGAAGTGCTGGAGGACATAATGGCATTAAGTCATTAATTCAGCATCTAGGAACACAGGAATTCAATCGAATTCGTGTAGGAATTGATCGCCCTCAAAATGGAGAAGCCATCGTTTCCTACGTATTAGGAAACTATAGAGAGGAAGAGATCGATTCTATAGAAGATTCCGTTAAGCAATCCACAAAAGCAGTAGAAGCATGGACTAAATCAACTTTCCTTGAAGTGATGAACGCATTTAATTAGTGAATAGCTTCCTTCATATAAGAACATACTAGTAAATATATGTTTTATATAAGGGGGCTTTAAAAAAATGAGCATTTATTACCATTGCCGACATTGCCAAACCTCCCTAGGAGAGCTAGAGGGAAATCAGCATGATATGAAAGAGTTAGGTTTTCACCAATTAAGCTCACAGGAGAGACAGGATGTATTGACTTATCAAGAAAACGGTGATATACAAGTGAGAGTGATATGTGAGGATTGTCACGAAGCATTAACAAGAAATCCAAACTACTATGAACTGGATTTATTCATTCAATAATGAAAATATGTAAGGGTATTTAAAGAAATATACCGTATTTTTCGTTCTTTAGAATAAATCGGCTTTGGCTAAGTGAGCCAAAGCATTTTTCTGTTACTGATTACTTTAATGTATCTCATTTTAATTAGTGAATGAAAATGGAATAAACCAGGCTTTGTTCGAGTAGGTTTATGTAACATAGAATTGTTGACTGTCTTACTGGTTACTAGAGTATAAACTTTACATATAAAATTCATAAATGTTCGATATTAGGAATGAAAAGTGTTGAAAGCAGGGGGAAAAGAATGATAGGATTGCAAAATTATATTCGAAACAACGAGGAGATTAGAGCACTCGTAAATGGAATAGATTCTAACTTAAATGAGCAATTGCTTTCCGGATTAACAGGATCTGCTCGTACACTAGTTATGGCAACGATCTATCGTGAATCTAAGCGCTCTCAATTAGTTGTAACCCACAATTTATTTCAAGCTCAAAAGCTCCATGAAGATTTAATAGATTTGTTATCAGAGGATGAGGTATTACTCTACCCGGTTAATGAATTAATTTCCTCGGAAATTGCCATTGCAAGCCCTGAAATGAAGGCACAACGGATAGATGTGCTTAATAAGCTGATTTCTGGGTTTAGCGGCATCGTCATTGTTCCATTGGCTGGTGTGAGAAGGCTTTTGCCACCATCATCCTATTGGAAAAATAGTCAAATTCATCTTCAGGTTGAAAAAGATATAGGAAGTATTGAGAGTTTACTTAAAAAGTTAATTTCAATGGGATTTGAGAGAGTAGATATGGTTAGTACACCTGGAGAAGTAAGTGTTCGAGGTGGCATTATTGATCTCTATCCTTTGACTGAAGCGGATCCTGTTCGGATTGAATTGTTTGATACAGAGATTGATTCTATTCGAACCTTTTCAATTGAAGACCAGCGTTCAAAAGAAGAGCTAAAAAAGATGACGATCACACCTGCCTCGGAAATTTTACTCTATAGTGATGATTACAAAAGAGGTAGTGAGACGCTCTCACAATCATTGGCTCAATCATTAAAAAAAGTCAAAAGCACGGAAATTAAAGAAAAGCTAAATAGAAACATTTCATATGAAATCGGTCAGTTAAAAAATGAAACTGAATTTCAGGGAATGTATAAATACATGGGTCTCTATTATGAAGGTGTTCATTCCATCATTTCGTATATGAATCAGGATACGATTATCTTTATTGATGAAATTAGCCGTGTTAAGGAAATGTCTGAATCTTTACAAAAGGAAGAGGCGCAGTGGAGCACTGCTTTAATCGAGCAGGGTGAAATTGTTCATGACGTAACGTTATCTGTCGATGCATTAGAAGAAATGAAGCAAACTTCATACCCTATTAATTATTTGTCTCTTTTTATTAAGCATGTGCCTTCAACAAATCCACAAAATATTATTAATTTTAATTGTAAGTCGATGCAAAATTTCCACGGACAGCTGGAGCTACTAAGTTCAGAACTCAAACGCTGGAAAAGTTCTGACCACGCCATTGTTTTTATAGCGGGGACAAAGGAACGAGCTAATCGATTATCACTTAACCTAGAGGATGAAGGTATTGTAGCGAGTATTGTGGAAGCAAGAACTGAATTGACTAAGGGTTCTGTCCATATTATGACAGGCTCTCTTCATAGTGGATTTGAACTCCCTCTTCAAAAGCTAATCGTAATTACAGAAGAAGAGGTTTTTACAAAGCAATCTAAAAGGGCGCCTAGAAGACAAAAATTATCTAACGCAGAACGAATTAAAAGTCATTCAGAGCTAAAAGTTGGGGATTTAATAGTTCATACCAATCATGGAATTGGTAAATATTTAGGTGTAGAAACACTAGAATTCAACGGTGTTCATAAGGATTATTTACATTTACGCTATGCGGGTAATGACAAGCTTTATGTTCCTGTGGAGCAAATTGACCAAGTACAAAAATATGCAGGTTCTGAGGAAAAGGAGCCCAAAATATATGCACTTGGTGGAAGTGATTGGAAAAAGGTAAAGAAAAAGGTTCAATCCTCCGTCGAAGATATAGCAGATGATTTAATTAAGCTATATGCTGAAAGAGAAGCTAGTAAAGGCTTTGCATTTAGTAGTGATGGACCTGAGCAAGCTGAGTTTGAATCTTCCTTCCAGTATCAAGAAACCGAGGACCAATTAAGAGCTGTCGATGAAATTAAAGAGGATATGGAAAAAGAAAGGCCAATGGATCGTTTATTATGTGGCGATGTTGGCTATGGAAAAACGGAGGTTGCCATTCGTGCTGCTTTTAAGTCTATTAATGATGGAAAGCAAGTTGCGATATTGGTGCCTACGACAATTCTAGCTCAGCAGCATTATGAAACCATTAAAGAGCGTTTTTCAGAATATCCTATTAATATAGGAGTACTTAGTCGTTTTCGCTCTAAAAAAGAGCAAACACAGACACTAAAGGGATTAAAGGCAGGGTCGGTTGATTTAGTTGTTGGTACACATAGATTACTTTCAAAAGATGTTGTATTTAAAGATTTAGGGTTATTAATTGTCGATGAAGAACAGCGATTTGGTGTAACACATAAAGAGAAAATTAAGAAATTAAAGGCTAATATTGATGTGCTAACTTTAACAGCAACTCCTATTCCAAGAACTTTGCACATGTCGATGTTAGGTGTTCGAGATTTGTCTGTTATTGAAACGCCACCAGAAAATCGCTTCCCGGTTCAAACTTATGTAGTGGAATATAATGCAGCGCTTGTTCGTGAAGCCATTGAGAGAGAGCTTACACGGGGAGGTCAAGTATACTTCCTCTATAACCGTGTCGAAGATATAGAAAGAATGTCTGAGCAAATCTCTATGCTCGTTCCTGATGCAAAAGTAAGCTTTGCCCATGGACAAATGAATGAAAGAGAGCTCGAAGGAATTATTCTCGATTTCCTTGAAGGAAATAGTGATGTTCTTGTAACAACAACGATTATTGAAACCGGTGTTGATATTCCTAATGTGAATACGTTAATTATCCATAGTGCGGACAAGATGGGACTATCTCAGCTCTATCAAATTCGTGGACGAGTTGGACGCTCTAATCGAGTTGCCTATGCGTATTTTACGTATCAAAGAGATAAGGTCTTATCTGAGGTAGCTGAAAAAAGACTACAGGCGATTAAAGAATTTACGGAATTAGGGTCAGGATTTAAAATTGCGATGAGAGATTTATCCATTCGTGGAGCTGGTAACCTATTGGGAGCACAGCAGCATGGATTTATTGAATCTGTCGGCTTTGATTTATATTCACAAATGTTAAAAGAAGCAATAGAAGAAAGAAAAGGGGATGTACCAAAAGAGAAACCATTTCATGTTGAGTTAGATGTGAAAATAGATGCATATATCCCTGAAGCCTATATTAAAGATTCGAAACAAAAGATTGAAATGTATAAGCGTGTAAAAGGAATCGAAGAGGTTAAGGAGCTTCAGGATTTAAGTGATGAGATGATCGATCGTTTTGGAACGTACCCTCATAATGTAGATTATTTATTACGATTAACCAAAATTAAGCTTTTAGCAAATGAATTGAAGGTCGACCAGATTATTGAGGATAAAAATGGAATTAGTCTATTCTTATCAAAGGATACGACGAATGCTGTCGATGGTTCGAAGCTCTTTGAGATTATAAATAAGTTAGGCAGAGAAGTTTCTCTTGGCAAAACGGGCGAAAAGGTGAAGTTTGCGATCAAAACAAAAGCGTTAAATGATGAGCAAATCTTGACCTATATTGAAACGATCATACAAGGAGTAAAAAAATCCTTACTAACGAAATAAAAGGCTCTCACTTTTTAATGAAGTAGCACCATATAGAAAAATTTTAGCAAAATAAGAAAACAAATTCTATTTTTGGTGAATAGTTCTTCTTTTAGGAAAGATAATAAAGTCATGAACTGAAATTTTCACCATTTTTCTAGGCAGCTAGGATTACTACATCTTTAGAAAGTGAGGCAATACTGCATGAAAGCTACAGGAATAGTACGTCGTATTGATGATTTAGGACGAGTCGTAATACCAAAAGAAATTCGTCGCACATTAAGGATTAGAGAAGGAGATCCTTTAGAGATATTTGTAGACAGAGATGGAGAGGTTATTTTAAAGAAGTACTCACCTATATCTGAACTCGGCGACTTTGCAAAAGAATATGCAGAAGCGCTTTATGATAGTTTAAAGCATCATGTATTGATTGCAGACCGTGATACGTTTATTGCCGTTGCAGGAGCATCTAAAAAAGAATATAGCAATAAAAGTGTTGGTGAAATAGTAGAAAAGGCTTTGGAAGAGCGTCAGTCGAAATTGGAGACAAGTAGTGGTGAATACCAACTTGTGGGTGAGCATACAGAATCTTTAAAAGGGTATGTGGTTGCACCTATTATAGCAAGCGGAGATCCAATTGGAGCTGTGGTTATCTTCAATAAAGAGCAATCTTTAAATGGAGCAGTGGAACAAAAGTTAGCTGAAACAGCAGCAAGCTTCTTAGCTCGTCAAATGGAGCAATAATAACATAATGTGCAAAAACACAGAGGATATTTTCTGTGTTTTTTCTTTTGAATGGCTTTTGGCTTGCAAATGATTGATAGTCCTTTTCTCTAAGGCTTTGATAATTTAATACTTTTCGGTATGATTAAAAAAGGGAGCTAAGAAGAGGAGGAAGAATGTTTGCCACCACAAATTCATAAAGGGGACGAGCTACTGCGTGGAGCTTTCATCTTATCACTTGCTGCTATTGTAGCAAAGGTAATGAGTGCGGCATATCGTATCCCTTATCAAAATATAGCTGGTGACTTAGGTTTTTATGTTTATCAGCAAATTTATCCATTTTATGGATTAATGGTCACTCTCTCTATATTTGGGTTTCCAGTCGTTTTATCTAGAAATATTGCACAGTACGAAGCAAAGAATGAACGGAAGAAAGCACAGGCTTATTCATCCGTTGTATTTTATACGCTTCTCCTTCTTTCTATTTTTGCTACGGTTCTATTTTATTTAGGTGCTCCTTTCATTGCTAAAATCATAGGTGATGTCCAATTGACCGAGCCATTAAGAGCCGTTGGACTTTCCTATTTGCTCATTCCGTTTTTAAGTATTTTTAGAGGAGTGCACCAAGGACAGCAAAATATGCTTCCTACAGCTATTTCACAAGTTATTGAACAATTTATTAGGGTTCTAGCGATATTACTTTTAGCCTTTCTTTTTTTATCATGGGGCTACGGACCATATGGTGCAGGTATAGGTGCAGCCTATGGGTCGATTGCAGGTGGAGTCGTTGCAATTATTGTTTTATTTTTTTCGAAAAAAACCGGTTGGAAATCCTGGTTGCGTATCCATGCGACTATTTATACTGGGATGTTCAAGGATATGTTTCAGTTTTTAAGTCAAAGTTTATATATTTGTATAGGGGCTATGACTTTTATCTTTTTTCAATTAATCGATGTGTTTTCAATGGTTCGTTTATTAGAGCTATATGGACTTGCTAGTGTAGAAGCATTTTATCAAAAAGCGCTTTATGACAGAGGACAGCCTTTGCTTCAACTAGGAACCATTGTCACGACCACTTTTTCTTTAGCATTAGTTCCGTTATTAACGAGTGCAAAAGCCAATGGACATTTTAAAGAAATGTTTTTTTATCGTCATTTAACCTTAAAGCTTACCATTTTAATTGGTGGTGCGGCGACAGTTGGTTTAATTGTCATTATGGAGCCGCTTAATAGTATGCTATTCAGTGATCGAATGGGATCAAGTATCTTAAAGGTTTTTGTATTATCGATATTTGTTAGTGCTATCTATATGACGAGTGCGTCGATTTTACAGGGGAAGGGTCTCATTCATTTACCAGCTATCGCCGTTGTAATGGGGCTTATCCTCAAAAGTTTATTTAATGTCCTTTTTGTTCCTTTAAGCGGCGCAATGGGTGCAGCTATTGCGACGGTTTTAGCGTTTACAGTCATGGCATGCAGTATGTTATATTTTCTAAGAAAAGATGAGAAAGGCGCTCGGACGCCCTTTAAGCCTTATGGATTTATGGCTATAATCTTAATCCTATTATTTGTATTCACTTCTTTATGGATGAATTTTGTTGAACGCTTTCTGGAATACTCGAGAATGTCAGATATGTTATTATCGATTAGTACAGTATTTTTCGGTGTTATTATTGTCCTTTTATTGATAAGGGTTTTGCCAGTGTTTGATGAAGATGAATGGAAGGTTATTCCTATTTTAAAGAAATGGAAAAGAGTTAAGTAGTAGGGAGATGAAAGAAGTTGAAAAAAATATACATAGTAGGATTAGGGGCAGGTAATCTTGAGCAAATGCCTCTGGGTATTTATCGTTTTTTAAAAGGAAAAGATGAGATTTATGTTCGAACCGATGATCACCCGGCCATTACATCATTAAAGGAAGAAGGTTTACGTGTTCATTCATTTGATTCTATCTATATAAAGCATGAGCAGTTTACACAAGTGTATGAAGAGATTGTTACTTCGTTATTGGAGCTAGTAAAACAAAAGAATGAGTTAATTTACGCCGTTCCTGGACACCCATTTGTAGCAGAAAGAACGATTCAATTACTTGAACAGCAAGCAGTAGCCCATAATGTAGAATTAGAGTATCTTGGCGGTCAAAGCTTTTTAGACCCCATGTATAACGCATTAAGAATTGATCCAATAGAAGGGCTACAAATAGTAGATGGAACGGATTTAAAGCAAGATGCTTGGATATTAACTCACCACACTATTATTGTACAAGTTTATGATGCTTTCATTGCATCGGAAGTAAAGCTCACTTTAATGGAGCGACTGCCCGATGATTATCCTGTGACAATAGCAACTGCGGTTGGTTCTAAAGAAGAGGTACTAGAGACGGTTCCGCTCTATGAATTAGACCGTGTAACGAATTTGAATAATTTAACGGCGGTTTATGTTCCTCCTGTTAAAAGCGATATACTCCTGCATGCAGAGTTTGATCAGCTACGAAAAGTGATTGCGCAGTTAAGAGGTCCAAACGGATGCCCTTGGGACCAAAAGCAAACACATCAATCTTTGAAGAAGTATTTGATTGAAGAGGCATATGAGGTTCTTGAAGCGATTGATGAAGAGGATGACGTGCATCTAATAGAAGAGCTAGGAGATATCTTACTGCAGGTTATGCTGCACGCACAAATTGGTGAGGACGAGGGGATTTTTACCATTAGAGATGTGATTGAATCGATTACTGATAAGATGATTAGAAGGCACCCTCATGTTTTTGCTGATATAAAGGTAGAAAATGAAGAAGAGGTCGTAAAGAATTGGGAAAAAATCAAAAGCTCTGAAAAGGCAGAAGAAAAACAAAGCGATTCTATTTTTGCCAAGAAGCCTAAAGGGCTACCGGCTTTGCAGAGGACAATAGAAATTCAAAATAAAGCAGCCAAGGTTGGGTTTGATTGGGGAGAGCCTGCACCAGTTTGGATGAAGCTACAAGAGGAAATCGGCGAGTTTTTAACGGAGGCAAAAAAGTCTAATCAACAAAAAATGAATAAAGAATTTGGTGATTTGTTATTTGTTGCCATCAATCTTGCTCGACATTATGATATAGACCCAGAAAAAGTACTTCATATGGCAAACGAGAAATTTATGAATCGATTTCAGGAGATTGAATTAGCTGCAAAGCATTCAGGTAAAGAATTAACGGAAATGACACTAACTGAAATGGATCAACTATGGGAAGAAAGCAAAACAAAATATGAATAGAAGGTGTAATAATGAGACTCGATAAATTTTTAAAGGTTTCTAGGCTAATTAAAAGGAGAACTTTAGCAAAAGAGGTGTGTGATAAGGGCAGAATTAAAGTAAACGGTCAAGTAGCGAAAGCTGGAACCAATGTAAAACAAGGTGATGAAATGGAAATTACATTTGGACAAAAGAAAGTGACAGTTAAAATTGATGTGATAAAAGAAATCGTCAAAAAAGAAGACGCGCCTATGATGTATTCCATCATAAAAGAAGAGCAGATTCAAGCTTAGGGAAAAAGCAGTATTTAATCAGGCATTTCTTTTCAATCATTCATAAAAAAGTAGGTCTAAACTAAATAAAATTTGAATAGCAGATACAAAAGAGGTTACAAGGAGGAGCGAATGAGCAACTACTTTCCGTTTTTTTATCAGCTACCAACTTTACACACTGAACGAATGACTTTAAGAAAAGTTAACAAGTCAGATTTAGATTCCTTTATTGAAGCTACTCTTTCCCTTCAATCTGAGAAGACAAAGGTTGTAGAAGATGATTGTACACGTTTCATTAATCATTTGTTGAAATGCTATGATAAGGGGAGACCTGCTCCATGGGGAGTTATCGAAAGTAAATCAAACCGTTTAATTGGGGTTTGTGGTTTTGTTCATTGGTCACCTCTACAAGCGAGTGCAGAATTAGGTTATCATTTAGTGGAATCCTATTGGAATGCAGGCATTATGACTGAAGTTTTGAAGTGTTTGATTGATTATAGCTTTATGGAATTAGGCTTGAAGAGAATAGAAGCGAAATGCCAAATAGGAAATATAGCATCAAAACGAGTGCTTAATAAAGTAGGAATGAAAAAAAGTGGAACATACTCAACTTATGTATGGTCAAGTTCTAAGTATGAGCACTTAGAATATTTTAGATTGGATCAATCTGAATATATGAGAAGAGTTTGGAGGAATCCACAACAAATTAAGGTAATGCGGAAATAAGGAAGAAGTAAGGATGATTATGGATGTGGAAAGAATTTAAAGAGTTTGCCATTAAAGGCAATGTTATAGATTTAGCTGTTGCAGTTGTAGTTGCAACTGCTTTTGGTAATATTGTATCAGCACTAGTAGATAATCTTATCATGCCTTTAGTTGGTGTGGTTATTGGAGGAGTTAACTTCTCAGGGCTCTATTACTTAATAGGGGATGCGAGAATTGAGTATGGATTATTTATTCAGGCGATTGTTGATTTCTTTATCATTGCTCTGTCTCTTTTCGTTTTTGTTAAGGTGATAAATAAATTAAAGATGAAGCAAGAAGAGATAGAAGAGGAAGAAGTAGTAGAGCCTCAAGTAGAGCTATTAACAGAAATTAGAGATTTGTTAAAAAAGCAAGAGCAAAATAATTAATAAATGAAGACGAGGCTATAACAAAAATATTGTCCTACCAAGATGACGAGCGGTCCTAAAAAGTGGACTACTCGTCTTTATTTTAAAGAATAAGCGAAGAGAACTTGAAAACTTCTGAGAGTCATCTTGTAAGTAAGGGTTTTGGAGCGCTAGTGCGAAAAGGTTAAATCGTTCCCAAGAAACGAGGGATTCCTTTCCTGGTGACTGGTGCAGCAAGACATCTATTACCTTTCATTTGTTTCCATGATATTTATTTTGAGTAAATTCAAATATTTAAAAGATGATGAGGCTTGTTCTATTTATCCGTTGACCTTCATAAGTTGTAACAAAGCATGTACGAGGAGGAATGGATGTGGATCAATATCAATTTGGTACACCGATGGGACAAGAACGTCAAAATAATGACCATGATATTATTTTAAAGGGAAGAAAGCATTTAGATATTACAGGAGTTAAACAAGTAGAAAGCTTTGATAATGAAGAATTTCTATTAGAAACAGTGATGGGCTTTTTATCTGTAAGAGGGCAAAATCTCCATATGAAAAATTTAAATGTGGAACAGGGAATTGTTTCAATTGAAGGTAAGATTTTTGATTTCGTCTATTTAGACCAAAACAGTCAGGAAAAATCAAAAGGTTTTTTTGGGAAGTTATTTAAGTGAGCTTAACGGTTCAATTTTACACGATGTTATCGATGGTAGCTTTTGGGCTCTTTATAGGAGCTACTCTCGATACATATCGTCGATTTTTGAAAACAAAACCCTCATTCCATTGGTTAACTGCTATATATGACCTGCTTTTCTGGATTATTCAAGGAGCCTTGCTGTTTTATATATTGTTTATTGTAAATAAAGGTGAGGTGAGGTTTTACGTTTTTTTAGCTATCCTATGTGGCTTTGCTGCTTACCAAGCCTTACTAAAAAAGGGGTATAATTACTTACTAGAATTGGTGATTCGTGCGATTATAGGAATTTATCATTTTATAAAGCAGCTTCTTACTATCATTTTAATAAAGCCTATAAAGTTCATATTGAAACTATTTTATTCCTTATGTATGATGGTGATAACTACTCTTTTTACCATTTTACTTTTTATATTAAAAATGGTTTGGAAATTAATTAGTTGGGTATTAAATGTAATATTGACTATTACGAGGCTAAATAAAATAACCGATAAAATGATTATCAGGCTAAAAATTAAAGTAAAAAAAATAAAGGGTTTTCTCACTAAGAGAGGGAAGAAGTAGGAGTAAGAGGTGATAAGATGATCGAAAATCGAAGAACATCGATACGAGAAATTGATTCCGCTTATAAAAAGCAAAGAGAGCAAGAGCTTGCACTTCAGCGAAAGAAAAGGCGCGGTCTAATCAAAAGATTAAGCGCTATAGGGATCGTGGGAGGAGCTTTTGCAACAATAGCGTTTATGTTCATTTTTAACCAGCACTCTACTCTAGCTGAAAAGCAAGAAGAGAAGCTAACGCTTGAAAATGAAGTACAGCAGCTGTTAACAGAGGAAAAAAAGCTACAACAGGATATTATTAATTATAATGATATTGATTATATTGAAGAGATAGCACGAAGAGATTATTTTTTAACAAAAGAAGGGGAGACACTTTTTACTTTGCCAAGTAAATCCACTGATTGACACCTTTTTTTCGTATCGGGTATAATATATCAAAATGAATATTTCTAGATTTCTTAAGGAGGATCTATTTTTTCATGTCAATTGAAGTAGGCAGCAAATTACAGGGTAAGGTTACAGGAATCACTCATTTTGGAGCATTTGTGGAGCTGCCGGGTGGTTCGACGGGCCTTGTACACATCAGTGAAGTAGCTGATAATTATGTCAAGGATATTAACGAGTTTTTAAAGGTTGGAGACGAAGTAGAGGTTAAGGTCGTAAATGTAGAGAAAGATGGGAAAATAGGATTGTCTATTCGCAAAGCGAAGGAACGTCCGGAAGGTGCTGAACGATCAGAAAAACCAGCTCGTCCAACAAGACCAGCTCGTCCAAGTCGTCCTTATCAATCTTCGTCCGCGCGACCGCAAGGACAAGGTCAGCGAAACCATCGACCAGGACCATCATTTGAAGATAAAATGAGTCGTTTTTTAAAGGATAGCGAGGAAAGATTATCTATTATAAAACGTCAGACAGATTCCAAACGTGGTGGTCGAGGCGCTCGGAGAGGATAATTTGTTGCTAGATCCGATCCTAGTTTATGCTATAGAGAAAAGTAGAAATCCTAATTTGGACTTCTACTTTTTATTTTGGAGTGAAGGTTAATGTTTATTGAAATAGGGTGTAAAGATAGAGGAAAGAGTGAAAATATTTGATTTTCTACCTTTATTAAAAAATTCATTGACTTTGAGAAAGAAAGACGGTATATTAATATTTGTCGCAATTCAATAGAGAATATGGCGGTGTAGCTCAGCTGGCTAGAGCGTACGGTTCATACCCGTGAGGTCGGGGGTTCGATCCCCTCCGCCGCTATCAAAATTACCCTTATCTTAGTTAAAGATAAGGGTTTTTTTCTTTTTCTCCTACTGTAAACCCCTTTTTTAAAAAATATTCATATTTTCTCTCCACAGCATTCATCAGTAAACTTACTTTTCTCGCAATTTTTTTTACGCTTTTTTTGGCTATTGTGGATGGTCATGAATAGAAAGATGAAAGAAAGCCGAATTAGGTCGAACACTTTTTGAATTCGACTATGAGATTTTGACAAAAAATGTGAGCAGCCTCTGTTTATAATAAAACCACATTTGAAAAGGATGGTGGTTGGTTAATGATGAAACGCATGGCTAAAGATTGGATCACATTAAATAAAAGTGAAATGGTAATGGACAAGCTATCTAATCAATTTGAAATGGTGACAAACAAGGTGGGGAGCTGGTTTCATTTAGTTATGTATCAGTGGGGTTTGCTAGTGGTGATTGTTGGTTTTTTGTTAGGACGAGCAATGATACTAACAGAACTAACTCCTTTTGTATTACCTTTTTTAGCAGCGGTTTTTATGTTAAAGCGAGAACGGGCAGCACTAGCTGCAATGTCATTGCTAGCAGGGGCCCTCCTCAGTTATCATGGTGAAATTCTCTTTGTTCTCGCAGCTATTATAGGCTTTATACTAATTCAAAAGGTGGTCTCGAAGTTTTTTGATGACCCTATAAAAATGGCACCTTATACAGTATTCGTTACAAGTATGATGATGAGATTACTTGTCGTCTTTATTATAGATGGTTCAATTACCAATTATGCTCTTATGATGGCAACAGTAGAGGCTGGACTAAGTTTTATTTTAACGATGATTTTTATACAAAGTGTTCCGCTTGTCACTTCTAAAAAAATAAATCGCCCATTACGAAACGAGGAAATTATATGCTTAATTATCCTGCTTGCCTCTGTTATGACAGGAACAGTAGGTTGGTCGATTTATGATATGTCAGTGGAGCATTCTTTAGCTCGTTATTTAGTTCTGCTATTTGCGTTTATCGGTGGTGCAGCTATTGGATCGACAGTGGGCGTCGTAACGGGCTTAATATTGAGCCTTGCTAGTGTAGCTAGCTTGTATCAAATGAGCTTATTAGCGTTCTCTGGTTTATTAGGGGGGTTATTAAAAGAAGGGAAGAAGGTTGGAGTTGCACTCGGTTTATTAGTAGGTACATTGTTAATTGGTATGTACGGTGATGGCGGAACTAATATTTCCGTTACGATTATGGAATCCTTGTTAGCGATAGCCATTTTCTTTTTGACACCAAAGGATCTTATTAGTAATTTAGCACGCTATATTCCTGGTACACATGAGTATTCTAAAGACCAGCAGCAATATTTAAGGAAAATTAGAGATGTGACGGCAGGAAAGGTTGAGCAATTTTCAAATCTTTTTCAAACCTTATCACAAAGCTTTCAAACTGAGATGAAAGAAGGGGGAAATGAAGAGGGTCCGGATAAACAGATGGATTATTTCTTAAGTGAGGTGACAGAGAAAACGTGTCAAACATGCTTTAAAAAGGAAAGGTGCTGGGTCCAAAACTTTAGTAAAACGTATGACTCTATGCAAAACTTAATGCTTGAAACGGAAAAGAATGGGCATGTAAAAGATAAAATATTAGCAAATGAGTGGAAAAAATACTGCATTCGTTCTGAAAAAGTAGTTGAGGTGATTAAGCAGGAGCATAGTCATTATCTTGTTAATCAAAAGCTAAAAAAACAAGTGGCAGAGAGTCAGAAGCTTGTTGCAGACCAATTACTAGGTGTTTCTCGAGTAATGGGGGATTTTGCAAAAGAAATTCAAAAAGAGAAGCAATCCTTTCTTCTACAGGAGGAAAGTATTCTAGAATCTCTTAGATTAGTAGGTCTTGATATAGGTCATGTTGATATTTTTAGTCTTGAAAAGGGTGCTATTGAGATGGAAATGAGCATTCCTTTTGATGAAGGACACGGTCAATATGAAAAAGTAATCGCACCCTTACTGTCTGATTTATTTTCTGAGACGATTATCGTTAAAAGCGAGGAAAAAAATGTATATCCGAATGGGTTTAGTCATGTTGCCTTTGTTTCGGCTAAAAGGTTTGTTCTAGAAACAGGCATTGCTCATGTAGCAAAAGGAGGAGCTTGGATTTCGGGAGATAGTTATTCAACGATTGATATAGGTACTGGAAAACATGCGATTGCTATTAGTGATGGAATGGGTAACGGTGAGAAGGCTCACTTTGAAAGTAATGAAACTTTACAATTACTTCAAAAAATTCTGCAGTCGGGTATTGAGGAGACAGTAGCTATAAAGTCTGTTAATTCTGTTCTTTCGATAAGGAACAATGAAGAGATGTTTTCTACCTTAGATT
Organism: Alkalihalobacillus trypoxylicola; assembly: GCF_001590785.1. Taxonomy (GTDB): domain Bacteria; phylum Bacillota; class Bacilli; order Bacillales; family Bacillaceae_D; genus Alkalihalobacillus; species Alkalihalobacillus trypoxylicola. The sequence continues at coordinate 52,462 of NZ_LTAO01000008.1, forward strand.
TAGCAATGGTAGATTTACACAATGCAGAGGCTAAATTTCTGAAAATTGGATCCATACCGAGCTTTATTAAAAGAGGGTCACAGGTTATAAAAATTGAAGCAAGTAATCTTCCAATGGGTATTATTCAAGAGTTTGATGTAGAGGTCGTAACAGAACAATTAAAGCCAGGAGATATGCTCATTATGATGAGTGATGGAATATTCGAGGCTCCAAAGCACGTTGAAAATAAAGATGCTTGGATTAAAAGGTTAATATACGAGATGGCAACTTCTAATCCACAGGAGGTGGCTGATGTTATTTTAGAAAAGGTCATTCGTTCAGGTCGTGGAGCAATAGAAGATGATATGACGATTATCGTCTCCAAAATTAAGAGTAACACCCCTAAATGGGCGTCCATTCCGATTTATAATCAAAAAATAGGGAGGCAGGCACAATAAACCAATGGTTAACAGAAGGTGGTGGTTTTGTTTCATTGCTTTATGTTTTTTTGAAAGTGTACAGAGAAGGTATATTTCCTCTATTACTGGTTAAGGATGGTAACAATAACTAGCTTGGGAGGAAATAATATGTCGAAGGGCACATTAAAGCAAATACTTTTATTAACAGATGGTCATTCCAATGATGGGGAGGACCCTGTTGCGATTGCTGCGCTTGCAAGAGAACAAGGGATTACAGTCAATGTAATCGGAATTCTAGATCAAGAGTATTTAAATGAACATGGTAAGAAGGAAATCGATGATATTTCCCTTGCTGGTGGTGGCGTTAGTCAAATTGTATATGCAAAGCAATTAGCTAAAACCGTTCAGATGGTGACAAGAAAAGCAATGACACAAACACTCCATGGTGTAGTGAATCAGGAGCTTAAACAAATTTTAGGAAGGTCACAGGATATGGAAGAACTTTCTCCAGAAAAAAGGGGAGAGGTAATGGAGATTGTCGATGAATTAGGAGAAACGATCGATCTAGAGGTATTAATATTAGTGGATACTAGTGCTAGTATGAGAGATAAGCTTCCGATGGTTCAAGAAGCCTTGACTGATTTATCTATTAGCTTAACTTCAAGGATGGGGAAAAATCAATTTTCCTTATATTCATTCCCCGGGAAAAGAAAAGAGGTGGACCGTTTATTAGATTGGACACCAAAATTAGGAACATTAACGGGAGTTTTTCATAAGCTTTCCTCGGGTGGAATCACTCCAACCGGACCAGCTCTAAAAGAGGCGATTGGATTCTTCCATAAAAATCGTTCGAGAAGGAGATGGATGGAGAGTGAAGAGCAACTCTTTGAAGAACCACGTTGATCGTTTATCAGCAGGCTATTTAATTATAGGTAAGTGGCATAAGCACCGATACACTATTGTGAGAAAATTAGGAAGCGGTGCGACAGGAACGGTTTATTTAGCAGAGGATGGCTTATCGCAATTGGTTGCTATAAAAGTAGCTTTAGATAATATGGCGATTACTTCAGAGGTGAATGTTTTAAAGCATTTATCTAAAGTTGAAGGTAAAATATTAGGACCTGAGCTCATTGATGTGGATGATCTGGTAACCTCAGATGGAAATATTCCATTCTATGTAATGGAATATTTAAAAGGGACATCAATTATTGATTATGTAAACGGAAAAGGAGCTGAATGGCTAGGTTTATTTGCTGTTCAGCTTTTAGGTGATCTAGAAAATCTCCATCGTGAAGGATGGGTATTTGGTGATTTAAAGCCTGACAATTTATTAATTGTCGGTTCGCCAAAGCGGATTCGTTGGATTGATGTGGGTGGTACTACACTATTAGGGCGTTCTATTAAGGAGTTTACGGAATTTTTTGATCGTGGGTATTGGAATTTGGGCTCTAGAAAGGCTGAGCCAAGCTACGATTTATTTGCTGTAGCCATGATTATGATTAATTGTGAATACCCCGAAAGATTTGAAAAGAGAGCAGGAAATTTGGAAGATTTATTTCAAAAAAAGATTATGGAAAGCCAAAGGCTACAGCCTTTTTGCTCCATTTTGATGAAAGCGATTCGGGGGAACTATACTAGAGCAGGAGAAATGAAATCCGAATTAATTCAGTTGTTAGGAGATTCTCCTAAAGGTAAAAAGAAAAGTTCAGTAGTTAAACAAACGAATAAAAGTAGAAAGGTTAAAAAAAGAAGTCAAAAAAAACCTTCTTTTCTTATAGAATTCTTCTTAATACTATCTTTATTAATTCTATGTTATATCCTATACTTATTTGGACAGATGATGTAAAGAGTAGGATGGAGGGCTTCTTTACATGAAAGCAGATAGAATGATGGATATATGTTTGTTGGCAGGAGAAATCATGTTAAGCTCTGGTGCCGAGACCTATCGAGTAGAAGAAACGTTGGAAAGAATGGCTAAATCCCATCATTTTAAAAATGTCCACTGTTTTGTTATGACGACTGGTATTTTCCTTTCGTTCGAAGAGGACGGCAAAGATGATGTAATGCAAATGGTACGTGTAGATGACCGCTTACAAGATTTAAATAAGATAACGCAAGTCAATCAAATATCAAGACAGCTTGTTTCCGGGGAAATAGACGGTGAGGGAGCGTGGAGAGAACTTAAAGATATCTCTAAAAGTGCTCAGCACTATCCTCCTTATCTTATACATATCGCTTCAGGTGTAGCTGGTGGTACATTTTCTTATTTGTTTGGTGGAAATTGGATGGATGTAATCCCGGCGTTTATTGCTGGTTTCTCAGCAAGCTGGAGTTTGTTTTTATTACAAGAGTATTTAAAGGTACGGTTTTTTGCCGAATTTATGGCTGCTTTTTTAGGAGGTCTTGTCGCAATTATTCTTGTTCTAATCGGTATTGGTGAAAATATTGACCAAGTCATTATTGGAACTCTCATGCCGTTAGTACCAGGGATTCCGTTAACTAATGCCGTTCGCGATTTAATGTCAGGTGATTTAATTGCAGGACTAACGAGAGGTGCCGAAACGGTCATTACAGCTTTGTCGATTGCAACAGGAATTGCCCTGGCAATAGCGATGTTTATGTAAAGAGGGTGTTAGAAATGTGGATAGAGCTTATTGTATGCTATTTTGCTACAGTTGCTTTTGGCGTTATCTTTAATGGACCAACAAGAATTATTTGGATAGGTGGTTTTATTGGTGTCTCCTCTTGGTTCATTTATTCGTTGGCTCCTGTGTATACGGATGCTTCCTTTGTTTTTGCGACAGCCGTTGCATCACTTGTTGCTGCCACTCTTTCACATGTGTTTGCTAAATGGTTTCGGGTACCAGTCACAAACTTTAGTATTCAAGGTATTATCCCTCTTGTTCCTGGAAGCAAAGCATATTTTACAATGAGAGCTTTTTTAGACGGAGAATATATAGAAGGAATTGAACTCGGTATAGACACATTATTGCAGGCTGGGGCTATTGCTGGAGGACTTGTTTTTGCTTTAGCTATTTTCTCGTTTGGTAAGGGGGGAATTGGTCAAAGGTATGAAGAAAAGCGTTCATAAATTTATCCGAAATTACCAGTTGTTGGAAGGTGTTCGTTCTGTGCTAATTGCGGTTTCTGGTGGGCCAGATTCAATGGCGATGCTTGATTTTTTATGGAAAAACCGTGAATGGTATAATATCCGAATTTTAGCTGCACATGCTCACCATCAGCTAAGGGAAGAAAGTGCGGATCAAGATTTATTAACGGTACAGAATTATTGTCTGGAGTACAACATTCCGTTTTTTTCAAAAAGATTAGAAGTAAAAGAATATGCAAAAGCTAATCGTATGAGCACTCAATTAGCGGCTAGGGAACTGAGGTACAAGTGGCTAGAAAAATTAACAATAGAAGAAAATGTTGAGGCATTAATTACAGCTCATCACGGTGATGACCAGATCGAGACGATTATGATGAAGCAGGTACGAGGCTATATTCCGATACAAGCACCGGGTATATCGGTGCGCCGACCATTTGGAAATGGATATCTTATCCGTCCTTTTTTAGGAATAACGAAGGCAGAAATAGAGAATTATTGTAATGAAGAGGGAATTTTGACTCGCATTGATGAGAGTAACTTTTCTACGAAATATACGCGTAACCGTTATCGTCAAGAGATCCTTCCTTTTATTAAAAATGAGAATAGTCAGGCGCATGTTCAAATGCAAAGACAAAATCAATGGCTTGAGGATGATTCCGCTTTTTTAATGAAGCTAGCTGAAAGTGAATTAAATAACATTCTTGTTCAAAAAAAAGAAGCTCATTATTCGATATCCTGTGATTCCTTTCAATCGATACACGTCTCTTTACAAAGAAGGGTGATTACTCTAATATTAAATTATCTTAATATAGACAACTCACCTTTTCCTGCTTCTGTGCATATAGAGCAGGTTATGAGTCTCATACACCATACCGATCCATCTAAGCAATTACATATTGGCGCTGGAGTATTTGTTTATAGAGACTATAATCTTTGTCATTTTTCCAGAAGGAAAGTCAGTCATGAAACCAACACAGATAGCATTGAAGAACTCGTCTTACCTGGTGTGACAAAGACAGCAATTGGTGAAATACATTCGACGTTTCTAGAAGAGGATATGGAGGTCAGAGAAGGAAGGAACCAACTGATACTTGCTTATGATGAGCATGCTCCATTATTTATTCGAACACGTCTTACTGGTGACCGTATTAATCCAATAGGGATAAATGGAACCAAAAAGATCAGTCGATTGTTTATTGATAGGAAGATTAGTCAAAGCTTAAGAGAAAAATGGCCGCTTTTATTGAACAAAGAAGGAAATATTTTATGGGTTCCTCTTTTAATGAGGGCGCGGGGTGTTGAGCCCATTAAAGAAAAAGCCATTGTTTTAACGATGAAACCAACAGAAGAAATCATTAATAATTTGAATGGTTAAGATTACGGGAGGGTCAAAGGAATTGATGAGAGACGAATTGAAAGAAATCCTCATTACGGAAGAAGAGATTCAAGAGAGAGTAAAGGAATTAGGTAAAACAATCACAGATGAATACAATGATAAATATCCTTTAGTTATTGGTGTATTAAAAGGGGCAATGCCTTTTATGGCCGATTTATCAAAGCGTATCGATACTCATATAGAAATGGACTTTATGGATGTGTCTAGCTATGGTAATGGTATGGTATCTTCAGGAGAAGTAAAAATTATTAAAGATTTAGATGCATCAGTAGAAGGAAGAGATATTCTCATTGTAGAAGATATTATAGATAGTGGTTTAACGTTAAGCTACTTAGTTCAATTGTTTCATTACCGAAAAGCTAGGTCTGTGAAAGTAGTTACTTTATTAGACAAACCGGATGGGAGAAAAGTTGATCTTGTCCCTGATATTACTGGATTTACGGTACCTGATGCCTTTGTTGTTGGCTATGGTCTTGACTATGCAGAGCGTTATCGTAATCTCCCGTATATTGGGGTTTTAAAACCTGAAATTTATGAGGGTTAATATTTGTGAATGAAATAACATATGTGATACGATATACGAAGGCTTTATGGTACGCGGGAGGAGGTCAAACATGAATCGAATTTTTCGTAATACTATTATTTATTTACTTATTTTCCTAGTAATTATAGGAATAGTTAATGTTATTAATTCTGATCAAACAACAACAAATGAAATTTCTTTTGATGATTTTCAACAAAGGCTTTCACAAGGTGATGTAACAAATCTAACAGCTAAACCTGAACGATCCGTGTATTTAATTACTGGTCAATTTAACGATTCAAAAGAAGATGAGTATTTTCAAACCTATGCTTTGCCAACTGAGCAAAATGCAGAGCTTTTAATGAATGCTACAAACGAATTTAATGTAGAACCCGCTGATCAAACAAGTGGTTGGGTTACTTTCTTTACTGGAATTATCCCTTTTATCATTATCTTCATTCTATTCTTCTTCTTACTTAGTCAAGCACAGGGTGGCGGAAACCGTGTGATGAATTTCGGTAAAAGTAAGGCTAAAATGGTTAATGATGATAAGAAAAAAGCAAAATTCAAAGATGTTGCAGGGGCGGATGAAGAAAAGGCTGAGCTAGTAGAGGTAGTCGAATTCTTAAAAGATCCACGTAAATTCTCTGCTATTGGTGCACGTATTCCAAAAGGAGTACTATTAGTAGGACCTCCAGGAACAGGTAAAACGTTACTGGCTCGAGCGGTTGCAGGAGAAGCTGGGGTTCCGTTCTTCTCAATTAGTGGTTCAGACTTTGTAGAAATGTTCGTGGGTGTCGGGGCGTCTCGTGTTCGTGACCTTTTCGAAAATGCAAAGAAAAATGCACCTTGTATTATATTTATTGATGAAATTGATGCTGTTGGTAGACAGCGTGGAGCCGGACTTGGTGGAGGTCACGATGAACGTGAGCAAACATTGAATCAGCTTCTTGTTGAAATGGATGGATTTAGTGCAAATGAAGGTATCATTATCATCGCGGCTACAAACCGTGCCGATATTCTTGACCCTGCATTATTGCGTCCTGGTCGTTTTGACCGTCAAATTCAAGTGAACCGTCCAGATGTTCGTGGACGTGAAGATGTACTTAAAGTACATGCACGTAACAAGCCTTTAAATGATGACGTAAATTTAAAATCGATCGCAAATAGAACACCAGGATTTTCTGGTGCAGATTTAGAAAACCTCTTAAATGAGGCTGCTCTGGTTGCCGCACGAGATGATCAGAAGAAAATTAGCATGATTCATATTGAAGAAGCAATTGATCGGGTCATTGCGGGTCCAGCTAAAAAGAGCCGTGTTATCTCTAAAAAGGAAAAAAATATCGTTGCTTGGCATGAGGCAGGACACACGGTTGTTGGTGTGAAGCTAGAAAATGCCGATATGGTTCATAAAGTAACAATCGTTCCTAGAGGTATGGCAGGTGGATATGCGGTTATGCTTCCAAAAGAGGATCGTTACTTTATGACAGAGCCAGAGCTATTAGATAAAATTGTTGGACTTCTTGGTGGTCGAGTTGCTGAGGAAATTCAATTTGGTGAAGTGAGCACAGGTGCTCATAATGATTTCCAAAGAGCTACTGGTATTGCTAGAAAAATGGTAACTGAATATGGAATGAGCAAAAAGCTCGGTCCTCTTCAATTTGTTTCTGGATCAGGGGGTCAGGTCTTCTTAGGACGTGACATCCAAAATGAGCAAAGCTATAGTGACAAAATTGCTTATGAGATTGATTTAGAAGTTCAAAGAATTATTAAAGAATCCTATGATCGTTGTCGCCAAATTCTTGAAGCGAATAAAGCAAGCTTAGACTTAGTTGCTGAAACCTTATTAGATTTAGAAACACTTGATGCGGAGCAAATTCAATCATTAATTAATGAAGGAAAATTGCCTGAGAATCATCACACTAATACGGTGCTCGAATCGAACAAGGAAGATGATGATAATAACGATGTGAAAGTAAATATTCAGCCTAAACAGGATGAAGGAAGTCAAGAAGAGGAAGAAAATACCTCTGATGAATCCTCTGATTCCCCATCAAACAAAAAGGATGAATAGTGAGAAGGGAGAGCATGTCATAATCGACATTCTCTCTTTTTTCGTGCATACTAAGGAAAAAATTAATGATAAAAAATTAATAAAAATGCGGTGATAGCACATGATCTTAGTAATGGATATTGGTAATTCAAATATAGGGATTGGTTTATATGAAGGAGATCAACTTAAATATCATTGGAGAATCGCAACGGTTCGACAGAAAACAGAAGATGAATACGCTGTAACATTGAGGAGTTTATTTTCACAGGAAAGCTTAACCTATTATGATATTAAAGGAATTATTATTGCTTCTGTTGTCCCACCTATTATGTTTACCATTCAGCAGATGTGTGTGAAATATTTCAGGCAGAATCCTTTTATTATAGGACCTGGAATGAAGACGGGATTAAATATTAAATATGATAATCCTAAAGAGGTGGGAGCCGATCGGATAGTGAATGCGGTGGCAGGAATCTACTATTATGGTGCTCCTATCATTATCGTAGATTTTGGAACAGCGACCACCTATTGCTATGTAAATGAAAAAAGTCAATATATGGGTGGTGCGATTGCACCAGGAATCACGATTTCGACCGAAGCCCTTTATACTAAAGCGGCAAAGTTACCTCGGATTGAAATTGCAAAGCCTAATAAGGTGTTAGGTAGCAACACCATTGAAGCGATGCAATCAGGCATATTTTATGGTTATGTAGGTCAGGTAGATGGAGTTGTAAAAAGAATTAAAAAACAAGCCAATGGGAAACCAACTGTAATTGCGACAGGCGGTTTGGCTGAGTTAATTGCCAAGGAATCAGAGGAGATAGATATTGTAGACCGATATCTCACTCTCAAGGGACTTTATTTAATTTATAAAAAAAATCAACATGAAGGAGTACAATAAATGAAGGATTATTTAATAAAAGCATTAGCGTTCGATGGTCAGGTTAGAGCTTATAGCTGTGTAGCAACAGAAATGGTAAATGTAGCTGTTCAAAAGCAAGATACATGGCCAACAGCGTCTGCTGCATTAGGGAGATCGATGATGGCATCAACTATGATGGGTGCTATGCTAAAGGGTGAGGCTAAATTAACGGTGAAAATTGAAGGTGGTGGACCTATTGGTGCCATTATCGTTGATAGCAATGCAAAAGGGCAATCACGAGGATATGTAACCAATCCTCATGTTCATTTTGATCTTAATGAACAAGGGAAATTGGATGTGGCTCGTGCGGTAGGGAATAATGGTTATTTATCAGTAGTAAAGGATATAGGGATGAGAGAACCATTTACAGGTAGTGTACCGATAGTATCTGGTGAGCTTGGTGAGGATTTCACCTATTATTTTGTTTCTTCAGAGCAAACGCCATCTTCTGTTGGGGTTGGGGTTTTAGTGAATCCTGATCATAGTGTATTGGCGGCTGGAGGATTTGTTATTCAGCTATTACCTGGAGCTAGTGATGCAGTGATAACGGAAATAGAAAATCGTTTAAAATCTATTCCTCCTATTTCCAAATTAGTGGAGTTAGGGATGCCACCTGAGGAAATTTTATACTCATTAATGGGTGAAGAAAATGTTAAAATTTTAGAGAAGATGCCGATTGAATTTGCTTGTACCTGTTCAAAGGAAAGAATAGCAAATGCCATTATAAGTCTTGGAAAAAAAGAGATTAGAGAAATGATCGATGAAGATGGTGGAGCTGAAACCTCTTGCCACTTCTGTAACGACAAGTTCCATTTCTCAAAGGAAGAGTTAGAGGAATTATATTCACAAGTTTAATCATGACAGTATAGATAGTGAAGCAAAACTATATTAATTTTAAAGACTCCCCAGCAGAAGATAAAGGGCGAGTCTTTTATTGATTAAAAGATATTGAGCGTCCATTAAATGAGTATTTGCCTTAAAATTAGCTTATGAAAAGGAGTGAGCCTAAATTAACATTATTAATTGACTTATCAGAAAACGTTTGCTATCATTATCTTAATAAAACCAATAAAATTACTTGGAATTAGGAGGAGTAAGAATGAAAGTTGTTAATTCAATTACAGAATTAATCGGTCAAACACCATTAGTGAAACTTAATCGTCTTGTTTCTGATAAGCATGCTGATATTTATTTAAAGCTTGAATTTATGAATCCAGGTAGTAGTGTAAAGGACAGAATTGGGCTAGCAATGATTGAAGCGGCCATTGAAGCTGGGGATTTAAAAGAAGGAGATACGATTGTTGAGCCAACTAGTGGTAATACTGGAATTGGTTTAGCGATGGTGGCAGCAGCTAAAGGTCTAAAAGCTAAGCTAGTTATGCCCGAAACGATGAGTTTAGAGCGTCGTAATTTATTACGTGCGTATGGAGCGGAATTAGTATTAACACCAGGGCCTGAAGGTATGGGTGGTGCTATTCGTAAAGCAACAGAGCTTGCAAAAGAAGAAGGGTACTTCATGCCTCAACAATTCGAAAATGAAGCAAACCCTGCTATTCATAGAGAGACTACAGGTAAAGAGCTTTTAGAGCAAGTGGATGGTCAAATAGATGGCTTTATATCAGGTATTGGTACAGGTGGAACGATTACTGGTGCTGGAGGTTATTTAAAAGAGCATTTCCCAGAGGTAGTCATTGCTGCTGTTGAACCAAAAGATTCTCCTGTTCTTTCAGGAGGTAAGCCAGGTCCACATAAAATTCAAGGAATTGGTGCGGGATTTGTTCCAAAAATCCTTGATACGGAAGTTTATGATGAAGTGATACAAATTTCTACTGAGGAAGCCTTCGAATATGCTCGTAGAGCAGCAAAAGAAGAAGGGATTTTAGGTGGAATTTCGTCTGGAGCGGCTATTGCTGCTGCGCTTCAATTAGCAGAAAAGCTAGGACCAGGTAAAAAAGTAGTAGCTGTTATCCCTTCAAATGGGGAGCGTTACCTTAGTACTCCATTGTACAACTTTGAAGATTAATCGCACTACTAAACATAATGAATGATATAAAAAGAATGGTCACCATCTACTATGTAGGTACAGTGGCCATTCTTTTCTTTTGACAGGAATTAACGGCTTTTCTTCTGTTCTATTGTCGGTTAAAATAAAGCCAAGAGATTACGTGGAGGTGACGCTATGCTAGAACATAAGCATGGCAAATGGAAAACGATAGCAACCTCTTTTAAACTTGATGATAAAAGTTGGTTTAATCGATATAAACAGTTAAGCGCAGAAAAGACTCATCATGTTCTACTCGAAAGTGGGCGAGGAGGAACCTATAGTATAATGGGTTTAAACCCTTTTGCTATCCTACAAGGTAGGGACAGAGAATTATCGGTGTTTAATGGTGAATCAAAGGAAATACGGCAGGGTGACTTACTTGAGCTACTAAAGGAGGAGTTGTCATCCTATCAAACAGAATCTATAGCTGGGCTCCCACCTTTTCAAGGGGGTGCAATTGGATATTTAAGTTATGACATGATTCGTGAGTTTGAGGAGCTTCCAAACATCGCAAAAGATGATTTAAAGCTTCCTGAACTTTATTTTATGCTTTTTCATGAAGTGTTTGTATACGACCATGTAGCGCAAAAGCTGATTATTATTTTAACTGATTTAGAGGATCAAGCGAAACCGCTACATTCTTTATTGAATGAGTGGGAATCATTATGGAAAAAAGAAGTAAATAATAATAATCAAATGTCATTGAAGGATCAAAGTCTGGAACGCCCCATATCTTCTTCTCTAGAGGAAGAACAGTTTGCAGCTGCCGTGGATAAAATAAAGGATTATATTGCAGCAGGCGATGTGTTTCAAGTTAATTTATCTGTAAGACATAGTCGTAAAATGATTACAGAACCTATGCATGTATATGAAGTATTAAGAAAATTAAATCCGTCTCCGTATATGTCCTTTTTAGAAACACCTGATTTTCAATTTGTTAGTGCCTCACCTGAGCTCCTCGTGAAAAAGCAGGGCTCAAAAATTAGTACAAGACCAATTGCTGGAACGCGCTCAAGAGGATTGACAGAGGAAGAGGATGAGCAATTAGAATCTGAGTTATTAGCCAATGAAAAAGAGAGAGCGGAGCATGTGATGCTTGTTGATTTAGAGAGAAATGACCTTGGGCGAGTGGCGAGCTACGGAAGTGTATCTGTAGATGAGTTACTAGTGGTTGAGAAATATTCACATGTTATGCATTTAGTTTCTAATGTAGTTGGTTCCCTTCATGAAGATTATGATCTTTACGACCTAATAAGAGCAACTTTCCCCGGAGGAACGATTACTGGAGCACCTAAAATCAGAACGATGGAAATTATAGAGGAATTAGAGCCTTTAAGAAGAAGTATTTATACAGGGTCAATTGGTTGGATTGGTTTTAATGGAGAAATGGAACTGAACATAGCCATTCGAACAATGGTTTGTAAGGATCATATTGCTTATATACAGGCAGGAGCAGGTATTGTTATTGATTCTAATCCTGTGTTTGAATATAAGGAATCATTAAAAAAAGCGAAAGCATTATGGAGAGCATTAGAGTTGAGTGAAGAAGAGGTTTTAGAGAAAACGTTTAGTTGAGCTGAGAATAGGAGGAAGTAGAAAATGATATTAATGATTGATAATTATGATTCGTTTACTTATAATTTGGTGCAGTATTTAGGAGAGATGGGTCAAGACCTTATCGTAAAAAGAAATGACCAAATCACCATAGAGGAAATAGAGGAAATGGATCCAGATTATATTATGATTTCGCCTGGACCGTGTACTCCTAATGAAGCAGGAATTAGTCTTGCGGTTATTGAATATTTTGCAGGAAAAATCCCCCTCTTTGGTGTATGTTTAGGTCATCAATCGATTGCGCAGGTTTTTGGTGGTGAGGTCATTCGTGCGAAGCGACTCATGCACGGAAAGACATCGGAAATTATCCATCAAGGGAAATTTGTTTTTACAGGGCTTTCTTCTCCTTTGATAGCTACGAGGTACCATTCTTTAATTGTTAAGAAAGAAAGTTTACCTGATTGCTTTGAAATCACAGCTGAAACGGCCGAAGGTGAGATTATGGGTATTCGTCATAAGGAATTAGCTGTGGAAGGTGTTCAATTTCATCCTGAGTCGATTATGACAAATGAGGGAAAGACTTTATTAAGAAATTTCCTAGAAACAAATCAAAGGGAGCGTTCTTCATGTTCGTCTATTTCAATGGACAAGTAATAGAAGATAACGAAGCGAAGATTTCTATTTTTGACCATGGCTATCTTTATGGTCTTGGTTTATTTGAGACATTTGCCGTGTATGATGGTCATCCATTTTTATTGGATGACCATTTTAAACGTTTGCAAAAAGGTTTGCATGAACTTGGAATTGACTGGACCTATGACAAAGAGAAGGTTATGAGCATACTTAGAGAGCTCATGGTGAGTAATGGATTAAAAGATGCGTATATTCGTTGGAATGTATCTGCAGGGGTCAAGCCTGTTGGTGTTTTTGATGAAACATACAACGAACCGAGCGTCTCTGCATTTGCTAAGCCTCTTCCTCAATCTTCTAATAAACCTAGAAAAGTTGAAATTCTAGATATACGCCGAAATACACCTGAGGGTAAACAACGAATGAAATCATTTCATTATATGAATAATCTATTAGCAAAAAGAGAATTATTAGATAGAAATTCAAGTGCAGAAGGCCTTTTTTTAACAGGTGATGGTTATCTTGCAGAGGGAATCGTGACAAATCTGTTTTTTGTAAAGAATCATGTTGTACATACCCCTAGTATTGAAACAGGAATATTAGATGGGGTTACAAGAAGGTTCTTAATTTCATTATTAAAAAAGGCTCATGTTAATGTAAAAGAAGGATTTTATACAGTAGACGATTTAAAAGGGGCAAATGAAGCCTTTATCACAAACTCTATCCAAGAGCTAATTCCGATTGAACTAGATGGAGTTGATTTGGAGATGGAAGGGAAGTACTTTACCTATTTAAAAAAAGAGTATCAACATTTTAAACATTTTTTGTGGAGTCGTGATGAAATCTAAGGAGTGGTTTTAGTGGGAACAAAAAAGGATCGTAATCAAATTCTTTTTAAAACGAACCGAACAATGGTAATGGGTATTTTAAATGCAACTCCTGATTCTTTTTCGGATGGTGGGAAATTTAATGAAATAGATACGGCGGTAATGCGAGCAAAACAATTAGTAGAGGATGGAGCCGATATTTTAGATATTGGTGGTGAATCAACGAGACCGGGTGCTATTTTTGTTGAAGAGCAAGAAGAAATTAATCGAGTTGTTCCCATTATAAAAGCAATATCTTCTGAAGTGGATATTCCTATTTCAATTGATACATACAAGGCGGAGGTTGCTAAACGTGCTATTGAAGCAGGTGCCTCAATCATTAATGATGTTTGGGGTGCAAAAAAGGATCGTAAGATGGCGAGTGTGGCGGCAGCTTATGATGTACCGATTGTATTAATGCACAACCGTGAAAATGCTCAATATAAGGATTTAATAAATGACATGATATCCGATTTAAATGAAAGTATAGAAATCTGCTTACATGCAGGAGTAAAGAATGAAAATATAATTTTAGATCCCGGTATTGGCTTTGCAAAAACATACGAGGAAAATTTGAGGGTCATGCGACATTTAGATAAAATAGTAGAAATGGAATATCCTGTTTTGTTAGGAACATCGAAAAAGTCCTTGATTGCTAAAACACTGGACCTTCCTGTTGACGAAAGATTAGAAGGAACCGGTGCAACAGTTTGTTATGGAGTTGCGCAGGGCTGTCATATAGTTCGTGTACATGATGTAAAGGAAATGAAGAGAATGACCAAAATGATGGATGCTATGTTAGGGAGTGAGAAGTGAGCAATGGATAAAATATATATGAACCAACTTTCTTTTTATGGTTATCACGGGGTGTTTGCTGAAGAGCAAAAATTAGGGCAACGTTTTCAGGTTGATTTAACATTAGAATTAGATTTAAAAAAAGCAGGACGAACAGATGAGCTTGACCAAACGATTAATTATGGCGAGGTTTATGAAATAGTAAAAAAAGTTGTAGAAGGAAGGCCATATAAATTAGTAGAAGCAGTCGCAGAGAATATCAGTCAAGAGTTATTACGATCATTTAATCTTTTAAAAAGTTGTACGATTAAGCTGATTAAACCAGACCCTCCTATTCCTGGTCATTACCAATCAGTCGCTGTTGAGATTACGAGAAGCCAGGAGGATTTAAATGCGTAATGTAGCTACTATTGCTTTGGGTTCTAATATCGGCAATAGAAAAAATTATTTAGACCAAGCAATAAACTTACTTCAAGAACATCCAAACTGTGAATTATTGAAAATATCTTCTATTTATGAAACGGAGCCCGTCGGTTATGTAAATCAACAGTCATTTTTGAATATGGTCATTGAGATGGAAACGGATTTAAATCCTTTAAAATTATTAGAATTGACACAGTCTATTGAATCAAGGTGTGGACGAAAGCGTGATGTTAGGTGGGGACCAAGAACATTAGACCTTGACATTCTTCTCTTTGATGAAGAGAATATGAAAGGGGAGGAATTAACGATTCCTCATCCGAGAATGTTAGAACGAGCTTTTGTAATGATTCCATTATCTGAAGTATCACCAGAACGGAAAATTTTAGGTCAAGAATTGACGGTGACTGAACTAGCAAATTCTTTACCTGATAAAGAGGGTGTAAAACGTTGGATTCAGAGCTAGTTGGAAGAAGGATTAGAGCTTTTAGAAAATTAAAAGGATATACTCAAAAAAGCTTTGCCAAGAAAATGAGTATTTCTGTTTCAGTTCTAGGTGAAATTGAAAGAGGAAATCGAATTCCTGATGATTACTTAATTGAACGTATCGTAACCACGTTAAATATATCAAGAAATGATATCATGACTGAATCGTAACAGGGGGTGAAACAAGATGTTGAAAATTGGTCCTATACAGATGAAGAATCAAGTGGTTTTAGCCCCTATGGCAGGAGTGTGTAATCCCGCATTTCGTTTAATTGCCAAAGAGTTTGGTACCGGATTAGTATGTGCAGAAATGGTCAGTGATAAGGCGATATTACATGGAAATGAACGATCATTAAGCATGTTACATGTCGACGATCGTGAAAAGCCTTTAAGTTTGCAAATCTTTGGTGGTAAGAAAGAGACTTTAGTGGAAGCAGCTAAATTTGTTGACCAAAATACGAACGCTGATATTATCGATATTAATATGGGCTGTCCAGTATCGAAAATCATAAAATGTGAAGCTGGAGCAAGGTGGTTGCTTAATCCAGATAAAATTTATGAGATGGTAGCCGCGACAGTGGACGCAGTTAAAAAGCCAGTTACGGTAAAAATGCGTATTGGCTGGGATGACGACCATATTTTTGCTGTTGATAATGCCCGTGCGGTAGAACGTGCAGGGGGTAGTGCAGTCGCTGTACATGGTCGTACCCGAGTTCAAATGTATGAAGGAGTAGCGGACTGGAGTGTCATTAAGGAAGTGAAGGAAGCTGTTAACATTCCCGTTATAGGTAATGGTGACGTTGGAACACCTCAAGATGCTAAACGAATGCTAGATGAAATTGGTGTTGATGGTGTTATGATAGGAAGAGCTGCATTAGGTAACCCTTGGATGCTATATCGGACGATTAAGTATTTAGAGAATGGAGTGCTTCATCCAGAGCCTGAAGCTCGAGAGAAGATAGATGTATGTATGCTTCACCTTGATCGCTTAATTGATTTGAAAGGTGAGAGGGTTGCAGTTCGAGAAATGAGAAAGCATGCTGCGTGGTATTTAAAAGGGCTTAATGGTGGAGGAAAAGTTCGACAACAAATCAATCAGTTTGAATCAAGGGATGAGGTTGAAAAGATACTTTATCAGTTTGTGAATGAAGTAGAACAGCTTAAAGCTGATGAAAAAGTAACGGTTGTTTGACTTTTAGGAAGGATTTCACTATAATCCGTTTGAGATGAGGGGACTGCTGGTATTTCTAGCAGTCTTTCTACATAGAGATTCGAGGGTATCTATCGTTATTTTCAGATGATGTTTTAATTATTTTATATATTATTACTTGTATAGGAGTTGAGTAAATTGAGTCAAGAAATGGAATTGAATGATCAGTTGCAGGTGCGTAGAGATAAATTAAAGCAATTAGAAGAACAAGGCTATAATGCTTTTGGTGATAAGTTTGTTCGTACTCATAGTGCTAAAGAAATGAGTGAACAATTTTCAGAGCGTACAAAAGAGGAATTAGAAACAGAAGAGCAAGAAGTGATTTTGGCTGGTCGTGTGATGACGAAGCGTGGAAAAGGAAAGGCAGGCTTTGCTCATATTCAGGATTTAACAGGTCAGATACAAATTTATGTTAGAAGAGATGCTGTTGGAGAAGATGCATATGATATTTTTAATACAGTAGATATCGGTGATATTGTTGGTGTTAAAGGTGTAGCTTTTAAAACGAAGGTAGGCGAATTGTCTATTAAAGTAACAGAGTTCTCTTTACTATCCAAATCTCTTCGTCCATTACCCGATAAATTCCACGGATTAAAAGATGTTGAACAGCGTTATCGCCAACGTTATGTTGATTTAATTGTTAATCCAGATGTCAGAGATACATTTATTGTTAGAAGTAAAATTTTACAATCGATGCGTCGCTATTTAGATGGTCAAGGCTTCTTAGAGGTCGAAACCCCAACGATGCACTCCATTGCTGGTGGAGCGTCAGCACGTCCATTTGTTACGCATCATAACGCCCTAGATATGCAATTATATATGCGTATAGCGATTGAACTTCATTTGAAAAGGTTAATTGTAGGGGGCTTAGAAAAGGTTTATGAAATAGGAAGAGTATTCCGTAATGAAGGAGTCTCCACTCGTCATAATCCGGAGTTTACAATGATTGAATTATATGAAGCGTATGCTGATTATAATGATATTATGGATTTAACGGAGCAACTAATTGCTCATATAGCCCAAGAGGTATTAGGAACAACCGATATAGAGTACGGAGATTATCAGATTCATTTAAAGCCTGAATGGAAAAGAGTTCATATGGTTGATGCAGTAAAAGAAGCATCAGGGGTGGATTTTTGGCCAGAGATGACTGATGAAGAAGCTCGCGCTTTAGCTAAAGAGCATCGAGTACCTGTTAAGGATACTATGACATACGGACATGTAGTTAATGAGTTCTTTGAGCATTATGTTGAGGAGAAACTAATTGAGCCGACGTTTGTATATGGACATCCTGTTGCTATTTCACCTTTAGCTAAGAAGAATCCAGAGGATCCACGCTTTACTGATCGGTTTGAATTATTTATTGTTGGTAGAGAGCATGCTAATGCATTCTCGGAGTTAAATGATCCGATCGATCAGCGTCAGCGTTTTGAACAGCAGCTTGTTGAACGTGAACAAGGAGACGATGAGGCTCATATGATGGATGAGGATTTTGTACAAGCATTAGAGTACGGGATGCCACCAACAGGAGGGCTAGGGATTGGTATCGATCGTTTAGTGATGTTGTTAACCAATTCACCATCTATTCGTGATGTATTATTATTCCCTCAAATGCGCGGAAAAGATTCTGCCGATTCGTAAGAAATAATGTTTAACCCCTACTTTTAAAGTAGGGGTTTTATTATGTTCTCTTTTTAGTATATGTTCTTACTCGAAAGAAAAAGATATAAGGGGCTGTAAAAAGAGAGTAGATAGTAAAAAACAAGGTTCCTCATATGAAAGATAAGCTAGCTAGGGTAAAACAGATAAGTTTAATTATTTTTAATTGAGTAATACTCACAAATTCGATAGTTAGTGTAGGTAAGTAGAAATTAATTGATGAAATCAATATATCTATTGAATTTGGCTAAAAAAGACTAAAATAGTCTTTTTTTCAAGATAGTAAATCCATTTTATTAAATTTATAATTAATTGTTTTTTATTGTCGATTACTTTGATATAATCTGAAAATAAGATTCATTACCTTTTAAAGAATCTATAATTAAATTATTTTAAAATATTTATAAAAAAGTATTGCAATCTTTTTTTAACGATGTTATATTATTTCTTGTCGCTAAAACAAGCGATGAAACAAAGAAAAATAAATTTTAAAAATGTTGACTTCGATTGTTGTAAATGTTACACTAATCAAGTCGCAAAAAAAGCGATATAAGTTCTTTGAAAACTGAACAAAAGCCAAGCGAATTAAAGAGATACAAGGTATCTCGTCAACTGTTAGTCATTGAGAAATCAATGCAAAATGGAACATCGATGAAAATCGAGGCCAGCAAATTATGAGCGAATCAGCTTATCCTTTAACGGAGAGTTTGAT
>NZ_LTAO01000009.1 GCF_001590785.1 Alkalihalobacillus trypoxylicola
AATCAAAACCACCCGTGGTAACGGGTGGTTTGCTCTGCGGCTAGAAGCCTCTCTTACCGGCCTCGGCCTTAAAGGCCCACTGAATAGGTCTCCCGCTTGCACCACATTCACTCACCCATTCTAAAGAATTTCTTTATCTCTTCTTGTTCTTCTCACCGGTAAATKGATCATAGTCTTCSAACAACGATATCTGGTCTCCTCTATGRTCTTCTACTAGCTGCTCCCTAATGTATTGTTGTATTTTCTTTTTATTCCTACCCACCGTATCGACATAGAAGCCACGACACCAGAACTTCCGATTTCCATATCGATACTTTAAATTCGCATGTCGATCAAATATCATGAGACTACTCTTCCCTTTTAAGTATCCCATAAATTGAGAAACACTTAGCTTTGGCGGGATRCTCACTAACATATGAATGTGGTCGGGACAAGCATTTGCTTCATGAATCACCACACCTTTTCGTTCACATAAATCCCTTATGATTTGACCAATACTCTTTTTATATTTTCCATAGATGATTTGCCTT
This sequence comes from Alkalihalobacillus trypoxylicola, assembly GCF_001590785.1. Taxonomy (GTDB): domain Bacteria; phylum Bacillota; class Bacilli; order Bacillales; family Bacillaceae_D; genus Alkalihalobacillus; species Alkalihalobacillus trypoxylicola. The sequence continues at coordinate 531 of NZ_LTAO01000009.1, forward strand.
CTGTATTTTGGCGCAAAGACGATATGATACTTACAATTCCATGTTGTGTGTGCTAAACTATTCATGTCCTTCACAGGGCATACCTCCTTCTTTGGTGAGATAAAGCGGTCGGGAAACCAACTTTATCCTACCATGAAGTGAGGTTTTTTTAATACCACGCTAGAAGCTCTTTTGAACCCCCGGCATAGCCAGGGGTTTTCTAAACCCGGTCGGGAAACCAACTTTATCCTACCATGAAGTGAGGTTTTTTTAATACCACGCTAGAAGCTCTTTTGAACCCCCGGCATAGCCAGGGGTTTTCTAAACCACTAAAAAAGGTTGAAGAAGCGGGGGCACACTTCTTCAACACAACTAAACCCTTCTAGTAACAAAGCCCTTATTATAATGTCCGTTCTATAAAGTATATGCAAACACTTCTTATAAGCGTCAACATTAGCCTAAGAGTTTGCTTTATTTTTTATTAAACATTTTTGCAAGAGAAGAGAAATCACCTGGAACTTTATTTTGTAAAATCGCTTGAACAAGCTGGTCTTCTTTTTCCTTTGAAACTGGTTTGTTCGCTAATTTTGCTACTTGGTTAATTAACTGACGAACCGTTGCTTCATCTTGAAAATTGGCACTGCTAACAGAATTCGCCAACTTCAACAATTGATCAGGTCTTACATTCGTATTTTTTTGAACTTTATCCATAAATGAATGGTCGTTCTTTTGAAACATGATGCGACCTCCTCCATACTAACATAGTTTCAACATATCCTATGCGAAGAAAGGAGATAGGTGCAAATCCTATTATTGATCGATTTCAGTTAATAGATAATTGGATACCTCTTCAACCTCATGTTTTTTTAAGCGACCCATCAAAAGCTCTGCAGCTTCTTTTGGATTTACTTGTTCAAAAAGCACTTTATATAAAGCATTGGTAATAGGCATCTCCACATTTAACTTTGTTGCAAGCTCATGGGTAGCTTTCGTTGTACGAACACCTTCTACAACCATACCCATTTTATCCAAAACCTCATCTAAAACAAGGCCTTGACCAATCATTTGACCTGCACGCCAATTTCGAGAGTGCACACTCGTACATGTTACAATCAAATCTCCTAATCCAGAAAGACCCGAGAATGTCATTGGATTTGCACCAAGCTTAATTCCTAATCGTGCCATCTCTGCTAAACCTCTCGTCATAATCGCCGCCTTGGTATTATCTCCATATCCAAGTCCATTCGTTAATCCACAAACTAAGCCAATGATATTTTTTAATGAACCGCCTATTTCAACACCTATTAAATCAGCGTTCGTATAAACACGGAAGTGATGATTCATAAACAAATCCTGTACTTGCTCTGCTGCATTGATATTTAGAGAAGAAGCCGTAACCGTTGTTGGTTGCCTTAATGCCACTTCTTCTGCGTGACTAGGCCCTGATAGTACAATTAAATCTTTCATGAAATTGGTTTGCTCAAATTCTTCACTAATCATTTCCGACACTCGCTTGTGTGTCCCTGGTTCAATTCCTTTTGACGCATGAATAATGACCGCTTCTTTTTCCATCACCTTGATTAATTGTTGAACCATCTCTCTTATCACTTTTGTAGGGGTGACTAACACAATAAATTCAGCGCCCGTAATGGCTTTTTTCAAATCCACAGTACCTTCAATTGAAGGAGGTAAAGTAATGTTAGGTAAATATTTATGATTTGTATGCTTATGAGTGACTTCATCCATTTGTTCCTGTCTTCTACCCCACAACTTCACTTCATGCTCATTATCAGCAAGAACAAGCGCCAAAGCTGTCCCCCAGCTACCAGCTCCTATTACTGCTACTTTTGCCATAAGCATCATCTCCTAATTCAGAAATTTTATCATAACTATTAGACAGCTTTTTTTCCAATTTTATTTTCTGTACCATTAAAAATCCGAACGACATTTGTACGGTGTCTCCACAATGAAAGAAGCGCAACGATAAATGTGAGTATAAAGTACGAAGATGGAATATTTAATGTATTCAACAATAAAAAAGTCGTCACTGGAGTTAGAATCACAAATAATAAGGAACCTAAAGAAACATATTTAGTCAAAAATATACTTGCTATCGCAATCACTCCTGCAATTAAAGATGGTAAAAATACTAAAAACGCCAGCACTCCAATCGTTGTTGCCACACCTTTCCCACCTTTAAAACGGAAAAATATCGGCCAATTATGCCCTAATATCGCAGCTAAACCTGCCATCGCTGGATACCACCCTAAATCATTTGGAGCTAAAAGTGAGGCTATAATGACTGCAATGATCCCTTTTAGGATGTCCAATATTAGTACAGCCACTGCCGGCCCAACACCTAGTACACGTAATGTATTCGTAGCCCCTGCGTTTCCACTACCATGCTGACGAATATCCACTTTTTTTATTTTCTTAGCAATCAAATAACTAAAACTAATCGATCCTAATAAATAACCAATGATAAGGCTTGTAACGAATAAAATAACGTCCATATTCTCCCCCACCGCTTTTAATCGTTCTTTTTACGAGCTATGATTTTAATTGGCGTCCCTTCAAATTCAAAGGTAGCTCGAAGCTTATTTTCTAAAAACCTTTGATATGAAAAGTGCATAAGTTCAGGTTCGTTCACAAAAAACACAAATGTTGGCGGTGCAACGGTTACTTGAGTAACATAACTAATCCTTAATCGCTTTCCTTTATCTGTTGGCGTCGGATTCATTGCGACAGCATCCATGATCACATCATTTAAAATATGCGTTTGTACACGAAGCTCATGATTTTCAGCTACTTTATTTACTGTTGGCAATACGAATTGTAAACGTTGCTTCGTTTTAGCCGACAAAAATAAAACGGGTGCATAACTTAAAAACAAAAATTCATCTCTAATTTTTTGTTCAAAGTTCTTCATGGTTTTATCATCTTTTACGACTGTATCCCACTTATTTACGACAATGATGACTGCTCTTCCAGCCTCATGAGCATAACCCGCTATTTTTTTATCTTGTTCGATAATTCCTTCTTCTGCATTAATAACAACTAGCACTACATTAGAGCGCTCTATTGCCTTAAGAGAACGAAGCACACTATATTTTTCTGTTGCTTCATACACTTTCCCTCTTTTTCTCATACCAGCGGTGTCAATTAACACATATTTGTCGTCATCTTTTTCAAAAGGTGTATCAATAGCATCTCTTGTCGTTCCTGGGATGTTACTGACAATGACTCGTTCTTCTCCTAGCATGGCATTTACTAACGAACTCTTTCCAACATTAGGACGACCAATTAAGGCTATACGAATAGTTTCTTCATCATAATCTTCTGTCTGCTCAGGAGGGAAATGGTCATTGACGGCATCTAATAAATCCCCTAAACCTAAACCATGTGCTCCTGATATAGGATATGGTTCTCCAATTCCAAGTGAATAAAACTCATATAATTCTTCACGCATTTGAGGGTTATCAATTTTATTTACCCCGAGTACTACTGGTTTTTTTGAACGAAATAATAGCTTGGCTACTTCTTGGTCTGCTGATGTGATACCTTCTTTTCCATTTACGATAAAAACAATTACATCAGCTTCCTTAATCGCTAACTCGGCTTGTTCTCTCATTTGAACAAGTAGCGGTTCATCTCCAATTTCAATTCCACCTGTATCAATTAAATTAAATTCCCTATTGAGCCATTCTCCAGAGCTATAAATACGATCTCTAGTAACTCCTGGCATATCCTCTACAATTGCGACTCTTTCACCAACGATCCGATTAAATATCGTTGACTTACCAACATTCGGACGGCCTACAATCGCCAATACTGGCTTCGTCATAGCGTCACGACCTTTCTTTCTATACTTAATTACTTTTATCTTACAACTTATTTATTCTACTAAAACTTATCCGACTTGTACATATTTATTCGATAAATGGCTCTATAATGATTTTAACCTTTAGCGACTTGACCTTTTATAGTTGATTTCGCAGATTGAGTATTTGAAAAACGCTCTTCTTCAATCCAGTGTCTGCTTTTTAACCATAGAGTAAGAATTCTATTTATAAATAAAGCACATTGCTTAAATCCATATAAGGAAAGCAAAAACAATGCTGAGTAAAAAACAACATCAAAAATGAATAATCGACCAATCTGGCCAACTGAAAAAAATGTATAAGAAGTAATCCCCCAAAAGAACTCACCTATAACAATTCCCATTATACAAGTCGATAATTTATGACTAAATCGCCCAAAAACGAAAGCAGCTAACAAAATAGAAAATGCTGATAAATAATATCTAATGTCTATAAATAAAACGACCGGATCGTAAAGGGAAAATAATTGGAAGCTAATGCATGCCATTGCAATACAAATAGAGATCCCGAGCATGTAGAGTAGCTTTAGTAAGCGAATAGTCCTCATTAAGTAACACAAAAGAATAAAAATAAAAATAATGGCCATATTTAATTTCACTGAAAATAATTCTATTTCCACGGGTATTAAAGCTATTAATAATAAACTTATAGTAGCTAAGTAAAATCGTTTGTTTGATTTTTCTAAAAAAAATGTAGACCAAACCCATAATAGCCAACACATCCAAATAAACGAACTTCCTTCCATATCCCCTCCTCCTCTTGGTTGATTCTATAAAAAGTATCGACCAAGAATCGTAAATTTAATCATCATAATTTAGAGCCTATAAATAAGACACCAAATCTAATCATATAGAGGTCGATTCGTTCGTTCTTTGCTAAAAATGTTACTTAGCCCTAACACAACGGCATTTTTTCTCTTCACGCAGAGCCCGTATCGTGGGGGGCTGTCAATCGAACATACTTAAAAAAGTCAACTCTAGTTGAACAGTCACTCCACTGAAATTCTTTGACTGGTTTTCTCTAAAGTGTGTCATTTCATAAAGGTTCTTTCAAATTCACCATTCATTTGCAAAGATTGACTTTAATACTTTCACTTTTTGTCTTCTTATTAAATTTAAAGAACATTATGATTTGTATTTTTTTAATTGGTCTCCAATCATATCACCAAGTGAAAATCCAGTCGACTCTTCTTCTTTCATCTTCTCATATTCTTCATAATTCTCTTGCCCTGAATCTTCCTGTAAAAGAGCACGAATACTTAATGAGATTCTTTTTTCTTCCTTATTGATATCTAGCACTTTCGCTTCGACTTCTTCTCCTTCTGTTAAAACTTCTGATGGAGTACCTATATGTCGATTGGCAATTTGTGAAATGTGCACAAGCCCTTCCACTCCGTCAGCTACTTCAATAAAAGCTCCGAATGACACCATACGTCTCACGATCCCTTTAACTGTATCACCGACCTGTAATTGCTGCTCAACCTTTTCCCATGGTCCTGGTAGTGTATCCTTAATAGATAACGAAACACGCTCGCTTTCTGTATCCACAGAAAGAACTTTCACTTTTACTTGGTCTCCTTCAGAAACAACATCTGAAGGGGTTTCAACGCGATGATGCGCTAATTGAGAAATATGCACAAGTCCATCAACACCACCTAGATCAACAAAGGCGCCAAAATTGGTTAACCTTTGAACCGTACCTTCTATCACATCACCAGCTTGAATTTCTTGTAATACATTCTTTTTCTTTTGGTCTTCTTCTTCATCTAAAACAGCTCTTTGCGATAATATTAATTTATTATGCTCTTTATCTAACTCAACGACCTTCAGACGAACTAATTTTCCTTTATAATCTGAAAAATCTTCCACATAATGTCTTTCTACTAAGGATGCTGGTATAAACCCTCTTACACCTAAATCAACCACTAAACCACCTTTAACAACCTCAGCTACTTCGACTTCTAATAATTCGTTTTCCGTAAAGGCTTGCTGTAACTTTTCCCAAGCTTTTTCAGATAAGACAGCTCTCTTTGACAAAATAAGCTCATCATCTTCTAATTTAATAATTTTTAACTCTAATTCTTCATCTACTGATAATACATCAGACACTTTTTCAACATGCAAGCTGGATAATTCACTAATAGGAATAATCCCATCCAATTTATAACCAACATCTACTAAAGCTTGTTTCTCTTCTACTTTTGTAACTTTTCCTGAAACCACATCACCGACTTCTAAAGCTTTTAATTCCTCTAGTCCATTCTTCATTTCTTCCGTCATCATTCTTCCTCCTTTAAACTTCATTTTTTTAAATGATTTATATTAAAAATAATGTATAAGCAAGGTTTATCATCAAGAATGTTCATCAATTAATTTTTGAATTTCGCTCATAATGATCGATGTAGCTTCTTCTGCCCCTATTTTTTGTTCACGATATGTTTCAAAGTCAATCGGTTTACCATAAACCATTTTTACAACTTTAAATTTTTGATATGGACCAACGATCGCACAAGGGATAACAGTAGCTTTTGACCTTAAAGCGAAAAATCCTGCACCAGATAAGCCTTTCCCTAGCTTGCCGTCCTTACTGCGAGTTCCTTCAGGAAATAAGCCTAATATCTCGCCATCTTTTAAATATTGGATAGCCGTTCTAAGCGCTTGCTTGTCGCTCATTCCTCTTCTTACAGGAAAAGCTCCTAGCTTTGGTAACAATCCTTTTAAAATTGGTTTCTCAAATAATTCCTGTTTAGCCATGTAATGAATAGGTCGTTGTAAATAAGCACCTAACAAAGGAGGATCTAAGTTGCTAATATGATTTGAACATAATACAACTCCCCCTTCCTTTGGAATATTTTCTTCACCGACTATTTCCACTTTATAAAAAGAAGAAAGGAAAACTCGACATACCATTTGACCAAATTGATAAATGCCCATTTATGATACTCTCTCCTTCACAAGTTCAATAATCTTTGCTACAACTTGTTCAATCGTTAATGTCGTTGTATCTAGCTCGATCGCATCTACAGCTTTCTTTAAAGGAGCAATCGCTCTTGTTGAGTCCAGTTCGTCTCTTCTAGCAATGTCCTGTTTTAATTGTTCAAAGTCAGTCTCTATCCCTTTTTTCAACTGCTCTTCGTATCTTCTTTTCGCACGTTCTTCAACGGAGGCCGTTAAGAATACTTTCACCTCTGCTTTTGGTAAGACATGTGTTCCTATGTCTCGACCATCAAGTACTACTTGTCCACTTTCAGCTAAAACCCGCTGGCGCTCTACCATTTCTATCCGAATTAGTTCATGACTAGAAACTAATGAAACATTCTGATTTACTTCGTTTGTTCTAATATCTGTTGTAACATCTTCACCATTTATTAATACCTTTGTCCCTTTTTCTTCACTTATAAGCTTAATCGAAATGCTATCTAGCAAATCTCTTAATTTCTGCCCATTTTCTAAAGGTACATCTTCTTTTATGGCTGCATAAGTGATGGCTCTATACATCGCTCCAGTATCAATATATAAAAAAGATAAGTTCTCAGCTACTAACTTAGCGACTGTACTTTTACCTGCACCTGCTGGTCCATCAATGGCGATAGCTATACAATTATTCATTTATTACACCTCATCCAAGTCCAAAAGCTTCTACATTAAGACTTTATTACAATTTTGATATTTTTCACATATTCTATTTTATCATACTCTTTTTTTGCGGTCTAATGAGATTATTTATACAATCAAATCAATTTTATCATTCATATCTTATAATGAAAAACGAACGATAAGGTTTTGATTTTCACTTTAGGTAGATGCTTTGGGCTTATCTTCAGCTAACTCTGACTATTCAGAGCTTCGTCAGAGTGGATCTTCAAACTGCGCTCATTCTTTGGGAGTCACTACCTACCGTTACAATCAACAAGTTTATTTAAAAACATTCAAAACATATTTTATAAGAGACGTTCGGTTTCATTGGCTTATAGAGCAATGATGAAATTCACTCAATCATGACTATTTTTCTGTTTTTTCGAGTAATTGCTTTTTATAACAAAATTGAATAATATGCTCTCTCTCCCGCACCGGAATATCTAAGAATTCACAAGAAATCATCTGCTTATTTCCTCTTACTGTATTACTGCGTACCACCCTTGATTTCGTTCGAATCGTACGTATACCATTTGGTAATTTTAAAGAAAGGCTTAGCATAAACTCTTGATCATCTGTAACCTTAACTTGTTGTGAAATTAAAAACGAGCACCCACCACCACTCAAGTCGATCGACGAACTATGTATACTTTTTCCATTAATTGATAGGGACAAATCCATATTAGCTGATACTCTCACATATTCCCTTCTTTGAATCCGTTCGAAGTCAACGGGTCCCTTAATAATAAGAACAGGTATTTCTTCTTTTTTTCTCCCTATAATCTCTGTTTCAAATTGATAAACAGCGGTATCCTGTCCAACATAAGATGCTAAAAACTGAGTTCCATCCCAAAAGAAGCTTTGTTTTCCCGTTTCGACACTAATGGGGTACTCAATGACTATATCATGCTGTAATAAATCTAGGACTTTACTATGATATTTTTCAGGTTGTCCACTTTCAGATTGTTTAATTAATTCAAAATGTAGTGTATCTCCTACTTCTACCATCTTTTCACACCCTTCCATTTTCCCATATTTATTATTATCGCATGAAATAAAAAAAAGAAGAAGCTACTGTTTGCTTCTTCTTCAAAGTTTTTATTCATAATGATGCATAGATTCTGATTGTGGTAATCTTTGAACAAACTCTTCTTCACCATCTTCTGCATTAATAAAAATTCGATAGGTTTCATCGTTAATTACGCCTAGAAACTCATAGCATAATACTTCTTTACCTAGTTCATTTTTAATTAAACCTACATGCTCTTCCATCACTTCAACACGAGGATTTATATTTTTTCTAGCTTCTTCTATGGATATACTTGGATTTGGTATATCTCGCTCCTTATGATTAATAATATAATCCTTTGCTTCATACCCAAGAATGTCCCCGTCATCCAGAGCAACCTCTAACATGATAGAATCCGTATAAACTCTTACATCTTCATCAACATAGACAAATTCTAAAACGCCTACTGAATCATATTGTTTACTATCGACTAGCTGCATCCCTTTATAATTTTGTTTTTCTAGATACTTTTTACCTAATTCAGATGCTTCATTCAAACTAATTTTTCTTTCCTCTATTTGCCGATCCTGTAAAAACCAAATTGGCTTTCCTCCATGTATACTAATATCCATATAATAATTCTTCTGATGATCGGGGTCATCAATCTCTAATGTATATGCTGGATATTGCAGGCTGTCCCCTGCTTCGGTGATGTTAATCATAATATCTTCTTCAATATTTAAATAATCTCTTGCTATCTTTTTAGCTTCTTCTTTGGAGATTTTTTTTCCTGTTAATGCTTTTTTCAATTGTCCATTAATATCTCGCATAGAAGCATTCTCGGGTCCCCATTCAATCTCACTATAACCTTCAACTGATTTATTCATGATCTCAAAATTAGATAACACTCCGCTACTTTCTGGAGTTTGTTTAGCATTCATTTCCTTTTCAATATCAAGCCAGCTCTCACCATTAGCTAAAACCTGTGCCTGTGAATGTCTAATTTCTTTTCTAATTTCTTTAGATAAACCATATAAATTTTCTAATTTTTGATATTCTTCTTCTGTAAGTGGTTCTTTATCTAAATCTCTAATCGATGTTCGATAGCTAAACTTACTTAGATTGTATAAAAACTCTTCCGTTTGTGTATTATCAATTGAAGAGAGTGGTAGTTGACCAAATTCATCTTGTGCCAAACTGGTTACTCTCCAAACCTCAGCAAGCGATGGGGTAAGCTGTCTTCTAGTATTCATCGCCAATGTCGAGCCTAGCTGATCTTCAATTTGATCAATGTGAAAAGCTAGATCATGAAAAGCACGCTGATAATTATTTTCACTATTTATTTGTAAGGCAAGCTTCTGCTCTCTCTCTTGATAGGCCCAGAAAATCGAACCAATAAGAGCTACTGTCAAAAGTCCAATAATGACATTTCTAGTCACAATTTTTGTATCTCTATTCATCGAATTACCTCCTTCATCGAATTAATGGCAAAAGATATGCTTTCCGATTTGTTTAATTTGTGGTCTTGTCCAAATCCAACCTGAGGTCGCTGTATTAGGATTAAAATAATATAGAGCATTACCGGTAGGATCCTGACCATTTATAGCATCTAAGACAGCTCTTCGAGAGATTTCATTAGGCTCTAGCCAAATTTGGCCATCAGCGACCGCAGTAAAAGCTCGCGGTTCAAAAATAACATCTGATACTGTATTTGGAAAAGTTGGGCTATTGACTCGATTTAAAATAACGGCCGCTACAGCCACTTGACCAATATAAGGCTCTCCTCGCGCTTCTCCATAAACAGCTTGTGCCATCATTCTAATATCATTGTCAGAGTATCCTGCTGGAACATTTGTTGCTTTTTCAATTGATATTTCATTTCCTTGTTCAGCAGGTTGTCCAGGGCTTGGAGTTTCAACATTTTCAGGAGTTCCCGCTTGCTCCCCACCTTGCTGTTCTCCTTGGTCCCCACCACCGTTTCCTTGATTATTTCGATTAGGTGTAGGCTGTTGTCCTTTGGAAGCACCGCCACCTCGTTTATTACTTCCCTTTTCACCCTTTTGGATAGATTTTGGTGTCCCTCCATAATGTGTAAATTTCCGACCTTCTTCTAATGATTTCTGAACATGCTGACGATTATAATTAGTTGATTTTGCAAGCATATTTTTCATTTTAGGTCCCACTAAACCATCAATATCCATTCCAAATTCATACTGATAGTTGCGCACAGCCCAATATGTTCCCCAGCCAAACACTCCATCAATCTTGCCATTATAAAAACCGATATACTGTAATCTAGATTGCAATTCGACTACATCTTCTCCTGTTGCTCCATGTTGTATGACTTGTTCTGAGAAAGCATCTGCATGCTGTAAAGGGTATGTCATACACAATAAGCTAAAAAGCATTAAGGTCATTAAAATCGAACGCTTATTGAACAGATTATTTTTCATCTCGTTAACCTCCTGTTGTCGATCCATCTGTTAGTTTTAGCTACCTATTTTTGATCGGATTATTTGTTTCAAATTTATTTTTAGACAAAATCTGTTTAATTATCCGTTCACTTACTAAATAATCCAAAAAACCTTTTAAAGAAGGTTCAATGATTTCGAAATCGATGAATATATGAACAAAATCAAACTGTATTTGGTTATAGTAATTTCCCCATAATAAAACCCTACTTTGTTTAAATACAAAGTAAGGGTTCATTCATTAAAATGGATAAAGAAAGATATTCTACATGTAATAGAGACTGGTGAATTAAATTCAAACAAATAGAGTTAAAGAATTTTTTTAAAATAAATGATTTTTCTTTTTAAATAAATCCATTTCATCATTCCTATCGTATAACGAGAACCGAGCGGGTTGGTTTTTGATTTTCACTTTAGGTAGATGCTTTCCCAAGGGCTTGTCTTCAGCTAACTCTGACTATGAAGAGCGTCGTCAGATTGGATCTTCAGACTGCGCTACTCCTTTGGGAGTCACTACCTACCGTTTCAATCATGAAGTTAATTCGCAAATGTTAAAACATATTTTATAAGAAACGTTCGGTTTTATTCGTTTATAGAGCCCTTATGAAATTCACTCATCTTGCTTGATTTGATTAAGTTCTTTTTCAGATGAAAAAAATGAACGATCAGTAATAAGAGAACGAGAGATATGAAACTGTGATACAGAGTAAATTAGTACTCACCATTTTTTTGAAAAACTTATTGTAATTTTTGAGTGTGTTTCTCGTTAAACCTTCAAAACCTTCAATTTCTTTTTTTCGTTTTAATCGCCTTGAACCTTTTTAGTCATTAAAAAACCTCCTTTTCATTATATGAATGAAAAAGAGGTTTAAATTTAGTAGATGGTTTCATGTATACTTTTTTATGGAAATGATTCAACTGCCATAAATTATACTAAGATAGTTGAATCAAAACCTAAAAATTCATATAGCTACTGTTACATCCATGTTTTTGATTAATTCTTATAAAACATTAAAATAACGGCCCTCAGGATGAGCAAAGACCATTGCGGTTACACTTGCTTCAGGCTCCATCATAAAACCTTCTGTTAGCTCAATCCCTATTTGCTCTGGGTTTATAAGCTTAAACAGCTTCGCCTGATCTTCTAGATTTGGACAGGCAGGATATCCAAAAGAAACCCTTACACCTTGATATTTAGCCGCAAATCGCTCATCCATTGTAAAGTCAACCGGATCAGAGAATCCCCATTGATCTCTCATTAGTTGATGAACTCTTTCTGCTAATCCTTCTGCGATCTCTAAAGCAGCAGATTGTATTAAATGACTTTCTAAATAATCACCTGATTGCTTGGCAGCTTCAGCAAGCTCCCTAACTCCTTTGCCTGCTGTTACGGCTAAAAAGCCTACATAATCCATCTCTCCACTCGAAACACTTCTTATATAATCAGCTAAGCATAGGTAAGGTGCTTTATTTTGACGAGGAAACTCAAAAGTTTCAATAATATTCTTCTTTATTGGATCATCATAAATAAAGATTTGATTTCCATTTGATTGAGCTGGGAAAAATCGATAGAGAGCATGACTTTGTAGCATTTCCGTTGCTTTTACTTTGGCTAGAAAATCATTGACTTTTTCATTCAATTCAACGGCTCTCTTATCTCCCTCAGCAAGCAAACGGCTAACCTTCCCTTGTAATCCTAAATGCCGACCTAAGAGCATTTGTCGATTCACATATGGCTCTACATGAGATAGCTTGTAATTTCTAATCACATGACTTTGTAAATCTTGTGGCACATAAACAGAAACACTCTCGGACACATTTGAGCGCTCAGGCACTTTTTCATCGCTTGTTTTTTCACGTTTTATGGCTGCCTGTTTATCACTTTTTTCACGACTTTCAGCCACTTCAAGAGCTAACTTTTCTCGCTCTTCGACTTTTACTAATCGATTAGCAATATCTAATCCATTCATGGCATCCTTTGCATATAAGACAAGTCCATCATATTCAGCGGCAATTTTATTATTAGTAAACTTTCGTGTTAAAGCAGCTCCTCCCACTAAAATAGGAATTGAAATTTCTTGCTGCTTCAAATCTTGAGCTGTTAATACCATTTGCTGAGCTGATTTAACTAATAAGCCTGAGAGACCAATGGCATCTGGTCTTTCTCGTCGGACGGCATCAATAATTTCATTCGAACTAACCTTAATTCCTAAATTAACAATTTTAAATCCATTATTACTTAATATAATTTCTACTAAATTTTTTCCGATATCATGCACATCACCTTTAACCGTAGCTAAGATAATTTTTCCTTTGCCATTATCGTCTTCTTTTTTCTCCATAAATGGCTCTAGATGTGCAACAGAGGCTTTCATCACCTCTGCACTTTGTAATACCTCAGCAACAATTAGCTCATTATTATTAAACAATCGGCCAACTTCATCCATTCCTTTCATAAGTGGACCATTAATAATATCCAAAGGAGTATCATACTTGGATAAAGCTTCATCTAAATCCTTCGTTAACCCTTCTTTTGAGCCTTCTACTATATAATCGGCAAGCCTCTCTTCCAAAGTTAAATGAGAAAGCTCCTTCTTCTTCTCTGTTTTTTTCCCTCGATAAAAAGCGGTAAATTCCGCCAGGCTCTCATCCGTTGTTTTAAATAAAAGCTCTTCTGCCATTCTTTTCTCTTCTTCTGGAATCGAGGCAAACCTTTCAAGCTTCTCGGTATTTACAATCGCATAGTCAAGTCCAGCCTGCGTACAATGATATAAATAAACAGCATTTAGCACTTCTCGGCCAACTGGAGGTAATCCGAAGGAAACATTACTTACACCTAAAATGGTTAAGCATTCTGGCAGCGCCTCTTTAATTAAACGAATACCTTCAACCGTCGCTTTAGCCGAGCCTATATACTGTTCATCTCCCGTCCCTACTGGAAAAACGAGTGGATCAAAAATTATATCGCTCGGTTTGATTCCGTATTGATCGACTAATAATGAATAAGAACGCTTTGCAACCTCTAACTTTCGTTCAGCAGTTACAGCCATACCTTCCTCATCTATCGTACCTACAACGACTGCCGCTCCGAATTTCTTTATGGTCGGAACAACTTTTGTAAATCGTTCCTCTCCATCCTCTAGATTAATTGAATTAATAATCGCTTTTCCTTGTGAATAAGTTAGGGCCGATTCAATAATGTCTTCGTCCGTAGAGTCGATCATTAAAGGAACTTTCACTTTATTTACGACATAAGATAAAAAGTTATCCATATCCTCTTTCTCATCACGATCGGGATCAGCTAAGCAAACATCAATGACATGTGCACCTTTTTTTACTTGAGCACGAGCGATTTCAGAAGCTTCTTCATATTTCTCTTCCTCTATTAACCGTTTAAACTTTCTAGACCCAATGACATTCGTTCTTTCCCCAACAAAAAGGGGCCGCATGCTCTCATCATATAATAGTGGCTCAATTCCTGAAACCGCATGGCCCTTTTTTTCTTCCTTTTTTCTTGGCTCGTATTTTGAAAACTCTTCTCGTAGCACACGAATATGCTCAGGTGTTGTTCCACAACAGCCTCCAACAACATTCAACCAGCCTTTTTCAGCAAAACCAGCTAGCTTTTTCGCTAAAGATTCTGGTGATTCATGATAATGACCTTCTTCATCTGGTAGCCCTGCATTAGGGTAACAGCTTACATAAGTCGATGATAGCTCTGAAAGAGAGCGAATATGATCTCTCATAAATTCGGGGCCAGTCGCACAATTCAAGCCTACAACAATTGGTTTCATATGCTCTAAGGATAAATAAAAAGCTTCAATATTTTGACCCGCTAATGTCGTTCCCATTGGTTCGATCGTTCCAGAAACCATAATAGGGAGCTCTATATTTAATTCAGTAAAAGCCTGTTGAATACCTAAAAAAGCAGCCTTTACATTTCTCATATCCTGACTTGTTTCTAATAATAATAAATCAGAGCCGCCACGAATCAGCCCTCTAGCCTGAATAAAATAAGAATGAATTAGCTTTTCAAAAGTTGTACCACCTGTAACCGATAAGGATTTTGTCGTTGGCCCCATGGCTCCAGCTACAAACCTCGGCCAATCATTAGTTGAATATTTAATCGCCTCTTGTTTTGCTAAGTAAGCGGCTTGAAAGCTAAGTTCCTCTGCTTTAAAACCGATATCATAGTCATCTAAAACTAAATCAGTTGAGCCAAAGGAATTCGTTTCAATAATATCCGCACCTGCTTCTAAATACTCAGCATGTATGTTTGAAATCACAGCCGGTGCTGTTTCATTTAGATGCTCATTACAGCCTTCAAATTCTTCTCCTCCAAAATCCTCTGCTGTTAATTCAGCATTTTGAAGCATCGTACCCATGGCTCCATCCATGATTAAGATTTTTGATTCTAGTTGCTTTTCTATTAAAGATTTTGTCATGAAAACTACCTCTCTTTTTCTCTCCAAAAACATCCTATAAAAAACTTTTTTCCTTCTCTATCGTTTTTGAACGAATATAGTTCGTTAATTGCACGGTCATTTCGTATCTTAAAAATGGTGTGATTAAGTATATACCATTAAAATGCTCCAAAGCTACATCTATTAAAGATTGAGCAATTGAAATTCCTTCTTTAGCAGCCGCCTCTTTATGATCGCCATGTTTAGCCATGACTTCCCTAATTTGATCGGTTAACTTAATGCCCGGTACCTCATTATGAAGAAACTCTGCATTTCTTGTATTAGTTAAAGGCATAATCCCAATATAAATAGGCTGCTCTATATGTTTCGTTTCATTATATAACTGAATAATTTGTTTTTCGTTGTAAATGGGCTGAGTCATAAAATAATCAGCACCACTAGTAATTTTTTTCTCCATTCTCATAACCGCTTTGTCGAGATGACGGACATTAGGATTCAAGGCCGCTCCTACCGAAAAGCTTGCCTTTTGACCTAAATCCTTACCTGAAAATGAAATTCCTTCATTTAATTGTTTAATCATAGAAATGAGCTGGAAAGAAGTCATATCATAAACAGATGTTGCTCCAGGAAAATCACCAATCTTTGTTGGGTCTCCTGTAATCGCAAGTAAATCATGAATCCCTAAAGCGTGAAGACCCATTAAATGGGATTGTAATCCAATTAAATTTCGGTCTCGGCACGTCACATGAACTAATGGTCGAACGGAATGATTATTTTTCATCATAGCCCCTAATGCCATGTTATCTACCCTTGGACTGGCCAAGGAATTATCCGCTAAAGTAACAGCATCCACTCCGGCTTCCTTTAAAGCTTTTGCTCCTTTTAAAAAACGATCTACAGCCAATCGTTTCGGTGGATCTAACTCTACTATTACGGAAGAACGTTTTTTTACAATCTCAGGAAGAGTCTCTTGAATTTTTTCAACCGGCATTTGATGGCTAATTTCTAGGCGAGGCTTTACCACTTTCTCTAGAACCGGCTTAGAAGACTTTGCTACTTTCGCAAATGCACGAATTTGTTCAGGAGTTGTACCACAACATCCACCTATCAATCTCACACCTTGTTCAATAAACCTCTTACCCATATCAGCAAAATAATCGGTGTTTGATTGATAATAATATCGACCATCTCTGAAATCAGGTAAACTTGCATTAGGATAAACAGCTAAATATCGGTCTTTTGGAATGGGAATACCTTCAATGGACTTCAACATGTGAAAAGGTCCCATTCGACAATTTAATCCAACAACATCGGCTCCTACTTCTACTAACTGTTGATGAGCTTTCTCTAATAAAACACCACCTTGAAGCACTCCCACTTCACCTAATGATACATTAACGACAATAGGCTGATCCGTTAATTTCCTCGCAAGTTTAGTTGCCATGATAGCTTCTTCAATATCATAAAAGGTTTCTAATAATAAACCATCTACACCTTCTTTTAGAAGCTCTGTCATTTGCTCAAAAAAGGCAGATTTTATTTCTGCAAGTGACCATTCCTCCATTTGGTAACGCCTAATCCCGCCAACCGTTCCTAATACATAGATTTCATCATTGGCCACTTCATTTGCAATCTCCACGCCTTTTCGATTGATTTCCTTCACTAAATGGGCCATTCCGTATTTTTCTAATTTTAATCGATTAGCTGCATAAGTATTTGTTTGAATAACATTTGCACCAGCATCTATATACGCCTTATGCGCTTCCGTAATTCTACTAGGATTGGAGAGATTAATGGCTTCAAAACAAGTGTCAATACCTTGTTCATACAATAAAGTCCCCATCGCTCCGTCTCCCACAAGGATTGAATTTTCTAATTTCTCTAATAAATTCAAAATGGATCTCTCCCCTTTACTTTGAGATTAATTTAATACAGATTCGAATGCTTGCTCTAAATCAGCGATTAAATCTTCTGCTTGCTCTACCCCAACTGAAAAGCGTAACAAACGATTACATACACCATTCGCGATTCTTATTTCTTCTGGAATATCCATATGCGTTTGTGTAGCAGGATACGTCATTAAGCTTTCTATCCCACCTAAACTTTCGGCAAAAGAAACAAGGGAAAGATTCTGTAAAAATGGATTAACCATTTCCTCTTTTAAAATTCTAAATGATAACATTCCGCCTTTACCTGGATAAAGAACATCCGTAACGGCCTTATGTCCTTGAAGATATTCAACCATTTTTTGTGCATTTTCCTCATGTTTTCTCATTCTTAATGCCAATGTCTTCATGCCTCTAATGAGTAACCAGCTATCAAACGCGGAAAGAACTCCTCCAATGCCATTATGGAAATAGAATAACTTTTCACACAATTCTTCTCCTTTTGCTACTACAAGTCCTGCAATCAAATCATTATGTCCTCCTAAATACTTAGAAGCACTATGGATTACAATGTCAGCTCCTTCTAAAATAGGCTGCTGTAATAAAGGGGTATAGAAAGTGTTGTCAACAATTAATAACAAGTTATTTTCACTTGCCACTTTGGCTAAATCTGAAATAGAAGCCTCCTGCATTAACGGATTCGTTGGTGTTTCAATAAAGATAGCTTTTGTTCTTTCCGTTATACATGATTCAACTTCATCTAAATTCCGTGGATCTGCGTAGTGAAAATCGATACCCCATTTTTTCCATCCTTGTTCAAATAAACGATAGGTTCCGCCATATAAGTCTTTTGATGCAATAATTTCGTCTCCTTGCTCAAAGATAGATAGTACCGTTTGAATAGCTACCATTCCAGAGCTACACGCAAAGCCTCTATCACCCTCTTCTAGCTCGGCAATAGCATTTTCTAATACCTCACGAGTCGGATTACCTGTTCTAGCATAATCATAGCCAGTTGATTCGCCAATTCCTGTATGTCTATATGCTGTTGAGAAATAAACGGGAGTATTAATAGTTCCCGTTTTATCATCTAATCGATTTCCTATTTGTGCTAATAATGTTTCAAGATTTTTTCTCTCCATAAAGTCCACCCCTACTTTTTTGTCATTTTGCTTAAAATATACAGAAAACACCTTCTCTCAAGTAATAAGAAGAAGGTGTTATGGATAACCAAATATATCTTCTCCTTATCTTTCAAGCATTCGCTTGATGGATTTAGCACCTGACCAAAAGGCTGGTTGCTGAGACTTCGTCGGGCCATTCCCTCCATCTCTCTCGATAAGAAACCATCTATGCATTTATGTGTATTGAAATAAAATTACAATAATTCGAACATTTTTGCAAGTACTTTTTCATATTTCCATAAATGTACATCCATTTATTTTTCAGGAGTCGCGTCTATAGTTAAGCTAGATTCATTGCCACAGACACATTTTTTAAAACCCGTTTCGTATTCTCCTTTTTCATTTCTTTTTCCTCTAAGAATATATTTCTCTCCACATTGTGGACAACGAATGATTACACGATATCGAATATTGTTCACCTTGCTCACCTCAGATATAATAATTAGTCGTCTAACTGACTTGCCACTTTTACTTTATGTAGCGCAAACCACCATAACAAAATCATAAAAGGGATCATGATATAAAGGAAATAAAAATGAAATACAGAAAGAATTAAATCATACAAACTATGTAAAGCCACTGGTAATAATAATGCTAAAATCATATATGAGCTTTTATTGTTAGGCTCTAGCTTCGATTTACCCATATAATAACCCATAATAACACCAAATAATGAATGACTTGATACTGGTAAAATAGCCCGCCCAACAGCATTTTCTAATCCATGTGCAAATAAGTAAAATATATTTTCCACGGATGCAAATCCTAATGAAATCGAAACACCAAATATAATACCATCATATCTTCTCTTAAATTCCCCATGTTGATACGCAAAAATTATTAACAAAAACCATTTGAAAAATTCCTCAAAAAAACCATAAACAATAATGGATTGAGAAATCGAATCGGAAAAAACATCTTCTATCATAAATGCATATTGTAAAACCATTACAGGAAAAACTAACAAAGCTCCAATAAAAAAAGTTCTTAAAATGAGACCATTAATTGTTGGAGTATACTGATTTCTTAAATAAAAATAAGCCAGAAGCGCCATACCAGGCGCAATGGCTGCTGTGAAAACCGCAAACAAATGAGTCCCGACCTTTCTATGCAATATTCACTAAACTTGTGAAGAGAAAAGTAAGTGACGCTAAAAAAATTTAACGTTATAATGTAAAAATGTACTATTTCCATATTATCATAATTTGAGGTGGATTTTCATGAAGAAAATTTTAATTATACATACAGGCGGAACAATCAGCATGCAAGAAAATTCACAAGGAGCCGTCATTCAAAATGAATCTAATCCATTATATTCCATAATGAATACTCTATCAACTATAGCACTTGTTGATAATGACGATTTTCTTAATCTCCCATCCCCGCATATAACGCCTGAATTAATGCTGCAGCTCGCTAAAAGAATACAGCAGAAAGTGGCAGAAAATCATTATGAAGGCATAGTCATTACTCATGGAACAGACACGTTGGAAGAAACAGCGTATTTACTTGATTTATACTTCGATTGGGAAATTCCTATTATTGTAACAGGTGCTATGCGTTCTAGCAATGAAATTGGCTCTGACGGACCTCATAACCTTATTTCTGCGGTTCGAACTGCTGCAACTACTGAGGCCCAAAATAAGGGAGTGCTTGTCGTATTTAATGATGAAATACATAGCGCGAAAAACGTCACTAAAACTCATTCAAGTAATATCGCCACTTTCCAAAGCCCACAATTTGGTCCTATTGGTATGATTACAAAGCAAGAGGTTCGATTTCATCATACTTTAATTGAAAGAGAAAATTATACGATCACTAATCTCAACAAAAAAGTCATTCTTTTAAAAGCCTATGCTGGAATGACAGCTGAAATCATACAAGCACTTTCAGCAACAGAGTTAGATGGATTTGTTTTAGAAGCTTTTGGCCAAGGAAATATCCCACCTTCTATCGTCGAGCCACTTAATCATTTATTAAAAAGAAATGTTCCTGTGATTCTAGTATCGCGTTGCTACAGTGGCGTAGTACAGGATGTTTATGCCTATAAAGGTGGTGGAAAGCAACTTAAAGAAATGGGCGTTATTTTCACCAATGGACTAAATGGTCAAAAAGCGAGGCTTAAGCTAATGGTTGCCTTAGAGATAACCAATAATCAAGACCAACTGCAATCCCTCTTTTTGAAATAATGGATTAGGAAAGAGGTTGGGACCTTACGTATGAATGATTCCTCATGTTAGGTGACCGGTTATTCGCTCCGCCATGACACTTCCTGTCCGGTGGGGTGAGACCGAACTAACTTTTTTTAAAAGTGGAAACTCAGCACTTTTCCGCTTTGAATCCCTATTAGAATGATATGGTGAAAATTAGCCAATCAAAAAAGGCTGCACCCTTTTAGATTTTTAAATAAAAACCACTTGGTACAACCTATTCTATCTGTATTATTTTTTTTTCTCTTTTTCCTTAATATAAGAAGCTATCGGCTTTCCATGCTCGCGACCATTTTCTATAAATATCTCATTCGCATTATTCCCGGCTGCGATGACACCTGCAATAAATAAATTAGAAATATTCGTTTCCATCGTTTCATCGTGGAAATAAGGTCTTCCACTTTCTGAATCCACCGTCACTCCCATATTTTTTAGAAACTGATGATCGGGGTGGTAGCCAGTCATGGCAAAAACAAACTCTGCCTCTACTTTCTTTTGATGGCCATTAACAGAATAGATAACTTCATTTTCTGTGATTTCTTGTACATCAGCTTCAAATTCTAACATAATACGATTATTGTTAACGAGTGATTGATATTCTGGCATAATCCATGGCTTGACACTTGATGAATAATCCTTTCCACGATATAAAGCCGTTACATGCGCACCCGCTTTTTCGAGCTCCAATGCTGCATCAATTGCTGAGTTTTTTCCACCAATTACGACTACTTTTTTTCGGAAATAAGGATGTGCTTCTTTAAAGTAGTGAAAAACATGATTTTGCTTTTCTCCTGGTACATTTAGAAAATTTGGCGAATCATAATAGCCTGTTGCAATAATGACATAACTCGCTTGATATTCATCTTTTGATGTTTTGATATAAAAATCGCCTGACTCTTTCTTTTCAACTGACAGTACTTGTTCAAAAGTCTGAATACGAATATTTTTTCTTTCGACAACATCACGATAATAAGATAAAGCTTGATTTCTTCTAGGCTTTCTTTCCTCTGTTACAAAAGCTACTTCACCAATTTCTAATCTTTCACTTGTACTAAAAAAAGTTTGGTGAGTTGGAAAGCGATATAATGTGTGAACAACATTTTCCTTTTCTATAACAAGTGGTTCAAAGCCTGCATCTTGACAAGCAATTGCAGCGGCTAATCCACAAGGTCCTGCTCCTATTATAATGATTTTTTCTTTGATCATTTTTGCCACTCCATTTCGCCCATTACATTCTTTATTTTTTCCTGGAAAGATTAATTAGTTCTTCTATCATATCATCATAGGATAACCCTATTTCATGAGCAGCATCAGGATATAGGCTTGTTGGCGTCATACCAGGTAACGTATTAACCTCTAAAATAACCGGCTCTCCCTCTTTGGGCACAATAAAATCTACTCTAGAGTAAATATCACAGCTCAGAGAACGGTGCGCGATTACGGCGTGATTTTGGACATAAGCTAGCTGTTCTTTTGAAATCGATGCAGGAATAATATGTTCACTCATCCCCGTCGAATATTTAGCTTCATAGTCATAAAAATCATTTTTCGATATAATTTCAACAACAGGTAATGCTTTCTCTTTTCCTTGATTACCCATAACAGCGACCGTTACCTCTTTACCACTAATAAACTCTTCTACTAATACAGTTTGGTCCCATTGAAATGCTTTTTCAATACCTTCTTTTAATTCGTCGTCGTTCTGTGCAATGGTAATCCCAATAGTAGAGCCTTCTTGGTTCGGTTTAACCACAACCGGGAAGGAAAAAGAATGTTCAAATGAATTCTTATTATATGATCTTTTATATACCACTAAGTCTTTAGCTATTCTAGTACCTGCTTGCTCAAAAAATAGCTTGGCTTTTGCTTTATCGATAGCTAGTGCTGAGCCTAGTACTCCAGAACCTACATAAGGAATTTCTAGCATGTCTAACAATGCTTGTACTTTTCCATCCTCGCCAAAACGACCGTGTAAGCCAATATAAACCATATCAACTTGAAGATTCATCACTTCATCGAGTTTTTCTGGTGAAAAATCAATTCCAACTACATCATGACCTTTATTTTTCAACGCTTGTATAATCCCTTTTCCAGACGAAATCGATACCTCTCTTTCGGCTGATACTCCCCCATATAAAACGGCTATTTTCATACGTTACCACTCCTAAATATATGTATCTCTATTCTATTCTGATAAACAAACTTGGTTGCTAGTCTTTAATATTGTAACATATTCTAATCATTATCTTCCTGTTCAACGAATGTTTTAAAGTGATCGATTCCATACATTTCCGACTTTTTTTTACAAAATAAAACTTGATGACGAAGTGGCCATCAAGTGCTCATTTTCTTATAAAGTGCTGATGTAATTGTTCAATTGAATTTTCTTCTATAATAGTCGTTCCATATTCTTTAATTCGATGAATGGAGGCCGTCGCTGAACTGCCATATTCTGACAGAAGGGCAATGAATGCATCTTCTTCTAAAGGTTCGAAGTCGAACTCTTCAAAGTTAAGAAAGTAGCGATTCTCATAGGAAAATAACGCACCGCCAATGACACCATATGAATAGAGACGTTCGACTAGTCCTAAAATATCTTCAAAATCCTTATATTCATAAAGAATATCTTCATATTCATCTAGCGTAACCTGCATTTCTATATATCCCTCTTCAAAAGCATCTAAATCAAAATCTTCATCAATATCGCCTTTTGTCACAATAATAACCATACCTTGTGCTGGCATTGCAAATACTTCTACAGCAATCGGACCATCAATTTTAAAGCCTAATTCATCATCGGCTTCAATCATCATATCTCGAAATAAGTCATGTACTTTAGGAACATCCTGCCATAAATCTTCTTTAGTAATTCCTCTTTCATTCATATCATCAAAAGTTAAAAAAGCTTTAAACTTATTTATATCTAAACGTTCGAGTCGCACTCATGCCCCTCCTTTTGTACAAGCAATCATCACCATACATAAAATTCCTCTTATCATACGGTATGTGAGACTATTTAAGAAGGTTCTACATCATTAGCCTTAGGACAAACTTATTTATTTAATATTAATGCTTTCATCCAATTCTCCGTGTCTCGTTTGTTATGTCTAATCAATTGTACATTTTTTAATAAACCTTCAGGTTGCTTGGACAACCTAATATTACTAGTAACAACAGCGATCGTAATTCCACTTAAAACCTGCAATTGTCTAACTAGTGTTAATGATTTCTTATTTATAATCTGAGACCCTAAAGACATTATAAGAACACTCGCTTCTGTTTCTTTAATCAGTAATTCTACATCTCGAACTGAATATCCTGCCTCCACAACTACCACCTCAAATTGGTGTTTCCTCAAATGAAGAAAAATAGCTGATAAGTGTAATTCATCGATGTATTCTTCATTACAAATAACAAGCACCTTTGGAAATGGCGTTTGAATTAAAAAAAGATTAGAAACTTGGTGTATCTTTCTCGAGAAAAAGCTTAATACAAATTCTTTTTGAACTTTATGGCTATTTTCCCCCATTAACTTTAAATTAATCAATTCTTCTAGTTTAGAAAAATAAGTCCATCTAAAGTCATCGTCAATAAAATGATGAAGAAACGGCTGAAAGATACGTTCAGCAGTATGAATTCGAAATCTCATTAACTCGTTCATTGTTTCATGAAGCATCGTTTGCACAGAAGAAAATTCATCTGCTATTTTTGGATTATAAAGTGATGTTTGATGTTCATTTCCTAATAATTCAATTGCTTGTCCGATCGTTATCCCCACATCAAGCTGATTTTGTATCCACTTCATCTGCTCAACATCTAAATCGGAATACAAGCGGTGCCCCAAGCTATTTCGCTGAGGTTTTAGGAAGGAATATCGCCTCTCCCAAGCTCTTATGGTACCTGGCTGAATCCCGACCATTTTGGAAAAAGCTTTCATATTATATTTACCTTTTTCATTCATTGAATTTCTCACCTTTCAACTACAAAAACAAAAAAAAAACTTCTATCACCCATCTTATTTTTTATTAATCTCAATTAAATGAGTTTCACTTGGTGCACCTAACCGTAAAGGTACTAAAGTTGTTCCATAACCATTACTAACTAAACTCGCAAACTGTTGTTTCCATTTTAAGCTGCCTCTTTCTTCTAAACCGAAGTTACCTAAGCGAATTTGACCACCATGTGTGTGCCCAGCCAAAAGCAGAGAAAAAGGATGATTTAATGGTAAGTAATCTTCTACATTAGGGTAATGGCTAATTAAAAGTACAAAATCATCCTGTTTTATCTCTTTATAAAAAGAATAATAATCAATGGGGTACTGCAGTTCATTCACACCCACTAACGAAATAAACTGGTTTTTTACCATAATCCTTGAAACTTGATTATCTAAAATAGTGATCCAATATTTGTTAAAAAGCTTTACAAGTAAATGTGTATTAACCTCAAGATCGTTATTTCCCCATACAAAATATATTTGATTACAAAGAGCTTTTAGTCTTTTTATATTTTCCTCGGTTCGATGTAAAGGTACTCCTTTTTCAGTAAAATCACCACCGATGATGATCAGATCACATGTTCCGACAGATTGAAGCATCTCCTCAGAAATACATCTAGCGTGAACATCTGATATAAAATAAATAGTGAAACCATTTGAATGCTTTGAGATTTTCTGAAAAGATAATTCGTGTGTTAGAACAGAATTTCTTTTAGCCTCAAATGCCATATAGCCTAAACCTACTAATCCAATTCCCATTAACGTACCTAACCATCTTTTCAATGAGTGTTTCCTCCGTTTTTTAGCAATTAGCTCAAACAAAGCCTAGCTTAATTTTTACACTAAACTAGGCTTTACACTATTTTCATTTATTATGACTTACGTTAAAAAAAAACACAATTCATTAAGACTTAGTTTTCCCATTTTATAGAATTTATCATTTTTGTGATCATGTCTTCACGTTCGTAAAAGTCTTGATCTCCATTAAGAACAATTGTATATAAAAATAGTATTTCTTGATTATGTTCCTCTAAAATATAATAAATCCATTCATCACCTTCTTCAACTAACCAATCAGCTTTTTTGTGCTTTTGTAAAGGTACATGAAATGATGATAATATTGGGTGATCTTCTTTATTGATTAATGCTTCCTGCTTTATATTATATTCCTCTGTGACGTCTCTATCCTCTGACCACTTTTCAATAATGAATAGAGGTCGATCAGATTGATAAATCGTTAGCAAGTGTTCATCAAAAGTATAAGACATTTCATTAGGTAGTGAGATTTTGAGATTCCAAGTTGGGTGATAAACCTCTTCCCATTGTCCTATATCTTCACTCATTTCTCGACTACTATTCTCTGTTGCCATTTCTAATTCAGCATCATAATTTACCACCTCATCAGATTCTTCAAGCATCATGATTTCACCAGAGCTTTCTGCTTCTGATGACATCTCCTGTTCATTAGAAGAAATCATTTGAAAAACCAAACCGCCAGTAATGAATAGAATAATACAAGCAGCGATTGAACCAAATTTCCAATATGATTGGGAATAGTCTTTCGATTGATTTTCCTTTTTTATCTGATTCATGATAGAAGAGGCAGTGTTTTGACTCGGAATCTTATCATATTGTTTTTTTAATGTATTTAATTTTTCTTCAATAGGATCCTTAGCCATTATGTTCACCTACCTTTTCATACTTTTCCTTTAGCATTTTTTTGGCTCTTAATATTCTCGATTTAATAGCCCCTTCGCTCACTCCTAAAACGCCTGCAATTTCCTTGTAATTCAAATCATGAAAATAATGTAAAATAATAGGAACTTTATATTTTGCATCTAATTGTTGAATTTTTTCATGTAAATCAAATGAGTCATGATCCATATAGGATTCTATATATGATGTTGAGTCCTGGCTCTTTTTTAAGAGTTTAAATTTCTTAATTTGTCTTTGCTCTTGCCTGTACATATCTCTAATCACATTTAATGTTAACGAATAAAGCCATGTCGTAAATTTACCATGAGTTTGCTTTGTTATGAATCGATAAACTTTTATAAAAACCTCTTGGACAACATCATCCACCTTTTCCTGTGATACACCCATTTGATAGCTAAACCTTTCTACAGTTTTTATATGTTTATCCATTAATAGATGAAAGGCCTCATCATCACCAGCTTTTGCCCTTTTTATCCAATCTTCCTCCATCTCTTTCCCCCCCATGTTACAAAATGAGTGAATATTGAGGTTGAAAAAGAGCATTCCATAATGAAACGCTCTCTATTCTTATATAGTTTCATTTTCGTAAATTTAGCTTTATTTACAAAAATTTCTATGTGCACTCAACCAAATTTTCACCTACGAGTTTTTCGTCTTCTAAGTAATGAACGGCTGCTGTTGCTAATAATTTTGCTGCGACTAACAACGCGCTTTCATCAAAATCAAATTTTGGATGATGATGTGGATATGTTTTTCCTAACGATTCATTACCTGCTCCGATAAAAAAGAAGCTTCCTGGAACATGCTTTAAATAGTAAGCAAAATCCTCTCCTCCCATAACCGGATCTATTTCAATAACTTTTTGATTTTTAAGATTAGATACACTCCACTGTACTAATTTTTCCGTTTCCGTTTTTGAATTCACAACAGTAGGGTAACCTTTTTTGTAATCAAACTCATAATCAGCTCCTGCAGCAAGACAAATCCCATTCACAACCTGATTCATACGTTCAATAATGAAAGATTGTATTCCCTCTTCAAAGGTTCTAACTGTACCTACAATTTTAGCTGTATCCGGTATCACATTAAAAGCTTCTCCAGCATGAAATGAGCCAATACTAATTACTGCTGACTTTAATGGATCTACATTTCGGCTAACAATTTGCTGTAACTGTTGAACAATGGAAGTGGCAACAGTTATGCTATCGACCGTTTCGTGTGGGGACGCTCCATGACCACCTCGCCCCTTCACTGTTAGCTCAAAACGATCCGCAGCTCCCATAAACGCTCCTTCTCGAAAACCAATTTCTCCATAAGGTAGGGGTGTCCATAAGTGCGCACCGAAAATAGCATCCACATCTTTTAAACAACCATCTTCAATCATTGAAATTGCACCTCCAGGCGCCAATTCTTCTGCAAATTGAAAGATAAGGACAACATCACCTAGCAGTTGATGTTCCTGTTGTTTCAAAGATTTTGCTACAAGCAACAAAGCAGCTGTATGTCCATCATGTCCGCAGGCATGCATTTTACCTGGTACAGTTGAAGCAAAAGGTAATCCCGTTTCTTCATGTATTGGAAGAGCATCAAAATCTGCTCGTAATGCTACTGTTTTACCACCCTTTTTTCCACGAATATAACCGACAACTCCACGTCCCCCCACTTCTGTACGATGCTCAATGTCTAAATCCTTAAGATAAGTAGCGATCTTTTTCGGGGTAACAACCTCTTCAAAGGATAGTTCAGGAAACTTATGAAGCTCTCTACGAATCGCAATCAGTTCATCTTCACTGTTTTCTAACATTTCAAAAATTTGTTCAATCATTGAAACACCTTCTCCACTATTTTCTTTTATTCTACCTTTCTCATTACTAAAAAGAAAATAATATTTTCAAAAATAGGCCCTGAATGAATTATTTTGAAACGTAAAAAGCTGATACCCGATTGGATACCAGCTTGGATTCATACATTTTATTTTGATAGTTGGGATAATTTCAATAAGCCGAAAGCCATAATAACAGCTAAAAGCATGGCTAATAAACCAATTCCTAAGACTGCTGTAAGTTGAACTAAAGTCATCATTCAACACTCCTTATCTGTGTGTATACTTACTATACTTATAATAACATAGATTAAGAGAGTGCTCCTTTTAAAATGTGACAATTTTTTTAACACCCTTAAAATTTTTGTCACATTTCAATGGATAAAAAAGGGTAGAAAATCCAACAAATTAATTGAAAAGTCAAAATAAAACACTTATACTTAGAATAATCATCATCAGAAAACGCTTTCAATGATCTTACGTTTTATATTTAAAAGGAGGAAAATAATGAATATTTTGAAAATTACAGACAAATCTTTAATCACTAACGCAGATTTGCAGTTCAGTAAAAATTTAGGTTTACCCGTAGAAGTGTATTGCTCTAAAAACAAAAAAACAGTAGCATTTGGTCAAATTCAGGATTTTAATAATGAGCAAATACAAATTTCTGGAGTTACTTTCCGCAGAGAGAATTATTTATTTTTCGGAAACCGCCATGAATCTGCTTAAATTCATTCTATTAGATACTAGTTTCAAGGTGATCTGCGTATTTAGACAGACTGTAGAATAAATTCAAGTTTGAAAGCATTTCCTACAGTCTGTAGACACTAAAAAGGATAATGAGTTTTCTTTTTTATTTATGAAATAAATTTATATCATTCTCAGACTTAATTTGTGTAAAGATTAAATGCCTTTTTGACCAATCTTGGTCCTCTTGCCAAAATTCAGGGCTTCGCTCAATGATTTCTAACCTTAATTCCTCATATTCCTTCTCAGCTTTTTCTTCTTTCTTTTTAAAATACTTAACCTGTAGGACTCCTAAAGTCGTTATCATAATCAATAAAATTGTTGATGTATTTAGTGTGAAAAATTGACGTATATTTGTAGATGCTGTATGAATAAAATACGTGTAGATTATATATATAAAAGCAATCGCCATTGAAGTAAACACGAAGATTGACCAGTTTATTTTTGCTTTTTCATGTTTATCCATTTTTTTCTTACGATTAATGAGCTCAGTAAGCATAAACTGAAAATATTTTGGCGTGTTATTATTTTTTTTAGATGTTCCCATAAACTCCTCCCCCTTACTTTGATAAGTATGAGAGAGAACATTTATTTAGAACAAGCTTTAAAGGAGCCAGCTTGGTACTAAAAACGCGCCAATGACAATGATTAGAAAAAGTAATAGTAAAATACGGACTATAATTAAATTTAGTGCTTTACTCTTCTTTCTTTCCCCTCTCTTTTTCTTATGCTTTTGACTTCTAGGAGGTAAATCCTTCGGTTTGTTTAATTTCTCTAAATCATATTGATAGTTTTCATCATTTTCGTTCCAGTCTTCATGTGATTCTGACATGTTATTCATTGAGAGGAACCCTCCTTACTTATTTTCTAATATGAATCCATACTCCAAGTATTAAATCAATACAAAAATGGGCAAATATAGTGACCCATAAATTTTCTGTTACCATAAAAACATAACCAAGGAAAAAGCTTATACTTACTACCCCTAATAATAGAATTGGTTTTGATAAGTAACGGATGTGCAAAAGGGCAAAGACAATACTCGCAAACCATAATCCAAAGTTTGTTTGCAAAACCCCTCTGAATAATAGCTCTTCAGTGAAAGAAATAAGCATACAAAGACTTATGATTGTCGGAATGTTTATTTCTGTAAAAAGTTTTTTATTCAAGCCTCCATCATCTAGTGATTGACTACCAAAAATCAGCAATAACATGAAATTAAAAAAGATAACGCCTGCAGTTACAATTAAGCCAATCATGAGAATTTCTTGAAAGTTCCACTGAAACAAAGCTCTCCAATGACTCAATGAAGGGAAAAGTATTATACTAAGAATGAAAGAGATGATTAAAAAGAATAATTGAGTGAACAAAACACTCCAGGCAATATCAGTTCCTTTTATTTGGTCCATTTCACACCTGTAAAAGCTTCTTTTTTAATAATTGTTGCCAATCTTGGACTTTGTCTGCATTCAACACATGATTTCTCTCTCGTTTCCAAAAGCGACGATCTGAAAACCCACAAATATCACAGCACTCTTCTGGCTTATCTTTTAACGTTTCAGTAAAAAATTCCAAAATAGCTTCCCTTCTGCAAGTACGAGTATTCATAAAATCCTCAAAATATTCCCATTGCTTCATACGTTTCATGCGCCTATTTTGATAATGCTTTATCAAACCATCGATTAAAAGGTTTAACTCAAGTTTTTTCACTTGATTATTTTCAATAAATTGAAATTTTTCTAATAAATATTTAAACACTCTCCAAGTTGATTCTGAAAGGTTAAATTGCGCTTGTAAAGACTCCTCCAACTGCGTCGTTATTGTTTTTTGTTCGGATAATAAACCGACAATTCTTTTAATAACCACTTCTTCTATTTGTTCAATATCAATAAACCGATGTGTGAGATGTTTATCTTCACTCGAATAGAATAGATAGGATATGCTTTTTTTACGATCTCGACCAGCTCGACCGATTTCTTGTAAGTAACTTTCCATTTGCTTGGGAGGATGAAAATGAATAATATAACGGATATTATTTTTATTTATACCCATTCCAAAAGCATTCGTACAGCATATGATCGAGAGTTGATTTTGCATAAATTGCTGCTGTATAAGCATTCGGTCATTATTAGTCATGCCACCATGATAGTAGCTCACTTGCTGTCCCTGCTGCTGTAATAGCCTTGTTGCTCTTTCAGCACTTTTCCTACTTGAAAAATAAATCATCCCAGGACCTTCTAATTTTTCAACTAAATTTATTAGCCTCTTCCATTTATCGTCGGGTTCAGAAAATTCCTCAATACGCAAAGCAATATTTCTTCGGTCGACAGAATAAATATGTTCTTTAACATCTCTCAGATGTAATAATTGAATGATGTCCTTTCTTACCTCCTCTGTTGCTGTGGCTGTAATAGCTAAGGTAGGAGGAAAATTAAGCTGAGCGATTACATGACTTAGCCTAATATAATCGGGTCTAAAATCATGTCCCCACTGAGAAATGCAATGAGCTTCATCAATAATAAAGTAAGATACCTTCATGCTCATTAATCGAGCAATCAGCCTTTCACTTTGAAGCATCTCAGGAGAAAGATAAATCATCTTATACGTGGACAACTTTCTAAAAATCTCATTTTTTTCATCGTAATTTAAGAAGCTATTAATCGCTACTACATTCTTTATACCTAATGTTTTAAGCTCTTGTACTTGATTCTCCATTAAGGATAATAAAGGTGAAACAATGATGGTCACTCCATCTGCTAGTAAAGCAGGCAATTGATAACATATAGATTTACCAGTTCCTGTAGGGAGCATTGCAAGAACATGCTGTTCATTCATAATGCTTGTAATGATTTCCTTTTGACCTTCTCTGAATGTTTGATATCCAAACCAGCGATTTAATGCTTTAGATAAATCCATTTGTAAAATCCTTTCTAGCTAATACTAACCGAATCAAAAAATAATCAACGGCTACGGGTAGCGCTTCTTTAATATCCTTCAATTTATGAGACTTTGATTGTTTGATCGCTTTTTGAATCATTAGGTATTCTTCTAAAGTCATAAACTTCTTTAATGAAAAATGGGGGTCCACTAATGCTAACTCTACGATGTGATCCAAAATCGTCGCGGACTTCAACTGCCTTTTTTTACTAATATCTTTTATTGATAACCCGTTTTCTAACAACGATTTCGTTTTCTGTGTAGAAACGGTCAATTCTGATTTTTTCTGTAAGTCTTTAAGAAGCCTATTTAGAATACTAATCGTATTTTGGTCATGTATGAGTAATTCAGAAATAAGCTGATGTATAGTGGCTTTATGAATGAGCGTTGCTTCAACTTTTGTAAGGTCCTCCCGCTCTGCTACCTGATTTAATGTTAGACCAACAGAATTTGAACTAGTGAGTAAAGCAACGAATATACTTGCTTGGATTGGCTCACACCTTACTAAAAAGGAGTGGATCTCTTCATAAATAGCATGCAATAATGAATCAACCGATTGATTTTGGTTCATCAAATAAACTTTTATAAATGCTTGTATTTTCCAATCCTGAATAATTGGGTTAAATTTTTTTTGGTTTTTGATGGAGGTTAAGCTTTGAATTAAAAGTAAGCATCGATTCCAAAATATGATATCCATTTGGGAGTATGAATAACCATTCAGGGAAGCAAAATATGGATGGTCATTCCAATACTCTTCAACCATTAATGCTCCTTTATCAGTCAAGGAAATAACGTTATGTTCATCAGTTTGAATGATGTTCTTCTCGCTATTTTTTTTAATACTTTCCTCAACCTCACTTCTTGTGATGAATGGCAGCAGACCAAAAAAAGGCTTCAGATTGAATAAATGAAGATCCTGTATCGTTTGCATCGTTTTATTGCCCTTTAGGACATGATATGAACTATATATACTGCGCTGTCCTTGATTTAATTGATGCACTTTAAAAAGTATTGGACTAATATCAAAATTCACAAATCATTCCTCCGCCTATGTACATCTACCTACCATTTTATCAAAAATTCACGTGGAAAATGTCCTATTTAATAAAACTTTTTTTATTTATGATTCTTGTAAACATTAAGGTCCGTATTGTAAACAACATGAACAATGATAAACGTTTTCCTTTAAAACATGCATCTAATTTCTGAAATTAAGCATCAAGTTATTGAAAAGTTTTGATTTTGCCTTTAAAATAGATGAAGACAATACACCAGTCTACTTAAGGAAGAAATATCTTGATATAATCTCTACATTCTTTTCGGTGTAAACACCTGTCCTTTATTTATCTAGAAAAAAAGGAACAGTAGCACCCTGATTGATACAATGATGATTCTGTTAATGGCCACTTAGCCGCCCAACAAAATCTATTTTCTTTTTTATATAGTGACTGATTACTTAAAGATAAAATGGAGGTTTTTTTCAATGCCAAAATTCACAATAGTCGACCAAGATACATGTATCGCTTGTGGTGCATGCGGTGCGGCTGCTCCTGATATTTATGACTATGATGATGAAGGAATTGCTTTTGTTATTTTAGATGATAATAAAGGGGTAACTGAAGTACCTGAAGAATTAGAAGAGGATATGATTGATGCTCTTGAAGGATGTCCTACTGATTCAATTAAAGTAGCTGATGAATCATTTGAAGGCGATCCATTAAAATATGAATAAAAAAAACTGATGGTCTCCATAAGGACCATCAGTTTTTTTATGAAAATAACAATAAATTAATTGCAGATATAGCAACTATAACCATAGCAAGGATACGAATCTTCTCAGCTTTCCATTTAGTAAAGCTTCGAACTCCAATACCTGAACCTATTAAGACAGCTACAAAACCAGTTAAGAAATATAGCATAAACGATGAATGAAAATCACCGTTAATACCGTGTGAAACGACAGTTAGAAGACTGGTAATAAAGAATACAGCTTGCAGATTTGCCGTGTACTTTAGCTTGTCCTCATAAATGGTCAAAAAATAAAAAACAAAGAATGGTCCACCAACAGCAAATACTCCCCCTATCAATCCCCCCACTAATCCTAAACAAATAGTAAAAATGGTTGCTACCTTTCTTTCACCTTGGGACGGCTTTTTATTGAACCATAAATATACGACTAAAAGTAATAAAACGACACCTAGCCATTTTTTTAAAATCGGTAGCTCACCGAAATGAGTTAATATAAAAAAGCCCCCGATTCGTCCAATAATCGCAGAAATAAGAATAACAGAGAGTCTATTAAATTCAATATAAGGGTAAAAACGCATAAGTATACGTAGTGTTAGTACAATGGTTAAACTCATTATCAGTAAAGTACTATCAAGCAAATGGAATAGAAATGGCAATAAACTCATTGCAATTAATCCAAACCCAAATCCACTAACACTTTGAATATAGCTCCCTACTGCAACAATAATAAAGATAAAAAGTAATTCTAAAATCATGCTGTCACTTTCCTTCATGTAAAAAACTTAACTGTACGATTATTTCTAGAATAAGAAGTTGTCATTCTTTATGATATAAAATAAGAAAATGGTTATAAAATAAACATTTCCTAAAGCATTTTCGGATTTCCTAAGTTAAGTACTATGGAATGAAAAGTGATTTCTCAACCCCTAAAATATGATCCATCATTGATTGAAAAGCCTTTTCCTCATTCCTTTCCTTAATGGCTTCATAAATTTTTTTGTGCTCATTATAAAGCGCTGTTAGTTTTTCTTGGTCACCATATAAATAAGTCATTCTAGCTTCTTGCATGGCTGCTTTCATCGTTTCAGAAATCGTTTCTAGTAGTGATTGAAGCATTTCATTTTTGGTTGCTTTAACTATTGCCTGGTGAAATTGTATATCAGCTATTTCACCCAATTTTCCGTCACCTAATGCTTGTCTCATTTCTTGTAATACTTGTTCAAATCTTTCTAAATCTTCTTCCGTTCTCTTTTCTGCCGCAATTTTTGCAGCGCCCGTTTCAATCATTTTTCGAATTTCAAATAATTGTTTTAAATCTTTTTTTTCTAATAAATCAACAGAAGGTAAAATCATCTTTGCTAAGTCGTGTTCTATTTTCTTAACAAAGCTTCCTTCTCCTTGTCTAATTTCTATTAATCCGACTGCTCTTAATGCACTTAAAGCTTCTCTAATCGCAGACCGACCGACCTGATATTTAGTAGCTAGCTGCTGTACAGAGTCCAAACGATCCCCAGCTTGAAGCTGTCCATTTTTGATTTCATCTGTAATTTGCTCAGCAATCATTTCATAAATTTTCTTAGCCTTGATCGGTCTTAATGACATGATGATCCCCCACATTTTCGTCGTCAAACAAAGGCAGAAAATGTACTTTTCTGCCTTCCTAACGCTATAACTTATAATCCTCTTATTGACTTAAGTTTATCATGCTTCAAGAGATAAAACGAGCCTATTTTTCTATAAACGAAGTCCTTCCAATGCTAAAAATAAATTATTAGACCAGATTTCATTTATGGCATCGTTATTCAAAGGGTTCACCCCAACACCAACTTCTATCGTAAAGCCAGGTCGTTTTGTTTCTTGGATAAACCAGTCCTTATAACCTCCATCACTCTCTGCGGTATGAATGGGAGTATAGGAACTGACTAATGATAGCTTTTGGACCATATCCTTACTTTCTGCCGGCTCATAGCCTCTATATCCCCAATAAATCACTTGACCTTGTGAATGAAAGGCTAATACATAAGAAAAATCATGATTTAATGTACATTTATAAATCGCCTGTGCTTCTGGTTCAGTTAACGGAGCTATGCCACTAAAATGTCGTGGCCATGGTTGCTGTGGACTTTCCTTCGCTTCCTTTTCCCAGCCTGCTGGCCATTGGTGGTTTAAATCTACACCTCTAATATTGCTTGACCAATGCTCAAATCGTTCTGATCCCTTATTAATTTTTAACACCTCATGATAATAGGGATGCTCCTTATAAATACCTTGCTGTACTAACTCGATTCCATCAGGGTTAACCATTGGAACGATAATTAATGTTACCTTTTCCAACAATTGTTTTATATTGTATGAATAAATAGATGAATTAGATTGTAAAGCCTCTACACATGTATAAAGGAATTTCATTAAAAATTTTGAGGTGTGCCACTCATTAGCATGCCATCCACCACTGTAGAATACTTGCTTTTTTCCTGTTCCTATTTTAATTTGATAAATGGGCGTTCCTAATACAGAATGACCACATTTCTTAATATCAACATTTGATTGTACTAATTGTTTTAAATCATCTTCTAAATCCAATGGACCATACTCCGTGACAATGTCCCCTCCAATACCTGCTTGTCTTTTATATTCTGGTAAATAAAGCGTCATCCCTGGATAAATATAGGTGTGTTCATTAATGATTGAATGATTTTCCAAAAGTATATCAAATGGGCGCAAATCATGCTTAGCTGAAATTTTTGAAATGGTATCTCCTCTTTTTACACGATAATCCATTCTATCCCCCCTCATTGAAATGTATGAAATTAAAATGATTTCATGAAAAACATTTCTGAGCTTTTATAAAAAAGCTAATTGACAACCCACCATTCATATGATAAATTATCTAACAATTAGGAAAGATGAAAAACTTTGATGAAGAATGAAAAAATGGTTTCCATTTAAGAGAACTAGTGGTTGGTGTGAACTAGTATGGAGCATTTTCGATAGCGCTTCGGAGTTAGTGTATTGAACTTAAGTAAGTACACTCGGTTAATCCGTTATCTTGGATTGTTATCCACAAGTTGCATGCTTTAGCATGAATGAGGGTGGTACCGCGGTTCAAACCTTCCGCCCCTCACATTCCGTGAGGGCTGGAAGGTTTTTTGTGTAGCGCTTTCATTAAGACGATTTACGTTTTTAGAAAGTTAGCAAAATGATGATTGACTTTGCTACGTCAAAGCAGTAGAGTTATTAAAAAGTATAAGGAGTGTAAAGAACATGAGTGATCAAGCGATTGCAGAAAAACAAGCCTTAAACAAACAAAACGCAAAATATCGAATTCTCGTATCGGACCAAATGAGTGAAGAAGGTCTATTGCCACTGTTGCAAAGTGACTTTGTAGAATGTGTTCAAAAAAATGTTGACGTAGTAGAAGATTTAACTGTTTTTGATGCACTACTTGTTAGAAGTGCTACAAAGGTAACAAATGAATTACTAGAAAAGATGACAAATGTAAAAATTGTCGCTAGAGCTGGTGTAGGTGTTGATAACATTGACTTAGATGCCGCAACAAAACGAGGCGTCGTAGTCGTTAACGCTCCAGATGGAAATACGATTTCCACAGCAGAGCACACTTTTGCGATGATCTGTTCTCTGTTAAGGAAAATTCCACAAGCGAATGCCTCAATTAAATCAGGAAAATGGGATCGAAAAGCCTTTCAGGGAGCAGAATTACGTGGGAAAACCTTAGGAATCATTGGATTCGGACGTATTGGAACACAAATTGCTCAGAGAGCAAAAGCATTTGAAATGCCACTTCTCGTTT
Source organism: Alkalihalobacillus trypoxylicola (assembly GCF_001590785.1). GTDB lineage: Bacteria > Bacillota > Bacilli > Bacillales > Bacillaceae_D > Alkalihalobacillus > Alkalihalobacillus trypoxylicola. The sequence continues at coordinate 37,986 of NZ_LTAO01000009.1, forward strand.
TTGATCCATTTTTAACAAAAGAAAGGGCTCAAAAAATCGGAGTAACCTCTGCAAGCTTAGATGAGGTTTTAACGACAGCTGATATTATTACCGTCCATACTCCACTGACGAAGGAAACAAAAGGTTTGTTAGGGATGAAAAATATCGCTAAAACAAAACCTGGTATTTATTTAATTAACTGTGCTCGTGGAGGTATTATTGATGAGCAAGCTCTTAAGCATTATTTAGCAAGCGGGCACGTAGCGGGAGCAGCTTTAGACGTTTTTGAAGAAGAGCCTGCTACAGACCGTGAGTTAATTGAATTTGAACAAGTCATCACGACACCACATATCGCTGCCTCTACTGTAGAAGCGCAATTGAATGTTGCTTCACAGGTATCTGAGGAGGTCTTAAACTTCTTAGAAGGAGAACCTGCACGTAATTCAATTAATTTACCTACTCTTTCAAAAGAAGTATATGAAAAGGTAAAACCATACTATGAACTGACGAAAAAAATGGGTAATATTTTATCTCAAGTTATGAAGACACCTGTTAAGGAAATCGAAGTATTTTATAGTGGGACCGTTAGAAATTTGGAAACCACAATCACCACGAGAAGTTTGATGGCAGGATTTTTACAACCACGTGTAGATGCTGCAGTAAATGATGTAAATGCTTCAGTCATTGCTAAGGAAAGAGGCATTACTTTTGGCGAAAAACATTTAGATAAATCTTATGGGTATTCAAACTTAATTCATGCTATCGTCCATGGTGAAGATCGACGCTTTGAAATTCAAGGAACCTTTATTAAAGAATACGGTGCACGTATCGTTAATGTAAATGGGTTTAATGTTGATTTTGTACCTAGCGGACATATCCTTTATATTCAGCATAATGACCGCCCTGGTGTAATCGGTAGAATGGGTCAGCTCCTCGCTCAGCACAACGTCAATATTGCAACGATGCAAGTGGGACGTAAGGAAGAAGGCGGAGAAGCCATTATGATGGTTACGGTAGATAAGCCTGTAACCGACGAACTTGCTGAAACCCTAACAAAAATAGATGAAATTTCTTTTGCCTATAAAATTGAGATTTAGTCTCTTAAGCTGTTTTGTCATTTATTGATAAAGCAGCTTTATATTTTTTCAGCAGATAAAGGACCCCAAATCTTCTGAAATAAAAGCTCTAATTGCTCCTCTTTCGTTAGCTGCAAATAATGTAAGCCTTTTTCTGTAATTTTTACAAAGAAATCCTCAATGTTTAAAAACTCTTCTAACAAAGCTACCTGAAAGTAAAATTGGTATAATTGTTGAAATTCTTTTTCCTGCTCGCTTTCCTTTATAAGGTAACCAAAAGCACGGTTATGAGATTTCCAAAAACGAGGGTGGATTTGTCCTTTTGTTTTTAAACGAATTTTTTGATGGTTTTTTATTTTTTTTAGCATAAATACAAACCCATCTACTAAATCAATTTGATGCCCATTTAAATCTGTTTGTTTATTTAATAATTTTAATAATGATGTGCTGACAGAATGCTGGTCTATTTTCATACACTTTCCTCACCTAGTAAATTTAGATCTATTTTACCATATTAAATCTATTTACTATAGCAAACAAAGAGAAGATTTCTTTTAATCTTGAACGATTAATTTCATGCCTGGGTGTATTAAATCAGATTCAAAATGATTTAAATTAAATAAAACTTCTACTGTAATTTGATGATTATAAGCAATTTGTGTGAGCGTATCTCCAGCTTTGACAATATATTCATTGTCGGGGTTTTCATATACAACTAATTCTTGACCTATTTGCAATACATCGTCTTTTAATTGATTCCATTTCTTTAAATCTTCAATCGTAACATCATATTCTTTCGAAATAGCCCAAAGGCTATCATTCTTTTTAACCGTTCTTTCTACCATTTGCTCATGCTCTACTAATTCTAATAAGGAGACTAAATCTTCTTCAACCATGTAATCTAATGGTTGATAATCGGAACTATCGTCATCTATTTCTTCTGTTTCTTTTATCGCTATTGTCTCCTTTTCTGTTTCCAGTTCATTTTGGTTTACTTCTTTCTCTTGTTGTTGTTCTTCTTCCACCTCTTGCTGTTGTTCTACATCTTCTTTCTCTTCTTCCCATTCTTCATCCAGATAGGAGCTCATAGTTTGCAGCACATCTCCTTCAGCATGTCCTAGTGCCGCATACATAGATTCATGGTCAGAACCAAGAACGGTCAGCGGATCAAAAGAGTTAGATTTTTCTGCATCCCATTCATCATAATGCATCTCGAAATGTAAATGATTTCCTGATGAGCGTCCTGTATTTCCAACAGTTCCTATCAAATCCTTTTTCTCGACTGTTTCCCCCTCTTCTACAAACCGTTGGTGAAGATGAGCATATACCGTTTCGATATCTTGATGGTTGTGTTTAATAAAAATAACATTTCCATAGCTTGAAGAATAATAAGACCGACTAACCTTTCCCCCCTCAACGGCTATGACTGGCGTCCCCTCAGGAGCGGCAATATCAATCCCATAATGTGTTCCACCCCTTGTACCATATGTATCGGTTAACTGACCAACGGTTGGCCAAATGATTGGATATTCACTGTGATTACCTTCTTCCGCTTTAGCAACAGGACTATTAGCTCCTAGAAATAAAATACCGATAAACAATGCTAGAGCAAAAGCTATTATAAGCCTCTTTATTAAATCAAGCATAAAATCCTCCTTATAAACTTTTAGATTGATTTACACTTCAGCTTCTTGTCTACATAAGCCTATGAGTGCTTGAAAGCAATTATGCTTGTTTATTCTACTGCTCCTGCAACATTAAGGGTGACATTCGCTTCAACCTCAAATGAAACCTGATGATAAATAGTACTCGCCCATTCGTCTGGGTGCCAATTTCTCGTTTTACTTCGATAAAGCTCACCTATCCCAATTGGATCAATATCTTGGTCTCTGAACATGTTTAATAGCCTTTCAGAAGCACGAACTATTTCTTCTTCAATTTGTTTTTCAATATCGTCTGCTTCCATTTTGTTTTCTAAATTTATATTTCCACCTGTATCATATATTTCAGATTTTATATCGATTGTAAACGTTACTTTTGGCTCACCTTCATCATGTTCTAAATGGCGCTTAAGGCGCGAACGGACGACTTCAATGACGATTGGCATTTTTTCATCTTCAACCTCAACAAAAAATTGATGATAAGATTTCCCAGCATTACTTAATAATAATTTAATAAAAAAACTTTCAGCTACATCGACCTTCATTTTCATAACGTCGCGATCAAACAATGCTAACCCCGTTATATCTACTGAGCCATCTTTCTTTCGAATGATAGGTAAATAAGGGTCTCTAGCATCACTATACAAATCAAAAAGGAATTCATGTAAGTTAACATTTGGAATCGGACCTCTTTCCATATTTTGCATAACTAAATCAGCTAAGAAAACACCCACCTGTTCTTCAGAGCTAATTTTATTGATTAATAATTCACCAGCCTCGCCATCCTCGATTACCACTAATAATATTCGATTTCCAACCGTTGGATCACGATATAAAGGTAAAATATATGGTTCTAGCCCTTCGTCTGCCAATTCCTCACTAAATAAGGCCATTCTCAACTGACCTGTTACTAAAGGCTTTTGGGCACGTTGATTCAGCTTATTAATAATCGCTTTCGGTGTATCCCCTTCACCTTGCAAGGTTTCTTGTTCAATTTTTCTCTCTACGACTTGTTCACTAAAGGTCGGAAAGTTAACAGACATTTTAACCAAGTGATCCTCTGAGCCTTTATCATAGGCAATCGCACTTATAATTGAAATTTCATCAATGATTTCCGTACTAATGATACAGCCAGATAATAAAAAGAGACACAGCAAGCTATTACATACTTGTCGTTTCATGATGATTTCCTTTCTTCTTTTTCCATTTATAGACGATAAACTGCAACAGGACGAGAAGAGGTATGTAAGCAAAAGCAAAATAAAAGCCAATTTGGTTAAAAATTTCACCGATTTGGTCCAGCTCTGCTTTTGTTGGAATGATCGCTGATAAAAAGGCTACTAGTAACACGATAAAGACTAAAACATGACGTTGATTTAAACTGAAAACTCGCTTACTTAAACGACTCGCTGCCCAAATCGCTAAGGCTATATTAGGAACGATTAACACTAACCATAATGTCACTCCTACATACTCAAATCTTTCTAAAAAGGGAAATTCAATGACCTTAAACAAAGTTAAAGTTCCCCAGATTGTTTTGTTTAATTGTTCTTCACTATAGAAAAATAAGCTGACCAATGTAATATACGTATAGGTTAACGTTGTAAATATTGCGCCTGCCTGAGTCCACTTTTGACTAAATTGTCTATTTTTTAAGAAAGGATAATAAATTAAAAGTAGCTCAAAGCCAGAATAACTAAAGATAACCGATTTTGCTCCTTCAAAAATTTCGAAAACACTGTGCTTCCAAATAGGAAGAATATTAAGATAATGAGCAAATTCTAATGGCATAAGAAATAATGGAAAAAGTGGAATAATAACGATTGTACTAATGAACGATAGCCCAACTACAGTTCGAAATCCACCAGATACGACGTAATAACAAAAAGGGATGGTTAATACAGAGAAAAAAATGGTCGATACATCCTCAAAGACCCATACTTGGACGACTTCTATATACGTTCTAATAATAATAACTGCTAATGCTAGAAAATACGCACCAATCAATAGGCTTAGAAAACCACCTACCCACTTTCCGAAAATTTCCATATGGATATGAATAATATCTCCATCCGCTTTTTTTAATAAAACATACATTAGTGCAATACTTAAGCTAACTAAAATTCCTGCAATAATAACCGAAATCCAGCCATCATAACCGGTAATTTTGACTAAATTTCGTTGAAACCCTAGTACTCCTACACCGAACTGCATAGAATGAATGATGAAAAAGGATAAAAAGCCTGATACGAGATATTGTTCTTTTATTTCTTTTGCCAACTTTGACCCTCCTTTCTACTTATTCATCTATATCATGTTTCTTTACCGCATTAGAGAAGTTGAGACGTTTCTTTTTTTGTGGACGTAGGAAAATAGGTCGCTTAGACATCCAACTAAACGGAAGGCGAATAAAGGCATCTTTCCAATCTCTAAAACGTGGTGGATAAAATGGCGATAAATACGGTCTTCCTAAAGAAGTTAAATGTAATAAATGTACAAGAGTATAAAGGAGTGCAATACCGATTCCAATTACTCCTAACCATGCAGCCAAAATAATATAAGGAAAACGAATCATTCGAATCGTATTACCCATTTGATAGACAGGAGTAGTGAAGGATGCTAAGGCTGCTAGGGCAACGATAATTAGTAAAATATTACTTGTTAAGCCAGCTTCAACCGATGCTTGTCCAATAACGATTCCACCTACAATTCCAATCGTTTGCCCTACCTTTGTTGGAAGTCGTGCTCCTGCTTCTCTTAAAAGCTCAATCGTTAATTCCAAAAACACAGCCTCTATTAAAGGTGGAAAAGGAATATTGATTCTTGATCCAATAATGATACCGAGTAAATCTCTAGGAATAAGCTCGTAATGATAAGTTAAAACCGCCACGTAAATGGGTGAAGCAAAGATGGAAAAAGTAACAGCTAAATAACGAAGTAAACGAATAGCGGAGGCAATTTGCCATGAAAGGTAATAATCCTCCAAAGAAGAAAAAAATTCAACTAAAGTCGTGGGTCCGAAAATAGCCTCTGGAGAGCCTTCACAAAAAAAGCCTACCTTTCCTTCTGCAAGGACCGCAGCAAAACGCTCGGGTCTTTCCGTATTAATAAACTGTGGAAATAACGATAAACTCCGATCTGAAATCATCTGAGATAAACTATTAGCATCCATTACTTGGTCAATTTCGACATCTTGTAGCCTCTGTACTAACGTATCCAAATTATCTTGATCAGCAATTCCTTGTATGTATAAAATAATAACTTTCGTTTTCGTAAGAGTTCCGATCGTTAATTCCTTTGTACGTAATTCTCCAATCGGAAGTCTTTTGCGAATTAAGTTTATATTCGTATCAACCGCTTCAATAAATGCTTCTTGTGGACCGGTTACACTAAATTCTACCTCTGGTGCTGTTACCTCTCTTTCAGAGGACATCTTCACATCTACGATTGCATATTGCTTCTTTTCATCGTTCAAACTAATGAGCAGAAAGCCTCTCATTAGTAATTCTCGCACCTTTTCTCCTCTGTCTACTAATTCTTTTTTTTCAATGGGAATATGACTTATAATATCAGCCATCTCATTTGTATTTGATTGAAATAGATAAGGAATGCAGTCTTTCACCACTCGGTCTGGGTCTACTAAAGTGGAATAATAGGAAATAAAAAAATTTCGTCCGTTTATTTTTTGTTCATAATGGACAAAATCTACTGACACTAAGAAGTCGCTTATAACATCTTCGATTGATTCTGTTTTTTGTTTGTATTTAATTTTTTCCTTCATCCATCGAAGTAGCATCGTATCATTCCTAACCTTTTTAATAAGTGGAAAGCTTTTTTTATTATGAAACGACAAACGTTTAATTATACAAATAGATGAAGAACAGTTAAAATTCTCTAAAATGAAACTCCTAATACAACCCATGTATAAAAAATCAACCTAAAAGATGTGAACTTGCACCGCTACAGAAATACTTTTCTTTCTTAGAGAACAGCTTTGAGCATGTACAGTGAAAAATAGCTATTCTACAGCCTTCAAAACATATATGACATCAGGAGTCTTTGTATTGATTTTGCACTCTTAGAAAAATAAAAAAAGAACACTCCTTTTTAAGGGAATGTTCTTTTTTTCAATTCGCTACTTATACATTTTTTTCCTGAGTGGTTACCTCTATAGTTAGCTGGCCCGCTTCCACTTTAGCAATGATCAGTACCGGATAAGGTAATGAATTTTGAAATTTAAAATCAGGTCCTCCCCATGATACAGTGGCATCTCTTCCTTCTGGAACATAACCAATTTCCCGTGAATGCGTGTACCTTTCAATGATTTCTAATCCTGCATTTTCGATTGCATTAAATAAGGTAGAGGAGGTTTGACATATACCACCGCCTATCCCCATTACAAATTCTTTATTTACAATCTCCATTGCTTCCTGGTAGCCACGCTCAACCGTTCTTTCTCCAACTATTTCATTAAATGAAAATCGATCTCCTGGCCCTAAGATAATCGAATCTATTGCATCTGCTGATAATAAAATATTTTGACTTCTACCAAGAACAGACGCATCAAAATAAGTAGTATAAGAACCGATCGAAGCTTCTTTAATTCCGATAATGTCTTCTTCTTTTATATTTGGCTCTGTCACATAAATTGGTAATTCCATTTTGGTTTGGTCACTCGTTAAGTTGAGCACCTTTTCAACCAATTCTTTTTCAGAAAGAATCACCCTGTTCCTTCCTGGGATGATGTTTCCATCTTCAGATAAGCTAGCATTTATCATCGGAGTGTCAATGTCTAATGCTAATTCTTTTGCGAACTGCTTTAAGGCTTCTTCATTTAAGTTCATTTTTTGATTAGGAATATATCCATACTCATTTAAATTCATTACTAAGTTTTCTTGCTCATACGTATTTTCGAGCGTTACATTCCACAAAACATGAGTTTTTTGATTAGTTGGCGTAGATAATGTAAAGCTATGGTTTTCTGCTGAATAAGCTTCTTTTTCAGCATCTATATTGGCACAGCTCATTAAAAAAAGAAAGGGTAAAAACATAAGACTTTTTTTCATAATCTCCTCCATAATATTGTGACAAATCATTTATATGAAGGAGAAAGAAAAGAAATGAACTAATTTTTATAGTTTGTAAAACTTTGTTTAAGTTATAGCTTTATTGTTCCTCATGAGAAGTCTTTGTTTTAAAAACGATTGCACTTCTCTTATATTCAATATCACTTATTTTTTGACGATGATTGGCTACTCTTGCCGCAGCAAAAAAATAGTCAGATAGACGATTCACATAAGGTAAAACAAAAGGGTGAAGGTCTGCTTCTTTTTGAAGCTGCACAATTAATCGTTCACATCTTCTTGTAATCGTGCGACATACATGAAGTGCTGATGCTAACTTACTTCCTCCAGGCAAAATAAATTTTTCTAAATCCGTCGTTTCATTTGTAAATTGATCAATTTTTTCTTCAAGGAAAATAATCATCGATTCTTTCGTTTTATAGGGAAAATCCTTTTTATATTCAGTGACGGCTAAATCTCCCCCACAATCGAATAATTCATGCTGGATGTTAAGTAGTTGAGTCGCTAAATCATTAAATTCATCGCCCTCAGGAATGACACTTATAGCATAACCTACGAAAGAGTTTAGCTCGTCTAGACTACCAAATGCTTCGATTCGAATATGATCCTTATCACATCTACCCCCAATAATATTCGTTCGTCCTTTATCGCCTTTTTTTGTATATAGTTTCATTTTATAACTCCTTCCTAATCTCTGTTATTTCTTCCATTAATGACTGAGCTGAGCTTTTTATTTCGACGAGAAGCTCTTCGAAATTAGCTACTCTGTCACCTTTCTGATTAGTTCCGACCACTAACGATTGAAGTTCTATTTCCGAATGCTTTTCAAAAATGGGTGATAAGCGCATAAACCCTTTTAAAATATCCGCTTCACAAAAATGACCTTCCATAAAAAACCATACTTTCAAGGAGATGTTTTCATTGTTCACTAAAAGATGAACAAAAAAACAAAAATGTTGGTTTTGAAGATGTCCAGTCTTTTGTAGTGTTTTTAACCATTTTTGAGAAGTTTCTTCGGTATGGTGAACTCTCTTATGATGATCTTGCTGATTTTGCTCTTTCTCTGTTTTTAAGGACAAAGTATTAGACCAAAAAAAGCCAACTTCGGAAGATACAAATTTCCAATCATTTTGACTTATCACCCTAAGTTCCTTTTCTTTTTGCTCAAAAATGATACTCTTAACAGAGTGAAGCTCCGTTTCCTCTCTATCTAAACTAGGGACAAAGGTGATTAACGGCTTAGATACTTGTGGGTGACTGAACGTTCGAAGAGCTGTTTGGTACACTTCATTTAGACTTTTCTCATTAAACGTTTGATTTGGATGATTTAATTCAACCTTTTCACCTTTATCTAAAAGGAGAATTCGGTCAAAATATAAACTAGCTAAATTCAAATCATGCAGGACAGCAATGACAGTGATTTTATGCTCTCTTGTCCACGCTCTCAACGTATCTAACAATTGAATTTGATGTCTCATATCTAAATGATTAGTTGGTTCATCTAAAATGAGTAATTCTGGCTCTTGTACTAGAGCACGAGCTAATAACACTCTTTGCCTTTCTCCCCCACTCAATGTTTGCAAACTTTGGTTTTTATATGAATGTATTTGTGTATCTTTCATTACCTTCTCAATCATTTCATGGTCATGAACACTTAGCTGCTGAAAAATTCCTTTCTGATATGGATATCTTCCTAAAGCAACAATATCTTTAATTTTATAATCAAATGCGGTTTCGGATAATTGTGGAAGAACAGCAATTAGCTTAGCTAATTCCTTTGTTGAATAGGATGAAATTTTCTGATTTTTTAAATAGATTTCACCTTGGTCACACGGTTTGCCACCATGTATAGCAGAAAGCAGAGTGGACTTACCACTGCCATTTGGACCTACAATACCAAACATTTCATAACGATTTACTTGAAAATCAATATGACGGATTACTTGGTGTTCTCCAAATTTAAGTGTCACATTGTTTACATTTAGCACCTACAGTCCCCCTTTACACCATCTTTCGTTTTTGCCTAATTAATATTAAGGCAAAAATGGGTGCACCAACCATTGCTGTAATAACACCAATCGGTAGCTCAGCTGGCGCAATAATCGTTCGTGCAATTAAGTCAGTTAAGCTTAAAAAGCCTGCACCGACAAACATCGAAAGAGGTAATAAATGCCGATGATCAGGCCCCCATAGCAGTCTAGTTATATGAGGAATAACTAAACCTACAAAACCAATTGTTCCCGAAACAGCTACCGCTCCCCCAGTGATTAAGGTTGCTCCTATTAAGATGACATATTTCCGAACTTTAATATTAACACCTAGCTGTCGAGCCGTTTCTTCACCGAATGCTAACGCATTTAACTCGTAACGATTAAAATAAAGCATAAAGAATCCAATGATTAAAAAAGGAAGCGACATAATTACATGACTCCACCCTCTCATTGAAACACTTCCCATTAGCCAACCAATAATTTGTCTTAACTCTTCACCTGTTAAAGCAATCATTAATGAAATAAATGCTCCTAAAAAAGAGCTGAAAATAATTCCTGTTAAAATAATCGTTTGGCTCGATAGAGAACGATGAACAAACTGAGAAAAAGCAATGACTAGTAGTAGGGTGATAAAAGCACCTAATATACTAATAACAGGAAGAGTGTATAATCCTAAACCAGGAATAGTAATTCCAAAGAAAATAACCGCAACAGCTCCGACTGCACCTCCAGAAGAGACACCAAGAGTATAAGGATCCGCTAATGGATTTTTTAGAAATCCTTGAAAGCAGGAGCCTGCAAGTGCTAGACTCGCTCCAACGATCATCGCTAAAAGAACCCTTGGCAAACGAATTTGCATAATAATATTTATTGTTGTTGCATCAACCTGATGTTGAATAGGTAAGCCAAGACCCTCAGATAATATAATCATAATAACCGTATAAAAAGGTATCTCTATGCTTCCCTTGCTAACGCTTATAACCATTGAAATGATGGCAAATACAATAACTGTGATATATGCCCAAATATGATGCTTCCTAATTTTTCTAAACAAATTAAACAAATACAAATGATTGGACTCCTTCATGTTAAAGTCGGTATGATTGCATGTTACCAAAAAAGAGTCTGAAATGAATAGATTAAAAAAATAAACAAGTCCGATCCAATCATCGGACTCGTTTTTTAAAGTCTTCCTTTTAAAATGACGAAAGGTCAACCAGCTCACTAGCAACATCCACTATTGGGAGCCAAGGGGCAGGCTTTATTTCATAGACTCTTTAGATTGGTGTTCTTTTGGTTAATATTGAATATCGCGATTATATCATAAAATATTATGCATCCACCTTTTGAACAGGTAGTCTAAATGTGAAAGTTGTCCCTTCATTAAGTTTGCTATGAACAGAAATCTTCCCCTTATGAGAGTCGATAATATTTTTGGCTATCGCTAAACCTAATCCTGTTCCACCCTTCGCTCTCGTTCTCGCTTTATCAGCTTTAAAGAATCTTTCAAAAACAAAAGGTAAATCTTGCTCTGAGATTCCACTTCCGTTATCAATCACATCAAAGATAACCTCATTTTTATCAGCTCTCACTTTAATATTAACAAAACCAGCTTCCTCGGTATGTCGTATCGCATTATGAATTAAGTTGGTTAAAACTTGCTCTATCCGATCATGATCAAATTTTAATGGAGGGAGCGGTTCAATGAGCTCTAAATCTAATCTAACCTTTTGCTCATTCGCTATTCCTTTGAATTTACGAACTACTTTTTTCATAAAATCCTGTAGATGAATTTCGTCCATATGTAAATCCACATAGCCTGCTTCCATTCTAGCAATATCTAATAATTCATTAACCAATCGACCCATTCTTAATGATTCATCATAGATAATACGAGCTAATTCTTTCTTTTCTTCATGACTTTCCGCAATATCATCAATAATGGCTTCACTATACCCTTGTAACATCGATATCGGGGTACGCAATTCATGAGAGACGTTGGCAATAAAATCTTTTCTAAGCTTATCGTGCTGTCGTTCCTCCGTCATATCTCTAATAACAGCTACAGCTCCACGAATCTGCTCACGATCATATAAAGGGGTCATAAGAATCGCGAAGGTTCTGCCTTGAATATTTTTTTCAAGTGATTGTTCTCTTTCACCTGCGACGACCTTCTGGAAGACACTTTGTAACTCCTTCGGCCCATTATTTGGTTTTATAGCACCCTCCTCATAAACCCAAGACTCTAAAATCAAATCCGCTGGAGGATTGGTAATCATAATATGCCCTTGACGATTAAAGGTAATTACTGCATCAGCCATACTTGCCAGTATTCGAGAAAGCTGCTCCTTTTCTTGATTAACCTCTGTAATAGAAATATTTAAATCTCTTGCCATTCGGTTAAATGCCATTCCAAGTAAGCCAATTTCATCATGACTGACAATCGGAATTTTAGTCTGAAATTTCCCTCTAGCAACCTCTAGAGCCGCTTCTCTCATTTTTCGTAAAGGAGCGGTAATTCTTGTAGATAAGAAAAAAGCAAAAACGGTTGTTAAAACAATCGCAATACCTGCTGAAAGATAAATAATGCTTTTTGTTTCCTTCGAGGTTTCTTCTACCACTTGTAATGATTGATACAAAAAGAAGGCTGTATCTCCTTCGTTAGAATTAAGTGGTATCCCAACAACCATTAACTCGTTAAGTGAATGATTTCCCTCTGATTGAAAGTGTCCTTCTTTTATTACGATTGATTCTCCATTAAATACATTGGCAAGAACATCATCTTCATAGAAGGATGCCAATTCAATCACTTCGCTTGGATAGACTGCTTTATCGAAGACAACTTGTCCTTCTCTTATCATAATCATATTCATATCAAGTAACTGTGAATATTCATTGATTCTTAGAATGGCCTCGTTTTCATTTTCATAGCCCTCGTATATATGTTCAATCATAGTAATATGATGAACAAGCTGCGACTCTGCTTCTTGAATATGGAACTTTTCGAAAGAGCGTAATAGCATCACCATAAGTACGGTCAAGACGACAGCAACCAATAAGATGATAGTAAACCAAAGTTTTCCTACAACACTTCTCCAAAGCATTATTCTTTTTGACCTTCAAATTTGTACCCTACTCCCCAAACCGTCGAAATCATTGATGCCGCCTCATTTGAGATACGATTCAACTTCTCTCTTAACCGTTTGATATGAGTATCAACGGTTCTTAAATCTCCAAAGAAATCGTAATTCCAAACATCCTTTAGCAACTGCTCTCTTGAGAAAACTTTATCAGGAGCCTGGGCTAAATAATATAATAATTCATACTCTTTTGGAGTTAAATTAATCTCTTGACCAGAAACGGTTACCCGATGTGCATCATTATCGATAATTAAGCTTTGAAATACGAGCATATCTTTCGTTTGTGTTTCCGTTTGTAAGAATTTTGTTGTCGATGACCTTCTTAATAAAGCCTTTACTCGTAATACAACTTCTCTTGGACTAAATGGTTTTACAATGTAATCATCTGTTCCAGCTTCAAAGCCTTGAACACGATTCGCTTCTTCCCCTTTAGCTGTAAGCATCATTACAGGCGTTGCTTTTGTTTTTCTCAACTCAACGCATACTTCTAATCCATCCATACCAGGCATCATTAAATCTAGTAATATTAAATCATAATCATTTTCTAGAGCCTTTTCTAAAGCAGATTCTCCATTCTCTGCTTCTTCGACTTCATAATTTTCTCGTTCTAAATACATTTTTAATAATCTTCTAATACGATCCTCATCATCAACGACTAAAATACGCGCTTCTTTTTCCATTAAGTTTCGCCTCCAATATGTATACCAGCTTAGCAATACGTTATAATGTTATCAAAATAAAGCCTTTACTTTTCTCTTCTATTTTAACATGGATTCGACATTCTTATGAACTGATATAAAATAAAGCAGATGAGACAATACCTCACGAATGAATGATTCCACAAATGTTAGGTCCCGCCTGTTCGTTCTCCCAAGACACTTCGCATCCGGTGGAGAGCTGCCGAACTAACTTTTTTTATAAAGTGGATTTCGGCATAGCCACTTCCTCCCATTGGAGTCTCCGTGTCTTGTGTCCGCTATCCTACGATTTTCATAGGGAATCTACCCGTTCAAAAAACCCTCCTTTTTTGCAAAAAGAAGGAGGGTTCATGGTTCGTTCTTGATGTTTGCATCCATTAAACATCATTTCAATTTTCTCTCATGTAATGATTTTAAAACAGGTTTTGTCCCTGCCTCTCCAGATCGTTTTCCTCATTTTTGTTAGTCAACAAGCTTGCTCTTTGCTTTTCTAATTATCCTGCTGCATAAGAGTGAAGTCCGGCAATGACTAAGTTAACAAATACTAAATTAAACATGATGATAGCAAAGCCAATAACACCTAACCAAGCTGACTTTTCGCCATGCCATCCTTTTGAAAGTCGTAAATGAAGATAAGCTGCATAAAACAAGAAGGTTATAAGCGCCCATACTTCCTTAGGATCCCATCCCCAAAAGCGAGACCATGCAATTTGTGCCCAAATCATCGCAAAGATTAAGCCACCTAATGTGAATACTGGAAATCCAATCGCAATCGCTCGATAGCTTACTTCATCAATGGTATCAGGACTCATCCCTTTTACGAGTGGCGTAAACAATTGCGATACCCGTTTTCTTGTAATCAGTCGAATAGCGACATATAAAATTATTCCTACTAAAAATGACCAAATAACCGTATTCAAATCGTCAGCACGAATGAACGAAGGTACATTAAATAATGGTTCCATTTTATTTTCAGTAATCAGCTGACCCTCATTTGGCCCAATTAAAGCTGGTAAATCATAGATAATAGGTGCTTCCGTACCGTTCTCATTCGTATAAGTAAATTCAGCTTCATAATTCATCCAGCTGAAAACATTGGTAATAATAATAAAACCAACTAATGTCACTAGACCATACATAATGAATTCTAGAGAGATTGTTTTTTTATTTCTTTTTGTTAAATCAACCGTTCTAATTAAGTAAATTAATCCCGAAGCAAATCCTATTGCTAAAATACCTTGCCCCAATGCGACGGTAATAACATGTATCGTTAACCAGTTACTTTGTAAGGCAGGAATTAAAGGCTGCACCTCACTTGGAAACACCGATGCATAGGCAATAATTAGCATAACAACAGGCATCGTAAATACTCCTAATACATCTGAACGATAAATGGCATATAACAACACAAAAGCAATACCAATCGCAATCCCTAAAAAGGTCATATATTCAAACATGTTTGAAACGGGTGCGTGTCCAGTAACACTCCACCGCGTAAAGAAGTAGCCTAATGAAAAGATACTTCCAAAAATTGAAGCAACAAAACCTATTAAACCTGCTCTATTTTTTTTAACTTCTCCTTGCTTGTTGCGAAAGTTTTTCGCGTGAATCGATAAAGCGAAAAATATAGTCGCAGCTAAGTAGAGGAAAAAGGCAACAAATAAAAGGTTTGAACTCAAGGCTGCCATTTTTAACCCTCCTGATTCTGATTTTTTAACTCATTATTTTTTTCATTCATTTCTACCTGATCAATTGGAGAACTCAAATCCGTCTGATCAATCACTTCATCAATATCCTTACGTAATGCTAGCCAGTTTTTATTTGTATGACCAGCTATCCAAATCTCACCTTTAATTTTTTGGAACCAAATTCTTCTATGAGCCCAATATGAGCCTTGGACAAGGCCTATCATAAAAATGGCTCCTCCTGCAATGAGAATTGGAATCGTAATATCCTTTCGAACACCTATTCCTGTTACATTGTTTGTTGTAACATCTACAAATGTCACCTTGTAATCATTCTCACCAAATGGTTCAATATTTTGAGCAATTCCCACTAAGCTTGTTTCCCCATCTGGAGTTTCTGGAGTTGTAATATTAAACACAAAAACAGGGTTATTAGGTAGCCTTGTTCTTGAAGCAGGCTCATTATTATCATCCATATAAAAATCAGGGAAATATTCCTCTACCTTCACCATATAACCCTCATCTAACTCATAAAAATCTTGCGGGTTATTCAAATCAACATCCATTCGACCGAACTGTTCGCTACTTTCTTTATTTTCGACTGTAAAGCTCATAGTTGCTAATTCATTTAATTTATAGTCAAGCTGATAGAATTTATAGCCTTGATATTCTAATGGATCGTTTACTCGAATATCATGCCTTTCTACCTCTTGCAAATCATCAACCACTCCAACAGGAGAGTCAGGGTTTGCTTGATAAAGAACGGCATTTGTTTGATAATTTTTGACCCTAGGTGCCTGCATAGGTGCTTCATCAGCTTCTTCCTCTTGGTCATAAATTTCTAATAGAAATTGTTCATTTTCTAGGAAAAGTTCCTGATTAGATCCTGGTACAACCTGTACCTCACCCTCTCGAACCCACACATGTTCATCTAAATAAAAGCCTGGAAAATATCGAAGCATACAGCCAATTAAAAAGATGATTAAACCTAGATGATTAACATACGGTCCCCATCTAGAAAAACGTCCTTTTTCAGCGACTAAATGACCCTCTTCCTCACGAATTTGATATCGCTTAGCTTTTAACTTTTCTTTTACATGCTTTAATACTTCTTCTTCGTCTTCAACCGTAGAAGAACTAAAAACACGTTGTCTTTTCATGAAATTTTCATGTCTTTTTGTTCTTTGATTCTTTAAAGCTCTATGTAAGGGTACAACTCGATCTAAACTTGCAATAATTAAAGAAATCCCTAATGATGCGAGCAAAAGCATGTACCACCAAGAGCCATATAAATCGTGGAAACCAAGCTGATAATAGATTTCTCCTAAAGCTCCATATTCCTCTTTATAAAATGTAGCCGGATTGGCTCCACCAATATAAAATTCCTGTGGAAAAATCGTACCAAAGATGGAGGCAACCAAAATTAAAACAATAATCCAAATCCCGACTTTAACAGAAGAGAAAAACATCCAAATTTTATCAATAATCGTTGATTTGTACGTTTGAGAGCGTCTTGCCACCCCTTCATAACGCATATTGAGTAAATTTTTTGATTGATTTTGGTCCTCTAAAGGTTTCCCACATGACTCACAAATAATTGTGCCTTGTGGATTCGAATGTCCACATTCACACTTCACTTCCTTCATTGGTTCCACCTCAATTAAGCCTTCGGTTTAATTTCTTCCATAAATTCTCTAATTACTTCTTCGGTTAATGCGCCAGAAAATACTCTTACTATCGTTCCATTTTCATCTACTAATACAGTAGTAGGCAGCGGACGAATTCCATATGCCTCAATGACATTTGTTTTTTCATCAATGACGATTGGAAAGGTTAAATCTAAACGTGAAGCAAACCTTTCTACCGTTAATTTAGGTTCATCTGCATTAATCGCGATAATTTCGATGCCTTGATCTTTATACTCATGATAGAGCTCTTCCATAATTGGCATCTCCCTTACACACGGAGGACAGTATGTACCCCAGAAATTAATGAATACACCTTTTCCTTCATATTCTGCAAGCTCGATTCTCTCACCTTCTAAATCCTCTAATACAAAGTTTACTGCTTCATTGCCCGCTTTTGCTACACTGTGATCCGCAATATAAATATAATAGAAGGTATAACCTATTGCTATTAGCATAATAAGTAATAGAGTAGACCTCATAATTAATCGTTTTCTTTTCAACTGTCATTCCTCCCTTCCTACGTTGTTCTCTAACCTTTCGTAAAAAGTGATAGGTCACGAATAAAAACTTGGCAAGGCCAAGTTCAGTATTTTAATGAAGCTTATCATACAAAAAAAAGATCGAATCTGATAAAAGCATCAACGAGCACGATTCCATTATAACCTTATTACGAAGAATCGGGCTTCGGTTTTTATGACGGTTTCGTGACAGCTAGATCCTTCAACCTTTTGACTTCAATCGGTTTTAAAGGTCTAGAGTCGCCAGGGTTCAAGCCATGTAAATTTAAAAAGCTGTATTGTTCCCTTTTCAATTTAAGAACTGGAAACCCAATATAGTCGAACATTCGTCGGACTTGACGATTTCTACCCTCAAAAATAGTCATTTGAATAATGGCTGTTTGCTTTTTCTTATCAATGGTTAATGTTTTAACCTTCGCTGGAGCAGTAACTCCATCCTCTAGTTTAACGCCTCTTTGTAATTGCTTTAACTCTTCTTTAGACGGTATACCCTTTACTTTTGCAACATATACTTTTTCTACATGAAATTTCGGATGCATTAATTGATTAGCCAAATGCCCGTCATTTGTTAACAGCAACAATCCGGATGTATCATAATCTAGACGCCCAACTGGGAAAATTCTTTCAGTTGATTCAATATAGTCAGTGACAACTTTTCTACCTTTATCATCTTTCACACTCGAAATAACAGAGCTTGGTTTATATAATAAATAATAGGTAGGCTCCTCTTTGTCTATTGGAACTCCACTTACTTCAATTTTGTCTTTATTTGGATTAGCCTTAGCTCCTAATTCAGAAATAACCTTGCCGTTTACGGTTACTTTTCCATCTATTATTAATTGCTCAGCCTTCCTTCTTGATGCAACCCCTGCTTGGGCAATGATTTTCTGTAATCGCTCCATTATTCTTCACCTCAATTAACATGATACCTCTCTAAACCTAACTATACAACTAATGAAACCAAAAATCCAAATCAATAAAAGAAAAAAGAAACAAGCAGAATATTCTGTTGTTTCCCTCTCATTATACATGATGCAGATTTATCTTCTTTCACAAATAAAATCAAGGCTTACTACTTACTATTTCCATTCATTACATTCCCCCAAAAACAATCGTACAAATGACAATAGCCGCTATTAAACCTACTAAATCGGATAATAAACCAACCTTTAGAGCATCTCCCATTTTTTTAATTCCAACAGCCCCAAAATAAACCGTTAATATATACAAAGTAGTATCCGTACTTCCTTGCATAACAGAAGCAAGCTTCCCAATAAAAGAATCTGGTCCAAATGTAGCAATTAAATCGGTTGTCATTCCTAGAGCTCCCGTTCCTGAAATCGGTCTAATCATAGCTAATGGAACGACCTCTGCTGGCACACCTACTATTCCTAGTACCGGCTTTAACAAATCGACAATAAATTCCATTGCACCAGACGCTCTAAAAACCGATATTGCAACAAGCATTCCTACAAGATAAGGAATAATAGAGATGGCTAAACCGAAACCATCTTTTGCTCCTTCTACGAACGCTTCATATGTAGGAACTTTTTTTAACGTTCCATAAATAAGTACAAAGCCAATTAAAAGCGGGATAATCCAGATAGAGACCATCGTGAGCACTGCCATCTAAATTCTCCCCTTTCGTTTTCTTCTATAATAAAATAGTCGATCAATGGTTATAGCCCCAATCGTCGAGATCGTGGTGACTAATATCGTAGCACCTACAATTTCAGTTGGAGCAATTGAATCATACGTCATGCGAATCGATATAATCGTTGTTGGAATAAGAGATAATCCAGCCGTATTGATTGCTAGTAATGTAATCATAGAGCGACTTGCCACATCACGATCTCCATTTAACCTTTTAAGCTCCTCCATTGCTTTTATCCCCATAGGTGTAGCTGCATTTCCAAGTCCGAACATATTTGCTGTCATATTCGATAAAATGTACCCCATTGCCGGATGATCGGCTGGGACTTCAGGAAAAAGGCGACGAAATATCGGCTGCATCCATTTTGAAAAGTTCTTAAGTAAGCCTGCAACCTCGGCTATCTTCATTAAGCCTAACCAAAAAACAAGAATACTGATTAGTCCTAGACAAATCGTCACAGCCTCTTTCGCTCCTGTAAAAATGGCCTCATTCACCTCTGGGATGGTTCCATTAAAAGCCGCATACACTAAACCAATGACGAGAAGGGTAACCCAAATAATATTAATCATCTCGATTCACCCCTAGCGTGTAAGCAAATAACCCAAGCCATCTAGACCAAAAGCCTTTCTTTTCTTTTTCCTTCGGTTCTAAAAACAGTGGAACCGCTTCAATTACTTGCTCTCCTACCGAAAACTGCAATTTACCAATCGGTTCGCTTGTATTCACATTCTCAAGCTCTTTGTTTTCTTCTCCCCTCACCAAAGTCATTTCATAACGAAGTTGGTCTTTTTCATCGCTTGAAAGTGGATAGGTTACTTCTTTTTTTGTGAATAATTGATCTTTATAAAAAGGATCATTTACTCCCTTTAATTTCCCCTTTGATACTAATGTTTCAAGCTGATAATGTTCATATGCCCATTCAAATAAATGAAGATGATCATACCAATCACTTGGTGCATTAATCGTTACGACAATTAAATCCATCTCCTCTTTTGAAGCTGTAGAAACTAAGGTTCGTTTTGCACGTTTTGTATAACCAGTTTTCCCACCAGTAGAATAAGGATAAAACTCAGTTAACATTCTATTTTTGTTTTTAAACACTCTTATTTCTTCACTATCGACTTTATAAGTTTTTGTAGCTGAAATTTCTCTATATTGCTCATTCTCCATCGCATACTGTGTTAATAACGCCATATCATAAGCACTAGAATAATGATCTTCATGATCGTCTAAACCATGAGGATTTTGAAACATTGTATTGTTCATACCTAATTCTTCGGCTTTTTGATTCATTAGTAGTACAAAGCCCTCTACACTTTCTCCCACATGCTCGGCAATCGCTACCGCAGCATCATTTCCACTTCTTAGCATCAAACCGTAAACTAAGTCCTCTAATTGGATTTTCTCATTTACTCGTAGATAAATGGAAGACCCTTCCGTACCGAAAGCACGGTCAGATACCGTCACCATCTCGTCCATTTTTCCTGATTCAATCGCTAAAATAGCTGTCATAATTTTTGTAATACTGGCAATTCTAAGCTTTTCATGCTCCTGTTTCGCATAAAGTACTCTACCGGATGATTGCTCTATTAAAATCGCCGCTTGAGCTGATATAGAAAAATCTTTTGGAACAGAAGCTCTTACTTCTTTTATAGGATAGACAAGGATGACAAAAACGAGTAAAAATAACAAGCCTAGCTTACAATTTCTCATTACGATTTCACCTACAATCATCTCGATTATAAAAGACGTGCTCCTAAGCATGTCTCCTCTTAGCAAATTGTATGCAGGACAACCGTTGATATGACTCATAACCATCATTTTTATAGAAATCGTTTAAGAGAATTTCGAAATGACTATACTATCTAACAAAGAAATCACAATAGTAAAGAGGGAAAGGAATTATGCATTTACAAGAATTAGGAATTGTTTTATTAAGAATTATCACTATTTTTCCGCTTTTATTAACCGTTACTTTAGTGATGGGGAAACGTTCTATTGGAGAGCTGCCTATTTTTGATTTTTTAGTAATTATTACCTTAGCATCAGTAACAGGTGCCGATATTGCCGATCCGACCGTTAATCATTTCCCTACCTTCTTTGCTATTATTTTTATTGCTCTATTTCAGAAACTGACGGCGCGATTGCTTATCAAAAATAGAACATTGGGAAAGTTAATCACCTTTGAACCAACGGTTGTCATTAAAGAAGGCAAACTAATTGTTCCGAACATCACGTCGATCCGCTATTCTATTGATAATATTTTACAATTATTAAGGCAAAAGGATGTATTTGATATTAATGATATTCAATTAGGCATTATTGAAGCGAATGGTGATTTAAGCATCATGAAGAAACCCGAAAAAGCCACTCCTTCTTTAGAGGATTTATCCGTATCTCAAAAGTCAAGTGGCATCTCTTATCCGGTTATTTTAGATGGAGAATGGCAGGAGGAAATTCTGGAAGCACTCCATTTATCAAAGGAATTCGTTAATAAGTTTATTCAAGATAAGGGGATCATTCATATTGAGGAAGTATTTCTTTGTACGGTTAATCAACAAAAGAATTTACATCTTTCCTATACGAGAAAAAATGAAAAAATTGAGCTTATTCAGCATTAAATGTCCATGTCACTCCAAGTCACTTTTTATATAATGGTACACTTCATTCATTTGTTTCGAGCTCCAACTGTACATTTGTTTTGCTTGTGGATGCTCAGTATCTAAAGCGAACAATTCTAAATCTGCCTCCACTTTCTTTAATTGAGCTTTTAATAATGGAAGTACGGTTGGTTCTGCCACTTTAATACTGTCATCAAAAAGATCAACATATAAAAGACCATTTTGGTCTATTTGCCCAATAAAAACATTCTCTAATGCTACATCCATTTTTGCAAGCTCTGTTTGTAGCCAATCTCTATTAAGTTTTCTAGCCGTCAAACCCTTATCAATCATTTTCCCATCCTCTATTACGATTTCAGGCTGCTTACTTTTTTTAATGGATGGAAGATTAGCATGTTGCTTTTTTTGATTTTTTAGAAGCACATTTAATTCTCCATTTGTCTCTAATAAAGCAAATTCTACATCAGCAAATTGAAAAATATTCTTTTTTCTCAATTTACGCATAAGCTCAGAGCTAGTAAGATGTTGTTTGCTTAATTGATCCTCTAACACCTTCCCATCTTTAATCACTGGAATACCTTGTCCATTTAAAAAATGATTAAATTTAGAACTTTTCACACTAATCATTGGAAGAAAAATAGCAACCAAACCCCATATTAAAATAGAAACGAGCGCAAGTACAGGAGGGATAGAAAGCATGATTGAACTTACACTAGTTATAATCAGCAAACCAGCTAATAGCGCAAATTCAAAGGCTGAAAGTTCACCCATTGGTTTTTTTGCAAGTAATTTAGTAAAAGTTAGCAATAGCCCTATCCCAATTATTGAGCGTATAATCACTTCAACCCATCCAGGCATTATGGTCATCTCCTTCTTTAGTTTCCTTGATATTGTGGTTCCTGTTTTTCAATTTCTGATACTCTTTTTTCAATTTGCGTAATGACTGTTTTTGTTTTTAATGAAGCTTGATGGAAACGGTCTCGCTGTTCCATTGCCTCCGCTTGAAGGGATAATGTTTGTAAGGTTGCTTCGATCCCTTTTAAAGAAGCTAATGTACCTTTAACTTGACTAGAAACGGTCATGCTCTTTCACCTACCCTTTTGGTCTAAATAGTAATGAAGCAATAAAACCGAAGATAATGGCTGCCGATATCCCGGCACTTGTAACCTCAAAAATCCCTGTAATAACCCCAATCAATCCATTTGCTTCGGCTTCAGACATTGCACCATGAACCAACGAATTACCAAAGCTCGTGATAGGTACTGTAGCACCTGCACCTGCAAAATCTATTAAAGGCTCATAAAGACCTAATCCATCCAAGATAGCTCCTGACACTACTAAAGCCGTCATCGTATGTGCAGGTGTAAGCTTTCCTACATCCATCATTAGCTGACCAATGACACATATAAGTCCACCAACTAAAAAGGCCCATAAAAAAATCATGTTTTTGCCCCCCTTTCAATAGAAACAGCATGAGCAATCGTTGGAATTGATTCCTTTTGTTGAAAGGATAATGGCGATAGTAAAGCACCTGTTGCCACGACTAATATTCGATTCCATTCTCCTTGTTTCATCCGCTTTAATAGATGACCATATAATACAGATGCTGAACAGCCAGGACCACTTCCACCAGCTAATACCGGTTGGTCTTCTCTATATAGTAGTAATCCACAATCTTGTAATTGATTATGATCATAATCCATTCCTTTTTCTTTTAGCATTTCTCTCGCAATTGATAATCCAATTTTCCCGAGATCTCCTGTAATAATTAAATCGTAATAATCAGGGGGAAGCTGTAAATCTCGAAAGTGAGAAATTATCGTATCAACAGCGGCTGGTGCCATTGCCCCTCCCATATTAAACGGATCAGAAAGACCCATATCAATAATTTTCCCCATAGTCGCTGATGTTATTTTCGGTCCCGCTCCATTTTGTCCAATAATAGCTGCTCCTGCGGCTGTAGCTGTCCACTGAGCGGTTGGGGGTTTTTGTCCTCCATATTCTGTTGGATAACGAAATTGCTTCTCTGTCGCTGTATTATGACTAGAGGCTACACTGGCCATATACTGAGCTCCTTGGTAATTGACGATGTATGCAGACAAGGCTAATCCTTCCATTGATGTCGAACAAGCCCCAAATAACCCGACATAAGGAATACCTAACGTTCTTCCTGCAAAAGATGAAGGAGTTAATTGGTTCACTAAGTCTCCTGCACACATAAAATTAATATTTTCTTTTGCAAGATTTTCTTTTTCTATTGCTATTGTTATACTATCTTCGATCATTACCTTCTGTGCTTTTTCATAGGAGTCTTCGCCTAACCATAAATCATCATATAGACGGTCAAAATCCTCCGCTAGTCGACCTTTCGCTTCAAATGGCCCAGCAACTACACCAGTCGAAAGAATAACGGGCTGGTTAGAGAATAACCAAGATTGATGTCCTTTGAGCATTTAAAATCCACCCCATTTCATAAATAACGTTTTTATAATGGCAATGATAAAGGCAGCAAAGGTTCCGAAAACGATCACAGAGCCTGCAAGCTTAAACATATTCCCACCAACACCAAGTACATACCCCTCTGTTCGATGCTCTATAGCTGCTGATGCAATTGAATTGGCAAATCCTGTGACTGGAACAGCGGTCCCAGCACCTGAAAATTGAGCAATCCGATCATAAACTCCAAACCCTGTTAAGAGCACAGAAACAAAAATGAGAGTAGCTACAGTAGGGTTTCCCGCCGTTTTTTCCGTAAAATCAAAAAAGGTATAATACATAATATTAATTGCTTGTCCGACAACACAAATAAAGCCACCTATTAAAAAGGCTCTTATACAATTTTTAATAACAGGTCTTTTAATTTCATGCTTTTTGGCTAAAGCCTGATACGCTTGCTGAGTTGGAGTGGCTTGCTTTTGTTTACTATTGGACATAAAATCTCCCTCTATCCTTTCATCATTTCTTCAATTTTTTGCAATTTCTTTTCTAAATCTTCATTCTTAATCTTTCCATTTTTTAATTGTTGCTCGAGCTTTTCTAATTCCATGTAAACTTTTTTATCGGTTGATACATGAATTTCACTGTCTGGGAATGTTTTTTTTAGCTTTTCAAATCCATTTTTTCGAATTTCCTTTAATCGAAACCTCGAAAATTGTTTCACTTTAGGATCAGCATATATTTTTTGATCATAAACAATCGCCTGGACATCAATGACCTCTTCCATTTTCTTTAATTCTGCTTTTACGTCGTTGATTTTGTTTTGGTCTTTATAAGATGACTCACTTGTTAGTGAAGCTTGTGATGATTTAGCGGTATCTTGATTACAGGCTCCTAATAAGCAACTAATGAGCATAATAAACAACATGAATTTCTTCATAAAATCACCATCCGATCTCTGTATATGTATAGCAAGCGAGATTACTCTTTTTGAAAGAGCAATCTCAACTATTTATTGACGATATTGAGGTTCTTCTTGCATGATTTGCTGAACCCTTGGCTCTAATTGATCTACTATAGTTTGAGTTTGCTCAGCCATTTGCTGGTAAAGTTGCTTTGCCTGTTGATTTTCTGTTTCCAATGCAAAGGTTTCTAAGCTTGCCTGTGCACTTTTTAGTCCTGCAATAGTTTGTTTTATTTTCGATCCGACGGTCATTCTCTTTCCTCCTTTTTCATTCGAAGTCCTTATTAATATTTAATGTTTAATAAAAAACTATTAGTTACAATTTTTTACAAAAAAGAATTAGCCTATTCTTTAATTGACTAGTTAATTGAATTTTCTTCCACCATAAAATTCTCTATTTACGACACACTAATATAAAATAATAAGATCGAACACATAGGAATCGTTGTAAAAAGGAGTAATGTTCATGGCAAACAGCTTTTTTTCATTAACTATAGAATTATTTGTTGGATTTTTTGCCTTACTTGTATTAACTAAATTTTTAGGGAAAAATCAAATTACTCAATTAACTCCTTTTGATTTTATTTCCGCTTTAGTTCTAGGTGAGCTTGTAGGGAATGCTATTTATGATCCTGAAATTGGGTTACATTATGTTTTATATGCGATTTTCTTTTGGGGTGCATTAATTTTTGTGATTGAGATGATTACACAAAAGATTAGAGAATCAAGATCGATTTTAGAAGGAAAGCCTTCTCTAATCATTTCTAACGGAAAAATTCAATATGAAGAATTAAAGAAAAATAAACTGGATCTTAACCAGCTACAACATCTTTTAAGAGAGAAAGATGTTTTTTCGATTCGCGAAGTACAAAACGGTATTTTAGAGACGAACGGGACCGTAAGTGTAATGAAAAAATACTCCTATGATTCGCCTAAAAATAAAGATATTAAGCTTCCTTCTAAATCAGTTGCTTTACCAATCGTTTTAGTAATGGATGGAGAGATTATTTCTGAGAGTCTTGATTTTTTAGAAAAAAAAGAAGAATGGCTAACGGATGAATTACATCAGCGAGGTATAGCGGGAATCAAAGCGGTGTTATATGCCGAATGGACGGAAAATGAAGGATTTGAAATACAGACTTTTTAAAAACAAAATTTATTAATGCTTTCGATATAAAATAATTTCATCCATCTTCACTATCGGTTATGATTAGATAGAGTGGAATATAAACAGGATTTACACAAATTAGAAAATAAATTCCAATCACTCATCTCATTTCAATCATCATGGAATTCATTATACAAGCATATAAAATAAATAATGAACCTTTATGTCAGAATTAAAGATAGGTAGGTAAGTATGGATATTATTTCAACTTCTGTCACGATATTGTTCGTAACAAATTTCTTTTTCGCATCTCTATTAATATTTATTGAAAGAAAAGACCCTGCCGCAACATGGGCCTGGTTACTTGTTCTGTACTTCATCCCCTTTTTGGGATTTCTAATTTATTTGTTATTAGGGCAAAACTTAACGAGAGAAAGACTGTTCTACTGGGACGGCATTAAAAGGATTGGCCTTGAAAAAGCCATACAAGAACAAAAGGAAAAATTATTAGACCCCGACTTCACGTTTAAAAACGATATGGTAGAAAATCACCGCGATTTAATTTACATGCATTTGATGAATAATGATGCCCTACTTACAGAGCATAATCATATTGATATATTCATTGATGGAAAAGAAAAATTTGAAACGCTTTTTCGAGATATTGAAAATGCAAAATCCTCCATTCATGTGCAATACTATATTTTTAAACATGATGAACTAGGAAGGAAGTTTATTGAATTATTAACAAAAAAAGCTGCAGAGGGAGTAACAGTTAGGCTATTATATGATGATTTAGGCTCAAGGAAATTACGAAAGAAGCACTTAGCTAAATTTGAAAAAGCCGGTGGAGAAGTGGCTGTGTTTTTCCCTTCCAAATTTACTATCATCAATTTGCGTTTAAATTATCGAAACCATCGAAAGCTAATAAATATCGATGGAAAAATTGGATATATCGGGGGCTTCAATGTTGGTAATGAATATCTCGGTAAAAAAGCGAAATTTGGCTATTGGCGAGATACTCACCTTCGCGTTTTAGGTCAATCAGTGCACGCCATTCAAACAAGGTTTATTCTTGATTGGAATCAAGCAGCCAAAAAGCAAGTCATCGAATATGAAGAGAGATACTTCCCTGAACTCGATGGTCATAATGGCAGTACCGCTTTACAAATTGTCTCTAGTGGTCCAGATTCCGAATGGGAACAAATAAAAAATGGTTATATTAAGCTTATTGCCCAAGCTAAAGAAAGTATTCTTATACAAACTCCTTATTTTATTCCAGACCAAACACTGCTAGACGTTATAAGAGTGGCTGCCCTATCTGGTGTCGATGTAAAAGTAATGATTCCTAATAAACCTGACCATCCATTTGTTTACTGGGCAACCTACTCTTATGTTGGAGAACTATTAAAATCTGGAGCAAAAGTGTATATCTATGATAACGGTTTTATACATGCTAAAACGATTATTATAGATAGAAGTATCAATGCAGTAGGGACGGCAAACATTGATATGAGAAGCTTTAAATTAAATTTTGAGGTTACAGCTTTTATGTATGATTTAAATACGTCAGAATTACTTGCTCAAATGTTTGAGGATGATATGAAGCTCTCCTACGAATTGACCGCAGAACGATATGAGAATCGATCAAAATGGATTCGTTTTAAAGAATCGATTTCTAGGTTGCTCTCTCCGATCTTATAAAATTTTATTTTGATTTACTTACCTCATGCAAAACTAACTCAACTAGCTTGTAACTGTTGAGTTAGTTTTTTATCCAATAAGAGGTTAATAAGTTTTCCAAACGACTTGCTCTGCAATATCAAATCGGTCTGATACCGCTCTCCAATTCACAATATTCCACCAATTTTCTATATATTTCTTTTTTTCATTTTTGTATTGCAAATAATAAGCATGTTCCCATACATCTAGTACTAATAAAGGAATCATATCCTGCTGTGATAAATTTTGATGCTTTTCTGCTTGTAAAATTTCAAGCCTTTTTGAACGTGGTGACCAGACAAGCATCGCCCAGCCTCCTCCTTCTACTTGATTGGCGGCTTCTGTAAAGTGATTTTTCATCTGCTCAAAGCTACCAAAATCCTCATTAATTTGCCTTGCTAACCTTCCGACTGGTTGGCCACCTCCAGAAGGGGTCATAATCTCCCAAAATAGTGAATGCAAATAATGACCGGCTCCATGAAAAGCTAATTCACGCTCCCAATGCTTAACAAGCGAATAGTCTGAATTCTCACGAGCTTGTTGTAAAGCGAGCTCTGCTTTGTTTAAACCATCCACATAGCTCTGATGATGTTTATCATGATGTAAATACATAATTTCTTCCGCTATAATGGGTTCAAGTGCATCATAGCTATACGGAAGTGGCGGTAAAACATGACCACCAATCGGTACTCGTTCACTGCCCTTTTCCATCCAATTTTGGTAAGCTCGAAAACATATATGTGCGAGCTGATTTAAAGTGACTTCATCTTCTTCTTTATCCAATGCATTCTCTAAATTTTTTAAGCTTTCCTGATAATGTTGCATGATTTCTTCTGATCGGTTTGAGCGGTGAGAATCAAGGCTCAGTGAACTCATCTGGGATACCCAATGTTTCATCTCATCATAATAAGCTGACATTCAAACACTCCTTTTTTAATCCACTACTTTTTAACCTATGTAGGTTCATACCTAGATGTGAAAAAGAGTTGGAATCAATTCGATTCCAACTCTTCTAATTCTAAGTTATTCAGAAATAAATCAGCTTCTTCTTCTTCATAAAATTCTTCTACTTGATCCGGCAAAGCTGGTAATTCAGCGATATCATTTAAACCAAAATGGTCTAAAAATTGCGGAGTCGTTCCATATAATATTGGCCGGCCCGTCCCTTTTGCTCGCCCATTTTCTTTAATGAGTAGTTTATTTGCCAAAGACTGTAGGGCTTTTTCTGATTTTACCCCACGTATTTCTTCAATTTCAATTCTTGTAATGGGCTGTTTATATGCGACAATCGCTAATGTTTCTAAAGCAGCCTGAGATAAACCAGAATGAATGGGAGATATGGCTAAAGCTTTCACATAGCCTAAATGCTCAACCTTTGTCGCCAAGCGAAGTGTATCAGCTATGTCAATTAATTGAAGACCTCTTCTACTTTTTTTATATTCGATTTTCAATTTTTCGATTGCATCATTAATGTCTTCAATTGGCGCTGCAATAATTTCCTCTAATTGCTTATTAGATAATCCATTATCACCTGCAACAAACAATAGCCCTTCAATGACGCCCATTAATTCATCCTTATCCATCAGACTTCTCCTCTTCCATTTGGCAAATCAATATATCAGCAAAATTATGTGATTGTGTACAAATAATCGCTCTTGTTTTCATCAGCTCTAGAATAGCTAAAAACGTAACCACAATTTGAGGTTTTTCGGCTACCTCAAACAATTCCTCAAAACGGCAAGTACCATTTCTTTGTGACAACACATCAATCACTTGATTCATTCGATCCTCAATCGAATACTCCTGACTGCGCACCGTTCTAGTTTGAGGTATTTTTAAAGATTTTCGTCTAAGCATTTTTTGGTAGGCTGATAGCATATCAAATAAAGAAACACCTTGGATAGATGCATCTCTTTTTTCGTCATGAGAAATATATTGATCTAAATCCTCTGCTGCCCTTGTATGTATAAAGCTTCGTTGTTCTTCTTTCTCTTTTAATTCTTGAGCAGCCTCTTTATACTTGCGGTATTCAACAAGTCTTGAGACTAATTCATCTCTAGGATCATCATCTTCATAATCTAAGAACTCTTCCTCCATTTCCACTGAAGGATTTGGCAAAAGCATTTTAGATTTAATGGCTAATAAAGTGGCTGCCATTACTAGGTACTCACTCGCTATATCTAATTGTATTTCTTGCATCGTATGTATATAAGACAAATATTGTTCAGTTATTTGCGAAACGGGTATATCATAAATATCGACTTCTGCTTGATTAATTAAATGCAAAAGTAAATCTAATGGTCCCTCAAATCGGTCTAATTTTACCTGGTATGAGCTCATCCTATCATCACTAGCACTTCCTATTCTATATGACACTCCAAAATTATAACATACATCCCCACTAGGCGTAATGACCATTTATAGAATTCCCTTTTCACTTCTATGCATAGATGATACAATTATAATATGTCTTTTAGTTTAATTTTGAAGGATGATTTTAATGTATCCTAAAGCTTATATCGATTATCTTGTTTATTTTCATGTCAATTTTGATTATTTTGAATGTCATGAAGTATTAGAAGAGTATTGGAAAAAAAGTCCTGCCGAAAAAAGAGAAACGATTTGGGTCGCTTTTATTCAGTTAGCTGTTGGTTTATATCATGAAAGACGTGATAATACAAACGGTGCTCTAAAGATGCTCAAGCGCTCTGCTTTTTTGTTTGAAAAGCAACAAGCTACTATAGAAAGCTTAGCCATCGATCCAAATTTATTACTGTCCTTAATCAATCAAAGAATGACTCATATACAAACAAATACGAACACTCCATTTTCTCCTTTTTCTCTTCCAATATTGCAGCATGATTTACTATTATTGATTGAAGAAAGACGAGAAGTATTACAAATCCCTTGGGAAAAAGAGGGTGCTTCTCATAACTCATTTATTGTTCATAAGCATTTTCTCCGAGATCGAACAGAAGTTATTGAAGAGCGTGAGCTCCAACTATTGAAAAGACGATCTTATGAATAGAAAAAAGCTGAGTAAAGAGAACTTGGGCTGACCCCAAAAAGTGAGACAAATATAAAACACCTTTAAGTAGAAATCGGTTATTGTTAACCTAAAGAATACTTGGAGGTGTTTTTTCTATGGGA
>NZ_LTAO01000010.1:0-46840 GCF_001590785.1 Alkalihalobacillus trypoxylicola
TAGTTGGGGGCTTCCCCCTGCAAGAGTAGGACGTTGCCAGGCGATAAAAGCACAACCTTTAGAGGTTGTGCTTTTTTGTATAGTTGAACCGAAGGTTCAACAAGGACGGGTATAAATAAAACAAAACCAACCGTGAGAAGATTCTTTTCTAGAGAACACGTAAATCAGTAAATGGACATTACTAGTCTATAAACTAAAAAGAGTAGAGGTCAAAAATAGTAAACCATCTACTCTTTTAAAATAATCTTTCTTTTTTATCATTTTGATGCACAGTTTTAATGCCAGTTTATAAGTATTAGTGATTATTTTTAAATTTATTATCGTACAGTCTTTTTAAAAATTGCATGAGTATAAACCCAATTACCCCACCTAAAGTATTTAAAATTAAATCATCCACGTTAGTACCACGTCCAAGTACAAAGCCAAAGTATCCTAATATAAGTTGGGATATTTCAATAGTCAGACTAATGAGAAAAACAATCAAAAACACTTTAGATATTTTTGTATGTTGAAATAAAATAGATAAATAGACGCCTAATGGTGCTAGCATAATTAAATTATAAAATGATAATTTGACTGAATTCCAGAAAAACCAGTCAAAACCATTATAATCATAAATCCTTAACCAATCGATAATAAAATAAAAGGGTATTAATTGTATGATTTGCCCATAATCATTTTGTGGAGGGAATGCTATACCACCAGTCGTTAGCTGAGCTATACACAATAGGTAAAAAATAAAACTATAAAATATTAATCTTCTAAACAAATTATCCGTTTTATTTTTAATTACATCTACAATTATATATATGAGAAGAATAATTAATCCGATAAATAATAAATTATAAGTTGAATACACTGAGTCATTCCATCCCCTGTATGTTAGTCAATTAAAAAACCTTAATAAAACGGTATGTAATTATCTATAACTTATACTTCAACACGCCCCTTTTCAAATATCGGTCTATAAAAAAGAATTCACTATTATTTTTATTATATTCAATTAGCAGAAAAATGTATATTATTTACAAGGGTTAACACTAGTATTATTATATAAATTTCTCATAACTAGGAAAAGCTTTAGTAAGTATTGAGAAAAGTAATAGATAGGGAAGAAATAAATCCGTTTTATATGTAACGGATTAACAAAAATTAGAATATGGGAAAAGAATGCAAGAAATGATGTTACTATGTGAGAATACTGATAATGAGGAATATAAATCAATATAAACTAAAGGGGGATTAGAAGAAAGACAAATCGAATGAAATGATTAAGCATTAATTAATTTTTCTTCTTATACCTAATAAAGTCTAAATAGTCTTTTAGAAGATGAAGCTCTTCTTTATTAATAGTAATATCATAAAGCTTGTTTTCTTCTTTTATTCTTTGTTTGGGTTCTAATCCTAGTAAGTCATCGGTAGAAATTTGAAATAATTTTGCTAGTATAATAATTTCTGAATCGGTAAGTACGCGTTTGTTGTTTTCAATTCTATTTAAAACACTATTGTTTATTTTCATTTTTTGAGCAAGCTCTTTTTGAGACCATCCACGCTCTTCTCTTAGATGTTTTACTCTCTCTCCTATGTTCATGGAAACCTCCTCCTTATATAGCACCATCCTAGCATTATATCCATCAGGCAAATGAATTATTGCTAAAAAAGCAAAATAAATTGTTGTGCGCTCATATTATTGCTAAAATAGAAATATAAGATTTCTTATTTAGAAAAGGAGGAAAATATGCTTTATGTTTTCGTTATATACTAAAATCGGGGTTGCTACGATTCGTTATGAGTTACTAATGATTGCTTATAACTTAGAAGCTGATAAGGAATGTAAGAAGAAAGAGGAAGTTACGGAGAAGCTCTTTCAAGTAGTGGAGAAATTAAATGAATTTGAAAAAACGATGAAAGATAGATGATAGGGTAAAAAGAATTGCATCAAACAATCATCCTTATTAGAGAATGATTGTTTGATTTTCATTATTACGAACCGATTTCACTCAGAGCGTAAATATTAGAGCTTCTCTACATTTACGGATTTTACATAGTTTATTTTTTTAGTAATATAGTATAGCTCAGTAATGTACATTTTACTTGGTACTGAAATTTTTAAGTCAATAAGTTGATTACCATCGTCAAGATCTTTTACTTTTACCGAGCGAATAGCAATTTCTTTCTTTTTCTTCTTACGCTTTTTCAAAAGCTCTTTGCTATCGCTATCTGCTTTTAATTCTCCTTTAAGCTCAATGGCCTCTATTAATTCAGTCATATTTAAATTAGGCTCCATCACAATTCTTAATGCGACATCATCTTGTTTTAAAGTGGAAGGGCCAATTACCTTTAATAGTACTGGGATGAAATTAATAGCAATTAAGATAAGAAGAACAGTATAAAAGGATTCAAGATAAAAACCTGCACCGATAGCTATTCCTAGACCAGAAGCAGCCCATATCATAGCAGCTGTAGTAAGACCTGATATTACATCATTATTCCGGCGTAAAATAACCCCTGCACCCAGAAAACCAACACCACTTACAATTTGAGCAGCTAATCGCATAGGGTCCATATTTGTCGATATACCGTCTGGAGCAAATTTATAGAAGGATTCAATTGAGACAATGGTTACAAGACAGCTAGCAATACAAATCACCATACTTGTTTTTAAACCAAGAGGTTTATGCTTCATCTGTCGGTCGATGCCGATAGCTAATCCTAATAATAGAGAAAGACTGATTTTAATAACAAATTCTTGTAGAAGCATTTTTTGACACCCCATTCACTTAGATGTTTACAATAAAGTAAGTTCCACATTTGTATATTCTATACCTTTAATAATATATGCAAAAACAGTTTTTTATTATGAAAAAATTAAGTTGATATTTTTCGAAAAAAAACTTGCCAAATGATATTTATCGTGGTATGATATTACTTGTGTCAGAGAAACAGTCTGGTGGCGATAGCGAAGAGGTCACACCCGTTCCCATGCCGAACACGGCCGTTAAGCTCTTTTGCGCCGATGGTAGTTGGGGCCTTGCCCCTGTGAGAGTAGGACGTTGCCAGGCATAAATTCTTTGGTTTATATTTTTAAATTTATAACGTCGCGGGGTGGAGCAACGAGCAAAATCAACATGATTAAGCTCCGAGTAACATCGACGCACAAGCAACGAAGCAAGCCGAGAAGAGGAAGATGTCTCTTCATAGAAAAAAACATCATCAGTAACTTTATAACGTCGCGGGGTGGAGCAGTCTGGTAGCTCGTCGGGCTCATAACCCGAAGGTCGGTGGTTCAAATCCGCCCCCCGCAATACCATTGAAACCGAAACAGACTTATTGTTTCGGTTTTTTTATATAATCTCTAGCTTATTAGGAATTTCCACATAAAGAATGTATGATAAGTATATTCAAGCTCCCTCAGAAATAATGAACTCTATAATTTGGAAACGAGGAAAAAGAATGAAGGATGAATT
This sequence comes from Alkalihalobacillus trypoxylicola, assembly GCF_001590785.1. Lineage (GTDB taxonomy): Bacteria > Bacillota > Bacilli > Bacillales > Bacillaceae_D > Alkalihalobacillus > Alkalihalobacillus trypoxylicola. The sequence goes on from NZ_LTAO01000010.1 coordinate 3,468, forward strand.
TGAATTTATAGATAAAATTACTCCAAAAATAAAAAGACAAGCTAATCTAATAGTAGGAATTGGCGATGATGCGGCTATCTATTCCCCTACTGTGCTAAAAAACCAAGTTGTATGTGTGGACACAATGGTAGAAGGTATTCATTTTCGAAAGAATACGTTAACTTCCTATCAGATAGGAAGAAAGGCATTAGCTATCAATATTAGTGACTTAGCAGCGATGGGTGCCACTCCAAAATTCTTTTTAGTGTCCATAGCTATATCAGATAAATGGAATGAACAAGAGCTGGAACAGATTTATGCAGGTATGAACGATTTAGCCGATAAATACGATATGGATTTAATTGGTGGAGATACCGTTTCTTCTAATGAATCTTTAGTCATATCCGTTACAGCAATAGGAGAAGTTTACTCGGATACACAGCTATTAAGGAGTCATGCTCAACACGGTGATGTTGTTTTTCTAACAGGAGAGGTTGGCCACTCTGCAGCTGGTTTACATGTATTAAACGAAAAAGGAATAAATGGTCCATTTACTAAAGACGAACAGGTTTGGGTTTTGGCTCATCAAGAACCAGAGCCACAAATAAAAGCCGGGCAAATTCTAGCAAATTTAGGAGAGCGCTTTGCTTTAAACGATATAAGTGATGGACTTGCAAGTGAAGCAAATGAGCTTGCGGAAGCGAGTCAAGTATCGATATTATTAGATGAAAGTCAAATTCCTTTAGATTCTTTGAAAATAGCCGTAGATAAAACACAAGCATTAAAGTGGGCTTTATTTGGTGGAGAAGACTTTCAGTTAATAGGAAGCTGTTCAGAGCAAGTATTTAAGAAGGTACAACCGCTTTTTCAAAATGAAAATATTCATGTAACAAGAATAGGAACCGTACAAGATGGTCCGGTAGGCGTTGAGCTTACTAGTGATAGCAAACGAGAAAAGCTTGAAAAAAGAGGATATAATCATTTCTTTAAATAGGTGATCGATTTGAAAACAAAAACAATAGAAACTCATTCTCCAGAAGAAACGATGCAATGGGCAGAAAAAATAGCCAAACAATTATTCCCGGGCGCTGTTCTAACCCTAGAAGGTGATTTAGGTGCAGGAAAAACTCATTTTACTAAAGGAATCGCCAAAGGTCTAGGTGTTAAAAGAGTTGTAAACAGTCCAACCTTTACGATTATAAAAGAATACTCAGGTAGGCTTCCTTTGTACCATATGGATGTTTATCGTCTAGATGACCAATTTGAAGAAATAGGCTTAGAGGATTATTTCTATGGTCAAGGGGTGACTGTTGTAGAATGGGCAAGTAAAATTAGACCTCAGCTACCAAAGGAACGATTAGACATTGAGATTTTTCGAACGGGAGATACAACCCGAAATATTATCCTTTCTCCTATAGGATCACAATTAGAACAAATATGTGAGGAGATTTATAATGCATAAAGTATTAGCGATTGATACATCATCCTTCGTCCTTGGAGTTGCTCTTATTGATGAAAATGAAGTGCTAGGGGAAATCATTACTAATAGTAAAAAAAATCACGCTCTTCGATTGATGCCAGCCATATCAGCTCTATTAGAAGATTTAAAGGTGGAGCCGAAAGAGTTAACTCACATCATCGTAGCGAATGGTCCTGGTTCTTATACAGGAGTTCGAATTGGTGTGACTACTGCCAAAACCTTAGCTTGGTCTTTAGGAATTCCGCTTATTACTGTTTCTTCCTTGGAAAATACGGCACAGGTCATAAACTATTATAATGGCTTCATATGTCCTATTATTGATGCAAGGAGAGGACAAATTTTTACAGGCTTATATAAAAGAGATTCAAAAGAGTTAGTGTCACAGGAGAAAGACCAGCTAACTCTTTTGCAAGATTGGCTCCAATATCTTAAAGAAAAAAACGAACCGGTTTTATTTACCGGTAAGGATTTAACGATTCACCAAGATGAAATAAAAAATCAGCTAGGCGAATTGGCGCTATTCGCACCTGCTACTATGAGGTTACCGAGACCGGCAGAGCTCGCTCACTTGGGAATGCTTAAAAGTCCTGTTCATGATGTTCATCAGGTCACTCCACAATATTTGCGTTTAGCTGAAGCAGAAGCAAAATGGAGAGAGGCTCAAGAGGAGAAAAGAAATGATTGAGCAAGGAAAATCTCATGTGCGTTTAATGACAATAACTGACCTTGAGGAAGTAATGAAAGTTGAAAAAAGTGCTTTTGCAAATCCATGGAAACCTGAGCTTTTTGAACAAGAATTAAAGGTGAATCGTTTTGCACACTATTTAGTGTACGAGTTAGAGCAGGCTATTATTGGTTATTGTGGACTTTGGGTCATTGCAGATGAAGCGCAAATTACGAATATTGCTGTACATGCCAATTATAGAGGACAAAACAGAGGAGAAGAGCTGCTTACTTATGCTCTTCACTTTGCCAAATTAATGGGTGCGAAAAAAATCTCATTGGAGGTTAGAGTGTCCAATACTGTTGCCCAAAATTTATATCGAAAATTAGGCTTTCAAGATGGAGGGATTCGAAAAAATTATTACTCAGATAATTTGGAGGATGCCTTAGTAATGTGGGTGAATTTATGAAGAATAAATCAGAGATTATATTAGCTATAGAGACAAGCTGTGACGAAACTTCGGCGGCTGTTATTCAAGATGGAAATCATATATTAAGTAACATTGTTTCTTCTCAAATTGAAAGTCATAAGCGATTTGGAGGAGTTGTTCCCGAAATTGCATCAAGACATCATGTAGAACAAATGACTTTAATTATAGAGGAAGCACTTAAAGAAGCAAAGGTAGGGTGGAAAGATTTATCTGCAATCGCTGTTACGGAAGGCCCAGGTCTAGTTGGGGCTCTTTTAGTAGGAGTTCATGCTGCTAAGGCTATCGCTTTTGCTCATCAGCTTCCTTTAATCGGGGTTCATCATATTGCCGGGCATATTTATGCCAATCAATTAGTGACTGAGTTGAAATTCCCGTTACTTGCATTAGTTGTTTCAGGTGGCCATACTGAGCTTGTATATATGGAAACGCAGGGGCAATTTGAGATTATTGGTGAAACAAGAGATGATGCTGTTGGTGAGGCTTATGATAAAGTAGCTAGAACATTAGGATTACCTTATCCAGGAGGCCCTCATATTGATCGGCTAGCTTCGATGGCAACAGAATCGATCGATTTACCTCGAGCTTGGTTAGAGGAAAATTCGTTTGATTTTAGCTTTAGCGGTTTAAAATCAGCGGTCATCAATGTAGTTCATAATGAAAAGCAAAAAGGAAATGAAGTGAATCACGAAAGCGTTGCGAGAGGCTTTCAGGAAAGTGTCATTGATGTTCTCGTAACAAAAACAAGAAAAGCCACAGAGGCTTACCCTATAAAGCAGCTTTTATTAGCCGGAGGAGTAGCGGCTAATAAAGGGTTACGGAGTGCGTTAGAAATGCAATTTAAAAATAGCAAGGTCGAGCTCATTATTCCTCCACTTCATTTATGCACAGATAATGCTGCGATGATTGGAGCGGCGGCAAGTATTAAATATCAGCAGGGTCAGTTCTCTGATTTTGCGCTAAATGGAAATCCAGGCTTAGACTTAGAAGAACAATCCATAAAAAATAAAAGGTTATCGTAGTTGATTTTAGATAGAACTTGTAGAAAAATTTGAAATGATGTCATTGATGGCTGAGACTATTTACAAATGGGGCTGGCACAAAACCTCATTTAAAACATCACATTAGAGAATATAGGAAAAAATGTGTAATGGTAACAAACATCAATAATGAATTAGGAACCCTCCTTTTTTGAAAAAAGGAGGGTTTTTTGAACGGATAAATCCCTATGAAAGACGTAAGCTAGCGGACACAAGACACGGAGGTGTAGTGTCTTGGGGAGCGAACAGCCGGTTATCTTTCTTGTTATAAGTCATTGATTCATGAGTATTTCCCCAATTTTTGGGTTGAAAGTGATTAATTAAACGTTTATTTAACCTATGTCTTCTATAATAAAGTGGGTAAAAAGAGTTTTACGATCAAAACAATTTAGTTTGTAGAGAAATTTAGTCATAAGTTTTTCTGTAAACAACCATACTATATAAGAATTCTTTCTGTGTACAAATATTGTTAACATCTCTGTGGATATTGTGGATAAACTATAATGAGCCCTTTCATTATCTACATTTTCCTGTGGTTATTTTTTTCTGTGGATAAATGTGTATGGAATAATAAAAAACTGTGAAAGTATTGATATAAATGGATTTAACCTGTGTATAAACCTGTGGATATTGTGGATATGTCAGAAAATATTGAAAGGTAGAACGTATGTTTACAAAAATCCTAAAAGTTTTAAGTCTGATCGTCTTTTTAGTGCTATGTTATTCACAATTAGCAGTTGCTGAGGAAAATATCGACTCCTCCACTAAAGAACATATGAAAATTGTTATTGCACCTGGATTATCCTTTGATGATGCTAAATGGCTTGTGGAACATGGTCGCTATGACGTTTTATGGGAAGAGTCAGCTTTGGGAGCAATGAATGTAAGGCCGGATGGAGCTTATCAATATTTACCTAATCTTTTATCTATTAGCACAGGAACTAAATCACGTGGAATTCCTCAATGGAATGCATATGAAAAAGAAGAAATCATTGATGATGTTAACAGTGTCGATTATATGCACCAATTAACAGGCTTATCGAGCGAGAGTCCTATTGTTCATCCTTTTTTACATAAACTAAAGGAAGAAAATACAAATAATTATCATGATGCCCAAATAGGTAGTTTAGGTGAAAGCTTAAAGAATGCGGGAGTTAAAAGACTTGTTTTGGGTAATAGTGATGTTGGTGAGGAGAGGGTACGTTTTGCTTCGCTTCTAACAATCGATAAACAAGGTCAGACATTAGGAGAATTGAAGGAAACAGTACGTTCTAATCCTCGGGTTCCTTATGGTATCGAAATGGATTCCGACTATTTATTAAATCAAATTAATACGTTTGTTGGACAGCATTCTTCTACTTTTGTCGCTGTTGAATGGGGAGATTTATATCGATTAGACCGGTTGAAGGGAGAAATGGAGCCCGTTTTTTATCAGAGTATAAAAGAAGAAGCCCTTTTCCATTTAGAATCATTTATAAACGAGCTAGTCTTGAATGGAGAAGACGAGCCTGTGTGGCTTATATCTCCTATCATGAACCAAGATTCATTAAAAAATAAACAACAGTTAGCCCCTATTTTTACATTTGATCAGGATGGAGGCTCTCTAACAAGCCTTACAACTAGACAGTCTTATTTAGTCGCGAATGTTGATGTTGTACCAACCATACTGAATGGTTTCGGTTTGCAAAAAACGGATGAATATATTGGACATCCTATTATCGTAGAAAAATCAGGAGATGTGAATAAACAGCCTTTGTTTGAAGAGGTCGATGAAATCGTACATATTTATAAGACGAGAGCAAGCGTATTATCTATCTACATTTCATGCTTAGCTATTTTATTATTATCATCTGGTTTAATGATCTTTTTTTTACGAGAAAACAATTTTGGTATAAAAATCTTAAAAGTGACATTATTGACTGCTTTAAGCTCTCCTTTATTTTTCCTACTGCTAGCACCGATTAATACTTTATTAAATCAAATTTCTTTTTTAATGGTTATGTTACTCTGTTCTTTACTTACGGGATATCTTTGCTATCGATTTATACACTCGCCCGTCAGTTTTATTACTAGTTGCCTATTTATTGCGATAACGATCGATCTTACACTTGGGGAAAGCCTCATACAAAGGTCTTATTTAGGCTATGATCCGATTATTGGTGCGAGGTATTATGGAATAGGGAATGAATATGCTGGAATTTATATAAGTTCAGCATTAACAATGCTCGTTCCATTTTTTCATAAAAGGAATTGGAAGGTGTTTATTGTAGCCTCTATTTTGCTTGTTCAAATGGTAATCCTTGCATCCCAATCTTTAGGTACAAATGCTGGTGCAACATTGTCAGCAGCTATTGCCTACACTGTTGCTATTCTTTTATTGTTAGGATTTAAAACGAAGACTTCCACGCTTTGGATCATAGGTACTTTTGGTTTATTTACGGGTTTAATTTTATTGTATGGTCTACAATTAATTGGAGTAAAAAGTCATATTGGCCTGGCTTTTGAAAGGTTAACTAGCGGAGATCTTCTTTATATAAAAAATATCATCTTCAGAAAGCTAGAAATGAATTATAAGCTCTTTCGCCATTCAAATTGGACGCAATTATTTGTATCAAGTTATCTTGTTGTTTTGCTTTTAATTTGGACAAAAAGAAATAGAATGATGGAATTTTCTAAAAGGTTGTATTTGCAAATCGGTGTTATTGCATCCGTTGCATTATTATTATTGAATGATTCAGGAGTCGTCGCTGCCGCAACCTCGATGTTTTGTATTGTTATTACCTATTGCTATTGGATACTAACGGCTCATGAAACTCAATTTTCTCCTACTATTACAAAAAAGGAAAAATCGACTCAACAAGCACACTAAAAATGAGGAGATAACTAAGCAGTCCTTGGTTATCTCCCTTCTCAAGTTTTTATAGAAGCTTACGTAGATTGTGATAATTCTTCCCATTCTTCTAATAGTTGTTCGATTTCAACATTGGCTTGGTCAATTTTATTTTGAAGCTCGAGTGCCTCTTGATGATTACTATAAATGTCGGGATCGCATAAAGATTGTTCGTAATTTTCAATTTGAGTTTCTAGAGTACTGACGGTGTTTTCTATTTCTTCAATTCTTCTAGTACGCTGACGTTCTAACTTTTTTGCTTCTTTATCACGATTGAAGCTCGTTTTATCTTTATTAGTTTGAATAGGCTGAGACTGTTCCTGTGTCATTCTTATTCGCTCTAGATTCTCAGCTTTTTTCTCTACATAATAATCGTAATCCCCTAAGTAATTGGTTAGTTTGCCGTCGTGTAATTCTACTACCCTACTTGCCATTCGATTCAAGAAATATCGGTCATGTGAAACAAAAATAATCGTTCCAGGGTAATCAATTAAAGCAGCCTCTAATACTTCCTTTGCATCTAAATCAAGATGGTTGGTAGGTTCATCTAATATTAAAACATTGGCTTTTTGCATCATTAATTTAGCTAACGCAAGCCTTGCCTTTTCGCCACCACTAAGACTAGAGACAGGCTTTAATACATCATCTCCACTGAATAAAAAATTGCCTAATACGGTCCGTACATCTTTTTCTGGTGAAAGAGAGAAGTCATCCCATAATTCATGTAATACTTGTTTATTCGATTGTAATTTAGCTTGCTCTTGATCATAATAACCAATCTTGACATTGCTTCCAAAGTGAATGGAGCCGTTTTGAATAGGGATTTGTTTGGTCATTGCTTTTAATAGAGTAGATTTACCTGCGCCGTTTGGACCTACTATCGCAACACTCTCCTCTTTATTTACATCAAAGCTTAGTTGTTTAAATATAGAAGGAGAATTTGTGTATTGCACATCTAAATCAGAAATACGTAGCACTTCATTACCAGTTTGGCGCTCAATTTGAAAAGAAAAATGGGCTGACTTTTCCATACCAGCAGGACGATCGATTCGATCCATTCGTTCTAATTGCTTTCTCCTGCTCTGAGCTCTTTTCGTCGTCGAGGCTCGAGCGATATTCTTTTGAACGAAATCTTCTAACTTAGCAATTTGTTCTTGCTGCTTTTCAAATTGTTTAAGCTCTAACTCATATCTTTTAGCTTTTTCATTTAAATAATCGCTATAATTACCCTTGAATTTAGTCGACTTCGTTCTAGAAATTTCTACAACCTGATTCACAATTTTATCTAAGAAATAGCGGTCATGAGAAACGATTAAAATCGCCCCAGGATAATTCGATAAATATTGCTCTAGCCATGTTAATGTGTCAATGTCTAAATGGTTGGTTGGTTCGTCCAGAATTAAGAGATCAGGTTTTGTTAATAATAACTTTCCTAGCGCTAATCTAGTTTTTTGACCACCGCTCAAGGTAGAAATCGGCGTCTCGAAGCGATCGGTCGAAAATTTTAATCCTGAAAGAACGCTGCGAATATCAGCTTCGTATTGATAGCCCCCTTGATCCTTAAAGGTAATTTGGAGCTCATCATATTCTTGAAGTAGCTTTTGGTAGCTAATCTCGTCATTTTGAAGGATCGGATTGGCCATTTCTTCTTCCATTTTCCTTAATTTCTTTTCCATTAGAATTAAGTCATGAAAGACGGCTAACATTTCCTCCCAAATGGTAAGGGAAGATTCTAGACCGGTGTTTTGAGCTAAATAGCCAAATTCAATATCTTTAGGTTTAATGACCTCACCTGAATCATGTGAAAGCTGTCCCGAAATGATTTTAAGAAGAGTTGATTTTCCCGCTCCGTTTCGACCAACTAGTGCGACTCTTTCTCCTGTTTGTACTTCTAGCTTTATATTTGTTAAAATTGGTTCAACACCAAATGATTTTGATAGGTTGACGCATTGTAAAATAATCATGGTTATCACTTCCAATATTAAAACTTTAGAGAAGAAAAGCCACAATAGTATTGATTTTCTCCTCTATTCAGTGTAGCTTATTTACTAGTATTCAACAACTTATTGAACAGTTATTGGATTATGGTTACATTCTATAAAAAATGAGGTACAATAGGAATGTTTCCATAATCTTGTTTTAGAGTAGATATTGGATAGTCTATAATGAGTTTAGGGGGACTGCTTATGAAATCAGATCATACAAAGATACCTCAAGCGACAGCAAAGCGCTTACCTTTATACTATCGGTTCCTTGAGAATTTGCAGACCTCTGGAAAGCAAAGAGTTTCTTCAACAGAATTAAGTGAAGCGGTAAAGGTAGATTCAGCTACGATTCGAAGAGATTTTTCATATTTTGGAGCATTAGGAAAGAAGGGATATGGATATAATGTTAGTTACCTGTTATCTTTTTTTCGAAAAACTCTTGATCAAGATGAATTAACGAAGGTCGTTTTAGTCGGAGTAGGTAATTTAGGTACAGCATTTTTACATTATAATTTCTCTAAAAACAACAATACGCAAATTGTTATGGCATTTGATGTCGTCGAAGAAAAAATCGGCCAAGAGGTTGGTGGCGTGACGATTCATGAGTATGCAACGTTAAAGGAAACATTACCTGACGATGTTACTGTAGCTATATTAACGGTCCCAGCATCTGCCGCTCAAGGGATAGCGGATGAATTAATAGAAGCTGGAATCAAGGGTATATTAAATTTTACACCAGCAAGGTTGACCGTACCAGAAACTGTTCGAGTACATCATATAGATTTATCTGTTGAACTACAGGCACTAGTATATTTCTTGAAACACTATCCTATTTAGGGTTAGACAGGGTTTTAAAAGCTTACACACATTATAAGGAGGTGCATCAATTATGATGCCTTTATCTGCCGGAAGTCTTATATTAATCGCTATTGTAGCTTTACTTATTTTTGGACCAAAGAAGTTACCTGAATTAGGTAAAGCAGCAGGAAATACATTACGCGAATTTAAAGCAGCTACAAGAGGACTAGCTGATGACGATGATACAGATACGAAAAAGAAAACAACAACTCGTGAAGATGCTTAATGTAAAGAGGGTTTGTTAAATGGATAACAAAGAAATGTCGGTTATGGATCACATAGTTGAAATGAGAAAAAGGATTATTATCCTATTCGTTTCATTTGCCGTTGCATTCATCGCCGGCTTTTTTTTAGCAACACCGTTAATCACATATTTACAAGCTGCGCCAATGGCACAGGATTTACCGATGAATGCTTTTAAAATGACAGACCCATTTCGGGTTTTTATGAATTTTGCGACTGTCATTGCTCTGGTGATCATTTTTCCAGTCATATTATTTCAGATTTGGAGCTTCGTAAGTCCTGGTTTACATGAAAATGAACGAAAGGCAACTTTAGGCTATATTCCTTTTGCTTTCATTTTATTTATTGGTGGAGTTGCATTTGCTTATTATATTTTATTTCCTTTTATCATCCAGTTTATGGGTAATTTATCAGCTCGTTTAGGGATTACTGAGCAATATGGTATTAACGAATATTTTCAATTTTTATTCCAAATTACTATCCCTATGGGGTTATTATTTCAATTACCAGTAGTCGTTTCATTTTTAACGAGACTGGGAATCCTAACACCGAGCTTTCTTTCCAAGGTTAGAAAGTATGCCTATTTTGTGTTATTGATTATTGCCGGATTTATTACGCCACCTGATTTAGTTTCTCATCTCATGGTTACGGTGCCGCTTTTACTTTTGTATGAATTTAGTATTACGCTATCACGCATTACACATCGTAAGGTTCTAAAAGCAGAGAAAGAAAGGGAAGAAGCGTTAAAAAGGGCAGAGGAAAATAATGAGTCTTTATAAATAATAGATCGAAGAGAAGAAACCTTCTCTTCGATTTTTTTATGTCAAAAATAGAGTTGAGAAACCGCGTAGGTATAGCTCTGGGTGAATAGATTGTGAAGTATTGAACAAATTGTGAATAATGATAAAAAGTATAGTCAATTCATTCAAACCGGTATATAATAAAAGTGTAAAAGATAGTGAAACATTTCACAAAGTGACGAGGTTTACGATTTGTTTTAATAACAAGTCTTTCAATGGGGAGTTTTATGTGAATGGTTTCACATACATTACAACTATTAAAAGGAGGAATTTATCATGATGGGACAATTTTTGAGAAACAATCGTGTAATGGCAATTATTTTAACTGTATTAAGAGTTTATCTAGGGTGGACTTGGTTATCATCTGGATGGGGAAAGGTGATGGGAGAATTTAATGCTGGAGGATACTTGCAAAACGCTGTAGCAAACCCAGTAATGAATGGGGAAGTTATGAAATACCCATTATATGTTAGCTTTTTAGAAAACGTAGCTGTACCAGGAGCAGATATATTTAGTGTCGTAGTAGCTTGGGGAGAAGTTCTTGTAGGATTAGGTTTAATCGTAGGAATCTTTACTTCAGCCGCCGCATTCTTTGGAGCAGTAATGAATATGGCATTCTTGTTTGCAGGAACTGTTTCTTCTAACCCTTGGATGGTCATCGTAGCATTCGTCATTATGGCAGCTGGAGCAAATGCAGGTAGATACGGAGGAGACCGTTGGGTACTTCCATACTTGAAATCTCTTTTTGCTAATAAATTCAAAAAAAATAATGATTTAGGAATTAACACCGCTAAGCCGATAAAAGAAGCAATCTAACATGAATAGGGCGCCCACTTTCTGATAAAGAAGGTGGGTTTTTGGTTTGGTAAACCAATATTAGTTCATAGAAACAGGAGGGTTCTAGAGGATAAATGGACTAAAGCAGCTGTTTTAGGAGAAAAGATTATATTGAAAACACCCTCATATTATGATACATTTAATGGAATTTAGAGGTGAGTATATGAATTTATTTAAAAAGACATTTATTTTGTTCTCACAACTACATCATCATATCTAATAGCCTCGCTATCCGATTTTAAAAATCGCAAATAGGAAGGCTATTTATTATTAAACCGTATTTGATTAAGTCTCAACACTTAAATCAAGTGCGGTTTTTTATTTTACTCAAAAATTGGAGGAAAAGAAAATGAAGAAAATGGATTATCAAAATGTAAAAGGAACTCAAGATTACCTACCAAATGCTGAAGTAGTAAGAAGGGATATTAGAAGAACATTAGAAGATGTCTTCATCCAATATGGTTGTAAACCATTGGAAACTCCTATATTAAATTACACCGAATTACTAGCTTCTAAGTATGGTGGTGGGGCCGCTATTTTAGAAGAGATGTATACATTAACTGATAGGGGAGGAAGAGAATTAGCTTTACGCTATGACCTCACGATACCTTTTGCTAAGGTTGTAGCAATGAACCCATCTCTAAAGATGCCTTTTAAGCGATATGAAATGGGAAAAGTATTTAGAGATGGACCGATTAAAACAGGAAGATATCGAGAATTTACACAATGTGATGTCGATATTGTAGGTATTGATACACAAATAGCTGAAGCTGAATTGATGGTTATGGCATTGGATGCATTTAGAAAACTGGATGTAAATGTAACGATACAATACAATAACCGAAAGTTACTATCAGGAATGCTTGTACTATTTGGTACAGAGTACGACAAAATCAATCATGTCATTTTAATACTAGATAAAATTGAAAAAGTAGGATTAGAAGCAGTTGTTTCTGAGCTCAATAACCAAGGCTTATCAAATTCTGCCATTACATTAATTAAGCAGTTTTTAACGGATGATGGAAATGTCAATTTGAGTTATTTCGAATCTTTTGCTGAACAAAGTGAGGAGGTAAGGAAAGGCTTAATAGAATTAAAAGAATTAGAATCTTATTTAAAACTTCTTTCTGTTGAAACAAAGTGCGAGTTTAATCCATTTTTAGCAAGAGGATTAGAGATTTATACAGGTATTGTTTATGAAATATTTTTAACGGATCGTTCTATTAAATCTAGTATTGGGAGTGGCGGAAGGTATGATAACGCGATTGGTGGGTTGATAGGAACCAATGAACATTTTTCAACAGTGGGAATTTCATTTGGCTTAGATGTGATTTATACAGCTATCGGTTCATCAAAAGGCGAGTTAAAAGAGAATTCGAATATTGATTATTATATTATTCCATTAAATACAACAAAAGAATCTTTACTGTTAGCCAATGATTTAAGAAATAAAGGCTATAAAGTAGAGTATGAAATGAGTAACAAAAAATTAGGAAAAGCTCTTGAAAAGGCAAACAAAGAGAGAATTCGTAACGTTATTATAATTGGCGAAAACGAAGTAAAAGATAACCAATTCAAAGTAAAGGATATGTTTTCTGGAGAGGAGAAAACAGAATTCTTCCCATTTAACTAGTATTTTCATTCTAAAATCAGTGTGCTGACTCAAATTATCTGAAGATAATAGCCTTTTAATAAAGGAGAACATATGAGAAATATAAACAATTAAAACATGCTATACTATAAATGAGAAAAAATTTAGAGAGACGAAATGGTGTGTAACGATGAAGCAACAACAAAAGAAATGGCTAGTCGTAGTCGCTGTATTATTAGGATCTTTTACAATGATATTAAATAATAGTATGTTAAATCCTGCTGTGCCACAGTTTATGGAAGTTTTTGATACGAATGTTGTGGCAACGGGTTGGATTATAACCATATTTATGGTTACGATGGGTATGACAGTTCCAGTTACAGGATATTTGGGAGATCGATTTGGCAAAAAAAGAATTTATCTCATTGGGTTAGCTATTTTTGTCTGTGGTTCTATTATAGGTGCCTTTGCATGGAATTTAAGCTCCTTAATTCTCTTTAGGGGTCTACAGGGAATTGGAGGCGGAATTATGATGCCTCTCTCCATGGCATTAATTTTTGAAGCCTTTCCTAAAAAAGAACGTGGACTTGCGACCGGTGTATGGGGAATTGCATCCATGATGGCACCAACGATTGGACCAACCATTGGAGGGATTTTATTAGAAACAACGAGTTGGCATTACTTGTTTATTACCAATGCTCCATTTGGTTTATTAGGATTGTGGTTTGCTTGGAAGTACTTACCTCAAAGTAACGCGAACAAAAATGTTGCTTTTGATTTAAAAGGATTTGTATTTGTTACGATTGGAGTAGGGAGCATTTTATTCGCGCTCGGTAGAATGTCTGAAATAGCGAATTTGCTTACTTTTGAAAATATAGCTTTACTATTAATCGGAGTTTTAAGCTTAATTATTTTTGTTAAAGTCGAGAGCTCGGCAAAGCAGCCACTGTTAGATTTAAGCTTATTTAAAATACCTGTTTATACGTATAGCATCTTATTGACAACTATTTCTTCAGTTGGTTTATTTTCAGGAATATTTTTAATACCTTTATTGATTCAACAGGTTTATGGTTTGAGTGCTGTTATGACTGGATTAGTCTTTTTGCCTTCTGCTCTGTTTACTGGTATTTTTATGACGGTAGGAGGGCGAATCCTAGATGTTAAGGGAGCTAGAGGAGTTATTACCTCAGGTTTATTAATAACAGGTGTGGGAACATTGGCGATGGGTTTTATGTCATTAGAAACGACCTTGTTTTTTATCATATTTTGGATGGCTATTCGTGGAATCGGTAATGGACTAAGCTCTATGCCCTCTACGACGACAGGTATGAACGCCATACCAGACCGGTTGATTTCAAGAGGATCTGCGCTTAATAATGTCGCTAGACAGATGAGCTCTGCATTTTCAGTCGTTTTTATTTCAATTTTTTATGAGGTAAGAAGAGGACACATATTCCCAAATGTTGATTCATTACAGCAAGCCAGTATTCAAGCGATTAATGAAGCATTTATCGTTGTTGGGATTTTAACTTTATTATTATTACCAATTGCTTATTTGTTAGAAAAGAAATCAAAAGAGGAAAACCTTGAGCAAGTGAGTAATTAAGTGGATTAAAAAAGGGCGACAGCTTTTGTTGTCCTTTTTTATTTGGTTAAAATGAACGAGTTCAATTGAGGGTAATTATGAAAAAATATTAAATAAATTTGAATAAATGTTTTAAAAAATCAAGTTCTGGGTATTGAAGAGAAGTGTAAACATAGCGATTATAAAGGAACTATTGCATATATAGAGCTGTTTTTTAGAATTACATAATTTACAACAATTATTCTGATGAAAATAAATGCTAAATTAACTAATATGGAGGGCTTCATAATGAAAAAGCAAATTATTAGCTCGGCTGTTGTTTTATTTCTGGCCTGTTTGATTAGTTACGGAGCTTTAACTATGGATGCAAAAGTGATGGAACGTCATGATGTACCAAGAGTCAATCAAGAGCTTGACTTTCATGTAGAGTATAATGGGTCAACGATGACCGTTAAATGGGGGAACCAGTCGCAAACATCTCGACTGATTGAAACCAGTTCTCCTCAATATAAAAAGTTTTGGGAAGATTTTTTAAAAGTAGAAAATCAATATAATGAAAATATAGTATTGGATCATACCAATACACTATCTTTTAACGTAGACAAAAAGGCATTAGAAAAACCGATTGTAACAAAAGAAGATTTTTTGAAATGGTTAGAAACAAGTGAAGGAGTCATCTTATACCAAAATCAAGATGAAGTGAATGAAGATATCTTACTAAAAAGAGGATATAAAGGTATGAAAGGTGGATAATTCACAAAAAGATTTTATATAATTTTAAAAAAACCACCTACCCATTCGTAGGTGGTTATTAGTTTAGTCGTCGTGTTTTTTATTTTGATCGCGCATTTTTTTAATCGCATGACGCAATTGAAAATATCGAATGGCTACTAAGAAGTCAAAAGCAGCGAATGCGATTAAGAGAAAAGCCCATACATTCCAACCGGACCTCCCAACAACATCAATGGCAAAAAAGACAAAAATAACACCCATTGCACAATATACTAGTGCAATGGTTATAGGTGAAAATCTCATAAAAAGCCTCCAATAAACTGTGTAACTTGCTGTATCTGTTCAGATTGTTCTAATATATCTTCAATTAAATCAGGAAAAAGAATATTGATGAGTACTGCCATCGTATTAATAGCCACATGAGCAATAATAGGAACTAAGATACGTTTCGTTTTTACATATAAATAAGCAAATACAAATCCCATTGCAGTATAAATCAATAAATGGGAAAAATCAGTATGAACCGCTGCGAAAATGAGTGAGCTAACAAAAGCGGCAATAAAAAAGTTAAACCTTTTATAAAGAGCTCCAAATATAATCATACGAAAAACAATTTCTTCAAGTATAGGACCGATAATCGTGACAACTAAAGCCATTAACGGAAAGTCTAATATCATCGAGATAATACCTGCTGTATTCTCAGATCCGGGGTCAATACCTAAAACAGTCTGTTCAATAATATTGGCAACAACCTGAGAGCCGTAAGCCATAAAAATACCAAGGACTGCCCAAACAGAGGCTTCAATACGTGTCGAGCGTCCAGCTACGTCGTGCCGATTTTTCATATCAGGACGAAGTAAAAACAAAATAATGATAAAGGCAAAAATAAACGCAATCATAGTTGCTAAACCAGGTAGGATCACACGTTCAATATCAAATAATAGTAGTATTCTAAATATAGGTAATGTTGCTATTTGTGCTACTAATATGTATGTAAGTATTACAAGCCAGTATCTTTTATTCATGATGTAGCTCCTTTACTAGTCATTGTTATTTATTTTATCATAGCCTAACCAAATAAGCAGAAAGAGACGCTTATCAAATTTCTTTGCTTCATTTCTAGCTTTCTTCTTAAGATGTATATGAAACGTTATCCTTTACTAGTATAAACCTATAAAGCGATTCTAAATCGAAAGAAATGAGAACGCTCTTTCTTGCAAGATTTCATATATAAATGTCGAGAAAAAAATAGAAAAAATTGCGTTGAAATACTTGCAAAAAAATCATGGAATGATTATTATAATAATTGTGTTAGCACTCTATACTAACGAGTGCTAATAATACTATTACATATTAAGCACTTGAAGGAGGTTGTTTTCCTTGTTAAAGCCATTAGGTGATCGTATTGTTATTGAGCAAGTAGAAACTGAGGAAAAAACAGCGAGTGGGATTGTTTTACCAGACTCAGCTAAAGAAAAGCCACAGGAAGGAAAAGTGGTTGCTGTAGGTGCAGGTCGCGTTACAGATAATGGTGAGCGTATTGCATTAGAGGTAAAAGAAGGCGATAGCATTATTTTCTCTAAATATGCTGGAACAGAATTAAAGTACGATGGAAAAGAATATTTAATCCTTCGTGAAAGTGATATTCTTGCCGTAATCGGTTAATATATCTCGAAAATACTCTTTATTATGAATATATCTAGGAGGTAGAGAAAATGGCTAAAGAAATTAAATTCAGTGAAGATGCGCGTCGCGCAATGCTTCGTGGAGTAGATACACTTGCAAATGCCGTAAAAGTAACATTAGGACCAAAGGGACGTAATGTTGTTCTTGAAAAAAAATTCGGTTCCCCTTTAATTACGAATGATGGTGTAACGATTGCAAAAGAAATCGAATTAGAGGATGCTTTCGAAAATATGGGAGCGAAGCTTGTTGCAGAAGTAGCAAGTAAAACAAATGACATTGCTGGTGATGGTACGACTACAGCAACTGTATTAGCTCAAGCAATGATTCGTGAAGGTCTTAAAAATGTTACATCAGGGGCTAACCCAATGGGCATTCGTAAAGGGATTGAAAAAGCAACGACTGCAGCAGTAAAAGAGCTACAATCTATTGCGAAACCAATCGAAGGTAAAGCATCAATTGCGCAAGTTGCGGCTATTTCATCTGCTGATGAAGAGGTTGGACAAATTATCGCTGAAGCAATGGAGCGTGTAGGTAACGATGGTGTTATCACAATTGAAGAATCAAAAGGCTTCTCTACAGAACTAGAAGTGGTAGAAGGTATGCAATTTGATCGTGGATTTGTTTCTCCTTATATGGTTACAGATTCTGATAAAATGGAAGCTGTTTTAGATAATCCTTATATCCTAATTACAGATAAAAAGATTTCTAACATTCAAGAAATCCTTCCAGTTCTTGAGCAAGTGGTTCAACAAGGTAAGCCTATCTTAATTGTGGCAGAAGATGTTGAAGGTGAAGCTCAAGCAACTTTAGTTGTGAATAAATTACGTGGTACATTTAACGCAGTAGCGGTAAAAGCACCAGGGTTCGGTGACCGCCGTAAATCAATGCTAGAAGATATTGCTATCTTAACTGGTGGTGAAGTGATTACGGAAGATTTAGGTCTTGACCTAAAATCAGCTGGAATCGAGCAATTAGGTCGTGCGAGCAAGGTTGTTGTGACAAAAGAAAACACAACAATTGTTGAAGGTGCGGGAGAACCATCTCAAATCTCAGCTCGTGTGAATCAATTGAAAGCACAAGTGGAAGAAACCACTTCTGATTTTGATAAAGAAAAATTACAAGAGCGTTTAGCAAAATTAGCTGGTGGAGTTGCTGTGCTTAAAGTTGGAGCGGCAACAGAGACTGAGCTAAAAGAGCGTAAACTCCGTATTGAGGATGCACTAAACTCAACTCGTGCAGCTGTTGAAGAAGGTATAGTTGCTGGTGGTGGTACTGCTCTTGTAAGTGTATCAGCAGCCGTTAAAGCTGTTGACGCAAAGGGCGACGAAGCTACAGGTGTAAGCATCGTATTACGTGCTTTAGAAGAGCCGTTACGTCAAATCGCACACAATGCAGGTCTTGAAGGCTCTGTAATTGTTGAAAAAATCAAAGGTCAAGAGCCTGGATTTGGATTCAACGCTGCGACTGGTGAATGGGTAAACATGGTTGACGCTGGTATCGTTGACCCAACTAAAGTAACTCGTTCAGCCCTTCAACATGCAGCTTCTGTTTCTGCTATGTTCTTAACAACAGAAGCAGTTGTAGCAGACATTCCAGAAGAAGCTCCAGCAATGCCTGATATGGGCGGCATGGGCGGCGGAATGCCGGGTATGATGTAAGTTTGACCGTATGAATCCTTATATACCAAGGGTTTAAGCTGAATAAAAAGCTCTAATTTACTGAAAAGGTAACAAAAAGGTAACATTTTTATAAATTTACGTTTTTTAAGATGTCTCGATATAAGTTGTTAACTTGTAACGGGGCATCTTTTTTCATTTTATTAGTAACGTGAGTGTAGATTTGCATAGTCGTGTTCATATCCTCATGACCGACACGTTTCATAATGGTAGCAATATCTACTTTCGCTTCTGTCAACATACTAATATGAGTGTGTCTAAAAAAATGAGGAGTTGCTTTTTTCTTAATATCAGTAAACCCGATTATACGTTTTATTCTCTCAGCTACATTTTTTGTGATGAAGGGATATCCATTTGTACGAGCGAATAAAAAATCTTTGTCACGATAGTCGTCCATTGAGTTTCTTAAGATTAATTTTTTCTTGTTATTTTCATTGTAAATGGTTTTAGTGATAGAAATAGTATTGTTAGTAAAATCTAAATCAGATTTTTGCAAGCACAAAGTTCCCCAGGTCTCATACCAAAAAAGGCTAATGCATAAAAACGTTCCTTGTCATATTCCAAACCATGTTTTTCTAAAGCCCCAAAGAACATACTTAATTCATTATGTTCAGGTACTTTTCGCTGATTATATCTGTTTTTACTTCTTCAACCGTTTGGCGAGCTATCGTAATAATAATATCACCGGTTGGATTTTCTTTACACTAATAGCAAATTTGAAAATTATTCTAGCGGTAGAGTGTATACCTTTAATGGTTGTCCTAGCATAATCATCATCTAATTTATTGATTAATTTTTGATAGATAGAATAATTGATAGATGCAATAGGAGCAGCTGCAAGGTATTTACTCAGAACATTAAGTTCTTTCTCTCTTATTCTAACGGTGCTTTTTTTTACTCCTGTTTTAATGTAGGTGTCCATTCATTCATTAGCTACCTGCGAGAATATAATTTTCTTATGTTCTCTTTCGCTCAAACCATTTTCCTCTAAAGCTCTAATAGCATCTTCAATTCGTTTCTTAGCTTCTTTTTTCGATTTCCCTCTTCGTTTAATGAGGTTTCTTTTTCCTGTAACTGGATCTCTAGGACCATCTGCCATACAAATCCATCTTTATTCCCTTTGCTTGTTTTGATTTCTTGAAAAAACATAATTTTCTCCTATCTTTTAATAAAAATAGAATAGCGTGTAAGTGAAACCATCAATTACTAAGGAAATTTAATTGTCAGTCAATTATTATAGTCTGTATGGCTCCTTTAGAACTTTTCAACATAGCGGTTTATTACTTTAGAAACGTGTTAAGAACAAATTGTACCTATGTCAGAATAATAGAAATGACCGAAGTTTGTAACGGATTTAAGTTTATAGCTCTGTTTAAATGTACCAAAAGAACTACCATAAAAAGATTGATTTTATCAGAATATGGTAGAATCATAGGATAATTTGTCGATATTTGTCTTAACCTTGCATTTACTTTCGTGAACATTCTTCCACTTATAGCGTGCAGTCAGAGAGTACCAACGTAAGCGTGGATTGTTAGTTGATGGGATTGTCGGTCAACAAACTTAGTCTCATATGTTCTAAAAAAAGAGCCCTCATAAAAGAGGGCTTCTTAATTAATTTGTTTCTACTGTAATTGTGAAGTCTTCGCCCACTGATGTATTATCTACTGATGTACTTCTGATGTGAAAATTTAATTCATTAATATCCTCGATTGTTTCGTTTCCTAGATTATAAGTAACGTATTGTTCATGATTGACTTTACCTATGTGTGTAGATTCTCCGTCATTAAGCCCCATCTCAGCATCTATTTGTTGTCCGGTATCAGTGGTTAAAATTGCACCGAAAAGGCTAAAGGTAGCTTGATCATCCGATGTGTTCTCTGTGGTCGCAACGACTGTAACGATATTCAACGTATCTCCTTCATCTTCTGGTGTGAAAGTTCCGACTTTAACTGATTCAAATACACCTTCGATAGGACCAGAAGTAAAATTTTCGTTAACGTTGATTACATCAGTAAAGTGATATTCACCTACATACTCATCCACAACTGTATCTCCTGCTTCGGCAGTGTAAATATCCACTTCTGAATTATCGGATGATGTTTCTGCCGCTTCTTCTGTTTGGTTAGTAGTTTCTTCTGATGAGTTGCTGGAGTCGTCAGAATCTCCACACGCGCCTAATGTAATAGACACCGCTAGTAAGGCTGACCCTAATAAATACTTTTTCATAGTAATTTCCCCCTATATATACAAAATTATACTCTGACAATTATACTAGAGTTGAATTTAGAATAAAAGGGAAAAAATAATACTATTGAATCAGACCATTAGTTACCCTTAATTTATTTTCCTTCTCCAATTTCAATATCATTCTTTTTAACCTTTCCTCTTCTACACCACTTAACCTGGATAAGGTTTGTATTTTAGTCTCTTTCCGTTCTCTCGACCTATTAGTGACAATCCTCAATATTTTCTGTTCCATGACCATATCCAAAAAATCAAATCCTTTCGATGTGACTTAGTTTATCAATATCAATCCAGATGAAATCTTCTTCTACACTTAATTTGAAGCGGTCTCTTTGATGGTCAATATGTCCAACTATCCCCACAACATCCTTATAAAAACCATCTTCCCAATATCTCACTTTTACACCTAATGTGTGCTTAGGCTGTCATGAGCGACTAATCCAAGCTCATATAATTCCTGCTCGTCAAGCATTGGTTGAGGTACTTTGCTTTCTTCATATTTTAATTTATGTAGCTCTTCCACGTGCTCAGGCAACATGAAAGATGTCTGCCATAGTTTATTCCCTCGTCTCAAATGGATAGCTTCACTCATACAATCATCTCCTTTCAATCATTATAGAAACATACGTTCTTTGAATCAATCCTAAAAAGGAAAATATATAACTCTCGTTGAATTAATTAGCGAGGTGATTATATGGAAACGGAATTAAAAGTAATACTGGCCCGAAGAGATGACATCAACCAAAAGATATTAGCATCAAGAGTAGGACTCACTACAGCTGCTATAAACAAGATTGTAAATGGTAATGACCCTAAACTTAGCACAGCCTTAAAAATTGCTAAGGAGCTTGATATGAGAGTAGAGGATATATGAAAATTATAGAATAGAATAATTTATTTAACTGTACATGCATTTTTGTTGAATCATCTCATATAGTGTAGTAAGGGAGATGATAATATGTTTGTAGTGATGCCATTTCATAAGAGGTTAGCAGAGTTAAGTTATATCGAGCAGTCGGGGAATTAAATGAGCAGGAATATGACGACTCAGAAATCTGTTTAAAAGCCAATATGCACTTTGTCCGAAAGATAGTCAATCTATATGAGTTGAGTTATTTAGCAAGCGCTACTGAGGATGTAGGGTGACAGTTGGAAATCTGTGAGAGGATCGACATATTAATAGAAGGGGAAGGAATTGTGTGACCCCTAATGAAAGAGGTCACTAAATTCTAAAAAGGTAACAAAAGGTAACAAATAAAATATAAAGGATGAATTTGAACGGAATAAATCTTCTCTATTTAACTATAAGAGTCAATATTACGAATCTACGTAAAATCTTATAAAACTACACGTATTAGGAAATAGTATGCCGGGTATGATGTAAGTTAACTCGAAGAAACCTTAATTTAATAGAGTTTTCATCGTTTTGAAGTGGTGATTTTTGATAAAAACACACAAAGCTTTTAAAAACGTGCTAATTTAGCTGTTCAAGGATGTTTCCGTAAAGTGCTTGCATTTTATCGGAAGCGTCCTTTTGATTTGATCTAATTACATGAAGAATAATCTTCCAATAAAGTGAAACTTTCTCTATACTAGGACGTATAGACTATTGGAGGTGGTTTGTATGGGGATGTTTAGTTTTAAGGCAGTTTGTGCAACTTGTAGTAATGAAGTACCATTCATAAATCGAGTTGCGATAGCAAATAAGGAAATAGTTTGCGCTAAATGTATGAAGTTAGCAGGACTAAAGAGAGAAGATATTATTAGTATGACTTCTGCACAAGTTAAATCAGCTATAGGAAGAAAGTCAGAAAGTAAAAATGAAATAGCCAATTTCAATCCAACTAAAAAAATAGGTTCGTACGTTGAGTTTGATACGGATAATGAAAAATGGTTAGTTTTATCATCTTTCCTTGGTAAGAGAGATAAATCCACAATATATAAGTTCGAAGATATTATCCATTTTGAATTGTTAGAAGATGGAGAGTCAATTGCTAGCGGTGGTTTAGGTAGAGCTTTAGTAGGAGGCGCTTTATTTGGTGGTGTTGGTGCTGTAGTCGGTGGAGTAACAGGCAACAAGACAAGTAAGGGTGTTTGTACTAGTCTGAAAGTGAAAGTTACGGTCGATGATGTTCATAATCCTACTGTTTATATTAATCTTCTTAATACCAATACAAAAAAGAATGGTATCGTTTATCAGCAACATATTAAATATGCAGAAGAATGTCTTTCGATGTTTCAATTGATTTGTGACAAACAAAAGAAGAGTGCAGCAGTAAATCAAAGTGGAGCACCACTATCGGCAGCTGATGAGATTAAGAAATTCAAAAGCCTATTAGATGAAGGAATCATATCTGAGGAAGAATTTAACGAGAAGAAAAAACAGTTATTATCTTAACTTTTATAAATAAATTAGTCACTCTTTAGAGTGGCTATTTTTTATGCCTATTAAGGCGCTGAAAGAATGAAAGAAAAGAGATGCGATGCGAGAAATGAGATGCAAGAAATTTAATAAGTTATTAGGAAGCTTAAGGGAAAGGCAGAAATCAAATGTCCTAAATGTGCAACGGTTAATACTGTAGATAACCGTTAGAGAGCCAACGATCCCCTTTACAATCAATTCTTTTGTATAGGGGTGTTAGGTAAATGGCAGATGGAAAAATCGTCATAGACGTCATGCTTGAAGACGGGCAGGTAGCTAAAGGAGTAGCTAATCTTGATAAAGAGCTTGCGGTTTAGAAAAGAGTGGAGAGCGCGGTTCCCTTGGTATAGGGTAATACTAAAGCCAAAAAAACATCTATGAAACTAAGCGAAATTGTCTCTATCATGCCGGGTATGATGTAAGTTAAGTCGAAGAAACCTTAATTAAATAGGGTTTTGTTGAAAACGTCAAAAGGAAGGCCACGATCAGCCAGAGTACGGAGAGCTTCAATTTTTATTAGTCATTTCAGCCACATTCACACATATATGAGACTAACTGTCTAATTGAAACGTTTCTTATTAGAGAGTTAACGGTTTTTCTTATTTTGTAAAGGGTGTTTAATGTGAGATATAAAACTTTTTAAGGGAGTGATTGAATGAAAAATTCTTTAATGAAAAGCTTTCTATTATCCTTCTTCTTCATTTTGTCAGCGTGTTCTACTCATAGCTGGGCGTATGATTTTATAGAATTAGATGGAGAGATATATGTTATAACAGAAGAAGTAATTCAATCAGAAGATATTGGTGGAGAAATTGCTAAAGTAGAAAGGTATTCTGATGATGAAAATGATTATACAAGAAGTGATTACATTAACTTTTCAAATAAATACAAAGTTGGTACAAGTTTATTTGAAATAAAAACAGTATCAACGGATGTGGCAATTGCAGTCCAATTTGAAAAGGATTTATATATAAAAGCAATTAAAGAAAACGAATAAATTTAAACAGTGGCACAACTCTTGAGTTTTGAAAACATACTATGATTATTAAAAAAAGACTTGAAAAGGTGAATGATAGGAAGAGGTTGAGTTGACCTTTTGCAGGAGTTAACTTCCGATTCCGTAGGGAGCGACGATTACAGCCTCCTTCATGGAAAACTGCCACTCCAACATCATCAGGTGCGCACAGACAGTTAAGACCACTGAAAAACATCTCAGTTTTTCGGTGGCCCTGCGCTCTCCAATATTAAATTAATTGCTCTAACAGTGCTTTGACTGAAGGAGCTGTCTTCATATCTTGTGGGAAGTGCTCTTGTAATTGTATAGCCTGCATGGCTATATGGCTAGATAACCCACTCAGTAGCATCTCTGCACCTAGTAAAGAGAGGACTGATCTGAGTTTTATGATTCCATCTAGGTCAAAATCAGTTAATGATGTTAAACCGGAAACGTCAAGAATAAGTGTTTTTGTTTTGTTTTTTACAATATAATCGGATGTTGAATGAAAAACGGTATTAAAGCGCTTCTCGCTCATTGCACCAATTAATGGGATGACAGCTATATCGTTAATGAGTGGCACAATAGGACAGGCTAAAGACTTAACCTCTTCTACTGATTTGATATATTTTTCTTCTACTTTTTTACGGTCGGTTACATCCTTTTGTACTCCTATAAAATAATAACGCTCTTCTTCTGCTATATAAAGCGCATCTATAGATAGGCTATTCCAAAATTTAGTTCCATCCTTTTTGTAATTGACTAACTCTACAAAAACGGATTCCATCTTTTGAACGCCTTCTCTGATTTTATCTATATCAGATTCTTGCGTTTCTGCACCTTGCAAAAAGCGACAGTTCTTTCCTATTATTTCTTCCATTGAATAGCCAGTCATATCTAAAAAGCCTTGATTGGCGTAAACGATCGGATTATCCTTTAAACTTGGATCCGTAATTAAGACTCCAGCTCGTGTATAATTAAGAGCTTCTATTATAACCTTATGATTCGATAGCATCTGCTTCATACATCCTCCCAAACTGTACATAAAAGGTGTTATTCAACTTTAGTATTATTTATAGTTTACCAATTTTATCTTAGAATGAACATTACTTTGATTCCTTATTCAAAGTGGTCCAGTTCATGACAGTAAAATGAAGACAGATTGATTTATGTAGTGAAGGTGGGTTCCTTTAATATGGAAGTATTAAAAGAAAAATCACCATCATTCTGCAGAAAAAATGGTATAAACCTATAGTTCTTTATAATATAGAATTCACAAATGGTTATCAAGAGCTTTGAAAGCTTTATTCATGCAGTGAAAACTTCATTTGGATATTCTTCTAGCGTTAAAAAACTTAGATATTACCTAAAACAATGAAAGCCCTACCTCTCTTTCATCCTTACGACTCCTCGGTCGCGCCAGTGTGAATTAAAGTAAAGAAGGCTAAGTGATACGTCTAGTATGACTGCAACTAAAAATAGATTGTGAACGGGTATTTTACAAAATTAAAGTGGGTGTAAAATAAATAAGCAGGATAAATTCATGAGGTGAAAATGAAGGGTAAAAAAAAGCATAAGAGATACTCTTGTTAAGAGTAGAAGTGTGAGAGGGTAACTTCTAAATGATATCATCATATATAAATGGTTCTTTTTATCCAGTGCTATTAAATAAAATAATAGACACGTCAGTCTGTTGCCTAAGCTTATTATGAAACAATCTATTTCATAACCATTATTAATATTTATTTATAGGTTTATACTACAATTTTTAATTATATAATAGAAGGTGAGGAATTGTCAAACAAAAAAATTATATTTAATCTATTCAAATACAATTGATTCTTGCCCGCTGTTAAGAACGCGTGCTTAATTTACCATCAACATCCACAGTATTTACTCGATACTAATTTCAATTAAAATCGAACTATTGACTGAATGGATCGAGCCTCTCCCTCTAAAAAGCTTTTTTTAACATCAAGTCTTCTCTTACTCATTTCATACTTAGAGAATATATAAACATTGAACATTCTTAAATTAATTTTACAAAAAAATTTATTTATTGTTAAAATTAGTATATAGTTATTTTTTACATAATTAATGTTTTTTAGGAATGAAACAATGGGGGAAATTATGATTATAAAAGTTGAGAATATTCACAAAAAGTATGGGAGAGAGCCTATTTTGAATGGAGTGTCTTTCGAGATTACTTTTCCTACAATCACAGCTCTTGTAGCTCCTAATGGCTCTGGTAAGTCGACATTAATGAACATTATCACTAATTTAGAGAAATTTGATAAAGGTAGCGTAGAAATAATGGGAATGAAAAATACAGACCCCGTTATTTTTAAACATATATCCTATATGCAGGATAATTCTGTTTTGTATAACCATTTAACAGGCTATGATCATTTACAATTTATAGCCGAGGTGCACTCTGTACCCAAAAAACAGCTATTAGAATTAATCACTTACATAGGAATCGATTCATATATACATAAAAAAGTGAAGCAATATTCATTAGGAATGAAACAGCATCTACTCCTAACAATGGCACTTATTAACAAACCGAAACTCTTAATTTTAGATGAACCATTAAATGGTCTTGACCCTACTAGTTCAATCCGTGTCCGTGAACTGTTATTACAATTAAAAAATGAAGGAACAACAGTTCTCCTTTCTTCACATAACCTAGCAGAAGTTGACCAAGTGACCTCTGATATTTTATTTCTTAAGGATGGAAAGTTGATCAGTGAAAATTTAAAAAATAATCAAACTGCATTTTATATGATGAATGTACAACCTTTAGATAAGGCCATAAATATTTTAAATAATACAAAAGTGGGATTTTCTGTAGTAGATACTAGTATAAAGGTTGAGATAACGAAAAAAGAACAACTTAACTTTATACTCAAGCAATTTTATGAAAGCGAGATTGAAATAACAGATATTAGTAGACAATCGGTTGGTTCGGAAGCTCGTTATAATGAACTATTTAATAAGGAGCAAAACCATGCCAAACCTATTATTTGAATGGAAAAAAAGCTGGAGAAACCATAAATTACTACTTTTAATTGCTGTCTCTTTTATTATAATTGTTAGTTTATTCTTACGTAATGTTTTACTACAAGAGGAATTTTCGACGAATCAATTTGATAATTGGATAAATTATCAGCAGGACGTTTTTACGATAATGGCTGAATACGAGCAAGGGATAAGTAGTGAAACTGTTTCTGAGCGTAATAGAGAATTACATTTTAATAGTTTAGAAATGAACGAAGTCATATTTGATATTCAAGAGATTATAAGAATAGAAGATTGGAAAGCATTAGCTCAGCTTGAATTAACTTTTTTGGAAAAGGTTCAGATAGATATGGAGTTAGGTGGAAGTTATTCGGCCTTATCAGAGCAAGAGTTAAATCAATGGATTGAGAAAAATAAAATACTAGTGGCAAACCAATTACCTATCGAATCTAGTGATTATCCAGTGACTTCCACTTCTTTTATGAAGATGATTTTACTTTTGTTTAGCGGAATCATGGGGTTGTTGATTTTAACCTTTTTCTTTAGCGATTACATTAGTGATGAATTTGAAAATGATACAATTAAAACCTTATCTACACAGCCCGTTTCTATCAAGAAAATTTTCCTTTCAAAATATATCAATTTTCTCTTTATCACTATTATTTGGTTAATTTCTATTATTAGTCTTTCTATGTTAGTATCCTTTTTTTATCATCAAGATTTCGGTAGCTTTGTTTATCCTCAGCCTATTGAAGGTAGTGGGAGCGATTTTCACATCTCAACATGGGAATATTCGCTAAAATTATTACTTTTGTCTGTCGCTATCTATATGTTTTATGTTAGTAAATTACTAGTATTGAGTGTTCTTTTTCAAACCAAACTTACAACACTTATAAGTATGTTTTTCTTACTTGTTATGGGATATTTTTTAACTCATAACATAGAATGGCTACAGTTCAGTGGTAATCCATTTCTATATGTTAATCCAGCTATGATTATCGAACATCCTAATGAATATGGGTTTTTTATCCCGATTATGGTTCTTGTGATTAGTTCTGTTGTTCTATTTTACCTTTCTCTCTTTCTGTTAAAATTCAATTTCGTCTTTAATAAACAAAGTAACTTTTTAAAGCCTTTTAAACGAGGGGAAGAGCTCGCAAGAAAACATCCTTTTATTGCTACTTTTTTATTTGAAATAAGAAAAGGAACCCGTTTGGGTAAATGGAAATTATCGCTTATTATCGTAATTATTTCACTCATTTCTTGTTATGGCTATTTAAATTATCAAAAAAGCGAAAATGAATTATTTTTTAATGAATGGGTTAATCGAGATATAACGACTTTAGAGGAACAGAGCATTCCATATATTGAAATGGATATACAAATGGGAGAAGAAAATGTAGCGGCATTAGCAGCAAAAGAATCTTTAACGGAAGAAGAGGAAGCTCAATTAGCAATGCTCCAAATTTATCTAGAAGAGCAATATCAAATAAATGACAATCGATATGAAGAATTAAAAAGAATTAAAACGCTTAGAAGTTCCTATCATCAAGATAATTGGACTGACTACTATGATTACTGGATTCATGAAAATAGGCTTTGGAAGGGTGAAATTGAAATTCCTTTTGTTGAGTATCACTATGATTATACGACTTTTACATTGGATGCAAGTATCGAAGAGAAAAAGTGGTTAAAGCAACATCATTTAGAACCTGTCTTACCTTCTAATTTAGTCTATACGATTCATGAACAGCATCAGAATTTATGGGATGAAAGAAGCTGGCGAGAAAACACGAGGAAAATAGATACAACTGCGATATTTTCAATCTATCTTCTTTATGATACAGCGTTTTACTTTTTGATTATATTCATTTTAGTTGTCATATTTGGAGGTGGACTTAGCGACGAGATTGGTAAAAAGAATACTCTTTCTTTTATGAAAACTCAACCTATTCCATTTGCGACCATATTTTATAGCAAATATATCAGTGCTCTTATCTTCAGTCTATGTATTGGGATAGGAAGTATTCTGGCCATCCTTATTATTGGTTTAATTGGAAATCGTTTCGGAGATATGTATTTCCCTGTTTTGAAATATGGTGTCGATCGATTGAATAGCTCAACCATTTATAGTGAAGAGCTTCCTTTTCATTTTATCGCAATGGGGCAGTATATTTTAGAAGGTAGTTTGCTGTATATCCTTCTACTGGTATTCATCCTAACAATATCTATTTATTATTCAATTTTTGTGCGTAAACATATTTTGATTATGCTTCTAACAGGCTTAACTTCTATAGGTGGATTGTTTGTTATTACTTCAGTAGAATCACTTCATTCCATTGCACATCTAGTACCGTTTACATATTTGGATATACCCAAGGTGATAAATGGTGAGTTAGCCTATTTATTAGATAATCAGCGAATTAATATACTTAATGCCTCTATCAGTATAGTGGTAACCATTATTTTAATGAATAGCATCATGTATTTCTTCATAAAATCAAAATAATATGTTTTAAAGCTTGTTCAAAACATAAATATTAAATAAAAAAAGTTCGAGTGTATCTCGAGCTTTTTTTGTTAAAGGGTGTTCTCCTTTTTGTTAAAATAGAGTGAAAAACCGCAAAAATTCTTTTTCATATATTTATAATTTTATAGTGAGAAGTAATATAAATGACAAAATGATGATGAAGAAATCCATATATTCCTATTAATCTCTTCAGATATTCATATTTCATCCTATTTATTTATTTGTTATACTGTAAAAGAATGAAGCTAGCGTTTTATTTAAAACTTGTTGAAAGCGCTTTATAGAGATATTTGTCGAATTATCAGAAAAATGACTAGTACTATAAATGGATATAGGTGTAAAATATAAATAATTGAGTGAATTTCATAATTGCTTTATAAACGAATAAAACCGAACGTTTTTTATAAAATATGTTTTAAACGTTTTTAATTTATTTCTTGATTGAAACGGTAGGTAGTGACTCCCAAAGGATGAGCGCAGTCTGAAGATCCACTCTGACGAAGCTCTGCGTAGTCAGAGTTAGCTGAAGACAAGCCCTTGGGAAAGCATCTACCTAAAGAAAAACCAAATCGTTCGGTTTTCATTATAAGATATGTATTATGAAATTGATTCAATTATATGGAATTGGCATTTCATTTATCTATTTTATAAATCAGAATTGAATGATTACATCAGATGATGGACTCAAAAAAGGTGTGAGTACGAGTGTTAAATTTTTTTAATAAAGCTCAAAAAAAACAAGAGCGTTTTAAGAGCAGGTATTTTCGTAATAATTTTATTTTAATACTCGTCGTTACTTTTATTCCTGGATTAATTAGCGGTGTAGGAATTTATTGGTTTGGAGTTCATGAGGTTGAAAAATCGTTAGTAAATTTACATGAAGAACAAATATATCAGCGAGCTGAGAATATTAATGATCAGCTTGATTATTTAGAGATTTCGCTATCTAACTGGGCATTTGAACCGCGTTTTAGTGCGGCGTTGGCAGATATCGATTTCGTGACTGAATTTCAGGAGACTCGGGACATCATAGGGTCCCTACTTGTGTTACAAGGAAGTCATCCATTGATTGATCATGTTGAACTGTTTGTTGATTCTAACCCGCCTGTGCTTTTTCAACCTAGCTATAATGTGATAGCTGGTGAAGAATATGATTTTTACAGAACGTTTTTATCCTCTCACAAAAATATTGATTGGAATCGCCTTTATGAGATACCAGAGGAAACTGATTTTGCAGATTCTATGCCGTTAGTTTTAACACATACTCTTCCAGGCAACAGTAGTAATCCAATAGGCTCTATTATTGTTACACTTAATCGCAATAAAACGGCAGAACTTATTAAAACTTTAACGCCTTATAATCAAGGAGCGACTTTCTTAATTAATAGTGAGAATAGATTGTTAGTATCTGATAATAGCACAGGCGAAACGGGTTTTGTTGGTCATTTGCGAGAGCGTTTTCAAGAAGAGGTAAATGGATCACAGGGTTCATTTGTTTTTCAGCATGAAGATGAGTCGTATTCTGTTTCTTA
Organism: Alkalihalobacillus trypoxylicola; assembly: GCF_001590785.1. Lineage (GTDB taxonomy): Bacteria > Bacillota > Bacilli > Bacillales > Bacillaceae_D > Alkalihalobacillus > Alkalihalobacillus trypoxylicola. The sequence goes on from NZ_LTAO01000010.1 coordinate 34,747, forward strand.
TGGAACGATGCGTCGAATAAATTCAGAGTGGACTTACGTTTCTGCTGCACCTATGTCATTAATTACATCACCACTTGTTTTAATTTCGCAGATTATTATTGTCATTAGTAGTGCAGGTTTACTCGTTGCTTTAATACTAACGTGGGTTGCTTCTAAGCGAATATATAGTCCACTTGCTAAGCTAGTCAAAGTGTTGGATACCGAAAGAAATTGGAACGAAGGAAAGCTAGAAGATGAATTTACTTTAATAGAAAAGCAGTTTAAAGAGCTTTCAAATGAAAGCCTGTCTTTACAAAATCGGTTAACAACCCAGCTTCCTCAATTAAAAAATAGCTTTTTAACTCAGCTCATACAAGGCTATTTATACCACTACAAAGAGGAAGAGCTACGAGAACGAATGCAGCAGTATGGCTGGGAGTTAAAAGATCACTGCTTCGTGATTATTGATATTCAAGTTTCAGGTGTGAAGGATTCAGAGAAAGAAGCATTAAAGCAGGGTGAAAGTTTAGTAGCATTTGCCTTAACAAATATTGCGGAAGAGGCTTCTGAGCAACACTTTAAACAATGTAATGTTTTAAATTTATATGACTTATCGGCCGTATTATTGGTGGTTCATCCTCGTCAAGAGAAATTAAGAGATGAACTACAATTGTTCTCTAAAGAAATCATGGATGTACTAAATAGAGTATTAGAAATGCAAGTGACCATTACGATAAGTAAAACGGAAGAAAACGTAAAAAGGATTCCTTATTTATTTGAGGATGTAAGAAAAGGAAAAAGATATCGTAACTTTGAAAATCAAAATCAAATCATAGATTTGCAAATTATGGAGTCCATTACGGAAATTAGTCCAATTCATTATCCTTTTGAAATTGAGAAAGAGATTCTGCAAGCGATTCGAATGGGGCAAATAAATGAAACAGAGAAGTTAATTGAAATGTTTATTGAAGAAGTTACAGAACTAGGTGTCAAGGACATTAATATAAAGCCTGGTATTACTCAGCTTTATAGTAGCATTCAGCACGAGATTATTCATGCAGGTATTCATCCTGATGAGATATTTGATGGTAAGAATATGTTTGAAGAGGTGGCTTTAATCGGCGAACCTAAACAAATGATTCGATGGTTAACAGATGAGGTAATCACGCCATTTATTGAAACTTTAGAAGGTAGAGTTAATATTGAAATGAAGCAAATCGTTGTTCAGGTTTGTTCTATCATTCAAGCAAAATATATGGAGGACATTTCTTTAGAAAGTTGTGCGGAAGATGTTCATACAAACCCTTATACACTAAGTAAAGCCTTCAAAAAGGTGATTGGTGTTAATTTTATTGAATATCTAACAACGTTGAGATTAGATAAAGCAAAAGAGCTTCTTCTTAATACGGATTTAAAAATTAATGATATAGCTGAACAGGTAGGTTATCGTCACAGCTATTTTAATCGTATATTTAAAAAGCACATTGGTGTACCTCCAAGTCAATTTAGAAAAAGAAGAAATGATTCTACCCAAGTGAAATAGCTGTAAGTGACGCTTCATAAGAAAATATGGCTAATGAGCTAGTTAGAAAATCGTTTGAACATTAGATTTTATTTATAGGTTAAAGTTTACATGAGGAGAGGATCATCATGAATCAAGGTTTAATAAGTGGGTTTATTATAGCCTTTTACAAATTCGGGGAATACTTTGTATTACTTCTCTATCTTAACTTTTTGTGGATTTGCTTTACATTATTAGGTGGGGTTGTCTTTGGTTGGGCTCCGAGTACGGTAGCTGTTTTAGGAGTACTAAGAGAGAAGCTGATGGACAGAGATCCTAAAGTGTTCTCTAAGTTTTGGCAAACATATAAACAAGAGTTTTTAAAAGCCAATGGGTTCGGTATTCTTCTGTTAATTGCTGCGTATATGCTATTTGTTAATATTCGCTTTTTTTCAGTAGAGTCAGCCTTTATCTTTGTATTTGTTCGATATGCAATGATTGCAATTATGGTTTTAGTAGGTCTCATGACATTGTATGTGTTCCCTTTAATGGTTCAATATGAAACAAAGCTATTGCGGCACATACAGAATGCAATGTTTATGGTTGTGTATAAACCAATTCGGACGATTTTTACGGTTATTGCATGTGTGGTGGTTTCACAAATACTATATATTTTCCCAATCTTTATTCCTTTCTTTGGTATTAGTTTATTCGCACTTGTCATTATGTGGACGACGTACTACACTTTTTTACAGGTAGAGAAAAAACAACAGGCTATTTTAGAATTAGAACAAGAATCTCAAACGAATGTACAATAAAGAAGCTAGGACCAACTTCTTATAAGAAAGATGGTCCTTTTTGTTGCTTTTTATAAGAAATCATTGCTTTGCAAAAAAGTGTTAAAGAATGAAAAAGTGTTAAAAACCGTGTGGAAACAGCGTTATCTCAATACATTCAGCTATTTTTTCTTTTTTAATATTAAGGACAAAAAATGAATATTGCCGGAAAAATGTAAGCGTTTTATATTAGAGTCAGTGATAGCGACCAAACATGATTTGGTTATCTTCACTGGAGAATAAATGATTATATAAGGGGGAATTGCAAAGTGAAAGCAAATTTATCACGATACTTGGGAGGACCATTTTTGGTTTTAGCTTTAGTTGTCGCATTAGCAGCATGTAGCGATGATTCTAGTTCTGAAACAGGTAATAATGGTGATTCAGAAGGCGAAGAAGAGAGAATGTCTGTAACCATTATGGCACCATCATTCTCACCAACACCAATTGAAAGTGGAAGTCCAGCATTAGAAGCCATTGAAGATTATACAAATATGGACATTAACTTACAGTTAGTTGCGAATGCAAACTATGAAGATCGTTTTAATGTAACATTAGCTTCTAACGATTTGCCTCACATTATTGTTGCAAACAAAGAACCAAGCTTTATTAATGCAGCAAGGGATGGAGCATTTTGGGATTTAACGGATTATTTAGATGACTATGAGCACTTAAGTCAAGCTAATGATATTGTTTTAAATAATACAACGATTGACGGCCGAATTTATGGAGTTTATCGTGCAAGACCTCTAGGAAGAAATGCAATGACTATCAATACAGAGTGGTTAGATAATTTAGGATTAGATTATCCTGAAACAATTGATGATTTCTATGAAGTATTAAGAGCTTTTACTTATGATGACCCAGATGGTAATGGAGAAGATGATACTTACGGAATGGTTGTTTCTGAATGGGAAGGGCCATGGGATGTTATCCAAGTATGGATGGGAGTTCCTAATGAGTGGGGCTTTGATGAAAACGATGAATTAAAACCTGATTTCTTATTTGATGAGTACAAAGAGTCTTTAGAGTTCTTTAAAAAGTTATATGATGAAGGTTTAGTTAACCAAGACTTTGCTATTATGGATTCTGGTCAATGGTTTGACCCTATCGTCAATCAATCAGCTGGTGTAGTAGTCGATGTAGCTGACCAAGCAAACCGTCTACAAAACCGTATTACTGAAAACTACACAGAAGAAGATCAAATTTTAGATGTTATCGGAGCTGTATCAGGTTCTGATGGTGTTTTAAGAAATAAACCAACAGCTGGTTATAGTGGAATGCTTGCTATTTCGACTACGGCTGTTAAAACAGAAGATGAATTAAGACGAGTATTAAAATTCTTAAATGATTTAAATGATGAAGTACCACAAAACCTTGCTTATAACGGAGTAGAAGGAGTTCACCATGAGATTGTTGATGGAGAGCTTGTAATTACTTCTCAAGAAGATGGTGGCGATTTATTTGATAGAGAAGTTCGTGACTTGAATCAATTCCAAATGGCGATTCCAGAAGAGAACTTCTTAATGCCAACTAAAACAGCACTTCAAGACCGTGCGACAGAAGTTATTGAAGAAAACATGGATATTGTTGTTCCTAACCCAGCAGAACCATTAATCTCTCCTACTTACACTGAAAGAGGAACGCAATTAGACAACATCATTTCAGATGCTCGAATCAAATTTATCGTTGGTCAACTTGACGAAGCTGGATTTGATCAAGAAGTAGAAAGATGGTTTAGAGACGGCGGAGAGCAATATATTGCAGAAATTAATGAAGCGTATCAAGTTGCTCAAGATGCTCAAAATTGAGGTAATTCTGATGAAGCAGGTGGCTAATCCCCCCTGCTTTTCATCACAGAAAGGAGATATGAAATGGCAAATTCTGAAGTAAATCCAAGCTCTCAGGACGTCATAAAAATCAAGAAAATATCAAAATGGCAAATGATCAAAAGAGATAGGTGGTTATATTTCCTTCTATTACCTGGTCTCGTATGGTTTATTCTTTTTAAATATGTACCAATGTGGGGATCTCTTATTGCCTTTCAAAACTACTCACCCTTTCTAGGATTCTGGGGTAGTGAATGGGTTGGCTTTGATCATTTTACAAGGTTGTTTGAAAATCCTGATTTTTATCGGGTTCTAAGAAATACATTGATGTTAGGACTTTATGAACTTGTTTTCGTGTTTCCAGCACCAATTATCTTGGCATTATTATTAAATGAAATTCGATTTAATCCATATAAAAGAACAATTCAGACGCTTATCTATATCCCGAACTTCCTTTCGTGGGTAATTGTTGCTTCTTTAACTTATGTATTTTTTACAACAAGTGGTGGAGTCGTTTTTACATTAATTCAAAGCATATTTGGGGTTTCAGTTAATATTCTAGGAGATCCAGATTGGTTCCGTACGATGATTATTGGACAGCAAATCTGGAAAGATGCAGGTTTCGGTACCATTATTTTCTTAGCAGCCTTAACGAGTGTGAGTAAAGAACAATATGAGGCAGCTATTGTGGATGGAGCCGGACGCTTTAGAAGAATGTGGCATGTAACACTACCTGCCATTCGCCATGTGGTTGTTATTATGTTGATTTTAAGAATGGGGAATTTCCTTGATCAAGGATTTCAGCAAATTTACTTAATGACGAACGCCTTAAACCGATCAGTTGCCGATGTATTTGATGTTTATATTTATTTTACCGGTATTACACAAGGTGCGTTCAGTCATAGTACAGCAGTTGGTCTATTTAAAGGAGTAGTAGGGATCGTTTTAATTTTGTTAACTCGATACATTGCTAAGAAATTAGATCAAAATACGCTGTTTTAAGAATTTGAGAATGGAGGTAAAAAGGGTATGAAATCACATAATACACCAGCTGGTAGAGTCTTTGATGTTTTCAATCATATCATTTTAGCAATTATTGCCTTGACCATGATTGTTCCTTTTCTATATGTATTTGCTGGTTCACTATCAACAGAGGCTGAATTAGCAAGAAGAGCCTTTTATATAATTCCAGAAACGTTTACTTTAAGTGCGTATGAGTATATTTTCTCTACTCCCACTTTTGTTCGAAGTATTGGTGTTTCAATATTAGTAACGGTAGCAGGAACCATTGTTAGTTTAAGTTTAACTCTGACTATGGGATATGCTCTGTCAAAAGCAAGAATTTTGGGACATTCTATTTTTATTTATTTAATTATTTTCACGATCATTTTCCAAGGTGGAATGATTCCGACATATATTTTAGTTCGTGATTTAGGACTACTTAACTCTTTATGGGCACTTATTTTACCTATTGCGATGAATCCAATGTGGCTCATACTTGTTATTTCCTTTTTCCGTACTCTTCCAAATGAACTAGAGGAAGCGGCAAGGATTGATGGGTGTACAGATATTGGCGTGTTTTGGAAGATAGCCCTACCACTTTCCAAACCGATTATTGCAACGTTTACTCTTTTCTATGCCGTTCAATATTGGGGAGATTATTTTAATGCCCTCCTCTATATATCAGATAATGCGAAATATCCAGTCATGCTGTTATTACAAAACATTATGACAATGGCAGATATGACCTTCGGTGAGGTAGATTCTCTTGTTGAGCAGCCGGATGAATCATTAAAGTTAGCCGTTATTGTTGTAGCGACTGTTCCAATTATGTGTGTGTATCCTTTCTTGCAAAAGCATTTTGCCAAAGGAATGTTGTTAGGTTCTGTAAAAGGTTAATCTTTGCTATAACCGATAGAGTGTGCTGTGAAAAATCATTTTATAGCAAAATAGAATCGACTTCTGTGGGATTTGAGGAAAGAGCGCCCATGATTTTGAGGTGCTCTCTAATGCCTACGGAATAGTAAAAAAACTTTAGTATATATTTTATGCTTTTTTCTTATCTAGGAATGATTAAAAAACCATTTGGAGTGAGTAGATGGAACCTTATTTTCCTATTAATGAAAGTATTTATTCTAAATTAGAAAATAATGTGGAAGCGACTTTAGCAACCATTTCAAACCGATATATGGGAAGTAACCCTGCACATCCTATTACTTACCGTGCTTTTCATACGGAAGGGTTTAAGCGATTAAAAGATTATCGATATGATTTCGCATTACAACAAAAATTCCCAGAATGTGAAGATGGACAATATGTGTATGCTTGGGCCAAATTATGGCAGGACACGGACGCCCCCTTAATGTTCGCAATAAATTGCTATGGACCTGCTGTTCTATATCTTAATGGAGAGCAGGTTTATCGTTCATCAATAGTGGAAGAGCTTGATCCTAAAAAAAGAATAGGACTTCGATTAACACTAATAAAAGGCTGGAACTTTTTTCTTCTTCGTTTTAGAAAGACTACTTCAGGAATTGGTGGCATTTTTGGAACCGGTTCATTTAAACGTCATCCTATGCACTTTTTATCCCCAACGAAAGAAAGAGAAGGACAAGAGGGCTGGGTCTTTACTGAACCTCTTGATCAACCTTTAGAAATACTTCCTACTGAAGAATCCGTAAGTCTGGCAAAAGAAAAATGGTTACCTAAGTTAAACCATCATGGCCAGGATCAAATGGTACATTTAGGAGATTGTTATCCAGGAATCAATGATGGATATGCAATTGCTTGGACAAAGCTTTCGGTTCAAGAGGTAGATGAAAAGCTATTCACGATCAAGGGTCAATCAAAAGGAGCCCTTTCTGTTTTTATTAATCATGAGAAGGTATGTTCTATAAAAGAAGTGGGTCATTTTGAATTTCAAATATCTTTATCTTATGGGGATTATGAGCTTTTCGTCCAAAGCTATGCTTTAGAAGACGATTGGAATTTTAGTCTGCAACTTCCAGAAGAATTGTCTATCATAAGTCCGTTTCCTATTAAAGGAGCAATAGATTCTTGGGTGCTGACAGGACCTTTTAAAAGAGAAAAAGCACTCGATTTAAATAGTATAAAGACTAAAGAAGCGTTAAAGGAAGGAATTGATGGGCCAGTCTATTATAAGCTTAATCAAAATCGACTAGTTGTCCGACCTTATTTAGAGAATTCTTTGTTTGGAAAATGGGATTATCCTTTAGGTGTCACTTTGTATGGGCTACTTCAAACAGGAAGAGTAATAAAAAGACAGGATATTATCGATTATGTGATTAAGCACATTGAAACTTCCACTTCTTTATACCGCTACTCCTTATGGGATAAAACTCAATATGGAGCAGCAGGAGTTAATAATCAATTATCGGCGATCGATAGCTTAGATGATTGTGGTTCTTTTGGTGCTACTATGCTTATTTCTAGTGAAGATGCAGAGATCACTGACAGTTCCTTGATAGCAAAGGATGTTGCCAATCATATTACACATATTCAAGACCGATTAGAAGACGGGACACTTTATCGCCGTTTTGGAAGCGTTGATTTTATGAAGGATACACTTTGGTGTGATGACCTTTATATGGGAACGTTCTTTTTAAGTCAATATTATAAGAAAACAAACGACCCAGTCTATCTAGAGGATGCCATTCATCAATTTATTAGTTATAAAAAATATATGTATATGTCAGATTTGAAGATTATGTCGCATGTATATGATTATAAATTTAATACAACCACTAATATACCATGGGGTAGAGGGAATGGTTGGGTTATTTTTTCGTTGGCCGAGCTATTATTAGTTTTACCTGAAAATCATAAAAAACGTCCAGAGCTTTTAAGCTTTTTCCGTGAACTTTCGGAAGGGTTTTTATCCTTGCAGGGTGAGAGTGGTATGTGGCACCAGGTACTAACCGATTTTGAATCTTATGAAGAAACTTCGTGCACCTCTATGTTCATTTATGCTTTTTCAAAAGGAATTCAACAAGGATGGTATGAACAGCCGACCCCTTATGTACAATCCGTCTTTAAAAGCTGGAAAGCGATGGAGCAGATTTCAATTGATAAACTAGGTAATGTTTACGGAGTCTGCCAAGGTTCAGGCTATTCTTTTACAGGTGACTATTATAAGCATGATTTAACATGGATACTCAATGATACACACGGAACGGGAATTGTATTATTAGCGGGTATTGAAACGGTTCAATTACGAAGTTGGCTATTAGACAGAAGGGAAGGAATACTTTCAGAGCTCTGACTTATTTTTGACGAATTAATACTATAAAAGATTGAAAGTGGGTGTCATTTTGGAGCATTTAAAGAAATCGTTTATTAACCCATCGGAAGAATTTACTCCTATTCCTTTTTGGTTTTGGAACGATTATTTAGAAAGTGATGAAATCCTTTCACAACTTCAAGATTTTTATGAAAAAGGCGTTACAGGATTTGTTCTTCATCCTAGAATTGGTATTCCGAAAGAAATTGGTTATTTATCCGAGAGATTTATGGAATTAGTATCTACTGCAATAAATGAGGCAGCTCGTTTAAATATGACGGTCATTTTATACGATGAAGGCATGTATCCATCTGGCTCTGCTAATGGTCAGGTTGTACAAGAAAATCCACTATATGCAAGCAAGGGTCTTCAAATGCAGGAATATGCTTGTAAAGCCGGAGAAAATCAAATTTCCCTTAGCATAGATAAAGGTGAAGAAATCGTATCTGTACAAGCGGTTGAAAAAGATAGTACAGGAAATATTAATATGGAACATTCTAAGGTTTTGAGCCCAAATCAAGAAAAAGTTCACTTTACTCCACCAAATGATTCTCAATGGTCTGTCTTAGTATTTAAACAAATTTTCTCAAAAGGAACTATCAGAGGAATACATTATGGACAGGATGACGGTGAAAAGTTCGCTCCTGCATCGGCAGATTTGTTAAAACCAGAAGCGGTAGAAGCCTATATACGACTTACTCATGAGGTATATTATTCTAATTTGGAATCACATTTTGGTAATACGATCATTGCAATGTTTACCGATGAGCCAGATATGCTTGGGAGAAATTCACTACCTGGCCTGAAACCATGGAGTGAACAATTTCTTTCCTACTATCTGGAGTCAGGCAATCGAGAAGAATACTTACCAGCATTATGGTTGGAAGTAGGTTCTCAAACGAGTGAAATAAGAGAAAGCTATAGAAAAACCGTTAATAAACGATTAACAGAAACGTACTATAAGCCAATAAGTGAATGGTGTCATACCCATGGAATAGCCCTGACTGGACATCCAGCTGCCAGTGATGATATTGGTCTTTTGAAATATTTTCAAATTCCAGGTCAGGATGTTGTCTGGAGGTGGGTAGCACCAGAGGATGAGTTAGCTATAACAGGTCCTCACTCGACTGCAGGGAAATGTTCAGCTGATGCAGCTAGACACCACGGTAGAAGGCGTAATTTAAATGAAGTATTAGGTGTTTGTGGAAAAGACAATAGTTGGAATTTAAGTGCGGGAGATATGAAATGGTATTTTGACTGGCTTTTTATTCGTGGCGTTAATCTTATTTCCCCTCATGCTTTTTACTATTCCGTTAATGAGAGAAGTAGAAGTCACGAAAGACCGCCGGATGTAGGGAGAAATAATAGTTGGTGGCCATTTTATAAGGAATTTGCTCAATATATAAAAAGAATGAGCTGGATGATGACCGATAGTGTAAACAGCGCAGATATCGCGATTTTATGTAGAGAAGATCATCTTCCTTGGATGTCAGCTAAGCCATTATATGAAAATCAGTTAGAATTTAATTACTTAGAAGAAGCACTTCTAATGGATGAAGTAAAATGGAGTAATGGCAAAATTCATATTCAAAAACAGACTTATTCTATTTTATTAATAGAAAAAGAATATTCGTTACAAGATAGATTGATTAAAAAGCTAGAAGATTTTATAAACGAGGGTGGGAAAGTTGTCTTAATAGATCATGACATGAAGATACAAGGAGCTAATTATTGTACTCTTTCTAATATTGACGACTTACTTACTGTACTAACAAAAGGTAGGCATCAGCCTTTTCATGTATTTCCGACTCACAAAGATCTTCGTGTAAGTCATGTACGTAAACATGAAACCTCTTTTTTTGTATTAGTAAATGAAGGGGAGGAAAGAATAGAAGGTTCTTTGTATTTAAACGAAACAGGTAAGGTCGAGCAATGGAACGCTTGGAAGGGTGAGATTTTAGAAGTAGGCGTTAATCAAGGTGAGGCATCAAACGAAGTTCCGTTTCTTTTAGAAAGAAGAGAGTCAATCATTTTTTCTGTAAATAATAGCTTAGAGTCATCCCAACGAAATCTTGAAGAGAAAGAAATACATGAGAAGCAGCAGAGAGCTCTAACGACGTGGGACATCAAAGGTTTTAAACAAAAAAGCTTACAATCTTGGACGGGTTGGGAAAATATGAAGTACTTCTCGGGGACAGTTCATTATGAGACAAACTTTCATATGGAGGAATGTCAATCAGTGACTCTACATTTAGGCGAAGTATATGAAATTGCTAACGTTATTATTAATGGGAAGCACCTTTCTACCAAAATGTGGGCACCTTATACATTCGAAGTTCCTTCTTCCTATATTGAAAAAGGAGAAAACACCTTATTAGTGGAAGTTACAAATAGTAAAGCGAACGAAATGGATCAAATAGCATTACCGTCAGGATTATTAGGACCTGTTACGATAGAATGGTAATTTAAAATTCTAAATAAGAAGAACGTCCTTTAGAGTTTATAAACTCTATGGGACGTTTTTTTATTATTATGTTGGTTAAATGAGGTCGATTAGTACTTTTATTTAATGAATTAGAATGAAATTTTATAGTAAAAGAGCCGTGTTTCTTCTAGTGATTTTTACATATTTTAATAGAAGTAGCTTGAGAGGAGTATGTAAATGACTAGGTTTTCGAATGATAGAAACTGTAGGCGATATAATAATCAATCAAATTTAATAAATAATGGAAGGAAGAATCCTTTTGATAATGGATCGGGAAGAGGAGTTACTGGTCCAAGAGGACCTATAGGCCCAACCGGAGCAACTGGAGTTACCGGCCCAGCAGGAGTAACGGGAGCGACAGGCATACCCGGTCCAACCGGAGCAACAGGGGTAGGGCTAGTAGGAATCGTAGCATTTGATCCAACAGCGGCATCAAGCTATGCAATCAGTCAAGTGGTGACGTTTGAAGGAAGCACCTATGTGGTGAATAGTGCACCGCCAACAGGAACACCGGGAACCTCAGGAGATTATACATTGTTAGCTCGCGCTGGTGCGACTGGAGTTACTGGCCCAGCGGGAGTAACAGGAGCGACAGGAGTAGGCGGCACCGGCCCGACAGGTGCTACTGGGGCAATAGGAGTGACCGGAATCCAAGGACCAACAGGAGTCACTGGGATTACAGGAGCGACCGGAATTCAAGGTGTAACGGGAGCAACCGGAGTAGGATTAGATGGAGTGATAGCGTTTGATCCAGTAGCGGCCCCAGGCTATCCAGTCGGTCAAGTGGTGACCTTTGAAGGAAGCACGTATGTGGTGAATAGTGCGCCACCAACGGGAACGCCAGGAACCTCAGGAGATTATACATTGTTAGCTGCTTCTGGAGCGATGGGAGTTACGGGCCCAGCAGGAGTAACAGGAGTAGGTGTCACCGGCCCGACAGGTGCCACTGGGGTAACAGGAGTGACCGGAATCCAAGGGATAACGGGAGCAACCGGAGTAGGATTAGGAGGAGTGGTCATCTTTGATCCAGTAGCTGCGCCTGGCTATTCAGTTGGTCAAGTCGTCACGTTTGAAGGAAGCACCTATGTGGTCAATAGTGCACCACCAACGGGAACACCGGGAACGTCGCCAGATTACACATTGTTAGCAGCCGCTGGAGCGACA
>NZ_LTAO01000010.1:46868-49041 GCF_001590785.1 Alkalihalobacillus trypoxylicola
ACAGGAGTAGGAATCACCGGTCCAACAGGTGTCAATGGGATTACAGGAGCGACCGGAATCCAAGGTGTGACTGGAGCTACAGGAGCAGGATTAGAAGGAACCGTAGCATTTGATCCAGCAGCGGCACCAGGCTATCCAGTCGGTCAAGTGGTGGCATTTGAAGGAAGCGCCTATGTGGTCAATAGTGCACCGCCAACAGGAACACCGGGAACCTCAGGAGATTATACATTGTTAGCTGGCGCTGGTGCGACTGGAGTTACCGGATCAGCAGGTGTAACAGGAGCGACAGGCATACCAGGTCCAACTGGAGCAACAGGGGTAGGATTAGAAGGAGTGGTCATCTTTGATCCAGTAGCTGCGCCTAGCTATCCAGTTGGTCAAGTTGTCACGTTTGAAGGAAGCACCTATGTGGTCAATAGTGCACCACCAACGGGAACACCGGGAACGTCGCCAGATTACACATTGTTAGCAGCCGCTGGAGCGTGTCACGTTTGAAGGAAGCACCTATGTGGTCAATAGTGCACCACCAACGGGAACACCGGGAACGTCGCCAGATTACACATTGTTAGCAGCCGCTGGAGCGACAGGAATTACAGGACCAGCAGGAGTAACGGGAGCTACGGGTATCCCAGGCCCAACTGGAGCAACAGGAGTAGGAATCACCGGTCCAACAGGTGTCAATGGGATTACAGGAGCGACCGGAATCCAAGGTGTGACTGGAGCTACAGTGACTGGAGCTACAGGAGCAGGATTAGAAGGAATCGTAGCATTTGATCCAGCAGCGGCACCAGGCTATCCAGTCGGTCAAGTGGTGACATTTGAAGGAAGCACGTATGTAGTGAATAGTGCGCCACCAACGGGAACACCAGGAACCTCAGGAGATTATACATTGTTAGCTGGTGCTGGTGCGACAGGAGTTACGGGCCCAGCAGGAGTGACAGGACCAACAGGGACAGGAATCACTGGCCCAACAGGTGTCACTGGGATTACAGGAGCGACCGGAGTCCAAGGAGTAACGGGCCCAACAGGAACAGGGTTTGAGGGGGTTGTTGGATTTGATCCATTATCTGCACCTAATTATGAAGTGGGGCAAGTTGTAACATTTGGTGGAAGTGCCTATGTGGTAAATAGTGCACCCCCGGTAGGTGATCCAGGAACTTCTCCCGACTACACTGAAATAGCAACAGCGGGGGCTACGGGACCAACAGGACCAACAGGACCAACAGGACTAACAGGAATAACGGGACCTACTGGAGCAACAGGTGTCACTGGGGATACAGGTCCACAAGGTGTGACAGGTCCGCGTGGGGCAACAGGCTTTGCTGCTGGACCTCCAGGTCCGACAGGACCTCCTGGTGGGGCGACGGGAGCACAGGGACCGACAGGAGCAACAGGGATCGCAGGAATTACCGGACCGACAGGAGCAACAGGAATCGCAGGAATCACTGGACCGACAGGAGCYWCGGGGATCGCAGGAATCACTGGACCGACAGGAGTAACGGGAATMGCAGGAATCACTGGACCGACAGGAGCAACGGGAATAGCAGGAATTACCGGACCGACAGGAGTAACGGGAATAGCAGGAATCACTGGACCGACAGGAGCCACGGGGATCGCAGGAATTCGCGGGATAACGGGAGCACAAGGAATCCAAGGGATTCGAGGAGTAACGGGAGCGCAAGGAATCCAGGGAATCCGCGGAGTAACGGGAGCGCAAGGAATCCAAGGGGTTCGTGGAGTAACCGGAGCCCAAGGAATCCAGGGAATCCGCGGGGTAACGGGAGCACAAGGAATCCAAGGAATCCGAGGAATAACGGGAGCACAAGGAATCCAAGGAATCCGAGGAATAACGGGAGCACAAGGGATCCAGGGAATCCGAGGAGTAACGGGAGCACAAGGGATCCAGGGAATCCGAGGAGTAACGGGTGCCCAGGGAATCCAAGGGGTTCGAGGAGTAACGGGTGCCCAGGGAATCCARGGRATCCGAGGRGTAACSGGAGCGCAAGGAATCCAGGGAATCCGAGGAGTAACCGGAGCGCAAGGGATCCAGGGAATCCGAGGAGTGACAGGAGCGCAGGGAATACAAGGAATCCGAGGAGTAACGGGAGTACAAGGRATCCAGGGAATCCGAGGAGTAACGGGAGCGCAAGGAATTCAAGGAATCCGAGGAGTA
>NZ_LTAO01000010.1:49092-69027 GCF_001590785.1 Alkalihalobacillus trypoxylicola
GAATACAAGGAATCCGAGGAGTAACGGGAGTACAAGGGATCCAGGGAATCCGAGGAGTAACGGGAGCGCAAGGAATTCAAGGAATCCGAGGAGTAACGGGAGCGCAAGGAATCCAGGGAATCCGCGGGGTAACCGGAGCACAAGGGATCCAAGGAATCCGAGGAGTAACAGGAGCACAAGGAATACAAGGAATCCGAGGAGTAACGGGAGTACAAGGGATCCAGGGAATCCGAGGAGTGACGGGAGCGCAAGGAATTCAAGGAATCCAGGGAATCCGAGGAGTAACCGGAGCGCAAGGGATCCAAGGAATCCGAGGAGTAACAGGAGCGCAGGGAATACAAGGAATCCGAGGAGTAACGGGAGTACAAGGGATCCAGGGAATCCGAGGAGTAACGGGAGCGCAAGGAATTCAAGGAATCATTCAAGGAATCCGAGGAGTAACGGGAGCGCAAGGGATCCAAGGAATTCAAGGAATCCAGGGGATCCGAGGAATAACGGGAGCTACAGGAGCCGTGCTTCAACCGTTTTTTAATAGTAATATTGCAGCTCAAACAGTAGCGGCAAATGGAGTGGTTACTGGATTAACTCCAAGGCAGTTTTCAGGTATAACTTATAATGAAGCAAATAGTTCGTTTACCATTGTCACACCTGGTCTTTATTATATTGATGTGACTTTAAATACAGCTGCCGCAACAGCAGCATTTGCTGTATTTGCTCTATCCATTAATTCTACTACGAGTGTTGTTGCTCCAGCAGCTAGCTCTATTACAGGTGGTCAACTTTCTGTAATTAGAGTTGGACTCTATGCAGCGGGTGATGTTATTACAATAAATAACCGTTCAAATTTTGCTGTCGTTCTAGCGGCTGCGCCTACTCAGGCTAGTAGTGCCGGTCATGTTAGTATTTTTAGGTTTGGATCTGGTGCGATAGGTCCAATTATTTCAGGATAACGTATAAGAAAAACGAACCCACTTCTAATTAAATGGGTTCGTTCGTTTTTTAAAAAATTGTCTCTAATCCTTTACTGTTCAATAATGCGTTCGCCAAACGAATAATTTAGAGTGTGGGGAGAAATGGGCAATAATTCTAGTTACGGTTGCTTCAGGAATGGATAGAGTATCTTTTAAACCTCTATAGTTTTCATTAGGTAAAAGGGTGGATGCTGTGAAATTCATTTCTCCCGTTTCTTTGTAGTGAATTAAATCAAATGGCTGGTAAGTTAATACTTGAAATTGAACGAAGTGAGCATGAATCAAGTGAGTAATATTCGTTGTATTTATAAATGACCAAATTTCAGTCCTTTTTGTTTGTGGAGTTTTATGAACAGGATTATGGGATATTCGATTGTTTGATAATAAAATGGGTCTACTGTCCTGATGAGTCGATTCATTAAATTTTAGATGTCGTATAGATTGTATGTTAGTATTCCTAAGTGATGGAATTTCAGATAGATAAAAGGGGATTCTACTAGAGTCTTCACCATTTATAGGTATTACAACTTTAAATTGCATAATATCCGTTATAGGCTCTGTAGGAGTTTTGTTTGATTTTAAATGATTTTTTAGAGTGATCATTAAACCTTCGAAATTCGTGAAATCAATAATGACTTCAATTCTTTCTCCGGGATTTATTTGAAGCTCTTTTAACGGAGTTGTGTGTTTCAATAAACCACCATCAGATGCGATTTGATAGATTGTTTGGTTTGTATCTAAATATAATGTATAGGCTCTGTGGGTAGAACCGTTTAAAATTCTAAAACGATATTTTCTAGGCTCAACCTCTAAGTAAGGCCACACTTTTCCGTTTACCAAAATAGTATCACCTTCAAAAGGAGCCACTGAAGAGTTAGAATGATCTGGAAAAAATAAAGAACCATCATCATTAAAGGTGCGATCCTGTATAAGTAATGGAATATCATAAGGTCCAGCTGGAAGTTGTAAAGATTGTTCTCTTGAATCTTCAATAATATATAAGCCAGATAAGCCTGCATAAACATTGTAACGATTCATTTCCATGTCATAGTCGTGGTACCACAGGGTTGCCCCTTTTTGTTCATTTTGGTATTCATGAACCTTTCTTTCTAAAAAAGGTTTTAACGATTGTGTTTGTTTTTTATGCGAAGCTACTATATTTTTACTATGTGCACTCATGCCGTGCAAATGGACGACTGTTCGTACCTCTGGTTCACTCTCTATAGGATGCTTCGGTTGATTAGTTGGTAAAAAGTGTGTTCTAGGTAAATGATTGATCCAATGAACTCGAACTCTTTCATTTCTTTGTACATAAAAAGTTGGACCAGGATATTGACCGTTATACCCCCATAAACGAGTTGGAGGCAAATCACGGTGGAGCTTTTTTGTAAACTCCTGCATTTGAACTTCATAATACGTATAATCTTTATTGCTTGTAATAGGAATCGTTCTATTCATAATAGGGAGCTCATCAACAAACTTTTCTAAATCCATTTCCTTGTCACCCCTGTTTAGATATTGATCATTTTATAAATCATATTGGAATATGAAGTGTGGTAATGTCTTTTATTGCTCAATGTTTATTCAAAAAACGGACTAATCATTCCAAAAGTGAGTAGGTGGTGCTAGTATAAGAAGGTCATTAAAAGTTCTCTTTATATGAATGGTTCTAGCATGTTAGGTTAGTAGAAATCCAGATAAAATGATAAAGTTGAATGATTTGAATAGGGGATGGAAAAATTGCAGGCAAAGGTCAAAGAATGGAAATCACCGATTACTCCTCAGGAAAAAACAAAGCTTTATAAGCGGACTCTGTGGATTATTATATTATCACAAATTTTTGGAGGAGCTGGTTTAGCGGCTGGAATCACAGTAGGAGCATTGCTCGCACAAGAAATGCTAGGAGCTCAAACGTATGCTGGCCTGCCGACGGCTCTATTCACTTTAGGTTCAGCCTTGACGGCTTTTGTTATTGGAAAGTTAACTCAGCAATTTGGGCGAAGATTAGGGCTTTCTATAGGTTTTTTTGCTGGTGGGTTAGGTGCAATAGGAGTAGTAGTTGCTGCTTTATTTTCTCAAATATGGTTGCTTTTTCTTGCTTTATTTATATATGGAGCAGGTACGGCAACTAATTTGCAGGCGCGCTATGCTGGTACAGACTTAGCTAACCCTAAACAACGAGCAACAGCTGTAAGTATGGCTATGGTTTTTACGACTTTTGGAGCAGTTGCTGGACCCAATCTTGTAACAGTGATGGGAAATTTGGCAGAGAAAATGAATATCCCTGCATTAGCAGGACCATTCATATTAGCAGCTGTAGCATTTATCCTCGCTGGTACTGTAATTCTAGTATTGCTTAGACCTGACCCATTTATTGTGGCTCAACAATTAACAATAGTAGAAAAGAAAAAAGAAGGTCAACAAATAATCTTAATGAAAGAGGCTTTTGATAAAAAAGGGGTTGTAGCAGGTGCGGCTATTATGGTTTCTACACAAATAGTTATGGTAGCTGTTATGACCATGACACCGATTCATATGGGGTATCATGGGCATGACTTAAGTGAGATTGGTATAGTGATTGCTGCTCATGTTGCAGCTATGTATTTACCTTCGCTTATAACTGGCGTATTAGTTGATAGGCTAGGACGAAAATTTATGTCAATTACAGCTGGTATAACATTAATTGCAGCAGGTTTTTTTGCTGCATTTGGACCTGGAGATTCCTTAATAAGTATAATGATCGCTCTTATTTTATTAGGTTTAGGCTGGAATTTCGGTTTGATAAGTGGAACGGCATTAATAGTAGATTCTACAACTACTGAAACTCGTGCAAAAACACAGGGATCTGTAGATGTTTTAATCGCATTAGCGGGTGCATCAGGTGGTGCACTATCTGGAATGGTTGTTGCTCACTCAAGCTATGCAACATTATCAATTGGAGGGGGAATACTGGCACTTTTGCTTATTCCTTTCGTTGTGTGGATATTAAAGAAATAAATTAATTTGTATTTAAAGTTAGTATATTCATTCTGCAACTGAAGGAAAAGCTATACATTTATTGAAGTTAATATAATAAAGAAAATAGGAGGTGCGATGATGAAGATTGCTGCCATTTACGATATTCATGGAAATGCTCATGCTTTAGAAGCAGTTCTTAAAGAAATTGAAAAGGAACAGGTTGATAAAGTGATTGTAGGTGGTGATTTAGCTTGGGGTCCTCAACCTAAAAGAGTGATAGAGCAACTTTATAAGAAAAGAAATGATTTTATCTTTATTATGGGTAATAGTGATAGAGAGATATTTGAACAGTATAAAAAGCCACAAAAAGTTAATAACGATATGGTATCTGAAATAAATCAATGGTGTATAGAAGAACTAACAAAAAATCAGCTAGAGTGGCTAGGTTCCTTTAAATTTGCTCATTCTGAAGGTGACATTCTTTTTGTTCATGGTTCTCCTAGACATGACATAGAGTCCATTAGAATAGATACTCCAGAAAATGAAGTGTACGAAATGGTAAAAAATGCGCATGAGTCCGTTATCGTTTGTGGCCATACGCATATTCAATTTCAAAGACAAATATTTTCAAAGGTAGTAATTAATGCAGGGAGTGTAGGTCTACAGAGTAGAGCAAAGGGGGCTTGCTGGTTATTAATGGATTCTAATCATTATAGCTTACGAGTTACAAAATATGATTTTGCAGGTGCAGCAGCAGATATAATACTAGATGGAGCTCCTTTTAAAGAGGAATTTGCAAACCATGTTAAAAATCCTCCTTATGAGGGGCCGTAAAGTATTAACTTTTTTCTTAAAAACCAATGGCGCTCACATAAAATACTAATCTATGAGTAAATGACCTTTTAAATAATTTAGAGGTCATTTTTTTATTTTTTTATAAAAAGAAGATTGCATCGTAATAGTATTAAAGAAAACTTAAATCTAATTTTACAAACAAGTGTTCTTACATTATAATAACTATAGAAGGGCGGTAATAGTATGAAAATGACTAAAGAAATTCAATTATCTTTTTACCAAAAAGAACATCTAGAAGTGTTAAAAAAGTTTCAATTACCAGAAGAGCAGGTGAAGTTTACCGCATTACCTGAGGAAATGTTGAATGTTTCTGTAGGTCAATATAGAATTGTTATACTCTCAAAGGGAATGCCAGTAGGCTTTTTCTTATTGCATAGCACTCAAAGAGTAAAAGAATATACGACCACTTATCATGCCATGTTACTTACTGCATTATCAGTAGATCATAAACATCAAGGGCAAGGTTATGCAAAAAAGGCAATGGCTGAATTAAGAGAGTTTGTGGCTGAAAACTTTGAAGCCTGTGAAAAGATTGTTTTAGCTGTTAATCATAAAAATATCCCTGCTCAAAACCTATATAAAAACGTAGGATTTATAGATACAGGGAGAAGAAAACTAGGAAAAATAGGGGAACAACTAATAATGGAGCTAAAGATTCGTTAGGTTTGGTTAGCGGTGTTTCTCATGAATGGTTTTGTGACGAAATGCGTCCAAATTTTGGTTTTCTTATCAATTCTCTTCAATGAACGATTTAAAATCTGTAGGCGGTGCAATATGATAGAGATTATTAAAGCGAATGAAGACCATGTTAAAGGTATTATTAAGGTGTGTACTGATGGATATAGAACTACATACAAAGGTTTATATACAAAGCAATACGTAGAAAAGGTTATCAAGCAATTTTATAATGAAGGCGCTGTACTAAAGGAAGTCAAGGATTCAAATCGACATTGGGGTGGATACTTTGTAGCTGTAGAAAACGGAAGTGTTATAGGGGCTGGTGCAGGCGGGATTCTAGATGATGGTAGTGGTGAAGTGTTCGTTCTATATCTCCAATTAGATAGGAGAAATGAAGGGATTGGCTCTCAATTACTTCAAGCGATTACGGTACAACAAAAATCATTTGGCGCCAATAAGCAATACGTCTCCGTTCAAAAAGGAAATCATAAAGGTATTCCATTTTACGAAAGCAAAGGATTTGTCTATCTAAATGAGCAAAATAGCTATGGTAATTCTGAAGGAGAAACGTACCTATCGTTAAGGTATTGTAGGGATATATAGGCTAAACTTGCAAATATAAAGAGTTTAGAGAATACATAAGAAGAAAAAATGTGCTTTGAAAAGATGCTAATTTGTTGAATTCGGTTACTTACATTGTTAAGGAACCGTTTTTTCTTGCTTTAAATCCCTTTTCTTTTAGTTTTATCATTGTGATTTTTCCCTTTATAATACTACTTTGCTCACATATATAAGATTTTGTTATCAACTTTTATTACAAATTTGAATTATTCAACCTTCACTTTTTTCAGTAGAATAGGAAGTACAATTTGTTTAAAGTGAGGGGTAAATGATGATCAGTTATATATTTCTAGAAGTGATTTTACCGATTTTGATTTTAATGTTATTAGGATTGGTTATACAAAAAAAATATCAATTTCAACTAAAACAAATTTCGAAATGGCTAGTATATGGTTTTATGCCCGCTGCTGTGTTCCTAAATATATACGAAGTACAAATAGATATTTCATTATTGTCACAGCTATTCTTATACTTAATTTTGTTTACATTTGTGATGATTGGTATTACTTATATATTAGGAAGGCTATTCCATATAAAGCCAAAGGAATCAGCAGCCCTTAAAAATAGCATCTCGCTTATGAATTCAGGAAATTATGGTCTACCCGTTAGTCAGATTATCTTTAGTTCTAATCCTATTGGAGTATCTGTTCAAATTTTTGTTCTCATTTTTCAAAACATTCTTACCTATACATATGGAATATATAATTTATTATCAGCCTCTAAAACTTTTATAGAAATTATAAGAGCTTTTCTAAAGTTGCCACTCATATATGCTTTGTTACTCGGTTTATTTTTTCAAACATTAAACCTTACGATGCCAACCTTTCTTCTTGTACCGATTGAATATTTAGCGAATAGTTTTGTTGCAGTCGCACTGCTTTTGCTTGGCGCTCAACTTGCCTCTATAAAATTACAATATTTCCATCGTGTTATAACGCTTGCTTTAGTTGGGAGGCTATTAGTAGGTCCTGTTGTTGCTCTGATTATTATTTATTTTTTACAGATTGATGGAGTCTTAGCACAATCACTTCTTATTGCGAGTTCGTTTCCAACCTCCAGAAATACAGCAACATTAGCGTTAGAGTACGACGTTGAACCTGATTTGCAGGCTCAAATTGTTTTATATTCAACTTTGCTAAGTTGCCTGACCGTTACAGTCGTCATTTATCTTGCGATGCAGCTATTTTAAAGGGACATTATTAGGAAAAAATGTTAAACAAACGAATATACTAAGGTTGAAGATGATCTAAGAATAAGGAGGTTATCCGATGTCAACACTTGAGATTCTTCAACAAACGGAGAAATATGGTGCTCGAAATTATCATCCGCTTTCCGTTGTCATATCAGAAGCAAAGGGTGTCTGGGTAAAGGACCCAGAAGGAAATCAGTATCTGGATATGCTCAGTGCTTATTCTGCAGTTAATCAAGGTCATTGTCACCCGAAGATTATTGCTGCTTTGAAAGCGCAGGCTGAAAAGGTGACGTTAACTTCGAGAGCCTTTCATAATGACCAGCTGGGCCCCTTTTATGAAAAAGTGGCACACTTAACCAAAAAAGAAATGGTTCTCCCTATGAATACAGGGGCGGAGGCTGTGGAGACAGCCGTAAAGGCAGCGAGAAGATGGGCTTATGATCAAAAAGGAATTGCTTTAGACAAAGCGGAAATCATCGTCTGTGAAGAAAATTTCCATGGGAGAACAATGACGGCTGTTTCATTATCCTCTAATGAAGAATATAAGCGTGGCTTCGGTCCTATGCTACCCGGAATTAATACGATTCCTTTTGGTGATTTTCAGGCATTGAAAAAAGCTATAACCAAACATACTGCTGCCTTTTTATTAGAGCCTATTCAGGGTGAAGCAGGTATTATCTTTCCACCTAAAGGCTTTCTGAAGCAAGCGTATCAATTGTGTCAAGAAAATAATGTTCTTTTTATAGCAGATGAAATACAAGTAGGTTTAGGAAGGACGGGTAAGCTGTTTGCTTGTGATTGGGAAGGGGTCATTCCTGACATGTATATCCTTGGAAAAGCATTAGGCGGGGGCGTGCTTCCGATTTCTGTTGTAGCGGCGAGTAATGATATATTAGGTGTGTTTGAGCCTGGTTCACACGGATCAACATTTGGTGGTAATCCATTAGCATGTGCAGTCGCTCTCGCTGCTTTAGAGGTAATAGCGGAGGAGGAGCTTATTACTAAATCGCTTGAGCTAGGGCAATATTTAAAAGACGAACTAATGAAATTGAATAGTCCTTTTATTCGAGAGGTTCGTGGGAAGGGATTATTTATTGGCGTAGAATTATCGGTACCAGCAAGACCATATTGTGAGCAGTTGAAGAAATTAGGTTTATTATGCAAAGAAACTCATGAAAATGTCATTCGTTTGGCACCGCCCCTAGTCATTACAAAGGATGAAATCAATTGGGCTTTAGAAAGATTACAGCAGGTTCTTGTTCCACAGTAAAGCTATTTTCCAAAAAACTTAATTTACATCGTTCATAGTATCAAAACAAAGTGGTAGGAAGCTTTTCACTTTCCTAGTCAATTCTTAGAAATCAAAATCGAACAGAGCCTTCCTTCTTAATCATAAGAAGAAAGGCTCCTGTTTGTTGTTGGGTTTTAATTTTTGGCTGTTTTAAGATTGATTACTCAGTTGTATTACTTTTTCCTCTAGAGGTTTATTTAAAAGAAAGCTTGGTTTGCCTTTGCTAAAGAGGTGGATTTGATGCATGGCTCTCGTACAAACCGTATAAAAAAGTCTTCTCAGGCTTTCTTCTCCGTAGACTTCATTAGAAGCATCAAAAACAATAACGGCGTCAAACTCGATACCTTTTGATAAGTAGGAGGGAACAACCACAATTCCTTGTTCATATTCTAGAGAGGAGCTTTTTAAGAGCTTGATGTCTTGAATATGAGAAAGTGCTTGGAAGGCTTTCATGCTTTCCTCTGCTGATTTGCATATAATGGCAATACTCTGATACCCTTGATCCTGCCACTGCAATACTTTAGTTGTAATGGCTTCTAGTTGTTCATCAAAGCTTTGAACTAGAGACAATGCTGGCTGATCTCCGTCTCGATTAAAGGGAATAATATCCTTTCCATTTTCCACAAGTCTTCTTGTAAACTCTATAATCGGTTTGGTGGAACGATAGCTTCTCGTTAATTCAATTAATGCTGTCTGCTCAGGTCCATAAAGATTTGAAAGTGTATTGAAATCGCTAGACACTCGAGCATGAGTAAAAATAGCTTGATTAAAATCACCTAATACGGTCATTCTTGCCGCAGGAAATAAACGTTTTAAGAATTCGAATTGAAAGGGAGAGTAATCCTGCGCTTCATCAATGACAATGTGTTTGATAGAACGATTCGTTTGAAATCCTAGAATCATTTCTTTCAATAATAGAAAGGGAGTCGCATCTTCGTAATTTAGTTTATGAGCATTGATCTGGTCTATAGTTGACTGACAGATCTGATCCCATAGAAGAGGCTTCTTTGAAATCCATTGTTCTATTTTGTTCGAAGTAGAAAATATCTGTGTATAAATGCCTTTAAAATCAATAAATTCGAATAAATGAATTTGGTTTCTTAATGGCTTTAGTCTTTGATGAACAATCAGATAAGCTAGTGCGGTGGGTTCTACTTCATAATCAGCAATTTCTTCTTTTTGATAGCCACGTTTTTTAGCTAATAAGATTCTTGCCTTATGATAGTCTTCTTCACTAAGTAGCTCCATTTCTTCTTGGACCCAAGCTTGATGACGTTCTCGCTTTTGGAAGGCTTTAATTTCTTTTGTAAGCCAATTTTGTAGCTTTTCAAGTTTATGAGAGAAGCTTGTTGATTCATCATAGCTATAGAACTCCTCGGAAAGCTGTTGCCCATTTATAATAGTTTGGTTTCTAAAGGTGATGTCTAGGAAAAGCATCCCAGAATATTCAAGAGATTTACGATAAGCTTGTATTGTTTGAAAGAAATCAGTTGATGCCTTGAATTGGATGCTCTCCTTTCTAGTTTGTAGCAAAGGTGTTTTTGATGAAGTAAGAATATATTCAAGTTGCTCATAAGGATGTTCTATATCAAATTCTTCACCTAATCGATGATATAAATATTCCTGGAAGGTTACTTGCTGCATATTTTCTTCACCAAGTTCAGGTAAAACATTAGAAACATAACTACTAAACATTGAATTTGGTGAAAATAAAATAATTTGTTCGGCTGTTATATGTTCACGATATTTATAAAGTAAATAAGCGATTCGTTGCAAAGCAGCAGAAGTTTTCCCGCTGCCCGCTGCTCCGTGGACAATCAGAAGTCGACCTTGGTCATGACGAATAATCATATTTTGCTCGTGCTGAATAGTAGCAACAATACTTTGCATTTGTTTATTCGTGCCTTTTCCTAAAACTTGCTGAAGGATTTCATCCCCAATTGTCAGACTTGTATCAAACATAGCATCGACGTTACCGTCACGGATTATATATTGATATTTTTTTTCAAGATGACCATGAATAACCCCACTAGGTGTTACATAGTGAGCAGTTCCTGGTGGATAATCGTAATAAACACTTGAAATAGGAGCTCGCCAATCATAAATTAAAAAATCTTCTCCATCTTTATCCGAAAGGGAAGAAATCCCGATATAAATACGTTCATAATCACCAGTTCCATCTTCCTTAAAGTCTATACGACCAAAGTAAGGGACCTTCTCCATTCTTTTCAGAGTTGATAAACGGTTGGAAGCGTGACGATGTGAACTTTGACTAACGGATAAAGCTTGAGCTTCCTGACGTAAACCAATAATCGTTTCCAGATAGTCATCAAAGGTATCTGTATTGATTTTAACCTCGTCCCAAAAGTGTTTCCGAGTAGTAATAACTTCGTTTTTCCTTTTGGTCGTTTCATCATGTAACTTGTCGATTTCAGCTGTTATAGTCTTCAATACGGCATCTAAGTGTTTCTGTTCATGTTGAAGGTTTATGGTCATAGTCAGCACTCCTTAAAAAAATTTGCCCACACAGGTTGACAGCAGCACAACAAACGAGCTATAATTAAAATAGGCATTAATTGCGCGTTTATTTATATTTGTGCATATCTCTATAAATTTATCATATTATATAAGCATAATCAATATGTATTGTGCTTTTTTATTGTTTTTTAATATCTTTTGCAGGACGTATTTTAGAAGGCTGTTATCAAAAAAATTCTCCTAATCATATGATTAGGAGAATTTTTTTTAATGTGCATCAGATACAGTTTTTGGTTGCATAAATAACGTTAAATAATCAGGGCCGCCAGCTTTAGAGTCCGTTCCAGACATATTAAACCCACCAAATGGTTGGTAACCAACAATAGCTCCGGTACAAGTACGGTTAAAGTATAGATTTCCTACATGGAATTCATGACGAGCTCTCTCTAAATGAGTACGATTATTGGAGATAACTGCTCCTGTTAATCCGTATTCTGTGTTGTTAGCAATTTCTAATAATTGGTCAAAATCCTTTGCTTTTGAAAAAGCGACAACAGGACCAAAAATTTCTTCTTGCATAAGGCGAGCATTTGGTGCAACATCAGCAAATACAGTTGGGCGTAAAAAGTATCCTTCACCATTATCAGCCGTACCACCAGTCATTAAACGACCTTCCGATGCGCCTATTTCAAAGTATTGTTTTACTTTATCAAAGGCAGCTTGGTCGTTCACAGGTCCCATATAGTTGTCTTTTTCAACCGGATTTCCGACCGTTAATTTTTCTGTTTCTGCTACTACTTTTTCTAATACTTCATCATAGACATCCTCATGAATGACTGCTCTTGAGCAGGCAGAGCACTTTTGACCAGAAAATCCAAAGGCAGATTGAACGATAGATGAGACAGCTGTGTCAATGTCACAGTCATTATCAACGATAATCGTATCCTTACCACCCATTTCGATAGCTACACGCTTGAACCACTTTTGGCCAGGGTGAACTTTAGCTGCACGCTCATAAATTCTGACACCAACTTCTTTAGAGCCTGTGAAATTAACAAAAGCAGTTTGAGGATGATCAACTAAGTAGTCCCCAATTTCCGAACCACTTCCAGGAATGAAGTTAACCACGCCTGCTGGTAATCCTGCCTCTTCTAAGACCTCCATAAATTTATAAGCGATGACAGGTGTAGTACTAGCTGGCTTTAGTAAAACGGTATTTCCTGCAACAACAGGAGCAATAGTGGTTCCTGCCATAATCGCAAAAGCAAAATTCCATGGAGAAATGGTAATACCAACCCCTAATGGAATATAGTTATAAGTATTATGCTCGATGTATGAGCGGCTATTGATTTTTACTCCGTCTTTTAATTCAAGCATTTGGCGACCATAATATTCTAAGAAGTCAATGCCTTCTGCAGTGTCAGCATCTGCTTCTTTCCAAGGTTTTCCTGCCTCGTAAACGAGGTAGGCAGAAAATTCATGCTTTCTTTTACGAATGATTCCTGCTGCTCTGAATAAAATAGCGGCTCTTTCCTCGGCTTTCCAAGTCTTCCATGATTTAAATGCCTCTTGAGCAGCTGTATGAGCTTGCTCAGCGTGGTCTCGTGAAGCTTTAGATACATAACCTACAATTTCTTTATGATTAGCAGGATTTTCGGATACCGTTTTATCCTCAGTGAAAATCTTTTTACCGCCAATTACGATAGGATATTCCTTACCTAATTCTTTTTTAACTAATTCAAGAGCTTTTTTAAAGGCAAGCTCATTCGCCTCCAATGAAAAATCTGTAAATGGTTCGTGCTTATATTCCCATGTCATTTACTATCAACCCTTTCTTAAAAAATAAATTGGATTCTATAGATATAACATGCAAGATCTGTGCCAACTTAAAAAACTATAGAAAATTTATATGCTGGTAACTGTAATTCATGTGTTTTTATAAGAAGTATGTAAAAAATAAAATGGTTAATAAATGAATCAATTTCATTATGCATATTTTATAATGAAAACGGAAAGATTAGGTGTTTGATTTTCACTATAGGTAGATGCTTTCCCAAGGGCTTGTCTTCAGCTAACTCTGACGATTCAGAGCGTCGTCAGAGTGGATTTTCAGACTGCGCTCATCCTTTGGGAGTCACTACCTACCGTTACAATCAAGAAGTGAATTCGCAAGCATTCAAGACATCTTTATAATGAAAACCGAACGATTAGGTGTTTGATTTTCACTTTAGGTAGATGCTTTCCCAAGGGCTTGTCTTCAGCTAACTCTGACTATTCAGAGCGTCGTCAGAGTGGATCTTCAGACTGCGCTCATCCTTTGGGAGTCACTACCTGCGGTTACAATCAACAAGTGAATTTTCAAACATCCAAAATAATGAATGTTCTGTTTGATTCACTTATAGAGCAATGATGAAATTCGCTCAAATGTAAAAGGACTCATAAAAAGAAAGAAGAGTGGATCGTGTACTACATTTGTTGACAACATAGACAAAACTGTCTAAGTATTAGACAGTTTTGCTAAAGGTTGTATTTTTTTAATTTATTATATAAATTAGCCCGAGAAATTCCGAGAAGTTTAGCGGCTGCTGTTCGGTTTCCGTACGTTTTATTTAAAGCATTTAAGATACTCTGTTTTTCCGTTTCTGTGTTGTTTTGGGGTATTACTGTCTCATGAGTCGAGACCGGGGGATGGTTCAGCTGATTTAAGAAAGCATCTGGCAAATGCTTTACGGTAATGCTTTCTAGTCCCCTTGTTAATATGACCAATCGTTCGATGATATTCTGTAATTGTCTAATATTCCCTTGCCATGGGTGCTGGAGAAAGGTATATAGAACTTCAGCTTCCATTTCAGGAACCTTAGAGCCGTATTTTATGCTAAATTCTTTTAAGAAGAATTGTACAAGTGTTGGAATATCCTCGCGTCGGTGACGTAACGGAGGGACATGTATCGAAATCACATTTAATCGATAAAATAAATCTTCGCGAAACGTTCCTTTTTCAATCATTTCCTCTAGGTTTTGGTTCGTGGCTGCAATGATTCGAACATCGAAATCAATAGATGCTGTTCCTCCGACTCGGTCATATTTTTTTTCTTGAAGGACTCTCAATAATTTAACTTGTAAGTCTAAAGGCATTTCTCCGATTTCATCTAAGAATAAAGTTCCACCTTTTGCTAAATCGAATTTCCCCTTTTTTCCTCCTTTAAGAGCGCCTGTAAAAGCACCTTGCTCGTAACCAAATAATTCACTCTCAAACAATGAGTTTGGTATTGCTCCACAGTTTAATGCGAGAAACGGCTGTTTGTTTCTTTTGCTTGCGATATGAATGCCTTCTGCAAACAATTCTTTCCCGACACCGCTTTCTCCAGTTATAAAGACAGGAGCATCGGTTTCAGCTACCTTTTCTGCCAGTCCAATTGCATCTTGAAGTGCCTTACTACGACCTTTTATTTTATTAAAACCAATGTTTGATTCAGCTTGTATGGATTGCTCTAAATCATGTAAATAAGCTGTGGTTGAATAAATATGCTGATTTAGTTTGACGATGTCAGATATATTTCTTTCAACAGAAATGCCTCCAATAATTTCATTATCAACTAATACGGTTGAACTATTTATTAGTACATGAACTTGCGGGTGAGGCTGATGATATTGTTGGATAAACTGCTCCTCTTGTTGAATAGTGGAAAGTAACAGAAGAGATTCTTTATTGAAAAAATGAGTAATCGGTTTATCGATGATTTCTTGCTTCGGGATGTTATAAAGCTGTTCAGATTTCTCATTCCAATTTGTGACCGTACCTGTGCGATCGATAATCGTTATAGCATCTTCAACATTTGTAAGAAGAGCTTCTAGGTATGCGCGGTTTTCTTTATAAAGCTCTAACAATTTATCGACTAAACGGCTAATGGGGATCCAGCCGACAGCTGTTCCTTCTTTGTCTTGTAAAAGAATATCTGTAGAAAGGCTAATTTGTTGTATATCAGATAAAGTGCTATGAATAGGCATGGTGTTCATGTGTGATACATGTAAGTCGTCATTAAGCGGCTCCATTAAATTAACTAAAGGAAAGGATGATTTCATTTGGTTACCTCCGATATTTTTTCTGACCGATATTTTCCCTTTTTGCCTGACATCCACAGCCTTCTTGCAGGACGGTTGGTAATGGATAAAAGTATTGGAATTCTCAATAGAAAAATCATTTAAATAGGAATAAGTTGTTCATTAAATGATGAATGTACTCGTAGTATGTAAAAACGCATTCAAACGTATTTTACCATAATAATTTTAAATAGATTGATAGAAAATATCATCCTTCTGTTCATAATGGACACTCAAAGATTTTTAAAGGTAATGATATAAGTCTTAATAAATGGTTTTATGAAAAATATTTTTATGGTTGTATAAGGATTTGCAAAAGTTGGCATCTATTTTGCATAGATAATATATAAAAAGGAATTTATTCTGTGGAGTTTGAATGGAGGAAGAATGATGATGCTCGAAAAAATGTCTAAAAAGTTCTTTTTATCACTATCAAAAAATCGTTTAATAAGTAGTGGTGCTAAGAAATGGGGATTAAAACTGGGGGCCTCACAAGTAGTAGCTGGAGTAACCATAGATGAAGTCATTAATGTTTTAACGGAGCTTAATAAGGAAGGTCTTCATTGTACAGTAGACCATTTAGGGGAGTATGTTCAGGAGCGAGAAGAAGCGATAAATTCTAAGGATATGTGTAAAAAGACGATTGAAGCCATCGCTCAGCATAATATCTCTTCTCATCTTTCAATCAAGTTAACTCAGCTAGGTTTAGATATTGATAGAGATTTTTGTTTAGCTAATATGAAGGAAATAGTTGAAGTAGCTAAAAAGCATCAAATTTTTATCCGATTAGATATGGAGGATTTTGCAAGGTATGAAAAAACCCTTTATATACTAGAGGAATTAAGAAAAGATTATGATAAAATTGGTACAGTTATTCAAGCGTATTTACATCGTGCGAGTGAGGATGTAAAAAGCCTAGCTGGAGTCAATCTTCGATTAGTAAAAGGGGCTTATAAAGAAGCTCCTAATGTAGCTATTCAGGAAAAGAATAAAATCGACGAAAATTATTTTGAACTAATTAAATTGCATCTTTTGAGTGGTAGTTATACGGCAATCGCTTCACATGATCATCAAATTATTGATAAAGTGAAGGAATTTGCTAAAGAAAATAAAATTTCTAATAAACAGTTTGAATTTCAAATGTTATATGGTATGAGACAGGAATTGCAAAAAAAGCTAGCTAAAGAAGGATATACGATGAGAGTATATGTACCATTTGGTCGCGATTGGTATGGGTATTTTATGAGAAGGCTAGCGGAGCGACCACAAAATGTTAAGTGGGCGATGAAAGGGTTATTTTCAAAATCATAAAGTTGTTTTTGGAAGGGGGATGGTTATATGCTTAATTTGGACTTAAGTCAACATCAACGCAATGAATTACATTTAACAGCTCAATTACAGCAAGCTATCTCTTTATTACAGCTTTCAAGTCAAGAGCTTTCAGATTTCCTTGAAAAAAAGGCAGCGGAAAACCCTTTAATAGAGTTAAAGATTGAATCTTCTAATGAGTATAAAGTAAATCGCTTATCTCAAAGCTCCTTACAAGACGAGCGAGTCGTTGATTACTTTGATTATATAGCAGATAAAAAGGAAAGCTTAAAGGAACATTTAAAAAAACAAGCGAGAGTATTACCCTTACCCCAAAAAGAGTGCTCGCAATTAGTTTATTTTATAGAGTACCTTGACAATAATGGGTACTTAAGAGAAACGTTAACTCAACTAAGTGATGACTTAAACATGACTGTGCATGAAGCTGAGCATATACTTATTATGCTGCAAAGCTTGGAGCCAGTAGGTGTAGGAGCAAGGTCGTTAAAGGAATGCTTACTGTTACAGTTGAAAAGACTAAATCCACGCTACGAGTTAGCCGAGTATATAGTAGAAGATGATTTAGAATTACTAGCGCATAGAAGGTGGAGAGAGTTAGCACAAAAGTATCAAATGGATTTAAAAAGTATAGAAAAAGTTCATGACTTTATTCAGAACTATCTTCAGCCTAAACCAGGAGCTAATTTTGATGAAGATGAAACGAAGTATATCATTCCAGATGTGACCATTGAGGTAGATAAACTAACTAAAACGGTTCAGGTCAATATTCATCGAGATCATTTACCGAGGTTAGCTGTAAACGACCACTATGTGGCACTTTTAAAAAATAATGACCTGCAAAATTCTCAATATTTAAAAGAGAAACTGGATGAAATTGTCTGGCTACAACGAAGCTTGAGAAATAGAGAAAGTACATTAAAAAAAGTATGTCATTATATTGTTCAACATCAACAAAGCTTTTTTTTTCAAGCAAGCGCTGGCTTAAAACCAATGATTTTAAAACAAGTTGCAGAGGAACTAAACATCCATGAATCGACAGTCAGTCGTGTTACGACGAATAAGTATGTTCAAACACCGAGAGGTATGATGGAGCTTAAGTCATTTTTTACTCATGCTGTTAATCGTACACAATCTATGGAACAAATATCCTCTTTACAGCTGAAGCAATGGATTAAAAAAATGGTCGAACAAGAGAATAAAAGGAAGCCTATCTCTGATCAAAGGATTGTTCAAGCTCTAAATGAAACGTATGGTGTGACTATTTCTAGAAGAGCGATAGCTAAATATAGGGCAGAGCTTCAGATTCTTCCCTCCTTTAAGAGAAAAAGTTATTCTTAACCACAGTCAAATTAAACTTCTAATCATTTGTGTAGATTCATATTTACATAAAGGTTAGGAGTTTTTTTGTAAGCATGATTTAACTAGCTAATTTGGTAAAGAAATAGATAAAGATAAATGAGTGAATTTCATCATTGCTCTATAAGTGAATGAAAACGAACTTTTATTAAAAAATATATCTTGAATGTTTGCGAATTAACTAATTAGTTGTAACGGTAGGTAGTGACTCCCGAAGTATGAGAACCGTTTGAAGATCCACTCTGAGGACGCTCTGCCTAGTCAGAGTTAGCTGAAAACAAGCCCTTGGGAAATAGCATCTACCTAAAGTGAAAATTAAAACCTAATGGTTTGGTTTTCATTATAAGATATGAATGATGAAATGGATTCAAATATTAAATTTTTATAAAAGTGAAACAAAATGGAAGTTTGTATCGTATTATTATTGAGCATGTTTTTTTAGGTTACCAGTAGTTAATTAGTTGATGGAAAAGGGCTAAAACCATGTTTAAAAATAATACTTTCGTAATATTGTTTAAAAGTTAGTAAAATTCCCAAAAAAAAGATAGAAAATAGAGCACTTGTTAGTTAGAATAGATTTAACAATAATTAGAAAATAATTCAATAAAAAGTCAGTCTTAAGACTGACAAGTAATCACCCCGTGGGATGGCTACATTTTAAGAATCTTTTCTCATAATAAGGAATAGATAGATTGAGAGAGCTCTTTGTAAAATAATAAGCCTTACTATTAAGGAGCAAGGATTGGTAAAATGAGTAAAAGATACATTTATATATTATTATCAGATACAGGAACTTTATTTGCTAAATTAATTCGTTTCTATACAAGAAAACCATTAAATCATGTTTCTATTTCTTTTGATAAAGAACTAAATGAGGTTTATAGTTTTGGAAGGAAACGTCCACACAATCCTTTTCTTGGTGGCTTTGTGAATGAAGATATGAATTCATTCATTTTTCAAAGAGCTAATTGTGAAGTGTATCGCTGTGAGATTAGTGAAGAAGACTATTTAAATATGAAAAGAAAAGTAATGGAAATTGCCTTAGAACAGGAGAAATATAAATATAATATTTTAGGGATGGTAGCTTTGATGCTGCGATTAGACTATGACCGTAAATATGCTTTTTTCTGTTCACAGTTTGTCGCGACAGTATTGAAGGAATGCCAAGTGCCCATTGTTTCTAAATCTCCAAACTTAATGCAGCCTTATCATTTTTCAACCTCTCATTATTTAGAAAAAGTCTATGCTGGAAAAGTTGGTTATTATCCTGAATTAGAAAAGTTAGAACCTTACAGCATTTATTTAAAATCCAATCATTTATAAGTTTACGCACTCATTTTCTTTTTACTTATTCGAAATTTAATCTAATAGAGAAGAACACTTTCTCTTGATTTAGCCTGTCGACAAACTCTCGCAAAAACGAGAGGGACGATAGGTTTATTTATTTTTCAGAGAACAGTTACCGATGCATTTTAATGCACACTATCTAGTGAAAAACAGCGCTTGTTTTCAAGAAAGTTCTATGGGATTGAAGAAGGTTAAAAACACATAGCTAAATAGGAAGGGAAATAGCATTGGAGAGAAGAGGAGGATTAAAAGCGAGCGCTTCATTGGTGGGAAGAGAGCTAAGAATGAGACTGACAGTCAAAAGAAGGGATTTTATTCACCCAAAAAAGGCTCTGGCCTAGTAGAGTGGTCAAAAAGAAAAGCACTATTAAACGAAAAAGCGGCTGGACTAGTGAGAGCGGTCAAAAAAAGAAGCTCTATTGAACGAAAAAGGAGCTGGACTAGTGAGAACGGTCAAAAGGCGAAGCTCTATTCACCCGAATAAAGAAAATTCGACAAAAAACAGACAAAAGGACCTTTTTAGAAGCACCAATATAAAACGGAAAAAGTAAAAATGCAGTATTAAGGTCAAATAGCGAAGCTCTATTCACCCAAAAAAGGCTCTGGCCTAGTAGAGTGGTCAAAAGGAGAAGTCCTATCACACGAAAAAGGAGCCGATGGATTAAGTCCATATAATTGTGTAAAAAGAAAAGGCCATTATCATGTCCGTGTTACAATGAGTTCGACGAAAAACCATCACACACGGAGGATATGATAAT
>NZ_LTAO01000011.1 GCF_001590785.1 Alkalihalobacillus trypoxylicola
CAAGCGGGAGACCTATTCAGTGGGCCTTTAAGGCCGAGGCCGGTAAGAGAGGCTTCTAGCCGCAGAGCAAACCACCCGTTACCACGGGTGGTTTTGATTTTGGATGTAAAAGAAATTCATTGGGAAAGCATATACAACAGAAAGAAAAACGGAGTTCCTCTTTGCTTTCTTTTCAAACAATGTGCTAATATTTAGGTATGGTTTCTTAATTTAAAAGAAGCATTGATCATGGAAAATTGGAGGCAGAAAAGTTGCAATCAGTCGATTATAAAAAAATACAAGAAGCTGTCACAATGATTTTGGAAGCAATCGGAGAAGATCCAACACGTGAAGGCTTAGAGGATACACCTAAAAGAGTAGCAAAAATGTATGCAGAGGTATTTCAAGGCTTAAATGAAGACCCGAAAGAGCACTTTAAAACCATTTTTGGTGAAGACCATGAAGAGCTCGTACTAGTAAAAGATATTCCTTTCTTTTCAATGTGTGAACATCATCTAGTACCTTTCTTTGGACATGCACACATCGGGTACATACCAAGAGGTGGAAAGGTTACTGGTCTAAGTAAATTAGCAAGAGCAGTTGAGGCTGTTGCTAGAAGACCACAATTACAAGAAAGAATTACAGCGACGATTGCCGATTCTATGATAGAATCGTTAGACCCTCATGGAGTGATTGTCGTAATCGAAGCCGAGCATATGTGTATGACAATGAGAGGTGTCAAAAAGCCAGGAGCCAAAACGGTTACATCTGCTGTAAGAGGTGTTTATGCGGAAGATGCTCAACTTCGTGCAGAAGTAATAAGTCATATAAAAGGCTGAGCTTAGTAAAGGAGAGCATAGATATGAGTAATCAAAGTGAAAGTATTGTCATAAAAGCAAAAGAAAATGGAGTAAGTGTTTATGGTTTGACAAGAGGTACGGATACTAGACTTCATCATTCTGAAAAGCTTGACAAAGGAGAAGTGATGATTGCTCAATTTACTGAGCATACTTCAGCTATTAAAATCCGTGGAAAAGCAACGATTCAAACAAGTCATGGAACAATAGATACAGAAGACTAATAAAGAAAATAAAAGTATGATACAAATACCTAACATGAAAAAGCAGGAATTCCTGCTTTTTTATGTTGGACATAGTTGAATTCACGCAGAGCACTACCTTTTTTTATTAGTCCGGTTTCTAAAACTATGCTATAATAGTATGCGGTTTAAAAAAAACAGCTTCGTTCAAAATCGACAAAAAACAGCATGGTTGGATTTAAATTTGGGGGACTATTTATGGTTAATATGAAACAGGTAAATGAGAACATATATGAGATTAAGCAAAGCTTTCTCGACTTCACAAAACATCCATACTTAAATCAATACATAAAAACGCCTCAAATGGATGAGGATAAACTTTCTTTGTTATTTGCGATGCTCTCTCAACATTTTTCCGTGAAAAAAGCAAAGCTTGTAACTCTATCAGCACTATTATTGCAAGCTGCTTTAGATATTCATGAAAAAGTCTCCCTTCATAAAATTCAATCTGATACCGTGAAAAAAGAAAGACAACTTACGGTGCTAGCGGGTGATTATTATAGTAGCTTATATTATAATCTCTTAGCAAAAGAAAAATGCATTCCTATGATTCAAATATTTAGTCGTTCTATTCAAGAAATCAATGAAAGTAAAATGAATATTTATGAAAAAGGCTCGCTATACAACGGAAATATAGAAGAGTTTGAAAAAGAAGTATCCGCTATTGAATCTAAATTATTACAAAATATAGCTGGATATTTTTCAGAAATTAAATGGATTTCTGTTGTCGATGAATTTTTCTTTCTAAAAAGACTATTAGCAGAAAATGAGGACCGAAAAAAAGGGCTAAAGCGTCCTCTAATGAAGGCGTATATAGATGCATATGGGAATAAAGAAATTGAAACCATTATTGAGTCAAAGGTCGAAAACTTGAAAGCGTCTTTAATAAAAAAAGGACAAGAACTATCGAGCTTTGATGGACTATTTGCAGAATGTTTGGAACGGCTTGATACAACGACCTTATATCATAATAAAGTGGCAGAAGAAGGGTGAATTCTATGACACAGTCAAAAGAAGAAAGAGTTCATCAAGTCTTTCAATCAATCTACGAGAGATATGATACGATGAATTCTGTTATTAGTTTTCAAAGACATAAATCATGGCGCAAAGCGACAATGCGCCGTATGAATGTGAAAAAAGGGCAATCAGCTCTAGATGTTTGCTGTGGTACAGCTGATTGGACGATTGCTTTAGCTGAAGAGGTTGGAGTGAGTGGGAAAGTGGAAGGCTTAGACTTTAGTGAGAATATGCTAAAGGTCGGTCAAAATAAAGTAGAAGAAAAACAATTATCACAAGTTAATCTAGTTTGTGGGAACGCGATGGAACTTCCTTATGAAGATCAACAATTTGATTATGTAACGATTGGTTTCGGCTTAAGGAATGTACCTGATTATAAACAAGTATTAAGTGAAATGTATCGCGTTGTAAAGCCTGGTGGTATGGTCGTATGTCTAGAAACATCACAACCGACTATTCCTGTATTCAAACAGCTCTACTTTTTTTATTTCCGAAATATCATGCCTTTATTTGGAAAGTTATTGGCTAAAAGCTATAAAGAGTACTCTTGGTTAAATGAGTCGACGCAAACCTTTCCCGGTAGAGATGAGCTCAAGCGCTTATTTGAAGAAGTTGGTTTTTCACCAGTAGAAGTACAATCTTTTACCGGAGGAGTAGCAGCTATGCACCTTGGTTATAAGCCGGATGAAGTAGAAAAGAATGGGGAATCAATGTGATTAAAAAAGTTAAAATCATCTTAGAAATGATCAAATTTGAACACACTTTATTTGCTTTACCCTTTGCTTTTTTTGGGGCCGTTTTGGGGAGTGCAATCATTCAAGGATCTTTGCCTTCTATATCCCAATGGATATGGATTACACTAGCTATGGTTGGAGCAAGAAGTGCAGCAATGGGATTAAACCGAGTAATAGACGCTAAAATAGATGCGAGGAATCCAAGAACCGAAAGTAGGGCCATTCCTGCTGGTTTAATATCAAAGCTTGAGGTTATGATTTTTATTATCATCTCATTTATTATCTTATTTGTTTCAGCCTTTCAATTAAATATGCTTGCCGTGTATCTTTTACCAATTGCCGTCTTCTTTTTAGTTATTTATTCATATACGAAACGATTTACATGGGCATGTCATATTATACTAGGCTTTACAATTGCGATTGCACCCCTAGGTGGCTGGGTTGGGGCAACAGGGACATTAACGCTTGCTGCATTTATATTATTTATCGCCGTTTCAATGTGGACAGCTGGATTTGATGTTATTTATGCTACACAAGATTTAGATTACGATAAAGAGTACAAAGTTTACTCCATTCCAAGTCGTTTTGGATTAGTTAAGGCATTAAGGATAGCAAAGGGACTTCACATTATTAGCTTCTTAGCCTTTTTATCCCTTTACTTTTTTACTCCTTTGAGTTGGTTATATTTAATAGGGGTATTAATAGCGGGTGCTATTATGGTATATGAGCATTCTATTATCTCTGCTAAAGATATGTCTAGATTGAATGTTGCCTTCTTCACCATGAATGGAATATTAAGTGTACAACTGTTTTTATTTGCCATTGGAGATGTTTTATTTCTTTAATCGTAAAAAAAGCTTCAATTGAATCAATTTCATCATGCATATCTTATAATGAAAACCGGACGATTAGGGGTTTGATTTTCACTTTAGGTAGATGCTTTCCCAAGGGCTTGTCTTCAGCTAACTCTGACTACCGCAGATCTTCGTCAGAGTGGATCTTCAGACTGCGCTGCTCCTTTGGGAGTCCCTACCTACCGTTACAATCAACAAGTAATTTTTCAAACATTTAAGACATTTTTATAATGAATGTTTGGTTTTATTCACTTAAACCCATTTCATCCTTCATATCTTATAATGAAAACCGGACGATTAGGGGTTTGATTTTCACTTTAGGTAGATGCTTTCCCAAGGGCTTGTCTTCAGCTAACTCTGACTACGCAAATACGCAAATCTTCGTCAGAGTGGATCTTCAGACTGCGCTGCTCCTTTGGGAGTCACTACCTACCGTTTCAATCAAGGAGTTAAGTCGCAAACGTTTAAATCATATTTTATAAGAAACGTTCGGTTTTATTCGTTTATAGAGCCATTATGAAATTCACTCAATTAGAAAGAAGGTAAAGAAAATGACTGTTCGCATAGGTGAGATTTCTTATACGAATATATCGCCGCTTTTTCACTATCTAAATAAACAAACCTTAAATCAAGATGGTTTTTCTTTTATTCCACAAGTTCCTGCCCAATTAAACGCTGCAATGGCAGCTGGAACAATAGATATTGGTGGGATATCAAGCTTTGCTTATGGCGAAAATCAACATCATTATACATTGCTACCTAATTTATCTGTATCTTCATATGGAGATGTGCGATCCTTATTTTTATTTTCAAAAGTACCTATTGAACAATTACATAAAAAATCAATCGCTTTAACATCTAGTTCTGCGACCACTGTACATCTTTTAAAAATCATACTCAAACGATTCTACGAATTAGATGTCTCATATGAAATAATGGAGCCTAACTATGAGCGTATGTTAAATAAAAATGATGCTTGCTTGTTAATTGGCGATGATGCGATTATGTCTAGCTGGAACAAACAAGAAGATATTTATCAATATGATTTAGGTCAGCTTTGGTATAAATTTACTTCTTTACCCATGACATTTGCCGTTATAGCGGTACGAAATGAAACGATTGAACATCAACAAAGTAAGATTGAACAATTATATGAAGAAATGCTAATAAGTAAACAGCAATCGTTTCAAGATGGTTTTAAACCAATGATTAATCAAATAAAGCAAGATTACAGTGGAAGTCAGGCTTTTTGGGAAAAATACTTTCACGGTTTGACATACGATTTCTCGGAACAGGAACAAAAGGGTCTTCTACATTATTTTGATTTATGTTATGAATTAGGTTATTTACATCAGCCGGTTCATCAATTGAATATGATGGAAAATGTAACAGGAAAGACAAACTGACTAAGCAAGGTGATGCAAATGAACTTAGCTGATATTTATTTAAATTTTGTAGAGGATATTCAATTTATTGAAAAAGAGCTAGAAGAAAGAGTTCAGGCGACGAATCCGGTATTGAATAAATCCTCTGTACATTTACTCAGAGCAGGAGGAAAGAGAATTCGACCTGTATTTGTTCTGCTTGCAGCAAAGTTTGGAAACTATCAAATTAATGAATTAAAGCATATTGCTGCTCCGTTAGAATTAATTCATATGGGCTCTCTTGTCCATGACGATGTGATAGATGATGCTGAATTAAGAAGAGGCATCAAAACAGTGAAATCACAATGGGATAATCGAGTTGCCATGTATACGGGGGACTTTATTTTTGGAAATGCGGTTGAAACGACTACTTTTTTTTCAGAACCTTCTATTCATCAGGTCATTTCAAAAGCGATGGTAGAAATTTGTCTAGGGGAAATTGAGCAAATACGCGACCAATTTAACTTAGAACAAAATTTAAGGGGCTATTTAAGAAGAATTAAAAGAAAAACCGCACTACTTATCGCAATTAGCTGTCAGTTAGGTGCGATGGCGGCAAAAGTCAATCCCGATATTCAAAGGCAATTATACTGGTTTGGTTATTATGTAGGAATGTCTTTCCAAATTACTGACGATATTCTAGATTTTGTGGGGACAGAAAAAGAGCTTGGTAAACCGGCTGGTGGAGATTTATTACAGGGAAATGTAACTTTACCTGCACTTTATGCTATACAAACGGATACACCATTAAAAAAAGAGCTTGAACAGGCTTTTTGTAACAAATATATGTCAGAACATCAGATTGGTTTTTTTATTGATAAAATTATTCAATCTGGTGGAATAGAATACTCTTTAAAATTAAGTGATCATTATTTAGAAAAAGCTTATACCTGCTTAGATTTATTACCTGATGTAGAAGCAAAAAAACATTTGATGGAGATTGCCTCTTATATAGGTCGCCGTAAATTTTAAGGATAGGTGAGTACATAGGTTACTCACTTAAAAAATAAATTGAGAGCGCTTTATTTGTTTGATATACTATATATCGATACATAGATGTTTAATGACTGGAGGAATTTTGGTATGGAACGTACATATTTGATGGTGAAGCCTGATGGAGTAAAAAGAAATGTAATCGGTGAAATTGTTACTCGCTTTGAAAAAAAAGGCTACGAGTTAGTCGGAGCAAAGTTAACTGTCATTACGAAGGAAATGGCTGAGAAGCATTATGCAGAGCATAAGGAGCGTCCTTTCTTTGGAGATTTAGTAGAATTTATTACTTCTGGACCTGTTTTTGCTATGGTTTGGCAAGGTGAGAATGTCATAAAGACAGCTCGGTTAATGATGGGAGCAACCAATCCTATCGATGCAGCTCCTGGAACGATTCGTGGAGATTATGCAACTGTTATGGCCCAGAATATTATTCATGGCTCTGATTCTCCCGAAAGTGCTGAGCGCGAAATTGCGATCTTCTTTAAAGAAGATGAGTTAGTGTAATTTTTCGTAGGTTTATAACCTGATGAAATAGTAGAAACGGATTTAACCTCTTTTTTTCTCCTAGGAAAAGAAGAGGTTTTTCATATATTTGGCTATTCTTATAAGAAAGTTACTGGTATTCATGACTAGGAAGCATTATGATAATGAGTAGTACAAACTTGAGGAGAGTCATATGGAACAAGATTACGAGCAATTTATTCAGAACATTTATAAAGCTACTAATATTGATTTACATCAATATAAAGAGACTCAGATGAAAAGAAGATTAACTACTCTAAAAAGTAAGCATGGATTTTCGACTTTTGCAGATTTTTTTATAGCGATGAAGCAGAAACCAGGATTATTAGATGAATTTTTAGACCGGATGACGATTAACGTTTCAGAATTTTATCGAAATCCCTCACGTTGGGAAATTTTAAAATCTACTATCCTTCCTGAAATACTAAAAACAAGTAATAAAAATTCCTTAAAAGTCTGGAGTGCAGCGTGCTCATCAGGTGAAGAGCCTTATACGATTGCCATGCTCCTATCAGAATTTTTACCATTAAAAGAAAATATGATATTAGCTACCGATCTTGATCAAAATATTATAGAGCAGGCAAAGAGAGGTTTTTATTTAGAAAAAGCCGTTCAAAATGTTCCTAACATACATTTAGACCGCTACTTTCAAAAAAAGGATTTAGGCTATCAATTAAACCAATCATTAATGAAAAGCGTTACTTTTAAAAAACAGAATTTATTAGCTGATCCTTTCGATAGTCACTTTGATTTGATTGTCTGTCGAAATGTTATGATTTATTTTACAGAGGAAGCAAAGCACCAGCTCTACTTAAAGTTTAGCAAGGCATTGAAGCCAGGAGGAATTCTTTTCGTAGGGAGCACCGAACAAATCTTTCATAGCAAAAAATATAATTTAGAAGCAGAGGAAACTTTTTTCTATAAAAAAATAATCTAAATTGATAGAAGTATTATCAGAAAAAAGAGAAAATGATTTAGATGAAAACAGTTATTTTTGATAAAATGGCTAAATAATTTAGAACGAAACCGTAAAAGAGCAATACAAAATGACAAAAACATGTTATAATTTAACGCATAAAAGTGATAAAGAGATTTGAATGTAGTGGAGGCGAAATACAATGAGATATTTAACAGCTGGAGAATCACACGGACCACAGCTTACGACGATTATCGAAGGAATTCCTGCACAATTAGAATTATTAGCTGAAGATGTAAATACGGAACTGAAAAGACGTCAAGGAGGCTATGGTCGCGGAAGAAGAATGCAAATTGAAAAAGACCAAGTCCAAATTACAAGTGGTGTTCGACATGGAAAAACAACGGGTGCGCCTATTGCCTTAGTCGTTGAAAATAAAGATTGGACACATTGGACAAAAGTAATGGGAGCGGAGCCTTTGCCTGAAGGTGCCGAAAAAGAGGTTAAAAGAAAGATTTCTAGACCTAGACCAGGTCATGCTGATTTAAATGGAGCCATTAAATATGGACACCGTGATATGAGAAATGTTCTAGAACGCTCTTCTGCTCGTGAGACGACCGTTAGAGTAGCCGCAGGGGCAGTAGCGAAAAAAATATTATCCACTTTTGGAATGAAGGTTGGAGGTCATGTTTTAGAGATTGGTGGTGTGAAGGCACAACATACCCAATATCAATCCATTGAGGATTTGCAGGAGCGTTCAGAGGCTTCGCCTGTTCGTTGCTTGGATGAAGAAGCATCGACAGCCATGATGAATAAAATTGATGAAGCAAAACAAGCTGGTGACTCTATTGGCGGAATCGTTGAAGTGGTAGTGACGGGTGCTCCGATTGGGTTGGGTAGTCATGTTCAATATGACCGAAAATTAGATGCTAAGCTTGCAGCGGCAATTATGAGTATTAATGCATTTAAAGGTGTTGAGATTGGAATTGGATTCGAAGCCGCTAGCAAACCTGGTAGTGAGGTTCATGATGAAATTACATGGAATGAAGAAAAGGGCTATTCTCGAAAAACCAATCATCTCGGTGGGTTTGAAGGCGGTATGACCAATGGAATGCCGATCGTTGTTCGTGGTGTGATGAAGCCTATACCAACCTTATATAAGCCATTACAAAGTATTGATATTGAATCGAAGGAGCCATTTGCAGCAAGCATCGAACGCTCAGATAGCTGTGCAGTTCCAGCGGCATCTGTTGTAGCAGAAGCAGTCGTCGCTTGGGAAGTGGCAAAAGCATTATTAGAAACCTTTGGTTCTGATCAAGTTGATGTAATCAAAGATAATATTGAAAAGCACAACGATGCTGCGAGGAAATTCTAATGCAAGTGATTCAAGTAGAAGCTCCCTCTAAAACCTATCAGGTTTTTGTAAAATCAGGGATTATAAAGGAACTTGCTACCTATATCGCTCAATTAGAAAAAAAGCCAACTAGTCTTTTTATTATTACAGATTCGATTGTTGAGAAGCTCTATTTGGATTCTGTTAAGCAATCGTTAAATCATTTGAAAATCTATGAAGGAATTATACCAAGCGGAGAAGCTTCAAAGTCTTTTGAACAATATGAGCGTTTGCTAACAATAGCTCTTCAATCACAATTAGACCGCCATTCTTTAATCGTTGCATTAGGAGGGGGCGTGGTTGGAGATATAGCTGGTTTTGTTGCTGCTACCTATATGAGAGGAATTCGCTTCATACAAGTCCCCACCACTCTATTAGCGCAAGACAGTAGTGTAGGAGGAAAGGTTGCGATTAACCATCCTTTAGGGA
Organism: Alkalihalobacillus trypoxylicola; assembly: GCF_001590785.1. GTDB lineage: Bacteria > Bacillota > Bacilli > Bacillales > Bacillaceae_D > Alkalihalobacillus > Alkalihalobacillus trypoxylicola. The sequence goes on from NZ_LTAO01000011.1 coordinate 9,361, forward strand.
AAAATATGATTGGAGCTTTTTATCAGCCAGAAATGGTCCTTTATGATCCGACATGTTTTACGACATTGCCTTCTGAAGAGTTGCGTTCAGGATTTGCAGAGGTTTATAAGCATGGCTTAATTAACGACGAGTTATTTTTTGATTGGCTACATAAAGAGATTACAGACTTAACAAACATCGAGCCGATCGTCATCGAAGAAATGTTGAAGCGTTCAATCGAAATAAAAGCGAGCATAGTAAAAGCTGATGAAAAAGAATCAGGTATACGAGCGTATTTAAATTTAGGCCATACGCTTGGTCATGCTATTGAAAAAGAATTAGGTTATGGGAAAATGACTCATGGAGAAGCTGTAACAATTGGTATTCTTTTTGCAATGAATGTAAGTGAAGAATTATTGAAATGCTCATTACCTATTCAAGAATTAAAGCTATGGTTGAGTAAGCTAGGTTATTCTACTGAGCTTCCTAAAATTTTAAATTCAAAACAATTATTGAACACGATGAAAAGTGATAAAAAGGCAGAAAACGGAACGATAAACATGGTTCTAATGAGAGAAATAGGTAAGGTTTGTCTCATGCCTGTAAAAGAATCAACCCTATTAAAACATTTAGAAAAAATGCTCGAGGAGTGACTTATATGGTAAGGGGAATAAGAGGTGCGACCACAGTAAAGGAAGATCGAGAAGACGAGATTTTAAAAGAGACGGAATATATGGTGCAGCAATTAGTGAAAGAAAATGAGGTCAATCCTGAGGATGTTGCTCAAGTACTCATTACGGTTACAGATGATATTAGCTCAACCTTTCCAGCAAAAGCATTACGGAGATTTCCTGAATGGAAATATGTCCCTGTCATGTGTGCAAGAGAAATCGCCGTTCCTAATAGTCTAGAAAAATGTATACGTATAATGGTGACTGTTAATAGTCAAACCCCTCAAGAGCAGATTAATCATATTTACTTAAACAATGCTGTTCAATTAAGACCGGATTTGCTCTTGACGGACGAAGCCAAAAAGGTTTAAACTGTTTGATAAGATTAGATTTAGTATTTAGTATAGCTTAGAAAATATGATGAGAATTAGTTGAGTTGAGACGAGTTGAGAATAGTTGAGTAGAGCCAAGCCGAGCAAAGGATGTTTTGATCACCCTATGCCTATTTGGTCATAGGGTTTTTTTATATTCAGTCGTTAAATCCTCTAAAAAATGGCTTTCACTTGTCCTCATTCGTTTTGCTCTTCTCGAAGGAGCGAATACCGTTATGATGAAAACCTCTTACCAAAATTTTTGTGAAGCAGCCAAGGTCTATAAAACCGTTCCTGTCGTGGAACAATTTTTTGCAGATGGCCTAACTCCCATTCAAATTGTGCACCAATTAACGGATGAAGTAAGTTTTGTTCTTGAAAGTAATGATGATGCATCAATTTGGTCAAATTATTCATTTATTGGACTTCATCCACTTTATCATTTAGTAGAAGAACAAAATCAGTTTTGTACGTATGAAGTGACAACAAATAAGAAATTAATACAGCAATCAACCTTCGAAGCGGCCTATGAAGAAACGATGTCTTTTTTAAATGTACAGCCATTAGATCTGCCTTTGCCGTTTAAGGGTGGAGCAGTAGGTTATATGAGCTATGATGCAATTGAAACAATAGAACCCTCATTAAAGACAGTTGAAGAGTCAAGGAACGTCCCTTATTACCAATTCTTAGTCTGTCAAACGCTCATTGCCTTTAATCATGTTACGAAACAATTGGCGGTCATTGTACATACGCCTATTCAATCACATCAGTCTGTCAAATCTCAATTTGAAGCTTCACAGAAGAAGATTAAAGAATTGATTGAGCAACTAGAACAGCCCAATCGAGGGTTATCTTTAAAAACGACGCCTATTATGGATGAAGAGGTTTCATTTGAAGGAGTTCAGTCCAATTATTTAAAGACAGATTTCTTGTCTCATGTAGAAGAAATTAAAGAATATATCCGTGCCGGAGATGTATTTCAAACTGTTCTTTCACAACGATTTGAAATGGATGTGAAATCAAGTGGACTTGAAATTTATCGGGTTTTAAGGATGGTAAATCCTTCTCCTTATTTATTTTATTTAAAATTTAATTCTCTTGAAATTATCGGAAGCTCACCTGAAAGACTCGTTCAAGTTCAAGATGGAGAAATTGAGATACATCCTATTGCTGGTACTAGAAAAAGAGGCAAAACGTTTGAAGAAGATCAAGCATTAGCAGCCGAGCTTTTACAGGATGAAAAAGAGCGTTCCGAGCATTATATGCTTGTTGATTTAGCTAGAAACGATGTTGGAAGGGTCGCAAAGTACGGCTCGGTAGAAACTCCGACTTTGCTAGAGATTGGGAGATTCTCTCATGTTATGCATATTATCTCTAAGGTCACAGGGATATTAAAAGAGGATTATAAGCCAATGCATGCCCTAATGGCTTCTTTTCCTGCCGGAACCGTTTCTGGTGCTCCCAAAATACGAGCTATGGAAATCTTACAAGAGCTAGAACCAACTAAGAGAGGAATCTACGCCGGAGCGATTGGATATTTAGGATTTGATGGGAACATTGATTCCTGTATTGCAATTCGTACTCTTGTATTAGAAAAGGGCAAAGCATACATCCAAGCAGGTGCTGGAATTGTTGCCGACTCCATTGCAGAGTTGGAGTATGAAGAAACTCAAAACAAAGCGAAAGCATTAATAAGAGCTGTCCAGATTGCAGAAAAAATGTTTGGTTATGAGGAGGTAAAATAAGATGTTAAAAAAGCATTTACAAACTTGTCTTAATCATCAGACATTAACTGAAAAAGAAGCAGAAGAAGTGATGAATGCGATTATGAATGGTGAGGCAACATCGTCTCAAATAGCTAGCATTATTTCGATTATGAGATATAGAGGTGAAACCGTTGATGAAATAACGGGCTTTGCTCGTGCAATGAGAAAGCATTCCCTTAGTATCCCATTCCAGCATGATGCGCTTATCGATACTTGTGGGACGGGGGGAGACTCTTTAAAAACCTTTAATATTTCAACAACGGTAGCCATTGTCCTTTCTTCTTTTGGACTAAAAGTAGCAAAGCACGGCAATCGGGCTGTATCATCTAAAAGTGGAAGTGCGGATGTTTTAGAGCATTTAGAAATAAGTATTCAGCATACACCTGATGCAGCTGCTCACTTTTTAGAAAAACACAATCTCTGTTTTCTTTTTGCTCCTCTTTATCATCAGTCGATGAAACACGCTGCGTTACCTCGAAAGGAACTAGGCTTTCGTACAATATTTAACATGTTAGGTCCATTGACGAATCCTGCAAATGCCAATCATCAATTGCTGGGAGTATATGATGTTCATATGATAGATAAAATGGCAGAGGCTCTGCAGCGTTTAGGAACAAAGCATTCTATCATAGTAGCGGGTGGCGAAGGATTAGATGAGTGCTCTATTACAACTCATACAGATTTGGTAGAAATAAAAGATGGTCAGCGTCATTCCTATCAAATCGTTCCTGAACAATTTGGGTTGAAACGTGGTAAACTAGATGAAATCCAAGTGGAAACACCATTAGAAAGTGCGAAACTAATGATAGATATCCTTAATGGAAAAGCGAATGAATCGGCTAAACATATTGTTTATTTAAATGCTGGTGTTGCCATGTACGCTTCTGACCAAGTTTCTAGTATACAAGAAGGTGTAGAGTTAGTAAGGCAAGGAATTGAATCTAAAGCTGTTTTAAGACATTTTCATCAGTTACAAATGGAAAGTAGGGAATCACAACATGCTTAAGAAAATCATTGAAACAAAGAAAAAAGAAATTGAGATATTAGAGCTTCCGAATCAGGTAGAGGTAACAAACTATTCTTTATATAAAGCACTAAAAAATAAAAACCGTTCTGTCGGGTTAATTGCGGAGGTAAAAAAAGCATCACCCTCTAAAGGAGTTATTCGTGAACACTTCGACCCTGTTCAAATTGCGAAGGAGTATGAGAAGGGTGGAGCTGATGCGATATCAGTGTTAACCGATGTTTCTTATTTTCAAGGTTCAAGTGATTATTTATCAGCCATTAAAAAAGTGGTTAACATCCCTGTCATGAGAAAAGATTTTATAATAGATAAAAAGCAAGTTGATGAAACCGTACTGATCGGTGCAGATGCCATGCTATTAATCGTTGATACCGTTCCGATTAAACAATTGAAAGACCTATACGATTATGCTTATGAAAAAAAGCTAGAATGCTTAGTTGAGGTTCATTCAAAGCAGGAATTAGAAGAATTATTGAATGAATTTACACCTAAAATGATTGGAATTAATAATAGAAATCTAAAAACCTTTGAAACCTCATTACAGCAGACGGTTGAAATGAGCCGAATGATTCCAGAACAAAGTCTGTTTGTGAGTGAAAGTGGTATTTTCACGAAAGCTGATATTGATTTGGTTCAAAGAGCTGGTGCATCCGCCGTTCTAGTTGGAGAATCCTTAATGAGAGAAGAGAATACAAATGAAGGGATTTTAACCTTATTTGGAGGGGAATCAATTGGCTCTTTCTCTTAAAATATGTGGAAATCACTCAAAGTCAGATGTGGATATATCTTTAAGAAGTAAAGCGGATTACATGGGCTTTGTTTTTGCTGAAAGTAAACGGAAAGTAACGATTGAGGATGTAAAGAATTGGCTAGAGCACAAACGACCTAGCCAAAAAATAGTTGCGTTATTTGTAAATGAAAAAATCGAAACAATTAAAGACACGATAAAAGCATTACCAATAGATATCGTTCAATGTCATGGAAATGAATCGAAAGACTATATAACAAGGTTAAAAAATGAAATAAAGCTCCCTATTTGGAAAGTCATTCACGCAAATAAAGAGGCTGTCGACTATATGGCTTCTTTTGCGGGATTAGTAGACGGTTATATTGTTGATTGCAAATCCAAAAATCAATGGGGTGGGACAGGAACATCTTTTGATTGGAGTACGATACCACTCTATCTTAATGAAGCAAAAAAACAATCTCAGCCCTTATTGATTGCCGGTGGAATTAACCCAGATAATGTAGAGGGATTGCTTCATTATTCAATTGACGGGATTGATTTATCTAGTGGAGTTGAAATAGAAGGCAAGAAATCAATGGCTTTAATAGAACAACTAGTGGAAAGGATGAATAAACATGAAAACAACCTATCCAGATAAAGCTGGTCGCTTTGGTGTTTTTGGAGGAAAATATGTTCCAGAAACATTAATGAGTGTAATTGAGGAATTAGAAGCCGCTTTAGAAGAAGCAATGAATGATTCAAATTTTATAAATGAATATATGGATCATCTAAAGGAATATGCTGGCAGACCGACAGCTTTAACGTATGCAAAAAATATTTCAGAAGAGCTTGGAGGTGCAAAAATCTATCTAAAAAGAGAAGATTTACTGCATACGGGGGCACATAAATTAAATAATGCCTTAGGCCAAGCTTTACTAGCGAAAAAAATGGGAAAAACAAAAATTGTCGCAGAGACGGGCGCGGGGCAGCACGGTGTCGCTTCAGCAACGATTGCCGCTAGATTTGGATTAGAATGTAAAGTATTTATGGGTTCAGAGGATATGGAAAGACAAGCTTTGAATGTGTTCCGAATGGAATTATTAGGAGCAGAAGTAATTCCAGCAACGTCTGGAAGTCAAACGTTAAAAGATGCAACAAATGAAGCGATTCGATATTGGGTAGCAAATGCTGAGGATACGTTTTATTTAATTGGCTCGGTTGTCGGACCGCATCCTTATCCGAAAATGGTCCGTAATTTTCAAAGAATAATAGGTGATGAGTCGAGAAGGCAAATGATTGAAAAAGCAGGAAAGCTTCCTAATGAAGTGATAGCATGTGTTGGTGGCGGAAGTAATGCAATAGGGATGTTTTATCCTTTTCTAGATGATGCAATTCAATTAATTGGAGTTGAAGCAGCAGGCTTAGGAGTAGAGACAGAAAAACATGCTGCAACGATTACTAAAGGAAATCAAGGAGTTATCCACGGCTCACTAACGTATCTCTTGCAGGATGAGCATGGACAAATAACGGAGCCTTATTCGATTTCGGCAGGTTTAGATTATCCAGGTGTCGGTCCTGAACATGCTTATTTGGCACACTCAGGTCAAGTATCTTATGAAGCTGTTACAGACCAACAAGCATTGGATGCATTAAAATACTTATCCGAAAAGGAAGGGATTATTCCAGCGATAGAAAGCGCTCATGCACTAGCGAAAGCATTCGAAAGAGCTAAGGCTCTTAGTAAAGAAGAAAGTATTCTTGTATGTTTATCAGGTAGGGGGGATAAGGATGTCCATACATTACAAAAACACTTTAAAGGCTAAAACAAGTAATCGCTTTGAGGCTATTTATGAAAAGCATGAAAAACTGTTTATTCCATTTATTACAGCAGGAGATCCTTGTGCAGATGCTACTATAGAGATTGCCTTAGCTCTAGAAGAGGCAGGAGCAAGTGTATTGGAATTAGGTGTCCCTTATTCGGATCCCCTTGCGGACGGACCTATTATTCAAGAGGCGTCTAAACGAGCATTGAAAGCTGAAATGACATTAGGAAAAGCAATGAAGCTTGTTCCTGAGATGAGAAATCGTGGATTAACGATTCCTCTAGTCATTTTTACGTATATTAACCCTATTTTACAATATGGTTTAGAAAAATTTGTTAAAGAAGCTGCATCATTCGGTATCGATGGAGTGTTAGTTCCCGATTTACCGATAGAAGAGAGCCTTGAGCTGAAGATGCTTTGTGAAGCTCATGACATGGAACTTATCTGCTTAGTGGCACCTACATCGAAAGAAAGAATTGAAAAAATTGCTAAGCAGGCTAAAGGATTTTTATATTGTGTGTCATCTTTAGGCGTCACAGGTGTACGGGATGAGTTAAATCCGGCAGTGTATGAATTTTTAAAAACAGTAAAGAAGCATACGTCTATACCAATGGCAGTAGGATTTGGGATTTCAAATGCTGAGCAAGTTAAATTAATGAATGAATTCAGTGATGGTGTTGTCGTTGGAAGTGCTTTAGTACGTGAAATAGGGGCATTAGAAAATCAGTTAAAAGACCCAAAAGAAAGAATAAATGCGCTCCAAACTATAAAAACATTTGTCTCTTCGCTCATTTCGTCGTAACATAGAGAGGGACAGATCATATTTTAAAAATGAATAAGTTCGTTTTTACATTTTAAGGCTATTTCCCCCGAATAAGTTCGGTGTAGCTGTGAGTAAAAACGAACGCTTATTTTTAGTCGAACATTTTAACGAGTTGAGGTGCTAAAGAAAATGAGAATAAAACAACAATTACATGGACTTCCATCTTATAAACCTGGAAAGCCGATGGATGAAGTAAAAAAGGAACTAGGATTAGAGCGTGTCATTAAGCTTGCTTCTAATGAAAATCCATATGGTTCATCGCTTTTGGCTCAAGAGGCGATTGCTCAATTACTTAATGGTTTAGCCATTTATCCAGATGGTTATGCAGCTATTCTTAGAAAAAAAGTAGCTACTCATATTGGTGTTGAACAAAATCAGTTGATTTTTGGAAACGGCTCGGATGAGGTGATTCAAATGCTATGTCGTGCTCTTTTAACCAAGGAGCATAACATCGTAACAGCGGATCCTACTTTTTCTCAGTATAAATTAAATGCTATTATTGAAGGAGCAGAAGTAAAGGAAGTTCCATTAAAGGACGGTGTTCATCAGCTAGATGAAATGTTAAAAGTAATCGATGAACAAACAAAGATTATTTGGGTTTGTAATCCAAACAATCCAACTGGAACTTATGTGACGGAAAAGGCATTTCTATCATTTTTAGAAAAAGTACCAAAACATGTTTTGGTCGTTTCAGATGAGGCTTATTATGAATATGTAGAGGCAAAAGATTACCCAGAGACAGTACCACTTCTAAAGGAATACGAAAATCTGGTTATATTAAGAACCTTTTCAAAAGCTTATGGTCTTGCCTCATTAAGAGTAGGCTATGGAGTTGGTCACCCTCACTTTATTCAATCTTTGGATCCGGTAAGACCTCCTTTTAATAATACAAGCCTAGCCCATGTTGCTGCTGCAAAAGCGTTAGATGATCAGGATTTCATTTCTAATTGTGTGCAAAAAAATGCAGAAGAGAAAAAAAGATTGGTAGATTTTTGTGATAAAGAGAACATTCCATTTTTTCCATCTCAAACGAATTTTTTATTAATGGATTTAAATAAAAAGGGAAATGATGTATTTGACTATTTCTTGCGTAAAGGTATGATTATACGTTCAGGAGAAGCATTAGGCTTTCCAACCTATATAAGGGTAACCATTGGTACAAAAGAAGAAAACGATGTATTTTTAGAAGTATTAAAAGCATTCCTAGAGGAAACGAAGTAATTATTATTTCAAGGTTGTTATAAATAAATAATGAGTGGCAATCATCTTTTTGGAGATGAGCCACTTTCTTCTATTTTTAGAGTAAGTTAAGATTTGTATTTGGGTTGAGGGGAGAAAAAATGACTAAAAAAGTGTTAATCATAGGACTTGGGTTAATAGGTGGTTCAATTGCTTTAGCGATAAGGCAAGAGCATTCTTGTGTGATTCGAGGCTATGATATTAGTAATGAAACATTAAAAGTGGCAAAGTCTTTAAAAATTATTGATGAGATTGTTGATTCCGTAGATGATGGAATTAAGGATGTTGATCTTATTATATTAGCAACGCCTGTTTCTAAGACGGAGCAAATTTTAACAGAAGTGAATCATCAATCATTTAAGCAAGGAGTTATTATTACAGATGTAGGTAGCACGAAAGCGAATATTGTGAGTAAAGCAACTGAAATCCTACCAGAACACGTGACATTTATTGGTGGGCATCCGATGGCAGGCTCTCATAAAACAGGAGTTGAAGCAGCTAGAGAGCACCTCTTTGAGAACGCCTTTTATATTTTAACACCGATGGAGAGTACAGATAATCGTTCTGTGATTCAATTACAAAATTGGTTAAAAGGAACAAAAGCGAAATTTATCAACATGACGCCAAAACAACACGATTATTTAGCTGGTGCGATTAGTCATTTTCCTCATATAGTCGCTACTAGCTTAGTGAATCAAATAGCTAAAATGGAGGAAGAACAGCCTTTGTTATTAAGACTAGCGGCAGGTGGGTTTAGAGATATTACTAGGATTGCATCTGCTAGTCCTGTTATGTGGCGCGATATATTAATCCATAATAAAGAGGTTCTTCTACCTTTATTAGATAATTGGATTTCAGAAATCAAAGGTGTGCAGCAAATCTTGGAGCAGAATGATGAGCAAGCTATTTATCAATATTTTGACGATGCCAAAGTTTTTCGGGATCAAATGCCTGAACGAACAAAGGGTGCCATCCCTGCTTTTTACGATTTGTTTGTGGATGTACCTGACCACCCAGGTGTAATTTCAGATGTGACCAGTATTTTAGCAACTCAAAGTATAAGTATTACCAATATCCGAATTTTAGAGACGAGAGAAGATATTATGGGAGTCCTTCGGTTAAGTTTTCGTTCTGAAGAAGACCGACAAGATGCAAAAAATTGTCTTGAACAAGCACTTTATGAAACGTCGATTATATAAGGAGGATTTCTATGAATAAAACAATGCACAGCATTACTAATGGATTAGAAGGCAGCTTAAAAATCCCAGGAGATAAATCGATATCGCATAGGGCTGTTATGTTTGGAGCTATTGCCTATGGGAAAACGACGGTAGATGGTTTTCTACCAGGTGACGATTGTTTAAGCACGATTGATTGCTTTCGTAAAATGGGTGTACAAATTGAACAAAAGGAAGAAAGAGTTGAAATCCTAGGGAAAGGCTTTGAAGGTTTAAAGGAACCAGTTGAAGTATTAGATGTTGGTAATTCAGGAACAACGACAAGATTAATGCTGGGGATTTTGGCGACGCTACCGTTTCATTCTATTGTCATCGGTGATGAATCGATAGCAAAAAGACCGATGTCAAGAGTAACGAAACCTTTAAAAGAACTTGGAGCTAAAATTGATGGAAGAGACGAAGGGAATTACACACCCCTTTCTATTCGTGGAGGAAAAACAAAAGGAATTCATTATCATTCCCCTGTAGCTAGCGCACAAGTTAAATCTGCAGTACTATTAGCAGGATTACAAAGTGAAGGAGTAACATCTGTTACGGAACCAGCTTTAACTCGTGATCATACGGAACGAATGCTGAAAGGATTTGGTGTGGATGTTCAAAGGGATGGTTTGACGGTTTCAATTGAAGGGGGTCAATCCTTGCAAGCTCAGCATATACAAGTTCCAGGTGATATATCCTCAGCTGCCTTTTTCCTTGTAGCAGGAGCGATTGTTCAAAATAGTTCCATTACGCTTCAATCCGTTGGGATTAACCCTACACGTTCAGGTATCATTGATGTTCTTCATTCCATGGGGGCTTCGCTAACCGTAACGAATGAAAAGGTCGTAGGAGGGGAGCCTATCGCAGATTTAAACATTGAAAGCTCTTCCTTACAAGGGACAGAAATATCAGGTGAGCTGATCCCTCGTTTAATAGATGAAATTCCGGTTTTAGCCGTTTTAGCGACTCAAGCCAATGGGAAAACCATTATTAAAGATGCAGAAGAATTAAAAGTAAAAGAAACGAATCGAATTGATACAGTTGTTCATCAGCTAAAGGAGCTAGGTGCCAATATTAGAGCGACGGATGACGGTATGATTATTGAAGGTCCAACTCCACTAAAGGCTGCAACAGTTAGGAGCTACGGAGATCATCGAATCGGTATGGCACTTGCTATTGCAGGTTTAATTTGTGATGGAGAATTAACCATTGAAAATACCGATGCCATTGCCGTTTCATACCCCCATTTCTTTGAGGATCTAGAAAGTCTTTCCAAATAATACCATAAGGGAATAACGTTTCTTTTACCTACCGGATGTTGCCGGTAGGTTTTTTTTACTAGTAAAGTCAAAAAAAAGACCTAACCAGAAACGGTAAGCGTTTACAAGTTAGGCTTTAGCTATGCGCTAAAAATAATATATTGTATGGATAGGAGTGGAGAGAAACCATACGCTTAATTTAATTATAGCGCTTTCATTAAGATTGTCAACTATATAATGTAAATATTTTTTAAAAGAATAGGACATGTTGAAAAGTCAGACTTAGATAGGTGGAACCGCGCTAGAGAAACCTTTATTTTCTAAAGACAAGGCTCCGATTTTCATCTTAAAAACCACATTCTGTAGTCTTCATATACGATGTATGCCAGGAACTTTGAATTTCCGTTTTGATTATTTCCTTTTAAAAACGACAGTATTCTATTTACCTATGTCTCTTTATCGCTTTGAAGAAGTTTAATTAAGTCTATTCTGTTCTTATTTCATAAGTTGATTCATAGCTTGTCTATAACTAAAAACTTTTAATGAGTGAGAATGGGGGAATCCACATGTATTTACTAGATCAAGTAAAAAAACAACAAGGAGATACACAAATAAATCGAGTATATTTAATTAAAGATCAGAAGGTAGTATTTGTGAATGAAGAATTTTCAAAATGGAATAAGGTACGTGTAAATGTGTCTGGTTTTACCTTAACAGCAGGTCATGTTCAAAGTGAGTACCAATTATTAAATGATTTATCAGATGATGAGTTTGAATTTAGACAAAAAACGTTAATTGAACATGGGTGTACAACGGTCATGCTATTTGTCAAAATTCAATATGAAGCTCAAATTGAAAAGAAGCTACTAGCAGTTATTGAAAAACTAAAATCGAGTACGATTGATTATGTGCTTGGCTTAGAGATTCCACTCCGATTATTAAGACCTTCTGTCTTAATTCTTTGTAAGAAATTAACGATACCCTTCTTACATGTTATATGTGATGAGCAATCTGACATCGAGCAAATTCCTTGGATGTATATAGCACAAGCTAGTTTATCTTACCGTGTCGTTCTAATGCCTTCGTTTAAACATGAGTCATTTAAAGAAAAGCAAAATCAAAAGTGGCACTGGCAAAAATATACGAAAAAATATGCAATTGCTAACGAAGAGTATATTCGAGAAGGGCAGCGCTGGGAACGAAGAGCTTTACAAAAGGTTGGATTGTATCCACAAAAAGGAGAGCTTCTAGTAGGAAGTGATTTGGATTATAACCTTTACACTGCTGACGAAAGTCAATTAGTTGAAGGAAGCCATAAACTGGATTATGATAAGAGAAAACCTAGCGCTGTCATATTAAGAGGAAAATCTCTTAAAATTGATCATCATCATTTTTTGATAGCTGGATTTGGCCAACACATTAGAATAAAAATGCCGGGACGCTTACTTTCAGTTGGAAATTAGCGGAATGTTTTAGGAGGAAGGTATGAAGTACTTGGATGAAGGTTTACAATTAATTGAAGAAGGAAAGCTAGAAGAAGGTTTAAATAAATTAAATATAGCTGAAAAAAATGCCAATCATGATCAGTTGTTTAGCCTAGCTGAAACTTACTACGAGTTAGGACATTTACAAAAAGCGCAGTCCATTTTAGAGAATCTCCTTGAATTGTATCCTGATGAAGGTTCTATTATTGTTTTTTTAGCGGAGATTTATATTGATTTAGATTTAGAGGATGAAGCGATCGATTATTTATTAGAGATTAAGGATAACGATGATAGTTATCTACAGGCACAATTATTACTCGCAGACTTGTATCAGCTTCAGTCATTAGATGAAGTAGCAGAGCAAAAACTGTTAGCTGCTGCAAAAAAAGCGCCTGATGAGGTCATCATAACTTATGGATTAGGTGATTTTTATTTAGGAAGAGGAGATTACGTTAAAGCTGTTCCTTTTTTAAAAAAAGCTGTTTTTAAAAAAGATGAGCTTAAGGGTATCCCTATTGAATTAAAATTAGCTGAAGCTTATAGTGCAAGCGGACAATTTGAAGAAGCTTTGCCTTACTATCAAAAAGGTCTCGACGAGCATTTTGAACCAAATGCCTTATTTGGATATGGCTTCACAGCGTATCAAGTGGGAGATTATATTTTAGCCATTGAGCAGCTTGAGGCCCTCCAATCTCTAGATCCTGATTTTACGACATTATATCCATATTTAGCTAAAGCCCAGGAAGCTGAAAATCGTTTAGATGATGCGATGGAGAGCTTGCGAGCCGGTATGAGAATGGATGAATATAATGACCAATTATATATTTTAGCAGGTAAATTGAGTTTTAAAAGGCAAAGACCTGAAGAAGGTGTTTCCTTCTTACAAGAGGCTATTGCTATTAATCCTGCAAATTTAGAAGCGATTCAAACTTTGGCAGCTTATTTTAAAGAACAAGAATTATATGAGGAGCTTTTAGATTTACTTCATAATGTGCGTCACTATGAGGAAGAGGGAGATCCATTGCTTACTTGGTATGAGGCTGATGCATTGAATAAAACAGATGAGATTGACCAAGCAGAGAAAAAGTTTAGAGAAGTTAGCGAGCAATTAGGTGATGATTTAGATTTCTTAGAGGACTATGGCTATTTTCTATATGAAATGGGCTATCGAACTGAAGCCATTGAAAAGTTTGAAAAAATATTAATTCAACAACCTGCCCGTGATGACTTGAGACAATTAATCATAGATGCCCAATCATGAATTATTTTTAAATAAATTGATAAAAAAAAAGGGAGAATGGATAGAGAAAGCGAATAATATTGTATATGATACGAATCATTAAGGTAAGAAACGTATCGTTTGGTTGAAGAAGTGAGAACGATTTGTGGAGGAGGTAATAACATGAGTAGCACGGTTCCAATCGTTGAGAAAAAAGATTTTTTAAGAAACTTTTTAAAACAATATGACTTAAAGCGAAGAGAGTGTGCATGGCTTTTAAATTATTTAATGAGTGATGATGAGCTTTTAGAAAAAGTTCATTTTGTTGAATATGCGGATAATGCTCCAAAATCTTTAGTTATTTCAGCCAATGGCGTCGATAAACCTCCCTTTTCATTTCATAAGTATAATCATATTACAACGGATGCTGAAAAAGCTTTCCATGATATTCGCTTAAATCAAAATGAAGACATATATATTGAACTCCATTTTATAGGGGCAAGAACCTATCCGCCTTTTTTATCGGTGTTAGAAGAGAATCCTTATATGCCTGAAAGTAAGGAACGGATGGAAGCCCACGAGAAATATGCTGAAAAAATATTATCCATATCTTTAATGACCTTTCAAAAACAACAATTAGTAAAAAGAATTGATGAAGCATTGGATCGAAAAGATAAAGAAACTTTTTTACAATTATCAGAGGAACTCAAGCAATTAAATACATTAAGGTAATCAAATCCTTCATTCATTGAAGATGGGGAAGAACCTGTTTTTAGTTTGAATTAGCTTGTAATAGGTGCATAAGAACAAATATTGAACAAGGGTGGGATATAACCACTTTCATACAAAACACGAGTCGGATGAACAGAATGCTGTTCACTGGCTCGTTTTTGATTTTAATGAAAAACAGTTTTTCGATGATGTTTGGAGGGTCAAATTCAATATGAACTTTGGCATTTCTTATCTGTGAGAAACGAGTGTAATGAAAATAGTCTTTATTTAAAATAAAGAAGCAACGTTCATATAAGTGAACGAAAACATATTTAATGACAGGCTGAAATCTACTTTTAACCATATTTTTTTGTGACGCTCCTCATTTATGCGTTTTGTTTGTATCGCTTTTTTTGTATGATGATAATGGTCAATCATCTTAAAAGAGATAGGCAAAATAACTGTTCATTTGGTTTCATTTTTGCTAGGATGTTTAAAGGAGGATGATGAAGATGCAATGGAAAGTTTTAGAAATGGATCAATACATACAGGCTAAAGAATATGTGGATACAGCAATCATTCCGTTAGTTCCAATTGACATAAAAGAGGAAGTCAAATCAACTGTTTCTATGGGTGAATTTATTTCTATTATTTCACATGAATTAGAAAAACAGTTTAAAGGTAGAGTTTTATTAATACCTAGCTTTACTTATTTAAAAAGCGAAAGTGAAGAGGATAAAACAGAGAGACTTAATCAATGGATTGAAGAATTACAAAATGCTGGTATGCGCCATTGCTTGCTTTTAAGCTCGGATGCTAGCTGGAGGCTCTCTGAAAATCGTTTACAGGGAGATTTATTCTGGCTACCAACTATTCCACTTGAACATTTAGATTCAGTGAATAAACGTAATGTAATTGCGGAACAAATAAAACAACTTGTTCCTTTATTGACAAATAAGTGGCAAAATCGTTAACATTTCAACTTTATCTTGACGAGAAAGTGTCCGGAAACAATTGACACTGTTAGCTCTCTAAGCTATTATGGGTTATGTCCTAGTATATTCTGTGTTGAATTATGTCCTTAAAAAGGAACACCTTATGAGGTTGGGGGGGAAAACAATTGAGTGAAAAAGAACATAAAGTATCGAGACGTCAGTTTTTAACTTACACTCTTACAGGTGTGGGAGGCTTTATGGCAGCTGGAATAATGATGCCGATGGCTCGTTTTGCCCTTGATCCGGCTTTGAAGGCAGGTGCAGAGAGTGAAACTGCCTACGTCTGTGAGCTATCTCAGCTAACTGAAGAGCCACAGCTATTTCCTTTTACTTATAAGCAGACAGATGCATGGTATGAATCAGACGTATCAGAATCTGCTTACGTGATGTTAGTAGGGGACGAAGTGTTAGCTTTATCTCCAAAGTGTACACATCTTGGCTGTCAAGTAGGGTTTGGCACAAATGACGAACACCCTGAACAGTTCTACTGTCCTTGTCACTTCGGTCGCTTTGATAAGCAAGGGATTAATATAGCGAATACGCCGCCAACAAGACCTTTAGATGCATATGAAGTGACAGTAGAAGATGGAAAAGTGAATGTAGGCCAAATTTATAGACGTTAAGGAGGGGCGTAATCAATGCTCCAGAAAATTTATGATTATGTGGATGAGCGTCTCGATATCACACCTATGTGGCGAGATATTGCGGATCATGAAGTCCCAGAGCACGTGAACCCTGCTCACCATTTTTCAGCATTCGTATATTGCTTTGGTGGGTTAACATTCTTCATTACTGTTATTCAAATTTTATCCGGTATGTTTTTAACGATGTACTATGCACCAGATATTATTAATGCATATAATTCTGTTGCTTATTTACAGCAGCAAGTAGCATTTGGTGTTATTGTACGTGGGATGCACCACTGGGGTGCAAGTTTAGTTATTGTTATGATGTTCCTACATACGTTACGAGTATTCTTTACAGGTTCTTATA
This sequence comes from Alkalihalobacillus trypoxylicola, assembly GCF_001590785.1. Taxonomy (GTDB): domain Bacteria; phylum Bacillota; class Bacilli; order Bacillales; family Bacillaceae_D; genus Alkalihalobacillus; species Alkalihalobacillus trypoxylicola. Next base: position 25,662 of record NZ_LTAO01000011.1, read on the forward strand.
AGAAGCCTCGTGAGCTTAACTGGGTAGTAGGTGTACTTATTTTCTTTGTTATGCTTGCATTAGGTTTAACAGGATACTTATTACCGTGGGATATGAAAGCTTACTTTGCGACAGTTGTAACATTAGAAATTGCAGATAGTGTGCCTATTATAGGTGGCTTTGCGAAGGCCTTACTGGCTGGTGGAGAAATAGTTGGTGCTGTTACATTAACTCGTTTCTTTGCTATTCATGTATTCTTCCTTCCAGCTGCGCTACTTGGACTATTAGCAGCTCACTTTATTATGATTAGACGTCAAGGTATTTCTGGTCCACTATAAAATCAAAATTAGATTATTAATCAAGCAGCGAAGGAGGGAATAAGATGAAACGTGGTAAAGGGATGAAGTTCGTTGGTGATTCACGTGTAAAAGCGGACGGACGTATGAAAAATATTCCAAAGGATTATTCGGAATACCCAGGAAAAACAGAAGCGTTTTGGCCAAACTACTTGTTAAAGGAATGGATGGTTGGAGCTGTATTTCTAATGGGATTTCTCTGTTTAACAATTGCGCACCCAGCCCCGCTTGAAAGACCAGCCGATCCTTCGGCAGCGGGATATATTCCACTACCGGACTGGTATTTCTTATTTCTGTATCAATTATTAAAATATAGCTTTGCATCTGGGGTTTACAATGTGATTGGAACAGTCGTTATTCCAGGTCTTGCTTTTGGAGCTTTATTAATCGTTCCATGGTTAGATACAGGAAAAGAGCGTCGTCCATTAAAACGTCCAGTTGCTTCAAGTTTAATGTTACTAGCGGTTATTTCTGTTATTTATTTAACTTGGGAATCAATTGACCAGAACGAAGCTCCGGCCGATCAAGGAGCGATCGTTGAGGAAGGTGAAATTGATACCGATGCAGAAGGATACGCTATTTATCAAAATGAGCAATCCTGTATTGGTTGTCATGGCGATACGATGGCAGGTGGTGCAGGTGGTCCTTCATTACTTGAAACGGAACGCTCGGCAGAGGAAATTAAGGATGTTATTATTAACGGAATCGAAGGTACAGGAATGCCAGCAGATGCTTTCACAGGCACAGATGAAGAGCTAGAGATTTTAGCCGAATACATTGCTGCTCATGGTAATCCTGAAGAATAATCGTTAAAAAGACGCGTCATCTTTTAGATGACGTGTTTTTTTTGCTTTTGTAAAGAAAACGAAGCCTAAATAGAATAGTAGAAAGTTGACAAGCTTGATTGGATAGTCAAAAATGAAGAAGGAAATATAGAAAGGATGATGGTGAATTGTTAAGACAGTGGCTGACCTTATTCGGTCATCGATCGATGATACTATTGCTATTAGCTATTAATATTCCTGGTACCCTTTATGGTTTTTACTGGTATTGGGGGCAGCTTCAAAATACCCCTCCTCAATTTTTAATATTTGTGCCAGATTCTCCAACAGCAAGTTTATTTTTTGTGTTCGTTTTGATTGCTTTTTTATGGAAAAAGAACTGGCCTATTATAGAAGCTTTAGCTGCCGTTACGTTAATCAAGTACGGAATCTGGGCGGTGGTAATGAATGCGTCTACAGGACTTTTAGGTGGGTCTTTAAACTGGCAGCATTATATGCTAATTTTTTCCCATGCAGGTATGGCTCTTCAAGCGCTCATCTATAGTCCGTATTTTAGAATAAAGAGCTGGCACTTAGCGATTGCAGCGATTTGGACGTTACATAATGATTTTATTGATTACTTTTTTGGAATGCATCCTTATTTATCAAGCTACTTAATGCCTCATATTAGTAGTGTGGCTGTTTTTACGGTTTCTTTAAGTGTTTTATCGATTTTAACTGTTTATTTTGTTAGTGTACGAAATAAGCAGCTGAAGCTCACGATTCAGTAAATTCGTTTTCTCTAAAGTTCTTGTCCCTTTTTGGTCTACTCTTGTCCTTATTTTCATAGGATGGAAATAGATGAAGGAGGGACCAACATGCGTCGTGCTTTTTTTGTATTTGGAATTGTATGGACAACCATATTACTTTTTCCATTAATGGCCATGGCTGAAGAAGATACTAAGGAAACTTGGAAAGAATTAAACCAAACCTCAGACCAAATACTGCAGCTTGTTAAGCAAGAAAAATATGAGGATGCTAAAAAATTAATAGGCTATTTTTCTGATGTCTTTTTAAGGCTTGACTTCAAAGCAGAAGGACTGACAATGAATGATTTGAGAACCGTTACGATTACCGTCGATAAAGCAAATGAAGCATTAGCTTCTGTAGATATGTCTTATAGTGAAAGAGTTCATGAAGTAACGAGCTTTCGTTTAGCTGTTGATGCATTATCGAGTGACTTCCATCCATTATGGCTTTATACAGAGGATACGATCATGACCGTTCTTCAACATTTAACAGAAAACATTAAAGAAGGGTCAGCTCAAACCTTTCAGCACGGATTAAACGAATTTCTGTATCAATATAAAATGGTCAGGCCAGCATTACTCATTGATTTGGAGCCTATGCAATTACAAAAAATAGAGTCACAAATAAAGTTTCTAGAATCATTAAGAGTAGATGTAACCAATCAGGAAGTCATACTTAACCATTTGGAAAGCATGATATCAGAGTGGGAAAGTCTTTATCAGCAAGTAAAAGAAGAACAAGCGGACCCTTCATTGTTATGGGTAATCATTACAATAGGAGGTATGATTTTCTTTAGTCTATCTTATGTTGGTTGGAAAAAATATAAAGCGGAGAAAGAGAAAAGCGATAAAATAAGAGCTAAAGAATAATGTGATGAAATTGTGAACATAGTAATAAAATGTAGCAGGAATTCAAGCACATTGTTTGACTATAATTGACCAATTCTCATAAAATAGATAGTAACAACATGAATAGGAGTGTGGGAATGAAATGAATATGATGTTTATCATTTATTTCATATTACTATTAATTATCCCTTTATGGGCGCAGAGTAAGGTAAAGTCCGCTTACCGTAAATACTCACAGGTACAGGCCTCATCTGGCTATACGGGTGCGCAAGTGGCTCGAAAAATTCTTGATGATAATGGGTTATATGATGTTAGAGTCGAGGAAACAAGAGGTACTTTAACAGACCATTATGATCCGCGATCGAAAGTGGTTCGTTTATCTACAGATAACTTTCATGGCACCTCAGTGGCAGGAAGTGCCGTAGCAGCTCATGAGGTAGGACATGCAATTCAGGACCAGCAGGAATATGCTTTTCTACGATTTAGAAGTGCGTTAGTACCGGTTGCGAGCTTTGGTTCCAACGTATCCTTTTTCTTTATCCTTGCTGGTATCATCATGGGATTATCCAATATGCTTTTATTAGGTATCGTCTTCATGGCTGCAGCAGTCGTATTTCAACTAGTTACTCTTCCTGTAGAGTTTGATGCTAGTAATCGAGCGATGTCTCAAATGGTTTCCAGTGGAATTATTCGAAATGAAGAGGAACGGGAAACGAAAAAGGTTTTAAATGCAGCAGCACTTACTTATGTAGCAGCAGCTGTAGTTGCCGTTCTTGAATTACTAAGATTCGTTTTAATGTTTATCGGAATGAATGATGATTAATACTTAAAGAGGCTGTTCCTAAAGGTTAGTAATAATTGACCTTATAGGTTCAGTCTTTTTTATGGATAGCTAAAAGCTCCGATTGAATAGGCTTCAGAATGCATAGTTAACGACTTTAAAGTAGATAAAAATCTTAAAAAGAATCGAGATGTTAACTTCTCGATTCTCTTTTTTTGAATCATTTGAACAAGCCTGTTTGTTATATTATGACTTATTAAGCGGTTTTTTATTTTCATCTAATGTGAATCCTTCACCGATTACATCCTGCACATCATTAACAGAAGCAAAAGCGTGTGGGTCGATTTGCTCTACTAAATTCTTTAAACGAATGAGTTCATTTCGACCTACTACACAATAAAGAACTTGCTTATCTAATCCACTAAAAGAACCTTTACCTTTTAGAATGGTGGCTCCTCTATCCATATCCTTTAAAATTCTAGCGGCAATTTCTTCGGCTTTTTCGGAAATAATAATCGCCGACTTAGCTGAATAAGCTCCTTGCTGGATAAAGTCAATGACTCTAGCGGCTACAAATACAGCTAAAAGGGTATACATCGCCTCACGGTAGTTTAAATAAATAAGTGAGCTAGTTATTACGACAGCGTCAAAGATGAACATCGTTTTCCCCATGCTCCAGCCTAAATATTTAAAGCCAAGCTTGGCGATTATATCTATTCCACCGGTTGTTCCTCCAAATCGAAAAACAATTCCTAAGCCCACTCCAATAAAAACTCCAGCAAATAAGGCTGCTAAAGTCATATCATCCCTTAAAGGTAGATAAACAATAGGGTATCTTTGAAAGAGTTCAAGAAAAAGCGAAACACTTAGCGTACCGATGACTGTATGTATAAAGGTCACTCTACCTAATATTTTCCAACCAATAAGGAGAATCGGAATATTTAAGATGAGGTTGGAAATAGCTGGGTTGAAATTGAATAAAAAGAATAAAATTAAAGTGATTCCTGTAAATCCACCATCCGCTAATTGGTTTTCCATGTTAAAGTACACTAAGCCAAAGGACATAATAGCAGAGCCTAAAAGAATCATGACAATGTTTTGTATTTTGATTGAACCCAAAAACATTCCCCCCTTCGGTATTGGTTGTTGGTTGCCATCTATATTATAGTAAATAGTTATTTTTTCAGCAAATTTAGTTTTTAGTATTTGTCAAAAGGGGACGGATTCGCTAACATGTAATCAAGGAGAAGGTGAGGTGCTTAGCAATGGAATCAAAACGAAAATCAATGGAAGAAATGCAACAAGAGGTCGATCAATATATTGGGCAGTTTAAGGAAGGCTATTTTAGCCCTTTAGCACTGCTAGCGAGACTCACGGAAGAGCTTGGTGAATTATCAAGAGAAGTAAACCATTTTTACGGAGAAAAGCCGAAAAAATCAAGTGAAGAAGAAAAAACAATGGAGCAAGAAATGGGAGATATGTTATTTGTGCTGATTTGTTTTGCTAATTCTTTGGAAATTGATTTAGAAGAGGCGTTTGATATCGTTATGAATAAATTTAAAACAAGAGATAAAGACCGATGGACAAGAAAGGAACAAGGTGAAATAAATCATGAGTCAAATTAAAATTGTTATTGCAGGGCCTCGTGGAAATATGGGTAAAGAAGCGGTAAAAATGGTTGAAAAAGTAACCGATTTTGAGCTGTTGGCCGTTGTGGATTCAAGAAACAATGGTAAGATGGTAAGAGATTTAGAAGGTTTACCTCCATTAGAGGTGCCTGTGTATGAGCAAATGGAGGAATGTTTGCAAAAACATCAACCAGATGTGTTAATTGATTTAACGAACCCTAAGTTTGGTCGCAAACACATGGAAGCTGCTTTTAAATTTGGTGTATCTCCTGTAGTAGGTACAACAGGATTCACGGATCAAGATTTATTAGAGCTTGATGCTATCGCAAAAAGTCAGAAAATAGGAGCGATTATCGCACCTAACTTTGCTATTGGCGCTATCTTAATGATGAAATTTGCCCAAACGGCTGCAAAGTATATGCCTGATGTGGAAATTATCGAACGACATCATGACCGTAAATTAGATGCACCATCAGGAACCGCGATTAAAACCGCTCAACTGATTTCAGAGGTTCGTGAGAAAAAAAATCAAGGACATCCTGAGGAGAGAGAAGAATTAGCTGGTGCCCGTGGTGCTGATTATGAAGGAATGAAAATACATAGTGTTAGACAACCAGGCTTAGTGGCCCATCAAGAAGTGGTGTTTGGAAGTGTCGGTCAAACATTGACGATTCGACATGACTCTATTAACAGAGAATCCTTTATGCCAGGTATAGAGCTGGCCGTTCGGGCCGTTAAAAATATAGAATCACTCGTTTATGGACTTGAACATTTAATGGACTAAAGTAGGGGAGAGAGAAAATGAAAATAGCCTTAATTGCTCATGATAAAAAGAAAGACAGAATGGTTCAATTTTCAATTGCCTATAAGAATATTTTAAAAAATCATGAATTATATGCAACAGGAACAACTGGTTTAAGAGTTATGGAGGCAACCGGCCTGAAGGTACATCGTTTTAAATCGGGGCCTCTAGGCGGCGATCAACAAATTGGGGCGCTAGTTGCTGAAAATCAATTTGATTTAATTATTTTCCTACGTGATCCGTTAACATCTCAGCCACATGAACCGGATGTGTCTGCACTTATCCGTTTATGTGATGTTAATGATGTTCCGCTAGCAACGAATATTGGAACAGCTGAAATTTTGATTAAGGGTTTAGAAAGAAATGATTTTAAATGGCGAGAAATGGTTCATGATAAGGAATCAGAAAATGAGTGATATAGATATTTTAGCATTTGGAGCTCACCCTGATGATGTAGAAATTGGAATGGGGGCAACATTAGCTAAATATACGCAAGAAAAAAAGAAAACCGTTATTTGTAACTTAACTTATGCAGAATTGTCATCTAATGGGACCGTTCCATTAAGGCAGGAGGAAGCGACTCAGGCAGCCGCTGTGTTAGGAGTTCAGGAAAGAATTCAGTTAGATCTTTCCGACCGAAAGTTATCTTTTATAACTGAAAAGGAAAGCCAAAAAATAGTCGATGTTATTCGGAAATATCAGCCTAAATATGTTTTTGCTCCATATCCTATTGATCGTCACCCCGATCATGGTCAATGCTTTCAAATCATAAAAGATGCGGTGTTTGATGCGGGTATTCGACGATTTGAAACGGATCAGTCCTATTCTAGCTGGAAGGTTAAAGAGCTGTTTTCTTATTTTATTAATAGCTATGCTCAGCCTGATTTTGTCATGAATGTAAGTGATGTGTACGACAAAAAAATGGAAGCTTTACAGTGCTATAAAAGTCAATTCGTCCCAAAGGATGGAGTCGAAACGCCGTTAACTAATGGGTACATTGAAGCTGTAGAGGCTAGAGACCGCTTATACGGTAATGAGGCAGGAGTGCAATACGCTGAGGGATTTAAAGCGATGAAACCATTATTATTCAACCAACTTATATAAAAGGATCGTTCTAATATGAAAAAATTAAAAATAGGGATAAGCTGTTATCCATCAGTAGGTGGCTCGGGAGTCGTAGCTACTGAATTAGGGAAACTGTTAGCAGAAAGAGGGCATGAGGTACATTTTATTACTTCTAGTATTCCTTTTCGGCTAGATCGAGTTTATCCTAACATTTATTATCATGAAGTAGAAGTTAATCAATATTCCGTCTTTCAATATCCTCCTTATGACTTAACGTTAGCAAGTAGAATGGCAGAGGTAGCTAAGCGAGAAAATCTAGATGTTCTTCATGTTCATTATGCACTTCCTCATGCGATTTGTGCGATTTTAGCGAAACAAATGATTGGCAATGATATTAAAATCGTGACAACCTTACATGGTACGGACATTACGGTTTTAGGCTACGACCCATCATTAGTAGGGTTAATTCGATTTGCTATTGAGCAATCAGATGTTGTTACGGCTGTTTCGGCCGATTTAATTAGTCAAACAAAGGAATTAGTTAAAACGGATAAAGACATTTGTACGGTTTATAATTTTATTGATGAACGTGTTTATTATCGAAAAGATGTAAAAGATTTAAAGAAACATTATGGATTAAAAGAAGGCGAAAAGGTTTGTATACATATTTCTAACTTTAGACCCGTTAAGAGAGTAATGGATATTATAAAGACGTTCAAATTGGTCGTAGAGCAAATAGATGCAAAATTATTGTTAATCGGTAATGGGCCTGACTTACCTCGAGTTAGAAAGTTAATTCAAGAATATGATTTAGAGGATAAGGTATTAGTATTAGGAAACCAAAAGCATATTTCGGAGCTTCTTTCGATGAGTGACCTCTTGTTTCTTTTAAGTGAAAAGGAGAGCTTTGGACTCGTTGCATTAGAAGCGATGGCTTGTGGTGTTCCGGTTATAGGCTCTAATATTGGCGGAATTCCAGAAGTAATTGATGATGGAATTAGTGGTTATTTAGGAGAAGTAGGTGACATAAAAGGGTTCTCAGAAAAAGCTCTCAAGTTGCTAACCGACGAATCATTGTATGCAGATTTTCAAAGAGAGTCTTTAAAGAGAGCAGAGAAACACTTTTCGTCATCTGAAATTGTCAAACAATACGAAGCCATTTATCGAGCTTAATAAAGGTATTAAGTAAAGGGCTATTGTGAAGGGGCTAAGAAATGGATATACAACAAACCAATCAAATTTTGCTGCGCTTGCATCAACAAGGCTACCGCGCTTACTATGTTGGTGGAGTCGTTAGGGATCGGTTACTAAAGAGAAACACGAAGGATATAGATATCGTAACCTCTGCTCCTAGTAGTGAAGTTCTCAAGCTGTTTTCCAAATCTTTTCAAATGAACAATGCCCACGATACCGTTATTGTAAGAAATAACCGGTCGGTTGTTGAAATCACAACAGAACGAGGAGAAAGCTTAAAAGAGGATTTAAACAAAAGAGATTTTACGATTAATAGTTTGGCGCTATCCATAAATGGTGAAATCATTGATTATGTGGGTGGAGCTTCTGATTTGCAAAAAGGGATCATTCGAAGTAATCAACCCTTAGAGAGAATGGTCGAAGATCCTTTGAGAATGCTTAGAGCAGTACGTTTCCAAAGTGATCTTGGTTTTCAAATAGACGAAGAATTACAAAATGTAATCAAAAAGCATGCTAATCTCATTGAAAAAACGGCATTAGAGCGTGTAATAAAAGAATTTGAGCTTTTCATAGGCGGTTCATTTCGAGAGTCGGTGATGAAACAAGGCCATACTCAAAAGATTCTTTATACATTACCTGGTTTTAAAATGAACGAAAAGACGTTCCTTCAATTACAGAAGCTTGGAAAAATAGACACCTCTGATCGTTCCCTTATATGGGCAGCTTTTGCTATCTCCTCACAACAAAATACTTATACTAAGCTACCTTTATCAAAGTCCATTTTAAAAGAAGTAAAAAAAATGGAGCATTTTTACTACTATAGGGAAATGAATGAATGGGAAGAGTATTCTCTGTATGAAGCATCATTAGAGATAGCTCAAAAAGTTGAATGGTTACGACAGAAATTTGACTTAGAAGCTACTCATCATTTAAAGGATATGTGGTCAAATTTACCAATCCATTCACGTGAAGATTTATGCTTGGATGGCCACGATTTAATAAAGAAACTTAATGAAAAGCCAGGTCCTTGGATCAAGGATTGGTTATTGCAAGCTGAAAAGATGATTATATGTGAAAAAATACCTAATGAAGTGAATACGCTAATAGATGAGCTAGTAAGGAGAAATGCAGCTCTATGAAGGAATTATTATTAAAAATATTAGTCGAAAATAAAGGGACATTTATTTCTGGTGAAAAATTAAGTACGGAATTAAACTGTTCCCGAACCGCGATATGGAAGCACATGGATGCATTAAGGAAAAGTGGATACAAGGTGGAGTCTGCACCAAAGAAAGGCTACCGTTTAACCGAAATTGCAGATGGCATTCAACCACATGATATCCAGCTTTATTTACAAACGAAAAAAATAGGTCATAAAATTCATAGCTTTGATACGTTACCGTCGACTCAAATAGTAGCGCGGGAATTGGTTTTAAAAGGTGCAAAAGAAGGAGAAGTCATTATAACCAATGAACAAACCGCAGGTAGAGGTAGGCTTGGAAGAGCTTGGCATACCTCACAGCAGAAGGCGTTAGCCTTTAGTTTACTTTTAAAGCCGGCGATTTTACCGAGGGATGTTCCGAAATTAACATTAGTAACAGCAGTAGCGGTCATTAGAGCCATCAAGGAGCTCACAAAGCTTCCAGTTCAAATCAAGTGGCCTAATGATATTATTTTAAATGGAAAAAAATTAGCGGGAATCTTAACAGAAATGCAATCGGAAGCTGACAGTGTTCATTGTATCATTGTGGGGATTGGTTTGAATGTTAATCAGACTGAGGAGGATATTCCGACAGAACTGAAGGACATTGCTACTTCTTTAAAAATGGAAGGCGGACAGGAATACAGAAGAGCCGCTTTATTAGCAAAAATTTTAGAGGAGATTGAGTGTTTATATGAGTTGTATTTGTCCGAGGGTTTTTTGCCGATAAAAGCGATGTGGGAAAGTCACGCTATTCATATCGGGACAACCGTTGAAGTACATACAATTCAGGAAACGATTCAAGGTATTGCTCAAGGAATAAATGATGATGGTGCTTTACAGGTAATGGATCAAACAGGTAAGCTTCATTCTGTTTACTCAGCTGATGTTTCAATAAAAAAACCATAACCTATGTCCTAGGCTTCACATTCAACAAAGAATGTAATCTGTGTTATAATTTCACTAGTGGGCTGTATCTTATATGAATAGCACCACTTTTATAAAATGAGACATATTTTAAATAGTCTGCCTTGATCCGAGCTGGACTAGGACAGAGGGATTCATGACTCGAAACCAAAGTATTCTGTTGGTTTATTTAAAGATGCATCCTTCTTATTTAGGGTGTTTTTTTATGTTGTCGTGAAGCACCTCTTAAATTAAAATTTAGGAGGAATAAAATGAAAAAAACATCAAGCTTTCTTCAAATGAAACAAAAGGGTGAAAAAATAGCGATGATGACTGCCTATGATGCACCATCTGCTTCTCTTGTAGAAAAAGCCGGAATCGACATGATATTGGTCGGTGATTCACTCGGTATGGTCGTTTTAGGCTATGATTCAACGATACCAGTAACCTTAGAGGATATGATTCTTCATACAAAAGCGGTTAAAAGAGGAGCAAAAGATACATTTGTTGTCGCTGATTTACCTTTTTTAACCTATCATGCTTCTCTAAGCCAGACGTTTGAATCTGCCAAGGCAATGATGCAACAAGCAGGTGCTGATGCAGTTAAGGTAGAAGGAGCAGCTGGAGTTGTCGAGAGCATTCGACAATTAACGAATGCTGGAGTACCAGTCATGGGTCATTTAGGTCTAACACCACAGTCAGTTGGTGTTCTTGGTGGTTATAAAGTGCAAGGTAAAGATGAAGAAAGTGCAGCTCAGCTATTAAAAGATGCAAAAGCGCTCGAACATGCAGGCGCATTTGCTTTAGTGATAGAATGTGTACCAGAGCAAGTAGGAAAAGTGATTTCTGAACAACTGAATATTCCAGTGATCGGAATTGGAGCAGGAGTTCATACGGACGGCCAAGTATTAGTTTATCATGATGCAATTGGTTACGGAGAAGCGCATGTTCCTAAGTTTGTAAAACGCTATGCAAGTGTTTCTGATCCGATCGTTACTGGTGTAGAAACGTATGTAAAAGAAGTGAAGCAAAGTCAATTCCCAACTAAAGAACATAGTTTCTTTACAAAGGAAACTCCTCTGAGCTTATATGGAGGAAAATAAATGGAACTTGTAAAAACGATTATAAAGATGGACGAGATCGTAAAGGATAAGCAAAGTCATCAACAGACGATTGGTTATGTGGCTACAATGGGTTATTTACACGAAGGTCATTTAAACTTAGTAAAGCAAGCGAGGAATGACTGTGATATCGTGGTAATGTCTATTTTTGTTAACCCTCTTCAGTTTGGACCAAATGAAGATTTTGAATCTTATCCTAGAGATGAAGAAAGAGACAAACAACTAGCTGAGGATGCCGGGGTAGATTATTTATTTATGCCGACAGTATCAGAAATGTATCCAACTGAAAGCTTCATGAAAATACGTGTTGAAAAAGGAACGGATGTTTTATGTGGAGCTAGCAGACCAGGTCATTTTGATGGGGTGGCTACAGTTGTGATGAAGTTGTTTCAAATCATTGAACCAACAAAAGCTTATTTTGGATTAAAGGATGCTCAACAGGTAGCGATCATTAAGAATATGGTCAAAACCTTTAATTTAAAACTGGATATCGTTGCATGTCCAACGGTTCGAGAAGAGGATGGCTTAGCAAAAAGCTCAAGAAATGTATATTTATCGGAAAAAGAAAGAGCGTTAGCTCCACAGCTAGCGATGTCTTTAAACGAAGCAAAAATGCTGATGGAGAAGGGAATGCACAGTAGAGCAGATATTATCTCTTTTTTACAGCAAAAAATGCAGCAAATCTCATTAGGAAAAACGGATTACGTAGATGTATTGAGCTTCCCAGCTTTGGAAGCAAAAGAGTTATTAAAAGGAGATGTTATTGTCGCTCTTGCTTATCAATTTGAAAAAGCAAGGCTTATTGATAACATTTTAGTCACTATAAAGGAGGAGCTTTGATATGTTAAGACATATGATGAGAGCTAAGCTACACAAAGCTACCGTAACAGAATCTAATTTGCATTATGTTGGCAGTATAACGATAGATGAAAATTTAATGGATGCAGTAGGTATTCTAGAAAATGAGAAAGTTCAAATTGTCAATAATAACAATGGATCTCGCTTTGAAACATATGTAATCAAAGGAGAACGCGGTAGTGGTGTCTGCTGTCTTAACGGAGCAGCGGCAAGACTTGTTCATCAAGGCGATACGGTTATTATTATAGCCTATGGTTTATTAGATGAAGAAGAGTTGAAGCAATTTCAGCCAAAAGTCGCTGTATTAGGAGAGAATAACAAAATTCTCGAGATGTTAGGAACAGAACCAGCTTCTACCGTTCTATAATGGGTATACTTCCCCCTTCTTAGCAAACACTTAAAAGGTAACATTGTTAAGAGGGGGGATTTATTTGGATCAGTGGCTACAGCAAGCAGAATGGATCGATCATCTATCGGTGAATTGGAAAGATATATCAGCAGTCAATCAGAAAAAACAAGTGGAGAAGCTAGAAGAATTTTCTCAATCAATTTTCGACTTCTGGACAGAAATTGAAGAACAATTGTACTTGTTAAAAGATCAGCTAAAGCCTGAAGCTTTTCCATGCGATTATCGATCAAAAGGAACGATATATTTCCAACTTGACATGTTTCCACAAGCTTGTGAACAGCTTCAATTAGAAAAAGCAGTGGGAGAAGAGGAAGGACTTAGAATTTTATATCTTGCTTATTCTTTCCTTTATTGTCAACAATTAAACAAAGCAAAGGAACATTTTTTATATGCATTATCCTTTTTTAAGTCCGATCATCATGTTGAAATCACTCATTTTTGCTATATTGGATTAGGCTGTATCATGGTAAAATTAGAAAAATACGATGAAGGTATTCATTTTTTTGAAAAAGCAAATGAATGGTTAACAGATAACGATGATGTCGTGTATAATTTAGGCATCTGTCATTTCTTAAATCAATCCTATGAGCATGCTAGGTTTTACTTCGAAAAAGCGATTGAAAATAATGACCAAGATGGAGAAGCTTATTATTTTTTAGGCTGTAGCTTATTGCAATGCGACCAAAGAAACGAAGGGTTTAAAGCTTTTGGACATGCTTTTCATTTATTAAAGTCATCGGAAATGATTATAGCTTTAGCCTATTTATTAGAGTGGAATGGTTTGTTTAAAGAAGCGATCGCATGCTACAAAAAATTGTTACCCTATGAAAAGTGGAAGCAACATAGCTTACATGGTGTTGCTTGGAATTACGGATTATTAAACCATGTAGATAAATCTTTAGAATATTTTCAGCAGCTATTCAAGGTGAATCCAACTCATCAAGCAGGAAAGCATTCTGTTGAGTGGTTAAACCATGTTTGGAGTGGTTCATAGCCTTCTGTAAAGGTAAAATGAGGTGTTAGTATTGGAACGTTATGTGGTCATAGATTTAGAAACAACCGGTCACTCTTTTAAAAAAGGAGATCGAATTATTCAAATTGGGGCAGTCGTGATCGAGAACGAACAAATCGTCGAGCGATTTGCCTCTTTTATTCAACCTGGAATAAAAATACCTGAATTTATAACGGAATTAACCGGTATTCGTGATGAAGATGTGGTGAATGCTCCTACGTTCTCAGAGGTTTATCCATTATTAAAAGAGATGCTAGAGTCTAGACATTTTGTAGCTCATAATGTCCTTTTTGATTATTCCTTTTTAATAGAACATATAAAAGCGATAGGTGAAGCTCCGCCGAGATTTTATTGCTATGATACGGTTGAATTATCGAGAATATTATTACCTCAAGAGGAAAGTTATAAACTTGGTCATTTAGCAGAGCAGCTCGGTTTTACACATGATCGCCCCCATCAAGCAGATAGTGATGCTGAGGTTACAGCAGAACTTTTTATCCTTTTACATAATAAATTAAAAGCATTACCTACAACGACATTAAAGCACTTGCAAAAGCTTACCAAGAATTTTCGTACAGATTTTACTAGACTGATTACACCCATTTTATTAAAAGAACGATTTGAAATAGACCAAAATTATGATCACTTCCGTGCATTGTCACTCAAAAAAAGAGTAGATGAAGAAGAAGCATTATTTTCTTCATCACTTACTTTTGGCGACTTTATTCAAACGTTTAAAATGGGCGATGTTCAAATGAAAAATGTTTTTCATCTTTATGAAAAAAGGCAAGGACAAGAACAGATGATGGAAGCGATATATGATGCTTTTTCACAAAATGAACACGCCTTAATTGAAGCTAGTACAGGGACAGGTAAATCATTAGCTTATTTAATCCCATCAGCCTTTTATAGTATCGAGCACAATCAGCCTGTCGTTATAAGCACTCAAACGATTCCCTTACAGGATCAATTACTAACAAAGGATATTCCGATTTTACAAAATTTTTTACCTTTTACGGTAAGGGTTGCCGTCTTAAAAGGTAGAAATCATTATCTATGCTTAAGTAAATTTGAACAGTCACTTACAACATTTTCAGATGATAGCTATGATATTTGCTTAACAAAAGCTCAAATATTAATTTGGATTACAGAGACACAAACAGGTGATGTTGAGGAATTGTCTTTACCCTCTGGTGGAAATGCATATTGGAATGAAGTTAAAAGTGATGCTTCTACTGATTTAGGTGCCTACAATCCGTGGATGAGCCGATGCTTTTACTATCGAGCGAAAAAGAAAGCTCAACAAGCTCATCTCATCATTACGAATCATGCCTTATTATTAACCGATCTTCAAAATAGCCAAAGTATTCTCCCAGCCTACAAGCATGCAATCATTGATGAAGCACATCATTTTGAAGAAGTAGCATCAAACCATTTAGGGGTTTCAACTGATTATTTCACGTTTACATACTTTTTCCAAAGATTAGCTCCAGGTCTTGATTATGGTAGTTTAGAACGATTGAAATCGTTACTTATGAAGTATAGCTGGATAAAGGAAATAGACTTTACGAAAGCAGAAGAGCGCTGTATAACCATAAAAGAAGAATTAGATGAAGCATTTCGTATGATATATAGGTATGTTGAAAAAAAACAGGATACGAACCAATCTGATGTTGGGCGTATGTCATATCGCTATCAGAGCTATCAAGAAAAAGGTCAAATGTGGAATGCTATTTTAGAAAATGTCATGAGAATTCATTTTTTAAGTAGAGAATGGTGTAAACCTTTAGTAAATCTTTGTGTAACCATGCAAGAACAAGTAGAATTAAATTATGAAGAAAAGAGCTTTTTAGCTGATTTTAAGTCACTAATTGAACAATATGATCAACATGAGCAATACCTTTATGAACTATTATTAGAAAGTGATCCGAATTATGTTTATTGGATTGAAATTGAGCCAAAAGGAGCTAGAAATGCTGTATTCTTGTATTGTCGGCCTATAGAAGTCGGCGAAATACTTGCGGATCAATTTTTTACAAGTAAAAATAGTGTCATTCTTACTTCAGCAACCTTAACGGTCTCTCAAACCTTTGATTATCAATTAGAAAAATTAGGGTTAAACGATTTTGGACCAAAAGAAATCATGATTCCTACTTCCTTTGATTATGAAAAACAGGCACGATTATTTTTACCAACAGATATGCCTTCGATTAAAGAGGTAAGCGAAAGAGAATTTGCTGTCGAGGTAAGTATTAAATTAACACGGTTAATTGAGGAAACGACGGGTAAGATGCTAGTTCTTTTTACCTCTTTTGATATGCTAAGAAATGTAAATGAATTTGTTAAGGATATGGGTGTAGATGTTCCTATCATTGCACAAGGAATTACGACTGGTAGTAGATTGAAATTAATGAAGCTTTTTAAACAAAGCGAAAGAGCG
Organism: Alkalihalobacillus trypoxylicola; assembly: GCF_001590785.1. GTDB lineage: Bacteria > Bacillota > Bacilli > Bacillales > Bacillaceae_D > Alkalihalobacillus > Alkalihalobacillus trypoxylicola. The sequence continues at coordinate 41,833 of NZ_LTAO01000011.1, forward strand.
GTTTTATTCGGAACGAGTAGCTTTTGGGAGGGAGTAGATTTACCTGGAAAAGATTTAACCCAGCTAGTAATCGTTCGATTGCCTTTTGCTCCACCTGGTCAGCCGACACTGGAAGCGAAATTAGAGAAAGCAAAAAATGATGGCTATAATCCATTCCTATATGTTTCCTTACCACAAGCGATTATTCGCTTTAAACAGGGATTTGGAAGGTTAATCCGTTCTAAAGATGATTATGGATGCATTTTTATACTAGATAAAAGAATATCGACCACAACCTATGGAAAGAAATTCTTAGAATCATTACCAAATATTCCGGTTATCACTGGAAAATTAGAAACTTTACTAAGTGAAGCGATTAAGTTTGAGGGAGAACATGTCCATGAAAATGACCAAAGAAAATAATACACATTCCATTTTAATTCGAAATATAAATTGGGTCTCTCATCAACAAAATCAAGTGACAAATGGCTATGTCATTATCGAAAATGGTACCTTTTCAAAGCTAGGAGAAGGAGAGCCTACCCCACAAGAGTTAGACCGTGTAAAGCAAGTCAAATGGGGAAAAGGTAAATGGCTCATTCCAGGCTTTGTTAATACTCACACACATACAGGTATGAATTTGCAAAGAGGCTATTCGGATCAACTTCCGTTACAACAATGGCTACAGCAAAAAATGTGGCCATTTGAAGCGAATTTAGACAGAGAAGCTGTGGCAGCTGCGAGAGGACTAGCCATGGTAGAAATGATTAAATCAGGAACGACGACCTTTTTAGAGATGTATCATTTATTTATGGATGATTTTGCAGAAGATATTATAAATAGTGGTATGAGAGCGTCATTAATGAGAGCGATGATAGGGTTATGTTCAAGGGAAGAACAGGATGCGAAACTTAAGGAAGCAACCCATTTTGCTAAAACATGGCACAAGGAAGCTAACGGACGTATTCATACAATGATGGCACCTCACGCTCCTTACACGTGTCCGCCAGACTTTATTGAACGTATTGTAGAGGTAGCGAATGATTTATCGATACCTGTGCATATGCATCTCGCTGAAACTCTTAAGGAAACGGAAGATCATATCCATACATATGGGCTACATCCCATCCAGCATTTAGAAGAGCTTCAATTGCTTAATGAAGTAGATTGGTTATTCGCCCATGCTGTACATTTGAAAGAAAAACACATTGAAATCATTCAAAATGCTCAATCCAACATTTCTATCAGCCATAACCCAATTAGTAATTTGAAGCTTGGCTCTGGAATTGCACCAATTAAGATGATGTTAGAGAAAGGAATACCGATTACATTAGGAACAGATAGCGTGGCTTCTAACAATACGTTAGATATGGTAGAGGAAATGAGGGTAGCAGCGTTAATTCATAAAGGTATCAATCAAAATCCAATGTTAATGGATGAAATAACCACTTTTAACATGGCTACAATAAATGGCTATCGTGCTCTTCAATTTGAGCAGGTAAAGGGTATTGTAGAAGGTAGTGAAGCAGATTTCCTTTTAATTAACCAAAATGAAGCTCATCTTCAACCTTCTATCCAGATATTTTCACATCTTGTTTTTGCTTTAAACAGTCATGATATTACGGATGTGTACGTACAGGGAAAAGCATTGATGGAAAACCGAGAACTTTTAACGCTCGATAAAGAAAAAATAATACAAGAGGCTAATGCTCACTTTCATCGTTTGGAAGGTTTGTTAAAATAAGAATAATTCCTGCTAAAAGCAGGAATTAATTGAGGTGTGAGTCGGGAAATTTTAGTTTTTTTCTTGCTGAAATCGTAGTGGGAATTCTGTTTGTCGAACAGTTAAAGGAAACGTATTGTGCCATTCCTTTTCACTACGGCTTAGGAGAGAAATATGTTGCTTTTGCTGCATATAAAGAGAATAGATCGTCGATTGACTTGGCATCACATTTTCCTCCTTTTTCCCTTATGTTTTTATTATTTCATTTCGCTTAAAGAACTATGACTAGAAAATGTTGTGACATTTAGGATATATTGAGGTTTGATAAATCTTTAGCTTTCTATAGGTTTAATGATGAAAGACAATTAAGATAAGGTTGGGTTTAAGAATGAAAAAATGGATTATTTCAATCGCTTTACTAGTCATTGCTTCTTTCATAGGTTTAAGCATTTACGGATATCAACTGATTCGTGAGCCATTGAAAGAAAATTATAACCTGGCAGAACAGTATACGTTAGAAAATAATTTACTACAAACTATTGAAGAAGTGGAATATTATCATGGTACTGAGGCCTATTATGTAGTATATGGTAACGATGCAGAGGGCGATTCAAGTGTAGTATGGGTAGCCAATGACTTTGATGGGCATGATGTGAGAAAAGCAGATGAAGGAATTGATGAAGAGCGAGTTCGTAGCATTGTTGAGGCTGAGCACAATGTAAAAAGTATTCAGCGAATACGCTTAGGATATGAGCGGAATTTACCAACTTATGAAGTGACGTTTATTGATGAACAAGATCGTCAAAGTTATTTTTATGTAACCTTTGAAGACGGAACCTTTATGAAGAGATATCATTTAAATAGAGATTAATTTCTATTTTAGTATATAAAATAAATTGACTTCAATTTTTGCAAACCGTTATAATTAATAACGGTATCAAGTAGAAGTAATCAGTATGGAGGGTATAACTTGAAAACAACAATTAATCAAGTAGGTCAATTCGTTAACCAAGAAGTGACAATAGGAGCTTGGATTGCCAATAAACGATCAAGTGGAAAAATTGCTTTTTTACAATTAAGAGACGGGACAGGCTTTATCCAAGGTGTAGTCGTTAAAGCTGAGGTAGAAGAGGATGTATTTAAATTTGCCAAGTCCATTACTCAAGAAAGTTCTGTATACATAACGGGTAAGGTACGGGCTGATGAGAGAGCTCCCTCTGGCTATGAGCTCACGATTACGGCAATGGAACTCATTCATGAAGCGGTTGATTATCCAATCACACCAAAAGAACACGGCACGGAGTTTTTAATGGATCATCGTCATTTATGGATTCGTTCAAAAAAACAGCACGCTGTCTTGAAAATTAGAAATGAAATTATTCGTGCTACTTACGAATTCTTTAATAAAGAAGGCTTTGTGAAAGTTGATCCGCCTATTCTAACGGGAAGTGCACCTGAAGGAACTAGTGAATTATTCGCTACGAAATATTTTGATGAAGATGCTTATTTATCTCAAAGTGGACAATTATATATGGAAGCAGCTGCTATGGCTTTAGGAAGAGTGTTTTCATTTGGACCGACCTTCCGAGCGGAAAAATCTAAAACGAGACGTCACCTTATTGAATTTTGGATGATTGAGCCAGAGATGGCTTTTGTAGAGTTTGATGAAAACTTAGAAATTCAAGAGCAGTATGTGTCTTACATCGCTCAATCTGTTTTAGAAAACTGCCAGTTAGAATTAAAAACGTTAGGACGAAATCAGGAAAGCCTTCAAAAAATTCAAGCACCATTTCCTCGAATTACTTATGATGAAGCATTGGCTTTTCTTCATAAAGAGGGCTTCGATGATATTGAGTGGGGAGATGATTTTGGATCTCCACATGAAACGGCTATTGCTAACCATTATGACAAGCCTGTGTTTATTACTCATTATCCAACGACTCTTAAACCATTCTATATGCAACCAGATTCGAAGCGAGAAGAGGTTGTATTATGTGCGGATTTAATTGCTCCAGAAGGCTATGGTGAAATTATTGGTGGATCCGAAAGAATCAATAACTTAGAGCTTTTAGAACAGCGCTTAAATGAACACCAGTTAGATCCGAAAGCCTATGAATGGTATGCTGAGTTGAGAAAGTATGGATCGGTTCCACATTCTGGATTTGGTTTGGGATTAGAAAGAACCGTAGCCTGGATGGCCGGTGTCGAGCATGTCAGAGAAACGATACCGTTCCCAAGACTTCTTAATCGACTTTATCCATAAAAAATATAAGAGGCTATGATCATTAGTCTTATAAGAAAAACGAGTCCGATCCGATTATTGGACTCGTTTTTTTAAGGTTTAAAAAATAGCAGGATCGCAAACTTATTAGAACTGACAACATAGTCTAATTAGAGCTTATAAAGTAGTAAAACGTCTTTCCTACACGAATTGAATTTGTGTAAGGCTTTTTCGTTTACGAATGAGGTTGATAGGATTATCAAATCCTTAATTCATGTTATAATACTTTATAGAGGTGTAAAAATAATGTCAGATAAAATGCTCTTAAAATGGATGAAGCAAGGTCATCTGTCCATTCCGAAATTACTATTACAATATTATACAGATTTAGGATTAACAGAAGTGGAATTAATGACTTTATTACATATTCAATCTTTTATAGATGAAGGGGATTATTTTCCAACTCCAGAATTGCTTAGTGAAAGAATGACCCTTTCAAAGGAAGAGTGCAGCAATACAATGGGTTTACTTATAAAAAAAGGCTTTTTATCTTTAGATAAGCACTGGGATAATGGAATATTATATGAAAATTACTCTTTAGAACCATTATGGTTGAAATTAATGGAAGAATTGAATCAAGAAGATCAAAAGCAACAAGAAAAATCAAATGCCCAAATAGAAGGAGATTTATTTAAAACGTTTGAGCAGGAATTCTCTAGACCACTATCTCCTATAGAAATGGAGACGTTATCGATGTGGTTAGACCATGATAAGCATGAGCCAAAATTAATTCTTCAGGCATTAAAGGAATCGGTTATTTCTGGTAAGCTCAATTTTAGATATATTGATCGAATTCTTTTTGAGTGGAAACGTAACGGTGTCAAAACTTTAGAGCAAGTAAAAATTCATAGTGAAAAATACAGGAAGTTTCAAAATGGACAAAAACCAGATTCAAAAAGAGTCCGTTCAGAATCTTATCCAAGCTTTAATTGGTTAGAAAGTTAAAAAGGAATGATTTAAAATTGTTAACAAAAAAACAAACAATCGATGCGATTGATCAAATACAAGAAATGTTCCCTGAAGCTGAGTGCGAGCTCATTCACTCAAATCCGTTTGAGTTATTAATTGCGGTCGTTCTATCTGCTCAATGTACAGACGCTCTCGTAAATAAAGTGACTCCTAAGCTTTTTGAAAAATATCAATCACCCTCTGATTATTTAAATGCTTCACAGGAGGAACTGGAGCAAGATATTCGCTCTATTGGTCTTTTTAGAAGTAAAGCAAAAAACATCCAAAAACTAGCTGCTTCCATAATAAACGACTTCGATGGTCAAGTTCCTAAAACGAGAGATGAGTTAATCGGACTTGCCGGTGTAGGGAGAAAAACGGCAAATGTTGTAACATCCGTTGCTTTTGGTGAACCGGCTATTGCTGTGGATACACATGTTGAAAGGGTGAGCAAAAGGCTCGCCATATGTCGTTGGAAAGATAGCGTCTTAGAAGTAGAAAAAACGTTAATGAAAAAAATTCCAATAGAACGATGGTCAGATACCCATCATCAATTGATCTTTTTTGGTCGTTATCATTGTAAAGCACAGTCTCCAAAATGTAACGATTGTCCTTTATTAGAAATGTGTCGTGAAGGGAAAAAAAGATTGAAAGGAAAGTCATAAGATGATGATGATTCCTTTCGATTTTTGTATTTCTCCTTTTTATCATCACGAACAGTTAAAAATTGATCTTAATTCTCTTACTGAAAAACAAAGATTTACGCAAGTTCCCTTTTATTATGACATAACGTCTATCAAAAAGCCGTGGGAATCGCCCTATCCTTATATAGAGGAGATTTATCAGCTATGGTTAGAAGAGGAAATAGCGATTCGTTTTGCATTTAAAGGTAAGCGTAAGCATGAAATCGCTTCAAAAATGAGGATTTCCATTGCTTTATATATCGATGCCTTGTTCTGGTTAAATGGTCAGAGATTAAACAATCTCCATAAAATAGAGGAAGATATTTTGACTCTCACCTATCGACCACTTAATGCAAAAGATCGTTTAGCTTTTATTATAAAGCAGCACAATCAATACCATGCTTTTATTCAGCTACAAGCTTTAATGGAAGAATTAAATAAGATGTGTGCGCGAATAAAGGTTATGAAAAATAGGAAAAATAGCGAAGGTTTATGAAGGAGTGTAAGTATGGAAGGCGATTCTCACTTTTTTTCATCAGAGCTTGAAGCACTAGTCAATAAGCAAGAGTGGGTAAGGAAGCAGCAAATTATAAAAAAAATGGAAAGCCCCGTATTTGAAGTTGCATTTTGTGGACATTTTTCAGCAGGTAAGTCTACGATTATGAACACGATTTTAGGGGCAGAAATTCTTCCGACGAGTCCGATTCCAACTAGTGCGAATATTGTCTCGATTGCGAACGGAAATTTAGGAGTTTCTGTTCAAAAAGCGAATAAAGAAATTAAAAAATGGGATGGAGACATTCCGTGGGAACAAATAAGACAATGGGGGATGGATGGTCAGAGTATTACCGATATGCGAATTTTTGCTCCACTGACTTTTCTAAATAATAGCATCATTTATGATACACCAGGTGTTGATTCGACGGACCCTAATCATCAGAAGTTAACAGTAGAAGCGTTATTTACAACCGATGTAATCATTTATGTTATGGAATATAATCATGTTCAATCTGAGACAAATTTATATTTTTTAAAGCAATTATCTAATGAACAAAAGCCGATTATCATTTTAGTTAATCAGGTAGATAAGCACAATGATAAGGAACTGAGCTTTAATCAATTTGACGAATCGATAAAAGATACCTTTAAAAAGTGGAATATTCAATATTTAGATCTTTTTTATACAAGTATGAAAAAGAATGATCATCCCTATAATCAATTTGTCCAATTTGAAAAAAAATTAAAGGCATTATTATATCACGGAAATGAAGTGACCAAGTTTTCTAATCAGAAGTTAATCGATAGTTTTTATTTAAGCCTTTTATCTAGGTTAGAAAATGATCATGAAGACTGGCTTTTAGAAAAAGAAAATGACTTACAAAGTAAAGGATTCTCATTAGCATCAAGAAAACAATATGAGCTGCAAATAAAGGAAAAAAATCAGTTAAAAGAAGCGGATACTTTATTAAAGAAGCAGTTAGAAGAGGAATGGAAAAAACTATTCGCCCAAGTAACCGTTTTTCCTTATTCAACAACGGAATTAACGCGAGCGTGGTTAGAGAGCAAAGACCAAAACTTTAAGGTGGGTATTCTTTTTTCTAAAAAGAAAACAGTAGAAGAGCAACAAAAACGGTTGGATGCATTAATTTTAGAATTGAATGAAAAAATTAAGAGCTTGTTAAGTTTTCATGTTATTCGTTCGTTCGAAATCATTGATAAAAGACAGCTAACTAATCGTGATCAAGTAGAGCAAGCACTGCAACAATTTTCCTTAAATGTTGATTCTGAATTCTTTGAAGAATCAGCGATTCCTTCTCACATTAGTAGAGAATTTGTTTTTACTTTCACGAAAAATAAAGAAGCAGAAATAAAAAAACTCCTTTGGAAAAATGCTTATGGTATCTTAGAGTTAATAATAGAAGGTTTGAAAAATAGCTGGGAGGCTCAATTACAGCAAAAAGAAGTAGAAGTCATGCAATTAAAAAGTCTTTCTTCACTTTTTGAAGAAATATCAGAAAAAGAAACAGACTTTATTGAAGTGAAGACAACTATTACAAATGAGCTACAGCAATCAACAGATGAAAGCTTGCAGAAAAGGCTATTAGAGATTAGTATAAGAAGCTATCCTGAAAATGTGGATATAGCTCCATTTATAGATTTCTCTAATGAACAGGAGTCTGTAATAGAAACGGATTGGAAATGGGAGCCACCTCCTAGCAATCAAGTAAAAACTCAAGTATTTAATGAAGAATGGTTTCAGGAAATGGAACATTTATTGAGGTTAGATGATTATCCAAAGTCATTTGAATCGAAAAGAAATCAATTAGTAGAACGGCTTAAAAAACATCAAAATGAAACCTTTCGCTTATCATTATTCGGAGCATTTAGTGCCGGGAAATCAAGTTTTGCTAATGCATTATTAGGAAAAGAAGTTCTTCCTGTATCTCCTCATCCCACTACTGCTACGATTAATACGATAAAGAAGTCCAGCACGGATCATCGAAATGAAACGGCTGAAATTTTCTTTAAATCAGAAGAGCAACTAGAAAAGGAAATTGAATTTGTGAGCTCGCAATTAGGAGAAAGCTTTGGCCTAAAAAAATTAAAAAGCTGGAAGCCTAATCTTGAACAATTTTCCAGAAGTTCTCAAAAAACGTTGGCAGAATACTTACTGACGGTCAAAAAGAGTTTCCTTGAACATGAGGATTGGCTAGCGAACGTAAAAGAGGTTTCTTTAAATCAAGTAAACCCTTATATTGCTAATGAAGAAGTCGCTTGTTTAGTGAATGCGATTACGATATATTATGATTGTCCGTTAACCGAAAGTGGGGTAGAGTTAATTGATACTCCAGGTGTAAACTCTATTCATGGTCGCCATACCAATGTCGCTTTTCAGCAGTTAAAACATTCAGATGCCGTTTTTTACCTGACTTATTATAACCATGCTTTCTCAAAGGCTGACCAATGGTTTTTGCAGCAATTATCATTTGTTAATGATGGCTTTAAAGATGATAAATTATATTTTGTCTTAAATGCGGCAGACCTTGCCGAAAATGAGCGTGAGTTAAACGGAGTAAAGCTACATGTTTATAACGAACTGAAAAGAAATGGTTTAGCATCACCAAAGCTATATCATCTATCAAGTAAAGAAGGGCTTTCTGTAAAAAAAGGTGAGAAAAAAAGCTCAGAAGGACAGCATTTCTTGCAGTTTGAGGAGCAGTTTTATCAGGAAACGATTCAAGAACTCAAACGGTTAAATATAGAAATATTACAAAAAGAAGTGCAAGAATACGTAGTAGAATTAGCAGAAGCGATTCAATTTTTGTCAGAATCCAAGAGTGAAAGAGAAAGAAAATTAAATAACTTAAAACGAGAAAAAGTCGAATTAGCAAAAGCTATAGATCAAGCGTCTGCTTCTTCTGTTATGACCTCAATCACGCAAGAGCTTTCTGAGTTGATGGTTTATTTAAGAGAAAGAATTTTGTTCGTTTTCTCTGATAGCTTTAATGAAGCGATTAATGTCACAACGATTACTGGCCATAATAAAAAACAGCAATCAATGGCATTATTAGAGGGATTAAGAGAGTATAAAAATCAAAGTGAATTATTTATTAAAAATGAGCTTTATGCAACTTTGGTTCGAATCGAATTAAAATTAGCAGGTGAACTGGAAGCTTGGTATCAAGAAAGTGAAGAAGACATTCAAAGGTTGTGGAGCACTTTTTCAGGTTCTAAACCAGACATTGAAATGAAGCTTTATCAGGAAGTTCTTCCATCTTTAAGGGAAATAGATCCAAAAAGCTATTTAAATGAATTTAAAAGTACTAAGCATTTCTTTGAAGAGGGCGGTTCAAAACAGTTAAAAGAGCGCGTTGTAAATGATGCTGTAAGCAGTGCTAGAAATTATTTATTTGAATTTGAAAAAGAGCTCGAAATATTATTACTACCTGTCGTTTCGGAAAAAATTGAAATGGAAAAACAACATTTAAAACAAGAAATAGAGCTGGTTATTACTCGGTATGCTTCCTCATTCTCTGAAAAAGAGCAAAATGCTTTAAAAACAGAGTGGAGCAAATGGAGTGGGCTCGAACAACTTGTCTAACTATCAAAAAGCTCGCTAGCATCACGCTAACGAGCTTTTTGTGTATAAAGTATTTACTCAGTTTCTTCTTCAGAATCATCGGGATTCTCTTCCTCATTTTCATCTGAGGTTGAATCATCCTCCTCATCTGGACGATTTCCTTCATTGTTTCCATTATTTCCATTGTTACCGTTATTACCGTTGTTGCCATTATTTCCGTTATTATTATCGTTTCCTGGAGGGTTTTCGTTTCCGTTATTTTCTTCGTTATCGTCCTCTTCAGGAACTTCCTCTTCAGGAATTTCTTCTTCCTCCTCTTCTTCTTCCACTGCTTCAGGCACGGTCACCTCTGCGCTAGCAGGATCACTACTTTGTCCTTGGTAATCGGCTATAAGAGAGAAGCGGTAGCTTGATCCTGGCTCGGGATCTGACAAAATAAACTGCATATCGCTAGATTGTTGGACGCTTTCTGAACCTCCGCCATCTACTGCCATGGAAAGATTAAAAGTAACATCATCTAATAGGCTTTCTGGATAATTCCATGTTACAATGATTTGATTTTGCTCTTCCTGATAAACAGCTTGAAGGCTAGAAGGTGACTCTATTTCAACAAACTCGTCTGAAACCTCTGTTTGCTCAGTTCCTTTTACAAATAATTCATAAATAATCTCGCTCTGTGGTGTAAATGGACTCGGAAGCTTCCCGGTAGAGCGTTCTACTCCCACTCTTACGACTGAATCAGGCATTTCAAAGTCTGGTGTATCAATATCAGCTGAGATTTTACTCATTACTTCATTGAAAATACGCTGTGAAAGTCTCCGCTCTTCATCATTGGCTAAATAATTTCCTTCACCACTAAGATTATCGAATCCAGACCAAACCGCAACGGTATACCTCGTCGTATAACCTGAGAACCAAACATCAGGAACTCCACCTTGTGGTATGTTTTTCTCAGCCATAAAATCTGGATCAAAATTTGTGGTTCCTGTTTTCCCAGCCATCGGAAGACCACTCACATTAGCAGTTCCACCTGTCCCATTATTAACGGCTGTTTTTAACATATCAGTAGTCATAAAAGCGGTATAATCATTCATCGCTTGATGGCTTTCTGGCTCTAGCTCTAACTCACGTCCATCTGGAAATACAACTTTACGAACTGTATAAGGCTTGTTATAAGTACCGTTATTTCCAAATGCCGCATAAGCACCTGCTAGCTGCATAGTTGTTATTCCTTCTTTAAAACCACCTAATCCGTAAGATTCTGGCATTGGCTCTTCTTCTACAGCAATTCCAAGGCCATTTGCAAATTCGGCTGCCTGATCAACTCCAACTTCCTGCAATGCTTTTATAGCAGGGACGTTACGAGATCTCGCTAGAGCGGTTCTCATCGTCATACTTCCTTGATAGCTGCCATCGAAGTTTCTTATTTCTCTACCATTCGGATATTCGTGTGGTTCATCCACGAAAATTTTCGCGGTAGACCATTGATTAAATTCAATACCAGGTGCGTAATCTAAGATAGGTTTTATCGTAGAGCCTGGCTGTCTCTTATGATCAGTCGCATAATTATAGCCGCGCTGAATTCCTGTATCTTCTCGACCGCTTCCAATCGCTTTAACTTGGCCCGTTTGTGTATCTAATATCGTCACAGCAGAGCGGTAATCTTCATTATCAGGATAGTTAGAAATAAAGTCACTTGTATATAAAACGTTTTCTACATGCTCTTGTGCATCAACATCTAAAGTAGTGTAAATCTTTAATCCAGAATTATAAATATCATGGGCCGTAATACCATCAATTTCTTCTAATTCCTTTTGAACTTGATTGTAAAAAGAAGCATAAGGATAAGATTCACCGCGCTCACTTGGATTTAATTGTTCATCGATTGGTATAGCCTTGGCTTGTTCAGCTTCTTCACTACTAATTTTCCCATGCTGCTCCATTAAATTAATGACCACATTTCTGCGACTTTCAGCATTTTCTGGGTTGTTTAAAGGATCATAAAAGCTTGGGCGACGTGGAATAGCGGCTAGTAGTGCAGCATCCTCTAGATTTAACTCACTAATCGACTTGCTGAAATATCTTTGAGAGGCAAGCTCAACACCGTACACGCCATTTGCTAAATAAATTTGATTTAAATACATGGTTAAAATTTGGTCTTTTGAATAGCGTTGTTCAAGCTGAATGGCTAGGTAAGCTTCTTGGATTTTTCTAGTGATTTTTTTATCATCGGATAAAAACAGGTTTTTTACTAACTGCTGAGTAATCGTACTAGCACCCTCTGCACCAAATCCATCGGTAATATTCGCCAGCACAGCACCAACAAATCTCCTCATATCCATGCCCCAATGCTCTCTAAAGCGAATATCCTCTACAGAAATAAAGGCATCCTCTAAAACGTCTGGAATATCATCATAATTGACATTAATTCGGTCTTCTACTGAATCAAGCTGAGAAATAAATTCGTCGTTTTGGTCAAAAATTTCACTTCCTTGTGAGAGAACCAATTTCTCAGGATCCAATTCAGGTGAGTTTTGTACGATTGCAAAAACCGTAATACCACCAATGACGACAGAAAGCATAAATAAAGCAACTAAAGTTAATAGAATTTTTTTCCAAACACCTTTTTTCTTAGGTGCTTTTTTGTTTTGTTGTTTTCTCTTTTCCATTCGAGAATGAGTTTTTTTTGTCTCATTATGTTCTGACATAGCGTTCTTCCTTTCACGAGATCAATCTATAAAATATTACTGAAAATATACTTGATCAACGATGGATAAATAATCAATTCTAGGCTGGTAGCCTATTTTAATTAAATGTCCCCATTCTTCAATATCTTTTTTTCGGATTGATTTACGACCATTATTTTGATTCTGATAATGATGAATTAAAATTTGAGCATCTAATAAATAAATTTCATCAAATAAAGTAAAGGAGAGAATAATAAAAGAAATCCCGTTTTGATTGATAACAGCTTCCATATGCTCAATTTGATGCTGGTGGAAATTTTGTAAAGGAAAAGATGTTTTATTTTTAGTTTCTTTTGCTTCAAAATCAATATATTTTCCTCTATAAACTCCATTATAATCTGTTGTAGATGCTTGTTTAAAATAGGCCTCCTTTATAACAGCAGCACTTCGTCTAGGATAATCAACTTGGACGATTTGAACAGGTGTTGGCTTTTTGTGAATGACCGCTTTTTGAGAATGTAAATAAAATGTATTCGTATCATTTAAATCATCCTCAAGAGTCATTCCTCTATTGCTGTAATTCGTTCTTTCTTTTTTGTTTTGCGATAGTGTAGACCCCTTTGGTACATATCGTTTTCCGTTAGGGTAGCGAATAGACATAGACTTTTCGACCCTTTCTTTTCTATCATTCATAACATTCATTGGAAATAGCACTAGGAAGGAATGTCATCAAACTATCTTACCATAAAATACGTTAAAAGTAGACGGAAGAAACATCTTAAGATTATAAAGTTTTGTGAAAGATGGTGTTAATTTTGCTAAATAAACAATCAAGGTTATTCATAGAGAAAATAGAACATAGGACAAAAGAACAGAATTATGACAATGTCTCAAGAACTCATGCTTACTTGGCTTATTTTAATCAAATACCAGAAGTGAGGTGGGCCTTGCTAGCTTCAGCTGTTTCACGCAATGCAGGTTGGAATATGACTACGCTATTTAATGAAAAGTTCAAAAGCTATATGTCATTAGAAAATAGAGCACATTTAATTGCTTTTCTAGAAAGAGCTAATTGGTTAATATTTGCTGATGCTTATCCGCAATTAATGATTTATCAGTTTTCAAAGGAGCAAGGTTATCCCTTATTTTCATTATTGCCTTATTTTGGTGTTTCTAAATTTATGGTAACAGAGTGGAACCTTTTTTGGGACCGTAAAGATGAGGAGCGTCTATGTACAGCGTTAATCATTAATGAACAAAACCACTTAGAGGAAACTTTAATGAATACCAAATGGGTAAAGAGAGAGATTCTTCATAATATTTGGTTTCAACTCGATCAACACACAGAATTTAATTATATTCTTTTTCCTACATTAGATAATGTGATTTTTGGATATAAAGTTTTTAAATTTGAAAAAGTAGAAGAAAGAATTCAATTAGGGAAAAAGTTGGCCCAACTATTGTTTCATCCAGATTGCTTTCATTCAATTAAAAATTTTTTATGTAAGGTAGAACATACAGGTTCAAGATTAGATTACGAAACGTATATTCAGGAAGCGAAAGTTTATTCGAAAACCCCTTTGTTACGTACTGTATTAATGAATTTCCACCATAAAAATACTAATCATTTAGATTGGTATGAAGCAAATAAAGAAAAAAAGTGGTGGTTTGTACCTTTATCAAAAATAGAAGTAACAGACCGAAAGAAATGGTTACAATTTAAAAGAAAAGAATGGAAGGTTACTTCTTGGTTGCTTTCAACTTTACAAGATAAGATTTGAATGATGAAGTGGGTTTAAGTGAACGAAACCTACCATTCATTATAAAAAATGTATTGAATGTTTCCTAAATCACTTGTTGATTGTAACGGCAGGTAGTGACTCCCGAAGGAAAAGCGGAGTGTGAAGATCCACTCTGACGCAGCTCTGCATAGTCTGAGTTAGCTGAAAACAAGCCTTTGGGAAAGCATCTACCTAAAGTGGAAATCAAAAACCAAATCGTTCCGTTCTCATTAAAAGTTAAAAGTGATGAAATTGATTCAAGTGAAAGGGAAAATTGGTTGGACAAAACCTGTTTCTAAATCATGTCATTTAGGGAATGGGTGCATACAAAGACAATGAACAGGCCCTTCCTTCTTTTAAGTAAGAAGGGGGCCTGTTGAATGTTGAAGAACCTCTATAAAGTCACGTAACTTAGAGAACTGTTAATGACCTAAGACCAAGTGAACTTTTCAATTATGATGGAAGTTCATAGGAAAACAATCGTGTTTTTCCGAGAATTAGTAATAGGTAAAACGCTATTCACTGCTTTAAATCTTTACAATAACTAGAAAATGGTAAGTTTTCCTTGTTCGTGTTTTAAGTGGAAGGTCGGTTAGGTCCTCCTAGCTTTTTATCTAGGATATTATTTTTCTTCGTCTGTTGCTTACTTTCTTTGGACGGTTGCTGTTGTTTGGATTGATTTTCAGCCATATTTTTACCTCCTTTCAGGATTGATAGGATTAGCATTTGACGTTTTCCTATTTAAATATACATAATCCAACACGCTTAGCTCTTTCTGACTAGTTAAGACTTTCTTTGCCGAAACACTTCTAGTTTTGTCATGAGAGAAGGTTTTGCAGAAATAAACGTGAATATCTTTATGTATCAAAAGTAAAACGGAGGGATGTAAGATGAGTCCATTATTAAAAACAAAGGAAGTATCTGAACGCTTATCGGTCAATCCTACAACGATCCAAAGATGGGTAAAATATTTTAATCTTCCTTGTGTAACCAATGAGCATGGACATTATTTCTTTACTGAGGATCAAGTTCAATGGCTTCTCGATATTAAGCACCAATTAAATGAAGGAAAAAAAATGCGTGAAGTAGAAATTACGATAGAAGGAAAGACTTGTAAAGCAAATTTAGGAAAAAAAGAAAGAATAGCAACGGAGCAGTATGAGCATAAATTAGAGCAGGTTTTAGACCGTGTCTTATTTTTAGAGCAACAGCTAAGCAAAAAAGCAGATGAAGTGGTGAGCTATCAGTTATTAAAGCATCGTTCTGAAATAGATGAAATGATGAACATGCTAACAAGGCTTGAGCAACGATTGGAAAAAATGGAAAGGACAAATGCAGCGAGTGCGGAGTCTGAATTACCTTTAGTAGTCGGAGGAGAGCCAAAAAAACGCTGGAAAAACTTTGTTCAAATGTTTACATTGTAAAAAACCTCTATTCAAGATACGTAAATTTTGTTACGATTTTGGCGGAGGTGTCAATCATGACAGATGAACAATTAAAAACACTTCGTCAAATAAACCAAGCTCTTTTGGAAAAAAATCAATTTGCTAAGGAGTTTTTTTTAGATATTAAAGAAAAGGAAAACTATGAGCCAGATTTTTTTGGAACAGTTAAACCTTTCACAGATGAAGTGACTCAGCTAAGTATGGAATGGCATGAGCTAGCGACTATTATGGTAGCAGAAAAAAAGCCAAAGCAGCTGTTTAGTCAGCAACTCGAGCAAACCGTTGATAATTTTGAAACCGTCGCTATAAAATCATTTTATCCGAAAACAAGTAGAAAGAATCAACTTGAAACGTTTAAATCTGTAGAATATGTGCTGCGACAATTAGATGATGTCTTAAATACTTCCGGGTCCAACCATTAATTTAATACCCTTTAATAAAAGCCACTGTGGGAAAATACTGGGCTGACCCCAAAAAGTGAGACAAATATAAAACACCTTTAAGTAGAAATCGGTTATTGTTAACCTAAAGAATACTTGGAGGTGTTTTTTCTATGGG
>NZ_LTAO01000012.1:0-496639 GCF_001590785.1 Alkalihalobacillus trypoxylicola
GGAGATGACCCAGGCAGCTTAAATTCATTTTCAAAAATCAATAAAATGAAAATTGGATTCTTGCGTGATTCATGAGATAGGCTTTATGAAATTGATTCAGATACAAACTATTAAAAATAAATTTATCTTTTAATTATAATTTATTTATTGAATTCATTTTATAATCTTTAAACAAATAAAACTATAGTAAAAAAGGAAATGAATTTATAGTAAAAATAGAAATGATGTAAGAAAAGAGAAGACACACTTAATTAACTGAATCAGAATGAATGAGAGTATATACAACTAGTTCTCAGAAGGGCAGGATATGAACCTGGTACAAGGGTTGTTTCTTAGAACAATATATTATCGATTATTTTGATAAGTTCAAGTGAATCAATTTCATCATTCATATCTTATAATGAAAACCGAACGATTAGATTTTTGATTTTCACTTTAGGTAATGATGCTATACTTTTGAAAAGGCGAAATTCAATGAGATAGAATTACTTTTTTTTGAAATTTCATTTAGTTATCTCCAAAAATTACAAAGAGTTTTTAGGAGGAATAGTAGATGGATTTGAAATATCCAGTTGGAAAATTTGAATTTAATCATGAGATTACTAACCGTGTTACAGAGGATTGGATAAACGAGATTGAAGCTTTACCAAATTTATTACGGGGTGCTGTAAAAAACTTGGACAATGAACAGCTTGATACACCTTATCGCCTGGAAGGGTGGACTGTTCGACAGGTAATACATCATCTTGCAGATAGTCATATGAATGCCTATGTTCGCTTTAAATGGGCTCTTACAGAAGAAAAACCTGTAATTAAACCATATGACGAAACGGAATGGGCGGAACTTTACGATTATAAATTACCAATCGATATTTCACTATCACTGCTCGAAGCCTTGCATAAGCGCTGGACCCACCTTTTACTTAGTCTTACTCCTGCTGATATGGAAAAGACATTTATGCACCCAGAATCAGGAGAAGTTTCAGTAGGTAAAAATATTGGAATCTACGCATGGCATGGTCGACATCATCTTGCGCATATTACTTCTTTGTGTAAACGAAAGAACTGGTAAGAACTTTGTGAATGATTCCACTTAAGGTATGAGTGTTAGTTAACAAAACAAAACGTTGTTTCCTTGAAGATAATAATCACTATGTGTGGTAAGTGGTATCCAATAGGAGCCAACGTGTTGAAACTATGTCATCCGAACAAACCTTGCATGCACCATTCTATTTTTGTGCTTTACACCTTATTCGATGTTACTGTTTCACATCTTGATCATGTAAATTTGGACGTTTTTAAGAAGGTTCAAATTCTAGGTGTAAATTTTAAAAACATGAGAGAAACAAAGAACTCTTCTTAAAGGAAGGGTTTTTTGTTTGATATATATGACTAAATGTAAATTATAATTGACATTATGTGATTTTTTATATATTTTAAATACAGAAGGAGAGGTTTTCTTTGAAAAATATAAAAATGAAGAGTGCCCGAGCTGAAGCAGATTTATCTCAGGAAAAGTTGGCTAATATGGTTGGTGTAACTAGGCAAACCATTAATTTTATAGAAACTGGAAACTATAACCCAAGTCTAAAATTGTGTACAGCAATATGTAAGGCTTTAAATAAAACATTAAATGATTTGTTCTGGGAGGAATGATGGTGAATACCATTAAGTTTTTAAAAGAAAAGAAATTAACCGTAATTTTATTGTTACTTGTTAGCAGTGTTCTTTTTGTCGCTTGGTTTATTCTTGAAACAAGGAGTATTACGTATATTAATAATCAAGTGTTCTTAGCACTATCACTTATTCCCTTTAGTGTAGCGTTAGTCTCTTTCTTAAAAATATTTAAAATTAAAAAGGATCCAAAACTAATGGTTTTAGAAACAGATGAGAGAATTGTAGCCGAAAGAAATGAAGCAAATGCAAAAACTTTGAAAATACTTCAAGTGATTTTGTTACTAGCTTATTTAAGTTATACCGTTAGTAACCCTGAGGATATTTTTAAAACCCTAGGTTGGTGGGTAACGTTATGTATTTTGCTTTTATCTCTATTTATGCCATTGGTATTCCGCCATATTTCGAGAAAAAATTATTAATATTCAGGTTAGTTTTCAAATAATTCAAAAAATTTTCATTCAACAATAAAAAAAAGAGATTTTTAAACAATCAAATGTTCACACATACAGTGAGGTGAGAGTACATGATTAAAGGTATGTTTTTGTTAATAACCGTATTAACTACAGTTATTATTATAAAAAGAAAGAAACAAAAATAGAGGCGTCAGTCATCACAAACAAGGATATCTGGTTTTGACTGTGACTTCAAGGATTCAAATTATCGTATAAGTAATAAAGAAAAAAGGCAATAATTAGAATCATTTAACTTAGGCTTTTACTTCGAAATGAAGAGAGTGATGGAGTTTGTCTATAATTTTAAAATATACTCTAATAGTTGTAACTTTATTAACTTTACTATTGATCTTTTCTCTGTTTGTAAAATCGTATTTTAATTATCAATTAATTGATAATGCGACAAATACTTGTTATGAAACGAGTGGTATGCCAGTTGTATCGAAAGGCCGTTTTTTATTGAATTATTCATTTACATGTGATTATAGTCAGAATTAACGTATGGACTGACGAAATATTTGATCCTTGTTTTCTTTAAAGCTGAAAAAGAAAAAGTCTAAAGCTACAATGTAGAATAGACTTTTTTGAACTATCATAATATGTAATCCTCATCAAGAATGATAGAGTCTAGTAACCAAAAAACAATAGCATTATAGATACCCATTTTTAATAGCACTAATAAATCAGATGTTGTAATGGAGGAAAGACTTGTTATAAACAAAATAGAAAAAATGAATGAACCAATATAAGCAATAATAATATAAATAAAGAGATACTTAATAGAGAATCTTTTTGGTTTTATTCTAAGTATTATTTGTGTTGGTAAAGCAATTACAGAAAATGCGATAAAATAAAAAGAACATATGTAAATCAAAGCTAGAAAACTGAAGCCAGGAGTTAAAAAAATAAAATAATAAGTACTTGCCAATAAAGAAGAGCCTAATAGGCAAAGGAAAATAAGACCAATGATAAATAAACACCTCCTTTTTTAAAATTTTAGCTTTTATAAAATAGAATGGTTTTATCTACTTATCTAAAGGTAAGTCATAATAGTTTATTAATTAACTTTAAAACCCTCTACTGAGGGAGCTTCAATATAGTCAACTTCTTTTTGGTGAGTTCATTTTTTATTTAAATGACGCAAGAATTGATCATTGAATATTCTCCGGACTGTTTGTTCTCATGGAGTTTATGTAGTTTATCTCTACTAAATTAAACGTACTATTTTCAACCCTTTTTTCATACTCTGCAAAATACATAATGTCTTCTTTAAGTAAATTCCAAGTACTTTTGTCTTTAATAAAAATATCGAATTCTTCTATATAATAGTCGGACAGGTGCGGATTCACAACGGTGATATAAAAGTCGCCCTCATCATTTTCACTTTTTTCTATAATGGTTATGTAGGAAGCGATATTAGTGGTGTTTGCAAAGTACAAAAAAGTTATGAATAAAATAATGATGATAAAAACGATCATTCCCCATATCTTCAATTTCATAGAACTTCAAACCTTTCTTTTATTTATGAAAGAATCGATCATTGAATATTCTCCGGACTATTTGTTCTCATGGAGTTTATGTAGTTTATCTCTACTAATTTAAACGGACTATTTTCAAACCTTTTTTCATAAGTTGCAATATACATGATGTCTTCTTTAAGTAAATTCCAAGTGCTTTTATCTTTAATAAAAATATCGAATTCTTCTATATAATATTCAGGAAGATGCGGATTCACAACGGTGATATAAAAGTCGCCCTCTTCATTTTCACTTTTTTCTATGAGCGTTATGTAGGATGTGGAATTAGTTTTATATGTAAAGAACGCAAAAGCAGCAATTATTATAATAATGACAAGAATAATTATGCCCCAAATTTTTAATTTCATAGAAATTCAAGCCTTTCTTTTATTTTTCAATTATGGATACTAACATATTTTTACTGGTGGTGTAAAACTCTGTATGACTGTGGAAAGTCTTAATTTTTGAAGGTAAAAAAAGTATTTTGATAGATAGGGTGAAAGGATAGGAAAAATTAAAATTCTTTTGACAGTAAGGGATTAATAGATGAAATGGGAAAAATATTTTTAAGAGGATTTAAGTGACTAATTATGATGTTCTTCTTATTGTTCTATAAAAAAATCTCTTAGATAGACCATGTTTCTGTCTATCTAAGAGGGGAATGAGAACATACTATAAATACAGTTTATGATTAGTTTGTAGAGCTACTTAATTTAGATATGATTGATCAGTTTGATTTTATCTATTTACAGGTGTTTTTCCCATTACAATAAATTTAAACGATTCACCTTGATGACAATCCACTAACCCAAACGACTTCTTGATAAAAACTCCCTTCCCAGATGAAATTTAATTTAATGAATGTATGAATACACTATTCTATTTTTCCAGCTGCTGTTTAAATAATTTATTAGCTTTGAAAGCGAAAGAGAAATTAACCAGAATGGTGAAAGGAAATACCAGTAGGAGAAACAGTCTAATTGTAGAGAAGAATGTTTCAGGAAAAAAGGTTCTCCAAAATTCTGTCCAGTTTTTCCCCCATAATTCCGATGCAAATAAGGGAGTGCCATCATTCCAATTATTCATCTCTAGCGTGACTATGACTGCCCAAATAGGTAGGAGGCAATAGGCTATTGTTGTTAATTTGTCAGACAGTCGCTTATAACGTGCTGCCCGAGACTCACCGTCTGAAAAAATATCATCGCTTGCATGGTCTTTAATTTGCTTAAAGTACTGATGACCAGAACGGTAAGTGCCACTAATATGCTTCCAACCACTATCTTCAAACAAAGCAAGATAATCTTCGTAATCTTCATGTTTTTTGAAAACACGATAGTCAAGTTTAATTTTAGTGTTCTCTGGTTTGCTAGGAGTGAATTTGTAGCTCCATGAGGTTGATTTAATTAGTTGAAATCCCTGCTTGGCCATATCATTTAACCATTTTTCTTCACTGTTAAAATCATAAAAATGTTTGAATTTCTTCATCTATTATCCTCCTCTTCATTATTTAACAATGATGTGGTTACGTTAATCATATGTTGCATACGATTTTGGTCTAATTGGAGAATTTCACGTCCTTTTTCTGTTATTTCATAAACCTTACGCCGACTGTCTTTGCTAGCAATAGGCTGAATAAACTGTAGCTTCATTAAATTTTCAATGGCACCGTATAAGGTTCCTGCTGCCATTTTAACCTGACCATTACTGAGTTGATCAATTTTTTGAATAATTAAATAACCATGTGCAGGTTCGATAACGGCTAGTAAAATGTAATAGACTGTTTCGGTTAACGGTAACTGGCGGTTTCGCTCCATAATAATCCACCTTTTTAAATTATAATATACAGTTAAACTATATAGTTACACTATATACAGTTTAACTGTATAATGCAACTTGATAATAATCGTCTTTTGATAAGTTAAAGTTCATTGGCGATTTAAGCTGGAGAGGAGACTAATGATTTTACGTCAAACAGAGAGTTTGAATATGATATCATAGCCAATAAGCATCACAAATTAGTTGAAGCTGCAGCAGATGAATGGTTAGAATTAGAAACAGTTAGATAGGAGAAGACGTTATATTAATATTTGTGTGAATGCTGTAATGAGAAGGGGGATTTATGGAAGTAAGAATAAGGAGTTTGTAAATTAGACTTAATTTATGGTACCTTTTTTAAATAACTAAGTTCCCGTTAGTTTAAGAAATATCTGTTAACCGTATAATCTATTTGGTATAATTAACTTTGATAAATTTATCCTTAAATTTTTAAAATATATTGCCCTCATTATAAAGAAAGGAGTGTCCATACTATGAAAAAGAAAATGCTTTTGTTTTTATCAATGGGTTATGGATACTCAACTGCTGTTTTTTATTGATTAGATAATAATTGGTGAAGTATATCTAATATTGAGAAATTCGTAGAAAAAATATAGTGAGTGAGGTAATATTTATGGAAAAAATCATTAGAAATAACCCTGTATCAATGCCTGAGCCTGTTGGGAACTATAGTCATGTTACCAGGGTACCAAAAGGTGCTGGCTTAATTGTAACTTCTGGTCAAATAGGGACAGATATAAATGGTAATGTTCCTCAAAATATAAACGACCAAATAACGAACACTTTTGCTAATATGAAACAAGTTCTTGAATCAGAGGGGTTGTCACAAGATAGCGTTATTAAAGTTAATATTTGGGCTACAGAAGAAATAGACTGGGATTATCTATACCTTAAATGGGATGAATTTTTTGAGGATGAATATCCTTCTATGACAATTGCATATATTTCAGCATTAGGATTACCTGAATTAAAGATAGAGATAGAATTATGGTGTGCTGAAGTTTAAATTTTAGAAAAGGAACAGTTTTTTCACTGTTCCTTTTGGTTTACAAAGTGAAATTCTTGATCTAGTTTTCTTTTATATTTTTAATGCAAGATTTTATTTAGCTGTATGTATTTTGGTGAAAATCATTCTGCCTAAACCCATACATAGTGTCATAATAACAATAGATAAGATAAATCCAAGCCTCCAGCTTGCGGGACAATGGATAAGCATATAAATGATTAAAGCCACTATAAATAAACCGATGATAAAAATAGGGATTCTCAATTTAGAGTTGTATTGTTCGACTAATCTCATATCACTTGATAAGAAGATATTGCTAATTACCATATAAGTGGCAGCTTCGACCAAATGGAAGAGGGAAAAGGAATAGAGAAAAAAGATGAATAATGTGTTTTGTAAGTCTGTAAGCAGTAAAATAATAGATATTGGAATACCGAAGATTAGATTAACGACAATACCGCCAATCCCAACAATGTAGAGTTGTTTATGATTCAGTGATTTGGCCTTATCTTCGTTCACAGGTCTTGGTGTAGAAAAAAATAAGTAAAATGGCACATGAACTTTGAAAGGATTGTCTTTGCATTTGTATTTTGCGTACATAACCCCATGACCCACTTCATGTAGCCATATGACTGAATATAATGCAATATACCCAATAATTAAATATAATAACATCAATTATAAATCACTCCCATACATTACTTATTTCTTAAGAATAACTGCGATTATTTACCTTTTATTTAAAATTAAACTTCATCTACTATATCTGCAAAATACTTTAAGAGGACATCTTCAACTTCAGTAAAAGGAATAGAAGTGGTATTTTGTGATTCAACATTTTCAGTGCTAGGTGTCAGATAATCATCATTTTTTTCCCAAAGATATTTACAGTATTCAACTAAGCTTATGGTCTCTTCACACCATTTAATATATTGTTTTTCTTGTTCGATCCCACGCCTTAGAACGGCTGATGCCATTAAAATCCTTGCTGTCATCACGTTTCTTTCTTTTATACTTTCTAATTTCTCTTTTGACATTATCTTCATAATCTCTAATCGCTGCCGACGTTCTTTTTTTTGCATATTAAGCTTAAGAAGAACTTCATCAACTGGGATATTATCCAGAAAAAAGGTTTGCATGAGGAAAGAGTCTTTTATTTTAGGAATTTCGTTTGACTCAAGTAACCATTTTAATAAAACCTCTCTACCATCTTCTGTAATGGAATAAATCTTTTTATCTGGCTTCCCCATTTGTGGAATAAGCTTACTGCTTATTAAGTTCTCGTTTTCAAGCTTCTTTAATTCAGGATAGATTTGCGAGAGGTGAGTATGCCAAAAAATACTCATAATATCATGAAATTCTTTTTTAATATCGTAACCGCTAGCTTCCCATTTACTTAATAAACCAAGTGTGGCATAACGTAAAGACACTTTAATCATCCTTTCAACATTTAAAAATATAGTTAGTAAGACCAAATATTCTGACAGTTAGGTTGTTAGATATAGTTTATCTTATAATTAATTATATGTAAATGTTTATATATAATAATTTGTATATAAACTACTTGCGAACTATATTATCTCATTTGACAAAGGAGATAATAGGTGTTGAAGTAAAAGAAAAACCTTTTTGGGAGATAACGGCTCTATAATGGATGAAAAAGTAGATAGGGGAGATATATGAATTCAGAATGTAGTATTATTTATTTTAAAAAATCAAATCTAGTTAACACCCTATGAACTACTGGAAATTTAGCGAAATGAAATTAACTAAAAAACACTATTCTTATTACGATAACCTGCGAGTTTGCAAATATAAAAAGGGCATCCCTTTTTAAATAAGGGATGCATAATAAATATTTTTCGATTTATCATCTTAAAACATGCTTATTTTCTTGTTCACGAAAAGTCATACTATAAGATGTTTTCAAAAGTCTTATTAGCCATATAATCGTTACCCAACACTATCTAGGGACAAGATTTTATAAACGGACATTTAAGAAAAGAGTAAGCTACATACTGATAGATGCCAGAGGCATATTTCTTAAACTGAAAACTCCTTTTTAATAGGTGTATTTTGTTTAAATTACTTATCTAAAATAGTTGCTACCAGCTAAAAAATGTTAGAAAGAACTTACAAATACGCAGATGTTGGATCATTATCAAGCTCTGTTATTGTAATAAAATCAATGCGTACTTCTTGTTCTTTCCCTTGAGGACTGCAGGCATAGACTCCTGCTAAAACAGTTGATTTTACAGGCACGTCTAAATGAGCGATTCTAATTTGATTCCATTCCTCTCCATCCCAAGAAAAATCCACATAACAATTTTGCTCAATTTTGGATATGCGATAATATAGTTGTACTTCTTGACAGTCAACATATTGAGTAGACCAGTCCGAATAGCCTCTATTGGTAACAACTGCACCCAGTTTGCTTAAACCATTCGGTATGTATTCTAAAGAAGTTTTCACCCAAATATCTTTTGAAAATCTAATCATTAGTCCTGCTTGGTCATATTTTGATTTTGGCAAGACTTTAACTTTTGTTGTTATTCTAAAATTCTTGTTCGTTTTTGTATAGAGAAAATGTCCATTATCAACCTCAAGACCGTAGTGAGTTTTTTGCCAATAATCGGTTTCTTGATCGGTTTGGAAAACAAGTTGAGAAGTGTTTTTGTCTAAAAACCAATTCTTTGGTTCACATCTCCATGTAAGCATTTCATTTAAACTTTCATTATTAAAATCTTCTTTTAGTATCCAAGTTTTCTTCACTTTTTTCCTCCTAGTACTACCTACGTTTTATTTCACATTAACCAACCAAGTTTGTGACATAAGAATAGTATAACTCTCTTTAAAATGGTAAGTCATTTAATAATGGTTGATGCTCAGTAAGTTTGATCGATAGAATTACTTATCGCTTTCGTATCTTCATCCATTCTTTTATTTTCGGAGATTAATTATTCACTCATTACTTTAATTACTTTGAACTACCAATATTAGGGACTACTGAACTTACAACAACCACGATATTTGAAATAGTAGTTGTACTTGTTGTTGTTCCAGTCGTATTAATTATAATTTATACGATTAGTGAGGATGAAGCTTTCTAGTGCTAAAATTAATAAATAGTATATGAATCTCTATATAAGTCATTTAAAACGATGAAAATAAATAGGCATTCTTGATGATAATTCTTATAAAAGACTTCCCTTCATAATGTAGAAGTCTTTAAATTTCTTTAGTATATTTTACTATTTTTGATTTTGAACATTTTAAAATAGTTAGCATTTTTACATATTTATGTGTTTTTGATTAGTTAAATATGGGAATGAAATTAAAAAGTTTTTACTTAAGGCAGGTGGGTGTGTATTTCATATTTCAGGATGCTGACAAAGGTATTGGCTGGTGCATTAATAGGATTGATAATACTTTTAGCTTACCATTGGTTGGCTAATCCAACCGTATCAGTTCAAAGCACTGTAATGACGGGAATCATTGCTACGGCTTTAATTGCTGTTATAAGTATGATTTATGTATTCGTCAAAAATAAAAAGTGAGTGAATGTTCGTGAAATCCTTGAAAAAGGGTTTCTTTATTATTGTTTTTAAACGTATGTGTAGTATTATGTATATTCTGTATAAAACTATGTTACTATTTTGATGATTTTTGTTAGTGGAATTTAACAAATAAACCCATATTTATGCTACTGTTTAGAACATGTATTAATTTTCATATTTTTATATATTAATACTAATAAATAAAAATCTTTTAGATCAGTCATATGAGACAGCGGAGGAGAGCGATTATGAATAAAAAATGGAAATATGGCACGCTTGCAGTTTTATCTACGCTTTTATTAAGTGCATGTGGGGCAAATGAGGATTATACAGCATTAGAAAATGAAAGCATAGAAGACGAAGTGAGCGAAAGTGTTCAAGATGAAGAAAATGAAAGTGATCAAGAAGAAGAGAATGAAAGCACGCCAATGGAGGCTGGAGGATACAGCCTAACTGAAGAAATTGCTGTAGATGGACATGTTTCCGACCCGGTTTTTTACATAAGTGGAAATGGTGATACTGTACTATGGGCTGAGAAGCCAGGACAGTTTACGCAAATTGAAGGTTCAAAGGTTTGGGTTGATGGAGATACTAAAGAAGCTGATATACCGGAGCGTGACCCGGCGATCCAGCCAATGCTTTCTGAAAGCGGAATGATTGTCTATTCTCATTCTGATCGTGATAAACCAGTCGAGGAACGCTACTGGGTAGCCGAACTTAATCCATCAACTGGCGAACTAAATGAGTACTATATGGATAATGACTGGGATAATTATATTACGACGTTGGGGTCTAACTATTCAGAAAATCCGCGACAGGTTATCGGTATTCTTAATCATTATGATGAGGAAGTCGTACAAATGTATATTTGGGATATAGATGCAAATGAGATTAAGGAACTGGATGTGACAGAGACGGTAGCCAATGAAGTAGATCTTGATGAGCTAACAAGCTATCCTCACGGTGCCATTACAAATGATGGGACGGAGATGTATGCGACTGTTGCTGATGTTGGAATTTTCCACTATGACTTAGAGAACGATACTGCTGAATTTATCTATTCAGCTGAAGAAGGTTTCTTTTCAAATAATGAGAAATCAAAAACATCGATTCTTACAGCAGATGATCGTTTTATTCTATATGCAATCGTTGAAGAGCGTCAAATGACTCACTTTGCCTATGAGATTGAAACAGGTGAATCTGTGGAATTAGGGGAGGGTATTGCGACATACCCACTAGCAGATAGCAGCGTCATGATGTTCAACTATGATGATGAATTCATTCATTTTAATTTAGATGATGATACTTCAACAGTTGCTCACACACCGGAGCTAGGTGAAGATGACAAAATTGACAGCTTTACTGTTAGTAGAGATGGTTCGACACTTGCTTATGTTGTAAGGGATAACGACAAATCTGTTATCCGATTACAACAGCGATAAATACACATTAAAGATGAACGGTAACTCAAATATTGGACACTTAAAAAAGTGAACAATATTTGGGTTTTTTTATTGAAGTAACCTTCTGGTTCCAATAGAATTAATTAGATGTATAGCCAACATAAGCAATCATTAGTAAAAAAACAACAAAGCAAATTAGAAATAAAGCTAGGGTACTACAAAGAATATAAAAAATGACAGTACCAACCTCATTAGGTTCTTTCATCATAATCACCTCAATTTAAAGTTTTAGAACAGGAACCATTAATTTTCACAAAAATAATCTAGTCATCTAATACTATAATGGAGTCTAATAACCAATAAACAGTAGCGTTATATATTGACATCAATAATAGTTCAAAAAAAGTTGATATAGTAATAGAAGAGAAATCAAATAAGAATATGCTAGAGAAAATAAAAGTACCTACAATAGCGACGCCTATATAGACAGATAAATGCTTTAAAGAGTATTTTTGGGGATCTCTTCTAAGTAAAATCTGAGTTGGTACGGCAAACACCATAAATAAAATGAAGTATGTAGTAGCTATATAAATGAAACCCAAAATACTAAAATAAGGATATAAAAAGATGAAATAATAGACACTTGCAAAAATAGATGAGCCTAATAGACAAAGGAATATAAAACCAATGATAAATAAACACCTCACTATAATAAATATTCTAGGCTTGTCATACACACCTTATAAAGGCTTGAATTTCTTAAGTATAGTTTATAAATAAATATCCATTTTCACACACAAAATATGATTGACACATTCTTAAGACGCAAAGTTAAAAAGAAAAAAAGTGAACTTTTTAGGAGGAGTTAAGGTGTTTGTTTCCTTAAATGTATATATATCGAATAATGAGAGCTTTGAAACGGTATTACCAATTCGTATAAAGTCAATTCATAATAGAATCATTGAGTTAGCGTCCTATAAAGAGGCTAGTTTAAGCTCTGGTTATGACTTCTTTCCTTTATTAAAAAAATTAGTGAATGTTGCTTATTCTGATAGTCATTATTTTATATATCTTGAGACATATTCAAGTGAACTAGTAGAAGAGTTGCTGCAAAAAGAATCCTTACATTATACAATCTATCATGAAGGTGAAAATACGAAGATTTTTAAAGTTCGCATTCAGCGTATACGAGATTTAGAGATTATTTACCCAGCGTTAACTGTTTCTGGGCTTGATTCCTTATTTACTTTAGTTGTTCATGAGTTAGATGATGGTAAAATGCTCAACAAGTTAGAGGTTAGTATTACTGATGAAATGCAGAAGCCTGCTTTTACATTTCACTATGATTTACAAGGAATATTCATTTTAGGAACTGATGAATGGTTAGATAGTCGTTACATCAAAAATAATCTATTGTCTGATTCAGAAATTATAGATGAATTAACAATAAAACTATAATTTAATATAATCTCAGAAAATGAAGAACTAGCAATACTCTAGTGAAGCTTAATATTGAAACTTCTTAGAAGAATTATATATTTAAGGAGTGTGAGTTCTGGGGGAGTATTATTAATTTCTTTTTTTCCTTAAATTAAAACTTCACCCTCTATTGAAACATCGGCATAATGTGACTTCTAATCAATTCAATTCTATCCTTGGTGCGTGGCATAAAGCGAGAGGCAATGGCAATAACTATTTCTTTTTGGGGGCTTATGAAAATGATATTTCCGCCATCGCCTAAAGCCGCATAACCATCCTTTAAAATCCACCACAAGTAACCATAAGATAGCTCTCTCCATCGACTTTTTTCCATTGTACTGTCCACAATCCATTTGGTTGAGAGAATTTCTTTGCCATTCCACCTGCCTCCATTTAAATATAATTGCCCTATTTTGATCATATCTCTTGGGGATAAAGTAAGCCCCCAGCCAGCGGTATTCACACCCTTAGGATCAGCTATCCAACCAGTGACATATTTATCCTTAAGAAAAGCTAAATAATCTTCTTTATTTTGTATAAATGTAGGTTTAGGAGCGTCGATTCCTAAAGGCTTAAAAAGGTTCTGTGTAGCAAAATCACTCACAGATTGACCAGTTGCATTCGAAAGTATACCTGATAAAATATTTGTGCCAATCGTAGAATAGTTAAATTCACCAACTTCATTTTTTCCCCCTAGTAAATCTAATGCAGATTTTACCCAATCATCACTTGAATAAACCTTTGTATATGGCTCTGACTTGTATTTATAAGGGGCAGTCATCGTTAATAAATGCTTAAGGGTGATAAGTTGTATATATTTTTCGCCACGCCTAATTGTATAATCAGGAAAAAATTCTAATACTTTTTGTTCGATATTTTTTATATATCCTTTATCTATTGCAATACCAATAAGGATAGATGTAATACTTTTTGTTACAGATGCTACATGTACTAGATCATCCTTTGTATACCGATCAAAATATTTTTCATAAACTAAATGGACATTCTTAGAGATTACAATTCCTGTTATATTTGAATAATTTTTTGTGATTAAATCTTCAAGATTAGTAATAGATTCAGGATTCATCCATCCTTTTCGTATGGACATATTGACGTCAAATATATCCACACATTCCTTTCTTTAAATGACTCAATATTGATGTAATAAAGAATAATTTATTATAAAATTATTTTCAATCCTATTAAAAAATATATTTCTATTATGTTTTTAAATGAGTGACGGTAGGTAGTGACTCCCAAAGGATCAGCTAACTCTGACGACGCTCTGCATAGTCAGAGTTAGCTGAAGGCAAGCCATTGGGAAAGCATCTACCTAAAGTGAAAATCAAAAACCAAATCGTTCGGGTTTCATTATAAGATATGAATGATGATGTTATAAGCCTTGTTAAAAGGATAAAGTAATTAGGTAGAGGAAGTGCTCAAATGTCAAAAGGTCTTATTCACCATATTGAAATTTATGTTTCAGATTTAAAAAAATCAACCCACTTTTGGGGTTGGCTTTTAGAGGAATTAGGATATGAATCTTACCAAGTATGGGGAACTGGTCACAGTTGGAAATTAGGAGAGACCTATCTTGTTTTCGTACAAGTAGAAAAACGGTTTATGGACATTCCTTATCATAGATGTCGAGTAGGTTTAAATCATTTAGCATTCCATGCAAGTTCACGTCAACACATAAACGATATGACAAGAAAGCTAGAAGAAAAGGGTGTTGAAATTCTTTATAAAGATAAGCATCCTTTTGCTGGTGGAGAGAACCATTATGCCGTTTATTTCGAAGACCCCGACCGAGTTAAAGTTGAACTGGTTGCACCTTAACCAACAAATGTCCAGAGCTAACACCAAATTCAAATGATAATGTGAATAAGAATGAGCATGATGAGCGCGATGAAAAGCATTTAACTCGGCAACTGATTTTATACGGATGTCTTATACCCAATTTTCTCCTTCTTGGCTAATGAATGTAATATCTTGCTCATAATGTTGTAAGTGCCCTTCTTCTATCATTTTTTGAAAGGCTATGTCACCATTTCTTGCTTTTCTTTTAATCGTATTACATAAGCCTTTTAATCGAAGTAAAACCATTTCTATTAATCGAATATCTACTCTCTTAAGTCCGTAGGATTGAAAAAATAAATGAATTCTTTCTTTTTTAGTGGAAGCATCCTTTGAATGATAGTAGACAGCTTCCCCTTTTTCCGTATAGTATAGTCTGCTTAAAGGAACGCATGTGTATAAAGTGTAGGCGATATCCCAAAGTTTTGGGCCTGGTCCTGCTACATCAAAATCAATAATTCCTACTGGCGTTTTGTGAGCAAAAATAATATTGTATATGGCAAAGTCATTATGACAAATCACCTCAAATGGCAGAGGAGTGTTGTCGATTGGCTGCCAGCTTTCGTCAATGGGAAAGTCATTTACAGCATCATGATAGCCACGAAGCATTTTAGCTATTATTTCTAGAGCATCATTAGACCACATGTAATTTTTTATAGAACCGCTTCCAGCCTCTCCTTCGATATAAGATAATATTTCTCTACCGTTTTCATCAATACCTAAAAACGTAGGTGCATAATCATAATTTTTGCTTTCGAGGTGTTTTAGTAATTTATGAATATGGGTACTCTCTGGTTTCAATTCTCGTCGAACAGTATTTCCTTTACGGTAAACATTTGAGATATTTCCTCCAGCTAACCTTTTTTCGTTCTCAAATTGATGTTTCATGGAAAAATGCCCTCCCAGCTAGTAATTATATTAATAAAGGTGGATTTAAAATTACACCAAAATGGTATACTGTTCTTGAATAAAAGCATAGCACAGGTTTCATAGAAAGGAAGGTTTTGGTTATAAAAAAGATACTGATACATGTTTTTTTATTTATTTTACTTTTCATGACAGGTTGTGCAGGTATGTATAATCCTTCCTATGTTTTAGATGACCATTATTCAATCATGTACACCTCTGCGCATCAGGCAAACTTGATTTATGATGAAGAAGGAGAGCATCTAAGTGGTAAAAAAATAACTCAGGCTAAAATTGTAAGAGTAAATCTTGATGAAAATTATATTATTATGGAACGAGAAAAATTAGATAGTGATGGTAAACCTAATGGAGAATTAGATTATTTCATAGAAGATAAAAACCAGCGTGCTTTAGTTGGTGCGAGTTTGTCACAGTCTGAGTTTAATGAGTTACTAGCTGAATTAAATATTGAGCTGGAACTATTAAAGGTTACAGAGTTTGAAGAAATAGATTAAAGATAAAAAAATATTTTTTTATAGAAAGTAGGTACATCATATGAGAACAGAAAAAGAAAAAATGATAGCTGGAGAAATGTACGATCCCGCTGATTCAGAGCTAGTAAAAGACCGTGTAAAAGCGAGACGTATGGTGAGATTATACAACCAAACATTAGAAACAGAAGAAGAAATGCGTAAAAGTATGTTGAAGGAATTACTCGGTTCAACCGGAGAACATGTATATATGGAGCCGAATATACGCTTTGATTACGGCTATAATACACATGTAGGAGAAAACTTTTTTGCGAATTTTGACTGTACGATACTAGATGTTTGTGAAGTTCGTTTTGGAGATCATTGTTTACTAGCGCCAGGTGTAC
Source organism: Alkalihalobacillus trypoxylicola (assembly GCF_001590785.1). GTDB lineage: Bacteria > Bacillota > Bacilli > Bacillales > Bacillaceae_D > Alkalihalobacillus > Alkalihalobacillus trypoxylicola. The sequence continues at coordinate 16,568 of NZ_LTAO01000012.1, forward strand.
AAATTTATACTGCAACTCATCCAATTGACCCAATAGAACGAAATTCAGGTAAAGAATATGCGAAACCAATCGTTTTTGGAAATAATGTTTGGATTGGAGGAAGTGCAATCATTAATCCAGGTGTAACGGTAGGAGATAATGTTGTCATCGCATCAGGTGCAGTCGTTACGAAAGATGTTCCAGATAATGTTGTGGTAGGTGGAAATCCAGCAAGAATTATAAAAGAACTAAATACATAATTTTTTGAACGAAACCCTACGTGTTTGAGTAAAAACGAACATTTGGGTTTTTTTAATTATATTGATGAAGCTCCTAAAAAATAATTACGATCACTTATAAGTTGTAAACGTGTTGACAAAACGGTTACATGTAATTATTATAATTACATGTAATGATGTTTGTTTCAGGTTGAATAAATAACAAATGGAGGAATAGACGATGAAAATATTAGTAACAGGTGCAACAGGAAAATTGGGCTCAAAGATAGTAGAGTCATTATTAAAAATGATACCTGCAAGTGAGTTAGCGGTAAGTGTGAGAAACCCAGAAAAAGCAGAAGACCTTCGTAAACGAGGGGTAGAGGTTCGTTATGGAGATTTTGACCTTCCGGAAACCTTAGATACGGCTTTTAAGGGAATTGATCGCTTATTAATAATTTCGGCTGATGGGGATAATGAAACAAGAATTCATCAGCATACTAATGCTGTTCAAGCAGCAGAACGGGCACAAGTTAAATTTATTGCTTACACAAGTTTGGCTAATGCAACCGAAAGTCAAAATTTAATGGCTCCTCCCCATGTAGCGACAGAAGCAGCCATTGTGAAAACGGGTATTCCTTATTCTTTTTTAAGAAACAATTGGTATTTAGAAAATGAAATCAGTAGCATTCAAGGAGCTATAGCTGGAGCCACTTGGATTACTTCTGCCGGAAAAGGTAAAGTGGGCTGGGCATTGCAACAAGACTATGCAGATGCTGCTGCTGCCGTTTTAGTTGAAAGTGGTCACGAAAATACGGTGTATGAATTATCGGGTCCACTATTAACACAGGACGAATTGGTCTCTGCCCTTGGTAAAGTATTAAATAAAGAAATCCCTGTCCAACAAGTGAGTGACGAAGAATATGCAGAGATTATGAAAAGCTTAGGGTTACCAGAGTTTATCATTCCGTTATTAGTAGGAATTCAAGAAAGTATTCGGAATGGCTCATTAGATGTGGAAAGCAATGATTTTGAGAAAGTTCTAGGACGCCCAGTTACACCAATCAGTGATGCATTAGCTAAATTAATATAATAAAGAATGTAGTTACATTAGAGAAATTAAAAATGCGGTAGGTTTTATGTATTTAAGTGATTAAAAATAATAAAGAGAATGGGACAATACGCATGAATCAATGCATCCAAATATTGTAGGTGTCCAGCTGTTCGCTCCCGGTAATGGGATTGCGCGCTTTCCGCAAAAGGGCGTTGGACTAATCGTCTTGCTGGTGTCTTTCCACTTGTTCTTTCCTCTTGCATGAGTCGGCATTCTCATTCCTTCCACTTAATTAAGTAAAAGAGAGGTTTGCTAGCAGTAACTTCAAAAATGAGCTATTTGGGCACTGGAAAAACACATAATTTTCTATGGACTGAGGTGGCTGGGACAAAATCTGATTTAAAACATCACTTTAGAGAAATTCGAAAAAATGTGTAATGGATGCAAACATTAATAATGAACGATGAACCCTCCTTTTTTGGAAAAAGGAGGGTTTTTTGAACGAATAGATTCTCTATGAAAGACGTAAACTAGCGGACACAAGACACGGAGACTCCGGTGGGAAGTAGTGGCCATGCCGAAATCCACTCGCCACCCCACGGATGAAGTGTCTTGGGTGAGCGAACTGGCGGGGAGCTAGAATGGTATAATCAATTATTCGTGAGTTTTGTCTCTGCCTCCTTGTTTGTTTAGTAATAAAACTAGATTAAGTTTAAGGTCGGGTTCATAATTAAAGAAATTAGGCTTCAATTATTGCAATTCTTCCTTGTTATTTGATTTCATGGAGGAAATGTAGTCTATTTCTCTTAAAATATATGGACTATTTTTAAACTTTTTTGTAAAACTTGCGATATACATGATGTCTTCTTTCAGTAAATTCCAAGTACTCTTGTCCTTAATATAAATATCAAATTCTTCTTTATAGGCTTCGGATAGGTGCGGATTGACAACCGTAATATAAAGTTCACCTTCAACATTTTCGTTTTTTTCAATAATCGTTACATAGGAGACACCACTGTTACTGTTTGCAAAGAGAAAAAACACTGTAAGTAATACAACTATAATTAACAGGAAAGTGCCCAACATTTTTATTTTCATAAGTAGTTCAAACCTTTAACTAATTTATTATAAGATACTAGCATAATTTCATGAATTTGGTAAAATTCCGATGTGGTGAAGTTCTATGAAAAAAACACAGCATATAATAGGTGAGCTTGTGAGAGGAGCTGAGAAAGAAAAATAGGTAAAGGAGGAGAATAGTTCTTCGATAGTTTAATGATAACTACTGTGGAAGTAAGTTGGAAAGGACATATAACTAATGGAATTTTCCTATATTCCATTTTTACTATTTATACCTAATAGAAGGTGGAGAATGATAAAATAGGAATAATCATGAAAGACATCGTTATCAGTGAACTCGTTATGGAAAGAAGGTAATATATATGAATTGGTATCATCTCTATCTCGAATATTTCAAAAATAATATCTATCTGTATGTAATGCTAATCTTATTGTTAGTGTTAACAGTTGGGTTGTGGTATTGGATACCTTTTTATTTATTTACTGTGCTTTCTAATCTTACGCTCCATTTAATCATCTTTCACTTATTTTTAGGGTGCTTCTTTTCAATATTTCTTCTCAATATTAATTTAAAGGCTTCTAAAGCGTTTCATAAGCAAAAAAGTTATATTACCTTATTTCTAAAAATACAAGGAAGTACGATATTTTTATTTACAGTACTTGCGTTCATAGTGAATTATTTTTATTGGATCAGGTTTCTCTAAATGAATGAGAGTTTGTTTCCTTTGAATCAATACCTGTTGTTTACAAGAAAAGCTTAAAGGGTAATTTTAAATAACAAGGAAAATGATAGGTCTTATCTAATCGGGAAAATGGGAGATTTGCGTTAACCTTTCACTCTAACGATAAATGTTAATATGGAGGATGTTATGTCTTTAAACGCAGTCTTAATTGCAGTAGTTGCAGGAGTTTTAACTTTTATTTTAAGTTCACCGGATGTATTGAATCCCTTAATTATCACCAATATTTTATTAGGATTAATTGTCGGGAAATTGATTGATCAGAAGGGAAATAAAAGTAAATCATAATTTAAAATGAATAACCTCAATTAAGAAAACTGTTATTTCGCCCTTGGGATAACGGTTTTTTTGGTTCTTCTTGATATGAGTGAATTTCATAAAATTAACTTCTTGATTGAAACGGTAGGTAGTGACTCCCAAAGGATCAGCGCAGTCTGAAGATCCACTCTGGTGAAGCTCTGCGTAGTCAGAGTTAGCTGAAGACAAGCCCTTGGGAAAGCATCTACCTAAAGTGAAAATCAAAAACCAAATCGTTCGGTTTTTATTATAAGATATGAATGATGAAATTGAGTCATATAGTAAAGCTTATGAAACTTTTATTATTTGATAATCGTAAATATTAAAAAAGAAAGGGGATCAACAATTGAAAAAACCTTATATTGTCGTTCATCCTTTACATTCTAATTTTGATGAGGAGATCGAAATTTCTGTAAAAGGGTGTAATCCAAGTGATGAAATTTCCATATTAACCTACATACATGATGATCGAGACGAATTGTTTGTATCTGATGCTACATTTATCGCAAATAAAAATGGTGAAGTACATATAGCCAATGAAGCTTCCATTAAAGGGACCTATACTGGTATAGATAGAAATGGTATTTTTTGGTCTGCAAAACACGTAAAGAAAAAGCATGATGATTATTTCCTTAAAACGAATATAAATGCCTTAACTATTAAAATGCAGCTAAAGATACGTGATGAATTGGTACATGAAGTTGCATTCGAACGAAGCTTCTATAAAAACGATATTCATGTTGTTGAATTGAATCAAAATCATATAATCGGAACTTTGTATCTTCCAAAAGAAAAAGGCGATTACCCAAATGTTTTGCTTTTAGCTGGATCGGACGGTGGTAAGCTTGACCCCGCTGCCTCTTTACTTGCAGCAAAAGGTTATAATGTTTTAGATTTAGCTTATTTTAATCAAGATGGTGTTCCAAAGGATTTAGAAAATATCCCGTTGGAATACTTCTATAATGCCTTACAGTTTTTGAAGGAACAAACGAACAATCGAAGTAAAGTAATCGTTATTGGCTATTCAAAAGGAGCAGAATTAGCTCTTCTACTTGCATCAGAATATGATGAATTTTCTGCTGTTATTGCTGGTGCTCCAAGTGCATATATTACTTCAGGAATGAGGAATGGTATTTTTGCTCCAATCCCTTCATGGACTATAAATGATCAAGCAAAATCGTTCCTTAAAATGCAACATAAGTTCAGTAATATGCTACCCGTCCTTAAACAAATGATTTTAAAAAGGCCTGTTTCCTTTTTTAATGTGTGGGAAGATAGTTTAAAAAAGGATAACAATAGATTAGAGGATGCTAGAATCAAAGTAGAGAACATAAAGGCACCCGTTCTACTAATTTCAGGAGATAAAGATGGTATATGGCCATCCTCTACTTTTTCAAATGAAATCAAATCCAAACTTGACTCTATAGAGCATCTACAGTTCAAAGAGGGGGGACATTTTGTTTCATTCCCTTATGCATTACCCCATTTGCCAGCTAATGTTTATGAGCATTTGGGTGGGAGGACTATTATGGATTGCGGAGGAACAAAAGAGGCGAATGCCGATGCTGCTATTCAGTCATGGAATTATATACAAAATTTTATAAAAAAACATTCAGAGTAAGTAATGTGTGAGTAGTTTAATTTACATTTATCCCTATAATTAATCGCATTTCATGGTAGAAAAGCAGCCGGACGAAATAGAATCATAAAATGAATAAAATTAAACCCGTTTGCCTATTGAGAGTTAGACTTTTTCTTTTTTAATTTAATAACAATGGTAAAACCAATGGTTAATCCAATGGCTGTTATCAAGTGCTCCATCCAATTATGAACAAGACTATAGTCACCACTTTCTAAAAGATAACGCAAGAAATATGTAAGAAAAAATGTGGTAACAAATACAAATATAGCATTAAGCCAAAGATTATTTATAATCATAGTAACCTCCATAAAGTTCCAGCATTATCGTTCTTTACCCCTCTGCTATGGAATAAAACATGATGAATTTATTAATATGGTTCGAAAATAATGAATGATTCACCGTTAATTAGGCTATGTAAATCACAAAAATGTTCATACAGAAGTAATGAAAGGCATGTATAAATGAATCCGACTTTCTCTATGGAAATCATATCGCATTCCTAATGTCTTTTCTGGTCGAATATTTAACGGATACAGATTATTAAGGTTTTTTTGATAAGGATGGATGAATGAAGATCATGATGAAGTTTTTAAGATATTTCGCGTATTTACTCATTGTGAGTACAGTTAGTTATTACGTTTCAAAGTATATTACATATGATAAAAAATGGATAAGTATGGTTATAGGGTTTGTCATAATGTTCAGCGTAACTTTTTCATTGTTATGCTTAGAAACGTTTAAATTTAGTAAAAAAAAGAATAAACAGGTTTAATTTAACGAGCATTTTTTTGAGCTGGATGGTCATTTAACCGCCCTTACTAAAGTATTTTGAAAATCAAAACGGAACGATTAGGTTTTTGATTTTTACTTTAGGTAGATGCTTTCCCGAGGGCTTGTTTTCAGCTAACTCCGACTACGCAGAGCTTCGTCAAAGTGGATCTTCAAACGGCGCTCATCCTTTGGGAGTCACTACCTACTGTTACAATCAATAAGTTTATTAAAAATATTCAATAAATTTTCATAATAATTGTTCGGTTTTATTTACTTATAGAGCATTGATGAAATTCACTTACTTGATAGAAATTAATAACAAATGCTAATTCCAAAATAAGATTTAGGGAGTGAGGAGTTTGAAAAAACCTTTGAAAAGTTACACGATTTGGTTTTCTCAAAGAACTGGTTCTACGTTGTTAACTAAAGCGCTTACTTCGACAGGTATTGCCGGTAATCCGGCAGAGTTATTACATTTTAGAAACCCAAATAACATAACCCAGGACGGCATAGAAAAAATATGGGAAGAAGGCACGACCTCTAACGGTGTTTTTGGATTGAAAACAGATCTTAATCGAAAATGGATAACTAGTCTGAGAGAGTTTTACAAGCTGCCCATTGAAATGACAGAAGCTGAAGTATGGAGCTCAGCTTTCCCTAATTGTCAGCATATTTGGATGACTAGGAGAAATAAAGTGCGATTAGCGGTATCTTGGTGGCGTGCTATCGTTTCAGGTGAGTGGCATCGGAAACATGGAGAAAAACCAAAAGATGTAGATTTAATAGAAGAGTATAATTTTAATGCGATTCATCATTTATTCATTGAAAGTACTATGTTTGAGGCTTCTATAGAAGAATTTTTTACAGAGGCGAAAGTGGTTCCTCTGACTATCGTTTATGAAGATTTTATTCGAGACTATGAAGGAACAGTATTAAAAGTATTAAAATTTTTAAATCTCCCTACTCAAAATATCGATATTTCTCCTCCATATTTTGAGCAAATTGCAGACGATGTCTCAGAGCAGTGGGTTCAAAGATACAGAGAAGAATGTCAAAAGGGATGGGAGCATATCCGATGGTAAACGATAAGAGTAAGATATTTTGTTCATTATAGATCATGTAAATAACATTTATACCATACTAAAAAAAGACATTGTTTGCTAATGCAAACAATGTCTTTTTTGGAACAAAAATTTTAAATTTGAAAAAAGTATTGACTAGTCAAGTGTTCATTATATATCATATGTTATATAACGTATGATATATAATGTGTTGTATTGAAAAGAGGATGATTATGCCCCCGAAAAAGAAGTTTTCCAAAGAACAAATTGTCGATGCCGCTTTTGAAATAGCAAGAGTAGAAGGGTTAAGTAAAATAACTATTAGAAAGGTTGCTGACAAATTAGGAAGTTCGATTGCCCCGATTTATGTGAACTTCAATGATGTGGAAGAACTTATAAATGATGTCGTAAAAAAAATGATTACTATTAATCAACAAATGATTCTAGAACAAAATAGTGGGGATACATTTCGTGATATAGGTATTGCTAGCCTACGTTTTGCAAGTGAATATAGTGTTCTTTTTAACGAGTTAATGATGAAACAAAACGAGTATTTAAAGGACTATAACCAAGAGATAGGGAATGACCTTGTTTCAATGATGAAAGAGAGTGTTACCCTTGAAGGGTTTACAGATGAGGAATTAATGAATATTTTATTGAAAATGCGAATTTTCCAAGGGGGTCTTTCCATAATGGTCGCTAATGGGTTGCTTCCGAAAGATTTTACGAATGATAAAGTGGTAGAGCTTCTAGATAGCACGGCCGAGGATGTTATTGTAGCTGCGCGTTTACGTAAGAATAGTAAATGAACATAACCTTTAGAAAAGGAGCAATAGAATGAAAAATCGTATTGTTATGATTACAGGTGCAAACTCGGGGATTGGGAAGGCTGCTGCTAAGCAATTTGCTAAAGATGATTATACCGTTATTATGGCTTGTCGGAATATCGATGCTAGTCAAAAAGCTCGAGAAGAGATTGTTACATCTACACGTAATACTAAGGTTGAAGTGATGAAATTAGATATATCGTCATTCGAATCAATCTATCAATTTGTCAATGATTTTAATAGTAAATATGATAAATTAGACATCCTAATACATAATGCAGCTTATTTTAATCATGGAGCTAATCATACTCTTAGTAAAGAAGGAATTGAATTGACCTTTGCGACAAATGTAGTCGGTCCCTATTTACTAACAAATCTATTAGTGAAACAATTAAAAAAGTCTAGTGATGCAAGAGTACTTAATGCGGGTAGTAACATTATTAAGCACTTTTTTGATCCTAAAAGAGAGATCGATTTAGACAATGTAACGGGTGAATATAAAAGTAGTGAGAAATTTACTGTGTATAAGATGTACTGTCAATCGAAAATGGCATTGACTATGCTCACTTTTAAAATGGCGGAAGAATATAAGGCTGAAGGCATTAAAATCACTGCTTTACAGATTAACGGGGCAAAAATGTCAAAGGAAACATTACAGAAAATAACGCTAAAATATAGAATGGTGGCTTTACTCCAAAACTTATTTTTTCGTCCTCCTAGCTATATGGCCCATAATTATTATGAGATATGCACATCTGATCGATTTAAAGACAGTACAGGAATATTATTCAATGATAAATTAGAGATGATGACCCCAGCCTTAGAAGAATCACAAGGATTTATTAAGGATATGGTTCGTGTAATAGGTAAAAGTACATATCCAACTTATGCAGAAAATAAAGAAATGAGAGAAGAGATTATGAATGTATGCAAAAACCTGACAGAGTCAACTCTCAATCATCAAAGTAGCATATCAAAATAGCTCATACCATTATTCGATAATATGAAATAACTCATCTAATTGGCTAATCTGTAAGTCGCTTGAAAGAACTTCCTTTCCTCCATTGCGGTTTAACCATATAGCGGTGATAGGTAAACCTTCACAGCTTTGAATATCAGTGCGGTAATCATCTCCAACATAATAATGAGATTCTTTAGCTGACGTCGTTTCTTTGATTGATATTTCAAAGATTTGTGGATTCGGTTTTGCAAAGCCTATATCGCTAGCAAAGCCTAAGTAAGAAAAATAATGGATGATATTTGTTTTAATAAGCTTTTTTGTTTGCTGTTCTTTGTCTCCATTACTTATGATTCCTAATGGAATATTATGGTTCTTTAAACGTTTTAGACATTCTAAAACATCATCAAATAAAACCCAATGATTTTCATAGCTATTTAAATAGTACTGAAAAAATAAATCGGCTTCGTGTTCTTGTATTTCTTTAAAGAAATGAAGGATACGGAGTCTTTGCTGTTGTTTAAAGCTAATTTGTTTCTCTAAAAATAGATGAAAATATCTTTCGGATACGCTAAACCATTCTTTTTCAAAATGTTTATAGGTTTGAAACCTGTTGAGCTCATTTCGATACTTATTGAAAAAGTCTTCTAATGCTGACTTGCTAGCAAATCGATGATCGACTAAGGTATCATCGATATCAAAAAAAATCATCAAAAACACTTCCTTAAAATGGTGATGATAGCCTACAAATTTACATTCTAATTATAATCTATACCTTATTAACCAGCAAAATCCTTTCATTAAATCATTTTCACAAATCGCTTGAACGAGAACGTTTGTTCGTATTATAATGGATGTATGAGAGATGAGGTGTTTGTTTTGAAACAACAGTTAAAGCGAGCCATTTCTGATAATAAAATCATTGTCATGATTTATCTTGATCAAAAAGGAAATTTCAGTAAAAGAAAGGTGAAGGTTTTAAAGCTTAATCATTCTTATTTAATTGGATATTGTTATTATCGACAGCAAAAAAGATTATTCGCAATTGAGCAAATATTATCCATTGAATTTGTTCAAAGTAAAATAAGCTAAATGATGATTTTTATAAAGAAATTGGTTTTCTTTCTAAGATTAGAGGGTACACTCTTCTTTGGGAGGAGGTTCCCAATATGAATACAGATAAAAAAATGGATCTCTTAGTAGAATACTTTGAGAAAAAATATGAGAAGACATTAAAAAAAGTAGAAAAAGAACAAATTAAATTATTTTTATTACAAGAAAAAGTCATTAAAGATTAAGCATTTTTAATGGTTGTTGATAAATACCCCAAAACAAATTGAGCCAATTCTCTCTTGACAGTTTTACTTTCTTTCTTAATACTTAATCTTTTGTAAAAGATAGAAAAGCAGGGTAGAGGGGGATTTATTTGATAAAAAGATTGTCAGTATTACTAATAATTATGAGTACTATTTTAGTAGCTTGCTCGGTCTCAGATTTGGAGAGCTGGTTAATTGAAGATAGTGCGAAGGTTGTTCCAGTAGTAAATGGAGAAGCTATTTACCATTTTTTAGATGTCGGCCAGGGCGATAGTACGTTAATCCAATCTAATGAAGCAACGATTTTAATCGATACTGGTAGACATGATTCAGATGTCATATTTGAATATTTAAATCAGTTAGGTGTTATTGAAATTGATTTGTTAATACTTACACATCCTCACGCTGATCATATAGGAAATGCTGATCAGATTATTAGACAGTATAGGCCTAGTGAGGTTTGGATGGATGGTAATCAGGCCAGCTCCAAAACGTTTGAGCTTTTAGTTGATGCTTTGATTGAAACAGATACAGATGTTGTTGAGGCCCGTTCTGGTTTAGATGTAGAAGTAGGGGATTTTTTAATCGAAATTATTCATCCTACTCATTTAACGGGGGATTTTAATAATGATTCTATTAGCGGGATGATTACCTATGGAGAGCTTCGTTTTCTCTTTACAGGAGACGCAGAGGAGAGAAGTGAATTCGAGATGCTAGATAGCGGTTTTGATTTAGAGGCTGATATCTTTAAGGTTGGACACCATGGGTCTTCCACATCAAATACACGAGAATTTTTAGAGGCTGTTAATCCTGAAATAGGTATTTATTCAGCTAGTGAAAATAATTCATATGGTCATCCTCACATTGAGGTCGAATCGCTATTTAACGAATTAGGTATTGAATTTCTAGGAACAGCTGAACATGGCACCATCAAGATAGTCACTGATGGTGAAAACTATACGGTTGAGCTAGAATAGTAGTAAAGAACAGCAAAGAAGGTTTGTAACGGTTTTAATTTGAAACATCGAACAGATTTTTTTATATTTTTTAAAAAATAAAAATATAATTATTTAACTAGCTTACTTAAAAGTAGCTAGTTTTTTGAATTTTTTATGATTATTTCATTTTATTATATAAATGAGCATTTTATTATATATAAATGAAAATGAAAACGCTTTATAATATGAATAAGTCAATAAAACCGATACGGGATTTTTCATGAAAATATAAAACTATAATCTTTTACTAAATTATAAGGAGGGAAAGATATATTTTTTTGAGAAGTTAAAAACTATTTGGTTTTAAGGGGGAGGGAAAGGTAGGATGGAGCAAGTAAAAAAAAGATATTCTTTTTCAACATCAGAATCTTTTTTGCCATTATTTATTGAAAGTATAGGCTTTAATCCAACTGAATTCGATATAAAGCGACCTAATGGATACCCATATTTTCATTGGTTGCAAACGGTAGAGGGAGAAGGACGATTTAGTTATAATGATGAAGAAATTCTCTTATCAAAAGGTAAAGGAATCCTTCTTTTTCCGAATACACCTCATGAATATCATCCAAATGGGAGCGAATGGTCCACTATCTATGTTACTTTTGGAGGAGCATCGACTGAATCTATTCTAAAATCATTACAGATTAATCGTACGGCTGCCTATATGGAAACGGAAAAAGTCTCCTTTCAACAAATCGTCTTAGAAATGCTGCAAACGATTGAGCAAGAAGCTAGTTTTTCTCAATTTGAAAATTCTAGAGATTTGTACCATTTACTCATAATGATCAAAAAATTCGGGCAAATGAATAATCAACCGTCTTTATCACAGTCCTATGAGAAAATTAAGTCAGTTGTTAAATGGTTAGAAGAGCAGTTATCTGAAGATATTCGTTTGCCTGATATGGCTCAATATGCCAAAATGAGCTCACAATATTTAAATTTATTATTTAGAGAATCTTTCGGAATGAGCCCATACTCTTTTCTTATACAGCTTCGAATTAGAGAGTCGAAAAAATTATTGGTTTCCGATTCAGGACTTTCTTTAAAGGAGATTACAGAGAAGGTAGGATTTAAAGATGTGAGCCACTTTGTTGCTACTTTTAGAAGGAAGGAAGGGATTACTCCTAAAAAGTACCGAAACCTTCATAAAACAGCTACAACATAATAGAAGTATGGTTTCTCTAATGAAGATAAAGGTAGTGGGTAGGAGTATTGACTTTTAATCCTATCCGCTATTTCTTTTAAGAGTAATATGTAATAAAGCTGGTGACCGTTTCTGTTGAAAGGGTCGCCAGCTTTTTTTTGATGAAGCGTTTTTTTATTTATGCTTTTTAAATGGAGGAATGGATAAGTATGTGCCTGCTCTCCAAAGCCATTCGATCGGTCCAATTCTAAAATGGTTAAGATACCATTTACTGATGAGGATTTGAATGATAAAGAAGGCAATCGATACGAGCATGCCTAAGAAAAATCCGAGCTTGCCAAATAATGAAAATCCGTATCCATAAAATAGAGTAGTAAAAATGAGTGATTGAAGTAAATATTGACTAAGAGATAATCGTCCAACATATGCAAAAGGCTTGAGAATCTGGCTTCCTGTTTCAGTGTTCGCTAATAATGAAATAGAAGTCGCATAAAAAATGGCTGTCAATGGACCGCCGATATATGTCATCAATCCTTCGGCTGCGATACTATTTGAAAAAAGAAAGGGAACCTTAGAGCCAAAACCAATTAATAGAGTGAACCACCATATTCTTTTCAAAAGTTTTTTATGCTGATTTACTTCTATCAGCCATTTTTTTCTAGCTACAAAAGCTCCTAATAAAAACATCCCAATAACCGTCAAAACTGTCGCAGCCTCTAAAAATACGTCTTCCAAAATTCCTAGACCATAAAAGTCTGAATGTAAACGAAACATTAACACATCTACGTAGCTGCCATTTGTTAGAACTTCTTTTTCTTCTACTGAATACGTATAAAACTCAGAGCTTGTATCATTGAGATTAGTCTCTCCAGGAGCTATAGCGCTAAGTGACATAATTCCAAGAAATATGAGAGCAGAAATAAGAAGACCTTTAGCTTGAAACCTTAAAAAGAAGAAAAAGAGAAACGATGTTAAAGCATAAGAAACTAATATATCGCCTTCCCATATGTATACACGATGGAGAAGACCTATGAGTAATAAGAGGAGAGCTCGGCGCCAGTAAATAGCTGCAAAGCTACGGTTTTTTTGTTTAGAACGCTCTTGTAAAATAACCATTCCGTAACCAAATAAAAAGGAAAACAACGTATAGAAGCTCGTTCGAATAAATAAATACAAAAAGCCTTCGGTGAGCTGATCGAAGATACCGAGTGGATAAAAATCATGTAAAGAAGGAATGAGAAAAAGTCCGTATTGAAAATTCATCGTATTTACTAGTAATATCCCAAGTAAAGCAAAGCCTCTCATCATATCTAATGAGTGAATACGCTCGTTTGTATTTAGTGGATTTAATGTTTCTTTCATTTTAACACCCTTTTCATAGTAATCGTGCATTCAATAATAGATTAATAGAACAAAGGATGAGTGACAAGCACAAGTTGAATAATTAATTTAAATTTTATATATTTTCACTTTTTTTTGGTAAAATGAGATCGTATTCTTTATTAATTACAAGGAGTGTTGTTCATGTCAGGCCGTTTGTTTAACGAAGTCATTCAAAATCATCGTTCCATTAGACAATATACAGATCAACAAGTTAGTGACGAAATCATTAAAGACCTATTACAATCAGCAAAAAGTGCTTCTACGTCTCATAACGTTCAAGCGTACAGTATCATCATTGTTCGTGACGTACAAAAAAAGAAAAAGCTAGCCGAACTAACAGGAAATCAATCTTATGTAGAAAAGTGCCCCGTTTTCTTTGTTTTATGTGCAGATTATTATAGATTAAAAAAAGTAAGTGAGTGGCATAATCAACCTTTTGAAGTAAACGAATTAGAGCAGGTATTAGTTGGTGGTGTTGATACGGCGTTAGTGGCTCAAAATCTTTTGTTAGCTGCTGAAGCCTATGGATTAGGTGGAGTGATGATAGGTGGAATTAGGAATCAGCCAAAAGAGGTTGCAGAGCTCTTAAACCTTCCTAAGTATACGTTTCCTGTTATGGGTTTATGCATCGGCTATCCAGCTCAATCACCAGAGCTAAAGCCAAGACTGCCTGAATCAGCTACTATATTTTACGATGAATATAATGAAGACCAATTAGAACAAGCAATAAAAGAATATGATCAAGTAACAGAAGCCTATTACGGTGCAAGAACGAATAGTCAAAAGGGTGAACCTTGGTCGAAGCAAATGGCACAGCATTTGTCTAAGCCTAATCGAGCGCATTTAGAATCATTTATCAAAAATCAAGGCTTTTTAAAAAGCTAGTATGAAAATTTTTAAACAATCAGATACCTTAAATCAACTGCCCGATCAATTTTTTTCTAATTTAGTGAAGAAAGTAGTTACACTATCCAAACAATACGACGACGTGATAAATCTTGGTCAAGGGAATCCAGATCAGCCAACTCCCCCAGCAATCGTAGAAAAATTACAGCAAGCGGCTGAAAATCCGCTTTACCATAAATACTCTCCCTTTGAAGGGTTTTCCTTTTTAAAGGAAGCCGTCGCGGAGTATTATCAGCGCGAATATGGTGTCGAGCTTGACCCGTATGAAGAGGTAGCCGTATTAAATGGAACCAAAACAGGATTGGTAGAGGTTAGCCAATGTTTGTTAAACCCGGGAGATGGAGTTCTAATGCCAGACCCTGGATATCCGGATTATTGGTCAGGTGTAGCACTGGCAAAAGCAAAAATGATCCCGTTAAAGCTGTTAGAAGAAAATCAATTTCTTCCAGTATTTTCAGAGCTTAAAAAAGAAGATTTACAAAGTGCTAAGATGATGTTTTTAAATTATCCTAATAACCCAACTGGGGCGACAGCGACACCGAACTTTTTCAATGAAGTCATAAAAGTAGCTGATGAACATCATATATGCGTCGTTCATGATTTCGCATATGGAGCAATTGGCTATGATGGAAAGAGACCTATTAGCTTTTTACAAAACGACGGAGCCAAAGATGTAGGGATTGAAATGATGACTTTATCGAAAACATTTAATATGGCAGGCTGGCGAGTCGGTTTTGCAGTTGGAAATAGAAGTGTGATAAAAGCAATCGAGCTTCTACAAGATCATTATTATTGCAGCATTTTTGGTGGTATTCAGGAAGCGGCAGCACATGCATTATTAAATGAGCAAGATTCAATCCAAGAGCTGGTGGCTATGTATGAAGCAAGAAGAAATGTTTTAGTCAAGGAAGCATTAAAAATTGGCTGGGAAGTCATAGCGCCAAAAGGTTCCTTTTTTGCTTGGTTTAAAGTTCCAAAACCTTTTACCTCTGAACAATTTGCTGATATTTTGTTGAAGCAAGCTCATATAGTCGTAGCACCCGGTGTAGGTTTTGGACAATACGGGGAAGGTTATGTTCGGATTGGTTTACTAACAGATGAAAATATCCTAAAAGAAGCGATCGATCGAATGAAGAAGCTCAATATATTTCATTAAAAAGGAGAAAGTCATGGAAATCAAAAATATTTTTTGTATAGGTAGAAACTATGTGAAGCATGCAGAAGAGCTAGGTAATGAAGTGCCAAAACAACCTATTTTATTTTCTAAACCCACACATGCTTTAACTAAAGCCGATGGCAGGGTGTTATCATTTCCTAAACTATTAGGTGAGATTCATCATGAATTGGAAATCGTTTTACATATTCATAAAAATGTTGAAAAAGGCGACTTGATTGAAGATGTGGTTGATAAAATGGCTTTAGGTATAGACTTAACGTTAAGGGATCTGCAGTCGGAATTAAAAAGAAAGGGACAGCCGTGGTTAAGAGCTAAAGGATTTCGTGAATCTGCTATACTCACTGACTTTTGGGATTTTCCAGGAATTGAAGAATGTAAGAAGAATAGCTTCTCTTTAACGAATAATAGTGAAATCGTTCAAAAAGGAACAATAAACGAAATGATATTCTCCTTTCAAATGATATTAGATGAACTAATAAAAGCATTTGGAGTGAAGGCTGGAGATATCATATTTACAGGTACACCAGAAGGGGTAGGTCCCTTAGAAGACGGAGATGACTTTAGTTTATATTGGAACGAAAAAAAGGTAGGAAATTTTCTTGTCGATAGAAAATAAAAAAAACAATTTCAATTGTAGGCTAATAGATAGGAGTGGGTATTTTGAAAAATTCAGTCCAGATCTTTGCACATCGAGGCTTCTCTAGTCAATTTCCTGAAAATACAATGAGTGCTTTTCAAGCTGCTCAAGGTTTAAATGTAGATGGTATAGAACTAGATGTTCAATTAAGTAAGGATGGCGTTCCAGTTATTATTCATGATTTGACTTTGGAAAGAACGACAAACGGCAGTGGCTATGTACGTCAATCAACCGTTAAGGAGCTTAAGCAGTTATCAGCGGGCTGCCAATTTTCCGATTCTTTTATTAATGAAAAAATTCCAACTCTCGAAGAATTTTTGCTGTGGATGAGTGAACATTCTTTTGTATTAAATATAGAACTCAAGGGGTTTGTTCAAGATAGAAAAGAAATTATCCATTCGGTTACTTCATTAGTGAAGGGTTCTCAATTAGAGAAGCGAATTATTTTTTCATCATTTGATCATCGTGGTTTATATGATATAAAAGAGAAATTACCTAACATTGAAACGGCAATTCTAGCAATGGAACCACTATTTGAACCACAGTCTTACATGGAGAAAGTGGGAGCTAGTGCTTATCATTTCTATGCTCCAACTTTATTAGAAGATGAAGTGAGAGAATTACGTAAATACCTTATTTTGAGGCCATTCACGGTTAATCATTTGGAACAAATGAAGAACTTTATTCATTGGGGAGTAGCAGGTTTGTTTACTGATTTTCCTGACAGAGCATTGAACATTAAGGATTTGTGAAAATATGAAGATGCAGGGACAGTACGCATGAATAAAGAACTCCACCGATGTTAGGTGCCTGACTGTTTCGTTCCCCGAGGCACTCCGCGTCTGGTGAGGTGCAGGTGCTGAAGTGGATTTAGGAATTGCCTACTCATCCAACTGGAGTCTCCCTGACTTGTGTCCGCTAAGTTATGACAAAGAGGTTTATTCATATTTAACAGTCCCCCTTTTTTTATAAGAAGGGGGACTGTGCGTTATTTGTGTATTCATCCAAATACATATCATTTCAAATTTACTACATAAAAATGAGCCTTACGTCGATGACCTTCCTTACTAACCTTAGTCAGTTTTTTACATAGGGTGAATGTTCCAAATTTCGTTCGCATACTCTGAAATCGTTCGATCGCTAGAAAATTTTCCGGAGTGTGCAATGTTCGTGATACTTTTCTTATTCCATGAAGATTCGTTCCGATAAGTTTGTTCTACATGCTGATGTGCTTCTACATAACTATCAAAATCTTTTAAAACAAAATACTCATCATTATTATAAAGTAAAGAATAATAGATATTTTTGAATTCAACATCATCTTGGAAAAAGGATTGGTTGACTAAAGTATCCATTACAGCACTTAAACGCTGATCGCTATTATAAACATCTCTTGCTCGATAGTCTCCATTTTGTTGGTATTCAAACACTTCTTTAGAGTTTAATCCAAAAGTAAAAATATTTTTAGGACCGACCATATCTCTAATCTCGATATTGGCTCCATCCAGAGTACCTATCGTTAAAGCTCCATTCATCATTAATTTCATATTCCCAGTACCTGAAGCTTCTTTACTAGCTGTTGAGATTTGTTCACTAATATCAGCAGCTGGAATGATTTTTTCAGCTAAACTTACATTATAATTTTCTAAAAATATTAATTTTAATTTATCTTTTACAAAGGGATCGTGATTAATTTTGTCGGCTGCAGCGGTAATTAATTTAATTACTTGTTTGGCGAAATGATATCCTGGTGCGGCTTTTGCCCCGAATATAAAGGTCCTCGGGGTAAATTGTACATTTGGGTTTTCCTTGCATAACTGATACAAATGAAGAATGTGAAATAGGTTCAGTAGCTGTCGTTTGTAGCCATGTAATCGTTTGATGTGAACATCAAATAGAGAATTAGGATCAATCGTAATTTGATATTCATCTCTTATATACTTCGCTAATTTCTGCTTGTTCTTTAATTTTACTGAAGAAATTTCATCTTGGAGTGAAGAATCATCTGTATATTTAATAAGGTGAATGAGCTTTCTAGGCTCTTTTATCCATCCATCTCCTATAGTATTGGAAATAAGCTGCGCTAAAGAAGGGTTGACGTTTAACAACCAACGACGATGTGTAATTCCGTTTGTTTTATTATTAAAACGCTCTGGAAAAACACGGTAAAAATTTTTCATTTCACGTTTCTTTATAATTTCAGTATGCAGCTTGGCAACACCATTTATTGAATGACTACCAACAATAGCTAAATGAGCCATATGAATTTGTTCGTAGGAAATAATCGCCATATTAGCTATTTCATTACGCAATGCGGGATGCTCAAAATATATGGATTGGCAAAAGCGTTCATTAATTTCCTCAATAATCATATAAATTCGTGGTAATAAGCTTTTGACCATATGAACAGGCCATTTTTCTAATGCTTCTACTAAAGTTGTATGATTGGTATAGGCAACGGTTTGTATGGTGATGTCCCAGGCGTCATCCCAGCTTAATTTTTCAATATCCATAAGCAAACGCATAAGTTCTGGTATCACTAAACTAGGGTGAGTATCATTAATTTGAATGGCTATTTTTTGAGGAAATAAAAGGAAGTCGTTATGCTTCTTTTTGAAGCGTCTAATGATGCTTTGTAAGCCTGCTGAGACGAGAAAATACTGCTGCTTTAATCGTAATAGCTTACCTTCATAATAAGAATCATCTGGATAGAGAAATTCAGAAATTTGTTCTACCGAGCGCTTATAGTCTAAATAATGATAATAGTCGGTGCCTTTCTGGGAATGGAAATGAAAGCTATTCGGCATAGATTCAGCGCTCCAAAGCCTTAAAGAATTCACAAACTGATTATCATAACCAACAATCGGTACATCATAAGGTATAGCAAGAACCCTCTCGTAATCTGTATGCTCTACTTGAAGATGACCGTCAGCTGATTGGAGCTGAACGTTGCCAGCAAAATGGACCTCAATCGCTTTTTCAGAACGTTTTGTTTCCCACATATAGTCATCTTTAAGCCAATAGTCGGGTAGTTCGACCTGATAGCCGTTCACCATTTTTTGCTGAAATAAGCCGTATTTATAGCGAATCCCCATTCCGTGGCCAGGGAGATTTAAAGAGGCGAGTGAATCCAAAAAACACGCGGCTAAACGGCCGAGACCGCCATTTCCTAATCCTGCATCCAGCTCTTCAGAAAATACCTCTTCAGGCTTAAAACCGAGTTCTATTAAAGCTTCGACACAAATTTTTTCAAGTCCAGTATTAATGAGGTTACTTTCAATGAGTCGGCCAAGAAGAAACTCCATGGAGAAATAATACATTTGCTTTTCATCTTTTTCTCTTTGTTTATTTTGAGTTTTTTGCCAATTTCTCAATATCATATCTCTTAGTATTAAGCTTACGGTTTGATAGGCTTCTTTATTTGTTGCCTCCTCCATTGATTTACCAAAGGAAGTCGTAAGCTTATCTTGAAAGCTGCTAATAAATTCTTCGCGACTCATGACCAAGCGTAACACTCCTCTCCTAGCACTCCTTATTTTGTTGACAGGTTATTAAAACGTTCCTTTCCTAAGTATCGACAGGTGAGAAGAAGTAGGGATATGTCGATAGGCTACTAATTCGAGAGTGAACGTTTATTTCCTGCTTTTCTACTCTTTTCTTATGGTAAATAATCTACATTTTAGTAAGAGAAAGTAGCTTTTACATATTTATGTTGCAAAACCTGTTTACTATTCCGAATTTTAGCCGATAGTACAATTGTATCACTAACTAATTAACTATAAATCAGTGAAAAAAATACAATATTTATTGTTAAAACGTGTTATAGTAGGTACATAGTATGTTATGTCGAAATTTGTGGTAAAGTTTTTATATCTATATACCTATTTGTATAAAATATATATTTGAGTGGGGGAAAAGGAATGAACGTTAAGCATATTAACGCCATTTGTGATGCGACAAAGCAAATACTATCCAATCATTTTGGAGTTGTGGTAAAGCCACTATCTCCTTCAGCAAATTCTGGTGCTTTATTAGCAAATGATGTATCTGTTATTTTAGGAATAAAAGGACAGCTAAATGGTCAGATTATCTGTACATTTTCTCAACAAACGGCTTTTAGCATTGTTGGGGTTATGATGGGAGGATTAAAAGTAGAAGCTTTAGATGAAATGGGCTGGAGTGCAGTCCAAGAATTCGGAAACTGGGTTGCGGGTACAACCGCAACAGAATTATCGAAGGAAGGCTGTTTAATAGATGTAACACCACCAATTGTAAATGGAGGAGATTCTCAATACCATTCGAGTGTTCCGTTCATATCGATACCTTTAGAATCAGCGATTGGCGAAATAGGTGTACATATATCTGTAAAAGAAGCATAAGATTTCTTCAAAATATACTTAATGCTAAAGTGTTAAAGATTAATGAAATAAGCGAAGACAAAAGTAGATAAACAAACAAAACGAAGAACATTCCTAACCAGAGGGACGTTCTTCGTTCGTTTTTTAAAGGAAGTGAGCAGTCCGATGTTTAGGGAAGGAGGCTGAAGCGGAGCCGGAAAAAGGAAGCTCGTTCCAATAGTGCTCAACTCAGTATTTTTAACTCATTCATACCTCCAGCTCCGGCTTGTATAATTTCCCTAGATTTTAATGTGAATGTATCACCCTTCTATTGTCTATCGATACTTAATTCTTTGTCCCTTTATTTTATTCCAATAAAACAGTATTCAAAAGATAAGAAAAAGGGTAAACTCTTTTCGAGGAATATTCAATGATAACGAAAATATTTATACTTTATACTTCGTTCAGATGCATGTATAAATAATCAATCGTTCATGTTTGGAAAGAAGAGGAGTGGACACATATGTCATCAGAGATAGATGTTTCGAAATTTGAAAAGAAAATGATTATACGGGAAATACAAGAAAAAGATTTTACATCCATTATTCAAATGCAGAAAATTTGTTTTCCTAATATGGAGCCTTGGGAATATAGTCATTTAAAGAGTCATATTGATATTTTTCCAGAGGGTCAAATTTGTGTTGAATATGATGGTGAAGTCATAGGCTCTTGTTCAAGCCTAATCATTAATTTTGATGAATATGACGATCAGCATACATGGGATGAAATAACTGACAATGGCTATATTACAAATCATGATTCAGAAGGTTACAATTTGTATGGTATTGAAATCATGGTACATCCTTCTTATCGAAGAATGAAAATAGGAAGACGATTATATGAAGCAAGAAAGAATCTTGCTCGTGAACTAAATTTAAAAAGTATTATTATAGGAGGAAGAATTCCTAATTATTATAAGCATTCAAAAGACCTTTCACCGAGAGAATATGTGGAAGAGGTTACGATGCATAATATTTATGACCCCGTTTTAACTTTTCAAGTTATGAATGGTTTTTCGTTAAAAAGAATTAATCGTAATTACTTAGATGATGATCGGGCTTCTTTAAAATACGCCACATTAATGGAATGGAATAATATTGACTATCATCCAAAGGTACCTAAGAGGCAATTTAAAACCTCTTTTCCTGTAAGGATTACAAGTATACAATATGAGATGAAAAAGATATCATCATTTGATGATTTTGCCGTACAGTGTGAATATTATACAGATGTTGCTGCTAGCTATGTGTCTGATTTTGTTGTATTTCCTGAAATTTTCACCCTACAGTTACTTTCTTTCTTACCAGAAAAAAGCCCAAGTCAAGCGATTCGTCGTTTAACTGAATTTACGGAAGAATACATTGAGCTATTTACGAATTTAGCCGTTAAATACAATGTTAATATAATAGGCGGCTCGCACTTTGTGGAGGAAGAAGGAAAAATTTATAATATCGCTTATTTGTTCAGAAGAGATGGAACCATTGAGAAGCAATATAAGATTCATATTACACCAAATGAAAGAAAATTTTGGGGAATATCTGGTGGAGACAAGGTAAACGTTTTTGATACCGATTGCGGAAAAATAGCGATTCAGATTTGTTATGATATCGAATTCCCTGAGCTAGGTCGAATTGCCGTTGATAAAGGAGCCAATATTATTTTCACTCCTTTCTGTACCGATGATAGACAAGGTTATTTACGAGTGAGATATTGCTCACAAGCAAGAGCGATTGAAAATCAAGTTTATACGGTTTTATCAGGCACTGTTGGAAATTTACCTGATGTAGAGAATATGGATATTCAGTATGCACAATCAGGTATTTTCAGTCCTTCTGATTTTACATTTGCAAGAGATGGAGTAGTAGGTGAGTGTAATCCTAATATCGAAACGGTAGTAGTTGGTGATGTCGATTTAGAGATTTTAAGGCGTCATAGAAGAGCTGGTAGTGTTAATCAATTAAGAGATCGTAGACATGATATTTATTCAATCAATTACTTTCAATAAAAAAACGAATTCCTTTGTTTAATTCTCGCTTGTTATGACTAAGCTGAGAATGAAATGAGGGATTGGGATGGATTTAGAAAAAAAACGACTGGAAATTCCTTTTATATCTCCTATTCTTTTTCTTGGCTTAATTAGCCTTTTATTAACGATAAGTGTTATAACTAATAGCTCTATTGGAAAACAGGAGATAATGAACTGGGAGGTAAAGTTAGCTGATGAACAATTAATTTATCCAGTTGGAAAGACCTTTGAACTACACCTATTTGTTCTAGACGAAAATGGAGAACCATTGCCTGATGTTAATGTTATCACTGAGTGGTTTTTTAATGATTATTCGCATAAACAGGTAATGCACCATATTGAATCAGGACTTTTCGAAGCGGAAAAAAAGCTACCAGAAGAGGGAGAATGGACTTTATTAGTAGAAGTAGAATCTAAGAGACAATATTATGAGCAAGTACTTTCTATACAAGCTATTGAAAAGTATTGACCCCCCTTTACTAAATAAAGGAATGGTAAAGAACAGAAAGTCTATGTTTCAAGTAGGTCTGGACAAAACCTATTTTTAAATCATCGCTTTAGAGAAAATTGAAATGATGTGTAATGGATGCAAACATCAAGAACAAATCAGAACCCTCCTTACTGAGAAACAAGGAGGGTTTTTTTGAACGGGTAGATTTCTTATGAAAGACGTAAGCTAGCGGACACAAGGCAGGAGACTTTAGTGGGATGTGACCATGCCGAAATCCACTTTTTCAAAAAGTAGTTCAGCGCTATCCCACCGGACGCGAAGTGTCTTGTGGGAACGACTAGCCAGGCGCCTAAAATATTTGGAAGCATTGGTTTATGAGTATTGTATGGTCTCACCCTTTTTTAGAGCTGTAAAATGACTTTTCATTTTGTTTCTCTATTTCTCATAATTAAGGTAAAATGATTAAAAAGTAAGGTTTAGAAGGTGAAAATCTAGTGTCTTCCAGTAAAGGTAGTTTTCAATTAATGAAATCATTAAATAAGTCGCTGATCTTGAATGTTATTCGGCAAGAAAAACAAATTTCTCGTGCTGAAATTGCAAAAAAAACGCGACTTACTCCTCCGACCGTTACAAATATCGTCAATGAGCTTCTCGAAGTGGGTCTCGTAAAAGAATCGACAATGGGTGTTTCAAAAGGGGGACGTAAACCGATTTTACTTACAATAGATGAGAAGCATTCTTATATTGTAGGTGTAGATGTAGGTGGACATAAATTAAGAGCTATATTGACCGATTTAAATGGTAATAATCTCGTACACTATAGTCAAGAGTTACCAAAGAACTTAACAAATGACTTTTTCCTTCGAGTATTAACAGATGCTATTGATAAAGTACTAGCAGATAGTCATATTCCTATTGATAAAGTAATTGGAATTGGGGTGGGGATGCACGGCATTGTGGATAGTGAAAAAGGAATCTCCATTTTCGCTCCGAATTTTCAACTAGAACAAATTCCTATAAAAAAGCATATTGAACGGAACTTTTCATTACCCGTTATCGTAGAAAATGATGCAAGGGCTTTTGCCTTAGGAGAAAAATGGTTTGGTCAAGGTCTGGAGCATAGTACGATCATGTGCGTAAATGTTGGGGTTGGAATTGGAGCAGGGATTATTTTAGATGGGAAGCTATATAGAGGACACAATAGCTTAGCCGGTGAAATTGGGCATACGATGATTGATATAAATGGGAAGCTATGCACCTGTGGCAATGAAGGCTGCCTACAAACAGTCGTTGGTGGTGACAGGTTAATCGAACGTACTATCGAAAAGTTAAAAAAAGGCCAGAATTCTATTTTACAGAATAACAAAAATTTGACTGGCTATGATATTCATCAAGCAGCTATACAAAATGATCCATTAGCGGTAGAAGTATTAAGGGAAACAGGTACTTATTTAGGGATCGCATTAACGAATTTTATTCACTTATTTAATCCTTCACGGATTATTATTGGTGGTGGTGTTGCAAATTCGGGTGATTTTATCATGAAGCCATTAATTCATTGTGTAAAAGAACGTGCGTTAACGATTGAAGCCAAAAGTACTGAAATTGTTCGCTCGAACTTAGGAGAATACGGAACAGCTATTGGTGCTGTAACTCTTATTCTAGAAACTATTTTTGCGGTGAAAGATGATTAAATCCCACGTAAAGTCCTCGTTTAAACATCAATGAGAGGCTGGAAAGGACAAAAGAAATGAATCATTCTTTTTCAAGTGAAAACAGAGAAAATATGAAAAATGAAATGAAAACAGGCGTTATCGATTTATTAATCATCGGTGGTGGTATTGCAGGGGCAGGGATTTTATTAGATGCACAGGTAAGAGGGGTTTCATCGGTCATATTAGAGATGAATGACTTTGCTTCAGGAGCTTCTGGGCATTCTACTAAGCTATGTCACGGCGGTTTTAGACATACTAAGCAGTTTGATATGAAGAGATCGGCTGAATTAGCAAAAGAGCGCGCTATTATACACGAGAACGCCCCTCATTTAACGAGGCCTGAGCCGATGCTAATCCCTATATATAAGGAAGGTCCATTTGATCGCTGGAAGACTTCTATTGGCTTAAAGATGTTTGACCATTTAACAGATGTTAAAAAAAGAGATCGTGGAGAAATGTTATCCAAAAAACAAACGCTAAAGATTGAGCCTTCTTTAAATGGAGACCGCTTAAAAGGAAGTGGACTTTATATCGAGTATCGAATGGAGGATGCAAGGCTAACTCTTGAAATTATTAAGGAAGCGGTTAAGCGTGGCGCAAAAGCATTGAACTATATGAAGGTTGAATCCTTTATTTATGAAAATGGAGTAGCGATCGGAGTCATAGCGGTTGATTTAACATCGGGAGAGGCGATTAAACTTTATGCGAAAAAGATTGTCAATGCAACAGGTGCTTGGCTTGATCGATTAAGAGAGCAGGACCGTTCGCTTAATGATACTAAGCTAAAACTTGTTAAAGGGTTGCATTTAGTTTTTGACAGTAGCGTTTTCTCATTAAAATATGGGGTGTATTTCAAATCTAAAATGGACGATAAAATGATTTGCGCTGTTCCTTATCATAATAAAATTTATGTAGGAATGTCAGAAACAGATATTGAGGATGTAAGTGATGTAGCTAGTTATTCAGAAAGTGAGAGAGATTATCTCTTAGAAAATTTAGGTCACTTTTTTCCACAGCTGAATCTTGAAAAAGAGGATATTATTTCTTATTGGACTGGGGTACGTACATTTGTACAAAAATCCACAAAATCAAAAAATGATGAATATAGTAATCATGAAATTATCATTTCGGATTCAAAGATTATTTCTGTTATGCTTGGAACATTAACGGCTTATCGTATAACAGCTTCTAAAGTAGTGGATGGAATTTGTGAGCAGCTTAAAATAACAAACCCATCAGAAACAGAATCGATTACCCTTTCTGGAGGTCATGTAGGTGGTTCTGATTTATTCTCAAATTACGTCAAGAAGATGACAAAAGCAGGAAAAGAATTAGAACTGAGTGAGCAAAAAATAAATCAACTTGTTGAAAGATATGGCTCAAATATCGGGAATATTTTTGCGAAAATGAGAACGAATAAAAGGCATGCTAAAAGATGGGATTTACCATCTGATCTTTATGCAGAAATTCGATATGGAATAGAAGAAGAGATGGTGATGAGCCCGCTGGATTTCTTTAGTAGAAGAACAAGCTATCTTTATTTTGAGCCACATTATGTGAAGGAAAATTATAAAATGGTTCTACATTATTTTAGTGATTATTTCCATTGGTCACCAGAAAGGCTTCAAATAGAAACCAATCGTATGGAAGAAGCTTTAGCATCATCTTAGAGACATTCATTATTGAGTATGAAAATGATATAATAGCCTTTAAAAAGACAAAGGGAGGAAATGTAATGGAGTGGAAACTAGAATATGAAAAATGGAAGAAGCATAGTCAATTTGATAGTGAATTAAATGAAATGCTCTTAAAAATAGAAAAGAATGAAACAAGTTTAGAAGATTGTTTTTATAAAAACTTAGAGTTCGGAACAGGTGGAATGCGAGGAGAAATTGGTCCTGGACCTAATCGTATGAATGCCTATACGGTAAGAAAAGCGGCGGAAGGGCTTGCTCGTTATATTGAAGCAAATGGTAAGGATGCGGTGGAAAGAGGAGTTGTTATTGCCTTTGACTCGAGACATAAGTCTCCAGAATTTGCAAAGGAAGCAGCTTTAACTCTTGGTAAACATGGAATAAAAACCTATGTATTCCACGATCTTAGACCAACACCTGAGCTTTCTTTTGCTGTTCGCTATTTAAATACATATGCTGGAATTGTCATTACGGCTAGTCATAATCCTCCTGAATATAATGGATTTAAGGTATACGGTCCAGATGGGGGACAGCTTCCTCCAGGTCCTGCCGACGAGCTTGTTCGATATGTTAGTGAAATTGAAAATGAGTTAGAAATTAAAGTAGGAGATGAAATGGAGCTAAAGGGTGAACGCTTATTTCAAATCATTTCGGAAGAAGTAGATGATGCCTACAACGAAAAGCTTAAGACTATTGTTGTCAATCATGATATTATTGAACAATTTGGAAAAGACGTAAAAATGGTGTTCACACCACTTCATGGTACGGCTAATGTACCGGTCCGTCGTATCCTTGAAGATGTTGGTTTTGAACAATTGACCGTAGTTCCAGAACAAGAGTTACCTGATCCAAACTTTTCTACGGTTACTTCTCCTAATCCTGAAGAGCATGCTGCTTTTGAAATCGCCATCAAATATGCTGAAAATATCGATGCCGATCTTTTAATAGCTACAGATCCTGACGCTGATAGAGTAGGGCTTGCTGTTAAGGACAATAACGGAGAATATATTGTCTTAAGTGGAAATCAAACAGGAGCACTATTACTAGAATATTTATTATCACAAAAAAAGGAAGCTCAATCGCTTCCGGATAATGGAATTGTAATGAAAACGATTGTTACCTCAGAGCTAGGAAAAACGATTGCCAATAAATATGGTCTAAAATCAATCGATACATTAACAGGCTTTAAATTTATTGGTGAAAAAATTGCTCAGTTTGAAGAAAGTAAAGAACAAACATTTTTATTTGGGTATGAAGAAAGCTATGGCTATTTAATTGGTGATTTTGTACGAGACAAAGATGCTGTGCAGGCTTGTTTACTTGCTGCAGAGATGAGTGCCTATTATAAATCAAGAGGTAAAACCGTATATGATGGCCTATTAGAGCTTTATCAAAAATATGGATTTTACTTAGAAGGTCTTCAGTCCTTGACGTTAAAGGGTAAATCAGGTATAGAGAAAATTAATCATATTTTGACGAGCTTCCGTACGAATCCCCCAGAAGTAGTAGCAGGTGAAGCGGTCTTACAAATTGAAGATTATCAATCAAGTGAAACAACGCAAATGAGTAATGGTTTAGTAGAAAAAATAGAGTTGCCAAAATCGAATGTTTTAAAATATAAATTATCAAATGAAACATGGTTTTGTATACGTCCATCAGGTACAGAGCCAAAAGTTAAGTTTTACTTCGGTGTTAAAGAAGATGGCTTAGCAAAGGCTGAAGAAAAATTACAGCTTGTAAAAGAATCAGTCATGAATATTGTTCATGAGTATCTCTCATAGTTTAAAAAAACTCCTACAATTATTTACATATTTGTAGGAGTTTTTTGATAAAAATACAGCAAAACTTATACACACAAAAGAATAAAAATATGGTAGAATAAATTAATTAAATTAATTAATAAAGTTGAAGGCGAGGTTTTTTTATGGAAAATCAATATGTGGAGAAGTTTTTATCGATTTTTGAAGGTGAGCAGCAGGAAGTTCATACGTTTTTTGCTCCTGGAAGAGTCAATTTAATTGGTGAGCACACAGATTATAATGGTGGCTTTGTTTTTCCAGCAGCCTTAACGATTGGAACTTATATGGTGATTCGCTTGAGAGAGGATGGCTATTTTCATTTAGCTAGCGCCAATTTCGAACAGCGTATTAGCTTTCATCAATCAGATTTAACCTTTAAAAAAGAAGATGATTGGGGAAATTATCCAAAGGGAATTTTATCTCAATTTGAAGCATTAGATTTCGCTTTAACTGGAGCAGATATATATTATATTGGTCATATACCTAATGGTTCAGGCTTGTCTTCTTCCGCTTCAATAGGTATGGTTACAGCTTTTGCATTTAATGAATTGCTGAAGGGGTCTCTTAGCAGAGTAGAGTTAGCTAAATTATGTCAGCGCATGGAAAATCATTTCATGGGTGTGAATAGTGGAATTATGGACCAATTTGCTGTTGGTTTAGGGAAAGAAGACCACGCTCTATTTATAAACACTCACAATTTGGAATTTGAGGCTGTCCCTTTAACGCTAGGAAATTATAAAATTGTGATTTCAAATACGAATAAACGAAGAGGATTAGCAGATTCAAAATATAACGAAAGACGTTCTCAATGTGAGGAAGGTCTAAAGCAATTACAAGAGGGTGGAATACAAATCGAACATTTAGGTGCTCTAGGTCAAGATGAGTTTGAGAAGCATCAATCTTTGATTAAGGACTTATTAATATTAGCAAGAGTTCGCCATGTAATTACAGAGGATGAGAGAGTACTTAAAGCTGTAGCAGCTCTTAAATCAGGAGATTTATTGCAATTTGGTCAGTTAATGTGTGAATCACACGATTCATTAAGAGATGATTATGAAGTAACTGGATTAGAGTTGGATACTCTTTATACAATTCAAAAAGCTCAATCAGGTTGTATTGGGACGAGAATGACAGGTGCAGGCTTTGGTGGTTGCACAGTAAGCCTTGTAGAAGATAGTCATGTAGAAAGCTTTTGCCAAAATGTAGAGGCAGCTTATGAGAAGGAAATAGGCTATAAGCCTACGTTTTATTTAAGTGAAGCTGGTGAAGGTGTCAAACTTATATAGGGGGTTTTAACTATGGCAATTCTAGTAACGGGCGGTGCTGGTTATATCGGTAGTCATACCGTTTTATATTTAAAGGATCAAGGAGAAGAAGTGGTAGTTTTAGATAGTCTAGAAAAAGGTCACTTAGATGCTGTACAAAATACAACCTTTTATCAAGGTTTTATACATGATGAGCCTTTATTAGATCAGATTTTTACGAATCACCAAATTGAATCTGTTATTCATTTTGCTGCCTCTTCTTTAGTAGGAGAAAGTGTCGAGAAGCCTTTAGAATATTATCAAAATAATGTTTTAGGAACCTTTTCCTTAGTAAAGAAAATGGTTGAGCATGGTGTCAAGAATATCGTTTTTTCATCTACAGCTGCTACTTATGGAGAGCCTGACAATACCCCAATTGTGGAAAGTATGATGACCAATCCTACGAATCCGTATGGAGAAACAAAATTAGCGATAGAAAAACTATTAAAATGGTGTGAGCCAGCCTATGGATTGAAGTCTGTTTGCTTACGTTATTTTAATGCGGCTGGTGCCGATCCAAAGGGGACCATTGGAGAAGACCATCAACCTGAGTCACATTTAATTCCTATAGTTTTACAAGTTGCACTTGGACAAAGGGAGCATGTTTCTATTTTCGGTGATGACTATGATACCGAGGATGGAAGTTGTATACGTGATTATATTCATGTAATGGATTTAGCCTCAGCTCACTACTTATCCTTGAAGAAATTGAAAGAAAGCAATAAGAGCAACATATACAACTTAGGAATTGGAAATGGTTTTTCTGTCAAAGAAGTAATTGATGTTTGTAGACAAGTAACGGGCCATGAAATTCCTGCTCAAATTGCACCGAGAAGAGCGGGCGATCCAGCTGTACTCATTGCCTCTCCAGAACGTGCAAAGAAGGAGCTTAATTGGAAGCCTGAATATACACATTTAAGAGAAATCGTGACACACGCTTGGAATTGGCATGTAGCTCATCCGAATGGCTATAGCAAATAAGCTGGAGAAAGGAAGATATACATGAGTGTCAACATTTATGAGCAAATAGAACGCTTAATACAATTTGGTCAAAAAAAGGGTCTACTATCTAAATGGGATGTAGACGAAACCCGAAACCGTATATTAGCTGTTCTTCAGTTAGATGATTTTCAAACACAGAAAGTAGAGGATGAGGAGCTACAAAGTCCAGTACCTATTTTAGAGCAAATGCTAGATTGGGCAGTAAACCAATCTTTAATAGAAGAAAATACCGTTACTTATCGTGATTTGTTTGATACAAAAATTATGGGTTGCATGACTCCCAGGCAATCAGAGGTTATTCGTCATTTTAATGAAAACTATCATTCAGTTGGTCCAGAGAAGGCCACGGAGGATTTTTATGAACAGTCAAAAAATTTACATTATATTCGAACAGACCGTATCGCCAAAAATGAACATTGGTATACCAAATCAGATTATGGTGATTTAGAAATTACGATTAATTTATCAAAGCCTGAAAAGGATCCAAAAGCGATTGCAGCAGCTAAAAAGATGAAGACTAGTGAATATCCATTATGTTTACTTTGCAAGGAAAATGTCGGCTATCAGGGAAGAATCAATCATCCTGCTAGACAAAATCACCGAATTATTCCTGTTGATTTAATAGAGGAGCAATGGTATTTACAATTCTCTCCATATGTTTATTATGAGCAGCATGCGATTATATTTCGTGGTGAGCATGTGCCAATGAAAATTTCAAAGAAAACATTTGAAAGATTATTAATGTTTATTAAACAATTTGATCATTATTTTTTAGGGTCTAATGCAGATTTGCCTATTGTTGGTGGCTCTATCTTAAGTCACGATCATTTCCAAGGAGGCTATCATACTTTCCCAATGGCCGTTGCTGAGGTTGAACATAGCTTTGATTTAGTTCATTTTCCTGGAGTGACAGCTAGTATAGTTCGTTGGCCTATGTCAGTTATTCGTTTACAAGGAATAGAAATATCCGCCCTTATAGAGGCAGCTGATTTTATATTCAATCGTTGGAAACAGTATGAAGATCAATCAGTCGAGATTATTCCTTTTACTGGTGATGAACCGCATAATACGGTTACGCCTATAGCTAGAAAGAATAATGACACATATGAATTAGATTTAGTTTTAAGAAATAATCGTACATCTGGAGAATTTCCAGATGGAATCTTCCATCCCCATCAAGAGGTTCATCATTTGAAAAAAGAGAATATCGGGTTGATTGAAGTGATGGGACTTGCAGTTCTGCCGGGGAGATTAAAGGAAGAATTAGCCTTACTAGCTGAAGCACTTTTAGAGTCTAATCCAAAAACAGTCATTGAAAATCATCCAGATATTTCAAAGCATTTAGATTGGGGTCTTAAAATAAAAGAGCAATATCAGGGTCAGCTTAATGAAAATACAGTAATGGATATATTAAAAAAAGAAGTTGGCTTAACATTCGAGACAATCTTAGAGCATGCAGGTGTATTTAAACGGACTCAAGAAGGTACGGAAGCTTTTATTCGTTTTATGAAACACTTAAATTGAAAAATGATTGCTTAAATAAAACGGAAAGAAAGACCAAAGCGAAGAACATTCCTAACAAGAGGGTGTTCTTCGTTTATTTTTAAAAAGGAAAAGGAAAGGAGAATATCGAGACTATAAGGTAACAGTAAGTGTCTGAAAACTCTTTAGTGGCAGTTGACAGGGAAGGGTGCTGAAGCTCTGACCAGGAGAGCCAAAGTTTCTCCTGTAGCGATTTTGTTCTACATTTTAAATCAATTATTCGTCATTCTAAGACTTGTTTTTGGCCAAAATGTCTTCTTCTCTTGTTTTCCTTTTTCATCTTTTTGAATGTCACGACATAAAGTGTAAAAAGCGTGAACAAGGAGGGACTATTCATGACAAGCAGTGATTGGAAGGAGTTAGAGGGCGCGATTTCTGAAATTACAGAGATTGCCTCGGGATTTGGCCTAGATTTTTATGAAATGAGATATGAAATTTGTCCGGCTGAAATTATTTATACATTTGGTGCGTATGGCATGCCAACAAGATACTCACATTGGAGTTTTGGAAAACAATTTCATAAAATGAAGCTTCAATATGATTTAGGGCTTAGTAAAATTTATGAGTTAGTCATTAATTCTGATCCCTGCTATGCTTTTTTATTAGATAGCAACAGCTTAATTCAAAATAAACTAATTGTTGCTCACGTCCTTGCACATTGTGATTTTTTCAAAAATAATGTTCGTTTCTCAAACACTCGTAAAGATATGGTTGAAAGTATGGCAGCAACTGCTGACCGTGTCGCACATTATGAGCATGTTTATGGTAAACAAGAGGTTGAGAACTTTCTAGATGCTGTCCTTGCTATTCAAGAGCATATAGATCCTAGCTTAATTAGACCCAAATTATCTTGGAGTCTCGACCAAGAAGAAGAAGAAATCAAGCCGCGGCGAACAGAATATGATGACCTGTGGAATTTAGATAGGGAGAAGACTGCTACCGAAAGTCAGCAAGGGAAAAAGAAGAAAAAGAAATTACCACCTAGTCCAGAAAAAGATTTATTGCTTTTTATTGAGGAATATAGCCGGGAATTAGAGCAATGGCAACGAGATATTTTGACGATGATGAGAGAGGAAATGTTATATTTTTGGCCCCAATTAGAAACAAAGATTATGAACGAGGGGTGGGCCTCTTTTTGGCACTCAAGAATCTTAAGAGAAATGAACTTAACTAGTGATGAAACGATTGAATTTGCCAAGTTAAATGCAGGTGTTGTACAGCCATCTAAAACCTCTATTAATCCATATTATTTAGGACTCAAAATCTTTGAGGATATTGAAGAAAGATATAACAATCCTACCAAAAAAATGATGGAGGAGCAGGGGGTTACAAAGGGCTCAGGTAGAGAAAAGATGTTTGAAGTAAGAGAAATTGAATCTGATATGTCCTTTATCAGAAATTACTTAACAAAAGATTTGGTTTCCAGAGAGGACATGTATCTATTTCAAAAACAGGGAAGTGACTATAAAGTTATTGATAAAGAGTGGGGGCATGTTCGTGATCAGCTCGCCAATTCAAGGATTAATGGAGGCTTTCCTTATTTAGTAGTAGTAGATGGTGATTTTTTAAAAAGTGGTGAATTGTATATCAAACATGAATTTGAAGACCGAGAGCTCGATATCACTTATTTAGAGAAAGTGCTTCCTTATATTTATCAACTTTGGGGCAGACCTGTTCATTTAGAAACAACCGTAAATGAAAAACAAATGATTTATATACATGATGGGAAGAAAACACATCGAAAATACTTATAGGAATTAGGGGCTGTTCCAAAAGGTGAGGAAATAACCTTTGAGGGATTCAGTCCCTTTTTAAACGTATGAATAGGTTGATGATTTCAAAATAATCTAAGCTACATTTGAATGGAGCAGGCGTGGAAGTAGTATAGAAAAAGTCGGGATGAAACCTTTTACCAAAAATTGTATAAGAGGTGCTATAACCTGTTTGATTAGAAAAACTTGGACAAATTTCTAATGAAAAGAAAAAGTTCTAATAATAAATAGGGAATCAATCTCCATCTACATGTCATAAAAATAGAGAAAAAATCGAAGAAAATTTTTTCTGAAAAAAACAAGTAAAACTAATTGACAATTAAGAGTAATCTGTTAGGATATTTAAGAGTCAAAAACAATTGAGGAGAATTGTAGTGAATTTGATGTAATTTATTGAAAGTAATTATAATAATTTGAAAATAAAAAGAGGTGTTTAACAAATCTTATTATGTTGAAGTGTATCAGAGAATTAAAATTTATCAGCTCAACTGCTATGGAAAATTGTATAAGCTAAAGGAGTGGTCAAGGAAAGAACGGCAAATGCTTTTCGATCTGATTTCAGAAAATTAGCAAAAGACAATAGGTAACTATAACAGGATAAGGGTATGATGATGATTTCTTATTTATAATTACTTCGAGTCACTAAATTTCTTAGACAGGTCTGTTCATATGACAACACAGAATAGTTCGATTTTGTAAGAAAAGGTGGGGGGATTTGTGGACACTTTTAAACGTCTAAAAGAATTTTATTTACCATTTAAAAAGTACTTCTTCTGGTCGTTAATTTCTTTGTTAGGTGTAACGGGGATGACAGTAGTTTATCCAATTATTTTACAGCAAGCGATAGACTCTGTTTCATTAGGAGATTATAGCATTATACCTAGCTTAGTCATTGCTTTAATAATTGCTACGCTCATTAAAAGCGTAACAGCTTTTATTAATCAATATTATGGCGATTTATTTGGGATATCTTCCGTTTATCAACTTCGTAAAGTACTTTATAAAAAGCTTCAATTTTTACCTTTTAAATATTATGATAATGCTAAAACTGGTGACTTAATGTCACGACTAACGGCTGACGTCGAAGGATTTCGTTTCTTTTTATCCTTTGGTTTTGCTCAATTAGTGAACTTTGTCTTACTTGTCACCTTTAGTTTTGGCGTTATGTTTTTTTATTCAGTTCCATTAACTTTACTAACCATGGCCACACTACCTTTCTTAGTAGTAGCTGTTTACATGTTTGATAAACGTGTTCATCCTCGCTTTCGTTTAATTCGAAAATCGTTAGCAAATCTGAATACAAAGGTTCAAGAAAATGTCAGTGGTGTTCAAACAGTAAAGGCACTGTCTCAAGAAGAGGAAGAGTCGAAACGATTTGATTTAAAAAATGAAGATTATCGATCAAAGCACATCGATATTGCTCATGTTTGGGGTAAGTACTTTCCTTTCATGGAGATTATAGGAAATATGTCTTCTGTAATCCTAATTGGTTTTGGAGGATATTTAACCATCACAGGCAGTATGACTCCTGGAGAGTTTGTTGCTTTCTTTAGTTTAATTGGATTTATTGTGGGACCGATTATGCAATTGGGCTTTATTATGAATACGTTTTCTCAATCGAAGGCATCGGGTGAGCGGTTATTAGAAATTTTAGATGCTGAAGAAAGAGTGGATGAAAACAGGTTTGATAAAAATAAAGTTCGATTAATAGGTGAGGTCGAATTCGAAAACGTTGATCTCTTATATGATAAAGAGCAAAAAGCGCAAGCCTTAAAGGATGTTTCTTTTAATGTTCATAAGGGAGAAACGATTGGTTTAGTTGGAGCAACAGGTTCTGGTAAATCAAGTATTATTCAATTGATTACAAGATTTTATCAAAAATCAGCTGGAGAAATTAGAATTGATGGAAAACCAATTGAAGATTATTCGATGAAGCAGCTTAGAAGTAATATAGGAATTGTCTTACAAGAAACCTTCTTGTTCTCATCTACGATTAAAGACAACATTGCATATGGGAATAGTGAGGCTACAATGGATGAAATAATAGCAGCTGCCAAGAGGGCGGATGCACATGAGTTTATATCAGAGCTTCCAGAAGGCTATGAGACAGTCTTAGGTGAAAGAGGATTAGGTCTTTCAGGAGGACAAAAGCAGCGGATTGCTATTGCACGTGCGATTATTATGGATCCAGCCATTTTAATAATGGATGATGCAACAAGTGCTGTTGATATGCAAACAGAAGTGAAAATTCAGAAAGCGTT
Organism: Alkalihalobacillus trypoxylicola; assembly: GCF_001590785.1. Lineage (GTDB taxonomy): Bacteria > Bacillota > Bacilli > Bacillales > Bacillaceae_D > Alkalihalobacillus > Alkalihalobacillus trypoxylicola. The sequence goes on from NZ_LTAO01000012.1 coordinate 52,719, forward strand.
CCGTGAAGTAATGAAAGGAAGAACCACTTTTATTATAGCTCACAGAATTTCTTCTGTTAAACATGCCGATCAAATTATCGTATTAGATAAGGGGCAAATTGTAGAACGGGGTACACATGAGGAATTATTAGAAAATAACGGTGGAATTTATCGCCGTATTTATGATATTCAAAATCAAGATCAGCAGTATGTACTCCAACAGGCATAAGGGAGTGTAAGGTGAATGAGTGAAAAAGCAATGAAAGCTAGAAAAACTCGTTTTCATTATACGGTAGAAAATATTATTGAAAAACCGTTTAATTGGAAACAGATGACACGTTTATTACAATATATGAAGCCTTATGCGAAAACGTTATTACCTAAAACCATTCTGATGATGTTATTTGCTACGGCTGTTCGATTATTTATTCCTTTTGTAGCCGGTTTTATGGTAATCGAATATGCCATTATACCAGGTGATTATAGGATGCTTGCCATCCTTACGGGGATTGTTCTCGCGCTCTATATTTTATCTTATTTTGCTAATATGTTTCGAATCAAATGGATGAACGAGCTTGGACAACATATTATCTTTGATATTAGAGAAGCCCTTTTTAAGCATATTCAAAAATTGTCACATCGTTTCTTTGACCAACGATCTGCGGGCTCTATTCTAGTCCGAGTTATTAATGATGTCAATTCACTTCAGGATTTATTTACAAATGGTGTTATTAATTTAATTATGGATATCGTAATGCTATTAGGGATTGTGGTCATTTTATTCTCTTTAAGTCCTGAATTAGCTATTCTTGTGTTAATAATTGTACCTATCATGTTTTTTATTTCTACAAAACTTCGTAGGAAAATAAGACGTGCGTGGCAATTTGTTCGGGTAAGGCAATCTCTTTTAAATTCGCATTTAAATGAAAGTATTCAAGGTGTTCGCGTGACACAAGCATATGCACAAGAAAAAGAAAATATGGAGTTTTTTGAAGGTGTAAACCATGAAAACTTTAAAAGCTGGAAAAATGCTACGAAACAGAATGCATTATTTCGTCCGTTTGTAGAATTAGCCAGTGTTCTAGGAGCAGCTATTTTGATTTGGCATGGCTCTAATCTTATTCAAAGTGGGTTAGAGGTCGGAATATTTGTTTCGTTTGCTTTTTACTTAGGAATGTTTTGGGAGCCTATCTCAAGACTAGGTCAGGTTTATAACCAGCTTTTAGTTGGGATGGCTTCGTCAGAAAGAATTTTTGAGTTTTTAGATGAAAAGCCATCTGTTCCAGAAAAACCAAATGCAATAACTCTTGGTGATGTAAAGGGGAAAATGCAGTTTGAAAATGTTGAATTCGCTTATAATGAAAAACGTAAAGCTCTAAAAGGAGTGAACTTAACATTTGAAGCTGGTCATACAATAGCCCTTGTCGGTCACACCGGATCAGGTAAATCAACGATTGTTAATTTAATGAGTCGATTCTATGACCCAACAGCTGGAAGAGTATTATTAGATGGAAATGATTTGAGGGATCTTAAGTTAGATGAGCTGCGAGCTAATGTTAGTTATGTCCTGCAGGATACATTTATTTTTGCAGGGACCATCATGGAAAATATCCGCTTTGGGAAACCAAGTGCTACTGATCAAGAGGTAAAAGCAGCAGCTGAGGCCATTGGAGCTCAAGTATTTATTGAAAGACTAGAGAAGGGCTATGATACTGAGGTGGAGGAAAAAGGAAGTGTGCTATCAGTAGGGGAACGGCAATTATTATCCTTTGCTAGAGCATTACTTGCTGACCCTAAAATCCTTATCCTAGATGAAGCGACTGCTAGTATTGACACAGAAACAGAACTGAAAATTCAGGAGGGCTTAAAAAAGCTATTGCACAATCGTACAGCGATTATGATTGCACACCGCCTTTCTACAATTAGAGATTCAGACTTAATTATTGTTCTTGATCATGGTAGTTTAGTCGAACAAGGAACACATAATGAATTGATGGAGAAGCATGGAACGTATTATCAACTAGTCAAATCTCAGTTTTCAGCTATTAATGATTGATCGTATAAAGTAGAGTCTAAGACCCTTCGTATAAATAAGGAACTCAACAGATGTAAGTTCCTCTGGTCTTCCCTCCCTCAAGACACTACACGTGTCTGTGATGGGGTGGCGCCAAATTAACTTTTCTGAATGTAAGTGAATTCAGCAAGGCCTGCCCGCTAGAATACGACTTTTATAAAGATTCTACCAATTCAACAGGACTCTCCTTCTTTTGGTAAGAAGGAAGGTCCTGTTTTTATTTGCGTATGCATGTATTGCAAACCATTTCAAGTTTCACTACATGTAATAGTTTAAAAAAAGCTTTCGTCTCAGCTTTATTTGTTTTATACCTGAGTGAATTTCATTAGCTGAAAACAGGCCCTTGGGAAAGCATCTATCTAAAGTGAAAATCAAAAACCTAACCTCTGGGTTTTCATTTAAAGATAGGAATGATGGAATTATTTCATCTAATATTATGAAACGATTTAATCCATTTGTACGTATATAATAGAGCAAACATAGAGAAGTTCATTCTACATCTTTATTCAAGCTGTTTTTTGCTTTATGATGATAGTATGTAGTTAGAGGCATGGAGGCGACGTAATGAATCGAAGAGGTTTTATATTAACGTTTTTTATCATCCTGATTAGTTTTTGTATACCTTTTTATGCAGAAGCAGCATTAGAAATAAGTGATGATGGACAATTTTTTACATCAACAGAAATAAATAATCTAGAAAGTGATTTTCGAAATTCAGATTTCGATTATTTTTTACAAACAGTCGAAGCTGTAGAAGGTGACTCAATTGAACAGCAAGCGGAAAGCTTGTATGAGCAATTGGATGTTGATGCGGTTATTTTAATGTCACAGGAAGGAGAAATTTATTTATCTTCCTGGGAAGGGTCCACTATTGACCAGGTCATTAATCAATTAAGTAATTCGTATGACCCTTATGAGGCTTTATTAGATGATACATTTATAGAATACGCAAAAGATGGGGAATTTGCTCTTGGGATAGAGACGTTGGTTAATGAAATTGAAAATGCAGCATTAAATTCATCCGGTGTGAATCAATCTAATCAGAGCGATTCAGGAACTTCTGTTACAAGTTCAAGCTCTATTTCAGCATTTGATGTTATTTTATCACTGAGTATTGTAGCCGTGTTTATAGCTATAGTTATGGTCATATTTAGAATTCGCTCTAAAAAGAAAATCGAAAAAGAAATAGATGATTTGAAAAAGAGACAGCAAAAATTACTTTCTAAGGTCTTAAATCCTTATAATAAAGTTAGTGAAAGATTGAAGTTAGCGAAAGGTGATACAGAAAAAAGTCTCAATGTATTAAGCCAAGACTTTTTTGATATTTTACAAGGTGCAAAAGATAGAGAGCAGGCTTTAACAAGGTTGGGGATTCCTAAGAAATATATTGAACTGATAAAGGAAACAGAGCCTATTCAAGAGCAAACCCAATTAGCAGAACAGAGGCTACCTCAGCTAGAGCAACAGATGAAAGAGTTCTTTGAAAAGGAATTAATCATCACAAAAAATATCAAGGAAGCCATGGCTGAAATGGATGATTTACAAAAAGAATTTAAACAATTTACGAACAGCCGTAACGAATCTTACCCTGTTTTAGAAGAGAGAATATTGGTCTTAACGGAAAGAATTCAATCAGCTAAGTCAAAAGAGAGTGGCTTTGATTTTATCGGTGCAGAAAAAATATTAAATACTACTTTAAAGCCATTAGAAGAGCTGAAACAAGATTTTTTTTACTTAAAACAAATGGTAACAGAGGTTAAGCGGATCTCCGAACAAATAAAGGAGCATCAAAATCATTTGTTTAATAAAACCAATCAAGAAAAGCTTAACCATCTAAAGAATATTCTTACCCGCTACTACACTGAGGCCCAAGCCATTTTAGAAAAAATGAATGAAGCCATCACATTAGGAGACGTTTTTAAGATTAAATCCGATCATGATGGAATACAGGAACAATTAGAACAAGCAACAGAAACAGTGGAGAAGTGGATAGAAGCTCGAGATTTTAGCTTGCAGCAGGTCAAAAATTTGAATAAAGAAAAGGAGACGTTCAATGAACAAAGCTCCTCACTACAACAAGAATTGAATAAGCTTCAGTCTCATTATCATGACGATCATCGATTAGATTTAGAAGATTATCTAATGACGATGAAACAAAACATTGACCAGCTTGAAACACAATTACCTGCTATTCAACTACTTTTAGATGAAGTCGATCCTAATTATCTAGAGATAGCTAAACATTTAAAGCCTTTAGTGAGTAACCTTGAAGATTCAGAGCGTTTTAAAGAAATGATTCGTAATCGATTTGATGAATTAGAAGGCAGAAAACGTAGCCTCTTAAAAAGCACTTCTGAATTAAAAAGAAAAACAAATGCTTTACTAGAAAAGGCTCGTTCTGAAGCTCTTAATATTCAAACAGAAGCATTAACTACGATAGTGAGAGACTGTAAGAGCCTAGAGCAGGATATGGAGAGCACAGACAAACATTTAGTAAAAGCTGAAAATAAATTAGCGGAAATGAATGAAGGCTTTCAAAGAATTAACCGTATAGTGGAAGGTGCTTTGAAAGAAAAACGAGATGCGATGAGAGAGTGGCAATCTGTAAGTAGGTCTTATCGTGATGCGCAAAGTCAGTTTGGATTACTGTCTTCAAACTCTTACCAAAATAAATATTTAAGTAATGAGCAACAGGTAAAACGTTTGCTCTCAAAGGGAGATTATCGAGGTGCTATTGCACAAATGGCACTTATCAGCCAATTAACACAGACTATGAGAACTGACCATCAAAGAAGGCTGGACGAACAACGGCGCAGGCATAGTCAAAACTACACCTTTAGAAATAACAGCGGTTCTTCAGGCTTCGGTTCTAGAGGAGGCGGCTCAAGCTTTGGCTCTAAAGGAAACACTTCACGTGGAGGCGGTTCGAGCTTTGGTTCAAGAGGAGGAAGTTCACGTGGAGGCGGCTCAAGCTTTGGTTCACGTGGTGGACGCTCACGTGGCGGAGGTAAAAGGTTCTAAATAGGAACGGTTCGATTTCTATAAAGGTAGGGAAAATAAATAGCTGTTTTTAATAATCATCTCATATTACAAAACTTGAAATGATTTGTAATGGATGCAAAAATCAAGAAGTAACCATGAACCCTCCTTACTGTGAAAAAGGAGGGTTTTTTTGAAAGGATAGATTCCCTGTGAAAGGCGTAAGCTAGTGGACACAAGATACGGAGACACCAGTGGAAATAAGTGGTCATACTGAAATTCACTTTAAAAAAAGTTAGTTCTTGCGCCACCACTGGACGCGAAGTATCTTGGGAAAGCGAACAGACACGCACTTAAAATGAGTGGAGTTTTTCATTCTTGCGTATTGTCTCAGCCAATAATATTAAATGCTGTGATAAAAGTAACGTATTTTAATAAAAAGATTTAAATTCAGTAGGAATAAAAGATAAATATAAATATATTTACATAGTACATCTTTATTATTAAAGAGAGATGATTTATGATAATAGTAAAAGAATTAAGGGGGAAAAAATGAAAAAAAGGCATATTCTTGGCGGACTATTATTTTTGTTTGCTTTATACATAAGTAACCCAATGAATAGTATGGCAGCTTTAGTAATAGAGGAAGATGAAGAACTATTTTTTTCAACAGAAGAAATCGAATATTTAGAAGAAACCTATACCGACAGTCATTTTGATTATTTAATAAAATCAGTATCTCAAATGGAAAATGAGGCGATAGAATCAGAAGCAGAAATGATTTTTTTGGAAGCTAATGTAGATGCTCTTTTGTTAATCCATCAAAATGAGGTTCAATTCCAAACAGCGGCAGATTCTGCAATAGAGGATGCTATTTTACAAGGTCAAGGTTCAAATGCATATGAAGAAATCCTCAATGATACATTTATAAATGGTGCGGAGCAAGATGATTTTGTCCTTGCCGTGGAAAGCTTAATTAATGAAATAGAAGAAAGATTCGTCAATTTAGAAATGCCTAATGAATCCGGAGAAATGATTGAGGAAGAGACGATTGAAAGTGAAGCGATTACGATTCCAAGCACTGCAAATAATGGCCCGAATATAACGTGGTTTAGTACGATTTTATTTTTGGCTATTTCACTAGCTGTTCTTACCGGTGTGCGAATCGTGCTTAAAAAACAATCAGATAAGAAAAGAATAGCCGAATTGTCAGCACTGCAAGAAAGACAGAAGAAGTTACTCTCAGGAGTTTTACAGCCATACAATAACGTGAGTGAACGATTAAAGCTATCTAAAGGACAAACTGTTGTGGCATTGAAGCAGCTAGAAAAGCAGCTGTTTTATATTTTGACAAATGCAAAAGAACGAGACAATCACATAGAGGATTTATTAGGACAATCTTTAAAAACAGATGACTATGCGTTACAGGTAGAGAATATAGAAGTGGAAACGGAAAATGACGAGCGGTTATTTACTGAGTTGACAGAAGAAACAGATACTGTCATGAACAGCGAAAAGAAGGCTTCAGAGCAAATTAACCAATTAAAAGAGAATATAGGAACATTTGAAACAAAATTCCAATCCAGTATTGCTTCTCAAACAAACTCATTTTCTTTCATTTCTTCAACCTTAGAAGAGGTTAATATAGGGCTAAATAAGGCTGAGGAATTAGAGAAGCATCTCGATTATGTTGGAGCCTCTCAGTTATTGGAAACGTTAACTGAGCGTTTTAATGAGATGGACCGAGATTTTTCATTGCTTCAAGATTTAAAGGATTCTTTGTCTTCTATAAAACAGAATATGAATAAGCAAAAAGAGCTGTTAATGAATCAAATTGCTGATGAGAGTTTGCATACGATCGTTCATCAAGTTGAACAGGCCTTTATTAAAATAGAACAGGCTTTCTCAAACCTATCAAACGATGTAATGGAAGGGAAGGCTAAAGCAGCTGAGGATGAAAAACGTTTTATAGATAAACAATTAGAAGAAGTAAGTGAATTAGTAGAGAGTCTAATTTTCAAAAGAGATCATAGCTGGCTCAATTTAGAGAAGATGGAGCAAGAGCTTCTTTATTTTAAAGAAAAAGAGAGTGATTTTGATCGAGAATTGAATCGATTACAAAAGCAATATAATCAAGTGCATTGGCATGATTTACAATCTCTATTCTATGAGCTTAATAATCGGATACAGTCTATAAAAACCGTCATGGGTGAAGTAAAACGATCTCTTGATGAACAACATTATGAGGAAGCATATGAAGAAACGGAACGACTTAAATTTGAAATACAAGAAATAGATCAAATGTATGTCCAATGCTTTGCAAGATTTGAAGAGCTAGAAAGCGAAAGAAAACAATTGCTTGACCAAATGAATCATTTAGAAAGAGAAATTTCAAAGCTATTGCACACAGTTAATTTGGAAGCTATTCCTATGGACACCTTAGATATCTCGAGATTATTAAATCAAACGCAATTTGAGAAAAATGACTTACAGCAAGGGATTGTCCATTTAGGGGAATTTCAAGAAAAAGTAAGACAATTAGAACAGCAATATGAAAAATGGCTAGATGAATTAACTTTCTGGAAAAAGAAAAAAGCAGAGCTTGACCGCCAATGGTCCGTGGCAAAAAGAAGCTATGAAAAAGCGGAAAGACGTTATGAAAAGGATATGCCGATTCATAGCTATCGTAGAGAGTTTTCTTATTGTGAAAGAGAAATTCAGCGCCTACTAGCAGCTGGACAATATAATCAAGCTAGCAATCAACTTCAGCTTTTGGAGCAGATTCCTAGAGATATGAAAAAGGATTATGAACAATTCAATAGAGATATAAGGAGAAGCTCTTCTCGATATGAACAAGATGATTATTATGAAGAGGATCATAGGCAGTATGATGATCAGTATAAGCCTCTTCAGAAAAATTTAGACCAGAATATTCATCATGCGACGATATTGAATGCCACTCAAAATTCGGTCACATTTATTTCAGATGATAGAGACCATGATGGTTATCATAGACACTATGATGATAGAGATTATGAGGATGACTATAATCGTTCAAACAGAGACTATAATGATGCTAGAATTCAGAAGAGCGGTTCCAAACATTCTTCAAAAAGAGGTAGTTCAATAAGAAGCAATGATGGAGAACGAGCAGTTAAGCCTAAAGCCCGTTCAAAATCTAATGAAGCAGGAAAAAACTCAAAGGTTGCTCAAGTTAAAAAGGAAAAAGCTACTGCTCGTAATAAAACGAAGCGAGATTCAGGAGCAAGCTCCTTACGAGGTCAATCAACCACTGCAAAGTCAAGACCAACTTCAACAACTGGCGGAGCTAGTAGCTTTAAAGCGAAGTCTCCTACCCGTGGTGCTACTAGTAGCTTTAAAAGCGCAAGTACTAAAGGGAGCTCAAGTAGCGCTAAATCTAGTCCAAGATCTAGTTCAAGTTCAAGGGGAGGCTCAAGTAGCTTTAAATCAAGCACTAGTTCAAGAGGAAGCTCAAGCAGCTTTAAATCAAAGAAAAAATAAAAAAAGAAAAACCTCAAAGAGGTTTTTCTTTTTTAGTCATTAGCAGGCTCTTCTTTTTTACTGTTTAATTTAGCTTTTAGAGCCTCAAGCTCTGAGTCTACACTAGAGGTAGAGGTTAATGCTGCTAGTTCATCGTCTAATGAACGATTTACATTGCGAAGCTCTTCTGAACTAGCTGCTTCTGCTTCACTTTGCATAACCTTTTGTTCCATTCTGTCAAACCCAGCTTTTGAACCACCAACACCAGATAGTGAGCGATTAACTTTGGTTCTAGCTTTCGCGCTTTCTGAACGTGCTTTAAGAGAATCTTTTTTCATACGCATTTCTCTTAACTCTTCATTCATTTCACGTAACTTATCTTTAAGCTCTTCTGAAAGCTTATGAGCTTCTCCCCAAGATGCTTTTAAAGATTCTGCATGGTCATTGTGTTTATTTTTATCTTCTAATGCTTTTCTTGCAAGGTTCTCATCGCCAGCTTCAAGAGCTGCCATTGCTTGTTCCTCACGCTTGCTTACTAATGCAGCTGCTTCTTCGTATTGTTTGTTTAACAGCTTTTCATTGGCTATTTGCTTAGCTACAGCTGCTTCTACCTCTGCAATATCATTCTCCATATCAAGAATAAATTGATCTACCATTTTTACAGGGTCTTCAGCTTTGCTTAACAAAGAGTTGAGTTCAGACGAAACAATAGTACGTACTCGATTAAAAAAACGAAACATGTGCATCCCTCCAAATAATAATCAAACGATCACTTTTCCCTATTACAATGGGAATATACAGTGTTGTATGATACATGATATAGTTTCTATATTCCTTATTTTAACACAATGAAGGAAGTATAGGTTATTCTTATTATTACTTACGTTAGAAGTTTATAAAAGGTTTCATTATTTTTTTATCTAAATCAATTTCATCATTCATCTATTTTGGTTTTTGATTTTCACTTTAGGTAGATGCTTTCCCAAGGGCTTGTCTTCAGCTAACTCTGACTACGCTGGGCTTCGTCAGAGTGGATCTTCAAACGGCGCTCATCCTTTGGGAGTCACTACCTACCGTTTCAATCAACGAGAAATTTGCAAACATTCGTCTTTTAATGAAAACCGAACAATTTGGTTTTTGATTTTCACTTTAGGTAGATGCTTTCCCAAGGGCTTGTCTTCAGCTAACTCTGACTATGCAAAGCGTCGTCAGAGTGGATCTTCAAACGGCGCTCATCCTTTGGGAGTCACTACCTACCGTTACAATCTGCGAGTGAATTCGCAAGCATTCGTCTTTTAATGAAAATCGAGCGGTTAGGTTTTTGATTTTCACTTTAGGTAGATGCTTTCCCAAGGGCTTGTCTTCAGCTAACTCTGACTACGCAGAGCTTCGTCAGAGTGGCTCTTCAAACGGCGCTCATCCTTTGGGAGTCACTACCTACCGTTACAATCTGCGAGTGAATTCGCAAGCATTCGTCTTTTAATGAAAATCGAGCGGACCTACCGTTACAATCTGCGAGTGAATTCGCAAGCATTCGTCTTTTAATGAAAATCGAGCGGTTAGGTTTTTGATTTTCACTTTAGGTAGATGCTTTCCCAGGGGCTTGTCTTCAGCTAACTCTGACTACGCAGAGCTTCGTCAGAGTGGATCTTCAAACGGCGCTGATCCTTTGGGAGTCACTACCTATCGTTACAATCTGCGAGTGAATTCTCGAGCATTCAATGTATTTTCATAATAATTATCGGTTTTATTCACTTATAGAGCAATGATGAAATTCACTCATCTAATAAAAAAGTATGAAGAGGTGTTTGTATGCATCGAATTTTAATTATAGAAGATGAAAAAAAAATATCACGCCTGCTTCAATTAGAATTAGAGCATGAAGGATATCAAACAACCATGGCTAGTGATGGTTTAACAGGCTTAGAGCTTATTCAGAATGAAGAATGGGATTTAGTCATTTTAGACGTGATGCTGCCAGGGCTTAATGGAATTGAAGTACTGAGGAGAGTTCGAGTAAATAACCAGTCACTACCTATCATTATGCTTACAGCACGAGATAATGTCATTGATAAAGTAACGGGTTTAGATTATGGAGCAAATGATTATTTGACTAAACCATTTGAGATAGAAGAACTCCTAGCTAGAATAAGGGTTTGTTTAAGAACTCAAACTTTAATCGAAAAACCAATAAATCAAAACGAAAATAGTCATTATCAATTAAGTGATTTAGTGTTAAATGTTCCTAATCGGACCGTTTCAAGAGAAAACCAAGAAATTTCATTAACTCGTCGGGAGTATGACTTACTCCATTATTTATTACAACATGAGGAACAGGTAATGACTCGAGAGCAAATCATCGAACATGTTTGGGGCTTCGATTATTATGGAGATACAAATGTAGTGGATGTGTATATTCGTTATTTAAGAAATAAAATAGATAAGCCTTTTCATTCACCATTGATTCATACGATTAGAGGGGTAGGTTATGTCATAAAGGAGATTAAGAAATGAATTTATCGAGAAAACTAACATGGTTTTCGACGGGGTTATTACTTCTTCTATTAATCGTTGTGAATATTGGCATTTATTTTATGTTTTCTTATAATTCACAGCAAGCAGAATTAGAAAGAGGACTAAATCAGGCCCATATTATCTCTAAACAAATTTCAGAGCAGGCTACAGTAGAAGAGGCTACACAACTATTTGAGCTGTCAGTTGTCCACGATGGAGTTATTCGGTTAATTGCTGAAGACGGTTTGCCCTATTTACAAACGACTTTAAATTTATCTTTGCTACGCGATTTGCCCTCTATTTATACGATTAACGAGCAAAGTGAGTCTATGATTCATAAAAATGAAAGATATGGTGTAGCAAGAATCCCGATCATCTGGGCGGATGGATCCGTATTGACTTTAGAATATGTTGAAAGAATGAATATTCATGAGCAAACGATGCAGATGCTGAGGATTGTCCTAATCATAGCGACTGTTGCCATTTTAATTCCTACTTATTTTGCAGGAAAAGCGCTTAGTCGAATCATTGTAACACCGATTAAAAATTTAACGAAAACGATGGAGTCTATTCGTAAAAGTGGCACATTTAAAAAAATAACATTACAAAAAGAACAAGGAGATGAGCTTGTTCAAGTTGGTCATACATTTAATCATATGATTGAGTTGCTAGAACAAAATTTTAAAAATCAACAGCGTTTCATATCCGATGCTTCTCATGAATTAAGAACACCTTTAACGGTTATTGAAAGCTATGCAAAGCTTCTTAAGCGTTGGGGTAAAGCTAAGCCAGAGGTTTTAGATGAATCCATTGAGGCCATTTATTCGGAATCATTGAGAATGAAAAGCTTAACGAATCAGCTTTTAGATTCGATAAAAAATCAATCCTATCTAGATTCTCACGGTGAGTTTACTTCATCTATTGAAGAAGTATTGTCAGAGTGTATAAAAAATCTTAAGCAGGCCTATCAAAGGGAATTCAAATGGTCAGGGATAAAGGAAGGTTTATTGGTGCAATTGAATCCTTTGGAATTGAAACAAATATTTTATATTTTGTTTGAAAATGCGATTAAATATAGTGATGGAAATATTGAAGTGACGACAAAAAGAGAAGATCAATATGTGGTCATCTCTATTAAAGATCAAGGTATTGGAATTGAGCCGGATCACATCCCATTTATTTTCGAGCGCTTTTATCGTGTTGATGAAGCTAGAAGTCGAGATACGGGAGGAAGTGGGTTAGGCTTAAGTATTGCAAAAGGTCTTGTAGAAAAGTATAAAGGGGATATATTAGTAAAAAGTGAGCCAGGAAAGTTCACCATTTTTACGTTGAAATTACCTATTGGTAAGGGGGTTATCCAATGAAAAAGTGGATAATCATGATTGTAACCATAATGATAATCTTACTACTTGTTCTTATTTTATTTCCTTTTAATCACGAACTAAGCATGGAGGAAATCGAGGAGGTAGTATTAAAAAGGTACTCGGGTCAAATACAATCAATCGAATTAAGCGGCTCTGATTTATACGTTGTCCATTTACAGGTTCCAAGAGGAGAATATGAAATACAAGTCAATGCTCTTAACGGAGAAATCATTTCTCTTCAACAAGTGAAGACTGAAAATGAAATAGGGCAGGGTGAAAATGAAATGCAGGAATGGTCGGAAGACGAAATGATATCTTATTTGGAAAATGAGACGCAAGAGCCTGTTATCAGAATTCTTGAATCGAAGATAAATGAGCAAAATCGAATGATACAAATTAGAGCAGAACAAGTAGATGGTATAGCTTATATAGAAATAGATGCAAATTCTTTAGAAATGGTTCAATTTCGTAAAGAAAGAAAAGATCTTTCGTTTTTAACTGAGAATGAAATTACAGATATAGTTAGGACAGAACGGGATGAAGATATAGAAATTGAAGATATAGAATTAGAGGAGGATGGTGATTGGTACTATTATGAGATCGAGTTCGAGGATAAGGAAAGAGAACTTGAGTACATCATGATTATTGATGCTTTAACTGGAGAAGTGATTAGTACAGAAGAAGATTAATAAATAAAACAATAACGCTACTAATGTATAGGAGTCAGAATTTATTCTGACTCTTTTTCTTTCTTTTCCAGCTCTGCTAATTTAGCAATTAAAATATGCTGAGGCATATGCATAATTTGTTCAATTGGTATATTCAACGACTTGGCTAGTTTTTGTGCGGTTTCAGCCGAAATTTGTAATGGTCTCATCAATTAAAAACCTCCTTTCTATTATTTTACGAACTTCCCTGTTTTTCATCAATCATTTTCTCATCAAATTCTCATTTTATTTTCATATCGTACTCATATTCCTTCTTTATAGTTAAAGTATGAAAAGGAGGAAATAAAAATGAAAAAACTAATGATAATAGGTATGAGTCTCGTTTTTGTTGGTCTTACAGCATTTGTCGTATCTGCAAAGGAAGAAAGCCATTCACCCCTTTTGTTAAGCTCTGAGCTAGCAGTTAATCAAAATCAAGGTCATAATCAAAATGAAAATCAAGAGAACATCTCAAAAGAAGAAGCTTTAAAAATAGCTGAATCATTTGTAGACGGTAAGGTGAAGGATGTAGATTTAGAAAGAAATAGAGGACGTTATTATTATGAAATTGAAATGGAACTTAACGGTCATGAGGTTGATATTGATATTGATGCAAAAACAGGAGAGCTAATTAAGATAGACGGTGATTTATCAGAAACGTTTATGGGTGAGAGTGAAGAATTTGCTTCTGTTCAAAAAGCTACGGATGAAATCAAACAATTATTCCCTGATTCTATAATGGATGAAATGGAATTAAAGAAAGAAAAAGATGGAAACTTTTATTATGAAATTGAAATTGAAAACTTCGGTGAGGATGGAGAGATTTATTTAAATGCTCAAACCTTAGAGATTCTATATATCGATAGTGATATTAAACCATTTCTAAAAGGAGAACAAACGGTGGCTTATGAGATCGATCAACAAAAAGCAATCGAATTGGCTATTGAGCATGTAGGTGAGGGAGTAGTGGAAGATATAGAAATTACTTTTAAAAAGGGAAAAGTTGTTTATGAAATAGAGATAGAAGCAGGTGCGAAGGAAGTTGACATTTATATAGATGTAAATAATGGTGATGTGGTCCATGAAGACTGGGATTAACTTCTTACTAATAAGAAAGGTTTATTCTCAGTTGATAGGTGGGCTCATAAGCTTGTCGAGAGGTTTGATTAAAAACCAATCGGCAAGTTTTTTTATAATGACTAGGTTTATTATTTGAAATTGGAAATAAACTCTGCTAGCTCTAGGTAGATTGCTTATATCTCTTGTTTTGATTGAATGAATAATAAACCTTCCGAATAAAGTAGTGATATTCATTTCTAATTGTATTTGATCAAAAATTTAAAAAATGTTGTTATATTTATTGACAAATAAACGAAATAGGTTAGTATTGATTTAATATTCAAAAAATTAATCAATTAATAGAGGTGTCAGTCACATGAAATATGCCTTCGCAAAGCGAGTACGCCATTTACAATCCTCAGCAGTTAGAGATATCTTAAAGGTTGTTGGCCGAGGAGATATCATTTCCTTTGCTGGTGGTCTTCCAGATGATGAGTTATTTCCTTTTAAAGGAATTGAAGAAGCGTTCTCTCGAGTTTTTGCCGCAGGAAAAGGCTCGGCTTTGCAATATGCTGAAACCGAAGGGTATCGACCTTTACGTGAAAGTATTTTAGAAAGAATGGAAGTAAAAAAGGGAATTAAAAATTATTCAAATGATGAAATACTCATTACAACGGGTTCTCAGCAAGCTATAGATTTGTTTTCACGTATTATGCTTGGACCAGGAGATGTTATTTTAACAGAAGACCCAACCTATCTCGCTGCATTACAGGTTTTCCATTCATATGAAGCCAATGTAGTAGCGGTTGATTCCGACGATGATGGTATGCTCCCCGAAGATCTTGAATTAAAAATGAAACAATTAAAACCAAAGGCCGTGTATGTAGTGCCGACTTTTTCTAATCCAGCTGGTAGGGTGTGGTCGTTGGAAAGAAGAAAAGAGCTCGTAGGGTTAGCACATAAATATAATGTCGTTATTTTTGAGGATGATCCTTACGGTGAGCTACAGTTTTTAAAGGATGAGACCTATGTTCCTTTAGCAGCTCTAGATGATGGAAGCCATGTCCTATATACAAGTACTTTTTCTAAAATCGCAGTACCTGCCCTTCGTACGGGGTGGATTATGGGACCTTATCAAATTATCCGCATGATGTCACAGGCTAAACAAGCTAATGATTTGCATACAAATTCGTTATCTCAGCAAGCCTTGTATCAATTGTGTACGAATTTCGATTTAGATGGTCATATCGAGCATCTATCGAAAGTATATAAAGAAAGAATGGAAGTAATGGTAAAGTGTCTAACGCATTCAAACCTATCGGGGATGTCTTTTGTAAAACCAAAGGGTGGAATGTTTTTATGGATTGAACTGAGCGAGCGCTTGAACACCACTATATTATTAAATGAAGCAGTCAAAAATGGAGTAGCTTATGTACCCGGAGAGCCTTTTTATGCGGGCATTGCTAAAAAGAATACGATGCGGTTAAATTTTACTCATTCTTCTCCAGAAACGATTCAAAAAGGAATTCAGTCCTTAGTAACCGTTTTATCAAAAAATGTTGATGAGCAAGAGCATTTCTTTGTTTAGGAATTCGTAATGGATTTATTCTGAAAAATGAATGATCAGAGTAAAAAAAGAGGCAAAGTCAAAAGTCATCACATATATCGAACTTAAATTGATGTGAAATGAATGCAAACACAAATAACGAAAACAGAACGCTCCTTCTTTTCACAAGAAGGAGCGTTCTGTTGACTGTAAGATTCTCTATGAAAGACATAACTAGCGGACACAAGGCACGGAGACTACACTGGGAGGAAGTGACCATCCGAAATCCACTTAAAAAAAATTAGTTCAGCAGCACCCCACCGGACGCGTAATGTCTTTGGGGAGTGACTAACCTAGGTACCTAAAATGTGCGGAATCATTCATTTTGAGTATTGTTTTAGTATTTTTTATATTACATATTTTTAAGTCGATGAATCCGTTCTTGTGCAGGTGGATGAGTTGAGAATAAGTTTTTTGTTTTCTTTTTTAACGGGTCAGCAAAATATAAAGGAGCAGAAGTGCTTGATGCTTCTTTTACAGGTGCTGAGCTAGACGTAATTTTTTCTAATGCAGATGCTAATGCATAAGGATTACGAGTCAAATCAGCAGCAGATGCGTCCGCTAAGTATTCACGGTTTCTAGAAATGGCTAAACGAATAAGCGTCGCAATAATCGGTGCAAAAATAAGCAGAATAATGGCGAGAAGTTGAATAATCGCTCCAGCATTATTATCTTTACTGTTTCGTCTGCTATGCCTAGTATAATAAAGCATTCTACTGCCAAAATCACTAAGAAGAGCAACGACGGAGACAAGAGCTATAGCAATGGTAGCCAAACGGATATCATAATTCTTAATATGAGCGATTTCATGTGCTATTACACCTTCTAACTCTTCACGATTCAAGCGTTCTAATAAACCTGTCGTAACGGCTACAGCACCCTTATCAGGAGAGGTTCCTGTTGCAAAGGCATTGGGACTTGCATCCTTTATTATAAAAATCCTTGGCATTGGAATCTGTGCTGCAAGAGAAAGTCCTTCTACTGTATTCCAAAGAAACGGATTTTGATTCGTGCTTTTTATTTCATGTGCGTGATTCATTTTCATGACTATATTAGTGCTTGAGAATATCATCATTAAGGTGTATCCGAGCCCTAAAACCGCAGCAATCACCATGCCACTATAGTATTCACCTGTTTGAATATATGTAAATGCGGCACCAACCAATAACACAAAAAGGATAAAGCCCGCCACAATGACAATGGTTAATCTCTTATTTCTTTCAATTTGTCGATAAAGAATCATATCTGCCTCCGTTAAAATTGCACTTTAACATTTTTTCGTTCTTCTGGAGGAGTAGAAAGGACATCAGTTTTTGCAAATTGATGCAGAGATGCCACGAGGTTACTAGGAAAAGATTCAATCTTCGTATTATATTCACTAACCGTTTTGTTATAAAGCTGCCTAGCATAAGCAATTTTATTTTCGGTGCCTGTTAATTCTTCTTGTAACATTTTAAAGTTTTCATTGGCTTTTAAATCTGGATAATCCTCACGTAAAGCAAAAAGCTGCCTTAAGGATGAAGATAATTGATTATTCGCTTCCATCTGTTCTTCTCTTGTTGCACTAGTATCCCCCATTTGATTACGGAGAGAAACAATTTTAGCTAGCGTTTGTTCTTCATGCTTCATATAACCTTTTACCGTTTCCATAAGGTTAGGAATTAAATCATATCTTCGTTTTAACTGATTATCAATCTGAGCCCAAGACTGCTCAACCCAATTACGAAGCTTTACAAGTGAGTTATAATTTGCTATCCAAAAGATAATGAGTAATAAAACAATAATGCCTCCAATTATAAATCCCATCTTTATCATTCTCCCTTCTTAAGTTATGTACGTTATATATATCCATAAAGTTACAAAGTAAATTATACATGTAAAAAAGAAAGGTTGAGAAGAGATTTTTTGAAATTTTTAGAACAAGCTGTAAACAACCAAGAAATTGATAGGAAATAAGAGATTTTATTAGCTTTTTAGAGATATTGAAAGTTAAAAAAGATTTAAGATAAAATTTCCGTTTATTACTAATTAATTTCATACATAAGAAGCTAGAAAAAATACAAACTATGATTACATAAGGAGGTGAAAGAAACATGGCTAACAACAACAGCGGTAATTCAAATCAACTTGTTGTACCTGGTGCACAACAAGCTTTAGATCAAATGAAATATGAGATTGCTTCAGAATTTGGTGTACAATTAGGACCAGACGCTACTTCTCGTGCTAACGGTTCTGTTGGTGGAGAAATCACTAAACGTTTAGTACAAATGGCTGAGCAACAATTTGGTGGACGTCAATAATAAAAGTGGATGTAAGAGGTGAGTATGTCTCACCTCTTCTTATCTTTTTAGGAGGGGAACATGAGCATTTGTCCTGTTTGTAATGGATTTGTTAAAGTAAATAATATTTGCTCAGCATGTAGCCAAGCAGAATTAATTGATTATGGTCGGATAAGTGATTATGAGGATAAATATAGTGCGTACGAAGAGATTGAAATAAAGAAGATAAATAATCAACTATCTCATGATGCTGAGATGAAGCAATGTGCTCATTTTTTATATTGTCCAGAATGTAAAAAAACAAGCATGATATTAATAAATGAAAATTAAAAAGAACCCCATTATTTATTAATAGGGTTCTAAAATATGGTTATAATTAACGAATTCTTAGTTCAGAATCTGCATCGAAGAAATGTGCTTTATTCATATCAAAAGCTAATTCGATAGATTGACCATTTTGAATATCAGTGCGAGAGTCAACACGTGCAACAAAATCTTGACCTTCCACAGTAGAGTAAAGGATTGTTTCAGCACCAAGTAACTCAGCTACATCAATTTGAGCTTTTAATTTAGAACCAGGAGACGCTTCAATAAATACTAATTCATCATGGATGTCTTCAGGACGAACTCCTAATACTAATTCTTTATCTGTATATCCTTGCTCACGAAGAGTTGCTAATTTACCTTCTGGAACTTTAAGTGAAAATTTACCAACTTCAAAAAGGTCTCCGTTTAATTTACCTGATAGGAAGTTCATAGAAGGAGAACCAATGAAACCACCAACAAAGATATTTTCAGGATTATCATATACTTCTTTTGGAGAACCTACTTGTTGAATATAACCATCCTTCATAATAACAATACGTGTTGCCATTGTCATAGCTTCCGTTTGGTCATGCGTTACATAAATGGTCGTTGTTTGTAGACGTTTGTGTAATTTTGTAATTTCAGCACGCATTTGTACACGTAGCTTTGCATCTAAGTTAGATAAAGGCTCATCCATTAAGAATACTTGAGGGTCACGAACAATCGCACGTCCAAGAGCTACACGCTGACGCTGACCACCAGACATTGCTTTTGGTTTACGGTCAAGCATTTCTTCTAGTCCTAGGATTCTTGCTGCGTCTTTAACACGACGATCAATTTCGTCCTTTTTAAATTTACGAAGCTTAAGTCCAAATGCCATATTATCATAAACATTCATATGAGGATATAGGGCATAGTTTTGGAAAACCATCGCGATATCACGGTCTTTTGGTGCAACATCATTCATTCGTTTATCACCAATCATTAAATCGCCTTTAGAAATATCCTCTAATCCCGCAATCATACGTAAAGTTGTAGACTTACCACAACCAGATGGACCTACAAAAACAACAAACTCTTTATCCTCGATATCAAGATTGAAATCTGTTACCGCTTGCACATCACCGTCATAAATTTTATAAATATTTTTTAATTGAATACTGGACATAATATGTACCTCCCTTTAGTTGTTGATATTATTGTAAACTCTTTCATTTCCATTTCGCTATAGGAAGCTTGCACAAAGATTTTTTATTTTTTTGTGCAAATTGTACACGTTTTCATAACTGGTACGAATGGCTTTAGATTTTATAATGAATGAGCTGAAGCAATGAGGATAAAAAAGCAGCTTGAGGAAATTGTTTTATATCAATCCCCGTCTTATCAATAAATTTATCTATTCGATACTGCAGGCTATTTCTATGCATATGCAAGGCCTTTGCAGCGGAGGAAAGATTTAAGTGATTTTTTAAGTATACCGAAACACTTTTCAGTAATTCTTGATCCTCTAATAATTCTTTATTAAAAAAATGCTCAATGATCTCTGTTCGATCGTGACTTGGAATAAACGAAAGTAAGAAAATAGCTGATACTTCATGTTCATCAAAATATTGTTTCTTTTGATGGTGTCGTTTAGCTATTTCAAAGCACTTCTTTTCCCATAAAAATTGACTTTTAGAGTTAGAAGCCGCTGTCTGTGACCCCATTAATAAAGATAAATTCACATAAAAATCGGTTGACATTGCTTCTATTAAGCTTTGATATTCTACTTCATCATCTAATGTATCATCGATATGAATAACGATTCCATATGTTGGACTAATCCAAATGATCGAAGTAGTTTTTTCTAATAAACTATCCCAAATTTCATGAAAAGCTTGATAATCATCAATAGATTTATCTAATAAAAAGTGGATAAATCGAACTTGAGATTTAATTGGAGGTGAAGGACTATCATGAATGAGCCAATTTCTCCATTTTTCTTCTAGTTGAGATTGAGGGGCTGGAATAGTAATTGGTTCATTAAAAAGCTCTTTTAATAGAAGAACTTCTTTTTCGGTTAAAAGCTCTAGGTCAAAATGAATAACTTTTTCTTCAATCATTAATCGCAATGTATTGTTAGAAGCTTGTGAAGATGAATTTTTAATAATAGCACTATCAAATAAGCGTAGAAGTTTCTCTGTGTTCATTCATCTAACTCCTTTTTTAGATTCTCTAGTTTTCATTATAACAAAATGACCTTACAGGAGAAATGAAGAACATAAAAAGGCGAAGATATAAGTTGTTTTTAAATCATCTCATGTAGCGACGTTTGAAATAGTTATGTAAATGCATACACAGAAAAACGAACAGACCCTTCTCTTTTGCTAAGAGGGGCCTGTTGAAATGAAAGAACTTCTTTTAATCAATAACGTAACTTAACGAAGATAAGCGACTCCATAGAAATGAGATGACGATAAGAGTTAGTTTGGCGTCTTGGGTAAAGTGTACAGCTAAGTTATCTATTTATTTGTTTTTTTTCGGTGGGTCCTCTTTTTCTAAATCTCTGGCTTCCTCTATCCAACCAGCTTGATTCTCACTTACGGTTCCAGACCCTAATCCTTCGTTAATCATTCTTTCTATGTCCATAAAATATTCATCTCGTCCTTCATGCTGTGTATCCTTGTTTTCTTTATTGACCATATAATAATCCTCCCTTCTTTTTTATAGGATTGAACAGAACCCCCAATTTATTCTTGTTTGAGTGAATTTCATCATTGCTCTATAAGTGAATAAAACCGACGTTTTTTATAAAATATGTCTTGAAGCCCTTGGGAAAGCATCTACCTAAAGTGGAAATCAAAAACCTAATCGTGCAGTTTTCATATCAGATAGAAATGATTAAATTGTTTCGTTGTTAAAAAAGATAAAATAGTGAATGATAAAGGATGGTACCTCTTTTACTAGTAAGAAGCTTATTTTTTAAGTATAATAATCGAAGTATGTGTATCCCTCTGTTAACGGAGAATGTGAAGGAGTGAAATGCAGTGGGGGAATTTGGAATTATTTTATTTATGATGATTGTTGGTGCGGCTGTAGGAGGTTTAACCAATTTACTTGCTATCAAAATGTTATTTCGTCCTTATAAAGAAATGAAAATTGGCTCCATTGTCTTACCATTTACACCAGGTCTTATCCCGAAAAGACGATTAGATATAGCTAATCAACTGGGTCAGACGGTTTCGAAATATTTAGTTACTTCAGAAGGGATTGAACAGAAACTTAATAATCCGGCCTTTCAGCTTGAAGTGACCAAATGGGTACAGGTAGAGGTTGATAAACTTTTGAAAACAGATCTTCCGTTGTCCTTGATTCTAGAAAATAGCTTACATGTAAAGGAACCAAAAAAATGGCTTTCGAACAAACTGGAAGAATATTTAGGACAAGCGTATGACCGTATGCTTTCAAAGTATGAACACCTTACAATAGATGAGGTATTACCAGCCAACCTTCAAGAAAAGGTCGAAGACTGGATTCCTGCGCTTAGAGAAATGGTGCTTAATCAACTAAAAGAGTATCTGAGCAGCAGTGAAGGAAAAGAACGAATGAATCAGATGATCGAACATTACTTGCTTAATAAAGGTACAATCGGCAACATGCTTAAAATGTTTTTAGGAAATGATCGTTTAGTAGATAAAATTCAACCACAATTAAATAAATTATTGACTGATTCTCATACTGAGGAGATGGTGGAGCGACTTATTCGGAAAGAATGGAAGAAGTTAAGAATGAAGCCAATATCTCAACTAACTCAGTCCTTAAATAAAGAAAAAGTAATACAATCTTTTCTTCCAACAATTAAAGACGAGTTACCAGTATTTAAATGGTTAGATGAACCTTTATCAAAAGTAATAAAGCCCTATCAGCCACAAATTATCGAGCAGTATATCCCTTCATTTACCGCTTTTATTTTAAGACAGGTGAAAAAGCATTTGACAAGTATTTTAAAAAGCTTGCAATTAGATGTCATTGTAAAAGAGCAGGTAGAACAATTTCCTTTAGATAAGCTTGAAGAAATAGTCGTTTCCATTGCAAGGAAGGAATTAATGATGATAGCTTATCTAGGTGGAATTATAGGAGGGTTAATTGGGGTTGTTCAAGGACTAATTGTTATCCTATGGAGTTTTTAAGTTTAGACTGAATAGCTTAGAGATGATTTATTTTTTTATACATGTTATAGTCGGTAGGACTAATTTTTTGAGGAGGCCAATTCAATGGCAAATGTGTACGACAAAGCGCAGGAACTAAAGCAAGCAATTGCTGAAAGTGATGATTTTAAGGAGTTAAAATCATTACACTTACAAATTGATGAAGATGAAATTGCTAAAAAAATGTTAAATAATTTCCGTCAGCTGCAATTAGATTTACAAAGAAAGCAAATGCAGGGTGAACAGATTTCTGAAGAGGAAGTTCAAAAAGCACAGCAGCAATTTGAACTAGTTCAGCAACACGAACTAATTTCTAAATTAATGGAAGCAGAACAACGTTTAAGCGTTACAATTGGTGATGTGAATAAGGTTATCACTGAGCCTTTAGAAGAAATTTATGGTAACCCTGACGCACAATAAAATCATGTAATAGAAAGTCGTCATTTAATGATGACTCAGACCTTAGAAAAAATGCCTTTGAGAAAATGATTCTCAAGGGCGTTTTTGCGTCTATTTTCTGTTCGGGATACTGGGGATGAGTTTTTCCAGTGAAAGTTGTATCTACCATTGTGCTAATTCGTTCAATGCCCTTCTGCCGAAAATCTACCCAAGGTTCGGGGAGTGAGGAGCCATCTCGTAACAAAATAAAGGAGCTTTTGCATTCTCAACTTGTTCTAACCATTCTTTCTCATACATATCTATAATTAAGGAATTCTTATATTAACTAATATAGACACCTAGAGGAGGAAAACACTATGATTTACCGTATGTTGGCTTTAAACATAGATGGTGCCATCATTCAATCAAACTCTAAGATAAGCCGACAAACAAAAGCAGCCATTGATTATGTGAAGAGTAAAGGTGTAGTCGTGACCCTTGTGACTTCAAAACCTTTCTTGTATGCAGCAAAAATGGCGAAAATTTTAAAGGTAGATGGATATTTAGTAACGAGTGATGGAGCATTTGTTGCAAAAGAAAAGGATCAACCTTTTTATTACCAAAGAATAGAAGAAGTACAAGCTGAAGAGATGGTCGATATTTTGGAAAGATATGAATGTCATATTCGTTTATATCATGAAAATTATTCCTTAGGAAATAAAATGAAAGAAAAAAAGCAGTTATTGGCGAAAATGACTCTTGAATTAGATGAACCAAGGTTTTATCCATTAACTTTTGTAGATTCTGTCTATGAAAAGTTATTAGAACAGCCAATGGCGCCATTAAAAATTCAAGCACAGTTTTATCGAGAAAATGACCGTGAATTGGCGATTACCCAAATCAAGAAGATGAATCAATCTTTTTTAATAATGAAAGGCAAAAACAACCAATTGGAAGTTATGAACGAAGGGGTATCAAAAGCTCAATCTCTACGTATGTTAGCTCAATTTCTAGAAATAAAATTAGAAGACATGGTAGCAGTTGGTGTTTCAGAAAATGATATTGAAATGATACAACAGGCCGGTTTAGGAGTAGCAATGGGTAATGCTAGCCATAAAGTAAGAGAAGAGGCTGATTGGATTACAAGATCTACGGAAGAAGATGGAGTATCTTATATGATAAAAGAGGTTTTCAGAAAGCAATTGCGTGTTCAAATTTAATGGGTTAATTAATTTTCGTTACACATAAACGCCTTGAGATGTATCTCAAGGTGCTTTTTTATGGTGCTTGTCAATGAACAGAGGTTAAGAGGATAAGTTAGTTGAAAAAATGGATGATTATGAAGATTCCATATTGGGAATTTTTTGGAAGGGAAAAGTTGTTTTTGTATTTTAGGATAAATATGATAGGATATATTTATTAGTATTGAAGGGAGGGACGATAAAATGTTTGAATTAATTATGGATGCATTTTCATTTTGGCTTAGTATCCTTTTTACTGTTTGGGTAGTCACAGCATATGGAAGGTCTATTTTATATAAATTTGAATATGACTATTCATCTAGTTGGTCTAAGAAAAAACTACGGTTAAAGTCAAAGTTAACATCTTATTTACCTTTATCGCAAATCATTCAAAGATTATATCGTCCTAAAATCCCTTCCTTTCATGATCATCATAATGATAGTGATGAAGAAGACGCCCTTATTGGATTTACGTAAACGACTATCGTAAACCAATAAGGAGGATTATTGTGAGTAAAAAAATTAAATTAATATTATTAGGTGTATTTTTGCTGCTTCTTTTGACAGCTTGCGCTACCGATCAACCGATCAACGCTGAAACAACGGGGATTTGGAATCACTTTTTTGTCTATCCTATGTCTTGGTTGATTATACGTACAGCTACTATTTTTCAAGGTAA
Organism: Alkalihalobacillus trypoxylicola; assembly: GCF_001590785.1. Lineage (GTDB taxonomy): Bacteria > Bacillota > Bacilli > Bacillales > Bacillaceae_D > Alkalihalobacillus > Alkalihalobacillus trypoxylicola. The sequence continues at coordinate 77,572 of NZ_LTAO01000012.1, forward strand.
CTATGGAGTGGCGATTCTTCTTGTAACACTTGTAATACGCTTCTTATTATTACCATTAGTATTAAAACAACAAAAAAGTACAAAGGCTATGCAGGTACTAAAACCTGAATTAGATGAAATACAAAAAAAGCTACAATCTAGTAAGGCTGATCCAAAAAAACAACAAGAATTACAAGCTGAAATGATGACACTTTATCAAAAACATGGAGTCAACCCTATTGCAGGATGTTTGCCGATGCTTGTACAAATGCCTATATTGATGGCCTTTTATTTCGCTATAATGCGTACGGAGGAAATAGGAGCAACGTCCTTTCTTTGGTTTAACCTTGGACAGCCTGATATGATTCTTCCTTTTGTTGCTGGTTTAACAACGTTAATTCAGTTAAATATGTCAGGCGCACAAATGCCTAAACAAATGAAACTAATTATGTATATTATGCCTGTTATGATTATATTTGCTGGATTATCGCTTCCATCAGCATTGTCACTTTATTGGGTCGTAGGAAATATATTTACGATTTTACAAACTTATTTTGTGATTGTGCTACCAAATAAACAGCAGCAGCAATCATTGACAAAAGCTTAATAGATGCAGAGAAACCTTCGGAATTCCGAAGGTTTTTATTTATGATCATCCACTAAATCGTCCAAACACCTATTTCTTTTTATTGAATACATTAAGATATCAGCCTATTTAAGGAGGAACAAAATGCAATATTATAATGATGTATCTCAATTAAAAATGCAATGTGAGCAATATATGAATCAGCCTGTTTCGGTACAATACCAAGGACAGCAAATAAATGGTGTGTTAGAGCATGTCGATCATGAACAAATATATTTAATGGTTTTAGTGGATGAAAATGGTCAATATATGGATTTAGCCCAAGCTATGCAGCATCAACAAATGAATGATGGGTACCCACATCAGCAATCTGGCCAAATGCATTCAAACTACCACCAGACTCGAAACCCATTTTTTCCTGGCCAAGGCTTTTATCCAGGTTATTTTCCTGGTTATTATAATCCAAGACCTAATTGGAATCGACTCGTTTTACCTTTGGCTGCATTAACAGCAATTGCACTTCTTTAGATTAAAGAGTTTGATTAAATCCGCAGAATAATTTATGTTGCAAGGTCAGAGTAGATAGACGGATAAGAACGTACGACTGACTATCCAATGGAAATAAGAAACTCCGGCTGTTCGCCCCACCCCGCTGGACTCAGAGTATCTTGGGGAAGTGAACAGCCGGGCACCTAACATTTGTGGAATCTTCCTTTCATAAGTATTGCCTCCTCCTCCTCTTGTTTTTTTGTGTATGCACCGATTACACCGATCTTCGTAATTACTTTATCTAAATAATTCCAGACTATGTGTAACAATTATTCAACTAGTCATACTATCCTATCAAGGCCATAAAAGGCCTCTCAATATAGTAGGTCATAATGTTTAAACTAATTTCATTAAAATACCACAATCAGCTATATAAATCCGCAGATATTGCATAAAATATTGTGATTTTGTTGAAAGTAGTGCGTTTTTCCTGTAGAAAAGGTATGATGAGTAGACAATTAACGTTTCAATAGCGTTCATAAGTGGAATACTAAATTTGATTGTTAAATGAAATAAAATCTAGGGGAACTTTTTTTTATTGAGGAGGATGCAAGTTGGGTGACTATCTCGTTTATTTAGTAGAAGATGAAGAAAATTTATCAGAAGTGATTAAAGCATATTTAGAAAAAGAGAATTGGCAAGTTAAGGTATTTAATAATGGACAGGATGCTGCTAACGCGGTTAATGATAAACCCCATTTATGGATATTAGATATCATGCTTCCAGGAATGGATGGATATCAATTACTTAAAATGATTAAACAAGATGAAGATACACCTGTTATTTTTATCTCTGCAAGAGATCAAGACTTAGATCGTGTTCTTGGTTTAGAAATGGGAAGTGATGATTATTTAGCTAAGCCGTTTCTACCACAAGAGCTTATTATACGTGCTAAAAAAATTATTAATCGTGTTTATGGTTCAGCAGGACAAGAGCAAAAGAAAATTGAAATCAATCAATATGTAGTCGACCCTATTGGACGTACCGTAGTGGATATGGAGGTCGGTGAAGAGGAATTAGTTGACCTAACGACAAAGGAAATGGATTTAGTACTTTTATTGACAGGAGATATTGGAAAAGCTTTCTCTAGGGATAAAATTATTGAATTTGTATGGGGAGACAATTACTTTGGTTCAGAACGTGCTGTGGATGATGTGGTTCGACGAGTTAGAAAAAAAATGCCTAGAGTACATCTAGAGACTTTATATGGTTATGGTTATCGAATACTGTCATCATGATTAAAGTAAATTTAACTCAACGGATATGGTTAGCGTTCATATCTCTCATTGTTTTACTTGCACTATCAGTAATCATTATTTATCCTATCTCTATAAAGGATACATTAACAGAAGAAACGTACCGAATGATAGAAAGAGAGCAGGATCGAATATTAACCTACCCTTTGTTTGATTTTATCGATCCACCACAGGACAGTGGACAGTTTTTTGAAAATGCTGAAACGGATTCGGTTGGTCACTTTTTCATCGAGGATACCCTTAGCAAAGGCGCGAAAGGAGATTTACCTCCTGCTGATATATTACGAGAAATGGCTACTAATGCCTTTAAGCAAGAATCAGTTAGAGGAAGATATGAGCTTCAATTTGATGGGGCCACAGCCTTTTATGTCATAAAAAAAGCGAATATTATTGGTTTACCAGCTTACCACATTTCTTATATGTGGGATTCTTATCGTGACCAAATGGTAAATAAGCTTTGGGAGCGTCTTTTATATTTGTTTTTACTAACAAGTGTTTTAAGTTTATTACCTGCTATATGGCTTAAGCATTATTTAAGACAACCTTTAATTATTCTCGGTAATCACCTAGAACAAATAGCGAATCGAGATTGGAAGGATCCGTTACAATGGAAAGGTGATGAAGATTTCCAACGTTTATCCGATCAATTTGAAAGAATGAGACGGAACCTAAATCATTATGATCGAGCACAAAAAACCTTTATACAGCATGCTTCACATGAACTAAAAACACCAATTATGGTGGTGAAAAGTTATGCACAATCAGTGAAGGATGGTATTTTACCAAAAGGAAACCTAGAAGAAACGATGGACGTAATTATAGAAGAAAGCAATCGAATGGAGCGAAGGGTCATTGATATGCTTTACTTTACTAAATTAGACTCTCTAAAGGAAGAAACGTTAACTCAAGAAGAGATCATTTTTGGATCATTAGCTTTCAATATTGAGGAACGTTTCCGTGCGCAAAGAGACGATGTGAAAATCTACGTAGAAAATTCAGATGTTCGTCTAAAGGGAGACCCGAAGCAATTAGAAGTTCTCCTTGAGAACTTAATAGAAAATGCGTTACGATATGCATTGACTTCGATATGGATTAGAGCAGAATTGAAAGAGGATACGATTATTCTTTCTGTTGAAAACGATGGAGAAAAGATTCCTGAACAGGATATGTCACAATTGTTTAACCCGTTTTATAAAGGCAATAAAGGGAAGTTTGGATTAGGCTTAGCGATTGTAAAAAGAATTTCCGAACTTCACAACGGACATCCTGAAGTGGAGAATACAGATTTAGGGGTTAAAATAAAGGTATTTTTACCTCATGTAGTCGAGGCTCCTAAACCAAAAGTCAAAAAGAAAAACAAAAAAAATGAAAAGTAAGCCCTTCTGTTCGAAAAGGAGGGCTTTTCTCTATCTAATGACAACCGCAAGAATAACTGACAAAATATGATATAATTATATCAACAATGTGTAATGAGGTGATAGGGTGAATAGAGGAATTAGGTATCATCAAGTAGGGGATAAAATAGAAAAGTATTTTTTAATCAAAACGGCTACGAAAGGGATTGCTAGTAATGGAAAACCTTTTCTAACATTAATCCTAGGGGACCATACTGGGGAAATAGAGTCTAAGTTGTGGGGTTGTTCCAAAGAAGACGAAGAAGCATTTGTAAGTAAAGTAATCGTACATTTAGTTGGGGATCTAATTGAATATCGTGGTCGAAATCAATTAAAGTTACAGAGCATAAGACCATCTAATGCGATTGATAATGTAAAAATCGCTGATTTTGTACGTTCGGCCCCTATGGCCCCAGAGGAAATGCTCGATCAAATTACTCAATATATTTTTGAAATGAAAAATCCAAATATACAACGAATCACAAGGCACCTATTAAAAAAGCACCAAAGCGATTTTCTCGAATCACCTGCAGCGACTAAAAATCACCATGAGTTTGTTTCAGGTTTGGCTTTTCATGTTGTATCCATGCTGCATATTGCTAAAAGCTTGTCCGAATTATATTCATCAATTGATACGGACTTATTGTATGCAGGAATTATTTTACACGATTTGGGGAAGGTTCGAGAATTATCGGGACCGATTGATACTGCTTATACACTAGAGGGAAATTTACTTGGACATATTTCAATTATGGTTAATGAAATCGACGAGGCTGCAAAAGAATTAAACATCGAAGGGGAAGAGGTTTTAATTCTTCAGCACTTAGTCCTGAGCCATCATGGAAAAGGAGAATGGGGAAGTCCTAAAGCTCCTTTAGTAAAGGAAGCTGAACTCTTGCATTTAATTGACAATATTGATGCGAAAATGAATATGATGGACCGCGCATTAGAACGAGTTCAACCGGGAGAATTTTCTGAAAGAGTAATGGCTATGGATCAACGGAGTTTTTATAAACCAACTTTTCATGAGCCACCATTAGATTTATAAAAAAAGCTATTTATGCATGTTCATTAACATGGCATAAATAGCTTTTTTTTGTGGAATTCACTTTTTTTGAACTGATTTTTTAACTAAATAGTGCGGTATTTTATGTAAGCGGTTACTTATATAATGAAATTGTATTTATAAGGTGATTTCAATTTAAAAATAAAGAAGGGATTACATTCACTATAACTCGTTGTGTAAGGAGAGATTTTTTATATGAATAAGAATCGAAATACTGTTGGTACTGAAACAAATCTACCTGTCACATCGACAAACTTAGGATTAGGAAAAGGAGGAAAAAAACCTCAGCTTTCTAATAATGTGAGTAGAAAAGGGTATTGGCACACGATAAAAAATCAAAAAATTCTGATTTTAATGTCATTACCCTTTGTGATTTGGTTGATTGTCTTTAGATATATCCCTGTAGCTGGCTGGACGATGGCTTTTCAGGATTATCGACCGCAGAATTCATTATTGGATCAAGAGTGGGTGGGCTTACATCACTTTCGTGAGCTTTTTAGGGAGCCAACCTTTTATCGAGCTTTAGAAAATACGTTAGGTATGGGGATTTTAGGAATCGTTTTTGGAACATTAGCGGCTATCGTATTTGCTTTACTCTTAAATGAAATAAGATTTATGTTCTTTAAAAGGATTACACAAACCCTATCTTACTTACCCCACTTTGTATCTTGGGTAATCGTAGCAAACATTGTGATTACGATGCTCTCTGTTGAGGGACCTATAAATGGATTTCTTATGAATCTAGGTATAATCGAAAGACCGATATCGTTCATGTCAAATCCAGATTTATTTTGGGGGATAGTAACCATCGCTGATGTTTGGAAGGAGACTGGCTGGAATGCAATTATTTATTTGGCAGCCATGGCAGGAGTGAATCCCCAATTGTATGAAGCGGCAAGGGTTGATGGAGCTTCAAGGTTACGCCAAATGTGGCATATAACCTTACCTAGTATTCGTCCGGTGATTATTATTTTACTGATTTTAAGCATTGGTAATTTAATAAATATAGGTTTTGAAAAACAAATGCTTCTAGGAAATAACATAGTAGCAGAAAAAGCATTAGTTATTGATTTATATGCTTTAAATTACGGTATTGGAATGTTTCGTTATTCGTTTGGGACAGCCATCGGGATTTTTAAATCGGTTATCAGTATTATTTTAATTTTAATTGCCAACTCTTTAGCGAAAAAATTTGGAGAAGGTAGAGTCTTTTAATGAATAACCATTTTAAAAGATAAAAGACATGCTAGGAGGAGCAGATATCATGGTAAATCGAAAAATTACGTCCTTTGATCTAGTGCTGCTCATTATTATGGTGGGCGTCATGATCATTACTTTGTATCCATTTTTAAATATACTCGCTATCTCATTAAACGATGCAACGGATACGGTAAGAGGGGGAATTCATATATGGCCAAGACAATTTACACTAGCTAATTATAGTGAAATTTTCGGAAGCAATGATCGTTTAATTCAAGCATTCGGTATGTCGGTACTTCGTACGGTAGTTGGAACCGTTACTGGGATTATTGCAAGCACAATGCTTGCTTATACATTAAGCCGTAGAGATTTTATTTTTAATCGATTTATAGGCTTTATATTAGTCATAACGATGTTTATTAGTGGTGGCTTAATACCAGAATATATGTTGATTCGTGAACTAGGCTTAATTAATAACTTTTGGGTATATATTTTGCCTATGTTAATTTCGGCTTTTAATGTCATCGTGATTCGCTCATTTATGGATGAAATCCCTATTGAGCTGACTGAATCAGCCAAAATTGATGGAGCGAATGATTTTACGATTTTTGCGAAGGTTATGCTACCACTTTGTATTCCTGTCATCGCAACTATTTCATTATTTTTAGCAGTAGGACAATGGAATAGCTGGTTTGATACGTATTTATACGCAAGGGCCAATATAGATTTAACGACCTTACAGTTTGAACTGATGAAAATCTTAGATAATGCGAATATATCAAGTGGTCAAATTACGACCCAAAACGCAGAAGTTATCGCTAATCAAACGAATCCAAATTCTATAAAAATGGCGATAACGATTATTGCAACGGTTCCTATTTTAGTTGTTTATCCATTTTTACAAAAGTACTTTGTTACTGGACTCACATTAGGAGCCGTAAAGTCTTGATATTAATGAAAATTAATATAAATGAAAGATTGGAGGAAAATAAAATGAAAAACAACTGGTTATGGATGGGCCTCTTTTTAGTAGCCATGCTCGTTTTTGTTGCTTGTAGTAATGAAACAGGAGGGGATGAGGAAGTAGAAGGTTCCGAGTCTCCTGAAAATTCTGAAGAATCAACGGGAGAAGAGCCTATCACATTAACGTTTTTTAATGCTGATGGTGAAGAAAAAGTATTTGATGATCGTGTTGCAGAGAAAATTACGGAAGCTACTGGTGTTGTATTAGAAATGGATTATCCGGTTGGTGGCAATGATGAGGCCATCCCACTTATGATCGCAAGCGGAGAGTATCCTGATTTAATTTTTGCAAAAGGTGACATTGGGAAGTTAATTGAAGCAGGTGGTGTTATTGCACTAGACGATTATATTGAAGAAAAAGGGGATAACCTCAAGACAATGTATGGAGAGCAACTAGACCGTTTAAGAAACTCTTTATCAGATCCAAGCATTTATACAGTAGGAACCTATGGAGTGGAAAATGCCTTTTGGGAAACTAGTGGTACCTTTCAAATACAGCTAGATGTATTAAGGGAACAGGGCTATCCAGAAATAAAGACATTAGACGATTTTGAAGCAGCACTTACGGATTATTATGAAAAAAACCCAGAAATAAATGGTCAACCTACAATTCCTATTTCTTTATTAGGTAGTGATTGGCGTTGGTTAATTACCGTTGGAAACCCTGCGGGATTTGCAGCAGGTATTCCTGATGATGGTCAATGGTATGTTAACCCTGACACAGGTGAAACAACCTATAAATTTCTAGAGCCAGAATTTAGAGAATATTTTAAATGGTTAAATGGCTTAAACGCAAAAGGGTTATTAGATCCAGAGTCATTTACTCAAACCTATGATACTTATATTGCCAAGCTTTCTTCAGGTCGAGTACTAAGTGTAGCTGATCAGAATTGGAATATAGGGGATGCTGACCAAGCATTAGTAGCTTCTGGATTGGAAGAAAGAACATATGCACCACTTCCTGTTACGTTAGGAGAGGAATACAAATCTCAAGGTTTAAAAGACTATGGTTTTGCAGGAGGTTGGGGTATTGCCATTTCCTCAACAAGTGAGCATCAAGAAAAGGCCTTTGAATTTTTAAATTGGATGGCTTCTGAAGAAGCACAAATCTTATTAAATTGGGGTATTGAAGGAGAAAATTATGAAATAGTGGATGGAGAGCGTGTGATGTTTGATGATGATCGACAAAGAATGAATTCAGATTCAAATTACTCCAAAGAAACAGGAGTAGGATATTATGTCTATCCTTTTCCGCAATGGGGGAATGGTTCTTTAGATTCTAATGGTCAGTCGATTACACCTCATTCTGAAGAAGACATTATAGAGAATTTTAACTCGGTTGAGAAAGAAGTTTTAGCTGAGTATGGAATGGACAACTGGATTGATTGGTTTCCAGCAACAGAAGAATTAGGTAGATCTGAGCACGGGACGGTTGCAAACTTTACCATTCCGCCAGGTGGGGATATTCAGATTATTCAGCAGCGCGCAGATGATATTACAGAACAAAGGATTACCCAAGCGATATTGGCAGATCCATCCGAATTCGACAACCTTTGGGATTCAATGCTTGATGAATTAGAAAGTGCGAGGATTGATACAGCAAACGAAGCAATGACACAAATGACAAAAGATATTTTGGAGTTATGGGGAACAAACTAGAGGTAACAGGAATAAAGAAACTGAGAAAAAGTAGATAGAACGACCAAACGAAGAGCATGCCTATAAAGAAGGTATTGTTCTTCTTTTTCTTTTAAAAGGAAATGAGCAAAAAAGGGATTCAAAGGTTTCTGACGGAGAGAAAGTGTATGAGGGCTCTAAAGTGGAAATATTTAAGACGGAGACTGAAGCTGCTCCTCATTGAAGACGGAGGAGTTTTTCTGTAGCGATTTCTTTAAATGGTTCGTCTTTCCTAAGCTGAATTATTATCATTTAGAGCGTATCTTTTTCGTTCTAAATTAGAAATACAAGCATATAGTATGATAATTAGAAGTTATGGGAGGGATAGTATGAACTCTTCAACTAAGACAAGCCAAAGGGTAGCTGTTGTATTATTAGTAGCCTTAATATTAGTTTTTATCTTTACTCAAACAAGCATTCTCTCAGTTTTACTAGCAAGTCCATGGTGGATTTATCTCGTTATAGCAGGGATTATTTTTAGTGGTTACATGAGTATGAGGTATATGCTAGAAGACCATGAGGTAGAAAACGAATATATTGAAAAAGAAGGTAGTGTTTTTATTGAGAGAATGGAAGCAGAACGAGAAAAAAGGAATGTAGAAAAGATATAATAAAAAAGGTTCGGGACAAGACTCTTGATTGAATTTATATCACCTATGTTTGATGCCCGGCTGTTCGTTCCCCCAAGACACTTTGAGTCCGGTGGGTGGCGCAGAACTTATCATTTTTTAAAAAGTGGATTTTGTTATGGCCACTTTCTTCTATTGGACCTTCTGTTCATTGTGTCGACTAGCTTACGGTTTTCATAGAAATAAACCCTCCTTCTTATGAAGAGAAGGAGGGTTCAATGTTCGTTATATGATTATTCTGCTGTTTCCTCGTTATCAGAATCAGCATCAAATAAGTCTTCGTATTGAGAATTTCTAACGTCAATATCTGCATTAGAAATAATTTCTTCTAAAACTTGATTCGGAGTTTTAGCTTGTTGAGCAGCAAGTGCTTCCTCGATTTCAGCTTCAAAATCCTCATAAGATTCTTTTCTGTCTGTTACCTTAATGATGTGGTATCCATATGGAGATTGAACAATCTCACTTACCTCATCAATGTCAAGTTCAAAAGCAGCTTCTTCAAATTCTGGTAGCATTTGACCAGTACCAAAGAAACCAACAGAGCCACCATTAGCTGCAGAGCCATCCGTAGAATGCTCTTGAGCTAATTCAGCAAAATCTTCACCATCGTTAATCTTTTCTAAGATTTCTTCTGCTTCCGATTCCTCTTCCACTAGGATATGACTAGCCTCAACTTGCAAGCTAAACATATCTTCATTTTCTTCAAAGTAAGCTCTTTTTTCTTCTTCTGTAATGTCTACATCTTGGCTACCTAAACGTTCGATAACAAGTGGCGGGATAATATATTCATCGATTAGTTGATCAATACTAGTCAGTTGAATATTAAATTGAGTGTTTAGCAAATCTAATAATGCCTCATCATCCTCAACTTGGTATGTACTTCTGAAATAATCTAGCTCTTCTTGAATTTCTTCATCCGTAATACCGGCAGTTTCTAATTGCTCATTTAGAAGCTTACGTTGTACCATTTCCTGTAAAGTAGCCTCTGCATAACGTTCTTTTAGAGTATTAACAAGTTGACCTTCTGTTATCTCTTCACCATTAACCACTACAACTGGAGTATCATCAGTTGCCGCCTCATCATTGTTACAGGCTGCTAAAACTGTGAACGCAGCTAGTCCAACTGCAGCAAGCATTTGCTTTTTCATTGAATTTCACTCCCCTAAGTAAGTAAAAAAAGTCATCAAAAGTGACTACAGCACCTACTATACCATAAATAGATATGAGATAAAAAGCTTTTTCTATATAAGTATATAAATGTCTTAACAATTATTGTAAAAATTAAGAAACAAAAAGAATTAGGTTTTCCCCCTAATTTGGGTAAAACGCCCAGTACAGAACAAAGGCATTTGCATAATATATCTTAACAAAGCAAAGAGGAGGTGTAATTATGTCTCACGCATACCAAGGTGGATTTGCGTTGATCGTAGTATTGTTCATCTTATTAATCATTGTAGGTGCAGCTTGGTTGTAAGCTGGCAAAGACATCTCTTTTTAGCAAGCACATATTTTTAAAATAAAAAACACTTAACATCAAGGAGGATTTTATAATGGGTCATTCATATGGAAATAGTGGTTTTGCGTTAATCGTTGTATTATTCATCTTATTAGTAATCATCGGTGCTTCTTGGGTTTGCTAATAACTAAATTAATATCAAAAGAGTGAGCTTAAATAAGCTCACTCTTTTTGGTTTTATCAGCTACTAAACGAACCATGCACTTACGTAAATAGAATTTTGAAATAAGTAGATGTTAATAAAATCGTCATCAAAATATTTATTGTTCTAAAGATTTGGGGGTGTTTTTCAATAGGTATTTCACGACGTTCGCAAAGTGCATCGGTCATCGAGTTAATAGAATATAAGATAAAGACCGCAAAAATGATGATATAGAAGACCATAGTCTCCCTCCAGTCTAGCCAATGTTATGATTAAACTTTATCAAATCTTATAAAAAAAAGATAGAGATAAACCTTTTTTTATCTTAAGCTATTAATATGAAGCAATTTGAAATAGGGGATAACGTATGAAATCATTCATATCGTTATAAATAAGGAGAGATGTTGGGATGACATGGAAAAGAGCTTTTTTTGGCTTAGTTTTATTTATTGTTCTCGCTTTTGTGGCTCTTTTTATTTTTATAAGGGTACAATTGCCGGATGTCCCAGAACAAACGGAAATACCGGTTCCTTCTATTGATGGAGAAATGGTCATGGAAATGACAAGTAGTCGTGAGAGAATCAATTATTTGATTCAAAGCTTTATTGAGGAGTCAAATGAGCCTTATCAATTATTTATAGGAGAACAATATGTAGAGTATCGTTCTTCCATACCAATCTTAGGCAATAATGTATCGTTTGTAGCACAAATGAGTCCTGAAATAACCGATTCTGGAGGATTACTATTATATGTTGAGAATATTCAATTAGGATTATTCCAGCTTCCAGCTAGTACAATCCTTTCTTGGATTGACGGACAGTCAGAATTTCCAGATTGGGTTTACGTAGAAGCTGCCAATGAACGCTTACGTATTGAAATATCTGAATTTGTAATAGCTGAAAATATGATGATAGCTTTTAGTGAATTTAATATTACGGAAGACCAATATAGATGGGAGTTACAGCTTCAAAATGAATAGGTTTATTGATATAAAAGAACCCCTCACTTATTTTAAGCAAGGGGTTCTTTAACTAGCTATTAGCGCTAATTTCTAGCTCTAATGAAGCTTTTTTCTCTTTTCTTTTTAACATTCCTGTTTGATCTGAAAAGTCATCTTCTAATTTCATCAATGATTGCTCAAATGTATCCACAAAGTCAGGACCATAAATATGACGAACGATTGTCATAACTTCAGAGAACTCTGGAAATTTTCCATACAAGTCTTTTATAGGTAATGCCCCATCTAAGATGCTATAAGTATTTAGCTGATATGCTTCCATTGTTTCTAAAAAAAGGCTTTTTCCTTCTTCCGATAAACAAACATAAGTATTTCGTTTATCGTTTTCTTTTTTTGAAAAGGACAAATAGCCTCTTTCTTCTAACTTTTTTGAAAAATTAAAAGCTGTTGAAACATGCATAACACCAAATTTAGCAATGTCAGAAATGGAGGCACCATCCATTTGATAAGCTATCCATAAAATATGGTGCTCATTAATATTTAAGTCAAATGGCTTAATCCAACTTTGCCAATCCTTTTCTACAGATTTCCATAATGCTTTGCTTAGTTGAGCTACCTTGTGACTAAATACGACTGATTGTAAAAGTGAACCGGCTTCATGATGCTCCATCTTACTCCTCCCATCCAAAAAAGGTTTCTTTTTCTCTCTCTCATTTAAAAAAATTATTGCTATATACTTTCACTTCTTATTATGACAAGAAATGATGAAAAAAGAAAGAGCAAAACCTTTCTTTAACTAAACTTTTTTGAAAATTTCAATAGTTATATTTCCTTCAGTTCCAAATATTTCTTAATCATTCATTTTCCTTTGATATCAATATTTTTTTCTAAATCAGAGATGTCTCTCTTTATAGATTGGATTGATGGCTCAACATCATTTTTCCATTTTTCGACTGAATCCATTAACTCATTACTAAGTTCTTTTACCGCTTGATGGCCAATCTGGGTTGTTACCTTTAATTGTTCTATAAGCTCTTGACCATCATTTTTAATTTGGATAAAGTTCCTTTGGGTCGCATTAGCCGAACTCTTTATAGAGTGACGCAGCTCTTGTCCGGATTTTGGAGCTAGTAACAAGCTAGCGACAGCACTGATGCTAACTCCCGTTACAAAACCAGTAATATACGATGAGAATTTCATTAGCTTTCAATCCCTTCTATAATGATTCATATTCTTTTTTTTGAGTAAGATTCATACATATTGATCTAAAAGGGGGAAGTTTATGGATGCTCTTATTTTTTTTCTTTTATCTATTTCTTTATTGAGCTTATATAGTAGTATTTATATGGTCAAGCAGCTTAATCGTACGGATGAAAAAGATGTGCGTGCCAAAATGAAAAATCGAATTTATTTTATGATGATTATGACGCTTTTATCCGGGTTGGTTTTCTTCTACTTTATCATCGTTTCTTTTTCTTCATAGCACGCAGCATCTCGCTTTTAATTAATTCTTCTTTTGAAATTCTTTCATTAAATCACAAAGAGCTAAACAAGCCTCAAGGGGAACGGCGTTATAAATAGAAGCTCGACATCCACCTACAGAACGGTGTCCATTCAATCCTACAAAGCCTCTTTCTTTAGCTAGTGCAAGAAACTTTTTATTTAATTCTTCTGTTGCAAGATTAAAAGTAATGTTCATGTTTGAGCGAGAATTTCTTTCTGCATGTCCCGTATAAAATCCGTTACTTTGATCAATTGCTTCGTAAATACTTGCAGCCTTTTCATGATTCCTTTGTTCAATTTCTGATACTCCACCTGAATGCTTGAGCCATTCCAATACATTTCTAAGCATATAAATGGAATAAGTAGGTGGGGTGTTAAATAAGGAATTTGCTTCTAAATGAGTGTGATAATTAAGCATCGTTGGAATATTCTCTTTTTTATCACTTAAAAGATCCTCTTTTATTATGGCAACTGTAACTCCTGATGGACCAAGGTTTTTTTGAGCCCCAGCATAAATCATTGAAAAATTTTCAATATTTATTTCTCTTGAAAGTATATCACTTGACATATCAGCTATAAGTGGAGATTTCAAGCTATCAGGAAATCCCTGGAATTGTGTACCGAAAATCGTATTATTAGAAGTTATATGAATATAAGCATCATTTGGCTGAAGTGACCATGTAGAAGCTTCTGGTATGAAAGTATAGTTCGAACCTTTAGAAGATGCTGCAACGGTCGTTTCACCTATAAAAGTTGCTTCCTTTAATGCTTTTTCTGACCAAGCTCCAGTTAGGACGTAATTCGCTCTTTGACCACTAGATAAGAAATTCATAGGAATCATTGAGAATTGAAGGCTAGCCCCACCTTGTAAAAAAAGAATTCGATAATCTTCTGGAATTCCCATTAATTCTTTTAATAAAGATTGAGCCTCATTATGAACATCTTCATAAACTTTACTTCGGTGACTCATTTCCATTAGGGACATTCCACTATCTTTGAAATTTAGAAATTCTTTTTGTGCTTTCTCTAATACAGGCTTAGGTAATGCAGAAGGACCTGCATTAAAGTTATAAATTGTTTTTACCATGCTCTCCACTCCTGTCCTCATATGAAATAAATCCGAAAGATATTATCACTTTAATAAGTGATTGTTTGTCTTTTGACCGAGCTGCCTTTTCATTCTTAAAAAAATAAAGGTATTGGTCAAGATAATACGAATATAGTAACATAATTTATCTATAAAAAGATCAGCTTTTTTAGATATTTTCAGAATGTTTAGTCTGGTAATGGATTTTATTAGGGGATAAGTATTGATATAATGATTAACAGAAAAAGGGTGAAGGGAGTCAAGCAAGTTGAAAATGGTAAAACTACAAAAAAGAGATTCACTTTTTGATCGTGCTGTTCAAGTATTCTGGCAGGAGTGGGGTGAAGAAGATAATTTCTCATTCTACTATGATTGTATGCTGCATTCCTTGAATACAAGAGATCATATACCTAGCTTTTATGTTGTAATGGAGAATTCTGAAATAATTGGAACATTTGCCTTAATCAGAAATGATATAAATAGTAGACAAGATTTATTTCCGTGGTTAGCTTGTTTGTATGTGAAGGAAGAACAAAGAGGAAGAGCAATTGGTTCTCAAATGTTAGATTATGCTTTACAAGAAGGTGCCAAACTCCATTTAGAAAAGCTCTATCTCACATCAGAACTAGAAGACTACTATGAAAGATATGGATGGGATCACAATGGTTTTGCGTATGGTCCTACAGGAAAAAAAATAAAGGTTTATGAAAAGGTTTGTAGGAAAGAAGTGAGTAAATAGAGCTAAATATTTTCAATTAGTATAGGAAGATGAAAAGACATGTATAGATGAGCTAATAGTGGAAGAAACCATATCATACTCCCTTAGGAGGAAGTGGCAGACCGAATGTTACTTTGGATAAATTGTTTGTTCGGCACCACTTCACAGGGACAAAAGCTAAAAATTCGGACTTAATGATTGAAATTCTATTTGCTAATTTTTTTACTACATTTCAATAATAGGAGGATTTTGATCGTTAGTTTATTTGTGCAGCTATAGCATCTGCCATATTTTTCAAATCTTCCGTGCTATATTCTGAGCCATGCTCTTTCCAAACTGCGCCAAAGCCATCTCCTTTTCCATATCGAGGAAGAAGATGCATGTGATAGTGGAAAACGGTTTGACCAGCAGCCTCTCCATTATTATTAACAATGTTTAAGCCGATCGGCTCGAAGGTATCTTTTAAAGCTTGAGCAATAAGAGGAACTTTTTGATAAAGAGAGGCAGCTGTTTCCGTTGTTAGTTCAAAAATATCCTTTTGATGTTGTTTAGGGATGACTAATGTATGACCTTTAGTAACTTGGCTAATATCCATAAACGCTAGTACATCATCATCTTCAAAAATAATAGCAGCAGGAATTTCCTTTTGGATAATTTTACAAAAAATACAATTAGGATCGTGCTTCAATGGAATTCATCCTTTCTGTTCATGTTTGAGATTTGATGTATTCAATATATACGACTTGTTTAAGGAAATGCAACTTTCTATCTTTAAAATCGTATGATAAGTAGCCTCTAATTGGCTTCCGTTTCAAGAGAATGCTAAACTAAGATGAAGAATTAAAAACGATAGTTGACAGGTAACGATTAGGATTAGGAGGTATAGAAATGACAGAAATGTTGGAAATAAAAAAACTTACGGGTGGGTATCATCCAAAAAAGCCTGTACTTCATGAAGTAGATTTCTCTGTTCAGTCAGGAGAGATTGTGGCTTTGATCGGTTTAAACGGAGCAGGAAAAAGTACAACGATCAAGCATATTTTAGGCTTATTAGATCCTAGTAGCGGAGAAGTAACCATTAACGGAAAAAATTTTCATGATGATAAAAATACATATAGACAATCATATGCATATATACCTGAAACACCTATTTTATATGATGAATTAACATTGTGGGAGCACTTGGAACTAACAGCTCTTGCTTATGGAATTGAAGAGCAAGATTTTTTAGATAGAGCAGAGAGACTATTAAAGGAATTTAAAATGACAAAAATGAAAAAGTGGTTTCCTAGCCATTTTTCTAAAGGGATGCGTCAAAAGGTTATGATAATGAGTGCTTTTTTAACAGAGCCCCCTATGTATATTGTTGACGAACCTATCGTTGGTTTGGATCCGGTTGGGATCCAATCTTTTTTAGATTTAATCTCAGATGTAAAAAAAGATGGTGGAGCTGTGCTTATGTCTACACATATTTTAGCCACAGCAGAGCGTTATTGTGATCGATTTGTAATTCTACATCAAGGCAAGGTGGTGCTAAAAGGAACCCTGGAAGAAATGAGAACTACCTTAAAAATGCCTGATGCAACACTTGATCAAATTTATCTTGAAATGACAAAGGATGAATAAAAGTATGGATAATAGTATGAGCTTATGGAAAGGAAGAGTAAGTACTTATTGGAATGAAGCAATTAGATACTTGAGATTAATTGCAAATAGTGGATTTCTGTTCACTGTATATGTTCTCATTTTGATTGGGAGCTCTTACTATAGTCAAATCTTAAAAGAGCTTCCTGAGCAATTTCCTACAATTTGGATTTTTACTATATTATTTGGTCTTTTCTTAACCAAAACTAAAATAAGAACCTTTCTAAAGCAAGCAGATATTGTTTTTCTAATTCCTTATGAGTCTAACATGAAATCTTATTTTAAAGCTTCTATTATCTATTCATGGGTTTGGCATATCTTTTATCTATTTTTACTTTTTGTGCTTTTATTGCCGCTATATCAGCTACGACTTGCGGAAGAAGCAGGGGATTTTTGGTATGTATTCATTTGGCTCATTTTTGTAAAGGGCTGGAATGTCATAACAAGCTGGACGGAGCAAAGGTTACAAAGTGAATCAGAGAGAATCAGTCATTTTAGCTTAAGACTCATTGTTAATCTAGCTTTGACTTATTTACTTTTTTCTGGGGCAAATTTTATTTATTTGCTTTCTATCATTATTTTAATGGCTACTTTATATGTGTTTTATTATCAAGCAATTGCAAAAAAACGCTCCTTAAAGTGGGACCGACTAGTCGATGTGGAAGAAAGAATGGTCATGTTCTTTTATCGCATTGCTAATGTTTTTGCAGAGGTTCCCCAATTAAGAGGCAAGGTAAGACATCGCGTTTATTTAAATCCAATTGTGAATGGATTGACTGGTTCAAAACGTTCTGTGTACCAATATTTATTCAGTCGTTCTTTTATTCGTTCTAATGATTACTTGGGAATTTATATTCGTTTAGTGGGTATTGCCGGGTTATTTTTGTATGGTTTTCAAATTAGCTGGGTACAGATGATATTGTTCTTACTTTTTACTCATATGGTAATGATGCAATTGTCAACATTATGGTTCCATTATGATACAAACATTTGGGTCGATTTATATCCTATAAATGAAGATGATAAAAAACAGGCACTGACAAAGCTTAGCTTTCGAATGCTTATGATTATGACTCTTTTCTTGTTTATTATTTTATTATGGTCATCATCTATCGGTTCAGCGCTTATGATTCTTATTATAGGTATTGTATTTAGCTATATTGCAAGTCATCATTTGATTCATAGGAGGAAACGAAAGAGGGCTTAGTTTTGAAAAGGAGCTGTTAAAAAAGTGACATATGAGGAGCAGGTACAGGAGGAACTGATTCGTTGGAAACGTAAGATAAGGAAAAACCCCTCAATGACAGGGCGATTCACTAAAAAATGGCAAAATAAATTTAATGGCATGATACCTGAGAAGTTTCATCAAGTTGTAACGTCTAGTATAAAAAATATGGTTCAAGCGACCATTTATGGAACCGATGTCACCTCAAAGGATAGCCGATTACGAGCACTCCCTTTACAGGAGCAAGAAGAAAAGGCCAAACAGTTAATAGAAAAGTTTAAAAAAACTGCAGCGGTAGAAGGGGCTGGGACTGGCTTCGGAGGAGTTTTGCTTGGTATGGCTGATTTTCCTCTCTTGCTGAGTATAAAGATGAAGTTTTTGCATGAGGTTGCTTTAATTTATGGCTATGATGTTCGGGATTATCGTGAACGATTATTTTTATTATTAATTTTCCAATTGACTTTTTCGAGTGATGAACAAAAACAGGTCCTATTAGACAGAGTAGAAGAATGGGAGAAAGAAAGAATAAAACTACCTGAAAAGGATCAGTATGTGGCTCATATAGATTGGAAGGAATTTCAGTTATCTTATCGTGATTATATTGATATACCGAAGATGCTTCAATTGATTCCTGGATTTGGAGCAATTGTCGGTGCGACCGTTAATTATCATTTTCTAGATTTATTAGGTGAAACAGCAATTAACTGTTTTCGAATGAGGGCTTTTAGGGAAGAAAGTACAACTAACTAAATAAAAAATAGCAGACAGAGTCATGATTCATTCATGCTCTGTCTTTTTCTATATAAAAAACTTGCCGATTCATTTTTTCGGCAAGTCTAAAAGGTATAAAGCGATTTAAATATTAAATGGAATATATTGAGCTAAACGATTTGAAATAATAGCAAATTGTCCGGTAATGAGCAAAATCCCTAAAATAATCATTACAAAACCACCTGTTTTCTGAATTCTCGGTAACCATTTGTTGAATTTTTTTAGACGGTCCAATGATTTCGAATAAAGCAGGGCTACTAATATAAAGGGAATGCCAAGCCCTAATGAGTAAAAGAATAGGTAAAAAACAGCTTCTGTCATTCCTGCATGCATCGCCATATATAAAATAGCTCCTAAAGTTAATCCGATACATGGAGTCCAGGCAGCTGCAAATACAAAACCTAACAGCAACGAACCCATAAAGCTATTTTTCTTTTTAGGCTTAACGTTTAACCTTTTTTCACTTAATAAAATTCTCAAAGATATAATACCCATCATTTGTAACCCGAAAATGATAATGACAATCCCACCTAAACGTTCAAGCAGTAATCGATTGTCCAAAAATAAGCCCCCAATAAAAGTAGAGGATGCCCCCATTAATAAAAAAATAATGGTAAATCCTGCTATGAACCCAAGACTTCTAATGAGAATAAGCTTAGTTGACGCATGAACTTTATTATCACTAATAGACGACCCGGTTAATTGTGCTAAGTAGGCTGGGATGAGTGGGAAAACACACGGTGAAAAAAAAGATGCAAGTCCAGCTAACAAAGCTAACCATATCGTTACTTCTACCATTCTATAACCTCCTAATTAGACCTTTCTCTAATCTATGATTTATCACACAAAGAATATGTATTTAATAAGGCTGATTTTCATTATAGATCTCCTACATTATAAAGGAAAGTCATTTAAAACCAAAAGCTTCTAGCAAAGTTTCACGAAAGAGTCACAGAAGGAGGAGAAAAAGATCAGCCTTGAGGAGGAGGAGAAACCATTCTTAAGCTCGGCTTCAAATACAAAGCCTCTGTATATACTTGAAGTAAGTTAAAAAAAGGAGGGCAGTACAATGAAACTTGCTATTAAAGTTATGGGTGGGGCATTACTTATCTTTATTGGGCTATCCATTATACTAAGTTTATTAGGAATACATCTAGGTGGTTTGTTTGGACTTATAGTAGGAGCGAGCCTATTATATTGGGGCTATACCCGATATAAGGAAAAGAACGAGTGGAGTGTAACCACGATTATTATTATAGCTGCTGGAGTTCTCATGACTTTTGGTGGAATTGGTGGAATCATCAGCTTATTAATTGGGCTTCTATTATTATATGGAGGATATGAATTAATAAAAGGGAAAAAAGAGAAAGATGAGTTGTTTGATGTTCAATACGAGGAGTCGATAGTGACGAAAAGTCACTACGACCCATTAGATGAAGAGTTTAACCGTTTAATGAAAAAATAAAAAATCAGGAGGGAAAATCAATGTCATTAACAAGAATACGTCGTTTTATCTCAGCTTCTATTAACGAGGGGTTAGAGAAGGTAGAGAATCCGGTTATGATGATTAAGCAATACTTACGCGAAATAAAAGCTGAGGTTCAAAAAATAGAAAAGGAAATGGAGAAGCAAGAGCAACTTCAGGATATGCTTCAACGAGATAGAGAGCTAGCTTTACAAATAGTAGAGAAGCGAGAATCACAAGCTAAAATCGCTGTCGATGCTGATCAAGAGGAGTTAGCAAGAAAAGCTTTATTAAGTAAAAAAGATGCTTATAATCAAGCAAAAAGATACGAAGAATTGTTATCTAAAAGTAAAGAACATGTGTTGGAATTAAAACAAAAAGTGGAAGTACTCAAAAAGAAATATCATGCTTTAAGAGATAAGAAAATGGAATTATCTTTAAGATTACAAGCAGAAAGAGCGAATAAGCAATTAAGTCATTCGGTCCATTTATCAAATAAAAGCTATAATGATTTTGACCAATTAGATGAACAAATGGAAGATTTAGAATGGTCCCAATACGAGCCTCAATCCTCTAATCATGAAATAGAAAAAGAAATGTATCAAGCAGAAATTGAACTTGAGCTACAGCAATTAAAAAAATCAAATGAGGCTGTAAAAAATTAATGACGAGTAACAGGAATAGTATGGTACTATCTTCATAAAAGAAAGTGAAAAATAGAATGGTGGAAAGAGGCGAGATGATATACTCGCCATTCTTTCTGTTTAAAGAAAGGGGGGGAGGTATTGAAGAAATTAGTTGGTATCGTTTTTATTATATTAGGTATAGGTTTAGTGTTATCTGTTGTCTTTCAAATCGTTCGTTTTTCTACAACCTCTGAAGTTGATTATGTAGAAAAAGCAGCCAATCAATATAAAGCGATCATTATTAAATCAACCTCAGTAGATTGGGAGGTTCAAGAGTCTGATGATGAAAATATTAGGGTGGAATTATTAAATCCGCGAAAAAATCAAAGCCTGGAAGTAAGAGACCGTAATCAACTAGAAATTGAAGTGAAGGAAAAAGGATTAGGCTTGAATTTTTTTAACTTTCAAAATCAAAATACGAAATTACTTGTAAAGCTTCCAAAACAAATGACGGCTGATTTGGAATTTCATGGAGTATCGGGTGATATAGAAGTCTTAGGTGAGATGATGGCTCAAAAATTATTCGTTGAAACCGTTTCAGGAGATATTCATTTTAATCATAAATTAAGTTTAGAAGAACTGTCTTTAAGAACCATTTCAGGCGACATAGTCGTAGGATTACTAGATAGTAACCAAATGGACTTTCAAACAACCTCAGGTTCTATCGAAGTTGAAGAAGCTAGTGGAGATGTATCAGGGGAAACGGTGTCGGGAAAAATAAATATTCGACTTCCTCATCATCATAAAGATATAGATGTCTCTACTGTATCTGGCAATATTGAGCTTGAGATAGGTGATCCAAATGCTAAGATAGAATTGGAAACTGTTTCTGGGAGACTAGACCTTGACCAAGCATTAGAGCAAATGACAGAGTCATCTCGAAAGCTTTCTGGTACAATAGGTAGCGGTGACTATCAAATAAAAGCGAACACTGTTTCGGGAAATATATATTTAAAAAGTATTCTACACTAATAGTAAGGAGGCGGGGTTATGAATAAGAAGACATTATTCGGTTTATTCATTTTAATTATAGGGATTAACATCTTTTTTGGCGCCTTTCATATAACAACTGGATCTTTATTTGCTCCGCTTCTGTTTATCATTATAGGCTATTATTTTTCAAAAAAAGGAAGAAATGTCCTTAGTAAAATATTTTACTTGCTTAGTGCTATTATTTTCTTAGACCAGTTTTTAGGTTTAAATTTCTTTGCCTTGTTTTTTGCAGGCTTATTTTTGTTTTATGGAATTAAGTTTATAAAAGAGCCTTCTAAAAAAAGGGATCGTCGTCGTACGGATAAAGAAGAGCGAAAAAAGCGCTATGAAGAGAAGGAGAGTGACACGAGGAAAGTAGAAGAAGATTTGATCGATAGTCCATATCATCAATCAACCTTTATGGACGATAACGATTTCAATTATAGCGAAAAATATCTGGAGAAAGAGAGTTTAAATGATACTCATTATTCTTCGACCTATCAAAACCAGCATAGCCACGAACATTATACACCTATCGTTAGAAGGAATATATTAGGTGACATTCATTATAATCAAGAACAATTTGAATTACAGGATATGACGATTTGGAATGTAATTGGGGATGTGAAAATAGATCTTTCGAGGGCGATTATTCCTGAAGGAGAACATGTCATAATCGTGCAGGCTTTTATTGGTCAGATTGATATTTATGTCCCTGAGGATATAGCTGTAACCGTGCAAACCTCCTCTTTAGTTGGAGAAGTGACCTTATTTCACGAAAAATATAGTGGCTTTAATCATCAAGTTCAAAAAGCACCAAAATATTATAAACAATCACCGAGAAGAATTAAACTCATATTATCTACACTAGTTGGTGAAGTGAGGGTGAGGGAGTTGTGAGAAAAAAATTAGCTCGACTAAGATGGCAGTTTGTTCGATATAATGTCGTCTTAAGCTTTTTAACGGTGCTCCTCATTCTCATTTTATTTACATATGATGTTGAAAGTGGTTTTCTATTTATTTTTCAAAAAAAAATCCTAGAACTACCTCTTATTGTATGGTTACTCATAGTGATTCTTTTAATGGGGGGAATAAGCGGATTTATTCAATCGGATTCAATAAAAAAAAGAATAGACTCCTTATTAGATAGTACAGTCCGTTATGCTAGGGGCTCTTTTTCACATCGGATGGAGAGCACAGGTGATGATGAGATTACAGAATTAATGGAGCAAATGAATAATATGGCCTCTCATATTGAAGAACAAGTGATTTCCCTTCAACGTTTATCAGCAGAGAGAGCAGAGCTTCAGGAGACGATTAAAAAGACAGCTGTAACGGAAGAACGACAAAGGTTAGCTCGTGACTTACATGATGCTGTAAGTCAGCAATTATTTGCTATTTCTATGATGATGGCTGCTTTAAAAGAAAGTCATAAACAAAATCAATCCACGATGCATACGCAAATAGAGATGGTTGAAAAGATGGCAAATGCTGCACAAGCGGAAATGCGGGCGCTCCTTTTACACCTACGTCCAGCTCACTTAGAAGGAAAAGAGCTAAAAGAAGCCATACATCAATTAATTGAAGAGCTGAAGCAGAAACAAGAGATGCTTATAACTTATGAAATGAATGTAGAGACAAACATACCAAAAGGAATTGAGGAGCAATTATATCGATTAACTCAAGAGGCTTTTTCTAACATATTAAGGCATGCTAAAGCTTCAAAAATAGAGTTTCATTTAAAGCAGCTCTCTCATGAACTGAGGTTAAGGGTCGTCGATAATGGAGTAGGCTTTCAAAATCAAGAAGTTCAAAACCATTCTTATGGCTTACAAACAATGAAAGAGAGAATGAATGAGGTTGGTGGGACTTTAGAAATCGTTTCAGTTCCAAAGAAAGGTACTCAAATCATTGCGAAAGTACCTATAACTTGGAAGGAGGAATAAATGATGATAAAGGTATTGTTAGTGGATGATCACGAAATGGTGCGAATGGGACTTAGTGCTTTTTTATCTACTCAGTCAGATATGAAGGTTGTGGGAGAAGGCAAAAATGGCTTAGAAGGGGTCCAATTAGCACAAGAGCTTCAGCCTGATGTTATTTTAATGGACTTAGTGATGGAACAAATGGATGGAATTGAAGCTACAGAAAAGATTGTTGCAGCTCTTCCAAAAGTGAAAATCATCGTATTAACTAGCTTTATTGATGATGAAAAGGTTTATCCAGTTATAGAAGCCGGTGCTTTTAGCTATCTACTTAAAACAACTACCGCAGCTGAGATTGCAGAGGCGGTACGATTGGCTTCTAAAGGAGAATCGATAGTAGAATCTAAAGTCACTAAAAAAATGATGAAAAGAATGCGTGGAGACAAAGAAGAAAAATTGCATTTGCAGTTAACACCTAGAGAGTTAGAGGTTCTTAAATTAATTGGCGACGGCAAAAGCAATCAGGAAATGGCCGACACTCTCTTTATCGGGATTAAAACAGTTAAAACTCATGTTAGTCATATATTAGATAAGCTACAATTAGATGATCGTACTCAAATTGCGATTTATGCGCATCGTCATCGACTTGTTGAATAAATGAAAACCTGAAAGAATATTAAGCCCCATTTCCTTAGAATGAGGCTTTTTCCATGGTTATCAGTAGGTCGAATTTAGTAGAAAAATAACCAATGATGAAACTTTTTGAAAGAATCATACGTAAATACATATACTAAGGATAAGAAGAGGTCAGAGGAGGAGTTTAAATTGATAAAAAAATTAATAGTAGCAGCTTCCCTCATTTTAACCACTTTTTTGTTTGCTCTTTTTGGTTATATGGCTATTATTTTATTCGGAAATTATGCGATTGATGAGGAGAAGCTTGTTTTGAATCAGGCAAGCACGATTGTTGATGAATCTGGACAACCTATAAGTAAAATTTTTTTAGAGAATAGAGAAATGGTGACGATTAATCAAATTCCAGAACATGTTCAGGATGCTTTTGTGGCTGTTGAAGATGTAAGGTTTTATGAGCATAATGGCTTTGACCTTCGAGCAATTGCTCGCGCTTTATATAGGGATATTCAATCGGGTTCAAGAGCAGAAGGCGGAAGTACCATTACGCAACAATTAGCGAAAAATTTATTTTTAACAAACGATAAAACATTTTTAAGAAAAACGAAAGAAGTATTAATCGCCATGAATCTTGAAAGACGCTACAGCAAGGATGAGCTGCTGGGATTATATGTGAATACTATTTATTTTGGTCATGGTAAGTATGGAATTCAAGCAGCTTCCCAGCATTTTTTTAATAAAAATGTTGAAGATCTCAACCTAGAAGAAGGAGCTCTGTTAGCGGCTATCCCAAAGGCTCCTAATCAATACTCTCCATTTGTTGACCAAGAAAAAAGTGAGCAACGAAGAAATCTAGTATTATCATTAATGTCAAAATCAGGTTACATTACGGCCGAGGAAGCGACAAGACTGCAAGGGAAAATAATCACCTTGTATGCTGAAGAAGAAAGAGAGGATGAGGCTTTTTACACCTACTTAGATATGGTTCTCAAAGAAGCTAGTGAAAAGTATCATTTATCTCAAGAAGAAATTTTAACAGGTGGGTATAAAATCGTGACACCTATTGAAAAAAACTTACAGCAGCATTCTTTTCAGTTACTTCAAGACGATTCTTATTTTCCATTAGGAAATGAGGATGCAGAGGCCGCATTCGTTCTTATAGATAATGAAACGGGTGGTGTTTTAGCTGTTCATGGAGGGAGGCAATATGTCAGGTTAGGGTTGAATCGTGTTACTGTACCGCGACAACCAGGATCTGTGCTGAAGCCTTTAGCTGTTTTTGCACCAGCTTTAGAAAAAGCAAATATTGACCCGTATACATTATTAAACGACGAACTTCAAGTCTTTCATGATGACTACCAGCCAAGAAATGCAAATGGAATTTATAGTGGTCAAATAACCATGTATGATGCTCTTAAAAACTCGACAAATGTTCCAGCGGTTTGGTTATTAAATGAAATAGGTATTCAGCACTCTGCTCAATATTTAACTAAATTTGGATTAGAAATAGATGATCGTCATTTAGGTGTTGCATTAGGAGGATTAGAAAAAGGCGTTTCTCCCCTTGATTTGACAGCAGCTTATCGGTCCTTTGCATCTAATGGAAAAAGGGTAGAACCATTTTTTATTAAAGAAATATACGACCAGCACGGTCAGTTAATAGCAGAACATAAGGAAAATGAAACAAAGGTGTTAAGTGAACAAACGGCTTGGAATATGACCAGAATGCTTGAATCAGTCGTTACGGATGGAACGGGCAAAGCTGGGATATCTCACTATTCTTTAGCGGGAAAAACGGGTACAACTTCTTTCGAAAAAGTTGAAAACGCCACAAGAGATGCATGGTTTGTTGGGTATAATCAGCAGATTGTCGGTTCTTTATGGATGGGCTATGACCGGACTACTGAGGAACATTTTTTAAATGGTGGAAGTGAGTATCCAACGAAGCTATTTAAGGATATCGTCAATAAGGTCCCCGATTATTACAAACAATTTGCATGGGACATTCCAAACGAAGTAGAAGATTTGCAGCCACCTGTCGAATTACCTTTAATCGAAGATTTAGTGGCGGTACAATCATTTGGAGGGGAAGGTTTATTAAGTATCCAATTGAAATGGACCCCATCCGATGACAGAAGAGTTCATTATCAGGTGTATGAACTAAATGGACAAGAAAGGACCTTGTTAGCAACAGTAATTGGTATGGATTATTTCTATCAACCAAAATTAAACATTTTCTCAGAGCACCAGTATGAAGTAGTTCCTGTTGATACGGTGACTCAGAAAGTTGGAGCCCCATCTAATTTGGCTGTCTCCTCATTTCGATTTGGTTTGCATTGAACCATATTTCGGATGTATTCACATACAAAAACAGGACCTTCCTTCTAATTATAAGAAGGAAGGTCCTGATGCATTATTTGAAAATAGACCATTAATAAATCTACTTTTAGTTTTCACGCTTCGAAAGCGATGAGAAAGCACTATCCACTTCTCCCTGACTTCGACTTTCAGTATAGCCTTTTAAATATCCGTTTAACTCTAGAATCTCTACATTTATGACAATTCTTTCACCATTTTTACAATTTCCTTTTGATAGCCTAGATGCTCATATAAACCTACAGCTCTATTATTATCTAGAAAAACATCTAAAATAACTTCTGAAAGCCCCTGATCGATGGCCCATTCTTCCGCCTTTGCCATGAGAGCTTTGCCTATTCCTTTACCTTCACCTTTTTCGGATACAGCTATTGCTGAAATGTAGGCTTGTTCTTTTCCAGTAAAGTAGTCCTTTTGAATAGCTAGCTCTAAATAACCTAAAATCATGCCATTATTTTCTGCAATGTATATATTCTCTTTATTGTCAGTCAAGGATTGTAATGCCATTTGTTCTTGTTTTTTAGCCATTGCATCCTGGTCTCTATGCTTCATATAATCGATATGATTGAATCTTTCTGCTAATGCTAAAATAACGGGATGATCTTGTTCGTGATATTTTCTAATAATCATTCGTATACCTCTTTTCAAATGTGTTTCCTTTTTATACTTGAGTGAATTTCATCATTGCTCTATTAGTGAATGAAACCGAACGTATCTTATAAAATATGTTTTGTAGGTTTGTGAATTCACTCGTTGATTGTAACGGTAGGTAGTGACTCCCAAAGGAAGAGCGCCGTTTGAAGAACTACTCTGACGAAGCCCTGCGTAGTCGGAGTTAGCTGAGGACAAGCCCTTGGGAAAGCATCTACCTAAAGTGGAAATCAAAACCTAACCGCTCGATTTCCATTATAAAAATGTACTGAATGTTTGCGAATTCACACGTTGATTGAAACGGTAGGTAGTGACTCCCAAAGGATGAGCGCAGTGTGAAGATCCACTCTGACGAAGCTCAGCGTAGTCAGAGTTAGCTGAGGACAAGCCCTTGGGAAAGCATCTACCTAAAGTGGAAATCAAAAACCCAACCGCTCGTTTTTATAAAAAGGCGAATGTTTGCAAATTCACTCGTTGATTGTAACGGTAGGTAGTGACTCCCAAAGGAAGAGCGCCGTTTGAAGATCCACTCTGACGAAGCTCTGCGTAGTCGGAGTTAGCTGAAGACAAGCCCTTGGGAAAGCATCTACCTAAAGTGGAAATCAAAACCTAATCGTTCGGTTTTCATTATCAGATAGTAATAATGAAATGGATTCACTTAAAAAAATAGAGTAAAAAAAGAAGTCTTGTATGTAGTAGAATTCAAAGTATTCATATATGACGCCAAATAATTCCATTATAACAAATGTCTGCTAACTTGGTCAGAAGTTTTTTTATGTGCCTTGAATCGTTTTGAATTCATGTAATTGGGTAAAATGAATAAGAAGAAAGAATTTACATCTCTAAACTAATATCAATAAACAAAAATGTATCATCCGGTAGTGGATAAGAAAAAGTATAAATAGATTGATGATATTCTATATCTAAGTATTTATCAGAAATTAACCCAGAACTCATCCTCTTCATTTGAACGATATTTTTTAAGAAATAGGGTCGCCAGCTCCAGTTTTTTTGCTGTGTATGAGTGATGGCCTGCCAAGCTTTATTCATTTTTCGAGTGTGGTTTTTAGATAGTTGATAACCAAATTCGTTACAAATATATAAGCGGAAGCAATATGGAGGAATTTGATTTCTTAAAGATAATAAAAATTGCTCATGATCTAGCATTTTATGAAAATCTTGCAGTAAGTAATCAAACATTAAATTTAGTTGCTCTTCGAACTGATAGAGCTTTTTTAATTGTAAAAGCTCAAGGAAAATCATTTGCTCTAATGCGTTCGTTGTCTCATTTTTTATTGAGATGGAGCTTATCATTGTTGGCTTTGGTTTTGAAAAATAAAAGCCTTGATAATACTGAGCGCCATTTCTCCAAGCATTTTTAAGCATTTGCTCTGTTTCTATACCTTCAAATAAAAGCTGAGCGCCTGATTTTTGAGATAGCATAGATAATGCATACAGAACATCTAAATGCGCCTGGGAATATTCACTTTTTTGAACTAAGAGCATATCTACTTTTAGTATATCAGGTTGAATAAAGGCAATTCTCTCAAGATTGCTGTAGCCTGTTCCTAAATCATCTACAGCTATTTTGCACCCGAGAGCTCGATACTTATTTAACTGTTCTAAAAAATGAGCGCGATTGTTCATAAAATTTGATTCCGTAATTTCTAAGACTATTTGCTCGCCTAATAGGTATTCCTGATCCAGCAATTGTTTAATCTCTAAGTAAAAATTTTGGTCGTCTTCTGCTGAAAAAAATGTAGGGTCTAAATTAAAAAAATAGGATAGTTTCTTCTGGTTTTGTTCACGTATTTTTGATAAAGCTTTTGTGCGAATGGTATTGTCAACAAATTGTTTATCCTTTAAAGAGACTTTTTCATTATGAAAGAAAGACCCTAAGCTAGTATACTTTTCATTTTTCATTAATCGACCAAGCACCTCATAGCCGACAATTGATTGTTGATCAGACCCAATAATAGGTTGGAAATGAGGAGATAAATCAGAGGGCTGAAAAGGTAGAGCTAAGTCACTAATCATATAATAACTCCTTTTAGATTATGATATTAGGATCTCTTACTAAAAATTGTAACAAAACCCATGGCGCTTCTCTTTCTTTATGTGAAATGATTTTACATAGATTAAAAAAAGCGATAAAATCTTTATTAATAATCATTACAATTTAATAATAACTAAAAACGAACGAATTTATGACAGATTTCCAAAAGACTATACAACTTAAGCGGATAACTTTATAGTTATACTTGGGCAAAATCGTTTAATATAGAGGTTCTTTATAGTTGGTATTGATGATTTATACATATAAGTGTTAAAAGGGAAGGTGCTTACGTTGAAGAAGAATTTTAATGATACTTTTATAAAGGCATGTTATGGACAGTCGCATAACCATGTACCTGTTTGGTATATGAGACAAGCAGGGAGGTCACAACCTGAATATCGTAAAGTAAAAGAGAAATACTCGTTATTCGAAATCACTCATGATCCAGAATTGTGCGCATATATTACGAAATTACCGGTCGACCAATATAATAATGATGCTGCTATTTTATATAAAGATATAATGACACCACTTCCTTACATCGGTGTAGATGTAGAAATTAAAACAGGAATTGGTCCTGTGATAGATAATCCGATTTCGACAAAAGTGGATGTAGAAAGATTAGGTCAGCTTACACCAGACCAAGATATTCCTTATGTTCTAGATACGATTAAGTTACTTCGCCAGCAATTAGAAGTGCCTTTAATTGGATTTAGTGGAGCTCCATTTACTTTAGCTAGCTATATGATCGAAGGAGGTCCATCAAAGAACTATAATAAGGTAAAGGCTTTTATGTACAGTGATACTGAAGCTTGGTTCTTATTAATGGATAAATTGGCTGAAATGGTCATTACTTATGTAAAAGCACAAGTACAAGCAGGGGCACAGGCTATTCAAATATTTGATTCTTGGGTAGGGGCATTAAATGTTGCCGATTATAGAGTGTATGTAAAGCCAATTATGAATAAAATTTTTACAGAATTAAAGAAAGAACAAGTACCTTTAATTACTTTTGGTGTTGGTGCTAGTCATTTGGCTAATGAGTGGAATGAGCTTCCGGTTGATGTAGTCGGACTTGATTGGAGATTGTCTGTTGAAGAGGCGAGAGAACGTGGAATTCAGAAAACAGTTCAAGGCAATTTAGATCCAGCCGTCTTATTATCAAGTTGGTCCGTTATCGAGGAAAAAACAAAGCAAATATTAGAACAAGGTATGAAATCCTCGTCCTTTATTTTTAACCTGGGGCATGGTGTTGTACCTGAAGTGAAGCCGGAAACCTTAAAAAGATTAACTGCTTTTATTCATGATTATTCTACCAATAGATAATGCAATAGTTTCATTATAAGGAGATGAAAATGATGAAGAAAAAAACGGGATTATTAGTAATGGCTTATGGAACTCCTAGGTCAAAAGAGGAAATAGAGCCATACTATACGCATATTAGACATGGAAGAAAGCCTTCAGAAGAAGCATTGGAAGATTTAACCAATCGTTATGAAGCAATAGGGGGAATTAGTCCTTTAGCGAAAATCACTGAAGATCAAGCATCAAAATTAGAGAGCTTTTTAAATGAAGTGGTAGAAGACCGAGAATTCAAAGCTTATTTAGGGCTTAAGCATATCGATCCTTTTATTGAAGATGCAGTGACGAAGATGAAAGAGGACGGAATTGAAGAAGCAGTCAGTATTGTTCTAGCTCCTCATTTTTCAACCTTTAGTGTGAAGTCCTACAATGGACGAGCAAAAGAAGAATCTGAAAAAATCAATGGACCGACGATACAAAGTGTGGAAAGCTGGTATAAAGAGCCAAAATTTATTCAATATTGGAGTAATCAAATTAAGAAGACAATGGAGCAAATATCTAATCCAGAAAAAAGCTGTGTGATTTTTTCTGCTCATAGTCTCCCTGAGAAGATTTTACAAAATGGAGATCCGTACCCTGAACAGCTAAGAGAAACAGCAGAGTTGATTGCAAAAGAAGCCGGAATTAATCAATATGAAATCGGCTGGCAAAGTGAAGGGAATACTCCTGAACCTTGGCTAGGCCCAGATGTTCAAGACTTGACTCGTACGTTATTTGAAAATCATGGATACACCTCAATCGTCTATTGTCCTGTTGGTTTTGTTGCCGATCATTTAGAAGTTCTTTTTGATAATGATTATGAATGTAAAGTGGTGACAGACGAATTAGGGATTGACTATTATAGACCAGAAATGCCTAATAGCAAGCCTGAGTTTATTGAGTGCTTAGCAACGGTTATTCAAAAGAAATTAGCGGAGTCTAAATA
Source organism: Alkalihalobacillus trypoxylicola (assembly GCF_001590785.1). Classification (GTDB taxonomy): domain Bacteria; phylum Bacillota; class Bacilli; order Bacillales; family Bacillaceae_D; genus Alkalihalobacillus; species Alkalihalobacillus trypoxylicola. The sequence continues at coordinate 109,546 of NZ_LTAO01000012.1, forward strand.
AATGAATGCAAAGAGGAAAGTAGCCATTATCGGTGGTGGATTAACAGGACTCGCTGCAGCATTCAAATTACAATCCTTTATAGATGAGGGGCAAGACTTGGATTATGATTTGTTTGAATCGACTGACAGACTAGGTGGGAAAATTCAAACGGTACAAACGAAAGGATTTGTTATTGAAAAAGGACCAGATTCATTTTTAGCTAGAAAAAAAAGCATGTCAAGATTAGCAGATGAGGTTGGTTTAGCAGATGAGCTTGTTTTCAATGAAACCGGACAAGCTTATATTATGAAAAAAAATCAATTACATCCTATTCCAAAGGGTTCTGTAATGGGGATTCCGACGGACTTTAATGCATTTATTTCCAGTCCATTATTAAGTCCATTCGGTAAATTGAGTATCTTAAAAGACTTTATTCTACCTACTTCTACTCAGGAGGAGGTCGATGTATCAGCTGGTTCATTTTTCAGAAAGAGATTAGGTAATGAGGCGGTTGAATCACTGATTGAACCTTTGTTATCAGGTATTTATGCTGGAGATATGGATAAATTGAGCTTAAAGGCAACCTACCCTCAATTTCAGCAGCTAGAAAAATCGCATCGTAGTCTTATAAAAGGTACCTTACAAAATCAAAAACAACAAAAAGCTCTTTCAGGTGAAAAAATGAAAAAAAATGGAGCTTTTCTTACTTTTAAAAGAGGATTAGAGTCTTTTGTAGATGCTATTGTACGAAGGTTACCAGAATCTAAAATAAAGCTACAGCATTCCGTTCAAAATATAACAAAACGAAAAAATGACTATGAAATGGTGATGAAGGATGGAAGGCGACTCTATTATGAGCATATTATCATCACAACACCTCCGCAGGTTAGTGGTCAAATGTTGAATTCTTATAAGGAATTTGATTATTTAAGAAAAATGGATTCATCATCGGCTGCTACTGTTGCACTTGCCTTTAAGAAAGAAGATGTAAAAAATCCCTATGAAGGGACAGGCTTTGTCGTATCAAGAAAGAATGATGTAAATATTACTGCCTGTACATGGACTGATAAAAAGTGGCCACATACAACACCTAAAGGTTATACTTTATTACGTAGTTATGTAGGAAAAGCTGGAGAATCTGAAATCGTAGACCAATCAGATGACGAAATTGTTCAGACGGTGTTAAAGAATTTGAATCAGGTTATCGATATAAAAGCTCAACCTCTATTTTCTTATGTAACAAGGTGGAAAAATGGAATGCCACAATATTATGTGGGACATCCGTATAAAATCGAAAAGCTCAAGGATGATTTAAGTAGGAATTTTCCTGGTTTATACATAGTAGGTGCCGGTATTGATGGTGTGGGATTACCAGATTGTATTGATCAAGGAGAGTATGCGGCTGCTGCTATCCTTAAGTCGTATCAATAGATGTTAAAAGGTAGGAATCGAACTGCTGATTGCCTACCTTTTTTTGTTGGTCTAGTCATTTTTTTATGAAAAAAAAGGATGAATGAACTTTCTGTTTCAAATTATGATATGATAAAAGTCTAGTAAATGTATTCACTAAAACGGCGAGGAGAAAAAGTGAATGGCGAAAAATAATGAAATCTTGGAGGCACTTCGTCATAGTCGTCATGATTGGCTGAATGTTTTGCAGTTAATAAAATCAAACCTAGCTTTAAAAAAATACGATCGAATTGATGAAATTATAAGTCAGAGTGTTCAACAGTCTGTTAATGCGTCTAAATTATCGAATTTAGGAATTCCTCGGCTAGCCACTCATTTATTAACGTATAATTGGCAAAATAACAAAATGAAGCTTGAAGTGAATGTAATTGGAGATGAAAGAGATTTACAAGCGTACGAAAACTCCTTAGAGGTCATTTGTTTTCAAGTTTTATCTCTATTCAATTCTAATTCCGTTTGGACGACAGAAAATCAATTATTACTTACTTTTATTTTGAAAAATTATGAATGTGAGCTGTTATTTGATTTTGAAGGACAGTTAAAAATAGAGGAAAAACAGTTAGAAGAATTTTTAAGCTTACAGGTCCCCATAAATACTGAAGTAGAATGGGGAAAAGATACTTGCTTCTTAAAAGCAAGTGTAGAATTAAATTGAGGTGAATTGAAATGTTTGTAGATAAAGTTAAGGTGTATGTGAAAGGTGGAGACGGTGGGAATGGTATGGTCGCTTATCGTCGTGAAAAATACGTGCCGGACGGAGGTCCTGCTGGTGGCGACGGAGGAAGAGGAGCAAGTGTAGTCTTTGAGGTAGAGGAAGGACTTAGAACCTTAATGGACTTTCGTTATAATCGTCATTTTAAAGCTACAAGAGGAGAGCATGGGCGCTCTAAAAGTCAACACGGCAAAAATTCTCAAGATATGATCGTAAAGGTACCTCCAGGTACTACAGTAATGGATGAGACGACAGGACAAGTCCTAGCAGATTTAACGACTCATGGGCAACGAGCCGTCATCGCAAAAGGAGGTCGTGGCGGAAGAGGTAATATTCGTTTCGCTACCCCTGTAAATCCAGCTCCAGAAATCGCAGAAAACGGTGAGCCTGGTCAGGAAAGAGAAGTGGTGCTTGAACTTAAGGTGCTAGCGGATGTCGGTTTAGTAGGCTTTCCAAGTGTAGGTAAATCTACACTGCTTTCTATCGTTTCAGCAGCAAAGCCTAAAATTGCAGAATATCATTTTACAACGATCACTCCTAATTTGGGAGTCGTCGAAACAGATGACCATCGAAGCTTTGTAATGGCGGATCTTCCAGGGTTAATTGAAGGGGCTCACCAAGGGGTCGGTTTAGGTCATCAATTTTTGAGACATATTGAAAGAACAAGAGTAATTGTTCACGTTATAGATATGTCTGGTTTAGAGGGACGAGATCCTTTCGATGATTATCAAAAAATCAATGAAGAGTTAAAGCAATATAATTTGCGTTTGTTAGAACGTCCTCAATTAGTTGTGGCTAACAAAATGGATATGCCGGATGCTGCTGATAACTTAAATAAGTTTAAGGAACAACTAAATGAGGATATACAAATTTTCCCACTATCAGCTGTTACAAAGCAAGGAATTCGTGAATTATTGCTTTCAATAGCCGATAAAATAGAAGAAACACCAGAATTTCCTTTACATGAAGAAACAGAAGAAGCTAGAGTGGTTTATCGTCATGAGAAAAAGGAAACACCATTTATTATAACAAGAGCTAGTGATGGTGCGTTTGAATTATCAGGAGCAGAGCTTGAGCGCCTCTTTAAGATGACCGACTTCTCAAGGGATGAATCGGTTAAACGTTTCGCTAGGCAAATGCGCGGTATGGGTGTAGATGAGGCATTGAGAGAAAAAGGAGCAAAAGACGGAGATTTAGTCCGAATTATGAAATTTGAGTTTGAATTTATTGAATAAAATCAAATGATGGTAGGAGGCATGGTGCAGTCATTGCCTCCTTTTGTTTTTTGCTCTATTTAAAATTGTCAATCAGAAATGTACAAAAGTCTCTCTCATTTAGACATTTTTTCTTAATATGGTTGTCAAAATGAAAACTCAATTCTATAATAGTAAGAACATTTACTTTATATTCAGACATCTTGACAACAATTTATGAAGATAATGGGTAAAAGGGCGAGGGGAATATATATGTCAGAAAAGCAATTTTTTCTTGTTCGTGAGGATATATTAACAGATGCTATGCAAAAAACACTTGAGGTTAAATCTTTACTAGAGTCGGGGAAAATAAAAAAAATTAATGAAGCCGTCCATCATGTTGGATTAAGTCGAAGTGCTTATTATAAATATAAAGACGGAATTTTTCCTTTTCATACAATGATGAAAGAAAAAATTATTACGTTATCCTTGAATTTAGTTGACCGCTCTGGTTCATTATCACAGTTATTAAGTATAATTGCTGAATCTGGTGCAAATGTATTAACGATTAATCAATCGATCCCTTTGCAAGGAAGGGCCCATATTACTTTGTCGATTAATACTTCCTCAATGGAAAGTGATTTAAATCAATTAAAACTGAAAATTGAACAACTAGAAGCAGTAGAAAAAGTAGAGCTTGTTGGATCGGGTTCATAAAAGGAGAGAATATTGTGGTAAAGGTAGCATTCTTAGGGCCGAAAGGAACATTCACAGAAATGGCAGCAAAAGCTGTATTTCAGCAATTCGACCATATTCCCTTTCAGACAATACCAGGATGTATGGATGCTGTAAGTGCTGGTGAAGCTGATATTGCTGTTGTGCCTATAGAAAATGCAATAGAAGGTTCTGTCAATTTAACATTGGATTATTTAATTCATAAGAAACGACTTCCTATAATCGGAAGTATAACGGTACCAGTGGCCCAGCATTTGTTTCAAAATAAACAGCAAAGTCATTTGAATTTTGAGCCTAAAAAAGTGATTTCTCATGCGCACGCAATTGCTCAATGTCATGATTATTTACAGTTAAGATATCCAAATATTGAGTTTGAATATATGAACTCGACTGCCACTGCTGCAAAGTGGATAGCAGACCATCCAGAGGAGGCAGTGGTCGGTATTGGAAATGAGTTAGCAGCAACTGAATATGATTTGAATATTCTAGAAAGAAATATTCATGATTTTGAACATAATCGAACAAGATTTCTCATTTTAGCAAAGCAGCAAAATAAACACGAAGTCAAAGGTCCTTACAAAATAAGTGATAAAACAACTTTGATGGTCACTCTTCCTTCCGATTACTCTGGTGCCCTTCATCAAGTTCTATCTGCATTCGCTTGGAGACGATTGAATTTATCTAAAATTGAGTCACGACCTACAAAAACAGGCTTAGGAAATTATTTCTTTATTATTGAAGTAGATCAATTGGTGGATGAAGTTTTAATACCAGGCGTTGTAGCTGAGCTAGAAACACTCGGCTGCGGGGTCGATATTTTAGGAAGTTATGAAAGCTTTTCATTAACTAAAATGGTGGAAACACAACAAGCTAGTTCATAAAGTAATTAAAAACGACGGAATGGTTAATAGTCATTTCGTCGTTTTTTGTCTAATTGGACTTAATCCTCTATTAGAAGAAACCCATGTTCATTCAATCCTTGAATGGCCTGTAAAAGAGCTTCTTCAGTAGATGCTTCTAATGTGTGCAAATGTACTCCTTTCGTTAAATCAGAAAGAAGTGAAGCATTTGTTTTTTGTAACTTATCACAAAATTGTTCAACATCATGTCTAGAAGATAAACGCAGTGACGCTGTGATTTCCCCATAAATAGGGTGTTCAACGGTTACGTCTTTCACCATCACTCCATGGTCTACTAGTATAAAAAGTTCTTCTTTGGTTTCTTCAGGTGTATGGCAGCAGGCGACCATTTTACTAAAAGTTTTAGGTTCTTCATTTTGGTACAATAAATAACCTTGTGCTGTAGCCAAGATAGGATAATTTTTTGCTTTTAGAATAGAAATGTCTTGGACTATTACTTGTCTGCTCACATTCGTTCTTTTAGAAAGCTCCGTGCCAGTCAAAGGAATTAAACTTTCTTTTAACCACTTTATAATCATTTGACGTCGATTTTCACCGAGGAGTTTTTTCGATTTGTCCACAATAGCCCTCCTTAAATTCATTTGAGATATGAATTAACTGCTTTATTAAAATTTCAATATCTTCCTCAGTTGTGTGCTTTCCAAATGTAATTCTTACATATTCATGTGCTTCTGAGCTTGTTCTCCCGATAGCTAACATAGAAGCTGGCGGTTCTGATAATCCAGCTCTACATGCGGAGCCTGTTGCAATAAGAAGCCCTTTCTTTTGACATTCTAGCATCAAAAACTGACCTTCCATTCCTTTTCTTCGTAAAGCTAAATGAAAAGGAAGCCTATTTATAGCATCTCCTTCAAAATAAAAGAGAGAATCATGCTTTAAGCTATTTACAACTTTTAAACGCAACTTTGTTAATCTTTCTTGCTCCTGTGGTTGTTGCTTCATAATTTCCTCAACAGCTACAGCAAAAGCCATAATAGCTGGAACATCTACCGTACCTGCCCTAAAACCATTTTCGTGACTAGTTCCTCGTAAAAAGGATTGATAAGGGGTTGAAGAAGAGATATAGGCAGCCCCACAGCCCTTTGGTCCATAAATTTTATGGGCAGAAATCGTACATGCATCAAGAAAATGTATCGGTATTTTTATTTTTCCAAAACTTTGGACGCAGTCGCTATGAAACAGTATATCATTTTCCTTTAAGATGTTAGAAATGATTTCTAAATCTTGAATGGTTCCTAGCTCACTGCTAGCATGGGCAAAAGTTGCCAATATGGTCTCTTCTTTTATAGAGTCGATCAGTGCTTCTATGGATATTTTCCCATTTGAATCGAGAGGAACATACGTAATATCAAAACCTTGCTCCTTTAAATAGTGTAAAGATTGTTTAACGGAGTGATGTTCAGATTCAATGGAAAGTATATGATTTCCTTTTAGTTTTTGAGCTTTAGCAAGACCTGTAATAATTAAAAAATTAGCTTCCGTTCCACAGCCTGTGAAAAATAATTCTTGTTCCCTAATATTGAGTGCATCTCCGATCGTTTCTCTAGCTAGTTGTAGCATTGCTTCTGCCTCTTGTCCAAATTGATGAATACTACGACTGTTCCCGAAATATTGGCTGGCAGCCAACTGATAGGTAGATAGTGCTTTCTCGGACATGGGAGTTGTAGAGCTATAATCAAAAAATATCATAAAATCTCCTGCCTTTACCTTAATAAAAAAATAGTTGTTATTATTCTTATTTTATGTAAAGATAGGTGACAAGACAACTGTAAACTATTTGAAGGAGTGCAAATCATGTCAAAAAAAGCAGGAGTCATTATTATTGGTAGTGGAATTGCAGGACTTATGACTGCCCATTTATTAGCAGATTTTTGTCATGTGATTTTAATCACAAAGTCAAAGCTTAAAAAATCAAATTCTTATTTAGCTCAAGGAGGAATTGCGGCAGCTATTGATCGAAATGATCATTGGCACCATCATTTCACTGACACATTAAAAGCAGGATATGGGCATCATGACGAAGCAAATGTAGAGGAAATGGTTAAGCAAGGTCCAAATATAATAGCGCAGTTAATGAAAATAGGAGTGAAATTCGATACAAATGAACAAAATCAAATTTTATTAGGAATGGAGGGAGCTCATCAAAAAAGAAGAATCGTTCATATTAATGGGGACCAAACCGGTAAAGAGATTATAAAACAAATGATGGTAATGGTTCAAAATCGAATTACGATAAAAGAAGACACTTTAGCCGTTCAATTATTGAAGCGAAATCAAGAAATAATTGGGGTCAAAACGAATAAAGAATTAATTTATGCTGACTACACGATCATAGCGAGTGGTGGAGCAGGACAAATTTATGAAAATACCTCAAATTGTCAAGAGGCAACTGGTGATGGCATGGTACTCGCTTATCAGGCAGGTGCACAATTAAAAGATTTAGAATTTGTTCAATTTCATCCTACTGTTTTGATGAAGGAAGGAAAACCTCTTGGCTTAGTAAGTGAAGCTGTTCGTGGAGAAGGTGGAGTATTAGTAACAGCAAATGGTATTCCACTAATGTCTAATCATCCACAGAAGGATTTAGCCTCTAGAGATGTGGTTAGTCGTGCTATTCACCACCAAAACATAAATGGAGAAAAAGTGTATTTGGATATTACTTCGATCGAAAATTTTAGAGCACGCTTTCCTTCTATTACAAAACTATGTGAAAAAGCAAACATACAAATTGAGTCTGGATTACTTGAGGTACGTCCAGGTGCCCATTTTTTTAATGGGGGAATTCAGGTTAATAGTAATGGCAATACCACGTTAAATCGATTGTACGCCGTAGGAGAAGTCGCCTGCACCGGAGTTCATGGTGCAAATCGCTTAGCAAGTAATTCATTATTAGAAGGCCTTGTTTTCTCAAATAAAATAGCAAATCACATAAGAAACAGAAGAGATTTCATTAGTGGAATAAAAATAGAAACTAACTTTTTTGGAAGAGATTTAGAAAACCAGGTGATGTGGCTTAACAAAAGCCAAATTCAAGCTTGGATGAGTAAGTACGTAGGAATTTTTCGAACAAAAGAAAGTTTAGAAATCATGCTAAGTAAGCTTAGACCATATGAATCACTATTAAATAAGCCTACTGATTATATGATTCATACTAGAGAACATTTAGAAACCATCCATCTTTTACAGCTTGCTTTTCTGATCACGGAATCTGCTTTATTAAGAAAGGAAAGTCGGGGAGGACACTTCCGTGACGATTATCTTAATAGTGATCCAGATTGGACGAAAACCTCAATTATATGGAAAAGAGAGAATGAAATGAACGAAGCGAAAATAGAAAAAATACAGGCTAGGGGAGAACAAGATGAATCGCATCAAATTAAGGAATCAGTTAGGTGAATTTTTTAATGAGGATATCGGTGATGGTGATTTAACAAGCATGGCTTTACCTCAAAATCAAATAAAAACAGCGGAAATAATCGCAAAAGAAAAAGGAATTTTTGTAGGAAAAGAAATCATTACTGAAGGATATAGCCTCTTAAATCCAGAGCTAAAAACAGAAATTGATTTCGAGGATGGAGAAATTTTTGAGAAGGGTCAAAAAATAGCTACTGTTGTCGGGCCTGTCGATCAAATTCTTTTAGGAGAACGAGTCATTTTAAATGTGATTCAACGTCTCTCAGGTATAGCGACGATGACTTATCAAGTGATTAAAAATCTTCAAGATTCTTCTATACGAATATGTGATACAAGAAAAACCACACCTGGTTTAAGAATGTTGGAAAAATATGCTGTTAAATGTGGTGGAGGCTATAATCATCGCACTAGTCTCAATCACAGTATTTTATTAAAAGAAAATCATATAGAAGCATATGGAGGAATAAAAGAGGCGATATCGGCTGTAAAATCTAAAACAGGACATATCGCCAAAATAGAAGTCGAAATAACCAATCAGAAACAATTAATAGAGGCTATTGAAGAAAAACCGGATGTTATCATGTTTGATAACTATTCACCAAATGACATTCAAGAGCAAATCCAACTAGTGCCAAGTGAAATCGTAACGGAGGCTTCTGGTGGGATAAATTATAAGAATATTGTTGAGTTCAGAGGCTGTGGAGTTGACTACATTTCCTTAGGTTTTTTAACTCATTCTATTACATCTATAGATTTTAGCATGTTAGTTAAGGGGGAATAATCATGGCTAGCTTATTACAAGAAATGACTACATTTAAAAGGCTCCCAGAGAAATATAGACAAATGTCTACAGAGGAGAAGGTTAGAAGAATTACTTCGATAAAAGAAAAATTTGGTGAGAAATTATTTATTCCAGGTCATCACTATCAACGAGATGAAGTCATTCAGTTTGCTAATGTAACAGGTGATTCTTTACAGTTGGCACAATTATCTGCTGATAATAAGAAGGCGGATTATATTGTGTTCTGTGGAGTTCATTTTATGGCAGAAACGGCAGACATGTTAACAAGCTTTAATCAAAAAGTGATACTTCCAGATTTAAAAGCTGGCTGCTCGATGGCAGACATGGCTAATATTAACCAAACAGAAACAGCATGGGGAAAGCTACAAAATATTTTTTCAGATACGATTATACCTTTAACATATGTAAATAGTACTGCTGCTATTAAAGCCTTTTGCGGAAAGCATGGGGGTGCTACGGTGACTTCATCTAATGCAGTCAAAATGGTTGAATGGGCCATGACTCAAAAGGAAAGACTGTTATTTTTACCTGATCAACATCTAGGCAGAAATACGGCTTTTTCGTTAGGAATTGAACTAGATGAAATGGCTATTTGGGATCCTAATGAGGAGAAGTTAATTTATAACGAGAGTCTGCCATTGGAGCAAATTAAAGTGATACTTTGGAAAGGCCATTGCTCAGTTCATGAAAAGTTTACGGTTCAACAAATTGAAAATTTCCGCCAGAATCACCCAGAGACAAAGGTATTAGTACATCCAGAGTGTACTCATGAAGTCGTGCAAGCTGCTGACTATAATGGCTCTACCCATTATATTATTGAGAAAATAAAAAAAGCAGAACCTGGTACATCTTGGGCTATAGGAACAGAGATGAACTTAGTGAAGCGTCTAGCAAAGAGTCACCCTGAACTATCTATTGTATCTCTAAATCCTACTATGTGTGCTTGTTTAACAATGAATAGAATTGACTTAGATCACTTATTATGGTCATTAGAAGAGTTAGAATCTGGACATTTAAATTATCAAATTTTTGTTGACGAAGAAACAACTCAAAATGCCGTATTGGCACTTGAAAGAATGTTAAATAGGAAATAAAAAAGTAGCTTTATACACATGAATCAATTTCATCATTCATATCTTATGATGAAAATCGAACGATTAGTTTTTATGATTTTCACTTTAGGTAGATGCTTTCCCAAGGGCTTGTCTTCAGCTAACTCTAACTACGCAGAGCTTCGCCAGAGTGGATCTTCAGACTGCGCTGATCCTTAGGGAGTCACTACCTACCGTTACAATCATCGAGTGAGTTCAGAAACATTCAGTACATTTTCATAATGAATGGTCGTTTTATTCACTTAAACCCACTTCATCATTCATATTCTTAGACGGTTAGGTTTTTGATTTCCACTTTAGGTAGATGCTTTCCCAAGGGCTTGTCTTCAGCTAACTCTAACTACGCAGAGCTTCGCCAGAGTGGATCTTCAGACTGCGCTGATCATTCGGGAGTCACTACTTACCGTTACAATCAAGAAATTCATTCGCAAACGTTTAAATCATATTTTATAAGAAACGTTCGGTTTTATGCGTTTATAGAGCATTTATGAAATTCACTCACATACAGTAACAAGTCCTCCTTCTTTTGAAAAGAAGGGGGTCTATTGAATGTAAAGAACCTCTATGTCAATGACTTAACTTAACTACATAATTCACGGAGTTCCAGTGGGATGAGGTGGATATTCTGAAATCCACTTAAAAAAATAGTTTGGCAACAAAGTGTTATGGAGGAACGAACAGCTAAAGCAGCTTTCATTACCGAGTACCTTATTTATGATTTTTTTCTCTGTCGCTTTCTATAACATCACTTGAATTAGATGTAAAATAAGTTCTCGTTTTAAAACAAAAAGTAGCGTTTTTAATCTAGGAAGAAAAAAGCTGAAAACAATAGGTTCGTACAATGGTCTAAAAATAGTTGCTTTCACATACATTTTGGCAAAGGAAGAATCGCTTCAATTTACTTTACTGATAAATTGGGCGTTTTTACAGTGTCAAGATGCCTATCGACTCATACAATGTAATGAATGGTAAGAGGAGGGAGTATAAACGTGAAAATTCATATTGTCCAAAAAGGAGAGTCACTTTGGAAAATAGCCCAAAAGCATGGGGTTTCCTTTGAAGAGTTAAAAGCAGCTAACAGTCAATTATCTAATCCTGATGTTATAATGCCTGGAATGAAAATAAAAATTCCAACAGGCAGTGTCCCTGTAAAGAAAGAAGCACCGATTGCTAAACAATCTGTAAAAGAACAGCCTGTTAAAGAGCAACCTGTTGTAAAGGAACAGCCTGTTATGCCGATTCAACAAATGCCAATGATGCCGCCACCACCACAGCCACACATTCAGCCTGATACCCATAAAAATTATGAAACGAATATGAATGTTTATTTATATAATCCAAAACCTAAAAAAGTAAAAGAACAGCCAAAAGTCCAAGTAAAAGAAACAGTAAAAAAAGAACAGCCTAAAGTACAGATTCAAAAAGAGCAGCCGATAGCACCTAAAAAGCAACCAATGCCTAAGCCTGTTCAACAACCAGTTGCGATGGAACAAGCAAAGCCACAAATGGAATGTAGTCCGCAACCGATTGAACATTGTCCGCCTCAGCATATTTATCCTATTAGTCCTGTCATGCCTGGTTGTGCCAATTGTGGCTATCCACAGCACCCAATAGCATATCAGTCAAATTTTGCACAAAACCATCAACATGGTCATATGCAGGGGTTGAATATGCCAGGCTGGGATAACCATCATTCTGTTCAATCCTATGGTCAATTTCAGTCAGATGAAGGGATAAAGAACTGGTCACCAGAACATCATGGCGAGCATGCGAATATGTGGCAGGATTCCTTATCTAATGGTGAGCAGGAGATGCCGTGGCAAAATGGGATGATGCCAATGCCTGGACAGCAGGAAGGAATGCCGTGGCAAAATGGGATGATGCCAATGCCTGGACAGCAGGAAGGAATGCCGTGGCAAAACGGAAAGATGCCAATGCCTGGACAGCAGGAAGGAATGCCGTGGCAAAACGGGATGATGCCAATGCCTGGACAGCAGGAAGGAATGCCGTGGCAAAACGGGATGATGCCAATGCCCGGACAGCAGGAAGGAATGCCGTGGCAAAATGGGATGATGCCAATGCCTGGACAGCAGGAAGGAATGCCGTGGCAAAATGGGATGATGCCAATGCCTGGACAGCAGGAAGTAATGCCGTGGCAAAATGGGATGATGCCAATGCCTGGACAGCAGGAAGGAATGCCGTGGCAAAATGGGATGACACCAATGCCAGGTCAGCAAGGAATGATGCCATTTCAACCACAAAACATGATGCGAAATCGTCAGCAAAGATTTCATTCGAATGGCACTCCTTATAAACTTGCTCAGCCTATGCAGCCAAAAGAACAATTAAATCATTATAATGAGCAGGACGATTACGAAGATTAATGGTAATGAAATTGGAACATAAGCTTTTAATATGAAAAAAGTGAAATGGAAAAGAATCCATTTCACTTTTTTGTGTTATTAATGGGAAATTCTTTATAAAAGGTAAATATAAAAAATCTCTTTCTTAGTTTGTTCAAAGCTTTAAGATGCTTTTTGCTTAAGGAACATAAAATTTCAGACAATCCACGTCTTTTTAAAGATTTTTTAAAAAGGAAATTAACGGAACTCAATTCAAGATGTAACAGATTAAAAGCAAGCTAAAAAAGCCAAGATAATATTGAAAGGGGGGCTTTCAAATATGAAAAAATTTGCTTTGTCATTTGCATCAACTTTAATGATAGTAAGTAGCTTAGCTGCTTGTGGTGGAACAGATAATAATCAAGCCCAAGATTACAATCGAGGCTATGCTCCATCTGGGATGCATTCTGAAGATATGCGCTCAAGTAATCATCGAAATATGAGAGGTCAAGGTCCTGTAACAGACATGTTTACAGATGATGACCGATATGGTAACACACAGCAAAGACAAACTCGTGCTAATGGATATAACCATTATGGTGCAAAACAGTTTGGTAGAACAAACCAATCAGGACAACATGGTTATGGTTCTTCTAATGGATACAGAGCTGCTGGACAATATGGTGGTCAGACTGGTTTTTGGAGCAGAGGTTATACAGGTGGAGATCGACCAGGAATGGTTGATACCGATGGCGTTATTAAAGAAAGAGCTTATGGCAATCGAGTAGGACATGTAGGTATACAATCAAATCGTAATCAGCACGGTATGATGAATATGGAAAAAGGGCATAGAGGCCAAAATCAACATGGTCGAGCTAATCATTCTGCTCGAAGCAATCAATCTGGTAGTCAGCAAGGATATAACGAATCAGCTAAAATTGCTAAGCACGTAAACTCGATTGAAGGTGTCGAAAAAGCTCGAGTAATTGTTCATAATAACGATATAATCGTTGGTATCCAAGCAGACGAAAATAACCAAGACCTTCATAACAAAGTTAAAAATACGGTTGAACAATTAGCTTCAGATTCAGAAGTTCATGTAGTAACTGACCGTAATATGTATAATCGAATTCAAAATGTAGATGATAGAATTCGAAATGGTGAAGCGATGGAAGAAGTTGGGTCTACTATTGAAGATATGGTAACGGATATCGGACGAGCCATTCAAAGACCGTTTGAACATTCACGCTAAAGAAATTAATCAATAATTGAATGAATGAAACCATTTGTGGGAAGCCTTACCATAAGTGGTTTCTTTTTTTAATCGTCAAGAAATGGGTGAATAATGATGCTACAAACTCTTAAATGGGTAAAAGAAAAAAGGTATATCGTTCTATTGCTCCTGCTTGTTATGGTATTTGTGATGATTTTTTTATCTCAAATAATAGTGAAAAGTGAGGAAAAAAACATACCAGTATTAGCACCACAAGTCTTGCAAGTTAAATTAGAAACCGTTTATCTAGATGGATTAAAAAAAGAAGAATACATTGATGAGACTATTTTATCAATGGAAGATTTTTGGGCTTATTATGAAGATTGGGATTTAATTGAACAATCCCTAGAAGAAATGGTTTTTAGAAAAACAATAAACGAGCTATCACCTGTCGTACAAATTCATGGTTATTTTGGTATGTCAGAAGATGGAAAAATACATATTTATGATGGGCTCCCGGAGGATGAGCAAATTATTCAATCCTTTTTTCAGATTGACACAAGGAAATTAAAAGGCAAATTAAAAGAGGAATTAGCCCAAGGGATAAAGGTAGAAGACAAAAGTCAATTTAACAAGATGGTCAAAGAATTTCGAAATTTACAGCCTTCCTAATAATGGTTTAAAACGACTCGTTAATGGTGGAGTATCGCCTATTAGCGAGTTTTTTAAAGGTTTCATTCCAACCTTCATTCCTATATGCTAAAATAGAAATAAACGTTCGTACTTGAGGAGAGTTGTAAACCTGTGATTGAATATGTTAAAGGTCAATTAGTTGATATAGAAACGCAATATGTGGTCATTGATTTTAATGGGTTAGGGTACCAATTGTTTTGTCCTAATCCATATGTTTTTGAAAGAAGCTTGGAACAAGAAATTCAAATTTATACCTATCATTATGTAAAAGAGGATTTGATTCGTCTTTATGGCTTTCAAACAAAAAAGGAGAGAAATTTATTTGAACGACTTTTAAATGTTTCTGGTATTGGTCCAAAGGGAGCTTTAGCTATATTAGCCTCTGGAGCACCTGATCAAGTAGTAGGTGCTATCGAGAAAGAAGATGAAGCTTTCTTAGTTAAATTTCCTGGTGTAGGAAAAAAAACAGCTCGACAAATGATTTTAGATTTAAAAGGGAAATTAGAAGATTTTATAAACATTCCTCTTCAAGCAGATGGCCAATTAGCAGCGGAGCCTTTAGCATTTTCTTCCTCCAATGATTCTTTAGAGGAAGCAGAAGAAGCACTTCGGGCATTAGGTTATGTAGAAAAAGAAATAAAAAAAGTAAGGCCAAAGTTAGAAAAAGAAAATTTGTCTACAGATGCATACATAAGAAAAGCATTGCAACTCATGTTAAGGCTTTAATTAGAAACAAATGTTTAGTGAATGAACGGGGTGCTTGATATGGAAGATAGAATGGTTTCTGCTAATGAGCAAATAGAAGATAGTTTTACGGAACCATCAATACGGCCATTAAATTTAACAGACTACATTGGACAAACGGATGTAAAAAGAAACCTAGAGATATTTATCGAAGCAGCAAAATTAAGGCAAGAATGCTTGGATCATGTCCTCATTTATGGACCACCAGGACTAGGAAAAACAACACTTTCCACCATTATAGCTAATGAAATGGATGTACAAATTAGAACAACATCCGGTCCAGCTATTGAAAGACCAGGAGACTTAGCCGCCATTTTAACGGCACTTGAACCAGGCGATGTTTTATTTATTGATGAAATTCACCGTTTAAATCGCTCAGTTGAAGAGGTTCTTTATCCTGCGATGGAGGATTATTGTTTAGATATAGTCATTGGGAAAGGACCTACCGCTCGATCGGTTCGTCTAGACCTTCCTCCTTTTACTTTAGTAGGTGCTACAACTCGTGCTGGGATGCTATCTGCACCATTGAGAGATCGTTTTGGGGTAACAGCGCGTCTTGAATATTATAATCACGATGAGCTTTCAGAAATCGTGGAGAGAAGTGCAAAAGTATTAGAATTAGAATTAGACTCAACCTCAGCATTAGAAATTGCAAGGCGTTCTAGAGGTACTCCAAGAATAGCCAATAGACTCCTTCGAAGAGTTCGTGATTTTGCTCAAGTAAAAGGGGATGGAGTAATCACGTATTCATTATCTACACACGCTCTTGAAGAGCTTCAGGTTGATAAATTAGGACTTGATCATATCGATTATAAATTTCTTTTTGGCATAATGGACCATTTTAAAGGTGGACCAGTCGGATTGGAAACCATTTCTGCAACAATAGGGGAGGAAGCGGAAACGATTGAAGATGTATATGAACCCTACTTATTACAAATAGGTTTTATCCAACGAACACCAAGGGGCAGAATGGTCACGCCTTTATGTTACCAGCATTTTAAAAGGGAGCTACCTAGCTAATGGGATTTTTCCCGAAATTACTTATAACTTTAGGTGTTATTCTGATTATTTTAGGTATTGTTTGGCAAGTAATAGGTCGATTTATCCCTCTCGGAAAACTACCTGGAGATATTCTTATAAAAGGTGAGAACTCTACTTTTTATTTTCCTATTGTAACTTGTTTAGTCATTAGTGTTTTATTGTCACTTATTTTTTTTATTTTAGGTCGATTTCGTTAAATTCTTGATTATTTCGTTCAGGTTCGATAAAATTATCAAGATGTGCAATTGAACCGTTTAGAAAAGGTGACTAAAATGAATGTGGAACAATTTGACTTTCCCTTACCCGACGAATTAATAGCTCAGACGCCACTGTATGATAGAACGGCGTCTCGTTTGCTTGCGTTGGACAAGGTTTCAGGAGAAATTAAAGACGGTACTTTCTCAGATATTATAGAGTATGTTCAGAGTGGAGACTGTCTAGTTTTAAATGATACAAAAGTGTTACCCGCTCGACTTTTTGGTATTAAGGCTGATACAGGAGCTAAAGTGGAAGTGCTTCTTTTAAAGCAAATGGAAGAAGATCAATGGGAAACTTTAGTAAAGCCTGCCAAACGAGTAAAAAAGGGAACTGAAATTACATTTGGTGATGGTCTTTTAAAAGCAATGTGTCTTGAAGAATTAGAGCACGGAGGTAGAGTTTTTCGATTGGAATATGAAGGGATTTTCCATGAGGTTTTGGACCAGCTTGGTGAAATGCCTTTACCTCCATATATTAAGGAACAATTAGAGGATAAAGAAAGATATCAGACTGTGTATGCAAAAAATAGAGGTTCGGCAGCAGCTCCAACCGCAGGGTTGCATTTTACAGAAGAGCTTCTTCATGAGATAAAGGGCAAAGGTGTAAACGTCGTTATGGTTACCTTACATGTAGGGTTAGGAACCTTTCGACCTGTTAGTGTTGACAAAATTGAAGACCATGAGATGCATGCTGAATTTTACCAAATGAATGACGAAGCTGCTACAACACTTAACGAAGCAAAAAAAAGCGGAAATCGCATCATTGCAGTAGGGACAACTTCTGCTCGAACTTTAGAAACCATTATGGAAAAGCACGGAACATTTTGCGAAACATCAGGGTGGACTTCCATTTTTATTTACCCAGGATTTCAATTTAAAGGATTAGATGCTTTAATCACAAATTTTCATTTACCTAAATCTACATTAATGATGCTTGTCAGTGCACTCGCTGGAAGAGAGCATATTATGAATGCCTATTATCATGCTGTTGAAAAAAAATATCGTTTTTTTAGCTTTGGAGATGCGATGTATATAGGAAATGAAGTCAAAAAGTGATTTTTATAGCAGCTTAAAAGGAGGAACGGCAACGGATGGCGGCAGTCACCTATGAATTAATAAAAACTTGTAAGCAATCAGGAGCTCGTCTTGGTAAAGTTCACACACCACATGGTACAATAGAAACACCGATTTTTATGCCAGTTGGTACGCTTGCGACAGTCAAAACGATGAGTCCTGAAGATTTATACGATATGAATGCTCAAATCATTCTAAGCAATACGTACCATCTCTGGTTACGACCAGGTCATAAGATTATTGAAGAAGCAGGAGGCCTTCATTCATTTATGAATTGGAAACGTCCTATCTTAACAGACTCAGGAGGTTTTCAGGTCTTTAGTTTAAGCGATTTACGAAAAATTGAAGAGGAAGGTGTCCACTTCCGTAATCATTTAAGTGGTGAAAAGCTATTTTTAAGCCCAGAAGAAGCGATGTCCATTCAAAATTCCTTAGGCTCAGATATTATGATGGCTTTTGATGAATGTCCTCCATATCCAGCTGATTATGATTATATGAAGCAATCAGTGGAAAGAACTAGTCGTTGGGCGGAGCGCTGTTTGTCTGCACATAAACGACCTGACCAACAAGGCTTATTCGGGATTGTTCAGGGTGGAGAATATGAGGAACTGCGCAAGCAAAGTGCGAAAGACCTTACATCATTAGATTTCCCTGGTTATGCGATAGGTGGATTATCTGTAGGTGAGCCTAAAGAGGTGATGAATCGTGTTTTAGAATTCACAACTCCCTTGTTACCTTCAGACAAAGCTCGCTATTTGATGGGAGTAGGTTCACCTGATTCCTTAATTGATGGTGCGATACGTGGTATCGATATGTTTGATTGTGTGTTACCGACTAGAATTGCTAGAAATGGAACGTGCATGACGAGTAATGGACGATTAGTCGTTAGAAACGCTAAGTATGCTCATGATTTTAGACCTCTTGATGAAAACTGTGATTGTCATGTTTGTAAAAATTATAGTAGAGCTTATATTCGCCATTTAGTAAAATGTGAAGAAACGTTTGGTTTCCGACTAACGTCTTACCATAATCTTTACTTTTTATTAAATTTAATGGAACAAGTAAGACAAGCCATTAGAGAAGATCGCCTATTAGATTTTAGAGAAGAATTTTTCGAACAATATGGATTTAATAAACCAAATGCGAAAAATTTCTAATCATAAATAATGAAGTTTACTAACTGAAAGGGGGGAAATGAATCATGGAAATGATAGCAACTTTAATACCTTTGTTGTTAATGTTTGTAATTTTTTACTTCTTACTAATTCGACCACAACAAAAGAAACAAAAACAAATTCGTGAAATGCACGATGCTTTAAAGCGTGGCGATAAAATTGTAACCATTGGTGGTTTACATGGTACAATCGATGCACTAGATGATGAAGTAATTGTCATCTTAGTTAATGATAATCGTAAGCTTACATTCGACCGCAGTGCGATTCGAGATGTGGTAAATCCTGATTAATTAAATGCTAAAAGGATTCATTGTGTTCATACACAATGAATCCTTTTTTTACTGTTCTCCAAATAAATTAACACCTATCATTCCTCCAAAGGCGCCCACTAACAAATAGCCTCCATGGTATAAATATTGCTCCGTCGTAAATGCTTGATCATAACCTAAATATTGAGCTAAAAAAATCACTAAGGTAAATAAGATAGTTGTTAAAGCACCGATTAATAATCCTTTTGATTTCGATTTAGCTCCTGCTACCATTCCACCCATTAAAATGGCAATAAATGCAACCACTTTTATAAGCCAATCAAGTGAATGCTCGGTTAAATTAGTCATTGATAAAAGAAGCGAAGCCACTAAGCTGAACACAATAGCGATAACAAAAATAGTAAACAATCCAAAAACAACGGCAGGGGCATATGATCTTGCTAGCATATTTTTTCCTCCTTCTAAGACTTCCATTTATACAAGCTTATTCAGGCTTGTATTTTTTAAGAATAAAAATCTGTAATTTATGTCATATTCTCTATATGATTTTCCAAAAGCTACATGAAAACTTTTTCTGTAATCGGAAAAACTAATCATTACAGAAATGTTGTGGAGAGGTAGAGGAGATTAGCGATGGACATATCTACTATAGTTATTCGAACAGTGCTTATTTATTTTATTATTTTAATCGTATTACGATTTATGGGTAAGCGTGAAATCGGTCAGTTATCTGTATTGGATTTTGTTGTATCCATTATGATTGCCGAGCTTGCTGTCATCTCTATAGATGATGAAACCTCTTCTATGCTTCATTCCATTATTCCCATTGTTTTGTTATCGGTCATTCAAATTATCTTTGCCTTTTTGTCCTTGAAAAGTGAAAAGCTACGTAAATTAATTGATGGGAAGCCGTCAGTCCTCATTAATGCAGGCAAAATTGATGAGCAAGAAATGAGAAAGCAACGCTATAATTTCGATGATTTACTAATTCAGCTACGCCAAAATAAAATTAGTAAGCTATCCGATGTAGAGTTTGCTATATTAGAGCCTTCTGGTAAGCTTTCCGTTATAAAAAAAGAAAAGGAAAGTGGTGCTTCGGGGAAAAAGGTATCGTTACCGCTCCCACTCATTTTAGATGGTAAAATTCAAAATGATCATCTAGAGAAAATGAACAAAACACCTCTGTGGCTCAGACAACAGCTAAGAAAGCTTGGATACAAAGATATTAAAAAGATATCCTATTGTTCCATAAAAGATGATCAAACGTTTTTTATTGATGTAAAAGATGAGAGATAAATGTAATGACTATGATTTAAAAAGCTTTCCTATTACAGGTAGACGAATTAATTCTCTGCGATGAATGAGTTTCAAACTTATCATAAAAAGCAAATAAAAAGCGGTTGTTAAGCTTATTGAAATGAAAGTATCCATGAATAGTAAGTCAAATTTATATAAGTAATTTGAACAAAATATTCCAACCATTGCAGTTGCAGAAATAAGTAAGATTACCTTTAAAACTAAACGAACTTCAATGGTGAATCCAACTGTCTTTACAACAGAAGCGAAATGTAATAATGTCACAAGGATAAAGCCAATCACAACAGCTAAAGCAGCCCCCATAATGCCAAGTTCAGGTCTAGTCGCTAATGCAAAGATAGCGGCTGTTTTTACGACAGCTCCAAATAAACTATTCATCATAGCCGCTTTTGCTAAATCTAATGCTTGTAATGTAGCTTGAAGTGGACCTTGTATATACAAAAATATACTGAAGGGTGCCATGATTTTAATATATGTGGCAACTTCTGGAGCATTATACATGAGCGTCATAATCTCGTGAGCAAATACGTACAAAACAACAATAGAAATACCACCTGAAAGCATAGCTAAGCGCATAGCTTGGGTTAAGCGGTGATGAATGAGCTTATAATGCTTTTGGGCTGCTGCCTCACTTATTGCTGGAACGAGTGATACGGATAAGGATGTTGTGATAAAAGTAGGTAGTAATAATAGAGGAATAGCAAACCCGGCTAATTCTCCATATTGTTTAGTTGCTACAATCGTAGTAACACCTGCTAAGGCTAAGCTTTGCGCCACCACAATCGGCTCAAAAAATAAGGATACTGAGCCGATCATACGACTACCTGTAGTTGGGATCGCAATTCGTAATAAATCGGATAATGTTTTTTTGCCTTCCTTTGCGAATTGAAAAAACTGCTTACGAACCCGGAAGGGTTTTTTTCCTTTAAAAATAAAAATCATATATAACAAGGAAATGAATTCTCCTGCGACAACGGATATCATCGCACCTGCTGCAGCATATTCTACACCTAAAGGTAAAAATGCTGTGGTTGTAACAGCAACTAAAGTGATACGAACCACTTGTTCTATGACTTGTGATATCGCTGTAGGCTTCATGTTTTGTTTTCCTTGAAAATATCCTCTAATTATAGATGAAACCGCAACAATTGGAATGATAGGTGTTACTGCAATTAAAGGGTAAAAAGCTCGTGAATCTGTTAAAAGCTTTGCTGAAATAAATGGTGCAAATATGATGAGTAGAGTAGTAAACACGACGCTTAGTATGGTGGTGATACTAATAGAAACGACTAAGATTCGTTTAACTCGCTTCTGATCACGATTAGCTTCAGCTTCTGCTACTAACTTCGAAATCGCAACAGGTAGACCGAACTGAGTTAAATTCATGACTAATAGCATAGTAGGAATGGCCATCATATACAGGCCAACTCCCTCTGAACCCATAATTCGAGCAACAACAATTCGGTTTCCAAAACCAAGGATTCGAGTAATGAGACTTGCTATTATTAAAATGAAAGCTCCTTTTAAAAAGGTTTGCTTTGTCATAATTCGACCTACTTTCTAAAATAATGATGGAAATTTTGCGTTATTATATATATGCTTAGTAGTGGGGCAAGCATGACAAGTTGTTTTTTACAAATAGCTAGAGATGAGTATTCATTTTTTAATTTATGAGGTGATTCCGCATGGAAAAGCAGCAATTTGAAGCGTGGCGAGAAGTGGTTGAACCTGCTCTTCAAAGTAAGGTTGATGAGTTTCATTTATTAGGTTATGAACGCGTTACAGACCAAGAGGTTTGGGAGTGTCTGATGTACCAATTAAGAAAGTCGAAGGAATTTATGCACTTAAATCAATTTGTCAATCACCTACTATCATTAAAACCGCAGATTTATATGAATTGGCTAACTATTCAGTCCTATCAAGAGCCAACAGATTGGTTCCGAGATTTTGAATCTTAAAAGGAAAAAACCAGGTGATTATGACTTGGTTTTTTATTCTCGATTTACTGTGGTATTATAGTAGAAAAACAAAGAGCATCATTTTACTTA
This sequence comes from Alkalihalobacillus trypoxylicola, assembly GCF_001590785.1. Classification (GTDB taxonomy): domain Bacteria; phylum Bacillota; class Bacilli; order Bacillales; family Bacillaceae_D; genus Alkalihalobacillus; species Alkalihalobacillus trypoxylicola. The sequence goes on from NZ_LTAO01000012.1 coordinate 132,057, forward strand.
AGGGAGGTACTAGAGAGAGATGGCAAAAAAAGGTCCATTTAAAAAGGGTCCAATTGCAACTTTTTTCTTAATTATTATCTTACTTGCTGCGGTCATTAGCCAGACGGTTATGGGAGTAGCGAAAGATATTAGTTTAGGATTAGACCTACAAGGGGGCTTTGAAATTTTATATGAAGTAACACCTGCAGTAGATGGGGATGTTATTGACCAAAATGCGTTAACAGCGACAGTATCGGCACTAAATCAGCGTGTTAATGTGTTAGGTGTATCAGAGCCTAATATTCAAATAGAGGGCGAAGACCGGATTCGTGTTCAACTCGCAGGAGTAGAAGATCAGCATACGGCAAGAGAAATGCTATCTACAGAAGCACAATTAACGTTTCGTGATGTTAATGATGAGATTCTTTTAGATGGTACCGACTTACAACAAAATGGAGCCAGTACCGGATTTGACCCCAATACAGGAAATCCGATGGTTACACTAACTTTAAAGGATGCAGCACGATTTGCTGAAGTAACAAATGATATTCGATTAAGACCTCCAGGTGAAAATTTACTTGTGATTTGGTTGGATTTTGAAGAAGGTGTCGACTCCTACCAAGAAGAAGTGATGAAAGAGGAGCCGAAATTCCTTTCAGCAGCTTCTGTTGATAGAGTGATTGATTCAAGAGATGTTCAAATTACTGGCCCTAATTTTACAGTAGAAGAGACGAATTTTATTTCGGAAATCTTGAATGCAGGTTCATTGCCTGTTCAATTAGAAGAGATTTACTCGAACTCTGTTGGAGCTTCTTTAGGGGAGCAAGCTATGGAGAAAACGATTTATGCTGGTTTTATAGGCGTAGCATTAATTTTCCTCTATATGATTATCTATTATCGTTTTATGGGAGTTATGGCGGTCGTTACTTTAAGTGCTTATATATACCTTGTTTTATTAGTATTTAATTTAATGAATGCTGTTCTTACTTTACCGGGTATTGCTGCTTTAATTCTAGGGGTAGGAATGGCGGTTGATGCTAATATTCTTACATATGAAAGAATAAAAGAAGAGCTACGAGTAGGAAAGTCTGTCATGTCTGCATTCAAAGCGGGAAGCAAGCGTGCCTTGACGACGATTATGGATGCAAATATCACTTCTTTATTAGCCGCAGGTGTGATGTTTGTTTATGGAACAAGCTCAGTACAGGGCTTTGCCGTGATGTTAATAGTCGGTATACTGGTGAGCTTTGTGACGGCTGTATATGGAGCAAGATTGTTGTTAGGTTTGTGGATAAATAGCCGAATTTTGAATAAGAAATATTGGTTATTCGGAGTAAAGGAGGATGAAATCGATGAACTTTAAAACACATAATCTCCAATTAGATTTTGTGAAGCATCGGAATAAATTTTTCCTCTTTTCTGGGTTATTTTCATTATTAGGAATGATTCTTCTTTTTACAATTGGCTTCAACCTAGGAATTGATTTTAAGAGTGGTTCCAGAGTTGAAATATTAGCTCCTAATACGATAACTGCTGAAGAAATTCAAGAGCAGTTTGAACGGATGGAAGGCAATTTAGTACCAGATGATATTACACTTGCAGGTGAATCTAATGAAATCGCAAATGCAAGGTTTACGACGGTATTAGATAATGAAACAATCCAAATGGTTCAAAATCATTTTGCAAATGAATATGGAATAGAGCCTAGTGTAAGTACGGTATCGCCTTTAGTTGGAGAAGAGTTAGCCAAAAATGCTTTTATTTCCGTACTCATTGCAGCGGTGGGAATAACCATTTATGTTGCTTTTCGATTTGAGTTGTTATTTGGGATAGCTGCCATTGTTGGTCTATTACATGATGCGTTGTTTGTTTTAATGATGTTTAGCTTATTTCAAATTGAAATTAATATTCCATTCATCGCAGCTATCTTAACCGTTGTAGGATATTCGATAAATGATACGATCGTTACGTTTGATCGAATCAGAGAAAATGTAAAGTTTTCTAAGAAAATAAAAGGTTTTCAGGATTTAGCGAATATTGTTAATAAAAGTATTGTCCAAACGTTGGCACGCTCTATTAATACCGCATTAACGATTGCGTTTGCTGCAGTAGCTATTATGATATTTGGAGGAGAAGCAGTTCGTTCTTTTGCCTTCGCTCTCGTCATTGGATTAATTGCGGGAACGTATTCTTCGATGTTCTTATGTGCACAGCTTTGGGTTGTTTGGAAAGCGAAAGCGATAAAAAATGAAAACAAGAAATCAAAAAGAAAAGAATTAGAACCAACACCTTAATCGGATTATAAAAATTAAAGAGTAGCCTCGAGTCTTATAACTCGAGGCTTTTTAGTTGTTCATATAATGATGCTAGGACAAAAAGCGATACTTGAAAGGGTGTGTATTGAATAACGAAAAAGTTTGTTTGTCTCCACCACCACTGTACAACCGAGGTCTTGGAGGAGCGAATTGCTGAAGCATCTAAATCTGTGGAATAATTTTTACTTGATACGTATTGTGAGAGCCTCTTTTTAGCTGTTCAAACCATACCATTACTAAGCATATAAAACAGAAGAAGTATAAATATCAGAAATAGAGAGAGTTTAAAAATGGAGCAGAGGTTTATGAACAGGTGATAAAAGGGAATAATAGAATAGAACATAGTAGGAGGTGCTTCTTATGCGAGGACAATGGTATATGTTGATTGGATTAGTTTTTGCTCTTATCATAGCTGTTTTTGCTGTTATTAATGTGGAATCTGTAAGAGTTAATTATTTAATTGGTGAGGCTTATTGGCCACTAATTTTAGTCATATTGGGCTCAGTACTAATGGGGGCATTAGTAGTAGGTTCATTAGGTCTATTCAAAATCTATCAATTGCAATCAGAAATCAAACGATTAAAGAAACAGCATCAGAATCAAGATTTTAGTATTGAAAATGAAACAGTGGAGCCTTTAGAAGAGAAAGAGCCACTGTCATAAAAAGGGTTCCTTAATCAAAGATTGTCACCTCTCGACCTCTCCTGTATAATAGGTAGGTCGAGGGGTGTTTTTATGTTGAATCCAAAGGCAAGATGGAAAGTAGAGGAACAGCCAGAGGAGCTAGTTCAGGAATTACAAAAGTCGAAAAACCTATCACCTTTAGTAGCAAAGCTATTAATTAATCGAGGGTTTACGACTGCTGAGCAAGCGGATCAGTTTTTAAATAAACAAAAAATGAACTATCATGATCCATATTTGTTAAGTGGAATGTCAGAAGCTGTTTCACGAATTAAACAGGCGATTGATAGTAATGAAAGAATATTAATTTTTGGAGATTATGATGCTGATGGTGTGAGTAGTACAGCAGTAATGGTGTACACTTTTCGCATGCTTGGAGCAGATTTCGATTATTACATACCAAATCGATTTACAGAAGGATACGGTCCAAATGAGCCGGCCTTAAGGAAAGCCAAGGATGAAGGTTTTAGCTTGGTTGTTACCGTTGATACCGGTATCGCTGCTGTGCATGAGGCCGATGTTGCGAAGGAATTAGAGCTTGATTTTATTATTACGGATCATCATGAAGCACCGCCAATACTGCCAGATGCTTATGCAATTATTAATCCAAAAAAACCAGACTGTCCTTATCCTTTTAAAGGACTAGCAGGTGTAGGTGTAGCTTTTAAAGTTGCGCATGCTTTATTAGGAAGAATTCCTGTTGAATGCTTAGATATTGCTGTATTAGGAACGATTGCAGATTTAGTTCCTTTAGTAGATGAAAATCGCTTACTAGCAATGGAAGGCTTACAGGCTCTTCAAACAAGTGCAAAGCCAGGAATTCAAGCAATCAAGAAAAAAGTAGGCATAGGAAAAGACCCAATTGATTCGGAGCATGTTGGCTTTGCGATAGGTCCAAGATTGAATGCTGCTGGACGCTTGGATTCGGCCGATCCAGCTGTACGTCTTCTAATTTCAGATGATATGGATGAAGCTGAGGAGCTTGCAGAGCAATTAGATCAATATAATAAAGAAAGACAAAAGGTTGTCTCAGAGATAACGAAAGAAGCCGTTGAAATGGTGGAGACGCTCTATCCTCCTTCCGAAAACTCCGTATTAATTATTGCTCAAGAGGGCTGGAATCCTGGTGTTATTGGAATAGTTGCTTCTAGATTAGTGGAAAAATATTATAGACCTACGATCGTCTTGAATATTGACCGCGAAAAGGGAATCGCTAAAGGTTCTGCAAGAAGTATAGAGGGATTTGACATGTTTGCTCACCTTTCAAAAAGTAGGGAAATCTTACCTCATTTTGGTGGTCATCCTATGGCAGCTGGCTTAACGATGGAGTTAGAGCATGTAGATGAATTAAAAAGAAGACTAGAAGAGCAAGCAAAGGAAACTCTTAAAGAAGAAGACTTCATCCCGATAAAAAAGGTTGATTTAAAAACATCTGTAGATGAAGTTTCTATTGACATTATCAAGCAATTGGCACAGTTGGCTCCTTTTGGTGTTGGAAATCCGACCCCTATTATTATGTTAGAGCAAACTAAAATGACCGAAATTAGAAAGATAGGTAGTGATTCAAATCACCTAAAGATTCAATTCGGTCAAGGTCAAAAAAAGCTAGATGGAATTGGCTTTCATTTAGGCTATCTGTATGAACAAATGAATGTTCAGGATTCGATATCGGCAGTAGGTAAATTATCTATTAATGAATGGAATGGACATAGTAAGCCACAATTACTAATACAAGACTTAGCGATAGATTCGTGGCAGCTTTTTGATTGGAGAAGTGTTCAGAAGGCAAAGCTAGCGGAGAAGCTAGAAAAAATTCCAAATCCTAAAAAATACTACATTGCCTTTCAAGAGCAGACAAAGGTAAAATTAGGTTTAAGTACGTCTAATTTGAAGGTTTGGACTCCTGCAGATTTTGATGATTTAAATCGATTTGATTCGTTTGCCGTTGTTCTGTTAGATTTACCGAATCATCATGACGATTTAAAGAAGCTTTTCCAGTTGAAGGGACAGGCTAGTGAAATTTATAGTCTATTTTATCAAGAGGAAGATTCATTCTTTTCAGCAAGTCCAAATCGCGAGCAATTCAAATGGTTTTATGCATTTCTAAAATCGAAAACAACATTTAACCTAAATGAGCAAGGACTACAGCTGATGAAATTTAGAGGATGGTCAAAGGACACGATTCAATTTCTAATTACTGTTTTTGAAGAGTTAGAATTCATTAAAAATGACCAAGGCGTTTTAACCTTAGTAGAAAGTCCAGCCAAAAAAAGTTTAAATGACTCACCCTCTTTTCAGAAAAAAGAACAACAAAGACAATTAGAAAATGATTTTGTATATTCTTCTAATGAGCATTTAAAGAATTGGTTTAGTGATTTGTTTAAGCAAATAAAACAAGAAGTACATGTCAAGGAGAGAATGTAAAATGGATTTTAAAGAACATTTAACGATTGTAGAAAATTTCCCAAAAGAAGGAATTAGTTTTATCGATATTACAACATTGATGCAAAATGGAGAAGCCTATTATGCGGCAATTGAAGAGCTCACTCAGTTTGCAAAAGAAAAGGAAGCAGATGTAATCATTGGGCCTGAAGCTAGAGGGTTTGTTGTTGGTTGCCCTATCGCCTATTCATTAAAAAAAGGTTTTGTCCCAGTAAGAAAAAAAGGGAAATTACCACGTGAGGTTATTTCAGTCGATTATGGACTAGAGTATGGAAAAGATTCATTAACTATTCATCGAGATTCAATCAAAAAAGGACAGCGTGTTTTAATTGCAGATGATTTATTAGCGACAGGTGGAACGATCGAAGCAACGATTAAAATGGTTGAAGAATTAGGTGGAGAAGTAGCTGGAATTGCCTTTTTAGTAGAATTGGATTATTTAAACGGTAGAGACCGTTTGAAGGGCTATGATATTTTTTCTTTAACTCATTATCAATAAGTAAAAGGTAAGTTTTGCTAGACCTGTACGAGTGCAAACATCAAGAACGAAACCATGAACCCTCCTTATGTGAAAGGAGGGTTTTTTGAAAGGTGAGAAGAAAGGCGTAAGCTAGCGGACACAAGACACGGAGACTCCAGTGGGAGGAAGTGGCCATGCCGAAATCCACTTTTAAAAAAGCTAGTTCGGCGCTACCCCACCGGATGCGAAAGTGTCTTGGGGGAGCGAACAGGCGGGTACCAAAACTGGTGGAATTATTCATCCGTGGGGTATTGTATCGGACTCTTTTTTATATCAAAGATAGATGTAATCCACATTTCCTTTCAAAATTTTAATTTATACAGAAAAAGGATATGTACCTTAAAAATTCCTTCTCACACAACATTTAAACGCTTACATCGCAACAAAAATAGCAGAAACGACAAAATTCTTTTCTTTCTCTTTACATACCTGTTAAGATTAACGATAATAGAAGAAATATTGAATCAAAATAGGTGATTCCATGACAATTGATCAAGTGATAGAAAAAGCGAGTAAGTATTTAAGTGAAAGTGATATCGCTTTTTTAGAGAAAGCTTATTTATATGCTGAAAAGGCACATACGGGCCAATATAGAAAATCAGGTGAGCCTTATATTTTGCATCCCATCCAAGTAGCAGGAATAATTATCGGGCTTGAGCTAGACCCTAATACGGTTGCCGCTGCTTTTTTGCATGATGTAGTTGAAGATACGGACGTAAAAGTAGAAGATATAAAAAATGAATTTAATGAGCAAGTGGCTATGTTAGTAGATGGTGTCACGAAGCTAAAAAAATTCAAATATAAATCAAAAGAAGAACAGCAAGCGGAAAATCATCGCAAAATGCTTGTTGCAATGGCAAAGGACATCCGCGTTATTTTGATTAAACTTGCCGATCGCCTTCATAATATGAGAACACTGAAGTATATGCCTCCAGAGAAACAAAGAGTGACATCTAATGAAACTCTAGAAATTTATGCACCTTTAGCACATCGACTCGGAATTTCGACCATTAAATGGGAATTAGAGGATACCGCTTTGCGTTATTTAGATCCTCAGCAGTATTATCGAATTGTCAACTTAATGAAACGTAAGCGTGCTGAACGAGAAGATTACTTATCCGGGGTAATGGAGCTGATTGAAGGCGATTTATCTGAAATTTTTATTGAAGCTGAAATGTCAGGTCGTCCTAAGCATATTTATAGTATTTATAAAAAAATGGTTTTACAAAATAAACAGTTTAATGAAATTTATGATTTATTAGCTGTCCGAATCATCGTACAAAATATTAAAGACTGCTATGCCGTGTTAGGTGTCATACACACATTATGGAAGCCGATGCCTGGTCGTTTTAAAGATTATATTGCAATGCCAAAAACGAATATGTATCAGTCATTGCATACGACCGTTGTCGGGCCTTACGGTGATCCTCTAGAAGTTCAAATAAGAACGGAGGAAATGCACCGAGTCGCTGAATTCGGGGTAGCAGCTCATTGGGCTTATAAAGAAGGCAAAACGGTTGAAAGCAAACAAGATTCTTTTGAAGATAAATTAAGTTGGTTTAGAGATGTCATAGAATCACAAAACGATACAAATGATGCTCAAGAATTTATGGAATCTCTAAAGATGGACCTTTTTGCTGACATGGTATTCGTATTCACTCCAAAGGGAGATGTTATTGAACTACCAAGAGGTTCTGTTCCCTTGGATTTTGCTTATCGTATTCATAGTGAAATCGGAAATCGCTGTATAGGTGCGAAGGTAAATGGAAAAATGGTTACTTTAGATCATCAACTGAAAACAGGAGATATCGTAGAAGTAATGACTTCTAAGCATTCCTATGGACCAAGCCAAGATTGGCTTAAGCTTGCACAGTCCTCTCATGCCAAAAATAAAATTAAACAATGGTTTAAAAAAGAGCGAAGAGAAGACAATATTATTAAAGGTCGTGAGCTTGTCGAGAAGGAAATTAAGGCTATGGACTTTGAGCCTAAGGAAGTATTAACAAACGAAATTATTATGGAAGTCGCAAATAAATTCTCATTCGCTGGTGAAGAAGATATGTTTGCAGCTGTTGGCTATGGCGGGATTAGCGTTAAGCAAATTGTAAACCGCATGACAGAAAAAATTAGAAAACAGCAAGACCAGGAGCAAGAGGAACAATCTTTAGCTGAAGCTCTCTCTGAGGTACCTTCCTTTACACCAAATAAGAAAACGAGTTCAGGAGTAAAGGTAAAAGGTGTGGATAACTTATTGATTCGACTATCTAGGTGCTGTAATCCAGTCCCTGGAGATGAGATAGTAGGATACATTACGAAAGGTCGTGGTGTCTCCATCCATCGTTTTGATTGCACGAATGTGCAAAACGAAGAGCTACAGAATCGCTTGTTACCGGTAGAATGGGAAGGGGATTTTAATCAATCCAAGTCTTATAATGTCGATATTGAAATTACGGGATTTGACCGTAATGGCATGTTGAATGAAGTGCTTCAAGCTGTTACCGAATCTAGAACCTCTATTAATGCTGTTTCAGGTCGCTCTGATAACCGTAATAAGGTTGCAACTATTCATATGACGATTTCGATTCGAAATGTTGATCATTTACAGAAGGTTGTCGACAAAATTAAACATTTAAAAGATATCTATTCAGTTAGAAGAATTATGCATTAAGCAAGTTGAGGTGTCACTCAGTGAAAATTGTATTACAAAGGGTTAAGAATGCACATGTAAAGGTTGACGAGACCATTGTTGGTGAAATCCAAGCGGGAGTCTTGCTATTGGTTGGAATTACCCATGATGATACGGAAGAAGATATATCCTACTTAGTTGATAAAGTAGCCAATCTACGAATTTTCAATGATGAAAGTGGTAAATTAAATCTTTCTTTGCTGGATATTCAAGGACAAGTTCTTTCTGTCTCACAGTTTACTCTCTATGGTGATTGTCGTAAGGGGAGAAGACCAAACTTTATGAATGCTGCAAAGCCTGATATAGCAAAGAAATTGTACGGTCACTTTAATGAAAAATTAAAAGAAAAAGGTCTAACCGTGCAAACTGGTCAGTTTGGAGAAATGATGGACGTTTCTCTACTTAATGACGGGCCAGTCACTCTAATATTAGAAAGTAAATAAAAGTTTGAATATCTGGTTCAGCCTGTCGACAACGTCTTGTAAAAACGAGACAGTCGACAGGCTTATTTATATATAGCGAATTGTCATGAGAAAGCTTCCCTATGCAGGGAGATGGGATAAGCTGCTTCTAGCAGAACTTCTTTTTATTGTGTAAAACAGTTTTAGAAAGCAGAAAAAACCTATCGGAAGGAAAAAGTTGCCGGGCAGAAAACGGTCGAAAGGGAAGCTCCTATAGGACAGAAATAGTATTAGGAGCAAGAAAAGGGTCAAAAGGGAAAGCTCTATTAGACTGAAAAGACTGCAGAAAAAGGAAAAAGATCAAAAGAAAGCCTTCTATTGTTACCGAAAAGAGCAAATCTAGAAAAACGGTTAAAAGAGAATTTCTCGAATATCCTCAAAAGTAAATTGACCGAAACAACGGTAAAAAACCACTCTTTTTTTGAATCAATTTTTCAAAGAGGTTTTGTCTGCGGTCTCAGTTAACAAATCGGATTCGAATACTGATAAAAAAACGATACTTATTAACAATTAAGGGGTTGAAATATAATTTTTTCGGAAAAGCTATGAAAAAGAGGGAGTGATGAATGGATATGCGAAATAGTTTAAAGCAACAAACACACCTTCATAACTTGCAACCCATTTTTCATGTCGATTATCATAGCTTTATTGAGAAAGAGTCACAACAAACTAATTTTGAATTGGCTCATGAATTCGGAGTTTCATTGCGTGATATCAAAGTTTTAAAACAAAAGCTTTCAAGAAATTAACCTATTGACATTAATGGTATTCATTCGTATGATAGAAATCAATATAAGAATAAAATGAGTCCGGTGATAAGGAATAGTAATTAGGAGTTTAAATATTGTAGAGAGGAAAGGTCTTGGCTGGAAGCCTTCCATATTTACCTAATGAATGAACACCTTTGAGGAGCTTTTCTGAAAACTTTCGTAAGTAGGAAAAGACGCTGACAGGCGTTATATGTTTAAAGTGGAAGTATCGAAAAGGATGCTTCAATTAGGGTGGCACCACGGGTAAATCTCGTCCCTGATGATTTTTCATCAGAGACGAGATTTTTTTATTTTTTATAGTAGAGATGGAATTGTAGGAGGCACGGTTATGAACATTCAAATCCCAAGAGGGACACAAGATATTTTACCAGGTGAAGTAGAGATATGGCAACACATAGAAAAAACAGCAAAAGAGGTTTGTGAACGATTTAATTATCAGGAAATTAGAACGCCAATTTTTGAATCAACTGAATTATTTTTACGTGGAGTTGGAGACACAACGGACATTGTTCAAAAGGAAATGTATACATTTAATGACAGAGGTCAAAGAAGCTTAACGCTTAGACCAGAAGGCACAGCAGGAGTTGTTCGATCATTTGTAGGAAATAAAATGTTTGGTTTGCCTAGTCAGCCTGTAAAATTGTTCTATACCGGTCCTATGTTTCGTTATGAGCGCCCCCAAGCAGGGCGTATGCGTCAATTTGTTCAATTTGGAGTGGAAGCCTTAGGAAGTGCTGATCCTGCTATTGATGCTGAGGTACTTAGCCTTGTAATGAGTATTTACAAACAACTAGGTGTCAAGAATCTAAAATTAGTTATTAATAGCTTAGGTGATAATGAAAGTAGAAATGCACATAGAGAAGCATTAATCAATCATTTCAAAGCAGATATACAAGACTTCTGTTCGGATTGCCAAGAACGACTAGAAAAAAATCCATTACGAATACTAGATTGTAAAAAGGATGCTGATCATCCGTTAATGCAATCAGCACCATCGATTCTTCAATATTTAACAGATGAATCAAGGGCTTATTTTGAAAAAGTAACCTATTATTTAGACCAAATAGGATTAGATTATGTGGTTGATCCAACCTTAGTAAGAGGGCTTGATTATTATAATCATACTGCTTTTGAGCTAATGTCTGAAGGTGAGGGCTTTGGGGCCATTACTACATTATGTGGTGGAGGACGATACAATGGTTTAGTTGAGAGTTTAGGTGGTCCTTCAACAGCTGGTATTGGTTTTGCCTTTAGTATAGAACGACTTATTATGGCATTAAAAGCACAGAATGAAGTTCCCGATTTAAATCAACCACTTGATTGCTTTATCGTGACACTAGGTGAAAAAGCAAAGGATAAATCAGTAGAGCTTCTTTATACACTGCGACAAAATGGTTTGAGAGCTGATAAAGATTATTTAGATCGAAAAATGAAGGCTCAATTTAAAGCAGCCGATCGTTTGAACACTAAATTTACGGCTATATTAGGAGATAATGAGCTTGAGCAAGGATTTATTAACATAAAGAACATGGAAACAGGTTCACAAGAGGAAGTATCGTTAGAAGAGTTTTGTACCTATTTGAGCAGAGAGATCCAAGGAGGAAGAGAGAAATGAGTGTAAGAACAGATGCTGGTTTGATTCATGAAGGAATGGTCGGAGAAACGGTTTTTTTAAGTGGATGGGTGCAAAGGAGAAGAGATTTAGGTCAAGTTATTTTCTTGGATCTTCGTGACAGAACGGGTTTAGTTCAGATTGTATTTAGTCCTGAAAAGAATCAGGAAGCATTAGAAATAGCCGAAAAGGTTAGAAACGAATATGTAATTGAAGTAAAAGGAACGGTAGTAGCTAGAAATGAGAATACGATTAATACTAAAATTGCGACTGGAAAAGTTGAAATTCATGTCGAGCATTTAACGATTTTAAATGCTTCTAAATCGTTACCTTTTCAAATTGAAGCAAATACAGACGCGTCAGAAGATATCCGTTTGAAATATCGTTACTTAGATTTGCGTAGACCGGATATGCAAGAAACCTTTAAAGTCCGTCATCAAACGACAAAGCTTATTCGTCATTTCTTGGATGAACAAGCTTTTATGGAAATTGAAACGCCTATGCTAACAAAGAGTACACCTGAGGGAGCAAGAGATTATCTTGTACCTAGTCGTGTTCATCCAGGTGAATTTTATGCCTTGCCTCAATCTCCACAAATTTTCAAACAGTTACTAATGGTATCTGGATTTGAGCGTTACTATCAAATTGTTCGTTGTTTCCGTGATGAAGATTTACGTGCTGATAGACAGCCAGAGTTTACGCAAATTGATATTGAGACATCTTTTATGGACAAAGAAGATTTACTAGCCATGACTGAGAAAATGATGGTTCAAATTATGAAGGAAATTAAAGGACTTGAGACAAGCACACCGTTTCCTCGAATCACCTACGATGAAGCGATGAACCGATATGGTTCTGATAAGCCTGATACTAGGTTTGGTATGGAGCTTATTGATTTAGAGGAAGTGGTTAAGGATACCGATTTTAAAGTCTTTAAAACCGCTTTAACTACAGGTGGAACGGTTAAGGGATTAAATCTTGTCGGAGGAGCTGAACAATTATCACGAAAAGAAATTGATAGTTTAACCGATTTTGTCAAGCAATATGGAGCAAAAGGGTTGGCATGGTTAAAGGTAGAAGATGAAGGATTGAAAGGACCTATTGCTAAGTTCTTTACAGAAGAGCAATCTTTGTCATTAAGAGAAAAAATGGAAGCAAAATCAGGAGATTTATTATTTTTTGGTGCAGATAAAAAAGAAGTAGTTTGGGATAGTCTAGGAGCTTTACGTTTAAAATTCGGAAAACAATTCGAATTAATCGATGAAACTAAATTCAACTTTTTATGGGTGGTCGATTTCCCTCTCGTTGAATTTGATGAAGAAGCGAAGCGCTATGTTGCCTTACATCATCCATTTACAAGTCCTAAAAAAGAGGATCTAGCTCAATTAGAAACTGAACCAGCCCAAGTTCGAGCAGAAGCATATGATCTTGTTTTAAATGGATATGAGCTAGGTGGAGGTTCACAACGTATTTATAAACGCGATATTCAAGAAAAAATGTTCGCCGCACTTGGTTTTACTAAGGAAGCTGCAACAGAAGAATTTGGCTTCTTATTAGAAGCGTTTGAGTATGGTACGCCTCCACACGGAGGAATTGCATTAGGGCTCGATCGTTTAGTCATGCTGCTATCTGGAAGAACGAATTTGCGAGATACTATTGCATTTCCTAAAACAGCAAGTGCGAGCGATTTACTGACAAATGCACCGAGTACGGTTAGTTTAGAGCAGCTTCTTGATTTAAACCTTTCTGTTATTGCCAAGAAACAAAAGGAAGCTTAATTAAGAAAGCATTGACAAGACAAAGACAATCAAATTATAATCATACTAATTAAAAAAGATAAAGTAAGACTTATCAAGAGTGGTGGAGGGAACTGACCCTTAGAAGCCCAGCAACCGGTTTGTTAGCCAAACAAACAAAGGTGCTACTTTCAGCAAAATGTTCAAACATTTTGACAGATAAGTGAAGGCTTAGAAACCTTTCCTTATTAGGAAAGGTTTTTTTCTTTAGAAATTTAAAGGGGAAAGAGAGGAAGGAACGTATGAAAATTGGCTTATTAGGCTTTGGAACAGTTGGAAGAGGAGTAGTAGAGCGCATACAAATGACTAATCAGCAGTTAACAAACACATTATCACAACAAATAAATATAGAGGCAGTGTTAATAAAAAACCATCAGAAGCATCAAGCAGAGAAACAAACTTTGTTTGTAACAAATGATTGGCAGGTATTTTCGCAAAAGTGTGATTATGATGTCGTTTTTGAAGCTATAGGTGGCTTAGAGCCCGCCTATGAGTATACGAGATTCTTTTTGGAAAAAGGGATTCCGGTTGTTAGTGCAAATAAAAAACTAGTAGCTGAAAAAGGAAGCGAGTTAGAAGAAATTGCAGAAAGCAGGAACATTTTTTATAGCTATGAGGCAGCAGTTGCTGGAGGAATTCCCATTATAAATTTGTTAGAAGGAAGCTTGTCTACTACGCCCATCTCTAAAATCACTGGTATATTGAATGGAACAACCAATTATATTTTGACAGAAGTAAAAGAAAAAGGAGTAACGGTAGAAGAAGCCTTATCGCAAGCCCAGCTGCTAGGTTATGCAGAAAGTGACCCAAAGGATGATATAGAGGGGTATGATGCTTGGTATAAAATTCGTATTCTTGCAAAGCTCTGTTTCGGTAGTTGGTTAAATCCAAATAAAGTGGAACGCAAAGGCTTAAACGATGTTCAGCAATGGCACATTGAACTTGGGCAAAAGCTAGGTCTTACCTTAAAGCTAGTAGCAGAAGCAGCTTACTTAGGTGATGGAGAAGCGAAAGCGGAAGTTGCGCCCGCATTTATTTCAAATGATCATCCTTTTACTTATGTTAATGGTGTAACGAATGCCATTCTGATTGAAGGTCCTACAATTGGTCAATTATGTTTACAAGGACCTGGAGCAGGAAAAGAAGCTACTGCGAATAGTATGGTAGAGGATTTGCTTTTCCAATCTAATTACGAGGGTAAAAGATCAAAAAGTTCCGGTGTACAATCTGAAGTAGCTAACTCCTTCAATCATTATTTTATTTTTGTTGCAAATGAGGATTTACAAGAAGGTATATTAGAAGTAGAAAAGGATGACAACCAAATTTGTGCTCAATATAGTCATCCCGAGGGGGAAGTATATGTCGTTAAAGGTCAAGATATAACTAGTCCTTTTCCTGTTATCAAAATAATCGGAGATTGGGATCCCGCTCAAGTCAAGGTTGAGACTGAGTCAGCCATACTGTTCAGTCTCTGAACGAATTTTCTTAAAGATTTCAATAAAATAGGTAGGATCCTCACGAATATGGAAGGTTCTCACTCCGTGTATAGTATGAAGATAGAGATAGCCAATAGAGGATTGTTTTTGGTCAATACGATAGGAGATGTCTAATATTTTTGAGATAGGAATTTTTTCGTCCTTTATAAGCAATTGTTTTTTGTCTAGAATGATATGAAATGAAGATTCTATTATTCTTTTCTCTGTCCAATGTATTTCTTGTCTAATTTCTACACATTTTTGCTTAACGATAGGTAGCATTAGCATATTCAGCTCCTTTTAAACCTTACTGTTAATAAGAAAATACTGTTATTTTTTAATGTACCATAACGAATGAAATGAGCCAAATGGTTTAATTTAAAAACAAAGCTTTTAAAGTCTTGTATCGTTATGCTTAAGACTTTATAATAGATATAAGCTATTAAATCCTGAGATGTACGTGGCCAATAAATTATTTTGAGCCAACGTTATTTGATAGGGAGCCTGAAGTTGTATTTCCGATTACAAGCCTCGTAAGCTGAGGACGTAAAAAGTTAGACACAAGGCACCCACCTGCTAAGGCAGGTTCAAAGCTTTATTGGAGAACGGCATTATCGGGATTCTACTATTCTTCTATTTTATATATAAGCTCTAAACCTTCTGGATTTTTAATCCAGAAGGTTTTTTTATGTTTGGTTAGTTGGTTAGTGAAGAATTCCTATAATCCATGATATGTAATGAGCTTGAACAAAGAACATTTAGACTTTTTTTTGTGGCTATGATATAGTCAAAAACGGGAATTATCCTTGATTTGTAATAATGGAGGGATTAAATAGATGCTACATCAATTTTCTAGAAATGAACTTGCCATTGGTCATGATGGCTTAGAGTTATTAAAAAATAGTACAGTCGCTGTTCTTGGAATAGGTGGAGTCGGCTCTTTCTCTGCAGAAGCACTGGCTCGTTCAGGTGTAGGTAGACTAATATTAGTAGATAAAGATGATGTGGATATTACGAATGTCAACAGACAGATTCACGCTCTTTTATCAACAGTCGGTAGACAAAAGGTTGAGTTAATGAAAGAAAGAATTGCCGATATAAATCCAGACTGTGAAGTTATCGCCTTAAAAATGTTTTATACAGAGGACACATATGAACAATTTTTTTCCTATGGATTAGATTATGTGGTTGATGCAAGTGATACGATTTCGTACAAAATTCATTTAATTAAAGAATGCTTGTCTAGGAAAATTCCTATTATTTCAAGTATGGGTGCCGCAAATAAAATGGACCCTACTCGTTTAAGAATAGCGGACATCTCCAAAACAAGCTACGACCCCATTGCAAAAGTCATCCGTACAAAACTGCGTAAAAGCGGTATTCATAAAGGTGTCGATGTCGTATTTTCTGATGAGCAGCCTATTAAAATTAGAGAAGACATTAGAAAAGAAATTGTTCCAGAAGCTGCAGAGCAAGGTAAAATCCGTAAGGCTAAAATGCCACCTTCTTCGAATGCTTTTGTACCATCTGTTGCCGGTTTAATTATGGCGGGACATGTGATTACGAATCTATTAGAGAATATTGAGATTAATAGATAATATATTAAAGGTAAAAGGCCAGGAATGAGTAGGTATTAAAATGTTATAAAAAGAGTGGGACAATAGGCATGAATGAAGAATCCTACAAATGATAGGTGCCTAGTGGTCTGCTCCATCAAGACGCTCTGTGTTTTGTCTTTCATAAAGAAACTACCCGTTCAACAGAACCGTCCTTCTTTTCACAAGAAGGACGGTTCATTGTTCGTTTGTGTGTTTTCATCCATTACAAGTCATTTTAAGGTTTAGCTATACGAGCTATTTAATAACAGTTTTTGTCCCAACAGCTTTCAATAAAAAGAGTAAAATATCATACACTTAGTTCGAACACGGTCTTTCTTATAAGGACGGTTTTTGTTGCAGGCTTATTTTTTATAAAGACGTTTTATTTGAACAGATACCCTTGAAAGAATGAAGAATTTTTTATATACTGAGAGCACTTACATTTAGTGATCAGATCACCTTATAAGTGATCAGCAGAAAGAAGGAATGAAAATGAAGGTATCCTTATTCGTAACTTGTTTATCTGATATTTTTTATACACAAGTGGGAAAAGATGTTGTAGAGGTTTTAGAGCGCTTGGGGTGTGAAATAGATTTTCCAAAGCAGCAAACCTGCTGTGGACAGCCAGCTTTTAATAGTGGTTATCATAAAGAAACGCGAGAGGTAGCTAAAAGTATGATTAGTGCCTTTAGCCACTCAGAATATGTGGTGACTCCTTCAGGCTCCTGTGCAGCGATGCTTCATGAATATCATCATTTATTCAAAGATGATGCACAATGGAAAAAGAAAGCAGATGAATTAGCAGCAAAAACGTATGAGTTTACTCAATTTATTGTAGAAGTGTTAAAGGTAGAAGACGTAGGGGCAAAATTACCAGTCACAGCCACTTACCATACTTCCTGTCATATGACTCGTTTATTAGGCGTTAAGGATGCACCTATGACTTTATTAAATCACGTAGAGGGATTAGAGTTTACTAGCTTACCAAATAAAGAAAATTGCTGCGGATTTGGTGGAACCTTTTCGGTAAAGATGGTACCTATTTCAGAGCAAATGGTTAACGAAAAAGTTAGCCATATTGAATCCACAAAATCAGAAGTACTAATTGGGGCAGATTGTGGCTGTTTAATGAATATCGGTGGAAGAATAGATCGTCAAGGTAAACCTATTAAGGTAATGCATATTGCACAAGTTTTAAATTCTAGATAAATGGAGGTGTATGGCTATGGCTATGAAAATAGGAGAAATGGAGTTCAATGGTCGTGTAGATAAGGGTGTTAAAGATACATTTATGCGTAATGCTGTCGTATCTGCTCAGGAACGATTAAAAAATGGACGTATACACGCAGCCGAAGAATTAGGAAATTGGGAAGAATGGCGTGATTTATCAGAAGAAATACGTCAGCATACTTTAGAGAATTTAGATTATTATTTAGAGCAGCTAGCAGATGAAGTCCAAAAGCAAGGCGGTCATGTATTTTTTGCTCAAACGGGTGAAGAAGCAAACGAGTATATTAAACAAGTTGTCCAACAAAAAGAAGCAAAAAAAATAATAAAATCTAAATCTATGGTTACAGAAGAAATAAGTATGAATGAAGCGCTTGAAGCAATAGGCTGTGAGGTCATTGAATCGGATTTGGGTGAATATATTCTGCAAATTGATGATCATGATCCTCCTTCGCATATTGTTGCACCTGCCCTTCATAAAAATAAAGAACAAATTAAAGATACATTTTCACAAAAAAAGGGCTATACAAAATCTTCAAAGCCTGAAGAATTAGCTTTATTTGCTAGAGAACAGCTAAGACAAGAGTTTTTAAATGCTGATATAGGAATAACAGGCTGTAATTTTGCTGTGGCAGAAACAGGAAGTATTTCTTTAGTAACGAATGAAGGAAACGCAAGGCTTTCGACTTCCTTACCAAAAACACAAATAAGTGTAATGGGAATGGAACGTATAGTCCCAACTTGGCAGGAGCTTGATATATTAGTGAGTATGCTGTGTCGAAGTGCTGTTGGACAGAAGCTAACCAGTTATATTACTGGTCTTACAGGACCTAAAGGACCGAATGAAGTGGATGGACCAGAGGAATTTCATTTAGTCATTGTTGATAATGGACGTTCTAATATTTTGGGGACAGAGTTTCAATCAGCTCTTCAATGTATTCGTTGTGCAGCCTGTATCAATGTTTGTCCAATTTATCGCCATATTGGTGGACACGCTTATGG
Organism: Alkalihalobacillus trypoxylicola; assembly: GCF_001590785.1. Classification (GTDB taxonomy): domain Bacteria; phylum Bacillota; class Bacilli; order Bacillales; family Bacillaceae_D; genus Alkalihalobacillus; species Alkalihalobacillus trypoxylicola. Next base: position 150,621 of record NZ_LTAO01000012.1, read on the forward strand.
GTCTATATATCCAGGTCCAATTGGAGCTGTACTGTCACCGCTATTAGGTGGCTATGATGATTATAAAGAATTACCGTATGCTTCTACATTATGTGCGGCTTGTACAGATGCTTGTCCAGTAAAAATTCCACTACATGAATTATTGATAAAGCATCGACAAAATATCGTAGAAGAACAAGGGAAGGCAAGTGTGGGAGAAAGATTAGCTATGAAAGGGTTTGGTATGGCAGCTAAATCTCCTAAATTCTTTAGTAGTGCGACCAAATTTGCTCCAACAATGGCAAGCCCCTTTGCAAAAGGTGGAAAAATAACAAAGGGTCCTGGACCAGTTAAGCCTTGGACGGATATTCGAGATTTCCCTGAACCAGCGAAAGAATCTTTCCGAAATTGGTTTGAAAAGCGGAAAAAAAGGGAGGATTCATAATGAATCAAGGTACGATCCATAACCAAGAAAAATTTTTAAATCAAATAGCTGCTAGCTTAGGTAGAGAGCGAAAGAGTAAAGACGTTATTAGACCTAAGTGGAAAACAGAGCCACAAAGAAAAGTTTTCTCTGATGAATCAACAGACCAGCTTGTAAAACGTTTAGAAGAGCAATGTACAAGAATCCACACGACTTTTGAACGGACGACTAAAAATAAATTAACAGAAGTTTTAATGAAAGTTATTGAGCGTTACGAAGGAGAGAAAATTATTTATTGGGATGATGATAGATTTAATCAATTCGGCTTAAATACAGCTTTCCATGAATGGGGAAAAGACCGCGAATTTTTTAAATGGGATCATACAAAAGGCAAAGAAAATATTCATTTTGCAGAACAAGCAGATATTGGCATTACTTTTTCTGACATAACATTAGCTGAATCTGGTACGGTCGTATTACTTAATAATGAAGGCAAAGGGCGATCGGTTAGTTTACTTCCAACTAGCTATGTGGCGTTAATTCCTAAAAGTACAGTAGTAGCAAGAATGACTCAAGCAACCGATGAGCTTCATAAATTGGCTCAAAAGGAAGGTGCTTTTCCAACTTGTGTAAACTTTATATCAGGCCCTAGTAATAGTGCAGATATAGAAATGAATTTAGTAGTAGGGGTCCACGGTCCAATTCGAGCAACGTATATTTTATTAGAGGATTGTTAAATAAAAAAGGCGATGAAGGGATCCTTCACGCCTTTTTTTCGTTTTTTTAGAAGTAGCTATTTTGCGACACGTTCTAAATTTCCGTTTTTATCCATTTTGAATGTGGGGTGATGAATGGAATCCTCATCCTCTTCTAAAACAGCCATTCTTCTAGCTCTATTCATAATTTGAATAAGAGACTGATAATCTTCTTCAATTGTACTAGTATCTTGTTTTAGTTTATTGAGTTCTCTTTGTAATGTTTTCACTTCATTTTGCAGCTTTTGATTTTCATGCTCAAGTGATTCAGCTTTACCCTTCCATACGGAGGTTGATTGATTTGAGTGAACCATCGATTGTAGGAATCGAATGACATCTTGTAAATCTAATTCTTCAGATGCTTCCATCTCATCAAATGTGGTGGCCATTTTTGGTTTTGCCCATAATGGATTAGCAGGAGGAGCTGCATAATAATAATTATAGCTAGCTGCACGTTTTCTCTCTTTTCTTTCTTTCTTTGCTTGTTCTATTTGATCAATATAACGGTTTCGTACAACTGCATTCCATCTAAAGCCACAAGCGGCAGAAGTTCGATTTAATTCGTCTCCCACTTCATCAAATGCTCGTAGCTGAGTACTTCCTTCTTTAATATGCTTTAAAACAGTGTCTGCTAATAATACATCATCTTCATGTGACCATGCGTCTTGTCTAATTTTCATCACTATCTCTCCTTTAACCTTCATTTCTTGTAAATTTTTCGTTTATTAAAGAGTTTTTAGAACGTGCGAATTCTGAGGTTCTAGTAGTTTATAATCTTGCCAAATTATTCAAAAATTATACGAGAGAGATAAAAAAAGACAAGAACAATAGGAAAAGGAGTATTTTATGTTTAATAAATAGATAAAAGTCCTTAAAAAATGGACCTGTATATGAAATCTTCTTTTTTTATTGAGTGGAAACGTGTAGAATGAGATGATAAGATATATTATTAGATTTCTTTCGACATAATTCGAGGGGACGATGCGATGTTCAAATCATTAAAAATGAAATTATTTATATTATTTTTCTTTGTGACGATTTTGCCAATGGCTTTCGTTGCCTATATAACTTATCAATCTCAAAGAGAAGATATTAAACAACAAACCGACCAACTACTCTTTGCTTTAGGAGATAGTGCGGCTGTTAGTTTAGATGATTTTATTCAAGAAAGATTACAAGATGTAGCAACGATAGCACAAAATCCAGTCATTCAAAATCCTGATTCTGACTTTGATGACATACAAAAGGAATTGAAGAAATTTGTCGAACTCAATTCCATATATTTTGGAGCTATTTTTATAGATACAGATGGAATAATAACTGTGGATGTTGATGATACGGTCATTGGTACTGATTTATCTGACCGGAAATGGTTTCAAAAAACTCTTAGAGGTGGAGTTCATTTATCGGACATCTATATATCAGATGTAATCGATCGTCAGATTCTTAATATGTCAGGCTCTGTACAAGATGAAAACGGTCGGATTCATGGAGTGGTTTCACCGTCCTTTGATTTACAGTATTTGTGGAGAAGAATCGACTTATTTACGAGGCAGCAGCAAAGTATTGGCCTTGGTGGTTATGCATTTTTAGTAAACCAAAACGGAGACATTGTTGCTCATCCAAATCAAGATATATCAGGGCGCCAAAATTTCTTTGAGGATTATGATTTAAGTACGGAGCAGTTTAATCATATTGTTCAAAATCGACTTATTTATACACATGAAGAATCGGAAATGCTGCAAACTTTTGTGAAGCTTGATAAGAAAAATGGCTTTGAAAATGATTGGTATGTAGGTATAGCAGTACCGCTAGCTAATATTCAAGACCCGCTTAATCAACTTTTAACCAAATATCTAATCCTTTTCAGTTGTGTGTTACTAATTGTCATTATTGGCGTATTTAAATTATCTAATTATATTGTAAAGCCATTACAGAGACTAGTTTTTGCAACCTCAGACTTTGCATTTGGTAAGAAAGTTTACCCACTTTCTACGAATTCTTATCATGAAGTAGATACCTTAACTAGAACGTTTAATATGATGATGAGACGACTGGTAGAAAGAGAAAAAAGCCACCAAAAGTCAACATTAATTTTAGAAACGACAGATAATGGAGTACTGTCCTTCCAAAAGGACAGTAGACTTATAACGACATTTAATCGAACATGTGAAGAATTGTTCGGAGTCAAAAAAGAATCAGTCATTGGCCTAAAAATAGATGATTTTATTAAATTTAATCCGGCTTTTCAGCAATTTTACCGTTGTGCAAAATTACAGGGAATAATTGATAAGCAACAATTCAATACTCAATTTGAGTTTTTATGTAAATTTAAGGATGCGCCACGTTACTTTTTTATGAGCTTATCACCTTTAAAGGATTTAAATAATGAGCAAGAATTCGAAGGCATTTTACTAGTTTTTAATGACACAACCGATAAGCGTGAGATGGAAATGAAATTAAATCGCTCCGAGAAATTACAAATGGTTGGGCAGCTTGCTGCTGGTTTTGCTCACGAAATTCGTAACCCTTTAACAACGATAAGAGGCTTTATTCAATTGTTTGTTCGTTCAGATGAGGTATCTGAATCACAAAAAACACACTATGATGTCATTATTAAAGAAATAGATCGTGTCAATGAAATTATCAGTGAGTTATTGAATATGGCAAATCCAAATCATGTAACAGTACATGAAGAAACGGATATTGTGAAACTGATTAATGAAATAAATATTCTGTACAAGACAGAGGCAGAATGGCGAAGAGTCGATTTTCGAGTAGAATGTGAATCACTTCCGCCCGTTTGGATTAAAAAGAATAAACTTCACCAAATATTAATGAATTTAGTCAAAAATGCACTAGAAGCTATTCAAGAAGAAGGAGAATTAACGATTTCTGCTCAGGTCGACCCGACAGAATCATTTATAAAACTAACCGTTGCTGATAATGGAGGAGGTATGGATCCTAATACGTTAGCTAAATTAGGTACACCATTTTTCACAACGAAAGAATCAGGAACAGGCTTAGGTATTATCACATGCTATCGTCTAATCGAGGAGTTAGGTGGAACGATGGAAATTGAAAGTGAACAAGGTAGAGGAACGACATTTATTCTTTTTATACCGATTGAGAGATAGTTATGAGGAAAAAGTAGTATGAAAATAACCGGTGATTTAATCTGTTTTCTAACAGATTAAGTCACCGGCTTTTTGTTAAAGCTCTTTTTTTAATTGTTCAAGCTTATGATACACTTTCGATAAAATCTTCTCTTGTCCACTTTCCTTTGGTTGATAATATCTTTTCTCTTTTAATGTATCAGGTAAGTATTGTTGATTTACCCAAGAGTTCGGATAATGATGTGGGTATTTATAATCTACACCTTTTCCTAATGCTTGTGCACCCTTATAATGACTATCCTGTAAATGAGAAGGTATCTCACCAATTTGACCATTTCGAACATCTTCTATAGCCGAATCTAATGCAGTATAAGCACTGTTAGATTTTGGAGAAAGACATTGCTCAATAACTACATTTGCGAGTGGGATTCTAGCCTCAGGTAAACCAAGTCTTTCTACGGCTTGAACAGCCGTTACCGTATGAACAGCGACCTCAGGTGCTGCTAAAGATATATCCTCATAGGCAATCACGATTAGCCGTCTACAAATGGCAGATAAGTCACCGCCCTCAATTAATCGTGCTAAATAATGAAGGGCTGCAGAAGTATCGCTTCCTCGGATCGACTTTTGTAGACTTGATAATAAATTATAGTAAATATCACTTTTTTTATCATGAGTAAAGCCTTTATTTTGAATACATTCTTTAATGATATCTATTTCAATTTTATAGATACCTTTTTCTATTTCCTCAGCTGCTTTAAAGGCTTCTTCTAAGACAGTAAGCGCGGAACGAGCATCACCACTAACGGAGTCAGCTAAAAGCTCTATAGCTTCTTTGGTCATATCCAATTGATACTGACCAAGTCCTCGGTCTTTATCAGCAAGAGCTCTTTGAATCAATTCAACGATATCTTCTTTTGTTAATGCTTTTAATTCTTTAATCTGACCACAGCGACTTCGAATCGCAGGATTAACCTCATGGAAAGGATTTTCGGTCGTCGCTCCAATTAAAGTAATGAGGCCTCGTTCTACATGAGGAAGTAAATAATCTTGCTGAGCCTTGTTAAAGCGGTGAACTTCGTCAATGAACAGAATTAAATTTCCTTCTCCTTTTGCTTGAACGACAGCATCTTCAATTTGCTTCTTGCCAGCTGTTGTAGCGTTAATGGCTAAAAATGGCTTATGAACAGTCCCTGCGATCGCTTTTGCTATAGATGTTTTTCCAACTCCAGGAGGTCCATATAACAACAAAGAAGGAACATAACCTTTTTTAATCATTTTCGTCAAAGCGGTTTGTGGACCAATAATATGTTTCTGGCCAGCAATTTCATCAATGTTGCGAGGACGCATACGATACGATAAAGGCTCTTTAATTAATGAATCAAATAACACCTTAATTCCCTCATTTCCAAAATAAACATAAAACGTAAGCTTCTATGAATGTAAGTGTAGCGTAAATAAAAGCAAATGCCAATCATTTGAAAACGATTTAAGGTCAAACCGTTACCATAAAAATGCATTTTCATGCTATAATAGCTAAGAATTTAAAAGTAATGATGAAACCGATGTAGTAGAGAAGAACGTTCGTCATATCATTTGTAATGATCGTAAAAGGCCCTAAATCTATACATTAAAATAAGGTTGTGTAGCTTTTAAAATAGTTGGACAGGTATCCTTTGAATAGTAAGTTTATCATTTCCTTGTTTAATTTAAAGGGATAGGGGAATAATCGAGAATAATCTGGGTTTTTGGATAAATTTTATCGGCTTTTACCAAGTTTGTACTTTAGATTATAAATAAACGTTTCCATTTTTTATAGAAAGAGGGATAAAGATGAAAATTTCAACTAAAGGTCGGTATGGTCTTACCATTATGATGGCTTTGGCGAAGAAATCAGGAGAAGGTCCTGTATCATTGAAGTCTATAGCGAAAGAGTACGATTTGTCAGAGCATTACCTTGAACAACTTATAGCGCCGTTACGAAATGCCATGCTTGTAAAAAGTGTTCGTGGTGCATATGGTGGCTATATGCTGTCTAAAGAGGCGAAGGATATTACAGCAGGCGATATTATTCGAGTGTTGGAGGGGCCAATTAGTCCAGTAGAAGTCATGGAAAATGAGGAGCCAGCAAAAAGAGATTTATGGATAAAAATTAGGGATGCTGTAAAAGAGGTATTAGATCAAACAACTCTTGATGACCTTGCTAACTTTGATTCGGATGAGGAACAAGAATATTATATGTTTTATATTTAAGTGAATTTCATAATGGCTCTATAAGTGAATGAAACCGAACGTTTATTAAAAAATATGTCTTGAATGTTTGTGAATTAACTCTTTGATTGTAACGGTAGGTAGTGACTCCCAAAGGATAAGCGCCGTATGAAGATCCACTCTGACGAAGCTCTGCGTAGTCGGGGTTAGCTGAAGACAAGCCCTTGGGAAAGCAACTACCTAAAGTGGAAATCAAAAACCTAACCGTTCCGTTTTTATTAAAAGACACAGGTTTGTGAATTTAATTGTTGATTGTAACGGTAGGTAGTGACTCCCGAAGGATGAGCGCCGTATGAAGATCCACTCTGACGAAGCTCTGCGTAGTCAGAGTTAGCTAAAGACAAGCCCTTGGGAAAGCAACTACCTAAAGTGGAAATCAAAAACCTAACCGCTCGGTTTTCATTATAAGATATGCATGATGAAATGGATTCATTTAAGTTAAAGTCTTACTAATTAAAAGACCCATTAAAGGAAGTGAGATAGCTATGGCGGCTACTCACTTCTTATATTGATATGGATGATTGATTGAGGTGATAAATGAATGGAAACGATATATTTAGATCATGCCGCCACTTCTCCTATCCACCCAGAAGTGGTAAAGGTAATGATGGAAGTTTATGAAGATAATTACGGAAACCCATCTAGTATTCATCAAACAGGAAGAAAAGCGAGAAGCTCTCTAGATAAGGCTCGTAAATTAATTGCCCAATACTTATGCGTTTCAGAGAGTGAGCTTATTTTTACAAGTGGTGGAACAGAGTCCGATAACTTAGCGATTATTGGTTATGCTCTTGCTAATCAAAAGAAAGGGAAGCATATTATTACCTCCTCGATCGAACATCATGCTACGTTGCATGCTTGCCAGGAGCTCGAGAGAAAAGGATTCACTGTCACTTATTTACCAGTAGATGAAACGGGTAGAGTTTCTTTATCAGATTTAAAAGAGGCATTGACGGCAGAGACCATACTTGTCACAATCATGTATGGAAATAATGAGGTAGGTACTTTACAACCTATTAATGAAATATCAGAACTTTTAAAGGATCACCAAGCAAAATTTCATACTGATGCAGTACAAGCATGTGGGGTTATTCCTTTATTTTTAAACGAGCTAGCCATAGATTTAGTCTCTATTTCAGCTCATAAGCTTAATGGACCAAAAGGGGTTGGGCTTCTTTATATCAAAGAGGGAACGGTTATACAACCAGGAACATTTGGTGGAGAGCAAGAAAGAAAACGGAGAGCTGGTACTGAAAATGTTGCAGGAGTAGTAGGCTTTGCTAAGGCATTTGAAATCGCACAAAAAAATATGGAAATAAAAAATGAGCAATTTAAAAGCTTTTCAAGGGCATTTTTTGATATTCTAGAAAGGTCGGGTATCGATTTTCTTTATAACGGAAATCAGAATCATCAGCTACCTCATATTTTTAACGTTAGTTTTCCTCATGTAAGTGTTGAAGCTATGCTTGTTAATTTAGATATGGAAGGAATTTCTGCTTCAAGTGGTTCAGCTTGTACAGCAGGATCCATCGAGCCTTCTCATGTATTAGTTGCCATGTTTCCGGACCATAAAGAAAGATATGAAAGTGCTATTCGATTTAGTTTTGGTTTGAACAATACATTAAAGCAGGTTGAAGAAGCCGCACATAAAACAGTTAAAGTGGTAAAGCGACTTCAAAAAAGTCAGCCCTTTATTGTATAACATTTCTTTCACCTTTAATGAAAGTAAATGATTACACCGTATTCAATTACGGTAATTGGTGGTGAATTAATATGAAGAAAAGCCCTCAAGAAACTAGGGTGGTTGTAGGAATGTCTGGAGGAGTGGACTCCTCTGTGACAGCATTAGTTCTCAAGGAACAAGGCTATGATGTCATCGGAATATTTATGAAAAATTGGGATGATAGCGACGAAAGTGGTTTTTGTTCGGCGACTGAAGATTACGAAGATGTTATTCGTGTTTGTCAACAAATTGGTATCCCTTATTATGCCGTTAATTTTGAAAAACAGTATTGGGATAAAGTATTTAGTTATTTCTTAGAAGAATATAAATCTGGACGTACTCCAAATCCAGATGTAATGTGTAATAAAGAAATTAAATTTAAAGCGTTTTTGAATCACGCTCTATCACTAGGCGCTGATTATGTTGCAACGGGACACTACGCACAAGTTCAAGAGCAAGATGGAGAATTTCAGCTCATAAGAGGTGTAGATGATAATAAGGACCAAACGTATTTTTTAAATGCTTTATCACAGCAGCAGCTTTCTAAGGTTATGTTTCCAATTGGTCATATACCTAAAAAGGAAGTAAGAGAAATAGCAAAAAAAGCTAATTTGGCTACTGCTACGAAAAAAGATAGTACAGGGATATGCTTTATAGGAGAAAGAAATTTCAAGGAATTTTTATCTGAATTTTTACCAGCTCAACCTGGTGAAATGCAAACGCTAGATGGAAAAGTAGTTGCGCAGCATGATGGATTAATGTACTATACATTAGGGCAAAGACAAGGACTTGGCATTGGTGGCCCAGGTGAGCCGTGGTTTGTTATCGACAAGAATGTGGAAGAGAATATTCTATATGTTGGACAAGGGTATCATCATGAAGGATTATATTCCGAAGGTTTACAAGCCATAAAACTTAATTATATAGGGTCAAATGAGTTTCAAGAGCCGTTTGAATGCACAGCGAAGTTTCGATACCGCCAAAAGGATGAGCCTGTTACGGTTTATCCAAACGGCAAGGGAGAAGCAACTATTCGTTTTCATGAAAGACAAAGAGCGATCACACCTGGACAAGCAGTCGTTTTTTATGACGAGGAGCGTTGCCTAGGTGGAGGAACGATAGATAAAGTCATAAAAAAATGGGTGTAAAAGCACGTAGTAAAAGGACCATTTTAACAAAGTAAAAAAAACTGTTTGTTACCAATTGGGGAAAATGCTTATATGCGTTTTCCCTTTCTGTTTTTTGCTGTAAAATAATAAGAAAATGCTTTGAATTGAAAGGTGATTAATCATGAAATGGAACAAAGAAGGAATAGAAGCTATGAACAAAGGAGAATATGAAAAAGCTGCTGCGGCCTTTACTAAAGCCATTGAAGAAGATAAAAAGAACCCTACTGGATATATTAACTTTGGTAATTTGTTAGGAGCTGTAGGGGAATTAGACAAAGCACTAGTCTTTTTCGATAAAGCGATTGAATATGATGAAAAAGCCGCTACTGCTTATTATGGAGCAGGCACCATTTATTATAAGCAGGATCAGTTTGAGAATGCGATTAAAATGTTTAAGCAGGCTCAACAATTACATTTAGAAGAAGCAGATTTATACTTTATGCTAGGAATGAGCTATTATCAGCTAGAAGCATTAGCCTATGCTCAGGCTAACTTCCAAAGAGCAGTTGAGTTAAATGATTCAGATGTAGACGCACGATTTCAGTACGGACTTGTTTTAGCTCAATTAGAAATGATTGATGAAGCGATCGAGCAATTGACGACTGTTATTCATAAAGATCCTCAATATGCAGATGCCCATTTTAATTTAGGGGTAGCCTATGCTTATCAAGAAAAATGGAATGAAGCATTAGATAGCTTTGAACGAACATTAGAAATTCAACCAACACATGGTTTAGCAGCAAATGGAAAGAAAACGATTCAACAAGCAATGAATCAAGGGTGAGGTTATTATGAGCGAACAACCAAATGAATCTGTTCAATCACAATCTACGGAAGAAATTGAACGACCTTATATAAAAGGAGAGGTTGTTCATATTGTTTTTCAAAATGAGGAAAATTATTATACGGTTGCATTAATTCGTATTAAAGCAACAAATGAAGATTTTAATGAGAAAAAGATAACAATTGTCGGAGTGTTACCTCAATTAGAGCCAGGAGAAACATACTTCTTTTATGGTCAAATGTCCAATCATCAAAGGTTTGGGTGGCAATATCAAATTGAAAGCTATAAAAGAGCACTTCCTCAAACTAAAAATGGAATTATCCAATACTTATCAAGCGATCGTTTTCCAGGGATAGGTAAAAAAAGGGCAGAGACGATCGTTGAGACATTAGGTGAGCATAGTATTTCTAAAATTATGGAAGATCGCTCTGTTCTGAAGCTTGTCCCAAAATTACCTCCAGAAAAAGCAGATCAGCTCTATCAACAGCTGATGGACCAGCAAGGAGTGGAGCAAGTTTTATTAACGCTCTCAAAATATGGATTTGGATTGGAACTTTCAATGAAGGTGTATCAAGCTTATAAACTTCAAGCACTCGATATCATTAAAAAGAATCCCTATCAATTGATCCAGGATATTGAGGGAATTGGATTTAGAAAGGCAGATTTATTAGGAGCGGAAATAGGAGTGACTGGAAATCATCCAGACCGTATTCAAGCAGGCTGCTTCTTTTTATTACAAGAGCTTTGTATGCAAGAAGGTCACATGTTTTTGCTTGAGGAACCATTCATTCAACAAGTGACTCAGCTTCTTTCGACAAATAAGCAACGTATTACTAATGAAGAAGTAGCCGAGCAGATTATGAAAATGAGCGAAGAAGATTTGATTGTATTAGAAGAAGATCGTGTCTATCTAAATACGCTTTTTTTTGCAGAAAAAGGGATTGTTTCGAATGTTCGCCGCATTTTAAGCTCAAAAATAGAAGAAGAGTTTCCTGAAGCTGAATTCTTAAAAGAATTAGGAAAAATAGAAGAGGAATTACATATAGAATATGCCTCTTCCCAAAAGGATGCGATACATACAGCATTAGCCTCTCCAATGATGATATTAACAGGGGGACCAGGAACGGGAAAGACAACCGTGATTCAAGGGATTGTAGAGGTTTTTGCAAGGATGCATGGAATTTCGTTAGACCCTAAGGCTTATACAAGAAGTAATCCTTTTCCTGTATTACTAGTCGCTCCTACCGGAAGAGCTGCTAAGAGGATGAGTGAGGCAACAGATTTACCCGCAACAACGATCCATCGGTTACTAGGATGGAAGGGTGCCAACGGGGGATTTGAACGTGATGAATCACAGCCACTAGAAGGGGAGTTATTAATCGTTGATGAAGTATCTATGGTCGATAGCTGGATAGCTAATCAATTATTTAAATCGATTCCTAGAAATATGCAAGTCATTTTAGTCGGAGATCAAGATCAACTACCTTCTGTAGGCCCTGGTCAGTTGCTAATGGATTTAATTGATTCAGAAGTTATACCTACTGTGCATCTTCATGATATTTATCGTCAAGCTGAAGGTTCTTCTATCATTGAAATGGCTCACAGTATCAAATCTGGAACATTACCGACTGATTTAACCGAGCCTAAAACCGATCGGCGATTTTTCCCTTGTCAGACTGACCAAGTGAAAGAAGCGGTTTGGCAAATTTGTGAGAATGCTATGAATAAAGGCTATACAGCAAAGGATATTCAAGTTCTAGCTCCTATGTATAAAGGGCCTGCAGGGATTACCGAATTAAACACCATGCTTCAGGAATTATTTAACCCTAAAGAAAAACAAAGAAGAGAGATTCAATTTGGCGATGTATCTTACCGGACAAAGGATGTTGTTCTTCAGCTTGTTAATAACGCCGAAGAGCATGTATATAATGGAGACCGTGGTGAAATTGTAGCGATATTTTATGCAAAGGAAACAGAAGAAAAGCAGGACCAAATTGTGATTTCCTATGATGGAACTGAAGTTATCTATCTAAAAAAAGATTTAAATCAAATTACACATGCTTACTGCTGTTCGATTCATAAGTCCCAAGGTAGTGAATTCCCTATTGTAGTCATGCCCATTGTTCGAAGCTATCATCGGATGCTTCGAAGAAATTTAATCTATACCGGAATTACACGAGCGAAGAAGTTTTTATTACTATGTGGTGAATTATCTGCTGCTCATACAGCTATTTCTAAAAAAGAAGAGCAAATTAGACATTCAAAATTAAAGGATAAACTAAAAGAGCTAATGGATACTGGAAATTCCTGACCAACATAAATGAGTTCAATTTACACAAAATAAAAATGTTCGGAAAGGTGGAGATAGCTTTGCGAACATTCTCAATGGTTGAAGGGCTTCCTGTTATTCACAGTCATACAGGTAAAGAATATGGTGCTGTTTTAGATTTAATCCTTGAAGAAGGAAAGGTTCACAGTTTATTAATTAATAAAAAAGGCTGGTTTAATCAGCATATAACACTTCCTATCAAGGCAATTGATTCATTAGGAATGGATGGAATTATGATAAAAGAAGAGAACTATTTCCATCCTTATACGAAAAGAAATCGTCATCGGCTTCACCTAAAGAGAGGAAAGGAAAGAATTTACGGCAAACTCCTTTTAAGCTCAGAGGGTGAGAAGCTTGGATTGGTAGAAGATGTATATTTTCAGGAAGAATTGGGAACCATTACAGGATATGAAGTGACAGATGGATTATTAGCCGACTTAGTGGAAGGAAGAAAAGTAATTGTTCATAATAAAGCATTAATTGTCGGTAAGGAAAGAGCCATCCTGTCTCGTTAAGGAGGCCTGTATATGCGTTGCCCAAATTGCCAGACAAAGGATATTGGGAAGATTGGAACCAATCAATATTATTGTTGGAATTGCTTCGTTGAAATGAGCTTGTGTAATGGTAAGCTTTCTCTTCATCAAGTAGAAGAAGATGGCACCTTAAGTTCACTGGATGATTTGTTTGAAGACGTTGACCTTCAAGTAAGAGATGTAAACTAACCAACAGGATGTGAATGTACATGCGTTCAACAGCGATAAGCTCTTTAGTTGCCATTGGTATTGGTGCTGCTGCCTATTCAATGACTAGCAAAAAGAATAAGCGAAAAATGTACTCGATGTTTAAACCCATGAAATCCTTCGAACTAGGTCAAATAATTGATAAGAAAAGCTGGAAAAAAACGAAAAATAGATTTTCAAAAATGTTTTAACATGCTAATCCGTAATTGTAGCTCGGGAAGAGAAATCTTTTCGAGCTTTTTTGCTTCTAATTTTAGCTTTTACATTAGTTATGTGTAAAAAAAGGATAATCAACATACACTACTCCTGAGGTGAGTGGCTTGGAACGTGAGAAATTGATGAAGGTTGTTCTTTTTTTATTTATTTTTTTACTCATTTTAGCTAGCTTAACATTATTAATGCTGCTTTCTCCGTTAATGGAGCCGATATTTCAAGTAATAAAAGCTATCAGTTTGCCGTTATTATTAGCTGTTCTCATTACATATTTATTTCATCCACTAGTTGAAGGCCTTCACGAATATGGACTTTCAAGAGGGTTAGCCGTTTTATTCATGTTTTTATTTTTAATAACCGTAAGTGGATTTATTTTATTTTTAGGACTTCCTTTTATTGTTGAACAAATACAAGGGGCGTTAAAGCAAATTCCACAGCAAATGAACGATATAGAAAATTGGTTGATGGGGATAGAAGCTCAGCTTAATCACTTACCTGCACCATTACACGAACACGCTGATCAATGGATCAAACAACTTCAAGTGTATGGAACAAAAGGATTAGATCAAGTGGAAGGTGTTCTTATAAATGTATTGAAAAAATCCCTTTCGTTCGTTGTTATTCCCTTTATTGTTTTTTATTTATTAAAAGATTATCATATGGTTCAAAAAGCAGCTTGGTATATGACTCCTAAAAAGTGGCGGCTCTCTCTGCAACGTTACATAAAGGATGTTGATCATTCGATTGGTAATTATATTCGTGGTCAACTTCTTGTATCTTTTTGTGTTTTTGTACTAGCAACTATTGGGCTTTGGATATTAGGCGTTCCTTATGCGGTTTTATTAGGTTTATTTATTGGAGCAGTAGATATCATTCCTTATTTTGGACCTATTATTGGAGCCATACCAGCTGTCTTGTTTGCATTTATGAATTCATTCCAAACGGGGATTTTTACAATTATTGTATTATTTGTGATTCAACAAATAGAGGGAAATATTTTATCGCCATTAATAGTTGGCAGAACTCTTCATATGCATCCGATTTTTATTATTTTTGCTTTGCTTATAGGAGTTGAGGCAGGAGGTTTGTTTGGTTTACTCTTAGCAGTCCCCATTTTAGCCGTCATTAAAGTAACCCTTTGGCATATTCGACTTCATTTCTTAAAAAAAAATCAAGGAAATTCAATGGTTTAATCCATTATAATGGTAAGATTTGCTTGGAGAATGATTGACATTTTAATAGGAGCTTTTTATAATTGAATAGCAACTATATAATGAGTAAGACGTTGAAGGAATGAGTATGTATACGACCATTTAAGAGAGGAATTTCCTTAGGCTGTGAGAAATTCTATGTCAATCGTGTGCAGAAAGCTACTCTGGAGTGTAGAAAACCTACCGTTAGCTGCGTTAAGGCACTTAAGATACAGCAATATTTCTATTGTTTGTAAATTAGGGTGGTACCGCGTGATAACATCTCGCCCCTTATTACAGGGGTGGGATTTTTTTATGGAAAAGACCGTTTAAAGGGTCCTTTTAAAGAACATGCTGATATTGTATTGAAAAAGGAGAGTATATGAGAATGAAAAGATTATCTTCTGCTGAAGTGAGACAAATGTATTTAGATTTTTTTAAAGAAAAAGCTCATGATATTGAACCAAGCGCATCACTAGTACCACACGAGGATCCATCCTTGCTATGGATTAATAGTGGAGTAGCTACATTGAAGAAATATTTTGATGGACGCGTTATCCCTAAAAATCCTAGGATTGTTAATGCTCAGAAATCAATTCGTACTAATGATATTGAGAATGTTGGAAAAACAGCTCGTCACCATACTTTCTTTGAGATGCTCGGTAATTTTTCGATCGGTGATTATTTTAAGAAGGAAGCGATTGAATTTGCTTGGGAATTTTTAACCGATAAAAGATGGATCGGATTTGATCCTGAAAAGCTCTCAGTAACTGTACATCCTGAGGATCATGAAGCATACGATTATTGGCATAATGAAATGAAGGTGCCTGCTGAAAGAATCATTCGGTTAGAAGGGAATTTTTGGGATATTGGGGAAGGACCTAGTGGCCCAAATACGGAGATTTTCTACGATAGAGGCCCTTCATATGGAAATGATGAAAATGATTCAGAATTATATCCTGGTGGGGAGAATGACCGTTATTTAGAAGTATGGAATCTTGTTTTCTCACAGTTTAACCATAATCCAGATGGTACATATACACCTTTACCGAAAAAGAATATTGATACAGGGATGGGACTTGAACGAATGGTATCCGTTATTCAAGATGTTCCAACGAATTTTGATACGGACTTGTTTTTACCAATCATTGAAGCAACCGCACAATTAACGACCATTAATTACGGTGATTCAACAGAATCCGACGTATCTTTTAAAGTGGTCGCTGATCATGTTCGTACCGTTGCTTTTGCCGTTAGCGATGGTGCTTTGCCTTCCAATGAAGGAAGAGGCTATGTGCTTAGAAGGCTATTGCGTCGTGCAGTTCGTTATGCAAAATTAATAGAAATACATGAACCGTTCATGCATCAGCTGGTACCAGTAGTTGGTGAAGTCATGAAGGATTTTTACCCAGAAGTACTAGAGAAAAAGGAATTTATAGCGAAAGTAATTAAAAATGAAGAGGAACGCTTTCATGATACATTGAACGAAGGTCTTTCTATTTTAGAAAAACTGATGAATGATGCGATTAAAGCTAATCAAAAGAAAATAGCGGGAACAGATGTATTCAGACTTTATGACACGTATGGTTTTCCTATCGATTTAACGGAGGAGTATGTCGAAGAGAAGGGCTTACAAATAGACCGTGTTGGCTTTGATGAAGAAATGGAAAAGCAAAGAACTCGTGCAAGACAAGCTAGGCAGGAATCGGGCTCTATGCAAATTCAAGATGAGCTTCTTGGTCAATTAAAGGCTGAAAGTACATTTGTTGGATATGAAGCGCTTAAGGTAGATACAAAGGTTTCTGTTATAATCGTGGATAAACAAAATGTAGATATTGTTTCAGAAGGAGAGAAAGCCCAAATCATCTTAGAAGAAACGCCTTTTTACGCTGAAAGTGGAGGTCAGGTAGCCGATAAAGGAATTCTTAGCGGGAATGGCTTACGAGCTAAAGTAGTGGATGTGAAAAAAGCTCCGAACGGACAACATTTACACACGATTTTCGTAGAAGAAGGAAAGCTTTCTTTAGGAGTTCAGGTCGAGGCAATTGTTCAAGAAACAGAAAGAAATCGTATCGTGAAAAATCATACAGCCACTCATTTATTACATCAGGCTTTAAAGGATGTTCTTGGAGCACATGTAAATCAAGCTGGTTCATTAGTATCAGAAGAAAGATTGCGCTTTGACTTTTCACATTTTGGTCAAGTGACACAGGATGAGCTGAAGAAAATAGAAACGATTGTTAATGAAAAAATTTGGGATGCTATTGATGTTTCAATTTCTAATAAGAATATTGAAGAAGCTAAAGCAATGGGAGCAATGGCCTTATTTGGCGAAAAATATGGAGATATTGTCCGGGTTGTTCAAATTGGTGATTACAGCCTTGAGCTTTGTGGGGGCTGCCATGTAAGTAACTCTGCTGAAATTGGTCTTTTCAAGATTGTGTCAGAATCAGGTATTGGTGCCGGAGTAAGAAGAATAGAAGCGGTAACTGGCCAAGGTGCGTACCAGTTTATGAAAGAACAATTAGACTTACTACAAGAAGCTGCTGATTTAATAAAAGCCAAAAATGTGAAAGAGGTTCCGTCACGAATAGAGGCTATCCAACAGCAAGTACGTCAACTGCAAAGAGACAATGAATCTCTCTCTGCAAAGTTAGGAAATATGGAAGCAGGAAACTTGGTTTCTGAAGTAGAACAAATCAATGGAGTATCCGTTCTAGCCAAAAAAGTGGAAGCTAGTGATATGGATGGCTTACGTTCAATTGTAGATCAGCTAAAGAAGGATATAGGATCAGGTGTGGTAGTACTCGCAGCTGTTAATGGTGAAAAGGTTAACTTAGTAGCTGGTGTCACAAAGGATTTAATGGGTGAAGGTTATCATGCTGGTAAAATCGTTAAAGAGGTAGCAACTCGCTGTGGCGGAGGCGGTGGTGGTCGTCCTGATATGGCTCAGGCTGGTGGGAAAAATCCTGGTCAAGTTGAAGAAGCTCTTGCATATGTAGCCGAATACGTAAAATCAATTTCCTAAATGAATTCATATAGTGTACAATAATAGTAACCAGGCTTGTTTGAATAAATATTAAACAAATGGTGAATATAGAAAGAGGTGTTTGTGATGAGCTCTATGGACAAAACGATGCAATTCAATTTCCCTGACGATTCGGTAGATGTTGATGTCCAAGAGGTGTTGCTGTCTGTATATGAAGCTTTAGAAGAGAAAGGCTATAATCCTATAAATCAAATTGTAGGTTATCTGCTCTCTGGTGATCCAGCTTATATACCAAGACATAAGGAAGCACGTACATTGATTCGAAAGCTAGAAAGAGATGAGCTGATTGAACAACTAGTAAAATCATATTTATCACAACATCGTAAGGAGAATGAATGAGAGCTTTAGGTTTAGATGTAGGGACAAAAACAATCGGTGTTGCTTTAAGTGATGAATTAGGCTGGACAGCACAAGGTCTTGTAACTTTGAAGCGCTCTGAGGATGATGTTGATGCCGATTTATCGAGCGTTTCAAAGCTTGTGCAAGAGCATAATGTAGAAGTCGTGGTTATTGGACTTCCGAAAAATATGAACGGTACTATTGGACCTAGTGGTGAAATGTGTCAGTCCTTTGCAGATCGTTTAAAACAGGTTAACCCAGAAATAGATGTGAAGCTTTGGGACGAACGTTTAACAACGGTCGCAGCTGAGAAAATGCTCATTTCTGCTGATGTTAGTCGAAAAAAAAGAAAAAAAGTGATTGATAAAATGGCCGCTGTTTTAATTTTACAAGGCTATCTTGATTATAAATAATAAATGAGGTGTAATAATGACTGAAGAAAAGGATCGCATTGTCATTCCAGATGAAAATGGGGACGAGCACTTATTTGATGAATTATTTAAATTTACCGTAGATGAAACAGGTAAATCTTATATTTTAGTTACTCCGGTCGGTGAGGAAACAGAAGAAGAAGAGGATGTAGAGGTTTTTGCTTTCCGTTATGAGGATAGAGAAGACGAGGAAAATGATATAGCCTTATTCCCAGTCGAAAGTGATGATGAGTGGGAAATGATTGAGGAAATGCTCAATACTTTCTCTGAAGACGAATAGGCTTAAGCTTTTCTGTACGAGCTCTTTTCATGCAAATGACTGCATGAGAAGAGCTTTTTTTGTGAAAATCTCTAATTGATACGAAGAAAATCGAGATTTTGATTAAAAACAAGAGAAATCGACAGGATTATTGAAATTCATAATGAATTTTTTTGAAGTTATAGTATAATGGAACGGTGTAAGGAGGGGGAACATGTCCGATTCTAAAGAGAATAAAGGAAAGAATGAATTATATGAGGAAAGAGTCTCACAAGCAAAGACTGTGAGAAAAATCGTAGTATGGACATTATTCATTTTATTGATTGTCGGAGTTATTGTAGGTCTAACGGGTTATAATTACATAAAATCTGCGGTTGGTCCAATGGACTCAGATAATCCTGAACATGTGGAGATCACGATTCCAATTGGCTCTACGGCTTCTCAAATAGGAACCATTCTAGAAGAGGAAGGCTTAATTCGAAATGGAACCGTATTTCGTTATTACGTTCGTTATAAAAACGAATCTGGCTTCCAAGCGGGAGATTATCTTTTGACTACAGGAATGAATTTCGATGAGCTGATTAATGAGTTAAAAGAAGGCTCAATTATGGAAGATGCAGAGTTGATCTTTACCATTCCAGAGGGTAGATGGCTAGTCGATATGATTGATATCATTGCTGAAAACACAGAGCATAGCTCTGAAGATATTCTTGCCGTAATAGAAGACGAAGAATACCTTCTTCAACTAATAGACCGATATGATATGCTAACAGATGTTATTTTGGATGATGAAATTAAGCAGCCATTAGAAGGATATTTATTTCCTGCACGCTATGATTTTATGGAGGAAAACCCTGAAATAGAAGTTATTATTGAGTCGATGCTTAATCGAACCCAAAATATCATTAACAAACATGCAGAATTAGTGAATAACAGTGAATATTCTGTTCATGAATTGCTAACACTAGCTTCTATTATCGAACGTGAAGCTCAAACAAGTGAAGACCGATATATGATATCAGGTGTTTTGTATAACCGTTTAGAGAGGAACATGAGATTGCAAGTCGATCCAACCGTTGCCTATGCGATAGGGGAGCATTTATATATTACGACATTTGCTGATCTTGAATATGATTCACCTTATAATACGTACTTATATGAAGGCATTCCAATAGGTCCTATTGCAGGTCCTGGTGAAGATTCATTTATTGCTGCCTTGCAACCAGATGATGTTGAGTATTTATTTTTCTATGCAAGAGTTAGTGGTGAAGTGCTATATTCTAATACTTATGAAGAGCATGAAAATATAGCCGAGCAATATCGTCAAGAGTGGCGAGATGCACAGGAAGAAAATAGTGGAGAATAAAAAAGATAAGGGATGTGGATAATTTTTATCCACATTCCTTCTGTTTGAAAGAAAGTAGTAGGTGATAAAATGCTCGATAGCAAAGTGGAAAATTATTTGAAGAATTTAGCCCCAAAGCGTACAGAAATCCTTGAGGAAATGGAGCAGTATGCCATTGAGCATCATATTCCGATTATGGATTTAGTTGGAATGGAAAGCCTTTTACAAATTCTTCAGCTCATTCAACCAAAACGTGTCCTTGAAATAGGTTCGGCTATTGGATATTCAGCGATTCGAATAGCCTTAACTTTTCCAGATGTTGAGGTTGTGACAATAGAACGTGACCAAGCAAGGTACGATGAAGCTATCCAGAATATAAGTAAGGCGCAATTGCAAAACAGAGTCGTTATTAAGCAGGGTGATGCTTTAGATGTGGCAGATGTGATTACATCATTTCCACCATTTGATGTGCTGTTTATCGATGCGGCTAAAGGTCAATATCAACGCTTTTTTGAGTTATATAGTCCTTTAGTTCAATCAGGTGGGGTGATTTTATCAGATAACGTTTTATTTAAAGGGCTCGTTGCAGAAGATGAGATAGAAAATAAAAGAATACGAGGGATGGTTAAAAAGCTACAAAACTATAATGAATGGCTAATCAATCATCCAGATTATGAAACAAGAATCCTTCCAGTTGGTGACGGACTCGCTATTAGTTTGAAGAAATAAGAGGTGAACAGAATGGAAACATATAAGCCGGAGCTTCTAGTCACACCCAAAAATCTTGAGGCCATTTCTTTATTGAGTGAGGCAGGTGCAGACGCATTTGTGATAGGTGAAGAACGATATGGTCTTCGTTTACCAGGGGAATTTAATACTCAAGAGATAGAGAAAGCGGTCAAATTAGCCCACGGTTTAGGAAAAAAAGTATATGTCTCTATGAACGCCATTTTTCATAATGATAAAGTGGAAGAATTAGCTGATTATGTCGAGTTCTTAAATAAATGTTCTGTAGATGCGATTATTTTTGGAGACCCAGCTGTATTAATGACTGTAAGAGAATTTGCTCCAAACATGAGACTTCATTGGAATCCAGAAACGACAGCCACCAATTGGTTTACAGCTAATTATTGGGGACAAAAAGGAGCTAAACGGGCAGTGATGGCTAGAGAAATTAATATGGACGCTCTAGTGGAAATAAAGGAAAGAGCTGAGGTTGAAATAGAGGTTCAAGTACATGGTGCGACTTGTATGTTTCAATCCAAACGTATGCTAATCGGAAATTATATGAGCTTTCAAGGAAAATCATTAAAAGTTAATCGATCCGATAAAGAAAAAGGCTTGTTCCTTGCCGATCCTGAAAGAAAGGTTACCTACCCAATTTTTGAGGATGAGAACGGTACTCATATTTTAAGTCCTCATGATATTTGTATCATAGATGAGCTAGAGGATTTAATAGATGCTGAAATGGATTGTTTTAAAATTGATGGATTAATGAAAACAACGGATTATGTCGTAGCTGTAACAAGAATCTATAGAAAAGCGATTGATTTGTGCTTGAGTGAACGAGATAAGTATCAGGAAGTAAAATTTCAACTATTAGATGATTTAGAAGAGTTACAACCTGAAAATCGCCGTTTAGATACTGGGTTTTTCTTTAAAGAGACCGTTTATTAGAGGAGGAGAACTGTATGCAACAGTTGGTGGAAGCTTCGAAAACAAAAAGAAAGATTACCAAAAAACCTGAATTATTAGCACCAGCTGGAAGTTTAGAGAAATTAAAGGTTGCTATTATGTATGGCGCTGATGCAGTTTATATTGGTGGTCAGGAATTTGGTCTTCGTTCAAATGCTAGTAATTTTACGAAAGAAGAAATGAGAGAAGGCGTAGAGTTCGCTAACCAATATGGAGCAAAAGTATATGTCACCACTAATATTTATGCACATAACGAAAACATGGATGGACTAGCGGAATATTTAGAAAGTTTACAAGAGGTAGGCATAACAGGTATTATTGTGGCTGACCCTTTAATTATAGAAACCTGTAAACGAGTAGCTCCTAAGGTAGAGGTCCATTTAAGTACTCAACAATCTTTAAGTAATCATCTTGCAGTCAAGTTTTGGAAAGAGGAAGGCTTGCACCGAGTTGTTTTAGCAAGAGAGGTTAGCTTAAATGAAATGCTTGAAATGAAAAAGAAAGTCGATATAGAAATTGAAACATTTGTACACGGTGCTATGTGTATTGCCTATTCTGGTCGTTGTGTGTTGAGTAACCATATGACTGCACGCGATTCAAATAGAGGGGGTTGCTGCCAATCCTGTAGATGGGAATATGATTTGGTCGATGAAAAGGAAAATAGGCTAAGTGACCAAGATGTTCCTTATACAATGAGTCCGAAGGATTTGAATCTAATTCAGTCGATTCCGAAGCTCATTGAAGCAGGAATTGACAGTTTGAAGGTCGAAGGTAGAATGAAGTCGATTCACTATGTAGCAACAGTTACAAGTGTATATCGAAAGGTCATTGATGCTTACTGTGAAAACCCAGATGACTTTAAAATTAAAAAAAGTTGGTTAGATGAATTAGAAAAATGTGCCAATCGCGATTTCGCACCGCAGTTTTTTGAAGGTATGCCTACCTATAAAGAGCAAATGTTTGGAAAGCATCCAAAGAGAACGAGCTATGATTTTTCTGGACTTGTTCTAGAATACGATGAGAAATCAAAAATAGTCACACTGCAACAGCGAAACTATTTTAAAAAAGGGGATGAAGTCGAGTTTTTTGGTCCTCAAATTGGGAATTTTGTTCAAAAGGTGGATACAATTTGGGATGAAAAAGGAAATGAACTCGATGCAGCTAGGCATCCTTTACAGATTGTAAAATTCAAAGTTAATCATCATGTATATCCACAAAATATGATGCGTAAAGAGGTTTAATTATGACGAAGCCAATAATTATAGGAGTAGCAGGTGGAACAGCCTCAGGCAAGACGACTGTTGCTAATGAAATTTTTTGTCAGTTTAATGAGAAATCAATTGTATTGATTGAGCAAGATGCATATTATAAGAATCAAGATCATTTACCTTTTGAGGAGCGATTGCAAACGAATTACGATCATCCTTTAGCTTTTGACAATGATCTGTTATTATATCATTTAGAAAAGCTTGTAAAGAGGGAGTCCATTCAAAAACCGGTTTATGATTATAAAAGGCATACACGCGCTAAGAATACCATTGATATTACTCCAAAAGATGTGATTATTATCGAAGGTATCTTAATTTTGGAAGATGAGCGTCTACGTGATATGATGGATATAAAATTATTCGTTGACACGGATGCTGATTTAAGGATTATTAGGCGTTTAGCACGCGATACAAAGGAACGGGGGCGTTCTTTAGACTCTGTAATTGAGCAGTATACGTCCATTGTTAGACCTATGCATCTACAGTTTGTTGAGCCAACTAAGCGTTATGCAGATATAATTGTACCTGAGGGTGGGCAAAATAGAGTCGCGGTTGATTTAATGGCAACAAAGATACGCACAATTATTGAAGAAAAAGTCATTTTGTAATAGGATAAGTAAAGCGAGGTTGGTTTTTCCAACCTTGCTTCTTTAAAAGTAAGTTAGAGTAAAAATAGAGTAAAGCGGATACATTTGGTTGTCGATGGTCATGTATACATTTAATTGCCAAAACTCGATCTACTTTACGAACTAATGACTGAAGAACATGAATGCAATAATTTAACAATGATTATATTGAGGAGTGAATCTAATGGCTGAAGAAAAAAAGCATTATATGACTGAGGATGGAAAACGAAAATTAGAAGAGGAATTAGAATATCTAAAAACAGAACGCCGAAAAGAAGTAGTAGAGCGTATTAAAATAGCAAGAAGCTTCGGGGATTTATCTGAGAACTCAGAGTACGATTCAGCAAAAGAAGAGCAAGCATTTGTTGAAGGTAGAATTGCTCAAATCGAAAAAATGATTAGAAATGCTGTGATGATTGAAGAAGAAGAGGGAAGTGGGAACGTTGTCACGCTTGGTAAGACGGTTCGATTCATCGAATTACCAGATGGGGATGAAGAAGAGTATACGATAGTAGGTAGTGCAGAATCAGATCCAGCTGAAGGAAAAATTTCAAATGATTCTCCAATGGCTAAAAGTTTATTAGGAAAAACGGTTCATGATAAAGTAGTGGTGAATACACCAGCAGGTGATATGGAGCTTGAAATTTTAGAAATTAGCTAATAAACAATGGGGGAACAGGCTGATAGTGATTCTAACAGTCTGTTTTCTATTTGTTATAGGCAGCGAAAAGGATAATAGAAAAATGATTAAATGGTTGGACGATTGATGGACCTTATTTCGTTATAATAAAAAGAGAAGAACCTAATCGTTTGATGAGAGAGGAGTCTTTTTATGCAAAGATCGACAAGAACGAATACAAGAAAGAAAGAGCGATTAAAAGGAAGTATCTATAATATATCGATTGCGCTTGTTGTTTTATTAATAGTAGTAGTAGCGTATCAGATTTTTTGGTCAGACGGAGAGAGCGCTGTAAGTGATGAAGAGCAGGAGGGGGAAATAGCTTCAGAAGAATTAGAATCTGAGCTCATTGAAAGTGAGCTTGATGAAGAAAATAATAATTCTTCGAATGATCAAATTCCGAACCAAACCTCTAACAACGGAGATGAGGGAGAAGAGCTTCGGGAAGAAGACGAGGATGAGCAAGGAGAAGAAGAGGAAGCTAATGAAGAGGAGCTCGAGTTGTTGGAGCCTGTCGAAGATGGAAAGTGGCAGCCAATTGGGACGAGACAAAGTGGAGAGTTTCACCATGACTTTAATCGTGAGAGCGTCAATTGGCAAGAGATGGAGGTTGCTTTGAAATATGCAACAGGATTAGAGGACATCATTATATGGCGCCTTGAAAATGGAGGAGCTTCTAATCGAGCTGTAGGTGTAGTTAGTAGTTTGACAGAGCAGAATGAACCTTATCGAATTACGATTGAATTTATTGAAGGTCAAGGCTGGTTACCAGTAGAGAAAGAACAGCTTCAAGAAAATCCATACAAAATATCATAATTACAGCAACTAGGCCTTGACTAGCTTCTATCATAAATAAGTGAAATGGAGAGTATTCTCTTTTTCACTTATTTTCGTTTTATTATAGAAAAAGCAACCTTTATGAGGCATGCTTGATGGCAAACCCTCTAATTAAATATCAGAGCTTTTGCGGTCAGAGAAGAGCTGAGTATTTATGTCTAAATTATAGATTTCTATTAGCTGGTTTATCATCTATCCACATCTAGCAGAATTGAAAAGATGGTAACAGATGCTTGTCTTCTCAAAAATGTGTATACTGTAATAGATATTAAAGAAAAGATTGATTAAAGGTGGTAAATGAATTGACAATTGGTATTATTGGAGCAATGACAGAAGAGGTAGAATTATTAAAAAGTAAGCTTACAAACCGAGAAGAAATGACTGTTGCTGGCTGTTCTTTTTATAAAGGGTTCATTGAGGAAGTAGAAGTCGTATTATTAAGGTCTGGCATTGGTAAAGTGAATGCGGCAATCGGTACAACCTTACTTATTCAGTTATTTAAGCCAACTAAAATAATAAACACTGGATCAGCTGGTGGTTTTAATCCAGCTCTTAAAGTGGGAGATATTGTAATTTCTGAAGAGGTTCGTTATAACGATGTGGATGCGACCGTTTTTGGTTATGAATTTGGACAAGTTCCGCAAATGCCTGCAGCATACTTACCTGACCCGAATTTAGTCACAATAGCATTAGAGGCTGCACAAGAAGTCGGCATTGACTCAGTATCAGGCTTAATTTTGTCTGGGGATTCTTTTATGAGTGACCATGAAAAAGTAGAAGAACTAAAAAGATTGTTTAATCATCCAGAATGTGCGGAGATGGAAGCAGGTGCGATTGCTCAAGTTTGCTATCAATTTAAAATCCCATTTGTCATCATTCGAGCGTTATCAGATATTGCAGGACAAGATGCTAAATTGAGCTATGATCAATTTTTACAAAAAGCTAGTGTGCATTCAGCTAAACAAGTTTTACTAATGGTGGAAAAATTAAGTCTTTAAACTGGTTTATTTATCCTTCTTTTCCTCTGCTTTCATAAAATTGCCCGTACTATCTCATGATAAAATGATAGATGTGAATAGGAGGGAAGAAAATGAAAGATAAAGTAGAATTAGAACTTCAAAGAAAAATAGAAGATTATCAACGGTTTAGTTTTATTTTTGTTTCGTTAAGTTTTTTTATGTTTTTAGGCATTATTATTCCTTTAGAAGGCAAAAATAATGGGGTTGATTCTATTTTAGTTTTGGGGGTTTTTGCTATGTTACTCCTAGCTTGTACATGCCATTTTACTTCCAAAAGGGCGTTAACTCAGTTATTAGAGCGAGATTAATTGATTAAGAATACAGATGATAGAGCCGAGCT
Organism: Alkalihalobacillus trypoxylicola; assembly: GCF_001590785.1. GTDB lineage: Bacteria > Bacillota > Bacilli > Bacillales > Bacillaceae_D > Alkalihalobacillus > Alkalihalobacillus trypoxylicola. The sequence goes on from NZ_LTAO01000012.1 coordinate 177,201, forward strand.
TCCATTTTGAAGCTTGGTTTTTTTAGACAGAAGTATCGCACATTCAGGTTATTATATTCACCCCTAACAACGTATTAACCGTTTTTAGTTTAAACGAATATCATCTTATTTAATTATTCAATTATAAAAAATAATAAGAGCCAAGGGATATAAATACTTGGCTTCTTCCAGTTAGTTAGCATTTATTTCAAATATTAATGCTTTTAATCTGCTTAGACTATCCATTTTAATTAATTTTTCTCTAAAAGAAATAAAATCTTTAGCTGCTTTAATTATTTCAGTTAAAAATACTTTTTCAACAGTAACCATTTTCGTCTCTTTGTAAGTTTCATAAAGGTTTGTTCCTTCAAATAGCAATGGGTTTCTTTTCACTTTAATTATTATCTTATTCTCGGGTTTTGTAAGGATTCTTTTGAAACTCCACTCATGGCTATTCATAGCCATACTACGGACTCCGAAACCTGTCTTTTTATAATCCAAAATCATTTCTAGAATGCCAATCCACATAAAATCGATATCATCCCAATCCATAAAGCTCGTAATTGTATGATTTGATATTTCAATAAATACAACACCATCCAACTTATGTCCTTTATTTTTTTCTAAACTTTTATTAGCCACTTGAACAGATAAACTATTATTCAATGAAATAAAATAATCTCTAGAGCTTGTTTGAGTGAAGAAAAAAGAATCTATAGTTTTCTTTTCAATGTAAGTAATTATATTTACCATAAAGTACTCCATTCATAACTTCATTCTATATACGAGGGTAAAAAGTATTTACTCTCCAATTATTTATAATTAATGAATACGGTTGTCCATCTATCCTAACATCTATTATTTGATTAACCATTATCTCTTATTTTTACATTTATTGAAATTGATTATTGAAATTACTTTTGCACGTACATTATAACAGAAAGGTTAAAGTGGACAGATGATTTTCTTATAGTTCCTGTTCCATATAAGGGATGGTGATTGTAAGAATATGATTCATACTACTGTTTTGTAAGGCTACAGTTTGACCAATACCAATAGGTATATTTGTAGGATTGAAAAATTTTAGAGCATTTCTTGCTTTTTCAGGTGCTTGTTTTGTAAACGTTCTATTTCCAACTTTTACTACATACCTACCACCAACACTTCCAACGGTATGCCACAACAAAGGTTGAATTTCACCTATTTATTAATTACTTCTATACCATACTCTCTTTGTATAGCCTCTAATTCAAATTCATCTAAATTTAACTCTTCATTATCATTAAAATCTTTACACTCTTATCAATCAGTGTCTCATACCATTGTACTTGATCAAGGTCTAAAAGCGTTACTTGTTTAAACGAAAGCTTTATCGATATAATGAGCAAAAGCTATTAAAATTTGTATTCGGAGTGGATTTCAGAATTGCTCTATAAACGAATAAAACCGAACGTTTCTTATGAAATATGTTTTAAAACGTTTGCGAATTTAATTCTTGATTGAAACGGTAGGTAGTGACTCCCAAAGAGCGCAGTGTGAAGATCCACTCTGACGACGCTCTGCATAGTCAGAGTTAGCTGAAGACAAGCCCTTGGGAAAGCATCTACCTAAAGTGAAAATCAAAAACCAAATCGTTCGGTTTTCATTATTAGTTATGAATGATGAAAATGATTCATTCTAAAGAAATAAAGGGTAAACAAGTAAACAAATAAATAATAGATATTATTTTTTATGCTATCTTATTATTGTTAAATTTAATTTAAATTGTCTAAATGTTCATTTTTTTCATTTTCAGTCTAGTCTTTTTGTTTTTTGCTTTTAATGTGTCTGCAGATGGAAAATATTCAATTATGACTCCCGAAGAATATAAGGAGTATTTAATAGAGTCTGAAGAACCAATATCTTTGAATGTATTAAGAGGATTTAGTAATCTTACATATTATACTCTGATGATTATATAAAAATACTAGTAGATGGCTAAAATGGTGAAAATGATACCGACACTTTGATGGCAAATGATATAGAGGTTCCTATATTAGTAACTTCAGATAGTGGTAATTTTGATTTTCAACCTTTTAATATCACATACAGAGTGACGACAAAAATTAAACTCTGAAATTATTAAATCGACTATGCCATTTATGGTAAAATGAAGAGACATGAATCATTACATCTATGAAACTTATGAAAAATACAGGAGAAAAAATGAAACAGAATAAACGTCCTTTTATATTATTTGCTATTATGTTAGCCATGTTTGTATCGGCAGTAGAAGCCACTATTGTTGCAACCGTAATGCCCGGAATAGTCGCTGATTTAGGTGGTTTTTCTTTATTTAGTTGGGTCTTCTCAGCTTATTTATTAATGCAAGTGATGACGATTCCGATATATGGAAAGCTTTCAGATATGTATGGGAGAAAAATTATCTTTTCGATTGGTATGTTTTTTTTCTTAGTAGGCTCCTTATTATGTGGATTTTCAACTTCTATGGAAATGCTCATTATTGCTCGATTAGTTCAAGGGCTAGGTGCAGGTGCCGTTCAACCAATGGCTACCACAATTGTTGGAGATATATATACGAAAGAAGAAAGAGCGAATATCCAAGGCTATCTTTCTAGTGTTTGGGGAATTTCTGCTGTAGCAGGGCCTTTGTTAGGAGCCTTGATTGTATCTTATTTTCATTGGGCATGGGTGTTTTGGGTAAACATTCCTCTAGGAATTATGGCCGTTATCTTAATCTTAGTTTATTTAAAAGAACCAGTTACAAAAGAGAAGCGACAAATTGATTATTCAGGTGCTATCTTATTGCTAACAGCGATACTACCAGTCATGCTTTTATTTATTCAAACAGGGATCAGCTGGAGTTGGAAAGAACCTATTTTTTGGATATTAATTTTAATATCATGTCTCAGTTTTGGTTTGTTTTTACGGCAAGAGAAACGAGCAAAAGAACCCATTATGACATTATCACTTTGGAGAGAAAAGGAAGTTTGGGTGTCTAACATCGCATCTTTTACTACTGGAGCCGTTCTTTTAGCGATCTCTAGTTTTTTACCGACCTTTGTACAAGGGGCTTTATTAGCGACTCCATTAGTTGCAGGGTTAACTTTAACGGTCATTTCGATAGGATGGCCACTGTCAGCAATGATTGCAGGTAAATTAATGATCAAATTAGGTTTCCGCAAAACCGCTTTAATAGGAGGTATTTCTTTTGTAATTGGTTCTGCCTGGTATTCTTTGTTACATTTTCTTCCGTACCCACTTTTAGCAGGGTTTGGGTCCTTTTTTATTGGAATGGGTATGGGCTTTATGACAACCACTTTTATCGTCATGATTCAATCAAACGTTCCTTGGAAATTAAGAGGAGAAGCGACTTCATTAAATTTATTTATGAGGCAGCTTGGTGGAAGTGTGGGTGTTGCTTTTTTAGGGGGGTTACTTAATTTTCAAATAAAGCGCTCTTTAGAAAGTAATCAGGATCAATTAAGCATTGAGCCATCACTTGATTCGATCAGCTCTCTTTTAGAAGGAGGGGAAGAAACTACTATATCAGCTTTTGAACAAGGAATCATTCAACAGGGGTTATCAAGTGGTTACTTGCTATTATTTTCTATGATCGGCGTATTAGCGGTCATTAGCTTATTATTTGTACTATTTTTACCAAAAAAAAAGCCTGAAAAAGATTTAGCTCAATAGTGAAAGTGAGAGGAGAATGATTGTACTTTTTCAGTATAATGATTCTCCAAAGCTATTTTGTTAAGTTTAAAAAATGATGTAATATTTTAGCGGTTAATCCCCAAATGGCATAGTCTTTAAAATAGTAAAAGTATTCTTCAAGAATCATTCGGCGATTTCGATAAGCGTCACCGTTTGCAATCTTATGAAATGGAAAATCGTTATTGTCAGAAATAGTCATTTCGATTTGATGTGTTTGAACGTTATAATCGTATAGAAAATCAAGCGGAATAGTAAATACATGATCGACTTCCTCTTTATTGATGGTGATAGCTGCAGTAGGCTTGATTATGGCTACAAATGGATAGATTATTCCGCGAGTATGGTGAACGATATAATCTAGTGGAAATACCTTAATAACCTCTTTTGAAGAAATACCTACTTCCTCATTCATTTCTCTTAAAGCAGCTTGTTCACTTGAAGTATCATCTGTATCAATACGTCCACCTGGGAAGCAAATTTCACCAGGCTGACTTCTCAGTGAATAGGCACGAACTTCAAATAAAAGAGATAAACCCTGCTCGGTTTCTATAATAGGTAAGATAATCGCTGCATTTAGATTGGAATCTTGCCCTAAAACGGAAGGAACATGATGAACAAGCTTTTGGGTTAATACCTCGACTGTGGGATATGTCATACTTACCTCCTGATGATTAATATAATCTTTAAATTCTTATATTAGTTGAGTGAATTTCATAATTGCTCTATAAACAAATAAAACCGAACATTTCTTGTGAAATATGTTTCAAACGTTTGTGAATTAACTTCTTGATTGAAACGGTAGGTAGTGACTCAGGATCAGCGCAGTCTGAAGATCCACTCTGGCGAAGCTCTGCGTAGTCAGAGTTAGCTGAAGACAAGCCCTTGGGAAAGCATCTACCTAAAGTGAAAATTAAAAACCAAATTGTTCGGTTTTCATTATAAGATATGTAATGTAATGGATTTCTTAAAGGAATTCTAAAGAATTCCTTTATTTGCCGATTAGTTTTATCAATTGAAATGGTGTGTTCTAAGTGCATACACCGACAAAACAGCCCCTTCCTTTTTTGATTAGAAAGGGACCTGTTAAATGTCTTTATGGAATTCGTAAGCTAACAAACACCTAACATCTGTAGAATTCTTTATTCATATGTATGGTTCCAAACAAATTAAAGGAAGGTGGGGGTGCCCAGAGCTGAAGCCTTCCTCCTGTATCATCTATAGTGTTTCAACTCAACCTCTTTAAATCAATAATCATTCCTAGTTCGGTGCTAAGCTTAAAAAAGTAACAAACTACAATCAAAAAAATGGTGATTCAAGAATTCCCTGTAAGAATATGTTACAAAACAGATGGATTTTCTTTCGTTATACGATATATTAAGAACAGGAAAGGTCAACGACCTAGCTTCCAAAAATGTTCTCTCTACTCTCCCCCATTGGAGCGATTCATCCGTTGAATCGCTCATTTTTTTGATTAATAGAATAGACTTAGGAGCTCTTCTTTCGAGAGGGCACCAAAATAATGTGAAATGTTCACATTAGAAAATAATTGATTCAGCGCTTCTTTTTCATGCTTGACTCCAATTAGCCTTTGTTCAAGCTCAGCTACATCGCCCACACCAAAAAAATCTCCGAAAATTTTGCAGTCTGTAATCTTGCCTTTTTTGACATTAAGACGTATATCAATTGAACCAACTGAGAAGCGCTGAGAACGTTGCAAATCAAATGCAGGAGACTTTCCATAATTCCAATCCCAATTGCGATAACGTTTTTCAGAAATTTTATCAATTTCTTCCCAGTCCTTTTCTGTTAAATCAACCTTTGGTATGTTCTCAGAGGAACCAAAAATAGATTGGATTAACTTAGACTTTAATTCATCTACCGATAAGGGCTGGTTTAAAAATTCTTCTATATTTGCTACGCGACTGCGGATAGATTTAATCCCCTTTGAGCGTATTTTTTCGTCCTTTACCTTAAGTGCAGACACAACATTCTCTATTTCGGAAGAAAGCATTAGTGTGCCATGACTAAACATTCTACCCTTAGTAGAAAATTGAGCATTCCCAGAAATTTTTCTTTCGCCGACATGTAAGTCATTTCGCCCGCTTAATTTTGCTTCAACCCCTAATTCATTCAATGCTTGTACAACAGGCTCAGTGAATTTCTTGAAATTATGAAAAGAATTTCCGTCGTCCTTAGTAATAAAACTAAAATTAAGGTTACCTAAATCATGGTAAACAGCTCCACCACCTGATAATCGACGAACAACATGTAAATCATTTTCATTAACATAATCAATATTGATTTCTTCAATCGTATTTTGATTTTTGCCAATAATAATGGAAGGTTCATTTACATAAAATAATAAATATGTATGTTCTGGATCAAGATTTTTTAAGGCATATTCTTCTATCGCTAAATTGATTCTAGGATCTGTTATGTTTTGGTTATCAATGAATTTCATCATTAAGCTTTTCACTCCCTCTTTTTCATACTAACAGTATAAACAGATTTAGAAGGATAGTACAGCAATCCAAAGGCTGTTTCTTTTTTAAATGACTTTAGTTTATGTTTAAATTTAAATAATGGAATAAGTCGCTTCATTAGAAAATTCAGTTAATTCCGCTTGTAAAATATGAAAAGTCCGCTACAATTATAAAGGAATACGCATATCTTAATAGTATGAATCTTATTTAAAAGATGATGAGGGGAAGCAAGATGGACGTTAGGAAGAAAGAATTAGAGATGTTAAGACTTTTAGAGAGACTAGTCAATACGGATAGTGGCTCCTATGATAAAGTAGGGATTGATCAATTAGCGAATATACTTAAGCCGTATTTTACCGAATTGGGATATTCTATTGAAACAAAGGAACAGGATGTTTATGGGAATCACCTTGTTATCCAGCATCCGAAAGTTAGTGACCCAGAGATTTTAATTGTGGCTCATATGGATACTGTTTTTGAGAAGGGAACGGCTTCGCTAAGGCCATTTTCTGTAAAAGGTTCAAAAGCATTTGGACCAGGTGTGATTGATATGAAAGCTAGCTTAGTTTCTTTGATATATGCTTTGAAGGATTTAAAAAACCAACGAAATAAGGCTTTACAGCATGTGAAAATTATTCTTAATAGTGATGAGGAAATAGGTTCACCAAGCTCTCGTCGAATTATTGAAGAAGAAGCTAAAAAGGGTATTCGTTACGCATTAATTATGGAGCCGGCTAGGAAAGATGGATCGTTAGTGACAGAAAGAAGAGGAAATGGTCATTATGTAATGGAGATTCAAGGTAAGGCAGCCCATTCAGGAATTGAACCCGAAAAGGGTAGAAGTGCTATACAGGAGTTGGCTTTAAAAATAGTTAAACTTCATGCCTTAAATGACTATGAGCATGGCATATCGGTCAATGTTGGAATGATAGAGGGCGGCGATGCAGTGAATACGATTTCTGCTCATGCAATTGGCCATATTGATGTGCGTGTCTCTACCTTAGAGCAAATTGAAGAATTAGAGCATAAAATTGAAGAGGTTTGTTCGACTTCTGATGTAATAGGAACAAAAATTGATTTGAGTGGTGATATTAGTCGCCCACCTATGATTAAAAACCAGCAAATTAGCGCTTTATTCGAAATTGTACAGCAGGTTGGCAAGGAAATTGGTATAGAAATTAAGGATACAAAAACAGGAGGGGGCTCTGATGCTTCTTTTACAGCAGCCCTCGGCATTCCAACCATTGATGGTCTAGGTCCTGTTGGCGGAAATGCTCATAGTGAAAAGGAGTATTTAGATATTCCAAGCTTGTTGGAAAGAACTCGATTGTTAAGTAAATTAATTATGAGGCTGACGAACGAGGAAAATCAATCGGCCAATAGTTTTATAGCCAAAACTAGCTAATATTTATAAATACAAAAGACATCATTCATTAGAATGGATGTCTTTTGTGATTTCTCTATTTTGGGGTTTTAAAGAGGATGATCGCCTGTCGATTTTTTTAATTCAAAAACTTTGAACCTTGTTCCTTTATGAGTTAAATAGCCAAGATCGCCTTCTGCTAATTGCCCATATTCTTTTCCAGAAACCCTACATTCTAATCGACTTTGATCCTCTAAATCAAAAGTTGCATAATATAAAGTTGAAGAGCTAATATGGTGATCATTTCCTGATGTGCGATGCTCCATTCTTTTCGTTAGTACCTTTGCCGATACAGTCTGAAGAGGTTGTTGATTATTATAAGTCCACTGTTTGAATTCTTTTATAACGGCCCATAAAATGATTACAATTACGATTATAAAGAAAAAAGGAATGATTATTCCGGCAATAGAAAAGGTATCTAACATTGTAAATCGCCTCCGTATTTTGTGAAATAAAAATGTTGAGATGTATATTATACGTTAAAGAATTGATATAGGTTTCTTTTTTTAGGGAGATTCCACAAAAATAAAACAAACAAAAAGAGCGACCACTGTAGGAGTGATCGCTGCTTCTTACCATACTAAGTTAAAGGAATATCTATGGCTTTAGAATGACTTTAATACAATCATCTTCTTTATTGTTAAAAATGTGATAGCCATGTGAGGCTTCTTCAAGAGGAAGAGAATGGGTGATGATTTGAGTGGGATCTAATGAGCCCTTCGTAATTTGTTCATACAAGTAAGGCATAAAGTGACGAGCTGGTGCTTGCCCCATTTTTATATTAATGTTTCTCATAAAAAACGGTCCTAGAGGAAACATGTTATATAACCCACCGTATACACCAGTGATCTGCAAGGTTCCACCTTTTCTTACAGCCTTGGTCGCTATTTGAATAGGACCCAATGTTCCACCTTGTAGCTTAAGTTTTTGTTCCACCCACTCAACAGGTGATTTTTTCCCATCCATACCAACGCAATCAATAACTATGTCAGCTCCACCTTTAGTTAATTCTTTTAATTCTTCCCCCATATCATCAAAGTGTGTAAAATTATAAATCTCGGTTTTATTAATATGCTTGGAGTAATTAAGGCGATTTTCAATATAATCTACTGCAATCACCCTTTCAGCCCCTTTTAACCAAGCGAATTTTTGGGCCATCAAACCGATAGGACCACAGCCTAATATAATGACGGAATCACCCTTTTTCACTCCTGCATTTTCAACACTCCAATAAGCAGTCGGAAGGACATCAGATAGAAATAACAGGGATTCGTCTTCTAGTTCACACTCTTTTGGAATAACAAAGGGGGTATAATTACCAAAAGGAACTCTCAAATACTCCGCTTGTCCTCCTGGATGATTTCCATATTTTTCTGAATAACCAAAATAGCCTCCAGAATCATAATGTGGATTAGATCGATCACACTGACTTTCTAAATCATGCTGACAATAATGACAGGTTCCACAGGCAACCGTAAAAGGAATAACGACACGATCACCTTTTTTTACTCTCGTTACATCAGGTCCGACCTCTTCTACAATTCCCATAGGCTCATGACCAATAATATAATCAACAGGTAAAGGGAGATTTCCTTGGTATAAATGAAGATCTGAACCACATATCGCTGTAGAGGTTACTTTAATAATAATATCTTCACGTTCCTGTATTTTAGGGGTACTTACTTTTTTAACGGCCACAGAGTGTTTGCCTTGATAAGTAACTGCTTTCATATCATTCCTCCTTAAATGACAGCTGCTTTTCTCAACTGTGTTTCTTATAATATTACTTTCTTCTGATTAAAATAATCATGGTAAATTCTTAGAAGCAATATTTAATAAGAGGTATAAGGAGACATAAATGACTAATACTAAATGGGATGAATTTTAAAGGAGGAAATATACAATATGCAATTTCAACAGCCAGAAAGTCAACAAAATATGAATACAGGTGCTATTCCAAGTGCATTGAATCATGGTGGACATGAAATGTTTGATGTACATGAAGTGCTTGCGGCAGCCATAAATACAATCAATATATATACGGTTGCTAAAGGCCATATCCAGGATTCAGAGCTTTTAAGTATTTGTGAAAGACAAATACAGTTCATGAGTGATGAATATAATATTACCTTAGATTGCTTTAAGACTGGGAAGGACCCAATGAAGCATACCGAGGCTTACATGATGCAGCAAAATCATGATTTTATCTACGGGACAAAACCAAGTACACAGCCTCAAAAACCAGTGAAATCTACTACTGAATTAAACGATCAAAATCTATCTCAAATGATGCTTAATGCTATAAAAGCAAGTGGTGGTTTAAAAGCGCAGGCGGCTATGGAAGTAACAAACCCTGTTGTTAGACGTGTCATTGCTGATTCGGTACCAAATTGCATTGAGCTTGCTTATGAAATTTCTTTATATCAAAATAAGCATGGATATTATCAAGTTCCTCAACTTCCTCAACAGGATATGATGAATATGCTAAATGGATATGGAGCCACTACAATGAATAATCAAAACAATTCAAATTCTTTCAATCAAGCTCCTCCTACACATTAATTGTCATAGTTCAAGAAAATGAAACCATGATTTTAAACAAATCATGGTTTTTATTCTATGTTACAAAAAGAAAGGAATAGTTAATAATGACAAAGCGAAATATTTGGTCGGGAGTTCTTTTTGGAGTTGGGTTAGCTGCATTTGTAGATGAAGTACTGTTTCATCAGCTTCTACGGTGGCATCATTTTTATGATCAAGCGACCACTGATATAGGTCTCATTTCTGATGGTCTTCTTCATGCATTTAGTTGGTTCGCAACGATTGGCGGGTTGTTTATTTATGCAGATTTAAAAAGGAAAAGTAGTTGGAAAGCATCTAAGTGGTGGGGAGGTGTGTTATTAGGTGCTGGTGGGTTTCAATTGTATGATGGGACTGTTCAACATAAAATCATGAAAATTCATCAAATCCGTTATGTAGATAATGTCCACATCTATGATTGGGTTTGGAATATATTAGCTATTATAATGATTGTAATAGGATTTATCTTAATGAAAAATAATATAAAAACAAGGAAAATTAATGAATCACATGCCTAATAACATTCCACATATTCCATCTATTCTTGTTTCCTGTTTGCTTGGATTTCTGCTATTTGGTTATATACTGGCTGTTTTGATAACAAATAAAAGAAATAAAAAGTGGCCTCGTTATCGGTTATTATGTTGGGTAATAGGTATCTTTTTGGTACTGTTTTCTTTTGTAGGACCTTTAGCAGAGCGTGCCCATCAAAGCTTTACTTATCATATGTTAGCTCATCTATTTTTAGGAATGTTAGCACCATTATTATGGGTGTTAGCTGCACCAGTGACCTTATTACTTAAAACGATAAAGGTATCTACAGCAAGAAGAATAATGAAAATCTTTCAAAGCAAGCTAGCAAGGCTCATAACCCATCCAATGTATGCAACCATAATCAATATCGGAGGTTTATGGCTACTGTATACGACTAGCTTGTATCATTACATACATGAAAGCATGATGTTGTATCATTTAATTCATACTCACACCTTTTTAGTAGGGTACTTATTTACTAGCTCGCTCCTTTATATCGAGCCTATTTATCATAGGGTTTCTTTTAAAACTCGTGCCATTTTCTTAATTTTGGCTATTGCGGGACATGGAATATTATCAAAATATTTATATGCACATTCTCTAAAGGGGATAAGCGTAATCGATAGCGAAAAAGGTTCTATGCTTATGTATTACGGTGGAGATACCATAGATATGTTCATCATCATCATTTTTTGCTATCAATGGTACAAAGCTGTTCGTCCAAGGCATCCCTTACATAAAAGTAATCAAAATATCTTCATGTAAAACTTTTATATATTTCAGCATAACTTTTCTCATTGAAAAAAATTTAAAGCGAGGATAAACATTATGTGGGTAGAATCATTACTCGATTCCACCCACTAATCTTAGTATGTTTTTATAAAGGTTTATCATCATTAGCTATAATTGAATCCATTTCATCATTCATATTTTATAATGAAAATCGAACGATTAGGTTTTTGATTTTCACTTTAGGTAGATGCTTTCCCAAGGGCTTGTCTTCAGCTAACTCTGACTACAAAGAGCGTCGTCAGAGTGGATCTTCACACTGCGCTAATCCTTTGGGAGTCACTACCTCCGTTACAATCAACAAGATGATTCATAAACATTCAGTACAATTTTATAATAAAAATCGAACGATTTGGTTTTTGATTTTCACTTTAGGTAGATGCTTTCCCAAGGGCTTGTCTTCAGCTAACTCTGACTACAAAGAGCGTCGTCAGAGTGGATATTCACACTGCGCCGATCCTTTGGGAGTCACTACCTACCGTTTCAATCAACGAGTAAATTCGCAAACATTCAATACATTTTTCTAATGAATGTTTGGTTTTATTCACTTATAGAGCAATGATGAAATTCACTACATTAGTGATTTAAGTCTTTTAAGCCGGGGCTGTGTTCATTGGCGATTTCAGGTAGTTCAGGTACCGGAAATCCTGCAGGTGGTGGAGTTACGGTCAACTCTCCTCCATTTCGACTTGGAGTTTGGCCACTAAATATGTCCGCTATTTTGGTTTCGTCTAAACGGAAATTAAATTGGGTGTTATGGTAGCCCATGTCTACAAATTTTTTGCATTCAGGATATTTATTAATATCATAATTGGGAACAGGGAATGTTTTCGCCCAATCTACCCCTAGCGTTTCAAGAGCTTTTGCAAAAGCGTTTTGATGAGCATTATCACGAACGATTAAAAATCCTAGTGTTTCTCGTAAAGATTGGTTAGAGCTCATTTCATAAATTCTTGTTTTTTCGAGAACGCCCGTAGATTCTAGCACCACATTATTTAGTAAATCTGCAATTAAGTTACCGTGGTTATAAACCCAAGAACCGTTCCATGGGTTTCCTCCTGCATCTACTGGAAGTGAGGATTGAGCAGCAGCAATAAAATGGTGAGGGTTTGCATGTAAAACCGCATCATCGAGAGGAGCTTGATCTTGTGCAACATTTCCAACCCCTTGCCCTCCAGATTCATCAAGCAATGCATTAATCGTGCTTTGTACAAGCTCTACATGGGCAATTTCCTCTAAGAAAACCCCTCTTAAAAGATCTCGATATTTTTTATCTTTACCACGGAAGTTAGAGCTTTGAAAGAAATACTGCATCATCGTTCTCATTTCACCAAATTGTCCACCTAACGTTTCTTGTAAAACCTTTGCTGCCGCTGGGTCTGGTTGATCTGGCTTAATGATGTTAATCAATTCTTCTTTATAATAATACATCCCTATTTACCTACCTTCATTTAAAATTTGACTAATAGTAATCCTTTTTTATCATGTCCAACTAGTGAAGTTTTATTGCTGTTATTACATGAAATAGCAAACGTTACACCATACTAAAAGTAAATATAAAGGTGAAAGGATTACACATAATGGAACATAATATGTTTTATGGACAAGATTATAAGGTTTTACCCATAACATCCATTAAAGATGGGAAAATCCTTGAAATCAGCGATGATCTGTTTTGTTATACCAATCATATTGTGAATATCGTATTTATTGGAGGAAGAGAGGAAGAAGAATTTGTACTAATTGATAGTGGATTACCAAAAAGCTCCAAAGAAATTATTAAAACAGCTCAATTTATTTATGGAGAACAATCTAAACCAAAAGCGATTATTTTGACTCATGGTCATTTTGAACATGTAGGCTCCATTATTGAACTGATCGAATATTGGGATGTCCCAGTATTTGCTCATGAGAAAGAAATCCCTTATTTAACAGGCGAAAAAGCGTACGAAGAGCCTGATTCAACAGTAGAAGGAGGTTTAGTCGCTAAACTAGCTGGTTTCTTTCCAAATGAACCTATTCATTTATCAACTCATGTTCATGTGTTAGAGGAAGGAACCGTTCCTTTTTTGAGTGAATTTCAATGGCTGCATACTCCAGGCCATTCACCAGGCCATATTTCTTTGTTTAGAAAGCGAGATGGGGCTTTAATTGTAGGAGATAGTTTTATTACAGTAAGACAGGATTCATTGTTTAAGACTTTCGTACAAAAGGAGGAAATGAGTGGTCCACCAAGATATTTTACTACAGACTGGCCACTGGCTTATGAATCTGTAAAAAAGCTTCAACGATTAAATCCTAAGCTAGCTATTACAGGTCATGGAGTTCCAATAAAAGGGGATAAATTAAAGCAAGGTTTGGATGAGCTAATAGAACATTTTAATGAGATAGCTATTCCTGATTACGGTAAATATGTTTAATTCTTTATTACTTACTTTTTAATAAGCCTGAATAAGAGTTTTCTTTAAATCAAACCCTAAAATGAGCAGGAAAAAAGCTCAGAAAGAAGGGAGAAAAGATGTATCTAAAAGCATTTCTAATGAAGTGGGTTATGATTACATTGGTGATTGCTTTAGTGTTTGGACTATTTGCTCATTTTAGCTTTGGAAAAATTTTGACGATAAGTACGATTTTATCTCTTGTAGCTTTCGTAGGTGATCTATTTATCATGCCTAAAATTAGGAATATATGGGCGACAGTGAGTGACTTTGCATTAGCTTGGATTGGAATTGCCGTTATTGCAGATTTGATTTCAAATAGTCCCATTTCAATAATGGCTTATTCATTTTGGGCAGCACTCATTATCGCAGGTGGAGAATATTTTTATCACCGTTATTTATTGAACCATGTATTCAAAAAACATTCAGACATGCACCACTTTGGGAATATGCAAACTGAATTTGGAGAAGAGCTGGAATTAAAGAGTAGAATAAACCCTGATAAAAAATAAACAAACACTTGAAGGTATCGAGAAACATATCGATATCTTTTTTTATTTCAGTATAAGCATGTATGATTAAAATGGTAAAATAAAGAACTATTAAAAGTAGTATTCTATATGTAGTTTTTGGTAAATTATTATCATTGAGCTTAAATAGTAAGAATTAATGTATTTTCGACTAACGAAACGGATTTAAAATGATTAAGCTTTATGATATTAGGCTACAAGTTTCTTACAACGGATGAAGTAAAAAGGTAAAAAAAAGAATGGGTACGATTAGGAGGGTTAAAAGTGAAACGAGTGGATGTGACCTATGTGCTTCTTTGTGATGAAAAAAATGAGAAGGTACTATTGGTTAAAAATAGGGGGAAGATACTTCTTATTATACGCTTCCAGGAGGAGCTGTTGAGAGTGGAGAAACTCTGGAAGAGGCAGCTATCCGTGAAGTAAAGGAAGAAACAGGATTGGATGTTAAGGTTAAGGGGATTTTTTCTATAGGGGAAGCCTTTTTCGAAGATAGAGGACATCATGCTATTTTCTTTACTTTTAGAGGAGAAATAACAGGAGGGACTCTCCATATTTCTAGACCAGAAGAAATTGATGAAGTCATTTGGATGGATGCCCGGGAAGCAGAGAAATATATACATATTACTAATGAAACGGAACCTTCAATAAAAAGCATCACTTCTGTTCCTTACTTTCTTAGAGAAAAAAGTTAGGAAAGAGGATTGCACCAAAGATGATTTTAAATAGTTCATGTATTGAATTTTTAGATTTTATATAAAAGCTAGCGGACACAAGTCAGGACTCTAGTGAGATGAAGTGGCCTTGCCGATATTCACTTTTAAAAAAGTTAGTTCGGCGCTACCCCACCGGCCGCGTAGTGACTTGGGGAGCGAAGAGCTGATGACCTATCATGTATGGAGTCATTCATAGTATTTACCCCAGTTTCTTTAAATTGACAACGAGATGAAGAAGAGATATCATAAAGCGTAATAATTACGATTAAAGGGCGGGGATTTAAAATGAATATACCTGTTACGGTTTTGAGTGGTTATCTAGGTTCGGGGAAAACAACTTTACTACAACATATTTTACATCAAAAAGAACATTTAAAAATAGCGGTTATTGTTAATGACATGAGTGAAATTAATATCGATAGCCAAATGATTAAAAAGCATGGAGTCATTAGAAGTGACGAAAAATTAGTCGAGCTCCAAAATGGATGTATTTGTTGTACTCTTCGAGAGGATTTATTATTGGAGGTGGAAAAGTTAGTAGATGAAAACTATTTTGATTATATCGTCATAGAATCTTCAGGGATAAGTGAGCCTATTCCAGTGGCTCAAACCTTTACATATATGGATGAGGAGCTAGGAGTCGATTTATCCAAAAAGTGCCGCTTAGATACAATGGTCACCGTAGTCGATGCTGAACATTTTTGGGAGCATTATTCTTCTGGAGACTCATTGATTGAACGGAAGCAAGCTGTTAGTGAAGAGGATGAAAGAGAGGTTGTCGATTTATTAGTAGACCAGATTGAATTTGCTAATGTTATATTGTTAAATAAAGCAGAAATGATTGATAAAGCTAGCTTACAGCTTTTAAAGAGCTTTATGCGTAAGCTCAATGCAGAAGCCGAAATCATCGAAACTACCTATTCTCAAGTGCCTTTAGAAAACATTTTAAATACCCGTTCTTTTCAATTCGAAAAAGCGAGTCAATCGGCAGGCTGGATAAAAGAATTAAATGAGGAGCATGTCCCAGAAACAGAAGAATATCGCATATCTTCGTTCGTATTTAAAAGTAAAAAACCCTTTCATCCTACTAGATTTATGAATTGGTTAGAAAATTGGCCAACAGAGGTGGTTCGTGCTAAGGGCTTCTTTTGGTTAGCATCTAGAAATGAAGAAGTAGGGCTGCTTTCCCAAGCGGGTATGAATGTGACCATTAGTGGAGCTGGAAATTGGGTAGCGACTTATCCATTGGAAGAAAGAGAAAGTTTACTAATAGAAGACGAGAAATTGAGGCAAACCTGGGATCATCAATATGGAGATCGACTAACGGAATTGGTATTAATCGGTGTCTCTATGTCACATGAGCAAATAGCGAGCTCTCTTCAGGAATGCGTACTTACAGATGCTGAGATGAAAAGTAATTGGAAAACGCTCGCTGATCCGTTACCTTTATTTAGGGAGTAGTAATAAGCTAGTATAAAAGGAGAAGGCGCATCTAGGTGCACCTTCTCCATTTTTATTATTGATTTTTTTGAGATTGAGATTGTTGGTTTTGCTTTCTCACTTCTTGGGCATCTGTTTCGCTAGCAAATTCAGTTTGCTGGCTTTGTCCTTGTTGAGAAGCTTGGTTTTGTTTTCTTACCTCTTGAGCGTTTGTTTTAGACGGATTATTATTTTGAGCCATTTCATTCACCCCCCTGACCAGTAGATTAACCATCTATAGATTTTCTATACACATGCTGGGAAAAAATGTTTTAATGGTCTTTTAAGCATTTTAATTGGTTTGTAAAGAAGTTGCCTTTCCGTTGGTGAAAAGAATTTAATCCGTACAGACACAATCAAGCCTAGTTCGACATAATTATAAAAGAATGAGACTTGGAGGTGAGACAATGTCTGGATTATTAGTGGCTGTATCTTATTTTGTGAAAGAGATTGTTGTTTTCGTTTCTTATGTAAAAAACAATGCGTTTCCTCAGCCTTTAAAAAAAGAAGAGGAAAAAAAATACCTTGTCTTAATGCAGCAGGGTGATGAAGAGGCGCGTAATAAGTTAATTGAACATAATTTAAGGCTAGTAGCACATATTGTGAAGAAGTTCGAGAACACTCGAGAGGATACAGAGGATTTAATTTCGATTGGGACGATTGGTTTAATTAAAGCGATCGAAAGCTTTTCAGAAGGAAAAGGCACAAAGCTGGCAACCTATGCGGCGAGGTGTATAGAAAATGAAATACTCATGCACCTTAGAGCCTTAAAGAAGGTAAAAAAAGATGTATCTCTGCATGATCCGATCGGCACAGATAAAGAGGGGAATGAAATCAGCCTAATTGATGTATTGCAAGAAGATAGTGATGATATTGTTGATGTAATCCAAACAAAAATGGAGAAGAAACAAATATATGAATATATCCATGTTCTTGATTCAAGAGAAAAAGAAGTGATTGTAGGACGGTTTGGATTAGACCTAGAAGAGGAACGAACTCAAAGAGAAATAGCAAAGGATTTAGGGATATCGAGGAGCTATGTGTCTAGAATTGAAAAGAGAGCCCTAATGAAATTATTTCACGAATTTTATAAACAAAGTCAAGGTAAAGGAACAGGTAGTACCGGTTAAAAAAATTTAACATATGAAGATTAGTGGGTAAGATTTGATATGCTCCCTTAAGATAGACAGATTAAAAATCTGTTTTACCTTAAAGGGAGTTTTATATGTCTTAGAAATTATATTCAAGTAAATTTAAATACGAATAGAAATATCAAGATAGATAATTTTTAAAACATAACCTATAGTGGGGAATGAATTCCCCACCAGCAGTGTTACGTCCTTTTATCAAAACATTTCTTGTGATGGATGATGATTAATAGAACGGCTAATAGTAAATAGAAAAAAGAGGTTATCGGGAGGATATGTAGTATGTACCCTGTTTGAATAGCCATAAAATAATTGAAAAGCTGATGAATCAGAATAGGAATTAAAAGGTTATGATTCAAACTATAAAATACGGATATGATAATGGATACAGAAATAATTGAAATCAGAAAATAGATGATATATTGTAGCAGCTGGACGCCTGTTAGATCAGATGCTATAAGCCATAATGGCGCATGCCAAAATCCCCAAGCTACCCCAACGATTATAGCCGATTTTACTAGATTAAAATCTTTTCTTAATTCATTAAAGAGAAATCCTCTCCAACCTAATTCTTCTCCCAGTGGTCCAAGAATCAAATTGTAACCAAACATGATAAGGAGGGTTGTCCATGAAGTTTCTATTAACTCGAAAATCGGTACGTTCCATATCATTTTAATAGTAGCAATAGTGATGATGAAAAGGGTACATTGAAGCAAAATAATCCAAATAATCAACATCATATTTATTTTTTGTTGGAAGAGGCTTTTAATAAAGTCTTTTCGATTACAATGAGGATACCATTTTTGAAACAGGCATAAAAAAACAATTGTAGATGTCCAAGCAGATAATACAATCAATAGTTCAGATATGAACTGATTTTTTAACAGTAACATAGTAAATCCTATTAAAATAATAAAAACGAAAAATAACACATAGGTCCAAAAAATATACTTCTTTAATAACGGTCTCAACCTGGAATTTCCCCCTCTATGCTTTAAAAATACTAAAACCAACGGAACAACTTTTGAAGTCGTCTATTGGTTTCAACGTTAAACTATGGTGTTACCCCCAGGTCAATAGGTTAAAAAACATTCTTTTATGATTCTTCTATTGGAATAAAAATCTCTAAAAAAACTCTTTCTTGATGGTCAAGGTATGTAATAAGACGAGTATTTGCAAACGCACACCCTTTAAGTAACATTCCTTTCTCTTTTGCCCATTGTATAGTAGAAGTGAAAATAGAATCTTTGATATCAGAGTGATCTCCATTCCTTCTTTTATCCTCTACAATCGTATAAATACATGTTTGATAGTCTAGCGTATTTGTCGTTTTTGCTTGATCCTTTGTTTCCTCTTCTTCAACGATATAAATATGGGTATCTATAATTCCATTTTCATTGAAAGAGAATTTTCTAACCATATTACTTAAAATATCTTCCATGTTTAAATCTATTTTCTCTAATAGAATAGGATACTCAAGAAATGCATCAAAATCAGAAATTTCCCCCTTTATTCGGTATAAAGGGAAATTCTTAATGGAAAATTGATTTAAATGTCTACTTATTTTTTCACAAAATTGTTTTGTCTCCTTAATTTTCTTAAGCTTCATTTCACTTAAGCGGATACTTTCATTAAGTTCTTTTTCTTTTTTGTCTAATACATTGATAAGGTCATCGGTTTCAAAACCGTCTTGTAATCTTTTGATTTCTTTTATTGAAAAATTCCTTTTTTTATAAAAGTCAGCAACCATAATCGTATATAAATCATAATAATCGTATTGCCTATAATTGTTTGATTTTGTTTGATTAGGTTTTAAAATACCTTGCTCTTCATAGTATCTTAGAGTGTCTCTTGAAACGCCTAAAATGTTTAATAATTGTCCTGTTCTATATGTGTAGTCATCTTTCATATAACGGCTCCTTTTTTGGTACACCCTCAGCTTAATCATTTGTTTTATTAAGATTTCTAGGAAACTTAGGGTATAGGACTAACTCGAATTGGTCTCTCCTTTGATGCTTTTCTTTTTTGTATTCAGCTTTTTCAAGTACGGATTTTAATCATTGATTCTTTTTTTTCGGATCAGATAATTCACTATAAACCTTTAATATATGCTTGAATTTTGGAATGAAACTTACATGTGGTTGGTTCTGTTTTTGTTCGTCAATTGTTGTTTCTAGCTCTACCTTCCGTATGCTCTGAAGGTTTTCATCCATTTTGATCTGATAATAGTTGAAAGCGTTCTAGAAAGATAGCTTCTGTATAAACATCACGCTCTAATAATTCATGAAGATGATTTTCTGTAAGGTTCAGCATAGCCTGTTTTTTTATTATAATCATATCATCAGTATTGAAATTCAACACTTGTTTTGTACCATTGAGCTTCATAGTAACAAAGCCATTTTTTTAATGCAGCTAAGAGCTTATTTTCCACAATGGTTAGATGGGTGTCAATTGCATTGTTGATTCGTACAAATAATATGGTCATTTTGTTTTGAATAAGGACGACGAGCCATTTTTTTACCGCACTTCATACATGTGATTAATCCAGCCAAAGGATTTACGGTTCCACGTGCTAGTGGAGAGGGTACATGACACTGCGTCCAAGTCTGTTTATATCCATTACCAGAACAGCATCAAATTTTTTCTCTTCGACTTCTTTTAGGAGCTCTAACATTTCGGGGCGATGGATGAGGCTTTCGCCAGAAACAATTTCCTGTCTAATTTTTATAATCTCTAAATTTTGTTGCTCGGCAACCTTAAGTAGCGTCTTTTTATGCTTTGTTAATGTTTCTCCTTCACCACGAGCCTCTGCTTCTAAGTCAGCACGTGATTTTCTAAGATACATGACCACTCGTTTCATAGCATTCACCTCAAAGGATAGTTGCTATTAAATATATTAAAAAAAATGACGTTTATACGAGAATTATTCAAGAAAAGGGCGTGTAATTGGGTGAGGCGTCAAAGGACTATCACACACATCTAGCTACTTCTATCGGTATCGCAGCGGCTAAAAAGAGGACAAGTACGTACTTTATTAAGTGCCATGACTTAATCGTAAACCTGAAACGAGCGAAGCTCGAAAATCGCTTAGAAGCTCGTTTAAAACATTACGGAAAATATCGACTCTTAATTATAGATGAACTTGGCTATTTACCTATTGATAAGGAAGACGCTAAGTTATTCTTTCAACTTATTGATTTAAGATATGAAAAGAAAAGCACCATCTTAACGACAAATATGAGCTTTAAAGAGTGGGATGGCATATTTCAGAATACTAAAATTGCCAATGCCATCCTGGATCGGCTTTTACACCATGCGACTGTCGTCAATATTGTCGGCCAATCTTACAGGATTAAGGACCATCTAAAAAATCCTGGATCGGCTTTTACACCATGCGACTGTCGTCAATATTGTCGGCCAATCTTACAGGATTAAGGACCATCTAAAAAAGGACGATAGTTGAAATTGTATATTCTTACGTAATCAAAAATGTACATACAAAGCTTGACGTTTACAGTGGAAAGCAGATTGTTTCGGTTGTGAATGAAGCTGGTTTATACAAATTAATCTTTCGTAGTGAAAAGGAAGAAGCAGAAGCGTTTACGGATGAAGTCTTGCCAACGATTAGAAAGACAGGGCATTTCGAGTTTCAACCTTCTTACATGATTGAGGATCCAGTTGAGCGTGCCAAACGGTGGATTGAAGAACAGCAAAAGGTTCAGCTGCTCGAACAACGTGCAGCGCTCTACGAAGAGAAGGCAAATTATGTAGATGAAAAATTGAAATCAAAAAATACGGTCACTACAACACAAATTGCCAAGGATTATGGCATGTCAGCGAGGAGTCTGAATCAAATTTTAAAAGAGGAAGGCATCCAGTTTAAACATCGCGGTCAATGGCTCCTTAAATCGGCTTATCACGATAAAGGTTACACTAAATCTTATACAGTTGATATCGAACGGTCGGACGGGACAATGAGTGTAAGAATGAACACTCATTGGACTCAAGAAGGGAGATTGTTTATTCATAAAATTTTGCAGCAACGTGGTTATGTAGCAACGTTGGACCAGGGTGATTTAGTTGGAAATGGGTAAGAGGGGAAATTAGATGTTTAGAATCGAGATTGGAAGTAAAAGTGATGGCGCCAGGTGGGAAGTTGAAGAACTATTTACATTGGAAGATGAAGCGGAAAATTTTATCGGAGTTTTAAAACTGTCTTTCAGATCAAGCGATTATACTTTTGTAATTGTTCCGATTAGAAAGAGTGAAAAATGAAAACTTATAAAAATTATAAAGGGCGTATTAATAAGCTGAACGGTATCGCAAAACATTCCGAACCGGAAGAAGAAATGGCTGTCGATGAAGATTTAAATGGTCAGATGTGGGTAAGACCTCGCTCGATGTTCAAAAAAAATCTTGTTTCTAGTGAAAAATTTGATGCGAAAGGCTAGAGAAGGAATGATAACTATGAATCAAGCTACTCAACATATCCCAAATACAGATATTTTAGGGAACGAGATTAATATCGGAGATAGAGCTATTCTATTTTCTCCCCGCGGTGTCCATTATCAAGGAATTATCAAACAAATTGGCGATAAACGCTGGTTTGAAGTCGATGAAGGCTTTCGTATTGGTGGTATCGGTAACATGTTTATTATCAAATCTAAGTGAAGTGTTGAGGGAAACTGTTAAGGAGTGAGTTTTTCAATAGAGAAGTCGAAAAGTTACTAAACAGAGCAGGAATTTGGGAAACTAGGTCAAAAAAAGCTTCTTTAAAAGGCGATTATGATAAAGCGGGAAGATTAAGAACAAAAGCTCTTATTTTAGCAAGTAAGGCTCTTGAAATTGAAAAGAGGGGGAGTTAAAATGAACGAAAAATATTTTGAAGTTATAAATGACAGTTTTTACATGGTGGGACAACTAATTATGGAGTCGCCTAAAACGTACCTGCTGCAATTCAATTTATCACCAAAATTAGGAGGTCTTCATAAGGTAATGTTTTTCAAAGAAGAGGTTAGAGAATTTTCTATGGTGTAATTTCGCAGTACGTACACACCGCGCGTTGAAATCTTTAAATAGGTGGGTTGATAATGAAAAACTCTTATATGATGTTTTGTGGATATTGCGGTATGCATCACGTTATTTATGACGACATTTAAAGAGAAGTTTTTTCGATTGCATCTCATGTCAGCTGTCACCATTGTCATCGAATGAACAGGATACTGCAGCGGTTACAGTATGAACCGATGAAGTTAAAGGAGAAATAAAAAAACGTCCCTCTCTGAACGTCTACCAACCTTATTATATCACATTCGGGAGGGACTGCACATGCGCTTGAAAAATGTAGAAATAAACCATCAATATGGTGAAATGGATTTAGGACTTATGGAGTTAGATAGTCCATGTGTGATTGTTATTAGTGATGGTAAAGCTAGGTTAGCTAAATTACCTGACCATGGTGAGACTAGAGTTGTCACACATCAGGGGAAGGTAAAAAGGGTTAAATTTGATGAGGGGGAGGAGTTTTAAGTTGGATTTAAGTAATATAGATTTGGCTAATCCATTAGCTGTAATTTTGGGGGCGATCATAGCGCTCGTAAGTAGTTGGTTAGTTGAAAATCAAAGATTTAAAAACCAAGAAAAACGCGATAAAAAAATAGATATCTTATGGAGGTAAGAACTTTTTCCTTGATATCTCCGTCTTTTAAAAAAATAATATATTCTTTGAAAGAATTCAAAGCAAGTAATTATGATGGTCATATATCACAACTGAAGTTAAATGTAGAACGTGAAATAGATGTTTTGGAAAGTTTAAATATTGAATATATTCCAATTGCTTTGGTTATTAATTTTTGTGAAATATTAGGTGATTTGAAGCATTTTTCTCGTTTTTGTGATGAAGAAACTTGGGATGATTTCTTTGAAGCAAACATGGATTTTCTTATGAATCAAACAAATGCACTCGATAAACTGTTAAATGATTATTTAAATAAACATAATGAATACGTGGGCAAATTAAAATTAACAAATTAAAGTTCTACCAGTCATCTGGAGGACACTGAACGATTACGGTTATTAGCAGTGGTCTGGCAAGTACTATCATATAAAGAAAGTAGCTATTTTTACAATTGATGCTGAGTTAGGAATGGTATAAAATGTGTTTTATATCATAATGTTATTTTATAAACTAGTAAAAAGATGAGAAATAACTAAACAATTCTAAAGAGGATAAATTATAGTCTAAGAGATTTTTAGAAAAAAGAAAATCTGAACTAAATCGATTCCTTAAAGAAGAATTTCGATTAATAGTCCGGCTTTTTCTTTACCTATAGATCTTTAATTTTAGCGTTTTCTGTCTCATTGGAAGGTTAGTTATTGGCTTACAGGGTTAAATAACCCTGCAACACCAATTATAACAAATACCAATAATATCCCTATAATAATAAAGATAATTTTCATAGTTTTAGACAAACTGCTACTTCCTCCTTTTTAACTCGTTAAATTTCTAAATACAAGTCTATTGTACACTTATATTTAATTTGGTCCAGCAGCTGTCCAGAAACTACCACTTTTCTTGCCACTTTGGTCTCCTCTAACTCTAATTTCAACAGTTCCTAGTTGTGCTCCCCATCCAGTTCCTATAACACCAATTTTATATGCAAAGCTACCTTCACCATAATATTGGCCACCAGAAATATAACCTGTGTCATGAATTTTAGAATGAGTTACAGTTGGATTTACACTCCAAGAAACCATGCTCTATTACTTAATACTTTACTCGCACCTCTATTGTTATATTCATACTTACCTTCAATCTTATAAGTTTGCCTTGTGATACCTAAAAGTTTCAATTGACCTTGATGTGCAACAGTTCTACTTGTAGAAAAAAGACTAATTGGACTATCGTTTATTATTGTTTCCTCTTCAACGTATTCTAAATTAGGATCGTTTCCTTCGATAGAGTTCTCAATCATTTCTTGGGGATTATTCATGTATTCTAAAAATAATAATTGGTCATCAGTATTTAAATTTTTAAATTCCTTTAATGTGATTTTTGATTGTTCTACTGCCTCTTTCGCAGACGATTTATCAATACCTAAATTTATTGCTTCTTCGTAATCATAGTTTTCTAAGTAATGAATATAACTTTCTGGTGTAGCAAGAGGAATTTCTGTTATATCTGAATTATTCGCAGAAGCTGTTCCTGTTAATAGGAAAGTAAATAGGAATAAAGCAATTGAAGCAATGAAAATCTTAAATAGTTTAATCAAATTAAGCACCTCATTATAATAGTGTACTAACCAAATTTAAGTGTCCTATGCTTCCCTCCTTTCAGTAAATTAAAATTCAATTAGTTAATACCTAATTCTACAAAAATGTTATTATCCTTCTATTATTATGAAAATTTTGGTAAAAATGTAGTTTGTAGTTAATTAAAATAACGATAAAATATCGCATAAGTGGGGGAGAAATAAAACTAAAAAAATATAAGCTAATGATACAGAAGTAGACACGCCTACCTCCTGTATCAATGGCGTACCGGGGTTATGCAAAGTGAGTGTTGACGGTCGTGTTGTCATTCATGAAGCCAATGCTTGTCCCGACCACATTCATATGTTAGTAAGTATTCCTCCGAAATGAAGCGTATCTCAATTTATGGGTTACTTAAAAGGAAAGAGCAGTCTCATGATCTTCGATAGACATGCCGATTTAAAGTATCGATATGGAAACCGAAAATTTTGGTGCCGTGGCTTCTACGTTGATACAGTAGGCCGAAACAAAAAGAAAATACAAGAATACATTCGAAATCAGCTAGTAGAGGATTACCGAGGTGATCAGTTAACATTGTTCGAAGAGTTTGATCCATTCACAGGAGAAAAAAATAAAAAGAAATAAAGAGATTCTTTAGAATTGGTGAGTGAATGTGGTGCAAAAGGGAAACCCTTTCAGTGGGCTTTTAAAGCCGAGGCCGGTAAAAGAGGCTTTCAGCCGCAGAGTAAACCACCAGTTCACACTGGTGGTTTTGATTTCATCGTTAGAAACACGATTAGATAGACGAATAAGTAGAATCTGTTTATTTTATAAAAATTTTGATAAAAGCTGAGTGAATTTCATCATTGCTCTATAAACGAATAAAATCGAACGTTTCTTAAAAAAATGTTTTAAACGTTTGTTCATTAACTTGTTGATTGAAACGGAAGGTAGTGACTCCCAAAGGACCAGCGCAGTCTGAAGACCCACTCTGACGAAGCTCTGCGTAGTCGGAGTTAGCTGAAGACCCACTCTGACGAAGCTCTGCGTAGTCGGAGTTAGCTGAAGACAAGCCCTTGGGAAAGCATCTAACTAAAGTGAAAATTAAAAACCAAATCGCTCGGTTTTCATTATAAGATAGGAATGATGAAATGGATTCAGGTGTAGTTTAATTTATAAAATAGTTTAAATGATACATCAAAAGTCGTAGAAAAAGTCAGTCTACTATCTAGTTAAAATAATGGATATAGATGTTATTCTTACCTTAACAAAAGAACTTCTGGAGGTTATAAACAATGATTAAAGGACTATATGAGGCTCATTTACCAGTAAGTAATTTAGAACAATCGATTTCATTTTATCAGCAATTAGGATTAACATTAGACCATGTTGTGGATAACAAATTAGCTTTTTTATGGATTGAGAAGGATAAAAGCTGGTTAGGGTTATGGCAAACGGATAAGGTGGAGTTAGAGTATCATCCGTCTATCAGACATATTGCCTTTCAAGTATCATTAGAAGACTTGAAGAATTCTGTAGCATGGTTGAAGGATAAAGGGTATGAGCCAAGAGAAGCTTTTGGTTTCTTGCCTATCGAACCCTTTGTAATTGCTCAAAAAGAGTATGCACATGCGAAAATACATTTTAATGACCCCGATGGAAACAGCTTAGAATTTATTTGTAAAATAGCAAATTCAACTGGTATAAAGAAAATGATGTATTTAAGTGAATGGGAAAGCCTCCTCGACTCATTTTAGATTCTCGGTTTGATTAGGTTGTTATGATATAAAAAAGCTGGTTAACTTATTGGAAAGTTACCGGCTTTTGTTTTGTCGGATGAAACTTAACTCTTATTCTATTAGGCTTCCGAGGGAATCAATACTAATTTTATTTTGTGATGTTTTGTAAACTAGGGCAGTCCCTTACTTAGGAGCTCATATACTATTCTGAGGTGATTGAATGACAAAGGATAAGTATGAAGCTACCTTTCATTTTGAACATACGGTCGTTCATGTTGTTAGTCCAGAATATGTCACTGAGAAAGAATCACAGCAGCTTTTAAATTCTTTTCATTTAGCAGGTTGGAATGCATGGAACTCTTTGAACACAAAGCAGCAAGAAAGATTGAATCAAGATGAGGAGTAAAAAAGAATACTTGGACAATTATTAAAATCCCGAGTTGGAAAAAAGAATGATGCTAGCGAAAGCCTTCACTTTGCGAAGGTAGGATTTTCATTGTTCTTCTTATAGCTCCATAAAGAAAATATAACGATAAGAAGAGTTGGATGATTTAAAGTTAATCTATCCAACTCTTTTTGAGTTCTTTTAAGCTTACCCTTGCTTATTGAACAATTGTCAGGACGAAGCCGTCATATCCTTTTTCGCCAACCGTTTGAAGAGCGACGGAATCGGCACGTTGATCTTCGGAAAGGATGTCAACAAACTTTCTGACTCCAATCACCCTTTCATCTGTACTGTTTTTATTGATTACTTCGCCGTCACGAACAACATTATCTGAAATAATGATTGCTCCTTTTTTAGCTAATGCAAGCGCCCATTCTATATAGCGTGGGTTATTAGGTTTGTCTGCATCAATGAAAATAAAATCAAAATCACTAAAGCCTCTTTCCTTTAAGGTTGGCAAGGTTTCTAATGCGCTTCCTTCTATAATTGTAATTTTGTCCTCTAACCCTGCTGTGTTTATATTTTTTTGAGCTGTTTTAACATGAGTGGGGTCTACTTCTAGTGTAACTAATTTGCCGTCTTGAGGTAGTGTTTCGGCCAACCATATTGTGCTGTAGCCGCCAAGTGTTCCAATTTCAAGGATATTTTTTGCTTCTTTAAGCTGTGCGAGCATCGCGATGAATTTTCCTTGTGGAGGAGTGACATCAATCTCAGGAAGTCCATTTCTTTGATTATTCTTTCTTACATACTTCAAATTTTTACTTTCTGGCTGAAGCTTTTCCGTAAAAAACTGTTCAACTGAGCTCCAAGTATGATCGTTTCTCATGTAACCAACTCCTTATTGGATTATATATTTATTTTAAAGTATCATTTAAGATAAATAAAATATATGTTTTTTATATTTATATAAATAAAATTTATGATAGGTGATACAATGAATCTTCATGGACTAAGATTGTTCCATTATGTAGCTAAAACAAGTAGCTTTACTAAGGCTGCGGACATTTTACATATAAGTCAGCCGGCTGTTTCAAGCCAAATAAAGAAATTTGAAGGAGAGCTGGATATTCCTTTGTTTCATAAAAATAGTAGAAAATGGACCCTAACCCCTTTTGGTGAAGAACTTGCGGAAAGAGCAGAATTGTTTTTTGCTCATGAAAAACAGTTAGAACAATTTGTACAGGACTATCAATTGGCGAAAAAAGGTAGACTTCGTATTACAGCTACCTATTTGCCTGCCAATTTCTTAATACCTCAATGGACAGCTGCATTCAAAGCAGAAAATGAAGAAGTTGAAATAAGTATAACGACAAGAAATTCACAGGACGCCTTTCATGATTTGATTCACTTTAAGGCTGATATGGCAATGTATGCAGGCGGATTGGAGGGACAGAGGGAAGAGGTAGAATGGCGGCATCTTTTTCAGGATGAAATTTGGTTTGTCGTATCTCCACAGCATAGGTTAGCAAATTGTTCCGTATCACTTGAGGATGTTATAAAGGAGCCTTTCATAATGAGAGAGGCAGGAAGCTCAACAAGAGAAAGGCTCATTTCTTTATGTCAAACATATAGGGTTTCACCACCAAAAATAGCCTTGCAGTTTAACGGTTTAAATGAAGCAATTCGATCTGTTATGACAGGGTATGGTGTTAACTTTGTATCTTCATTAGTTGTAAAGAATTATGTGGATACAGGTCAGCTTGCTAGAGTTTTTGTTGATATCGCACCCGTGAAAAATATTATTGCAATTTGCACTCGTAAGGGAGAAAAGCCTTCTCCTATAGTAGAAAGGTTCATTCGTTTATGCATGGAAAATAGCAAAAACAATCAATAATACTCAAAGACAGAATGAGAAATATTGAAACTTAGTTTTGGTTCACACCGTATAACAAATAAATGAAGGATTGCAGAAATTTAAACGTTCATTGCTCTAGTTTTTACCTTGAAGTGGAGAGGGAGCTCATAAAAGAGTGGGGAGGATATTATGGCGAAAAACGAAGTCAATCCAGACAACTTTATAGAACTTTGGATTGATGAAAAATATGAGGTCATCTATCGTAACTGTAGTGAAGATTTTAAAAAAATGATTGCTTTCGATCACTTTATTAATCTAGCAAGGTCTTTTAATGAAGATGTAGAAAAATACACGTTATTCGTAAGTACAGAGAGCTTAAGAGAAACCAAGCAATTTGTTTGGATAGATGATAAAAAGGAAAAAGCTATTAGCGTATCTTTTAATAAAAAGAATCATATTGTTAGTCTTTATTTAAAGCCATTTAGTGAGGGTGAGTCATCAGATAGTATTTTGACAAAAAATCATTATAACATGCCTATAAACAGCCAATGGTATGTTTTTTGGGGTGGAACAAACGAATTTATTAATTACCATTATGAATTAGAGAATCAAAGATATGCTTACGATTTAGTAAAAGTGAATAGAGGAAGCACTTTTAATCATAAAGGTCTAAGAAATAAGGATTACTACGCATTTGACCAAGAGATTGTCGCCCCATTTGATGGAACAGTCGTTAACATTCAAGATGGAATAAAGGATAATGTTCCAGGCCTTTTTAATAAGGAGAAACCAGCGGGAAACTTTATCATTATAAAGCATGCTAATCAGGAGTATAGTATGATCGCGCATTTAAAAAGAAACTCGATCATGGTTGCTGAAGGCGACTCTGTATCTAAAGGACAGTTCATTGCTAAATGTGGTAATAGTGGAAACTCTTCAGAACCCCACATCCACTATCAAATAATGAATACACATGATTTTGAGAGAGCAAAATCTATTCGTATCCAATTTACATTTGAAGAGCCTATTAAAGGAGATTATGTGCTTGAAAATGATAAGGTAATGATCGATAAATTTGATGAACGATTTGACAAAATCGAAAGCTCATCCTTTTTCCTAGATTTATTTTTAGTCTTGAGAAAAGCTATTGTACAATTTTTTACTTAAATCATATTTTATTGGATGGCTCTTAAAAAGAAAGGACTGACGAAATAAATGGAAGTTTCTATTAAAAAGGTAAAAAAATCGGAGGAAGTTATTTTACGAAATTTATATTCTTTATACTTACATGAGCTATCAGCTTTCACATCCTCAATAGAGATTGGAACTGATGGTTCGTTCGAATATGAGAGTTTGGATAAGTTTTGGAGGACAGAAGGAATTTCTCCTTATTTTATTAAGCGGGATGAACATCTTATAGGGTTTTTATTATTATTAGAACGTCCATTTTTAAAAAAAGAGTATGATTTTGGGATTAACGATTTGTTTATATTAAATAAGTATAGAAATCAAGGAAATGGAAAGCTAGCTCTTAAACCGTTATTTCAAAGAAATAAAGGAACATATTTTGTTATTCAGCTTAAAAAGAATGAACCTGCTGTTTTATTTTGGAAGAAACTATATAAAGAATGGACGATTCAATATAATGAAAAACAAGAGCTTATTGATGAGGAGCATTGTCTAATTCAATCGTTTCAAATATAGCTCTTTTGCTTAATAACTCTAAACATTTTAATAGCTAGTAGGTTAAACGTTTATACTAGTGTCAAAAGAGAGGAATATGAAATTGAACAACAAAGTGTTAAATATCATCATAATGATCCTTTTTTTGGGGGGGTTATTTTATCATGGTGGTCATTTGTTTATGGTTTGGTCACAGCTTCCGAGTATTTTGGAACCACATGAAATGGATCAGGGAATTTCAAAATATGTCCTTTTCATCCTTCCGATTTTAAGTTTATTCAGCTGGTATTTCTTGAGTCTATTAGCGAAAAATCCTCAAAAACTAAATTATGTCAACTTAACAGAAAATAACAAAGAGGTACAGTATACAAATGCTATTAAATTAATGACCTTATTAAAGGGTTTTAGTAGTCTAGCTCTAGTCGCTTTAAATGAGGGTTTTTTAAGAGATATGCTAGGTATGAATTCGTCTATTTTTATTTCTGTGTCGATAATCCTTTTGATACTTTGTGGAATTGTGTCTATATTATTTTTGTTTTGGGCGGCAACCTTAAAAGATTAAAGATGGATTTGTTAAAAATTGTAGCACTACTACCATTCATTACTTCTATTTTATTCCTCCTATCCCATCACCATCATAATGATTTCATGGTTCATTTATCCTTACAATGGTTATGAGGTGATTATAATGTTCGTTCCACCGATGCTTTTACATCAAATCCATCAACCTTTAGAAGATGACTTGAGCTATATTACGGAGTTAAAGCTTGATGGTGTTCGCATCATACTCTCAACATTTAATAATAAAACGTCTTTATACACTATAGAGAATCAAGATGTTTCTCATCTATTTCCTGAAATACATAGCCTTCCTCTACCTAACGATACGATTTTAGATGGTGAGCTAGTAGCTATTGATGAATCGGGTAGACCAGATTTTGAATTGCTGATGAAACGGTTTAATACAAAAAATGAAATTCGAATACAACTAGTTGTTTTCGATATTCTGTATTATAGGGGCGAAAACATAACGAATCTTAAACTATTAAATAGAAAAAAAGTTTTAGAGCAATTGCAATATAATGACTGCTTAGTTCCCGTTCAATTTACAGAAGGGAATTCTGAGCTGTTTTTTAATGTCGTAAAAAAAGAAAATCTTGAAGGTATTGTATTGAAGGACAAGTATTCCTATTATTATCCTAATCATAGAAGTAAAGACTGGTTACAACTAGTCAATGAACCATCTGATTGTTTTTATTTAACTGCTATTAGAAAAAAAGAATTTGGTTTAGTCGTTTCTAATGAACGAGTGAGTGGTTTATTGAAATCAATGCCGACACAAGCATTAAAACTGCTGTATAAAAGCTATTCTAACTATATTACACATGAAGATGAACAATATATATATGTAGAGCCTTATTTACGATGTATGGTACAGTATCGCTCTATTACAAGTAGACATCAGTTATCGAAGCCAACCTTTATTAATTGGATTCAGGATTAAACAATAAAAGCAATGAAGTAAAGGTTTCATTATGGACGACCTGTGTATATAATATAAAAAAGAGTAAATGCCTCTGTAGCTCTAGGAGGGAAGAGCGCCAGAAAACAATTGTGCCAACTGGGTCGCAAGGCAAAGGTTTCAGAAGCACCGAAAAGCAAAATGAGCTGAAACAGGTGAAATTCCTGTTGGTGAAATTCAGTAGGGAAGCGTGTTGCCCTTAGCCTATGCTTACGAAAGGAGTGCGGGTTCGAATCCTGTCGGAGGCTTTTTTAGGGAAGAACAAAGATTAATAAATCTTTGTTCTTTTTAAATGGAGTAATAGCTGTGAAATAATTGCTAGAATGGGAAGCTCTAATAATGGGCCAATTATGAGAGCTAGTGCAATGGAGGGTTGATTAGGAAAGACTGCTAGTACAATTGCTAAGGCAATAGGTGAATTTCTAGCGAGAATCGTCATACATAAGCTTGCTGTATCCTCATATCGATATTTTAAAAAATGGCCAATCAATAAAGCGATTATAAAGTTAATTATATAAAAGGAAAGAAAAGGTAGTAGAATTAGAAAAAAAGCATGTCCATTTTCCATAAGATAGGAGCTTTGTGAAGCAAACATAGCAATAATAGCTAGGCATAGAAAAAGTAATTGATTAGCGATCATAAAGGATACCATTTTGGTCTGCCACTTTTGAGGCTTTCTTAACATAACAAATCGAGTAAGACCTGCGAAGACTAGTGGAACGATTAGCACCGTAATGACGCTTTCAAGAAGAAAAGGCATTTTCACCGTCTCCATTGTATGTGTGAAAATATATATATAGACTGGTAATAGAATAACTTGTAAAAGTAGATTAACAGGTAAAAGAGTTGTAGATAATGCAAGATTCCCTTTTGCGGTTGAGGTGAAAATTAAATACCAGTCTGTACATGGAGTGACTAGTAATAAAATAAAACCCAACCATATAGCTGGATGATTTATTAAAAAAAGATAGCCTAAAACCCAGGCTAGAAAAGGAGTCCAAATAAAATTAATGATGATACTAGTTGTTAGAAATGATCTATTTTTTAGTGCTTTTTTTATTCCCTTTAATGGAATGCTGAGAAAAATACCATATAATAAAAGTAATAAAAAAGGTAAAATGAAAGACTCGGCATGCGATTCAAAGAACGCAAATTGACCA
This sequence comes from Alkalihalobacillus trypoxylicola, assembly GCF_001590785.1. Classification (GTDB taxonomy): domain Bacteria; phylum Bacillota; class Bacilli; order Bacillales; family Bacillaceae_D; genus Alkalihalobacillus; species Alkalihalobacillus trypoxylicola. The sequence goes on from NZ_LTAO01000012.1 coordinate 210,609, forward strand.
AGTAGTAGTCCAATCGCAATCGCTAATAAAATAAAAAACGTTTGATATTTTTCAAAATTATTCATTTTCGTTCCTCTAAAAATCCTCTTTTAATTTCTAATTTTTTGCTTGCTCAATTTGATAGGAGGTAATGTTTTTTATTTTGCCTGTCTTAGAAGCGTTACTAAATGTGTATACATCTGAGAAATGTAAGGATTGACCATCTTTTAGAAGGGCTCTTCCATTAATGGAAGCGTATTTGCCGTGAGTAAGAACTGTCTCAATATCTAATCTCTGTAAATGATCGGAATATTCCTGAAAAGCATCCGCCATTTCCTCTACTCCTGAATAGCTAATCTTACGACCAATTGCAGTGAATAGAACATCGCTAGCAGAAAATTCCTGCAAGTAGTTTCTATTATTAGTAAATAATGAAAGCGTAAAATCAATCAAAATTTGTTTTCTTGGTGCATTGTCACACCCGCTAGGTACATGTAATTCAATGTCTGGTTTCATAACAGAAACTCCTCCTAAATTTTCTTAGCTTTTTTATTATAACAAAATTAAGGAGGTGGAAAATGAGGGGCTTTGGATTTTGGTGGTCTTTTATTTTCTCTTTTTTAAACAGATAACCTATAGTGGGGAATGAAATCAGCCTAATTGATGTATTGCAAGAGGATAGTGATGATATTGTTGATGTAATCCAAACAAAAATGGAGAAGAAACAAATATATGAGTATATCCATGTTCTCGATTCAAGAGAAAAAGAAGTCATTGTAGGGCGGTTTGGATTAGACCTAGAAGAGGAACGAATTCAAAGAGAAATTGCAAAAGATCTAGGGATATCGAGAAGCTATGTGTCTAGAATTGAAAAGAGAGCTCTGATGAAATTATTTCACGAATTTTATAAACAAAGTCAAGGTAAAGGAACCGGTAGTATAGGTTAAAATAGTTTAAGAAAGGGCTATCATTAAAAGGTAGCGCTTTTTTTGTTTTAAATAGTAAGTTGGATAGGTGGTTTATAAAAAAGTGAGTAAAGAAAATAAATATAGTAAGCACCTGTCCACACCAATATTGCAGCTTCTTAATATAAAATAGTAAGGAGCTGATATTGATGAGTAATAAACCAACCATTCTTCAAACGGATTTACGGTTTAATGGGACCTTAACCCCTCTTCAAAGAAATCGAATCACTAAATTAGTACAACATCATATGGCTAGTCAAACTTGGGATATTAATCAAGTTCATGCTTTTCATCGTGATAGTAATAGATGGGCAGGTATTGGTTATAATTGGTGGATTGCTTTTGATGGTACCATTTATCAGGGTAGGGGCTGGCATGTTGGTGCCCATGTAAGTGGATTTAATAGTACGACATTAGGAATTGGTTATCAGGGAGACTTCACTAAACAGGCAATGACAGAGGCACAAGTTGAGGCAGGAGCCGCTTTAAACGCTTGGCTCATGTCTGAATGTCCGAATGTTCGAAGTGTAGCTGATATTATAGGGCATAGAGATTTAGCCCCAACGATTTGTCCAGGACCAAATTTTCGTATGGATGATTTGAAAAATGCAGTAAATCAACCAAATGTACAAAATCCTGTAGTGACTCCCACTCCACCGAAAACAGGAGGGACTCAAGTTGTTACAACACCTACCATCAGAAGAGGTTCCAATGGGGCTGCTGTTGGTCGAATGCAAAATCGATTAATGACACATGGCTATTCTTTACCAAGGTTTGGTGCGGACAATGATTTTGGGGCAGAAACCGAAAATGCTGTAAGAGCCTTTCAGCGTGATAAAGGCTTAACTGTTGACGGAATAGTTGGTCCTAAAACATGGGCGGAATTAAATAAAGCCCCTTCTAACCAACCTAAATATAGTCGTTTATTAAGAATAGCAAGTCCGATGATGCGAGGAGAAGATGTAAGAGCTGTACAACGTAAGGTTGGAGTTAATGCAGATGGAATATATGGCCCTCAAACAGAAAGGGCAGTAAGGTCCTATCAAGCTACACATAATCTTGCTGTAGATGGTATGGTTGGACCGCAAACATGGGTCCATATGTTTAGATAAAAGAAAGGTCAGGCTATGATGCCTGACCTTTTTAAATAAAAGAATAAGTTGTATTCCATATACTCATTCAAATATAATGTAAGTAAATATCAAGAGACATAGAAAAGGAAGTGGAAGTTTTATGGATGAAAGTCTCTCAAAGCTCATTCATTTTTTTGTCAATAAATTAGGAAGAGAGTTAAAAGCAGAAGAAATAGAACTACTTCGAAATCTCGTTAACCGTAATAATTCCTCTAGCGAGTAACTCTTCTTCTAAAATTTTTATAAAATCACGATCAAGATTATGATCGATTGCTTCTTGATAAGATTGTAGTAATAGTGAATCACTAATTAGATGAAGTCCCATAGTTGCCCCCTTGTGTCTTAATAGTAAGTATCATACTTTAGGTTCTCTTTTCTGTTGTACTTTCATTAAATAAAGTGATATCTTTATTATACTTTAATTAGAAGGAAGTTAAATAGTCCGAATTTTCTTATATTTGATTCGGGCTAACTAGCTAAAAATTAAAAAGTCAGCTTTTGCTAAGCTGACTTCATTTCATAAAAAGTATGCTATTTTTTAATAGAGAGATTAAAATTATCTAATATTTAACACCATTTTGGCTTACAATGATTCTTTGGTGGACATACACAATAGTGCTCTTCTGAGACAGAATTGACGACTGATACAGTGTTTGGATAAGAGTGGAAATATTTATAGTTAGTATGGTTCACTTGTGTTGTTTGAGTAGGGTGAATCATTGGTACATGTACATCTTGAATGACATGTTCTGTTATTTGATTGATCGGCGATTGTTGTGCTGGCATCGTTTTGGTTGGTAGCTGTTGCACAGGCTTAGGCTGCGGATATCCACACTGACAATGCTGTTTATTCTGACATTTACAATTTGTATGTCTGTTGTAGTTGTACATTTTAAACTCTCCTTTCATTAGGGATATAGTTTATACTATGATGGTTTTACCTATAGGATTGTACGAATGAACTAATCAACATAATATTTATATGGAAAACTTAAATTTATTTAAATAAATGAATGAATAAATGTATCTTATCAATCCTAATAGGTCTTTTATATGAAATTAAGGAGTTAAATATGAGTAGAAGTCCATGTATTTTATTTCAAGAAAAACAATATTTTGTGAAAATAGTAGGAAAAGATCATCAGAAACCAACGATTGTTATGGAGGCTGGCTATGGAGATGATTCGTCAACCTGGGATTTAATCCTTGAAGAGATTTCGCAGACTTCTAAAGTTATGGTTTATGATCGTGCTGGACTTGGAGGAAGCAAACGACTATCAAGTTTGCGAACAAGTGAAGAAATGGTTAAAGAATTATATTCTTTATTAAAGCATCTAGAGCTAGATCCTCCTTATTTATTAGTGGGTCATTCATTTGGCGGATTGAATATGCGTTTGTTTGCTACAAAGTATGAATCTTTAGTGTGTGGGTTATTGCTCATTGATTCTACTCCAGAGGAGTACATAGAAAGATTTTTACCAATCATGCCAGAGAGCTTTCAAAGAGCTTACTATAAACAATTTACTCATGAGGGTAATACGGAAGACTTTATGGAAAGCTTAAAGCAAGTAAAGTTATCTAAAAGACGCTTATGCATCCCGATGATTGTCCTTTCTGCTGGTAAAAAAATGCATTATTCGAAAGAAGCACAGCAGCTGTGGCATAAACTTCAAAAGGAAACATTGAATCTATCAAATAACGGAAAGTATCAAATCATTCAAGATAGTGGCCATTATATTCATCACGATCGACCTGACATAATTATTCAATCTATCAAAAAGTTAATAGATAATTCTTTGTGAATCATTCATTTTTCATATTTAATATTCTTCTTAAAAAGTGTAAAAGGATAATGAAATTATTTATAGAGAGTGAGAGATGGTGAATTTTAGAATATGGAGAATTTGTTAGAGCATTATAATAGTAAAGGTTATTTAAACGGGTCGATTCTTATAGCATCAAATGATAAAACATTAATAAATCAAGGGTTTGGTTATGCTAATCTCGAACATAAAATATTGAACAAACCTACTACTAAATTTCGAATTGGTTCACTCTCTAAAGCATTCACTGCATATGCCATTTTTCAACTACATGCAAAGAAGTACATTAATATAAATCATAAAATTAGTCATTATTTAGTAGATTATCCAAATGGTGAATTGATAACAATTTATCACTGTTTAACAAATTCAACAGGTATATCAAATTACACCTCCCAACCGAATTTTTGGATTACTGATATGAGGTTATCTCTTTCTTTGTCTGAATTAATTAATAAATTTAAGGACCTTCCATTAAAATTTAAGCCAGGGACAAAATTTGAATATTCAAATTCTAATTATGCAATTCTAACTTTTATCATAGAGAAGGTTTCCGGTATGTCATACGAGGATTATATGATGAAAAATGTTTTTCTTCCTTTAGGATTGTATAATACTGGATGTGATAATGGAAGCAGAGTTATTAAGGATAGTGCCTCAGGCTATTCTATCTGGGAAGATATAATTCAAGCAGAATATACAGATATGTCGTTTCCTTTAGGAGCATATGGACTCTATTCAACTACAGAAGATTTATATATTTGGGATAAAGCTTTAAGAAATATTGATTTTTTAAGTGAAGAGTTAAAATATAAAATGTTTAAACCTAATCACGGAAACTATTCATGTGGCTGGATGAATTCAAATATCTTAAATAGAAGTTGTTTACATCATTTTGGTGATATAAGTGGTTTCACTAGTAGCTTTCACCGATTTATAAATGAACAAATTACTGTCATATTCTTAAGTAATCTTAATATAACTCCAGTATCAAATATAACGAAAGAACTGCTGAAGCACATTTGTGAAGAAGACCCTGAACCAATTGTTTCATGGCGAGAAATAATGATTAATAACCGTTTAGATTTTGAAGGTCATTATAAAATGACAAGTAATAATTTTAAAATGAATATGGAAATATCCAAAAAAAATAACTCTTTATTTCTAACAGTCCCTAAATTGTATGGTGCTCTTTATAAATATCGGCTTATTCCTATAGAAGAGGATTTAAAGAGTATTACTTTTAAAACTGAATTTGTTAATGAAACGCTAACAGTATACTTTAATGGAACTACTATAGATTTAATTAAATATACAGATTGTTATAGTATTACATACAGTGGATTAAAAATAGATCAAATAAATGTTAAAAATAATTAGCAAAAAACTAGGGCAGAGCTAAAGCTTGGTCCTAGTTTTTTTATTTTGAAAATTTTTAAAAATGGAAAATTTTATATTGCTTTTGATTTGAGTGTTTGGTATTCTGAGATCTTATTTCTTTTTAGGGAGGTGATGGTATTGAAGAAAGGGATTTCCTTAAATGTGGCTTCGGTGATGATTATGTCTTTAACTCCGTTGCTAAATAAATTCTCGTTAGATTATTTTCACCCTTTGTATGCCGCTTTGCTTAATTGCTTATTTGCTGGTTTGTTCTGTTTCATTTACGCTCTCATTAAGAAAGAGAAAGTGATCTGGATTATGAATAAAAAAATCTGGATGATTGGATTAACAAATGCCGTAGGACTCGTGTGTTTGTTTATTAGTCTTGATTATTTAAGCCCCGTAACAGTTGGTTTCTTAGGTCGATTTTATACGATTTTCGCGATTATTTTAGCTGTACTAATTCTAAAGGAAAAGCTGAAGCGCCTCGATATGATTTTAATATTGATAGCTATTCTTGGCACCTTCTTATTTGTAGAAAAAGGAGCTACGATGGATAGCTATTTAGGAATAGCCGTTGCGATTTTCTATACGTTTTTCTTTGCTTTAACGAATACATTAGTGAAGATATCACTCAAAGAAGTAAGTGCAAATATGCTATTGTTTTATAATAATATGATTTCTATTCTCTTTATTTTCCTTTTTATGTCGGTGACAGGAAATTTATCCTACATAAGCTTCAACGTGAATGGAATGTTATTTATTTTCATAGGCGCACTTTTGAGTGGATTTCTAGGTCTCATTTTATTTTATGAAGCATTACGTTATATTCATTTTTCTTTGGCAAATTTAATCAGAGCAACGGGGCCTATTCTTGTGGCTATTTATTCATACTGGTTTTTCCCTGTAGAGCTTACGTTTTTAAACATTTTAGGTGCCGTTTTGTTATTGTGTTCGATTGTTCTTATATCTATGAAACCTAAACAATTGTATAAAAAGAGGAAAGCAAGCGTCTAGATTTTGAATTGAAAAATGTAAGGAGTAGTGAAAATGATTAACACTTTACATATGATTGCTCAAACTTTGAACCGAAATCAAATTCAGTGGGGATTAGGAGGCTCCTTTTTACTCTATCTACATCACATCATCGATAAACCGAATGATATTGATCTAATTGTAGCAAGAAAGGATATGCCAAGATGTAGAGAGCTTTTAAAAAACGTAGGAGAAGAAAAACAGGTTGAAAAAAAATCTCCTTTTCGAACAAAATCTTTTTACCATTTCAAAGTAAATGATGTTGGTGTTGATGTAATGTGTGATTTCGCAATAGAACATCTTAGTGGGGTTTATACGATGTCTCTAAATGAAGAGCATCTTACAGTTAAAATGATCAACGATGAAAAAATTTTCTTATGCTGTTTAGAAGATTGGTATATCATGTATCAATTAATGCCCGAAAAAACAGAAAAAGCAGAGTGGCTTGAACACTATTTTTTTATGTATAATCAAGTAAATACGTTCATTCTTCGAAACGCTCTTAAACAGCCATTACCTGATTTTATTTCGAATCGTGTTCATCAATTGTTAGAGAATATGGAGTATAAAACTTAGTAAAAAATAGTATGTATAAGGTTTTGAAGATAATGACTTAAGCGCCTTTAATCTGAAAGGAGTGGTTTATTTTATGAATAAAATAATAGGAACAAGAGGGGAAATACACGAAATACGACTTATTTTAGTGACAATCGCTTACTATATTACCTTTAAGAAAATAAAAAAATTAGAAAAAGCGAAAAAGAAATTACAGGGCACTTTTATTCCTTATTAAAGCGAGGCTGTGACAAAACCTGTTCTTAAATCATTACATGAGAAAAACTTGAAATAATGTGTGTAATGGTTGCAAACATCCATAACGAACCATGAACCCTCCTTACTGTGAAAAAGGAGGGTATTTTCCCTATAAAAGATGTAAGCTAGCGGAACTGGGCACGGAGACTTCGGTGGGAGGAAGTGACGATGCCGAAATCCATTCAGTACCCCACCGGATGCGAAGTGACTTGAGGTAGCGAATAACATCCCGGCGCCTAATATGTGTGGAACTATTCATTCGTGAGTACTTTCACAGTCTCGCTTTTTTGTTTGGAATTATTTATGACAATTAATAAATTAGTTGAGTGAATTTCATAATGGCTCTATTAGTGAATAAAACCGAACGTTTCTTATATAATATGTTTTGCAAGTATGTGAATTCACTCTTTGATTGTAACGGAAGGTAGTGACTCCCAAAGGATGAGCGCAGTGTGAAGATCCACTCTGACGAAGCCCTGCGTAGTCGGAGTTAGCTGAAGACAAGCCCTTGGGAAAGCATCTACCTAAAGTGAAAATCAAAAACCAAATCGTTCGGATTCATTATAAGATAGTAATGATGAAATTGAAAAAATTATTTTTAATTCGTTTTTTTCTTTGAAAAGATGGTCAAAATAAAGGGAGAGAGGGTTAAATGATTGAAAAAAGCCTATACATTAAAGGTTTTTACCAGTGGAAACTTTTTTTGTTGGAGAAAATAAGTTTTCAAGTGTGTAAAAAGGTTTCTATAGACCCACAATGAATCCACTTGCTATGATGCTATTAGTAAGTGAGGAGGTAGCACTAGATGGTAGAGGAACAACGCTATAAGGATTTAAGAAAAGGGGAACGTGGTGCCATTATAAGCATTGTTGCCTATCTTATTTTAGCTATTTTAAAATTAATTGTCGGCTTTTATGCAGACTCTTCTGCACTTAAAGCAGATGGAATAAATAATGCAACAGATATTGTGGTATCAATTGCTGTTTTAGTAGGGCTCAGGATGTCTCAAAAGCCACCTGACCATGACCATCCGTATGGACATTGGAAAGCAGAAACTGTTGCTTCACTTGTTGCTTCTTTTATTATTATGGTTGTAGGGATTCAAGTTCTAATAACCGCAATACCTGCTCTATTTTCTTCTAATCAGACAGCACCAGATTCTATTGCAGCATGGGTCGGTGGATTTAGCTTTATTGTCATGATTTTTGTGTTTCGTTATAATCGTTATTTAGGAAAAAAAATCAATAGTCAAGCCGTAACAGCTGCTTCGAAGGATAACTTATCAGATGCACTTGTGAGCTTAGGAGCTACCATAGGGATTATTGGTGCACAATTTGGATTAGCCTGGCTAGATCCTTTAATTGCCGTTTTAGTAGGTTTTGTTATTTGTAAGACTGCCTGGGATATCTTTAAGGATGCCACTCATTATTTGACGGATGGATTTGAGAAAACGGAATTAGATGCCTTTAAAGAGACGGCATTATCCATAGATGAAGTGAAGGAAGTAAAAGAAGTGAAAGCTAGGTATTATGGAAATAGTTCAATCATTGATATTGTGATTTTAGTAAATGGAAACTTAGATATTCGAGATGCTCATGACATTTCAACTAAAGTAGAAAACTTGTTATTAGAAAAGCATCAGACCTTTGATGTACATGTTCATGTAGAACCGGATTGAAAGAATAGTTTGTGGAAAATAAAAAGAGTCCTTTAGAATCGGACTCAAAGCCTGTCGATATCGTTTCGCAGTAGCGAGATGGTCGACAGTTTTTTCTTTTTGAAAGATTTGTACATAGCATCGTTTCGAACCGCTTCCTAGATGACGGACGCGCATGCCGCAGTTATGATTTAATAAGTTCATATAATGGATGATAAAAGCGGATCCTGAAAGTAGCCTCCACATTTTAAAGAGGAGGTGTTAATCCTCTTGCATGCTCGTTTTGGTTTTATCTGAATCCGAATTGTTCATCTTCACCATCTGTCCACCATTCTCCACGTTTGCTTTTCTTGAATTCTTTTTTCATAGACTGAATGATTTGATCGACATGTACCTTTTGATATTGATGCCATTCAAGGGCACAGCTAACAAATAATTCTTTTAATTGGGCGAAAGAAAATCCGTTTGTTTTTTGTGACAGCTGATGCATTTCTTCTTCGTTTAAAAAAGCTTGAAACCCACTTTTATGAATGAACTTTAATCTTAGCTCTTGATTAGGTAAGCTGATTTCGTAACCTCGATCAAAGCGCCCGGCTCGATTTAATAGCCCAGAATCAATTCTTTCAGGGTAATTGGTTGTTCCAATAAGGAAGATACCTTCCTTTGAGGTAGCTCCATCTAAAGTGTTTAAGAAATAAGAACGTGATTCTGGAGGTAGAGAATCGATATCCTCAATGACTAATACCATTGGAGCAAGTCTGCGAGCCGAACGAAAAACCTCCGTTATCGATTCACTAGAAGTGTGTTCTGTTATTTGCCAATATGCGACTGGTGCATTAATGGAGTGAGCAATCGATTTTACAATCGTTGTTTTTCCATTTCCTGGGGGTCCGTATAATAAAAGGCCTCTTTTATAGGGAATATTGTATTGGTGAAAAAAGGAAGTATCGGCCGAAAAGAATTGATCTAAGCCAAGATAAATCTCATCCTTCATCGCTTCGTCTAAAACGACATCTTCTCGAGTAATAGAGCGGTTAACAGGCTGATGCTCCTGTAGCAAACCTTCTTGTCCATCCGTATAAACAAGAACTTCATTTTGGCTTTTATTCCAAATGCGCTTTCGAATAGATAAAAGAAATTCCCTCATATTTTCATTACTTATGGCAAGTACACAATTCATAGAATAAATGCTTGTGTCATCAAACACAGGGATTCTGGCAAAGGCAACTCCTGCTTTAGGATAGGCAAATACATGATTGTTGATTGCCTGCTGTACATGATAGTCTGGCTCGTCAGCTTCTTCGTCATACTCAAACGTATGAGATTCTAGTTTTTCAAAAATTTGAGCGACATGTTCAACCTCTGTACTTTCCTTTTTAATATCTTCTTCTAAAATCGTCCACAATTCAAAATTTGAATCATCTGTTCGATAAGGCTTATAATCGACTTGATATTTTTCTTTTAATTCAACTTGGATACCAGACATTATGCGAGCAAAGGCAGGATAACCCTTTATCACTTCTGAATCCTTTATATCTGGTTTATAAATAAAGTTATTCCCCACAAAAACTTCCCCTTTTATGTATATGTATTCGGTTCATTTTATCACATATATTTTAATATATGGAAATATTTTTATATTGCTTTTCCTATAGATTAGATCGGGACAAAGCTCACGAATAAATGAATCCACACATTCAAGCTGCCCGCCTGTTCGCTCCGTCAAGACACTTATCGTCCGGTGTGGTACCGCCGAACTAACTTTTTTTAAAAAAGTGGATTTCAGCATGGCCACTTCCTCCCACTGGAGTCTCCGTATCTTGTGTCCGCTAGCTTACGTTTTCAAAAAAACCTCCTTTTTTCAAAGAAAGGAGGGTTCATGTTTCGTTATGGATGTTTGCTTCCATTACACATTTTTTCGATTTTCTCTAATGTGTTGTTTTAAATCAGGTTTTGTCTTGGCCTTGAGTATGATTATTTACGTTATCAAAAAGGCTCAATGCTCTCTGCTGCATCGGTTAGCTTTTGAATTTCGATGTAATGAAGCTGGCGTCCGTGACTTTCATGAATAACAAAAGAAAAGCCGGCATAATCTACTTTTGAACCAATCGTTGGGTCTAAATTCTGAGTTAAAAACCAACCACCAATTGTATCAATATCCTCTGCTACGATAGAAGTTTGTAACAAGGTATTTATATCTTCTAACAACAACTTCGCATTGACAATATAATGGTTTTCGCTCATTTTTCTAATATCAGAAATTTCATCCTCATCAAATTCATCTCTTATCTCACCGACAATTTCTTCTAAAATATCTTCAACCGTTACTAAGCCGGTCGTTCCTCCATACTCATCAAAAAGAATTGCAATATGTGTTCGTTCCTTTTGCATTTTTACTAGTAAATCATGGATATGAATCGTTTCAATCACGTGAATAATAGGGTTGATTAATGTTTGTAAATCTTTATTTCCCTCTTGATCGATATGGTTGGTAAGAAATTCTTTTACATTAAGAAATCCAACAATATGGTCTTTGTCTTCGTTTGTAACAGGATATCTTGTGTATTTACCATCTTTTATAATCGTTAAAATTTTCTCGATAGAATCATGAACAGAAATAGTAATGATTTCTGTTCGAGGAACCATAATTTCCTTAGCAACTCTTTCGTCAAATTCAAAGATATTATTGACATACTTAAATTCATTTTGATTGATTTCACCACTGCTATAACTTTTGGCAACAAGCTGTCTTAATTCTTCTTCAGAATGAGCTAATTCATGCTCAGAAGCAGGCTTTAAACCTAATAATCCAACCAAAATTTGCGCTGACCCGTTCAGTAACCATATAAAAGGGTAAAGGATTCGATAAAACCAAATGATAGGTTTAGAACACCATAGTGCAACAGCTTCAGCCTTTTGGATAGCAACCGTTTTAGGAGCTAATTCACCTACAACAACATGTATATATGTGACAATCAAAAATGCTATAGCAATAATGAGTATATGTCGGTACGCTTCAGAAATACCAATCATATCAAATAGAGGTGCTAAAACAACCTCAAAGGTCGGTTCACCAATCCACCCTAAACCTAAGGCTGTTACTGTAATACCAAGCTGACAGGCAGAAAGGTATTCATCTAAATTAGTAATAACATGCTTAGTCGCTATTGCTTTTTTGTTTCCCTCTGCCACTAGTTGATCTATTTTTGTAGAGCGCACTTTTACGATGGAAAATTCTGTTGCCACAAAAAATGCAGTTAAAATAATTAAAATCACAAAAAGAATCAAATTCAAACTGGTCAATATAGGGCCTTACATAATGGTAAGACCTACACCTCCTTTATTTTCTTAACAAATGATATTGACTTAAAATGTGTTTTATTTTACTAAGGTAATAAGAGATTGAATTAAAGAAAAGCTTTCTTTAGAAATATTTTTTTTAATTTCCTGTTGATCTAAGGAGTTTAACTTGCCTATAACCTCCGAAACATCACTCTCTAAATTCTTTATTTTTAAACGAAGCTCCTGCAAATCAATATCTTCAGAGTGGTTATCTATAATATTCTTTTTGATTTCCACTAACGACATACCTTTTTCTTTACAATTTTCAATATAGTGAAGCCTTTCAATAGAAGTTTCATCATAATAACGATAATTAGAGGAGGAACGTTCTACTTTTAATAACCCTAAATTTGTATAATAATCAATTGTTCGTTTGGTTACATTTGATTTGACCGCTAATTCACCGATTTTCAGTTTCCTATTCCCAAAAAAACCCCTCCATTCTAAAACGTGATAGTTAGTAATTTTATTATACTCTCATTCGTCTAAAAGACAATGAAATCGTACGTTAATTTTGAAGGTTTTTAAAGAAGTATTACAACAAAAAAAGCGACGATTAAAATGACTGGAATTAGAATAATATAAATAAATGAAAGGTTATTAAAGCTTTTGGTTGTCGAATAAGAAGAATCATCAGCGTTTAATCCAGCAAAAATGGTAATAATTAAACCGATGATGCAAATAATAGCAGCAAAAATAATCAAATAAGTCATTTAATCTATAGTCTCCTTCCCATGTATTCTTACCGTTATATACTTAAGAAATGTATGTATTGTTGTCTTTTTTTCGTATTAAAAAAACAACAAGGATCGTCTGATTCCATTTAAAACATCTACTTTATGTTACTGAATATATGTAAGTTCTACAAGGGTGAAAGAGCTGGGACAATATGCATAATGAAGAACTTTTTAATGATGTTTGACGCCACCTTATCCCACTGGAGTCTTCATGACTTGTGTACAGCTAAGTTGAGTTCATTTCATAGAAGTTCTTCAAATTCAGCAGGGCCACCTTCTTATCAAAAGAAGGAAGGTCCTGTTTGTTTTCTAGTATCCACTCATTACACGCTATTCCAAGCTTTGCAATCTATTTGATCGGTGTATAAAAGTTCTCGGAAGGCAGATCCTCCGGTGATTTTTGTTTTTGGATGTATCGTAAACGAACGAAAAATCCAATTGCAGCACAGGTCAAACCAATTGTAATCCCTATCCAAAAGCCTTTTGGACCTAAGCTGGTAAAGGCTGCTAGAGTATAACCAACAGGAATGCCAATAATCCAATATGAGGTAAAGGCTACGATAAACGGAATCTTAACATCTTTATACCCTCTTAGAACTCCTTGCAGACTTGATTGGATAGCATCAGATATTTGATAAAAAATAGCAATAATGAAAAATTGACCAGCTAAAATGATGACTTGAGGGTCAGAAGAATATAATCTTGCAATTTGCTCTCTAAATAAAAACAAAAAGATAGAAGCGATCCCTAAAATTCCTGCTCCTCCTAAAACTCCAACTAACGTATATTGCTTAGCTGATTTGTACTTTTGACCTCCTACTGAATAGCCAACTAAAATGGTTAAAGCCATTGAAATACTTAAAGGGATCATAAATATTAAGGTAGTAAAATTCAAGGCAATTTGATTTGCTGCTATCGTAATAGTGGAGAACATCATGCCAATTAATAATGTCATAACGGCAAAAATACTAGCTTCGAAAAAAATGGATAATCCTATTGGAACACCAATCGATAATTGCTTTTTCCACTCACTAATCGAAGGCTTAGCCCATTGTATAAATAGCTTATAATGTCTCATCGCTGAAATTTTAAAGGTCATAAGGATGCTAATTAAGAAAATCACCCAATATGTTATACCAGTGGCGTAGCCTGCACCGATCCCACCTAAAGCGGGAAATCCGAAATTCCCGAATATTAAAGCGTAATTTAATAAAGCACTAAGTGGAACACCAATGATGGTAATGAACATAGTGATACGTGTAAAGCCTTGGGCATCAAAAAAATTACGAATGACATTAAACATAAATAAAGGAATGATTCCAGTAGATAACCCAATGAGATAATGAAAAGCTACGTGATGAACTGCATCATCTAAATTCATAAGGGATAAAAGTGGATCTAAAAAAAGACTCCCAATTAAGATAACGAGAAGAGCGAGAATAAGCGAAAGATAAAGAAATTGATTAACCGAGTATCTTATTTTGTGATTTTCTCCTCTTCCTAAAAACTGAGCGACAATCGGTGTTACAGCGAGCAAAATACCATTAATTCCTGTAAATACTGGCATCCAAATACTTGAACCTATTGCCACTCCTGCTAAATCATCTGTTCCCACTCGACCACTCATAATCGTATCCACTAATGTCATAGCATGAAGACTTAATTGTGTAACCATGATAGGCCATAAAATAGTAAGAAATAATCCTAATTTTTCTTTAAACGTTTTTGCATGAAACATGTTTATTCCTCATTTCTAGCTGCTTTAAATTCTACGGAGTCGTTAGACCTTTCCAAAAAATCATCCATGAAGCCTCTAATTTTCTTCTTGTCCGGGCTTCGCCACCATAAACAAGCTCCACTAAGGTAGAATCGATTAAGGCAGAAAAAGCTAACGTTGCGGTTTGGGGCAACTGACTAATATTTTGAACTTCATAGGCTTTCTTAAAAGTAGTTAAGTATAATCCATCCACAAGGTCGATGTGTTGATAGAGAGCCTTCATTACTTCGTCGTATAAATGATTCGGCGGGAAAAATGAAGCTCTTAGAAAAAACTTTAAATGATGATCATAAGAAAAACGTTCTATATAGCTTTCTAATAATGGAAGGAGACAATCATAAAGAGGCTTATTCATATGAATCTCCAAATAATCTTTAATCCGAGCCTGCTCAATGAGAAACGTTTCATTTAATAGCTGTAAAAAGAGGGCATCTTTGCTTTTAAAATGCGAGTAAATAGATTGTTTTTTTATTCCTACTCTTTCAGCAATTTGCGCTAAAGAGGCTCCTTCGTATCCATGCTCTGAAAATAGCTTTAACGCTACATTTTTTATCGAATCATAACTCATGACTTGCTCCTTTTATTATAAAACTGACGACCGTTCGTTAGGTATTCTATCAGAGCTTCAACAAATACTCAATCTTTTTTTGTTTTTATTCAAATGAACGTTTGAATATTGACAAGGAGAAATTTTCCTTATAAACTAATAATCAAATAAGTGTTTGAATAATGGAGAGAGGTAGAAAAAATGTCATCTAAAATAAAAAAAAATCCGGATGTATGTGAAGTGTTTCAATATGATGAGAAAAAAGTGAAGCGGGTTTCCTCTGTTATAGAGAAGGAAGATATGGTACCCGTTGCGGCTATTTTTAAAGCACTATCAGATCCGACAAGAATGAAAATTACTTATGCACTTGTTCTAGAAGATGAATTATGTGTATGTGATATTGCTCATATTATTCAAGCAACAATAGCCACGACATCTCATCATTTACGTTTATTAAAAAATTTAGGAATTGCCAAAAGTAGAAAAGAGGGAAAGCTAGTTTTTTACTCTATTGATGATCACCATATTACTCATTTAGTACAAACGGGACTTATTCACAGTAAAGAAGATAGAGGGAAGTGAATAGTATGAGTGAACAGGAATTTTATTTGAAGGGGCTTTCATGTGCTAGTTGTGCAGCTACTTTTGAGGAAAATTTAAATGAACTAAAAAATGTTAAACAGGCGAAGGTGAACTTTGGAGCATCGAAATTGACTCTCATAGGTGATGCCAGTATTGCTGAAATTGAAAAAGCCGGTCAGTTCGACGGAATTAAAATTGTTAGAGAATCAGAAGAAAAATCATCCGATGATGTTAGAACAAAAATGATTTCATTTTTTAAGAGCTATGCTAATGTCATGCTATCTATCGTCCTCGTTCTACTCGGTCTTTTTATCCAGTTAGTTGTGGGAGAAACAAATCTTTTTGCCATGATTGCTTATTTAAGTGCAATGGTTATAGGTGGATATTCGTTATTTATTACAGGGGTTAAGCATCTTTTTAAAATGAAATTTGATATGAAAGCACTTATGACCATTGCCGTAATTGGTGCAGCCATTATTGGTGAATATATAGAAGGTTCAATTGTTGTTATATTGTTCGCTATTAGTGAAGCATTGGAGCAATATTCTATGGACCGTGCGAGACGTTCCATTAAAGATTTAATGGATATTACACCTAAAAAAGCACTAATCAAAAAACGAGATCAAAATATTGAAACACCAGTACAGGATATTCAAATTGGCGACATAATGATCGTAAAGCCTGGTCAAAAATTGGCGATGGATGGAGTCATTAGGACTGGAGCAGCATCGATTAATGAAGCAGCTATTACAGGAGAGTCATTACCTGTAGATAAAAAAGTGAATGATTTAGTTTATGCTGGAACACTTAATCAGGATGGACTGCTAGAAATTGAAGTAACCAAGTATGTAAAAGATACAACAATTGCTAAAATTATTCATTTAGTTGAGGAGGCACAAGCAGAGCGTGCTCCATCTCAAGCCTTTGTGGACAAATTTGCGCAATATTACACTCCAGCTATTATATTAGTAGCGATAATGGTAGCGATTTTACCACCCCTTTTTATGGGGGGGAGCTGGAATGATTGGATTTATCAAGGATTAGCGGTCCTCGTTGTTGGCTGTCCTTGTGCTCTCGTCATTTCAACACCTGTCGCGATAACAAGTGCCATCGGAAATCTTGCCAAACAAGGTGTATTAGTAAAGGGTGGAGTACATCTAGAAAGCATTGGTACAATTAGAGCAGTTGCCTTTGACAAAACCGGAACTTTAACAAAAGGGACGCCCGTTATTACGAATTTTGTCCCTTTAACAAAAGAAATCGATGAAGCTCTTTTGTTTAAACAAATGACAGCTATAGAAGATCAATCCACACATCCGTTATCGAAGGCTTTTATTACTAGAGCAAATGAATGGGAGCTTGCTTATCAGGATATAAAAGTGGAAGCTTTTCAAGCGATAGCCGGAAAGGGATTAATCGGTAAACTAAATGAAACGATTTATATGTTAGGAAATTTAAGTTTGTTTGCTCAGAATATAAAGGAAGAAACGATAGAGAAAATCAAGCAATTACAGAATGAAGGGAAAACAGTCGTTCTATTCGGTACAAAAGAAGAAGTTCTGGCGTTGATAGCAATAGCTGATCAAGTACGTTTAGAAAGTAAAAAGGTCATTAAGAAGCTTCATCAATTAGGTGTTACAGAAAGTATCATGTTAACAGGAGATAATCAGCAAACCGCAGAAGCGGTAGGAAAGCAAATCGGAGTAACTTCCGTTCAATCTGAACTTTTGCCAGAAGATAAATTAAACGTGATGAAGCAATTGAAAAAGCAACACGCTGTCGCTATGGTAGGTGATGGAATTAATGATGCACCAGCCCTAGCAACGGCAAATGTAGGAATTGCTATGGGAGGTACAGGAACGGATACAGCTCTAGAAACGGCTGATATTGCTCTTATGAGTGATGATTTAAATAAAATACCTTTTACCATTAAAGTGAGTCGTAAAGCATTGATCATCATTAAACAAAATATTGCTTTCTCATTAGGGATTAAAGCCCTAGCGTTATTGTTAGTTATTCCTAATTGGCTTACTCTTTGGTTGGCGATTTTAGCGGACCTCGGTGCGACTCTTCTTGTTACCTTAAATGGAATGAGATTAATGAAAATGAAGGATCATGATAAAAAGGGAGAATCAGAAAATGAATTTTACAATGAATAAAAACAGTTTCTCAACCCAACTGGAATATGGAGAACTAACGATTTCAGGAGACGAAACGGAAGGCTTTAGGCCATTTCAACTTCTTGTATCAGCCGTTGCTGTGTGTAGTGGTAGCGTCTTTCGTCAGATTATTGATAAAAAAAGAATTTCGTACAAAGATATTCATATATCGACGACAGTCATTCGTGATCAAGAGCAGTCTAATAAAATTACGGATATTACCGTACACTTTCAGCTTATCGGTATGAATACTAGTGAGGATACGATCAAAAAAGTGATGGAATTAACAAAAAGAAATTGCCCAATTGTTCAATCGGTTAAGGATAGTATTAGAGTGGAGGAGACATTTGAATTGATAGCAGAATAAAGCTAGCTTCAAGTAAAAAAACTTCTTAACGAAGAAAAACGGTATTGCTCTCGTGTTTTTAAAATATTGCTGTTTCTGTGGGATATTAAGAACTAATTTTCATTTGTCTTTAATATGAAGAGTTGTGACATTTAAAGAAAAAACCGAAAGTACGAGTCCGGTATCTTGATCGGACTCGTTTTTTAGTGCTTAATTTGTTTGATCAGTTAGTATCGTTTGGTAATAAATCATTTGGAGTGAAATTCTCTAATTCTTCCCCGTTTTGCTCATTTTGTTCATTTGAAGGAGACGGTAGAGCTGGAATCATTCCCCCTCCACCAGAACCGCTGTAGTATTGTGGTACTTCACCTGGTATAAAGGTCATCGCAAAAGGAATCGTTGTGACAACAGGATTTTCTAAAGTTGTAAATGGAATAATAATTTTAGCGTTCACCTTTAAATCAAGAGCAATAATAATCATCGTATTATTAATCCCAGTTGTTTGAATATCCTTACGAAAGTCGATATCCACATCAGCAATGGCCGTAAGTTCAATCGGGATTTTAGGGCCTAAATTAGCTAAAAAAGCATTTCCGGTAGCATGACCTAAAGGAATAGAGTAAAGAAGTCCGATTTCAGGTACAGAATCATTATTGTCACGATTCACAAATTGCATATTGGGAATTTCATCAGCTTCCATCATTGCAATATACGTTTGGGCATTAGTAATCGTCTTAGAAAGAATTTGATTGTATTGCTGCGGATTAAAATTGTAGGATTGGACCTTCCCATTATCATCATACAGTACCTCGTGTACATTATTCATATCCACATCTTTTAACGTTTCAGTAACAGCAAAATTAATTACGCTTGTTCCTATTTTCTGAGTTTCCATGAGAGCAATTTCTTCTATAGTAGGACGAATACTTTTTTCTACGATAATAAAGCTTAAGAAGGTAAGGCCGATAAAAAGAATAAAGGATATAAATAGTCGTTGCGGAAAGGTAAGCTCTTGTTTATTTCGATTAAGATAGTATTTTTTCTTAGGAAGCTTGAACACAGCAACCCCTCCTTAAAAACTAATGGAAAAAATAACAGCTTATTATTAATCTATGCATAAAGTAAGAGTGACTTGACCAACAAAAAGAAATAATCCATTTTTCAGGGTCTAGAGGTTGTAAATTTCTTCATAAATATGAAAATTGGTTAAAAAGAAAATAGAATGACATAAAAAAACAATAGTATCAAATCAGAAAAAAATTAAAAGAATGATGTTTAATGGTTTGTATAGAGGGGTATAGGCAAAATAGCTCTATGATAAACATGATTCTAAGTTTACCTAATTATTCAAAATCATAATCGTAGAAAGTATGTACTAGAGACTATTATAAGAGGGGTCGTTAGAAAAAATGAATTCATTTTATCATTATTTAAAGACAGAAATTCCTAATCTTACTGAGCAGTGGTATGAACAATTAGATAAGAGTTTAGACGGGGTTTATGGAACAACCGATGAAAGGCAAATTGAAAAACTAAAAGAGCATAACAGACAGTTTCATCAAAATTTTGCTGAATTGTTTAATGAAGAATCAGGTGAGATGACTACAAGGCTTAATAAATGGATTAATGAAATAGCCACAGATAAAGCTCATTTGAACACACCACTTGATCAAATAATTGGTGAATTTTTTAATGTTCAAGAACAGTATTTTCAAATCGTTCAGCAATATATTGAAACATTGAGTGATTCTCCAACTCATCGTGAGGTTCAGGGTTTGAATCATGTTATTTTCACTACATTCAATTCGATTATTCGTGAGTTCAGTCGAAGAAATATTATTGAGTCTGAAAAATTATTAAAGTCTCAACAAGAAATGATTTTGGAACTCAGTTCACCCGTCATTACGGTCATGGAAGGTATAGCGATATTACCGTTAGTTGGTGACATTGATACACATAGAGCACAGGTTATTTTTGACAAAACACTAGCTCAATGTAATGAAATGCAAGTTCAACAGTTAGTGATTGATTTGTCAGGAGTTGCGATTGTTGATACAATGGTTGCAAGTAAAATTTTCCAAGTAATTGAAGGATTAAGGTTAATTGGAACAGAAGCTAGCTTAACAGGTATTCGCCCTGAGATTGCTCAAACGGCTGTACAGTTAGGTATTAATTTCAAATCTGTTTCTACCTATTCATCTCTTGCCCAGTATTTTGCCGTTAATAATGTCTTAAATCAATAAAATTACATAAAAAGCTTTCTGTATTCTTAAGGGTATAGCCAATGGCTGTACCATTTTTTCTATTTTACATAGTCTGAAACACTTTGGTTTAACATAATAACTATTAATACGATATGAAAACCAATGATTATGTGAATAGATTGGAGGTTTGTTTATTGTACGAATATACATTTAAAGTCATTCCATTAACCACTTTAAAGAGTGAGCCTTTAGAGGATTATCATGATGTTATACATGAATATGCTGCAGTAGGCTGGAAATTGGTTCAGATTTTTGCGCCAAGCACAAAATCTAATGGGATGGCAGGTTATTTTGAATTAATTTTTGAGAGAGAAAAATAAACAAACACGATAATTAAAATAAAATAAGTGAATTTCATCATTGCTCTATAAGTGAATAAAACAGACCATTTAATAATGCCCTGGATGTTGGCAAATTCACTTGTTGGTTGTAACGATTGTTGTGACTCCCAAAGGATCAGCGTCGTTTGAAGATCCACTCTGACGACAAGCCCTTGGGAAAGCATCTACCTAAAGTGGAAAATCAAAAGCCTAATCGATCGGTTTTCATTATAAGATATGAGTTATGAAATTGATTCAAAAAAAATTTAGAAACAGAAGTTTTTTAGTGGGAGGATCATAGCAGATGTATCAAGAAATAGAAGGAGTTAGAGTTTGGGGTCAGCCTTTAGAGAATGCAGTAAAGCAGGCCATAAACTGTGCCCATTTTGGTCAAGTAAAGAAAGTTCTCTTAATGGCTGATCATCATTATGGATACAGTCAGCCTGTAGGTGGAGTGGTTGTTTATGAAAATCAAATTTCGCCCTCTGGTGTAGGTTATGATATTGCATGTGGGAATAAAGCAGTTCGTACGAATGTGAAATATAAAATGATTCAGGATGATTTAAGTGTAATAATGGACGAAATTGCTAAAGAGATTTCATTTGGAATTGGCCGCCAAAATCAGGAGAAAGTCGATCATGAAATGTTTGATGATAGTGATTGGCAAGTATTTAAAGAGATTGGTCATCATGAGCATGATCAACTTAAAGCTCTTGCACGAAAGCAATTAGGTACCGTTGGTTCTGGAAATCATTTTGTTGATCTTTTTGTAGAAGAAAGTACAGATGATGTTTGGATAGCGAATCATTTCGGTAGTCGTGGGTTTGGTCATAAAACAGCAAGTGGTTTTTTAAATCTTGCAAAAGGAAAAGGTTTTTCAGAGCAGATTAAAGGAGAAAAAATGGAGGCTGCTCCTACTTTATTTAATCTTGATTCTCCGTTAGGAGATTTATACTTTCGGGCGATGAATCTTGCTGGGCGATATGCTTATGCAGGTAGAGATTATGTAATTGATAAAGTTTTAAGTATTTTACAAGCGAAAGCAACCTATTCTGTCCATAATCATCACAATTTTGCATGGAAAGAAACACATAACAATAATGAATATATCGTTGTAAGAAAAGGGGCTACGCCTTCTGCTCCAGGTCAATTAGGCTTCATTGGAGGGAGTATGGGAGATTATTCAGTCATTGTTGAAGGAAAGGATTCAGATGAAAATAAAGAAGCCTTTTATAGTACCGTTCATGGAGCAGGTCGGATTATGAGCCGAACTGAAGCAGCAGGAAAAATGAATTGGAAACTGAAAACCCGAATGGGTGGTAAAATAACGGAACAACAAATGCAGGATGCCGTTAAACAATTCGGAGTAGAGCTCAGAGGAGCAGGAACAGATGAAAGTCCATTTGTTTATAAAAAGCTGGAAAGTGTCCTTGAAGCGCACAAAGAAACATTGACGGTTAAACATAAGCTTAAACCAATAGGTGTTTGTATGGCAGGTGCAAATGAACATGATCCGTATAAAGACTAACCTTATCTAAAAAAAGGGCTAACGAAAAAAGAAAGAATCTTTTTCGATAGCCCCGAACAATCAGCTTAATCCTGATTGAATGGTTTTTTCTATTTTTTGATTAAGTGAAGAAATAGATTCATATTCGTTAGGGTTAATGGCGGGATGAATAATGACGGTTACTTCAGCTGGCTTTATTTTGCCATTTTGTTTCTCCATAATTTTATAAGAATCTTTTATGGTGATAGGTAGGACCTTGACACCTGATTTTTTAGACATTCTAGCTCCTGAATTCCCAAACTCTCTCATTTTTGTTCCTTTACTTCTATGACCCTCGGGGAAAAGAGAGATGGGTGTTCCTTCATGCAACCTCTTTGTAGCCGATTGTAGCTGCTTTATGGCTTCTCTCGGCTTATCTTGATTAATGAACACACAACGCTTGTTGGCCATCCATTCACCAAACAAAGGTATGTTCTCTAAAGATTTTTTAGAAATAAAGGATAAGTCCTTCTCTACATAAGCTAGTAAAATAGGTATATCAAAATTTCCTTGATGATTAGATAGATAAAGATAATTTTCACCTTGCTCCTTATGTTCAAGGCCTAATACGGTGACTTTAGTTCCTGCTACCTTTAATGTGTTTTTCGCTAGAGTTTCAGCTAACTTATTAGTTGTGTGATATTTAATAGGTTCACTTTGATGACGAAGCCATAACATTTTCGGAAAAATTTTAAGTAAGTAAAGCCCGGCATAGCCAAACGAAGCAATGGTACGCATAAACCTCGCAGACCTCCTTTAAATCAAAATAAAAGTGCTAAGATAAAAACGATTATAGTCTGAATGTAATGAGAAAACAAGTGATGTAACGTAAGAGAGTCGTGACTTTTAATTCACCTTCTCAAATGAGACTGAAATGTTTCTTTATTAAAGGCATGTTAAGATATATGGAACAACATAAAAAAGCAATTACATGTATCATAAAAATACTATTGATTTTATAAACGATGCTGTGTAAGATGTAATTGTAAGCGATAACAAAAGAGAGGGAAGGGTAGATGATTTGGCTACAATGAAAGATGTCGCCATTAAAGCTAATGTATCTGTTATAACCGTTTCTAGGGTCATTAATGAGCCTGAAAGAGTAAAGGAATCGACTAGATTGAAAATTCTGCAAATAATGAAGGAATTGAATTTTCAACAAAATCATACGGCAAAAGCTCTTGTGACAAACAAAACACGAACGATTCACTTATTCAATCCGAAATTTATTGATTCTTCTGAACCTTATACAATGAAGCTAATTGCTGGAATTAGCTTTGAGCTCAGTCGTAACCATTACTCATTTTTGTTACGGCATGAATGGAGCTTTCCACATAAATGTGATGGAATTATTGCAATGGGATTAAGAGAGGGAGAAGAAGAACTTGTTCTAGAAAAAATGAAGGAACCGACCGTATTGTTTGGTCGTTCTCACCATTTGGATTGGGTCAATATTGATGATGTTCGAGGAGCCTATGAGATGGTTCACTATCTCATATCGCAGGGTCACCGAAAAATTGGTATGATAACAATTCGTGATTCTCAGCTTTTTCCTGAAGAACGTTTAAAAGGATATAAACTTGCATTAGGGCAGCATCAAATTAACTTCGACCCAGATCTTATCCGATACGCTAGTATGAGTGAAGCCTCAGGATATGAAATGGGCTATGAATTAATACAAAAAAGTGATGTAACGGCTATTTTTTGTATGAATGATTTATTGGCAATAGGGGCTTTGCGAGCAGCAAGAGATTTACATAAAAAAGTTCCTGATGATTTATCTATAGGTGGTTATGATGGAGTTGGTTTAGAATTCTTTGCTGAACCGCCGCTAACAACCATGGTTCAGCCTGTATATGAAATGGGGAGAGCATTAGCCAAACTTTTATTAAAAAGAATTGAACATCCAGAAAAAGAGCAAGAATTTGTTGTTTTTCAACCTAAGTTGAAAAGTGGGAAATCTGTACAGCGTAGAATTTAATCTTATTTTTTCGACAAAATGTTAACGATAACATTAGATTGTGTATAAGTGAAATAAAAATGATAGAAGAACATTAAATGGAGGTAAAGATGAACAAATTAAAAGTAGGTTTAATTGGTTGCGGTAATATTAGTGAAATTTATTTAAAGAATGGAAGAGACCGACTAGAGTATGTAGAGATTGTAGCTTGCAGTGATATTGACATGAACCGAGCTAAGGAAAAAGCGGAGGCTCATGGTATAGAAGCTTTAACGGTTGATGAGCTTCTTACTGCTCCTCATATTGATATGATTTTGAATTTAACAATACCTGCTGTACATGCAGAAGTCAGTTTAAGAGCTTTAGAGGCGGGTAAGCATGTTTACTTAGAAAAGCCCTTAGCAATTGATATAGAAGATGCTAAGAAAGTGATTGATTATGCAGAAGAAAGAGGATTAGTCGTTGGGTGCGCTCCTGATACATTTTTAGGCGGAGGGATACAAACATGTAAAGAAATTATTGATAGTGGTTTAATTGGTCAACCAGTAGCAGCTACAGCTTTTATGATTTCACATGGACCTGAGAGCTGGCACCCAAACCCAGAGTTTTTCTATCAAAATGGGGCAGGACCATTGTTTGATATGGGTCCTTATTATATAACGACATTAATCCAGCTAATTGGTTCTATTAAGCGCGTTACATCCTCGGCACAAATCAGCTTTCCTGAGCGCGAGGTGTTAAGTGAACCGAATAGAGGACAGAAAATTTCTGTTTCAACGCCTACTCACGTAGCTGGAGTACTAGACTTTGAGAATGGCGCGGTTGCTTCAATGATTATGACCTTTGATGTATGGGGAACAAACCTACCGAATATAGAGATATATGGAACCTTAGGAAACATTCGAGTACCTGATCCGAATACATTCGGAGGAAAAGTATTAGTGAGAAAAGCGGCTGATTCAGAGTGGAGCGAAGTACCGTTAACCCATGGAAATACTTCGAATGCTAGAGGTATTGGGATGAATGATGTCGCTCAAGCGATATTGGAAAAAAGAGAACCTAGAGCATCGGCTAAGCTAGCTTACCATGCTTTAGAGGTCATGACTGGACTATTAGAATCTTCTAAAAAAGGAGAGCATTATCAAGTAAAGAGTCATTGTCCTTCACCACAGCCAATGCCATCTTTAGAGGAATCCCAAAAATAATCTATTAAAATAGGTTTTTACACGAAGGATCATAGAGGAGGATTATAAATGCTACCTATAGGACTACAGCTTTATACGATTAGAGAAGAAACAGCCAAAGATTTTATTGGTGCTTTAAAGAAGGTAAAGGAAATTGGTTATCAAGGTGTTGAATTTGCAGGCTTTGGTAATCATAGTGCGGCTGAGATTAAAGAAGCGATAGATGATATTGGTTTAAAGGCAGTTTCTAGTCATGTGCCTTTAGAGAGACTAGAAAATGAATTAGAACAAGTAATAGAAGAGCAAGTAACGATTGGCTCTAAATCAGTCGTTTGTCCGTTCATTCCAGAATCCTATTGGAAATCGAAGGAGGCGTATGAAAAGTTAGCTGAGTTTTTAAATACAGTGGGGCAAAGATGTAGGGAGCATGGTTTACAATTTGGCTATCATCATCACTCCTTTGAATTTGAAAAATTTGGAGATGAATACGCGTTAGATTTATTGCTTCGATTAACGGATCCAGATTTGGTTCACTTACAATGTGATGCGTATTGGGTAGAGTATGCAGGTTTATCTGCCGTTGATTATATTAAAAGATATGAAGGGCGTTGTAAAATTATCCATATGAAGGATATGCAATTGGAGCCAGAAAAGACAGATATAGAACTAGGGAAAGGAGTTCTTGATGTTTCAAAATTAGTTCAAGTTGCTAACGATATAGATGCTGAATGGTTACTAGTAGAAATGGATCATTGTAAGTTACCACCCTTCGAATCGATTAAAGTTAGCTTTGATAATTTGGAAAAGATAGTCAAAGATATTTAAAGAGAAGTCAATAAATATAGGGACTGATACAAAAGTAGCTAGACCAATTTAAAAGACGAACATTCCTAAAAAAGGAACGTTCGTCTTTTTTTAAAGAAAATCTGAGGACAAAATACACTTAGGAGCTTACAGTTGAAAGAACCTAGAGACTTGTTTTCTTGAGCGAGATCCGGATATTTTAGCATTCTTTATAACGCTACAAATCCGTAATTTTTATAGTTTGTTTTTTCAAGTCTGCTTTTAATGTATTTCAAATGATTTTTAAAATAGATATTTTTACATAATTAGACTAAACGAAAAAAAAGGAATAAAGGAGAAAAAAGTCGAATTATAGTAAAAAATGTAATTTTTTATTGTTGTGTAGTTTTTTTGAATTGAGGAGAGAATCATTTTGAACAAGAATTGGATTTTGCTATTCTGCTTAACTTTGGTGATTTTTGGTCTAGCAGGCAGCTATTTTTATTTTACGAGTATATCACCATTGCTAGCGCATAATAGTGATACTTTTTATGTGGAAGAGAGGGAAGGTCAATTAGTGACGTTAGGTAATCGAAGCTTACTAGGTTCGATTAAATTAGATAAAGTGAAAGTAAACCAAAACCAGTATCCATCAGAGGCTTTTGTCATTAAAAGCTCTATTAAGGAAGGATTACCGATAAGTGAATTCGAAAGTCATGAGAAGGTGGATATTGAAGAAGTGGTGATGAACCGTCACGCAAATCCACAAAAACAGTTAGAGGAACTAAGGAGTGGTAAACTTAAAGAAGAGGAGGCGGTTGTGCACGGTCTCTACGTTTTACATAGTGAAGAAATTAATCAAATTCTCATTTCATATTCTATCTTAGGAATTTCCTATGAGGAACATTTAATTATTCCATAAAGGTATTGTGTTTCTATTCAACTGTCACATATTTGGGCGGATTCAATATATTATCCATATAAGATGAAAAGGAGGAGATAAGATGGCCGTTTCTTATATGGATTTTACTGCAGCTGATGTACAGTTTTTTGATGATGTGCAGAATAACCGTCTTTTCACAAGAAATAACCAAAACTATATTAATGTCCTAGGGAGAAATCAACTAAATACATTAGGGAATGTATCGCTGTTGGATATTTATTTGAGTAATGAAAAGGTGGTTGAACCACATATTCATCAAAACGCTACTGAATTGGTGTATTGTATTTCGGGTTCAGCCGTAGTATCACTTATGAATCCATTTACAAAAGAAATCATCAATCTACCTATTACTCCAGGTCAAGTCGCTAATGTTCCGCAAGGCTGGTGGCATTATGAAATAGCCAATGAAGATGATACTCACTTATTGGCTGTTTTCGATGCTCCTTATCCTCAAGTAATATTAGGTTCAGATATTTTAAGGCTTACACCAGCGAATGTTCTCGCGCACACTTATTGTTTAAATGAAGAAATGGTGAAGGATACTTTGGCACCTATAACATCCAGTGTTTTTATAGGACCTGAAGATGAATGTTCTAATAGGTATGCCCCAATTGATAACCAAACAAATCCGATTCATCATCAAGATTATTCACCTTCTATAAATCAAAGTCATTACCAAGCAGCGCCATATCCTGCTACCTATAATCAGTCTAGTTATTATGTCAATCAAGCACCGGTAAGACAATCTTATCGAAATTACTCATATCCATACCAAGGAAACCACTCTTCACAATGAAAAATCTAACTTTGAATGAAAAGTAGGCAAGAGAGGTATTTTGCCTGCTTTTTTTATGTGAAATAATCAAAAATCTCTTTAATCGTTAAGGTAAAATATCTTTCTCTGAAGTATGATAAAATAAGAGGCGTTTTATCGTTAAAAAAGGAGTGGGTTATTGTGCGTAATCGATTAAAGATGATAAAGGTGGATGCTAGTAATATAACGCTATTCAGTCAGATTCTTTGTGAAGCGGCAAGCTGGTTACACCAAAAAAAACAACCGTTGTGGGAAATCAATGATTTGAGTCCTGAGCAGTTGCTACAAAATTATTCATATGGAGAAATGTACGTAGCTTACCTTCAAAACAAGCCAGCTGGTACAGTAATCATACAAGATAAAGATCCATTATTTTGGCCAGGCGCAATAGATGATGCCTTATATATTCATAAGCTCTCGATAAGGAGAAGCTTTGCATCAGATGGGGTTTCAAGTGAGATTTTACAATGGGTAAAGAAGCAAGCAGTTAGTAAAGAAGTCCAATGGGTACGACTAGATTGTGCATCTGATCGACGGAAGCTTAGAAATTTTTACGAAAAAAATGGCTTTTCGTTTGTGAAGGAAATAAAAGTTTTACAAAAGTATGAAACGGCTCTGTATCAATATAAAGCCTAATTCATTAGAGGCTGTTTCTGTTTTTAATTATCTTAATATAGTGAATGTAAGGGGTGAATATTAAGCAATTGAATAAGTTTTAGCATTTTTTTGGAGCATACCATAATAGTATTAAAGAAGACCCTTTGAATTCGATTTCTATATATCCTAAATAAATAGTTAGTAGAAAATAATTATTGAATCATAATCAGAAAATCAATTTTTCCAACTTGAAAGCTGGCAACCTCTTTGAAGTGAAATTTTTGATATAACTTAATGGCTCTTTTATTAAATGAAGCAACGGTTAGTCTTAATCGATAATTCGGCTGCTGTGTTTGAATAAATTGACTGACTACATTAAAAAAAGAGTATCCCATTCCTTTTCCTGTCAATTGAGGATGTAAGCCTAAGCCGATATCGATACAAGGATAGTTATATAAGCCTTGATGATGTTCGGCAGGAACTTGAGCGGATTTTCCATAACAAAAAAAGCCTATTAAATCATTAGGTTTACAGCAAACCACATAATAAGTTCCATTCATTAATTCAAAATAACTATTTAAGGTATTCGGCATATTATAAAAGTCATAAGGCTTATCATATGTCCACTGTAAAATTTGTTTAGCATACATATCACTCATAGGTGCAATAATTAAATCACCCAAGGCTCATCCCCCCTCTTATTTTTCAATCGATCCAGTATATGGAGTAAGAAAAAGGTCTATACTTTTTTTCTGTATCCTTCCTATTTTGAAATCATATAATACATGAAGAAACACTTCCATTTCTATTAACTTGCGAATCTGTAAGGAAAGAAGTAGGTGGTTAAAAAGATGAATAAACCTCTAAATCTTACTTTTGAAAATTCATATGAGAAAAATTTAACCTTTGATGATGTATTTCAAAGAATTCTAGCCTTTATGAGCCGCGATCCAAATGGGAAATATCGATTAATGCTTGGGACGGATAGTCATGTTCATTCGTATAACAAAGGAACAAAGTTTATTACGGCTATTGTAATCGCACAACAAGGAACAGGGGTGTGGGCTTGTATAAGAAAAAGGACCATTCCAAAAAAGTTTTTAAATTTGCATGAAAAAATCTCGATGGAAACCTCTTTAACGGAGGAATTAGTCTCGTTGTTTACGGAGGAAAAGATGAATCAATTAGTCGATATCATCCTACCTTCTATATACAATGGTGCTAGCTTTGCTATAGAGGGCCACTTAGATATTGGTAATGGTGAGCGTAATAAAACGAGATTACTTGTAACAGAAATGATAGCAAGACTAAAATCAATAGGTATTGAGCCTAAAATTAAACCTGATGCCATTGTGGCTAGCACATATGCTAATCGTTATACAAAATGAACGATGCTTTATCCGGCTTTGGAGTAAATTCACATTACCATTAGAAAGGCCTTTTTCGCATCAGGATAAAGGGGGATTAGCATGGGTCTTTATGTGAGTATGTTTCCTTTAATTTCTATTTTACTTTTGTTGTTAGGTTTTTCTCTAAAGGAAAAGAAAGTGCTTCAGAGAATGTGCTTCCATCTGGGAATTGTCGGGTTATGTGTGTTTGCTTTTTTTTATTTCTTACTTCCTAAAATCACAATTTTTACCTTAATTTTCGAAAAGTTATAATATGAGTAGTTACGAAAAAAAATGAATATTTAAATAGCCATTCAATTAGCTTATAATTTATGTATATGAACCAATTTCATCATACATATCCTTTAATGAAAATCGAGCGGTTAGGTTTTGATTTTCACATTAGGTAGATGCTTTCCCAAGGGCTTGTCTTCAGCTAACTCTGACTATGCAGAGCTTCGTCAGAGTGGATCTTCAAACGGCGCTTATCCTTCGGGAGTCGTTTCAATCAGCAAGTGAATTCGCAAACATTCAAGACATTTTTATAATGAATGGTCGGTTTCGTTCACTTAACCCCATTTCATCATTCATATTTTATAATGAAAATCGAACGATTAGGGTTTTGATTTCCACTTTAGGTAGATGCTTTCCCAAGGGCTTGTCTTCAGCTAACTCTGACTACGCAGAGCTTCGTCAGAGTGGATCTTCACACGGCGCTTTTCCTTTGGGAGTCACTACCTACCGTTTCAATCAACGAGTAAATTCGCAAACATTTCACTACATCTTTATAATGAAAATAGAGCGATTAGATTTTTGATTTTCACTTTAGGTAGATGCTTTCCCAAGGGCTTGTCTTCAGCTAACTCCGACTACGCAGAGCTTCGTCAGAGTGGATCTTCAGACTGCGCTCATCCTTTTCACTTTAGGTAGATGCTTTCCCAAGGGCTTGTCTTCAGCTAACTCCGACTACGCAGAGCTTCGTCAGAGTGGATCTTCAGACTGCGCTCATCCTTTGGGAGTCACTACCTACCGTTACAATCTACGAGTGATTTCGGAAACATTCAAGACATTTTTATAATGAATGGTCGGTTTCGTTCACTTACAAAGCAAATCTGAAATGGACTCATATTGATAAATATTATGTGGGAGGATAGAGTAACTTTGAGACAAAATAAATATGATGACGAGCATTTTTTTAATCAGTATAAAAGGTTACCTCGGTCCCTTTACGGGCTTGATGGGGCTGGAGAGTGGCATGTGTTAAAACGCTTAATGCCTGATTTTAATAGTAAGAATGTTCTAGATTTAGGTTGCGGGTTTGGCTGGCATTGCCGTTATGCTAGAAAGCAAGGTGCAAAAAAGGTGATAGGAGTAGATTTGTCTACAAAAATGATTAACGAAGCTAGAAAGCTAACGGATGATGACCATATTACTTACTTTCAGTCAGCAATAGAAGATTATGAAGCTGAGGATGGATATTTTGATGTGATTATGAGTTCTTTAGCTCTTCACTATGTAAGCGATTATTCACAAGCTGTTCGTAAAATTTGGCGTTTATTAACCAAAAATGGTGTTTTTTTATTCTCTGTAGAGCATCCGATTTTCACGTCTGTAGCTTTACAGGATTGGATATATAATCATAAAGGTGATAAGCTTCATTGGCCAATTGACCATTATCAGGAGGAAGGAATAAGAGAAACCCAATTTTTAGAACAGAATGTCGTTAAATACCACCGTACGCTTTCTACATACATGAATACTTTACTATCAGTTGGATTTAAATTAGAAGTAATAGAAGAACCTCAGCCTTCATTAGAGATGTTGGAATTTTCTGAGGAGATGAAGCATGAAATGCGTAGGCCTATGTTTTTACTTGTGAGAGTGATTAAATAACATTTTAATAGAATAATAGTTAGGTGTAGGAGGAGAAATTCTTTAAATGATAGCTTTTTTAGTTGTGACTCTTTTTTTCTTTATAATTAGTATTATGGGGTGGGCGGTTCAGTTTTTCCCTATGGAAGTATTTTTTATTTTAGTTTCGTCTTTTGGCTTTGTATGGATTATTTTTGGACTTTGTTATTATTTATACAAGAAATCAAATACGACTGTTGAACATGACCAATCAACGGGTACAGAGGAGGTTGCTGCTACAAGTGTAAAGTCGAAGGTTTCTGAGCAGCAGCGTTTAGTTTACGTGATAGGATTGATTCTTTTCGGCGGCTGGTTTTTGGCCTCATTTACTGTAGATAGCCCTAAAGTAGATGCTCAAGAATTGCTAGAGTGGCGACTATCCGTGCTAGTCTTTTTTATAATCTACAGCAGTCTTAATTGGTTATTAGGATTTCGTTCAAGAAGATAAAAAAGTGCATATTTCTAACTCCTTTTATTATATTAACATAACAAAATTTGGAGTTTAGTGATGCTGTCACAAAAGTAGATGGATCGATTAAAAGGACGAACATTCCTAAAAAATAGGAACGTTCGTCCTTTGGTTTTTCCTATACTAGTGTATATCAATCGGCTAATCAAATCTTGTTTTTAAAAGTGTTAAAATCACTATTACTTGTTTTAATGGTCTTGGTTTTTAGGCTCTGAGGGCTGCTCTTTTTTCACTAGTAAAGAAATCACACAAAAATTAATTAAAGTAATTAAAGGGATAAAATAAATGAGTGTGTAGATGCCTAAATTGGCAAAAAAGAGATTGCTTTGGTTTATAAAAATATTAGGATCGCCATTATACACAATAGGAGTTGCCGTTACTAGTATGACGAGACTAATAATAAATGAAAATGATAAGGCAACATATTTATTTCTACGCTTTTTCATTACGATTATCGTACTGAGTAGTGATAGGAAAAGAGTAGCTAAAATAATAATTATAAATAAACTATTCAAAAAAAACCCTCCTGTTTGGCTCGTTGATATTGTAAATCTTAACAAATTTTAATCGAGATTCCACCTTTAAATCAAAGAATTTTGTGACGTTTTCATGTGAAGAGGAATGCATAGAATTTCTAGCTATTCGAATCAATTTCATCATTCAAATTTTATATTGAAAACGGAACGATTAGGTTTTTGGTTGATTTTCACTTTAGCTGAAGACTGCGCTGATCCTTTGGGAGTCACTACCTACCGTTACAATCAACAAATGAATTTGGAAATATTCAAAACTTCTTTAAATAAATGGTCGGTTTATTCATTATTTCCTATAATTTCAAAAAAATAGTTGCATTTTTAAAAACTTGTGAGTATTATATATTGTAATTCAAAAGAAATTGTTTGGAAAGGCTTTGAAAAGGACATGAATGATTGCTTGAGCTTTTAGAGAGGGAAGGGTGCTGTGAACTTCCTAGCTTTCAATCAGTTATTTACCACCTTGGAGCTGCATGGGGGATTATTGAAACCATTGCCGTAGCTTGCTTACGTTACAAGCACCTAAGCCATTACTGCATAGATTCATGCGTGATGATGGAAAGTAGGGTGGAACCACGAATTAACACTCGTCCCTTGGTTGGGATGGGTGTTTTTTGTTATATAACGAAATAAAATAAATAACGATGACGAGGACATGATCGGTAAAACCGTGCTTACAGAGAGGGAAGGGTGCTGGAAACTTCCTAGCAAAAGGGTTACCTTTTACCACCTTCTGAGTTGTATTGGGGAAGTTAAAAACCAATACCGTTTTAATTGACGTTATCAATTCCTAAGCTATTCATGCAGATTTGTATGGTGGGAAGTAGGGTGGAACCGCGAATAACATTCGTCCCTTGTGGGGATGAGTGTTTTTTTATTTTTATAAGGAGTGATAAAAATGCGTGAAAAGAAAATAGTGGTTGTGTTAGCAGATGGAAGGAAAAAAGAGGTAGAGCAGGGATGCTCTATTTTAGAGGTGGCAAAATCAATTAGTTCCCAGTTAGGAAAAGAAGCAATTGCTGGTGAGGTAAATGGGAAGCTGGTGGAGCTTTCTTATCTATTAGAAGAGCAGGTTTCTTTAAAGGTTATTACTCTTTCCTCAGAAGAAGGGCTAGCTATTTTACGTCATCATTGTACTCATTTGCTCGCTCAAGCCTTACAGAACTTGTATGATTCGGTTCAATTAGGAGCTGGATCTGTTAATGGTTATAGCTTCTATTATGATGTTCAACTTAACCGTTCTCTAACAGAATCTGATTTAAAACAAATTGAAAAAGAAATGAAAAGACTTATTGATGAAAATGCATTAATTGAGCAAGTAGAGGTTCCGTTTGAAGAAGCGAAACAATGGTTAAAAAAAGAGGGAGAGATATTTAAAGAAGAGCTATTAAATGATCGCTTAGGGGAGAAATGGGTCCGTTTTTATAAGCAAGGTGAGTTTATCGACCTTTGTCACGAGTCTTATCCTCTACTTCCTTCTCTTTCTTTTATTAAAGCTTTTCAATTAACTCATGTTTCAGGGGCATATTGGCAGGGGAATTCAAACGGAGAAGTTATGCAAAGAGTGGCTGGTGTTGCTTTTGCTCATAACAACGATTTAATGAATCATGTTAAGGATTTAAAAGAAGCGAGCTTACGCGACCATCGTAAATTAGGAAAACAATTAGAGCTTTTTATGTTTTCAGAAGAATGCCCTGGAATGCCTTTATATTTACCAAAAGGCCAAATTCTCCGTAATGAACTCGAACAGTTTTCTCGTGAAATTCAGTTAGAGGCTGGCTATAAAGAAGTCAGAACTCCTTCTATGATGAATCAGCGCCTTTGGAAGCAGTCAGGGCATTGGGAGCATTACCAAGAAAATATGTATTTTTCGGAAGTGGACCAAGAAATGTTTGCCCTAAAGCCAATGAATTGTCCTGGGCATATGTTGATTTTTAAAAATCAGCTCATTTCTTATCGGGATTTACCTATTCGCTATGCGGAATTTGGTCAGGTACATCGTCATGAATTTAGTGGTGCATTAAATGGACTACTTCGAGTGAGGACGTTCTGTCAAGATGATGCTCATATTTTTGTTAGTGAGGATCAAATTGAAAGTGAAATAAAAGGAGTATTTGCTTTAATTGAAGTGATGTATCGTACTTTTGGCTTTGAATATTTCATCGAATTATCGACTCGTCCTCAAGATTTTATGGGTTCTGAACAATTATGGAGATCTTCAGAGAGGGGCTTAAAAAAGGTTTTAGATGATTTAGAGCTTCCATATCAGGTGAATGAAGGAGACGGAGCCTTTTATGGTCCTAAAATTGACTTTCATATAAAAGATGCACTAAATCGTAATCATCAATGTGCAACGATTCAGTTGGATTTCCAAATGCCTGAAAAGTTTGATTTATCTTATATTAATGAAGAGAATGAACGAGTTCGTCCCGTTGTGATCCATCGCGCTATTTATGGCTCCATTGATCGTTTTTTAGCGATTCTAATAGAGCATTATGCAGGTGCTTTTCCTGTGTGGTTATCACCTGTTCAAATCGAAATTATTCCGATTTCTAGTGCGCATTTTGAATATGGACTTTGGCTCAAACAGGAATTGAAGAAAGTAGGAATAAGAGTGGAGTTCAATCAAAGTGATGAAAAGCTAGGGTATAAAATTAGAACTGCTCAACTGTTGAAGGTTCCATATGTTGTCATTGTTGGTGATGAAGAAATAAAAAATAAAAGTGTCAATGTTCGTAAATATGGTGAAAAGCAATCAAAAATGGTAGATTTTGAAGTATTCTCTCAAGAAATTTTACGTTTTATTCAGGAAAGAAGCTTGAATGTGAATGTTTAATGGCTCCATCTATTCTTTATTACTTAAAATGAAAAAAAGCTGGGACATAACCTGTTCTTAAATCTTCTCATATAGCGAAACTTGAAATGCTGTGTACTGGATGAAAAACAACCCTCCTTCTTCTCACAAGAAGGAGGGCTCTGATGAACAGGTAGATTCTTTATGAAAGACGAAATCGAGCGGTTGATCAAGTGGTCATGCACTTTTTAAAAAAGTTAGCTTGGCGTCACTGGCCGCGGAGTGTTTTGTGGGAGAGCGAACAGTCGGGTGCCTAGCCTGTGTGGAGCTCTTGCTCCGCCCTTTTAATCTTACTTAGAGAATTTCTACATGGATAAGGAAGCTGAATTTAATCTGTAAAGTAGAGTGAGCATCACGAAGGATAAGTGACTGGTTGTGTTCATCAACACGAGCAATAATGCCACTTTCTTCTTTTAATTGCCCGTCATCCCAATAATGAACTTTAACAGAAAGAGTATGATTCAATGCATTTAACACGGTCATACCTAATTCCTCAAAAGCTTGCTCATCAAGCTCTGGTTTAGGTACTTCTTGTTCCGTTTGCTTTAATTTTAATAGTGCTTCTTTATGTTCAGGAAGAAACATCCGGCTGCTCTCCCATAGTAAATTACCTCGTTTTAGGTGTTCACTCATTGATAGTGTCCTCCAATCTTAGCGGATCGATCTTTTGCCTGACTCGCTGGCAGAAAGGAAGTAGCACGCCTAATGGTGGTTTTCCCAAAGCGTGAATTGATAGAATCCATCGTATAGCCGACCTTTAAAAGCTGATCTCGGTCTTTCTGAAAAAGACTTAATTGAATGTTTTGATCGCTTGAAAGGCTAGAAAGCGAAACCGCTAAGCGTCGAATCGGGTAATTTTCCCAAAACGTATCAAGTAATCGGCTCGCGGCTTGGAAGAGCTCTAGCGTTACATTAGACGGCTCTTCTAGTTTAACTTGTCGGTGGAAGCCTTTAGGAATTTCATAGCTAGCTCCGGAAATACTGAGACTGACTGTTTCTCCCATCACCTTCCTCGAACGCGCCCTTCTACAAACCTCTTCGCAGAGTTCTAAAAGAACGACTTTAATATCATTTTTTTCTTCATAATCACGAGGTAAAGTCATGCCATGACCAATCGCTTTTTGCCGATCATGTGAGCTATTCGAGACTGGAGAATAGTCAATTCCGTGTGCATTCATCCATAAGACATGCCCTGGAATTCCCCACTTCTTTTTGAAGTATTCCAGAGGGGTCTCGGCAAATTGTCCAATGGTTCTAATTCCCATATTTCGAAAATGCTTAGTGCGCTTGCTACCAACTCCATAAAGCTTATCAATAGATAGGGGCCATAGTTTTTGAGCAAGCTCTTCTTTTTTTAACCAGTCAATTCCGGATTGAGATTTTTTGGCTAATAAATCACAAGCCATTTTTGCTAGAACTTTGTTTTCGCCTATCCCAATGCGTGCGCGGACATGAGTGGAGCGCCAAACCTCTGCTTGGATAGCTTTAGCCATCTGTTCGGCAGAGCTAAATAAATGCTGACTTCCTGTTACATCAAGAAATTGTTCATCAATGGAAAAGGGCTCTACTAAATCAGTATAGTGATGAAAGATTTTCGTTATTTCAATGGAAATGTCTACATAGTCCTGCATGTGGGGGCGAACGACGAGCAGATGATCACATTTTTGCTGAGCTTCCCAAAGCCTTTCTGCATTTTGAATTCCATAGGATTTAGCAAGTGGACAAGCAGCTAAAAT
The DNA here is from genome assembly GCF_001590785.1 of Alkalihalobacillus trypoxylicola. Classification (GTDB taxonomy): domain Bacteria; phylum Bacillota; class Bacilli; order Bacillales; family Bacillaceae_D; genus Alkalihalobacillus; species Alkalihalobacillus trypoxylicola. Next base: position 248,186 of record NZ_LTAO01000012.1, read on the forward strand.
CACGCCACTCCTTCTGGCGGGGTCTCCCGAAACAACTAGTGGTTTATCGAACGCCTCAGGATAGCGCGTCTTTTCAATAGAAGCATAAAAGGACTGCATATCAACTAGGAAAATGACACTCATCTAACGACCCTTCTTTCAATAAAATATGTTTATATAAGGGAACTTATATTCGTATTTTTATTATATGCGAATATACGTTCGTTATTCAATCAGAAAATAATGGAAATATAATGAAAGCGTATCAGAAATAAGAAATAGTCTATGCTTGGAGAAATAACCACCCACTTTTTACTATTTTATTCGATATAAAAAGGGAAAGATGTTTACCAGATTGTCCTAGCACTAGTGAATTTTTAGCATACCTTGAAGTAAGAGCTACTTTACCTTCTGAAAAAAGGAAGTGGTAAAAGGGAGGAGGAGAAAGATGATTATTAAACAGGATTTTATTCCTGAAACCAATGCAAATAGACCTCGAACTAAAATGAGTCCGAGATTTATAACCGTACATGAGACGGCCAATCGAAGAAATGGTGCTAATGCTCAAATGCATGCACGATATGTCAAAAATCCAACGACACCTGTAAGCTGGCATTATACAGTCGATAATCATGAAATGGTTTTTCAGCATTTACCTGTTGACGAAATAGGCTGGCATGCTGGTGATGGAGGATCAGGTCGAGGGAATAGAGAATCGATCGGTATTGAAATTTGTGTAAATAGTGATGGAGATTTTATTAAAGCCATGGAAAATGCGATTGCTCTCATAAGATTTTTAATGAAGGAGCACTCGATTCCTCTTGGTCAAGTAGTGCCACATCAATATTGGACAGGGAAAAATTGTCCTGCTACGCTATTAAAGACATGGGATTTCTTTAAAGAAACATTAAAAAACAGTGTAGAAACAGATGTAAGGATAGTGACTCAAATAGAAGAAAAAAACAGTACCAAGCATCCTACCTCGTTTTTGTTGAAAAAAGGAAGTCAAGGAGAGGCAGTGCGACAGCTGCAAGAGAATTTAATAAAGGCGGGGGAATTACACCATCATTTTGTGGCAAGTGGACATTTTGATTTAGAAACAGAACGTGCCGTTCGCTCTTTTCAAAAAAAAGCAGAATTAAAGGTGGATGGCATCGTAGGCTCACACACGCAAGCGGCATTAAAGGAAATACTGAAAAAACAACCACAACCGACACCGAAAAAGCAAAAGTTTACTAAAAAAATTATGTCGGGAAAAGATGTTCGATATATTCAGTTTGTAGTAGGGGCGAAAGTAGATGGAGTATTTGGCAAAGAGACAAAGGAAAAAGTAAAAGTTTATCAAAAAAAGCACGGACTAACAGTAGATGGAATAGTAGGCCCTAAAACTTGGGGTAAAATCGACCAATTAGCAAAAAAGACGGTTTATAAAAGGCCACTATCCCTGAAAAGTCCTTATATGAATGGGGAGGACATTAAAATGGTTCAAGCTTATTTAGGAGTCATAATGGACGGACTATATGGACCTAATACAGAAAGAGCCGTTCGCCATTATCAAGCAACACATAAGCTTGTGGTAGATGGAATAGTAGGCCCTAAAACTTGGACACAGCTATTTTCATAATAATAGGATGAGGGAGCCCTCATCCTATTATTAGGTCATTTTTTCACATTGCTTCATGTTGCGAAATGTAATGTCTTGATGATGATCGCACCAGACAGAATCTTGATCTTCGACAATGATTAATTGTGGCGATTGATGAGTAACTTCTAAATCATTCGCAATCTCATTGGAGATTTGTTTAAAATCAATAACATCTAGAAGATAAAAATCAGCATCTTCTTTATCATAAGTAGCAGCAAACTTTTGATATTCTTCATAAGCTTCAACGCAAAGCTGACACTGTTTATTTAACTTTAAAATATACGCCTTTCTTTCTGAAGACAAATGATAAATTTTTTTCCACTCGTCCATAGATTTAATTTCTTTTATTGCAGTCATCATAAGCACCTCTAATTTATAAAATCGTTTTAAGTAAGTCATTGCAATTTACCTACTAGTGTCTATACCTTTTCTTTCCCATACTTAACCACAAATTTTAGAGATTTGTTAAAGAGGGAAAAGAATAAACCATTAATAGGATTACTATACATATAATTCATATCAACCTTAATATGTCTCCGCGCTTGTCAAATTATCCAACAGAATGGACGAATAATCAAGAGCTAATGACAAAAAATTCACTCCTAATTTTTTCCGTTAAATACCTTCAAGACAATAATATATATCCCTTACGAAAAAAAATCAACACTTTTAAGACATTTTTTATTGAATTGTACTAAAACAGTAATCAAAAAAACGAAGGGCAGGCTAGTCAGTATGCATAAAAGGCCTTTGAAAAAATTTTTTCAAATAAGTGAATTTCATCATTGCTCTAAAAGTGAATGAAACAGAACGTTTCTTATAGAATATGTTTTGAATGTTTCCGAAATCACTTGTTGATTGTAACGGTAGGTAGTGACTCCCAAAGGATGAGCGCAGTCTGAAGATCCACTCTGACGAAGCCTTGCGTAGTGGGAGTTAGCTGAAGACAAGCCCTTGGGAAAGCATCTACCTAAAGTGGAAATCAAAAACCTAAACGTTAGTTTTTCATTATAAGATATGAATGATGAAATGGATTCAAATAAAAGAAAAAACCAACCATTTTAACATAGAAAATAGTTGGTTTTATCATTACTTAATTTTGTTCATAGTTGGATAGTAGCCATTGCTTTCCATCATCCCAATGAGCTTGATCGAAGCTACCGAAAGGTTCGTTAGGACTTTCCATTTTTTCTAGCAAAATATCTAAGCTTTCTCTCTCAACAGATTCAATTAAAGGGAAATTCCCTTCATCTTGATTTTGTAAAAGAATATCTAAACTTCCATAGGGGTCTTCTTTCATATCTGAGTAGCCTTTCTCAGCCGCGCTCCAAAAAGCATTTACAATATCTTCATTTTCACTTAGAAAAGAAGAATTCGCAATAAGGACTAACTCATAATACGAGGGAACACCATAATCAGCAGGGTTTAGGTAATCTATATCGAAGCCCTTATGTTGTAGTACAGGATACTCGTGATTAATATAAGCACCAATAATAGCGTCCGTTCTTTCACTCATAATAGCAGGACCTAATTCAAATCCAACATCAATTACATTAACTTTAGAAAAATCGCCCCCATCTAATTCCACCATTGTTTTTAAATATAACTCATTTAAGGCAATCCCTGAATAACCTACCGTATGTCCTTCTAAATCTGCTGGGCTATTAAAATTCTGGCTACTAAGAAATAAAAGGTGATTTAAAGGGCTACGAACAATAGGAGCTACAACCGATACAGGCAAATCCTCTTCCTGAGCTAGAATGATATTATTTTGATAACTAATGGCAAATTCAATAGCGCCAGAGCCAGCTAATTGAATGGGATCAGAGGGGTTGGCAGGAAATACAATGTCCACATCCAAACCTTCCTCCTCAAAGTATCCTTCTTCTAATGCTACATATAAAAAGGTATGGACCGCATTTGGATACCAATCGAGCATTATTTCAACCTGTTTTAAGTTATTTTGAGCTTCGGTTTGACAAGCGCTTAAGAAAATAAGAGTACTTACTACGGCTATCATTTTTATTTTCAAGAATTTCATCTAGTTCTCCTCCACTTAAATCCATATTTTTCTATAATGGTTACTAATAAAAACCCAGTAATACCAATTAAAGATAACCATACAATAGGGGCAAATACTCCAGCCCCATCAAACTGAGTCATCATGCGGCGACTGAAATACCCAAGCCCTGCATTTGCACCGAGCCATTCTCCTATAGCAGCTCCAATTACGCTTAAGGGAATAGCTATTTTTAAACCAGATAAAAATGAAGGCAGAGCAGAAGGTACGTATAATTTTGTGAAAAGATTCCATTTGTTTGCTCCTGCTGTTAAAAACCATTCTTTCTGTTCGGATGATACCGACCTAAATCCATCGAACGTATTGACAGTAATAGGGAAAAAGGTAATCAAAATGGTCACCACCACTTTACTCCAGATGGAGTAGCCAAACCATAAAACAAAAATTGGAGCAAGGGCAATAATCGGTATTGTTTGAGACGTAACTAAAAGGGGATATACGGCTCGTTCTAGAATTTTAAAGAGATGCATACAAATAGCTAAAACAACCCCAAGAATGGTAGATAGAGCAAGTCCAATCCCAACAACAGTAAGAGTCGCAGGAAGATGTACATAGAACAGTATTTCGTGAATGTCAAAAAGCTTAAATAAGATAAGAGAGGGAGAAGGGAACATATAAGGCATGTTGAGATGGTCTGCTACAATCTCCCAAATTAGTATTAAAATAATAATTAAAAACAAAGCACTTAACCTTTGTTTTACGGCATGAAAAAAATACATAAAGTATCTCCTTTAAGAGGTTGTCACTTAGTGTGTACGCTATTGTTATGAACGATTTAATTCATTCAGAAAAGTTTCTCTTTTACTAATGAATGTATAGGAGGTGCTTCTGTTAATTGCTGAACAATCTCTTGTTTCCATTCAAATAATTCGTTTTTCATTTGTCGTGGTCGAGTTTCTTTTATTACACATTGATTATATGAAGAGAGTGGCTTTTTAGAAAATATGAACACTCGATCGGCCAAAAGTAAAGCCTCATCAATATCATGAGTAACAAAAATAATCGTTAATTTCCATTTTTTCCACATCTGTAAGAGCCATTCATGCATAGTCATTCTTGTCATGGCATCTAAAGCGCTGAAAGGTTCGTCTAAGAGTAGAAGGTCTTTACCGCTAAGCATGGCACGTAAAAAGGAAACTCTTTGCCTCATACCACCAGAGAGCTGATGAGGGTATTTGTGACTATGTTGATGAAGCTGAAATTCTTCTAAATAACTAGAAGCCATTTTTCTCGCTTTTTTTTTGTTTATTCCTTGAAGCTCTAAAGGAAGAGCCGCATTGTCTAATATGGTTCTCCATTCTAGTAGTAAATCACGCTGAGGCATATAGCCAATCTTTTTCATTCCTTCGGCGATCGGTTGATTGCGAAAGGAAATGGTACCAGAAATTGGTAATTCAAGAGAAGTCATCAGGCGAAATAAAGTACTTTTGCCTGTTCCACTTGGAGCAATAAAGCATACAAATTCTCCTTCAGTAATTGAAAAGCTAAGCTCATCAATAACTAATTCAGATGTTTTCGGATAAGAAAAAGAGACCTGCTCAAAATCAATAATACTACTTCTCATCTAAAGGCCACATCGCTTTTTGATAAGACATGTCCCAAAACATGTATTCAAAACGACTCGTATTTAAAAAGATTTCTTCTAACTGATTCTTTTCTTCTTCAGAGCTAAAGGTAGTGAATTCGTTTAATAAATTAATTTGCCAAGAAGCAACTTCTCCAAATTCAGGAGACTGATACATTTGTACCCATTCACCATACCATTCATGCTCCATAGCCCCGGGTATTTCACTTAATTTTTTCCCTATTTCATAATAGCTCCAAGCGCAAGGCAAGACAGCTGCTAATAATTCCTTAATAGAACCTCTTTGTGCGATATTTAACATGTACGAGCTATAAGCAATAGTAGTGGGAGAGGGCTTTGTATTGGTTAGCTCACTTTCAGAAATACCAAGTCGCTTTGCATAAGCACGGTGTAAGGCCATTTCCTCATTTAATGTTATGTGGAGCATTTGAGCGAAGGTTTGCATAACATCAAGTCGGTCTGCTTTTAAGCTACCCAGTGCAAATAAGCGAGCATAGTCAATCAAATAAATATAATCCTGACACATAAAGAATTTAAATTTATCGATATCTAATGTACCGTGTCCGATTCCTTGAACAAAAGGGTGATGATGACTTTGATTCCAAATAGGCTTAGCTGTCTCATAAATACGGTCTGTGAATTTCATTTTATATTTCCTCCTTCGGTAAATTACACCATTGATAGATGAATTGAATAAGAGATTTACAATAGTCGAAAAGTTCATCAATAGATAGCTCTTCATTAAGAGAATGGGCTTGTTCTAACTTACCTGGACCATAGATAACGGTTTTAATGTTCGCTTCTGATAACCAGCCACCATCTGTAACAGATGGAGACATGGAGACGTTTACATCCTTATTAAAAACTTGTTTGTGCGTTTCTTGAAGCAGCTGGACCCCTTGCCAATTTGGACTCACTTCAAGAGCAGGAAATATTTCTCCTCTATCCTCAATCATCGAATTACCTCCCCAGCGGAAGGCAGGAGGGTTTTTCCTTAACCATGGGTCACTACTAGCTACAGCCATTAGATGCTCTTCAATTTCTTGTGTAACGGATTCGTAGGATTCATTAGGGTAAAAGTGAACCGTAATCCATAATGCGCATTGATTAGGTGTGAAGGCTGGATGAATCCCTCCTTCAATGACTGCTGGATTTATCGTATTACTTCCTGGCAAAAATCCAGGATATGATTTGGTTACAGCCCAATGTCTTTCTAAATCCTGTAAACCATTAATCATTTTAGTCATTTTCTCTATAGCATTAGCAGCAAACAGACCACCGCCAGCATGGATCATTTTACTTCTTGTACCGTCATGATGAGTCGTAGGGCTTTCGATCGTAACCCAGCCCGTAATAACGCCCCCTTGACCTTGAATTTGACATTCACTTGTGTCAGCAACAATGGCAAAATCGCCACTGTAGCCACGATTTATACATTCTTTTGTGCCGGCTTCGCCGACCTCTTCACCAATAACTGATTGTAAAATGACATCTCCTTTTAATTCGAAACCTTCCTTTTTGAGAAGAGATAAACAAAAGAGACAGGCAGCTAAACCACCTTTCATATCTGCTACACCTCTACCAAAGATAGAGTTATTGTTAATGGTCGCTTCAAAAGGCGGGGTGTCCCAAAGCTCCTTATCTTCAATGGCAGCAACGTCAATATGTCCATTTAAAATAAGGCTCCTGTATTCATTGGAGTTACTTCCTTTTTTCGTTCCAACAACATTGAAATCATTGTGGTAAATTTCCCACATGTCCACATCAGCACCTAAATCTTTTAAATAATCAGCGATAAATTTTTGGGCAGGCAAGGTATTTCGGGCTGGCGGGCTCTCAGTTTGAAATGATACTAATTTAGTAAGTAAGGAAAGAAGTTCCTCTTTATGCTCCTCTACTAAATTAGATAACGGATTAGAATTCATTGGTTCCTCCTCTTTTTATATACTCGTAACCAATGGGGGAAGGGGAGTGATTTAAAACATAAAAAAACCTCCAGGCGAAATTCGACTGGAAGTGTTATTGGTCCGTATAAATGTACCAAGCTGCAAAAGCAACAGGTGCACTAAAATACAAATCTATTCATAAATCTCTCATGAATAGTTGACCCACTTCCCTCCGCTAGTATTATCTAGATCAGGTATAAGGGTTAAGGCATCAAAACCTCTCTCAGCAAAAAATTGCACCCCTAGTGGTTAAAACGAGTATGTAATTATATTCATCCATACACTATCATATTTAAAATAGGAAAACAAGAATAATTGCGAAAATTAAAAATAACAAAGAAAAAAGAAGTGATGGCTATTAACCATCACTTCTTTGATGCTTCCAATTAGTTTACAGCGTCTTTAAGCTGTTTACCAGGCTTAAATGCTGGATTTTTAGTAGCAGCAATTTCGATTTCTTCACCAGTTTGTGGGTTACGTCCTTTACGAGCTGAACGCTCACGAACTTCAAAGCTACCAAAACCAACAAGTTGTACTTTTCCACCTTCAACTAAAGTAGTGGTAATGCTTTCGAATACAGCGTCAACTGCTTTTGAAGCATCCTTTTTAGAAAGTTCTGCTTGCTCAGATACTGCGTTAATTAAATCTGTTTTGTTCATCAAAAAAACTCCCTTTCATACCATGTTTAGAAAAAACTTGTTTTCAAATCTTTGAAAACAAAAGCTCATTCTGACTTTTTAGCAGCGTGCTTCATATCCAATAAAATCACCTGCACTTCAAATTTACTCTTGAAGCCTAATACTGTCAAGCCTTTCGGAGGAAAATCATTCATAATAAGCCATTATTTTCACGATTTTTGATATTTGTTCAAGAACTTTATAGAAAATCACACGGAAAAGTCACTAGTTATGTCGAATATTAACAATTCTATTGGAAATAAAAGCGCTTTACATTTTTTTGATTTTGAGAGGACTAATCATGGAAAGGGCGAGAAATAAGCAAATGAACATAAACAAAAATTCAGGTAAAAAACCAACAAATAATGAAGTAAAAGTTAGGATACATCCAGCTAGTGTTATGGGAACACCTACAAAGTAACAAGTGGATTCACTTACATTGAATTTTGCTAATCTAATGGCTCCACAAATAATAAAAACAATTGCAAAAAATGCTCCTGCAAAGCCAAATTCAACGAGTACCGCTTCATGTATAAGGAGAGCGGGTGCAACACCGAATGATATAATATCACTTAATGAGTCCAATTGCTTTCCGATGTCAGAAGTTGCATTAAACTTTCTTGCAACGGCACCATCTAATCGGTCGAATACGGCAGCTATTGCAATAAACAGTAAAGCAAGTGTTAATTCACTTTGTATGGTATAAAGGATTGCAAAAGCACCTAAAGTAAGATTTAATAGAGTCAAAACATTTGCAATTTGTCCTTTCAGTTTCTTACGTGTGTTATCTAAACGCTGTAAAAGAAACATAGAATTCACTCCTTGCAGAATAATAAATAAATTTTAAAATAAACGAAGTTCAAGAACGTAGTATGAGTGATCTGATTCATTACTATTATTAAAGTAATATCTTATCACATCATTGATGATACGACTACAAAAAGGACCTTGTTTGTTGAAATAAATTACGACAGTAAGTCGAAAGGAGAAGCTATGAAACAAAGAATCTATAGAGCATTTGTCGAATTAAGCAATAATCCATTTCAAACAAAGCTTCTAAAAAAGTTTGCTCAATCAAAGCTAAGTAAACCGATGATTCCTTCTTTTTATAAAACTTTTCAGATTAATTTGGAAGAAGCAGAAAAAAATATAGGGGAGTATAAAAGCTTACATGAGTTTTTTATTAGAAGGTTAAAGAGGGAAGTGCGACCCATTAACCAACAGCTTACAATGGTCGTTAGCCCAGTCGATGCGAAAGTAGCTGCTTTTGGTGAAATAGACCAAGAGCAGAATTTTTACGTAAAAGAGCAATACTATTCTTTAAATGAATTACTCGGAAGCAAACAAAAAGCAGAGGAGTTTCAAAGGGGATCTTTTCTTATCCTTTATTTAAGCCCTCGAGACTATCATCGTATTCATAGCCCTCTTGACGCTACAATTAACCAACAACAAACATTAGGGGGGAATTCCTATCCCGTTAATGATGCAGGCTTAAAATACGGTAAACGGCCTTTATCACGAAATTATAGGGTTATTACAGAGCTAGAGGATGATGGTAGAAAGTGCTTAGTCATAAAAGTAGGAGCTATGAATATTAATACAATCGAAGTCACTCATTCTGAACAACATATAAAAAGAGGAGAAGAGCTTGGTTATTTCTCTTTTGGATCAACAGTAATTCTTTTGTTTGAAGAGAATTTTGTTACATTTGATGATATTAAGGTGAACCAATCCATTCAAATGGGACAACCAATTGCTGTTAAAAAATAAAAAAACGTCGCTTAAGCCTCTGGCTTTTGGCGACGTTTTTTTGTTAAAGCTCACGATTACTATTTTCTTCACGTTTACGATCAGCTAATGCTTTGAGCTTTTCACCTTCTGCTCCCTTTTTTCTTTCTAGCTGCTTTAAATAACGTTCTTTACGCTTTTCAAGAACTTCCTTTAAGTCATCTCTAACGGCATTTTCCCACTGAGGTATACCGGAAAAATACGCAGCACGACTAATTAAATGCCCAGCCACTGGAGATGAAATAAAGACAAAAATAATTCCTAATATAATGCGAGCGTCGAACCCATAAACAGGATAGAAGAAAATTAACGTTGCAATTAAAATGAGTAATACTCCTAATGTAGCACTTTTACTAGCTGCATGAGCACGAGTATAAGTATCTGGAAGACGAATTAACCCGATCATTGTAATAAATGAAATTAAAGCACCTATGACAACAAAAATTCCAACGGCTACATCAATGATTACGTTTCCGTTCAAGAACAACACCCCTTTCAATAAACTTTGCAAAAGAGACGGTTCCTATAAAAGCTAAAGCACCGACAAGTAAAATAACCGTTAAAAATGCGGATGTTCTTAAAATCATACAAGTTAAGGCAGTTAAAGAAATTAAATTAATCCCTATTGTATCAAGAGCCATTAATCGATCAGCAGGAGAAGGTCCTTTTATAATTCGATATATTCCTCCTACTAATCCTAGTGAAATGACCGCTGCACCAAAGTACAGAAAATAGTCCAAGGTTGATTGAATAATCATGTTCGGCTCACCTCCAAAATAACTTTTTGGAAGGATTCTTCAATATGATGGATACTGCTTTCAATATCATCAATATTCATTGAATGAATATACATTTTTTGTTTATCATGTGAAACATCAATAACGACAGTCCCTGGTGTTAATGAGATTAATAATGATAATAATGTAAGCTCCCAATCGGAGTTATAAGAAACGTGTAACGTAAAAATACCTGGTTTAATATCTAATTTTGGTTTTAAAATGAGTCTCATAACACTGTAATTGGAGATGATAAGCTCCCGAATAAATACAAATAGTAAATGAACCACTCCATACACTCGGATAATGTACAACCTTGATGGGAAAATTCTTCTCATCAAGAATAGAATGATGAATCCGACAATATATCCAATAATGAAGGTCGGTAAATCATAGGTGTTATACAAGAACATCCAAGCGATAGCAAGAGCGAAGTTTATGAGTAACTGAAAGGACATCATAATTTACCTACTCCTTTAATACGGCTTCTATATAGAGCTCTGGATTTAGCAATGTTTCGGTAGCATCAGAAATGTACGGTACGATTGCTTCTGCTCCCATTCCCATGATAAAGGTTAAGAAAAGCAAAATCATACTAGGATAAAGAAGTCCTTTAATACTTACCTTTTCGTTCATGGTTTCATAATTTTCTTCTCCAAGAATCACATTAAAGAAGATTCTCATTACTGAATATAAAATTAATAAACTAGCTAGTATTAATATGATTACGGAGAAATACTGTCCAGCCTCAAAGCCACCTTGAATAAGAAATAGCTTTCCGAAAAAACCACTAAAAGGTGGAACTCCCGCTAAAGATAAGCAAGCTACTAGAAAGGACCATCCAACAAGCGGATGCTTTTTAATAAGGCCACTTGCTTTATGCATCGAGGATGTTTTCGTAATGATAATCATTGCCCCAACCAATAAGAATAGGGCAGCTTTTATAAGCATGTCATGAAGCAGATAGAACGTTGCTCCAAAAATCCCTGCTTCATTAAAAGAGGAGATACCGAAAATGATAAAACCTACTCCAGCAACTACATTATATACTAAAACTTTTTGTAAATCTGTATAAGCGACTGCACCGATGACCCCTACAATCATTGTTAGGACTGCAAGTACCTCTAGGGTAAGATGCGTTATTTGCGGCTCGTGATAAAAAACAATCGTAAATATTCTAAAGATGGCGTAAATACCAACCTTTGTTAGTAAGCCTGCAAAGAGTGCTGTTATGACAGGCGGCGGGGCTGCATATGAGCCTGGAAGCCAGAAGAACAGTGGGAAGATAGCTGCTTTCATCCCGAATACAATTAAGAATAAAAAGGCGATAACTGTTAAAATACCAGGCTGTCCAACCTCTGCAACACGAGAAGATAAATCAGCAATATTCAAAGTGCCTGTAACGGAATATAGAAGAGCTATAGCCATTACGAAAAAGGCAGATGAAATAACATTAATTAATACATATTTAATCGACTCTCTAAGTTGTGCCTTTGAACCACCAAGTGTAATTAAGCCATATGAAGACATTAATAGAACCTCAAAGAAAACAAACATATTAAAGATGTCCCCAGTAAGGAAGGCCCCGATTACACCAGTCATTAGAAAGTAAACGAGTGGATAGAAATAAAATTTTGTTCTAATTTCATCAATTCCGCGAATGGAGAATAGTAAACAGACTAATACAACGATACTCGTAAAAAGAACAAGTAAGGCTGAAAGTGAGTCAGCCACTAAGGCGATACCAAATGGAGGCACCCAGCCACCAAGATTATAGGAGTACACACCATTTTGTAAAACGTCGTAGGCAAGTAATCCACTTACAATGACAACCGCGATTCCGGCAATAATACTAATAATTCTTTCAACAGTGACGCTCTTTCTAATAAAAAGAAGAATGACAGCCGTGAAAAAAGGGATGAGAATAGGCAAAATTATTAAGTTAGTCATCATCAATCATTCCCCTCAATTTTTCCATGTCATCTGTTCCATGTACTTTGTAGGTTCTATAAGCTAGAACTAATAGAAAAGATGTTACACCAAAGCTAATAACGATAGCAGTTAAAATTAATGCCTGCGGTAATGGGTCCGTATAGGCCGCTTCCTCATAACCAAGTAGAGGTGCGGCACCTAGCTTTAAGCCGCCCATTGTTAACAAAAGCATGTGAACGCCATGACTTAAGACGGCTGTTCCAATAATAATTTTCGTCATATTTTTTGAAAGAATCAAATAGGTGCCAATTGTAAAGAGGATACCACTTAGGATGGAGATAATAATTTCCATTAATGTTCCTCCCCTATTGTAAAGATTATTGATAAAACAACAGCAATAACTACAAGGTAAACACCAATATCAAAAAGTAAGGCTGTTGCTAACTCTGTATTTCCTAATAAAGGTAAATCAAAATAGTCAAAAGTTTGCCATAAGAAATTTTCGCCAAAAATCATCGAGCCTACTCCCGATAAACCGGCAATGAGAAGGCCTGTTGCCATAATATATTTATAGTCAACTGGAATCATTTTTCTAACCGTTTCAATGTCAAAAGCAACACTTATTAATATAAAAGCACAGGCCGTTGTTAATGCCCCTATAAATCCTCCACCAGGATTATGATGTCCTGCTAAGAAGACGTAAAAGGAAAATATAACAATGATAAACGATAAACATTTCGTAATGGTTTGAAGAATAACGTCATTAGGATGCATTTACAAACCCTCCTTTTCTTCCACTTTCCCTTTAATCATGGCGTAAATCCCTATAGCAGCGATCACAAGCACAACGATTTCAAAGAAAGTATCAAACCCACGAAAATCTACTAGAATGACGTTTACCATGTTCTTACCACCAGCTTCGTCATAGCTGGCATTAACGAAAAACTCGGTAAGTGGCTCAAATAATTTATTGTTATGTGAAGATATTGCGAGTAGGGTGACAACAAGACCCACTCCACTTGCAACAATTGCATTTACAATTTTTGAAGGCTTTGAATCCTTCGTCTCTTTGTATAGAGGTAAATGGTAAAAGCAAAGTAAAAATAAAACGGTCGAAACAGTCTCGATTACGAGCTGGGTCAAAGCTAAATCAGGTGCTCTAAATAAAACGAAGAATATAGCCATTCCAAACCCTAAACTACCTAAGCCTGCTAATGCAGTTAATCTCGTTCGAGCTAATGCTACCGTAATAGCTCCAGCAATCATGACGACGACTAAAGTAATTTCATGAATAGAAATTTCTGCTGTCCTTTCAGGGACTAAGTCAATAACGTTAAGTCTGACCATCATAAATCCTAAAAATAGAACCATAAAGCTAAAGATATAGATTAAATATCGGCGGAAGCTTTCTGTCATATAAGCGTCTGTAAACTTCTTACCGCCTGATGAAAGGGTAAATAAAGCTCCGTCATAAAATCGGTTAAATGGATCGCGCTCACGTTTATAAATAGATAATTGAATCCATTTTTTCATCAACGCATATAAAATGACCCCTAGAATGACTACGCCGAATGTCATAAACAATTCCGTATTAAATCCATGCCACATGTAAATATCAACACCAATTTCCCCGGCAGTTAAATAAGGTAGGACCGATGCGACCGCTGGCTCAATGAGAGATTTAGACAGGATGTTTGGAAAGAGTCCAAATATAACGACTAGTGATACTAAAACAACAGGACTAATTAGCATGCCAATTGGTGCTTCATGAACAACCTTTTTAAAATTAGTCGGCTCAAATTTTCCACTGAAGGTCTGGAAAAAAAGAATACAACAATATAAAAAAGTAAAAACACTGGCAACCCAAGCAATTACTGGGAAGGCAAGACCAAACGTTTCCATGTTGAAGATTCCAAACTCTGTAGCATTTACAACAGCTGTAAAGAACATTTCTTTACTTAGGAATCCATTAAAAGGAGGTAACCCGGCCATCGCAGCAGTTCCAATTAAGGTGATGGTAAATGTGACTGGCATGATGGTCATCAAACCACCAAGCTGACGAATATCACGAGTGCCTGTTTCATGGTCAACAATTCCAGCAGCCATGAACAAACTTCCTTTAAAAGTGGCATGATTTATCAGATGGAAAATAGCGGCAACAATAGCTGTATAGTACAAGCTATTTGCTTGACCGTCATTAAAGTATAGTGCAGCTGATCCTAAACCGAGTAAAGACATAATCAAACCAAGCTGACTAATTGTGGAAAAGGCTAAAATTCCTTTAAGATCCTTTTGACGAACTGCTGAAAGGGAGCCCCACAATAAAGTGGCCATTCCAAATAAAGAAAGTATCCAAAACCATGTTTCTGATCCTCCAAAAACAGGTGTAAATCTAGCTACTAAATATATTCCCGCCTTAACCATAGTAGCGGAGTGTAGATAAGCGCTAATAGGGGTAGGTGCTTCCATCGCATCAGGTAACCAAATGTGGAATGGAAACTGAGCTGATTTAGTAAAAGCACCTATAATAATGAAGAGCATAGCCGGAATAAATAGCTCATGACTTGATATGATATCAGCTTGAGAAATTATTTCGCGTATGCTAAAAGTATTGGTCATGATATAAAGTAGAATAATACCCGCAAGCATCATGAACCCACCAAAAACGGTAATGAGCATAGATTTTTGTGCACCATAACGAGATTTTTCTCGCGTTGACCAGTAGCTGATTAGAAGTGCTGATGCTAAACTAGTGAGTTCCCAAAAAGCGTAAAGAACAATTAAATTATCTGAGAGAACAACGCCAAGCATTGCACCCATAAACATTAACAAATAGACATAGAAATTATTTAGTTGTTCCTTCGTTTTTGATAAGTAAAAGATAGAATAAAGGACTACGAGTGCCCCAATTCCACTTATCAGTAATGCAAACAATAAACCTAGTCCGTCTAAATAAACATTAAAATGAATCCCAAGTGAAGGAATCCATGGAATAGAGTGTTCAATTACTTCGCCACTTGAGGTTGTAGGAATAAAACTCAAGAAGTAAACAAATAACACTGTAGGTAATGCTAATACAAACCAACCAGTATGTATTGAACGTGCATACTTATAGATAAATGGAATAATGATGGCTAACAATAGGGGTGAAATCGTAGCCCAGTGTAAAGCGTTAATCACATATATACCTCCTTAATTAAAGTAAATTCTAATTGGGCTCTTGTTTTAAACTCCCTTTAATTTTTGCGAATTCTTTTTCGCGCTATTTAAAAGTATAACCTAATTTGTATAAAGACGCATTAAACATGCATTTAGTGTTTACATGAAATGGCCTTTTTATTTCATTTTTACTAAAAAGTTAGTAGCTAGAATTCTTCTGAATATGACAAGCCTTGAAACTCGTTCACCCCTTTCTGTTTGTAAGCGCTTAAGGGGTCAAATGTGTATATTTATTGACGTTTTTGGAGAGGGTATAGAAAATAAGTCATATAAGGAAGGGTAGAGATTCTATGTCGAATCGAAAAAAACTACTCATTAGTTTTTTTTTGTTTCTATTTCTTTTTATCGGTGCATGGATTATAAATGATAATAGCCGTTATGAAGAATTTCAAAACGGTGGAGGAACATTCCAGCCACTTGAAGAGCATAAAAAAAATCGGAACCAACCATCTGGACGCTTTGAGCCAAGGGAGTATATTCGTATTTACCCTAATTCAGGAGAAAAAAAAGAAGAGCGTCGTTTAGAAAACGATACTCTTCATAATACTAATGATTAAGGCTTGTAAAAATTCAAATATATAAGCTAAGTTTTAATAAATGTCATATTTACTATCCCTTTTATAATTCTTTAATCATTTAGAGAGAGCCGTTACGAGCTACTCTCTTATTTTACATTCAATCCCTTAAACCGCAACATGTTCCTTGAACTTAAGAGCTTAATCTTATTTTATCATGTAACGAACGTTTGTGAATTTCGCTTTTAATTAATTCAATAAAGTCAGGATTAAGCTCCAATTCAACTGCTTTATAAAACGTTTCTATCAATAGTTCATCTGAAAGGTTTTGCATGATTTCCTGTCTATGCTATTTAGACAGGTTCACCTCCTTGAAAGATGTATTTTTTACTACGCAAACGTTCTAACCACACATTTTCTTTCATATGCTATAAGTTAATCCATTAATTAAGCTTATCCTACCATGTAACAGCTAATAGAACAACCGTTCGTTTTATCCACAACTAAACGTGGATAACTTGTGGGTTAAATGTGATTAACTGATTGGAAGTTAAGGTTTAAGGGTATTTTTGACGTTAATAACTTTATCCACATTCAAAAAAATGTGATTCTTGTCGAAAAGTATTTAATTTTCTGAATACATAATGTTTTTGTATATTTATTAATAGATTCATCATAATTAGCTTATTTTATTGAAAATATTAGAAAAAGAAGGTATAGTTAAAGATTGGTTATAGATGAAGAAAATATAGTGGGGTGCGCATTTTGTTTAAAAACCTTTTTCCGAACCAATATGTAAAAAGTATTTATGAAATTAATTTAACTGAATTAAAGGAACTTGGTATTAAAGGAGTCATTACAGATTTAGATAATACATTAGTCGAGTGGGACCGTGCTTTGGCGACGACCGAGGTAAAAGAGTGGTTTAAAACTATTGAGAAATTAGATATGAAAATAACGATTGTATCCAATAATAATGAAAGGCGAGTAAAAGCCTTTTCCGATCCTGAAAAAGTAGTTTATATTCATAGTGCAAAAAAACCAATGCGCCGTTCTTTTTTGCGAGCGAGTAAAGAGATGGGCTTGAAACCAAGTGAAGTGGTCGTAGTGGGGGACCAAATATTTACCGATGTTTTGGGTGGCAATAGAGCTGGACTTCAAACCATTCTTGTTGTTCCTGTTGCAAAAACGGACGGGTTCTTTACAAGATTTAACCGTAAAATGGAAAGAGTCGTTTTGAATCAAATGAGGAAAAAAGGACTGATACAATGGGAGGAAGAATCATGAGTGAAGAAACTCAATATATATGTGCTGGCTGTGGTGTGAAAGTTCAAACTGAGGATAAAATGGCACTAGGCTATGCACCTCCATCTGCCTTACAACGCGATGTGATTATTTGTCAGCGCTGTTTTCGTTTAAAGCATTATAATGAAGTTCAAGATGTCTCATTAACAGATGATGATTTCTTGAAAATTCTTCATACACTAGGACAAAAAAGGGCTCTTATCGTAAAAATTGTTGATGTGTTTGATTTTAATGGGAGCTGGCTGAATGGTTTGCATCGATTCGTTGGAAAAAATGAAGTATTATTAGTTGCGAACAAAGTTGATTTATTACCGAAGTCTACCAATCGTAATAAATTATTGAATTGGTTAAGAAAATCAGCTAGTGATTTAGGGTTAAAGCCAATTGATGTAAAGCTAATGAGTGCTGCTAAGGGCGAAAGTGTTTTAGATATAGCCAATAGCATAGATGAGTATAGAAAAGGGAAAGACGTATACATAGTAGGGGCGACAAACGTAGGAAAGTCAACCTTTATCAATCGAATAATTCGTGAATTTGAAGGAGATGAGGAACAGATGATTACGACATCTCACTTTCCAGGAACGACTTTGGATATGATTGATATCCCTCTTGATGATGGTCAAACCCTCTATGATACTCCAGGAATTATTAATCACCATCAAATGGCTCACTATATTGATAAAAAAGAATTAAAAATCATTACACCTAAAAAAGAAATTAAACCAATTGTTCATCAATTAAATGAAGGACAAACCCTTTTCTTTGCCGGACTTGCTAGAATGGATTTTGCAAAAGGAGAGCGAACCTCTTTTGTTTCCTTTTTCTCGAACGAGCTAAAAATTCATCGAACTAAAATAGAAAAAGCAGACGAATTATTCTCTAACCACTTAGGAGATTTATTATCTCCACCAGGGACAGAATCGGTCAAAGATTTCCCAGAAATGGTGAAGCATACATTTAGAGTTAAGAATAACAAGGTCGATCTTGTTTACTCAGGATTAGGATTTGTTTCAATAAATGGAAGTGGGTTAGATGTCATAGCATATGCACCAAAAGGTGTACATGTATCTATTCGAGAATCTATTATGGCAAATTAAAGGTGGTCGGAATATCATGGAAAAACTCTATGGACTGTTAGGTTACCCTGTTGGTCATTCTATGTCTCCAAGTATGCATAATAAGGCATTTGAAGATTTAAAAGTGGCTGCTAGATATATGGCATTTGAAGTAGAGCCTCAAAATCTCCAAAATGCTGTTGAGGCTATTCGTTCTCTACAGCTGGGTGGATGTAATGTTACCATTCCTCATAAGGTTGAGGTTATGAATTATCTAGATGAAATAGATGAAGAAGCACTGGAAATAGGAGCGGTGAACACCATTGTGAGAGAAGGTAATAAATTAATTGGGTACAATACAGATGGTAGAGGCTATTTACAGTCATTATTAGAAGTTCTAACAGGTGAGCTCTCTGAAAAACAAGTAGCCATTATTGGGGCTGGGGGGGCAGCAAGAGCAGTTGTAACAGCATTAAAAAATAATCATACAAAAAGGATAGTAGTGGCCAATCGGACGATAGAAAAAGCTGAGCAATTATTGAATAGACTTCATTCGCCGGTTTCTCTTTTGGAAGCTCAAGAAATAAAAACAGTTGAATCTAATTTAGAACAATTTGATATTGTTATAAATACCACCTCTGTTGGAATGAGTCCGCAAGTAGAGCAGACACCTATCTGTTTGGACAAGCTGTCCAATAAAAGTATTGTAAGTGATTTAATTTATAACCCTATAAAGACGAAATTTTTAACAGAAGCAGAAGCTAAAGGTGCTACGATTTTAAACGGGGTTGGAATGTTTGTGAATCAAGGTGCTTTATCTTTTGAATATTGGACAAAGCAGAGTCCTAATCGTAAGCTTATGACAAAAACAGTTCTTCAACAACTAGGAGGTTACTATGTTAACAGGTAAACAAAAACGTTTTTTGCGAGCGAAAGCTCACCATCTTTCACCTATTTTTCAAGTTGGAAAGGGTGGAGTAAATGAAAATATGATCCAACAAATCATTGATGTATTAGAAGTAAGAGAATTAATTAAAATAAGTGTTCTTCAAAATTGTGAATATGATAAAAGTGAAGTGGCAGAAAGCTTATCCACAGGAGCTAAGGCAGAGCTTGTCCAAATAATTGGCAGCACAATTGTTTTATATAAAGAATCAAAGGAAAATAAGGTTTTAGTGCTACCATAGATAAAAAGAGAAAAAGGGGCTATCTTAAATATGAAGGAAATTGGATTGTTTGGAGGAACATTTGATCCACCACACATCGGTCATATGATTATGGCTCAAGAGGTCTTAAATCAATGTCATTTAGATGAAATTTGGTTTGTGCCCGTTCATACTCCTCCTCATAAAAAGCGCGAGTCGCAAACTTCAAATGAAGACAGGCTTAAAATGCTAGAAGCATGTGTTTCAGATGTGGAGAATTTTTTTATTTCTACGGTTGAATATGAACGGAAAGGAATATCCTATACCTTCGATACGGTGAAGCACCTTCGTAGTCAGTTTCCTGATGTGAAGTTTTATTTTATTATTGGTGGAGATATGATCGAGCAACTATCAAATTGGCATCAAATAGAAGAGCTGAAGGATATGATAACCTTTATTGGTGTTCATCGCCCTGGTAGTGATGTAGTCAAAAGTGAAAATATACTCCAAATCAAAACGATTCAAATAGATGTATCCTCAAGTTTGATAAGGAAGCGTATTAAAGAAGGAAAGCCTATAAAATATTTAGTTCCTGAGCAGGTAGAGAGAATGATAAGAAAGAGAGGGTTATATGGAGAGGGAGCAAGCACTTGAACTCATTAAACCTCATTTAACTGAACATCGTTTTCAGCATACTCTTGGAGTCATGCAGACAGCTATTACGCTATCAAAAAGATTTGGAGCTGACCCTAAAAAAGCAGAGCTTGCTGCTATCTTTCATGATTATGCCAAGTTTCGCGACAAAAATGAAATGCGTGATTTGGTAAAAAAGAAGTTGAAATGGCAGGATTTGCTACACTATGGTGATGAACTACTACATGCACCGTGTGGAGCGTACTATGTTCAACATGAAATAGGCATTACCGATTATGATATATTAGATGCTATTGCCTATCATACGACAGGTCGTCCAGAAATGAATGAGCTAGAAAAAATCATTTTCTTAGCAGATTATATAGAGCCAGGAAGGCAATTTAAAGGCGTTGAAGAAGTACGTATAATAGCCCAAACGGACTTAGATGCTGCTATTATTCAATCTTTGGAAAATACGATTGCTTTTCTTTTAAGGAGACGCCAACTAATTTTTCCTGATACGCTCGCCACTTATAATGCATTAATAAAAAATCAAAAAGGGAGTCGTGATATTTAGTGATTAACGATCAAATTTTCTCATTAGCGGTGCAAAGTATTGATGATAAAAAAGCTCAAAATATTGTTGCTTTAAATATGCAAGGAATTTCGCCCATTGCAGATTACTTTATTATTTGCCAAGGGAATTCAGAGAAACAAGTGCAAGCTATTGCTCATGAATTAAAAAAGGTGATGCAAGAAAACGGTCTAGACATTAAACGTTTAGAGGGCTATGATACAGCACGCTGGGTGCTTATCGATCTTGGTAATACAGTTGTTCATATTTTTCATAAAGATGAGCGTATTTATTATAATTTGGAAAAATTATGGGGAGATGCGCCCGTTATTGAATTAGAAGGTGTTTTAAAATAATGGAGTTTAAACCGGGTTATAATGTTACATTGCCAGTGGAAAGAAAGACGAATTTTGGATATTTTTTAAAAGCGGATTCAGAAGATATCTTATTACACAACCATGATGTAACAACAGATATAGAAGTTGGTCAGAAAATAAATGTTTTCCTTTATCATGATCACGAAGGTCGATTAGCTGCCACGATGGAAGAGCCGATTATATCAGTTGGTGAATATGCTTGGTTGGAAGTGGTAGGAGTTCGAACTGGACACGGTGTCTTTTTGTTTAATGGAATTCGCCGAGATCTCTTCTTATCGATGGACGAACTTCCAAGCGACCGTGGCTTCTGGCCTGTAAAAGGTGATAAACTGCCTGTCACTATCACTTGGGACAAAAGAGGTCGTATGATGGCAAAGCTGTTAAGAGGAAAACCAATTGAAGAGCAGGCTACGGAAGCTCCTGAAACGCTCTTAAACGAAGAGGTATCAGGTTTTGTTTATCATTATTTGGATGATGGAGCATTATTATTATCGAAAGAGGGTTATTTAGGCTTTATACATCACGATGAAATGACTGAAAAACCTCGTTATGGTCAATTTATAACGGGAAGAGTAGCATATGTCCGTCCAGATGGTCGTATTAATTTATCCTTAAAGCCCATACGCTCTGTTCAGCAGAAGGAAGATTCTGAACGAATTTTCTCTTATCTAATTGAACGTGGAGGAGCGATGCCTTATTCAGATAAAAGTAACCCTGATGATATTAAGGCTCGTTTTCAACTAAGTAAAGGCGCTTTTAAACGAGCGTTAGGAAAGTTATTAAAAGAAGGTAAGATTGAACAAAAAGATGGCTGGACTTATGCAAAGGAGCAGAAATGAATTACATGATTTTTGCTGCTTTATATGACCATCTAATGTCAGAAGCTCCTTACGACAGATGGCTCGACTATGTCAAAAATAATAGTAATCCAGCCTTAAAAGGTTTAGATATAATGGATGTAGGCTGCGGAACTGGCGAAATGGTGATTAGGTACGGGCAAGAGGGAGCTAATGTCACAGGGATAGATTTATCTTCTGAAATGCTTTTAGTGGCAAAAGAAAAGACAGACAAACTTGGTTTAACTCCTTTTTTAATAGAGCAGGATATGGCGAGTCTCCCTTTTATAGGAGAGTTTGACGTCATTACGGTATTTTGTGATTCTTTAAATTATTTAAAAACGGAAACAGATGTTAAATCGGCCTTTACCTCTTTTTTTCAGCAACTAAAAACGGGTGGTATGCTATTATTTGATGTTCATTCTCCTTATAAAATCACTAATGTTTATAGTAATCAGACGTTTGCTGATGACGGAGACGAAATATCGTATATATGGAATTCCTTTGAAGGGAAAGAAGTATTAAGCATCGAGCATGAACTAACCTTCTTTGTAAAAAATGAGGACAACCTTTATCAAAGACATGAAGAATTACACTTTCAAAGAACTTATCCTATCGCTAATTATAAAGAGTGGCTTGAGGAAATCGGCTTTGTAGTGGAAAAAATTGAAGCTGATTTTCGAGCTGAAGCACCTTGTGAAGAAAGTGAAAGAATTTTCTTTAAAGCTGTAAAAAAGTAGCAGGAAAGAAGCTGTCCATATAGAATTATTAAAAAAGGTAACCATTAGAAGGTTACCTCTTTTTTACTCTTGGAAAAGTTGATTAATTTTGATGCGTTCTTGATCATACTTTGCATGTGTTTGTTGAAATAAATGGTCAAACAGAGACCCTAACTCATTTTCCAATACCTTTAATCCCTCTCCCGTAATTCCTCCAGGGACACAGACCCTTTCCTGTAAAGTAGTGAGAGTAAAGTGCCTTTTCTCTAATAGCTTTCCCATTCCAATTAACATATCAGTGGCTAAAATGGTTGCTTCTTCTTCTGAAATGTTTGTTTGTCTTACCGCTCCATATATGAATTCTTGTAGTAAATAACTGAAGAACGCAGGACCGCAGCAAATAATATCAGATGCTACTCTTGTTATGTCCTCTTGAATAAGTAAAGGTTCCGAAATACTGTTCATTAATTCTTTTAGGATTTTTTGGTCACTTGCTGTACAACTATCGCCAAAGCTTATTAAAGAAGAGCCGGACTGAACTCGATTTAAAATGCTCGGAATAGCCCGAGCCACTTTGCAATCTATTTGCTCTTCCAGCTGTGAGACTGTGATTGGACTCGTGATCGAGACGATAAAATGGTCTTTAGTAGCTACCTCTTTTATTTCATTGATTACAGTTGGAAATTGAGGTGGTTTAACACAAATAAAACAAATATCTGACTGACTCAAAACTTGCTTTGCATTTGTAGCTACAGTGATGGAGGGAAATCTATTCTCAATTTCAGCTGTTTTTTCGTGACTTCTATTATATATAATGAATTGCTCAGAACATATTTTCTTTGAATCTATCCATGACTCAATTAAAATGGTCCCCATGCTACCTGTTCCGATTATTCCTATCTTCACCTTTTCCCCCCCTTTTTTCTCATTTGAGTGAATTTCATAATGGCTCTATAAACGAATAAAACCGAATGTTTCTTATAAAATATGTTTTAAACGTTTGCGAATTAACTTCTTGATTGAAACGGTAGGTAGTGACTCCAAAAGGATCAGCGCAGTCTTCAGCTAACTCTGCACTAGTACTAAATGTATGTGGAAATGGTTTAGTTATGATAAAAATTTATTCGTAAAGTCGATTGACTCATTCATGCGGCAAATCCAAATAGGGTTCGAGTACAAATGGAAAGGGTTTAATTTTATGAATCAAATAAAATGGTTAAAAAAGGAAAATGCCTGGATGCTGGTTACTATTGGGTGCTTATTACTTATGGTTTTAATAGGAGGGAGCTTTTTTATGAAATCTCATAATCAAGCAAAGAGTGATACGGATTGGCTATTTCTCACTGAATCAAAGGATATAGAGAGTAGTTTTGAGGACGAAGATGCTCAAATATTACCACAAGAAATCGTCGTTGACCTAAAGGGAGCTGTCAATATGCCAGGCATATATTTAATGAGTGATGGTGGAAGGGTCTATGAGGTTATCGAAAAAGCTGGTGGTTTAAGAGAAGATGCAGATGAGCAAAGAGTGAATCTAGCAGCCCTTTTAAAAGATGAGATGGTCCTCTATATCCCAACAGAGGGGGAAATGGAAGGAGAGGAAGCGATAGCAGCAGGAATTTTTGAATTAAATGAACGAGATGATGGAAAAGTAAATATTAACACAGCAACTGAAAGTGAATTGCAGCAACTTTCTGGAGTAGGTCCTGCAAAAGCGGGACAAATCATACAGTATCGTGAACAAAATGGTCCATTTGAAAAGATTGAAGATTTAAAGAAGGTATCAGGTATAGGAGAAAAATCTTTTGAACAATTAAGAGAATCTATTAAGGCTCAATAAAAAAGAGTGAATTTATAAAAAGTTCTGATAAAATGAATGTAATCATCTAATACGATGATAATTATAGCATATGGATGAAATGTGATGTGAAGGGAGAGTAAATCATGACAGACAAAAAGAGAGCATTGGAAACGATCGCTATTCATGGAGGTCAAGAGATAGATCCTACTACACAATCGAGAGCATTACCGATATATCAAACGACCTCTTACGGATTTAAAAATAGTGATCATGCGGCCAATTTATTTGGCTTAAAAGAATTTGGAAATATTTATACGAGAATTATGAACCCGACTCAGGATGCGTTTGAAAAAAGAGTTGCCGAATTAGAAGGTGGTATTGGTGCCCTTGCTACAGCAAGCGGAAGCTCTGCTATTCATTTAGCTATTTTAAATATTTGTGAATCGGGAGATGAGCTTGTTTCCTCTAGTGGTTTATATGGAGGAACCTACAATTTATTTGCTCATACATTTAAAAAACTTGGAATTACCGTTCATTTTGTAGAAGGAAATAATCCAGAGGATTTTAGAAAAGCGATAACCTCTAAAACAAAACTCGTTTTTGCTGAGATGATAGGGAACCCTAATGGAGAAGTTTTAGATGTTGAAAGCCTCTCGCAACTGGCTCATGAGCACGATCTACCATTAATGGTAGATGCTACTTTAGTTACCCCTTTTTTATGTCGGCCTATAGACTTTGGTGCTGATATTGTCATCCATTCTGCTACTAAATTTATGGGAGGGCACGGGACTTCGATTGGTGGTGTGATTGTAGACAGCGGAAAATTCAATTGGGGAAATGGTAAATTTCCAGGCTTAACAGAACCCGATCCGAGTTATCACGGTTTAGTTTTTACGGAGGCTCTTGGCCCATTAGCCTATATTTTAAAAGCAAGGGTACAATTGTTACGAGATTTAGGTCCTGCCATCGCTCCTATGAATGCTTTTTTAATTATGCAAGGATTAGAAACGCTCCATTTAAGAATGGAAAGACATTGTGAAAATACGATAAAAGTTGCTCGTTATTTAGAGACCCATGAATTGGTAGAGTGGGTTTCTTATCCAGGGCTGAACTCTCATAAATCGTATGACTTAGCGCAAAAATATTTACCGAACGGTCAAGGTGCCATATTAACCTTTGGTATAAAAGGAGGCATTGAAGAAGGGAAAAGATTTATCGATGCTTTAGAACTGTTTTCTCATGTTGCAAATGTAGGGGATGCTAAATCTTTAGTAATCCATCCTGCAAGCACTACACATCAGCAATTAAACGAAGAGGACCAAAGAAAAGCAGGAATTAAGCCAGAGCTTATTCGTTTATCAATTGGGATTGAAAATAGTGCTGATATTTTCGCTGATTTAGACCAAGCTTTAATGAAAAGTCAATATTTAGAATAAACCCAAAGTTACTAACTAAGTCAATCTATGATGGATGAATACTACTAATTTTTAGGTTGATCTTGACGGTTATTAGCTCTTTTCAATAAACTATGGTTAGACAGAAAAGAGCTAGCTAACCTAGAGGAGTGGACAAGTTGGAACGAATTTCATGGAATCAATATTTTATGGCGCAAAGTAAATTATTATCATTAAGAAGTACCTGTACTCGTTTAATGGTGGGAGCAACGATTGTTCGAGATAAAAGAATCATTGCAGGAGGCTATAATGGTTCTGTTACGGGCTCCGAGCATTGTATAGATGATGGTTGCTATGTTGTGGATAATCACTGCATCAGAACCATTCACGCTGAAATAAACGCCCTCCTTCAATGCTCCAAATTTGGTGTTCGAACCGATGGTGCAGAGATTTATATTACTCATTTTCCTTGTGTACATTGTACAAAGGCAATTATACAGGCTGGGATAAAAAAGGTTTATTATGCGGAGGATTACAAAAATCATCCTTATGCAGAGGAACTTTTTTCACAGGCTGGAGTAGAGTTGATTCAAGTTGAGCTAGATGAAACGGTTTTAGATCGTGATTTTCAAAAAAAGCTTCAATTAACTACAGATTTGCTACATAAGCTTGAAGAGGCTGGAATTGAACAAAGTGAGTTAATGGACCTTATTGATCAGACTAGAGCTCTTTATACACCAAATCCTTCTCACTCATAAGGAGGTGTGTTTTGAATTCAATTATTATAGCTTGTATATGTTCAACAGTGCTCGGATTATTCTTGATAATCAAAGGTCCGAGCCTTCTTCTTTTATTTTGTTTTTTTCTCCTCGTCGTATACCTTCTTTTTTTGAAAAACCTTTCATATGTAAAGTGGATATATTCCTTGGCTTTTTTCCTAGTATTCATTGGTATTGCTTTTATACATGAGCAGACAAACGAGAGCATGTATAAGGAAGGTTTATTAGAAACGACTATTGTTCCTATCATGATACCTAGATTAGATGGAGACCGGCTTTCAATGACCGTTCGAACTGAAGAGAACGAAAAGCTACAAGTAGTCAGCTATATAAAAGAACAGAAATATAAAGAGCAACTTGAACAAATAAAACCCGGAGAGCGGTGTAGGGTCAAAGGGAATTTAGAAATCCCTTCTTCTGCTACAAACTTTTATGCTTTTGATTATGCTGAATTTCTTTATCAAAACAAAATACATTGGGTTTATAACATAGATGGTCCTATTAGCTGTAAGAATACGAATCCATCTCTTTACTATAGCTTTCAGCAATATAGACAAAACCAAATGAAGAAACTAGAATCTCTTCATTTGGAAATGTCTAGTTTAATGATTGCGCTGTTATTTGGAGACCGTTTTTACTTTGAGACGGATGTCATTAATGCTTACCAAAGGCTAGGGATTTTACATTTACTTGCTATTTCAGGGCTGCATGTCGGTATTATTGTTGCTGCGTTATTTTATTCTATGATTAGAATAGGTATTACGAGAGAAAGAGCACAAGAGCTGCTTTTAGTATTCCTTCCAATTTATGCTATTTTCGCTGGAGCTGCCCCACCTGTATTAAGAGCTACAGCCATGACTTTTATAGCGATTTGCTTTTGGCGGTTTCAAAAGAAATTAGAGCCCCTTTTAAGTATTTCCATTGTCTTTTTTCTATATTTAATGCTCGATCCTTATGCGATCTTTCAATTAGGGTTTCAGCTATCCTTTGCTATATCCTTCGGTCTTATTCTCTCCGCTACTTGGATACAAAGCTTTTCCACCCATTATTTTTATCGATTAATAGTCGTATCTGCATTATGTCAGTTTCTTTCTTTTCCATTTATTGTGTATCATTTCTACGAGCAATCTTGGTTCCAGCTGCCTTTAAATCTTATTTATATCCCTTTTATTAGTTTAATTGTTTTACCTTTTGTGTTAGCGAGTTATTTACTTTATTTAATTCTTCCAGTGATAACTTATCACCTCATTCATTTTATAGACCCTGTTATGTTGTTCATTCATCGATTTTTAATTTGGATAGAATCACAATTGAATGTATATATCTTATTTGGAAGGCCGTCTAGCTTCGTTCTATTTGCTTTATGTACCATAATGATTTATACACTCGTGCTATTAGAAAGAAAGCCGCATTATTGGATACGAAAACTATTGGTTGTGTGGACTGTATTAATAACGTTTCATTTCATTAACCCTTACTTACAAAGCCATGCAACGGTTACTATGATTGATGTTGGTCAGGGGGATAGCATTTTAATTGAATTTCCTTATCGTAAAGCTGTTTATTTAATTGATACAGGTGGAACGATATCTTTTCCTAAAGAGGAATGGCAAATTAGAAATTCTGCATTTGAAGTAGGGGAAGATATTCTGGTTCCTTTTTTAAAAGCAAAAGGAATTCGTAAGATTGATAAATTAATCTTGACGCATGGTGATTACGATCATGTAGGTGGAGTTGAAGGATTATTAAAACACATAGCCGTTGATGAAATTATATATCCGGTAGGAGAATTAGATGAAGGTGAGATAAATTTATTTAAAATATGGAGTCAACATCAGTCAAACTTAACTTTTGTAAGAGAAGGGGATAAATGGAAAGAAGGGAATGCCTACTTTAAAGTACTGTCTCCATCTGGAGATGAGGAAGGTAGAAACGAGAGATCAATTGTCTTATATTTGTACATGGAACGAATCTCGTTATTATTTATGGGTGATTTAGAAGAAGAGGGTGAACAAAAGGTGATCGAAAATTATCCTCAGTTAAAAGCGGATATTTTAAAAGTAGGTCATCACGGTAGTAAAACGTCAACCACGATCCCTTTTGTGAGCCAAATAGAACCAAGTCTAGCATTGATTTCTGCGGGAAGAAATAATCGTTTTGGCCATCCCTATCCTAAAGTGATTGAGACACTTGAAGAACATCAGGTTACTATATATCGAACCGATCAAGATGGTGCGGTAGAGATTAAATTAAAGCAAGGAAAGATCAATATAAATCAGATGATGCAATGAAAATATTAAGGCAAAAAAAGGACTTTCTATGCATGCGGCAAGAAGTCCTTTTTGCTTTTGGTTGAATATGTACCTTCTACAGATGGCTGAACACATCAACCGCTGATGCGACTACAAAAATAAGCGCAAAAAATACGAATGAAACAACGAAGCCTACACCAGAATCTATAGCGTCATTGCGTTTCTCTTGAACATCTTCTTCAAAATGATTCATCTGGTATCCCTCCTTATTCAACTTTAAGTATACGTGATGATTCATGAAAAATCTAGTTTGTTTGTGACGAGATTGTTAAGAAATATCATGTTTTATACGGGTTTTTCTCTGTTTATTGATCTATTCTTTATTTTCGGTTAAGGATCCTTTCTTATACCAGCTTTCTTCTACCTGTATTGTTAAGAGTTGTCACCTATAGTTTAAATTTGCATAGGATATCCTAACAGTATGAAATTGATTATCGTCGAAAAGAAGGATGCCTAGGTACTTCTCTTTTGACGTTTATCATAAATGGGGTTTAGCTTTTAGAGAGCTAAGCCCCTTCTCAATTTTCTGACTTGATTTTTTGTTTCATTTATCTCCATAATTAGCTTGTACAATAAAGGGAAATTAAATAAGCTATTAATATGAATCCATTTCATCATTCATATCTTATAATGAAAACCGAACGATTTGTTTTTTGATTTTCACTTTAGGTAGATGCTTTCCCAAGGGCTTGTCTTCAGCTAACTCTGACTACGCAGAGCGTCGCCAGAGTGGATCTTCAGACTGCGCTGATCCTTTGGGAGTCACTACCTATCGTTACAATCAACAAGTTAATGAACAAACATTCAAGACATCTTTATAACGAAAACCGAGCGATTAGGTTTTTGATTTTCACTTTAGGTAGATGCTTTCCCAAGGGCTTGTCTTCAGCTAACTCTGACTACGCAGAGCTAAGTCAGAGTGGATCTTCAGACTGCACTGATCCTTTGGGAGTCACTACCTACCGTTATAATCAACAAGTGAATTCAAAAACATTCAAGACATCTTTATAACGAAAACCGAACGATTTGTTTTTTGATTTTCACTTTAGGTAGATGCTTTCCCAAGGGCTTGTCTTCAGCTAACTCTGACTACGCAGAGCTTCGCCAGAGTGGATCTTCAGACTGCGCTCTGATCCTTTGGGAGTCACTCCCTACCGTTATAATCAAGAAGTGAATTCGCTAATGTTTAAAACATATAAGAAACGTTCGGTTTTATTCGTTTATAGAGCCATTATGAAATTCACTCAATATAAAATAAAGATGAATGAAACGAAAAATTTACGATACAGTCACTGAATTGGGGAATGAATATGAATTATTTATCACAGAAAAAAGCTATAAAACAAGGGAAAATCGAATCTGTTTATTTTATACATGGTAATCAATCGTTTTTGATGGAGGATTTTTTGCAACAACTTATAAACTACGTACAAACGAAAGAACAGCAACCAAACATCTTGAACTTTCCATTATCAGAAACCCCAATAGAGGTGATCGTGGAAGAAGCTGAAACGATGTCTTTTTTTGGAGGAAATAAAATAATCGTAATTAAGGATTTTTACGCAGTCTCCAGTAAAAAAATCGACTCAAAATTCGATCATGATTTCAAACAATTGGAAAGATACTTAGAGAATCCAGCGCCAGAAACGATTCTTGTCATACTAGCTCCATATGAAAAGCTTGATGAAAGAAAAAAATTAACAAAGCTATTGAAAAAAACAACGGTTGTTGAAGCTAATACTTTCGATGAAAAAACATTAAAAGAATGGTTGATTACAGAAGCGAAAACACGAAATGTGACGCTCGAGATGAATGTAGCTGAACAAATGATGGAGAGAGTTGGTACTAATTTACTTTTGCTCACTCAGGAAATCGATAAGCTAGCACTATATGCGGGTGAAGGTGAAGAAATTACAGAAGATATGGTAAAGCTTCTTGTGTCGAGGACGTTAGAACAGGATATATTTGCTTTAATTGATTTAGCGATTACGAACCAGACGGAAAAAGCCCTTATCATATTTCATGATTTATTACGACAAAAAGAAGAGCCGTTAAAAATATTATCGCTTTTAACGAGGCAAATTCGAATCTATTATCAAGTGAAGGAGCTTTTAAAAAGAGGGTACTCACATAAGGAAATGGCACAATTAGTCAAGCTCCATCCGTATGTAGTAAAATTAGCTAGTCAAAAAGTACATTTATTTGAAGAAGCCCAATTAAAACAGCTAATGAAAGAAGCGGCAGAATGTGATTATTCAATCAAAACCGGTAAAATTGAGAAAGCACTTGCCGTAGAATTGTATATTTTTAAATTAGCTCATTAAAATAAAAAACGACTCGAATATTCGAGTCGTTTTTTATATTCAATTACGCAGTTAAACCGTTTAATTTCTTCGCAAGACGAGATTTTTGACGAGAAGCTGCATTTTTGTGAATAAGTCCTTTATCTGCTGCTTTATCAAGCTTCTTTGTAGCAGAAACAAAAGCAGTTTTTGCGTTTTCAGCATCTCCAGCTTCTACAACAGCTTCAAAGTTTTTAATCGCAGAGCGTAAAGCAGATTTAGTCGCGATGTTTTGTGCGCGTTTTTTATCATTTGTTTTTACACGCTTAATAGCTGATTTAATATTTGGCATATCTTTCACCTCCTGCATGTAACAGTAGCTGTTTTTGATCCATTTTAAATGGTTTCATTTCCTTTATTAAAGGCATGATACTATCACGAATATCATCAGTACAACAATCTGCATTCTATCAAAAACAGACGAGAATTGCAATAGAAGAATGAAAAGTAAAGTAGCAGGAAACGCTAATGATAGTGGATGAAAAGCTGTGAGGAGGAAGAAGAATGTCTAATAATGACCATCTTAATTTAGAAAAATACCAACTTAGAACAGACTTAGCACTAGAAGCTCATCAAATTGCTCTAGAAGAAGAGGAGAAAAAGCAAGAGGTAGAACAAACCAAGCAAACGCCCTCTATAAATGGTGTACTGGTTAATGAACAAGAGGTAGATGGAATTTTAATTACAAGGGTCGAAATTACGGAGCAAGGGGCCGAGCGATTAGGCAAAAAACCAGGTAAATATTTATCTTTTGAATCTCAGGCAATTAGAACACAGGATACTGAAAAACAGGATGTAATGGAAAAGGTATTTGCTGAGCATTTTCATCAATTTTTAGTCGAAGTCGGAATTCAAGAAACGGATTCTTGTTTGGTTGTTGGTTTAGGTAATTGGAATGTTACACCTGATGCATTAGGCCCTATTGCTGTTGAGAATTTACTGATTACAAGACACTTATTTGAATTAGCTCCTGAGCAAGTCCAAGACGGATTTAGAGCTGTTAGTGCTTTATCGCCGGGTGTAATGGGGTTAACTGGAATTGAAACAAGTGATGTGATTTTTGGAATTATAGAAAAGACGAAGCCGGATTTTGTTATAGCCATTGATGCACTTGCTTCACGGTCTATAGAACGAGTAAATGCGACGATTCAAATTTCAGATACAGGAATTCATCCTGGAAGTGGAGTAGGAAATAAGCGCAAAGACTTGAGTAAAGATACTTTAGGGATCCCTGTGATAGCAGTTGGAATTCCAACTGTTGTAGATGCAGTCTCGATAACGAGTGATACGATTGATTTTGTACTAAAACACTTCGGGAAAGAAATGAAAGAAGGAAGAGCTCCATCTAGAGGTTTAGTACCTGCTGGGATGAGTTTTGGAGAGAAAAGAAAATTAACAGATGACGATTTACCATCAGAAGAAAAAAGAGAGACCATTTTAGGAATCATTGGCAACTTAGAAGAAGATGAAAAAAGGCAGTTGATTCAAGAAGTACTAGCCCCTTTAGGTCACAATTTAATGGTCACACCTAAAGAAATTGATGTATTTATAGAGGATATGGCTAATGTTATTGCAGCAGGAATGAACGCAGCGCTACATAAAAACATTAATCAAGGTAACGCAGGGTTTTATACTCATTAAGAAGACAGGTTCAAGTAACTACGGTTGCTTGGCCTTTTTTAGTTTGAAGTATTTATATGATAAAAACCGAAATCATTGGTTCTAACTGTGTTTTCACATCATATTCTTTTAATAGTACAAGCCTTTGGCTTTATTTCAAAGGCTAGGGATTGGAAAGGGTGTAACCATGAAGCGTAGACCAATTGGAATCTATAGTAAACCCAATACGAGTGTGAAAAAAATAGTAGCCTTTATGATTATAGGTTTAATAGGGCTCTTTATTATAACAGGAATGCTAACATCCGTTGCTCCCGATCAAGCCCTTAAATCTTCGTCACTATATAAATGGTCCAATGACATGACAGGAGCCCATTTTTTGCAACTAATGGGAATGGAAAATCAGTATTTTGCTTCTGTGCTTCCAGAAGGAAGTGAAACCGTACAAGTTGGACAAGCATTTTTTGAATTAGTGACGAATATTAAACCAAATGATCCTCGAAGCTTACTAGGTAGAGAGCTACCTGGTTTGAGTTACTATGGCGGAGAAGTTATTATTGCCAGAGATGGGACAAACTATACGGACGTTATCAGTGAATCTGCTCCCCCATTAGAAGTGATTTTAGCGGAGAGGGAAGCAACTAAAGAAGGCTTAGCAAAGCTTGAGGAATTAGAGAAAGAAAAAGAGGAAAGAGAAAGTCGAACACCTGAGGATAAAAAGTCCGTTTATATTATTAACGCTCACAATCACGAATCCTATCTTCCGGAGTTAGAAACAAATGTACCGAATGAGGCGAATCATTCCAAAGTTAATGTTACTTTAGTGAGCGAAAAAATGGCTGGGGAACTTGAGGACCGTGGAATTGGAACAATTGTTGAGGAAAGGGATGTTCAGCGACTAGTAAAAGAAAGAGGCTGGAAGTATAACCGTTCTTATGTGGCATCTCGTGAGTATATAACAGAAACACTTGATCAAGAGGAAGAAATTCAATATGTAATCGATATCCATCGTGATAGTGCAAGAAGAGACAAAACGGCTGTGACGATTAATGGTGAAGAATATGCGAAAATTATGTTTGTTGTAGGTGGGAACCATCCAGATTTCGAAAGTAGCCTAGAGCTTGCTAAGAAAATTGAACAAATGCTAGAAGATCAATACCCAGGAATAAGTCGAGGAGTTATCTTACGAGAGGGTCCTGAAACAAACGGAATTTTTAATCAGGATTTGCCTGTTGACTCATTATTGCTTGAAATGGGTGGAATTGATAATAGTTTAGATGAAGTATATCGAAGCACAGAAGCCATTTCGAAGGTATTTTCTGAATTCTTTTTTGAACAACAGTAGACGTAATGGAGGGGCTTTATGAAAAAGATGATGGTGGTCGTCGCATTAACTGCTCTTACCTTACTATTAGGTGCTTTATCAATGGCTCAATATATGAATGAAAAAGCAGAGCTCTCTGTTCCTGTACCTCTAGAATGGTCAACGAAAGAGCAGGCTTTAGAAGTAGAAGAAAAAGAGAAGGATAAAAGTCAAGGGATTCCGCCAACTCAAGATTTGATTGCTAAGAAAAAACAGACAGAGGAAATCGGATATTACAATTTTTTTTCAGATATTGGTGGTCAGCTATCAGAAAGCTTTAATACGATTAGTCGAAGCTTCTTGGCTAGTATTATGTCTTTTTTTGAAGAGGTATTAAATGCAGAAAAAAATAACGAGTCTTAAATTTAGGAATAGATATTAACTCTACTTTGATGATGGGCTATTGCTTATTTAGAACATACGATTGAAACAAAAGATTGAACAGTACTTCATCGCTTGCTATAATGAGGAATAGTTTATGCTGTACGTATATTAGGAGTGACGTGAATGAATAACGAACAAAGGCGAGCAAGACAAAATAAAATTAGAAACTTTTCTATTATTGCTCATATTGACCATGGGAAATCTACCTTAGCTGATCGTATCCTAGAAAAAACAGGTGCACTAACAGAGCGGGAAATGAAGGAGCAAACGTTAGATGCCATGGATTTAGAGCGTGAGAGAGGTATAACCATTAAATTAAATGCAGTCCAGTTGACTTATACGGCAAAAGATGGAGAAGAGTATATTTTTCATCTAATTGACACCCCTGGGCATGTTGATTTTACGTACGAGGTTTCAAGAAGTTTAGCGGCTTGTGAAGGTGCTCTTTTAATTGTAGATGCAGCACAAGGAATAGAAGCACAGACGTTAGCCAATGTATATTTAGCATTGGATAATGACCTTGAAATTCTACCGGTCATTAACAAAATTGATTTACCAAGTGCTGAGCCGGATCGTGTGAAGCAAGAAGTAGAAGATGTAATCGGATTAGATGCATCGGAGGCCGTATTGGCATCTGCTAAAAATGGTATCGGGATAGAGGACATACTAGAGCAGGTCGTAGAAAAGGTTCCGGCTCCAACGGGTGACCCTGAAGCTCCATTGAAAGCATTGATTTTTGATTCTTTGTATGACTCTTATCGTGGTGTAGTTGCTTATATAAGAATTATCGAAGGAACGGTCAAGCCAGGCCAAAAAATTCGGATGATGGCAACTGGAAAAGAATTTGAGGTAACTGAATTAGGAGTATTTACGCCAAAGGCTGACAAAAGAGATGAACTAACTGTAGGGGATGTTGGATTTCTTTCAGCGGCGATAAAAAATGTTGGAGATACAAGAGTTGGTGACACGATTACAAGTGCGAAAAATCCAGCTTCTGAACCTTTACCAGGCTATCGAAGAATGAATCCAATGGTTTACTGTGGTTTATATCCAGTAGATACAAATGAATATAATGATTTAAGAGAGGCTTTAGAGAGGCTAGAGCTAAACGATGCATCTTTACAATATGAACCAGAAACCTCACAGGCTTTAGGGTTTGGATTTAGATGTGGCTTTTTAGGGCTTCTTCATATGGAAATTATCCAAGAAAGAATAGAGAGAGAATTCGGAATTACTCTTATTACTACAGCTCCAAGTGTTATCTACAATGTCACAATGACTAGTGGAGAAGATTTAAAGGTCGATAATCCAGCGAATATGCCTGATGCACAAAAAATCGAGTATGTTGAAGAGCCTTATGTCAAAGCTAAGGTTATGGTTCCTAACGATTTTGTTGGGGCAGTTATGGAGCTTTGTCAAGGTAAGCGAGGGATTTTTGGTGATATGCAGTATCTCGATGAAAATCGCGTGCAAATTGTCTACGAAATTCCTTTATCTGAAATTGTTTATGATTTCTTTGACCAATTAAAATCTAATACAAAGGGATACGCGTCCTTTGATTATGAATTAATAGGCTACAAGCAATCGAAATTAGTGAAGATGGATATTTTACTAAATTCTGAGACAGTGGATGCTTTATCCGTCATCGTTCATCGTGATTCTGCCTATGAACGTGGAAAAATTATCGTCGAAAAACTTAAAGAGTTAATTCCACGTCAGCAATTTGAAGTGCCTGTGCAAGCGAGTATAGGACAAAAAGTTATTGCTCGCTCTACTATTAAAGCGATGAGAAAAAATGTTTTAGCTAAATGTTATGGTGGAGATATATCACGTAAAAGAAAATTGTTAGAAAAGCAAAAAGAAGGTAAAAAGCGTATGAAGTCAGTTGGTAGTGTAGAAGTCCCTCAAGAAGCCTTTATGGCGGTTTTACGAATGGATGATTAATGAGGTCATGCTTAGCACACCTTAAGTGACTGACAGAGTTTCCAACCTATTGGTAAGATTAGTTGGGAACATTCTCTCATAAGTTTTTTTTGGTCTAAATTAGAATCCCCTACTTTACAGCCGTTGGCAAAAAAATAGTGGGGGTTTTTTTGTTTTACAATCTTTTTTTAAAATGAGGAATCCGAATCTGACATTCTTTTATTGATAAAGATAAATGGACAAACAAGCTTAACGGCTTGCTACTTCTATAGATTTCCTATAAAATACAAATGATTATAATGGAATTCTTATTTACTGTTAACAGCATTTAAATGACCGCAGGAATTAGCTCCTGCGGTTTTTCAATCAATAAAGTAAGGAGGCGATTGGATGAGTAAAGCTTGTTATATCCACATCCCTTTCTGTGAACAAATTTGCTTTTATTGTGATTTTAATAAATTTTATCTTGAGAACCAGCCTGTAGATGAATATATTGAATCTCTTATATTAGAAATGTCATTTAGTCATAGAGATGCTAATGAGCCATTAAAATCGATTTATATCGGTGGAGGAACTCCAACAGCTCTTTCAGCAGAACAGTTAAACCGATTATTAGTAGGGGTCAAACAGAATCTGCCTATCGGACAAGTAAAAGAGTTCACCGTGGAAGTTAATCCCGATAATGCTACAAAGGAACGTTTAAAAGTATTAAAAAAACACGGAGTCAATCGATTAAGTATAGGTGTTCAGTCATTTGATGAACATTTATTAAAAGAAATTGGTCGTACTCATGATGAAGAAAATATATATCGAGCTATCGAGAATTGTCGAGAAATAGGCTTTGACAATATCTCATTAGACTTAATGTTTGGTCTCCCGCATCAAACGATTGAGCAATTTAGACAATCCGTTGCAAAGGCTATAGCTTTGGATGTCGAGCATGTATCAGCTTATTCATTAAAAATTGAAGAAAAGACAATTTTTTTTAATCGTCAAAGAAAGGGTCAATTAACATTACCCCCAGAAGACGATGAGATTGTCATGTACAAAGTTTTGTGTGAAGAAATGAGGAAAAATGGTTTACGACAGTATGAAATCAGTAATTTTGCAAAGCCGGGATTTGAGAGCAATCATAACCTTGTATATTGGAATAATGAAGAGTATGAGGCATATGGTGCAGGTGCGCATGGCTATATAAATGGTTATCGATTTCAAAACCACGGTCCTTTAAATAAATACTTAGAATCGATAAGAAATGGTAAGTTACCGAGGCTATTAGAGCATAAGGTAACCGTTGTCGAACAAATTGAAGAAGAAATGTTTCTAGGTTTGAGGAAAAGAATAGGGTTAAATGACCGTAACTTTCAACAGAAATATGGATATAAAATGAGGGAGTTATTCGATGCACAAATTGAAGACTTACGAAAACGTGATTTGATAGAGGAAGAAGATGGAAACATTCGACTTACTGAGGATGGATTATTACTAGCAAATGAAGTATTTGAGGCTTTTTTGGCTGTTTTAGATGAGTCAAAGCTTTCTTTAAGAGAAAGAAATGATTAATTTCTTTTCTTGAATAAATAAATTCTTTTTTTGTGCGAGCATTTCTTATTGACAAATCAAAGGCTTTTTGATAATTTATCAATAGATTTAGCACTCGGTATGTATGAGTGCTAACAGAGGTGATGAAGATGCTAACATCAAGACAATTATTGATTTTACATGCAATAGTTGATGATTATGTCCGTTCTGCCGAGCCAGTAGGCTCTCGTAGTATTTCTAAACGAGAGGATATTTCCTTTAGTTCAGCCACCATTAGAAATGATATGGCGGACTTAGAGGAGCTTGGTTTTCTAGAAAAGCCTCACAGCTCGGCTGGTAGAATCCCATCTCAACTTGGTTATCGTTACTATGTTGATCATCTTTTAATGCCGCAAAATTTAACGATAAAAGAAAAAGCAACGATTCGCTCTTTGTTTACTGAGAGAGTTCAAGAAATGGAAGATGTTATCCAGCTTTCCGCTAGGATTCTGTCTAACATGACTAGTTATATTTCGATTGTGTTAGGTCCAGAAGTATTTGATTCTAAATTAAAAAACATACAGATTATTCCATTATCTGATGTTTCGGCTATTTTAATTCTTGTAACTGACACCGGTCACGTTGAAAATCAAACGATTGCGATTCCTTCAAATATGGTGGGCGAAGATATCCAAATCATCGTCAATATATTGAATGAACGCTTAGTAGGTGTACCGCTCTATCAGTTAGCAAAGAAAATTAAAACGGAAGTATCTGAAGTGATGAACCATCACCTGAGAAACTCGAATCAAGTACTGAGTGTCATTAGTAGGACTTTAGAGCTTGAAAAACAAGATAAAGTATTCTACAGTGGGAAAATGAATTTGCTCAATCAACCAGAGTTCCGTGACCTTGATAAAGTAAGAGTGATTTTAGATATACTAGAACAAGATCACATAATGAATCAGGTCGTTAGAGGCAAAGAAAATGGTCTGCAAATAAAAATAGGGCATGAAAATAAGCATGAAGCCTTTGATAACTGCAGTATGATTACAGCAAGCTATACAGTGGCTGGGAAGCATATGGGAACGATTGGGATAATAGGTCCTACACGAATGGAATATCGAAGAGTGATTGGAGTTGTAGACACGATATCTGAAAATCTTACTTATTTTTTAAATAAGTTATATTAATATTTTTGAAACCTAATCATTTTTATCGCGTATGGTAAAAATGATTAGAATGGCTTTTTTTGAATTTATGAGGAGGTGAATACATTGGACAAAAATCAGACGGAAGAATTTGAAACTCAATCAAAATCCGCAGAAAATCAAACAGAAAATGATTTCGAGAATGAAACAGAGAATGAAGATTTTGTAGAAGAAGCTTCTGAAATTATAGAAGACAGTAGCCAATCATCTCGAGAAGAAGAATTAGAAGCGCAATTGGCTGAGGCTAATCAACGTACACTTCGTGTTCAAGCAGATTATGACAACTTTAGAAGACGTTCACGTGAAGAAAAGGAATCAGCTGCTAAATATAAATCACAATCTATTATAGAAGGTTTATTACCTGTGCTAGACAATTTCGAACGAGCACTTATGGTAGAACCAGGAACTGAAGAGGTTAAATCTCTTATGCAGGGAATGGATATGGTTTATCGACAATTACAAGATGTTCTAAAGAACGAAGGTGTAGAAGTCATTCCGACAGTTGGAGAAGAATTTAATCCCCATCTACACCAAGCAGTTATGCAAGTTGAAGAAGAGGGTTATGAATCTAATCAAATTGTGGAAGAATTACAAAAAGGGTATCAGCTTAAAGAACGCGTTATACGACCAGCGATGGTAAAAGTAAACGCATAGTTTATTACATAAAACTGAATGATTTAGGAGGCACTTTGCAATGAGTAAAATTATTGGTATTGATTTAGGTACAACAAACTCTTGTGTAGCTGTAATGGAAGGTGGAGAAGCAACGGTTATCCCAAATCCTGAAGGAAACCGTACTACGCCGTCTGTTGTTGCTTTTAAAGACGGAGAGCGTCTAGTTGGGGAGGTAGCTAAACGACAAGCGATTACAAACCCAAACACCATTATTTCTATTAAACGTCATATGGGTACTGATTATAAAGAAACAGTTGATGATAAGACTTTTACACCACAAGAGCTTTCGGCAATTATTCTGCAAAAATTAAAATCGGATGCAGAAGCATACTTAGGTGAGACTGTTACTAAAGCAGTTATTACTGTACCAGCTTATTTTAATGATTCTCAGCGTCAAGCGACCAAGGATGCAGGTAAAATCGCTGGTTTAGAGGTAGAACGAATTGTCAATGAACCAACAGCTGCTGCATTGGCTTATGGGTTAGAAAAAGAAGAAGACCAAACGATCCTCGTTTATGACTTAGGTGGTGGAACATTTGATGTTTCTATCCTTGAGCTTGGTGATGGTTTCTTCGAAGTAAAAGCAACATCAGGTGATAACAAGCTAGGTGGAGATGACTTTGATGAAGTGATCATCGATTACTTAGTAGAGCAATTTAAAAAAGAAAATGGAATCGACTTATCTCAAGATAAAATGGCTATGCAACGCTTGAAGGACTCTGCTGAAAAAGCAAAGAAAGATCTTTCTGGTGTTAC
The DNA here is from genome assembly GCF_001590785.1 of Alkalihalobacillus trypoxylicola. Classification (GTDB taxonomy): domain Bacteria; phylum Bacillota; class Bacilli; order Bacillales; family Bacillaceae_D; genus Alkalihalobacillus; species Alkalihalobacillus trypoxylicola. The sequence continues at coordinate 289,050 of NZ_LTAO01000012.1, forward strand.
ACAAACACAAATTTCATTACCATTTATTACAGCAGACGCAACAGGACCAAAGCATTTAGAGGTTAGCCTTAGTCGTGCTAAATTTGAAGAACTTTCTTCTGATTTAGTTGAACGCACTTTAGGACCAACTCGTCGTGCTCTTTCTGATTCTGGCTTATCAGCATCTGAAATTGATAAAGTGGTTTTAGTTGGTGGTTCAACTCGTATTCCAGCTGTTCAAGAAGCGATTAAAAAATTGACTGGAAAAGACCCTCATAAAGGGGTAAATCCAGATGAAGTAGTAGCACTTGGTGCGGCTGTTCAAGCAGGAGTTCTTACTGGTGATGTGAAGGATGTTGTATTACTAGATGTTACTCCATTATCTTTAGGTATCGAAACAATGGGTGGAGTATTTACTAAATTAATTGAACGTAATACAACGATTCCTACTTCACAATCACAGGTATTTTCTACAGCGGCTGATAATCAACCTTCTGTTGATATTCATGTACTTCAAGGTGAACGAGAGATGGCAGCTAATAATAAAACATTAGGTCGTTTCCAATTATCAGATATCCCACCTGCACCTCGTGGAGTGCCTCAAATCGAAGTAACTTTTGATATTGATGCTAACGGAATTGTAAATGTTAAAGCAAAAGACCGTGGAACAAACAAAGAACAATCGATTACTATCACATCTTCTTCAGGTCTTTCAGATGAAGATATTGAACAAATGGTACAAGATGCAGAAGCGAATGCTGAAGAGGATAAAAAACGTCGTGAAGAAGTAGAGCTACGCAATGAGGCAGATCAGCTTGTATTCCAAACGGAAAAAACTCTAAAGGATCTTGGTGAAGGTGTTGATCCAGCTGAGAAGGAAAAAGCTGAAGCAGCAAAAGATAAAGTAAAAGCAGCTCTTGAATCAAATAATTCAGAAGAAATCCGTGCAGCCAAGGATGAGCTACAAGAAGTGGTGACAGCTATTACAACTAAGATGTATGAGCAAGCAGCACAAGCAGCTCAAGCACAACAAGGTGCTGAAGGTGGTCAGGAGCAAACTTCTAATCAGGACGATAATGTAGTCGATGCAGATTATGAAGAAGTAAATGACGATAAAAAGTAAATGGTTTGATAGAAAAGTCAAAGTCAGCGTTTATGACTTTGACTTTTTTCAAGACGACATAAATCATTACGAAAAAGTTTCACCATTCGCGCTCTAGAACCACTTGCACTACCTTTGAATATGGTGGTAAGATGAACGTTATGTGGATTAAAAAGGGTAAAAAAATCGTAAATAGATGAAATGAACGCATATTCAGGTAGGATATGGGATGAAATAGATTCAGGGAGTGGATGACATGAGTAAAAGAGATTACTATGAAGTCCTTGGTGTTGATAACGGCGCCTCGGTTGATGATATGAAAAAAGCGTATCGTAAATTAGCAAGAAAATATCATCCAGATGTAAATAAAGCACCTGATGCTGAAACGAAATTTAAAGAAGTGAAAGAAGCTTATGATGTACTAAGTGACCCACAAAGAAAAGCCCAGTATGATCAATTTGGACATACTGATCCAAATCAAGGCTTTGGAGGCGCTGGCGGTGCTGGTGATTTTGGTGGATTCGGAGATATTTTTGATATGTTCTTTGGTGGTGGAAATGGAAGAAGAAATCCCAATGCACCAAGACAAGGAGCAGATTTACAATATACGATGACACTTGAATTTAAAGAGGCTATCTTTGGTAAGGATACTGAAATCGAAATTCCTCGTGAAGAGAATTGTCAAACATGTGATGGTTCTGGAGCAAAACCAGGAACGAAGCCAGAAACCTGTTCACACTGTCAAGGTAGTGGGCAAATGAGCGTAGAGCAAAACACACCTTTTGGACGAGTCGTCAATCGTCGTGTTTGTCACCATTGTGATGGTACTGGTAAGCAAATCAAGCATAAATGTTCAACCTGTGGTGGAAAAGGTAAAGTACGTAAACGTAAAAAGATTAGCGTAAAAGTTCCAGCAGGTATTGATCATGGTCAGCAATTAAGAGTATCTGGTCAAGGAGAACCAGGAGCAAATGGAGGTCCTCCGGGAGATTTATTTGTTGTTTTTAATGTGAAGACTCATGAATTCTTCGAACGTGAAGGTGACGATATTTATTGTGAGATGCCTTTAACCTTCGCGCAAGTTGCGCTAGGCGACGAAGTAGAGGTCCCTACCTTAAAGGGTAAAGTTAAATTGAAAATTCCTGCAGGTACACAAACAGGCACAAGCTTTCGTTTGCGTGGAAAAGGAGTTCCTAATGTTCATGGAAGAGGACAAGGAGATCAACATGTGCAAGTAAGAGTTGTCGTACCTAAGAATTTATCTGATAAAGAGAAGGATATTATTAGAGAATTTGCAGAGCAATCTGGAGGAAAACCTGAAGAGCAAAATGACGGTTTTTTTGAAAAGCTAAGAAGAGCATTTAAAGGTGATTAAAAGGATATAAGGATGGAGTTGGAGATTTAATGAAATGGTCAGAATTCAGTATTCACACTACGCAGGAAGCTGTAGAGCCTATTTGTCATATTTTACATGAGGCTGGTGCAAGTGGAGTGGTAATTGAGGATCCGTCAGATTTAGTGAAGGAATGGGGCACTCATTATGGTGAAATCTACCAACTCTCTCCTGATGATTATCCAGAGGAAGGCGTTTTAATAAAAGCTTATTTTCCTGTAAATAGCTTTTTAGCAGAAACAATAGATGAAATAAAAAAATCGGTTAATGCTTTAACAGAATTTGATATCGACATAGGTTTTAATAAAGTACATTTAACAGAAGTAAAAGAAGAAGAATGGGCACACGCCTGGAAAAAGTACTATAAGCCTGTAAAGGTATCTCAAACCATTACTATTGTTCCAACATGGGAAACTTACGAGCCACAACCTACAGAAATGATTATCGAGCTTGATCCAGGAATGGCCTTTGGTACCGGAACACATCCTACGACTGTCCTCTGTATACAAGCATTAGAGCGTGTTTTACAAGGTGAAGAGAAAGTGATAGATGTGGGGACTGGTTCGGGTGTTTTAAGCATCGCTGCGGCAAAACTTGGTGCAGAAAAGATTTTAGGATTGGACTTAGATGAGGTTGCAGTTAATAGTGCTAAAATGAATATTGAACTTAATCAACTGAGTCAATCTATACAGGTAGAACAAAATAATTTGCTTGAAGGAATTCAAGGAACTTATGATGTAATTGTAGCCAATATTTTAGCTGAAGTTATTGTGAAATTTACTCGAGATGCGGCAGCGCTTCTTAAAACAAATGGTCGATTTATTACATCTGGAATTATAAAAAGGAAAAAACAAGAAGTAAAAGACTCTTTAATAGAAGCAGGGTTTGTCATTGAAGAAGTCAATGAGATGGATGATTGGGTAGCCATCGTGGCAAGAAAATAGACCTGCTTAGAGAGGGACAAGCACATGCAAAGGTATTTTGTTGATTCTATTATCGAAGGAAAAGTAAGGATTTCAGGTGATGATGTCAAGCATATTTCAAGAGTGATGAGAATGGATATAGATGATTCAATCATATGTATCTCTCAAGAAAAAGGCCCATTTTTGTGTAAAATAACAAGCCTTTCTGGCGAAGAAGTAGTAGCAGAGGTAATGGAGCACATCGACTCAAACACCGAACTACCTGTAAATGTATCTATTGCACAAGGATTAGCAAAGGGAGATAAACTTGATTATGTCATTCAAAAAGGAACCGAGCTGGGAGCATACGACTTCTTCTCTTTTACGGCATCTCGTTCCATTGTTAAATGGGATCAAAAGAAAGCGGTGAAGAAGCAAGAGCGGCTACAAAAAATCGCTAAAGAAGCGGCTGAACAATCTTATCGATTGAAAATACCAGAAATTCACCCACACCAATCTTTTCCTGAATTACTGAAGAAAATGAAAAGCTTTGATGCCGTTCTCGTTGCTTATGAAGAGCAATCTAAAATGCAGGAAAATAGTCAATTTGTCAATGTGTTGACAAGTTTAAAGTCTCAGCAATCGTTATTAGTTATTATTGGACCAGAAGGTGGGTTCGATGAAACAGAAATACAAGCATTAATAGAGCATGGTGCTATTACATGTGGGCTAGGTCCAAGAATATTACGGACAGAAACAGCCTCACAATATGTGTTAGCTGCGATTTCCTATCAAACAGAGTTATTGAGGTGATTAAAATGCCTTCAGTTGCATTTCATACATTAGGATGTAAGGTCAATCATTATGAAACAGAAGCGATTTGGCAATTGTTCAAAGAGAGAAATTATGAGAAGGTTGAATTTGAAAAAAGCTCGGATGTATATGTTATTAATACATGTACAGTGACAAACACGGGTGATAAAAAAAGCCGACAAGTGATTAGACGAGCGATCCGGAAAAATCCAGATGCCGTCATTTGTGTTACGGGATGTTATGCACAAACTTCACCTGCTGAAATTATGGCTATTCCTGGAGTCGACATTGTAGTTGGAACTCAGGACCGTGTGAAAATGCTTGATTATATTGAGCAATTTAAAAAAGAGCGTCAGCCCATAAATGCCGTAGGGAATATTATGAAAAGTCGTGTATACGAGGAGCTAGATGTCCCTTCTTTCACCGATAGAACAAGAGCGTCGTTAAAAATACAAGAAGGCTGTAATAACTTTTGCACATTTTGTATTATTCCTTGGGCACGTGGTTTAATGCGTTCAAGAGATCCGCAGGAAGTGATTAAACAAGCTCATCAGCTCGTAGAGGCAGGCTATAAAGAGATTGTCTTAACGGGAATTCACACAGGTGGCTACGGAGAAGATTTAAAGGATTATAGTTTAGCGAAACTATTACTTGATTTAGAAAAAGTAGAAGGCTTAAAACGAATTAGGATTTCTTCAATTGAAGCAAGTCAGCTAACGGATGAAGTAATCGATGTTATTGATGCTTCCAATAAAGTCGTTCGTCATCTTCATATACCTATACAATCTGGGTCAAATACGGTTTTGAAAAGAATGCGTCGAAAATACACCATGGAGTTCTTTGCTGAGAGAATAGATAGACTAAAAAAAGTATTGCCTGGTTTGGCGATTACATCAGATGTAATCGTAGGTTTTCCTGGTGAAACAGAAGCAGAATTCCAAGAAACCTATGACTTTATATTAAAGCATAAATTTAGTGAACTTCATGTCTTTCCTTATTCTAAAAGAACAGGGACTCCTGCAGCGAGAATGGATGACCAAGTAGATGAGGAAATAAAAAATGAGCGAGTTCATAAGCTTATTCAGCTTTCGGATCAGCTTGCAAAGGAATATGCCTCTAGCTTTGAAGGGGATGTATTAGAAATGATCCCTGAGGAAGAGGATAAAGAATCTCCACAAGGTGGTATGCTTATTGGTTATAGTGACAATTACTTAAAGATTAAAGTAAACGTACCAAAAGAAATGATTGGTAAAATTGTAAAAATTAAGCTAACCAAACCTGGTTATCCATATAGTGAAGGTGAATTTGTTCGAGTTTTGGAGGATGAAACGAGCTTCAAGCAAGTAGCAAATTGACCGATATAAATGAACGTCTTTCGAGATCCATTCTCGAAGGCGTTTTTTACTTTTTCTTTGACATCTTAAAGAAACTCAATCTAATTTATTCCAAATATGTTAACATAAACAGAGAGTTTTTATGAAGTGAAGGGTGTGAATAGTTTGACAAATACTAATCTAAATATTGAAAAACATTATCTAACAGTGAATGGAGCAAAGCAAGGGCTAATTATGGAGAGTACCGATGAGGAATCTCCGGTTTTATTATTCCTACATGGTGGGCCGGGCTCCCCTATTTATCCCATTATGGAAGACCGAAAAGTAACTCTATCCTCACTTTTTACAGTATGTTATTGGGAGCAAAGAGGCGCAGGGCTTTCATATGTACAGAAAGAACAACAACAAACGATTTCACTGGAGCAGTTAGTCGAAGACGCTAAGGTGATAACGGAATATTTAATAAAAAAATATAAAAAAGAAAGAATATATATTATGGGACATTCATGGGGGACGATGTTAGGTGCTTTTACAGTGAAAAAGTACCCTCAATTGTATGAAGCCTATATAGGAGTTAGTCAGATTGGTTATGGATTAGATTCAGAAAGAGAAATTTATCAATTTATTTTAAAAGAATCCAAAAAGAGAAATGACCAAAAGGCCATAAAAGAGATTGAAAGCGTCGATTTCAATTCCAATTATTATAAAAACCAATCTTATAATACAGTAAGAATGAAATATATTAATAAATATGGTGGTGGCTTTGTAAAAGAAGGCTATTCCCTTATGAAAAATCTTAAAAATACATTTTCCTGTAAGATGTATACATGGAAAGAAAAGCTTAATACTGTAAAAGGCGGCTTTGTAAGCTATCAACAGCTTGGTGAAACGTTAGCTAAAACAGATTTGAAACAAGAAGTGACTGAATTTCAAATTCCTATTTTCATCTTCCAAGGCAAAAATGATTATATGACCACCTATCAAGAAGCAGAAAAGTGGTACCGTGAAATAAAAGCCCCTTTTAAACAATTTATCACGTTTGAAGATAGTGCTCATTCTCCATTTTTAGAGGAAACAGATGCTTTTTTATCCCACTTGCAAGAAAAAGTTTTAAAACCCGAATAGTGGATTCTCGAAAAAGTAGACAATTAATGATAAACTACAATCATTAAGTAAAAGGAGTTTTTATTATGATTGAGAATATCTCTAGATTTATTGACCATACTGCGTTAAAAGCAGATACAACAGAACAAAGTATTATTGAATTATGTGAGGAAGCCAAGGAATATCGTTTTGCCTCAGTTTGCGTAAATCCTACCTGGGTAAAGCTTGCCTCTAAACTGTTAGAAGAAGTAAAAGAAGAGGTGAAGGTTTGTACGGTAATCGGATTTCCTTTAGGGGCATCGACGATTGAAACAAAAGTGTTTGAAACAAAAAATGCGATTGATAACGGTGCTACAGAAGTGGATATGGTTATTAATATAGCTGCTCTAAAAGACGAGAATAATCAATTGATTTTTGATGAAATTGAGGCTGTCGTTCAGGCAGCTAAAGATAAAGCCTTAACTAAAGTCATTATTGAAACAAGCCTTCTATCCGATGAAGAAAAGGTACGTGCTTGTCAGATAGCAGTAAAAGCAGGCGCTGACTTTGTAAAAACCTCAACAGGCTTTTCTACAGGAGGAGCTACAGTAGAAGATATCAAGCTAATGAGAGAAACAGTAGGGCCGACTATTGGTGTGAAGGCTTCTGGCGGAGTTCGCGACCTAGAAGGAGCAAAGGCCATGATAGAGTCAGGTGCTACAAGAATTGGAGCTAGCGCAGGGATATCTATTGTTCAAGGTTTAGAAGGAGCATCAGATTATTAAATAAAGAAAAATGCATCGTTTATGAACCGGTGCATTTTTTTCTATTGTTATATAGAGAGAGAAAGGGTGGTCGAGTTGAAAGCTATCATGGTAGGAATTATAGCCTCGATATTTTTTTCGTCAACATTTATCATCAATCGTTCCATAGATTTAGAAGGTGGTAGTTGGTACTATAGTGCATCTTTGCGCTTTTTCTTTATGATTCCGTTTTTATTGCTCATTGTATTTTTTAAAGGTGGAATAACTCCAGTTATTTCTGAAATGAAAAAAAATCCTAATCAATGGCTGCTTTGGAGCTTTATAGGGTTTGTGCTTTTTTATGCACCACTTACTATTGCAGCGGCATATGGACCAGGCTGGTTAGTAGCTGGAACCTTTCAACTTACGATAATAGCAGGAGTCTTATTGTCGCCATTATTTTTTATTTCTAATGAAAAAAATGGCTGGCAAAAGCAGGTTCGTCAAAAAATTCCTATAAAAGCACTGTGGCCATCGCTTTTTATCTTATTCGGAATATTTTTGATTCAAATGCAACAAAGTGAATCTATTACATGGACGATCCTTCTAGTAAGTACCCTTCCTGTAGTCATTGCTGCATTTGCTTATCCATTAGGTAACCGTAAAATGATGGAGCTATGTGAGGGCCGATTAAATAGCTTTCAAAGAGTATTAGGAATGACTATGGCAAGCCTACCTTGGTGGCTTTTATTATTTCTATATGGTTTTTCGAAGGAAGGAGCACCTCCAACCCATCAAATTTATCAAACCTTCTTAGTAGCTCTCTTTGCAGGTGTGATCGCTACCGTTTTATTCTTTTATGCGACGGACCTTGTTCGAAATCAGCCTGAAAATTTAGCAGCTGTAGAAGCGACTCAGTCAGGTGCTGTTTTTTTTGCTGTATTAGGTGAGATGGTCTTACTTGCTGCTCCAATACCTGGATTGTCGAGTTTAATTGGGTTGGGCTGTATTATTGTAGGTATGATTGTTCATAGTTTTATTACCTCTCGTAATCAGAAATTAATGGCTCAAGGGCGAATACTAAAAAGCTGATCAAGCCGCCTTCATTATTCTTCTGCTTCTGTTAGAGGATGGATGTACAGTAGAAAACGAGTAAACAATGATACAAAAGGTAAAATCAAAACAGAACATACAATATTAAAAATTAAACTAGAGTGAGCAACTTGCATCATTGGATTGGTCGTTAATGTCATGACAAACTCACTAAATAACTGAATAAAGGGTATAAATAAAACTACCCCAAAAACATTAAGCCATATGTTAGCATAGGCAACGCGCTTTGCGCTCTGACCTGCACCTAAACTAGCTATATAGGCGGTCATACATGTTCCGATATTAGCTCCTAGCATAATCGAGATAGCAGCAGGCAATGTAAGAATATGGTCATTAATAAAGCCCATTGCAATGGCAACCGTAGCCGTACTGGAGTGAATGATGGCTGTCAAAACAGTACCCACTAATATTCCGATAAAATGATGCTCATTCGTTATATTAAAAAAATTGTGTACAAATGAAATGGACGCAAGAGGATGAGCGAGTTCCTTTAGCCCTTCCATAGCTATGAAAATACAAGCAAGTCCAAAAGTAAGGCAGCCTAAGGCATACGGAAGCTTACCAGGAAGTAGAAAAAACAAAAAACCAAAAAGTAAAAAAGGTACAATAAAGCTCGAAAATTCATAGGCAATTAATTCAGTTGTCACTGTTGTTCCTATATTGGTGCCAAGTATGATTCCGATAGAATGCTTAAAAGTTAATAATTTACTTGCAACTAAAGCAATGGTTATAACCATAACAGCAGAGCTACTTTGGATGAGCGCTGTAATAATGATTCCGATTAGGAGGCCTTTCCAAGTAGAATTCGTCATTTTTAAGATGACTACTCTAATTTTTTCTTGTCCTATTTGAGCAAAGCCATTTCTTAAAATAACCATGCCAAATAAAAATAACCCAATAAATACGGCAAGCAAAGAGAATACTTCTTTTATCATCTCGCACCTCCTCTTCCATTTATATGGAGAAAAGGAAGGATGCATGTCTATATTTTATGATAAATCTTCTTGAAATTCACGAAAGAATGATGGACAAACGTATAAATACAAGAAATGACAGCATTTCTAGTTGACCGATAGTAAGGGATATATTATAATTTAACAAGACGTGCATTTATAGCTTTGTTTTGTACGTTGGAGTTGGTTGTTTCGGAGGGAGGGATATATTATGGCAGAAACTCGTGTTCGCAAAAACGAATCGATTGATGCTGCACTTCGTCGCTTCAAGAGATCGCTCTCTAAAGAAGGTACGTTGGCTGAGGTTAAAAAACGTAAGCACTACGAAAAGCCTAGTGTGAAGCGTAAAAAGAAATCTGAAGCAGCAAGAAAGCGTAAGTTCTAATTATTGAGAGGGTGGATTCATTGAGTCTTCTTGAACGCTTAAATAATGATATGAAGAGTGCGATGAAAAACAAAGACAAATTAAAGCTCTCTGTTATCCGTTTAGTGAAAGCTTCGTTGCAAAACGAGCAGATTAAAATCGGACGTGAATTAACGGACGATGAAAGCTTAACGGTATTAAATCGCGAACTTAAGCAACGCAGGGATTCCCTCCATGAGTTTGAGCAAGCAAACCGTGAAGACTTAGCTACTAAAATCCGTGATGAAATCACAATTTTAGAGATTTATATGCCAGAACAGCTTTCCGAGGAAGAGCTTAGTCAATTAGTAAAAGATACAATTGCTGAGGTCGGTGCTTCTTCAAAGGCAGATATGGGTAAGGTCATGGGTGCTTTAATGCCCAAGGTTAAAGGAAAAGCTGATGGTAGTTTAGTGAATCGTCTCGTGCAACAACACTTATCATAATGAATTTGTTGAATAAAACGCTCTGTTTCTACGATGTAGTAGAAGCAGAGCGTTTTCTAGGTTTATTGAAACATTTATGGTAATATGAAAAAAGAATGAAACCTTTCATTGAGGTATCTCGTAAGCATGTTATGAACATCGGATCGAAAGGAGGTATAAACTTGAGAATTTCGAGGATGGTTGGGTATTTATTATGTCTTATGATCGCTTTTATTCTTTTACCACTATCATCAAGTGGTGAAGCAGGACATGATGATACAATCGTCTACTATATCCCTGTTGAACAAACGGTAGAAAGAGGTTTGGAAGCGTTTTTAAAACGTGGCTTTGAAACCGCTAAAGAACAAGGTGCCGATCATATTGTATTAGAGATTCATACTCCAGGAGGAGCTGTAGATGCGGCAAACAATATTGCTAGACTGATGTCGGAATCCGACATTCCCATTACTGCTTTTGTGAACCGCGATGCGATATCTGCGGGCGCTTTTATTGCCTTAAATGCCGATGATATTGTCATGACGCCATCAGCTAACATGGGGGCTGCTGGAATAATAGATGGTGCTGGAAACGCAGCTGATCAAAAGGCTCAATCTTATTGGTTGAATCGAATGCAGGTGGCTGCTGAGCAAAATGGTCGTGAACCTTTATATGCGCTTGCTATGGCTGATAGTAGCATTGACCTTCCAGAATACAATGCACCAGAAGGTACATTTTTGACATTGAATGCTCAGGATGCATTAGAAGTCGGCTATGCAGAAGCTATTGCTGAAAATCGTCAGGAGCTATTGACTTATCTAGGAATTGAAGATGCCATAGAGGTAGAGATGACCGTTAGTCTAGCGGAGCAAATTGCTCGTTTTGTGACAAATCCGATTGTGATTTCTGTTTTAATTACAATAGGTAGCCTAGGCTTGATGATTGAGTTGTTTTCTCCAGGTTTCGGAGTTCCAGGTATATTAGGTATTTCTTCTCTATTATTATTTTTCTTTGGCCATATGATTGCAGGTTTTGCAGGTATGGAATCTATTTTACTATTTGGATTAGGGATTATATTAATATGCATAGAAATCTTTTTTAGTGGCTTTGGTATATTTGCCCTTTTAGGAATAGGATCTATCGTTACAAGCTTTTTATTGGCCTCTTATTCAACGGTTTATATGGTTTCTTCTATAGCTATAGCCATTGTCATTACAGGCATTGTCGCGATCGTCATGTTTCGTTATTTCGGTAATGTAGGTCCGTGGAAAAAGATGGTCTTGCAAGAAACCTTCAGCATAGAAGAGGGGTACATTTCTAATCGTTCTAGAGACGATCTCATTGGTGAAATAGGAGAATCGTTAACTACATTAAGACCAGGTGGCTCGGCTCTAATTAAAGATGAATACCTTGACGTTGTGACTGAAGGAAGATATATTGAACAGGGTAGAAAAATTAAAGTTGTGAAAGCAACGGGCTCGCACATTGTCGTTCGTGAGCTTAATTCTAATCATTAGAAGGAGGAATTATTATGCAAATTGATGAAGGTACCATTGTTATTCTTATCGCATTAGCGGTTATAATTGTATTACTTTCTGTCTTATTCACTTTTGTACCGGTAATGCTTTGGATTTCTGCATTAGCAGCTGGAGTGAAAATCGGAATTTTTGAATTAGTCGGAATGAGGCTTCGTCGAGTTGTTCCAGCTAGAGTTGTAAACCCGTTAATTAAGGCGGTAAAAGCTGGAATAGACTTAGACACATCTCGATTAGAGGGTCACTATTTAGCAGGTGGTAATGTTGACCGAGTTGTTAATGCATTAATTGCTGCTCAGCGTGCAAATATTGAGCTGTCTTTCGAAAGAGCTGCAGCGATTGACTTAGCTGGACGTGACGTATTGGAAGCCGTTCAAATGAGTGTAAATCCTAAGGTAATTGAAACACCGTTTATCGCTGGGGTAGCGATGGATGGAATTGAAGTAAAAGCAAAAGCAAGAATTACGGTTCGTGCTAACATTGACCGCTTAGTCGGGGGTGCTGGTGAAGAAACGGTAATTGCTCGAGTAGGGGAAGGAATTGTATCGACAATTGGTTCTCAAGATTATCATAAAAAAGTGCTTGAAAACCCAGACATGATTTCTCAAACCGTATTATCAAAAGGGTTAGATTCAGGGACAGCTTTTGAAATTCTATCGATTGATATTGCCGATATTGATATTGGTAAAAACATCGGTGCAGAATTACAAACTGACCAAGCCGAAGCAGATAAGAAAATCGCACAAGCCAAGGCGGAAGAGCGTCGTGCTATGGCCGTAGCTCAAGAGCAGGAAATGAAGGCTCGAGTGGAAGAAATGCGCGCGAAAGTTGTTGAAGCTGAAGCAGAAGTACCAATGGCATTATCTGAAGCGTTACGAAAAGGGCATATGGGTGTAATGGATTATATGAATTACCAAAATGTGCTTGCGGATACGGATATGAGAGATTCTATTAGTAAATCAACTGATGATAGTAAAGGAAATCAAGGGAATCAAGGAAACCAAGGCAATCAAAAATAATGACTTGAAACGCTAACTCTCTTGAAGGGAGGAATTATGCTTGTCTATTATAGAATTTTTATTAGCTAATCCGTTGCTGTTACTTTTCCTCTTGTTCTTTTTATTTGGTAATATTTTTAAAAAACCAAGGCAGCAACAACAGCAAAATGAAACGCGGCAGAGACAGCAAACCAATCAACCGCAGCAAAATAGGCCTAGCCCTAGTTCTACAACGCAGCAGCCGAAACCAGAAATCCAAGATTGGCGAGATATTTTCTTTGAACCGGAAGTAAACGACTCAAAGCCTAGTCCTACTCCAAGTAAAAGTACAGAGAAAATAGAACGATATCCAAGTTTAGATCATGATCAATTCGCTACTGCTAACATCGACCATTTAGATGAGAAAAAAGAGCTAGAAGAGCGTTACAACCAATTAAGTAAGAAAAAAGAAGCGGCAGCTGAGAGATTTAAAAGGCATCAGCAGCAGCTACAAAACAATCAGAAAAGCCAAAACAAATCAATTGATTTAGGCTTGAACAATTTATCAGGGCAAGAAGCCATGAAAGCTGTTGTTATGGCTGAGATTATAGGACCTCCGAAAGGTAGGAAGCTTAGGGGCTCCTATCAGTCTATTAGAAGGTAACTAAATGAATGGAAATAGCTGTTTTTTACAAAGCGGAAGTTTTGTAGAAAACAGCTTTTTTGTATGTTAAAAAAGGAAATTTGATTGGAAAAATGTGATAACCTTCTCTCTTCACTCATAAAATGAAAGGAGGGAGGGGAACTATGAAAAAAATTAGACAGAAACTTCGAACATGGGCTACGAACACATGGCAGCTACCTCCAGATGTAACAATGGATTTACCTAGAATAACGATGGTCGGTCAACTTCATATATATATTGAAAATCATCGAGGAGTATTAAGATTCTCCAACCAAGAATTACGTTTGCGACTTAAGCAAGGACAGCTATTGATTAAAGGACATTCTTTTATTATAAAAACGATATTACCGGAAGAACTTCTTTTAGAGGGGAAAATTGACCAAGTTATTTACTTAGATGAGTAAAAGAATTCATAAGGAGGAGAGACTGTCATGAAAAATAGCTTTATTAAAAAATGGAATGGATATGTAAGAGTAACAATAGACGCTCCATTCCCAGAGCATTTTGTCAATCGATGCTTAGAGGAAGGAATCGAGATATGGAAACTGAAAAAGATTGCTGATAAAAGACTGTCTTTTTATATGAATTTAGAGGATATTCGTGAAATCAAGCCAATATTAAGACAATCTGAAGCAAAAATTCGCTTTTCGTCTCGACATGGGATGCCTTTTCTTTTAAAGGCGATGATGACAAGAGCAGGATTTTCCGTAGGTCTGTTACTATGTATATCTATGCTATTGTTAGGAACGAATATGGTTTGGGGTATTGAAATTAAAGGAGCATCTCCTCATGTCGAAGTGCAATTAAAGAAGCTAGTGAATGAAATAGGTATCAAAAAAGGAAAATTTCAATTTCAATTACCAACAGAAGAACAAATTCAGACGATCGTGACCGAACAATTAGAAGGAGCTACATGGGTTGGTGTGCGAAAAAAAGGGACGACCTATGAGTTTGAAGTGGTTGAACAAACACTACCTGAGAGAGCCGAATTGTTAAGTCCAAGAAACCTAGTATCTAATAAAACAGCCATTATTCACGATATTTTCGTTAAGCATGGTCAAGCGCTTGTGGAGCCAAATGATTTTGTCAAAAAAGGAGAAGTACTGATAACTGGACTAATTGGTAAGGATGATAAAAAGGAGGTAGTAGCTGCTGAAGGGGTTGTGCGTGGCGAAATTTGGTACGAGTCTACAGTAGAAATTGAACTCACTAGTATGTTTACAAATCTTACAGGAGAAAAGAAGGAGAAAAGTTATGTGAAGTTTGGAGATTTCGCTGTACCGATTTGGGGATTCGGTCAACATCAATTTGATGAATCTCAATCCTTTGAAGAAGAACATCCTTTTAAACTTTTTAAATGGGAGTCTCCAATTTCCTATAAAAAAGAAACCATTTATGAAACCAATCCATTTGAGCGAACGTATACGGAAGAGGAAGCAATAGAAAAAGGAATGGAACGGGCAAAAGAAGATATGCTAAAACGTATACCTGTAAATGCAGAAATTATAGCGGAAAAAGTTTTGCACGAATCCATTGAGAATGGTAAAGTTAAATTACAGATTCACTATAAAGTGATTGAGGACATTATGATTGAACAACCGATTATTCAAGGAGACTGAGGCTATTGCGTGAAGAGAAAGTGCTAAAATTAGATGTGAAAAACACCAATGAAATTCAAATGTTATTTGGACCTCGTGATCGATTTTTAAAACAAATTGAAACGTTATTGTCCGTTTCGATCGTTACACGAGGAGAAGAGGTAACAATTAATGGCGATACAGAAGCTCAAGATACGGTCGAACAGACTTTACAAGCTTTAATAGAATTAATTAGAAAAGGCATCACTATCTCAGAAAGAGATGTCGTCTACACGATTCAATTAGTAGAAAAGGGTCAAGTAGACGAGCTTTTTGATTTATATGATGAGAAAATCACAACGAATATAAAAGGCAAACCAATCATCGCTAAGACTTTGGGGCAGCGTCATTATATTAGTGCCATTAAACAAAAGGATATGGTTTTTGGTATTGGTCCAGCAGGAACAGGAAAAACCTATTTAGCCGTAGTGATGGCTGTAGCAGCACTAAAAGATGGACATGTAAAAAGAATTGTATTAACAAGGCCCGCAGTAGAGGCTGGAGAAAGCCTAGGTTTTTTGCCGGGTGATTTAAAAGAGAAGGTTGACCCATATTTAAGACCGATATATGATGCGCTTCATGATGTTTTAGGGGTCGAGCATACGACCAGGTTAATGGAAAGAGGCGTCATTGAGGTTGCACCTCTTGCTTATATGCGGGGTAGGACTTTAGAAGATGCTTTTGTCATTTTAGATGAAGCCCAAAATACAACAAGTGAACAAATTAAAATGTTTATTACAAGATTAGGCTTTGGTTCAAAAATGGTGGTTAATGGTGATTTAACTCAAATTGATTTACCAAAAGGGAAAAAATCCGGATTGAGAACAGCCATTGAAATCCTAGAGCCAATTAAAGCTATTGGCTTTATTTACTTACAACAGGTAGATGTAGTGAGACATTCTCTTGTTCAGAGAATTATTAGTGCTTATGAAGAAAAAGGAACGGATTCATAAATGGTATGTTAAGAGATAAAAGGGAGATGGAGGTGAAATACTTTTGAAAAAAAGTGGAGCTATTGATCGAATGAAATGGTGGAAAAAAATAAGAGACCATCGATATATTAAAGGAATTCTACTATTTATTATGGGGATTTTACTTTATTTTTTAATGTTAGGGAATGTTATTCCTGAAAAGATGGAGATTCACTTATCACAATCAGTCGATCAAGATATCCGTTCTCCAATTTCTGTTGAAAATAAAACCGCTACTGAAGAAAGAAGACAAGAAGCGATAAATGCGATTGGACCTGTTTATGAAAAGAAGGATTATTCACAAAATCAGGTTGGAAAGGTCAATGACATTTTTGAGCTTGTTCGTCAAGTAGCTGCAGAATATGAAGCTGAGCAGGAGGCTTTGGAAGAACAATTAGAAGAAGGGGAAGAGCTTCCAGAACAGCCTTCAGAAGAGGAAGTTCTAGAAGAACAATTAGCATACATACATGAAACATTATCAATTGGTACAAGCAATGAGCTGTCCGATGAAACGATAACAACCTTGCTCAAATCATCAGATTCACAATTACAAATTGCTCAAGAAGCTACTTCAAATGCTGTTTTTGATATTATGAGAGAGCAAATTTCAATTAGAGACTTAAATGATGCAAAAGAAGAAGTTAATGATAAAATTGTTATTTCTACCGTTAGTCATGACTTATTAGATGCAATGGTTGAAATTGCGAAGTTTGCGATTATACCTAATTATATTTATGAAGCTGAATCTACCGAGAGGCTAAGGCAAGAAGCGGCAGAAAGTATCGAGCCTGTTATGATCAGGGAAGGTCAGCTTCTTGTTAAGGAAGGGGAAATCGTCAATCACGAAACCTATGAGCAGTTAAGGCTTGTAGGACTATTAGAAGACACGAATAATGTATACCCTTATGTAGGTTTAGCGATCCTTATTTTATTATTAATAACTGTAATTGGTTATCATATAAGCGAAACAAAGACGAGTTTATGGGTAAACAACAGTCACTTTTTAATGTTCACACTCATATTTATTTTAACGGTTGTTATTGCGAAGGTTGTTAGTTTACTTGATGGTATTGGAATTACTGGATTAGGTTATGCCGTTCCTATTTCTGTAGGAGCTATGCTATTAGCTCTTTTATTAGATAAACGGATTGCCGTATTTATGAGTTTTATTTTTGCTATTATCGGAAGTGTTTTTTATAATTTAGATTCAGCAGGCCCTTTTAATTTCAATTATGGATTTTATTTGTTTTTTAGCTCCGTTTCGGCGGCCTACTTTTTAGGAGAGTCTAATCGCGTTTCCAGAATTTTAAGAGCTGGCTTATATGTATCAGGGATTAACATATTAGCTGTGTTAGCTCACCTTTTCATGAAGGCCGTTCCGACGAGTTGGATTGAGCTTGGTTCACATGTAGGGTTTGCTTTCTTATCTGGATTTACGGCAGCGGTCTTGACCCTAGGACTGTTACCTTTCCTAGAGGCAGGCTTTGGAATTTTATCGACAACGAAATTGATCGAGCTATCAAACCCTAACCATCCACTATTAAGAAAAATTTTAACTGAAGCACCAGGAACTTATCATCATAGCGTAGTGGTCGGTAACCTAGCAGAATCTGCAAGTGAGACCATTGGAGAAAACGGATTATTAGCAAGAGTGGCTGCTTATTATCATGACTTAGGTAAGACAAAGCGACCGCACTTCTTTATTGAAAATCAGATGAGGATGGACAATCCCCATGATAAAATTTCTCCTCAACTTAGTACAACGATTATCACAGCACATCCATACGATGGAGCTGATTTATTACGACAATATAAAATGCCTAAGGAAATCATTGATATTGCTGAGCAGCATCATGGAACAAGCTTACTTAAATTTTTCTATCACAAGGCCAACCAAGAAAGTGAAACAGCCTTACCGGAGTCACAATTTCGTTATCCGGGTCCTAAATCGAAAACAAAGGTTGCCGCTATTGTACAAATTGCCGACAGTGTTGAAGCTGCCGTTCGTTCTATTCAAAAGCCAACACCAGATAAAATAGAAAATCTAGTGAGAAAGATTATTAAGGATAAGCTAGAAGATGGTCAATTTGATGAATCGGACTTAACACTTAAAGAGCTAGATCAGGTCGCTATCTCTATTTGTGAGACATTAAAAGGTACATTCCATCAACGAATTGAATATCCAGAGGATGACAAGAAAAAAGGAGAGAAAAAAGCATGAATATGACGATAGACATCGTTGATGAAACATCAAGCTTAACCTCAGAACATCAAAAGCTTATCGTTTCGTTGCTAGAGGATGCAGCAAAAGCAGAGGGTTTAACAGGTGAATTAGAACTCTCTCTGACTTTTGTTACAGATGAAGAAATTAAAGAAATTAATCATCAATATCGAGATAAAAATCAAGTGACAGATGTTATTTCATTTGCTTTAAACGAACAAGGTGAAGGTGAGCAAGCTATTATGACCGAAGGCTTACCGAATGTATTAGGAGATATTATTATTGCGGTTCCAAGGCTAGAGGAACAAGCAAAGGAATACGGACATTCATTTGAAAGAGAATTGGGTTTTCTCGTTGTACATGGCTTTCTTCATTTACTAGGTTATGACCATGAAACTGAAGAAGAGGAAAAAAGAATGTTTTCTAAACAAGAAAGCATTTTAGAAAATTATGGGCTTACAAGATAGACAAAAAAGAGGATTTAGACGTTTTATTCGTTCCTTTGCATATGCAATCGAGGGCTTAAAGCACGTAATCAAAAAAGAACAAAATATGTTTGTTCATATAGGGTTTGCGATCATAACAATCTTATTTGCGTGGATGTTAGACTTCCCCATTTTGCACTGGATGATATTATTACTCGTCATTGGCGGAATGCTTTCCTTAGAGATTATGAATACAGCCATTGAAAGAACGGTCGATTTGATTACAGAAGAGTATCATCCTTTAGCTAAAAGAGCAAAAGATATTGCAGCATCTGCTGTTTTTGTCTTCGGTATCTTTGCTGCTATCATTGGGATTTTACTGTTTCTACCACCGTTAATTGAATGGTTTCAAATCGTATTCGGTGGAGTCTAGAATAGTGAGGGAGAGAAATGAAAATGGAAGAAAAACAATTAATACAATTTGCTAAAAATGCTCGTGAAAATGCTTATGTTCCTTACTCTAAATTCCCTGTAGGTGCAGCACTTCTAATGGATGATGGACAAGTCGTTTTAGGAGCTAATATTGAAAATGCTTCTTTTGGATTAACAAATTGTGCTGAAAGAACGGCGCTTTTTAAGGCTTATTCGGATGGCCGTACGAAAGTAAAGGCTATTGCAGTAGTGGCCAATACAGATGGACCTGTTTCCCCTTGTGGCGCCTGCCGTCAAGTAATGGTCGAATTATGTGACAAAGAGACACCTGTTTATTTAAGCAATTTGAAAGACGAGACATTAAAGACTACTGTAGAAAAATTATTACCAGGAGCTTTTACATCGGAGGATTTACATGAAGAATAATGAAGAATTCAAGTCAGGTTTTGTTTCAATCATAGGCAGACCGAATGTTGGGAAATCAACTCTTATTAACTATGTGATTGGACAAAAAATCGCGATTATGTCAGATAAGCCACAAACGACTAGAAATAAAATACAGGGCGTTTATACACAGGACGATGCACAGATTGTATTTATTGATACACCAGGAATTCATAAGCCAAAGCATAAATTAGGCGACTTTATGATGAGTGTTGCTAAGAATACATTAAAAGAGGTTGATTTAGTTTTATATGTCATAGATGCCACAGAATCTTTTGGTCCTGGTGAAGAATATATAATAGAAAGATTGAAGGAAGCAAACGCTAAAACCTTCTTAATCATTAATAAAATTGATAAGATTCAGCCAGATGATTTGTTAGGTGTAATCGAAACATATCGAACTAAATATAATTTTGAGGAAGTAATTCCTATCTCTGCTTTACAAGGGAATAATGTTAATACCTTATTAGATCAAATTATTCTTCAAATGGAAGTCGGTCCGCAATATTACCCGAGTGATCAAGTAACCGACCATCCTGAAAGATTTGTCGTAGCTGAACTTATACGTGAGAAAGTGCTGCATCAAACTCGAGAAGAAATTCCTCATTCGATAGCTGTTGTTACCGAGCAAATGAAAAAGAGAGATAATGATATGATTTATATTGGAGCGACCGTTATTGTAGAACGTAACTCACAAAAAGGTATTATTATTGGAAAGCAAGGAAAAGCTCTGCGAGAGGTTGGCAAAGAGGCGAGGAAGGATATTGAAGCATTGTTAGGATCAAAAGTTTTTCTCGAATTATGGGTAAAAGTCCAAAAAGATTGGCGCAATAAAGCTAGTCATTTGAGAGAATATGGATTCAAAGAGGATGAATATTAAGTCAGCCCAAAACTCCAAAAAATGGGCTTGTCAAATGACTGATTTTAACAATGGCTATGCGAATAGCCATTGTTTTTTGATCGCAAATATCAGTATAATAATAAGACGATGATTATTTTAGAGTGATCAAAATAATCCATTTAAATTCATGAAAAATAACCAATGTCAAGCAAAAAAAATTAGAAATAATTCCATAACATGAATTGGGCAAACAAGGTCATGATATTGAATAGGACGTGTTAAATTGAAATCTTCAGAGAAAGGTGGAATCTGATAATGCTCGATTTTTCTTGGAAGGTCTTTTCAATGACAGGAAATGTTGACATGTATTTGTTAATGAAAGAGTTAGAGAGAGAGTCAGATGAGCAATTCGAACAAGAATCAACTTCAATAGGTGAAGATTTAAGCGGACCAGCCAGTCATTAAAATGTTTGCACCACTATGTTAAGATCGCGTGGTGAAATAATTGCTACACAAAGTTGAAGGTATTGTGATTAGAACTTCTGTTTATGGGGAATCAAATAAAATTGTTACTTTATTTACTCGGGAATTAGGAAAGATAGGTGTTATGGCTAGAGGGGCAAAAAAACCTAAAAGTCGATTATCTTCCGTTTCTCAATTATTCATGTATGGTCATTTTTTAGTTCAAAAAAATCAAGGTTTAGGTACGTTAAATCAAGGCGAAATCATTGATTCTTTTAGAGAAGTGAGAAATGATTTATATTTGGCAGCCTATGCAAGCTATATCGTTGAATTATTAGACCGTTTGACGGATGAATCTGAGAAGAATCCTTATTTATTTGAGCTTTTGTATCAAGTTTTACATTATTTAGATGAAGGAATTGACCCGGATGTATTAATGAGAATATTTGAAATGAAGATGTTAGCGGTAGCAGGTATAAAGCCAGAATTAGATCAGTGTGTAAGTTGCCAAAAGCAACACCTACCCGCTGCATTTTCAATAAAGGAAGCAGGTTTTCTGTGTTCAAACTGTTTGTATAAGGATTCGTATGCCTATAAAATGACAGAACAATCAGCAAAGCTACTAAGACTTTTCTTTTATATGGATTTAAATCGACTTGGAAAAATTTCCTTAAAGGAAGATACAAAAAAGGCTTTAAAAACCATTATACAAGCTTATTATGAAGAATATTCCGGTGTAACACTCAAATCGAGAAAATTTTTAGAACAACTAGAACGAATGAAAAATATTTAAACTTTCTCTCCAAAAAGAGAGGTCGGGACAAAACTCACGAATAAATGATTCCATCCTTCTAGATCCTCGACTGTCCGCTTCCCCAAGACACTTCGCGTCCGGTGGGGTGACGCCGAACTAACTTTTTTTAAAAGTGGATTTCGGCATGGCCACTACTTCCCTCTGGAGTCTCCGGGTCTTGTGTCCGCTATCTTACGAATTTCATAGGGAATGTATCCTTAAAAGAACCCTCCTTTTTTGAAAAAAGAAGGGTTCCTAATTCGTTATTGATGTTTGTCGTCATTACACATTATCCCTATATTCTCTAAGGTGATGTTTTAAATGAGGTTTTGTCCCAGCCCCTTCTTTAATGTTTTACCGATTTTATAAATTGGCCTTGAGTCGTTTTAAAATCTTCTGATAATCTTCTGGATTTAGTCCGGGAGAGAACATTTCTGGTTTTTCTTCAAAGTCAGGAATAGGAGCTCCCTCAGGAAGACCATCAATGACTTTTAAAGGCTCTCCAGTTTCAGGATTTTCTCCTTTCCAAATTTGATTAATGTCCCTATATTCTGGTTCGCCCCAAGTATATAGGACATTATATAACCCTTGTTCCATATATTTCTTAGCATGATCAAAGGCGTTATTGTCAGGTCTTGGAACAGGTAGCATTTTGCCAATTTCTACACCAGTTGCGACTTGAATGGCTTTAGCATAAGCAATAATATGGGTGCCACCTCTAACTAATAGATAGCCACATAATTCACGGGCGGTAGGATTAGTTGTCATTTCATATACTCTCATTTTGTGTAAACGAGCGCCGATTTCTAGCATATAATTATGCAGTAAATCCTCTACTAACGCTCCACTGGAATGGACAAACATACCATTCCAAGGTCTACCCATACCATCCATTGGAAAAGAGGTTTGAGCCGTTGTAGTAAAATGGTGAGACATGCGTTTATCCTTAGCAATCTGTAATGGTGCTGTATCAGGGTCACCAGGATGTGTATTTCCATATGACATGAGATTAACCGTATTAGCTACTAATTCTACATGACCAAATTCTTCTGCTGTTATACTTGCAATTAAATCATAAAAGGGCTTATATTTCTTTTTACCACGAAAATTAAAAGACTGAAACATATAATTGTTTAATGTAGACATTTCACCAAATTCTCCACCGAGAAGCTCCTGAACAACCGAAGCTCCATTAATATCACCATGCTCGGGAACGGGCAAAGAGATGGCTAGCCTATTCACTCTTTTCATCATGACTATATCAAGCCTCCTTTCAACCTTTAGCGATCTTTAACTGGAAAGTACCAGACAACTTGAGCAATGCGAATATGAAATGGAGTACCCCCCATCTCGATGACAATGTGGTCTGGTTGAACATCGAGCAACAAGCCACGAACCGAGCCTTTTGTCGTTAATGCCTCTACTCGTGATTGTTTTAAATTTAATAAGCTATGATAGACGTATGGATCATTGAGGGACCATGCAAGATTCTCAGTCAATTTTCTTCCTCCCGTCTCGCTTTTATTAACAGTCAATACAGTATATTGAGAGGACTTATCCATTATTCGATTTATCATTTATCAATCATTTGCGATTATAGGTTTAAAGCTAGAAAAATCGCTTATAATAGAAAATACTAATGAATTTATATAAAAAGGATTGACAGTCTTTTTTTTGATTTAGTATGATGCTAGTAGATAGAAGGTGCATTGAAGGAAAATAGTACTCTCAAATTTACATGAAAGCGAACCTAGGATGGTGAGAGCTAGGGCATGTGTTTGTTAGGAAGGCATTCTGGAGCACTACGGAAAAAAGTGATTTACGATTCAGTGCTTGGATTGTAAATAAGTAGGGTGGAACCGCGGGAGAACTCTCGTCCCTATGCTGTAACAGCATAGAGATGAGGGTTTTTTTCATTTTTCTACTGTTACAAAAAATGAAGAAATATTGGAGGAAAAAGCAATGAATGTACAAAACATGATATTAACACTGCAGCAATTTTGGTCTAAGCAAAATTGTATGATTATGCAAGCCTATGATACGGAAAAAGGAGCAGGAACAATGAGTCCGTTCACTTTACTTCGTACAATTGGTCCTGAACCTTGGAATGTTGCCTATGTAGAGCCATCAAGAAGACCAGCAGATGGAAGATATGGAGAAAATCCTAATCGATTGTATCAGCATCACCAATTTCAAGTAATCATGAAGCCATCTCCTATTAATATTCAAGAGCTTTACTTAGATAGTTTGAGGGCTCTAGGAATTAATCCATTAGAGCATGACATTCGCTTTGTGGAGGATAATTGGGAAAATCCTACGTTAGGCTGTGCAGGCTTAGGCTGGGAAGTATGGTTAGATGGAATGGAAATTACACAATTTACTTATTTCCAACAAGTAGGAGGATTAGAAGCTAACCCTGTATCTGCTGAAATAACCTATGGGTTAGAAAGATTAGCCTCTTATATTCAAGATAAAGAAAATGTCTTTGATTTAGAGTGGGTTGAGGGGTTTACTTACGGTGATATTTTTAAACAACCAGAATACGAACACTCAAAATACACATTTGAAGTATCAGACACAGATATGCTTTTTCAACTTTTTTCGACTTATGAGAAGGAAGCTAAGCGAGCTCTCGAAAATCAATTAGTTTTTCCAGCCTATGATTATATACTAAAATGCTCTCACAGCTTTAATTTGCTTGATGCTAGAGGAGCTATCTCTGTTACAGAAAGAACGGGCTATATCGGACGAGTACGTCAGCTAGCTAGAACAGCAGCCAAGCAATATTATGAAGAGAGAGAAAAGCTAGGATTTCCTATGTTAAAGAAGGAGGGAAAGCCAAATGAGTAAACAAGATTTTTTGTTAGAAATTGGTTTGGAAGAATTACCAGCACGTTTTATCAATAATGCTACTGCTCAATTAAAGCAGTTATTTGAAAAATGGTTACAGAAGCAAAAGCTTGAGTATGAAAAAATTGAAATCATGTCAACTCCTAGACGATTAGCTGTATTAGTAAAACAATTAAGCGATAAGCAGCCAGATATTTCAGGAGAAGCAAAAGGACCGGCAAAGAAAATAGCTTTAACAGAAGATGGAGAATGGTCTAAAGCAGCACTCGGCTTTGCACGTGGTCAAGGTGTCGATAAGGAAGATTTATTTTTTAAAGAATTAAAAGGAACTGATTATGTTTATGCTCGTACTTTTACTGCTGGACAAAAAACGAATGAGCTTCTTAAAGAGGTAAAGGAACTAATTTTATCGATCCATTTCCCTAAAAATATGCGATGGAATCAATATTCATTACGCTTTGCTAGACCAATCCAGTGGTTAGTTGCATTGTACGGTAAAGAAATTATTCCTTTTAGTATTACTGATATCACTACAGGAAATGAAACGTTTGGCCATCGATTTTTAGGAGAAAAAATATCCATTGATCAGCCTGCACATTATGAGCAATTATTAGAAAAGCAGTATGTACTAGTAGATGCTGACAAGAGGAAAAAGCTTATAGAAGAGCAAATTCAACAACTAAGTAAAGAAAAAGGCTGGAACATTCCTGTTAATGAAGCACTTCTTGATGAGGTAAATCATTTAGTGGAATATCCAACTGCGTTATTTGGACATTTTGACACTTCGTTTTTAGAAATTCCAAAAGAAGTACTAATCACATCAATGCGAGAACATCAAAGATACTTCCCTGTTGAAAATCATGAAGGGGAGCTGCTTCCATACTTTGTCACAGTTCGAAATGGTAATGATCAACATTTAGAAAATGTGGCAAGAGGAAATGAAAAAGTATTACGAGCTCGTTTAGCGGATGCAGCGTTCTTTTATAAAGAAGATCAAAAATTAACGATTCCATCTGCCTTAAGTAAGTTAGAAAATATTGTTTACCACGAGGAACTTGGCTCTATCGCAGATAAAGTTCGTCGAGTGAAGCTTTTGACAGAAAAGATATCATCAAAGCTCACACTAAGCGAGGAAGAAACTAAAAAAATCAATCGTGTAGCGGAAATTAGTAAATTTGACCTCGTTTCCCAAATGGTCTATGAATTTCCTGAATTACAAGGGAAAATGGGGCAGAAATATGCACAACTACAAGGAGAGGAAGCAGAGGTTTGTTTGGCGATTAATGAGCACTATATGCCTCGATTCTCAGGAGATCAAAGTCCATCTACTTTGATTGGAAGCGTAGTTAGTCTTGGTGAAAAAATGGACACGATTACTTCATGCTTTGCAATAGGACTAATACCTAGTGGGTCACAAGATCCTTATGCGCTTCGTCGTCAAGCAGCCGGAATCGTACAAATATTAGTAGAATATAAGCTTGAAATAACTCTTGAACAGTTAATTAACATGAGCTTAGAGGTAATTAAGGATAAAGGGTTATTAAAAAGAGATAGTGAAGAATTGGCAAAAGAACTATTAGACTTTTTCTTTTTAAGAGTAAAGAATCTTTTGCAAGATAAAGGGAGTCGCTATGATGTAATTGATGCAGTCACTTCTGTTAGCTATAGTCATGTGACAAATACGATTAAAAAAGCAGAAGCAATCATGAAGCAAGTTGATCATCAAGACTTCAAAGATAGTGTTGAGTCATTAAGTCGAGTGACAAATATTTCTAAGAAGCATACAGGAGATAGGAATCTAGACACCTCTCTTTTTGAAAAAGAGGAAGAGAAGCGTATGTATGATAAGTATGTTTCAGTTAAAAATAACGTCGAAAAAGCCTATTTAAATGGAGATTTTGAAGGGATACTTCATGAGTTAGTCCGTTCAAGAGAAGAAATAGATGCTTACTTTGACTCGATAATGGTTATGGCAGAAGATGAATCATTGAGACAGAATCGTTTAACACAAATGAAAGAATTTGCTCAAGTTATTGAGTCCTTTGCGAAATTTCAGCAAATTGTTTTTAGCTAAAAAAGGAAAAAATGAAGAACAGTAAGGAAATATCCTTACTGTTCATTTCTGCTAATCCAAAAGAGGTGTAAGCATGGAAGAAATCAAAAATCGTTCTGTCGTATATATTGTATCAGATTCTGTTGGTGAGACGGCAGAGCTTGTAGTGAAAGCAGCAGCAAGCCAATTTCGAGATGCAGGCTTAGAATTGAGAAGAGTTCCGTATGTAGATGATAAGCAAACGATTGCTGAAATTGTCCGACTAGCGGCAAAAGCAAATGCAATTATTGCCTTTACTCTAGTTGTTCCCGAAATAAAGCAGTTTTTAATTGAAACAGCTAAAGAGCTTGAGGTGCGGACTGTAGATATTATTGGTCCAATGCTCACGACTATTAAGCAACATGTTCAAGTTGAGCCAAGATATGAGCCAGGACTGATTTATCGACTCGATGAAGATTACTTTCGAAAAGTTGAGGCGATAGAATTTGCGGTCAAATATGATGATGGACGTGATGCAAGAGGGATTCTCAGAGCTGATATCGTATTAATCGGTGTTTCAAGGACTTCCAAAACACCATTATCTCAGTATTTAGCTCATAAAAGAATAAAGGTAGCGAATGTGCCATTGGTTCCTGAAGTTAAGCCTCCGGATGAATTGTTCAAAGCATCCCCCAAAAAATGTATCGGATTAACCATAAGCCCAGATAAATTAATTAATATTCGAACAGAGCGTTTAAAAGCACTTGGTTTAAAAGCAGAGGCTGACTATGCCAATATTGAGCGAATCAAAAAAGAGCTGGCTTATTCAAAGACAATTATGGAAAGAATCGGTTGTCCCGTAATAGATGTATCTAATAAGGCTGTAGAAGAAACAGCTAATCAAATTTATAGTATGATTCGTAAGCAACTTTAACAAGCTGTGAATTAAGTGAAAATAATCAAAACGTTTTACTAGTCAAGCTTGGACTTTTTGCGTATAATAGTGAATTGTGTTGCTTGTTTTAAATTATCCATAAGTAGGCATAATTTAAAAAAGAACAAATAAATTTAAAAAGTCAAGGTTTTTTCTTGTGTTTTTGGTAATGATAGTAAAGAAAATTAGGATTTTAGGTATGCAAGACCTATTTCTTCGACAAATCTCAACGAAATTCTTTTTGACGGCAGCAGGAATTTAGAAGGAGATGTTGAATGTATTATTATGGATAAAGATTATTTTACGATTTATGTAGATGCTGATTCTTGTCCGGTTAAGGATGAGGTCTTGTACTTGGCTGAAAAGTATCAGGTAGCAACTGTTTTTGTTTCATCATATGCACATGAATTAAATGTACCTTCCTTTGTTAAAAGGGTAACAGTAGATACTGATAAAGAAGCCGTTGACTTATATGTCACGAATCATATCAAGGGTAATGATGTGTGTGTAACTCAAGATCATGCTTTAGCTTCTATTTTATTGGCGAAAAAT
The DNA here is from genome assembly GCF_001590785.1 of Alkalihalobacillus trypoxylicola. Lineage (GTDB taxonomy): Bacteria > Bacillota > Bacilli > Bacillales > Bacillaceae_D > Alkalihalobacillus > Alkalihalobacillus trypoxylicola. Next base: position 317,081 of record NZ_LTAO01000012.1, read on the forward strand.
GCCGTTGTCATTTCGCCAAAGGGTGAGCTATATCGGGAAGAGACGATACAACAACTTTTGGATTATCGTTTTCTATCGCAAAAGCAAAGACGAATGGGAGGGAAAACAAAAGGTCCTAAAGCATTTACAAACCAAAATCGACAACTTTTTTTTAATGAGCTAGAAAAAGTTATCAAAAATGAGCAGGAAAATGAGAAAAAAGCTAGAAATAATAAGACTTAACATGAATTTTAAAATTTGGTGATGACAGTGGGAAATGGTCGAATTCCAGAAGAGCTCGTTGAAAAAATTCGACAATCGTCCGATGTTGTTGATGTAATCAGCGATTATGTACAATTAAAAAAGCAAGGAAAGCAGTATATAGGACTATGTCCTTTTCACGGTGAAAAGTCGCCATCTTTTTCGGTCTCACAAGATAAACAGTTATACCACTGTTTTGGATGTGGAGCTAGTGGTAATGTGTTCTCGTTTTTAATGAATCATGATAACTTAACATTTGTTGAATCAGTAAGGCATCTGGCTAAACGCTCTGAAATTGAATTGCCTAAAGAAGTGACTTCTATAGAAGAACGAACCTCCATTCCTCATAGTGAAATGATGGCAGGACACGAAATGGCGTCAAGGCTATATCATCACATTCTGACTTTATCGGAAGAGGGGAAAATAGGGCTCGATTACGCGAAAGGTCGAGGCTTTACTAAGCAACAAATCGAGCATTTTAAAATTGGCTTTGTTCCAAATCGTTGGGATACGCTTGTTACGATATTTAAAAAAAGAAATTTTAATTTACCGGAAATGCAAAAGGCAGGGCTGCTAGGCCAGAGAGATTCTGACCAACAATATTATGATCGATTTAGAGATCGCTTGATGTTTCCAATTTGGAACCATCAAGGAAAAGTCATTGCTTTTAGTGGTCGTAGTATTGGTGATGAGAAACCGAAATATTTAAATAGCTCTGATACACCAATATTTCATAAAGGTCAGGTATTATATGCCTTTCACCTAGCAAGACCAGCGATTCGCAAAAGTAACGCTGCTGTGCTATTTGAAGGAGCAGTTGATGTGATTGCTGCTTGGGGTGCAGGTGTTAATCAAGGAATTGCAACGCTAGGTACAGCTTTGACAGAAGAACAAGCAAAGAGTATTCGACGTAACGCTGAGGTAGTTACGATTTGTTATGATTCTGATAAGGCTGGAGTTGAAGCTGCTGTGCGAGCTGCTAGCATTCTTGAGAATGCAGGCTGTATGGTAAAAGTTGCAGTAATGCCTGAAGGAAATGACCCCGATGACTTCATCAAAAAATTTGGAGCAGAGCGCTTTAAAAATGATGTAATAGGGGCAAGCTTAACATTAATGGCTTTTAAGATGAGATTTTTACGAAAGGGTAAAAATCTTAATCATGAAAGTGAACGAATGTTATATATTGAAGAGGTGTTAACGGAAATAGCTACATTATCAAAAGCTATTGAACGGGATCATTACTTAAGACAATTATCGGAAGAATTTCAATTATCACTAGAAGCATTAAAGCAGGAACAATATCGAATTTTCCGTGAGAAAAAAAAGCAATCCACTTTTCAAAGAAATGATCATCAGCAGCCTAAAGAAGCCAAAAGAAGTTTTGAGAAAAAAAGACTTTTGCCAGCTTTTCAAAATGCTGAAAGGTTATTATTATCTCATATGATGCGAAGTGAAGATATTGCTGAAAGAGTAAGAGAGCGTATAGGTGGTCAATTTAATCTTGATGAGCATCATGCCATTTCTGCTTATTTATATGCGTATTATGGAGAAGGATTTGAACCAGACCCGAGCGCATTTGTACAGCGAATATCGGATGAAAGCATTAAAAGACTAGCATCGGAAATCGCTATGCTTTCTGTAGATGAAGAAAGCTCTGACCAGGTTATTGAAGATTATATAAAACAGATTGAAAACTATCCAAAATGGGTAGAGATTCATAATAAGCAACTAAATTTGAAGCAGGAGCATGACCCGATTATGTTTGCCAAGCTTCAAATGGAAATTATTCAGATGAAGAAAGAGTTACAGTCTTTATAAGAAGTAGGAATGGTAGCATCGTTTTTTGAACAATGGAAGGAGGGGATCGAATGGCAGAGAAACCACTACGTCCGTTAGCGGATGGTGAGTTGTCGATCGATCAAGTAAAGGAACAATTGGTGGAGCTCGGCAAAAAAAGAGGAGTCTTAACTTATGTTGAGATTACAGATAAATTGGCTGGCTTTGACCAAGATTCAGATCAAATGGATGAATTTTATGAATACCTTGGTGAACAAGGTGTTGAAATCATAAATGAAGGAGAAGAAGGGCCTTCCGTTCAGCAGGTAGCAAAAGAAGAGGAAGAATTTGACCTCAATGATTTAAGTGTGCCACCTGGGATCAAAATAAATGACCCTGTTAGGATGTATTTAAAAGAAATTGGCCGAGTACCTCTATTATCTGCCGATGAAGAAATTGAGCTAGCTAAAAGGATTGAACAAGGTGATGAGGAAGCTAAAAGAAGATTAGCTGAAGCGAATCTCCGTCTTGTTGTTTCCATTGCGAAGCGTTATGTAGGTCGAGGAATGCTATTTCTTGACTTGATTCAAGAAGGAAATATGGGGCTTATAAAAGCGGTTGAGAAATTTGATTATGATAAAGGATTCAAATTTAGTACGTATGCTACTTGGTGGATTCGTCAAGCAATTACGAGAGCCATAGCCGACCAAGCTCGTACCATTCGTATTCCAGTTCATATGGTTGAGACCATTAACAAGCTCATCCGTGTTCAGCGTCAGCTTTTACAAGATTTTGGTCGAGAGCCAACTCCAGAAGAAGTGGCAGAAGAAATGGAATTAACTCCTGAGAAAGTAAGAGAGATTCTTAAAATTGCTCAAGAGCCCGTTTCATTAGAAACGCCAATTGGAGAGGAAGATGATTCACATCTTGGCGATTTCATTGAAGACCAAGATGCATTAGCTCCTTCTGATGCTGCTGCTTATGAATTATTAAAAGAACAACTAGAAGACGTTTTAGACACTCTAACGGACCGTGAGGAAAATGTTCTTAGACTTCGTTTTGGATTAGACGACGGTCGTACGAGAACATTGGAAGAAGTAGGTAAAGTTTTTGGTGTTACTCGTGAGCGTATTCGACAAATCGAAGCTAAAGCGCTAAGAAAACTGCGCCATCCAAGTCGCAGTAAACGTCTAAAGGACTTTTTAGAATAGAGTCTAAATGTCTATGTATAAGAGAGTGGTTATTTCTTAATAGAAGTAGCCACTTTCTTTTCTAAAATTTACTATTCTTTTCATTATTTTACTGATTTTCTAATTGAAATGCAAATTCCATCATAAATTTTTTTGCAGATTCGATGTCTCGATTTGATGAGTGATGATTAGCCATTTTGGAAAGGATAAGTAATAAAGCTATACGATAGGTCAAATAAGTGACAAAATAAGCAAAACCATGAGATTCCCTTTTCAATAAAACGTTTTTCGAGTACAATAAGAGGGGTATTTCTTGGCAATCTACATATGATGTCAAAATTTTTTATTATGTATTATTAAAAGGAGGGTTAGTAATGAAGGGACAACCTCTCATTCCATTTGCAATTATTGCCATTGTAGGCCTTCTTCTCATTACGATATTATCGTTTGTCGGGTTAAGTGAACGAGAAGCACGAGAAGCAGAAGAAAATGGAGAAGGAACAGAAGAAGAAGTAGTAGAAATTGATGACCCTATTACAGCAGGTGAAGAGCTTGCCCAGCAAAGCTGTATTACCTGTCATGGCGGAGATTTAACAGGAGGAATGGGACCAGATATTTCGAATTTAGAAGGTACTTATTCTGTTGAAGAAATTCAGGACATTATTTTAAATGGTTATGAAAGTATGCCAGCTATTCCTGTGAATGAAGTAGAAGCTGATGCAATAGCTCAATATCTATTATCCGATCAATAATAATCTGAAAGCGAGAGTATTTACTCTCGCTTTTGTCATGTTAAAAAATGAAAAAACTTGATTCTAAAAATTAGAACTTGTTATGATATACATAATGTAAATGATAAAGGGGTATGTGAAGTACATGAATGACAAACAGCTTTCTGAAAGACTTTTAAAAGTGGCATATTACGTGCCAAAGGGTGCTAAATTGGCTGATATCGGATCAGACCATGCATATTTACCAACGTTTTTGGCACATCGTGACCCCACATTTTCTGCTATTGCAGGAGAGGTCAATCAAGGACCATTTGACAGTGCTAAAGAGCAGGTAATGCATTCAAACCTTACGAAACAAATTGAAGTTAGAAAGGGTGACGGATTACAGGTCATTGAAATAGAGGATCAAGTAACAGTCATTACAATCGCTGGAATGGGCGGTGCTCTTATTCAATCTATATTAGAAAACGGCAAAGAAAAATTGGAAACCGTAGAAACCCTTATATTACAGCCGAATATTGGTGCGGTATTTATTAGAAAATGGTTAAGTGCTAATGGGTGGAAACTCACTCACGAGTCTATATTAGAAGAAGACGAGAAAATTTATGAAATACTAGTTGCTTCAAGAGGCGATGAGCATGGACTGTATGCTGAGGATGTCGAAAAGAAATGGATGTTAGGTCCTTATTTGATGAAAGAAAAATCGGCTGCTTTCCAAAAAAAATGGAAACAAGAATTGCAGCACTGGAAAAGCATTGTTCAATCCATTGAGAAGGCGGGTCATGATTCGAAAAATAAAGAACGTATTCATGAGCTTAAAAATAAAATTACATTAGTTGAGGAGTGTTTGTAGTATGAGTCAATATGTACATGCGCAGCAGCTAGTTCAACATTTTGAGGGCTGGGCACCGAAATCACTAGCGGTTGAAGGTGATAAAAATGGGTTAATGCTTGGAACTTTAAATAAAAGAATTAAAAAAATCATGGTTACCTTGGATGTTTTAGAGGAAGTAATCGATGAAGCGATAGAAGAAAAAGTTGATTTTATTTTTGCTCATCATCCTCTATTGTTTCGTCCTGTTAAACAAATTAATCTTGAAAAAGCTCAAGGAAGAATTATAGCTAAGGCATTAAAGAATGATATAACGATATATGCTGCTCATACGAACCTTGATATTGCCAATGGCGGTGTCAATGATATGATGGCTAAAGCTTTAGGGTTAAAGAACACTCAAATATTGGCACCTACTAGTACAGAAAAGCTAGTGAAAGTTGTTGTCTTTGTCCCAAAATCTCATCAGGTGGAGGTGAGAGAGGCATTATCGAAGGCTGGAGCTGGACATATTGGCGCTTATAGTCATTGTACATTCAATTCGGAAGGAATAGGCACCTTCAAACCATTAGAAGGAACAAACCCTTATATTGGTGAAAAAAATGTTTTAGAAGAGGTAGAGGAAGTAAAAATTGAAACGATTATACCAGAAGCCAAGAAAAGTCGAGTTATTCGGGCAATAGTTGCTTCGCATCCATATGAAGAGCCGGCTTTTGATATTTATCCTCTTGAGAATGAAGGAAATACTTATGGACTTGGTCGAATAGGGGAAATATCTCAGGAAATGTCTTTAAAGGATTTTGCTTATTTAGTTAAAGAAGCATTTCATGTAGATGGAGCAAGGGTCGTCGGCGACTTAAATAAAACGATAAAAAAAGTAGCAGTACTAGGTGGAGATGGCAATAAGTATTTAGCAACAGCACTACATAAGGGAGCAGATGTCATTGTGACTGGTGATGTCTATTATCATATGGCTCATGATGTCATGATGGAAGGATTATCTATCATTGACCCAGGTCATCATGTAGAAAAAATTATGAAGGTGGGTATGAGTGACTTCTTTCAAAAAATGATTGCTGATCATCACTTCCAAACAGAGGTTATCATTTCCAAAGTGAATACAGACCCTTTTCAGTTTGTTTAAAAGCAAGGCTGATACACTACGCATGAATGAAGAACTCCACATATGTTATGTCACGGCTGTTCACTTCCCTAAGACACTTCGCGTCCGGTGTAGCGTCAACTAACTTTTAGTGGATTTCGGCATGGTCACTTCCTCCGACTGGGGTAACTTGTATCCGCTAGCCTACGATTTTTATAGGGAATCTACCCGTTTAAAAAACCCTCCTTTTTTCAAAAAAGGAGGGTTTTAACGTTAATTTAGTATTCATCCATTACAAATTTAGAAATAGGCTCTTCTTTAAAAGTAACTTTTGTTTCAGCCTCTTCACATTTTTTTTCAACTATTTCTTTTTAGCGCGAACCTTAGGTAAAATTCTTTCAAGCTTAATTTTATTTTGACGATCCCACGTTTCCTCATCAACTGGATTAAATTGTTCAATAAATGTTATCACTTCTTTTGTTAGAGGAGTAGGAGTAGAGGCACCAGAAGTAACACCTACTGTTTCAACACCTTCTAACCATTCTAGCTTTAGCTCAGAAACATCGCCTATACGAAAGGCTTTTGTCCCTGCTATTTCTTCGGAAACTTGTGCTAATCGATTTGAGTTATTGCTTTTAGGATCTCCTACTACAATGACTAAATCACATTCTTTTGCTTGCTCAGCAACAGCTTCTTGTCGTACTTGAGTTGCCATACAAATTTCGTTATGAATTTGTGCGTGAGGAAAACGTTTAATGGCACTATTCATAATCTCTGATACATCCCATTGACTCATCGTTGTCTGATTTGTAATGATAATCTTATCCGTATCTAGGTGTAATGAATGGACATCGTCAACATTTTCGACTAAGTGTACTTTTGTTGGGGCGACCCCTATGGCACCCTCTGGCTCAGGATGTCCCTTTTTCCCAACATAAATAATATCATAGCCTTGATCCGTTTTTTCTTGAATTAAATTGTGCGTACGAGTCACATCTGGACAAGTAGCATCCACTACCGTTAATCCTTTATCACGAGCTAATTGACGAACTTCAGGAGAAACTCCGTGAGCAGTAAAAATAACCGTTCCTTTTTCAACCTCTTTTAAGATTTCGAGGCGATTAGGGCCATCTAATGATTGAATTCCGTCTTCTTCAAAAGCATCCGTTACATGTTGATTATGAACAATCATGCCTAGAATATAAATAGGACGTGGTAGGTCTAAATTTTGTGCTGCTTGTCTAGCGAGCACCATAGCATCTACAACCCCGTAGCAGTAACCACGTGGTGAAATTTTAACAACTTTCATGACAGGCAGGCCTCCTAAATATGAGAGAACCTGTTCCTTCAAACAAAGGAACAGGTTTGTCTGTTACGCCTATATTATAATAGAGATTGTTCAATGTGACAATAATTATGCACTATGATCATCGATTAAAGATTGATCGATAAATTCATATGCTTGTTCCTCAGTCATATCATTCATTAATATAAGTTCACTTGCAATCATTTGTTTTGCTTTTTGTAAGTGATTTCTATCTTGAATATGAAGACCATTCGAACGTTCCGTTTGTTTTTTGGATAAAGAGGAAATAAGGTGCGCAGCGTCGATAATACTGCCACTTTTCAGTAAGTTTTCCGTATCTCTAGAAAAATGACTGGTAGAAGGAGGTTGATCAGGTCCATTTTGTAGGGCTTGAACTAAATCTTCTAGTTCCTTTTGTGCAATGACTTTACGAAGTCCAGATTGATCAATACGACTTTCAGGCAACATTAGCTTAACATCAACAAGTGGGAAATGGAGAACATAGTAGGAAAGTGTTTCACCTAATACATCTTTTTCTTCAATGTCCTCGATTGTTCCAGCACCATGGTAAGGATAAACAACATGATCACCAATTTTAAACATGGGCACTCCTCCAATTCCTGTAATATTTCTAGTATATCACAAAAAGATACAAATTAAAAATTTTACTATTTGAAGAGCTTTATGTCAACAAAAATATCCCGAAATTAAATATATAATTTTGGAACAGGCATATTTGGCTCAATCGAATGACTGTATTTCGAATCAAAGGGCCTTTCGTTAGGAGAAACAGGAGCTTTTGATTGATTAACATCCTCTACAAAGCTAGCTTGATTCAGGGTAGTTTCTGAAAAGCTTTCTGCTTCGAAAGAATGGTTCTGAGTATGGTTTTGAGTATCATCGAACGATGCAGTCGAGTTTTCTGGATGAGAATCATGATTATTTTCTACTGAGTCACCTTGAAAGGAAAAACTATCTAAATCAACCCCTTCAAAAGCCGTCGCTTCATCACTTGATCTCATCATTCTCCAGAGTGTCGGAAGATTTCTTACAATTGGTCCATATTGCTTCACCATCGGTACTACCTGTTGGGTTAAACCAAGCACCCTCTGTGAATGATCTAATATAGTAGTAAGATTAAACGAGCTCCCACCAGTCTTTCCTAAAGTGCTAGCTATATTTCCAGCTCCTGATAAGCCTCTACCTCCACCAAACAGTCTAGCTAATAATCCTCCTCCTCTTTGAGCTTGTGCTCCTGTGCGAGCAATAGAGCTTAAAGCTCCACCACCTCCCCAAGAACCTAAAGCTGGACCTCCTACTCCAGGCATACTAGGTGGAATTGAAAATCCAGCTCCTGGATACATGAATGGAGCTTGAGAGAAAGCATGCATTGGCAATGAAGATTGAATCGGAATAGAGGTTAGTGGTGGTCCAAAAAAACGATTCATAATTGTTCACCTCTTTTTATAACGACTACTAAGTCCTTATTACTATATATGTAATAACTTTGATATTGGTTTCTATTTCTCCTAAATATTTCAGAGAGGATTCGCTTTTTATATAAAAAGTGTGATAAAATGAACAATTGCATAGAGAAACGGTAGAAAGTAGGAAAATAAATGAAACAAACACAATTTACACGCTTCGATTTGAAAACATATTTGATAGAAGCATTAAATTCACAAAATATTACAGCGCCAACAGAAATTCAAGAACGGTTAATTCCAGCGATAAAAAATGGAATCGATGTGATAGGACAATCGCAAACAGGAACTGGTAAAACTTTAGCTTTTTTACTGCCGATTCTTACCAATCTAGACACAAGTAAATCAGAAGTACAAGCTATTATTACAGCGCCTACTCGAGAATTGGCTACTCAATTATTTGATGTTTTATCCTCTTTATTAGAGAACGATGAACAAGAGAATAAGGTCGTTGCTAAACTATTAGTAGGAGGAACAGATAAGCAAAGAAACATAAGTCGATTGAAGCAGCAACCACACATTATTGTAGGAACACCTGGTAGAATTAATGATTTAATTAAGGAAAATGCTCTTCTAGCCTACACAGCAACCACCTTAGTAGTAGATGAAGCTGACCAGATGTTAGATATGGGATTTATTGAGGATGTAGATAAAATAGCGGCGAAAATGGCTGGTCAATTACAAATGCTCGTTTTTTCAGCGACCATTCCTGAAAAGTTAAAACCATTCTTAAATAAATATATGGACAACCCTCGTCACGTTCATGTTGAGCCTAAGCATGTGACCGTAAAAAAAATAGACCATCGTCTTGTTTCATTAAGACATCGTGATAAGCTTCAATTTGTTGTTGAGCTTGCTCAATCCTTTAATCCTTATTTTGCGATTATTTTTACGAGTACAAAGGAAGAAGCAGAGTTAGTTACAGAGAAGTTATTAGAAGCTAAATTAAACGTCGGAAAACTTCACGGTGGGTTACAGGCACGAGAAAGAAAACAGGTAATGAAGCAAGTTCATGATTTAAAGCTTCAATATTTAGTAGCGACTGATTTAGCTGCAAGAGGAATTGATATAAAGGGAATTACTCATATTATTAATTATTCACTTCCGAAGGACCTTGATTTTTATATTCATCGTGTCGGTCGAACAGCAAGGGCAGGAGCAGAGGGCATAGCTTACACGATTTACGAATTGAGTGACCAAAAAGCAATAGAAAAATTAATCAGTAAGGGAATTACTTTTACTTACCATGATTTTAAAAAAGGAGAATGGATTAAACTGGATAAGCCGCCATTAGGAACACCTGGAAAAAGAGTTGCTTCAAAAACAGCTGATAGTAAAAATCAGCAAAAAGAAGAACCGAAAGCGAAGCAAGGAAGTACCGGAAAAGCAAAAGCAAAGCCGAAAAAGGTCAAGCCAGCTTATAAAAAGAAAGCGCGCTTTAAACAACAAAAAGAAGATCAAAGACAGAGAAGAATAAAGAAAAAAGGAAAATAATCATAGAGGGAGAAATCAGAGATGGACGTGAAATTAGGTTCTCATGTGTCAATGAGTGGGAAAAAAATGCTACTTGGAGCAAGTGAGGAAGCCTTATCATATGGTGGAAATACGTTTATGATTTATACAGGTGCACCTCAAAATACTAGAAGGAAGCCGATTGAAGAGTTAAATATCGAGGCAGGCTTAGCTCATATGAGTGAAAATAGCATGGCAGATATCGTTGTACATGCTCCGTATATTATTAATATTGGAAATAGCATTAAACCTGAAACATTTGAGCTAGGAGTTAATTTTCTTCGTTCTGAAATGGAAAGAACAGAAGCTTTAGGAGCAAAACAAATTGTTTTACACCCTGGTGCGCATGTTAATGCCGGAGTAGATGAGGGCATTGCGAAAATTATTGAAGGTTTAAATGAAGTTTTAACGATTGACGGTTCAGTTCAGATAGCTCTCGAAACAATGGCAGGTAAAGGTTCTGAATGTGGAAGGAACTTTGAAGAACTCGCTAGAATTATCGACGGAGTTAAAGAGAATCATCGCTTATCAGTATGTTTTGATACATGTCATACCCATGATGCTGGTTATAATGTAAAAGAGGATTTTGATGGAGTCCTAAATGAATTTGATAAAATAATAGGTGTAGACCGAATTAAGGTTCTTCATATTAATGATAGTAAAAATGTTCAAGGTGCAGGTAAGGATAGGCATGAGAATATTGGATTTGGACATATCGGCTTTGATGCTTTACACTATGTTGTTCATCATCCACAGCTATCAAGCATCCCAAAAATTTTAGAAACTCCATTTGTTGGTGAAGATAAGAAAAACAAAAAAGCACCCTATCAACACGAGATTGCGATGTTAAAAAAGGGGCAATTTGATTCACAGCTAAAAGAAAAAATTATTCAATCTTAAAATAGTCTCTGTTTAGGCATTTGTGAAAAAAAGCTCAACTAGAAGTGGCTGGGACAAAATCTGATTTAAAACATCACTTTAGAGAAATTCGAAAAAATGTATAATGGATGCAAACATCAATAATGAACGATGAACCCTCCTTTTTTGGAAAAAGGAGGGTTTTTTGAAGGGATAGATTCCCTATGAAAGACGTAAGCTAGCGGACACAAGACACGGAGACTCCAGTGGGAAATAGTGGCCATGCCGAAATCCACTTTTTAATAAAAGTTAGTTCGGCGCCACACCACCGGACGCGAAGTGTGTTGGGGGAGCGAACAAGCGGGGACCTAGAATGATATAATCATTTATTCGTGAGTGTTGTCCCTATGCTTATAAGTATTTTGAAAATTGGCTCATTAACTGTTGCACCACACTAGCTACATGTGGATCGATTTCAACCTGCAAACGATTCAAAATACGATGTAATTGTTCTGTATTCGATACATCAATTTTTTCGGAACGAAGAATTTGAACGACCTTAACAGCTTGTTGCTCATTTAAAGGAACTTGATATTGTTTAGATAGTGTTAGCAGTTCTCTCGGTGTAATTCCATTTACTTTGTTGTTTACCATTTGTTGGATAAAGGGATTCATAAAGAAAAACCTCCTATTAATCTTTGGGCGCACACAAGATGTTTTATTATATGTTGCAAAAAATAAAAATGTGAATAAAAAAAGGAAATCCTTCCTTTTATCTCGAATATTTCTTTAATGTATAAATTAAGGGATATTTACAAATTGATGAAATAGGAAAATGGGGTGACTACAATATGGAAAATCATCATACCTATGGTCAGGGTGCCCCTAGAGGCAATAACAGTATGGCTGCGGATCAAACGACTGAACAATACCGTTATCGATCACATGAAATATGGAAAAGTAAGGATAATAATAATATGAAATATCTTGAACAAATAGGAATTCCCTTTATCAAAATGGATTATCAATATAATGTTTTAAAATGGAATCAGCTATTTTTAGACATTGTAGATGTTTCAAAAAAAGATCTTTCTTATCATCGATTAAATGATTTAGCGGATCAATCTTTTTTAATGGAAACGATTTATGACCTTATGAATGAATCTGTAGAATCAGGTGAGCTAGAAGAAGAATATTATGAGGATAAAGAGTTTATTTTCCATTTAAGGGCATTGCCATTAGAGGATGAAGAAATGGTTTATGTTTTGATAGAGGATCGCTCATTACAAAAGCAATTTGAAAATTATTAACTTTTCATCACCAAATGGAAGCTGTTTCACATATTGCAGCAGGTGTAGCACACGAACTGAGGAATCCACTTTCAGTCATTAAAGGATTTTTGCAATTAGCACAATTAACAAATGACTTCCAAAAGTATTATGACACGATTCTTGCCGAACTAAATAGAATGAATGCCATCATTGAAGATTTTTTATCTGTTTCGAGACGGAAAATGGACCGTAAGCTTCAATCACCCGTTCAAATCATGAAATCATTAGTTGAAATTATGAAAGCGGAGTGCTTGCTTCATGATGTTGAGTTTGCTATGAACTTAAAAGAAACGGCTTTACTCATTAATGTAAACGAATCAATTATTAAACAAATCATGTTAAATTTATTGAGAAATTCAATTGAAGCATTTGGTAAATCAAACCAAAATCGAAAATTTAAAATCACGACTGCTATATGTGATAATGAGTATTTTATATTAGTAAAAGACAATGGCAAGGGTATGCCTGAGGAAGTGCTTAAACAGCTAGGAAAACCATTTTTCACAACAAAGGAAAGTGGTACAGGGATAGGAATTCCCCTTTGTAAGAAAATGATTGAAGACCATGGAGGAACCTTTAAAATCGAAAGTACATTTAACGTTGGAACAACGGTCATTTTAAGCTTACCTTTAATTACCACTTAAGCTTTCCTTGATTTAATAGAAAGCTTTTTTGATGTAAGAAGTGAAATAATGGTGAAATAGCTAGTATTTCTTAGAATCTGCTAGTAATAAAGAGTCTAATACATAGTTTCTTTATATGGTTCTTTTCTTTCCATGTTATTTACTGTTATTTCAAATACTATAGAGGTTGTCTAAAATCTCTATTTTTCTGTATGATAATAAACGTTGTTTAAATGACTCTTATTTAGGAGGGAATAATATGAAGCAACGATTATTCGTTAGTACAACCATTGGCTTATTAATGGTGCTAGCTTTTCTCATCGTACAGAACGAACAATTGAAGGAACAATTAATATCAGCTGAGATAGAGAAAGAACAGTATATGGCTAAACAAGAGATGAAGGAAATGAGACAATTTTTCTCAACTCAACCTATAAATTCAGATATAGCGATCAATTACCATTCTTGGATACAATCAAAAAATATATCTAAGCAGCTATATAAAGATAGTGAAGGATTATTTCAGGAAGAGTGGGGAATATTCCTTGGTGAAATAGCCCAACAAAAAGATATAGACCCATACATTGTCTATGAGCTTTTAAAGACAGAAACGGGAGGCACCTTTAATCCGGAATTGGTCGGTCCTCATACGAGATATGGCCAAGCATATGGAATGGCTCAATTTATGGAAAATACAGCTCCTTGGATAGCAGATATGGCTGGGTTAGACTATGATCAAAAGCTATTATTCGACCCTTTATACTCCATTCAACTCTCCATTGAATATTTAAGCTTTCTGTATGAGAAGTATGAAGACTGGGATTACGCCTTAACAGCCTATCACCGTGGGATGTATGGATTAGAAGCATACATTGAAGAGCATGGAAATGCTCAAAGCTGGTATGCTGTTGAAATACAGGAAAATGCAGAACAATTTAATTATCTAGTTGTTCGATAATAGTCACAGCTCTCTGTGGCTTTTTTTGTTTTTTGGGCAAGAGGATTGAAAAAAAATTAAAATACTATATAATAGGAAAAGATGTTCTAAATCGTAATCATTCTTAATTTAGGAGGCTTAAAAATGAGTCAAATAAAGTCTCAAATTGCACCGATAGAACTTAGAAACGTGTCCTTTCAATATGGTACGAGAAATGTGTTGGAGGATATTTCATTTCAAGTAAAACCGGGAGCTTTTATTGGTCTAGTAGGTCCAAATGGTTCAGGTAAGTCTACGCTAATGAAAATTATATTAGGGTTGTTAAAGCCTGGACAAGGTGAAGCTCGCTTATTTGGAGAGAAGGTATCCAAATTTCATAAATGGGATAAAGTGGGGTTTGTCTCACAAAAAGCAAATAGTTTTAATACGGGATTTCCCGCTACTGTCTTTGAAGTCGTATCAATGGGGCTTTTTGGTAAAGTCGGCTTATTTCGATTTCTCAAAAAAACACATAAAGAAAAAGTTCATCAAGCGATAAAAAGTGTAGGAATGGAAGAATATACGTATCAAAATATTGGACAGCTTTCTGGAGGGCAACAGCAAAGGGTATTTATCGCTCGTGCACTTGTTAGTGATCCAGAGCTATTAATATTAGATGAACCAACAGTTGGAGTAGATGTTAAAAATGTTCAGCAATTTTATTCAATGCTAAGGCACTTTAATCAAGAGAGAAAGATGACGCTTATACTAGTAACTCATGATATTGGGGCAATGTCTGATTATGTGACAGATGTTATTTGCTTAAATAAAACGATTCATTTTCATGGAAATTCACATGAATTTGCTTCGAATCCGGATTTATCTAGTTTTTATGGCCATGAGGTTTCAATGATTACTCATAATCATGAGCATGAAGAGGTTCATACTTAAAATTCGAAGCTTTCCTTTGTTTTGAAAGTTTAGAGGATTTATCGTCATTCTTGCTAATCGATATTCTTGCAACTTAGTCGCTAAATTAGGTGGTTATGAATATAGGTGATGAGCTCTCATATAACGCTTTAGGAGTATTGTAGCAAGTTTATATTGGTTAGCCTTACTAATAAAAAAGTAATGGGCCAGAGTGGGATGATTAAAGCAAGCTCATAGGGGGTGAAAGAGTTGAACCTTTTAGAGGCAATGGATCAGCTAAAAGAAAAAGGTTACAAGCATACAGGAAAAAGAGAGGAAATGTTAAGGCTTTTTTCAAGAGAAAAAAGGTATATTTCAGCTAAAGATGTATTAGAGGCGATGAATCTACAGTATCCAGGCTTAAGCTTTGATACGATATACCGAAATTTATCTCTTTTTGCACAATTAAATATATTAGAGACCACAGAATTAGATGGTGAGAAAAAATTTCGTTTCCGATGCTCGACTCAGGAGCATCACCATCATTTAATTTGTCTTGATTGTGGCAAAACGAAACATATTAAAAGCTGCCCGATGGAGTTAATAAAAAGTCATAAAACCTTTTCTGATTTTGAAGTGACTGGGCATAAATTTGAGATTTATGGGCGTTGTAATCAATGTCAGCCTTAGATATGTCTGGTACAATCTGTTTGTATAAGCATCAAAAGATATAAATTGCTTCCTCAAGACACTCCTCTACTTTCGGGTGAGCTGTACTCCAAACTAACTTATTTTAGTGGTAAAGCCACTTTATTTACTGATAGGTTACCAATTATAAAGAAGAATTAGGACCTTCCTTCTTGTCAAAAGAAGAAAGGTCCATTTGTGTATGCAATAATAACACATTATTATAAAATGCTTTGTTTTAGCCAGGAGTCCACCCAAATTTGGGCTTCGTGCCAACTTTTTGTCCGAATCACATTACTTGGAATAGGAAGTCGATTGTAGGGAGTATCCATTAAAATAACAGGAATTTGAAACTCCTCGGCAATGGCTACAGCATTATCGTGTTTATCTTCAAAAAAGATATCTAGCTGATGTTGGCGTATTGCCTCTATTTTATCATGCTTTCCAACCATTTCAATATGTTGATAGGGAACATTTTGCTCTGAAAACCAACTTTTCGTGATATCAAATAAATGACTTCTTCTTGCTGTTATATAAATTAATTCATGATTTTGATTCCACTGCGTGATAATGGAGTGAGCATCAGGTGCTAGTGGAGCTTCACGATAAATTTTACCTTCGTTTAATCCCATCCATTCCCAAAAGTCATCGTCGCTAATTTTAAGAATAGAAGTTAAATCATATTCGGTTAAATCATTTAAAGTTAAATTTTTCTTAAAATCTTGATTTAAATAGGGAATGAAGGTAGCGGGATCCGTTATCGTTCCATCTATATCAAGTCCAAAACGTTTTTTTTGCAAGTTGATCACCTCTGATAAAATAACTCGTATCCGTTAACAATACATGATTTTAGCGAAATGGTCTAGCTTGTTTCCTAAAGAAGAAAAGATTTACTGCGATAATTCATCGGTTCTAAACCATACTAAGAGTACTCCCCGAAAAAAAGAAAGTGAGGGATTCGTATGGAAAATAACGAAAAGCAGAAAACGGATCCAGTTCGTTTAGTGGATGAAAATGATCCATCATTGACCTTTTTAAATACTCATGCAGATGGGCGCAGAGACACGCGTCCACTGGATAAAGTTGAAGAAGATACAAGTGAGGATACGACTATTGATGCCGTGAACCAAGAAAATGGCCGTTTCAATGAGGAAACGGCTGCTGAATTTGCGGCAGTAAATGGAATGGCTACAAATGGAGATGCCGTTCATGATGAAACATTAAATAGTCGTCACGAAGAGGAGCATAGAGCTGAAAATGATACAAGGTCAGGATTTGGTATCGGGACCTTTGCGATCGTTCTCTCTATTCTTTCACTGTTCTTCTTGCCAGTATTGCTTGGAGCAGCTGGTATCATTGTTGGTTTTGTTTCAAGGCGCTACGGTGCGAAAGCGATTGGTAATTGGGCGATAGGGATTGGTGCCTTATCAATCATCTTGACCGTCTTTTTTTCACCCTTTATTTAGATTATTCGGGGAGTATGGATAAAAGAAAAAGCATAAGCGTAGCTTATGCTTTTTCTAATTCTTTCTGCTTTGCATAATGTTCCTCTGCAAGCTTATCAATTTCAATTTTTAATTCTTCAACCATGGTTTCTTCGGGAACCTTACGAACGGTTTTCCCTTTCATAAATAGAAGACCTTCTCCTCTTGCACCTGCAATCCCAATATCCGCTTCTCTCGCTTCACCTGGTCCGTTTACGGCACAGCCTAAAACGGCTACTTTTAATGGAGCTTTAATTTTTGAGATATATTCTTCTACTTCATTAGCAATGCTGATTAAATCAATTTCAATACGTCCACAAGTTGGACATGAAATTAAGGTTGCAGCATTTGAGGCTAATCCAAATGTTTTTAGCAGCTCTCTAGCTACTTTTACTTCTTCTACAGGGTCAGCACTTAGAGAAATTCTCATCGTATTACCAATCCCCATATTTAAAATAGCACCTAAACCTGCAGCACTTTTAACGGTCCCAGCAAATAAAGTACCACTTTCTGTAATACCTAAATGAAGTGGATAATCAAATGCTTTCGCTGCTTTCTCATAGGCCTCTATTGCTAAATGAACATCTGATGCTTTCATCGAAACGATAATATCATGGAAATCTAAATCCTCTAATATTTTTATATGATGAAGAGCACTTTCCACCATGCCATCAGCTGTCGGATATCCATATTTTTCAAGGATTTTACGCTCTAATGATCCTGCGTTTACTCCAATTCGAATAGGGATTCCTTTTGCTTTTGCTGCTTGGACAACAGCCTCTACTTTTTCTCTTCTTCCAATATTTCCGGGATTAATTCTGATTTTGTCAGCTCCACCCTCTATTGCTTTAAGTGCGAGTTTATAATCAAAATGAATATCTACTACAAGGGGAATATTGATTCTTGCTTTGATATCAGCAATTGCTTCAGCTGCTCTCATATCTGGACATGCTACTCGGACGACTTGGCAACCAGCTTCTTCAAGTCGGTTAATTTCTGCGACCGTTGCTTCAACGTCGTGAGTTTTTGTTGTTGTCATACTTTGAATAACGATTTCATCATTTCCACCAATCGTCAAATTACCGACCTTGACTGGACGTGTTTTTGTACGATGTGTTAATTCGGTCATTGACCATTCGCTCCTTTTATTACGAGGACTGTAAATCTACTCGCTTAAGTTACAGTTTCATTTTATCAATGACCTTCTCTATTTGGCAAGAATAAACTTCTTTAGGAATCGTAGAGTGGGAAATAATAGGATTGACCAATTTGAATATGCTCTGGTTCTGTCCCGTTATTTAATTGCTTGAAATCATAAATGACCTCCTGGATTGTCGCTGGAATTGGGCCAGTATGTAAATGTTCAACTATCGATAATACGGTATAGCCAGGTTCAACAATGACTTCTTGAAAGGGTATAGGGTCTTGAAGTAACTCATTACTCCCCGCTTTTTCTGGCTGTATATCGTCAGCGATGGCAACTTGATCATTTTTTCCGGGTAAAGTACCTATCGTCAGATCATAATAAAGACTAGAGATCGTTACAATCACGAAAGCTAAAATCAATAATTTTTTCATAACTTGTCCTCCTCTTCATAAAAAAGATGCTCGTAGTAGTTTATGCTGAATTGGATATTTTTAGTACGAATATTTTTCTTGTAAAAACGACAAGTACATGAGGGAGGGAGCTCAATCGATGGAAGACACTAAATGGGTCACTTTTCATGCAGCTATACTAGGCTTGATTCCATTCATTATGGTTTTAGGGAATTCATTGTTCATACCCTTAGTACCTGATCTGCAAAAATCATTTGAGTTATCAGCATCAGAAGCTAGTATTTTCTTAGTTTCTTTTTCTTTACCGGCTGCTCTTGTCATTCCAATGAATCGATGGTTTTTATCGCGTCTGTCTCTTAAAGCCTTTATTTTTATCTCGTTAATAGTCATCATAGGGGGGATTGTTCTCTCTTTGTTATCTTTAATTCTTTCTTCCTATGTAGCTTTATTGACTGGACGTTTTATTCAAGGTGTTGGAGCTGGGTTAATAACTCCATTAGCTATGATGATCGCAGCAAATTGGTATGAAGGTAGAAAAAGAGGAGAAGTATTAGGGATTATAGAAGCATTTAATGGGTTAGCGAAGGTGGTGAGTCCATTAATCGGGTCATTTCTTTTGTTGCTAGCCAGCTGGTATTACAGTCTAATGGTTTTTCTGTTTTTTGTACTTATCACTTTTGCTGCGATGAGCTATTTATTTTCTGCTAATAAACAAAAAGACCATCAGCTTATAAAAGATAAAAAAGAATTTAGTGTTCTGGATTTCTGGCTTGAAAATCGATTTTTAGTTTTGCCGATTTTTGTAATTGGTGGTAGTGGAATGTTTTTATTATTCGGCTGGCTTTATTTTCTTTCCTTCCAAATGGAAGCTATGCATTTCTCGCACTTAATGATAAAAGGTTTTCTATTTGCACTGCCTTTAGCTATCTTTACTCTCTCCACATTTTTTATGGGTCGCTATATGTTTCAAATACCAGAAAATATCCTTTCTGCTATGAAAGTGACGGTAAGCTGTATGGTGCTAGCTTTTATTATTCAAATTTTATGGAATACTTTTTTTGGCTTGCTGCTTAGCCTTTCCGTCTTTTCGTTGAGCTTTGGAATGTTTTTACCTTTGGCAAGTCAGTGGATGGCAAGTCAACTTGCATCAAAAGATAGAGCCTATGCATTTACTTGGTATTCGATGATTAGATTTCTTGGAGTAGCATTGGGTCCGTTGTTATTTGGTCAGTGGCTTGAGAATGTTCTGCGCATGCAATTTTATTCATTAGCGATTATCGGTGTTAGTTTATTGTTTTTGCTTACATATTTGGAGCCCGATAAATCATGGATGCAAGAAGCATAATCTTCGATCTTTGAAAGAGTTTGATATTTTATGGAGATAAAAGCCTATGCTTTTTACAATTTTACAAATGTTAAAAGAGTGTTTTTAGGTCAAAAGACCCTTTTATTTTGTTGTAAAAAAATGTTTCCTAAGAGTAAGGCTCATTTATAAGTAGAAGGAAAAATGAGTCAAGCAGGTAAACTGCAAAAAGGGGTCGATGAAATGATAAAGAGAGCGAAATCAATTTTTCTAAGTTTATTAATTCTAACTTTATTATTACCTTCAGTAGCGCTAGCTGATGCAATTGAAGGTGAGGTCATTGTGACATTAGGTGAAGACTTAACTTCTGAACAGAAGCAAACTGTTTTAGATGATATGGGTGTGAAGGAAAGTGAAGTTGAAATTATTTACGTTTCGAATCAAGAAGAGCACCAATATCTAGGTGAATATGTTAATGCACAAACAATAGGTACAAGAGCCATTTCCTCTTCTAAAATTACGTTAGCAGGCAGTGGTGATGGAATTGTTGTAGATACTAATAATATTTATTGGGTTTCTGAAGGAATGTACGCGAATGCCCTCATTACGGCTGGAGTAGAGGATGCTGAAGTTTATGTGACCGCACCGTTTTCTGTGTCGGGAACGGGAGCATTAACAGGCTTAATTAAAGCGTATGAAGAGGTAACTGAACAGGAAATACCTGAAGAACAAAAACAAATCGCAAACGAAGAAATTGTTAAAACATCTGAACTTGGTGAATCGATTGGTGTTGATGAAGCAACAGAATTAATGAATCAAATTAAAGAAGAGATTGCAAATAATCCAGTCGAATCTGAAGACGATTTAAGAGAACTAATAAGAAGATTAGCCGAACAGCTTGGAGTGACACTTACAGACCAAGAACTTGATGGGTTAGTTTCGTTATTTATGCGTATGCAAAATTTAGATATTAACTGGGAGAATGTAAAGGATCAAATTTCAAAAGTTCGAGAGAATTTAGATGATATTTTAAGTAGTGAAGAAACGCGTAATTTTATTGATCGAGTTTTAGGTTTTTTCTCAAGCATCATTGATTCCATTAGAGGATGGTTTAGTTCATAATAAAAAGAGGGATTATCCCTCTTTTTTTTGTTTGTCCTATAAAGCAAGAAAAAGAACTGCTATAATAAATGTATAAAAGATGAAACAAAAATGATTTTGCATCGTATATGTAGTAAAGGAGGTTGAGAGCTGATGGAATGGCTAGATTATGGAGCAGTTGGTTTTATTGTCATTTTATTAGGTACATTGTTTTTGTTTGGTGAGCTTCTTGTTAAAGCAAAAGGATTATTTGCGATTTTAGGTATTGCCATTATGGCTACGTACTTTTCCTATCACTTAACAGGAGATACAGGCTTTTGGGTGATCATTTTATATGTAGTCGGATTAACGCTCATTATGATTGATGGTAAGTTTATTACAGATGGTACAGTTGCGATGATCGGCTTAATATTGATGATTGCTGGGCTTGCGATACCGTCACCGTCGTTTATATACGGATTATTAGTATCGATGGGCTTTTTAATGGGAGCTTTTGGAGCATTTTTATTCCTTAAAGTATTTCCTTCAAGACATATGTGGGATAAGATGACATTAAAAAATAAGCTTTCAAGTGATATGGGATACAATTCATTAAACGAAAGCTATAAAGAGCTGGTTGATAAAACTGGAACTACTCTAAGTCCTTTTAGACCAACAGGTACAGTTGAAATTGAAGGAGAAGCTTACAGTGCAACAAGTGGCGCTCATTGGGTAGAAGCGAATGTGAAAGTAAAAGTTGTTTCTGTTGATGGAACAAGAATCCTAATAAAAAAACTAGAGGACGAACCAGCACCAGAAACTCAGGATACTGAAAAAGTAGAGTAATTCGTTTTTAAACAAAACAAAAAAGTGAAATGGAGTTCGCTCCATTTCACTTTTTTTATTACTGTCTCTAACTATTATTGAGTGTGCTTTTGTATGGGGCGTCTTTTCGTTTTGGGTAAAGGAATTTGTCGAATAGCAATAAATATGAAGAATATCGCCATTATGACTAGAAAAATGGGCTGAAGACTTATAAAGGGATCAAGCCAGCCATATAAAATAATCGGTGTTGTTGATGAAAAGGCACTAATATTCCAAATTTGTTTATAAGTTAAAAATGTTCTTTTTCCTTTTAACAAAGGACCTAGGAGTGCTAGGATACTAATTCCTAAAAAAGCTAGTCCGAGTAACCCGGCATATATTAGAACAGAAATAACCGGTATTAAAACAGGGAGGAACCCTGTTAAATTGGAGATTTGCTCTTTTAATTCAATACTAGTCATCTCTTGAATTCCTAAAATCGCGTAAGAGAATTCTTGAGCTTCTCCACTATCAAAGGAAACGAGACCGTTTTTTTGAATAGCAACGCCTTTTTCATAATCATGTAAGTTTTCTAGAGTCAGGTCATTTTGAGGGTCGAAAATTAAATATCCGGTCGTATCAGAATATTCAATGGTAGGTTCGACTTGCTCGCTTATTAATTCATTCCATTGAATGGTAAAAGGGGGCAATTCATTTTCTACTAACGTATTTAATTGATTTAAATGGTGAGTTAAAGAAACAGCTAATAAAATGATGAAAGGCAGGCAAGCTATAGCTACTGTTATTGTGACATGAAGGATAGCTTTTGTAATAGGTAAAAGTCGACTATATGCCATCACCTTAAATTTGTACAAGGTTTGATAAAATAGTGAAAAAAAACTCATTGGTTTCTCCTTTCAAAAGTAAAGCACCTCAATTATCATATCAATTTAAATGAAATGCGACAATTAATATAAAACTAATTTAATCGTATTGTGAACTCGTACTTGTTGTTTTTTAGTACGTATGATACATTAATAAAGAAGTTGGAAAAAGTTTTTTTGAAAAAAGTATTGCTTAATTATCAACATCATGTTAATATAATTCTTGTCGTTATTCCACAGTAGCTCAGTGGTAGAGCAATCGGCTGTTAACCGATCGGTCGTAGGTTCGAGTCCTACCTGTGGAGCCATAATAAGGCGGTGTAGCTCAGCTGGCTAGAGCGTACGGTTCATACCCGTGAGGTCGGGGGTTCGATCCCCTCCGCCGCTACTTACAAGCATACATATACAGCATGGACCCTTAGCTCAGTTGGTTAGAGCACTCGGCTCATAACCGATTGGTCGTAGGTTCGAGTCCTACAGGGTCCACCATCTTGTTTTTGGAGGAATACCCAAGTCCGGCTGAAGGGATCGGTCTTGAAAACCGACAGGCGGGTTAAACCGCGCGGGGGTTCGAATCCCTCTTCCTCCGTTTTAAAGAAGTCGTCATGATTGACGGCTTTTTTTGATCATAAAAAGGATTGAAAACGATCGGATAAGGGAATAGTAAACGAGGAAACAAAGTAACAAATAAAATAAAAAAAGTTAACTTTTTAAAATTTAATGAGCATTAGGATTGCAGAATATCAGAAACTCTGATAATGTAATAATTGCCAGACTTAATAAACATTTTTGTTTAGAAAGTCAGCTGGAATTTAAAATTTTGATGAACATTTAAGGAGGATTTTATTATGGCATACGAATTACCACAATTACCTTATGCAGCAAACGCACTTGAACCTCACATTGATGAGCAGACAATGAATATTCATCATGGAAAGCACCATCAAACATATGTAACAAAATTAAATGCAGCACTTGAAGGGCATGAAGCACTAGCAAGCAAAAGCATTGAAGAGCTAGTAGCGAACCTAGACGCTGTTCCTGAAAGCATTCGCACAGCTGTTCGAAATAATGGTGGTGGACATGCTAACCACACATTATTCTGGGAGCTTCTTTCTCCAAATGGTGGTGGCGAGCCTAAAGGTGAAGTAGCCAACGCTATTACTTCTACTTTTGGAAGCCTAGACACTTTCAAAGAAAAATTTGCTGATGCAGCTGCTAACCGTTTTGGTTCTGGTTGGGCATGGTTAGTTGTATCTAACGGTTCGCTTGAAATTACAAGCACACCAAACCAAGATACTCCATTATCAGAAGGCAAAACGCCAATTCTTGGATTAGATGTTTGGGAGCATGCTTATTACCTAAACTATCAAAATCGTCGTCCTGACTACATTGGTGCATTCTGGAATGTAGTAAATTGGGATAAAGTAGAAGAGCTTTACCAAGCTGCAAAATAACCATTCGCTTATAGCAAAGGGCTACCTAAAAAAGTCATGGAAACTGACTTTAAGGGTAGCTCTTTTTTATCATTCATAAAGTTTAAGAATGAAGAGATTTCTCTTTTTAACTCTTTTAAATACCAATTATTTGGAAAGTATAACGCTATCTTCTTAGAACAAACTAAGTTTGAAGGTGGTGGAGCTTTTGAAAAAAGCCTTACTAACAAAAGTTATAGGGGATGTAGAAGTAACAAAGGATTTGATTTTGCTTTTAGTTATTGGTGGTTTGTATGCTTTAAGTATTGCGTTATCAAATACCTTTGTAAACGTTTATTTATGGAAGCAATCAGGTGAATTTATTGACTTGGCGCTTTATAATTTAAGCTCGGTCATTTTTCAACTACTTACTTTTATTTTAGCAGGCCGTTGGGCGAAGAAGTTTGATCGAATTATTGTGTTACGCTTAGGGGTTATCTTTTTATCGATCTTTTTTTTTACGGTTCTCTTTTTAGGAACGCAAGCCAATCAATACTTAATCCTCCTAGGAGCTTTAATAGGAACCGGATTTGGCTTTTATTGGTTAGCGTTTAATGTGTTAACCTTTGAAATAACTGAACCTGATACGAGAGATTTTTTTAATGGCTTTTTAGGTCTGCTTACTTCATTTGCAGGAATGATTGGTCCCATTCTTTCAGGTGTAGTCATTACAAGAATGGAGCAGTTTACTGGCTATACCGTCATTTTTGCTGTTTCATTAGGTTTATTTGTACTTTCCGTTTTATTAAGCTTTTTACTAAAAAGAAGATCGGCAAAAGGCCAGTTCTTTTTCAAGAGAATTGTGCAGGAGCGGAAAAATAATAAAAACTGGCGTCACATTCTTCATGCTCATTTCTTTCAAGGTTTACGAGAAGGAACCTTTATGTTTGTAATTACGGTCTGGGTTTATATTGTTACGCAAAGTGAGCTTGCATTAGGTACATATGGTTTGGTTGCCTCCGCTGTCCAATTTTGTGCTTATTATGTAGTCACAAGGTTTGTAAAACCCAAATACCGTAAAAAATCAATTTTATTAGGCGGGATTATTCTGTATGCAGCAATTTTCCTTATTGCATTTAAGCTGTCTTTTCCCCTTCTAATTACTTATGGAGTGGTGATCTCAATTGCCTATCCATTACTCTTAGTGCCGTATTTGTCTTTAACCTACGATGTGATAGGGAAGGCATGGAAAGCGGCAGAAATGCGAATTGAATATATTGTAGTCCGTGAGGTATTCTTAAATTTGGGGAGAATGATTTCAGTGTTAGCGTTTATTTTGACGATTTCTTTTTTTCCAGAAGAAAAAGCCATTCCCATTCTTTTATTAATTTTGGGAGCAGGACATTCCGTCATTTATTTCTTTGTTCGGCATATCCGTTTTCCAAAACCAAATGAAGGAAGACCAGTCCCATTTTCGACACAAAGAAACGGTGAAAACGGAAGTACGGGAGGCACGACGGTTTAATAAAATCGACACAATAAGGAAGGTCTTGTCCCTTTGACAGAGTCGATCATTATGTTATAATTTAAACTACAAACAAGGAATAGCCTGCCATGTTAGTGAGCTTTATTTTGTTTCGAACCTTGTTTTCAAAAAGGGAGCTTTATATGCAATGTTAGACAACATGCCAATTACTTTGGACGTTGAACGATATTCTGCGAGCACCCACCTACGAGTGTAGGTTCATGAAACAACGTTAGCAACGGCATACGCGGGTTTTGACTGTAGAAGTGATGAATAGGCACCTTTATATTAGGTGTCTATTGTTTTGTATACATAGAAAGTAAGTGGGACTTTAAAGCAATAAGAGGTGAATGAGTTGGAAAAAAAGAAGCAGCCAAGAAAGAAAAGGCAAATCCCAGTTCGATTAAATGTATTATTTTTTGGTGTTTTTATATTGTTCTCCATTCTTATATTACGGCTTGGCTTTGTTCAAATTGTTCAAGGGGAAGAGTACTTAAAAGAATTGGAACGAACGAGTAATTCAACAGCTAGAATTGATGCTCCAAGAGGGATTATGTATGATAGTCAAAATCAAATTGTCGTAGATAATGAATTAGTCCTATCGCTAACCTATACGAATCCTTCCCAACAAACGAGAGCTCCAGAAATGATTGCTTTAGCGGAGAAGATAGAGGAGCTCATTGATATTGAAACCGATAGTGTGAGAGACTTTACTAAGCGAGAGTATTTGCTCGCTCGTAAGACGGTGGAGGAAGTAAATGCTCTTACCGAAGACGAGGACGAGGAGGATCTCAAAGGTCTCGAACCAAATCAGATTTTTAGATTGCAAATTGACTTAATACCAGAAGAAGAAATTGAAAATTTAACAGAGCAAGAGCTACGAGTGATTGCTATTTATCAAGAGATGGCAAGTGGTTATGCGAATACGCCACAGCGAATCAAAAAGGATATTACGGCAGAAGAAGCCCACATCGTGTCCGAGCGATTAGATGATTTGCCTGGAATTGATATTTTAAGAGATTCAGAAAGAAAGTATGTGTATGGAGATACGTTAAATACGATATTCGGTAGAACAGGTGCGATTCCGAGAGAGCAAATTGATTCATATTTAGCGAAAGGCTATGCTCGTTCTGACTTAGTAGGCACAAGCTTTTTAGAGCTTCAATATGAGGATGCGCTCCGAGGCGAAAAAGCGGTCGTTGAGAATATTACGACAACGAGTGGCAATACAACAAACCGAGAGACGAATGAGAAATTAGGTAGTCGTGGTAATGACCTCGTTTTATCAATTGATATGGAATACCAGCAGCTACTAGAAGAGAGCTTAGAAAAGCATGTAAACGCAGGAGCACGAAGCTTTATTTATGATCGCGGTGCTTATGCGATTGCGATGAATCCAACTACAGGAGAAATCCTTGGTTTAGCTGGCTATCATAACCCTGTCAATGAAGAAGCTTATTTTGATTATAATGGGGTCATCAATCATAGCTTTGAAATGGGCTCAACCGTCAAGGCGGCATCGGTGCTTACCGGCTTTCAAACCGGTGTTATGACGGAAGGAACGTATGTAAATGATAGACCGCTTACTCTTCCAGGTGCTACGATTCAATCTGTTACTCGAATGGGTAATGTCAACTATCAAACGGCGTTAGAGCGCTCCTCGAACATTTATATGGTCGAAATTGCCCTACGACTTGCGAAATATAACGGAAGCTTTAATCCGGATAATTATTTACCAGTGTTTGATACAGTCCGATATTACTTTAATCAATTCGGCTTAGGAGTGGATACAGGTGTTGATTTACCATCCTCGGCAATCGGATTAAATGGTGGGTATGCATTGCCTGGTAATTTAGGCTATTTTATGATAGGTCAATTTGATACGTATACATCACTACAAATGGTTCAATATATTTCGACGATTGCTAATGGCGGCTATCGTATGCAGCCTTATTTCGTTTCGGAAATTCGCGAGCCTTCAACAAATAAGGATGAATTAGGGGCGATTATTAAAAAAAATGAACCAACGATTCTTAATCGAGTTGATATGTCCGATCAAATGATTTCTAATGTTCAATCAGCATTAGAGCGAGTCGTTCATAGTAGCCAAGGAACGGCGAGTAGTAGACCAAACAACCCTTATCGTTTAGAGACGATGGTTAATCATGATTTTCGTCATGCGGCCAAAACAGGAACAGCTCAGGTGAAGGTAACGGTTGGAGATGGTTCAACGAGAGATGGAAACAATCAAGCGCTTGTTGGTTATGCACCAGCCAATAATCCCGAAATTGCTTATGCAATCGTTGTTCCGGGTGTAGTAACTCAAGGTGCATCACAAATTAGTCAGCAAATTGGTGCAGATATGATCAATCACTATTTCGACTTAAAAGAATCAAGACAGGGTGCAACTCCTGTTGAAAATGAAGATGAATAAGAAAAAAAGCATTTGTCAACAAGACAAATGCTTTTTTAGATTTTGTCATTTTTCATAATCGAGGTGACTTCATCTTTTGTTAAATTGGTTTCAGATGCAATTTGTTCGAGCGTATATCCCTTCGTATAATAGAAAAAAACATCCTCTGTCAGCTTTGCACGAGCTGTTTTTTTATGTGCGGGCTTTTTTTTGTCTGGTAGTATGATTTGGCTTTCGAGCTCAGATAAGCGCTTTTTTAATTGATAAACATCCTGCATATGAGTAATCGTTAGCTCATCAAGCTCTTTTGCTAGTGTTTTCGTTCGATCTTCACGAAAGTAGGAGAGAATGATTAATAAAATGGCAAAAATCAGTAATGCTAATATAGCCCATGGCATAGTGACACAACCTTTCACACTTTACACGTCTTTTTGTTTATATCGGTTTATTGTCATGAAATTAAATGACAGGAAGAAAAACTAACAAACTTTTTTCCAACAAAAAATATAAGAATTTTTATGTAAACGCTTTAAACAGGCTAGAGAAAATAAAAACAGCTGAAACATCGACATCTCGACAATAATCTACGTATGAGACGAGTGGTTTTTCGACAAAGTTCCAGTTGTTTTTTATGTCGAAATATTTTTATTCTTAGGTTTAACGCTGGATTTAAGGCTATTGTGATTTTTCGACAAAGTTCCGATCTTTTTATTTGTTGATCTACCGTGTATGATAATAATAACCTTTAAGAAATAGATAGTTTAACTTTGTAATGTAAAAAAAGACAACTTAAAAATAGGAGGTGGTTGATCTGATCGAAGAAGTGATTGAACTACGAGAGAAAGGCTATTCATTTCGTAAAATTGCTGAAAAATTAGGAACGACAGTAGGAAAAGTTCAATACCGTTATCATAAATTTCACGAGCAATACCAAAAGCAGAATCCTCACACTCAACAAACACTAGAAAAAACATTCATCAATCAGCAACAAAAACAAATATTACCACACAACCAAACTTTATGCAAAGCCTACCAAGAGCCACCTTCATTTTATGACGAAAATCAAATCTCACTCTTTTCGAAAAATTCCTTTGTTTTATATACCTACTGGGATTTTAAACAATCAACTCAACATATGCTAGAGCATCACCTGCGCCAGAAATGGTCGAATATCGATAAGAAATTAATCGTTTATGATATTACAGCGATTCATTTTGATGGACACAACGCTCACCAATATCAATGTATTTCACTACCCGAAATGACGAATAATTGGTTTATTACGGGTGTAAAGCCTAGTAGGACATATATTGTCGATTTTGCGATTGAAACGGAACAAAAGCGTATTTTAACCGTTTTACGGTCAAATCCAATTGATACTCCTCGTTTGAAGGAGACTGAAAAAGGCTTATTAGAGCAAAGCGTTCATAATTGGAAAACAGGACAAGTACAAGAGGTAGAATGGTTAGAAAACTTTAGCTCGTACAGTTATTATGATTTTGTGAAATAGGAGTTGATTGGAAGATGAAGGAAGGTTACTTTTCGCTTGTTCTTCATGCTCACCTTCCTTATGTTTGTCATTTAGAGGAAGACCGATTAGAAGAACGTTGGGTATTTGAAGCATTAACTGAAACATATATTCCCTTAATTTGGGCTTTAGAATCAGCTCAGGTAAAAGGAGCGGTGACAATTTCTTTTTCACCTCCTCTAATGGAGATGCTAGCGGATCAAAGAATACAAGAGCGGTATTGGAAACATCTAGAAAACACAGAGAAGCTGATTAAAAAAGAATTAGAACATACAGAAGAAAAGGAGCAACAAAGGCTGGTTGAATTTTATCAAAGCCGTTTTCATAAAATAAAGACTTATTTTCGAAAATATAATCGGAATATTCTGAATGCTTATTGTGATCTTAAGGAAAAAAAACTGGTAACGTTAATGACTTCAGCTGCCACTCATGCTTTCTTGCCTTATGTACAAAGTGAAGCTGGAGTGCGTTCCCAAATAAGAGAGGGTATTCGTTGCTTTGAAAAGCATTTTAATGAAAAGCCTTTAGGCTTTTGGTTGCCAGAATGTGCTTTTGCTCCAGGTATCGATAAAATTTTAGTAGAAGAGGGTATCCGCTATACCTTTGTTGACGAGCATGCGATATTAAGTGCTGATCCAAAACCAGATAAAGATAGTAGAGCGCCTATTTATTCACCACACGGATTAGTCATGTTTCCGAGGCATACAGCACTATCAAGTAAGGTTTGGAGTTCAACATTTGGCTATCCAGGTGATGTTGATTATCGAGAATTTTATCGAGATATCGGCTATGACAGAGATTGGAATTATATAAAGCCATTTGTACATCCAGAAGGCATTAGAGTGGATACGGGGCTCAAATTCAAAAGAGTAACCTCTCATGAGACGGAGGAGAAGGAGAATTATGTAAGAGAATGGGCGATGAACAAAGTCCAGCAACATTCCTACGATTATATTTACTCTATTAATGAAGAAGTAAACAAACATGGCGATCAACATTATCCACCCTATTTGATGGTCGCACCGTTTGATGCAGAGCTTTTTGGACATTGGTGGTTTGAGGGGCCTGAATGGATTGAGGCACTGTTAACAAATGGAAAAGAATTGATATCCTTTATTACCCCAGAGGAGTTCGTTCATCGGCATTATTATGATTTTACAACCTCTCATCTTTCTTTTTCTACCTGGGGAAGGGACGGTTATGGTGAAGTATGGCTTAATGAAAAAAATGCTTTTCTTTATCGACATTATCACCAAATGGAGAGAAAGCTTATTCAGGCTCTTGCTCTTTTTTCAAATCCTCATCACGAACAGAAAAGGGCCATGCAGCAAATGGTTAGAGAATGGATGCTGGCAGTCAGTAGTGATTGGGCATTCATATTAGATAATCAGAGTGCTTCTCAATATGCAAACGAACGGTTTAGTGTACATTTACAGCGATTTAATGACTTACAAGAAAAACTGTATACAGGTAAGTTAACTTCATCTTATTTAGAAGAAATGGAAAATCAATTTCCTTTTTTAATCGAGATAGATGAGCAAATGTTCCTTTCTAAGCATGATCAGTATAGTCAAAAGAAGATTGATTATGAGCACAACCCAAATAAAGGAAAGAAAAAAATCCTAATGCTGTCGTGGGAGTTTCCTCCAATGATGGTTGGTGGACTTTCAAGGCATGTATTTGATTTAAGTAAGAAGCTCGTAAAAAAAGGTCATGAAGTACATGTCATTACCACTCATATTGAGGGATATCCGGCTTATGAACGAAATCAGGATATTCACGTACATCGCATAAAATCCTATCAGCCAAAAGCAGAAAACTTTTTCGATTGGGTTGGAAGCTTAAATTTTGCTATGGTAGCAGCGGTTGAAAAGTTATCACGAGCGATAACCTTTGATATCATTCACGCACATGATTGGCTCGTTTGCGTAGCGGCAAAGTCGTTAAAGAAACAGCTTCAAAAGCCCCTTCTTGTGACCATACATGCTACGGAGCATGGAAGAAATCATGGCATTCATAACTC
Source organism: Alkalihalobacillus trypoxylicola (assembly GCF_001590785.1). Taxonomy (GTDB): domain Bacteria; phylum Bacillota; class Bacilli; order Bacillales; family Bacillaceae_D; genus Alkalihalobacillus; species Alkalihalobacillus trypoxylicola. The sequence continues at coordinate 348,594 of NZ_LTAO01000012.1, forward strand.
TTTGCAATTTGATATTAATCAAAAGGAATGGGAGCTTACTTATGAAGCCGATCGACTAATCGTTTGTAGTCGCTATATGTATAAAGAGGTAATCGACATTTTCTCCTTACCAAAAGAAAAAATAGCCATTATTCCAAATGGTGTTGAGTATGAAAGCTTACAAAGGAATGAAATCAATCATACTCATCTTAATCAAACAATGACGGTTTTTTCGGTCGGTCGGATCGTAAAAGAGAAGGGATTTGAAACCATCATTTATGCAGCGGAAAAAATTAAGCATCAAAATCTGCCATTTACCTTCAAAATTGCAGGGAAAGGGCCAATGCTTGATTATTACCGCCAATTGATAAAGGAGAAAAATCTAGAGAATTATATAGACTTTCTTGGATTTGTTACAGATGAAGAAAGGAATAGAGCGTTTTTATCTTGTCATGCCGTCTTGTTTCCAAGCTTATATGAGCCCTTCGGTATTGTGGCATTAGAAGGGATGGCGGCAGGTAGACCAACGATTGTATCGGATACGGGTGGTTTTGCAGATATCATTCGACATCGAGAAAATGGATTAAAAATGATACCAGGGCATGTGGATAGTTTAATCGATCAATTACAGACTTTATATCATGATCCGTTATTAAGAGAGTCTCTAGTTGAAGAAGCTTTATATGAAGTACAGCACCAATATAATTGGGGTACTATTGCGGATCAAACGTTAAAAGAAATGGAACAATGCTTATCAACTAATCTAATAGCAAAACCATAGAGGAGGCGGTAGTGTGAAAGGTGTCATTATGGCAGGTGGAAAAGGAACAAGACTTAGACCTTTAACTTGTAACAGACCAAAACCAATGGTCCCATTATTAGAAAAGCCCGTTATGCAATATAGTATTGAGTGGTTAAAAAGATATGGAATTACCGAAATCGCTGTAACCATTCAATATTTACCTGATGAAATTAAAGATTATTTTGGGGATGGATCTGATTTTGGTGTGAAATTAACCTATTTTGAAGAAACGACACCTTTAGGCACTGCAGGAAGCGTCAAACAAGCGGAATCCTTTTTAGATGAACGATTTGTGGTTGTTAGTGGTGATGCGCTAACCGATTTTTCTTTAAGTGATAGCCTTGAATTTCACCATCAAAAAAATAGCTTAGTCACTATTTTAATGAAACAAGTGGAGGACCCTACAGAATTTGGCGTCATTATGACGAACAAAGAACATGAAATTATTCGTTTTTTAGAAAAGCCAAATTGGAGTGAGGTATTTAGTGATACGGTGAATACTGGAATTTACATTATGGAGCCTGAAGTGTTTCATTATATTAAAGGAAATCAAATGGTAGATTTCAGTAAAGATGTTTTTCCTGAAATACTAAAATCGAATAAAAGATTTATGGGGTATCACGCAAAGGGCTATTGGTCTGATATCGGTAATATTGAGCAATATCGCCAAGCACAATTTGATATGTTGAATGGTAAAGTGAAGGTCGAACTACAAGGTAAGTTAAAAGGAGCTTCAACCTGGGTTGACCGTGAAAGCAACATTGAAGATGGGGTTGAATTGATTGAGCCTGTCTATATTGGTAAAAAAGTGAAAATCAAAAAAGGAGCAAAAATTGGTCCTTTTGCGGTAATTGGTTCACATACTATAGTCGATCATTTATCCTCGATTAAGCATTCCATTGTTTGGGATCATACTTATATAGGAAAACAGAATGAAATAAGAGGGGTAACGATTTGTGAACAGACGCAAACTCATGCCAATGCTCAAATGTATGAAGGAGCAATCATTGGCTCGCATGTTCACATTGATGAAAGAGTGACGATAAGACCTGATGTTAAGCTTTGGCCATATAAAAAAATTCTAGCAGGATTAACCGTTTCTCAATCTTTAGTTTGGAATGAAAGAAAAGTAGTGAATTCTCTTTTTAAAGGACATCGACTTGAGGGTACGGCTAATGTAGAGATGACACCAGACTTTGTTTCAAAGGTAGGTTTAGCATTTGGTGGGTTAGTAAAAAAAGATAAAAACATCTATTTAGCCGCAGACGGTCATGCCTTCTCCAATTTATTAAAGCTATCGATCTCGCAAAGCATTCAGGCGACAGGAAAGGATATTCGTGATATTGGAAAAACAGCCCTGCCCATTTTCCGTGCAGTTGTAGAGCATGAAAAAGGGGCTGGTGGTCTGTTCATAAAGGTGGATGAGGAAAATCCAAGAAATATAACACTCGAGTTTTATGGGGAGAAGGGATTACCTCTTCACTCTAAGGAAATACGTGAAATGGAAAAAGCGATAGCTTCAGACTCTTATCACTTAGCATCGTATGAAGATGTAGGAGGATACGCAAGAGAGATAGCAGCAGAACAACAGTATATTAATCGATTAACCTCTGCTATTGAGGTCAGTCCTATTCGCAATCGTTCATGGAAAATAGCAATCATTGAAAAAGGAAACGTTGAAGCGATTCAGCTTTTATTTCATACTTTAAATGCGCATATTGTGACAGCTCCTTCGACTTTTTCAGAAGAAGAGTTTTCTCAATTTGTTGTGTCACATCATGCAGATATTGGCTTTATATTTGACCAAAATTTAGAATTTGTAAAATTATTTGCTCATGATGGTTCTAAGGTTAAGGAAGAGGAACAAATGGCTTTGTTTGTCTATCTAGAGTTACTAAAGGGAGAGAGAGATACAGTTGCCATCCCTATCTATCAAGGTGAAACACTTGAAAAGTTTGCGGCTAGCTTTGAAAAGCAGGTTGTGCGTACGAAATTGACAAGAAGGTTAATAATGGAGGCAGAAGGTACCGTTCAAGTCTGTTCATTTGATGCTATTTATGCAGTTAGCCAATTATTGAACACATTGACCATCCATTCACGATCTTTAACGGATGTTGTGATAGCTTTACCAATTGAAACGATTTATCGAGAAGAAGTGACGTGCCACATCGAAAAAAAAGGCATGGTTATGCGTAAATTAATGGAATTATTTAAAGGAAAGCAATTAGAAATGTCAGAGGGCTTAAAAGTTTCTCATCAGGAAGGAGGTTGGACATTCATTGTACCTTCTCAGGATGAACCCATTTTTACCATTTACTCAAAAGCACCAGAACTCATTATGGCCAAACGCTTTACCCAAAAATACGTGGAAGAAATTAAACAAATCAAGTAGTAATCAGCAGTATTGGAAAAAAAGCTATCCTCATTTACAGCCTAATCTTACATTTTATTTACCTCAAACCCATCTAAAAATGGAGACGGGGTTATGGGTGAATCATGAATGTACATGGCTTAATGAAGAGGAGTGGATTATTTCTGTTGGAATCAATCAAACCAATACATGGGTTAGAAGTACAGCCTATCATAAAAAATGGAAAATCCATTTAAATTTTAGAGATTATTGGATGAAAAATAGAAATACGTTTATTCGAGAATTCGAAGTCAGTAATCAAGGAGAAGCTGAAAAAAATATTCAACTATTGATTCATTCGTTTTCTTTTAAAGGTCAAGATACTCATGATGCAACCACCTACTACTCTGCTAAAAACGAAGCATTAATTCATTATAAAAAAAACCGATATTCCTTATTTAGTGCAAGCCTAGAGCCATCTCAGTTTTTATTTTGTAGTGCAGGTAGCATCCGCAAAATTTGGGACGGAGAAAAAGGGAAGTTATTGTATATGCCTCTATATTCAGATGGTCAAGAAAGCCTCATTTCAATGCCTATGACGATTCAACCTAACGAACAGAAAAAAGGAAGGGTATGGGGGATTACTGACCATTGCTTGTTGAAAATATTACGAGAGCATCTATATGTTCAAGCAAATTAGCATGCTGTAAAGAAAAAATACTTGATTGTAAGAGGTAGTTTTGCTAATATAGAAAAGTATGAAGATTGCATAGTTTGGAGGGATAATAAATGCGCGTACAAGTCACTCTTGCTTGCACTGAGACAGGCGACCGTAACTATATTACTACAAAAAATAAACGTACGAATCCTGAGCGTATCGAGCTTAAGAAATACAGCCCAAGATTAAAGAAACACACGCTTCACCGTGAAACAAAATAAGCAGCTGGTTTCCAACCTGCTTATTTTTTCACATATGCTAAATAGGAAATGAAACATACTCCCTTAATTTATTTATGGGAGTATTTTTAATGAAATAAAAGCAGTGGTTTGGGGTGGTCTCATGAACGAAAAAAAATGGGTAAGAGAACGAATTAAAAGTAAGTTATCTCTTCTTGAAAGCGAAAAAAGAACTTCATATAATCAAGGAATATTACAACAATTACAGCAATTAGATGAATGGAAATCCGCTAACACGATTGCTACACCGATTTCGTTTCGAGATGAAGTCGATACATATGAGCTTTTAACTAAAGCCTGGGAACAAAATAAAACAATCGCGATACCAAAAACCGATTTTTCGACAAAGGAAATGAGCTTTCATGTTATAACTTCCTTAAAGGAGCTAGAGTACACAAAATTGGGTCTTTTAGAACCTAGAAGCGAGGAATACAGAGTTACATCAAGTGAAATCGATTTAATGATCGTACCTGGCCTTGCTTTTTCTAAAGAAAATGGAACAAGATTAGGATACGGAGGGGGTTTTTATGATCGTTATTTGAATGATTATACAGGACCTAAAATTTCATTAGCCTTTCCTTTTCAAGTGATTCCAACTGTACCAAGTGAAAAGCATGATGTAAAAGTAGATAAAATTGTTTGTCCTCTTCAAGTTATAACTTATAAATGAGTGAATTTCATCATTGTTCTATAAGTAAACGAAACCGAAATCTATGCTAAAAATGTCTTGAATGTTTGCGAATTAACTCGTAGATTGAAACGGTAGGTAGTGACTCCCAAAGGATGAGCGCAGTCTGAAAACCACTCTGACGAAGCTCCGTATAGTCAGAGTTAGCTGAAGACAAGCCCTTGGGGAAATATCTACCTAAATTGAAAATCAAAAACCTAATCGTTCTCATTAAAAGACAGAGATGATGAAATGGGTTTTAGTAATTCAAACAGACCATTCATTATAAATATGTCTTGAATGTTTGTTCATTCACTTGTTGATTGAAATGGTAGGTAGTGACTCCCAAAGGATCAGCGCAGTCTGAAGATCCACTCTGACGAAGCACTGCGTAGTCGGAGTTAGCTGAAGACAAGCCCTTGGGAAAGCATCTACCTAAAGTGAAAATCAAAAACCTTTCGGTTCGATTTATAAAATAGGAATGATGAAATTGATTCAAATAAGAGCGAACAAAAAATAATCATTCATTTTAAGTGATGGTTATTTTCAACTAGCGCATTTTTGTTTTCTCGTTTTCGGGATACTGATAAAATAAAATGAAAGAAACTTCTGGATAGGAGAGAACTATATATGGACCAAAGCTTTGAACGTTATTCAAGACAATTACTTTTTCCAGGCATTGGAGAAGAAGGACAGCTTCGTCTTTCGAAAGCAAGAATTTTAATTGTAGGAGTGGGCGCTTTAGGAACTGTTCTTGCTAATCATTTAGTTCGTGCAGGTGTTGGGTTTGTCCGTTTAGCTGACCGTGATTATGTAGAAAGTAGTAATCTACAAAGACAAATGCTTTTTGATGAGGCAGATGTTGAAGCTTCTTTACCAAAAGCAATTGCGGCAAAAAAACGATTAGAGACTATTAACTCATCGATTGAGATAGAAGCGATTGTCACAGATGTTAATCAAGACAATATTGAACAACTAATAGAGGGTGTAGATTTAGTTTTAGACGGGACGGATAATTTTTCGACACGCTTTTTACTAAATGATAGCTGCTTTAAACATCAAATTCCATTTGTGTACGGGGGAGCAGTGAGCTCTAGGGGAATGTCTGCATTATTTATTCCTAACGAAACACCCTGTCTTAGATGTTTTATCGATCATGGTGACACACAAGGTCAAACCTGTGACACGATAGGAGTGATTAGTCCTGTTGTTGATATCGTAGCTTCCTATCAAAGCGTAGAAGCCATTAAATACTTAGTAGGAGCTACCGATAAATTGCGTGGTTCCTTAAAAACATTTGATATATGGCATAATCAGCAGTATGAATTGAAGATGAAAGATAGTAAAGCCAATTGTCCGGTTTGTCATCATCAAGAATATCCCGCTTTGACTAAGGATTTTGACGAGGTTGTCTCTTTATGTGGGAGAGAAACGATTCAAATTAAACGAAAAGAAAAGCTTGATCTTAAAGCGTGGGCAGAAACCTTAAAAAAAGTAGCGGACGTTACGGAAACGCCATTTTTATTAAGAGCGACACTTGATGAAGGAGAAAAATTGGTGCTGTTTCCAGATGGACGAGTATTAATTCAAGGTACAGATGACATGGTAAGAGCCAAAACGCTTTTTAGTAGATATATAGGGAACTAAAGGAAACATTCAGTCACAACGCAAATTTTTCCGAGCCTTCAAGAAAGAGACTTAGACAAAAGCTGTTTTTAAATAGTTCTTGTAGCAAAACTCGAAATGATTTGTAATGGATGCAACATAAATAGCGAACAATGAACCCTCTTTCTTTTCACAAGAAGGAGGGTTCATTTGGGTTTATTTTTTTTATGAAAGGCGAAATCTAGCGGTAGATGAAGTGGCCATGCCGGTATCCACTTATTTTAATGAAATAGTTCCTGCGTCAACCCACCAGCGCTGAGTGTCTTGGGGGAGCGCAGCCACGTACCTAACATGTGTGGAGTTTTTCGTACCATGTATTCTCCTGGCTTCTTACCTTTTTGCGTTGAATGGTGATATGCCTCACACCTCGAATAGGCTGTTCTATTAATTTATTGCTAAAAAAGCTTAAGAATTGCGACTATTTGCATGACTATTGACGAAATGAGTTAGCTGTAGTTAAATAGCATGTAGTCATTATCACTTTAGTAGATAAAAGCTTAAAAGCATAAAAGTACGAAAGTGAAAAGGGATTTTAGCGAGGAGAAGAATAAAATGAAACATAATCATCAAGTGTTATCTAAAATAGAAGCTATTTTTTGTATGGTAATGATGCTACTTATCATGGTGGGCGGTATTTTTATTCTTAAGGTCGACCCACATATTCCTTTATTAATATGTGTTAGTTTTTTACTAGTAATGGGATTAAAAAATAAATTTACTTGGGCTGAGCTTGAAAAAAGTATGATCGATGGACTGATAGTCGGAATAAAACCACTAATCATTTTGGCATTAGTAGGGATGGTCATTGGTGTATGGATGATGAGTGGTACGGTTCCGACATTATTATTTTATGGATTACAAATCATTACGCCTCAGTATTTTGCTATAAGTGCTTTACTAATTTGTATTGTCATTTCAAGCTTTACAGGTAGTTCTTTCACAACGGTTGGAACAATAGGGATTGCGTTGTTTGGTGTCGGGACCGCTCTTGGACTAAATCCAGCACTAGTAGCTGGAGCAGTCATTTCAGGAGCTTGTTTTGGAGATAAAATGTCTCCATTATCAGATACGACGAATTTAGCGGCTGCCATTGTAGAAATAGATTTGTTTGAGCATATTAAGCATTTAATGTGGACGATGGTTCCAAGCTTGCTAATAACGATGCTATTTTTCTTCTTTTCGGGTGTTCAAACAGAAGCCATTTCTTCTGCACAAATGGAAAATTTGTTAACAAGTATTCAGGATAACTTTCAAGTTAGTGCTCTGACTCTTCTTTCTCCTTTGCTTGTTTTATTTTTAGCCTTTAAAAGATGTCCGACTATCCTTATTATAAGCAGTGGAATTCTTTCAGGAATTATTACGACAATAATCGTACAAAATGTTATCGACATTGGAGAGCTATTAATGGTTTTACAATCAGGATTTCAAGCAGATATCGCTGACCCGACTTTGGCAAATATAGTCAACCGTGGAGGGTTACAATCTATGATGTGGTCGATTTCACTAGTGATGATTGCCTTAGTATTAGGTGGGGTTTTTCAAAAGGTTGGGATTTTACAAGTGCTTATTAATGGATTAAGTGCAATATTACGAAAGGAAGGAAATGTAATAGCCGCAACTGCTACGACCTCTATTGCTGTTAATGCAATGACGGGAGAGCAATATTTAAGTATATTAATCCCAGGGAAAATGTTCAAACCTTTTTATTCATTGATTTCTTTGCACCCGAAAAATCTATCGAGAACACTAGAGGATGCTGGGACGTTAGTAAACCCACTAATACCTTGGGGAGTAAGTGGAGCTTTTTTTGCAAGTGTATTAGGTGTATCTGTCATTGAATATACACCATATGCGATTTTTCTATTTGTATCTCCTTTATTAACGATACTATTTGGTTATTTAGGAATTGGGATAGCAAGAACGAATAAAAAATAACTGGAAAGTAATAATAGTACTAGGGGGTTATTCGATGAGAACATTTATTTATTTTATGGTTAGCTTTTTAGCTTTTTACTTGAGTATGAAATATCGATATAAAATGATGAATCAATTACTGAGAAGAAGATGGTTAAGAAGGATATCGGTAAGTCTAGCGATGCAAATTCCTTTTATTCGCGAAAGATTTATGAAAATCATTTTTTCTCCTCAATCCAAAACGGATTCAAAGGAAGCAGCTCACTTATATAATTGAGCTGTTTTTTTAATGTTCAACTTTCTTTTCATTGTTGAGCTCGTAGCTTATGATAGAAGATAGATTAGGTTTCTGAGGAAATAGGAGGTTAACATGGACCAACAAAAGCCGGATTATTTATTTTGGCGGATTGTCCATCACTTTGTTTCATTACAAAGTTGGAGGCTCGTTTACCAACAGGGTAAAGAGGTTTGGGTTGAAAATGATACGGTTAAACCGATACAACTCATTCGTATTGTAAGAGAAGATTATGATTGGGGTAATCGCTTAAAAGAAGATCATTTCGAAACGGCCAAAAAGATGGAACTGATACGGCGCCAACGTGGTTACAAAGAATTGAAGGCGGAAAACATTTATATAAGTCATTTACCACCAGTAGATGATTGGAGTATCATCCAAAAACCAATTTATGTAGGGAAAAAGAAAAAAACCTTACTACAGGCAAGCTTCATTTATATGCATGAGGAAAATAATCAATATGTTATAGATAATGAGCGTCCGCATAGCTTTTTAAAGGAAATCAATGATAAATTATTAACTCACACAGCTACAGAGCCCTACCAGTTAGAAGAAAAGATATTAGTGTTGAAGCACTCTATTAAGCAAAAGGTAGAGAAAAAGGCGAATGAAGAAAAAGGGGTTTTTACATATGGTAAACCAATATTTACAATCCTTTTTATCATTTTAAATGCATTGATTTTTCTATTAGTAGAGTGGCAAGGAGATAGTCAATCCGTCCTAACCTTAATTGAATTTGGTGCAAAGTATAATCCATTAATTCTAGAAGGAGAGTGGTGGCGTCTCCTTAGCTCGATGTTTTTACATATCGGCTTTTTACATGTGTTGATGAATAGCATAGCGCTATATTTTTTAGGAACATTAGTGGAGAGAATGTTTGGCAGTACTCGTTTCCTTATTATTTACTTTATATCAGGTTTCTTTGGAACATTAGCTAGTTTATGGATGAATATTTCGATTGGAGCAGGGGCATCAGGTGCTATTTTTGGATTGTTCGGTGCTATTTTATATTTTGGAATCATTCATAAAAGGTTATTTATAAGAACAATGGGTAAAAATGTCCTCTTCATTTTAATGATTAATTTAGCGATCGGATTCTTTATTCCAGTTGTAGATATGAGTGCACATGTTGGTGGGTTAATAGCTGGATTTTTTGCAGCGATGCTCGTACAATTACCACATCAGAAGAAATCGAGAGTTCAATTATACAGCTTAATGCTTCTAGTTTTGGTCCTTCTAAGCAGTTATTTAATGAAAGACCTCTTAATGCAAAAAGAAGAACACGATTACTTAGAAGTACAAGTCGCACAAGAATATATAAATGATGAGCAACATGAGCAAGCAGAACTAGTATTGAAGCGAGTACTTGAAAAGGATACGTCTGTTGCAGAAGCTTATTTTTTGTATGGTTACTTGCTAGCGACAAAAGAAGATTACTTAATGGCTAAACAGATGTTTGAGCAGGCGGTTCAATTAAATCGAGAGCTTCATAGTGCCTACTATAATTTATCGTTAATTGCTGAAGAGTTAAATGACATGGATGAAGCTATTGAGATGATACAGCAGGCTCTTATGATTGAACCGAATAATGAACAATATCAAGAAAGACAAGAACAGTTAAATGAAAGTCGTTAGCTTATCGCTTGTCTTAATAAGATCGGCTCTCCATCAGCTGTGCGAAGTAAGATGAGCACTTCTTTTGCTTCTTTTGCTTCTTTTGAAAAAAGAATATAAGGTGTAGTACTACCGATGGGGCTAATTAAGCTGCCGTCCTCTTTTTCAATGCTGAGCACATACTCTTGATAGAGACCTTCCCAAAGACCACCAAGAAATTGGCTGGTCTTTTCTTTATCTATATATGGGTAACCTTCCTCTTCATAAAGTGGAAGATCGGTTAAAGAAATAATTTGAAAGTCGTCACTATTTAGTTGAAAAGTTTCTAAAAGACTTTTTAATTCAATTTTTTGTCTTTCATCTACAAGGTAATCAATCGTTCTTTTCGTTTCTTTTTCTTCTAAATTATTAGGATTCTTAAAAGCACTTATTTTTTTTAATGGACTGTCTATCAAATAGAGATAAGTGGAACTTAAGGTTTGGACACTAGTGATCGGTTGGTTATCCTGGTGTATTTCAGCATGATGAAAAGTGATACTGCGATATTGACCTATATCCTCTCCCTTTACTTCCTTTGTTTGAATAATGGCTTCGGTATTTTCTTTCCATGTTGATTGAATGTCTTTTAAGTACCCATCCTCAAAAAGTAATGATACGTCTTGTCTTAAATAAGCATTTTGTTCTAACAGTGATTGCGTAGTCCATTTTAATTTATATTGATTTTCATCGATAACCGATTCGAGTTCTAAATTTGTAAAAGCTTCTGCATAGCTTAATTGAGGATGAGGAGGAAAATAGGTTAAAGTCTCTTTTAAAGAATAAGTTGTGAAATAAAAAATGAAAAATAAGAACACACTAATAACAAATAATAGCGGTAGTAGAGTTGAGGCTTTTCGTTTCATTAGGCTCCTCCATTGAAATGTTTGCTGTCATGTATATGAGAGGTTGTCTACTTTTATGCTCATTTTAAAAACAAATAATGCTTGGAGGTATCATGATAAAAAAAAGAGTATCATCACATTATCAAAGTAATATTGATTATTTAAAAGTAGAGCTTGGTGTAGATGAAAGCTTTGATTTAATTCAACTAGAGATGTTTCATGGTGAAAGAAAAATGGCATTTTTTGCTGTAGACGGGTTTGCAAAAGATCAAGCCTTAACCGAAATACAGAAAGCACTGTCTAACACAACTAGTGAAAAGCTTGGTAGTGATGCACTTGAAGTATTAATTCGAAATCGAATTCCTTACTTAGAAATTGAAGTTGAAGAAGATTTAGATGCGGTTGTCGATCAAGTCCTCTCAGGACCTGTTGCATTAGTTGTGGATGGCATAGATTCTGTCATTTTAATAGACACTAGAGAATATCCTGTGCGCGGACCAGAGGAACCTGATACAGAACAAGTCATTAGAGGGGCAAAGGATGGTTTTGTAGAAACATTAGTGATGAATGCAGCTTTAATTCGGCGACGAGTGAGAGATCGAACGTTTCGAGTACAATATGTTCAGGTAGGAAGGCGTTCTAAAACCGATATATCTCTATGTTTCATTGGAGATATTGCCGATAAAGAATTTGTGAAGGAGCTTAAGACTTCAATAGAAAAAATAGATACCGATGGTCTTCCTATGGCGGATAAGACGATTGAGGAATTTGTTTTTGGTCATCATTATCAGCCTTATCCACTCGTCCGGTATACGGAAAGACCAGATGTAGCTGCGACTCAGCTTTTTGAGGGACATGTTTTAATTTTAGTAGATGGCTCTCCTAGTGTCATGATTGCGCCAACTACTTTTTGGCATCATTTACAGCATGCTGAAGAATATCGGCAAAAGCCTATTATTGGAATTGGTTTACGGCTTGTGAGGTTTGCCGCAGTTTGGAGTTCTTTATTTTTAATGCCCTTATGGTTTTTACTAGCAGAAAATAGTCAGTTTGTGCCAGAATTCTTATCTTTTGTTGGTGCAGAGGAAAGTGGCGCGATTCCGTTAATTGCTCAATTCATTACCGCAGAGATTGGAATAGAAATGCTAAGGATGGCTTCTATTCATACACCAAATGCATTAGCTACTGCTTTAGGGTTAGTAGCAGCCTTACTAATTGGCGAAGTGGCGATAGAAGTGGGGATGTTTTCTCCTGAAGTTGTCCTATATTTGGCAGTAGCTGTAGTAGGCTCTTTTGCAACCCCAAGTTATGAATTAAGCTTAGCCAATCGTTCTATACGAATCTTTTTATTAATTAGCACGGCATTATTTGGTTTAGGTGGACTGATGATTGCCAGCACATTGTGGATAATGATGCTCGTGCGTATTGAAAAGTTTTCGACTCCTTACTTTTGGCCTTTTATACCTTTTAATGCTAGAGCGCTAAGAGATGTTCTTTTAAGAGCTCCGATGCCTTTAAAAAATCGACGTCCAACAGCTATTCATCCTCAGGATCCTGACCGTTAAATCGACTTTTTTACGCAAGATGTCCTTATATTTTAGATGACGCTGAATAGGCCCTTCCTTCTTTTGATAAGAAGGAAAGGCCTGTTCAATTTGGAGAAAATCTCTATGTAATAAAGTAACTTATCATGCACAAGTAACGGAGACTCCATTGGGATGTGGTGGCTAAGCCAAAATCCTCTTATATAATAGTTAGTTTGGGAGCCAACCGCTCAGCAGGCACCGAACATCTAAACATTCATGACTATGGTCTCGGCGACTTTTCTATTTGAAGTCGCTTTTGATTTTGCATCTTTTTTAATTCTTAGCCTCTTCCATATCTCTTTCAAACCATTCATCTTCAATAAAAATTTGCTCTCGGTCAATTGCGGTATTTTTAGTAGCTAAAACTAAGCCAAAAGGTGATTCATGAGGAGGAGTTGTAATCGTAAAAGCAATTCCTTTCGAATTAGCTACTTTCACATATTTAGAATAAGTAGCGTAGCTTAAATTTCCATTAATATATAAGTGCAGGTTTTTCTCTTGATTCATTTTTTCTAATACAGGATTATACATCATATCACGCTGAACTTGTTTTAACGTTAAAGCATAATAAATTCGTTCAACAATCGTACTTAGAAAAAGGTTTCTTTCTTCAACTTTTACCTGAGGAATACCATATAAAGCATGATCGATTTTTTGTTGTACTTTTTCATTCATGAAATTCACTCCAATCCATTGCAATTTCTTGTCCTTTTTTCTCTTTACAAACATATCATAACATAAGAACCGTTTTGGAATGTAATGGGAATGTGACAGCTTACAGAATATACAAAATACAAAAGGAGCTGATTTGATATGATCCTTACCATGCTATTCTTTGTTTTTATAGTGGGATTATCAATAGGGGGATTATTAGCTGCCAATCGCCACTATCCTCCTTTGTTTGTGTATGTATTTTTTGTGCTTTATTTTTTAGTGAGTGCTTATATAGGTATGATTATAGGGATGCTCTTTCCTTCCTTTTTAATTGGCTTTTTTATTACGGAATTTTTAGTTTGTACAGCGACCTTCTTATTTTTAATTGCTGTTACGCTAAAATATCACCCATCTTTAGGTTTTTTCTATTGGCAGGAAAAAATCGTTTTTATTTTATTAGGAAGTATCTTTTTTTTAATGGGGTTTCAATGGGGAATTTTTGAATTCCGGTCCTTTTTTACCTTTTTTTCTTGTTTATTATTTGGTTTAGCACTCTTTATTGGCCTTTTTATTCAAATACAAATGAAACAAAAGTTTTGGCGTTATCCATTAGCCGTTTTTTTGCCATGTATATGGCTATTTCTCATAACACTCATAAAGCTATTTTAAATAAGAATTTACTAAAGTGCTGTTTTCCGATGTAAATGCCTTTTCGTCATGCACTAATAGCTGTATAATAAGCTTGAGGTGAGCAAATTGCGAACTTTTTATGATGTATTGCAGCTATTAAAAAGGTTTGGCATTTTTATTTATACAAGAGATCGCTCGAGTGATCTTCAGTTAATAGAAAAAGAAATGAACGAACTACATACATGGGGAATGGTTGATACCGAAACCTTCCAAAGTGCTATTCTCATTATAAGACGTGAATTAGCACAATTATCGGATAAAGAGAAAAAAGAGTAAAAAGGTGGCTGGGGAAGATGTCAAATAAATGGCTTGTAGGGGTCGATATTGGTGGTACGACGATAAAAATAGCATTCGTTTCTGAAACGGGTGAATTAATCAAAAAATGGGAAATTCCTACAAACACTTCAGATAACGGCGTATTTATTACGAAAGAGATTGCAGATTCTATCGATACGGAAGTCAAACAATTACAGGAAACAAAAGACAAGCTTTTAGCTATAGGGTTAGGCGCACCTGGATTCATAGAAATGGAAACAGGCTTTATTTATGAAGCTGTGAATATAGGCTGGAAAAATTATCATTTAAAGGAAGATTTAGAAACGATTACACAATTACCTGTTATGATTGATAATGATGCAAATGTGGCAGCTTTAGGAGAGATGTGGAAAGGTGCTGGAGATGGAGCAAAAGACTTACTTTGCGTTACCCTAGGAACGGGAGTTGGTGGTGGGGTCATATCGAATGGTCAAATTATCCATGGTGAAAACGGTATGGGTGGTGAAATTGGTCATATTACTTCTATAGTAGAAGGGGGTGCACCTTGTAACTGTGGAAGAACAGGGTGTATTGAAACAATAGCCTCCGCTACTGGTATTATGAGAATCGCTCAAGAAGGGTTATTACATCATCCCGAAAGTAGATTACAGGCAATTGCTATCAGGGAAGGAGTATTAACAGCAAAAGATGTTTTTGAAGCTGCTTTAATCGGCGATGTGTATGCAGAACAAATTGTAGAGAAAGTGACCTTTCATTTAGGCTTAGTGATTGCAGGTATAGCTAACACTATTAATCCTAAGGTTATTGTGATTGGTGGAGGAGTATCAAAAGCAGGTGAACAATTATTGAAACCATTGAGGACTCATTTTAATCGATTCACCTTGAAAAGAGTTTCAGAAGCTGCTGATTTTAGAATCGCAACCTTGGGAAATGATGCAGGGGTGATTGGCGCTGCCTGGCTTGCAAAAGAGTATGCACGAGCTCTATAAAAAAGCATATTCTAAAGTAAAAGGACAACTCTAATGGATTTAGGCAATAATGGGAATGATAACGGTGAACATAATAGATAGATGATAAAACAGCAGATTGATAGATGAAGGAGAAGAATGAAGAAATGACAGATTTTCGTACTGAACGTGATTTATTAGGGGAAAAAAATGTACCTAAAGAAGCTTATTATGGGATTCAAACAATGAGAGCAAGGGAGAACTTTCCTATTACTGGGTACCCACCACATAAAGAATTAATCAAAGCATTCGGATATGTAAAAAAGGCAGCGGCGATGGCAAATAGAGACGTAGGAGTGTTGCAAAAGAAAATTGCCGATGCGATTATTCAGGCTTCTGAGGAAGTAATATCGGGAAAGCTAGATGATCATTTTATAGTCGATTCTATCCAAGGTGGAGCAGGTACTTCTTTTAATATGAATGCAAATGAAGTCATTGCGAACCGTGCTATCGAAATATTAGGTGGACAAAAAGGTGAGTACTTAAAAGTAAGCCCGAATACACATGTAAATATGGCTCAGTCCACAAATGATGCTTTCCCTACAGCTATCCATATCGCTTGTCTTCATTTATCTAAAGGTTTAATTTCTACTTTAGAGCAATTAATTGAAACGATAAAAGAGAAGGAAAAGGAATTTGATCATGTTTTGAAGATGGGAAGAACTCATTTACAAGATGCAGTGCCTATTCGGTTAGGACAAGAGTTCGGTGCTTATCGTCGAGTTTTAACTAGAGATTTAGTAAGAATCAAACGTTCTGTAGGTCATTTATATGAAATAAATATGGGTGCAACTGCAGTAGGAACTGGTTTAAATGCAAAACCAGAATATATTGAAAAAGTACCTGTTTATTTAGCTGAAATTACAGGATTTCCATTAAAAAAAGCAGAAGATCTGGTTGATGCTACGCAAAATACCGATGCTTATACAGAATT
Source organism: Alkalihalobacillus trypoxylicola (assembly GCF_001590785.1). Classification (GTDB taxonomy): domain Bacteria; phylum Bacillota; class Bacilli; order Bacillales; family Bacillaceae_D; genus Alkalihalobacillus; species Alkalihalobacillus trypoxylicola. Next base: position 364,865 of record NZ_LTAO01000012.1, read on the forward strand.
ATCAAGTGCACTTAAAATCATGGCCATAAATCTTTCGAAAATTGCTAATGATTTACGCTTAATGAGTTCAGGTCCGAGAACAGGTATAAATGAAATTAATTTACCACCAAGACAGCCGGGTTCTTCGATTATGCCTGGTAAGGTAAATCCGGTCATGTGTGAAGTAATCAACCAAATTTCGTTTCAAGTGATTGGCAATGACCATACGATTAGTTTAGCCTCTGAAGCAGGTCAATTAGAACTAAATGTGATGGAGCCCGTACTTGTATTTAATTTATTACAATCCTTCTCTATTCTACAAAATGGAATGGATGTATTCCGTAAGTATGCAGTAGAAGGAATTACAGCTAACATTGAAAGATGTCAAGAAATGGTCGAGCACAGTGTTGGAATTATAACCGCAATTAACCCGCATGTCGGTTATGAAGTAGCTTCAAGAGTAGCAAAAGAGGCAATAAAGACCAATCGTTCTGTTCGTGAAATTTGTTTGGAAAGAGGCATATTATCCGAAGAGGAATTAAATGAAATTCTTGACCCGATGGAAATGACGAATCCTGGAATAGCGGGAGCAAGATTTATTTACGGCTAATGTAATAAGGATTATATCATAAATCGAGTAGCGTATAGGTTGCAAAGCCTATACGCTTTTTTGAGAACCAATTCATATGAACGGAATGAGCATAATTGTCAAAGAAAAATAATAATTACGATCTATTCGTAAACCGAGATATGGTAAGATTTAATTGTTGAATCCACTAATTTTTTATTTTTCGTCTAGATGAGTGAATTTCATCATTGCTCTATAAATGAATAAAACCGAACATTTCTTATAAATATGTTTTAAACATTTGTGAATTAACTTCTTGATTGAAACGGTAGGTAGTGACTCCCGAAGGATCAGCGCAATCTGAAGATCCACTCTGACGAAGCTCAGCGTAGTCAGAGTTAGCTGAAGACAAGCACTTGGGAAAGCATCTACTTAAAGTGAAAATCAAAAACCTAACCGCTTGGTTTTTATTAAAAGATAAATGTTTGTTAAAAAACTTCTTGATTGAAACGGTAGGTAGTGACTCCCAAAGGATCAGCGCAATCTGAAGATCCACTCTGACGAAGCTCAGCGTAGTCAGAGTTAGCTGAAGACAAGCCCTTGGGAAAGCATCTACCTATAGTGAAAATCAAAAACCGAATCGTTCGGTTTTCATTGTAAGATGTGAATGATGAAATTGATTCCGATTATAAAAAAATGAAACATAATGAACAGTAAAACCGTCTAATATGGAGGAGACTATTTAAGAAATAAAAATTCTAATATTACATTGATTTTTAAGTAAATGATTTTAAATCATTTTTCAAAAAAAAGGGGGAGTCCATTGAAACAGAAGATTTTATTTTTTTGTCTGCCTCTTCTTCTTTTTCTTTGGGGCTGTCAGTTCGTTAGCCATCCTTCACCTAGCATAGTTAATGAAGAAAGAGCTCAAAAGAGCAAGGGTGCAGAAAAAATAGATACCATTATACCTTATTCAAGTAAGAGTGCCTTTTTAGAGGTTCTTGGTTGGTTTGACTCAGAGACTGTCGTCATCTTTGAAGAAGATGAGAAGAGTGCAAAAGTATTGAAGTATCATATTTATTCTGGAGAAGTGGTAGAAATTTTTCATACGGATGCTTCTATTTTAGAAGTAGAGTGGTTTTATTCATCGATGATATTAGCGGTCCAAACAATGGATGACGAAGCTGAGCAAGCCGATTTACTATTTATTAATCAAATGGGAGAGCGATTAATGACGCTTAATCAATTTGGTGACCAATATTCAGTCATTTTAAATCCTTTTAATAAAGATGTGTTGGTCGTTGTTTCTTATTTACCTGATTGGCAATTAGAAAGCTATGTCATTAATTTACCTAAAAGTGATATTACTCCTTTACATTTAACCGAGCACGATTATCAATGGCTATCAGATGGCAGTTTAACCTATTTAACAAAAGAAAATGAATGGTTTTCATCTCTACATCGATATACAATAGAGAATAATCAAGAACAGTTATTAAACGAGAGACTCATTCAATTTTTTTCTTTTAGTGATTTTGTTTATTTAGGCATACATGCGGATTCTCCCCAAGAGCAAACGATGAAGTATACTTTTTATCAAGGCGAGCAAGAAATAAGTACGCTAGATGTGCCGATTTTAACGACACATTCAGAGGAATGGTGGATACCTTTCTTTGATTATAATCCAGAAAGTAAGAGCTTTTATTACATGAAGCCTAAATATAGTAGTGATTTTTACCATTATGATGATGGATTTGAATTAATGAAATATGAAATGAATAATCAATCCACGAACAAAATCTTAGAGTTAGAGGATTTTGTGCCATTTCAAGTTTCTCCAAATGAAGAATATCTCTTATATGGACAACAATTTCACTATTTATATTCTAATGAAAAGAATGAAGTGATTTCATTAGTAGAGGGGCAATAACTTGATTTTTGTCTATCATCTGTCATAATAAAGATAGAAAATTTCATATGATTGTGGAAGCTAGGGGTGCTTATCTTGAATAAGCTGAGAAAAAGGTGTGTTCCTTTTACCCTTGAACCTGATCTGGTTGATACCAGCGTAGGAAAGTGACTGCTACTTAAAATATTTACGTTGATTTTGTGTGGTCGTACTCTTTCCCTAGAGTACGGCTTTTTTTATGGAAAAGGAGAGATTGAAATGAAAAATTTCCGTTTATATGCGATTACAGGTGAAGAATTTCATCCCGAAAGAGATTTAATAGACGTTATGGAGCAAGCCATTTTGGGGGGAGTCGATATCATTCAACTCCGTGATAAAACTAGTTCTAAAATGGTGGTATTAGAAAAAGCGAAGCGCTTAAAAGCCTTGACGGACCAATATCATATTCCGCTAATCATAAACGACCATATTGATGTCGCTTTAGCAGTTGATGCAAGTGGTGTCCATGTAGGTCAAGATGATTTGCCTTTAGAGGAAGTGAGGAAAATTATAGGAAAGGACAAAATCATCGGAGTCTCGACCCATCAATTAACAGAAGCCAAAAAAGCCGAAGCCAATGGTGCTGATTATATTGGAGTTGGACCTATTTTTACGACGAAAAGTAAAGTCGACGTCGTGGATCCAGTTACCACTACTTATATTTCTGAAGTCGTGTCTGAAATTAGCATTCCATTTGTGGCGATAGGCGGTATAAAGCTGCACAACGTTCAGCAAGTAATAGAAGCTGGAGCTACCCGGGTATGTATGATTAGTGAGATTGTTGGTGCATCGGATGTAAAAGGAGTTTGTCAAGAATTTATCCGAATATTAGAGAGAAAGTAGTGATTGAAATGAATTTGCTGGTAAATGGGGAAGAGCATCAATTAGAGGTTAAAAATCTGACAGAGCTCATTCAATATTATAAGCTAGAGCCTCAATTAGTAGTTGTGGAATTAAACGGTGTAATCATTGAAAGAGAAAAATGGGAAGAAACTGTCTTAGAAGAGAATAATGAAATTGAGTTAGTTCATTTTGTAGGAGGTGGTTGATTATGAAGAAAACATTAAACATTGCCAATCGCCAATTATCATCCCGTTTTTTCTTAGGTACGGGAAGGTATCCGAATCCTTTTGTGCAAAATGAGGCCATTAAAGCCTCAGGAGCCGAGGTTCTTACTTTTGCGATTAGAAGAGTGAACTTAGATGCACCAATGGAAGATGCTATTTTACAGCATTTAGAGGTAGAGAATTTCACCTTTTTACCTAATACATCTGGTGCTAAAACAGCGGATGAAGCCATTAGAATTGCTCGATTAGCTAGAGCCTCCGGAATTAGTGATTGGATAAAGGTTGAAATTAGTGCAAATGAGAAAACCTTATTACCAGACCCAATTGAAACCTTAAAAGCAACCGAAACATTAGTTAAGGAAGGCTTTGTGGTTCTTCCTTACACTTCAGATGACCCTATACTTTGTAAAAGACTTGAAGAAGTTGGTGCAGCTGCCGTTATGCCTGGTGGAGCACCTATCGGTACAGGTCTTGGAATTCTGAACCCTTACAATATTAGCCTAATAGTAGAGGAGTCGAATGTTCCTATTATCGTTGATGCAGGCTTAGGAAACGCTTCAGATGTGGTATTAGCGATGGAGCTTGGAGTAGATGGTATTTTAATGAATACTCCTGTTGCAAAAGCGAAGGATCCAGTTAAAATGGCCGAGGCAATGAAAGGGGCCATTGAGGTTGGTCGACTGTCCTATGAAGCTGGTAGAATTCCTAAGAAAAAATATGCGACCGCTAGTAGTGCTTATCAAGATTTAATGTTATAGATCCTATCGTATGGAAAGTAGGGAAGGTTTTGGCTGAGAATATTTGTATATTAGGTGGAGGAGTTATTGGTTTAGCCGTAGCCTATGAGCTAACAAACAGGGGGTTTACTGTAAAAATATTAGAGAAATCTAAGTGTGGCGGTCAAGCATCTGGAGCAGCTGCAGGAATGCTGGCACCATTCTCTGAAATAGGTGAAGACCCTGATGATTTTTTTCGGCTTTGTTTAGAAAGCTTACGCTTATATCCAGATTGGATTAAAAAAATAAAGGAAGATTCAGCATTAGAATTCGAATATACGAATAGCGGTAGCCTTTATGCGGTCTATCATGAAGCAGATATTTTAGCTCTAGAAACGCGGAAAAATTGGCAAAACCGATGGGGAGCCAATGCCGAGCTTTTAATCGGGGATGAATTGAAAAATGTTGAACCTGAATTATCTGATGAAATAATTGCTGCCCTCTACTACCCTCAAGAAGGTCATGTTTATGCACCAGGCTATGTAGCTGCTTTAGAAGCCGCTTGTAGAAAGAAGGGTGTAGAAATTTACGAAGACCTCGGCCATGTGGAACTAATTGAAACCCAGCCTGATTATAATGTGCTCCAATCTAGTAATGGACAAACTTTTACTGAAAAGCAGCTCATCATATGTTCAGGCGCATGGGCGAAAGAACTTGAGGACGTTCTATCTATCAAACTACCAATCTATCCAATTCGGGGACAAATATGTGCCTATCAATCAGCAAATCAGTCGATATCTCATATTGTGTATAGCAGTCAGGGATATATCGTTCCAAAAGAAAATGGAACGTTAGTTAATGGTGCATCAGAAGATATTGCAGGCTTTCAAACAACTGTAACGGAAAAAGGGATTCAACGATTAACAAATTGGAATCACAAAATGTTCCCATTTTTAAAAAAGGAAACACCGTTTCATCATTGGGCGGGATTAAGGCCAGCAACACAAGATGGCTATCCGTTTATCGGTTTGCTTCCTAATCAAAAAATTATTTTTGCAACCGGACATTATCGAAACGGCATTTTATTAAGTCCTGTCACAGCAAAGATTATTGCTGATCTAATAGAAGACAAGCAACCAGTAGTTAGTATAGAATCTTTTCAACCATTACGTTTTACATAAGGAGGGTTAAAAATGAGGGCAAAAGCATTAACCATTGCAGGTTCTGACAGTGGGGGTGGAGCTGGTATTCAGGCTGATATCAAAACGTTTCAAGAGCTAGGTGTTTTTGGTATGAGTGCGATAACAGCTATAACGGCACAAAATACATTAGGAGTTCATGGGGTTTACCCACAATCGTTAGACGCGATAGAATCTCAACTAGATGCTGTTTTATCAGATATAGGAGCGGATAGTGTAAAGACAGGGATGCTTTTTTCAGCAGAAATTATCCAACTTGTAGCTAAAAAAATGAAAGAATATAGTAGTCAAAATATTGTCGTGGATCCTGTCATGATTGCAAAGGGAGGTTCCACTTTATTACAAGAAGAAGCAATAGAAGCATTAATTTCTGATTTGCTTCCGCTAGCAACCGTAATAACACCTAACCTACCAGAAGCAAAAGCTATTTTAAATTGGCAAGATGAAATAAGCACAACAAAACAAATGGAAGAATTGGCGATCGCTCTTTTTGAGTTAGGTCCCAAATATATTTTGGTCAAAGGAGGCCACTTGTCAGAAGGTCCAGCGATCGATTTATTATATGATGGAACGAAAATGACTACTTTTCATTCAGAAAGAATTCCAACGAAGCATACACATGGGACAGGATGCACCTTTGCAGCAGCGATTGCAGCAGAATTAGCCAAGAAAAAATCTATAGAAGAATCCGTTCAAGTAGCTAAGGATTTTATTACAATGGCAATTACTCATTCTTTAAATATTGGTAAAGGTATTGGACCAACCGACCATAGTGCGTATCGTCAATATCAATAAAAATGCTCATAAAACATTCTCTCTTTTTAATCATTTGATGGGAGAATGTTTTTAGTTTCGGAATTGATGGTGCTTCCTGTATAATGTAACAGTGTAACGGAAATTGTATCGGAACGAGAGAAGGAGAATTACGATGCTTGAAGGAAACAAAGGTTTATGGATTATGCCAGGTATTTTGGTGATCATTATGATTCTTGGTGGTATTTATTACGTGAACGATAGCGATCAGGTTTCTAATGAAGAGCTTATTGAACATATTGAATTACATGCTGATTTGCAAGAGACAGACGACGATACATATGTATTGGAAGTGGAATGGGATTGGACGATTACACCTCTTGAAGGCTTATTTGGAGATGACTATTTAGGTATTGTGTTTTATGATGAAAATGATCAAATAATAACCGACGTAGATATTGACCAGGCAACATTACATTTATATTATTTAGATGAGGTCATTGAGACAAATCAAGCAGAGCATGCGGATAATGGTCTTATTTTTTCTTTTAGTAATAAGTTAGACGAGCATATTAGCTATGGCAATATTGGAAAGGCGCAAATCTTAGTAGAATCAGAACATATTGAATATGCGACGGTTCATTTATTACATACATGGATGAACCATGCACCACTTATTTCAAAGGACGCTACCTTTTCTAAAGTAGAGTTTGATGGCGCATCTGGAATTCCATATTGGGTAAAGAAGAAATCCTCTAATGATTAAAGGAGAATGGATTGATAATGGCTACGATACGAGGATTATCCTATCAAAAGGGGATTTTTTTTATCGGAGAGCAATATATTTCTTGTTGCTATATAGAGAATGGTCGGCGGAAGAAATGGATTGAAAAAATATCCTTTTTAAGCTTTTACCGTATAAGTATTCAATTACTAAAGGCACTTCCCGTTTCACTTCGTATTTGTCTATTTCTTTTTTTAGGCTTAATGTTCGTGCCAAAGCTTTTCTACCTTTTTCAGATAAGTAGCTTTAAAGGTCTACCTTTTTATCTTATTTTTCATTTAATATTTGGAACCCATCTTTTCTTTCCAAAGGAATTAAAGAAATATCATGGAGCAGAACACAAAGTGTTCAGTGATAGAGGAAGAAAAACGAGGGGAAGGATAGAGCAGATTCAGAAAGCAGCGATTACTAATCGTAATTGCTCTACCAATTCGGTAGTCATTTATTTCTGTTCATTTTTATCGCTCATTCCAATTATTTATTTAGGATTTGGGTTAGCCTTGTCAGAATCGATTATGTATAGCTCTTATCTTTCTTTCGTTACTGTTTTATTGATATCTTGGCTAATCAAACAAAAAAAGATGTCTTCTTTAAGACAGGCTGTCTTAAAGCTATCCTATTATTTTCAAAGAAAATTAACCACTTTAGAGCCAGATAAAAGTCACTTAATTGTTGCTATTGAATCGTATCGACAATTAGCTAAAAAAGAATTTCCAGAGCATTTAATTGTGAAGAGAAGAAAAAGAGAGGTGAAACAAATGGCTATTGCTGATATTACGATTATTCCTATTGGTACGGAGTCACCAAGTGTAAGTTCATATGTAAGTGAAATACATCAAGTTCTAAGTCAGTATAATCATAAAGTAAAATACCGATTAACTCCAATGTCTACGATCATTGAAGGAGAATTAGCAGATTTATTTGAGGTTATTCAAACGCTACATGAGGTTCCATTTAAGCATGGTTGTATGAGAGTGGCTACAAATATTCGAATAGATGATCGTCGTGACCAAGAATCAACGATGGAAAGTAAAATGCTAGCGGTTGAAAATAAGTTAAATACCGTTGAAAAGTAAACAATAGAAAAGGACGGGGACAAAACCTGTTTTAAATCATCCATGTAAATAGGCCCCTGCTTCTTATTAAGAAGCAGGGGCCTATTGAATTTGAAGGATCTCTAAGTTATGACATAGCTTAGTAGACACAAGTCATGAAGTCTTCAGTGAGATGAGATGACTTGCCAGAATTCACTTTTTAAAAAATAGTTTGGCAGCTACCCATCCGGACGTGAAGTGAATGGGTGAGCGAACAGCCAGGCACCAAATATCTGTAAAGTTTTTCATTTATGTGAATGGTACAGGCTTCCCTTTTTAATAATTCGTTATTATGACCATTCTTTTGTCATCGTAACATGAGGAATACCCGCATCTAAAAACGTTTCTTTGGAGATAGTTTCAAAGCCTAATCGCTTATAAAAATTCTCGGCCTGTGTTTGAGCGTTAAGTTTTGCTTTTTTGATTCCTCTTGATTGAATTTCATCTATCACAAACAACATTAATTGTTTACCTGCCCCTGTGCCTCTTTGTGACTGGTCAATACAAACCCGTTCAATTTTACCATAGCCATCAACCTCACGTAACCGAGCTGCACCGATCACTTCATTTTCGTCTGAATAAGCAACGAAATGGGTTGCTGCGTCCTCAAATTGATCGATTTCTTCTTCTATTGATACTTTTTGTTCTTCTACAAACACTTTTTTACGAATAAAAAAGGCATCCTGTAATTGCTGTTCTGACTGAACTTTTAAAACCTTCACTTGTTGTAACCTCCAGCATTTATTCTATAGAGCATAATTTAGTATTTTAACACACCTTAAGAGAAGCTTAAAAGTTTTTTCAATCCATTTTCAAGATCCTTTTGCCAATAAGTCCAAGTATGATTACCATCAAACTCATGATATTCATAATCGAGAGTATGATTTTCCAAACACTTCTTTAATTGCCGATTAGGCTCTAAAAAGTCTAATACTTGACCATCTGTTGTTTTAACCGCTGTTTCTTCAAGACCAATGACATGATAAATAGAAAGTCCATCGATATTAGAAGTATTTTTAATCGTATGCAATACTTTTTCGTCAACATACGGAGAATGAAGCATAACTTGCCCGAAAGATTGCGGATATTTAAATGCAGCCATCAGTGATACGGTAGCTGCTAAAGAATCACCCGCTAAAGTGCGACCGTGAGCAAGTGGATGAATAGGGTATTGTTCTTCTAAATAAGGCATTAATTCATGCAGTAAGAATGACAGATAAGCTTGGAATTTATCTCCATCCGGATGATAACGCTGACGACGTTCTTTGACAGATGGATAGGGGACTCCAACTACAATCGTGTCACGTATCTCGAAATCTTTTATTAAAGCCTCAATTTGTCTAGGAATTCGTCCGAGCTGAAAATAATCCTGCCCATCTTGACAAATTAGTAGGTCATACGTTTTTAGTGGAGTAAATTCGGGTGGAGCATAAATCATTAATTTTTGCTCTTCATTTAAATAGTTACTTTGGATCGTAGTTTCTGTTAAGTTGCCTTCAAGTCGGTTCGACATAATTTTAAGCCTCCTAATATTGTATCATAGGTAATTATAAAGTAGCACTTTTAGGAATTTCACTTATTTTATGATAAAATAATAAACAATTCAATAGATGATAGAGATTCATTTTTCTATTGAAAAGGAGGAGGTTTTAGCATGAAAAAGCCAGTCCCATGTGAAGTAGTAGAAAACGCAGCAAGGAAGAAATTAAAAGAACGTGGAGTAACGATTGATGATATTGCTAAAGTAGTTTTTGCCATGCAGGAACCTTATCATCCCCATTTAACATTAGAAGAATGTTATGAAAGTACAGATGCGGTTCTAAAAAAACGCGAAATTCAACATGCGATATTAGTAGGCGTAGAACTTGATGTTTTAGCAGAAAAAAAACAGCTATCAGAGCCTCTTCAATCCTTAATTGATAGTGATGAAGGTTTATTTGGAGTAGACGAAACGGTCGCATTAGGTTCTGTTTTTGGATTTGGAAGTATAGCTGTAACCACATTTGGTTATTTAGATAAACAAAAGGTTGGAATTATTCGTGAGCTTGATGAGCGTAAGGAAGAAGTGCACACTTTCTTAGATGATATGGTCGCAAGTATTGCTGCAAGTGCATCGGCGAGACTTGCTCATCGATTAAGAGACATACAAGAAAATCGCAGAATTGAAGATATTAAAAACCGAGAAGATGAAGAACTAATCGGATAATGATATAGGTAAAGATAGCCTATGATGAAAGTAGGTGGAATTACTATAGAAAGGTACGGGATTTCTAATGAAAAAAGCAGCACCTAAATGGATTTATTATAAACGGCTGTTTCATTCTCGTTTTCAGGCAAGCTGTATAAAAGCTAAAATCGAAGATAATTGGACAAATGGCTATGAAATTGGTCCATTAGTGGAAATACGAAAATTAAAAACAAATAAGTATGTCGTACGTTACACCTATGATGAATAAAATGAGATTGCTCTAAATACTACCTGAGGCAGGTGACTATTTAGTAGAAATCACCGGTTTGCCTGTTGACAAATTTCCGCAAAAGCGAAATGGTTGACAGGCTTATTTATGTTTAGGGTTTGAAATGAGATAACTCGCATCGAAAGGCTACAGATGAGGCAAACTTTTAGCACAAGGGAGTAAAAAATCTGGCAGCCAGGTGACATTTCACTCAGTTTATACCTTTTGATGGATTTGTCCCCTTTCAGTATAAAAGAGGGTTTTTTATTCGCCTAGAAAAAGCTCAATACAGGAAAAAAAAGAAAAAGGAGTCCCTCTCATTCCCATTAAAAGCTTATGAGAGAAATATCGCCAAAAGAGCCTTTGGGAATCATTTTCTCAAAGGCTCTTTTACTATTTTGTTATGTTTTGACATCTATGGGTAAGCGAGCAGTAATCTTATAGTCATTGTCTGTAAAAATCTGACTTCAGAAAGGTTCCAGTGAGTGGCACTTAATTGCTCAAAATGGCTAGAAGCACAAATAATGATTTCCGAAAAAATCATCATTTGGAATCTTGTTCTGGTTTTTTAACACATACCATTTCTTCAGGCTTAACGAGTAAATCAAATTGTTCTGGTGTTAGAAATCCCAATTGCTGAGCAGCTTCTTTTAAGGTGATATTTTGCGAGAAAGCAGTCTTTGCTATTGAAGCGGCTTTTTCATAACCAATATGAGGATTTAATGCAGTCACAAGCATTAATGATTGCTCAACATTTTTTTTCATTTTTTCTTTATTAACTTCTATTCCAATTAAACAGCGATCATGGAAGCTTTTAAGGCCATCTCCTAACAATCGAATGGACTGTAGAACATTAAAAATAATGACAGGTTTAAACACATTCAGCTGATAATGGCCTTGACTTGCAGCAAAAGAAATCGTTGTATCATTTCCAAACACTTGACTGACAATCATAGTCATCGCTTCTGATTGAGTTGGATTAACTTTTCCAGGCATAATAGAGCTTCCTGGCTCGTTAGCCGAAATCAATATTTCATTAATTCCTGCACGAGGACCACTGGCTAATAAACGGATATCATTTGCAATCTTAAACAAATCTGCGGCTAGAGCTTTTAAGGCTCCATGATAATATGTTAATTGATCATGACTTGTTAAAGCATGAAAGTAATTTTGAGCCTTTTGAAAAGTGTGACCAGTTTGTAGAGATAATTGCTCGCATACTTTTTCTCCAAACTTATACGGAGCATTTAGGCCTGTTCCAACAGCGGTTCCACCAATGGCTAATTCTCTTATCGAATCTAAGCTGTTTTTCACCATTTTTTCTGTTTTTATTATCATTTCGGTCCAAGCGCTTATTTCTTGTCCAAATGATAGGGGAGTAGCATCCTGCAAATGAGTTCGTCCAATTTTTAGTGTGCTAGAAAATAATTGTTCTTTTTTTAATAAAGTATGCTGCCAGCGTTTTAGCTCTGGTAAAAGGACTGTCTCCGTTTCAGTTATCGTAGCGATATGCATAGCTGTAGGAAAAGTATCATTAGAGCTCTGTGAGCGATTCACATCATCATTTGGATGTACTATTTCCTTTATTCCCTTTTGTTTTAAATATTGATTGGCGATATTCGCAAGCACTTCATTCATGTTCATATTCGTTTGAGTTCCACTTCCTGTTTGCCAGACGACTAGAGGAAAATGGTCGTCATAGTTCCCCGTTAGTATTTGTTCTGCAGCATATACAATGCTTTCAACCTTTGCTTTTGATAACTGATTCAATTCTCCATTTACGATCGCACATGCTTTTTTAAGCTCAGCAAGTGAAAATAGTAGAGGTCGAGGCATTTTTTCTTCTCCAATTGGAAAGTTTTCTAGACTTCTTTGTGTTTGAGCACCCCACAGTTTCGTAGCTGGAACGTTCATATTTCCAAGAGTATCTCGTTCGATTCTAAATGATTGATCCATCTCTTTTTCCTCCTATTCACAGAAGCATTCAGAGGTATTATTACCGTTAAACTTAGTGAATAAACGAATGAATCCGTAATAAATTACTCAAAAAAGCTGAAATTTAGAAAAGTATTATTCGTCATCGTTTTGTCGAAAAAGAACATTTTGTATGTTGACATTATAAATGATAACTATTATCATTGTGGATGTGATTGATAATCATTATCGTTATTTATATAGAAAACCGTTTTGAAAAGGATTGCTTATGAAAAACTTAATTCTACTTATTGCCTGTCTACTTTTAAGTATTGCTTCTATATTTATAGGGGTAAATAACTTAAATCTAGCTGGAATCATTCAGTTAGACGAGAACCAATTACATACTCTACTTCATAGTCGATTACCTAGATTAATAAGTATCATCATTGCCGGTTCTAGTATGGCGATATGTGGATTAATCATGCAACAGCTAACAAGAAACAAGTTTGTTTCACCAACAACAGCAGGGACTATGGATTCTGCTAGCTTAGGAATTATGGTATCAATGCTAATGTTTGCTTCGGCAACCATGATGCAAAAAATGATTGTTTCCTTTCTTTTTGCTTTAGTAGGTACATTTATTTTTATGAAGATACTAGACCGAATTAAATTTAAGAATATAATTTTTGTTCCACTTGTAGGGCTCATGTTTGGAAACATTGTCGGTTCTATTACAACCTTTTTTGCTTATTCAAATGATCTCATTCAGAACATATCGAGTTGGTTACAGGGAAGCTTTTCGTTAATTATAACGGGGCGTTATGAGATGCTCTATATAAGTATTCCACTACTAATCATGGCCTATTTTTTCGCCAATCGATTTACGATTGCTGGTATGGGTGAGGAATTCTCTGTAAATTTAGGATTAAATTATAAGCAAGTGGTGAATGTCGGTTTAATTATTGTTGCAGCGATTACCTCTGTTGTGGTTTTAACAGTGGGTATGATTCCGTTTCTAGGCCTCATTATTCCTAACATTGTTGCCATTTTCCAAGGAGATAACTTAAGGAAAAACCTTCCAACTACAGCGCTTTTAGGTGTTGCTTTTGTTTTAGCCTGTGACATTATTGGAAGAGTGATTATTTACCCTTACCAAATACCAATAGGGTTAACGGTTGGTGTAATCGGAAGTGCTATTTTCCTCTATTTGTTGATAAGGGGGAGAAGGCATGGGTATTAAAACAAGAATTTTACTATTATCTTTATTAGCTATTTTGCTAACAGGGTTATTTCTATTCTATGATTTAAGAAGCTGGGAGTATGCTCTACCAAGACGTGGTATTAAAATTTTATCCATTATTGTAACTGGGGCTGCCATTGCTTTTTCAACAGTAGTCTTTCAAACGATTACGAATAATAGAATTTTGACACCTAGTTTAATAGGCTTAGATTCTCTATATCAGTTGTTCCAAACATTTATTATTTTTACCTTTGGTTCGATGAGTGTTCTGGTCTTAAACCAATATTTAAATTTTGCCGTTTCGACTATATTAATGATTATTTTTGCTATGATTTTGTACCAACTATTATTAAAAGGTGAGGGTAAAAATATCTTCTTCCTATTATTAGTAGGAATTATAATGGGAACATTTTTTGGGAGTATTTCAACATTTCTTCAAGTTCTTATCGATCCGAATGAATATTTAAATGTACAGAATCGTTTATTTGCAAGCTTTAATAATGTTCATTCTGAATTACTTTGGATTTCAATTGGTATATTTATTTTCGTGACGATTATATTTTACCCGCAGTTAAAATATCTAGATGTGCTTTCACTAGGAAGAGATCAGGCAATTAACTTAGGGGTGAATTATGATAAAACGGTAAAATGGTTACTTATTTTTATTGCAATCCTTATTTCAATTGCAACAGCACTTGTAGGTCCTATTACGTTTTTAGGATTGCTTGTTGCCAATGTTGCTTATGAAATGGTTAAAACGTATAGACATTCAATCATCATACCAGTTGCCATGTTGATTAGTATTATTGCTTTAGTTGGAGGACAGCTTTTAGTGGAGAGAATCTTTAGTTTCTCAACCCCCATTAGTGTGATTATTAACTTTATTGGTGGTGTCTACTTCTTATATCTTTTATTAAGGGAGAGTAAAAAATGGTAGAGGTATTGAATGTATCAAAATTATTTAATAATAAAGCAGTTGTGAATAATGTCTCCGTTAAAATAGAAAAAGGAAAAATAACTTCGTTTATTGGACCGAATGGGGCAGGTAAAAGTACGCTACTATCGATGATTAGTCGTTTGACTGTAGCTGATTCAGGAGAAATTCTCATTGACAACTCGAAAGTAGCAGATACTAAAAGTAGTGAACTTGCAAAGAAAATCTCGATTTTGAAGCAATCTAATCATATCAATATTCGCTTGACCATTCGTGAGCTAGTCTCATTTGGGCGATTTCCATATTCGCAAGGAAACTTAAATAAAGAAGATTTGAAATATATTGATGAAGCTATTGCTTATATGGAGCTTGAGGATATCGAGGATAAATACCTTGATGAATTAAGTGGTGGGCAACGCCAACGTGCTTATATAGCAATGGTTATTGCTCAGGATACAGAGTATATTTTACTTGATGAGCCTCTGAATAATTTGGATATGAAGCACTCTGTTCAAATTATGAAGGTACTTAAAAGAATGGTAAAGGAATTAGGGAAGACGATTGTCATTGTTTTACATGATATTAATTTTGCTTCTTTTTATTCTGACCATATTGTGGCGTTAAAAGATGGTGAAATTGTTCATGAGGGTCCAACACACGAAATCATTAATAATGGTGTTTTAAAGGATATTTACGATATGGATATCACGATTAATGATATAAATAATCAACGTGTTTGTGTTTATTTTGTTTAATTATGTATGATAATTAGGGTAGATGTGTGTGTAAATACGTCGACGTAAAAGGGATACAATCCATTTGCCACGCTATCTTTAACCCTTTATTATAAAAAAAATACCATAGGGGTGTATGTAGATGAAGAAACTTTGGTTATTAATGTTAGCTGCATTTGTCGCAATAGTGTTAGCAGCTTGCGGTTCAAATAATGAATCTGATAATGCGACTGAAGGCTCAGCTGATGATACAGATACAGAAGAAACAGCTACTGAAGAAGAAAGTACGCTTACTTTTGAGCATGAATTAGGGGAAACAACCGTAGATAAAAACCCAGAAACAGTTGTCGTTTTTGATATGGGTATTTTAGATGCGTTAGATGGTTTAGGTATTGAAGTTACAGGCCTTCCACAATCAAATGTCCCTGAGTATTTATCAAAATATGAGGGAGATGAATATACAAACGCTGGTAGCTTATTTGAACCAGACTTTGAAGAAATTTTTGAACTTGATCCCGATTTAATTATTATTAGTGGCCGTGCTGCTGAAGCATATGACGAGTTAAATGAAATTGCACCAACGATATATATGGGATTTGATAGTGTAAACTTTTATGATTCATTTAAAAATAACTTGGATATGATTGGACAAATCTTTGATAAAGAAGCAGAAGTAGAGGAGAAGTTAACTGAAATAGATGCTAGCATTGAAGAAGTTCAAACATTAGCAGAAGAACAAGAAGCAAAAGGTTTATTACTTATGGTCAATGAAGGTAGCTTATCTGTTCATGGTCCTGGTGGACGTTTTGATTACTTACACAGCCTCTTTGGAATAGAGCCTGTAGATTCTTCTATTGACATGGCAAGACATGGACAAGAGGTTGATTTTGAATATATCGAGATGCAAAATCCAGAATATTTATTTGTTATTGATCGCGGTGCCGCTGTATCAACTGGAGAAGAGTCTGGTAATGAATTATTAGAGAATTCATTTGTTCAAAATACACAAGCATATGAAAATGATCATATTGTCTTTTTAGATTCTATCTATTGGTATATTACAACAGGTGGATTAACTTCATTCGCTGGTATGATTGAAGAAGTTAAAGAGGGTTTAACGGAATAATAGGATAATAGGTGTTCGCAGCTGTTTCTGAACATGCTCCGTTTTTCGCTTCCTCCAAGGTACTCAGTGTCCTGTGGGGTGGCACCGAACTACCTTTTTTCAAAGTGGATTTCGGCTTTCATAAAGATTCAAGATTTTACAAATCCAATAGGACCCTCCTTCTTCTTATCAAAAGAAGGAGGGTCCTATTCGTCATTATTGTATACATCCATTACATACCATCTCAAGTTGCCCCAGCATCTTCTAACAATTTTAATCGAATAATTTAAGATAAGGTTTGTAGCCTTTTTCTTCTAGTTGTTTCTTTGGAATAAACTTTAAGGCTGCCGAATTTATGCAATAACGTAAACCACCGCTTTCAGTTGGTCCATCAGGAAACACATGACCTAGGTGAGAATCGGCTTCTTTACTTCTTACTTCAGTTCTAATCATAAAATGACTACGATCTTCATTTTCCATAATTTCTTCCTGCTCAATGGGTTTAGTAAAGCTTGGCCAACCACAGCCCGCATCATATTTGTCTAGTGAAGAGAACAGGGGTTTTCCAGAAATAATATCTACATAAATTCCTTCCTCATCCAGTTCATAGTATTCATTTTTAAATGGTGGTTCAGTACCGTTATTCTGTGTTACCTCATATTGAATAGGAGTTAGCTGTTTTTTTAATTCATTTTTAGTTGGCTTCATTTTTTCATCAATCCTCCCAATGATTTTTTATGAATTTCATTCTACCAGAGCCACGTTGATACATTTCATATCGTATCGGATTCTTTTTATAATAGTCTTGATGGTATTCTTCAGCATGATAAAAGGGTTTAGCTGGAAGTATTTTGGTGGCTATAGGTTGCGAAAAGCGACCACTTTTTTCTAATTCTTCCTTTGATCGTTCAGCCTTATTTTTTTGCTCATTGTTTTGATAAAAAATCGCCGATTGGTAGGATTGACCTCGATCAAAAAATTGCCCTCCTGAATCAGTAGGATCGATTTGCTTCCAAAAAATATCGAGTAGAGATTCGTAGGAGATAATCTGAGGATCAAAAGTAATTTGTACCGCCTCATAGTGACCTGTTGTTTCCGAACAGACTTCTTCATAAGTCGGGTTTTCTGTCATTCCACCTGTGTATCCAGAGAGTACTGAATGAACACCATCATAACGATCAAATGGTTTCACCATACACCAAAAGCATCCACCAGCAAATATAGCTTTTTCATAGGATGTGTTACTCATCATTTCTCACCTCAATTTTAAACGTTTCCTCATTATAACATGTATATAGGCTAGAGATGTTAATCCTGCTCTTAACATCTTACTGCATAGTCTTATACCTTTTCATTAAAAAGTGTGACATAAAAGCTTGTAAAATATTCATCTAAAAAGAGATGGCTGCTAAAAGCCCCATCTCTTTTTTCCGTTTTTATTTTTTAACATCCCAATTGCGAGGGATTTGCTCAACGGCCGTAATCACATGGTCTAATTTTTGTTCTAATCGATGCAATAAATAGAATGTAACCACCACTGGAAAACTGTATTCAGCAATATAAGGAAGCCAATGCTCAATGCTATTCATTATTCAGGCAATGAAATAGTCTCAACTTGACGATCTACTAAACGAGCACCACGAATAGCTTTAAGTCCACCATCAGCTGTTGTTATAACATTCGATTGAATCATATCTAACATGGAGCTTAAAACATCTTGAGGATTCACAGGTTCAATAGGAAAATCGATAGAAATCGTAACTTGTCTTCCTGCCTCGTTTTCAAATAAAAGCTCTAATTTTTTATTCATATTTCTCTCCTTTTCAAAATTGTTATGAAATTGCAAATTGATTCGTCCTAGTAATCGTTTCTAATGGCAATTTTTGTAGGCTAGCATAAGCATTAGAAAAGGTAATAAGCTCTGAATCTAATGAATGACCATTGATGTTATTAAGGTTACGATTGAAAAATAGAGGAGTTCCATCCTCATCGGCACTCTCTAAAAATGATATACGCAGTCTAGTTTGTTGATTTTCCATATTATCACCTCCTTTTGCTATATAAATCGAGAGAAAAAATGAAAAAGGGGAGGTCATTTTAAAGTTTATTTAGATTTCTCTCGTTATTTGAAAATATTATTAATTAAAAGTAAATATAAATGAGATTGTTGAAAAATGTCGGGAAAAATTTAATGATTGCTTGTCAGTTTTAGAGGAAATCAACAACGAAAGAGAGAAATATATAACATAAATGTCAGTAAAGGAAGAATTCGTTAGGAGAATGAAAATGAATACAATGTTATATCAAGAATGCTTTAATGCAAGTCCTGTCTGGCAGTCTATCCTAAATCAAAGAGGAGAATTTATTGAGGTAAATAACGCATTTTGTCAACATTTAGGGTATTCAAAAACACTATTATTAAAGCAATCCATTAAATGTATTTTACCTTTACAAGCACAGCAGGATATAAAAAAAATAAAAGAGGCGTATTCCACTCACTATACAAAATTTATTCATGCACAAGGTCAGGTTATTAATGTCAAATTAATGGTTACTAGATTTGAGATGAATGATCAAGAAACTTGCTATTACTTACTACAATGTGAGCCACAACTAAAAGAACAACATGTAAATCAATCCTACTATTTAGAAACTTACAAGCAAGAATTGCCAGAAGGAATACTTGATAATATTAAGGAGGCTATTATTACCATTAGACTTGATGGGCAATACGTCTTTTTAAATGAAAATGCGGTTCAAATGTTGGGAGGAAAGGTTGAGGATTTACAAAAAAACAATTTCTGGTCTTATTTAGAAATAAAAGAGCAAGAGCTATCGAACAAGTTTTATCAATTGTTGACTAATTCAAGTTCGATTGAGCTTGAGTATTATATGAATCAATTAGATAGCTGGTTTGATATTCGTGCTTACCGAAATAAAGATTTAATAACGATTGTTTTTTTAAATATTTCTAAGAGAAAAAAAGCCGAACAACTATTACGTGATAGTGAAATGCATTATAAAAATTTAGTTGAGCATATTCCTGAAACGATTACGGTTCATGATGGGAAGAAATTTATTTATATGAATCCGGCTGGAATAAGGTTATTTAAAGCTCGAGACAAAAAAGAAATGATTGGCTATTCATTATTGGAGTTATTTTCTAATCATGAATACCGCAGAGTAAAAGAGAATATTAGGCTCTTATTAACGGGAAAAAAGAAAATTACAACGACTATTTTTCGAGTACGCTGTTTAAACGGTGAATATATGGAAGTCGAGGCTACAACGACAATTATATTGTATCGAGGAAAACCTGCTTTTCGTACTATTTTTAAGGATGTTTCAGAACGAAAGAAAATGGATGACCTAATTCGAAAATCAGATAAATTGTCTGCTGTTGCCCAATTAGCCGCAGGCGTTGCTCATGAAATACGTAACCCTTTAACGTCAATAAAAGGTTTTCTGCAATTATTCCAAAGGGAGGGGCAATATGACTCTCATTTTATCTCCTTAATAATGGATGAATTAAATAGAGTAGAGTCTATTATTTATGAATATTTAACATTAGCGAAGCCAAACTATGAAACGACTTTTAACAAAGTAAATTTACAAGAGTTAATTGAGCAGACGATTACCCTATCAGAAACTCAATCAATATTGAAAAACATTTCATTATATTATGAATTCGAAAATGTACCACCTATCTATGGAAATGAAAAACAAATTAAACAAGTAGTCATGAATCTTATTCGTAATGCCATTGAAGCTGTAGAGGTAAATGGCCAAATTCGTTTAAGGTTAATTAATCACTCAGAGGATCAGGTTTGTATAGAGGTCGAGGATAACGGTTGTGGAATCTCCAAAGATCGAATCGAGCGTTTAGGAGAACCTTTTTATTCTACAAAGGAAAAAGGTACAGGACTTGGACTAATGGTTTGCTATAAAATTTTAGAGCATCATAATGGGGTTATGAATGTCCATAGTGAGATAAGCAAAGGCACCAGAATAGAAGTGATATTGCCCGTTTATATTCATATACCAAAGGAGGTATTACTTACTTAAACTGTTATCGTCCTTCTTTGTAGCTGAATGGTCACTTATTAGAGGCGTGAAATTCGAAACATTAAAAATAATCTAACAAATAAGGTGAAAAATGAAAAAATGGTTAGTGATGTCTCATATTTGAATGTGAAACTGTTGATCTATTTGTGAAAAGTTGTAAAGTGCAAAAAAAATGTTATCTCTGACTGAAACGAGGGGTATGTAATGGATAAGTTGGAAGCACATCAGACTAAATTCCAACATAACTAAGGAGGAGTTAGAGATGAGCAAAAAACTATTGTATACCGTATTAGCAGGAGCACTATCAGTAAGTGTATTAGCAGCGTGTGGAGATGGGACAGATGACCCAAATGATCCAAACGCACCAATGGATGACCCAGCAATGGGCACAGAGGATGATTTAGGTGACGGCCTTGATGATGGGGCTCCGGAATAACCTACTACTTACCTAAAATAGAAGAATAGTAGAGAATGGAAAGGCAACCACGGGATTAAGAGCGCTCCCGTGGTTTCTTTTCTGTAAAAAATTTTGAGACCATTCAACGAGCTAATCACACCATTAAATGACAGAAAATTCCCACTTCGTTATTTTGGTATATTTTTTAACAAAAATAGTTTAAAAACAAAAATACGTGTGTTATTATGCATATGGCAGTATAAATATTATCTTTTTAATAATGAAAGTGGAGGGAAAGTTATGAAAAAACAATATAAATGGGCAAAATTAGGATTTACAGCTGTCCTATCTTTAGGAGTTTTGGCAGCATGTGGAACGGCAACAGACAATGATGATGATACAGCTACAGGTTCGGATGAAAATGCAGAAACAACAAAAATAGTAATGGGAACATCTGCGGATTATCCTCCTTATGAATCTTTAGATTTAGAGACAGAAGAAATTATTGGTTTTGATATTGATATCGCTAAACATATAACAGACGAGTTAGGTTATGAATTAGAAATTCAAGATATGAATTTTGATAGTTTAATTCCGGCTCTTCAAAATAACCGAGTTGATTTTGTCATGGCAGGAATGACTCCGACAGAAGAACGAAAAAAGAACGTCGATTTTAGTGATGCCTATTACGCCGCTAATAATTATTTAGTATTTCAATCAGATAATGAATGGACGAGTGTTGATGAGCTAGAAGGCAAAAATATTGGGGTTCAATTAGGCTCTATCCAAGAAGAAGCAGCTGATGAGTTAGCTGAGCTACACGGATTTGAAGTGAATAAATTAAACCGTATTCCAGAAATCATTCAAGAGCTTAATACAGGCCGTATTGATGCGATTTTGATGGAGGATATGGTAGCAGAGGGATATATCGAATCACAAAACTTAAAGTTTTTCCCTGTTGAAACAGATGAAGAAACATCAAATGCGATTGCCTTTCCAAAAGATAGTGAGTATACAGAAGAGTTTAATGAAGTATTAGTGGATATGATTGAAAGTGGTAAAATTGATGAGCTTATTGAAAAGTGGTTTTACAGCGAGGAATAAGTAAAATAACTTTCGAGCATAGGAAGGAAATGTAGTATGGATTTAGATTTTAGTCAATTGGTACCTCATATTCCTTATATATTAAGAGGTGTCATCGTCACCCTTCAATTCGTCTCCGTTTCATTAATAATCGGATTGGTATTAGGGGTATTATTATCGATTATGAAAATTAGTCGGTTCACACTTTTGAAGTGGATAGCTGATGCGTATACGTCTGTTTTTCGTGGTACCCCATTAATTTTACAGCTTTCACTGTTCTATTTTGCAACACCGCAATTTGGAATAGATATTACACCATACCAAGCTGGGGTATTAGCGTTTGGATTAAATTCAAGTGCATATGTTTCAGAAATTATTCGTGCAGGAATACAAGCCGTGGATAAAGGTCAAACAGAAGCAGCACAAGCTTTAGGTGTTCCTTATCGCTCAATGATGCTAAAAGTAATATTACCACAGGCCTTTAAAAATATATTGCCGGCGTTATTTAATGAGTTTATTAATTTAACGAAAGAATCAGCTATCGTATCAACGATTGCTGTCGCAGATTTGATGCGAAGGGCGCAAATTGTCAATGCAGGAATCTTCCGATACTTTGAATCTCTCCTTTTTGTTGGACTTATTTATTATTTATTAGTAATGGGTCTCACTATAATAGGACGGATCTTAGAAAGGAGATTGAAGCGAAGTGATTAATGTTATTGATTTAGTGAAAAACTTCGGGAAAAATGAAGTGTTAAAAAATATTTCAACAAGTATCAATAAAGGTGATGTAGTCGCGATTATTGGTCCTTCTGGTTCTGGAAAATCAACATTATTGCGTTGCTTAAACAAGCTAGAAGAACCTACCTCTGGTAAAATTATGGTAGGTGATATCGACATAACGAGTCCTAAGGTTAATATCTTAAAAGTGAGACAAAAAATAGGAATGGTTTTTCAGCACTTTCATCTTTTTCCTCATATGACGGTTTTGGAAAATATTATTTATGCTCCAATGACTGTAAAAGAATTAAAAAAAGATGTAGCTATTGAAAAGGCAGACGAGCTTTTAAATAAGGTTGGATTGTTTGAGAAAAGAGATTCGTATCCAAATCGTCTTTCAGGCGGTCAAAAGCAACGAGTGGCGATTGCTCGTGCATTAGCCATGGAGCCAGAGATTATGCTGTTTGATGAGCCTACCTCTGCTTTAGATCCTGAGATGGTTAAAGAGGTTTTATCCGTTATGAAGGATTTAGCCGAAACAGGTATGACGATGGCTATTGTCACCCACGAGATGGGCTTTGCTCGTGAGGTTGCCGATCGAGTGCTATTTTTAGATCAAGGTTTTCTTTTAGAAGAAGCCCATCCAAAGGAGTTCTTTCAGAACCCTACTACTAGTCGTGCAAAAGAATTTCTAGAGAAAGTCTTATAAAAGAGCCTGAGCTTATATTTTTATTAAGTCCCCCTAGGTCTTACGATTTAGGGGGACTATTCTTTTTAAGGAAGAGATATACTGATATGGGTATGATAATATGAGCATATATATCAAATGGAGAAAGTAGCGGATGTTTATGAGAAGTTTTCGTATTGGATATCGAACGTTAAAAACAGCGGTGGGAGCAGGTGTTTCGATTGCTATAGCTTCTTTACTAGGATTAGAATTTTATTCTTCCGCCGCCATTATTACTATTTTATGTATTTCGGTTACACGGAGACATTCGCTTTTTATTTCATGGGCTCGCTTTATTGCTTGTATTATCGCTCTATTAATGGGTGCCGCTCTTTTTGAATGGCTTGGTTATACGCCTTGGGTTTTAACGTTACTTTTGTTAATTTATATACCCGTAGTTGTAATGTTTAAGGTTCAAGAAGGGTTCATTACAAGCTGCGTCATTTTATTGCATTTATATGTACTAAATGAATTTTCTTGGGGGATTTTTTGGAATGAGCTGCAATTAATTATTATAGGTGTCGGGATCGCTTTGTTGGCTAATGTCTATATGCCTAATGATGAAAAGAAATTAAGGGAATATGTAAAAGATATAGAAGCTACCTTTTCTATTATTCTTAAAGAAATCGCGTTTTATTTAAGAGAAGGGGATAGTCAATGGGATGGAAAAGAGATTAATGATGCGATTGAGCTTTTGGAAAAAGCGAATCATTTAGCTGAAAAAAACGTTCAAAATCATTTGCGTAAATATGAAGATCCTTATTTTCATTATTTTCACATGCGAAGTAAGCAGTTTGAGGTACTTGAGAGATTATTGCCCTTTGTTTCTTCTATACAAGCCAACTCGAAACAAAGTGAGATGATTGCCGATTTTGTCGAAGAGTTATCAAAGGTCATTAGTCCTGCTGATTATGGTCATTATTACATAGATCAGTTAGATAGTATGAGATTAACGTTTAAAGAGATGGAATTACCAGCGACGAGAGATGAATTCGAAGAACGGTCACATTTGTTTTATATAGTCTACGAACTGAATCAGTATTTAGCTCTCAAAAATCAATTATGGAACCATGTGGATAAAACAGAATATCTCCGCACAAAATAAAAGAAATTTTATAATGTGAATAGGAGTAATGGTCATGATTAGAAATTTTACAATTTGTTTTATGGTTTTGATGCTTTCTTCACCTATATGGCCAATAGGCGATCAGCCGATGCTTGGAGATCCTTATATTATTGTCAATAAATCCAGTAACCAACTGGCATATATAACAAATGGGAAAATACAAGAAATTTATGAAGTAGCAACAGGTAAGGCGAAAAATGATACGCCAAATGGCGAATTTACGATTACAGTGAAAGCAAAGCATCCTTATTATCGTAAAAAGAATATCGAAGGTGGAGATCCTCATAACCCTCTAGGTACTAGATGGATGGGCTTTGATGCACTTGAAACTGATGGACGTATTTATGGTATTCATGGAACGAATTCTCCTGAACAAATTGGTGCTTATGTTACAGCTGGCTGTGTCAGGCTTCCTAACCAAAGTATAGAAGAGCTATATGAGCAGGTAAAGATAGGGACTAAAATTTTCATTACAGATGAAAATCGTTCTTTTGAAGACATAGCCTCTGAAAAAGGGGTTATTTAGAAAGAAAAAAAGCCAACTTAAGAGTCGGCTTTTTGTTTATGGTCATGACTGAGATTCTACTTTTTAAAGAATACTAACGCCCATTAATAATGTACCTGCAACCATCGTAACAATCATAATATATATAATGGCTTTTTGAAATTTACGTGGCATTAAAAACCCTCCTATTAAATCACTACCTCTATTTTACTTTGTATTCGCTTTATGAACAAGTCTTTTCTTAAGAAAGGAGATTAAATGGACAAGAAATTAGGAAAAGTCGCTCATATTGGAATTGCCGTCCGCTCGTTAGAAAAAGCAATCCCTTTATATACTCAACAATTTCAATTGAAATTAATCAAAAAAGAAATGATTGAATCACAAAAAATTACGGTTGCTTTATTGCAGGCTGAAAACATCGTCATCGAGCTAATACAGCCAACACATGAAGATTGTTCGGTTAACCGTTTTATGGAAAGGTTCGGTGAAGGGTTACATCATATGGCATTCTCGGTAGAAAACCTAGATGAAAAAATCGAGGATGTTTACAAATCTTCTGAACTTAAATTAGTGGATGGTAAAAGTCATATAGGGGCTCATCAATCTAAAATTTCATTTATCCATCCTCACTCCACGATGGGAGTCTTAATAGAATTGATTCAAATGAAAGAATAATATGTGTATGAGGTGAATTTATTTACAAAGTGTTGTATGATCAAGTTTGAGATTTGTATTATTGGAGGAAAAAATAATGGTATTGAATGAAGAAAGACTTTTAAATGGTTTTTTAGAGCTCGTAAAAATTGATTCTGAAACAAAGCATGAAAGAGCTATTGCTGACTTCTTGAAACAAAAATTTGTAGAGCTAGGACTTGAAGTGCTGGAAGATGATTCAGCAAGTAAAACAGGTCACGGCGCCGGGAATTTAATTTGTACACTGAAAGGTGAATCGGCTGCCGATCCGATTTATTTTACCTCTCACATGGACACGGTTGTGCCAGGTAAAGGTATTAAACCTGCTATTGAAGGTGATTATGTGGTCACAGATGGTACTACCATATTAGGTGCTGATGATAAAGCGGGTATCGCAGCCATCCTAGAAGCTCTTCATGTCATCAAGGAAACTGAGTTACAGCATGGCGATGTTCAATTCATTATAACCGCTGGAGAAGAATCAGGATTAGTCGGTGCTAAAGAGCTTGATTCATCGTTAATAAAAGCAAAATATGGATTTGCTCTAGATAGTGATGGTCCAGTAGGAGATATTATTGTTGCTGCTCCTTATCAAGCTAAAATAAAAGCAGTGGTAGAAGGTAAAACGGCACATGCCGGAGTAGCGCCAGAAAAAGGAATATCGGCCATTTCTGTAGCAGCAAAAGCCATTTCGAATATGCCGTTAGGTCGAATAGATGAAGAAACAACAGCTAATATTGGTCGATTTGAAGGTGGAACACAAACAAATATTGTGTGTGACCATGTCGAAATATTGGCTGAAGCTCGTTCTTTAGTTGAAAATAAACTAACAAAACAAATTGAAAAAATGAAAAAAGCATTTGAGGATACAGCCCAAAATATGGGTACAAATGCTACGGTTGATATAAAACTAATGTATCCTGGCTATAAACTGTCAGATGGTGATACAGTAGTAGAAGTAGCTAAAAAAGCAATAGAAGCAGTAGAACGTTCTCCAAAGCTGTTAAAAAGCGGTGGTGGAAGTGACGCAAATATTATCTCAGGTTTTGGTATTCCGACCGTAAATTTAGCGGTAGGTTATGAGGAAATTCACACCAAAAATGAACGTATGTCCATTACTGAGCTCAATAAGCTTGCAGAATTGATTATTAAAATCATTCAACAAGTCGCTCATTAAGATTATAACAAAAAAACCCCCTAATTATAGGGGGTTTTTGTTTCGATATATGAAAAAAAAGATATTGGTTACACTAAGCATTATTGAAAAACTAGTTTGTTCACATCGAAATTTCCAAATTCCAAGCATTCTAAAATAAGCTCTTCTGATTGTCCTGTTAAAAATGAAAGATCAGTTATAGTTAGATGCTCTAGCTCACTCTTATAAACGATGATGATGACATGTTCATAGAGATTGGTGTAAATGTTAGACTGAATTTGATCCTTTTTGGTATTCATTCTAGCGACACCCCCAATAAAAGTGGTTGTTTTGAACTTGTCTCATACTTACAACATAACTTACTTAAGCCAAACATGCAAACTAATCGTAAGCTGATTTCTATAAATAAGCCGTTTTAAATCAATACTAAAGTACGGATTAGAAGAGGTTTTAATTAAAATAAATAATAAAAATGTAAAAATTGTAAATAACAAAAACCAGAACAATTCGTAGGGTTCTGTCGTTATTTTTCAAATAAAGATTAAAAATTTCCAGTTATTAGTGTGGAAATGTTAAGTTTTTGTAAAGATTTAATTCTGTTTATTAAATATATGTAAATCAGTTTTTGGACTCTTTACACGAAAATAAAAAACAGATATGCTTGTTTACGGAAATGAGAAAAAACCTCTAGGAGTGGACGTAATGATCGATATTAATATCCAAGAAACGATATTTTATTTTCTTGGTGGTTTAGGTATATTCTTGTTTGGTATTAAGTTTATGGGTGATGGGTTAAAGAATGCGGCTGGAAACCGTTTAAGAGAAATTTTAGATAAAATGACCTCTAATCCATTTAAAGGAGTATTAGCGGGGGTATTAGTAACCATCTTGATTCAATCAAGTACTGGGACTACTGCTTTAACAGTTGGTCTTGTTAGTGCAGGATTTATGACACTAAGACAAGCGATTGGTGTTATTATGGGAGCTAATATTGGGACTACTGCAACTGCATTTATTATTGGTATTGATATTGGAGAGTATGCATTACCAATTTTATTCGTTGGAACAGCACTTATCTTCTTTTTTAAAAAACCAGTTATTAATTATGTTGGACAAGTCTTTTTTGGCTTTGGTGCCTTATTTTATGGTTTGAAATTAATGAGTGGATCCGTCAAACCTTTAGCAGGACTAGATGCCTTCCATCAATTAACCTTATCAATGAGTGATAATCCTTTATTAGGTGTGTTAGTTGGAACCGTCATGACCGTTATTATTCAAAGTTCAACAGCGACAATTGGAATACTGCAAGGGTTTATGACTGAAGGTGCTATGACTTTGAAAGCAGCCCTACCAGTATTATTAGGTGATAACCTCGGAACAACAGTTACAGCGTTGTTAGCAGCAATTGGAACAACCATTGCAGCGAGAAGAGCAGCTATGGTTCACGTTGTGTTTAACTTGATTGGTGCTGTTATGTTTTTGATATTATTAGCACCATTTACTTTATTAATTGAATATTTCCAGCAATCATTAGGTTTAAATGGAGCTATGACGGTTGCTTTTGCTCACGGCTCTTATAATGTGATGAATACGATTATTCAATTCCCGTTTGTAGGTGCATTAGCTTGGATTGTAACCAAAATTATACCAGGTGAAGATAAAACGATTGATTACAAAGCGAATTTAAGTCCATTATTACTCGAGCAATCCTACTCTGTTGCACTAGGACAGGCAAAAGAAGAGGTCCTTAGAATGGGTAATTATGCTACAGAAGGTCTAAATGAAGCAGTCAAATATTTAGATACAAAAGATAAAAAATATGGTGAATTAGTTATGCAATACGAAGAGGCGATTAATCACTTTGACCATAAAGTAACCGATTATTTGGTAAGTATGTCAGGTCATACTATGTCAGAGTCGGATACTAAGCTCCACACCGTATTAGTTAATTCTGTACGAGATATCGAACGCGTTGGTGACCATATGGAAAATGTCAAAGAATTGGTCGATTATCAATTATCAAATAAGTTTGAGCTCTCTGGTAGTGCATTAAAGGAACTAGATGAAATGTTTGACTTAACCATTAGTACGTATAATGATTCGTTACAATCGTTAAGTACTTTAGATAAATCCTTAGCAGAAGAGGTGCTTCAAAAAGAAGAGAAAATTGATAAAATGGAGCGCAACTTAAGGAAAAAGCATATTAAACGATTAAATGATGGCATTTGTACAGGAAGTGCTGGGATTGTCTTTGTTGATATTATTAGTAATCTTGAACGAATAGGTGACCATGCCGTTAATATCGCAGAAGCGGTATTAGAGGATAGTTAAAAACATCACATTAGACTATGAACCCTCCTTTTTTAAAAAAGGGAGGGTTTTTTAAAAGATAAATTTCCTATGAAAACTTAAGCTAGCGGACACAAGACACGGAGACTCCAGTGGGAAGTTGTGGCCATGCCGAAATCCACTTCTTAAAAAGTTAGTTCGGCGGCCATCCCAATGACTGATGTGTCTTGGGGAAGCGAACAGGCGGAAACCTAGAATATGGAATCATTTATTGTCCCGACCTCATTTTTTTTTTGTTGAAAAAATAAGGGTAAAGTATCATGCATTTAAAATTGAAGGAATGAATCGTACATGTTACGATTTATAGGAAGAATAATAGTGAATGATGTTGATTTCATGCCTAAACAAACATCACACAAGAGGTGATTACTATGAAACATAAAGTTATACTTCATATTGATATGAATAGCTTTTATGCTTCAGTAGAAATGTCCTATGATCCTAAATTGAGAGGAAAACCAATTGCTATTGCTGGAAATGTGGAAAAAAGGAAGGGAATTATTGTAACGAGTAGTTATGAAGCGAGAGCAAAAGGGGTTCAAACGGCTATGCCGGTCTGGAAGGCACTGAACCTTTGTCCTAAGCTCATATTGTTACCTCCCAACTTTGAAAGATATAAATCTGCTTCTAAGGCTATGTTTGATATTTTAAGGTCGTATACAGATTTAGTTGAACCCGTTTCTATTGATGAAGGATATATGGATGTTAGCGATTATTTATCTAAAGGCCATCCTTATCAACTTGCAGAGGAAATACAACGTCGGCTTCAGTCTGAGCTTGACCTTCCTTCAAGTATAGGGATAGCTCCTAACAAATTTTTAGCAAAAATGGCTAGTGATATGAAAAAGCCATTAGGAATTACGATATTAAGAAAAAGAGATATTGAGAGTAAACTATGGCCTTTGCCAATAGAAGAGATGCACGGTATAGGTAAAAGAACGACCGAAAAGTGGAAGAAACTTCAAATTAATACAATTGGAGATTTAGCCAAAGCAAATGAAAGAACGATAGAACTGCATTTTGGTATAAATGGAATAAGACTATTAAAGAAAGCAAATGGCCATGATGAACGACCTGTAGACCCTAACTCCATACAT
Organism: Alkalihalobacillus trypoxylicola; assembly: GCF_001590785.1. Lineage (GTDB taxonomy): Bacteria > Bacillota > Bacilli > Bacillales > Bacillaceae_D > Alkalihalobacillus > Alkalihalobacillus trypoxylicola. The sequence goes on from NZ_LTAO01000012.1 coordinate 395,277, forward strand.
GAATTTAAAAGTGTGGGTCATTCCACGACGCTACCTTTTGATACGAATAATGAAGGTAAAATCTTAAAAGAGATTGGAAAACTTGTACAAATGGTACAGCAGCGTTTGAAAAGAAAAAAAGTATGTGCTTTTGGAGTACAGTTAATGATCCGATATCACGATTGGCGAACCATTACAAGGAGTAAAAAAATAGAAGAACCACTTCAGGAAGATGCGGCTATTTATTCAATAGCCATGAAGTTGTTTAAGGACCATTGGAACGGAGAATCGATTCGTTTAATTGGAATTAGTACTTACGACATTGTTGACCAGAAATATGCATACAAGCAATTAGACTTGTTTGAATATGAAAGTGAAGAGAAGAAATATAGGTTAAATGAAACGGTAGAGCAATTGCGAGAAAAATTTGGAGAAAAAGTGTTTCGAAACCTCCAAGAAATAACGGAGGATGAAAGCACTCCTAGCCCTATAAGAACAAGCTTTCAACGTGATTTTCTTGAGCATTAATTTGTTCAAGAAAATCATTTTTTTCGTTAATACTTGTCCAATTTCTTCCGATATAAGAGATAGTGATAAAGGAAGGTGCAAATACTTATGCAGATTCATGCACAGCTTATTCAAAACCAAAATCGTCAGGAGCCAACTTCTTCTCTCAAAAAGGGAGAGGTTCACCAAGCCGTTATTAAAGAAAAACTGTCGGAAGAAGAAGCCATTGTTTCCATTAAAGGTAAGGAAATGAAAGCGAGGTTTCAGGGGGGAGTTCCTTCGTCTCAAAGGGCTTCCGTAGAAATTGTATCTATCGAAGATGGAGATATAGAGTTAAAGAGTCTACCACACTCAAAAGCACCCAGCGAACATGATTCAATCAGAGCATCGACGCAGGCTGCACAGCAAAAGCTAGAATCATTAATAGGAAATCAAAAATTAACACCGGAGTGGAGACAAGCTCTGCAATTACTACAGAAGCATCAAGTGTCTTTATCGAAAGAGAGAATTCAAGATATTCAGCGTTTTTTACATGCTGGAAATGATATATCAGACCGACTTCAAACACTACATGCATTACTTACGAAAAAGCTTGAGCCTACGTCATCGCAGCTACAAGCGATTCATCAAGCATTACATGGACAAGCTCTTGTCGATGCTGTGACTAACTTAACTCCAAGTCAATCAACAGCAATAGTCGAACAAAGTCAGTTAAAAGAGATTATTACTCAGCATTACAGTCAATTATTAAGTAATCAATCTTCCAATGGGCAACAAATGTTACTCAATGAATTAATGGATAAAGTACAAGCAAGTGGTTTAAACATCAATCAAAAAGAATTAGAGGCTTTGGTCAGTCAATTGAGAAACGATGAACCAGCAAAGACAGTTTCTTCTTCTAGAAACGATTCAGCCATTTTAAATAAAATAAGCCAACTTCTTCAAAGGCAGCCAGATATTTCAGTTATAAGTTCTGAAATTAAAAGTCTTTTATTAACAGAGGAAAACCATCTTCCCTCTAAGCATTTGAACTTACTAGAGGGAGCGTTAACGAAAGCTGAAAAATGGTCTGAGCAAGGAAGAGAATTAACGGCTAGACAGGCAATTTTGTCGGCATTACAAACAATCGAGAATTCAGCAGATTCATCGAACTATGGAAATGTCAATCTACCGCCAGCTGAAAGTAAAATGATACAAGTAACAACGGTCACTGAAAAAATGGCCGAATTAACAAATCTATTTAAACGGTCACAGCGCGAGATTAATACGACCCTTCAATTGATTGTTCAGCAACAAAGTTTGCTACCTAATTCTAAACAATCTGTCCCTTTGCTAGAAACCGTGATTAAAAAACTGGATCATGCGATTATGAAGAGTGAGATGATGTTGTTTACCGATATGAAAACAGAAAGGTCCTTATTACAGGCGAGTAGTCAGCTACAGGAAGCGAAATCACTTTTACAAAATGGTCAGTTTCAGCAGGCTCAGCAGCTAGTAAGGGATGTACAAAGGCAAATCCAACAAATTCAATATCAGCCATCGGAAACGAAAGTTCATCATGTAGTTGCTGAACCAAAAAATGAAGCGATTCCTCAACATAGAGCGCAAAGCTTGGATTGGCTAAAGTCGTCTTTAAATCCAGAAGGAAGCTCTCGAAATATGTTTGAGATGATGAGACAAATGGGGTTAAGTAGAGAAGCGGATATGGCTCATCAACTCATCTCGCAAAAAGAATCTCAACAGTGGAATCAAAACTTGAAAAACCATCTTATGAATTTGGCAAAGGGAGATGAAGATGGAAATAAAGCACCTTCATTGGCGCAACAAGCAGTCCAAAATATTACAGGTCAACAACTTCTAAGTAGACATGAGCCTACAAATCATCTACAAAGTATGATGTTTAACCTACCCTTTCTCCTTGAAGATAAGGTAGAGAACATTCAGTTGTTTTTGAAGGCTAGAAATGGTGGAGATAAATTGGACTGGGAAAATTGCTCATTATACTTTTTAATGGAAACAACGAAATTGGGCGAGATTGGAATCTCATTATCGGCTAAAAATCGTTCGCTTTCTATTATTTTAAAAAATGACCAATCTGATTTTGAAGTGAGAATGAAACCATACGTAGATGAAGCTCTTGAGCGATTATCAGAGATAGGATACTCGATTAATGGGATGAAGTTTGAAGCTTTAACAAAGGAAACTCCTCCTTTAAATGGTGAGAATAAAGCGCCAGAGCAAGAACAATTACCATTTTTTACAGAAGAAGGGTTTGATTTTAAAATATGAACCATTATCAGTATATTAACCAAATTAAAGGTCAAAAGCAGAACGGAAAAAGCGCGGCCGTTATTCGATACGATGAACAAAATGAGGAAGCACCAAGAGTTGTGGCACAAGGTAGGGGGATGGTTGCAAATCAAATTATTCAAATGGCGAAAGAGCATGATATTGATTTACAAACGGAGCCTAGCTTGTTATCTAATCTATTAGAAGTAGATTTAGGAGAGCAGATTCCTCCACAACTATATTCTGTAATGGCGGAAGTGTTGCTTTTAATTGAGAAAATGGAAAAAAATTATTAAAGCTTTTGTTATCTGAAACCGATAAAGAAGTATTGATGCGTATGAGGAGGGGGATTACTTGGTAGATATAATGACGGATGAATGGTTATATCATAAAACACCTCAGCAGTTAACGAGTTTGCTGTACGAAGCCTGCTATAATCACTTAGAAGATGCAAAAACGATGATTAAAGAAAAAGATTATATCGGTGCCAATGAACGTCTGCAAAAAGCAAATGATGTCATACATAGATTAGGGGTTGGAATTAATTACGAAGCGGGAATTTTATCCGACCAATTAGAGCAGATTTATCAATATATGGCTGATAGGCTAATTGTCGCCAATCTCAAAAAAGACCTGGCTATTATAGATGAAGTACAAAAGATGATCGAGGAAATTATGAATGCGTGGAATACAGCATTGAAGGTGAAAAAAGACCGTGAAAGCACAAGTGTGAAATTGAAAAAAAATCGCTATGAACAACAAGCGATATACGAATAAGAGGAGCTGTTTTAAATGAAAATTAATAATAATATTCAAGCGCTTAATGCCTATCGTAACTTATATCAAAACCAATTCCAAACCTCTAAAAACCTAGAAAAGCTTTCTTCTGGCTTACGTATTAACCGTGCGGCTGACGATGCTGCAGGATTAGCGATTTCAGAAAAAATGCGCTCGCAAATTCGCGGGCTGAAGATGGCAGAACGAAATGCGATGGATGGTATTTCATTAATGCAAACTTCAGAGGGAGCCATGCAGGAAGTACATACGATGCTTCAGCGAATGAGAGAGCTTGCGGTTCAAGCAGCGAATGATACGAATACGGAATATGACCGCGAGCAAATTCAAAAAGAAATTGACCAATTAATGACAGAAATTGATAGTATTTCAGAAAAAACGGAATTTAATACGAGAAAACTATTGAATGGTTTTAGTGCGGTTCTAACCACTTATCAAAATGATGCTAATTCCCAAACTAACCTAATTGGTTTTCCTTTAGTGACGGATGCCAATATTAAATCAGGTGAATATAGTCTTGTCGTATCTGGCACTAGTCCTGTTTATACAGTCACTCAGCCAGCTGCTGGGTTAGGTAGTGATGATGAAGATATCGTTTTTACAGATGCAGATGCTTCCATGAAGTATGGTGAATATACGATTATGGTCCGAAATGTAACAGGAGAAGATGCGACAATTGAAATCCTTGATCCGGATGGTTTGTCATTAGGAACAAAAGCGGTAAAAATTGGTACTGAAGTAGAGGGAGAAGAGCCAGTTGATGTATTCGGTTTATCTATTGACACAAGCAAAATCTCCCAGGCCGGTACGGTAAAAGTTAAAATGGAAGCAAGTGCTACTATTCAACTAAATGATGCTGATGGAAACACGATTCATGCTGCTCGTGAGCTCACGAGCGTTAATGGGAAATTCAAACATGGCGGAGTAGAGTATCAGTTTATGAATAACATGAGTAATGGTACGATGGATTTTACGATTACAAATAATGCTCTCAGCTTTCAAATCGGTCCAAATACGAATCAAAATGTGATGATTGATATTCCTCGTATGGATGTGGTGACACTTGGAATTGAAGGAACTAACGTATTAACAAACAGTGATGCCAATCAAGCGATTTTTAGTATTGACCAAGCGATAAATAAATTATCTGATGCTCGAGCGAAATTAGGTGCGGTTCAAAATCGATTAGAGCATACGATTAATAATTTACAAGTTACTCATGAAAATTTAACGGCATCTGAATCAAGAATTCGTGATGCGGATATGGCACTTGAAATGACTGTCTTTACACGAAATAATATTTTAAATCAATCAGCAACTGCGATGCTAGCACAAGCTAATCAACTTCCACAAGGTGTGCTTCAATTGCTACAATAAGCTTGCTAAAAGAAGCGAATCACCCTTTCGCTTCTTTGCTATTTTCAAATGATTCGAGAAAGCTTCTAATTTTGCTATAATGGTCATGAATTGTAGGAAAGGACGAATATAGATGGATGTACAAAGAATTGCCGCAACGGGCTTAGGGAAACCTCGAAATAAAACCAATCAATCTGAAACAGGTGCTTCGATTCGCTTTAAAGAGGTTATGTCTAATAAGCGTGATGAGCAAGCTCAAGAACGACTTACTGCGTTAGTAGGGAAAATTGAAGAGCAAGGGAAAGCTTTAGCTGAATCACGCACGGTCGAGGAGTTAAGAAAATATAAAGCATTAATTAAAGAGTTTGTAGGAGAAGCCGTCGAGCATGGGTTAAGCTTAGAAGAAAAAAGAGGATTTAATCGAAGAGGACGGACAAAAATTTATAAAATAGTCGAGGAAGTTGATAAAAAGCTTTTAGCTTTAACAGATGCGATGCTTGAGAAAGAAAAAAGTGGATTAGAGATATTAGACATGGTCGGAGAAATTAAAGGCTTACTCGTTAATATTTATGCGTAATAGAGCACTTTTTAAAGAGATGTAAAAGCTATTTATAATTACTTTTGTGGATGCTAGCTTCGATTTTAATATAGAATCAATCTCATCTTGCATATCTTTTAATGAGAACCGAATAGTTTGGCTTTTGATTTTCACTTTAGGTAGATGCTTTCCCAAGGGCTTGTCTTCAGCTAACTCCGACTACGCAGGGCTTCGTCAGAGTGGATCTTCAGACTGCGCTAATCCTTTGGGAGTCACTACCTACCGTTACAATCAAAGAGTGAATTCGCAAACATTCGTTACATTGTATAATAAATGTTTGGTTTCATTCACTTATAGAGACATTATGAAATTCACTCATATTAAAAATGAATGGGACAAACGTTATTTTTAAATAAGCTCATGTAGTGAAACTTGAAATAGTTTGTAATGGATACACAAATGACGATTAGGGCCTCTCTTCTTCTCAAAAGAAGGAAGGTCTATTTATTCGTCATTTGTTAATGAAAGATGAATTCTAACGGACAACCAGGCACTAAATATGGTTGTATTTCTTTCTTCATGAGTATTTTTCAGTCTTTTTTTGAAATGTATATGCTTGCTGGAACAAAAGACTGAAATTATGCTACTTTAGTTTTTTCTTTTATAACAAAGGGAATAAGACAAGGAGAAATAAATTAAATATAGTATGAGAAGCGATGGCTACCCAAATGTTTCTACTCACATAATAAAGGTAATTCCAGACGAGTCCAGAGATAAAGGCAGCTAATACAAGTAACAAAGAGCCAGAAAAAAGATGAGCTAAGCTATATAAAAGGGACGCGAGTATAAGAGCCTTCATAGTGTTAAAGGACTTTAAAAGCTGATTGAGAAAAAAGTATCTCCAAAAAAATTCCTCCGCTGGAATAATCAAACAAAATAATAAAATAAAATGTAGAAAGTGAGTCGGTTTTACTAGTGAGTAAAGTGTTTCTAATGAATCAACAAGTGGAATGTTTAGAAATTCTAAAAGCTCTTTTCCAAATGCAAAGGCTAAATATAGCAATAGGCCACTCATAATCGCTAAAAGCCAATACTTAAGCCCATTTTGATTATTAGTAGTCGTCTCCTTAGTAAATGCAAGTCCATAAACCATTAATAAAATTAAGCAAATGGGAAAGATGATCCAAAAGGAAATAGGTTGCCATAAAAAACTAATAGCAAGGAAGAGGCATGCTAGTAACCAGCCAGCTAATGAAATCATATTCAAAATTAATCCATCCTTTAACCAAAAAATAGGGGGAGATAAAAGTGAATAAAAAAGTATTTGTTTATCATACCATTTTACCAGCTTCTATTGAGTTATCCTGGGATTTTTTTTCAAATCCAAGGAACCTTGAAAATATTACGACGTTTCCAAGTGTAGATGTTCAAGCTATTCATACCTTAAAACAAGGAGATATAATAGAAATGGAAATGAAAGTAATGGGTTTAACGAGAAAATGGATTGCAGAAATACAATACTCTGAAAGTCAAATAGAATTTATAGATAAAGCACTGAACCCACTTTTTCCTATGAGAGCATGGCAGCATAAGCATACATTTATTGATTTAGGACATAACACCTTAATGGTTGACACAGTCGAATTAGAAACCATTTTACCGTGTAGATTGCTTAATATAGGGTTAACCGCCATGTTTAAGCAACGCGAAAAGAAGATTCACAAGATTTTTTCTAAAGCTTTTAACCAAAAAGAAACTTTTTCGGTGCCATTTTAGTTTGTTCTTGAAAAAGAAAATCCCTCGATCTACTCGTCTTAAAACGAGGTCAAATCGAGAGACTAAGCCTGATAGTGTATCAGGCTTTTTGCTATTCTCTTAAGTGGTGCGGAACAGCTTTTTTGTTTTCATATATTTTGTTTTATTTTGCTGTGAAGATAAATAAAACAAAGTAAACCAAATGAGTAAAAATCCAATGAGCTGTGACCAGGTAATGATTTCATTAAAAAAGAACCAGTTAACCATTAAAGCTACCGCTGGAAAGCTTAATTCAGCTATGGTAGCATGAGAGGCTTTTGTATTCCTTAATCCTCGGTAATAAATAAGGATACTGAGTAAGCCTGGTATTAACGCTGAGGCAGCTAAATTAATAAAGACAAGTGAAGTGGATTCTCCTGATGAAGGCAACGTCCAAGGGCTTCCTTGTATCGAAACAATTAAACTGAGTAATGGGAGGGCCAGAATAAACCTTAGAGCTGTTACACTCTCATACTTTAAATCCTTTAATAAATATCTACCCATAACGGTTGAACCACCCCAAAGAGCGGCGGCAGCAATTGATAATAAGCTTGAGACTTGGATAAAATCACCCAACGACTGAAAAGGGAAATGGAATCCAAAGGCTAATAAATACGTGCCTATTAAAGCGATCATTACGATGGCTAGAAAGTTTTTTGGAAGAGCTTCTTTTAGTAAAATTCTAGCTAAAAATATAGCGAAAAGTGGTTGTAACTGCTGAAGAAGTAAAACCACATTTAAATTTCCATAAGTTAATCCCATTGTAAATAGAATCGTTGCTAAAGCTGAGCCTCCCCAAGCGATAAACAAAATAGCACCTAGGTGTTTGATTTTTATTTTTTTTAAATCTTTTCGATTAAACCATAGTAAAGGAAGAGCGATAAACATTAATAATATATGCTCTAATAGTACAATTTGAGAAGAGGTGAAGCTATCTAACAATAATATTCTAAAGAGGGGATTAATCCCCCAAAAAGCAGCTCCAATAGCTACTAACCAAAATCCTCTTCTACCTAATACTTGCTGTTTGTTTCCTTGCTGTCTGTCCATTTGTCAAACTCCTTCTGTTTGAACATGGAATCTTATCAAAAGAGAGAGCCTTCTTTTATCAAAAAGAAGGCTCACCAAATAATCGTACCTATAGTCATTTACAGGACGTGCTATTTAATCTCCTCCCATCCGGACTTTAACCGTCGGCCTTGGAATTTAACCAAGTCAGTCTTTTATTAAAAAAAGAGTCGCGGGCTAAGAAATGTTAAGATTTCATCACCGCCGGTAAGGAATTTCACCTAACCCCGAAGATCCATATTCATTTTTCATAGATACAATCATAATATGCGATGCAAAAAATATCAATACTTACTTTTATTTAGTGAAAATTTTCAGCTATGTAGGAATCGGCTAACAAGGGCTAAAATCGAGCGTCTTGTTAATATACCTAAAAATTCATTCTTATCATTCACTACACAGAGAAAAGGATGGTTAATTGATAAATTTAACGCTCTCGAGAAAGTATCCTCTCTTTTAATAACCGGTACATCTGTATTCATAACATCACTGACAATTTGATTAGAGAGTCTTTCCATTTCGAATTGTTCTACGCCAAGTATAGAATCTAGGATTAAGGAATGACTAATCATACCATGCAATTTTAGACTTGGATCTAAAACTGGAATGACTGTATACCCGGATTTAATTAAAACGAGTAGCGCATGCTCTAGTGGATTCTTAAGCTGTACATGTGCCACTTTTTCCATCGGGATAATTAAACTGGAGAGCTCTTCTTCCATTAACGTTTTGTTTTTTAAATGCTGAACCATGTCATCACTTCTTCTTTTCTTATTTATAAAATATCCATCTTAATTATCGTACCTTTCAAAAAAAGGCATTGTCAAGAATTAAGAATGATTTTTTATCTTCTGGTGATAATAAAGAAAAAAGCTAAGGAGATAATATGCACTCTAAACAAACCGTTACATATATTTGTGAAACTTATTTATCAGGAAATCAATATTATTATAAAAAGGAAATGATCACTTTTGATTGTTGGCAAAACCTTCAATCCTTGGGATGGTCGGCTCCGCGCCCAATTAGTAAAAAAACATTTGAAAAACGAAAAAAAGAAGGCTATAAAGTGATTTACAAAAATATAAATAAGAATCCAGCAGAAGTCATTTTTTTAGCAAAAAAAGGATAAATGGAAATATGCCTATTTTTCCGAAAATTCTAGATCTATCGTTGACAATTTTGTCAATGATGGATAGAATACTATTAAACTAATAAAACATATAAAAATACAAGGAATTAAATGATCAATCCTCTAATGGAGTTAATTTACAATGACAGGGGGAATTGGATGGAACATCATGAGAATTCTTTCAATGAAATCGCTAGTAGATTGCAAGATTTATTGAAAGGCCTCCAATATGGCTCAATAACGATCGTGGTGCAGGACGGTAAAATTGTTCAGTTAGAAAAAAGTGAAAAAGTGCGGGTGAAGTAACGAGCTGACTAGACAAACTAGAGGCGGCGTTGACACGAGTAGGGAGGAAATCCTTATTGTGTTAACGTCGTTTTTTCATTGAGAAAAAACCAACTATGGAGGTGGGAATGCATTGACTTTATCTTATCAAAGCTTAAGTGAAGATGATTATCTTACAATTAATAAAAAGTTAGAGCGTAGTGACAGCATAGAAGTGTTGAAGTGGGCTTATCAAGAATTTGGGAACGAGCTTGTGTATTCCTGTAGCTTTGGAATAGAAGGAATGGTTTTAATTGATTTAATTTATAAAGTAAATAAGCAGGCAAAAATTATATTTTTAGATACAGATTTTCACTTTAAGGAAACATACGAATTAATTGAACGAGTGAAAAAAAAATATCCTAGCTTACAAATTTCGTTAATAAAACCTGAATTAACTCCAGAGGAGCAAGCAGAACAATATGGAGAAGAATTATGGAAGCGAAATCCAGATCAATGCTGTCAAATCCGAAAGCTGATTCCATTAGAGAAAGAATTAAGCCTTCATAAAGCTTGGATTTCAGGATTGAGGCGCGAACAATCACCAACAAGAGCGAATACACAATTTGTAAACCAGGATCATCGGTTTCAATCTATAAAGATTTGCCCACTTATTCATTGGACAGAGGAAGAAATTAGTATGTATGTCAATTTACATCAGCTTACTTATAATGAGCTACATGATCAAAATTACCCAAGTATTGGCTGTGAATATTGTACAAAACCAGTAAAACCAGGTGAAGATCCAAGGAGCGGACGCTGGTCTGGTACAACCAAAACAGAATGTGGCTTACATCAACCAAAATAATAAATGGAGGGTCATACAATGGCAACAATTGCAGCACACGGAGGAACATTAATCCAACAATATCAGTCGAATTATGATTATCATTCATTAACGAAGGAAATTGAATTAGATTCTTTTGCTTTATCAGATTTGGAGTTAATTGGAATTGGTGGTTTTAGTCCTTTAACAGGCTTTATGAATAAAGAAAATTATCAATCAGTCGTAGAAAATATGAGGTTAAGTGACGGAACAATTTGGAGCATCCCGATTACGTTGCCTATTACTCCAGAAAAAGCTGCATCCTTAGAAGTTGGAGAAGAAGTAAAGCTTGTATTTTCTAAGGAAGTATACGGTACGATTATCATATCTGAAATATATGAGCCAGATAAAAATAAAGAAGCGATTAATGTTTACCGGACAGATGATTTGAATCATCCAGGAGTACAAAAGCTTTTTAGTCGTCCATCTCTTTATGTAGCAGGAGATATCGTGTTAGTGAATAGGGTGAATCGTGGTCGTTTTCAATCCTATCATCAAGATCCAGTAGATACTCGTGCGAAATTTGCAGATTTAGGATGGAAGAAGGTCGTAGGCTTTCAGACAAGAAACCCTGTTCATCGGGCGCATGAGTATATTCAAAAGTCTGCACTTGAAATTGTGGATGGATTATTTTTAAACCCTTTAGTTGGTGAAACCAAATCTGATGATATACCAGCAGATGTTAGAATGGAAAGCTATGAAGTGTTGTTAGAGAATTATTATCCAAAGGATCGGGTATACTTATCTGTTTTTCCAGCTGCTATGAGATATGCGGGACCACGAGAGGCCGTTTTTCATGCAATTGTTCGAAAAAACTATGGTTGTACTCACTTTATTGTCGGGCGTGATCATGCAGGCGTTGGAGATTATTATGGTACCTACGATGCCCAACTCATTTTCAGTGAGTTTAAAGAAGGTGAACTTGAAATATTGCCTCTTTTCTTTGAGCATAGTTTTTATTGTAAGGCATGTGGAAATATGGCATCAACGAAAACATGTCCTCACGAAAAAGAGGATCATGTGATTTTATCAGGAACAAAAGTAAGAGAAATGTTAAAGAACGGAGAGGTTCCTCCTCCAGAATTCAGTCGAAAAGAAGTAGTTGAAGTACTAATAAGAGGAATGCAAGAGCGTGTTGAAGTTTGATGTGATAAAGAGAGGGTGGGACCGATATGCTTGAAATTATAGCATTTGCCATTGCGTTATTTTTTGCCATGAACATTGGAGCGAGTGGAACTGCTGCAGCTATGGGTCCTGCTTATGGAAGTGGAGCTATTCCTAATAAAAAGTTGGCGATGCTACTGGTTGGAGTTTTTGCCTTTTTAGGAGCATTAGCTGGCGGAGAAGTTGTTCGTACGATCGGGAGCGGCATTATTCCTCCGGATATAGTGACCGTTGAAATCGTCATCATTATTTTAGCGTCTGCTTGCGGAACGTTATTTGTAGCCAATTTATTAGGAATTCCTTTATCTACAAGTGAAGTGGTTGTTGGTGCGATTGTGGGAGCAGGTATTGCTTATCAAGCTCTATTTTTAAATCATTTGCTAATTATCGTTTCTTTTTGGATTATAACCCCATTCTTTGCCTTTTTTTTCGCTTTACTAATTGGAAAGCTTACTTTAAAAGCTGAAAGAAAGTGGCCGTATTTAAAAGGGAAAGGAAAGTGGAAAAAACCATTAGTTTTCTTTTTAATAGCATGTGGCTGTATTGAAGCCTATGCAGCGGGAATGAATAATGTCGCAAATGCTGTTGGTCCATTAGTGGGAGCTGGGTTAATTGAGGTAGATACAGCAGTCATTTATGGAGGACTTTTTGTAGCAATCGGTGCTCTTCTACTAGGTGGTAAAGTATTGGAGACAAATGGAAAGAAAATTACCCAACTTTCTCTATTGCAAGGTAGCTCAGTTTCGTTAACAGGAGGCTCGCTCGTTATTGTAGCTTCCATATTTGGACTACCAGTTCCACTCACTCAAATTACGACATCTGCGATTGCTGGTATTGGAACAGCAGCTGATGGTTTTAAGCTTTGGGAAAAAGGAATCATGATGCAAATTATAAAGGTTTGGGTCGTATCACCTATTTTTTCTTTAGTTATATCCTATGGCTTAATATTACTGTTGCAGCATGCAGATTATTATACATTATTCGTTATTGTAAGTGTCTTTATCGCCACTGTTGGGTCATACAGTCTTTATCATTCAAGCAGAAAGGAAAAAAGATCGACCTATGATGAGGGTGGTGGAATTTAAATATTTTTAATTTCAGGGAGGAAAGTATGACACTGAAAAAGGTAGACAACATTGTTTGGCATGAAACGACCATCAAAAAAGAAGAACGAAACAAACAAAAGGGTCATAAAAGTACGATCCTATGGTTTACAGGGCTATCTGGTGCTGGTAAATCAACCTTAGCGAATGCTTTAGAACATCATTTGTTTCAAAAAGGATTATCAAGCTATGTCTTAGATGGTGATAATATTCGTCATGGTTTAAATAAAGGATTAGGCTTTAGTGATAAGGATCGTAAGGAAAATATCCGACGAATTGGTGAAGTAGCGAAGCTATTTGTTGATTCGGGCACGATCGTATGCACAGCATTTATTTCTCCATTTAAAGAAGACCGCCAATTGGTTAGGAAGTTAGTAGATGAAGAAGAGTTTATTGAGGTTTATGTGAGGTGCTCCTTATCGGAGTGCGAATCAAGAGATCCGAAAGGACTTTACAAAAAAGCTAGGTCAGGAGAAATAAAGGATTTTACAGGGATTAGCTCTCCTTATGAGGAGCCGGAATTTCCTGAAATTACAATTGATTCAGATTTGTTGTCGATAGAAGAATCGGTTGCACAAATCATACAATACTTACAAGCTAAACAAATAATATCTTAATGAGCTTATAGAAGAGGCTTTCCGTTGCATGATGTAGCGGAGCTTGATTAGAAGAACACGATGATAAGCGGAAAGGGGTCAAAAACGAAATTCAGCTGATGCTCTCAATACTCCTAATGAGCCAGTAAATTGTGTGTAATGGATGCTAACATCGATAACGAACAATGAACCCTCCTTCTAGAAAAAAGGAGGGTTATTTTAAACGGGTAGATTCTTTTATGAAAGACGAAAGCTAGTTGACACAAGGCACGGACACTCCAGTGGGAGGAAGTGGTCATGCCGAAATCCACTTTTAAAAAAATTAGTTCGGCAGCTCCTAACCAAACGCGAAGTGTCTTGGGGGAGTTGGGTACCTAACAAGTTTAAAATCATTCATTCGTGAGTATGGTCACAGTCTTATAGACTATTTTATTTAATTTAGTTTGATGATCAAGCTGCTTTTTCTTCTTAGATTATTGGCTTATAGATTGAAGGGCTTTTTCTATGTTGATTTGACCATGTCCGTAATACGCGTCTTTTCCTTTTGTACCTAAATCGTCAGCTGATGATGTGATGACATCATAAACTTCTTGATTACTGAGGTCTGGCCTTAAGGAACGAACTAAGCCTGCTAAACCAGCTACATGAGGTGAAGCCATAGAGGTTCCAGACATGACTGTGTATTCATTATTAATAAATAGACTCGGTATATGTTCGCCAGGGGCAGAAATATCAACATGATTACCATAATTAGAAAAGAAGGCACGATTATTATTTTGATCAACAGCCGCAACGGTTAATACTTCAGAATATTGAGCGGGATACATCGGGTCTTCCACATTATCGTTTCCAGATGCAACTACGATCACGACATCACGATCATAGGCATATTTAATTGCGTCATATAAAATCTCTGAATCGTAATAATCGCCTAAACTCATGTTAATGACGTTTGCTCCTTGATCTACTGCCCAGTAAATCCCTTTTGCTACATCGTAGGAAGACCCTTCACCTTCATCATTTAAGACTTTAACGGGAAGAATGGTGCTATTCCATGATATTCCTGCTATACCCGTAACATTATTAGTCATAGCGGCAGCCACACCTGCTACATGAGTTCCGTGTCCATGTGCATCTGAAAAATCGTCTGATTCATCAAATGCATTGTAACCTGTTTTTATTTTATCTTTTAAATCTGCATGATTTGGATCTACACCAGTATCAAGAATGGCAATCGTTATATTATTTCCACCGGATAAATCCCAACCACCACTTGTATTGATTTGTTCTAGATTCCACTGATAGGGCTCAAAAAATTCATCATTTGGTTTTGTAAGTCCTTGTTTGTTAAAAAGATAAATCGGTTCAGTAAATGCTAAAGAAAAATCATTTTGTAATCTTTCAAGGAGCTGCTCCGTTGTTTCATTAGGAGATGAAACGACATAATAAGGTAGATTTTCCTTAACGACTTGTAATTCAGCATGCTCCTGTAACCAATCAGTAGCTTTTTCATGATCTTTAAATTTGATTACCACTTGATTTTCAATATAAGATTTTTGATTAGCCTCAGGTTTATGTTCATTTGAATGTACAACAATTTGCCAGCCTAGTTCAGGAACTGTTTGAGAGCGAAAGCCGTTTGGTACATCGTTCGTTGTTTCCCATTGAACGGTAGGATCATCACCTGAAACAAAAAAGCTTCCATTTGCATCTGCTACTGAAGCCATCCCCATTACGAACGACTGGATAAAGGACAAATCTACTTCTGCTAATATTTTTCGATTATCTGAAAGTTTTTCTCCCATTAACATGTAGTTTTTCCCGTCTTTTGAGAATGGATCTGAAAATTCACTTTTTAAATGAGTGTGAGTCAAAAGTGAAAAATCAGGATTAATAATATCTCCAATTTCTTGTTCGATGTTTTGATTGTCAAAAATAATAAAACCATTAATATGAGGGTGTTCTTTGATTTCTAATTGGGATTTTTCTATTAGTTGAGTATCAGAGAAATCCTGTTCTGCCCAGCTGTTTAACTGAGTTGAAAGCTGATCTAAAAACATACTCGTTGTAATAGATAAGTCTTCTGCTAATAATTGATCCATCGCCCTCGAATCGAGAGTTTGTGGGATATCCTTTTCTAACGCGTATGGCGGCTGCTCATTTGAATCGATAAATAACCGACCTATGACAGCGATGCCAATGCCGAGAAAAGCAATGATTAGTACGGATTTAAACATGGTTTTCATTTTCTTTAACTCCTTTATTTTCAAGTAGTGATTTTATGCTCCCTCTAAAAGCGTCTGGGCCAACTTTAAAGGATAGGCACAATCAAATATAAATGTTACAGCTTCATAAAGATGAACAATCGTTCTAATGATTCGAGTCATACTGAATATGGTGGAGCTGGTGAGTGAGAGGATAGTCCATTAATTCTGAAAGAAAAACAAGCTTCATTTCATTTTGTTTGATTTTTTTCCAGCCATTTTCAACAGCAGAAAAAGTTTCAAACCCTTTTACTCCAACATGGCCTATCCCGACTGCTTGTCCATTTCTTTGTGAAATTTTCATGAGTTTATCGATTTGCTGTTCTACTTCATATTGTGACGACAAGCTATCATCGATAAAGATGTCTCTTTTAATAAAGGGAATATTCATCTTTTCTGCCAGTTCAGGGATAACGGATTCGTTACTTGTACCACTGTCTAGAAAATAAAGCTTGTTTTCATGAACCACTTCTAAAATGGATTTCATAATTTTCTGGTCTTCTACAATTTTTGAACCCATATGATTATTCATTCCTACTGCATAAGGAACATTTTCGATGGCTTGCTGGACTCGTTTTTTTATTTCTTGCTCTGTTAAGTCTGATGTAATGGCATTCGGACCAAGCCAAGAAGCTTTTCCTTGCTTCGGTTCCATTGGCATATGAATGATTACTTCTAATCCTGCTTCGTGTGCTTGAATAGCCTGTTCCTTCGCATGCTCGTGAAAAGGCATAATCGCAACTGTAATCGGGATTTCACCAGCTAGAAACGGTTCTACTCCTTTCACATCACCACCAAAATCGTCTATAATAATCGCCATTTTAGTCGCGTGAGCTTGTGGAGATAGGAGAAAAAGGAACAAGAGAGCTAAAGATATCGTTTTTTTCATCATACATAACTCCTTATAAAAACGTTGATAGCTTAGTTTGCCGTAAGGAGGAGAATTCTATGTTCTAAAAAACAAAAAAAGATGTGCTTAACAAAAATCGTTAAACACATCCTTTTTACTTTCGAATATTAAATGCGGCATTAATTTGCCCACGCAACATTCTTTCGCGTACTTCTTGTTTTTTCATGGCTTTTTGTTCCATTCTTCTAATTTCAAATGTTTGCATCCCATCTTCCATTTTGTTGGCTATGTCAATGAGACGTTCGACATCCAAAAAAGAGTATTTCCGAGTTCCGCCTTTTGTGCGTTCTGGAAACAATAGCTTTCTTTCTTCGTAATAGCGGATCTTTCGTTCAGATAATCCCGTCAGTTCACTTACTACTCCAATTGTAATCACTTTTTTATCTTTATAAGACAATCCACTCCACCTCACTGGTCAATAAGTAAGAATGTTCGCACCTTTTGTAATACTATATCACATCAATAGAAAAGTTGTGATTGTCAATGTAAGATTATCTTACATTTTTTCTGAATGACAGATAAATTCGATTAAAATATTGCTCGAGTATTTACAATATATGCTAAAATGATAAACATTCAAACTCTTATTGATAGTAGATGAGCTTTTATATTATACTTTATAAAACATATAAAATTAGTCGGTTTTTAAAACTCAATGCGACTAAAAATGGATGGTGTTCAATTTGGGAGAAGAAGTAAAAAAAGGTAAGGTTTATCTGGTAGGAGCAGGTCCAGGTGATAAACGCTTACTCACTATAAAAGCACTAGAGGTTTTGCAGATTGCCGACGTCATCTTGTATGATCGATTAGTCAATCCACTTCTTTTAGAGAGCAGCAAAGTCGATGCTGAGCTCGTGTATTGTGGAAAATTACCTGATAGACATATATTAAGGCAGGAAGCGATCAATGAAAAATTAGTTCAATTCGGTAAAGAAAATAAAATTGTTGTCCGATTAAAGGGTGGAGATCCAAGTGTTTTCGGCAGAGTAGCAGAAGAAATAGAAGCATTAGAGACGGAGAATATACCATATGAAGTCATTCCTGGAATTACTGCCGGGATTGCAGCAGCTACCTATGCTGGAATATCAGTGACCCATCGTCAACATGGAGGCTCGTTCGCTGTTGTGACAGGTCATAATAAAACAGAGGATGGAAAGCCGACAGTTGATTGGCATTCTTTAGCTAAGGGAATCGATACGATCGCTTTTTATATGGGTGTTAGTAATTTGTCCTATATTTCAAATCAACTATTATTAAATGGAAAAAAAAGCTCGACACCTGTTTCTATTATTCAATGGGGGACACTAGGAAAGCAGAAAGTGGTCACGGGTACATTAGAGAATATTACAGAAAAAGCTAAGCTACATCATATACAAAATCCTGCAATTACATTAGTAGGAGACGTAAATCAATTAAGAAAAAATAAGAGTTGGTTTGAAAAGCAGCCTTTATTTGGTCGACACATTCTTTTTGTAAAAACGTCGAGTGAGCACAGTGAAACGGCACAAGCTTTAACGGATTTGGGTGCTGATGTGTTCGAATTTCCAAGATGGAACTGGAACGAGGTTCATTCAAAAACACCTTTATGGTCTGATTATGAAGAAATATTATTTCTGTCTCCAACGATAATAGATGCTTTTTTTGAAAAAATTCGAAAAGAGCAAATAGATATAAGGTTTATTAAGGCGAAATTCCTTTGTTTGAGCGAGCTTTCAAAAAGACAACTACAAAAATATGGCTGTCAAAGTCAAAAGATTAGACATTGGGAACCAACTGAACAGTCCCTTGTTATTGGAGATGCTATTTACGATCGACAAAAATGGCAAGAGAAATGGAGTAATGCGGATTATGTTTCGTTAGGATATCAGGAAATAGTGCCACAATCGATTCAAACGTTTCGTCGATTATGGGATGAAGAAAGAATTGAAACCATTGTTTTCCCTAATATTAAAGCCATTAAGGTTTTTGTAGATGCTTTGAAGGAAGCCTCTTTTTCTGTTGAAGATGTTTCAAAATGTACAGAGATTATATGTTATAGTGAAGAAATTGCCAACATTGCAAGAGCTTATCAGTTTAAAGCTGCAAAAGTAAATGCTACATTAAAAGATAAACATCAGCTAATAGATAGGCTGTTGACGATAGAAGGGAAGGGGTAAATGTGGAAGCAATCCTTTATGTGGGACATGGTAGCCGTGTGCAAGAAGGAAATGAACAATTAAGAAACTTCGTAACTCATTGTAAAAAAAGATTTCCGAATATTCCAATTCAGCACACCTGTTTTATTGAGCTAGAACAACCCTCTATTTTAGAAGGGATAAAGAATTGTGTCGATCAAGGAGCTACTGTCATTGCTGTCATGCCTATTTTATTATTAACGGCGGGACATGCAAAGGAAGATATTCCAAAGGAAATTTCAAAAGCGAGGGAGTTATACCCTTCCATAAAATTTAAATATGGACGTCCTTTTGGAGTCGAAAAGTTAATTGTTGATGTGTTAAAGCAAAGATTAATAGCTACTGGTTTGAAAGAGGAAGCAACAGATGGAAAATCAAGTGAAAATGAAAGACAATCTGTAGCCGTTTTATTAATTGGTCGAGGAAGTAGCGACCCTGATGCGAATAGTGACTTATTTAAAATAGCTAGACTGCTATGGGAATATACACCTATTCAGCATGTAGAATGTGCTTACCTAGCAGCTACCACTCCTACTGTTGACCAGGGACTAGAGCGATTATTAAAAGAACCTGTGGATCAGGTGATTCTCTTACCTTATTTATTATTTACTGGGATATTAATGAAAAGCTTAGAGCAAATAAGAAAAGAAAAACAGATGTTAACGAGTAAAGAGCTATTATTATCTAAGTACTTAGGCTTTGATGACCAATTAATTGAGATTTTAAAAGAAAGAGTTGAAGAAGTACTATATGGAGAAAGAGATGAATAGCTTGATTCATGTAAGTTTAAAGGTGAAAAATAAAAAGGTGATGATAGTAGGCGGTGGGAAAATAGCGGAAAGGCAAGTAAAGCGTTTTATGAATGCTGGTTCCTCTGTTTTGGTTATTTCACCTTCTCTAACAGAGAGACTGAATCACTGGTGGAATCAAGGAAATATACAATGGCAGCAAAGAGAAGTTTCAAGTACGGAATCATTCCAATGCGATATTTTATGCTTAGTGACCAATAATCACTCTTTGCATCATTTACTTCAATTGAATAATCAACATGTTTCGATTATATATCGTGCCGATGATTATTCCTTAAGTGATATTGGTTTTATGAATAAAATCGAAGAAAAACATTTCACTGTAGCTTGGACCACTCATGGTGCTAGTCCGATCTATGCCAAAATATTGAAGAATGATATAGAAGAGCGATTACCTTTAAGGAAATATGATTCTGATCTAGCATTCTTGGAAAAAGCACGTAATATGATAAAAGAATCTACTCTTTCAGAGAACTTAAAATGGGAATGTTTAAATGAGATTTGTACAAAAGAATTTTTGGAAAGCGAAAATCGGAGCGAAAATGTACACAAATTGCTTCTTTCTCTTCAAGCAAAACACTAAGTGAAAACCATTGCTTTAATATTCGACTCATATTAAACTACTATTGGAAGATAAAAAGAAAGTAGGCTTAAAGACAATGGATAAAGTAAAATTTGCAAGTATATTCGGAACAATTGGGATTATTATATTTTTAATTGTTGGATTTACGGTGCCACTCATTGCAGAATCTAACCCTAATAACCGTGTGATTATTGATAATACACTAGGTGAATATAGTGCTCCAGCTTGCTTTGATGAAGCAGGGTTTACAAATAATATTGATGAAATGATTTTGAAGGATGCTATAGAATATGATTTTGTACCAGAATCTTCATGTACAGAATCAGAGCTACCATTTGAGAAAAAGCCACTTTTTTTAGTTTGGTTTTCATAAAAAAAGCTGATTCATAACGGTATGAGAATACTCGTTAAGGGTCAGCTTTTTTATTGATATTACAAAAGCTCTTGAAGTTTACCTATAAACATAGGTGAGATAGAGCCATATATTATCTCTGCCTTAGCTCATCAGTTATGAAGCGAGAAGAGATATTAATAGGAGGGGAGGAAGCGTGTAACCCCTTTTGCGAAAGGAATTAATCTATGATATAGTAAGAATGTTCTAATAATTTAATAGTTAAATAATAGGAGCTGGAGAGAATCATGAAAGTTGCAAAATTTGGAGGGAGTTCAGTTGCAAATGCTGAGCAAATAAAGAAAGTAGCAGCCATTATTAAGCAAGATCAAGAGAGAAAAGTTGTGGTCGTTTCGGCTCCGGGTAAAAGAGACGAAAACGATACGAAAGTGACTGACCTTTTAATAAAATTAGCAGATGCTTGTTTAAATGGAGAATCAGGTGAAAAAGAACTAGTCCATGTTGTGAAAAGATATCAATCTATTGCTGAGGAGTTAAATCTTAGTGAGAAAATCGTCCGAATTATTGAAGAGGATTTAAAAGCAAGAATGGCTTCATCTAAAGAAGATTCTAGAATCTTTTTAGATCTTTTAAAAGCAAGTGGTGAGGATAATAATGCAAAGCTTATCGCCGCTTATTTTCAGAGCATTGATTTAGAGGCGGAATATATAGACCCAAAGGAAGCGGGGTTATATGTTAGTGATGAGCCTGGTAATGCACAAGTGCTTGAAGAGTCTTACATACGTTTAAGTCATTTAAAGGATCATAAAAAGATTGTGGTTTTTCCAGGATTTTTTGGATACTCAAAAGAAGGGGTATTAGTGACGTTTCCACGTGGGGGATCCGATATAACGGGCTCTATTTTAGCTGCAGCGGTTCAGGCTGATTTATATGAAAATTTTACCGATGTAGATTCAGTCTTTGCTGCCAATCCTACGGTGGTTCATAATCCTGTAAAAATAAAGAAAATGACGTATAGAGAGATGCGTGAGTTATCATATGCTGGTTTTTCTGTATTTCATGATGAAGCATTAATCCCAGCATTTAAGAATAAGATTCCCGTTTGTGTAAAGAACACAAATAATCCATCTTCTTCGGGCACAATGATTATATCCGAGAGGGAATACTTTTTAAATCCCGTAATTGGAATAGCAGCCGATGAAGGGTTTGCCACGATTTATGTAAGAAAATATTTGATGAATAGAGAAGTAGGGTTTGGGAGAAGATTATTGCAAATCTTAGAGGACGAAGGCATTTCTTACGAGCATATTCCATCTGGAATTGATGATACTTCTGTCATTTTGCGGGAAGAGCAATTAAATGAAGAAAAAGAGAAACGAATTGTAGAGAGAATTAAAAGTGAGTTAGAGGTTGATGATGTTTATTTTGAGCATGGTTTTGCTATGATTATGATTGTTGGAGAAGGAATGCATAATACCATTGGGTTATCTGCTAGAGCGACAGCTGCATTAAGTAAAGCCAATGTGAATATTGAAATGATTAATCAAGGATCTTCAGAGGTTAGCTTAGGGTTAGCTGTTCACCAAGAGGATGCAAGTGCAAGTGTTAAGGCTTTGTACGAAGAGTTTTTTGGTGGAGTCAAAGAAGAAACGGTTTCATAATAATAGTGCAAAGTAGCCTAAATGGCTACTTTGCACTATTTTTTTCATTTTCTAGATTTTTTAAATAATGTTTAATTTCAGCAAGCTCTTCCCGGACTGCGACTAGCTGCTGTTCCGTTTTGTCGAGCTTTTCTTCTGGAGGTTCCTCAAGTTCATTAGCCTTTTCTACATTATTAACAATAACCCCGATAAATAAGTTAAATATAACGAATGTTCCTACTAAAACAAAGGAAATAAAATAAATCCATGCCCATGGAAGAGAATCCATAATGGGTCTCATAACTCCACTGCCCCAAGAATCTAACGTGACAATCTGAAATAGTGTCAGCATTGAACTTTGTAAATTCTCAAAGTAATGGGGAGCCACTTCATGGAAAAGCATCGTTCCTAGTACGGCAAATATATAGAAGATGATACTCATTAGAATAAGGATGTTCCCAAGTGCGGGAATCGTAAGCATTAAAGCATCTACTAATCTTCTTAATGATGGGATGACTGATATTGCTCTTAAGACTCTCAACACTCTGAGAATACGTAAAACCGTAATAAAATGACCACCTGTTAAGAGGTGACTTGCTAAAATAATTAATAAATCAAACCAATTCCATCCACCCTTAAAAAAGTTGCGATGAGGAACGGTTGCTAGGAATCTAGCTAAAATTTCAAAGGTGAAAATCCATAGTAGAATACTATCGACTAAATGAAAAAAAGAACCGTATTCTTTCCGTAAATCAGGATAGGTTTCTAAACCAACTAAAACAGCATTAACGAGTATAAGTAATATAATCGATACCGTAAAATAACGATGATTTACGATTTTTTGGCAGAAAGTTATAAGTTTAAAATGATTATTCATTGATTCTATTATCGCCCTTTCCTGTCATTGAACCTTTTCCATTATATCATGGTTATACTTTTTTGAGAGAGTAATAATAAAGCGGCTTAAACAAAATGAACTCATGTAGAGATGGTATATAATGAGTTCATACAAAGATAACAAACAGGCCCTTCCTCCTTTTGGTAAGAAGGGGCCTGTTAAAATGGAAGAACCACTTTGAAATTTGTAAACATAGCACAAGTCACGGAGACTCAATGGGATAAGGTGGTCAAGCCGAAATCCATTTTTTAAAAAGTGCGTTTGGTAGCACCTCACCGGGCATAGTGTCTTGAGGAAGTGAACAGCCCGTTATCGACCAACTGTGGAGTTCTTCATTCAAGCTTATGGTCCCACTACCGTGAAAAACTATTTTTTATTCGATTTTATGACTGTAAACGGAGCCTAGTTCCACTGAGCGTTGTATCGCTCGTTTAATTGCTTTTATAAAATGCTGTTGTAATTGTTCTTCCTCTAAAATTTTAAAACCAGCTTCTGTCGTTCCTTTTGGACTCATAATTTCTTGGTAAAGCTCTTGGGGACTTTTGTTCGTTGATTCTAATTTTTTTCCAACCCCTATAATCATTTGCTTAATTAACGAATCTGCTTCATTTTTTGTAAGGTTCGCTTCCTCAGCGGCTATATACATCGCTTCAATGAAATAGTAAAAGTAAGCAGGCCCACTACCGGCAATTCCTGTTGCTGCATTTTGCTTTTCTTCTTCGATAAATAATACGGAGCCAATTGCTTCGAATAATTCCTTTGCATATTCCATTTGTTTATGATTTGCATAGGCACCTTTACTCATTGATGTGGCTGATAGTCCGATTGAAGCAGAAGTATTAGGCATAGTTCGAATCACGGCAGCGTTAAATTCAAGCAAATCCTCAATATAAGAAGTAGGAATTCCAGCTAGGATGGAAATAAATAAAGCTTCCTTATTACAGTAAGGCTTGATTTCTTTAATACATTCCTTAATTCCATAAGGCTTCATTGCAAATATAATAACATCTGCTTCTTTTATCGCTTCTATACGGCTATGCGTCGTTTTTATTTGGTATCGTTTCTTTAAGCTTTCTAATCTCTCAGTGTTTTCTAAGTTTGTAGCCGTTATATTAAGAGGGGAAACGGTCTGAGTTTTTAGTAAACCTGAAATAATCGCTTCTGCCATTGAGCCTGCACCTAAAAATGTAATGTTTTTGGACAATTTTTACACCTACTCTTTAATTTGACCTGTTCCTTCAACCAAGTATTTAGTTGAAGTAAGTGCTTCTAACCCCATTGGACCTCTTGCATGTAGCTTTTGTGTGCTTATTCCTATTTCTGCACCAAAACCAAATTCAAAGCCATCTGTAAATCTTGTAGAAGCATTATGGTACACGCTCGCTGCATCGACAGTATTAAGAAAACGTTCAACATTAAAAGGGGTTTCACTAATAATTGCTTCAGAATGATAAGTACCGTATTTTGCGATATGAGAAATCGCCTCATCGACTGATGGTACTACTTTTAAGGCAACCTTTAAATCTAAATATTCATTTGCCCAATCCTCCTCTGTTGCTTTTTGAACGGAAGGGAACGAGTTTATCAAATCGTCTTCACCGAAAATTAAGACGTTTTTTTCTTCTAAAGCGTTAATGAGTGTTGAAAGGTGTGAGTCTGCCCATTTTTCGTGAACTAATATGGTTTCTGCTGCATTACAAACAGAAGGACGCTGAGTTTTACTATTGATACTAATTGAAAGGGCCATGTCTAGTTTAGCTGTTTCATCGATATAAACATGACAATTTCCTACACCGGTTTCTAACACTGGAATGGTAGCATTTTTAACAACTGATTGTATTAATCCAGCACCTCCACGTGGTATTAATACATCGACATATTCATTTAATGTAAATAATTTTGTCACGGTTTCACGACTAGTGTCTTCTATTAGTTGAAGAGATTCTTTAGGAATGCTCGTCTTTTCTAATGCTCTATGAAGTACCTCTATAATTGCTTTATTGGAGTGAATCGCTGAAGAGCTACCACGTAATAAAACAGCATTTCCTGCTTTTAAGCATAAGCTTGAAGCGTCAACGGTCACGTTAGGGCGGGCTTCATAAATCATTCCAATCACACCTAGTGGAACACGAACTTTTCTAATATTTAGTCCATTAGGGCGTGTGAAAGTATCGATTTCTTGCCCAATTGGATTTGGAAGAGAAGCTACTTGCTTTAAACCTTCTGCCATATCATAAATTCTAGGTTCATTTAGAGTTAGTCTGTCTAATAAGCCATCAGAAAGACCATTTTCTTTCCCGTTATCCAAATCTTTCTTATTTTCTGTCATAATAAAATCCGTTTCAGCTAATAATTGCTGAGCCATTTGAAAGAGTGCTTCATTTTTTTGCTTCTCTGTTTTTTGTGAAAGAATAGTGGTTAATTGCTTCGCTTGTTTAGCCTTTTTTATTAGTTCAGTCATATCATTCACTCCTTATATAAGATTATGTTAAAAAAGAGTACTTTTAGTACCAGTCATTTTTAATTATGGTTCATAGATAAAGGGCTTTGGTAAAGCAACCCAATTGTTTCGATGTATGACTTCGGTTTTTTGTTTTTGTAACGTTGTTTTGACGACAGAGCTAGAATGTCCCTTCACTTGCTCAATTTCATTGGAATGATAATTGGTTGTTCCTTTACCGAGTAAATATCCAGATTCATTATATACATTAATGACATCTTGACTGGAAAATGAACCTTCTACTGATTTAATTCCGGCAGGCAGTAAACTCTTGCCTAAAAAAAGCAAAGCGTGCTCAGCACCACGGTCGATGATAATGGAGCCCGCTGATGTAGAGTGAAGAGCGATCCATTGCTTATTCGTAGGCATCGAAGCCTCTGATTGAAAGGAGCCTATATAGGTCCCATCACCTTTCCCTTCCATAATATCGAGTAGTTTCGTCACGCCAGTGCCTTTTCCGATGAAAATATTAACTCCTAAGGATAGCGCAGTATGAGCAGCACTAATTTTGGATTTCATTCCGCCAGTACCAACTTTTGAGCCTTTTTCGTCTGCAACCGCCAGTAATTCAGGCTTAATTTCCTGCAAGTAAGTATATCTCTTGGCTTGTGGATTTTTTAGAGGATTTTCATCATATAAACCATTCACATCTGTCAAAATACAAAGAATGTGGGCGTGTACAAAACCACTTACTAAGGCCGATAGCATATCATTATCTCCAAAAGTCAACTCCTGAATCGATGTTGTATCATTTTCATTAATAATAGGGATCGCACCTTTTTTTAGTAATTCACTAATAGTAGAGTAGGCATTATTAAAGCGATGTCGATTAGAAAAATCATCTCTAGTAAGAAGCATTTGAGCTGGGATGAGGTTCTCTTTTTGAAATTGCTCTAAATAACCTCTCATTAATAGCCCTTGGCCGACCGCAGCAGCAGCTTGTTTTCCGGAGATTGAAGTTGGCTTTATAGGATAACCGAGTGCTGAAAAGCCTGCAGCAACTGCACCGGAAGAAATTAAAATAACTTCATGCCCTTTCTTTTTTAGCTCCGATATTGCTTGAACATGCTCCGTTAATTTATCCATACTAAGCTGTCCGTTTGGATTGGTTAGCGAGCTACTGCCAATTTTGACGACGATTCGTTGACGTCTCATATTGAAAATCCTCTCTTCACTAAACTAAAATCACGTAAAAAAAGCTCTCCCATCCTATATAAAAGGACGGAAGAGCATACTTTCCGCGGTACCACCTTGTTTGACATGTATCACCATGTCCACTCAAACCCGTAACGAGGGTAACGATTAGTTTGCAGTAACTAATAAGCTCGAGGGCAGGTTCAACTTGTACAGAGGTCAAGGATCTTTCAGCCGATGAATCCTCTCTCTAAGACTTATACATCATTTACTAATCCCTTTCAACACTATGGTATATTGAAATGTATACATGTAACGTTAAGATAATTTATTATAGTATATAGTGATGAATAAACGACGTCAAGATCGAAATTACTTTCTGAAGTAGTGGAAAAAGTTATCATAAAGGTGTTGAATGATTTGGTAAAGAATAAAACAATCTGGATTACAGGTGGAACGAGTGGCATTGGGTTAGAAATGACAAGACAGCTACTAGAGCAAGGAGCAACCGTCATTGTTCTAGCACGTAATGAAAAGAAATTGCTGCAATTACAAGATGATGCTACTTTAAAAAAAGGAAATTTAATGACCCAAATGATTGAAATGAGTAATGAAGATAGTATTAAGCAAGCAGTTAAAACGCTTTTTAATAAAGGAATCATTGTAGATGTACTAATTAATAACGCTGGTATAGGGATATTCGACCATATCCTTGATAGTAAAAGTGAAGAGATTCGGGAGATGTTCGATGTTAATGTACTTGGTAGCATTACATTAATTAAGGAAATTCTGCCGCATATGCTTAAAAATCAAAGAGGTCAGATTATTCAAATTGCCTCACAAGCAGGGAAGCTTGCAACGCCTAAGTCAAGTGTATATGGTGCAACCAAGCATGCCATTTTAGGATTTTCAAATGCCCTTCGACTGGAACTTGCTGATACTCCCATTCAAATGACCGTCGTAAATCCAGGTCCGATACGTACCCCCTTTTTCAATGTCGCAGATAAATCAGGGACTTACGTCACTAACATGGAAAAAATAATGCTGAAACCAGAGATTGTCGCTCAAAAAATTATTAAAACGATTGGCTCCTCCAAAAGGGAGTTGAACCTTCCTTGGTGGATGAATTTTGGTGCAAAAATTTATCATTTAATGCCTGGGGTTATTGAGAAAATAGCTTCTAAGCAATTTAATAAAAAATAATCATTGAAAAAGCCTCTGTTAATTTTAAAGAGGCTTTTTTTGATAAGTTTTTTTTAAGTGAGTCTATTACATCATTGCTTTATAAGTGAACGAAACCGAATATCTATGATAAAAATGAACTGAATGTTTGCAAATTCACTCGTTGATTGTAACGGAAGGTAGTGACTCCCAAAGGATGAGCGCCGTTTGAAGATCCACTCTGACGACGCTCTGCGTAGTCGGAGTTAGCTGAAAACAAGCCCTTGGGAAAGCATCTACCTAAAGTGAAAATCAAAAACTTAATCGCTCATTTTTTATTAAAAGATAGAAATGATGAAATTCATTCAAGTAATGAAATTAGCAAAGTTCTTAAGTCCAAACACTGATAGACTCCTTTACTCAGTCCATTTTTTTTGAAAACAGCACTAATGAGTATTTGTGTGAATATGATAAGGAAGAGGGAGCCCATTTACAGGGGTAGAGAGCGAAAAAAACGGAAATTTTCCCAAAAGGGGCTGGTTAAATGTGTGGAATCACTGGATGGGTTGATTGGAAACTAGATATGAGACAAGAGAAACCGCAGTTAGAGAAGATGGTCAAAACACTAAAGAAAAGAGGGCCAGACGAAGAAAATATATGGTTAAGAAAGCATGTTGGTTTTGGTCATGCAAGGTTAGTCGTTGTTGACCCAGAAGGCGGTAAACAGCCAATGGTCAGAGAGGTTCATAATAAAACATACACGATTGTTTATAATGGAGAATTATATAATACGGAGGATATTAGAAAAGAGCTATTAAAAAAAGGACATCAATTTTCAGGGCATTCTGATACAGAGGTGCTTTTAAAATCTTATATTGAATGGGGTTATCAATGCTTAGAAAGATTAAATGGTATTTTTGCCTTTGCTATATGGAATGAGGAAGATCAATGTTTGTTCATGGCAAGAGACCGATTAGGAGTGAAGCCTCTCTTTTATACGGTTTCACAGGGACGAATATTATTTGCCTCTGAAATAAAAGCATTATTAGCTCATCGGGATATCGAACCTATCGTAGAAAGAGATGGTTTGGCTGAGGTTTTAGCATTAGGACCATCTAGAACACCTGGTCATGGTGTATTTAAAGATGTAAACGAATTACGTCCCGCTCATATGTTAATTTATGATAGAAATGGAGCAAAAATTAGTCGCTATTGGTCTCTAAAGGGAAGAGAGCATACACATTCGACGGATGAAACGGCACTTTATATTCAGGATTTATTAAAAGATATTGTAAAGAGGCAGCTATTTGCTGATGTTCCTGTTGGTATGTTTTTATCGGGAGGAGTCGATTCAAGTGCGCTAACTGCTTTAGCGGCTAACATTTATGAGAACGAAGGTAAGGGATCGGTTAGAAGCTATTCGATTGATTATGATGAAAATGATAAATACTTTAAAGCTAATGATTTTCAGCCTAATGCAGATGGGCCTTGGATAAAGAAGGTATCGCAAGCATTAAAAACAAATCACTATAATGCCATTATTTCGATTAATGAATTAGCGGATCTATTAGATGAAGCCGTAACGGTGCGTGACTTACCTGGAATGGCTGATATCGATTCGTCTTTATTATGGTTCTGTAAAGAAATTAAAAAAGATGTAACGGTAGGGTTGTCAGGGGAATGTGCTGATGAGATTTTTGGAGGTTATCCTTGGTTTCATCGAAAGGATTTGATGGACTTAGATTTCTTCCCTTGGATGCGCTCTATTGAGGAAAGAGAATCGTTATTAAACGCGGAATGGAAAAAGAAATTAGATTTAAAGGATTATGCTTATCAAAGTTATAAGGATACCATTAAAGAAACACCAAAATTTTATAAAGATTCTCCTGAAGAAGCGAGGAGAAGAGAAATTTCATACCTAAATATGACTTGGTTTATGACCAATTTACTTGATCGAAAAGACCGGATGAGTATGGGGGCGAGTTTGGAAGTGCGTGTGCCTTTTTCAGACCATCGTCTAGTCGAATATGTTTGGAATATCCCTTGGCAAATGAAACAATTAAATGGAAGAGAAAAAGGAATTTTGCGAAAAGCGCTAGAAGGTATTTTGCCGGATGATGTACTGTATCGAAAAAAGAGTCCTTTTCCAAAAACCCACCATCCTCTCTATACGAATGCTGTTACCGTAAGAATGCAAAATATATTAAAAAAGAAAGATTCACCTCTGTTTGAATTCATTAAGAAAGAAAAACTCCAAGAAATTGCAGAATCAGGTGGATTACCAGCAGGTAAGCCGTTTTTTGGTCAATTAATGGCAGGACCACAATTACTAGCTCATTTCATCCAAATGGATTATTGGTTAAACTCGTACAACATTAAAATAAAAGATTGAACAAAGCGTTGAGGATGAGACAGAAGTTGCTTTGAAAGAAAATTCTTTTGCATAATTTGATGCAAACATCAAGAACGAACCATAAACCCTCCTTACAGTGAAAAGGAGGGTTACTTTGAATGGCGTAAGCTAGGAGCGAACAGGCGTGGACCTAAAATGGTGAAATCATTTATTCGTGATGTATTGTCCCAACCTCAATTCTTTTTATCATCTTTTTATAAGTGTAAAGAATCTATTTCCGTTATAATAGAAAAAAAGCAAAAAAGGAGACGATAAAATGCCTTCAAAAATAGTAGTGGTTACTGGAGCAGCGAGTGGGATTGGTCTTAAAATTGCAGAATTTTTTGCTGAAAATGGATATACGGTTTGTGCACTCGATTATCAGAAGTCTGAGCTTGCAAAACAAGTTAACATTCTTCAGAACGAGGGATTACATGTAAAAGGATATGTATGTGATGTAAGTAAGGAAAGGGAAGTAATTCAAACGATTGAACAAATTATAAAAGAGGAACATACCATTGATGTTCTAATAAATAATGCTGGAATTAGTACCTTTCAATCTATCGAAGAACTTACATATGAAGAGTGGAATAGAGTGATTCAAACGAATTTATCCAGCATGTTTTTATGTACAAGAGAAGTTTTGAAGGTTATGAAGAAAAACGGGAGAGGGAGTATCGTAAATATTAGCTCTACTCGTGCATTTATGTCAGAACCTGAAAGTGAAGCATATGCAGCTTCAAAGGGTGGGGTAATTGCTTTTACACATGCACTAGCAGCATCTCTTCAAAAATACCAGATTACCATTAATTCGATTAGTCCAGGATGGATTCATACAGGAACAGAAGATGTACGAGAAATGGATCATAAACAGCATTTTTCTAACCGTGTCGGAAGACCAAGTGATATAGCTAGCGCATGTTTATTTTTAACAGATGAAGAAAATCGATTTATCAATGGAGAGAATCTGATTATTGATGGAGGAATGACCAAAAAAATGATTTATGAGCATTAAGATAAAAAGCAGTTAACCTAGATATCTAGATTAACTGCTTTTTTGTCTTTAGTCTAAGCACTTCTTTTTGTAGAGCTTGATTGTAGCTCAGAGTGTTCAAGTTTAGTTTGATTTTTATTAGCAAAATACAAGTAAACAAAGAAGACGGCTATAATCATATATCCTAATGTAAAGTCCGGTGATGCATTAATTGCTAGTGATGGGGCGTGCATCAGTCCAATAAAAGATAAGCCCGCACCAATTAACGTGAATATACTAGCTCTAATGAAATCACGATCGATGATACATACCGTAATGGAACCAATTATAATAGCAGTAAACATAGCTCCGTTTCCTAATGGAACAATCCCCTCAGAAATATTCGCAACGACTTCAGGTGCGGCATTATTAAATCGGGTCATCATATAATTAGCTAAATAAGGAAGCATCGCAATCGCAACAGCAGGATAATATTTCTTTTCATTAGAAGAAAAGCTTGTGGAAACCATAGAAATTCCGACAAATACAAGAATAGGTGCAATAGCAGCCATTGGGATTAGAGCTGACAATATAGCAATAGCTCCTGTAAGGGCTAAGAGGGCAAAAACAACTGCATTTAGAATACTGTATCCTCGACCAGCACCCATCTTTTTAGAACCAACAGTAGCGATATAGACAGTAGTTGGAAATAAACCACCGAAAAATGCACCAATAACAGTTCCCATACCATCAACAGCTTGGCACTCACGTACGTCATAAGAATCTCCTTCAGCTGACATCGCATCTACATTGTTCATCGTTTCAACCGCATTATATAATGAAATAGGGATAAGGACAGCAAATAATCCAACTAAAGCTCCAAATAAATAGGTGTAGCCTTCAAAGAAAGAAAAAGTTGGTAAAAATGGATAGAATCCAATGTGACCAAAAGCGTCAGAAATATCTGAGAAAGATTGATAACCTAATACGAATGCTAAAATAGTACCGATAATAATGGCAAATAAGGAAGTTGGAATTTTGAAAGGCATGGCAATTTTTCCGATAATTCCTACGATAATGATAGCCAGTGATACAAGTCCAACAACTGGTAATGAAAACGTATGAAAAAGCATTTCACCAGCGACGAAAGTTAAAGCTACACCTGCTAATGCTCCTAATAAAGCAGCACGAGGTAAATTTTTACGAACCCAATTTCCAGTAAAGGAAACAGCTACTTCAATAAGACCACTAATTAAAGCTGCAGCCACACCAATTTTCCAGGCTAGCTCATGGTCACCAGTTAGTGCAAGAGCAGGTCCTAAAATCCCGAATAAAAAAACAAACATAACAGGGGTACTAATCCCGTAAGATAAAGCTGTCACATCTGTTCGATTTTCTTTTTTAGCTAATCGATTAGCGCTATAAGCGTAATATAAATTTCCAACAATTACGGCCACTGCCGCACCAGGAATCACTTTTCCAAAAACTATACTGGCAGGAAAGCCCATTCCTAGCATTGTAACGGCAATTAATACGAAGTTAGCTAAATTATTTTGCAATAAAGCGAAAAAGGCATCAGTATCCTCTTTTTTATACCATGGATAAATAACTCTTTCTGTTGTCATGATTCTCTCCTCTTCATCCCCCAATGAAACCATGGATGTATGTTCTATTTATGATTTGGCTTTTGATAATTCATCCGTAAAATATACTTGACCATTTTTTAAAGCATGAATTCTTGCTAAAGATTCAACTCTATAGCCGTCTTCTTCAAGTTTTATACGGCCATCCTGAAACGATTTTTCAATAACAATCCCAAAGCCTGCTACTTCTGCTTTGGCTTGGTTTACAATGTCAATTAAACCTTTTGCTGCTTGTCCATTTGCTAAGAAGTCATCAATAATTAAGACACGGTCTCCTTCTTTTATAAAATCTTTAGAGACTGTAATATCATTTGTTTCACGTTTCGTAAAAGAGTACACTTGGCTCACATACACATCGTTATTCATGGTTAAAGATTTTTTCTTTCTAGCGAAAATTAATGGTGCTTCTAATGTGTGAGCAGCCATTAAGCTTGGGGCAATCCCTGAAGATTCAATGGTTAATACCTTTGTTACTCCATCGTTTTTATATAGCTCCGCGAATTCGCGACCGATTTCAATCATTAACTGAGTATCAATTTGATGATTCAAAAAATAATCTACTTTCAATACATCACTTGAAAGAACCTTTCCTTTTTCTCTGATTGCTTGTTTTAATAACTCCACACAGCATAACCTCCTTCGTTTATTTCCATTAAAAAAAGCCATTTATTCACAATAATAGTGAATAAATGGCTTTTTTAAGTACAGAAAAAAGAACCAATTTTTATTCACCCATAGTCAAACTATTTACGGTAGTTTGGTAGAAACTCGCAAGCCTTATTCTTGCTATTATATGAGCTTTTAAAATGTTATAACAAACGTTTATAGTCGTAAGTATAGAGGAAAAAGGCGAATATTTAAAGCTTTTTTTTAATAGAATGAAATTAAATAATAAATATGAATATTCCAACATTGTAAATGTTCTATATAGATAAAGGGATAAGACTAGCTCTTTAGGAGGTCAATTATAATGGAGACGGTTTTGATATTTGCAACAGTATTAAGTCCAATCATTTTAGCATTAGTAGAGTTGGTCAAATCAACGGTTAATGTATCAAAAAATTATATTCCACTAATGGCATTCATTATTGGGTTAATAATTGGTGCTTTAGCCTATCCTTTTACAGATTTGGAGTTAGTATTACGTTTGTGGGCAGGAGGAATCGCCGGTTTATCGGCTACTGGTTTGTTTGAACTAGGAAATGAGCGTAGGGGGAAAACGAGAGATAAACGAAACGACCATGATATAAAAAAATGAACGTATTTAATGCAAGAATTTCTCTACTCTTTAAAATAAAGTAAATATAATCTTTACATGACTTTCACAGTAGCTTGAAAATGATCGGTTACACTAAAAAAGAAAACCAGTAATACAGAGGAGTGAACAATATGGAAATCGCTAAAGGTACTTTTGTAGGACTTTTATGGGGCAGTCTGTTAAGCTTTCCGATTTGGTTCATGTTAATCGGTATTTTTATTTGGTTGTTTGGGGTATAAGGAGCAAGGTATTATACCTTTATTAAAAAAATAACGAGTTATTGAAGCTCTCATCATAATAAAAAGCCAGTTTATCTAGAAAACTGGCTTCTTTCTTTATTTAGTAGACGTAGGCAGAACCTACGATTACTAAAAGAATGAATAATACGACGATAAAAGCAAAGCCACCTTGGAATCCGTAACTCATTCTTTTCAGCTCCTTTCTAACTTTTCTTTATACAATATGGTTATATTCCTAATTTGGATTGGGCGATTGTAACAATTACTTGTAAAATCGTGTTTATGAATTTTTAAAATGGGAAAAACCTATATAAGTAGTTATGAAAGCGGATAAAGAATGTAATTGCATTTTTTATATTTGCGCTTCTATTAATTCTTACGTTATGATGAAGCTTGAGCATTATAATGATGCAAGAAACTACTTAATTAAAATGGTAAGAGGTGTTAAATTTGTTAAAGAAATGGTTAGGCTTAGATAAAAATAAAAGTAAAGATGAAACGGTACAATCTGCAACGAAAACTGTAAAAATATATGCACCGATTAGTGGTACTTATATGAATATAGAAGAGGTTCCTGATCCAACATTTTCACAAAAAATGATGGGCGATGGATTTGCAATTAAGCCAGAAGAAGGGCAGGTTCTTTCTCCTATTAATGGTGAAATTGTTCAAGTGTTCCCAACCAAGCATGCTATAGGCTTAAAATCTAACGAGGGTGTAGAAGTTCTCATTCATGTAGGCTTAGAAACTGTCAACATGAAAGGAGAAGGATTTGTCGCTCACGTATCTGAGGGTGATAAAGTGTCTGTCGGGGATGTACTGTTAGATTTTGATCTAGCTTTAATTGGAGAAAAAGCAGAAAGTACAATAACACCTGTTGTGTTAACGAATCAAGATGAACTATCCTCTATTGAAAAACTTGAAGAAACGACTTTAAAAGCTGGAGAAACAGTCATCATACAAGCTGTTAAGTGATTTTGTGGAAATAAGGATAAAAGGTGTTGTTCATGCAACACCTTTTTTTATATAAATCATTCATTCATAAGGTAGGAGGTAGTTTCTATGGTCTTATCCGCTCTTATTATCTTTTTTGCCCAGCTATTATATGTTCCTATACTGACAGTACGTACGATCATGATGGTAAAAGGGATGAAACAAAAGGCTGCTACGATAGGGGTTTTAGAGGGAGCCGTTTATGTTGTTGCATTAGGACTTGTATTTAGCGATCTTTCTAATTACCTCAATATGATTGCGTATGCTTTAGGTTTTGGTATTGGTTTATACATTGGTGCTATGATTGAGGAGAAGCTAGCGATTGGATATGTATCGTTAGAGGTCAATATCATGAATCGTAATGATGAGCTTGTTCATCGTTTAAGAGAAGTAGGATTTAGTGTATCTACTTCGGAGGTTCAAGGGATGAATTCGGTTCGATATTTATTGGATTGTACAGCAAGAAGGGATCGAGAGAAGGAATTCATTAAAATCGTTAGTACATACGAACCTAATGCATTTATTGTATCCTTTGAGCCAAGGAATTTTAAAGGTGGATATATAACAAAAGCGATGAAAAATAGGCGAGAAAAGTTTATTAATAAAAAAAATAGTCAAAATAAAGATAATAAGTAAGAATTTATAAGAACGGTGAAAAAAGAGGCAGAGACAAAAGTTGCTTTTAAAGAAGATCCTATTGCGAAATTTAATATGAATTGTATTGGATAAATACAAAATAACGATAGAACCCTCCTTTTTTTGCAAAAAGGAGGGTTTTTTAACGGGTAAATTCCCTATTAAAAGCGTAGGCTAGCGGACACAAAACACGGAGACTTCAGTGGGAAGAAGTGGCCATGCTGAAATCCACTTTTAAATAGAGTGAGTTCTTTACAGCAAGGGTTAATAAAGTATTAATCCCTGCTGTATTTCTTTATAGTGAGAGATAAAGTGATTGTAATCGCCTAAACCTGCGTCCGTTATGAATCCATCGATATAATCAAAGGGGACATATTCGTGCATATAAACAGAATCCTTGTAATAACGAGAAGGAGCTGTTGGTGCGATAACGTATATGGGAATTTCATTCTCGTAGGCTAGTTTCGCTAAATCATAACTTCCTTCTGGAAATAAAGGTTGAAGGTCATGATCTAAAGCATTAAAACAAAGAAGAACAGCACTTATAATATTGGAGTGTAAGTGGTTTTGCTTAATCCAGCTTGTCGTTAGTTGAAGATTTTTTAGTTTTACTTTAATCAATGTAAGGTTTTCGTCATGCTCGCCTAGAAAATAGGGGTGTAATGAAATACCCTTTTGTTTAGCTTGATGGACAATCGACAAAACGGGGTTAGGAGAACGGTTTGTCGCGTTTATAAAAAGGATGTTTTGTTCATTTTTAAATAATTGGACAGTGTGCAGTCCTAAATTTTCCCACATCAGATCCCAATTCTTCTGTTGTAAGTAAACTTCAGATAAAGCAATCTCTTTGGCCTCTTTTACATTCGTTGCTTTTTGGACGGAAGCAACCAATCGTTTTAAAAATTGATGAAATGATAGAGAATTCATACTAGTGGCTAAATAGAGGCTTTGTTGCTCAAATTCATCTAAAAATAAAGGTAATTGATTGGAATGTTTGGAATGAGCCCATAAAGCTAGACCATAACCAGCAACTAAGCAAATATCCTCATCTCCAGCCACTTTCAAGAAATTGATACTTTGCCAAACCTGCTCAATATTAAAAAGGTTTTCAAAGGATATTTTATTTGGAAGTTGTTGATGATTTAAAATCGTTAGATGATCTTTTTGCCAAACTACTGTTTCTAAACTCATAGCGTTCCTCCAACAAACGAATTAACTCATGTATGAGACATGAATCATAATATTGATTATATGATTACATATGTAGATCATGATATCTATATATTACTTTAACACATTATTCTGATAATAGGTTAAATGAATGATTGAATGTTTAAGCTACATTGAAGACGGGAAAAAATAAAGAGCAAAGGAGTGAGTACAAAATGAACATATTAGTTGTTGGTGCAAATGGTCAAGTAGCTAAAGAAACAATAAAAGAACTAAAAGCTCAAGGACATCAAGTAAAAGCGATGATTAGAAATGAAAAGCAATCAGATTTGTTAAAGAAGCAAGGTGCGGATGAAATCGTGATAGCCGATTTAGAAGAAGATATCACACACGCTTTTGTGGATGTAGATGGAGTAATTTTTGCCGCAGGATCAGGTGGTAAAACAGGAGCTGATAAAACCATTCTAATTGATTTATGGGGAGCAATGAAGGTCATTGACCAAACGGTCGCTCATTCTATAAAACGATTTGTCATGCTAAGCTCTATGGGCACAGTGGACCCTGATAAAAGTGATCAAATTCGTCACTATTTAGTGGCAAAAAAATTAGCCGATGATTACTTAAAACAAACGGATCTAGATTATACGATTGTAAGGCCGGGTTCTTTAACGAATGATAAACCGACTCATCAGATTAAGCTTGAGGAAGAAATAGAAGTAAGAGATAACACCATTACTCGAGCAGATGTCGCTTCGGTTCTTGTTGCGGTTTTAGAAAAAGAAAATACGTATCAAAAAACATTTGAAATATTAAATGGTGATGTTGATATAAATACAGCAATAGAGCAAATATAAAGCATTAAGTGCTGGGTTCGCTTTGACATAAAATAACAGATTAGTAACCATGTAACTATTAAACAGGATCTTCCGTCGATGAAATGAAGGAAGGTCCTGTTACATTTTGACTGAAAAAGTGGCATGGTCAAAATTTACTTATAATCTTAGACTAAGACATAACCTGTTTTTAAATCAACTCATAAAGCGAAACTTGAAATGATGTGTAATGAAAGCAAACATAAATAACGAAAAATGAAACCTCCTTCTTGAAAAAAGGAGGTTTTTTTTTGAATGGGTAGATTCCCTATGGAAGACGTAAGCTAGCGGACACAAGGCACGGAGACTCCAGTGGGAGGAAGTGGCCATGCCGAAATCCACTTTTAAAAAAGTTAGTTCGGCGCCACCCACCGGACTGAAGTGAACCCCAAAAGTTAGACAGCTTATGTTTAAGAAAACTGTTGGGCAAGAGTTCGGTACTGTATRGGACTCTTGCCTTTTAGTTTGGTCTTAATACGTTGGTTATTATAGTAATCCATGTATTCTTTTAGTTCCTGTTTAAAATGATGAATGCTTTCAAAGTCAAGGACTCTTGCCTTTTAGTTTGGTCTTAATACGTTGGTTATTATAGTAATCCATGTATTCTTTTAGTTCCTGTTTAAAATGATGAATGCTTTCAAAGTCAGTAAGATATAGGAATTCCGATTTCATAATCCCAAAGAAGTTTTCAATGACGGCATTATCGTAACAGTTTCCTTTACGTGACATACTCTGTGTRATTCCGCGCTYCTTTAAAGCATGGCCATACGTCTTCATCTGATAGTGCCATCCTTGATCCGAGTGAAGAACGAGCTCATCYTCGTCTTTTAATCGTTCAAAAGCCGTCTTTAACATCTCTGATACAAGAGAAAAAGAAGGTCGRGAACCGATCGTATAGGTGATGATTTCGCCATTATACAAATCAAGAATAGGAGATACGTACCATTTCTCCCCAAGTAGGTTGAATTCTGTGATGTCTGTGACCCATTTTTGATTRGGCTTATCTGCTTTAAAGTGACGGTTTAAGAGATTGGGCGCTTTCTTTCCGACAGTTCCTTTGTACGATTTATATTTCTTTATTCGAACGATAGATTGGAGACCCAGTTCCCTCATGAKACGATAGACTTTTTTATGGTTCACATGAAATCCTTGTTGAACAAGCGCTTCCTTGATACGMCGATAACCATAACGWCCCTTGTGTGCATGATAAATCGCTTTGATTTGATTTTTTAAACCCTTATCAGGGTCAGGTTTATGGATCTTTTGAACAAGATGGTAAAAAGAACTGCGSGCCAATCCAGCYATCTTAACTAATTGATTGACTGAATACTTATGCCTTAGCTCCATGATCACTTCTACTTGGTCCTCTTTTGAGAATTTTCCTTTTTTTGAACTAAGGCATTCAACTTTTTTAGATATTCATTTTCCATCCGCAGGTATTCTAATTCCTTCTCCATACTCTCAAATGAGCCGTTAGAGGTTTTGTTTTTTTTATGAGATGTCATCGTGAATAGCCCCTTCTCCTTTGGTTTAAGGGCAGCCGCACCGCCTCGTTCCCACTTGATTTTCCACCTTCGCACCGTAGAACATTGAGGAATGTGGAACAAAGCAGACGCCTCTCGAATGGAGTACCCTTTTTCCTCTATAAACTGTATGACTTTTAGTTTAAAGGCAACCGAATACTTTGTATAGAGGAATGTGGAACAAAGCAGACGCCTCTCGAATGGAGTACCCTTTTTCCTCTATAAACTGTATGACTTTTAGTTTAAAGGCAACCGAATACTTTGTATAGGGAAAAACGAAGGCCTGATCTCCATGATACTCGACTAACTTCACCCAATAACGAAGAGCAGAGTAGTCTATTCCTATTTGTTTAGCTAACTGACGGTAGCTCATCGTACTCGTTAAATAACGTTTAACCGCTTCATGTTTTTCTACACTTGTAAACTTTTTTCTCACAATCAAACACCCCTATTGTTTAGATGACTGTCCAACAATAGGGGTGCAGTTCAAATAACGTTTAACCGCTTCATGTTTTTCTACACTTGTAAACTTTTTTCTCACAATCAAACACCCCTATTGTTTAGATGACTGTCCAACAATAGGGGTGCAGTTCAGTCCGTGGGGTGACGCCGAACTAACTTTTTTTAAAAGTGGATTTCGGCATGGTCACTTCATCCCACTGGAGTCTCCGTGCCTTGTGTCCGCTAGTTTCATCTTCCATAAAGAATCTACCCTTTCAACAGAACCCGCCTTCTCATTAAGGAGACGGGTTCATTGTTCCATGACTCATCATACTAAGTTTCTCTACATGAGATAATTTACAAAACGGTTATTTCCCAGCAGCTTTAATTAAATGTAAGATTGTGCTCCATGTTTTTATGTATTAACTGCCAATCTAATGACCGAAAATTAATCGGTCATTTTAAGCTCCTTGGCAGAGTGAGAAACAATTCCTGCAATAATCACTAACACTAATACGATACTCATAGCATTGATTAAGCCAATATGTTCACCAATAATACCGAGAATTGGTGGTCCAACTAAAAATGCTAAATAACCTGCAACTGAAACAAAGCCTACTCTAGCGACTGCTCCTCTAGGATCATCGCTTGCAGCTGATAAGCTTACAGGAAAACCTAATGATGCACCTAGCCCCCATAAAGCAACTCCGATAGAGGCGAAAACTAAGTTCGTTGATAAAATGACCAATGTTAATCCTATAATGGCAAGGCCGGCCAATATTCTCAAAACGATGACTCGGCCATATTTATCTAAGAAATAACCTCCACTTATTCTTCCTAAAAACATAGCTGATAGAAAAATGGCATAAATAGCTGTTCCAATTGTTGGTTCTACTAGAAAACCATCTACAATAGCAAGCGGTAGCCAATCATTTGCTGAGCCTTCAGCAAATGCCATTCCAAGTACAATTAAACAAATCAATAAGGTTCTTTTTTCCTTCCATAAATTCACTTTTAATGGGGTTTTTATTTTTTCATTCGTGATAATAAATTTACCTGTTCCTTCAGGAATAAAACGATAAGCGCTCCATACAATCGTAAGAATGATTACAATTATAAACGATAAATGAATATATATTGGTAATTGAATGAATATAGCTAAAGCTCCTAAACCTGCTCCAACTAATGTACCTGCACTAAATGATGCATGCAGGGCTGGTAAAATAGTCTTTTTAGCTATTTTTTCTAACTTAGCACCCTCTACATTTGTAGCTACCTCTACTAATCCGTAACCAACCCCAAATAGAACTAGTCCTAAAAAAACAATTGTACTAGTTGCTATTAAAATCCCAATGGATATAATGGATAACCCAATAGATAAAAAAATAATACTCGATATAATAACAAACCTACCTCCGGTTTTGAGAATAAATCTATTTGCACTTAAAAGGCCGAATATGGAGCCGAAAGCTAATCCAAAAATAATCCATCCCATCATTGCTGTTGAAATATCAAGTATTTCTCTTATTTCTGGAGTTCTTGAAACCCAAGAAGCAAAGGTCATTCCAGGCAAGAGGAACACGGCAAAAAGTGCATTTCTTCTTAAGATTAATTCTTTTTTACTAATTATAGTATGATTGCTCAAATTATACCCTCCTACATTACTTGTGCATTTTGTAATTATAATGTTGTTTTGTTATTATAAATAGTATTATTATAGCTATTTTTTGTACTATATTATGAAGTAGGAGAGTTTAGTATTAATGAAGATATCTAAAATCACTAAAATTATTAAAGATCATAATAATCGAGAGATGCTTTTTCATGGGTCGATCTCCTTTCCAATTGCCTTATACTATGATGATATTAAAAAATATGATTTAGAAATGATAGATTATCATTGGCATAATGAACTAGAAATCGTAGTAATGGTTGAGGGAGAAGCTGAAATTACAGTCGGGTCTAACAGTATCATCTTAAAAGTCGGGGAAGCACTATTAATCAATTCAAAAGTATTGCATAGTATGAAATCCTACAATAATACGAACGCTGTCTTTTATACGATTGTTTTTCATACTGATTTACTAGGTGGAAGGGATTCTGCGGTTTTTATTAAATATTTAGAACCATTTATTAATAATAAGAGTTTAAAAAGCCTTCCATTTGATTCAAAACAAGATACGCAACTGTTTAACTTTATCAATCAGATATTACATGGTTTTGCTAACAGCAATGAGTTAACGATTACAAAATTAATGTTTTGTTTATGGGAATGTATCTATTTCAAATACAACGAGACACATATGATTAAAAATAACGAAGAAAGTAAACTGGATAAAAGAATGAAGTTACTTCTAAACTATGTACATGAGAACTACCCAAATAAATTTTCATTAGAGGATCTGGCAAAAGGAGCCTATATGAGTGTAAGCGAATGCTGTAAACTATTTAACAGTTATATAGCAATGACACCTTATCAATATTTGACTTATTATCGATTAAATAAAGCAGCCGAGTATTTGAAATCAAATAACTATTCAATAGGAGAAATCACTTCATTAGTTGGCTTTTCTAGTAATAGTTACTTCTCAAAAAAATTTAAAGTTCAATTTGGATATACCCCAATGGAAGTAAAGAAAATGAAATCATAATTGAGACATTATAATTCGTATATTTATGAGATGTATTGATTAAAGAAAAAGACCTTGAAAGGTTGATGAAACAATCTTTTCAAGGTTTTTAAGTGTTCGAATAGAACCTTAGATAAAAGGTGTGAAGAGGTGCAAATACAAAAGGTTACAAACCGAAATGAGTTTGCTTGCAAGTAAAAAATCTCTACAGTTTATTGGTAGATATTTTTAGTTCTTGAGTTGTTTTATCGAGGTATACATCTAAATATGTATGGTCTTCAAATTTAATGACTACCGCTTCCTTTGTAGCAGTAAAGTCAGATACGGTTTTCCCTTTTAGTCTTTCAGGAGTGACTGTACACTCTTCGTTTGCCATTACTTTTACCTCCCCTCAAATAATTATTTATATAATATCTAATTTATAGTGGGTGATTCACATCTTAATGAATTCTTTATAAATCAAAGGATGGTTAGAGGTGAGAATTACAAAGAGGAGTTTCATAAATAGGTAAAATAAAAATAGTTTTAAAAGCCTCCAGACATTCATTGATTTTCAGAATACATGTATTTGGAAAGAATAAAATCTAATCATTTTGAATGATTATTCGAGGTGTAACTGTATAAATCGGTTTAATATTTATATATAATGGTCGTGCGGAACTTATTGTATTAGTGGGCTATTATCTGGTATAACAGAGGTTGTGAATGTTTGTACTTACTTTAAAGTAGAAGGAAAATTGAAGTAATAATGTTATATTAAATATAAAGATAAAGTATTGAATTTTATATGGGGAGAAAGTTTTATGGGGAAAATAAAGGCTTGGGCAAAAAATTTAAAACAACAAATTTTTGTCCTTTACTTAGCGAATAAAGATGAAAGGGTACCTTGGTATGCTAAATTATTTACAGCTTGTGTCGTAGCGTATGCCTTTAGTCCAATTGATTTGATACCTGACTTTATACCAATCATTGGTTATTTGGATGATATTATTATCGTACCAATAGGAATAATGTTTGCAATAAAGATGATACCTAATGAAGTAATACTAGAATGCGAAGTTAAAGCAGAAGAAATGATGAAAAATGGCAAGCCAAAAAACTGGATAGTAGGTTCACTCATCATTATGTTATGGAGCATCATTATGTTATGGGTTATTCTAAAGGTTTACCAGTTATTCAATTAATTGACCAGATTGTGGAGTAGCTATTCTGTTCATTTTAGAGGATATTAGTGAAAAGAAAAAGCCTTGAAACGTTGATTGAACAACATTTTCAAGGCTTTTATGTTTCTTAAAATCAATCCAATTTTATTAACGTGAGTAGAACTCAACGATAAGAGCTTCAGTAATTTCTGCAGGAAGTTCTGAGCGCTCAGGGTAACGAGTGTAAGAACCTTCAAGCTTATCAGCATCGAAAGAAACATAAGCAGGAACAAAGTTGTTCACTTCTAAAGCTTCTTTAACAACATCTAAGTTGCGTGATTTTTCACGTACAGAAATAGTTTGGCCTGGTTTTACACGATATGAAGGAATGTCAACGCG
The DNA here is from genome assembly GCF_001590785.1 of Alkalihalobacillus trypoxylicola. Lineage (GTDB taxonomy): Bacteria > Bacillota > Bacilli > Bacillales > Bacillaceae_D > Alkalihalobacillus > Alkalihalobacillus trypoxylicola. The sequence continues at coordinate 439,481 of NZ_LTAO01000012.1, forward strand.
ACCTCCATCAACGGTAATGTGACCGTGGTTTACTAATTGACGAGCAGCACGACGAGTACGTGCAAGACCTAAACGGTAAACAAGGTTATCTAAACGAGATTCTAAAAGAATCATGAAGTTTTCACCATGAATTCCAGTCATTTTACCAGCATCATTAAAAATGCGACGGAATTGACGCTCATTCACACCGTACATGTGACGTAGTTTTTGTTTTTCTTGAAGCTGAACACCATATTCTGATAGCTTCTTACGTTGGTTTGGACCGTGTTGCCCTGGAGCATACGGACGTTTTGATAATTCTTTACCAGTGCCGCTTAAAGAGATTCCTAAACGACGAGATAGTTTCCAAGATGGACCTGTATATCGAGCCATAATTTGACTCCTCCTTGTTATTTTGATGTTGCAAAATAACAACAGAAAGTTTTTTACTTATAAATGATTTTGTCTTCATGTACCTTCGCTTCGACAGCATGAAGTTACGTGATACACCTCAATAGAGAGGAACAAAATCAACCTTATAAACAAACACTTAAGCTGTCATATTTCACACAAATTCCATTGTATCTGTTTTTTTGGATGAAGTCAATCTCTAATGGAAGTATGAAAGTTTATTAAATGATTATTTAGTAGAAAAAAGCCAATGAAATGGTAGTATATTTTTAGTAAATGCTTTATAATAGTGAAAAAAGACCTACTACTTTTATTTGAATATAGGTAATAAGACGAGAAAGGTTACTTTAAACCTTATTTATACCTAATGGGATTCTTTTAATAAAAATGAATGGGTGGTGAGATTTTTTGAATGGAATGATACATGCACATGAAGGAGTCACAAGTAGTGAATATCAAACTTTTGTAAAGGTGGTTAACCAGCTTCTTTTACATATACCACTTACTCCATCGATGGCAATCTTACTAATTCAAGATTCAACACTTAAAATTTCATATGACCGTGGTATAAGTCCTGAAATAAAACTCACTATACAAAATAAATGCATCGACTTAGAAAAAAAGAAGGATTCCATCTCTTTAGATGGGACATTTGAATATATGGTAAAAGAGATTTTATATGAGGGGGAGCTTTCAACCTTATGTATTGTCTTTCCAGAGCAGCTTTGGAATACTTTTGAAAAACAAACCGTATTAAAATCTCTTACTGATGAAGTACTTATTACCTCACAACATGAATCTTTTTTAGAAGAAGCAACTACAAAAATTTTAAAGCAAACCAATTATCGGATAGATTGGACGTCTTTAGCAGATGGTTTAGTAGACGTTGTTAAAAATACCTATTATCAAACCGTTAGTGTAACGATCCTTGAAAAAGTAGGAACAGATCTCATGATTACAGCTACTACAAATGAGGTTTTTCAGAACACAGATTTTGTGCCTATTACTACTATTAAACAAAAGAATTCGCGTGTTTTTTATACGATTATAAAAAATGTTGGCTCATTTCAGCATTTTTTAGCAATAGCGTTAAAAAAAGATTCAGCTTTTTACGGTTATCTTTTATTTGGGAGCAGTCCTTCTTTTACTAGAGACCAATCCTTTTTGAGAAAAATTGAAAAACATTCGAATGACATGATTGAACTATTTATTCAAGGTTACGAACTCGAAAAGGCTCAATATCATTCACGAAATCAAGACCTTCTTTTACAGGTAACCAAAAAGCTGCATTCCTCTATGAATATTGGAGAGGTCCTTAATGACATAATTGAAGTAATTAAAGATGTTTTTCCTGGTTTTTCAGTAAAGGTTATGCTTTCTCATGAATGGCAAGGCGATGAAAGTATGAATATTTATTTACTCAACTACCGTGATAATGAAGAGAACAAAACCGTTGAAAAAGTTTATTTAACAGGGACAATCGAAATTGATGTAAATGAAAAACATAATAAAAAATCCGTATATGTGCCTTTAAGAGGTAGACAGGGAATTTATGGAGTATTAGAAATCTCGTCTCTGCAGCAGCAATTCTTTACTAAAAGTGAGCTTTCTTTTATAGAGCTATTAGCAGATATAGGTGGAAATGCATTCGAAAATACAGAGCTTTATCAGCAATCACAAAGGTTAATACACGATTTGCAATTGATAAATGAAATGTCTCAGGAAATAAACTCAAACTTAAAGATGTCAGATACGGTTCATTTTATTATTTCTCAAATTGTTGATTCATTTCATGCTGAAGAAGTCGGTATTTTGATGATGAATGACAATCAGGCTACACTTATTAAAGGAAGTACAACCTATTTCGAAAAACAAGGAATTAATGAATATATCGATCGATTAATTAAGAAAGTGATAGAAGAGCAGGAAGCGGTATATCTTGGGGACAGTCGAAAAGAGAGAGGCTTTGAAAGCTTTGATTACCAATCTATATTAGCTATCCCTATGAAAAGGATGAAGGAGTTAAAGGGTATTTTTATTGTCATGCATAAGAAGCCTTTTCATTTTAGCTTTGATAATTTTAAATTGTTACGCTCCTTAATTCATCACTGTACCTTAGCCTTTTCTAATTCTATCATGCATGAAGAATTAGAGCGCTTAGTCATTACCGATCATTTGACAGGTCTATATACAAGGAGTTATTTAGATGGTCAGATCGAACAATCTTTAGCTAATGATATGAAAGGTACTTTTCTTTTATTAGATATTGATAATTTTAAAAATATTAATGACACCTTTGGACATCAGGTTGGAGATGATATTTTAAAGCAGGTTGCGCAATTAATGAAGGATAAAACAAGAGCTCATGATATTGTGGCTAGATGGGGTGGAGAGGAATTAGCCATCTATTTACCTAGAATTGATAAAGAGGCAGGTCATCTTATTGCACAAAGGATTGTTGAGTCTGTTGCTTTGCACACAGAGCCGAAAGTGACGGTTTCCTGTGGTGTCGCGCACTGGGAAGCGAGGAATATCGATCAAATAGGAGTCAAAACACTTGTTGACCAAGCAGACAAAGCATTATATGTCGCAAAAAATGGTGGGAAAAATCAAGTTATTTCCTAGTCAAAGGCTCATTACGAATTTTATGGTTAAATAGTGAAAACGATGGAGGTTATTGCCTCCATCGTTTTTTATTTATGAGGCGCTATCTAAATGCTTCTCTAATATTTTTACGAAATTTTCTAATAGACTTGCTTCCTCAGCATGGAAACGATTTGTAATAGGACTATCGATATCGAGTACACCGATTAACTCACCGTTTTTACGAATAGGGATGACGATTTCTGAGCGGGAAGCCGCATCACAAGCAATATGTCCAGGGAATTGATGGACATCCTCTACCACTAACGTTTGATTTTTCTCTATAGCTGTGCCACAAACACCTCTCCCAAATGGGATTCTCACACATGCAGGCAGTCCTTGAAATGGTCCAAGTACTAACTGTTCCTTTTTGATTAAATAGAAACCTACCCAATTTATATCCTTCAAAAATTGATTCAATAACGCACTTGCATTCGCAAGGTGTGAGATTAAATCCTCTTCCCCTGTTAAAAGAGCATCTAATTGTTTATGAAGGAGCCGATATTGCTCCTCTAAAGTTCCAGAATACTGAGATTGTTCAAACATACTATCCTTCTCCTATCTCTTTAAGCAAAATAAAGCTTTTTTTGTTAGTTTACATGATTCGTCATTAGACTTCAAAAATGGAGGATTTTTAGGCGAAAGCAGGCAATTACTGTAGAAAGATTTTTGGGAAATGTCGAGCTTTTTTACAAGGAAAGTGCTAATAAAAAAAGAAATTGTAAAAAGATGCAGTCAAAAATTGGAGGGAATCAAAATGAGCTCAGCGACAAAGGAAAAAATGCTAGATGCTGCTATGACTCTTTTTCATGTACAAGGATATGATGGAACAACCATCCGTCATATTGCAGAAAAAGCAAAAGTAAATGTCGCACTTGTCTCCTATTACTTTGGTGGAAAAAAAGGTTTGTTTGAAGAGCTTATGGTTCGTTTTTTAGAAGGGTATTTACAAAAGGTAGAGGCACAAAAAAGCATTTCATATGAAAATGAAAGAGAACGTCTCGCTCAATTGATAAAGGAATTGTTAATTTATCAACAAGTCAACCATCATTTAGCAAGAGTGGTTCACCGAGAGTTAACCTTAGATTCAACACTAGTAAGAGAATTGATGTCCACTTATTTAAGAAAAGAAAAGCATGAGATTGAAATCATTTTAAAAAAGGGGATGAAAACAGGTGAATTTGTGAAGCAACCATTAGATTTGCTTACCATTCACATACGAAATCTCATTATCATGCCTTATTTGTACCCACATTATTTACAAGAGCTATGTCAGCTATCTACAACAGAGCAATATTTTATGAGAAGATATATTGAGCAAGTCAATGATTGGATTAATAAATGTTTGTGTAAAGAGGAGGGGCAAGGCTTGAAAAAAAATAAAATAATGGTACCCCTCGTATCTACTGAAGGAAAGTAGTATTTATGTGGAAAGCATGGTGGTAGGAATCACTTCTTTACCTGCCATCATTGCTTTGACCTGGTGAGCATCAGAACCGTAAACAAGTGGGATTCCTTCTTTAAAAGCTATTTCTATTATTGGCAATGGAGGATAGGTCTCTTGACATAATGGTTTTAAAGTACCTGCACCATTCAAATCTAAAGACATCTTTTCTTCTTTAATAAGAGGAAAAAGCTCGCTTACTTTTTCACTTAAAGGGTAGGTTTGTGCTTGGAATTTTTGTTTGAACTTTTGTGTTAACGTAATATGGCCAATTCTTTTTGGTTTATAACGACCAAGATCTGTTATAATCGACTTTTTTATCGTCTCATAATAATGATCATGAACAAGCTCAACTGTGCCTAAAGAACGAACCATACGTTCAAAATGCTCAGGGCTATAATCGATACATATATACTCATTTTGATGCTTTAAAAAATGAACAGATAAAATACTATCATCGAGTTCTGGTCCTACCTCATTTAAAAAAAACTTCGTCTCCTCTTCGTAACCTTCAATAAAATCAACTTCTAATCCAACTTTAATTGAAAGTAGGCTTTTATACTTCTTTTTGACTCTTTTGACTTCATTTAGATAAGGATATAAATCTGCTTTTGCCATTGCACTATCTTGGTTTGGAACAGGATCAATAAAAGAGGATGGCAAAGGAGCGTGCTCTGTAAAGGTAATTCCCTTTAATCCTAGCTCGAGCGCTCTTTCACAATAAGCTTCTAACGGGTCTTTTGTCCCGTGTGGACAAAAGAGGGTATGAAGGTGACCATCATATAAAATCATTCTCATTTAACTCCTTTTCATTCTAATTGTGAAGCTTTTTTAATGAGTAAAATACATACAAATATTTGTTTTCATGGTATCATATTAACAAGAATAAAAGATAAAAAAAGAAGTTTTTGTAGAATTAAAGAGGATTTATGCCTTTTTTGGAGAAAAAGTTCTCTATATAGATAAAAGTGATTGAATTAAATTAACTGATCAATGATGATAGAAAATACATGAGTGAATGTCATAATGGCTCTATAAGTGAATAAAACCGAACAATTCTTATAAAAATGTCTTGAATGTTTGTTGAGTAACTTGTTGATTTGTAACGGTAGGTAGTGACTCCAAAAGGATGAGCGCCGTTTGAAGATCCACTCTGAGGAAGCTCTGCGTAGTCAGAGTTAGCTGAAGACAAGCCCTTGGGAAAGCATCTACCTAAAGTGAAAATTAAAAAAACAATCGTTCGATTTTCATTATAAGATATGAATGATGAAATTGATTCACATAGAAGAATTTTCGAATGAAATTTTAAGGGTGTTTTCCGTGTTATACGAAAGGATATAGGATGGGAGTCTTTAAACTTTTCTCAACTTACTGTCAGAATCAGAATCATTTTTCATTCTTTTTAGTCATGAATAGCTAGTACTTTAGAAGGGAGTCTTTGAATGTTTTACTATATTCTTTATAGTTTAATTATAGTAATTGTCGCCGTATTTGTTGTGGGTATGTTGTTTAGAAAGAAAATTTATCGAGAGGTAGATAAGTTAGAGCTCTGGAAAAATGACATTTTAAATCGAGCTATACCTGAGGAGATTGGAAAGGTCAAAACATTACATATGTCTGGAGAGACAGAGGAACGATTTGAACTTTGGAGAAGTGAATGGGATGAAATCGTAGGTACTATTTTACCTGACATTGAAGAAGAATTGTTCAATATAGAGGAATTTGCCAATAAATATCGCTTTAAACGTTCCAAAAATTTAATTGACCTTCTGAATAATCGTCTAAATAGTATTGAAGAGCAGTTAAAAGTGATGCTTGGAGATATTCAAACGTTAGTTGAGAGTGAAGAGAAAAATCGTAATGAAATTGGTGAAATTCTTACTCAGTTTGAAAATCTTGAAAAAGAGCTTATACGTAAAAGAGGTTCTTTCGGGCAAACGATCAAATCCTTAGATACGATGGTAGAGAATATTAAAAAGGTTTTTTCAAGTTTTGATGAAGCGACCAACAAAGGAAATTACCTTAAGGCTAGGGGATTATTAACAGAAGTTCAATCACAGTTAACTTTATTACAAGAATACATAGAGAAATTGCCGAGTTTACTTGTTCAAATTCAGGTGACCATTCCAAATGAGTGTAAGAATCTTCGATTAGGTATCCAAGAAATGGAGGACTCTGGTTATTATTTGAAATCCTATGAATTTGAAAATCAAATTCAGGTGATCGATAAGGAACTAGAGAACTTTACTAAAGATATTCAAAAGCTTGAATTGGAAGGTTTAGAAGAAAAGTTGACTAAATTGAGTGAAAAAATTGACTCGATGTATGGTTTACTAGAGGACGAGGTTGATTCCAAAAAGCAAGTCACCGAACAAATTCCAGTCCAAAAGGAAAATCTACTTCAGCTAGATGATAAGCTACAAAAGTTAATGGCAGAAACCAACCATGTCCAGTTAAGCTATCGCATAACAGATGATGAGTTAAAAAAGCAAGAAAATATCCGTAAAAAGCTACAAGATTTAACAAAGCAGCTACAAGTGATTGTGGATGTCACTGAAAATGAGAAACAGACTTTTACTTCTATCCAAGATATGCTTGAGCAGTGGGGAAGTTCGATTGTAGAAGTGAAGACTAATATGGAAGAAGCTAAAGCTCGTCTTGACACGTTAAGAGAAGATGAATGGAAGGCAAAGGAAACAATTGTTCAGCTTAAACAGGTATTAGTTAATAGTAAGCGTATGATTAGAAAGAGCAATATACCTGGCTTACCCGTTCATGTTATGGAAAAATTAAAGCAGGGTGAAGAGATTATCAAAAAGACCACTGCTCAATTAGAACAGGTACCTTTGGAGATGGGGCGTGTCAATGCTTTAATCAACGATGCAGTTAAAATGGTTAAAGATAATGAGGAATCGATATTAGAAACAATAGATGAAGCGGAATTGGCTGAAAAATTAATTCAATATGGTAATCGCTATAGAAGTCAATCTGAGGGGATTTATGAGGCATTAACAGAAGCAGAGAAGCTTTTTAGAGATTTTCATTACGAAGAAGCGATAGAAGTGACCATTTCTGCAGTGAAAAAATACGATCCGAATGTAGAGAATAAATTTGTTAAAGAGGAAGAGGTCACAGCAAGCTAATCAAAAGAAGGATAAACGACCTCCATCTTAAAAAACGACTGTGTTATAATGGAATGGATAATAGTGAATAACTCATAGTTGGGGTTGGCACACCTTCTTGAAGGGAGGTGATGCCTCTGGTCAGTATAGCGGAAGCGTTGACATTAATGATTTCCTTTGGGATGTTAATCTTAGCGATTGTATCGTTAGACCGAAAAAAATAAGCCCCCTATGAGTTAGTGGCTCAAAATAGGGAAGCTTATTTCTTTATTGTTTAGTTAGCCAACCCTTCTAAAAGGATTCACTATTTCACGCCGCTAATGTGTCAGCATTAGCGGTTTTTTTAATGTATGATTCCTTACTAGAATTATACGCTATAATCATGAATTTGCAACTGTCTATACCATCCAATTAGTTGGAAAAAATTTTTCTTACATTAAATTGAAGAATTTCTTCTAAATCATCGATAGTAACGAGGAAATATTGAATCGTATCTAATGATTGGTTTGAATCACTATATCGACTTAAAATATCCTTTTTTAATTGTTCTATATCTATAGAATAGTGAGTAGGTTGCTGTGAGCTTCTAGTAAGACAGCCTTGAGGGACGGTTATAAATGCAAGGGATTCATGAAAATCCTCTTGAAAGAACCTTTCATATGGCATGTTCAAAGTATAGGTACAATATGAATGAGTAAAATCTGCTGGTAGAAGCATCCACTGAGGATAAAGGTGCCCATCGATTTCATCATAATAAATACTCGCTTTTTTCAACTTAACATTTCCCTCTCTTTCTTTACAAATGAAAAGGGGTATGACAGGAAGCTTGAATGAAGAACAGCATAAATGTATGATGCTCCGGCTTCCTGTTCGTTTTTGAATATAAATATTATACACCCTATTATTTTACTAAATAAATATGAAACAGGTTCTTGAATCAGATAACCTTTACAACTGGAAAACGTTTCAGTTTTTTTTATTGCTCAGTGAACAAAGCAAGGTTTGCTAAAGTAGATTGTAAGCCTGTAAGATGGTCTTCTTTACGTACTCCAGTCGGTACATCATAACAATTAACCGTCACTTTCGTTCCTTCAGATACTTCTTCTAATAGCCATTTTTGAATCATTTCACCTTGGAAAGCTGGATCGGTTGAATTAAAATGTACAGTCATGACAATACGCTCATTCTTTACTAACTCTAAAAATAACCCTTGGGTTTCATCCGTATTATGAGAAGTTTTACCTAATGTGGCATCTGCAACATAGGTAAGTGTCATTTTATAAGCTCCTCCTTCACGGGGATCAAATGATACAATCTGTCCTGTCATTCCTTGAGGCGGTAGCCATGATATGAATGATTTTGGTTTCAAAAATGCCTGATAAATCGTTGGAGGCGGGGCTAGTATTACTCTTGAAGCAGAGTCTATTCTCCTGTTTGTTGATAAATGATTCATAATAAAATCCTCCTCTACATTATTTTTATCTTTATTTTATCATTTTTAATGATAGTTGATTTCTTAATAATTGCTTAAAAATTAGAAGTAAGTATAAATAGAATAAGAACAACGAATTTTAGCTAGAAAGTATGGTTTTAAAAAGTGAAACACGAGCCCGAACAGTGATCGGCCTCGTGTTTTTATTATTCAATTAGGGAATGGCAGCTAGTTGTTTTAGAAATGACTTCTTCAAGCTATTTTCATAATAGCTTTTTTATTAAAACTCTTCATAAGTGGCAGGATCTTGCTTATGCAAACGACCATTTTCTCTTGTTAAGGAAGATATAATCTCCATCTCTTGTTCCTGTAATTCGAAATTAAAAATGGAAAGATTCTCTTTTTGTCGACTAGCATTTCCTGATTTTGGGATAGCGATAGAATCAAGCTGGTAATGCCAGCGCAAAACGATTTGTGCTAGCGATTTTTGGTATTTGTTAGCTAGCTCCTGAAGCTGTTTGTTTTCAAAAAGTTCACTACCTTCTTTTGAACGAACAAGAGGGCTCCAAGATTGTGTTTGAATATTATGCTGTTTATGGTATTCTCGTTGATTTTCCTGATTAAAGAATGGGTGGAGCTCAATTTGATTAATAGCAGGCTTTATACCAGTTTCCTTCATAATCCTATCCAAATGCTCAGGAAGGAAGTTACAAACACCAATCGAACGAATATTCCCTCTTTTTTGTGCCTCTATAAGAGCTTGCCAAGCTTCAACGTATTGATCCGTTATCGGATTGGGCCAATGAATGAGATATAAATCATAATAATCTAAATCAGCTCGAAACAATGATTCTTCGACAGTCGTTAATGCTTTTGAATACGCTTGATAACGTCCAGGCAATTTTGAAGTAATATAGAGTTGTTCACGTGGAAGGTGTGTACGCTTTACTGCTTCACCAACCGTTCCCTCATTTTCATAATTGTAGGCTGAGTCAAGCAAACGATATCCAGCATTTAGGCCTGTTAATAAAGAGTTAACACCTGCTTCACCCTTTAATTGAACCGTACCTAAACCAACAGCAGGTAATACATGACCATCATTCAAATTAATAGTAGGTATTTTTACTTCCATGTGTAACACTCCTTTCAATGATTTAATGGAAATTATACCATTAAGTACCTTTGTATATATGTTCTGCCTTAGTAAATGGTGTATCCATTAACTGTAACCTTTTAAAGGAAGAATTAAACTATTTTTGCAGAGAAAACTTTAACTATATGAGTTATAATTTTGTTAAAAAGAAGTCAATAATTTTATAGCTGAACTGCTTGTTATTTCAACATATTATGCTAACATATAGTGATGCACAAATGTTGTACGGATTTAGTAAAGGGGTTATTACTATGATTTATTTTGATAATAGTGCGACAACAAAACCTCATGAACAGGTTTTGACATCATATACAAAGGTAGCTAGTGATTTTTTTGGTAATCCTTCATCACTTCATACTCTTGGTCTTGAAGCCGAGAACTTATTGGAAAAATCTCGTAAGCTTATGGCGGAAGAGTTTCAAGTAAAAGCAAAGGAAATTATGTTCACTTCTGGTGGCACAGAAGGAAATAATTTAGCGATAAAAGGGACTGTGTTTGCTAAAAGAAAAAAGGGTCACCTTATAACGACAATGATTGAGCATGCTTCTAGTTATGAGGTATTTCAAGAATTAGAAGCATTAGGTTATGAAGTCAGTTATCTTTCGGTTAATCATGAAGGCAAAATTTCAGTGGAAGAATTAAAACAAACGATTAGGGATCATACGATACTCGTTTCCGTTATTCATGTAAACAATGAAACGGGCTCGATACAACCTATAGAAGAAGTGGGTAAGTTCCTAAAAAACTATCCTCAAATTCGATTCCATGTCGATCATGTACAAGGAGCGATAAAAGTACCTTTAAAGGTTTATGAATATGGAATTGATATGTGTACCATATCTGCCCACAAATTTCATGGACTAAAAGGAACAGGAATGCTATATGTCAAAGAAGGTCATCGCTTGTCTCCATTATTGCATGGTGGAAGTCAGGAGCTTAAATTTAGAGCCGGAACGGAAAATACAGCTGGAATCGTGGCCATGACAAAAGCATTTCGTTTAGAACGGGAAAGACAGCTTCAAGGTAATTTAAAGTTAAATCATTTAAAGAACCTATTAATAGAAGGCTTAAAGGCAATTGAGCATGTCACGATCAATACACCGTCCGAGGGAAGTGCACCGCACATTGTTAATTTTTCTGTAGGTAATATTAAACCTGAAATACTCATTCAAGCATTAGCCAAAGAAGAAATTTATGTTTCAACCCGTTCAGCATGTTCGTCCAAAATCTCCCAGCCAAGCCGCGTTCTATTAGCAATGGGCTTAGATGATACCAAAGCGAACAGTGCGATCAGAATTAGCTTCTCTTATGATAATACAGAGGAAGAGGTAGAAATGGTGCTAAATCATTTAAAACAATATATTCCTCATTTTTTATCTGTGACGAGAGTTTAATGAACATGAACAAAGAATAACAAACGGAGGATATCAGCAATGGAATATAATCATATATTAGTTAGATACGGCGAATTGGCACTAAAAGGAAAGAATCGAAATCTTTTTGAAAAACAATTGCAGCAAAATATTCGTTATGCACTAAAGTCATTTGAAGAAATAAAGGTAAGAAGAACTTTTGGTCGAATAATCGTCGAATTAAATGGCGAAAAATATCAAGATGTTGTTGAAGCTCTTCAATTTGTATTTGGTATTCACTCATTAAGCTTAGCGATTAAAGTGAATAATGACTTAGAGCAAATGAAAAAAGCAGCTCTACAATTATTAAAAGAAAATGAAGAACCCGTTCAAACCTTTAAAATCTCAGCGAGACGTGCGTATAAGCCTTTCCCAATTGATTCACAATCGTTAAATCATCATATTGGCGGATTTGTTTTAGCGAACACGGAAGATGTAACGGTGGATGTCCATAATCCAGGTCTTAATATATCTGTAGAGGTCCGTGAAACGGCAACGTATATTACTTCAGGGGTTTATTCGGGCGCTGGCGGTTTGCCTGTTGGTACAAGCGGTAAGGTTTTACTGATGCTTTCTGGTGGGATTGATAGTCCTGTTGCTGGGTATCAAATATTAAAAAGAGGAGCTAAGTTAGAAGCTATTCATTTTCATAGTCCTCCTTATACAAATGAACGTGCTAAACAGAAAGTAATAGATTTAGCCAAATCATTAACCAAATTTGGTGCGAGTATCAAATTACATTTAGTCCCTTTTACAGATATTCAAACGTATTTAAACAAAGAAGCGCCAAGCAATTTCCAAATGACGTTAATGAGAAGAATGATGCTAAGAATTAGTGAAAGAATTGCCAACCAAAATGGAATCCTTGCCCTCGCCACTGGTGAAAGTCTTGGACAAGTAGCGAGTCAGACGTTACACAGTATGAATACGATTAACGAAGTAACCAATTTACCTATTATAAGGCCATTAGTAACGATGGATAAATTAGAAGTAATCGCACTTGCAAAAAAAATCAATACGTATGAGACATCCATTTTGCCTTTTGAAGATTGCTGTACTATTTTTTTACCAGCAGATTCTAAAACAAGACCTAGAAGAGATCAAGCACAAAAATTCGAAAGCTTTTTAGAAATTGAGCCATATTTACAGAGAGCTGTTGAAAATACGGAGACTTTATTTATATCAGCTAAATCGAATCAAATAGAAAGCGAAGAGTTGTTCTAGAAGTGTTTCCATAAAAATTACCAGTTTTTATTTTGCATGTTTTCCTTCTTCCTGTGCATTCTATTAGTACAGAAGGAGGTGAGAGATATGGCAAATAACAATAGCTCTAACCAACTTGTCGTACCAGGTGTACAACAAGCACTTGACCAAATGAAATATGAAATCGCTTCTGAATTTGGAGTTCAATTAGGACCAGATTCAACAGCTCGTGCTAACGGTTCTGTTGGTGGTGAAATCACTAAACGTTTAGTACAAATGGCTGAACAACAAATGGGTGGCTATCAAAAATAATAATTAATGGATGAAAAGAGAGAGTGGGTAACTACTCTCTCTTTATTTAATTTCAATATAAAGGTAAACTATATAAAAAATCAGTACATCAGCTTGGGAGTTGAGAAAATGGGTACACTTTGGCACAATGCCATCTTTTATACAATGGAAAAAGAACAAGAAACGGTTGAAGCGGTATTTGTAGAAAATGGCGAAATCAAAGCATTGGGATTATATGATGAGCTGGAGAAGCGATATCGAGACGATATTCTTGAAAAAAGAGATTTAAAAGGCGGATATGTTTATCCAGGTTTTGTTGATAGTCATTTACATATGCTTGGTCATGGTGAAAAGCTACTTCGTTTAGATTTATCTGAAATATTTTCTTCACAAGCGATGCTAGAAAAAATTCAAAAGTCTGTTCATGATGATTCTAGCTGGATTATTGGCGAAGGCTGGAATGAAAATAATTTTATTGATCGAAAAATATTCCACCGTGAAGAATTGGACACCATATCAAATGATAAACCGATGTATTTATCAAGAATTTGTCGACACGCTGCTTTGGTTAATACAGAGGCTTTACATATAGCTGGAATTACTAAAGAAACCGCTAATCCAAGTGGTGGTGTAATCGTAAAGGATGCAGATGGAGAACCAACGGGTTTATTGTTAGATGAAGCCGTTGAATTAGTCAAAAAGCATATGCCAAAATGGGACCCAAAACAGCTATCCAATGTATTACGTACTTCAATTAAGGATTTACATAGAGTAGGTTTAACAGGTGGACATACAGAGGATCTTTCTTATTATGGAAACCCTTTAAAAACCTTACGTGTATTTGAAGAGGTTATAGAACATTCCCATGAGCATACTTTCAGAGCTCATCTATTGGTTCATCATAAAGCTCTGGAGCAATTAAAAGATGATTCCTTGAACCAAAAAAGAAAGTATGTAGAGACAGGTGCAATGAAGTTTTTTACGGATGGTGCTTTAGGGGGAAGAACGGCTCTATTATCTGAGCCTTACACAGATGATCCTAGTACTTCGGGAGTAGCGATTCATGAACAATCACAGGTCAATGAATTAATAAAATATGCACGCGAAAGAGGCCTAAATATTGCTGCTCATGTAATTGGTGATGCGGCTCTTGAGATGACTTTAAATGCGATAGAAGCACATCCTTCTCTTCATGGACGAGACCGTTTGATCCATGTTCAAGTGTTAAGAAAAGATTTACTAGAAAGAATGAAAAATCTCCCGCTTATTTTGGATATTCAACCAAGATTTGTAGCTTCCGATTTTCCTTGGGTGCAGGAGCGTTTAGGGATGGAAAGATTGCCTCTTTCTTTTGCTTGGAAGACTTTATTAAAAGAAGGATTTATGTGTGCAGGAGGATCAGATGCCCCTATAGAACCGGCCGATCCTTTGTTAGGCATACACGCAGCTATAACAAGAAGAAAGCCAGAAGATGGTCACCAAGGATATAATCCAGTCGAGCGCTTAACGGCATTTGAGGCTGTTCAATTGTTTACAGCAGGAAGTGCATTTGCCATTAGTGCAGAGCAAACAAGAGGAAAAATAAAAGAGGGTTATCTGGCAGATTTTACCGTGCTATCGAAAGATATTTTAACGGTAGACCCTGATGAGATTTTGGAAACGAATGTTTTATATACTATTATTGATAATAAAGTGGTTTATCACAGGTAGCCGAATGCGTTCAATTTAGTTCCAAGAGGGTTCTGGATGCATAGCCCATCTGTTAATTACTTAAATTCCTTTCATTTTAGCTTTGGTCAGTCAATTAGCATGGTCAACTATTCAAAAATAAAAGTTAAATATGTTTATTTCTAATTCATTTAAGGTATAGAAAAATATACGAAGATGTTATGTACTAAAAAATGATTTGAATTAGTTCGTTTAACTGGAATCTTTGTTATTGGCTCTACTTTTAGTGTTTCTGCAGAAGAAATCAAATCACTAAAGTAGAAGGAAAATAAAATGCTAGAGAGTAAGGTCATTACTATGCCTTGCTCTCTATTTTAGTCAAAGGAGAGAATGGTTTGAGTAAATTAATGATTGGTTCTACGTTTATAATTGTTGGGGTTTTAATATACCTTGGAATTTTTTTAGTTACGGCAACAATACTCGCTAATTTAGTAAATGCACTCGGTCCTGAAGCTGTATTAAGAGAAACGTGGTTATATTACCCTAATCATTACATAGCGGCAGTAGCATTTGTAATAATCGGAATTCTTCTATGGGTATGGCATATTGTTGAAAATATCATATCATCAAAAAATAAATGAGGCTATAATAAGATAAGTGAAAGCTTCCTCCTCATCTTCCGGTTTCTCATCCGTCTGAAGCAGCTCTCCTTCTACTACGGCATCCAAATTCAATTTCCTGATAAATGGTTTTTTATAATCCTGGATACGAAAAAGTCGCTTTCAATGCAATGTTTCTCCAGAGCGTTGACTACTTCGAAAGCCTGTTCCTATTTCCCGAACTAATAATCCAAGTGTTATACCATTTAACCCCCACCTTTATTTTAGGCAAAGGTAGGGGTTTTCTTCAATCATGCTATAGAAATTTCCTTTGAACTCGATGCCAAAAAGAGTTGTCTTTTAGCTTCAACACCTTTACTTGTCGATTAGCTAATTTTATTTGAACCTGCTTGGCTTTGCGAATAGAAAGAGCTTCATTATCAACGCCGATAATTGGATGCTCATTACCGGTTTGAACGACCTTTAGCGTTAATAATCTTTCTGAACCTAGTATAAAGGAAGTTCCTAATGTTCTAAACTCATTATTATTTAAAGAAGAGACCTCACTTACCTGCATCGATGGTAACTTCGGGTCTATGATTGCCCCGCCGACCGATTTATTATAGGCTGTGCTACCAGTAGGGGTAGAGACAATCATACCATCTCCACGAAACGTTTCGAAATGGTGATCATCAATAATGACTTCTAATACGAGCGTCTTAATAATACTAGAACGAATAGAGCATTCATTGAGACAATAGAATGGACTTTTGTTATCAACCGATACTTCTAAAACGGGATATCTTCTTACATCTTGCTCGCTTTGTTGAAGCTCATGGATGAGAGGCTCTAAATCGTTAATCATAAAATCGGTATAAAAGCCGACTTGGTCTATGTTTACTCCTAGATACACATTGTCATTTCGGAAGCCAGTTTTTCTTATGGCTTGTAAAAAGGTGTTGTCTCCACCGATACTTATGATGTATGAAGCATCGTGAGGAGTTGAACATGGAATGAAGCCGTTTTTTTGGAGTGCATTCTTAACTAGTTCGGCGTGTGAAATCATTTCTTCCGTTTCTTTATAAAATAGATAGACTTTTTCTTTCGTTTCCATGTAACATCTTCCCCTCTACTGAATAAATACGTATATTATTTTTAACCTTATTACTTTCTATGTTATCATAACCTTTGATCAGGAAAAAGAAACCAAATGGTGAACGGAAAATTGAATGTTCAATTTTTTGTAAAGAAAGGAGAACTTGAATGAACGGAAAAAGATGGATGGCTTTAGGAGCAGTAGCTTTTCTATTAATGATTGCGGTCATAAGTAATATCTATTCATTTGCACGAACAACGATGGAGGATATAGAAGGAATGGGTTCTATGTTCTCGCCTACTCTTGAAGAAACAGTCGAAATTGGTACCGAACCAGGAAAGATTGTATTAATGGAATTAAACGGTATTATTCAAGACACTGGTGGCAGTGGTGGAATATTCGCGGTAGATACATATAATCATCAGCAATTTTTAGAGCATTTAGAGTATGCGTCGCAAGACCCTCAAGTAGAAGGAATTGTAATCCGAGTGAATACACCTGGTGGTGGTGTCGTCGAAAGTGCTGAAATCTATGACAAAATTTTGAGTGCAAAGGAAGAGTATGAAATTCCTGTTTATATCTCAATGGCGAATATGGCGGCTTCAGGCGGCTATTATATAGCGGCTCCAGCTACTAAGATTTTTGCTAGTGAGCAAACGATTACAGGTTCAATTGGTGTGATAATGGAATCAATTAATATTGCAGGGTTAGCAGAGCAATTTGGTATAGAAGTGAATACGATTAAAAGTGGAGAATATAAAGATATTATGTCTGCTACAAGAGAAATGACTGATGATGAAAGAGATATTCTGCAAAGTATAATAGATGAGTCTTATGAAGAGTTTGTCCGTATTATTGCAGAGGGTCGTCAAATGGATTCGGAAGAGGTTCGGGAAATTGCAGATGGGAGAATCTATACTGGAAATCAAGCTTTTGAATTAGGATTAGTGGATGAATTAGGAAATACAGACGATGCGATTGCGGATTTAAAAGAAATGATAGATGCAGATGTTTCAGTCGTTAAATATGGTGGAGGTTCTTCATTCTCAGACTTATTTAAGCTACTAGCTCCAAATGCTTCATCTAAACCAGAACATGAAATGGCGGCTATTTTAGATTATATCTCAGAACAGCGTACGCCAACTTTAAAATATCTTTATTCGGAATGATAGGAGGAGCGAACGATAATGATAGTAGAGCAAATGACTCAACAAAAACAAGGTCGCTCCGTTCATTCGAAATTAAAAGCGAGAACAAGAGCTAGAGCGTACAAGTCTATAGATAAAGAAATAGAGAAGGAAGAGCACTTGATCGAAGAAAAGCAAATACTTGTTAAAGAGCAAAGATATGCTGGATTTTGGTTGCGGTTTTGGGCATTTCTGTTTGATTTAATCGTGTTATATGCCATTAATCAAGTCTTGTTAAAGCCAGTTATACAAATGGCAGGTTTAGAATCACTACATATTATAACGTTTAGTGCTGGTTCTATTCTGTATGCGATTAGTTTTTTTGCTTATTTTGCATTGATGACGAAATATACAGGGCAAAGTTTAGGGAAAATGATTATAGGTATTAAAGTCATTTCTATTGATGGAAAACCATTATCTTGGGGAACGGTCCTATTTCGAGAAGGTGTTGGTAGACTTATACATCAAATCTTCTTCTTCACTAAATTCATATACATTGTGATAGCTTTCACTCCAAAAAAACAAGGAATACATGATATGATTGCGCAAACTGCGGTTATTCATGTGGAAAAATGATTTTAAATAAACCTTTTAATTGTCTTTCAATTAAAAGGTTTATTTTTACATTTCGAGGAAATGATAGTAACTAATGAATGGATGAACCTAAAAGTAGGTGAAGGAAATGATTTGGTTCATATTAGCTTTTGTTTTTATTCTTTTGCTGGTTACGTTAATGAGTACAAAGCTAAATATCAATATTCAATACTATCATCATTCTTACAATGATCTGTTAACAATATCAGTAAAACTGTGGGCTATGCACATTTATACATTTTCATCCCCACTTATGAACATAGAACCTTCAAATCTAACTGTTGAAATAGATGAACAATCCAATTCACCTTTAGGTAACAAAAAAGATAAAAAAACGTTTGATTTAAAATGGTTAAAAGAAAAGCTCATTTTGTCAAAGGACTTTTTAGAGCATGTTCAAGGTTTTTACAAAATTTCACGAAGGTTTTTAAAAAAATGGCAAGTACATAATCTAGAATGGAAATCCGAAATCGCGACGGGAGATGCTGTTTTAACGGGGATGCTAGCTGCTGGTTTATGGTCAGTAAAAAGCTTATTTGTTGGAGTTACATCACAATTTGTTACTTTAAAACGAATGCCAATTCTACATATCCAACCTGTTTATCAAGGCAAATTTACAAAAACTGATTTTTCATGCATGTTCTCTTTTCGAATCGGACAAGCTATCATTGCAGGACTATTGATCGTCAAGCATTGGCGCAGTATGAGGAATAAAAAAACGAATATTTCTTCTTCTGCTAACCATTCAATTTAAAAAGGAGGAGACTTATATGGCTGATCATCCAATACAAGGCTTAATGATAACAGCAATGGAAAATTTAAAAGAGATGGTAGATGTGAATACCATTGTTGGTGATCCCGTTGAAACACCAGATGGTAGTGTGATTTTACCTGTTTCTAAAGTTGGTTTTGGATTTGCTGCTGGAGGAAGTCAATTTTCTGTTGAACAAAGTCATAGTGATCATGATTTACCTTTTGGTGGAGGTAGTGGTGGAGGAGTTTCCATTACTCCAATTGCATTTTTAATCGTTAATAGCTCAGGGGTTAAAATGGTTCATTTAGATAATAGCACGCATTTATACGAACGCCTTTTGGATTTTGCACCCCAAGTAATTGAAAAAATACAGAGTATGATTTCTCAAGACAAGCATGACCAACACAATGATCACCACCGTGATTATTCGCCTAAACAACAACCGCCACTTTAAGGCTAGCATATTAAGTTTCTTATTCTTATCATGATAAAGTGAAATGGGGTGTGCTCCGTTTCACTTTTCTAGTTTACTGAATTCACCTGATAAGACCCTATCAAAAGATGGTCTTATTCTACAACAAAAGTATTGGATAAAACTGATAGCCGAATTACCCTCCACTGTTTGAAAAAATTGAAACTGATGAATTATTGAATGTAATATATATAAAGGGCTTTTCTTGCTTACTCTTCCATTTTTCATGTATCATAAAAGAGTATTAGTACATAAGGGAGGAATGAGCATGGCAAACGTAACATTTAAGGGAAATAGTATTCATTTATTAGGACAAGAGGTGAAGGTCGGAGATACAGCGCCCGATTTTACCGTATTAGCGAATGACCTTTCTGAAATTCATTTAAGTAACTATGAAGGAAAAGTGAAGCTAATAAGTGTAGTACCTTCTATAGATACAGGAGTTTGTGACCAACAAACAAGACGCTTCAATACAGAAGCGGCAGGATTAGAGAATACGTCCATTTTAACGATTAGTAATGATTTACCTTTTGCTCAAAAGCGTTGGTGTGCGGCAGCAGGAGTAGAGAATTTAGATACGTTATCTGACCATCGAGATCTCTCGTTTGGAAAAGCATATGGAGTAGCCATCGAAGAGCTACGTTTATTAACGAGAGCTGTGTTTGTTGTTGACTCTCAAAATAAAGTGGTTTACGTAGAGTATGTTCCAGAAGCAACGGATCACCCTGATTATGAAGCGGCGCTTGAAGCAGCCAAAAATGCTCATTAAAAATGAGACGGAAACAAAAGTAGATAGAATAAACCAAACAAAGAACATTCCTAAGAAGAGGGACGTTCTTTGTTTGGTTTTAAAGGAAGTGAGCAGAGGGGGAGCTGAATACACCTAAGGAATAGCTTGTCTAAAGACTCTGGAGTTGGTTCAACTCGACCTTTTGATATCCATTTATTACTAAGCTAGGCTTATAAGATCTTATAATTGAGATAACAAAAATAGTTATAATTAAGGTTCAATCATTATTGAATTGGGCAAAAATAGACTATGTAGTAGACAAAATGGGGAGATTTTGTTTATGGTAGTAGAGATGAAACGGAGGTAGATTATGAAAGACAAACAATTAGAGGATTTGTATGACTTTATCGATAATAGTGCCCATATGCTAAGTGAACAGGAGGATATTCTCTATCTAGATGCTTTAGCTGAAGTTGGAGACCGTTTATTCACTAGCAAAATGGTTGAAATACATGATTCTTTTCAAAAAAAGAAATTAGAGAAACTGTACCAATCCATCACATTTGAAGATTATGAGCAAGAAATAATCAGAAAAGCATTACAGCTAGCGGTTTTAAAAGGCATGAAAGGAGCAACCCAACCGCATCATTCCTTAACACCAGATGCTGTAAGTTTATTTATTTCTTATTTAGTCAATAAAGTGTTAAATCAACCAAAACCTTATATACTTGCTGATTTAGCTGTTGGTTCTGGTAATTTATTAACCGCTATATTAAATCAAAGTAATAAAGAGATTAAAGCACTAGGTTTTGAAGTAGATGAAACATTACTGCATTTAGCTTATGTGAATGCGAATCTACAAAAGCACGAGGTAGAGCTTTTTCATCAAGATAGTATTCAAAAACTACCAAACCTTGAAGCTGATTTAGTTGTGACGGATTTGCCAATAGGATATTATCCGAATGATGTGGTAGCCCAAGATTATGAAGTGAAGGCTCTAGAGGGGCATTCTTACATCCATCACTTAATGATCGAGCAAGCTTTAAAACAGACCAAATCTGGTGGCTATTTATTCCTTTTAATACCTAACTTCTTGTTTCAAACCGACCAATCAGAAACCTTGCATCAGTTTTTAAAGAAAGAAAGTGTAATCCTAGGCTTATTACAATTGCCAAGCTCCATGTTTATAAATGATAACCAAGCGAAGAGTATATTAATGTTGCAAAAAAATGGAGAAGGTGTGAAACAAATTCAACAAGCTTTATTAGCAGAGCTTCCTTCCTTTTCTAAAAAGTCAGCACTTGCTGATATGGTTAATCAGATTGATCGATGGTTTCAGAGCGAATTGAAGCTTTCTTAATATTTCTTTTGAAAGGCTTGGAAAAAAGCTGATATTATATAGATCATGTAGAGAAGTTTGAAATGATGTCATTAATGCAAACATCAAGAACGAACCAGAACCCTCCTTGCTGTGAAAGGAGGGTTTTTTGTACTTCTAGATTTCCTATGAAAGACGTAAACTAGCGGACACAAGGCACGGAGACTCCAGTGGGAGGAAGTGGCCATGCCGAAATCCACTTTTTAAAAAAAGTTAGTTCGGCAGCACCCCACTGGACGCGTAGTGCCTTAAGGGAGTGACTAGCCTAGAACCTATCTTATTTGGAATATTGTTTCAATTTTTTTTGATAAATGCTTTTATATAGAAGAATAATAATGTAAACGTTATAAAAAAGCGATTTCAAGTCAGAATATAAAGACTTTATGCAAAATCAGTGAGGATTCCGTGAATTTGCTTGAAAAAGATGAATTAGAATGATTAAATGTAGAGTGATAATAAGAAGTGAATAGATGCATTATCCTACTAAATATAGAAACAAACTAAAGGAGCTGTCTAATAGAAATGGCTAAAATTATTGCAATTAATGCTGGAAGTTCTTCTTTGAAATTTCAGCTATTAAATATGCCAGAGGAAACCATTTTAACAAAAGGGTTAGTTGAAAGAATCGGTTTGAACCATTCCATTTTTACAATTGAGGCAAACGGTGAGAAAATAAAGGAAACACTTGATATTGGTGACCATGAAGTTGCAGTAAAAATTTTATTAGATAAACTTACGAGTTTAGGAATTATAGAGTCTTTAGATGAAATAGAGGGAATTGGCCATAGAGTCGTTCATGGTGGAGAAAAGTTTAATGATTCCGTTTTGATTACCGATGAGGTTTTAAAAGGGATTGAAGAAGTATCAGAATTAGCTCCATTGCATAATCCAGCTAATATAGTAGGGATTAAAGCTTTTAAAGCAGCGCTCCCTCATGTTGAGTCTGTAGCTGTTTTTGATACTGCTTTTCATCAAACCATGCCAGAAAGCTCATTTTTATATAGCCTACCTTATGAATATTATGAAAAGTTTGGTATTCGTAAATATGGTTTCCACGGGACTTCACATAAATATGTTTCTGAACGTGCGGCAGAACTCCTAGATCGTCCGATTGAACAGCTTCGTTTATTATCATGTCACCTTGGAAATGGAGCTAGTATTGCAGCTATAAAAGGCGGAGAGTCTATTGATACATCTATGGGTTTTACACCTTTAGCTGGTGTAACGATGGGAACTCGCTCAGGTAATATTGACCCTGCATTAATTCCATTCATTATGAACAAGACTGGACATGATGCTAGTGAAGTTATTAATATTTTGAATAAAAAAAGTGGGCTTTTAGCTGTTTCTGGTTTTTCAAGTGACTTACGTGATATCGAAAGTGAAGCTGAAGCAGGAAATGAACGAGCTGAGCTTGCTTTAGAAGTATTTACATCTAGAATCCATAAATATATTGGTTCATATGCTGCTCAAATGAATGGTGTTGACGCTATTATTTTCACAGCGGGTATCGGTGAGAATAGTGATGTTATTCGTGAAAGAGTGCTAAAAGGACTTGAATTTATGGGAGTTTATTGGGATCCTTCTTTAAATAAAGTAAGAGGAAAAGAAGCATTTATTAATTACCCTCATTCACCTGTAAAAGTAATCATTATTCCAACGAATGAAGAAGTAATGATTGCAAGAGATACCGTACGATTAGCTCAAGAACAATCATAAGTAAGATAACCTGTTGAAAACCAGTTGGTGTTTTCGGCAGGTTTTTTCATTGAAAGGTTTCAATTGTTTTATATGAAATAGAATATGCATTAAAATAAGAATAGATCAAAACGGATTAATGAAAAGAATACTAACTAGCATAGACTGTATAAAGTCAATCAAAAAGGAGCTGAGTAAATGACTCTAGCTAATTTAAAAGAAGGAGATACGTTCACAGGGTTTTTCTTAGTTAGAGAAAAGGAAATTAAATCGGCTGTAAATGGAAGTGAGTATGGCCATTTTTTATTAGAGCGGCATTTAGAAAAGATTGCGGCAAAAATGTGGGATATAGGAGAAGAACTAAAATCAAGTGTACAAAAAAAATCTATTGTTAAAGTAGAGGGAGTCATTAAAAGTTACCGAAATAGAAAAGAACTATCTATACAGAGAATGAGATTGATTCATGATGAGGACCAAGTAAATGTTACCGAATTGTTAACAAAAGAAGGATTATCTAGAGAAGGATTGTGGCAGGAATTACGTATGTATATGGATGAAGTGGAATCAGGACCTTTAAGGTCAATACTAGTTCAGCTTTATAGTCAAAAGGAATTTAGAGAAAAAATAACAACGTATCCAGCTTCTCAATATGGACATCACGCTTATTATGCGGGGATGCTTGAGCATTTAGTCGAGCTCTGTCATACCGCTGCTCAGCTTTTCCCACTCTATAATGACCTGAATCGCAATGTTGTCTTAGCGAGCTGTTTATTACATAACATTGGTTTAACTAAAATGTTCAACGATGCTATTGCACCTTCCTTGACGGAGGAAGGAGAAAAGATAGGCCTAGTGTCTTTAAGCTATGAAATCATTCTTGATGCTGTGAAAGATGCAGGAATTAGTAGTACTGATCACGAAATAATAGCATTGAAGCATTGTATTATTAGTCAGTACGGTCCCGTTGAAAATGGCTGGGGAAGTTCAATATCACCTAAATCAGCAGAAGCATTGTTTTTTCATCATATTAAAGAACTCAGTTCGAAAATGTCTATGAAAAATGATATTTAAAAGGTACGGAGGTAACGATGTTAAATTCCGATGAGCAATTACATTTACAAGAAATATTAGAGTGGGAAAGCACCTATTTTACGAAAGACAATCAATCCATATTCAAGGGATGGAAGGAAAATGAAACATTACAGAGATTTATAAAAAACACTGAACAAATAAAAATTCCTTCTAAATATTTGGAGCAGCTAGAGGCATTAATGATTCAGCTTCAATCTATGGTTCAAAATGAAAGAAGTGAGCAAGTCATATGGGATAAGATTTTGCGCTATGCGAAAGTGTTTAATCCAGATATACATAGCATCAATGAAATGAAAAAATTAACGATTGATCAACAGCGGTTTCTATCCGAACAATTTATGGCAAAGCAGCGTTTAATAGCAGTTGGACAGGGAAGTGTAACAGGATTAGGAGGTTTATTGACCATATCATTAGATTTACCTTTACTGGCAGCTATTCAATTAAGAACGATTCAGCAGCTTGCTTTAATACATGGCTATGATCTGAAAAATCCAATAGAGCAGGTTATTGCATTAAAGCTTTTTTACCTTACTACGCTACCGAAACCTTACCAATTAGAAAGCTGGCAGCATCTCTTTGCAGAACTAGAATTTCAAAATGAGGAACACGTATTTTATGACGGACAAGAGCATGTCTTTGATCAAGCTTGGATGGGGCAGCTTATGAAACAAATGGGAAAAAATATTATCATTCGGTTTTTAAGAAAGAGATGGATTCAGGGGGTACCGCTTTTTGGAGTAGCTATTGGTGCTGGGGTGAACTATCAGCTGACAAAGCAAGTAACCGAAATGGCTGAGCGATTTTATCAGAAAAGGATACTGCTTTCAAAGTTACACAATAATGTATAATAAGAAAAAGGAAATAGACATCCGCTCTATTTCCTTTTTTACGCTTCTGAATAAGATAAAAGTAAATGCATGAAAATAAATTTATATACATTTTTTATAAGTCAAGGTTATCAAAGTGTTCATGCCGTATCGAAATTCGATCCGTAAGGCAAAGAATTAATAGTTGTAACCGTTGATATACTAAGAATCATAGCTAGAATCTAAGAGAGGAAAAAATTTTTAAAAACATCTAAATTTTCTCTTGCAAAAATAGCTGTTCGTTGTTAAAGTAATGTATATATATAAATCGTCATTATAGTTTTATGCAAAAAGGTCATGAGCTTAGAAGCTCTTTTCTTTTACTTATATTTGTATAAAAATAATATAAAAGGTATTAATATTCAATGGAGGGACGAGAAATGAATAAAAAGAAAGTAGTATTAGCATATTCTGGAGGATTAGATACATCTGTAGCCATCAAGTGGTTGTCAGATAAAGGATACGATGTTATAGCTGTTGGTTTGGATGTTGGTGAGGGTAAAGATTTAGATTTTGTAAAACAAAAAGCGCTAGATGTAGGAGCCATTGAATCTTACTCGATCGATGCTAAGAAGGAGTTTGCAGAAGACTTTGTTTTACCAGCTCTTCAAGCTCATACGATGTATGAAGATAAATATCCATTAGTTTCTGCTTTATCGAGACCTCTTATTTCAAAAAAATTAGTTGAAATAGCGGAGCAAACAGGTGCTCACGCCGTTGCACATGGTTGTACAGGAAAAGGTAATGACCAAGTCCGCTTTGAAGTGTCCATTCAGGCGCTAAACCCACATCTTAAAGTATTAGCACCTGTCCGTGAATGGGCATGGTCACGAGATGAAGAAATTGAATATGCGAAGAAAAATAATATTCCGATTCCTATCGATCTTGATAATCCTTATTCAGTCGATCAAAATCTATGGGGTCGTGCAAATGAATGTGGAATTTTAGAAGACCCTTGGGCAACTCCTCCTGAAGGAGCCTATGAATTAACAGTATCGATCGAAAATGCACCAGATCATGCTGATATAGTCGAAATAGAATTTGAACAAGGCATACCCATTGCATTAAATGGTGTAAAGTATTCATTAGACCAGTTGATTTTAGCATTAAATGAACTAGCAGGTAAGCATGGGGTTGGGAGAATAGATCATGTTGAGAATCGTTTAGTAGGGATCAAATCTCGTGAAGTTTATGAGTGTCCTGGAGCGATGACTTTAATTAAAGCTCATAAAGAATTGGAAGATATTACTCTTACAAAAGAAGTGGCGCATTTTAAGCCAATTGTTTCGAAAAAGTTAACAGAATTAATTTATGACGGATTATGGTTTTCTCCTTTACAACCGGCATTATTAGCCTTTTTAAAGGAAACTCAAAAGTCAGTTACAGGGACGGTTCGCGTTAAGTTATTTAAAGGTCATGCGATTATTGAAGGTAGAAAATCTCCATATTCACTTTATGATGAAAAATTAGCTACTTATTCAACCGATGATGAATTTGATCACAGTGCTGCAGTAGGGTTCATTTCACTTTGGGGATTAACGACAAAAGTCCACAGTACAGTGAACAAGGAAAAAAAGGAGGTTACACTGTGACAAAGCTTTGGGGAGGACGCTTTACAAAAACAGCAGAAGAGTGGGTTGACGCATTTGGTGCGTCAATCGGCTTTGATCAGAAGCTTGTGGACGAAGATATAGAAGGCAGTCTTGCTCATGTAACAATGTTGGGGAAATGTGGAATTATTCCAGGGGAAGAAGTAGAGTTAATTAAAAAAGGGTTAACTAAGCTAAGGGAAAAAGCAAAGGCAAATCAATTAGAGTTCTCTGTCCAAAACGAAGATATCCACCTGAATCTAGAGAAGCATTTGATTGATGAAATTGGATCAGTCGGCGGAAAATTACATACAGGTAGAAGTAGAAATGATCAGGTTGCGACAGATATGCATTTATATTTGCGAAAAGAAACGAAGGAAATAATGAATGCATTGAAAAAACTCCAGAAAGCACTTGTCGGACAGGCTGAAGAGCATGTAGAAACCATTATTCCGGGTTATACTCATCTACAACGCGCACAGCCAGTTTCTTTTGCTCATCATCTTTTAGCTTATTTCTGGATGTTTGAACGAGACTTTGGACGCTTAAAGGATAGTGAAAAACGTTTGAATATTTCTCCATTAGGAGCCGGCGCTCTAGCTGGAACAACTTTTCCGATTGATCGTAATTATACAGCTGAGCTGTTAGGGTTTGATGGAATATATGATAATAGTTTAGACGCTGTTAGTGACCGAGACTTCATTGTTGAATTTCTATCTGCTTCAGCTACTCTTATGATGCATTTATCTAGATTATGTGAGGAATTAATTTTATGGTCCTCTCAGGAATTTCAATTTATTGAAATCGATGATGCATTTGCAACAGGAAGTAGCATCATGCCACAAAAGAAAAATCCAGATATGGCGGAGCTCATTCGTGGCAAAACGGGTAGAGTGTATGGGAATTTATTCTCATTATTAACGACATTAAAGGGATTACCACTTGCGTATAATAAGGATATGCAGGAAGACAAAGAAGGTATGTTTGACACAGTAGAAACGGTAAAAGGATCATTGCTTATATTTGCTGGAATGATTGAAACGATTACGGTGCGGACAGATGTAATGGAAAAAGCAGTTCATCAAGACTTTTCGAATGCGACAGAATTAGCAGATTATTTAGCAACAAGAGGAATGCCTTTTAGGCAGGCTCATGAAGTTGTTGGAAAGCTTGTATTAGTCGCTATTCAAAAAGGGGTCTTTTTATTAGATTTACCTTTTCAAGAATATCAAGATGCCAGTGAATTATTTGAGGAAGACATTTTTGAAGTGCTTCAACCTAAAACCGTCGTTGCTAGAAGAAACAGTGCGGGAGGAACAGGTTTTACTCAAGTAAAAGTAGCTTTGAAAAAAGCAAATGAACTTTTAAATTAAGAATAAGAACTCTAAGAAATGCAAGGATTACTCATTCTGCACCTTAGAGTTCTTATTTTTTTATTGTATTTCCATTATATTGGTAGAATGTTTGGCAAGCTGTAGTACATATTAATTCATAAAAGGGAGGATTTACTTAATGATACCTAATTCAAAGCTTTCAAACAGTCAGTTGCAATACGATGAAGAAGGAGAAAGAATGGTTCATGAGCAAGTGATGGATATATATCGTGAATGTGGAGTGTCTGAAGAAGATGAACAACTAAGAGAAAATAAAAGTAAATAATTGTGAGAAGAATATCGCGAAAGCTTAGTCCTTTTCGATGTTCTTTTTTTACATTTTTTTATGACCGTAGTATGATCATATAAAGATTAGATGATTAGGCTTAGGGAGGTAAATATGAGGCGACATGCTTTTATAACAGCAGGAACAAAAGGATTGGGGTATCAAGTAACACGAGCTCTACTAAATAAAGGATATTCTGTGACGGTTACTTATCATAAGGATGAAGAGGCAGTAGAGAAAATGAAAACGGAATGGAAGGATGCAGCAGAGCGATTACAGTTTTTAAAAGTGGATGTAACCAAAAAAGAACCTATCACAGAGGCGGTAGAGTCAACGATCAAGAAATTCGGACGAATTGATATGTTAATTAATAATGCAGGGCCTTATATTTTTGAAAGAAAAAAATTGATTGATTATGAAGAATCCGAATGGTATACGATGCTTGAAGGAAATTTGAGTGCTGTCTTCCATTTATTGAAAAAAGTCGTACCTGTTATGAGAGAGCAAAGATTCGGGAGAATAGTCACCTATGGATTCCAAGGAGCGGACCATGCTCCAGGATGGAAAAATCGAGCGGCATATGCCGCAGCTAAGGTAGGTTTGGTTTCATTAATGAAATCTATATCTATTGAGGAGGCGGAGTATGGTATTACCGTTAATATGGTTAGTCCTGGTAACATATTAGGAGAAATGAAGCAATCGACGATTAAAGAAGCAAGGTTAGAGCAAACCGGCAATACTCCTATTGGTCGTTCAGCCACAGGAGAAGACATTGCTCGGACTATATTATTTCTTTGTGATGAAAATGCAGATATGGTTACGGGAAGTGTCATTGAGGTTACGGGTGGAGTAGATGTCATACATCGTGAACGTTAACTCGCATGTATAGCAATGGTCATT
This sequence comes from Alkalihalobacillus trypoxylicola, assembly GCF_001590785.1. Classification (GTDB taxonomy): domain Bacteria; phylum Bacillota; class Bacilli; order Bacillales; family Bacillaceae_D; genus Alkalihalobacillus; species Alkalihalobacillus trypoxylicola. The sequence goes on from NZ_LTAO01000012.1 coordinate 468,853, forward strand.
TTGCATCACCTTATAGTTGAGGTGTTTAAAATGATTAAAATGAGTAAAATCTTATTCGTTATAAGTACATTATTATTCTTCATTTGCAGTTCCTTTCAAGTTAATGCCGATGTTTCTGGTACAAGGCTAATGACGATATCCTCGGTGCGTATCACGGTTGTAGATAGTGGAATAGAATATGAATGGGAATATGATAACCCATCGCATTATGAATATGAAGAAGGAAATTATGTCCAAAAAGGTGAAAACGCAAAGCAGGAAGTGGAAGAAATGGTTAAGCTAATGGAAATTGATGAGCATCAGACCATTGAAAATATGATTAGTTTGTTAAAGAAAAGGTATCATCAACTTGAAAAAGTAGATATACGCTACATGGATGGTAAAAGTCATTTATATATTTGGACATGGAAGGCGTAGTCGCTAAAAGGAGTTGAGAAGATGAAAATTGGTATACCTAAGGAGCTAAAAAACAACGAAAATCGCGTCGCACTTACACCTGCAGGAGCCTTGGCACTAACCCAGGCAGGGCATGAAGTTTTCGTAGAGAAAGATGCTGGATTAGGATCAGGGTTTCAAAATGAAGAATATATGTTTGCAGGTGCCAACTTAGTTGAGGCAGCTGTCGATGCTTGGGCTCAAGAAATGGTCATAAAAGTGAAAGAACCCATCCCTTCAGAGTACGCTTTTTTTAGAGAGAATCTTATTTTACTTACCTATTTACACTTAGCTCCAGAAATTCAGCTCACTTCTGAATTAATTAAAAATAAGGTGATTGGGATTGCTTATGAAACCGTGCAGTTAGATAATCGTCAGTTACCATTATTAACTCCCATGAGTGAAGTGGCTGGAAGAATGGCGTCGCAAATAGGAGCTCAATTTTTAGAAAAATCGAAAGGTGGAAAAGGTATTCTTTTATCAGGGATACCTGGTGTAGAAAGAGCGAAGGTTTCCGTCATTGGAGGAGGGATTGTCGGTACGAACGCAGCAAAGATTGCAATGGGATTAGGAGCTGATGTAACGATTTTAGATGTTAACCCAGAACGTTTAAGGCAGCTCGATGATCAATATGGCCGAGAGCTACAAACATTAATGTCAAATTCTATGAATATTGATGATGCGGTTCGTCGCTCTGATTTGGTTATTGGTGCCGTTTTGATTCCAGGTGCAAAGGCCCCTAAGCTTGTTAGCGAAAAAAGTGTCAAGGAAATGGATGCAGGTTCCGTAATTGTAGATGTTGCCATAGACCAAGGTGGTATTTTTGAAACCATTGATCGGATGACTACTCATGACCATCCAACGTATTTGAAGCATGATATTTTACATTATGCGGTAGCTAATATGCCTGGAGCTGTTCCGAGAACATCGACAATAGGCTTGACCAATTCTACATTACCTTATGTACTTCAATTAGCGAATAAAGGCTATAAAAAAGCTTGTTTAGAAAACCCTGCCCTTTTAAAAGGGATTAATACTTTATCAGGGAGTGTCACATATAAAGCCGTAGCTGAAGCTCAAGCAATTCCTTTCGAGAATACCAAAAGTTTATTAGAGAATTTATGAGCCCGCATAAAAAAAGCTGGACACTTTTTAGAAGATAAAAGGTTTCCAGCTTAGTTTTGTTATTGGATTTTTTAGTGAGGGCAAATTTTAATTAACTAGTAAACCTACTTAATGATTCATTATGAAGGTTTAATGATTTGCAATTCCTTTGGATATTGAGTGAGTGTCAAAGCTTTACCGTTTTGGATCGCAATATCGTCTTCGATCCGCACCCCTCCATATTTAGGAACATAAATACCCGGTTCAATCGTATACACCATAGCTTCTTGAAGGATTAGCTCATTTGTTTCATTAATAGAAGGCCACTCATGAACATCCACTCCGAGTCCGTGTCCCAAACGATGTGGAAAATAATCACCATAGCCTTCTTGCTTAATATGTGAACGAGCAGCCAGATCAATTTCTTTTAATTTTGTACCGACCTTACTAGCTGAAATGGCTTTTTCTTGGGCATGCAAAACAGTGTGGTATATTTCCTCCTGCTTCTCAGACAGATTACCAAAGCCAACGGTTCTTGTAATATCTGAGCAATACCCTTCCCAAACGACTCCAAGATCAAATAAAACAAAGCTCCCTTCCTCAATTGGGTTCAACCCTGGGTTTCCATGTGGGTTCGCTGAATTAGCTCCGCTTAGTACAATGGTGTCAAAGCTCATCTCTGTTACACCTTTTTTCTTAAGCTCATATTCAATCGTTGCAAGTACTTCAAGCTCCGTTTTTCCTTTTCCTAAGGCGGATACTCCTATCTCAACCCCTAAATCAGCAAACCTTGCTGCTTCTTGAAGGATATCTAGCTCTTCTTTTGTTTTAATAAGGCGAGCTTGAGATAAAGATGGCTCAATATCATAAAGCTCTACATGTTCATTTAGATTCAATAATTGTTGACTTCTTTGATAAGACAATGAACTTGGTTCGATTGCTAGTGCATGTTTAGAAATAGAAGTCTGATTTAAATGGTTAGATAGAATGTCCCAAGGATTGTCAGTGTCTAGATAGGTTAAAATGAGCTCTTTCCATCCAGCTTCTTTTATTAATGGCTGCTCCATGAGCGGAGCGATGATAAATGGTTCAGAATGTGCAGGGATAATAACGGCGACTAATCGCTCATGCGGTTCACATCGAAAACCAGTTAAATAGAAGAAATTAGCTTTTTCTTGAATAAAAGCAAAATCAAGTTTCTCATTTTTAAGATGTTGCTGTAATGTTTGAATACGCTGTTTAATCATAAGGCTATGTCCTTTCTCATCTCGTGTATTTCTCTCTTCTCTAATCTACCATGTTTTCCATCGTTTTAGTATCCTTTAAAATGGGAATAGAAGTAATACAAGTAAAGGCAAATAGGAGATGATAGAAGTGAAAGTAAGCTACCATGGACATTCGGTTGTGATGATTGAGACGAATGGCAAAAAAATAATGATTGACCCATTTATCTCTGGAAATGGCAATACTGATTTACAGGTGGAAAACTTAGAAGTGGATGTTATTTTATTAACGCACGGTCATGATGATCATGTTGGAGATACGGTGACTTTAGCTAATCAAAATAATGCGCTTGTCATCGCACCATTTGAGCTAGCCACATTTCTAGGTTGGCAAGGAGTCGAAAATATACATCCTATGCACTTAGGCGGTGCGCATGAATTTGAGTTTGGGAGAGTGAAGTTAACTCAAGCCTTTCATGGATCTTCTTATGCCTTTGAAGAAGAAAAGAAGATCGTATACACAGGAATGCCAGCGGGAATTCTTTTTACAGCAGAAGGGAAAACCATTTATCATGCAGGAGATACAGGCTTATTTGGAGATATGAAATGGATAGGAGAAAGAAATGCTATTGATGTGGCTTTTCTACCGATAGGAGACAACTTTACAATGGGGCCAGAAGATGCTGAAATCGCGGCTGAATGGCTACAGGCTAAAAAGGTCGTACCTATTCATTATAATACCTTCCCTTTAATCAATCAGGATGGTAAGAAATTTACCGAGAGTTTATCAAATAATCAAGGCTTATATTTAGAGGTAGGCCAGCATTTTGAACTATAGAATATTAGTAATACTTGGTTGAAAAACAAAGAAACGCTTTTGAGACAATGGATTCTCAAAGGCGTTTTTTTTGGTCCTTCCTCTAATTGATAGGAGTGACACTGGGAATGAGGGTTCCTCCGATTATAGGGTCCTTTCTTTTGCCCTTATCCGATGAATGGAGTTGTTTACGGTCGAAAAGAGCACTGCTGTTTGCTTAAACTCTCTTTTGAATTCAAAAGGATAGTCCCATTTGCACCTTTCCCTGAATGAGAGGATTTATCTGGTGAATTGAGCGCCTTTGCGAGAACGGTTTTTTTGCTGAAACAGGCTTTTGAAGCTTGTTCTTTTTTTGTGTTCAATATCATAGTAATGAAAAAAAGAGTAAAGGAGTTAAAGTGATATTATGCGACAAAGATACGTCATTTCTTTATTAATAGCTGGGATTCTTTTAATGTATAGCATTGATTATTTTTCTTTAGCATCATCCGGTTTAGAACTAGCTTTTTATATAAGCTGGCTTTTATTTGGAGGTTGTGTTTTATTAGGGAACTTTATAGGGCTGTTATATTCAAATAAAAAACCTGTATCTATTAAAGAGGATGCAGTTAAAGTGAATGAGAATAAGGGTTTTAGAGAATTTGGAAGATAAACTTGATACACCACTCTAACAAACGTATAATAAAAATAGTACAGTTTCTTGTGCTTGATTATTTACAAAGGAAGAGTGGTGGCTCCTTTTGGCTACAAAGCATGAACAAATATTAACTTATATTTCAGAATTGCCTGTCGGTGCTAAGATTTCAGTTAGATTGATCGCAAAAGAACTTTTATTAAGTGAAGGAACCGCTTATCGAGCAATAAAAGAAGCTGAAAATAGAGGATTAGTCAGTACGATTGAGCGAGTTGGAACGATTAGAATTGAAACAAAAAAGAAAGATAATATAGAAAAGTTAACCTATGCAGAGGTTGTCAATATTGTGGATGGACAAGTATTAGGTGGTAGAGAAGGGTTACATAAGACGTTAAATCGTTTTGTAATCGGTGCCATGAAGCTAGATGCCATGATGAGATATGTTGAAGCCGGAAATTTATTAATCGTAGGTAATCGTTATAATGGACATAAACTTGCTTTAGAGGCTGGCGCTGCGGTTTTAATTACAGGAGGGTTTGATACAAGTGACGAAGTGATTGATTTAGCTAATCAGCTTCAGCTCCCAATTATATCTACAAGCTACGATACCTTTACGGTTGCAGCCATGATTAATCGTGCTATTTATGACCAGTTAATTAAGAAAGAAATCGTCTTAGTAGATGATATATTCATTCATATTCATGAAACCTTTTATTTATCTACTTCTGATACGGTTGATAAGTGGCAAGAATTGAACGAGAAGACGGGTCATTCTAGATACCCTGTCATCGATCATCAGCTCAAGGTACACGGAATGGTAACGGCAAAGGATGTAGTAGGAGTACCTAAGGATACTCTTATTGGAAAAGTAATGACACCTAATCCAATTACCGTAAATGAAAGAACCTCTGTCGCATCTGCTGCTCACGTTATGGTCTGGGAAGGAATTGAACTTTTACCTGTCGTTGATTCTGAGAAAAGATTTATGGGAATTGTAAGTCGTCAAGATGTATTAAAGGCCTTGCAAACGGCCCAAAGACAGCCGCATGTAGGTGAAACCATTGATGATATTGTCACAAGTAGAATGGATGAAAGTAAAGAGGAAGTGGATGGCTTTAAATGCGATGTAACTCCACAAATGACTAATCAATTAGGAACGATTTCTCATGGTGTAATGACAACGCTGGTAACAGAAGCTGGTAGAAGAATGTTAAGAAAACATAAAAAGGGCAACGTCGTTTTAGAAAACATTACGATTTATTTTATAAAGCCTGTTCAGATAGATAGTGTCATTACGATAACGCCGAAAATTTTAGAGATTGGTCGAAAGCATGGTAAAGTTGATGTAGAAATGTATTTTGAGAATGAAATTGTTGCAAAGGCTTTATTAATGGTCCAGCTGATCGATTAAAAATTATAAGAATGAAAAACAAAAAAACCTCGGAAAAGAACTAAAAAAGTTCATTCCGAGGTCATTTAAAATTAATTTTTTTCAAGTTGTGGCAAATAATGCTGAATGGCTCGGTAGCCATGAAAAATATTGAAAGCACCCACTACCGCAAAGATAATCCCGATAATAGTATCAAAGGCACTTCTTGGATTAACGAATAAATTGATTCCAAAAGCGAGCATTAGAAATCCGAGCGATAAATTAGCTTGGGATTGATAAATTTGTTTTAATAAGGATTCTGGGGTACGCCAGAATCGAATTTTATTATAAAGAAAAAATACAAGTGAGAAAATGATTATAATAATCATGAATTTTTCCATTCTTGATAAACCCCTTTCAACAGTTGAGCCTTTACGTGTATACTTCATCTATTGTAACGTGTTCTAATTGAAAATACTAGAGAGGGAAATTTGAATAAAAAATGAACACTTTTTAGGAGGACTTTATGCTGAAAGAAATAATAAATGATATATTGGAAGCGAAAACGATTGTCATCCATCGACATGAACGACCTGATCCTGATGCTATCGGGTCTCAATTAGGATTAAAAACACTTATTCTATCAATGGATCCAAAAAAAGAAATTTATGCAGTTGGTGATGAAGAGCCTTCACTAGGATTTCTAGGAACGATGGATCAGATAGAGGATGAGATATACAGTGATGCGCTAGTTATCATTTTAGATACAGCGAATCAAGAAAGGATTAGTGATAAACGCTATCGCTTAGGAAAGAAAGTTTTAAAGATTGACCACCACCCTGAAGAGGATAACTATGGAGATTCTAATTGGGTCGACACGAGTATGAGTTCAACAAGTGAAATGATTGTAGCTTTAATTGAAGCATCATCTATCATTGAAAAAGGCTTGAATTCAGAGGTCGCTCTTTTACTTTATGCAGGGATCGTTGGAGATACTGGACGTTTTCTTTATAATAATACAACAAAAAACACGTTGAGTAGAGCAGGAAAGCTAGTAGAGAAGGGTTTTGATCAAAACCATTTTTATTCTCAATTTCATCATAAAGAGATTAAGATAGCGCGTCTAGAAGGCTTTGTTCTTCAACATTTTACCTTTCATGAACGAGAAGGTGTAGGTGAAATGAGATTAAATAAAAAGGATTTAGAGGAATTTGGAGTTACTTCTAGTGAATCTTCACAATTAGTAAATATTTTCTCCAGTGTTGAAGGGTTAAAGTCATGGGTGTTTTTTGTAGAGGATGAAGAGAAAATTCGTGTACGATTACGTTCAAAAGGTCCTATCATTAATCAGCTTGCTAAGAAGTTCAACGGAGGTGGACATCCTTTAGCTTCTGGTGCGACGGTTTACTCATGGCAGGAAGCTGATCAGCTTCTGTTTGAATTAAAGGAATTATCTAAGCAATAAACGAAGAGAGCGTTAAGAACAAAGTCTCCAAGACTTTGTTCTAGTTAGCGCTTTTGTTTAATATGAATCTCGATATGAAGCCGTAAAGTCGTATAAAGGGAATGTCCCTTTATTTCAACTGTATACTCTGTTTCGTTAACAAGGTAGGTTTTATTTTGAATGGTACGATATAATAAATCTAAAGATTCATCTACACTTTCTATATCCTTTCTTTCCATAAAATCAAGCTCCGCAAGTACTTGTTGCTTCAATTCAAAAAGAGTAAGCTGACTTAATTTCATTTCACGTTCATTGGTAATTCTTACTTGAATATCTTGTACGGTCAACTTTTTTAGGTTTTCTTCGTTTAAAACGATTTGATCAATTTTTAATTGTTCAATGTCTGCTTCTAAATGTCTAATCATCCCTTCTTGCTTTCCAATTTTCACGACCATATCCTGATAAACTTGACCATAATGTGAAAGAAAGAAAATCCAACCTACGATCACCCCTAAAGCAAGTCCAGCAAAAAAACGTTGCCAGCCAGGACGTTTATAATAAGGAGGGATTCGCATTTTATTGTTCACCACCTACCAGCCATTGTAGTAAGATGGTTCCGGATTGTGCACCGATTAGGGCTGTGAAAAGCATCATAAGTGTTCGTAAAATGTCATCATGTATTCCAGAGAATAAACCTCTTTCAATACTGGTAATGGCATCAAAGGAACCACCTATGGCAGCCACAATGGCCCAAATTTTTAAAGATTGAGATAAATTATAGATTTCAGTTAAGGGTGGTTTGCCCGTTAAAAAAGCACCAATACTACCTATTAAAGCACCACCAATAATTACACCAAAGGCAACAAAGAAAACATCTACTAGACTTGACAATAATTCTCTAGTCATTACAATCACCCTTCTAACTTGTATTAAAGGTCTGTTGTAATCAATATATGGCTTGGTTAAAAAAATCATGCAAAAAGATTAGAACTTTTATGTATAGACTTTTTTAAACTATAATAAAAGGAAAAGGTTTGGAGCGAGGGATCATATGAAATGGGTTCAAACAAATGTCTATAGTGAGTACAGCTTATTATCATCAACCAACCGAATAGATGATTTAGTGAAATCAGCTAAATCATTAGGCTATGAGGCGCTTGCTTTGACAGATCATCATGTGATGTATGGAGCAATTCCTTTTTATGAAGCTTGTCTTAAATATCATATAAAGCCGCTATTAGGATTAGAAGTAACCGTCATGGATGATGAAATGGGTGAGCAGCAACTCTATACAAAACGCCTTATTGCAAAATCGGAAGAAGGCTACCGTTCGTTAATTAGGATTGCCTCTGTATTGGGCACAAAGAATCCGAAAGAAAGCTATCTAACAAAAGAGGAGTGGCTAAATTATGTAAAAGGCTGTGTAATCATCCTTCCTTTTTATAATGGTGGTCATCAGTTCCATCTCAAAAATCAAAATCAGGCAACCGCTATACAATGGATCAAAAATTGGACAAAAGAGACATGGTTAGAAGATACATATATAGAACTGAATGGAGATGGGGAACAAGAAAGCTATCAGCGAGCTCAGCTCATTGAATTAGCAAAGCAACTTCAAATGAAGTATATACCGGGGAGGCCTCTTCGTTTTCTTTTTAAAGAAGATAGAGCAAGTTATCTAATTTTAAAATCGATTAAATTAAGGAAGCCTGTTGAACATATTACGTTAAGTAAGGAAGAGGAAAACGCTTATTTTATTAGTCTAGAAAAATGGCAAGCATTTTACGGAGATATTCCAAACGTTACAGCTAACATGGATAAGCTTATAAAGAGCTGTCAAGTTACGTTGGAGTTTAATCAGCTACAAATGCCTCAGTACCCATTAAAAGAAGGAAATCGCTCTCAATATTTAAGGCAGTTGTGCGAAAAAGGATTAAAAAGTCGATATCCATTCGTGACTGATGAAATTTCTGAACGATTAGAACATGAATTACAAATTATTCAAAGCATGGGCTTTGAAGATTATTTTCTCGTCGTTTGGGATTTTGTCCGCTTTGCCAAAGAACAAAATATTCTAGTTGGACCAGGTCGTGGATCGGCCGCAGGCTCCCTTGTAGCCTATTTATTAGCGATTACGGAAATTGACCCGATCGAATATCAATTATTATTTGAACGGTTTTTAAATCCGGAACGAAAATCTCTACCAGATATTGATATCGATTTTCCGGATCACAGGCGTGAAGAAGTAATTGAATATGTTCAAAAGAAATATGGTGAAAAGCATGTTGCTCAAATTATGACATTTGGTACATTTGCAGCGAGGGCGGCAATAAGAGATGTAGGAAAAGCTTTAGGTGTTCATGCTTATCAAATAGAAAAAGTGGCTAAAATGATTTCTTCCAGATATCACACAACCATTGAGCAGACTCTTGAACAAAATCAAGAATTGGTTACTTTATGTCAGCAATCTGAGGAAGTAGCTAGGATGCTAGAGCTGGCCCATAAAATTGAAGGACTACCGAGGCATGTATCGACTCATGCAGCCGGTGTTATCATCAGTAAATCACCTATTACTCAATATGTCGCACTACAAAATGGTGGATCAAATGTTTATATTACACAAGCTCCGATGGAAGTCCTTGAAAAATTAGGGTTTGTAAAGTTTGATTTTTTAGGGCTACGTAATTTAACGGTGCTAGAAAATATGAATGAAATGATTTATAGAGAAACTGGAGAGGCTTTAGACTTTTTAAAAATACCACTAACGGATAGCAAAGTATATGAACTATTAGCTAAGGGTGAAACGACAGGGATTTTTCAATTAGAATCTCCTGGAATGAGAAAGGTTTTAAGACAGCTAGGTCCAAAAAACATCGAGGATATTGTTGCTGTAAATGCGTTATATCGCCCGGGTCCAATGGATTTTATTCCTAATTATATAGAAGGAAAGAACGCGAAAGATTCGACTATTCATTACATTCATCCAGACTTAGAATCTATTCTAGGCATTACATATGGTGTTGTCGTTTATCAAGAGCAAATTATGCAAATCGCTGTGTATTTAGCGGGATATTCACTAGCAGAAGCCGATTTATTAAGAAGAGCTATAAGTAAAAAGAATAGAGATGAGCTCTTAAAAGAAAAACAGCATTTTATAATGGGATCGAAAGCAAAAGGATACTCTTCTTCAATAGGAGAAGAAGTATTTAAATTAATAGAACGTTTTGCTAACTATGGATTTAATCGTAGTCACGCAGTGGCATATAGTTTCATTAGCTATCAATTAGCGTACGTCAAAGTGCACTTTCCAGCCATCTTCTATGCTGCTTTGCTATCAAGCGCTGTCCATCAATCTGATAAGCTCGTTGAATATTTAGAAGAAGTTCGTAATGCGGGTATTCGAATTTTACCTCCATCCTTGGAGAAAAGTGGTGCTTATTTTACAGTGGAAGAGCGCCATATTATTCGGACAGGATATCTTCCAATCGACCACATAGGATTGCAAGCGGCAAAGGAATTACTCGTGTTGAAACAGCAAGAAACACCAAAGAACCTATTTGAATTTTGTGTGAAGGTTAATCTTAAAATCATAAATCGTAGAATGATTGAAAATCTAATTAAAGCAGGTGCCCTTGACTTTTTTGAAGAGGAACGAGCAACCATGTTGGCGACCATAGATGAAGCTCTTGAATATGCCGAGCGTGTTCGTGAATTTGAGGAGGAAAGTGCAGGTTTATTTACTATTTCTCTTGAAAGACCAAACTATATATGGCAAGAACCTCTTTCAGATTTAGAAAAGCTTGAATATGAGTTTGAAGTGTTTGGTTTTTACTTGTCCGGTCATCCTATCGAAAAGTATGAAACGGTATTAGAAAGTTTTAAAAGAACAACAATTGAACAAGCTTTAAAGGAAAAAAGAAATCTTTGTAGAATTGCTGTATTAGTCGTAAATATTAAACAAATAAAAACAAAAAAAGGCGAGTATATGGCCTTTATAAAAATGAGTGATGAAACACGACGTTTTGATGGTGTGATCTTTCCAAAGATTTGGAAAGAGTCTGCAAGTACTTTTAAAGAAGGGCAATTACTGCTGCTTGAAGGTAAATTTGATTATTCTAAGGAAGACAATCAATTTATTATCAACAAAGCTAAGTCATTAGAAGTACTAACAAGAATTAACCAGATAAACTATTCAAAAGGGTTGTTTTTGAAGATACCTTCAGAGATAAAAAAACAAGAGGTTATGGCTACCATTCATCAAATTGTTCGGGATTATCACGGGCATTCTCAAGTGATTGTTGTTGATGAGGCTACAAAGAAAAAAGTTCAGTTACATGAGAAGGTTAATGGCTCAAAAGAGCTAATAAAAGAATTAGAAGACTTATTAGGAATAGATAATGTTGTTTTTAGTCCGTGAGTAGACAACCTAAGAATTAGGGTTGGCTAATGAAAGAGGATCATTTATAATAGTAATGTTTTAGTGGTCAGACCAGTGAGTCAATTCCAATGAATCGTGAACTCAGAAGGATAAAAATAAGGAGAGTGACCTTTGTGTCCACATTAAAAGAAGAAGCATTGCACATTCACCGTGTGAATCAAGGAAAGCTAGAATCAAAATCAAAAGTACCCGTTAAGACAGCCAACGATTTAAGTTTAGCTTATTCTCCAGGTGTTGCCGAACCATGTAAAGAAATTTTTGAAGATGTTGAATCGGTATATGAGTATACAATGAAAGGGAATATGGTTGCGGTTGTAAGTAACGGTACAGCAGTCCTAGGGTTAGGTAACATAGGTCCTGAAGCCTCTTTACCTGTTATGGAGGGTAAGGCTGTATTGTTTAAGTCATTTGCAGGTGTAGATGCTTTCCCTATTTGCTTACGTTCTGAAAATGTTGACCAAATTGTAGAAACGGTCAAATTATTAGAGCCTACATTTGGTGGGATAAATTTAGAAGATATTGCAGCACCAAGCTGCTTTGAAATTGAAGAACGATTGAAGAAAGAAACGAATATACCTATCTTTCATGATGACCAGCATGGAACAGCTATCGTTACGTTAGCTGGTTTAATTAATGCCCTGAAATTATCAGGCAAGAAGCTATCTGAAATTAGAGTCGTAGCAAATGGAGCGGGTGCAGCAGGAATTGCTATTATAAAGTTGCTTCACAGAATGGGTGTACGTGATATTATTATGTGTGATTCCAAAGGGGCTATTTATGAAAATCGACCATTTGGTATGAATGATGTCAAAGCAGAAGTTGCTAAATATACAAATAAAGATCAAAAAGAAGGTTCCTTAGCAGATGTTATTGTTGGAACAGATGTATTTATTGGTGTTTCAGTTGCAGGTTCTTTAACGACTGAAATGGTTCAATCTATGAATGCTGATCCGATTATTTTTGCTATGGCTAATCCTGATCCTGAAATTATGCCAGTGGATGCGAAAGCTGCTGGAGCTAGTGTGATTGGAACAGGCCGTTCTGATTTCCCTAACCAAGTAAATAACGTTCTTGCATTTCCAGGGATTTTCAGAGGTGCATTGGATGTCCGTGCTACACATATCAATGAGGAAATGAAGGTAGCTGCGGTATATGCAATAGCTGACTTAGTAAAACAAGAGGATTTATCAGCAGACTATGTGATTCCTGCTCCTTTTGATACGAGAGTTGCTCCTGCGGTAGCAGCTGCAGTTGCTAAGGCAGCGATGGAAACTGGGGTTGCAAGAAAAAGGGTAGACCCAGAAAGCATTGCTGAAAAAACGAAAAAGTTAGCAATCATTGGCCAAAATTCTTAATAGATACAAATCAGGCTTCTAGTTAAAAGCAGAAGGAGTTACCGTGCAATCAAAGCGTTTTTTAGATGTGATTAAAGAAATCAATCATTTAATAATCGAGCAACACTTAAACGCTGGTGATCAACTACCGTCTGAGCGAGAGCTAAGTGAACGCTTATCGGTAGGCCGTTCTTCTGTCAGAGAGGCGCTACGAGCATTAGAATTATTAGATGTAATTGAAACACGACGGGGGGAAGGTACGTTTATTAAGCCTTCAAGTAGCCATCGTCTCGTCGATCTACTATTAATGTTTATGCTACGAAACGACGAAGCAAAAAATAATTTAAAAGAAACGAGAATTATTATTGAGTTGGAATTAATGAAGTTAGCGATGCCTAACTTTACAAATAGAGATTATATGGAGTTAAATGATTTAATCTCTAAGCAAAAAAAGCAGAAACAGCAAAAAAGGTATGAGTTAGATTACCTTTTTCATAAACAATTAATAGAGATATCAAAAAATAAATTAATGATTAATATATGGACTTCACTAGTGGAGTTTAATAAAGTTATCTGTTTAAATGATTATCATCTAGGCGATAGTGAACAAGCCGTCATCGATCATCAAGAAATACTTGAGTCGATGTATCAGCATGACCAAGAGAGGTTACTATTTTTATTAAATCGTCATCTTAAAGAAACCCACTTTTAAAAAGAAGTAAATAGTAGTGGTTATAAATTAAAAGCTTGACCATACAATAAATTATCTTTATGTTTTTCAATAGTTAAGCTTCCATTATTGGGTACGATGAATTAAGGTGGCAAGTGAGGTGCCAAAATGAATATCAAGGATTTATTTGTCAAAAAGAAGCGCTATGCTACAATCCCCTCTGAAAGAGCTAAGCAAGAGGTGCCAGAAGGCTTAATGACCAAGTGTCCTTCTTGTCGTACGATTATGTATACAAAGGAATTAAAAAAGAACTTATTAGTTTGTGCTTCTTGTGGACATCACCACCGAATGAACGCTTATGAAAGAATCGCTAGTTTATTTGATGAAGGAAGCTTTAAGGAATATGACCAAGGAATTACGAGTGAAAATCCACTAAACTTCCCAACTTATGAACAAAAGCTAGAGGATATAAGGAAGAAAACGGGACTTAATGAAGGGATCGTTACTGGAGAAGGAACGATCAATGAAGGACCAGCTGTGGTCGCTGTTATGGACCCTCGATTTATTATGGGAAGTATGGGCTCAGCAATTGGTGAAAAAATTACAAGGGCTGTAGAAGAAGCAGTTAAAAAGAAATATCCGTTTATTTTGTTTTCTGCATCTGGTGGAGCGAGAATGCAAGAAGGTGTTTTAAGTCTAATGCAAATGGCTAAAACAAGTGCAGCGTTGGAGAAATTAAGTCGTGAAGGCTTACTCTTTATTTCGATTATGACACATCCAACAACGGGTGGAGTTTCGGCTAGCTTTGCTTCTCTTGGTGATTATAATTTCGCAGAACCAAAAGCACTAATTGGTTTTGCTGGAAGACGAATCATCGAACAAACGATTAGACAAGAGCTTCCAGAAAACTTTCAAACAGCTGAATTTTTATTAGAGCATGGGCAGTTGGACCGAGTGATTCATCGCTCAGAATTGAAGGAAACACTAGCAAACATTATTGATATGCACCAAGTGTAAAGCCTATAAGGGGGTACCGAAATGGCAACAGATCTTAAGTTTGAAAAACCTATTATTGAATTGAAAAATAAGATTAACGAATTACGTTCTTTTACTGAAGAAAAAGAAATAGATTTATCAGAGGAAATTAAAAAATTAGAGTCACGACTACAAGATTTAGAAAAAGAAATTTACGGAAATTTAAAGCCGTGGGAAAGAGTTCAAATAGCTCGTCATACGGAAAGACCGACGACGTTAGATTACATTTCTCATCTTTTTAGCAACTTTATTGAATTACATGGTGATCGTTTGTATGGAGATGATCCAGCTATTGTGGGAGGGATTGCTAAATTTGAAGGCAAACCTGTAACGGTAATTGGTCATCAACGTGGGAAAGATACAAAAGATAATATTTATCGTAATTTTGGAATGCCACATCCAGAAGGCTATCGAAAAGCTTTACGCCTAATGAAGCAAGCCGATAAGTTTAACAGACCTATTATTTGCTTTATTGATACAAAAGGTGCGTATCCTGGGAAAGAGGCAGAGGAACGTGGACAAAGCGAAGCAATTGCCCGTAATTTAATCGAAATGGCTGGATTCTCTGTTCCTATTATTTGTATTGTCATTGGTGAGGGAGGTAGTGGTGGAGCTCTCGCTTTAGGTGTAGGCAATCATATTCATATGCTTGAAAACTCTACTTATTCTGTTATATCACCTGAAGGTGCTGCCGCTTTATTATGGAAGGACGCTTCTTTAGCACAAAAAGCAGCGGAGACAATGAAAATAACGGCTCCAGATTTAAAACAGCTGGGTGTGATTGATGAAATTATCCCTGAAGTCAAAGGTGGAGCTCATCGTGATGTTAAAGCGCAGGCGTCATTTATAGAAAAAATCATTAAAGAATCATTACAGCAATTAACTCTTTTATCGAAGGAAGAGCTTATTGAACAAAAATACATGAAATACAAAAACATTGGAGAATATAGCGTTGTAAGCGATAACAACAACAGCAGATAAAGTGCTTTCTATAATATGGAAGCACTTTTTTCCATGTTTAAATGTACGAACTCTTGATTAGACTTTGGTTAGAGAATAGGAATGAAGATGGTTCTGTCCCATCGTTTGATTTGGAAGTTTATAGGGTATTCGATTAAATAAAACGCATTCATTTCCTTTTAATAAATTTCCTTTAAAGGAAAGTGAAAAAATGTCTTAATATTCACCGGTTGGTTATTGTAATCAGCGATTGATAGTGGTATTTTTTAAAGGGTATGTAATCCATTTAATAGTCTAGCATTATTTTATTTAATTTGATCTTAGTATTATAATAAAGAAGTCAACGAGCGTATTTTTATCCATTTTGATTTTATATATAGAAGTAGGAGGATTTTTGCATGAAAAGAATTGGGGTATTAACAAGTGGTGGCGATTCTCCAGGAATGAACGCTGCTATACGTGCGGTTGTCAGAAAAGGTATTTATCATGATTTAGAGGTTTATGGAATTAAATATGGATATTCTGGTTTAATAGCTGGAGATATTCATAAAATGGAGTTAGGTTCTGTAGGTGACATCATTCACCGAGGTGGAACCATGCTTTATACAGCACGTTGCGAAGAATTTAAAACATTAGAAGGTCAACAAAAGGGTATTGAACAGTTAAAGAAGTTTGGGATTGAAGGGCTCGTTGTAATTGGTGGAGATGGCTCATTTCAAGGTGCGAAAAAGTTAACAGAGCACGGGTTCCCAACGATTGGTGTGCCTGGTACTATTGATAATGACATTCCAGGAACAGATTTTACAATTGGATTCGATACAGCTTTAAATACGGTCATTGATGCGATTGATAAGATTCGCGATACGGCAACTTCACATGAAAGAACATATGTGATAGAAGTCATGGGCCGTCATGCAGGTGATTTAGCTCTTTGGTCAGGTTTAGCAGATGGTGCAGAAACGATTTTAATTCCTGAGGCTGATTTTGATATGGATCAAATTGTCAGTCGTTTAAATAGAGGACAGGAACGTGGCAAAAAACACAGTATTATTATGGTTGCTGAGGGCGTTGGAAATGGATTTGATTTCGGTAAAAGAATTAGTGAAGCGACAAATATGGAAACTCGAGTAACGGTATTAGGCCATATTCAACGTGGTGGATCTCCAACGGGCTTTGACCGAGTTCTTGCAAGTCGTTTAGGAGCAAAAGCTGTGGATTTACTTTTAGCAGGAGAAGCAGGAGTAACAGTTGGAATCCAAAACAATAAACTTGTCCATCATGATATAGAAGAAATTCTTTCACAAAATCATCAAATCGATTTAGATATGTACAAGCTATCACAAGAACTTTCTATCTAAGTAATAAAAATTAGAATAGATATAAAATTTTAGGAGGCAATTATGAGAAAAACGAAAATTGTATGTACGATAGGTCCAGCAAGTGAAAGCATTGATAAGCTAGTAAGCTTAATGGAAGCTGGAATGAATGTAGCCAGATTGAACTTCTCTCACGGAGATTTTGAAGAGCATGGAGCTCGTATTGTAAACATTAGGAAAGCATCTGAAATGACAGGGAAGACGGTAGCGATTCTATTAGATACAAAAGGTCCAGAAATTAGAACCCAAACATTAGAAAATGGCGTGGCAGAATTAAAAGCAGGGCAACAGCTTGTAATTTCTATGACAGAGGTTGTCGGAAATAGCGAAAAGATTTCAATTACATATCCAGAATTAGTTCATGATGTAAAAGTAGGATCTAAAATTTTACTAGATGATGGTTTAATCGAGCTAGAAGTGGCAGAGATTTTAGAATCAGCAATTGTAACAAAGGTTTTAAATAGTGGAGTATTAAAAAATAAAAAAGGTGTAAACGTTCCGAATGTAAGTGTGAATTTACCAGGAATTACCGATAAGGATGCAGCAGATATTAAATTTGGAATTGAGCAAAATGTGGATTTTGTAGCAGCTTCATTTGTTCGTCGTGCGGCTGATGTTCTTCAAATTAGAGAGCTACTTGAAAGTAATAATGGCTCACATGTTAAAATCATCCCTAAGATTGAAAACCAAGAAGGTGTCGATAATATTGATGAAATCCTTCAAGTTTCAGATGGTTTAATGGTTGCTCGTGGAGATTTAGGCGTAGAAATTCCAGTAGAGGAAGTACCGTTAGTTCAGAAGATGTTAATTAAAAAGTGTAATGCTGAAGCGAAGCCTGTTATTACAGCTACGCAAATGCTGGACTCTATGCAAAGAAACCCTCGTCCTACAAGAGCTGAAGCAAGTGATGTAGCTAATGCCATTTTTGATGGTACGGATGCGATTATGCTTTCAGGAGAAACGGCAGCTGGAGACTATCCAATCGACGCAGTAAAAACGATGGACAAAATTGCCGCTCGTACTGAAAAATCACTAAACTACAAAGCTATTTTAAGCAAGAAAACGAAAGAAGAAGAAGCGGCAACAACGACTAGTGCCATTGGACAATCGGTTGTTCATACGGCTTCAAACTTAAATTCACCGTTTATCCTTTCGGCAACAGAAAGTGGCTACACAGCTCATATCGTATCTAAATATCGTCCTAAAGCAGATATTATTGCGGTTACTAGTAACGAGCATATCGTTCGTCAATTAAGTCTTGCATGGGGAGTTTATCCGGTGCTAGGAGAAAAAGCACAATCGACGGATCATATGCTAGAAACAACAGTGGAAGCTGCCTTGAAAACAGGAGTGATTAAGCAAGGTGAGAGAGTTGTTATTACGGCTGGAGTTCCAGTTGGTGAGTCGGGTACAACTAATTTAATTAAAGTTCATGTTATTGGAGAAGTGGTTGCCAAAGGACAAGGCATTGGTAAAAGCTCGGTAACAGGTAAAATTGTGATAGCTCATGATGCAGCTGAAGCAAATGAAAAAGTCCAAGAAGGCTCTATCTTAGTAACGCAAAGTACTGATAAAGATATGATACCTGCCTTTGAAAAAGCAGCGGCCGTTATTACTGAAGAAGGCGGTTTAACGTCTCATGCTGCAGTTGTTGGTATTAGTCTAAATACTCCTGTAGTAGTAGGG
Organism: Alkalihalobacillus trypoxylicola; assembly: GCF_001590785.1. Taxonomy (GTDB): domain Bacteria; phylum Bacillota; class Bacilli; order Bacillales; family Bacillaceae_D; genus Alkalihalobacillus; species Alkalihalobacillus trypoxylicola. Next base: position 487,378 of record NZ_LTAO01000012.1, read on the forward strand.
GTAGATGGTGCATTAACGTTATTTGCAGAGGGTGATGAAGTAACGGTTGATAGCACTCGTGGAGACATCTATAGAGGACACGCTAGTGTACTTTAAGATTTTCTGTTAAAAACAAAGCTTTGAGAATTCAAGTTCTCAGAGCTTTTTTAGTTGAATAAATGAACCCTAAGCTAGGTCTTGGTTACTGAAAAAGCTTCTAGTGGTATACTAAAAACGCCCCCCGAGGTATAGATTATTTAATGCTTTAAAAATACTAACAGTTTGCACATACAAATTGGAATGGTATCATATCGTATTTGTTTAGGGATTAGTCAGTAACAAAAGCCTCAGTCGCAGAGCCAGATACTGGGACAAAAATGATTATTTAATGTAGCGAAACTTGAAATGGTGTGTAATGGATGCATACACAAATAACGAACAGGGTCTTCCCTCTTATCATAAGAAGCAAGGTTTTTTGAAAAAACGTTCATTTAGCAGAGTGTGTGGGGGAGTAAACTGCTTGGCCCCTAACTCATGTGGAATTCTTCATACATGGGTATGGTCTTATCTTATTTGGTAGCACTAAAAGTAACGATGAAATTCGAACTTATTGCTTTCGATATTCTAAACAAGTAAGATGGATATAAGAGTTTCAGTTTAAAGGAGAATATTATGCCGAAGTTTATCCTGCTTTTTATTTTGATATTCAGTGCTCTAGAAATTACTGGTTTTATTTTAGTTGGAAATTTAATAGGCGTGTTCCCGACCTTACTACTAATCATTTTTACTAGCATTATAGGGGCATGGCTAGCCAAAAGAGAAGGCTTGCAAGCGATTCGTGTGGCGCAATTGCAAACCAGTCAAAGACAAATGCCTAGCTCAGCGCTATTGGATGGCCTTTGTATTTTATTAGGAGGATTAGCTCTTTTGGTACCGGGGTTTTTATCGGATATTGTGGGCTTTTTGTTGCTCATTCCATTTACAAGAACGTGGTTCAAAGCTTTATTAAAAAAACAATTAAATCGACTCATTCAAAAAGGAAATTTTGTCGTTATGCACAGGAGGTAACATTTTCTAACTAAAGAATTAGACAACAGGAAGGGACGCTGTCCATGTCTCAAGCATCTATATTTTTAATTTTATTATTACTCATAGCATTAGTCGCAAAAAATCAATCACTACTCGTGGCGGTCATTGTTCTATTAGCGATTAAATGGCTAGGTCTAGGTGATAAAGTATTTCCTCTACTACAAGATAAAGGGATTAATATAGGAGTTACCATTATAACGATTGCGGTATTAGTTCCTATTGCAACTGGACACATTGGATTTCAGGAGCTAGTTTCTACAGTTAAATCTCCCTATGCATGGATTGCGCTAATATCAGGTATTATAGTAGCAGTAATTGCTGCAAGTGGTCTTGATTTGTTGAGGGAGGATCCACACATTACAACCGCATTAGTTTTTGGGACGATTTTAGCTGTTGCCGTATTTAAAGGAGTCGCTGTTGGTCCTTTAATAGGGGCGGGGATTGCTTACCTCATTATGCAAATATTTTCCTTCTTTACTAAGCACGGAGGTTAAAAAAAGGGAGTTTGATTTGTTTAACAATCGGGTAATTATTTTTGTAAAGGATCATGCCTATAAGGTCGTAATCCTTTTTCATTTACTTATAGTTGTCCCTTATTCTGTCTTTAAATGACTAAAAAGGAACAGCTTTTTTGTTTACAATTTTTTTGTAAATATTGGAGTATTATAATTAGTTAAGTCGAAAACATTCACAAAAGTAAAAAAAATGTTTATAATGGGGGATGGAGAAATCCTACCTACATAATCATTTCTAATTTTTTTACTTTGGAAATGTAAGCATTTACTAATAGGCTTCTCATGTGATGATTTTAGGGGATAAAGGAGAGATAATTGTGAGTACAACTCGTGGATTAGAAGGTATTGTCGCGACAACTTCAAGCGTAAGCTCAATCATTGATAATGTTTTAACCTATCAAGGTTATGAGATTGATGATTTAGCTGAGCATGCTAGCTTTGAAGAGGTAGTTTTTTTACTATGGAATGGTCGTTTGCCAAAAGAGTCTGAATTAGAAAACTTGAAGGCACAGCTCGCCGAGCATAGTGATATTCCAAGTGAAATCATCGAGCAAATGAAGAGCTATCCATTAAATAGTATTCATCCGATGGCCGCATTAAGAACAGCGATTTCAAGTCTAGGATTATATGATGCAGAAGCTGATGTAATGGAGGAAGAAGCAAATCAATTAAAGGCGATTAAGCTACAAGCTAAAATCCCAACAATTGTAACAACGTTTTCGCGCTTGCGTGAAGGAAAAGAACCGGTTTCGCCTCGTAAAGATTTGGGATTTGCAGCGAATTTCCTATATATGTTAACTGGAGAAGAGCCAGAAGAAATTTCTGTGAATGCCTTTAACAAAGCGCTTGTTCTTCACGCAGATCACGAATTAAACGCTTCGACTTTTACTGCTCGCGTTTGTGTTGCAACGTTATCTGATGTTTATTCTGGAATAACAGCAGCCATTGGTGCTTTAAAAGGACCACTGCATGGTGGTGCAAATGAAGCGGTTATGAAAATGCTTAATGAGATTGGTTCCGTTGAGAACGTAGAGCCTTATATTCGTAAAGCGATTGATAATAAAGAAAAAATCATGGGATTTGGTCACCGCGTATACAAAAATGGAGACCCTCGTGCTAAGCATTTAAAAGAAATGTCGAAAAAGCTTACTGAAATTACAGGTGAGTCTAAGTGGTATGAAATGTCTGTCAAAATTGACGAACTATTCACATCAGAAAAAGGGATTTTACCAAACGTAGACTTTTACTCGGCTAGTGTTTACCACAGCTTAGGTATTGATCATGATTTATTTACACCTATTTTCGCAGTAAGTAGAACTTCTGGGTGGTTAGCTCATATTTTAGAGCAATATAGCAATAATCGTCTTATTCGTCCTCGTGCTGAATACAACGGTCCAGGAAAACAAGTCTATATACCATTAGAGAAGCGTTAAGTTGCCAGAAGGTATCAATGAATAAAGGCAGGAAAATAAAGATATTTAGTGACAATATTCTTTGTTTTTTGATAAGCTAAGTATGCACACTATATAAAGCAAGGTTAATTATTTGAGGAGGTTTTATCGAAATGTCAAACGGAGAAGTCATAAAAGTAAACAACGGAGTATTAGATGTACCAAACAATCCAATCGTTCCTTTCATTGAAGGAGACGGTACAGGTCCAGATATTTGGGCAGCTGCTTCTCGAGTTCTAGATGCAGCCGTTGAAAAAGCTTATAACGGAGAAAAGAAAATTGTATGGAAAGAAATTTTAGCTGGGGAAAAAGCCTTTAATGAAACAGGAAACTGGTTACCAGAGGAGACTTTAGATGCTGTTCGTAAATATATGATCGCAATCAAAGGTCCTTTAACGACTCCTGTTGGTGGTGGAATTCGTTCATTGAATGTAGCTTTACGTCAAGAGCTAGATTTATATGTATGTTTACGTCCGGTACGTTATTTTGAAGGTGTTCCTTCACCTGTCAAGCGTCCTGAAGATACAGATATGGTCATCTTCCGTGAAAACTCAGAAGATATTTATGCTGGTATTGAATATCAAGAAGGCTCAGATGAAGTGAAAAAGCTAATTGACTTCCTACAAAATGAACTAAATGTTTCAAAAATTCGTTTCCCTGAAACTTCTGGATTAGGGATCAAGCCAGTTTCTAAAGAAGGAACGGAACGTTTAGTAAAAGCGACTATTCAATATGCTTTAGATGAAGGTCGTAAAAGTGTAACGCTTGTTCATAAAGGTAATATCATGAAATTCACTGAAGGAGCCTTCAAAAATTGGGGCTATGAAGTAGCCGAAAAAGAATTCGGTGATAAAGTATTTACTTGGGCACAATATGATAAAATTGTAGAAGCTGAAGGTGTAGATGCAGCTAATAAAGCTCAAGATGAAGCGTTAGCATCTGGAAAAATTCTTGTAAAAGATTCAATCGCTGATATCTTCTTACAACAAATTCTAACTCGTCCAAAGGAATTTGATGTAGTGGCAACAATGAACCTAAATGGAGACTATATTTCTGATGCATTAGCTGCTCAAGTTGGTGGTATCGGAATTGCTCCTGGAGCTAATATTAATTATGATACTGGACATGCTATTTTTGAAGCAACTCATGGAACAGCTCCAAAATATGCAGGTCAAGATAAAGTAAACCCTTCTTCTGTTCTTTTATCAGGTGAGTTAATGCTTCGTCACTTAGGTTGGAATGAAGCAGCGGATTTAATCATGGCTTCAATGGATAAAACAATTGCTAGCAAAGTGGTAACGTATGACTTCGCACGCCTTATGGATGGGGCAACTGAAGTGAAATGCTCTGGTTTTGCTGATGAGTTAATTAAAAACCTATAATAGATGTATGAATACATGATTAAAAGCGTATGTGAGTGAAATCCATACGCTTTTCTTTCAACTATTGACAAAAAAGGTCTCTGAAAGTATGAGGAGTGAAGAAAAATGGCAATCAAACGTCGGAAAATTTCTGTAATAGGAGCAGGCTTTACAGGAGCAACTACTGCTATGATGGTTGCGCAAAAAGAGCTTGGTGATGTTGTTTTAGTCGATATTCCACAAATGGATGGACCAACCAAAGGAAAGGCACTTGATATGCTAGAATCCACACCGGTATTGGGGGTAGATTCTCGTATTATCGGCTCTTCTGATTATGAAAGTACAAGGGATTCAGATGTTGTGGTTATTACAGCTGGAATTGCAAGAAAGCCAGGCATGAGCCGTGATGACCTAGTGAGTACAAATGCTAAAATTATGAAAGCCGTTACGAGGGAAGTCGTTAAATATTCACCTGAGTGCTATATTATTGTATTAACAAACCCAGCCGATGCAATGACCTATACGGTTTATAAAGAATCAGGCTTTGAAAAGAATCGAGTCATTGGGCAATCAGGGGTTCTTGATACAGCAAGATTCCGCACTTTTATCGCAGAAGAGCTTTCTTTATCGGTAGAAGACATTACAGGATTTGTACTTGGGGGTCATGGAGATGACATGGTTCCGTTAATACGTTATTCCTTTGCCGGTGGCGTGCCGCTCACAAAGCTCATTTCAGAACAACGCTTGGAAGAAATAGTAGAAAGAACAAGAAAGGGTGGCGGAGAGATAGTCGGCTTATTAGGAAATGGTAGTGCTTATTATGCTCCAGCTGCTTCTTTAACGCAAATGGTCGAAGCTATCTTGAAGGATAAAAAAAGAGTCATACCAACTATTGCCTATTTAGAAGGTGAATATGGCTATGAGGATATTTATTTAGGAGTTCCTACCATTTTAGGTGGCGATGGTATTGAAAAGGTCATTGAACTAGATTTGTTAGAGGACGAAAAAGAGGCTTTAGACAAATCTGTAGAATCCGTTCGTACAGTTATGAGCGCATTACCAAAGTAATAAGCTCGTGCATCGAAATAACGACTAAGAGTGAGACATAACTTGTTTTTAAATCTCATAGCGAAATTTGAAATGAAGAGTAATCAATGGAAACACAAAAAAACCTCCTTTTTTGAAAAAAGGAGGTTTTTTTGAAAGGGTAAATTCCCTATGAAAGAAGTAAGCAGGACTCCAGTGGGAGGAAGAAAAAAATGTTTGTTTGGCACCCTTTCATTGAACAGGTATTGTCTTAAGGAAACGAATGGTCCCTGCACCTTACCTAATAGGTTTCTTAAACAATTGTTTTGTCCCTTTTTATAAATGTGGAATTAAATAGAATGAAGCTTTTTCATATATCCTGTCAGCTCACTTATTCTTTTGTTGTTTTTTTTGATATACTAGAATTAATAAAGAGATACAATAAAGAGATCATATTAGGGGAACCGTTCATTCAAATGGAGAAAAACGGGAGGAATGCATGATGTCACAACGCCTATTAGTGGTAGATGATGAGGAATCAATTGCAACATTATTACAATTTAATTTACAGCAATCCGGATATGAAGTAGATACTGCCCCTGACGGAGGGGAGGCATTTAAAATGGCTCAAGAAAATGAATATGATTTAATGATTCTTGATCTAATGCTTCCAGTCATGGACGGTTTAGAAGTATGTAAACAGTTACGTCAAAATAAAATTATGACGCCGATTTTGATGCTAACAGCAAAAGACGATGAGTTTGATAAAGTTCTTGGTCTAGAGCTTGGGGCAGATGATTATATGACCAAGCCTTTTAGTCCAAGAGAGGTAGTTGCGAGAGTAAGGGCGATTTTAAGAAGAGTCGTTTCGCAGCAATCAAGTGAAGAGCATAAAAAAAATAACCCTCAAACTGGAAAAATGGTTATAGGGGAAGTCGAAATTTTCCCTGAGAACTATGAAGTCTATTATAAAAATAAAGCCATTGATGTTACTCCAAAGGAATTCGAATTATTACTTTATTTAGCTAATCATAAGGGAAGAGTTTTAACGAGAGATCAATTATTAAATGCCGTGTGGAATTATGAATTTGTAGGTGATACAAGAATCGTTGATGTTCATATTAGCCATTTGAGGGAAAAAATTGAGCCAAATACAAAAAAACCAATTTATATAAAAACCATTCGTGGCTTAGGCTATAAGCTGGAAGAACCTATTAGCAATGTTTAAATTTCGATTTCGCCTAATGGCATCTGTTATGATTACAGTGCTTATTGTTTTGGCAGGTTTAGGAATAGTCATAGGGCAATTATTTAAAAGCTTTCATATGGAATATCTTACCGAGAGACTAGCGAATGATGCTGATTTAGTATCCTACTTAATCGAAGAGGATCATTTACTAGATGGCGACATTCAATCCTTTACAAAGGATGTAAGCAATGAGCTTGAAGTAAGAGTAACGATTATTCGCCCCGATGGTAATGTAATTGGGGAATCAGAGGGAAGTCCAGGTTCGATGGAGAACCATAGCGAGCGACCTGAAATTAGAGCGATCATCGATGGAGAGCTAGGAACTGAAATTCGATATAGTACTACGATTGGACAAGAGCTTCTTTATCATGCTGTCCCCATATTAGAAGGAGAAGAAGTCATAGGCTATGTTCGTCTTGGTCTTGCAACCGCCAATATTCATGAGATGAACAGAAGTATTTGGATGGTTTTAATTATAAGCTTTTCTCTTGCTGCTATTGTTATTTTTCTTATTACATTAAGAATTACGTCACAAATGATCCGCCCTATTGAAAATGTTACAGGTGTTGCAAATGAACTAGCAAAAGGGAATTTTAAAGCTAGGACACTAGAAGGAAATCAGGATGAAATCGGGCAATTAACGAAATCTGTTAATGTTTTGGCGCAAAACTTAGATCATATTACGAAGCGGCATCAGTTACAAAAGGAACGAATGGAAACCTTAATAGAAAACATGGGAAGCGGATTAATATTAATTAATATGCGTGGAGATATTTCACTCATTAATAAAACATGTCGCGATATATTTGAAGAGAACACAGATACTTGGGATCATCAGCTATACCATGAAAAGATTAAGCATAAGGAAATTATTAAAATCATACAAACGGTCTTTTTAACAGAAGAAAAGCAACGAAATCAGGTGACGATTGTCCATCAGCTAGAAACGAAATACTATGATGTGCAAGGGGCGCCGGTCATTAGTTACCGTGGCAGTCTAAAGGGAATTGCACTCGTTTTACATGATATAACAGAGCTTAAAAAACTAGAACAGGTAAGAAAAGATTTTGTTGCAAATGTTTCTCACGAACTAAAAACTCCAGTGACCTCTATTAAAGGCTTCAGCGAAACTCTATTGGATGGAGCTATGAATGATGAAGCTTTCCGAGAAAAGTTCTTGAGAATTATTTGGAAGGAAAGTGAAAGACTTCAAGGACTCATTCATGATTTATTAGAGTTATCAAAAATCGAGCAGAACTATTTTAAACTAAATATAACAAAAGTAAATTTAACGCAGGCCACGGAGGATGTTGTTGATTTATTAAAAAAGAAGGCTGATCAGAAAGATATTTCTTTAAATGTTCAAACGGAAGGTCATTGTGAAATAGCGGGGGATCAGGAAAGAATTAAACAAATTGCTATAAATTTAATTAACAACAGCATAACTTATACACCCTCTGGAGGGAAAATAGACATTATTATAAATGGAAAAGAAGATTCTGTGCAATGGGAAATCCATGACACAGGGATCGGTATAAGTGAAAAGGAAATACCACGAATTTTTGAACGCTTTTATCGAGTCGACCGGGCTAGAAGCCGAAATTCAGGTGGAACTGGTTTAGGGCTTGCGATTGTTAAGCATTTAGTTGAGGCTCATGATGCTAAAATTCAAGTTGAAAGTGTGGTAGGAGAAGGAACAAGCTTTATTCTTACCTTTTCTCGTGAGGCGAATCGTGGATTATGGAATGCCGACTATGGGAAAAAATGATAAGTATTTTAAAAAGAGGTTGAGATAATAAAGAAGTGCCTATTGCGAAATTTGAAATGATTTGTAATGGATAAATACAAAAATAACGATAGAACCCTCCTTTTTTCAAAAAAGGAGGGTTTTTTGAACGGGTAGATTCCCTATGAAAATCGTAGGTTAGCGGACACAAGACACGGAGACTCCGGTGGGAGGAAGTGGCCATAAATCCACTTTTAAAGAAAATTAGTTCAGCGCCACTTCATCGGACGCGAAGTTTCTTGGGAGAGCGAACAGTCGGGACAAACATGTGTGAAATGATTCATTCGTGAGGTATTGTCACGGCCTCTTTTTTATTATAAGATGATTATTTTTAAATTAACTTCTTGATTGAAACGGAAGGTAGTGACTCCCAAAGGAACAGCGCAGTCTGAAGATCCACTCTGGCGAAGCTCTGGATAGTCAGAGTTAGCTGAAGACAAGCCCTTGGGAAAGCATCTACCTAAAGTGAAAATCAAAAACCTAACCGTTCGGTTTTCTTAAAAGATAGAAATGATGTAGTGAGTTTAAGTGAAGTAAAAAATATGTCTTGAATGCTTGTGAATTTACATATTGATTGAAACGGWAGGTAGTGACTCCCAAAGGAACAGCGCAGTCTGAAGATCCACTCTGRCGAMGCTCTGGATAGTCAGAGTTAGCTGAAGRCAAGCCCTTGGGAAAGCATCTACCTAAAGTGAAAATCAAAAACCTAACCGTTCGGTTTTCTTAAAAGATAGAAATGACGTAGTGAGTTTAAGTGAAGTGAAAAATATGTCTTGAATGCTTGTGAATTTACATATTGATTGAAA
>NZ_LTAO01000012.1:496782-779723 GCF_001590785.1 Alkalihalobacillus trypoxylicola
CAGCGCAGTCTGAAGATCCACTCTGACGACGCTCTGGATAGTCAGAGTTAGCTGAAGGCAAGCCCTTGGGAAAGCATCTACCTAAAGTGAAAATCAAAMACCTAAYCGTTCGTTTTTYATTATAAGAAATGAATGATGAGTTTGATTCTATCAAGAAAAAATTCCCTAGGTTGCTCTTTTTTACATATAATTTACACGAGCTTTATGTTTAATTAAAAAAGTTAGTCTACAATATAAAAGAACGGTTTCTTAGATGCTTAAAAGAAGCAATTCTTATAAGTATTGTAAAGAAATTCCCCTAATTTTGACGAAAGCCCCCCTTTGCTTTCGTCTTTTTTTGATCAGCGAAATTGTCGAAAAAACACAAAAAAGAATGTGTTATTATAAAAGAAGGTAAAATCTATTGTAAAAAAGTGAAACTCATTGCATAGATATTACGTAGAAGTAATGAGATTGATTAAGGAGAGGGGAATATCATGACAATTAAGCAACTATTAGCAGGTTTTGCTTCTCTAATAGTAATTGCGGTGTTAGCACTGTTTTTAGTAACAGGATGGTACATAGTAGATGAATCCGAACAAGCCGCTTTAATTACTTTTGGAAAAGTAGAAGAGACCGTAACGGAGCCTGGTCTAAAATTTAAATTACCTTGGCCTATCCAAAAGGTAGAAATATTATCTCGAGGAACCTATAACCTTCAAGTTGGATATCAAGAAGAAGGTGGAGAGGTTGTCGAATTTACGAACGAAGCAAAAATGATCACGGGTGATGAATTCATTGTGTTTGCAGATTTAGCTGTTCAATGGAGAATTAGCGATCCTGAGCAATTTTTATTTAGTACAGAGAAGCCAGAAGAAGTATTATATAATGCAGCATCTGCTTCATTAAGAGAAGTAATAGGAAGCTCTAATATAGATGATGCACTAACCGATCAACGAGCTGAAATAGAAGCGAAGGTTTTTGAGAACCTCGTGAGCCTTGTCGAAATTTACCAAATTGGAATAAGTATTCAAGATGTAAAATTACAGGATGTTGAATTACCAACGCAAGAAGTTAGAAGAGCATTTACAGAAGTGACCGATGCAAGAGAAGAACGTTTAACGAAAATTAATGAAGCACAAAAGTATGAGAATCAATTAATTAATGAAGCTGAAGGTGAAAAGGACGCAATTATTTCTCGTGCAGAAGGGCAAAAAATTGAGCGAGTGGAAAGAGCTCGTGGAGATATTGCCAAATTTGATGCACTATTTGAGGAATATCAAGTCAATCCAGATGTGACTAGACAACGATTAATGCTTGAAACTCTAGAGCAAATTTTACCAGATACAGAGATTTATATTATGGATAATAATAGTGATACGATTAATTATTTACCAATAAGACCGATCGAACGTAACAATGAAGGTTCTTCCTCGAATCCTCCACCGTTAAATAATCAATCTGATGATGAAGGAGGCGAAGAAAACAATGAGTGATGATCGCAATAATGTAATTGATATAGAAGATAAAAAGGTCCCCGAAAATTGGAGAAAGTATGTTCAATTAGGAGCGACCGCTGTTGTATTGATTGTGTTAATCTCAGTTATTATTAGCAATTTATTCATTGTCGAACAAGGTGAATATAAAGTGGTTCGTCAATTCGGAGAGGTAGTCCGTATAGAAGGAGAGCCAGGATTAAGTTATAAAATTCCATTTGTTCAAACCGTTACGACTTTACCAAAATATCAGCTCGTTTATGATATTCCAACGGCAGAAATCCATACGCGAGATAAGAAAAGAATGCTAGCTGATTATTATGCCGTATGGAGAATTGAAAGCCCTCAGCAAATGATTTCAAATGCACGAACGATTGAAAATGCGGAAGCGATTATGGGCGAAATTATTTTCTCTGCTATTCGTGCTGAGCTAGGACAGCTTGATTTTGATTCTATTATTAATGATGAATCAGAAAGCTCTCGTGGTAATGTTAGTGAATTAGTAAGAGAACGAGTAAATGCAAGCTTAGAAAGTGGAAATTACGGTATTACATTATCCGATATTCGTATGAAAAGAGCCGATCTACCAGAGGAAAATGAAGAAGCTGTTTACCGCCGAATGATATCGGAAAGACAAACGACAGCTCAAGACTACTTGTCTGAAGGGGATGCGGAAGCAACGAGAATTAGAGCAAGCACAGATATGAGAGTTCAAGAAATTGTTGCTACGGCTACAGCCGATGCGAATGAAATTATCGCGGAAGGTGAATCAGAGGCTGCTAGAATTTATAACGAAGCATTTGGTCAAGATATAGAATTTTATAGCTTATACAGAACATTAGAATCTTATAAAAAGACCATAGGAAATGATACAGTAATCGTGTTACCAGCAGATGCTCCGTATACAAGGTTGCTAATGGGCTTGTACGAGTAATAGTTTAATAAAAAATGGTTAAGATACACGATTTTTAAAGAGTTGGATGGCTAAATTATAGCCTTCCAACTTTTTTTGATATATGAAGAGCTATTCTAAATATTTTTATAAACAGCTTTTCAAGCTTCTCTATGTAAAAAATAATGCCGTTGTAAGAGGAATAGGCTTATTTTCGTTTTTAAGGTCCATTATGCTACAATATTGGTACGAGATTAGAAAAAGAATAGGAGCGATTGAATTTGAACAAGCTCATTTTAATTGACGGAAATAGTATTGCTTACCGTGCTTTTTTTGCATTACCATTGTTAAATAATGATAAAGGGGTTTATACGAATGCCGTCTATGGTTTTACGACGATGCTTTTGAAAATGATTGAAGATGACCAACCAACTCATATGCTAGTTGCTTTTGATAAAGGAAAAACGACCTTTCGCCATAAAACATTTTCTGAATATAAAGGTGGGAGACAGAAAACCCCCCCTGAATTGTCTGAGCAATTCTCGCTGCTTCGAGAAGTGTTAGATGCCTTTCAAATCAAAAGGTTTGAAGTGGACGAATATGAAGCTGATGATATAATCGGCACGCTGGCCAAAAAAGCAGGAAAAAAGGATTGGCAAGTGAAGGTTTATACAGGAGATCGTGATTTACTTCAACTCGTATCTGATAACATAACGGTTGCCTTAACGAAAAAAGGTATCTCACAAGTAGAAGAGTATACTCCTGAGACTATTACAGAAAAATATGGATTTGAACCCATTCGTATTATTGATATGAAGGGTTTAATGGGCGATAGCTCTGACAATATTCCTGGTGTTCCAGGAGTAGGAGAAAAAACCGCTTTAAAATTATTAAAAGAATATGAAACGATAGAAAATGTATTAGACTCTATTGATAGCATTTCGGGTAAGAAGCTTAAAGAGCGATTAACAGAAAACAAAGAACAAGCTTTGATGAGTAAAGAGCTAGCGACTATCTTTTTAGATGTACCGGTAAGTACACCATTAGAGGAATTATCATTTGGGAATTACAAAAATGAACAGGTCGTTTCTATTTTTAAAGAATTAGAGTTTCAATCTCTATTGGAAAGATTTTCACCTGATGAGGAATTTTCGTCGAACGAGGAATTGGAGGAGTTATCTTATCAAGAGCTAACAGAGGTAACCGCTGAGCAGTTAGTTTCTCCTTCGTCATTGATTGTAGAGGTTTTAGATGAGCACTATCATGATAGAGAAATAATCGGATTCTCCTTAGTCAATCAAACAGGTCGCTATTTTATTAGTCCGGAAAATGCGATTCGATCAGATGAGTTTAAGAAATGGCTAAATGATGAATCCCAAAAGAAATGGGTATTCGATGCCAAAAGAGCGGTTGTATTGTTAGGGAAACAAGGTGTTGACCTAAAGGGAATCGAATTTGATTTATTGATGGCCTCCTATTTGTTAGATCCTTCTCATTCCTCTCATGATATGGATGATATTACGAAACGTAAAAACGTCGGTAAAGTACAGGCAGATGATGTTGTTTACGGTAAAGGAGCCAAGCTTAAACAACCTGAGAAAGATATTTTAGCTCAGCATTTAGTAAAAAAAGCGCAGGCCACTTTTGATTTAAAAGAAATGCTTGAAAAAGAATTAAAGGAAAATGAGCAAGAGCAACTCTTTTTTGACTTAGAAATGCCACTTTCTATTGTATTAGCTAAAATGGAGATAACAGGAGTGAAGGTTGATAAAGAGCAATTAGAGAAAATGGGTGAAGATTTAGAGGAGAGGCTACTCGCGCTTGAAGAAAAAATTCATTCTTTAGCAGGAGAGTCGTTTAATATTAATTCTCCTAAGCAATTAGGACAAATTTTATTTGAAAAGTTAGAATTGCCTCCTGTTAAAAAAACAAAAACAGGTTATTCAACCTCGGCTGATGTATTAGAAAAGCTCGCAGGCAAACATGACATTATTGAACATATTCTCCTATATCGTCAATTAGGGAAGCTAAACTCTACCTACATTGAAGGTTTGTTAAAGGTCATTAGAGAGGGTTCAAGTAAAATTCATACAAGGTTTAATCAAGCACTCACTCAAACAGGAAGACTAAGCTCGATCGATCCAAACCTACAAAATATACCTATTCGATTAGAAGAGGGAAGAAAGATTAGAAAAGCTTTTGTGGCATCTCAGGACCATTGGAAAATAATCGCGGCAGATTATTCACAAATAGAGCTACGTGTCTTAGCTCATATTTCAGGAGATGAGGGATTGATAGAAGCTTTTGAGAAGGATATGGATGTTCATACAAAAACAGCAATGGATGTATTCCATGTTTCTCAAGAAGAAGTGACAAGTCAAATGAGAAGAAGTGCGAAAGCGGTAAATTTTGGGATCGTTTATGGCATAAGTGATTATGGATTATCACAAAATTTGGGAATTACTCGGAAGGAAGCAGCAGAATTTATCGAACGATACTTCAAAAGCTATCCAAAGGTAAAGGCCTACATGGATGATGTGGTTGAAGAGGCGCGTGAAAAAGGGTATGTAGAAACTTTATTAAAGAGAAGAAGATACTTACCAGAACTTACTAGTCGCAATTTTAATTTAAGAAGCTTTGCTGAACGAACAGCGATGAATACACCTATTCAAGGTACGGCTGCTGATATTATTAAAAAGGCAATGGTCGATATGGGTAAGGAAATGGAAAAAGGTTCGTTTAAAAGCAAAATGTTATTACAAGTTCACGATGAATTAATCTTTGAAGCACCAGAAGATGAAAAAGAGTCATTAATGAAGCTGATAAAACAAGTGATGGAAAGTGCTCTCGACTTAAAGGTGCCGCTTAAGGTCGAGGCTGAAATTGGAGATAGTTGGTATGATGCTAAATAAGGAGAGTAAAAATGCCTGAATTACCTGAGGTAGAAACCGTAAGAAGAACTTTAACCGAATTAATCGTTGGAAAAACAATAGAGGAAATCGACATTTTTTGGCCACGGATTATTAAAAAACCAGATGATACTCATCAGTTTAAAACCATACTGATAGGTCAAAGCATTCGAAGCATAGAGCGTCGTGGTAAATTTATCTTATTTCAACTGGACGATTTTGTATTAGTCTCTCATCTAAGGATGGAAGGTCGTTACGGGCTTTATAAAAATGGCGAGGAACGAACGAAGCATACCCATGTTGTATTTCACTTTACCGATAATAGTCAATTATGGTATCAAGATGTACGGAAATTTGGGACGATGCATGTGTTTAAAAAGGGAGAAGAATTTCTAAATGAACCTTTGACTGGATTAGGTGTTGAGCCGTTTTCGGAGGAATTTCAATTACCGATCTTATTACATTCTTTTTCTAATACCACCCGTAATGTTAAAGCTGTTTTATTAGATCAAAGAACAGTCGTTGGTTTGGGTAATATTTATGTAGATGAAGCATTATTTAGGTCTGGAATACTTCCAGAAAGAAAGGCGTCCAGTCTAACGGATTTAGAGGTTACACTTCTTCACGAGAAAATTAAAGGAACCTTACAAGAAGCCGTTGATATGGGGGGTAGCTCCGTTAAGTCTTATGTAAACGGACAAGGTGAAATGGGAATGTTTCAGCAACGTTTAGATGTGTACGGACGAAAAGGTCAGCCTTGTAACCATTGTGGGAATGAAATTGAAAAGAAGGTTGTAAGCGGAAGAGGTACTCATTATTGTCCTAGCTGTCAGAAATAACGTACTTTGGAAAGGCTCTTTCCATATACTATCGTAAGAAACGATTGGAATTGGAAGGAGCGTAACTGAAGTGGTTATTTTTTCTTTATTAGCCTTAACTTTGGCAGTAAGCTTAGACAGCTTTGGTGTAGGATTAACATATGGATTAAGGAAAATGAAGCTACCATTTAAATCATTATTATTTATTGCTAGCTGCTCCGCTATTGTTATACTCATTTCTATGGGAATGGGATCCCTCATTCAAGAGTGGGTATCACCAGAAGTAGCTAGCTCACTAGGCGGAATTATTTTAATTTTAATTGGCGCTTGGGCACTTTATCAGGTGATTAAAAACCCAAAGGCTTCTAATGAGAAAAAGGAAGTCATTTTAAATTTTGAAATTAAAACATTAGGTGTTGTTATACGTGTGCTAAGACACCCTATGTCAGCCGATTTAGATGACTCAGGGACGATAAGTGGAAGAGAAGCGATCCTGTTAGGATTAGCTTTATCTCTCGACGCATTTGGTGCAGGGATAGGAGCTGCCTTAATAGGATTCCCTCCTCTTTTATTAGCTATTTGTGTCGCTTGTATGAGTGCACTTTTCCTCACTGTAGGAATGAAATTCGGACATTATTTTTCTTCTTCAAACTGGATGCAGAAATTCTCATTTATCCCGGGGCTACTTTTAATTATATTAGGTGTCTCGAGCTTGTGATGGAATAGGAGTAACAATTATGTCACTTATCATCGGTTTAACAGGTGGAATTGCAAGCGGTAAATCAACCGTTTCAAACTACTTAAAAAATAAAAAGATTCCAATAGTTGATGCGGATCAGATTGCTAGGCAAGTCGTTGAGCCAGGTCAGCCTGCTTATATAGAAATCATCAATCATTTTGGAGCTGACATTTTATTGTCTTCGAAACAGATAAATCGTCCAAAATTAGGCAAGCTTATTTTTGATGATGAGCAAAAACGCTTGAAGCTTAATGACATCGTTCATCCTGCTGTTCGCTCTCAAATGCTCTTAGAAAAGGAACACTATCAAAAGCAAAATTATCAACAAATCGTCATGGATATTCCATTGCTTTATGAAAGTCAATTATTTTATTTGGTCGATAAAGTATTGTTAGTTTATGTGGACGAAAACGTACAATTAGAGCGATTAATGCAACGAAATCAATACGACCGTGAAACAGCATTAGCTCGCATCCACTCACAATGGAAATTAATCGATAAGAAGGAACGAGCCGACGCCATTATTGATAACAATGGTTCGTTAGAAGCTACCTATCAACAAATCGAAACGATTTTGAAAATGTGGAGCTGACCATCTCACTATTTTATAAATAAAAAATCTTGAAGAAAGAGAAAGTAAGCTGGGACATCTTTAAAAGCTGGATTTGGAAATGGCGAATGATTGGAAGGTGATGGAGTGTAAGAATACACGAGAAATGGGGGCAATACTTCAGTCTCCTCTCTGGATAAATCCCACTCTTGAATTTTTCAGATACGCGCCAATTCCTCAGGTGTTCTTCAATTTTCTATTCGCTCATTTTCTCTAAAAAAACGAAGAACGTTCCTCATTTAGGAAAAAGTTCTTCGTTTTTTATCGTTCTATTTATAAATAGAAGATTTTGGTATGAGTGTGATTTGCATTTCTTAATGACTAGTGGCTTTGTTAGGCGCTCACCTGATCACCGAGATGACCTTTTAGTATCTAGTGCTGAGACAGATTTTTGTCCAAAAAATGAGCAGAATGTGATATGATTATAGTATTACATAAGAGAAAATGGGTGAAATGTATGGGCTTTCGTGATTTTATCGTATTTATTTCAAGTAACCGAACGGAAACAAGAGAAGCGCATCAAACAGAGGAACTAAAAACTAGATATTATAAGGCTTCAAAGGAAAACGTGATGAAAGCAGTAGAAAAGGTCATTAAAGATCAAGGTTTTGGTATTAAACGTTATGAATTAGATCGTGGTGAAATTGTAGGGAATGAGAAAAAAGGAAAAAAACAATTAATCGTAGCAACCGTTATTACGGTCAAGCCTTTTAAAACAGCAGTAGATTTTTCGGTTTCTACGGACTCTATATTACCTTCAGATTTTGGTAAAAGTAGAAAGGTTCTTCTATCATTTTATCAGCAGCTTGATAAAGAGCTAAGCTTTATTGGAACAGGGTTAGGAGATCAACTACTTTAGTAGCTTGTCACATCTCTTAATTTTTTATATGATAGAAATAGTGAAGGGTCATAAATATTTTCGGACAGCTCATAGAAATACTTCTAAATGAAACGTCCTATAGTAGGAATAGTAATGACTTGCTTTCCAGATTAAAAGAGAAAAATAACCTAAATTAGGTTTTGGTTAAAAACTGGAGATGGTAATATGCGATGTCCGACTTGTCATCATATCGGTACTAGGGTATTAGATTCAAGACCAAGTCATGAAGGTCGTTCGATCAGAAGAAGAAGAGAATGCGAAGAGTGTAATCAGAGATTTACAACCTTCGAAATGGTAGAAGAAATTCCATTGATTGTTGTGAAAAAAGATGGAACAAGACAGGAATTTAATCGTGATAAGATTTTGCGTGGTTTAATTCGTGCCTGTGAAAAACGTTCTGTTTCATTAGATACTCTTGAAAGTATCGTTGCAAATGTAGAAAGAGAATTAAGAGGAAAAGGTAAAAATGAGGTGCAAAGTCATGATGTTGGCGAATTCGTGATGGAACAATTAGCTGATATCGATGATGTAGCTTATGTTCGCTTTGCCTCTGTATACAGACAATTTAAAGATATAAATGTATTTATAAAAGAACTGACTGAATTAATGGATAAACCCCGCTAATTGCTGAAAGAGCTTAAAGCGCCTAGACGCTGAGGGCTCTTTTTTACACATGATTGGCTGTTCAAGAAAACATATATTAGAAATGAAGGGAGGGGCTTTTTTTGAGTTGGCATTGGAAACAATTATTGCCTGTCGATTCTTTCTCGATCCGCACTTTGACTCAATTAACAGAAAACGATATCCAGGCGCTTACGTTATTATATCAGCCATTAGTTGGGGCAACGGCCCATAGTCTATATATTACGATGTATCAAATGCTTGAGAGCGACCAATATTGGAGTGATGAACACGCACATCGACAGTTGATGACACAAATGTCTTTACCTCTACAAACGATTTATGAGGAAAGGAAAAAGCTAGAAGCAATTGGACTGTTAAAAACGTTCAAAAAAAAGGACGATAAGCAATCAAGCTACCTTTATCAATTGCAGCCTCCTATGTCACCACAGAGATTCTTAACAGACGATGTGTTAAGTGTATACCTGCTTAATCGAATTGGTAAAAAGCAATTTAGGCTTTTACGAGAGCGTTTTTCAGTTGCTTCATTTTTGAAAGAAGAATATGAAGAGCTAACCTATTCGTTTGATGAAGTATTTACTTCCTTGCATCATTCAGAAATTGTTGCTAATCTTCAATCTGAAACGGCTGAAACCCTTCAAGTGGGAAATGAAAGGCAACTTCTAAATCAAGAGAGAGAATCGGATTTAGCATTTACAGAGAATGATTTCGATTTTGATTTAATGAAAAATGATTTATCCTCTTTAATTGTTCCAGAGGAGGCATTAACAGATGAAGTTCGTTCTTTAATTATTCGTTTAGCATTCATCTATCAAATTTCACCTTTAGAAATGAGTCAAATCATATCTAAAGCAATGGTTCAGGATGATGTGATTCAGCTTGATGAGTTAAGGAAAAAATGTCAGGACTGGTATAAAGTAGAGCATGGAAATGAGCCACCTTCACTAGGAATGAAAACACAACCGCTCAATCAACGAGTAACAAAAGAAAAAGAGTTGAAAACCGAAGAAGAGCAAACCATCCATTTCTATGAGACAACCGCTCCTTTTATTCTATTAGAAATCCGATCGGATGGAGCTAAACCAGCTTTAGCCGATTTGAAAATTATAGAATCTCTGTTTATCGATCACCACCTTAATCCAGGGGTCATAAATGTATTAGTAGATTATGTTTTGTGGCAAAATGATATGAAGCTATCGAAAGCCTTTATTGAGAAAATTGGTGCCCATTGGGCAAGAAAAAAGGTTAAGACGGTCCCAGAAGCGATGACTCTTGCTCGCATGGAGCAGGAAAAGAAGAAGAATACACAAAATCATTCAAAACGCTACTCTAGTCATCAGCCGCAGATTAGGCAAGAACAGCTACCAAAATGGTTAATAGAAGAGAAGCAGCAAAAAAATAAAGTAGAGGAAAGTCAAGAAAATACGGAATCACAGAAGCAAGCAGCCTCAAATGCAAAAGAGAGATTTGAGAAAATGCTTAAACAATATAATCGTGACTAATTTTTTTAGTAAGGAGGTGTAGATATGAAATCAATTCAATCTGCCTTGAATTCATGGAAGCCTAACCCGCAAATCAATGAATCTATTCATCATTTAAGAGTAGAATTATTACGTGATCCTTTGATTGTATCAGCACTGCAAAATAAGCCTAATATAACGGAGAAAGTACTAGATAATAGTTTAATTAAGCTTTTTGAATATAAGAAGGAGCATCAAAATTGTCAAGAGTGTCCAGGATTACAAGCATGTCCTAATATGATGAAAGGATATCAGCCTGATATCACGGTCAATCGAGAAGCATTAGAGCTGACCTATCATCCTTGTTCCTTAAAGCTAGATGAAGAGCAGCAAAAAAAACAAAATCAATTAATTCAATCACTATATGTACCAAAGGAAATTTTACAATCCTCTTTTGAATCTCTTGATATTGATGAATCAAGAGAAGAAGCATGTGTGAAGGCTTTAGACTTTGCAGAGAATGTACGGCCGGGTGAGGATGGAAATGGACTATATCTTTATGGTCGTTTTGGTGTCGGTAAAACCTATATAATGGGAGCCATTGCTAATCGTTTGAAAAAACGGCACATTGAAACATTCATTGTTTATACACCTGACTTTTTTCGCGAAATGAAACAGGCTATCGGTGATGGATCCTTACAAGAGAAGCTAGAGGCTTTAAAAACATCGTCGGTTTTAATTCTAGATGATATTGGAGCCGAAACGATGTCTGCTTGGATTCGTGATGATATTTTAGGGGCTATTCTTCAGCATCGGATGCTAGAGAAGCTACCGACCTTATTTACATCTAATTTTGATTATGATGAATTAGAGAATCACTTATCTTTTTCAAATAAAGGTGGAATTGAAGAATTAAAAGCAAAAAGAATTATGGAGAGAATTCGACATTTTTCAAGAGCTGTAGAAGTTAAAGGGAAAAACCGCCGTTGATATGGGTGGTTTTTTTCTTTAGTATAGTATCAAAATGATTGATGACGACTCATTAGTACAGAGATGACTATGGTGTTGTTTTTCTAAAAAAAGTACATTCTAAGGTCCTTTAAAGCATCATGATTATAAGACTGTTCTCTTTCCGAATATCATTATTTGTGATACGATGAACATATCCTAGATTGATAGATGGGGGTTAAAAATCATGAGCATCGATACAATACTTAATCGTGCATTGAATGGTGAACGTATTTCAATGGATGATGCCGTGAAACTCTATGAAAGTGATGAAGTGGAAAGAATCGGTGAGGTTGCTAACGAGATAATGAAAAAGTGGCATCCAGAGCCAGTTACAACCTTTGTCATTGGTCGTAATGTTAACTATACAAACTTTTGTGATACGTATTGCAGTTTTTGTGCCTTTTACCGTCCTCCCAATTCTAAAGAGGGCTATGTATTAGACAATGAGGTTATTTATCGCAAAGTACAGGAAACTCTAGATGTGGGTGGTACAGAAATACTCATGCAGGGCGGAACGAATCCAGACTTAAAGCTTGATTATTATACAGATTTATTAAAAGGCATTAAAAAGAGATTTCCGTCTATTTGGATGCATTCATTTTCACCAGCAGAAATTTGGAAAATTGCAGAGGTATCTAATCTATCCATTGAGGAAGTATTATCGGAATTACATAAAGCTGGACTAGATAGTATGCCGGGTGGTGGAGCTGAAATTTTAACAGAGGAAACGAGACTGCGTGTTAGTCGTTTAAAGGTAACCTCTGACCAGTGGCTCGATGCGATGAAGGCAACCAAAAAAGTGGGGATGTTTGGTACGGCTACAATGGTTATTGGCTTTGGTGAATCCTATGAAGAGCGTGCTCTACACATGCAAAGAGTTCGTGATGCACAGGATGAAACCGGCTGTTTTACAGCTTATATTTCCTGGCTATTACAGCCTGAAAATACAGCGCTTCGTAAATACAAGAAATTGACTCCACGTGACTATTTAAAAAATGTGGCTATATCGCGTATATTCTTAGATAACATTAAGAATTTCCAATCATCATGGGTGACGATGGGACCAGAGGTAGGAAAGCTTTCTCTTCAATATGGCTGCAATGACTTTGGAAGCACAATGATGGAGGAAAATGTTGTATCAGCAGCTAATACTACTCATAAAGTAAACACCAATCAAACTCTACAGCTCATTCGTGAAGCTGGTAAAATCCCAGCTCAACGGAATACTTCTTATGAAATCATTCGTCGATTCGAAGAAAATGAAACAGCTGAAAAAGATTTTATTATGCAAAACTAGTCTTCATTTTAAGAAAACGATTGGGGCTGGAAGAGGCTGGAACCATATTCATGAATATGGAATTCCACAGATTTAGGTGCTCAGGCCGTTCTCTTCCTCAAGGCACTCCGCGTCCGGTGATGTGCTGCCAAACTAACCTTTTTATAAAAAGTCGATTCGCTAGATTAAGAATTTCATAGAGAGTCTATAAATATCCTCCTTCTTTATAATAAGAAGGAGGATATTTGCGTTTGCATCCATCTCACGTTTCGTTACATAAATCTTTTGAAAAAAGCTTTTGTACCAGCTTTAGGCGATACCATACAAACATAATGCTAAAACGAATAATTGAGAAAGTTATGTTAGTAATTTGAAAAGCTACACAATTTTTTTAGGAACTTGTCATGTTTTCAAACTGTCAACATAGGATGGAAGTAGGCTTGATTAGTAAAGAGTTCGGATAAATTTTGTATGGAAGTGAGTGGGGTCGCTTTTAGTTTTGGAACGGCGTTACTTGCAAGAGAAGGAGGAATAGATGTTGATAGCTATTCACTTTGAAGAGGAGCAGCATTGCAAACAACTATACTATCAATTGCAATCATACTTTACTAAATTTTCAAAGGTTGGGTTGGAAGCAAAGGTTGCTTTAAATGGAGGAGAGTCGATCCAACTTCAATATCTTAATGAACATGTAAATTTTTATGATTCTTTTCATCCACTTATTACATCTGTTCTAACCGATTATGTTATTGGGTCAAAAGAAGAAGAGTGGATACTAGATATTATCGAAAATATCTTTTATTTCCGCAGCCAAGAAGAGAAAGAGCAAATTTTAACAATCGCTTTAACTATTTTAGAAGGAGATAGAGAAGATTTACCAGCAATGTTTCCTTATTTTGATCGTTTTAGTTATATTTATCAAACCTTTGCTCAATCGCTTGAAGAAGGAACGACCTTCTATTATGAGCCATTCTTAACTTTTCGTTTAAAGGAATATGGAGAATTATTAATTGATTGTGTGGAGATGGCGATAGATGAATATATGCTAGAGCAGGAATATCAAAATATGATCGAAAATTTTCGATATTACCTTAAGAATACGCCAGCGAAATACGAAAGAATTTATGTGCTGCATGATCGGAATTTCACTTTTTATGACTCTAACTTTCGAAAGATCACACAAGAGGAAATTTTATTTTATTTAGAAGTCGATCTTATATTTGAGCATGGGCTGAATATTGAAGAAATGGTGATTAGTCCCTTAGTGAGCCTAGTACCTAAGGAAGTTAAATTATTTACCGAGGACCCAGATGATGGAGTGAATGTATCTTTACAGGCAATTTTTCAAGAGGGTTTAAAGGTTCTGCCGTTACAAGATTTTTTCTTTGAAAAAACAAATGATTAATGTTCT
This sequence comes from Alkalihalobacillus trypoxylicola, assembly GCF_001590785.1. Lineage (GTDB taxonomy): Bacteria > Bacillota > Bacilli > Bacillales > Bacillaceae_D > Alkalihalobacillus > Alkalihalobacillus trypoxylicola. Next base: position 510,906 of record NZ_LTAO01000012.1, read on the forward strand.
ACTTGCTTTTGTTAGAAACACTGCCTATAATACTACATATTAAGGATATTGCACATGACAGAAGTAAGGACGAGGACAAGAAGTTTGAATAAACCGGTTTATAAGAGAGGGAAGCAAAGCTGAGAGCTTCCTAACATGGAATCAAGCTTTACCACCTCTGAACTGCGGCAGTGAAACATTTATGAATTAGCTGTTGCCGGCTCGCATTCCGTTATCATGTATGAGGAGTCGGTGTTACTAAGTAAGTGAACACTGAAAAAAAGGGTGGAAACACGACGATTACTCGTCCCTTATTTTGGGACGGGTTATTTTTATGTCTTTTTTTCCGTAAATGAGCAAATCCATCTTTTAATAAAATGTATTAAGGGAGTGTATAACATGAGTGAAAAGATTGAAATTCAATTTCCTGATGGATCAAAAAAGGAGTTTGAAAAAGGAATTTCTACAGAGGCTATCGCACAATCGATAAGTCCTGGCTTAAAGAAAAAAGCGTATGCTGGTAAATTTAATGGTGAGCTTGTTGATTTAACAACTCCTTTATTAAACAGTGGTGATATTGAGATTTTGACAGCTGGAAGTCAGGATGCTTTAGAGGTCATGAGACATAGTACAGCCCATTTGATGGCTCAAGCTATTAAGCGCTTATATCCAAACACGAAATTCGGTGTCGGACCGGTTATTGAAGGTGGATTTTATTATGATATAGATGCTGAAGAAAATCTTACTCCAGAAGATTTAATCAAAATCGAGAAGGAAATGAAAAAAATTATTGGTGAAAATCTGCCTGTTACTAGAGTAGAGGTCAGCCGTGATGAAGCCATTCGTCGCTTTAAGGAAATCAATGATCCTTATAAGCTAGAGCTGATTGAAGCGATTCCAGAAAATGAGCAGGTAACGATTTATGAGCAAGGTGATTTTTTTGATTTATGTCGTGGTATTCACGTTCCGTCTACGAATAAAATAAAAGAATTCAAGCTGCTAAGTCTTGCTGGAGCATATTGGCGTGGTGATAGTAAAAATAAAATGCTACAACGAGTTTATGGAACGGTCTTTTTCACGAAAGAGGACTTAAAAGAGCATTTACGACTATTAGAAGAAGCAAAAGAAAGAGATCATCGTAAGCTAGGAAAAGAGCTAGGTATCTTTGCTCTATCACAAAAGGTTGGTCAAGGACTACCGCTATGGCTTCCTAAAGGAGCGACGGTCAGAAGAATTATTGAAAGATATATTGTAGATAAAGAAGAACGATTAGGCTATCAGCATGTTTATACGCCAATCTTAGGAAGCTCTGAGCTCTATAAGACTTCTGGTCATTGGGATCATTATCAGGAAGATATGTTTCCAGTAATGGAACGTGATAATGAAGAGTTTGTTCTTCGTCCAATGAATTGCCCACACCATATGATGGTTTATAAGCAAGATATGCGTAGCTATCGTCAACTACCATTACGAATTGCTGAGCTTGGGATGATGCATCGTTATGAAATGTCAGGTGCTGTATCAGGTCTTCAGCGTGTTCGTGGAATGACTTTAAATGATGCTCATATTTTTTGCCGACCTGATCAAATTAAGGAAGAGTTTATAAGAGTTGTGCATTTAATTACAGAGGTGTACAAAGATTTTGATATTAATGAATATCAATTCCGCCTTTCTTATCGTGATCCGGAGGATAAAGAAAAGTACTTTGACGATGATGATATGTGGAATAAGGCGCAAGCTATGTTAAAAGAAGCTATGGATGATCTAGATGTAGATTATTATGAAGCAGAGGGAGAAGCGGCTTTTTATGGTCCAAAACTTGATGTGCAAGTTCGAACAGCGCTAGGAAAGGATGAAACCCTTTCAACCGTTCAGTTGGATTTCTTACTTCCAGAACGCTTTGACTTAACGTATGTAGGTGAGGACGGTCAGCAGCATCGCCCAGTTGTAGTTCACCGTGGAGTTGTTTCTACGATGGAGCGCTTCGTAGCCTTTTTATTAGAAGAATATAAAGGTGCCTTTCCAACATGGTTAGCCCCTGTACAGGCTCAAATAATACCTGTATCACCAGATGTTCATTTAGATTATGCGAAAAAGGTACAAGAGCAATTACAAGCAATTGGAGCTAGAGTGGTAATCGATGAACGTGACGAAAAGCTGGGCTACAAAATTCGTGAGGCTCAAATGCAGAAAACACCATATATGCTTGTTTTAGGGGATAAAGAAGTGGAAGCAAATGCTGTCAATATTCGAAAATATGGAGAGCAAAAATCAGATTCCTTATCTTTAGAAGAGTTTATCAATCAACTTAGCATAGAAATAAAAAAATAATCATTACTCAAATTTGGGACACATGAATGAATATATGACACTCATGTTAGGTGGTCGGCTGCTCGTTTCCCACAGCACTCTTTGTCTAGTACTATCTTTTTTAAAAGAGATTTCAGCATGGCCACCCCCTATCACTGAAGTCTCGGTGCCATGTGTCCGCTATCATACGTCTATCATAGAGAATCTACCCGTTTAAAAACATCCTCCTTCTTTTTCCTAAGAAGGAGGGTTTTCTCTTCCCAGTCTCTTTCCTACGATTTATTACCTGCTTCCTTACAGTAGAGTATGTCTGATGATTGTCTTTATTTTTTAAAAAATAGTTTTAAAATCGAGCCTTTGTGGAAGATTAAAAAATAAAAAGGTGAGATAAAGATGAAAAAATGGATGTATGTAATTGGAACGAGTTTCGTACTTTTTGGATGTAATAATGGTGCACCTGATGTCAATGAAAGCCCAGTTGATGAAGGTGGCGGAGCTAGTGAAGAAGAGCAAACAATGGATGCTAAACCTGATCTTCGAACTGAAGAAATAAAGGTGGACTGGAAACAAGCCGTGGAGATTTTTAAAGAACACTTCCAAGCTGATGATATTACGGAGATAGAGTTAGATAATGATTTTTCTGTGCTTTATTATAACATTCAAGGAACAGATCAAGTGAAGGAATATGAGCTAGAAATAGACGCTAATACAGAGGAGATTTTAAAAGAAGAGCAAGAAACCCTCGACCAAGAGGATTTGAATGAATTAGCATCTGAAATTCTAGATTTAGAAAACATATTAAATCCTGAGGAGCTGCTGCAAATTGTAGCTGACGATACGGATGGTCAAATAGAAGGTTGGCAATTGTATAAAGAAAACAATGTGGAGATTTTTGAAGTTGAAGTAAAAGAGACAAGCGGTGAGGATATCGATTACATTTTAGATGCGACGAATGGTGAAATGTTAAGAAAAGAAGATTAGAATGTAAGAGTAAAAAGTGTCGTTCAAAGCGAGCAGAAATACTAAGAAAAATGTAATAAAAAGATGAATTTTGGAAAAAATATTAAATTATCATTGCATTTATTTAGGATATTGGTTAAAATAACTAAGTCGGTCATTTTTGAGTTGACATTTTTAAATTGACTATGTTATAGTTAACTTCGAATTGAATGAAGGAAACAAAGCAAGCAGAAGCGCCCGCTTCTCACCTGATTGACGCTATGTGTAGTTGCCAGGTATGATTGGGATTCATGAATGTGAATGATCAAAGTGTGGGCGTGTTGCGTCTACACTTTTTTTCTGCTGATTAAGTTAATAACATCATCCATTTGGATGACTGCTTTGATCCGCTAAAATCTTTTGGAGGTGGCTGATTATTAGTAAAGACATGTTGGTCAATGAAGGAATTCGTGCTCGTGAAGTACGACTAATTGGAGCAAATGGTGATCAAATTGGTGTGAAATCAAAATTTGAAGCGTTAGAAATGGCACAAAATGTAAATCTTGATTTAGTTTGTGTAGCTCCAAATGCAAAACCACCGGTATGTCGAATTATGGACTACGGAAAGTTTCGTTATGAGCAACAAAAGAAAGAAAAAGAAGCACGTAAAAAGCAAAAAATCATTAATGTTAAGGAAGTTCGTTTGAGCCCAACCATTGAAGATAATGACTTTAATACTAAGCTTCGTAATGCCCGCAAATTCCTCGAAAAAGGGGATAAAGTAAAAGCGGCCATTCGTTTCCGTGGACGTGCTATTACACATTCACAGATTGGTAAAGACGTTTTAGAGCGTTTAGCTAAGGAATGTGAAGATGTGGCAGTTGTGGAATCGAAACCTAAGATGGAAGGACGTAGTATGTTCTTAATCTTAGCACCTAAAGTTGAAAAGTAAGATTGAACTTGACAAAGGAGGACTTCTGTTATGCCTAAAATGAAAACACACAGAGGCGCTGCTAAGCGTTTTAAAAAGACTGGAACTGGAAAGCTTAAGCGTGCTCACGCATTCACAAGCCATATGTTCGGTCATAAATCTCAGAAGCAGAAACGTAAATTAAGAAAATCTGCTATTGTACACTCAGGCGATTTCAAACGTATTCGTCAAATGTTAACTTACAAAAAATAATTAATTCGCTTCGGATAAAAAAAGGAGGTAACTTCAATGCCAAGAGTTAAAGGCGGTTATGTTGCGCGTCGTCGTCGCAAAAAGGTGTTAAAGTTAGCAAAAGGTTATTTCGGTTCAAAACATACATTATTTAAATCTGCACAAGGACAAGTAATGAAGTCCTTACAATATGCATACCGTGATCGTCGTCAAAAGAAACGTGACTTCCGTAAAATCTGGATTACACGTATCAATGCGGCTGCTCGTATTAACGGTCTTTCTTACAGCCGTTTAATGCACGGATTAAAATTAGCAGAAATTAACGTGAATCGTAAAATCCTTGCTGATTTAGCTATTAATGATGAAAAAGCTTTTACAGAGCTTGCTGAGAAAGCAAAAGCAAGTTTAAATGCATAACATAAAGGAGCGTAGACATTGTCTACGCTTTTTTTAACAAAAAAAAACAGCAATTGAGGTGTAAAAAAATGATGACAGCATTGGCCGCTTACTTAGTGATCATTAATTTTATCGGTTACTCTGTTATGGGACAAGATAAGCGCAGAGCCCAAAAAAAGCAAAGGAGAATTCCCGAAAAAGCCCTTTTTATCATTGCATTGTTAGGGGGCAGCTTTGGGGTTTTTAATGCGATGAAAGTGTATCGCCATAAAACGTTACATAAACGATTTTCCGTTGGAATTCCAGTCTTACTTTTGTTACAGTTTGTTCTAATCCTTTTCATGATCCTTTAAAGCCAAGCATATGATATTAGTAAAGGCATAGGAGGGATTATGAATGCATGAGAAAATAGAGGTAGCAACACAGATGATTGAAAAAAGTGGATGGATTGCACCTTTATTTTTTATTTTATTGCATTTAATAAGACCCTTTCTTTTCATACCGGTTTTAATTACTTGTATGATCGGCGGCTATCTATTTGGATTAGGATACGGCTCTATTTTTTCTATCATAGGGTTAGGAATAACGAGTGCATTATTTTATTGGCTTCTTAAGATTTTCCCAAGTATGGAGCAAAAACTTTTGACCATTAAAGTAAAGTTACTTGGAAAAAATAGAGAGCTTAGTAATAGTCAGCTAATGATTATGAGAATGATACCATTTATTCACTTTCATATCGTTTCTCTATATGTCTATGAATCTACTCAGAACTACCAGCAATATATATTTCGTTCTTTTTTGTTTATTTTGCCACCAGCTATCATTTTTACAGCCTTTGGAGATATAATCCATCAAATGCCTTTATATAGTGCAATAGCTCTTACCTTACTTTTACTTATTAGCTTTCTCTTTTCGAGGAAAAAACAAGTGGTTATTAAATGGAATGATTTTTTTACGTCCTAGCGTTTGAGTAAAGGTTGGAAGGAAGTATCCGTTAAGTAGATGGCTTTGCGCACACTGGCTTAACTGCAGCCTATTTTACAGCATTCAATAGGTATTTATTAAAAGAGAAAAAGCTAAAAAAGCCCGAGAATTGACCCGGACTTTTTTTATTTGATTATGTTAGCGGTAGCATTGCTAGTTCAAGTTTTAAGTAGCGGTAAGGATGATATTCTTACTATTTCTTTTTTTGTTCGGTAAGAAGTTCCTTGATAGGACTTTTCCAATTAATTTTCGCATTAGGATAGCGAAGGGCAATATCCTCTTCAATAAAGGAAAAATCCTCACGAGATAAACCTTTTAAATTCTCTGTTTTTCTTGCCCACATATAAATAGACACAATTTGAAAAGAATCATTAGTCGTTCCTAAATATTTTTCTCCCTCAAACATAACTCCTTTATAGGTAACCAAAAAATTCTTTCGAACATTTTTGTCATCATCTAAAAAGAAAAATTGTCTTTTATCATGTGCAACCTCTAGCTTTCTTCTAGGATGAAAAAGGTATCTTAATGCACTATACGCAATTACAAGAATGGCGATAAGAAGCAATAATCGAAATAATATAACGCCCATGTGTATGGCCCCTTTCTGTTCTGGGTCAAATATAAAATAGCCTTTATTATAGTCTATACGAACGAGAGTAAGATTGGTTGCGCTTTTTTTTAAAAAATTTTTTAGGTCTATTATTATATTAATAGAATGAGGTAAAAATATGAATAGTTATATTCTAATGTAAACTGTACAATTTGGTCAAAATAATCATGATCAACATTCGTTTGATTAAACCCATTAGCTTTAGTTTGAGTTGTTTAAAGCTTTTGACTATACTTAGGAAGAAGGAAAGGGAGGTTTTCTAATGACAAAATTAGATGAAACATTACAGATGCTAAAGGATTTAACGGATGCTAATGCTATTTCTGGTAATGAAAAAGAGGCTAGAGAGGTTATGACTCAATACATAACTCCTTATGCTGATGAAGTCGAAACGGATAGATTAGGCTCATTAGTAGCAAAAAAAATAGGAGATGAAAATGGTCCAAAGATTATGGTAGCGGGGCATTTAGATGAAATCGGCTTTATGGTCACTAGTATTGATGATAAAGGCTTTCTCAGCTTTCAAACGGTTGGAGGCTGGTGGGAGCAGGTTATGCTCGCTCAACGAGTAACGATTATGACGAAGGAAGGAAATATTCCTGGAGTAATCGGCTCAAAACCTCCACATATTTTACCAGCTGAGGCTAGAAAAAAATCAGTTGATAAAAAAGAAATGTTTATTGATATTGGTGCTACAAGCAAAGAAGAAGCGATCGAATTTGGTGTTAGACCTGGCGATTCAGTAGTGCCTGTATGTGAGTTTACAGTCATGAAAAATGAAAAGTTATTAATGGCTAAAGCCTGGGATAATCGTATCGGTTGTGCAATTGCAATAGATGTTCTAAAGTCTCTAAAGGACGAACAGCATCCTAATATTGTATATGGAGTAGGAACGATACAAGAGGAGGTAGGATTAAGAGGAGCAAGAACTTCCGCTCATTTAATTCAGCCTGATATTGGCTTCGGAGTAGATGTTGGAATTGCTGGAGATACACCTGGTGTAACGGCAAAGGAAGCCTTAGCTAAAATGGGCGATGGACCTCAAATCGTTTTATATGATGCCTCAATGATTGGACATAAAGACTTAAGAGATTTTGTGACGAATACGGCAGACGAGTGTAATATCCCGTATCAATTTGATTTGATGCCAGGAGGAGGAACGGATTCAGGTGCGATTCATTTAACAGCAAATGGAGTACCCGCATTATCGATAACTGTTCCAACACGTTATATTCATACTCATGCCGCTATGCTACATCGTGATGATTACGAAAATACGGTCAAGCTTATAACAGAGGTTATTAAAAAACTGGATAAAGAAACAGTAGAAAAAATCACTTATAATTAAATAGTCGAACTCAGCACAGAGCTTTTTGCTGGTAGAGGCTATTATATTGAATAAGAGAATCGAGACACCTTTCAAGTAATGTTCGAATGAACAAATGCTTAAAGGTGTTTTTTTGTTGTTTTACATCAGAGCTAACTCATTCTAAGTAATCTTAATAAGAAGGGTTTTCTTTTTGATTTTTATGATTTTGTAAGGAGAAGAGTTTCTTTATTAAGTGAGTCTAATTCATCATTGCTTTTTTAGTGAACGAAATCGAACTATTATTATAAAAATGTCCTAACTATTTATGATCAGCTTGTAGATTGTAACGGTAAGTAGTGACTCCCAAAGGATCAGCGCCGTGTGAAGATCCACTCTGACGAAGCTCTGCGTAGTCAGAGTTAGCTGAAGACAAGCCCTTGGGAAAGCATCTACCTGAAGTGGAAATCAAAACCTAATCATTCCGCTTTCATTAAATGGGTTTAAGTATGAAAAAATACGTAAGAAAAATGAAACATTTCTAAAAAGTCCTCGTAAAGTTTACAGTGTATAATTTCTTTAAGGTTATGCAATACATTTGTACAGATGGAAAAGAAAAGAGGAGAATATTCTTGCTCTATTTAGAAACACTTGTTATATTTACATTCACCTTACTTTCAATATGTAGCTATTATTTCTCATATAAGGCTTTAAATAAACTGGAAGATTATAGTCAAAGAAATGTTATTATTTCTAATTCATATAAAAATTCGTATATTACAATCGTTTTAAGTTTGATTTTTGTTATTGTGTATCAATTAATAGTTGAAAAAAATAATGAACTCAATTATTGGTTTTTTATGTGGATGACCTTTTTACTCGTGCTGCTCGTAAGAAATTGGACCGTTATTGTGATGGTGAAAAAATGGAATGTGCTTTGTGAAAAAAGAGAAGCATAAAAAAAGACCAAGTTTCCACAGTTCGTGAGTACTCAGTCTGATTATGATTTTATTTTATTGAGTTACTGTGATGTTATTGGAGACCATCACTAATTTGCTGACACATTTCGGATTTTTGTTCTTCATTGGCTTGATTCCAATACACTTCAAAAAGAACCCCAAGACCAGGCAACATTTTTTCTTCGCCCTTTTGAAGAGCATCAACGATCGTTGCCTCCACATCCTGTTCAGTGCTTCCCTTGATATTGGCCATAATGGCATTACGTAAATTGAAGTTCATATTTGTATACTCCTTTCTAATTTTGAGGATAACAATAATAGTTTGCCCATATGACACTAGATTATGAACAAAAAAATGGTATGATGGAAACATTAGATAGAAGGAGTGCAAGTATGAAACGAATTGAATCGGTCAAAAATGAACAAATTAAAAATTGGAAAAAGCTTCAATCAAAAAAAGGTAGAGATAAAGCGGGGAAATTTATCGTGGAAGGCTTTCATCTAGTAGAGGAAGCGATGAAGGCGAATCTAGTGATGGAGGCCATTTTAATTACAGACGATATGGAAATACCGCAAAAGTGGACAGACTCTCGTCAGCCCTTAATTATGGTTACAAAGCAAGTGTTGAAAGAGTTAACCGAAACCCCAACCCCACAAGGAGTAATAGCCATTCTAAAAAAACCAAGCTTACCGGATAAAATGGCAACTACAGGACAATGGTTACTCATTGATCGTGTTCAGGATCCTGGGAATGTCGGTACGATGATTCGGACAGCAGAAGCGTGTGGAATGACAGGGGTTGTTTTAGGTGATGGTTGTGCAGATTTATATAATAGTAAGGTGATTCGAGGAACACAAGGAGCACTTTTTCATCTCCCAATTATTCAAGGAACTTTACTAAAAATGATTCAAGAAGTCAAAGCGGCCAATATGCCTGTTTTTGGAACCGCTATTCACGGAGCGCTCGAATATACGTCGATCCAGGTCCCTAAATCCTTTGCCTTAATCGTTGGAAATGAAGGAGAAGGGGTAGCGAAGGAGCTTTTAAATGAATGCCAAGAAAATGTGTATATTCCTATTTTAGGTCAATCGCAATCATTGAATGTTGCTGTGGCGTCAGGGATTTTAATGTATTACTTTAAAAGTTCTTAATAAAATGACAAACATGGTTGCAACAAACGCTAAGTTTCCCTATAATATAAATCAATTGAAAAAGAGAAAGGCCTTGAAGGAGAGTAGTAAATATAACCCTGCCATTTAGGGAAGGAATGTCTTAGACTGAAAACATTCCTATGGTAAGAGATATTGAATTCACTCTGGAGCTGACGCTGTAAATATAAGAATGTACATACAAATGTAACGATTTCTTATGGTAAAGTGTTACGGTAAATACCGTTATGATAAAGAAGTGTATAAGGTGAGTGATCGTCTTATAAATAAGGGTGGTACCGCGAGCCATCGTCCCTTTTTTAAAGGAACGATGGTTTTTTTGATCAGTTAAATGGAACTTTCTAAAAGTAATAAGGAGGATATCAGGATGCGTGAACAATTAGAAAAACTCAAGCTAGAAGCATTATCTCAAATCAAAAATGCTTCCACTAAAAAAGAGTTACAAGAGGTCAGAATTTCGTATTTGGGTAAAAAGGGACCCATTACAGAAGTATTAAGAGGTATGGGAAAGCTTTCAGCAGAAGAAAGACCATTAATTGGACAAGTAGTGAACGTCGTTCGCGATACAATTAAAGAAGAAATTGAACAAAAGGAACAAAAATTAGAAGAGCTAGAGGTTGAAGCAAAACTAGCCTCAGAAAGCATCGATGTTACTTTACCAGGTCGACCTATTCAGATAGGGGCAAAGCACCCTTTAACAGCTGTAATAGAAGAAGTAGAGGATGCATTTATTGGCTTAGGCTTTTCTGTTGCTCAAGGCCCAGAAGTAGAGATTGATTATTATAATTTTGAAGCTTTAAATTTACCTAAAAATCACCCAGCAAGAGATATGCAAGATTCATTTTATTTTACAGAGGAACTTTTATTAAGAACTCAAACATCACCCGTTCAGGCTCGGACAATGGAGCAGCACCAAGGGAAAGGCCCTGTTAAAATTATCTGTCCAGGTAAAGTGTTTCGTCGTGACGATGATGATGCGACTCATTCACATCAATTTATGCAAATTGAAGGGTTATTTGTAGATGAAAATGTTAGAATGAGCGATTTAAAAGGAGTTTTAGATGCTTTTGTTAAACAATTTTTCGGCGCTGATCGAGAAATTCGCTTACGTCCTAGCTTTTTCCCGTTTACAGAGCCTTCTGTTGAAGTAGATGTTTCTTGCGGAATATGCAAAGGACAAGGCTGTCGAATCTGTAAACATACAGGCTGGATAGAAGTGTTGGGTGCTGGAATGGTTCATCCACGAGTTTTAGAAATGAGTGGGTTTGATTCTAGTAAGTACAGTGGCTTTGCATTTGGAATGGGTGTAGAGCGATTGGCTATGCTCAAGCACGATATTGATGATATTCGTCATTTCTATACAAATGATATGCGCTTTTTAGCACAATTTAAACGGGTGTAAGGAGGACAAACATGTTAGTTTCTTATAATTGGTTACAAGATTATGTAGACGTTTCAAATGTAAATGCAAAAGAAATTGCAGAAAAAATGACTCGTGGTGGAATCGAAATTGATTTTATTCATGATTTAAATAAAGGAACAAAGGGGATTGTCATTGGTTATATTGAGGAATGCAACCAGCATCCTAATGCAGATAAATTAAACGTTTGCCAGGTTAATATTGGCGAAGAAGAGCCTGTGCAAATTGTTTGTGGAGCTCCAAATGTAGCGGCAGGACAGTATGTAGTGGTTGCAAAGGTCGGAGCAGTACTACCTGGGAATTTCAAAATTAAAAAGGCAAAGCTGCGAGGAGAAGTTTCTCAAGGAATGATTTGTTCTTTACAAGAACTTGGAATAGAAGCAAAATACGTTCAAAAGGAATTTGCAGAAGGTATTTATGTTCTACAAGAGAAGCATCCAGTTGGTTCTAATGCGGAATCCATTTTAAATTTAGATGACCAAGTATTAGAGCTTGATTTAACAGCAAACCGTGCGGATTGTTTAAGTATGATTGGAGCAGCTTTTGAGATATCTGCACTATACAATAAAGAATTAAAGCTTCCAAATGTAGAGCTTGAGTTTAAGGAAAAAGGGTCAAAAACAAATGCAGTAAGTGTGAAAATTGAAGATACAGATGCAAACCCCTACTATGGAGCAATCGTTATTTCTGGGATTAAAGTAGCGGCTTCACCTTTATGGCTTCAAACTCGTTTAATGGCTGCTGGAATTCGACCAATTAGCAATGTCGTTGATGTAACGAATTACGTTCTTTTAGAATATGGTCAACCTTTACACGCTTTTGATTATGAGCGATTTGGATCTTCTGAGGTTGTGGTGCGAAGAGCTACAGAAGGTGAAAAATTGGTTACCTTAGATGGCGTGGAACGAGCTTTAACGACCGATGATCTAGTGATAACGAATGGCAGCGAACCAATGGCGTTAGCAGGCGTAATGGGTGGGGCCGTATCAGAGGTACAAGAAGATACGTCAACGATTTTATTAGAGTCTGCTTATTTTGAGCATACAACGGTTCGAAAAACATCTAGAGATCATGGATTAAGAAGTGATTCTAGTGCTCGTTATGAGAAAAAAGGAGTCGATCCGAAAAGAATACGTGAAGCAGCTAAAAGAGCTGCATTACTCATTGTCGAATTAGCAGGCGGTCAAATATCAGAATCTATTGCTGAAGAGGATTACTTAAATAGTAAAGAGCCTGTTATCACACTGAACCCTGCTCGCTTGAATAATCGACTAGGGACAAGTATTAGCTCAGAAGAAATTCAGCAAATTTTAAAGCAGCTTCGTTTTGATTATGAAGTGGCAGGAGAAAACCTATTAGTTACCGCACCGACCCGCCGCGCGGATATACAGATAGAAGAAGATCTCTATGAGGAAGTAGCTCGAATTTATGGCTATGACCATATTCCGATTACTTTACCTGATTCATCGACTACACAAGGTGGTTTGACTGATTACCAAGCTAAAAGTCGACTTCTTCGTCGCTATTTAGAGGGGGTTGGTTTGAATCAAGTTATTACCTACTCTTTAACTAGCCCGGAAAAAGCAAAGGGTTTTGCTGATAGGAATGAAAATAATCGTCTCATCACGTTATCGAAACCGATGAGTGAGGAGCGAAGTACGATGCGTACTAGCTTAATTCCACATTTGTTTGATGTGATTTCATATAATAATAATCGCAAAAATCAAGATGTTTTTATTTATGAAATTGGCTCGATCTTTTTAAGTGATGAAGCACCTTTAACGAAGCAACCACTAGAAAAAGAGATGCTTGCCATTGCATTATCGGGATTATGGCAAAACCATAGTTGGCAGGGAGAAAAGAAAAAAGTCGATTTCTTTGTATTAAAAGGGGTAGTGGAAGGTATATTAGCTACTTTTGGTTTAAGTGATGTCATTGATTTTGTTCCATCCCAAAAACCTGAAATGCATCCTGGAAGAACAGCGAGTCTTTTGTACAAGGGAGAAGAGATTGGATATTTAGGTCAAGTTCATCCTAAACAAGAAAAAGAATTGAATCTAAAGGATGTATATGTAAGTCAGATTGATATGAAGAAGCTATTAACACTTGATATAGAAGGAGTTATTTATCAGAGTTTACCAAGATTTCCTGCAATGGTTCGAGATATCGCTTTAGTAGTTGATAAGAATATGACTTCAAGTCAATTAAAGGATATTATTGAGGAAGCAGGCGGTGACTTACTCAAAGATAGTCATGTATTTGACTTATATGAGGGAGAGCATCTAGAGGTAGGTAAAAAATCATTAGCGTACACACTAACTTACTTTGACCCTGAAAAAACCTTAACAGATGAAGAAGTAACAGAAAGACATCAACTTGTACTAAAAGCTTTAGAAGAAAAAGCAAATGCAACATTAAGAGCATAATGTTGCATTGGTTATCGATATAATTAAATCTTATTAGAAACCTATTAAGGTTGGGGTAGCACCAAACTAACTTCTTAAAAGTGGATTTCGTCATTCATAAAGTATTTACCCGTTCAATAGAACCCTCCTTCTTGTTAAAAAGAAGGAGGGTTCATTGTTTGTTGTTTGGGTAAGCATTCACCACCATTTTAAGGAGCTAAATGAGATGAACTAAATTGGCCAATTACAGATTAGAAATGATGCTAGTGATATGGGAGCCTATTAGAGAAAATGGAAAGGTTTTGTCCTTTAACGGTATACAAATAACCTTCCATATTTAAATCATTTTTACCATAGTGGTGGATCCGCAAAAAATCATAAAAAAGAGGAAACAATAAGTGATTTTTCGTAAAAATAAAGTCTATATTTCCAATTAGTTGCCTTCATGATATGATAGAAGTTAGGAATTTTATCACTACATTTCGATTAGAATTTTGCTCAAGCAGAGGTTGCTACAGACAGGAGGCATTTAGGTGGCAGAAGACAAGAAAAAACAACGGACAACTGTTTCGATATATGGTCAGACGTATACCGTTGTCGGCAACGAGCCACCGTCGCATGTTAAAGATGTGGCTCATTATGTAGACCAAAAAATGCGAGAAATAAAAAAAAGAAACCCTTATTTAGATACAACACGTTTAGCGGTTTTGACAGCCGTTAACCTCGTTGATGAATATAAAAAAGTAATGGAAGAACGTGACCGATTATTGCAGGAAAGAGAAAATGGTAATCGTTTAACAGGAGAGGACAAAGATGCTTAGTTTTATAATTCTTTTTATTTTTTTATGTAGTTTTTTTATTGGTCAGCGGAGGGGATTTATCCTTCAGCTCATTCATTTAGTTGGATTTATTGTATCTATTTATGTTGCTTATAGATACTACGGAGTGGTAGCTGAATATATTCGCCTATGGATTCCTTATCCACAATTTTCAAGTGACAGTGCATTCGGAATGATTATTCAAGCATTTGATGCTGAAAGTGTATATTATTCAGGTATTTCATTTGCTTTATTATTCTTTGGGACAAAAATTGCTTTACATATACTTGGCTCGATGCTCGATTTCTTTGCACATTTGCCTGTTCTAAGAACGCTGAACCGTTGGTTGGGAAGTATCCTTTGCGTTGTCGAAAGCTATTTGCTCATCTTTGTATTATTAAATGTAGCAGCATTACTGCCAATTGAATTTATTCAAGAACAGCTTCAGGTTTCAATTATTGCTCAATTTATGATTCATCATACGCCATTTTTATCAGATTGGCTGCGTGAATTGTGGATTAACCATCCATTACCATAAATTGTAAAGGTATTTATACAAAGAGGTTCATGAAGTAAATAAAGGCGTGCATTCATATAAAAGCTTTCCAAGCAATTTACTTATGCCTTGGAAAGCTTTTTCGTTTAATATAGAGATGATAAAAAGGGAAAAGATTGATTTTTGGCGACATAAATCGGTATCATGATAGAGAAGGAAGTGAATGTAGATGATGAATAAAAAGGAAGTTATAACCGTATTAGAACGAATTGCCACTTATTTAGAAATCAAAGGTGAAAATCCTTTTAAAATATCAGCATATAGAAAAGCTGCTCAAGCGCTCGAAACGGACGAAAGGTCGTTAGATGAAATCGAAAAGCCGGCAGACATTAAAGGAATTGGTAAAGGAACGGCAGAGGTCATCTTAGAATTAAAAAATACAGGACAATCCTCTTTATTAGATGAATTAAAAAGTTTATTGCCGGATGGTCTTATTCCATTATTGAAAATTCAAGGTCTTGGTGGCAAAAAAATCGGAAAACTCTATCAAGAGCTTCAAGTCGTTGATGTCCATACTTTAAAGGTCGTCTGTGAAGAAAAAAAAGTTAGAGAAATGGCAGGTTTTGGAGAAAAAACAGAGAAGAAAATATTAGAGGCGATTGAAGAGTTGAACAATCGACCTGAGCGCCTTCCTGTCCCATGGGTTTTACCTATAGCCGAAAGAATCTTAGATCAATTAAAAGAGATGAAAGAGATTATTCGCTTTTCACAAGCGGGTAGCTTAAGAAGGCTTCAAGAGACGGTAAAGGATTTAGATTTTATCATCTCTACAGATAACCCGAATGAAGTGAGAGAGCAATTATTAAAGCTTGAAGGCGTAAATAAAGTGATTGCTAATGGAGAGACGAAGGTTTCATTAGAAGTGGCAGGAGACTTCCCGATATCTGTAGATTTCAGATTAGTCACTGATCAAGAATTCATCACTACTTTACATCATTTTACAGGGTCTAAGGAACATAATGTCGCCATGAGGCAATTAGCAAAAGCTAGAAATGAAAAAATTAGTGAATACGGTGTAGAAAATTTAGATACGGAGGAAATAAAAACCTTCCAAAGTGAAGAAGAGTTTTTTGACCATTTTCAATTACAATACATTCCACCAGAAGCGAGGGAAAATCATGGAGAAATAGAGCTTTTTCAAAAAAATGCTGAGCTCATCCATTTATCGGATATAAAAGGTGATCTTCATATGCATACAACAGCAAGTGATGGCGCTCACTCCTTAGTGGAAATGATTGAAGCAAATAGAAGAAAAGGATACCAGTATATGGTCGTGACGGATCATTCACAGTTTCTGAGAGTTGCTAATGGCTTAACCGTTGATCGACTAAAAAAGCAGCATGAAGAAATAAGAAAATCGAATGAACGTTATGATGATATCGAAATTTTTACTGGAATAGAGATGGATATTTTGCCAAATGGTTCTTTGGACTTTGAAGATGAGGTATTAGCAGAAATTGATTTTGTGATCGCCTCCATTCATTCTTCTTTTCAGCAATCTCAAGAAACTATTATGAAAAGACTTGAAAATGCTATAATGAACCCACATGTTGATTTAATTGCTCACCCGACAGGTCGTGTTTTAGGAAGAAGAGAAGGCTATCAAGTTGATGTCGAAAAGCTTATATCATTAGCTAAAGAATATGATACAGCATTGGAGCTTAATGCTAATCCGAAAAGATTAGATTTATCAGCTGCGTGGGTAAAAAGAGCGAATGAAGAAGGAGTGACCATTAGCATTAATACAGATGCTCATCATATAGATATGCTAGAGCATATGAAGTATGGAGTAGGTATCGCGATAAAGGGTTTAGTAAACAAAAATTCAGTATTAAATGCTTGGTCGCTAGAAAAATTTCAACATTATTTGAAACGTTACGAGCTTGATTAAGCGAATTTATTAGAGAGAAATAATCCCTATTTTTATAAATAGGAACAGCAAACATATAAATACTAAATACGAGTGCTTCTCAATAATGGTAGTTAGTCCGTATTATTTATTCGTTTGTGAGAAAAGGAGTAAAGTGATGGAACGTGTATTACGAGTTTTAGAATACGAGAAAATGAAGCAACAGCTTATAGAGCACGTTTCTTCTTCTCTCGGTCGAAGGAAGATTGAACAATTATCTCCTTCTATTGATTTAGAAGAAATTTTGGTCAGCCAAAAAGAGACGAGTGAGGGAGCGAACGTTTTAAGGTTTAAAGGAAGAATTCCCTTTGGTGGAATCTTTGATATTACCTCGCATGTGAAGCGTGCACAAATAGGAGGTATTTTATCAGCAAGTGAATTAATGGAAATTGCTAGCACGATTTATGGTGGGAGACAGCTTAAAAATTTTATTACTGATTTAGTAGAAGAGGAAGAAAGAGAGCTCCCCCTTCTATACGGTCATGTTCAGCAAATTGAACCCTTGTTAGACTTAGAAAAATATATAAAACAGTGCATTGACGATAATGGTCACGTCTTAGATTCAGCGAGTCAGGCTTTAAGGACCATTCGTCAACAGGTTCGAAGCTTTGAATCTTCTGTACGCTCAAAACTAGAATCATTGACGCGCTCATCAAATACACAAAAAATGTTATCAGATAGCATTGTGACGATCCGTAATGACCGTTTTGTCATTCCTGTAAAGCAGGAATATCGAACCGCTTTTGGCGGAATAGTCCACGACCAATCAGCGTCTGGACAAACACTCTTTATTGAACCGCAAGCAGTTGTCACGATTAATAATCAATTGAGAGAAGCAAAAATAAAAGAACATCGTGAAATCGAAAGAATTTTGATCGAATTATCTAATCATGTTGCTGAGGTCACAAGCGAATTATTAGCCAATGTGAACGTTCTAGCAGACTTAGACTTAATTGTTGCCAAAGCAAACTATGCAAAAGCCATTAAAGCTACTGCACCACTCATTAATGAAGAAGGGTATACTTTATTAAAAAAGGCACGACATCCTTTAATAGATGCAGAAGAGGTCGTTCCGATTGATGTAGAGTTAGGAAGTCAGTTTCGCTCATTAATTATAACGGGACCAAATACTGGAGGAAAAACGGTTACTTTAAAAACGGTAGGTCTACTTACATTAATGATGCAATCAGGCTTGCATGTCCCAGTTGAAGAGGAATCGAGTATGGCTGTCTATCAACAAATTTTTGCTGATATTGGAGATGAACAATCGATTGAACAAAGTCTCAGTACATTTTCTTCCCACATGACAAATATTGTTCAAATTCTCGATAAGGTTGATTTTAAAAGTCTTGTACTTTTCGATGAATTGGGAGCAGGAACGGATCCTACAGAGGGTGCAGCTCTAGCGATATCGATTCTTGATGATGTATATAATCGTGGTGCGCATGTAATTGCTACTACTCATTATAGTGAATTAAAAAGCTATGCCTATAATCGGGAAGGTGTAATGAATGCAAGTGTAGAGTTTGATGTTCAATCGTTAAAACCAACATATCGATTATTAATAGGAGTTCCGGGTAGAAGTAACGCGTTTGCTATTTCAAGGCGTCTTGGCTTAAATGAACAGATTATTGAGAAAGCAAAGGCTCAGATTGATAATGATTCGAACACCGTTGAACAAATGATCATCTCGTTAGAAGAAAGTCAAAAAATCGCGGAAAACGAACAAAAACAAGCAAAAGTAATTCGTATTGAAGCAGAGAAATTACACAGAGAGCTCGAAGATCAGATGGCTCAATTATCAACTGAAAAAGAAAAAATGCTTCAGGAAGCAGAGAAAAAAGCAGCTGAAGCGGTAGAAAAAGCAAAGGCTGAAGCAGAAATGATTATTTCTGTGTTAAGAGACCTTCAAGAGCAAGGAGTCGCAGTTAAGGAGCATGAAATCATAGATGCGAAAAAGCATTTAGAGGAGGCTGCCCCTAAATTAACTGCTCAACAAAAGAAGGTTAAGAAAAAAGCGGAGAAAGCAAAAAAGGTTGAAATCGGAGATGAAGTAAAGGTTTTGAGCTTTGGTCAAAAAGGTTCAATTTTAGAACAAGTGTCTAATGAAGAATATTTAGTACAAATAGGGATTATGAAAATGAAAGTCAACCGCTCAGATTTGCAACTAATTGAACGAACGAAGCCTGTTGAAACAAAGCCATTAACAACGGTTAGGGGTAATGATAGCTATGTGAAGCCTGAGCTTGATTTAAGAGGAGAACGATACGAAAGTGCGATGCTAAGAGTAGAAAAATATATTGATGATGCCCTTTTAGCTGGCTATCATCAAGTGTCGATTATTCATGGAAAAGGGACAGGAGCTCTCAGGAAAGGTGTAAAAGAATTATTGAAACGACATCCTCATGTCAAAGCAGCCAGAGATGCGGCTATGAATGAAGGTGGACTAGGCAATACGGTTGTGGAATTAAAGTAGGTGAGGGATGACTTTGGAATTATTATTAGAAAATGAACTGATGAAGGTTGTTGCCTATTATAGTGTGGCTATGTTAGCCATCGTAGTCTTTATTGCGATCTTTGAAACCGTGACGAGCTATAATAATTGGAAAGAAGTCAAAAATGGGAACCTAGCTGTAGCGATGGCAACCTCTGGTAAAATTTTTGGGGTGGCTAATATTTTTAGACATTCTATTGAACAATCAGATGGTATCTTGACGATGTTAGGGTGGGGAGCATTAGGTTATGTTCTTCTCATCATTAGTTATTTTATTTTTGAATTTTTAAGCCCAGGCTTTAAAGTCGACCAAGAATTAGAAGCGAATAATAAAGCAGTAGGCTTTATTTCATTTGTTTTATCTGTAGGGATGTCCTATGTCATTGGAGCAACGATTATAGGTTCATAATAAGGAGTTAGGAAATTGGAAAATCTCATAAAAATTTTAATAGGCTGTTGTGTGCTCTTTTTTATAGCAGGCTTTATTTATCTTATATTTTTAGCATAATTGTACAAGTTTAAGTCATTTAAAAGGTGAATTCCTTTTAGATGACTTTTTTTTGTGGATGAGTGAATTTCATAATTGCTCTATAAGCGAATCAAACCGAACGTTTCTTATAAGGTAGTGACTCCCAAACGCCGTTTGAAGATCCACTCTGACAACTCTCTAAATAGTCAGAGTTAGCTGAGAACAAGCCCTCGGGAAAGCATCTACCTAAAGTGAAAATCAAAAAACAAATCGTTCCGTTTTCATTAAAAGATAGGAATGGTGAAATGGGTTTAAGTGATTCAAACAGATCATTCATTATAAATATGTCTTGAATGCTTGTGAAATTTACTTTTTGATTGTAACGGTAGGTAGTGACTCCCGAAGGATGAGCGCCGTTTGAAGATCCACTCTGACGAAGCTCTGCGTAGTCAGAGTTAGCTGAGAACAAGCCCTTGGGAAAGCATCTACCTATAGTGAAAATCAAAAAACAAATCGTATGCATTATGAAATTGATTCGGATTAGAAGACGTAAAGAAAACATTACGCTAAAGGTAATTTTTGATAGGTTCTTCTTACAAAAGTTCATTTGTTTCCTTTCAATGCTTCATTAAAGAAACGCATTATTTAAAATAAAAAAGAAATAGAACATGTCTACTAGGCATGATTGAAATCGCTTGCAAATAAACATAAAAATAAGAATCAATACATTGTCGAAAGGAGGAAGACATGTATCTTACAAATAAACACTGGCTGCAACATTATGGAGATGAATTAAAGGAAACACTGGATTATGAGGATATTCCTCTTCATCAATTTTTAGTCAGGACGACTCAAAAGCACGGAAATGTGATCGCGATGGATTTTTTAGGAAAGAAGCTAACCTATGATGAGTTTTATTTATCCGCCAAGAAATGTGCATCACAGCTGCAAAAGTTAGGAGTTGAAAAAGGAGACCGAGTGGCTATTATGCTCGCCAATTGTCCCCAAGCGATGATTAGTTATTATGGGGCTCTTATGGCAGGTGCCATTGTCGTTCAAACAAATCCATTATATGTGGAGAGAGAGCTAGCCCATCAATTAACTGATTCTCATGCAAAAGTCATTATTTGCTTAGACATGGTTTATCCGACTGTCGCAAAGGTGAGAGCTAACACATCGCTAGAGCATGTTATTGTCACAGGGATTAAGGATTACTTACCTTTCCCAAAAAATTTATTATTTCCTCTTATTCAAAGAAAAAATAAACAACCAATTGTGCGCTTGCAATTCGACTCAACCACTCATTCCTTTTCCAAATGGCTTGAAGAAGGGGATGAAGAGCCAAGTGCGGTAGATATTAATCCAAAAGAAGATTTAGCTTTATTGCAATATACTGGTGGAACGACTGGCTTACCTAAAGGGGTGATGCTCACTCATCGAAATTTGACGGTTAATACACAACAATGTAAGCATTGGATTTATAAAACAGAGGATGGAAATGAAAGAATGTTAGCTGTTCTTCCCTTTTTTCATGTATATGGAATGACCGTTGTTATGAATCTTGCTGTTCTAAGTGGATTTACCTGTATTCTTTTACCGAAATTTGATGTTAAAAGCGTTTTAAAAAGTATCGATAAGCATAAAATTAGCCTATTTCCCGGCGCACCTCCTATGTATCGGGCACTCATACATGATCCAACAAGAGAAAAATACAATCTTTCTTCGATTAAAGCTTGTATTAGTGGAGCAGCGGCCCTTCCATTAGATACTCAGGAAACCTTTGAACATGTAACGGGTGGGAAGCTGGTTGAAGGTTACGGGTTGACGGAAACCTCTCCTGTTGCACTTGCTAATTTAATATGGGGCGAGAGAAAAAACGGCAGTATCGGCTTACCTTGGCCAGATACGGAGGTTGTCATTCTTTCAGAAGAAGGCGAACAGCTCGATATAGGGGAAATCGGAGAGGTTGCCATTAAAGGCCCTCAAGTTATGAAGGGTTATTGGAAAAAAGAAGAAGAAACAGCTAGGGTGTTTGTAGGAGAGTGGTTTTTAACGGGAGATATGGGATACATGGATGAAGATGGATTCTTTTATATTGTCGATCGTAAAAAGGATATGATTATTGCAAGTGGCTTAAACATTTACCCTAGAGAAATAGAAGAAGTCTTATTTGAACATGACAGCATTAGTGATGTGGCTGTCATTGGGATAGCAGATGAATATCGAGGAGAAACCGTAAAAGCATTTATCGTTTTAAAAGAGGGGGAACAATTATCTGAAGACGAGCTGGACCGGTATTGTCGCAAATACTTATCGTCCTACAAGGTTCCGAAGGTGTATGAATTTAGAAAAGAGCTACCCAAAACATTAATAGGAAAAGTACTAAGAAGAGTGCTGATAGAAGAAGAAAAAAGAAAAGCAGGATTATAGCCTATTTAAGACACAATTAATAGAGAGGAAATCGATTTGGTGATTTCTTCTTTTTTCTATGAGAAAGGAAAATAAAATGCATGATTTCAGTTAGGGAATGCAGAAAGGATCATATTCTTATAGGAAGGGAAGAGACGAATAATTTTGCAATAAAAGCGATTTGATGGAGAGGTAAGAGCTAGAGAAGAGCAGTTGTTATCGGAAGGGAAAGAAGCAGAATAGGTGAGAAGAGTCAAAAAGGAGCGTTCTATTGGAGAGGAATAAGGGTCGATGCTCAGGAAGGGTGAAAAGGGAGCGTTCTATTCGACCGAACTAAGTGCCAAGGCTTAGAAAGGGTCAAAGAAAAAGCTCTATTCGACCGAAATAGGTGCCCAAGCTTAGAAAGGGTCAAAAGAAACTGCCATCCTCTTGTCGCCGATAGGTCGGAAAAGCTTTTCTCCCTTAAGGAATACTTTATTCATATTTGCCTAGGTTTGGAATAATCATTAAGTATAAAAAGAATGGTTGCTAGGAGGATGAGTATGAGAATTTATGTGTTGTTAAAGCAAACGCTTGATACGGAAGAGTCGTTAGAGATAGAGGATAACAAAATTGTCGTAGATGAAGGTGAGAAGATGATAAATCCTTATGATGAATACGCGATAGAAGAGGCTTTACTTCAACGTGATAAGCACGGTGGTGAGGTAACGGCTGTGTCAGTTGGAATGGAGGAAATAGAGGTTGAGTCCTCCTTAAGAACGGCTTATGCAATGGGGGTTGACCATGCTGTTTGGATTCAAATTGAAGAGCTCGCGGAAAGTGATCCACATTCAACTGCGACTATTTTAGCTGCTTATTTAGCTGATAAAAAGGCCGATTTAATCATAGGAGGAAATGTAAGCGTTGATAGTGGCACAGGTCAAGTCGGACCTAGACTTGCTGAACAGCTAGGAATTAATCAAGCGACAACTATTTTAAAGCTAACGATAGAAGACCAAGCTGCGACGGTTACGCGAGATGTAGAAGGTGATGAGGTCGTAATGAAGCTACCATTACCCCTTCTAGTGACAGCTCAGCAAGGATTAAATGAACCTAGGTATCCTTCCTTACCTGGAATTATGAAAGCTAAAAGAAAAACGATAGAAGAATTGACATTAGATGATTTGTCATTGGATTTACAGGATGTAAAAGCAAAGACAGATACAGTTAAACAATATCTTCCTGAACAGAAGGAAAAGGGTAAGCAGCTAGAAGGTACCATTCATGAACAAGTTCAGGAACTAGTCGAGTTATTAAAGACGAGTGTAAGTCAAAGCTAATATTGGAGGGACTGCAATGACAACTAATCAGTTAGTTTTAATAGAAGCGAGAGAGAATGATATTCGAGAAGTGAGCTTTGAAGCATTAGCACTTGCTCAACATTTAAAGCAAAAGGAAGACAGCATTGTTGCTTTAGTTTGCTCTAAATTAAGTCAAAAACAAATTGAAACTTTAGGTCAACACGGGGCGACAAAAGTTATACAAGCTTCTCATCCCCAGCTAGAAGAATATTCAACAGAAGCTTATCGACAAGTCCTTCTTCAAATCATTGATAAAGAAAAGCCAAGTAGAATAATAATGGGACATACGGCAATTGGGAAGGATTTAGCGCCAAGATTGGCCATGAAGCTAGGGGCCGGGCTATTGTCTGATATTACGGAGGTTAGGGGCGAAGATAGTGAGAAGCCTTTTTTTATTAGACCTATTTATTCAGGGAAAGCTTTTGAAGAGAAGCAGGAGCGAAGTAGCCCCTCTTTTTTAACGATCCGTCCTAATAATTTTCAAAGTAATTGCCTTGAAAATATCCAACATCCAGAAGTAGAGGATTTCGAAGTTCAATTAAAAGAATTGAGAACAGAAATTCTCGAGACCGTAAAAAAAATGAGCAGTAAAGTGGATTTAACGGCAGCTAAAATAGTTGTAGCGGGCGGTAGAGGAGTTAAAAGTGAAGATGGATTCAAGCCATTACAGGAGCTAGCTGATGTATTAGGAGGTGCAGTGGGAGCATCTCGAGCAGCTTGTGATGCTGGCTATTGTGATTATGGGCTGCAAATCGGTCAAACAGGGAAAGTCATTACCCCAACTGTTTATTTCGCTATAGGGATTTCAGGTGCGATCCAGCATTTAGCTGGTATGTCGCAATCAAAAACCATTGTGGCTATCAATAAAGATCCAGAAGCACCGATTTTTGAAATTGCAGACTATGGAATTGTAGGTGATTTATTTGAAGTGGTTCCTTTATTAACAGAGGCATTTAAAAAAAGCGCTGATAAATAAATTTTTTTATGGTGAGTGAATTTCATCATTAATAAAACCGAACGTTTCTTATAAAATATGTTTTAAACGTTTGCGAATGAAATTCTTGATTGAAACGGTAGGTAGTGACTCCCAAAGGATCAGCGCAGTCTGAAGATCCACTCTGGCGAAGCTTTGCGTAGTCAGAGTTAGCTGAAGACAAGCCCTTGGGAAAGCATCTACCTAAAGTGGAAATCAAAAACCAACTCGTTCGGTTTTCATTATAAGATAGGAATGATGAAATTGCTCGGTTAAAAAGGTAAAGGAATAATGGTTCGTAAAAAAGAGTCTCTAGATGATTTTCGTACATGTTCTCATAGGACTAGGGTAAATTAAATTTTATAAGCAACTAATTAGCCAGATGCTTGCAAATAATGTTATAATCGACTACGTAATAAGAAATATGCTTGACGAAGGAGGCTGTTTTTAATGGCTATTGTTCATGTAACTGACCAAACTTTCACAAGTGAAACAAGTGAAGGTGTTGTACTAGTAGATTTTTGGGCACCATGGTGTGGACCTTGTAAAATGATTGCACCCGTACTTGAGGAATTGGATTCTGAATTAGGGGAAAAAGCAAAAATTGCAAAATTAGATGTCGATGAAAATCAAGAAACAGCTAGTAAGTATGGCGTAATGAGTATTCCAACACTACTAGTTTTAAAAGATGGCGAAGTGGTTGATCAAACGGTTGGTTTCCAACCAAAAGAAGCCTTAGCAGAGCTACTTAACAAACATCTATAAGCGGTAAATGCCTTGACCCGTCTTCCTTGGAAGGCGGGTTTTTCAAAGAAATAGTAAATGGAGTATGCTTTTTTGTATGGATGCTGTTATTTTGTAAATATCATTTCATAAAAAGATGAAGTGTCTGAACAAAAAAACATAATGGATCTGGAGGTGGCAAGATTGAGCATGCTAAAAGAGAAATTATCTGTATTACCTGATCAGCCTGGTTGTTATTTAATGAAGGACAAGCAGGGAACGATTATATATGTAGGAAAGGCAAAAGTATTAAAAAATAGAGTGCGATCTTATTTTACTGGATCACACGATGGTAAAACTCAGCGCCTTGTAAGTGAGATTGTTGATTTTGAATATATAGTAACGTCTTCTAATATTGAAGCTTTAATATTAGAGCTTAATTTGATAAAAAAGCACGATCCTAAATATAATGTGATGCTCCGTGATGATAAGTCTTACCCTTACCTCAAAATTACGAATGAAGAGCATCCAAGGCTTATTACAACGAGAAAAGTAAAAAAGGATGGAGGCAAATATTTTGGTCCATATCCAAATGCTTTTGCAGCAACCGAGACAAAAAAGCTTCTCGACCGTCTTTATCCTTTAAGAAAATGTCGTACCTTACCTGATAAAGTCTGTCTGTATTATCATATCGGGCAATGTTTAGCACCCTGTGTAAATGAGGTTTCTAAAGAAACAAACAAAGAGCTCGTTCAAGGAATTACGAAATTTCTACGCTCTGGTCACGATGAAATTAAACAGCAGATCACTGAGAAAATGTTAAAAGCATCAGAGGAGCTTAATTTCGAAAGAGCTAAAGAATTAAGAGATACATTAGCTTATATGGATACGGTCATGGAAAAGCAAAAAATGACGATTTCAGATGGTGTTGACCGTGATGTTTTTGGTTTCTCTTATGACAAAGGCTGGATGTGTGTTCAAGTATTTTTTGTACGACAAGGTAAGCTAATTGAAAGAGATGTGTCCATATTTCCTTTTTATAAAGAAGCGCAGGAGGATATCTTAACATTTATTGCTCAGTTTTATACAAAAAAAGAACATATTAAACCAAAGGAAATACTCGTATCTGAGTTGATGGATATAGAGCTTTTACAAAGCTTTTTAGAGGTGAAGGTAAGTGCACCGAAAAGAGGCAAAAAAAAGGAACTGTTAGAATTAGCCGATCAGAATGCGGAAACAGCTCTAAAAGAAAAATTCGCTTTAATTGAAAGAGATGAAGAAAGAACGGTAAAAGCGGTAGAGCGTCTAGGTGAATCACTTTCCATAACTCCACCTTACCGAATAGAAGCATTTGATAATTCAAACATTCAAGGAGTCGATCCAGTTTCAGCAATGGTTACCTTCATTGATGGAAAGCCAAGTCGTAAAGAGTATCGTAAATATAAGATTAAAACCGTAACAGGGCCAGATGATTATGGTTCGATGAGAGAGGTTGTTAGAAGAAGATATTTACGTTTACTAAAGGAGAAGCTTCCTTTGCCTGATTTAATCGTCATTGATGGAGGAAGAGGGCATATAGCTGCAGCTCAAGATGTTCTTGAAAACGAGCTTAATTTATCGATTCCCATTTGTGGTTTAGCGAAGGACGAAAAGCACCGTACCTCTCAGCTTTTAAAAGGAGATCCTCCCGTTATTATTCCTTTAAAAAGAGATAGCCATGAATTTTACTTGCTGCAAAGAATACAAGATGAGGTTCATCGATTTGCTATTACTTTTCATCGCCAAACGCGATCTAAATCCTTTTTACAGTCTATATTAGATGATGTACCTGGTGTAGGAGAAAAACGTAAAAATAAATTATTAAGGCATTTTGGTTCTTTGAAAAAAATGAAAGAAGCAAGCGTAGAGGAAATTGTTCAAGGTGGAGTACCTACCGCAGTAGCTGAAGCGATTTTTGAAGCATTGCAAGCCAAGGACAAAGAGTCATAATTCGCTAAAAAATAACTCTTGCTAAAAAAATCAGTTTTTGCTAAACTCATAACTATCTTGATTGAATAAGCAGGATTGAAAATTGAATAAGCCATACTTCTTATCTTGTGGAAGTGATGGTAGAGGCGCGAAAATTATAAGTAGAGAAAACGTAGAGCAATGAGGCTTTGTGATGTTTTTTTGAAAGGGAAATTCGCCGAAGTGTATAAGAAGCTCATATTCTTTTATGCTGGACTTATGTTGAAGAAGCATAAGGCTGTCACTTAACTAACCCAAGGTTAGGTGGAGAACTATCTCACGTGGATATAGGGAGCAGTATGGTATAGAAATTATTATATACCAAGCAACGTGAAGGTTTTCCTTTATGTTGCTTTTTTAGTTTCATAAATACATATCAGTACTTATTATTAAACAAATAAACTGATTCATGGAACCTTTAGGAAATCAAAGACAGGTATAAAGACAAGCGAAAGGAAGATGAACGGATGGCGAGAGTAGTTCAAAAATATGGTGGAACATCAGTAGGCTCAGTAGAACGAATTCAGTCGGTGGCAGAACGAATTAAAAAAGGTGTTAACGCAGGAAATGAAATGGTTGTGGTCGTTTCAGCTATGGGGAAATCGACTGACCAGCTAGTAAAAATGGCGAAAGAAATTTCAGATACACCACATAAAAGAGAGATGGATATGCTACTTTCCACGGGAGAACAGGTTACGATTTCATTATTAACGATGGCTCTCCAGGAAAAAGGTATGAAGGCGATATCTTATACAGGCTGGCAAGCTGGTATTGAGACGGACCTTCAGCATGGAAATGCACAAATCACCCATATAAATCAAGAAAACATAGAGAGACATTTATTGGTTGGAACAGTGGTTATTGTAGCAGGCTTTCAAGGCATATCTTCAGAAAAAGAAATAACAACCTTAGGAAGAGGGGGATCTGATACGACTGCTGTAGCTCTTGCAGCTTCCTTACATGCTGATTCTTGTGAAATTTATACAGATGTAGAAGGGGTATTCACAACCGATCCACGTTTTGTTAAGAAAGCTAGAAAGCTTCACTCGATTTCATATGATGAGATGCTAGAAATGGCACAGCTTGGAGCTGGAGTACTACATCCTAGAGCGGTAGAATTTGCTAAAAATTACAATGTACCATTAATGGTCGCTTCAAGCATGACAGAAACTGAGGGAACGCTTATTGAGGAGGAAGTAACGATGGAAAAAGGATTAGTTGTAAGAGGAATTGCCTTTGAAAATGATGTAACTAAGGTCACAGTATCTGGGTTACCGAATGAATTAAATACGTTAGCTAAATTATTTAGTACATTATCTAAGCACGGTATTAATGTGGATATTATCATCCAAAATCAAACTGATTCAGAGCACGTTACGATTTCATTTACTGTAACGCAGGCAACCTTAAAGGAAACACTAAGTACATTAGAAAAAGCCCAAGAGGAATTACAATATGAACATATTCAATATGAAAATGGCTTAGCTAAAGTTTCGATTGTCGGCTCAGGGATGGTTAGTAATCCAGGGGTAGCAGCAAAAATGTTTAATATTTTAGCAGATGAAAAAATTGAAATCAAAATGGTTAGTACATCTGAAATCAAGGTTTCAACGGTTCTTGATGAAGATGATATGGTCATGGCTGTTGAAGCTTTACATGAAGCCTTTCAATTATCTGAAGAGGCCTTGGAAACAGTTATTTAATTGATTGAAAAAAACAAGCATCGTTTTCAAAAGGAAACGGTGCTTGTTTTTAAAAATAAGCTTCTCATTATTCATATGTAGGCCTTGAAGAAGAAGAATCATTGATTTACGGGGTCATGCTTATCTATGTGGATGTGGAAGATTACTGATTTTTTTTTCGTTTCGTATGTTGCCTCAGAAATAAGACTGTGTATATGTTCTATTTGTTGAGCTAAAAACCCAGCTTCCAAATGATAGCATCTTTTATCTTCTTTCCCCATCCATGGGCCTTGCAATTCAAGTATTTTAATTTGAGGTTTATCTTTTTGTATTTGTAAAGATCCCCAGCCTGCTTGAAGAAAAAAATCAATCATATCTTCAAGTGTGTGTAATTCATATTTTCGAGCGATTGTTTTTCCGCCCCAGTAGAGAATTTGTTCATGCTCGCTTCCTAATAATTCTCTAAGCAAGTCGTTTCGAATTAAGTCATATTGAAAAAGACTCATATCTTGTTCCATACTTACCACCCTCTCCAATATGTATTATACATATAAAATAGAGAATAATCTCTAATTCTGTTATAGTCATTTTATGTAAAATCATTGAAAACACCGTACTTTAAAGGAGAGAGCTATGAAATCCGTATTTAGTACCATGCTTACACCATTTAGAATGATACTTATTTCTTATTTACTTGCTATGCTCATTTTTAGTATTTTGCTTTCTCTACCAATTGCTCATTATGAGGGTGTTGAGGTGAGCTATAAAGAGGCCTTATTTGTCTCTGTAAGTGCTGTAAGTGTAACAGGACTAACGGTTATTGATATCTCTGAAAGCTTTAACGTAGTTGGAACGATTTTTTTATCACTAGCGATTCAATTAGGCGGAATAGGAATTATGACGCTCGGAACCTTTTTCTGGATGCTGCTACGTAAAAGAATCCAATTATCACAAAGAATGCTAATCATGGTTGACCAAAATCAAAGTACACTTTCTGGACTTGTTAAACTTATGAAAGGAATACTTTTTACAGCTTTATGCATTGAAATAGTCGGTGGTTTCATTTTAGGAACCTACTATCTAACCTATTTTGATACGGCTCTAGAGGCATATGTTCAAGGCTTTTTTGCTTCGTTGAGTGCTTTTACCAATGCTGGTTTCGATATTACTGGGCAATCATTGATTCCTTTTGCGGACGATTATTTTGTACAAACATTTGTAATGATTTGGTTAATAGCAGGTGCCATCGGTTTTCCTGTCATATTAGAGATAAAAGAGTTTGTACGGAATAGAAAAAGCTTTCGTTTTAGCTTGTTTACAAAAATTACAACCTTTACTTTTGCGGTTGTATTTGTCATTGGGGCAATCGGTATTTGGTTATTTGAATTTAATCACTTGTATATAGGAATGGATTGGCACCAGCAATTTTTCACTTCTATTTTCAATTCAGCTACGACTAGAAGTGCAGGATTAACGGTTGTAGAAAATCAGGATTTACAGCCGACTACTTTATTATTGATGTCGTCGCTCATGATGATTGGAGCAAGCCCATCCAGTGTAGGTGGTGGGATTCGCACGACAACATTAGCGGTTATTTTTTTAACGATTAAGAGCTTTGCATTAGGGCAGCAAGAGGTAAAAGCATTTGGACGTCAAATTCATTTACAAGATATTCAAAAAGCTTTTATTGTACTTTCTGTGTTCCTTTTTTTATTATTTACTTCTATATTATTAATTGTGGCGTTTGAAAATGGAAAAGACATCACGCTTTTAGAAATCATCTTTGAAGCATCCTCAGCTTTTGGAACGTGTGGTCTTTCTCTAGGGATCACTTCAGAGTTAACATTTGCTAGTCAAGTGGTTTTAATGGTCTTAATGTATATTGGGAGAGTTGGGTTAGTTGCTTTCCTATTTTCAATTAGAAAAAAAGAATCAAAAAGTCATTATCACTATCCAACAGAGAGAATTATTATTGGATAATAATAAGAAAGGGATAAATTGGTTTTATTTTTTAAAATTATAATAATCTGAATACTTAAACAGTAAAAGAACAGAGTAAAAGATAATCTATAAAAAGCCTTTTATTTTATTAAAAAAAGTAGATTAATATGGAAATATAATAAAAAGCTTGTATACGTTTTCTTGACGACAAATTCTGTAGAGAGTAAAATAAATTTGTCGGTTTTTATTCACAGAATCTTATAAAAAGGTTCTAAAAAATGAATATTGAAAGATGGTTTTGTGTTTTCGGTGTGGGGAGGTACAGAATTATACGAGAAAAAGAAGCGGTAAACGAATGTATTAGGTAGGAAATCAAATTTTGTGGGGGGAAAAGGTATGGCAGGAAATTCTGAATATTTTAATCGTCGGCTGCACTCCTTATTAGGTGTTATTCCAATCGGGATCTTTTTAGTGCAGCATTTAGTTGTCAATCATTTTGCGACGCAGGGGGCAAGTTCATTTAATACAGCGTCTCACTTTATGGAAAGTTTACCATTTAGGTATGCACTTGAATTATTTATTATTTTTATTCCCATTTTATATCATGGAATTTATGGGATTTATATAGCTTTTACAGCTAAAAACAATGTTCAACGCTATAATACTTTTAGAAACTGGATGTTTGTGTTACAACGTTTTACAGGAGTCTTTTTATTAATATTTATTGCTTGGCACGTCTATGAAACTAGATTCCAAGCGGCATTAGGTGTAGAGGTTAACTACGATATGATGGCAGATATTTTAAGCTCGCCATTTATGTTGATTTTTTACATTTTGGGTGTATTATCAGCTACTTTCCACTTTGCTAACGGATTATGGTCATTTGCCGTTTCTTGGGGAATTACGGTTTCACCTCGTGCACAGCGTATAGCAACTTATGTAACCATGGCTATTTTCGTTGCACTATCATTTGTAGGAATTCGCGCAATATTAGCATTTATTAATCCAGAATTAGCAAACATTTAAGGAGAGGGTATAAATGAGTAAGGGCAGAATTATTGTTGTCGGTGGTGGACTAGCTGGTTTAATGGCAACAATTAAAGCGGCAGAAAAAGGCGTACCTGTTGATTTATTTTCACTTGTACCCGTTAAAAGATCTCACTCTGTCTGTGCACAGGGAGGTATAAATGGAGCGGTAAATACAAAGGGTGAAGGAGATTCCCCATTAGAGCATTTTGATGATACGGTTTATGGTGGAGACTTTTTAGCTAATCAACCTCCAGTGAAAGCGATGACAGAAGCAGCTCCGGGAATCATTCACTTAATGGATAGAATGGGTGTTATGTTCAACCGTACACCTGAGGGATTATTAGATTTCCGTCGATTTGGTGGAACTCAGCATCATCGAACAGCTTTTGCAGGTGCGACAACGGGTCAGCAGCTTCTTTATGCACTCGATGAGCAAGTTCGCCGTCATGAAACGAGCGGTCTCGTTACTAAATATGAGGGATGGGAATTTACATCAGCTATTATTGATGATGAAGGAATCTGTAGAGGGATTACCGCTCAAGACCTTCAAACTTCTGAAATTCGTCATTTTGCTGGAGATGCTGTCATTATGGCAACGGGTGGACCTGGAATTATATTCGGAAAATCAACAAACTCCGTCATTAATACTGGCTATGCAGCTGCAAAGCTATATGAGCAAGGTGTCCACTATGCGAATGGAGAATTCATTCAAATTCATCCGACGGCTATACCTGGAGATGATAAGCTTCGTTTAATGAGTGAATCAGCTCGTGGAGAAGGTGGTCGTGTCTGGACATATAAAGATGGTAAGCCTTGGTACTTCCTAGAGGAAAAATACCCAGCTTATGGAAACCTAGTGCCTCGTGACATTGCGACTCGTGAAATTTTCTCTGTATGTGTTGATATGAAGCTTGGAATTAATGGAGAAAACATGGTTTACCTAGATTTATCTCATAAGGATCCAAAAGAGCTAGATATTAAACTTGGTGGTATCATCGAAATTTATGAGAAATTTATGGGAGATGACCCACGTAAAGTTCCAATGAAGATTTTCCCTGCCGTGCATTATTCTATGGGTGGAATGTGGATCGATTATGACCAAATGACAAATATCCCAGGCTTATTCGCTGCAGGTGAGTGTGATTATTCACAGCACGGCGCGAATCGTTTAGGAGCTAACTCTCTTTTATCTGCCATTTATGGTGGGATGGTTGCTGGTCCTAAGGCAGTAGAATATATCGGCGGACTTGAAAAATCTGCAGACTCGATTTCCTCTAGTATCTTTGAGCAAGAGATGAAAAAAGAGCAAGAGAAATTCGAAAGCATTTTAAAAATGGATGGAAAAGAAAATGCTTATAGCCTTCATAAAGAATTAGGAGAATGGATGACCGATAATGTTACGGTTGTTCGTTACAACGATAAATTAGCTCAAACAGATGAAAAAATCCAAGAGCTAATGGAACGTTATCAAAATATTAATATTAATGATACGGCAAGATGGAGTAACCAAGGGGCTTCCTTCACTCGTCAACTTGAAGGAATGTTAAATCTAGCGCGTGTTGTGACATTAGGTGCTTATAATCGTAATGAAAGTCGTGGAGCTCATTATAAACCAGACTTCCCAGAGCGAAATGATGAAGAGTTTCTCAAAACTACAGTTGCGAGTTATAACGCTGAAACGAGAGCGCCAGACTTCAGATACGACGAAGTGGACGTTTCGTTGATTAAGCCTCGTAAGCGTGATTATTCGCAAAAGAAACAAGGAGCTGCTAAATCATGAGTGAAAAACAAGTGACATTTAGAATATTACGACAAACGGATCAAAATAGTGAGCCGTATGAAGAGGAATTTGTTTTACCATACCGTCCTAATATGAATGTAATTTCAGCGTTGATGGAAATTCGTCGTAACCCGGTTAATTCAAAAGGTGAAACAACAACTCCGGTAGTATGGGACATGAACTGTTTAGAAGAGGTATGTGGTGCCTGTTCAATGGTCATTAACGGAAAACCACGTCAATCTTGTACGGCCCTAGTCGATAAATTAGAACAGCCTATTCGTTTAGAGCCAATGAAGACTTTCCCTATTGTACGTGATTTGATGGTTGATCGTTCACGTATGTTCGATTCATTGAAAAAAGTTAAAGCTTGGATTCCGATCGATGGTACCTATGATTTAGGTCCTGGGCCAAGAATGGCAGAATCAAAACGCCAATGGGCTTATGAGCTTTCAAAGTGTATGACTTGTGGTGTTTGTTTAGAGGCTTGTCCAAATGTTAATAGTAAATCGGATTTTATTGGACCAGCACCATTATCACAAGTTCGCTTGTTTAATGCTCATCCAACTGGTGAAATGAACGCAAAAGAACGTTTAGATGCTTTAATGGAAGAAGGCGGATTGTCTGCTTGTGGTAATTCACAGAACTGTGTGCAAGCATGTCCAAAAGGTATCCCATTAACGACATCGATTGCGGCTTTAAATCGTTCAACGGCTCTACAGTCATTTAAAAACTTCTTCGGATAAAAAGCACCCAAGAATTTTTTTGGAAGATTACTAGAGCTTTGTACAAAATGAATAATAGCTTGTACTTTGATTGAAGGGGCGGACTTGTTATGATAACAAGTCCGCCTCTTTCCTCTCTAGGTTCTCACAACGTAGATACTCACTAATAAATAATAAATGAGTGATAATTTAAATCTGAAGTTCACCTAGTCTAATTAATTCTATAACTGCTTGAGAGCGCCCCTTAACCCCCAGCTTTTGCATCGTATTAGAAATGTGATTACGTACTGTTTTTTCACTTATAAAAAGTTGCTGTGCGATTTCCTTAGTAGTTTTGTCCTGAACGAGCAATTCAAATACCTCTCGTTCCCTTTTAGTAAGTAAAGGTTTAGGTCCAAATTCTGCTCCTTTCAATGAGTTCACTCCTTCTTGCTCGGGCTAAGAGCGGATGTGGGTTACTCAACTCCCATAGTTGAAGGGTTTTAGTCATCATAGTATATGTGTGTTTGAAAAGACGTGTGCAATCTATTTGAAAAACTTTTATAAAAAGGGACAATACCTATGGCATGTTAGTTGACTCATTGAAAACAATTAGCTAATATATGGAGAGTAGAATGAAAAACCCATTAAATATCAAGTTTTAATTGTATGTTTGTCATTATTCATGATATACTTATCGTGAAGTGTGAGATAATTTTGCATTGGATTTAACTAATGAAAGCAAGTATTTGCGCATACAATATAGAGGTACACAAAACGTGTTACTGATTCGATCAGGCATGAGTTAGAGGTGTATATGAGAAGAAAGTAGGGTACGTAATAGATATAGGTACATTCTGCGGTCATCATGTGCGTTTCAATTACTCATGTTTTTTTCTTATTTGAATAAGCTGTTATGTGTAACTTAAAAAGAGGTTTTGGATATTTAGGATGGGGTAAACTCATTCATAATCAAAAATAAATTTAATACGAGAGGTAGATGTTAAAATGGCAGAAAAAACATTTAAAATCACAGCAGAAACAGGAATTCACGCACGTCCAGCAACTCAATTAGTAAATAAAGCAGGTCAATACTCTTCTGATATTACTTTAGAGTATAAAGGCAAGTCTGTTAATTTAAAATCTATTATGGGTGTTATGTCTTTAGGTGTAGGCCAAGGTGCTGAAGTTTCCATTAAAGCAGAAGGATCTGACGCTGATGAAGCTCTTAAAGGAATCGAAGAAGTGATCAAGGAAGGGTTAGGAGAGTAATTATATGTCAACTGTTCTAAACGGAATTGCTGCATCTTCTGGTGTTGCAATTGCAAAAGCTTTCGTACATGAAGAGCCTGATTACAGCATTGAGTTAACTAAAGTAGAAAGCAGTGAAGATGAGATTGCTCGTTTAGAAAAAGCTCTTGCTGTTTCAAAGCAAGAGCTTTCGGTTATTAAGGATAAAACGGAAAAAGAGTTGGGTCCTGATAAAGCCGAAATTTTTGCTGCTCATTTACTCGTTTTATCTGATCCAGAATTAGTAGATGCGGTCAAAGATAAAATTAAAAATGAATCATGTAATGCTGAATTTGCATTAGATGAGATTGCGAATATGTTCATTTCAATGTTTGAAAATATGGATAATGAATATATGAGAGAGCGAGCGGCTGACATCCGTGATGTTACAAAACGAGTGTTAGGCCACTTATTAGGTTTAGAAATAAAACCCCTTTCTACAATTGCTGAACCAACCATTATTATTGCTGAAGATTTAACACCGTCTGATACAGCTCAACTTAATGTCAATTATGTAAAAGGATTTGCAACCAACATTGGTGGTCGTACTTCCCATTCAGCGATTATGTCTCGTTCTTTAGAAATACCTGCAGTTGTCGGTACAAAAGAAGTGACATCGAAAGTGAAAAATGGCATGACGATTATTGTTGATGGAATAGATGGAGATGTTATTATTGAGCCATCTGAACAGGAATTAAGCGTATATGAAGAAAAGAGAAATCAATTTCTTCAACAAAAGCAAGAGTGGGCTAAGCTTGTTTCTGAGGCTACCGTTACGAGTGATGGAGCATCGGTTGAGCTAGCAGCTAATATTGGAACTCCTAAAGATTTAGAAGGAGTTATTAGCAATGGAGCAGAAGGTGTAGGGCTATATCGAACTGAGTTTTTATATATGGGACGAAATGAGCTACCTTCTGAAGAAGAACAATACGAAGCTTACAAGGCTGTTTTAAGTGGAATGGAAGGAAAGCCTGTTGTGATCCGAACGTTAGATATCGGAGGAGACAAAGAGCTACCATACTTAGATTTACCAAAAGAGATGAATCCATTCTTAGGTTTTCGTGCAATCCGTTTATGTTTAGAAATGACGGATATGTTCCGTGTTCAGTTACGTGCCCTGTTAAGAGCAAGTGCCTATGGAAATTTAAAAGTAATGTTTCCGATGATTGCCTCATTAGAGGAATTGCGTGAAGCGAAAAAACTTATGAAAGAAGAAGAGGACAAGCTTATTTCAGAAGGTGTGGAAGTATCTGATTCCATTGAAATTGGAATTATGGTTGAAATCCCATCAACTGCTGTTGCAGCCGAGCTCTTCGCTAAAGAAGTAGATTTCTTTAGTATTGGTACAAATGATTTAATTCAATATACAATGGCTGCTGACCGTATGAATGAAAGAGTATCTTATTTATACCAGCCTTATCACCCAGCGATTCTTCGTTTAGTGAAAAATGTCATTGATGCAGCTCACAAAGAAGGTAAGTGGGTTGGTATGTGCGGAGAAATGGCTGGAGATGAAGTTGCGATACCGATTCTTTTAGGACTTGGTTTAGATGAGTTTAGTATGAGTGCAACATCTGTGCTACCTGCTCGTAGTCAAATTTCTCACCTATCAAAGGATGAATTAAGCTCATTTATTGAGAAAGTGTTACAATTAGGTACAGCTCAAGAGGTTGAAGAATTAGTCACACAAACCTATTTAAAATAAGACGACTCTATATGAGAAAGGTAGCTAATTTTTTAGCTGCCTTTCTTTTTATTTCCAATAATCCCCTACTTCATGACCCTACTAGTAATTTTCCTTGATTTTTTTATAGAAAACAGAGAGAATGAAAGTTAGTAAACGGCTCCATGATTGGTATGGCCGAAATGAAGAATAGGTGGTGATAGACATTGCAGGAAGAACAAGTTGTCGAAATTGAACGTTCATTAAGGATGGTTGCACAAATGATTAAACAAAAGGGAAGAGAAATATTAACGGAATTTCCGATTACTCCTCCTCAATTTATTGCGTTACAATGGCTTAGTGAAAATGGTGATTTAACCATCGGTGAACTTTCAAGCAAAATGCATTTGGCTTGTAGTACGACAACAGATCTTATTGATCGTATGGAAAAAAATAAGCTTGTGGAGCGAGTGAAGGATCAAAATGATCGTAGAGTGGTTCGCATACACATGTTAAATATAGGTCAAGAAATTATTGAAGAAGTAGTGCATCAGCGACAAGAATACTTAAGAGAAGTTTTAAACAATTTTTCCAAAGAAGATGTAGATTTTTTAGAAAAGAGTATGAAAGTCTTGTTTGCTGAAATGAGAAATTCAAGAATCAAGCAAACAACTTAGAAATGCAGAGAAAAAGAGGGAAAAGTTTTGGATAAACCAATAGGGGTTATTGATTCAGGTTTAGGTGGGTTAACAGTAGCAAAAGAGCTATTTAGGCAATTGCCAAAAGAAGAGATTATTTATATTGGTGATTCAGCTCGATGTCCTTATGGTCCTAGAACGAATAAGGAGGTACATGACTTTACCTGGGAAATGATTAACCGCCTTCTAGATGAAGGAATAAAGATGCTTGTAATTGCTTGTAATACGGCTGCTGCTGTCGTTTTAGAGGAAGTCAGTCAAACGTTAAGCATTCCAGTTATTGGAGTCGTTCATCCTGGGTCGGTTAGTGCCTTGAAAGTAACCAAAAATCAGCAAATTGCCGTGATTGGTACGGAAGGAACGATTAAAAGCAGGGCATATGAAAAAGAGTTAAAGGCGATCAATAGTTTAATAGAGGTTGAAAGTCTAGCATGTCCGCCATTTGTACCTTTAGTAGAAAGTGGTATATTTAGTGGTGATGGTGCAGAACGAATCGTTCTTGAGACATTGCAACCATTATTCGGAAAGCCTTTTGATACATTAATTTTGGGCTGTACACACTATCCGTTATTAAGGCAGCCAATTGCCAAGGTACTTGGACCTAAAGTGAAGCTTATTTCCTCGGGTGAAGAAACGGCAAGAGAGGTAAGTAGCTTACTTTATTATAAAAACCTTTTGTACACAGGAGAAAGAGCACCTTCTCATCGTTTTCTTACGACTGGTG
The DNA here is from genome assembly GCF_001590785.1 of Alkalihalobacillus trypoxylicola. GTDB lineage: Bacteria > Bacillota > Bacilli > Bacillales > Bacillaceae_D > Alkalihalobacillus > Alkalihalobacillus trypoxylicola. The sequence goes on from NZ_LTAO01000012.1 coordinate 549,752, forward strand.
AGGCTTCTCAATTTAAGCACTTAGCCGACCAATGGCTTGAGATAGATGTAAATGGTGTTCAATCCATTACGCTCACATAAAAAAAGAGAGTTAGAACATAAATCTAACTCTCTTTTTTTGTTGATTTTATTTTGAGCGATAATCATTATGAGTCGGTTTAAAAAGGTCTTCTGTGGACGTACGAACAATCGAAAAATGATCGACATTATAATGACCATGAAGAGTTTGATTATGGTGTTGAATAATTTGGTCGCCACTTAATTGTTCATTATCAGCTGTTGAGTGTCCATCCGCAACTAAGGTAACATCAAAACCATTAACTGTAGCAGTACGGACTGCCGTGTCTATACAATGCTGTGTGGAGCACCCCATGATAACGAGATGGTTAACGTGTTCCTTTTTTAAATGCTCTAACAAGCCTGTTTGATAAAAGGCATTGGTCGCCAGCTTATCGAAAGATTTAAATCGAGCAGGGCGTGTGATTTTTTCATGAATATCAAAGCCTTTCCCCTTTCCTTCTGCAATATCTAAATCCCTAACAAAAATAGTGGGGATGTTTTGGTTTTGGGCCTTTTCTATAACCGAATTAATCGTCACCACTAATTGTTCCTTTCCATAAACAGGTCTTTCCAATTCACTTCCTTCAATTAAATCTTGCTGAGCATCAATGATAAGTAATGCTTGATTCATTTCCTTTCCCCCATTCCTAGACTAAAGCCTTTTCATTCCATAAATTTTGAGAATAGATATGGAAGCTTATTTTTAAAACAAGAGCTTAGGAGCCTACTGACATTTTCTTAAATCCCTTCCATCATAAATGAAATGAAATAGATTGTACAAATTTTTAGATAAGGTTGGTCTATTCTCTACAATAGGCTCGTATATATAAAAGTACAAACTACCTGAGGAGGGAAGACGCATGCGTAAAATGTATCGTCGAGGATTGCCAGTCTTAATAATAGCAACGTTAGCTCTTGGTGCTTGCTCTAATAACTCGAATGAAGCAATGAATGAAATGGATACTCCACCAATTAATTATGTGGAGGATGGTGATTCACTTGATTTAGAAGAGGATTTGAATGGTGCTGATGGTGAAGGGGAAGGGAAGGAAGAAGAACCAGCTGAGGGAACAGAGCCAGATAATGGCTTAGATGATGCAACGGCTGAAGTAGTAGAGCGAGAGGTCTATTTAATTGATGCAAATGGTCTAGTCGTTCCACAGACTATTGAGGTACCGAATGTAGACGGAGTATTAAGGCAATCTCTTGAATACTTAGTTGAAGGGGGACCAGTCTCAGAACTGCTTCCAAACGGATTTAAAGCCGTATTACCGGCAGGGACAGAGGTAAATGTAAATTTAAAAGATGGAGTCGCAACTGCCGATTTTTCTGAGGAGTTCAAGGAATATGACCCAAAGATGGAAAAAAAGGTACTAGAAGCAGTCACCTGGACACTTACGCAATTTGAGTCGGTCGAAAGTGTGAAAATCTGGATTAATGGCTATGAGCAAAAAACAATGCCACAAGCAGGTACGCCAATTGGAGATGGAGTTAGTCGATTAGACGGAATAAACATTGAGACGGGAAGCTTAGCTAATTTAGTAAATACAGAAGATATCACCCTTTACTTCTTAGCTCAAAATGGCGATTATACGTATTATGTCCCTGTGACTAGGAGAGTAAATGTCGATGAAGAGAACCCTTACCTAACGGCAATGAATGAGCTATTGTCAGGTCCACTTCCTCAATCGAGGTTGTTAACTGATTTTAGAACAGGAGTTGAATTATTAGACGAGCCGATGATAGAAGATGGAAAGGTTACGTTAAATTTTAACGATGCCATTTTAAGTGAGCTACAAACAACGGCGGTTTCAGAAACTGTTATTAATATGCTGGCGTTAACATTAACAGACTTAGAGCAGGTCGAAGAAGTTTCATTACAAGTGAACGGTAGTGACCAAGTATTAATGGAAACTGGTAATTTAATCGAAACCGTTTCAAGACCTGCTGATATTAATTATTATAAATATTAAGTAAATAATGAATGTATATAGAAAATTGCCGAGCAAGGGCAAATTCATTATAATAAGTGAGAGACAAAAAGGAAGAGCAGCTTAAGCGTGCTCTTTTTCCTTTTTCCATTTCATTAAAAGCAACTTTAGAATAGAGAGCAGTTCTTGCTACATAAGGAGGAAGTCATGAGAAGTGACGGAAGAGATAACATTCAATTGAGACCAATAACAATAGAAAAAGATTTTACGATTCATCCAGAGGGCTCCGTCCTAATATCTATGGGAAATACAAAAGTAATCTGTTCAGCGAGTATTGAGGACCGGGTGCCACCTTTTTTACGCGGACAAGGAAAAGGCTGGATAACGGCAGAGTATTCAATGCTGCCTCGAGCTACAGAGCAACGAAATATGAGAGAATCGACAAAAGGTAAGGTAACAGGCCGTACGATGGAAATACAGCGCCTAATAGGGCGTGCACTCCGTTCCATTATCCAATTAGAGGATTTAGGAGAAAAAACCGTTTGGATTGATTGTGATGTCATTCAGGCAGATGGAGGAACGAGAACGGCTTCCATTACTGGAGCATTTATCGCTTTAGCTTTAGCTTTGCAAAAAAGTAAAATTGAAAATAAAATCAAAAAATGGCCGATTCAGGATTTTCTAGCCGCTATATCTGTAGGAGTTGACCATAATCATCAGGTTTTACTTGATTTATGCTATGAAGAAGATTCTCAGGCTGAAGTAGATATGAATGTTGTCATGACAGGCTCTCAACAATTTGTAGAGCTGCAAGGGACAGGCGAAGAAGCGACATTTACGAGAAAGCAGTTAAATGAGCTATTAGATGCAGCTGAAGCAGGTATTAATCAATTGATTGAACAGCAAAAGGAAATCTTAGGTGAAGAAATCACACAGCAAATTTTATTGTATAAAAAGGATGATGACAATTGTCTCAGCAAATAATTATAGCTACGAAAAATTTGGGTAAGGCTAAAGAGCTACAAGCCATCTTTGCAGAGGATGGGTGGGAGGTCAAAACATTATTAGACTATCCAGAAGTACCTGATATCGTGGAAGATGGTTCAACATTTGAAGAGAATGCATACAAAAAGGCTAAGACGATTGCAGACGCCTTTGGTCTTCCCGTTTTAGCGGATGATTCTGGCTTAATTGTCGATGCATTAAACGGAGAACCGGGAGTCTATTCGGCTCGTTATGCGGGGGAAGCAAAGGATGACCAAGCCAATATAGAAAAAGTGTTAGAAAATCTTCAAGGAGTGCCAATGGAAAAAAGGACAGCTCGTTTTCATTGTACTCTTGCGTATGTGCAACCATCCGGTGAGCATTACTACTTTAATGGGACATGCCCTGGACTTATTGCAGAATCACCACAAGGAAGTGGAGGGTTTGGATATGACCCTATTTTTTATTTAAAGGAAAAAAATAAGACAATGGCGGAGATCACCTCTGAAGAAAAGAATAAAATAAGTCATCGAGCAATGGCTATAAAAGAATTGAAAAAGGATAGGCATCTGATAAAATAAAAAAAACGATGCTAGATAGAAAAGGTAGGGTTCAATAGGAGAGGAGTATAAATAATGAAATGGTTAATAATGAGTGATAGCCATGGCTGGAAAGAAGAGCTATCACCTGTCGTTCAAAGGCACGAACAAGAAGTTGATTATATCATTCATTGTGGTGATTCTGAGCTTTATGAGGACCATCCTGCACTGGAAAAAATGATGGTAGTGAAAGGGAACTGTGATTTTGGGGAAGACTTTAACGAAGAGATTGTAAAGGAATTAAAAGGGGTTTCATTATTTGTCACACATGGACATCTAAATCAAGTTAAAATGACGATGACCAATCTAACCTATCGAGCAGAAGAAGTAGGAGCACAAATTACATGCTTTGGTCATACTCATATTGCAACTAGCTTTCAAGAAAATGGAGTCATTTATATTAACCCTGGTAGCATCCGTTTACCAGTGCGACCAAAACGAACACAAACCTACGTCATTTGTGAAATCGAAGATAATCGAGTGAAGGTTGAATTTTATACTAGACAAGGAGAAATCCTTCCCGAACTAACGAATGAGTATACATTAGCTTAAAGAGGGGACGGTTCATGAAGAGTATGAGTTATCACTTTAAATAGTGATAACCCATTAACTCTCTATATGAGGAGCTCATAATAAAAGATGATCAATTAGTTGTCACGGAGAACATATGTGAATATAATTTAATTAGAGCAGGATTAAAAGAATTTCCTAAAAGCCCATTTAATTATTTTAACTATTAATTTTAAAATAGTATTGACTTTAATTCTGTTTTTAGTTATATTTATATACGTCGCTAGTGATTGATGAGCACCAACTCATTCACGCAGACAATGAAAACATGCGGGTGTAGTTTAGTGGTAAAACCTCAGCCACGAGCAAAGCATCTAAGAAAAAACAACGAGTTGTCTCGACGCAATATCTGCAAAGTAAGGCTAGCAGAGGAAGAGACATGAAAAACAAGTGAGTCATCATCAATCTAATTATGCGGGTGTAGTTTAGTGGTAAAACCTCAGCCACGAGCGAAGCATCTAAGAAAAAGCAACGAGTTGTCTCGACGCAATATCTGCGAAGCAAGGCTAGCAGAGAAAGAGACATGAAAAACAAGTGAGTCATTAACAATCTAACATGCGGGTGTAGTTTAGTGGTAAAACCTCAGCCTTCCAAGCTGATGTCGTGAGTTCGATTCTCATCACCCGCTTTCCTATTATATTTTAAAATTTTGTCCCAGTAGCTCAGCAGGATAGAGCAACGGCCTTCTAAGCCGTCGGTCGGGAGTTCGAATCTCTCCTGGGACGCCATTTGAATTATACATAATCCCCTGATATGACAGGGTTTGATACTGATAAGGGATGTTAACACAGATTTAAATACTGTGGGAGCATCTCTTTTTGTCATTTATATATAGTATTTTTTTAGGAATTCTCGCAAGGATTGCAGAATTGTGATTGTTAAATAAATAAAAAATAAGGGATAAATTATAGTTCCCTTATTCTTCAAATTCAAAATAATCGCTATCTATTTTTTTTACAATATATTTCCTTTCTTGACTAACACCGACATTGAATTCAAGCATGTAGCTTCCAAGTTGTTCACCATCTATTAGAACTATCTTTTTTTGTATTCGGTTAATGAACTCTTTTGCTTCTTTAGTGAATTTTGATGTGGTGATAAAAACACCTTTGCGTGCATTTTTTCCTTCCAGACTTCCAGTAAAGGCTTGAATGTCAGGACGCCCAACAGGGTTATTCCAACGTTTAGCTTGTACATAAATTACATCCAAACCAAGTTTATCTTCTTTAATAATTGCATCTACACCATCATCATTACCATAATCTGTAGTTTGTCCGCTACCTATAAAACCACCGTAACCCATAGCAAGAAGTAAATCTAGCACTATAGATTCAAAGTGTTTTGGGGTCACGCTTTTTACTTTCTTTAGTATTTCTAGAGATAATAGCTTATTTATTCTCTTAAATTGTTCATCCATTATTTCATTAGGAGTATTAGTGTCATTTGAGTCTTCATTATCAAGAAAAGAATCAGTAGAAATATCATGCTTAAAATTGTCAATATTTTTTATGAACTCGTTAATCTGTGTTATGCTTGCTACCTTTGGAAATTGTTTCAACACTAACTGGCCTAATTCAGTTATGCGGTATGAATTTGATTCAAGCTGTTCAATTAAACCTGCTACCTGAAGTTCTCTTCTTGCATATCGAGCACGAATTTTGAATTTAGAATCACCGTTGTTTAGGTTAATGTTTTTTTGTTCGACGCTCATAGAAAAAAAGTCTGTTAACCTCTCATTGATTATACTCACATGGTGAATTTGACCATCTTTTAAAACGTACAGATATGGTATGTTTAAATCACGAGGGGTTGGTAAATTCAATGTAAACCTATTTTGAATAAGCTTATTAATCTCATTATATGGAATTGGTTTGGGGTTCTCATCCAAAAAGTTAATTATTTCTTCTTTTTTTAATTGAATGTCTCTAAGTCTTTTTATATAGTGTATAAAGTCAATTGAATCTTCATTAAAATAAGCATTTCCATCATCTATACTTTTAGAAGGTATGTATGCCGAAAAATGGCTATACCAATCTCTTACTGTTGTTCTAGCATAACCACATTTATCTGCAAGTTCTGATATTGTGTATAAATTCATTGATTTTCTCACCTCTTATATTTTTGAAACTTTACTATAAATGTACTATATATTGAGTGTGCTATGTTATATAATTCAAAAAAATATACTCATTACAAGTTTTATTGTTTGAGAGTAATAAAGTGTAGAACAAAGTATCTTCATCTGGAGATAGTTTATAGACTTGTGAGAATGTTTTAAGTGTTGTAAGATTGTGACTTTTAAAGAATTTGTAGAGGGATAGATAAATTAAATGATGTTGTAAAAATTAATGTAGTCTGATATAAAATCAAAGTCAATAGCTAGAGAGGTGAACAAAATGTTTCCAACTTTAGAGACAGAGAGGTTAATACTTAGAGAAATAACAAAAGGAGATACTAATGCTATATTTACTTGTTTTTCCAACGAATTTGTAACTCGTTTTTATGGTCAAGAAACATTATTAAATATTGAACAAGCAGAAGCAATGGTTAATTTTTTTGAAACCAATTATAAGCAAAAAAGAGGTATACGTTGGGGAATTGAAATGAAAGGATACTCAGAAATTATAGGGACTATTGGATTTAATGCGTGGTCACCTAAACATAAAAGAGCAGAAATAGGATATGAAATTCATCCTGACCATTGGGGAAAGGGTTATGCTTTTGAAGCTTTATCCAAAGTAATTCAACATGGTTTTGAAGAAATGCGTCTTACTAGAATAGGGGCAATCGTCTTTATTGATAATATAGCATCCAATAAACTACTATCAAAAATTGGGTTTCGAAAAGAGGGTATATTAAGAGAATATATGTATCAAAACAATCAATCATATGATACCTATGTATATTCATTGCTTAAAAATAAAAGGTAGGACACCTAGTCTATAAAAGGCTTCACCTACTAACAGGCCATTTAAAACTATGATTATGGTATATGCTAGAGCGAAATGAAAATGGTTTTTCTTCATGCATCGAACAAAATTCTACGTTTCATTAAAAAAGTGGTTGAGTACTTGTTTCTTACAATTATGAGAAGGTTTTTCTAAAAAACTTATAAACGAAAAAAAGAATCATGACTATGACTAGTAAAGACGCGATGTCAAAAAAGAGGTCGAAGAATTTAAAATCCCAAACCGTAACATTTACTTTGTCCATTTAAGATGCACACACCTTTGAATTAGTTTTTGAGTTCATTTCATAATTATAAGTAGTTTATAAGTAGATAAAACCGAACAATGATTATCTCGTATGACCACCAAAGAATGAGCGCCGTTTGAAAATCCACTCTGACGACGCTCTGCTTAGTCAGAGTTAGCTGAAGACAAGCCCTTGGGAAAGCAGCTGCCTAAAGTGACAATCATAAATCTAATCGTTCGGTTGTCATTAAAAGATAACAATGATGAAATGGCTTCATTTAATTTAAACATCTTTTTAAAGTAGCTCAAATGCTTATTTACAAATTGTAACAAAAAAATCGCTAATTGTAATCTATTAAGGTTATAAAGGTTTTGTTATGCAGTTTCCTACAAATGAAGCTGAAGCAGTGCTCAGCTCATTATTTTTTGACAATTCAGTGGGATGGTAGCGATTCCGAAAGCCACTTTTAAAAAATGTTCATTCGGCGTCACCTCACCGGACGCCGAGTATCTTATGGGAGCGAAGAGCCCAATACCTATCGTGTGTGGAGTAAATCACCCCCTTATCGTACCAGCCTTCGTTTCAGAATAGATGATTCTAACTGCTGATTTACGCATTTTTGGTAAGTGTCACCCTCCCTCATGTTCAAATTTTTATATATTGAATGAATTTCATCATTGCTTTATAAGTGAACGAATGGTAGCGAATTCACTCTTTGATTGTAACGGTAGGTAGTGACTCCCAAAGGATCAGCGCCGTTTGAAGATTCACTCTGACGAAGCTCTGCATAGTCAGAGTTAGCTGAAGGCAAGCCCTTGGGAAAGCATCTACCTAAAGTGAAAATCAAAAACCAACTCGTGCGGTTTTCATTATAAGATAGAAATGATGAATTTGATTCATTAGAGTAACTTTTATAATTATTAGAATTTTTGTTCTATTTACGAAATAATATGATATACTTATGGCAAAAAAAGAGGTGTTGGAGATGAAATCAATCCAAATTCCTGGTGTTTATAAGCCGGTTACAACTTTGATTCAAGGCTCTGATTATTTTACTCCTTCAAAGTTTGAAAGTGTTTGTGAGGTATTGGACCGTTATGTAGCAAAGGGTGGTACAACGATTGATACCGCTTACATATATTGTGGCGGAGAAAGTGAAGAATCAATCGGTCAATGGTTGGAAGAAAGAAAAAATCGAGAGGATATAGTGATCCTAACAAAGGGGGCTCATCATGATAGACAGGGAGCCCGGGTAAATAAAGAAGCTATTACTCATGATTTACATGTAAGCCTTAAACGATTAAAAACCGATTATATTGATTTATATGCCTTACACCGAGATGACCTGAGCGTTTCTGTGAAAATCATTATAGATACTTTGAATGAGCATATAAGAGCAGGGCGAATTCATGCGATTGGTGCTTCCAATTGGAGTAAGGAACGTATTCAGGAAGCCAATGAATACGCAGCTCGTAATGGGCTAATTGGATTTACCTTCAGCAGTCCTAATTTAAGTTTAGCAAAAGCAAACGAACCATTTTGGCCAGGGTGTATTACAGCAGATGATTCAGATATTCAATGGCATAAAGAGCATCAGCTTCCTTTATTATCGTGGTCTTCCCAAGCGAGGGGATTTTTTACCGGGCTTTATTCAAAAGAAAATAAGAGTAATAAGGATTTAGTTCGTGTATTTTATAATGAGGAAAACTGGGAGCGTTTAGAGCGGGCATCCAAATTAGCTGAGGAAAAAGGAGTAACGACGATTCAAATAGCGCTTGCTTATGTGTTGAATCAATCATTTCCTACATGTGCACTAATTGGTGCTAGAAATGAAGAAGAACTCGATTCATGCTTTGAAGGCTCAAATATCATCTTAACAGATCAAGAAATAGCTTGGTTAAAAGGAGAGGAAGTTATAGCTTAAACGAAAAATTAAAAACGAACCCCTTTTTATTGAATCAAGGAGAATGAATTCTTTCATCACACTTCTTGATTTTTTTCTTTTTAATTTAAAATGGTAGTTATTGGGTAAAGGAGGAGAAGTATTAGTGGGAAAAATTAACGGCTTTTGCATAATAAGGTCGCTGCCAGTTTGAATTTGAAATTTTAAATGAAAAATGATTGACTTCGACATGTTTTTGCATATAATAATCTATATCGTATAAATCATACCTTTTTAATAGGTTTTATGAATTAAAGGAGTGGATTCCTATTTTATTAAAGTTAGATAACCATAAAGAGAGATTGCAATTTTTAGAGCAAAAAAGTGCTGTTTTTAAGGAACGAGCAGCTTTACATGATTTAGAGAATACATTTCCATTTGAGAATTTTGAAGATTTAAAAGAAATAGGCTATCCTGCTTTAACAGTTCCAAAAAGATATGGTGGCCTGGAAATATCATTATTAGAAATGGTTCAATACCAAGAGGTATTAGGGAAAGCGGATGGTTCAACGTCTTTATCAATTGGCTGGCATATGGGGATTATCAAGCATTTGAATGACGAAAAGTCATGGGATGAATCGATGTATGAAAAAGTCGCAAAAAATATCGTAAAAACAGGTGCTTTATTAAATACAGCAGCTTCTGAGCCTGCAACGGGTAGTCCGACACGCGGAGGCAGACCAGAAACAACAGCTATTTTACAAGATGATTATTATATCATTAATGGACATAAAACATTTACGACTTTAGCTCCTGTCCTTCATTATTTTGTAGTAACAACGTATTTGCCTGAAGAAGAAAAGCTAGTTAATTTATTAGTACCTCGTGGGACGGAAGGTCTTAAAGTAGAGGAAACCTGGAATACGGTTGGGATGAGAGGAACAGGCAGTCATGATTTACTGCTCGAAAACGTCAAGGTTCCTAAAGAAAATCTAGTTGAATCTCTTAATAAGGGTAGAAAAGCTGCTGGATGGCTCCTTCATATTCCTGCCTGTTATTTAGGGATTGCACAAGCTGCACAGGAGGATGCGATCCAATTTGCTAAAAGCTATTCTCCAAATAGCATCGAAGGAACGATTGCTGACTTACCTAATGTGAAGCAAAAAATTGGCGAAATGGAATTACTTATACAGGAAAGTAAGCACTTCTTATATTCGGTAGCTCGTAAATGGGATGAATCGTCCTATGAGGAACGTCAAAAAATGACCCCTGAGCTGGGCGCTGTTAAGCATGCGGTTGTTAATCATGCACAACAAATTGTCGATTTAGCAATGAGAGTAGTCGGTGCACAAAGCTTAGCATTAAAAAACCCATTGCAAAGATATTATCGAGATGTAAGGGCTGGACTTCATAACCCTCCGATGGATGATATGACGATTATGCTTTTAGCTTCTGAGGCATTAAAACGCTCATAGAGATAAGGAGGGAACAAGAGTGATAGAGTTAAAAAGAATTTCGAAAACCTTTGAAAGAAAAGGAATTAAAAACGAAGCATTAAAGAACATTGATTTAACGATTAATAAAGGAGATATATTCGGAGTTATTGGCTATAGTGGTGCAGGAAAAAGTACGTTAGTAAGGCTTGTCAATTTCTTAGAAAGACCAACAGAAGGGGAAGTGTGGATTGAAGGCCAGCCTCTTCACAAATATTCTCCTTCGAAGCTTAGAGAAGTAAAAAAAACGATCGGAATGGTTTTTCAGCATTTTAATTTACTTGAAACGAAGACCGTTTTTCAAAATGTAGCGATACCACTCATTTTATCGAAGGAAAATAAAGATATCATTAAAAAAAGAGTAACAGAGCTACTCGAATTTGTTGGCTTAAGTGATAAAATGACGAGCTACCCTAGTGAGCTTTCTGGAGGACAAAAACAAAGAGTTGGAATAGCTAGAGCTCTTGCTTCAAATCCTAAAATTCTTCTTTGTGATGAAGCGACTTCAGCTCTTGATCCTCAGACCACACAATCAATTTTACAGCTATTGAAAAAGATTAATCGTGAATATCATATTACCATTATGATCATCACCCATGAAATGTCAGTTATTAAAGAGGTCTGTAATCGAGTAGCCGTGATGGAGCAAGGAAGTATTGTTGAGCAAGGATCTGTATTAGAGGTATTTGGACATCCTAAGCATGAAACAAGTAGAAAATTTGTGAAGACTGTCATTCATAATACATTGACGGATTCGATGAAAAAAACACTACTGGAAGAAAAACAAAATCATCATGACTCTAAACTATTTAAAATAGAATTAGTTGGGGATTTAGCATCCAAACCGATCATCAATGAGTTAATACAAAATTATCAAGTGAACGTCAACATCCTTTTTGCCAACACGGTCGATATACAAGAGACGGCTTTAGTCATTTTATATATCCGACTAAACGGAGGGGTTAAAAAGGTTGGAGAAGCAGTCCGCTACTTAGAGGGCTTAGGAATTCGCGTAGAGGAGGCGAGCGTATAATGTTCTCTACTTCAGTAACAATGGACCAATTTATGACCGCATTTAATCAAACAGTATATATGGTAAGTGTTTCATTATTATTTGGGGCTTTAATTGGAGTTCCTCTCGGAATATTATTGGTCATAACAAGACCTGGCGGCGTTTTAGAAAATAAGTGGATATATGGGCTGTTAAACCCTTTAATTAATATCGTTCGTTCATTGCCATTTATTATTTTAATGGTCGCGATTATTCCATTTACCCGATTAATTGTTCAAACATCGATTGGGACTAGTGCCGCAATCGTACCTTTAATTATTTATATTGCTCCTTATATAGGTCGGTTAGTTGAGAATTCATTATTAGAGGTCAATCCTGGAATCATTGAAGCAGCAGAAGCGATGGGGGCAACACCCTTTCAAATTATCCGCTACTTCATTTTGCCTGAAGCTTTTGGATCCCTTATTTTATCAATTACGACAGCAACGATTGGATTAATTGGAGCTACTGCCATGGCTGGAACGATTGGTGGTGGAGGAGTAGGTGATTTAGCAATTGTTTTCGGGTACCAACGATTTGATACCTTTGTTATGATCGCCACCGTTATTTTATTGGTCGTACTCGTCCAAGGAGTTCAATCATTAGGAAATATATTAGCAAGAAAAGCTAGAAGAAATTAATCATAGAAAGAGTGAACAGATATGAATAGAAAATTAATCATCTTTTTAATCGTCAGTTTTTCCTTCCTATTATCCGCATGTGGTTCAGCAAGTAATGGAGATGGTGAGGAAAAAACAAGCATTAGTGTTGGTTTTGGAGTAGGAACTTATGAAGAGCAGTTCCGCTTTGGTATTCTTCCTATTTTAGAGGAAAAAGGCTATGAAGTAGAAATGAATGTCTTTTCTCAAAATATGCAAGTAAATCCTGGTATGAAAGAAGGCTCTATTGATGCAAGTGTCTTCCAAAGCACCGCTTATATGGAAGGGATGAACGAAGAGCTTAATATAGAAATGACCCCTATTGCCTATGTTCCTAGTGCTCCACAAGGGCTATATTCTGAGCGCCATGATTCTTTAGATGCCGTCCAAGATGGATCAACTGTAGCAGTACCTAACGATCCAGTTAACCAGGAGCGTGCTGTGAGAATCCTAGAAGATTTAGGCTGGGTCACTGTAGCAGAGGATGCTGGAACCGTTGATTTTAATTTAAACAGTGTTGAAGTCGCTGATTATGATATTGAAATTGTCGTAATGGATCCTGCTCAAATTTTAGTATCATTACAAGATGTCGACTTTGGTGTGGTAAATGGAAATTATATTGCGAACGCTGACCGTAAGATAACGGAAGCTTTACAAATTGAAAACACACCAGTAGAGCATCGCATTATTGTTTCTATTTTAGAAGGAAATGAAGATACTCAATGGGCACAAGATTTAAAAGCAGCTTATGAATCGGCTGAATTCCAAGAGTATATTGAATCTCAGGAAAAATATGATGGCTTTATCATGCCTGAAGCTTGGCAATAATGAAATTAGATAAAGATTGGGATAAAATCAGCAATAAAGGCTAGGATAAAAAATGTTTTAAATGAGCTCATAGCAAAACTTGAAATAGTGTAATGGATGGATATACGTACAGGACCTTCCTTCTTAATTAAGAAGGAAGGTCCTGTTAAATTGGAAGTGGTCATTGGCAGCTCCCAACTAAACGAGGAGTGCCTTATGGAAGCGAACATTCGGACCACTACTATGTGTAGAGCTCTTCATTCCATGCTTATGTCCACTGTCTTTGTATGATAAAAAAACGAGTGGGCAGGCTATCTGATGTGATAACTTTTGTGTTTATTTATGAAGGAGGCAGAAGTCCAAATCCATAATAGAAACATTCATCTCGGTTAATCCCCTAGAATTTATCCTTTTAAAGGGGCAATATCCTCCAATAGAAATGTTCTTGAATGGAATAAAAGGAACGGAATAGTATTGGATGTTAACTTGATCAAATTTTTTCTTTTACCTTTGTATTTTCCGCCTCTAAATCCGTTACACGTTGTTCTAACGCTCTCCTTTTTGCCTTTGACTTTTTAACTAAAAAGAAGATGATACCTCCGATCAATAAAACCCAAAATAAAACTGGGAGAAGTGTTAAAAAGACATCCATGACTTCACCTCCTTGATTTACTATTTTTTGTTAATCATTTACATAACATGTATATGTTACTTTAAGTTTCAAAAATAGTCTAATGATTACTGTAGAGTAAGAGATGTCATAAGGGACTAAGGATAAATAGCTTATTTTAGCATCTATAAAAAAGTTGTTTCATATGAAGAAATTAAAAATGCTTTTATCTGTTTTTGCCTTTCTCTGTTTATCTTTGCATTCTTTACTAGCCATACCTTCTCTTTTTGCTAGTCGTTTGTTATGAGCAATTTGCAGGCAGTGCTTCCACCAATATGTTACAGTAAGAATAGATTCTATTTAAAATTGTTGAATGATAAAGGAGAATGTGATGATGAAACCATTAACATCCATTGAAGATTTGAGAGAATTTGTTGAACAACCAGGACAGCATCTACTTTTTAAACATAGTACAACTTGTCCAATCAGTGCAAAAGCCTTTGAAGAATTTAAATCATTCGTCGAAAATACAAATGCTTCAGCAGCTATTGTGAAGGTTATAGAGAATAGAGATGTATCGAATCAAATCGCAGAGGATTTTGATATAAAGCATGAATCTCCGCAGGTGTTTTTACTTGAAGATAGTCAGGTAACATGGAATACCTCACATTGGAAAATCACAGAAAAGGCATTAAAAGAGGTGACTTCATCATGAGCGAATCGGTGATTGTCTATTCAACAGATGGTTGTGTAGAGTGTAACTATGTTAAAAATATGCTGAAAGAAGAAGGGGTATCTTTTGAAGTTAGGGATATTTTTGAGAAGGAAGAATATCAGCAGGAAGTAGAAAAATTTGGCTTTATGGGAGTTCCGGTAACCGTCTATCAAGAAATGGCAATTAAAGGGTTTACCCCTGAATTAAAGAATTTAATTGCAAAAGCTAAGAATTAACTAATGAGCATCGAGAGTAAAGTATTCTCGGTGCTTAGAGTAGTTGTAGAGATGCCTCTTGTTGACTAATATTTAAGAAAAGAAGAAGTAGGATAAAGGATGTTGACTATGGAAAATACAGGACTCGTTTTAGAAGGTGGAGGAAGCAGAGGCATATTTACGGCAGGAGTACTAGAATATTTAATGAAGCAAAACATCTATGTACCTTATGTTATAGGAGTTTCTGCAGGGGCGTGTAATGGTTCCTCCTACATATCTAAGCAACTCGATCGGAATCGCGCGGTGAATATGGACTTTTTAGATCATCCAGATTATTTATCATACCGTAATTACTGGAAAAAAAGAGAATTGTTTGGTATGGATTTTCTTTTCGACTCATTACCTAATCAGTTAGTTCCGTATGATTTTGATACCTTTGAAAAGGCGGAGGAAGAGTTTGTTGTAGGCACAACCGATTGTATGACAGGGGAGCCCATTTATTACGAAAAATCAAAATCTGCTAAGGATGTACTTACGATTCTTAGAGCATCAAGCTCATTACCGTTTGTTGCACCGATTGTACCCTACGATAACCGAATGCTTATGGATGGTGGAATTGCCGACCCTATTCCGATTAAAAAATCAGTAAAAACAGGCCATACTAAAAATGTGGTCGTTTTGACTCAGCATCGAGAATATGTCAAAAAACCTCAATCTTTTGGATGGCTACTACGAAATAAATATCGCAGCTACCCTGGATTAATTAAGGCATCACAAATTAGACATCAGGTATATAATGAAACGTTACAATATATTCGTGAAGAAGAGAAAAAAGGGAACATATTTGTAATCAGTCCGCAAGAAAAATTAGAAGTAGGCAGAGTCGAAAGAAAAAGGTCTAAATTACTAGCACTTTACCAAAAAGGCCATAACGAAATAGAAAAAATTGCACCAGCTCTAAAAGAGTTTTTAATGTAGTTCATGGTGAAGGAGTCTTGGTTATTGCTTTTCCTCTTCTGGTGCTGGATGGGATTGTAAAAAACCAATTCCAGATAAAACGGCTACAATAGAGAGGATACTAGGTAAAAGCGGTGGCTCCTTCATCATAATAAAGAAAAATACCCCTATCACACCAGCAACAAGTAATAAAATAGAAAATAACTTCATGATTCAACCCTTCTTTCTTCTAAATCTATAATTTAGCAAGTCCATATAAAAATGGTAGCTTGGTTTGAGTGTTCAGAAATTCATCACATTGTTGCTCATTACACAATATTTCCGGCTCGTAAAAATAAACATGCCATTTTTTCTTTTTTAATTGCTTAACTATTTTTTTCTGAGCTTCTTTGCTAACAGCTTCGATAAAAGCTAACCGATATGGCACTAATGCAATATTTATGGATATATTAGCTACGGTTATTTTAGGTGTAGGATAGTACAATTCAGAAAATAACTTTTTGTATAAGATCCTCTCTGCTTCAGTTTGACACTCGCTGTACTGGTCTTTTACTAGAATGAGAGAAGCTCGATGCTGACTTTTTACTATTATAAAAGGAGGCTTTTTTGTAAAAATAATCCTCTTGAATATTTTTCTACGTAAACTCACTGTTCATCACCCCTTTTTAGTTTGTCCATATCCAGCAAAAAATAGACAATGAAATCCATAAATGTCCAAAATAAAAATCATCTCTTGATTTGTGTATCATGTAAACGGATTCAATAAGATTCAACTATTAGAATTAATCTAAATTATCTAATTATTTTTCGAAAAATGGTTGACCAGAAACAAGAATCAGCGTATTATTAACAACAATAATAGTTTCATAAGGAAAAACAAATGTCCTTCTGAAATGGATTATGTTGCATGTTTGCAACTGAAAATTCAGAATAGTAAATGTCGGAAAATAACGATAGCGAATTTTTATATCATATTTATTCGCTCTACCAAACATAAGATTTAGACATAAAAAAGCAAGGAATTGGGAGAGATTTTTATGAGAAGTAATATGATTAAAAAAGGAATAGATCGTGCTCCACACCGTAGCTTACTAAGAGCGACTGGTGTAAGCGAAGAGGATATGAATAAGCCATTCATTGGCGTCTGTAACTCTTATATTGATATTATTCCAGGACATATGCATTTAAACAAATTTGCAGAGGTCGCAAAAGAAGCGATAAGAGAAGCCGGAGGAATTCCTTTTGAATTTAATACAATAGGCGTAGATGATGGAATTGCAATGGGTCATATTGGAATGAGATATTCATTACCAAGTCGTGAAATTATATGCGATGCAGCTGAAACAGTCATTAATGCCCATTGGTTTGATGGGGTTTTCTATATTCCGAATTGTGACAAGATTACTCCAGGAATGCTCATGGCTTCTGTTCGAACAAACGTCCCTTCTGTTTTTGTATCAGGAGGACCGATGGAAGCGGGTCGTTCAAAGGACGGTCAAAGTCTATCCTTAGTATCTGTGTTTGAAGGAGTAGGGGCTTTCTCGTCAGGTAAAATGACAAGAGAGGAATTACTTGAAATTGAACAAAGTGCTTGCCCTACCTGTGGTTCTTGTTCAGGAATGTTTACCGCTAACTCAATGAATTCGTTAATGGAAATGCTTGGGCTAGCTTTACCTGGTAATGGAACAATTGTAGCGACTTCGGAAGATCGTCACCAATTAATAAAAGATGCTGCTAAGCATTTAATGAATTTAATAGAGAAAGATATTAAACCTCGTGATATTGTCACGAAAGAAACAATCGATGATGCCTTTGCACTTGATATGGCGATGGGTGGTTCGACAAACACGGTTCTTCATACATTAGCTATCGCACATGAGGCTGAAATTGAATATGATTTAAATCGTATTAATGAAGTGGCTGAACGAGTCCCTTATTTATCTAAAATTAGCCCAGCCTCCGATTACTCTATGGACGATGTTCATAAAGCTGGAGGAGTGAGCGCTATTATTAAAGAGCTTTGTAATATCGAAGGCGCGATTCATCCAGAGCGTATAACCATTACAGGGAAAAGCATATACGAAAACATCAAGGATGCAGAAATTACAAATGATGATGTTATTCGTCGCAAAGACAATCCGTATAGTCCTGTTGGAGGATTATCCATCCTGTATGGAAATATCGCACCAGACGGAGCCGTTATTAAGGTAGGAGCCGTTGATCCTTCTATCCAGGTTTTTGAAGGAGAAGCGATTGTATATAACTCACAAGAAGAAGCCCAAGATGGCATCGATAATGGTGAGGTGAAAGAAGGCCATGTCGTTGTCATTCGATATGAAGGACCAAAGGGTGGACCAGGAATGCCGGAGATGCTTTCTCCGACTTCGAAAATTGCCGGTAAAGGCTTAAGTACGAAAGTAGCGCTTATAACAGATGGAAGATTTTCAGGAGCATCTCGGGGAATTTCGATAGGTCATATTTCGCCGGAAGCAGCTGAAGGAGGTCCTATTGCCTTCGTTGAAAATGGTGATAAGATTCGAATTGATTTGACAAATCGTTCTCTTGAATGGCTAGTAAGTGCAGAAGAGCATGCGATAAGAAAAGAAGGATTTGTTGAGCCTGAACCAAAAGTGAAAAAAGGATACTTGGCAAGATACGCTAAACTAGTAACCTCCGCTAATACTGGTGGAGTCATGAAAATCTAAAAATAAAAACGTTGATGAGGAAAGTAATGGTTTGAATGACATCTACAGAGAGCCGTAGCTGCTGAAATACGGTGTTGTCACATTCGATGAAACTCCCCTCTGAGTGTTGGTCTGAACGCATAGCTATTAAGATCAACCGGGTGTTCACTAGCACTCGTTATTAAAATGGGTAAGCACAAGTTTACCCGCTAAGATCAAGAATATCTTGATGAATAAGGGTGGTACCGTGGAAAGAGAATCTTTTCGCCCCTTCGTTGGTCGTTTTATGACGATGTAACTGAGGGGGTGGAAGGATTTTTTTTCTTTCTAGTTAGCTAAAATATCAAAATAATGAGTCCATAAAGAGAGAAAGCAGGACAATAAACGAGGAGGATATAGGATGAAAATGGAAGTGAAAAAAGAGAGAAAGCATCAGGTAACAGAGGGACAAAAAATGTCAGGCTCTAGTATGTTAATTAATGCTTTATCGCTTGAAGGTGTTGATGTTATTTTTGGCTATCCAGGGGGAGCTATCCTTCCAACGTACGATGAAATTTTTAAAACAGGTATTCGTCATATTTTAGCTAGGCATGAGCAGGGTGCCGTCCATGCTGCTGAGGGTTATGCTAGAATATCCGGTAAACCAGGGGTATGTGTGGTAACTTCAGGTCCAGGTGCCACAAATGTTGTAACAGGAATTGCCGATGCGATGATGGATTCTTTGCCGCTTGTGGTTATTACCGGGCAAGTAAGTACATCCGTTATTGGTACAGATGCTTTTCAGGAAGCAGATGTTATTGGCATTACGATGCCTATTACAAAGCATAATTTTCAGGTGCGCACAGTTGAAGAACTACCTCAAATTATTAAAAAAGCGTTTCATATTGCAACAACGGGTCGTCCCGGTCCTGTATTAATTGATTTACCTAAAGATGTTTCACAAGGAGAAGGCGAATTCTTCTACGACAAACCACTTGATCTACCAGGATATCAGCCGACTACGATTCCAAACCGACTACAAATTAAAAAGGTAGTTGAAGCGGTCACAGAATCTAGAAAGCCCCTTATTTTAGCAGGAGCAGGCGTCCTACATGGTAAAGCGGCCGAAGAACTAAAACAATATGCAGAGCAACAGCAAATCCCAGTAACGAACACATTATTAGGATTAGGATCATTCCCAGGAGAACATGAGTTATTTTTAGGAATGGCTGGAATGCACGGAACTTATACAGCTAATATGGCTATTTACGAATGTGATTTGTTAATTAATATAGGAGCTCGTTTTGATGATCGTTTAACGGGTAATCTTGAGCACTTTGCCCCAAATGCAAAAGTGGTTCATATTGATATTGATCCAGCTGAAATTGGTAAAAACGTGGAAGTTGACATACCTGTTGTAGGAAATTCAAAGCAGGCGATTGAAATGCTACTGGAAGCAGATGGTGAAAAAGGCGAGCACGCGCTTTGGAGAGCTGATTTAAAACAGTTAAAGCAGGAATATCCACTTTGGTATAAGCAGGATGGAGAAGTCATTAAGCCTCAGCAATTAATTGAGCTTATTCACGAAGTGACAGAAGGAGAGGCGGTTGTCACAACGGATGTTGGGCAACATCAAATGTGGTCCGCTCAATATTATAAGTTCAACAAACCGAATCGCTGGGTCACATCAGGTGGCTTAGGAACGATGGGATTTGGTTTCCCTGCTGCAATTGGTGCTCAGTTCGCTGAACCGAATCTGCCTGTTGTAGCGATTATTGGTGATGCTGGATTTCAAATGACGGCTCAAGAGCTTTCGATATTACAAGAGTTAAATTTACCTGTCAAAATTGTGATTGTAAATAATGCGGCACTAGGAATGGTCCGTCAGTGGCAGCAGTTATTTTATGGAGAACGCTACTCCAATTCTCTATTCCCTATCCAACCAGACTTCGTTAAGCTTGCTTCTGCCTATGATATTAAAGGAATAAAGGTAGAGAACTTATCAGAGGTAAAGGATGCTCTAAAAGAGATGATGGATTATGATGGTCCTGTTTTAATGGACTTTAGAGTAGCTCAGGTTGAAAATGTCTATCCAATGATTTCGCCAGGAAAAGGGATTCATCAAATGGAGGGGGTTAAACCATGAAAAGAACATTAACAGCCCTTGTAAATAATAGCTCAGGAGTTTTGAATCGAATAACAGGACTGTTCGCAAGACGTCATTACAATATTGAGAGTATTACGGTTGGAGTGACAGAAAACCCAGCTATTTCAAGAATGACCTTTGTCGTGCAAGTGGATAACATGAGTAATATCGAACAAGTAACAAAGCAACTAAATAAGCAGGTTGATGTTTTAAAAGTAAAAGATATAACAGATGAATCGATTATTGCTAGAGAGTTAGCTTTAATTAAAATTGTCGTAACACCTCAGCAAAGAGCAGAGGTCGCAGCGCTAGTAAATCCTTTTCGGGCATCGATCCTCGATGTTGGCAAAGAGTCTATGACCGTTCAAATTACGGGTGATGATCAGAAGGTTGAGACCTTTATTGATTTGTTAAAGCCTTATGGAATTAAAGATATAGCTCGCACTGGAATTACGGCATTTAATAGAGGCTCAAGCAAAAAATCAAGTCATGATATAAACCGTTTAACGCTTATTAACTAAGAAGCTGTTAGAACATTTTCT
This sequence comes from Alkalihalobacillus trypoxylicola, assembly GCF_001590785.1. Taxonomy (GTDB): domain Bacteria; phylum Bacillota; class Bacilli; order Bacillales; family Bacillaceae_D; genus Alkalihalobacillus; species Alkalihalobacillus trypoxylicola. The sequence continues at coordinate 570,830 of NZ_LTAO01000012.1, forward strand.
ATAAGGAAGTTATGTTTAGAAGAAACACATTTCATCAACTGAGTGAAAAGTTTCTACTATTATATAAATATAAAACTGATCAATTTAAAGGAGAGATTATAATGGCAAAAGTTTATTACAATGGAGACATTAATGAAGCGGTATTACAAGGGAAAAAAGTAGCGGTAATTGGATATGGATCACAAGGTCATGCTCATGCTCTTAATATGCGTGAAAGTGGAGTAGAAGTAGTCATTGGTTTACGCCAAGGGAAATCATGGGATAAAGCGGTAGAAGATGGCTTTAGTGTTTATTCTGTTAAAGAAGCAGCTGAGCAAGCTGATTTAATTATGATTTTATTACCAGATGAATTACAGCCAACTGTATACAAAAATGAAATTGAGCCAGTTCTAACAGAAGGAAAAACGTTAGCATTTGCGCACGGATTTAATATTCATTTTAATCAAATTGTGCCACCAGCTAATGTAGATGTTTTCTTAGCAGCTCCTAAAGGACCTGGTCACCTTGTTCGTCGTGTATTTGAAGAGGGAGCTGGAGTACCTGGTTTAATTGCTGTTTATCAAGATGCTACAGGTTCAGCAAAGGATATAGCATTAGCTTATGCGAAAGCAATTGGTTCTGCTAGAGCAGGAGTTATTGAAACAACTTTCCAAGAAGAAACAGAAACGGATTTATTTGGTGAGCAGGCTGTGTTATGTGGAGGAACCTCAGCACTTGTAAAAGCTGGTTTTGAGACATTAGTAGAAGCTGGTTACCAACCCGAAGTTGCTTATTTCGAATGTTTGCACGAGTTGAAATTAATTGTTGATTTAATGTATGAGGGTGGACTAGAAACGATGCGTTATTCCATTTCAGATACAGCACAATGGGGAGATTATGTAGCTGGTCCTCAAGTAGTAACGGATGAAACGAAGAAAGCGATGAAAAATATTCTTTCTGATATCCAAACAGGTAAGTTTGCTAAAGGATGGATCCTTGAAAACCAAGCTAATCGTCCTGAATTTACAGCAATCACGAGAGCTGAAAGTCAGCATCCATTAGAAGTTGTTGGAAGAGAGCTACGTGAAATGATGCCATTTGTAAAAAATAAAACAAAAAGTCCTGTAAGCAGCGGAAAAAATTAATTGACTAGCGTCTTGGAGTTACAGATTGGAAGTCGAGTTTCCAGCTCACTCCAAGACGTTGTTTTCTTAATAAGGATGAGACGGATGTGTCAAATACGGGAGGATTTATATGAGAAAGAAAATTGCAGTTCTACCAGGTGATGGAATTGGTCCAGAAGTGACAAGTTCAGCATTAAAAGTTTTAAATATTATAGGTGAGAGGTTTGGTCATGAATTCACTTATGAAGAAGGCTTGATTGGAGGAGTGGCGATAGACCAAACTGGAAATCCACTACCTGAAGAAACGGTTGAGCTATGTAAAAAAAGTGATGCTATCTTATTAGGAGCGGTTGGAGGTCCTAAATGGGATCAGCTTCCAGGTCATCAACGACCAGAAAAAGGACTACTTGGATTAAGAAAAGCACTACAACTTTTTGCTAATCTTAGGCCAGTAACAACTTTTAGTAGTTTAACGGAAGCTTCTACCTTGAAGAGTGAAGTTATTGAAGGGGTAGATTTGATGATTGTCCGTGAATTAACCGGAGGTATTTATTTTGGTGAACCTCGAGAAAGAATAGAAAAAAATGGTGAAGAACATGCAATCGATACATTAACTTATTCTAAATCAGAGATTGAAAGAATAGTAAGGAAAGGCTTTGAGTTAGCGCAGGTTCGAAATAAAAAGGTTACTTCTGTTGATAAAGCTAATGTTCTAGAATCAAGTCGTTTATGGAGAGAAGTGGCCGAGGAAGTAGCAAAGGACTTCCCGGAGGTTTCATTAGAGCATATGTTGGTTGATAATTGTGCGATGCAGCTTATTAGAGCACCTAAGGCGTTTGACGTTATTGTTACAGAAAATATGTTTGGTGATATCTTAAGTGATGAGGCTTCTATGTTAACAGGTTCTTTAGGTATGTTACCATCTGCTAGTTTATCAGCAACATGCTGTGGTTTGTATGAACCCATTCATGGTTCAGCTCCAGATATTGCTGGAAAAGGCTTGGCAAACCCGTTAGCAACGATTTCATCATTATCAATGATGCTAAAATATGAGTTTGGATTGGAACAAGAAGCGGAGGTTCTAAATGAAGCTGTAAACCAAGTATTGAGTAATGGTGCTAGAACAGCTGATTTAGCAAAGGATGCATCGCATGCTCTATCAACCGATGAAATGACAGAGAGAGTAATAGCAGCATTAAGTGTAACGAGCTATACATGATGAATAGTTAATCTTTCAAGGAGGGAATGGCATGGCGCCTAAAACAATTATAGAAAAGATATGGGAAAAGCATGAAGTGATAGCAGAAGAGGGAAAGCCTAGCCTTTTATATATTGATCTTCACATGGTACATGAAGTGACTTCTCCTCAAGCATTTGAAGGTCTAAGGTTAGCTAAGAGAAAAGTTCGTAGACCTGATTTAACGTTTGCTACTATGGATCACAATGTGCCAACCGTTAATCGTTATGATATTAGTGATATAATAGCCAAAAAACAAATGGAGACACTTCAAGAAAACTGTCAAGATTTTGGTATTGATATTGCCGATTTAAAAAGTCCGGATAATGGAATTGTTCATGTTATTGGACCAGAATTAGGTTTAACACAACCAGGTAAAACGATTGTTTGTGGTGATAGTCATACTTCTACTCACGGAGCCTTTGGAGCGTTAGCTTTTGGTATTGGTACGAGCGAGGTTGAGCATGTTCTTGCTTCCCAAACATTGTGGCAGTCTAAACCACAAACGCTTCAAATTAAAATTAATGGCCAATTAAGTGCAGATCTTTCGGCAAAAGACGTGATTTTAGCGATAATTGCGAAGTTTGGTGTAGATGTAGGAAATGGTTCAGTCATCGAATTTACTGGTGATGCGATACGCGGGATGACAATGGAAGAAAGAATGACAATTTGTAACATGTCGATAGAAGCGGGTGCAAAGGCTGGTCTTATAAGCCCAGATCAAGTTACGTTTGATTACCTAGAAGGAAGAAAGAATGTACCAACTGGCGAGAGCTTTAAAGAACTTGTAGAAGAATGGAAGCAACTAGCAACAGATGAAGGAGCTATTTTTAATAGAACCGTTGAGATTGAAGCGAATGAAATAGAACCAATGGTAACCTGGGGAACGAATCCGTCTCATGGAGTCGGTATAAGCCAAAGTATTCCATTCCCTGAAGATGCTAAAAGTGAAGCTGAAAAACGAGGAATCTCACAAGCGCTAGAATATATGGAATTGCAACCAGGAACCCCTGTTTCAGATATTTCAATTCAACATGTTTTTATTGGATCCTGTACGAACTCTCGTATAAGCGACATTCGTGCTGCTGCTAGAATTGTAAAAGGACAAAAAGTAGCAGAAGGCGTTAGAGCAATGGTTGTTCCAGGGTCGCAAAAGGTAAAGAAAAAAGCCGAGGAAGAAGGATTAGACCAAATATTTATAGACGCTGGATTTGAATGGCGTAGCTCAGGTTGTAGTATGTGTTTAAGCATGAACCCTGATGTAGTCCCTGAAGGAGAACGCTGTGCTTCAACTTCCAACCGAAACTTTGAAGGAAGACAAGGTAAGGGAGCTAGAACACATCTAGTCAGTCCAGAGATGGCAGCAGCAGCAGCAATTGCCGGACATTTTGTTGATGCACGCTCATTTCAGAAACAGTCACTAACGAAAGGGTAAGGGGGAAGACATAATGGAACCAATTATTTTACATGAAGGGAAAATTGCTGCTCTCAATCGCGTAAATGTCGATACGGATCAAATTATACCGAAGCAATTTTTAAAACGAGTTGAGAGAACGGGGTTCGGTCAATTTTTATTTTTTGATTGGCGTTTTTTAAAGGATGGAAGTGAAAATCCTGAATTTGAATTAAACCGACCACATACAAAGGGAGCATCTATATTAGTGGCTGCTCATAATTTTGGCTGTGGATCATCAAGAGAGCATGCTCCTTGGGCTCTTCACGATTATGGATTTAAAGTCATTATTGCTCCAAGCTTTGCCGATATTTTTTATAATAACTGTGTGAAAAATGGAATGCTACCAATACGTCTAAATGAGGAGCAAACCCTAGAGTTATTAGATCGTGGTGCAGAGCATGAATTTGAGTTAAGTGTTGATTTAAAGCAACAAACTATAACGGGGGCTGATTTTAAAGCAACCTTCGATATTGACCCTTATTGGAAGGAAATGTTGCTTAATGGCTGGGATGAAATCGGATTAACTTTGAGGTATGAAGAAGCAATAACTAAATATGAAGAGCAACATTCCCGTTAATTAGATTTGGCAGAACTGTTTCTGCCAAATTTTTTTGTTAAAACGAACGAACTAAATTGTTATTTTGCTTAACAACTGATAAAATAATGAAAACGTTCTAGACAAAGCGGATGAAAGGTCAAAACTTGGAGAGTTATTATGAGTGAAAAAGGCAATAAACCAACATCAAAAATTATTCCTTATCCAGGATTAGTACGCAGATTAATTGAAAAAGGCATGGATTCCTTGAAAGAGAAAAATCCACAATATGCTTATCAGCTTTTTAAGGAAGCGTCTAACTATGAACCAGATCATCCTCAAGTGAGATTTGGAATCGTACTATGTTTAGTTGAGCTTGGAAGACTAGAAGAAGCGGTTGAAATGACAACAGCATTATTACATGAGGATATCGGAGATTATTATGATAATTTGCAAGTACATATTTCATTACTTGTTCAATTATCTAGATATCACGAGGTGGTCGAGCTCTTGGATGCTGTATTATCAGAAAATCGTCTACCTGCAAATCATGCTGAATCTTTCTATCAGCTCCTGCACTTCAGTCGGCAAATGATAGCAGATGATTCCTCTCTATTACAAATAGAAGAAACACTCGTAGTAAATGAGCATGCACTGTCTATGCTTCATTCTGAAAAGGTAAGTTTGCAATGGCAGGGATTGCAGCTTTTAGAAAAAATAGAGGAAGAGTATGCACATGACGCGCTAATTGCTTTTATTGAAAATACAGAGAATGATGACTTACTTCGTTCCATCGCTTTAGAAATTTTACATAACCATCAAGTAAAAAAGGTCATACATATTGAAAAGTTTAGTCGTTCGAAAGAGGTCTCTCCTAAAGAGTTGTTTACCGTATATAATAGTCCGTTCGGACAAGAGGTCTCTCAAGTATTAGAGGATTTTTTAGAATCGGAAAATCCAAACTTATTAGAAATGATTTCTCAGCTAGTATGGTCACATTTTTACGCTCTTTATCCATTTAATCCTATTCCAAACACGCCAAAAGTTTGGGCATGCTGTTTTTATTTAGTGATGGCTCAAAGAATGGGTATAGATGTTGACAATGAATGGGTAGAAAAAACGTCAAATCATACGGTTGAACAACTAATGCCTTATTTAAAAGAAATTGAGGACGTTGAAAGCTCCACCTTTTCAATGTTTGACTTTATTCATAAAAGCTAAAGGTTAAAAAGGTGTGGTAGCGTCGATTCATCGCCTTATTAGAGTTTTTCTAATGATGATGACCTTAACAAGAGAGTGTATTTTAAACTTATAGTAAACCATTTGAAAAGAATAGGCTTTATGTTATAATGATGGGGTTGTCAAAGTTGAAACTTAGATAAAATGTTCGGAAACGAAGATGTATATAGTTGGAGGGAAAGATTAATGACTGCAAAATGGGAAAAGCAAGAAGGAAATGAAGGAGTCTTAACGGTTGAAGTAGGTGCTAGTGAATTAGCAAATGCACTAGATGTTGCTTTCAAAAAGGTTGTTAAGCAAGTAAATGTACCTGGCTTCCGTAAAGGGAAAATGCCACGTCCATTATTTGAAAAGAAATTTGGTGTAGAGTCACTATATCAAGAAGCAATTGATGTATTATTACCAGGTGCTTATTCAAAAGCGATTGAAGAAACAGGTATCGAGCCTGTAGATCGTCCTGAAATCGATGTAGAATCGATTGATAAAGAAACTGGTGTTACATTTACAGCGAAAGTAACGGTAAAACCTGAAGTAACTTTAGGCGATTACAAAGGCTTAGAGGTAGAAGAAGTTGATACAACTGTTACTGATGAAGATGTAGAGCAAGAATTAAAAAATCTTCAAGAGCGTAAAGCTGATTTAGTTGTAGTAGAAAACGGTACAGTTGAAGACGGTGATACAGCTGTTATTGATTTTGAAGGTTTTGTTGATGGAGAAGCATTTGAGGGAGGAAAAGGTGAAAACCATTCCTTAGAAATTGGTTCTGGTCAATTTATTCCTGGCTTCGAAGAGCAGCTTGTTGGCTTAAATGCAGGAGATGAAAAAGAGGTTGAGGTAACCTTCCCTGAAGAATACCACTCAGAAGATCTTGCAGGTAAAGCAGCTACTTTCAAAGTCAAAGTACACGATATTAAAAGAAAAGAATTACCAGCATTAGATGATGAGTTCGCTAAGGATGCTAACGAAGAAGTAGAAACGTTAGAAGAATTAAAAACAAGCATTAAAGAAAAGTTAGAGCATGACAAAAAGCATCAAGCTGAGCACAAAGTCCGAGATACGGTTGTAGAAAAAGCAGCTGAAAATGCAACGATTGATGTACCAGATGCTATGGTTGCAACTGAGGTTGACCGTATGGTTCAAGAATTTGAGCAACGTTTACAAGCACAAGGTTTAAACCTTGAAATGTATGGCCAATTCTCTGGACAAGACGAGGCTGCACTTCGTGAACAATTCCAAGCTGATGCAGGCAAGAGAGTGCGTGTCAATTTAACTCTAGAAGCGATTGCTAACGCTGAAGAAGTAGAAGTGAGCGACGAGGATGTTGAAAAAGAATTTGAAAAAATGGCAGAAATGTACCAACGTTCAGTTGATGAAATTAAAGCTATTCTTTCAGCGCAAGGTGGAGCAGATGCTATTAAGGGTGACTTGAAAATTCAAAAAGCTGTTGAGCTTTTAGTTGAAGAAAGCAAAACAGTACCAGCGGCTGAGTAACCCTCACGTTGACATAATAAATGAAGGGAGCAAGGCATGATTTAATTCGTGCCTTGCTTTTCCTTCATTTTACATAGTAGTTGAAGATTTCAATTTATAATATGTATGATCCCTTCTTGAAATGAACAAGCTGTTAAATAAGGGGGATTAGGAAATTGAAGAAATTCATGGGCAAAAAAAGGAATTTAAGGATTAGATCTTGAATGTATTATAAATCCACACATAAACATAAGTAACTGGGTAACTTGTTTTTGCATACGTTGTAAATGAAGTTTTCTTCATTTATTATGTAGATCCGTACATAGAAGTATAAGATAGTTTTGCTTTTGATCGTTCTGTGGTACAATAGCTGAAAATCTCGACTGTCAATTTCCGTTCTTCTTAGGTGGATGTACATCATTCAAACTAAATGAACAAGACCTAATAGAAGAAAAAAATAGTTTGAAATGGTACAATATTTTGAGGGGTGATTTGAATGTTTAAATTTAACGATGAAAAAGGGCAGTTAAAATGTTCTTTTTGTGGGAAAACTCAAGATCAAGTCCGCAAATTAGTTGCAGGACCTGGTGTGTATATATGTGATGAATGTATCGAGCTTTGTACGGAGATTGTGGAAGAAGAGCTAGGTACAGAAGAAGAAGTGGAGTTTCAAGAGGTTCCAAAACCTTCTGAAATTCGTTCGATTTTAGATGATTATGTAATCGGACAAGAAAGAGCGAAAAAATCTCTTTCTGTAGCTGTATATAATCATTACAAGCGTATTAATGCATTAAATCGTTCTGAGGAAGTTGAATTATCTAAAAGTAATATTTGTATGATTGGGCCAACAGGTAGTGGGAAAACTCTACTTGCTCAAACATTAGCGAGAATTTTAAATGTTCCTTTTGCGATTGCGGATGCAACTTCTCTTACTGAAGCAGGCTATGTAGGGGAAGATGTAGAAAATATCCTTCTTAAGCTGATTCAAGCTGCTGATTATGATGTTGAAAAAGCAGAAAAAGGAATCATTTATATTGATGAAATTGATAAAGTTGCACGTAAATCTGAAAATCCATCAATTACAAGAGATGTTTCAGGTGAGGGTGTACAACAGGCGTTATTAAAAATCCTAGAAGGAACAACGGCAAGTGTACCACCACAGGGAGGCAGAAAGCATCCACATCAAGAATTTATTCAAATCGATACGACCAATGTTCTCTTTATTTGTGGAGGTGCATTTGATGGCATCGAGCAAATTATTAAACGTCGTCTAGGTAAAAAAGTGATAGGCTTTGGTTCTGATTCAAGACAAGATGATTTGAAGCCAGGTGAATATTTAAGTAAAGTTTTACCAGAGGATTTACTTCGCTTTGGATTAATTCCTGAATTCATCGGAAGACTTCCGATTATATCAAGCTTAGAACCACTTGATGTTCATGCTTTAGTTGAGATTTTGACGAAGCCAAAAAATGCACTAGTCAAACAATATCAAAAGCTATTAGAGCTTGATGATGTAGAGCTAGAGTTTACAGATGAAGCGTTAAAGGCTATTTCTAATCAAGCTATTGAAAGAAAAACCGGTGCAAGGGGCTTACGTTCTATCATTGAGGGTCTTATGCTGGATGTGATGTTTGATTTACCTTCGAGAGATGATATTGTTAAATGTATCATTCATGATAAATGTGTCACCGAAAACGCAGCACCTATTTTAAAAACGGAAGACGGCTCCGAAATTGAATTGACTAAGTCAGAGCCTAAAGAAAGTGCTTAATAATCGGGGCTGGGACAAAAACGGTTTATAAATGAGCTCATTCTGTGAAATTTGAAATGGTGTGTAATACACAATAACGAATAGGACCTTCCTTCTTATCAAAAGAAGGAAGGTCCTGTTGGAATTGTAGATTTTTTAATGAAAGACGTAGTCGTGCGAACACAAGGTACGGAGACAAAAGTGGAAAAGTCGAAAGGAGCATTAAAAAAGTTAGTTTGGCAATACCCTACCGGACGCGAAGTGTCTTGGGGAAGCGAATAGCCTGGCACCTAACATGTATGGAGCTCTTCATTCTTGCGTATAATCCCACCTCTCTTTCTTGTTTTATAAGAAGTTATGAAATGGATCTCTAGTTAATAATTTGAATTATTTTCCTCTAGTTACATCCTTTTCATTGCTTAATATTGGGTTAGTCATTCCTTTCAAGGTCATACTATAAAAAAGTAGTGATGATGTAGGAGGATGAAGGATGAACTGGACAGGTATTGCATTACTTATTCAATTATTTTTTGGAATCGTCATTGGCTTGTACTTCTTTAATTTATTAAAAAATCAGAGAAGTACCCGTGTTTCCATAGACAAGGAATCTAAAAAGGAGATGGAGCAGCTTAGAAGAATGCGCTCGATTTCTTTAAGTGAGCCTTTATCAGAAAAAGTAAGACCTTCCACTTTTAAAGAAATTGTTGGACAAAAAGAAGGCATTCGTTCATTGAGAGCAGCATTATGTGGTCCAAATCCACAGCATGTATTAATATATGGTCCTCCTGGAGTTGGAAAAACCGCTGCAGCACGATTAGTATTAGAAGAAGCAAAGAAAAATGTTACTTCTCCTTTTCAGCGTAATGCCGTTTTTGTTGAATTAGATGGAGCGACGGCTCGTTTTGATGAAAGAGGGATCGCTGACCCGTTAATTGGTTCTGTTCATGATCCAATTTATCAAGGAGCTGGTGCGATGGGGCAGGCAGGAATTCCACAGCCAAAGCACGGAGCAGTTACAAAGGCTCATGGGGGTATGTTATTTATTGATGAGATAGGTGAACTACATACCATACAGCTTAATAAATTATTAAAGGTTTTAGAGGATAGAAAAGTATATTTAGAAAGCGCTTATTATAGTGAAGAAAATCAGTCAATACCGAGACATATTCACGATATTTTTCAAAATGGATTGCCAGCTGACTTTCGTCTAATTGGAGCCACAACGAGAACTCCTGACGAAATACCACCTGCGATTCGTTCACGCTGTCTAGAGGTTTATTTTCATGCATTAAAACCAAACGAAATCATCCAAATTACCGAAAAAGCTGTTGAAAAAATCGGTTTTACTGCTGAGGATGGCACACTTGAGAAAATAGCCAAATATGCGACAAATGGTCGCGAATCTGTAAATATTGTGCAAATTGCGGCAGGGATTGCAATGTCAGAAGGAAGAAAAACCTTAACGTTCTCTGATGTGGAATGGGTCCTCCATGCAAGTCAAATGAGCCCGCGTCCCGAAAAGAAAATTCATATCGAGTCTTCGGTTGGGATTGTAAATGGCTTAGCCGTATTTGGACCGAATATGGGAGCGCTACTTGAATTAGAAGTAAATGTCATTAAAAATGAAAATAAAGGCAGCATTAATATTACCGGGATTGCAGAAGAAGAACAAACAGGAAATCAAATGCGTTCGATTAGAAGAAAAAGTATGGCAAAAGGTTCGGTTGAAAATGTTGTAACCGTTCTAAGAAGAATGGGGATTCCTACTTCAGACTTTGATATTCATGTAAATTTCCCAGGAGGTGCTCCTGTTGATGGTCCATCTGCAGGGATTGCGATCGCCACGGGGATTTTCTCGGCGATAGAAGGTATCAAGGTTAAACACACTGTTGCAATGACAGGAGAGCTAGGCATACATGGTTCTGTTAAACCTATAGGTGGAGTCGTAGCCAAAGTACAAGCAGCTAAATTGGCTGGTGCAACAACCGTTATTATTCCTGAAGAAAACAATCAAGCCATCCTTCAGGAAATGACTGATATTGAAGTCATACCTGTAAAGCACTTAGACGAGGTTTTAGATATAGCCTTAGAAAAAGAACAAACAGAAGAGGAAGTGATTCCTGCTATGAATCCTTCAGTTGTTCCGACTACCATTTTATAAATATTTCTATTATTAGACAAAGGTTTAGACATAAGATAAAATTAATGATATCTACTTGTAAGGAGCAGGTCTATTTTTTAGCCTGCTCACGGTTTTTATAAAAAAATCCTAAGTTACATTTTTAAATGTAGGAGAAATTGGAATAGGAAGATGGAGGTGTATGCGGATGGTCGATCGACAAAAACGACATATTCCGCTTCTGCCTTTACGAGGGCTTTTAGTGTTCCCATCTATGGTTCTACACCTTGATGTAGGAAGAGCAAAGTCTGTTCAGGCATTAGAATTTGCGATGGAAAGTGAAGCAGAACAAGAAATATTATTAGCTACCCAAAAGGATATTGCAATAGACGATCCAAGCAAAGATGAAATTTACTCAGTAGGTACAGTAGCCAGAATTAAGCAGCTACTAAGGCTACCTAATGGGACAGTTCGTGTTCATGTCGAAGGTCTATCACGAGCTAAAATTAATCATTATTTGAAGAATGAAGATTTTTATGAAGTAGACATCTCGATATTAAATGATGAAGAACCATATAAATCTGCTGAAGTACAAGCAATCATGCGTAATATGCTACAAATGTTTGAACAGTACTCAAAGGTATCTAAGAAAATTTCAAACGAAACGGTTACAATGATCAAAGAAATTGCTGAGCCAAGTCGTTTAGCCGATGTAGTTTCTGCTAACTTGCCATTAAAAATAACGGAGAAGCAGCAATTATTAGAAATGATTTCAGTTAGAGACCGTCTAATTCATTTAATTCAAATTTTAAATAACGAACAAGAAGTACTAGGTTTAGAGAAGAAAATTGGCCAGCGTGTCAAAAAATCAATGGAAAAAACACAAAAGGAATACTATTTGCGCGAGCAAATGAAAGCCATTCAAAAAGAATTAGGCGATAGAGAAGGCCGCACAGGGGAAGTTGCCTCTATTAAAGAGAAAATCGAATCAGCGGACATGCCAGATTACATTTATTCGAAAGCTATTAAGGAATTAGACCGCTACGAAAAAATGCCTGCCAACGCAGCAGAAAGCTCTGTCTTAAGAAATTATCTAGATTGGTTGATTCAGTTGCCATGGAAAAAAGAAACGGAAGACCAACTAGATGTTGAGCGAGCGGAAAAGATTTTAGATGAGGATCACTATGGATTAGAGAAAGTAAAAGAAAGAGTATTGGAATATTTAGCCGTCCAAAAATTAACTCGGAAGCTAAAAGGCCCGATTCTTTGTTTAGCTGGACCTCCTGGTGTAGGTAAGACTTCTCTTGCCCGGTCGATTGCTAAATCATTAGGTAGGGAATTTGTCCGAATTTCTTTAGGGGGAGTTCGTGATGAAGCCGAAATAAGAGGTCATCGACGTACATATGTTGGAGCAATGCCTGGAAGAATCATTCAAGGAATGAAAAAAGCAGGAAGCATTAATCCTGTATTCCTTCTAGATGAAATAGATAAAATGGCGAATGACTTTAGAGGAGATCCGTCTTCTGCTCTATTGGAGGTCTTGGATCCGGAACAAAACAATTCCTTTAGTGATCATTATATTGAGGAAACTTATGATCTCTCAAAGGTGATGTTTGTAACGACTGCAAATAATATCGGTACGATTCCAGGTCCATTGTTAGACCGGATGGAAATTATCACGATTGCGGGATATACAGAGCTAGAAAAAATGCAAATAGCTAAAAATTATTTGTATAAAAAGCAGCGTGAAAATCACGGATTAACGGGTAATATGATTAGAATAAATGACGAAGCCCTTTTAAAAATCATTCGTGAATATACACGTGAAGCAGGGGTACGTTCTTTAGAGCGTCAGCTAGCAGCTATATCTAGGAAAACGGCTCGACTAATTGTATTAGGAAAACAGAAGCGAGTCATGATTACAGAGAGTCTAGTAGAAGAAATGTTAGGCAAGCCTCGTTTTCGATACGGGTTAGCAGAACAAGAGGATCAAATAGGAGCAGCAACAGGGTTAGCGTATACGACCGCTGGTGGGGATACATTATCAATAGAAGTATCGCTCTATCCCGGAAAAGGGAAGCTTACGCTAACTGGAAAATTAGGCGACGTTATGAAAGAATCTGCACAAGCAGCATTTAGTTATATTCGATCTCGTTCCGAACAATTGCAAATAGACGCTAATTTTCATGAAAATTATGATATTCACATTCACGTTCCAGAAGGGGCAACTCCAAAGGATGGACCTTCAGCTGGGATTACGATGGCTACCGCTTTAATTTCTGCTTTGACGGGGAAACCAGTAAAAAAAGAAGTAGGAATGACAGGTGAAATTACACTAAGAGGTCGTGTATTGCCAATCGGTGGATTAAAAGAAAAGTCAATGAGCGCTCATCGAGCTGGGTTAACGACTATTATTATTCCAAAGGATAATGAAAAGGATTTAGAAGACGTCCCAGAAAGCGTTAAAAAAGATATAAAGTTTATATTAGTTTCACATTTAGATGAAGTACTAAAGTATGCTATAGGAGAGGTACAATGAAAGTTACAAAATCAGACCTCGCAACAGTAGCGGTCAAGCCTGAACAATATCCGAACACATTAATGCCTGAAATAGCTTTAGCAGGACGTTCTAATGTTGGAAAATCATCCTTTATTAATAAAATGCTGAATCGAAAGGCATTAGCTAGAACCTCAGGTAGACCAGGTAAAACTCAAACTTTAAATTTTTATATGGTTAATGAGCTATTTTACTTTGTCGATGTACCCGGCTATGGATTTGCGAAAGTGTCTAAAAAAGAGCGAGAGGCATGGGGAAAAATGATTGAAACGTATATCCAATCAAGAGAGCCGTTAAAAGCGGTTATTCAATTAGTCGATATACGCCATAAGCCCTCTCAGGATGATAAGATGATGTATGAATGGTTAAAGCATTATGAGATACCGGTCATTATTGTGGCTACCAAAAGCGATAAAGTACCAAAAGGGAAATGGAAAAAACATCAAAAAGTAATCGAAACAGAATTAAACAAACATCCTGATGATCCGGTTGTCTTATTTTCATCAGAGTCAGGGAATGGTAAAGAAGAAGCTTGGAAAAAAGTTCAATTTTACTTAAATCAATAAGTATGACATAGAATAGACTAAAAAAGCGAAGTGGAATGAATGTTCCATTTCGCTTTTTCTATTTCAGATTCTGATGATGCAAGTCTTCCGCTGCAATCTTTCTTATAATGTGTGAACGAGATTTTATCATTCCTTTACGTTAGAAATTGTTACATTAGAATGATTCTAAAATTTATGGTAAAATGTTATGGGTTGGATACAAATAGGATAAGATAACATAATAAGGGATAACCTAAAGAAGAAAAATTAGAGGAAAATCTTGATACATAAAGAAAATGAAACGCCATAAAAATGAAATCGATCCTTCATGCATTGTTCACATTTTATTTTTTGTGTATGTGTCGTTTCATGTTATAATAATTATTATAAATAAGGACAATCTTTTTCTTTTGTCCTATGAACAAGTTTCGGACTAGAAATAGCTTGATTGATCACGAAGGATTTCGTGGTGCTTCTTTTTTTGTTTAAATGAGTTTTTCGTTTAATGAATAGAGAGAAAGCTATTTTATGGCTAAATTATTTAGGGGGTGAGCGTCAGGATGCATACGTTAATGATCGGTTTAAATTATAAAACGGCTCCTGTCGAAATGAGAGAAAAGTTCACATTTACGAATGATGAACTACCCATCGCTTTATCAACATTAAGAAATTCAAAAAGTATTTTAGAGTGCGTTATTATATCTACATGCAATCGTACTGAAATTTACGTAGTAGCGGATCAGCTTCATACAGGGCGTCATTTTACGAAAACATTTTTAGCGGAATGGTTTCAATTACCGAAGGAGGAATTCACTCCTTTTTTAAACATTAAAGAAGGCGACCAAGCAATCGGGCATTTGTTACGTGTGACAAGTGGTCTTGATTCGATGATCCTAGGTGAAACGCAAATTTTAGGACAAGTTCGATTTAGTTTTTTTCTGGCCCAGGAGCAACAGGTAACAGGGACGATTTTTAACCATCTTTTCAAACAAGCCATTACCTTTGCTAAAAAAGCTCATTCTAATACGGAGATCGGAAAGCATGCCGTATCAGTTAGTTATGCAGCGGTTGAGCTAGGTAAGAAAATTTTTGGTGACTTTACTAAAAAGAATGTTCTTATTTTAGGAGCAGGCAAAATGAGTGAGCTGACTGCGAAGCACTTACATGGAAATGGTGCGAAGGAGGTTACCGTTATTAATCGAACGCGCGAAAAAGCAGAAGAATTAGCTCAACGATTCTCTGGCATCGCGATGCCTTATCATAAGCTAGAAGATACTTTAGTCAAAGCAGATATCCTTATAAGTTCTACAGGTGCTCGAGATTTTGTCATTACAAAAGAAATGATTTCTAACGTATTGGCAAAAAGGAAGGGCAGACCTTTATTTATGGTTGATATAGCTGTTCCTCGTGATTTAGACCCTGCCATTTCCGACTTTGAAGATGTTTACCTCTATGATATTGATGATTTACAAAATATTGTAGAAGGAAATTTAGCAGAGCGACAAAAGGAAGCACAGAAGATAGAGCTGCTTCTAGAAGGGGAGCTTGATGAGTTTAAGATTTGGCTTAATACTTTAGGCGTTGTTCCAATTATTACGGCCCTTCGCACAAAAGCTTTAGCGATACAGGCAGAAACGATGGAAAGCATCGAACGAAAGCTACCTGGATTATCTATTAGAGAAAAAAAGGTGTTAAGCAAACATACGAAAAGTATAGTGAATCAATTATTAAGAGAGCCGATTACTAAAGTGAAGGAATTGTCTGGGGAAGACCAAGCAGAAGAAATGCTCGCTCTTTTTACGAAAATATTTGCTTTAGAACAAGAATTAGAACAGCAAAAGAAACAAGAGCGAATAAATGAAGCTGAAGAACAGTGGATAAGGATGCTTGAAAAGCAAGAAGTGGTAGCTGCTTCGTCACCTAGACAAGAAATGACGATTCGTTCATGAATAGAGGATGATGTCGTGTGAACTGGATTTATCCGCTTACGATCATATTATATAGTATAAGTGTATTATGCTATTTTATTGATTTTTTGTATAGCAACCGGAAGGTCAATATAACGGCTTTCTGGTTGCTTTCGCTTGTATGGGGTACGCAAACCTTTTATTTTATATTTCAGTTTCTTTTCGTTGAAGAAGCTGCTTTTAATCCATTAGAGGGATTGTTTTTATATGCGTGGCTTGTTGTCACCTTATCATTAGTTATTCATTGGCTCGTAAAAGTAGATTTTGTTATTTTCTTTACAAATCTAGTTGGCTTCATCATGATGGCTTTTAGTTTATTTTCATTTAATCAAAATATACCAACCGAGATGCAGGAATTATTAAGCTCAGAACTATTATGGATTCATATCTCTTTCATTTTTTTAGCTTATGCTGCATTTACTTTAGCCTTTGCTTGTTCGATTATGTACATTATTTTGCACCATATGTTAAAAAGGAAAAAATGGAATAAGCGATTACAGCGTTTTGGCTCTTTACACACTTTAAATCAATTTGCTTTTTTGGCAACGCTTATAGCAGCTCCTTTGCTCATAGTTGGACTTATTCAAGGAATGGTTTGGGCTTCTGTTCAATTAGAATACTTTTACTGGTTTGATTCAAAAGTAATTACATCAATTATTACCTTATTGATTTACCTTTATTTTCTATATAATAGAATGCTTAAAAATCGAACTGGCTATGATTATGCTTTATTAAATGTTATTGCTTTTATCGTTTTGGTCATGAATTACTGGCTTTCCGGACAGTTTTCAAATTTTCACTTATGGTAGTGCCTGATTGATTGGAAAAACAGCAAAGAAATCGTAGAATAACTATAAGAGAATCTTTTTATAGGAAAGCTTTTACGGAATAAAAAGCAAGAACGGAGGAAATGTCATGAGAAAAATCGTCATTGGTACAAGAAAAAGTAACCTAGCATTGACACAAACGAACTGGGTAATCGAACAATTAAATGCTTTAGGTCTTCCATTTGAGTTCGAGGTTAAAAAAATTGTCACAAAGGGAGATCAAATTTTAAATGTAACTCTTTCCAAGGTTGGAGGTAAAGGTCTATTTGTTAAAGAAATAGAACGTGCTTTAGCTGATGGGGAAATCGATATGGCTGTACATAGTATGAAGGATGTTCCTTCCCAATTGTTGAGTACGTTTACGATTGGTGCTGTACCTGAAAGAGAGGATCCAAGAGATGCTCTTATTTCAAATAACCATGTTAAATTAGCTGATTTACCTAGTGGTTCTATAGTCGGAACGAGTAGCTTGAGACGTTCAGCACAAATTTTATCAGAGCGACCTGATTTAGTTGTAAAATGGATTAGAGGAAATGTTGAAACACGCTTAAGTAAATTAAAAAGTGAGGATTTCGATGCGATCGTATTAGCGGCAGCAGGGTTGAAACGCTTAGGCTATTCAGAGGAATTAATCACTGAATATTTAAGTGTCGAAACATGCATTCCTGCCGTAGGACAAGGTGCGCTAGGTATTGAGTGTCGAAAGGACGATGAAGAAGTAAGGGAGCTGCTAGCTAAAATAAATGATGCTAAAACAGAGCGTATTGTTTCAGCAGAAAGGGCATTTCTACATAAAATTGAAGGTGGCTGCCAAGTTCCTATTGGCGCTTATGCTCAAATAGTAGAAGATGGAAAGCTAACTTTGACAGGTTTAGTAGGTTCACCAAATGGCGAGCAAATCTTAAAAGAAACGATGGTAGGTGAAGACGCTATTCAATTAGGAGTAGCGGTTGCTAATCGTTTATTAGAGCAAGGTGCAAGAGAAATACTAGAAAAGATTCAAGTAGAGCAAGACCGTTAGAGTGGCAAGATGATAGGAAAGCAAATTATTGTTACAAGAGCAAAGGGGCAATCTCAAGAATTTATTAAACAGTTGGAGAAATATTCCTTTCAAACAATAGAGTGGCCCTTAATATCATTTGAGAAATTAGCTTTAAAGGAAGCAGAACTCACTTATTTAAAAAATGTAACAAGCTTTGATTGGCTTGTTTTTACAAGCGCAAATGGAGTTCATTTTTTCATGGAAGCTATAGGTAGCTTAGGTGTTACGATTACTCAGTGGCCGAAGGTGGCTGCCGTTGGCAAAAAAACGAGCGATGTCCTCCTTTCTTATCATGTCAATGTCGATTTGAAACCAGAGGAATTTGTAGCCGAGGAGCTTTTAGCTGAATTGAAAAAAAAGGTTTTTGAAGGGTCAAAGGTTTTATTAGCAAGAGGAAAAAGAGGAAGACCATTAATAAGAGAAGATTTGCTTCATAATGGGGTTAAAGTCGTCGATTTGTTATTATACGATACCGTTTTGCCGAAGGAATCTTTGGAGCAGTTTCACGAGATGAATATCGTTGATGAGGTGTTGTTTACCTTTACAAGCTCTTCGACCGTGCATCATTTTATGAAAGTAGTCGACCATTTTCAAATAAATGTAGAACAAAAAACATGGAAATTTGCTTGTTTAGGGCCCATTACAAAAAAAACATGTCTAGATTACGGACTAACTGTAGTTGTTCAGCCGTCCAGTTATACGGTACAAGACTTTGCAAAAGCAATTGTTCACTATTATTTAGAGGAGGAGAATCAAAGATGAAAGATTTATTATTTCAGCGTCATCGTCGTTTAAGATATAGTGAAGGAATTAGAAGTATGGTTCGGGAGACACAGCTTCAGGCGGAGGATTTTATTACTCCTATTTTCGTTGTAGAGGGTGAAAACATAAAAGAAGAAATTCCTTCCATGCCTAATGTTTATCACTGGTCATTAGATCGCTTAGATGAGGAAATCGATGAAGTCGTATCATTGGGTATTCCTGCTGTTATTGTGTTTGGAGTTCCAAGCTCAAAAGATGAATGGGGAACATCTGCTTATGACGACGAAGGAATTGTACAAAAAGCGATTGCTCATATTAAAAAACGAGAGCCCAACCTAACGGTTATTGCCGATACATGCCTATGTCAATTTACCGATCACGGGCACTGTGGAATCGTACAAAACGGCAAAGTATTAAATGATGAAACGCTCGATTTATTAGCGAAAACGGCTGTTTCACAGGCGAAAGCTGGAGCCGATATTGTCGCCCCATCTAATATGATGGACGGTTTTGTTGCGGCGATCCGTTTCGGCCTTGATGAAGCTGGTTTTGAAGATGTACCGATTATGTCATATGCTGTGAAATATGCTTCTGCATTTTATGGTCCGTTTCGTGATGCTGCCCATAGTACTCCACAATTTGGCGACCGAAAAACCTATCAGATGGATCCTGCCAACCGTCTTGAAGCATTAAGAGAAGCGGAATCTGATATGGATGAGGGAGCTGACTTTTTAATTGTCAAACCGGCGCTTTCTTATTTAGATGTGATACGTGAAGTGAAGGATTTTTCGGGATACCCTGTGGTTGCCTATAATGTAAGTGGTGAATATGCCATGATAAAGGCCGCTAGTCAAAATAATTGGGTCGATGAAAAATCAATTGTCCTAGAGAAGCTTACTAGTATGAAGCGTGCAGGAGCAGACATTATCTTAACGTACCATGCAAAAGATGCGGCAAGGTGGCTACTAAATCAGTAGAAGGAGGAAATATCCATGCGAAGTTTTGAAAAATCAACACAAGCCTTTAACAAAGCAAAGCCTTTAATGCCGGGTGGAGTTAACAGTCCAGTCCGTGCTTTTAAATCTGTCGATAGTAATCCAGTGTTTATGGAAAGTGGGAAAGGCGCTAAAATATATGACATTGATGGAAATGAATATATTGATTATGTGCTTTCTTGGGGACCTTTAATTTTAGGTCATGCAGATGAGCAGGTGGTAGAAAAGTTAAAGATAGCTACTGAAAAAGGAACGAGCTTTGGTGCACCAAGTGAGTTAGAAACGAAGCTAGCTGAGCTTGTCATCGAAAGAGTACCTTCGATTGAAGTCGTAAGAATGGTTAATTCAGGAACAGAAGCTACGATGAGTGCTCTACGTCTAGCAAGAGGGTATACCGGAAGAAATAAAATCTTGAAATTTGTTGGCTGCTATCATGGACATGGAGATTCTTTGTTGATTAAGGCTGGTTCAGGTGTTGCCACATTAGGTTTACCGGATAGTCCTGGTGTACCAGAAACAGTTGCGCAAAACACCCTAACTGTACCTTACAATGATATTGAAAGTGTCGAGTATGCTTTTGAAAAATTTGGCGATGATATTGCCGCTATTATTGTAGAGCCTGTTGCTGGAAACATGGGGGTCGTGCCACCATTACCAGGATTTTTAGAAAAGCTTAGATCCTTAACAAAAGATAATGGTAGCTTGCTCATTTTTGATGAAGTCATGACAGGTTTTCGAGTAGGATATGAATGTGCACAAGGAGAATTTGGTGTCACACCTGATCTAACATGCTTAGGAAAAGTAATAGGTGGAGGGTTACCTGTTGGTGCATATGGTGGCAAGCGAGAAATTATGGAGCAAATCGCGCCAAGTGGTCCTATATATCAAGCTGGTACACTTTCAGGAAATCCATTAGCTATGACGGCGGGGTATGAAACACTCTCTCAGCTAACACGTGAGGATTATCAACATTTTGATTACTTAGGAAAAAGATTAGAAAAAGGTTTACATGAAGCGGCAACCCGCCATGGAATTCCTCATCATATAAATCGAATCGGTTCTATGGTGGGTTTGTTTTTTACAGATAAAAAAGTAACTAATTTTGAAGAGGCACAAAGCTCCAATCTAGACTTCTTTTCACAATATTTTAAAGAAATGCTTAATCAAGGAGTTTCCATTCCACCTTCTCAATTTGAAGGAATGTTCTTATCAACAAAACATACGGAAAAAGATATTGATTTTACGATAGAAGCAGCAGATAGAGCATTCGCCCAATTAAAATAAACAGTATGTAAAGAACATGTTATTCATTTACAAAATGAATGGCATGTTTTTTTATTATGGAAAAGCAAGCTATTCCAATACTTATTGAGCTTTTTTTTAATAATATGGCTTAATAGATTTGTTTTTTTAGGTAATGATTCATAAACGACTGTAACTTGTCATAAAGTGTTATTGTACTGATCATGATTCGAGAGCTTAGCGCGGTATAGAAAGGTTAAAGAAAAAAGGAGGTCGTGACAATGACACAAGAACACCCATCAAAACTATCTTTTTCTATTGAAGAATCTGTGTGGTTGAATAAAGGGCAAGAGGTAAAAGAGATTCTTTCGATGTCTTTAGAGCCAGATATTGTAATCGAAGAAAAAAATCAGCATGTTTATATTAAGGGTGGATTGCAGTTAGTTGGTGAATATAAAGCAGTTAGTAAAGAAGAAAGTGATTTAAATCCAGAAGAATCATTAGAAGAACAGTTAACTTATAGGTCGGTTGAGGAAGTGGAAGTTGATGAAGAAGGTAAGGGAGAAATCAAGCATTTCTTTCCTATTGATGTAACCATCCCACTAAGTAGAATTCAAAATTTAGATGATATTTTTGTAGACGTTGAAAATTTTGATTATGATTTACCAGAGAAAAGCTGCATCCAATTGACAGCAGATATTGGGATTAGTGGAATGTCAACGGTTCAGGATGCTCCAGTGAATACTACTATTGAAGAAGAGGCAGAAGAAGAAACAGAAGAAGAGACAGTAAGAGAAACAGAGGATGAAAAAAGCTTCTCCTTTGATGCAAGAAAGGAAGCACAAACGATTGCTCCATTAAATGTAGTGAATACGGAACCACCACAAGAAATAGATCATAATCCTACTGAACCTTCCAATGATCTTTTACTGGAACCGAAGAATTCAGAAGAGGAAGAAACAGAAGTCAAAGGTCAGTATCAGCAAAACTTTGAAGAAGAGAAGCTATCAACCATTATTGATTCTATAGAAGAGAAACAGAAAGAAGAACAAAGAAAACAGCCTTCAGCAAATATTAAGCAACCAGAGGAACAGGTAAATTCGAAAGTAGAGAGAGTAGAACAAAAGAAAGAATTAGAGCTTATGAGAACAGTCAGTGAGGAAATAGAGGAAGAAACTGAGGAAGAGACAGTTGAACATACACCTCAAAGAAAATCTGAAAATGCATTGTATTTAACGAAGATGCTGACAAAAGGGGAGGAGAATTTTTCTCGCTGGAAAATGTGTATTATACAAGAGAATGAATCTTTAGATTCCATTGCAGAACGTTATGAGATATCTACAACTCAGCTCGTCCGATTTAATCGATTAAAAGAAGAGAAGGTAGAAGAAGGTCAAATACTTTACATTCCAGTTACGAATCAATAAGAAGGAGTCTGTATATGGAATTGTTAGATTGGCTCAAGGATCAGTATAAATGGAAGGAAGCCAAATTTATCCATCAAGCATTAATTGAAAGTGATCAAGGATCTAAGAAAATTCACTTTTGGCTTAATAAAGATTTATTAGATTGGCATATTGAATGGCGTGACAAATGCAGTGTCACGCCATGTGTTATAGTGGATCGAATGATTCGAACGAAAGACCAAAAAGCCTTTATTGAATGGAAGGATGGTTGGATAACCGTACATGACCATGTTTCTGAGGGCTATCCAGAAAAAGGGCATGAAGTAGAATGGGGAAGTCTTATAGGAGCCATGATTAAATATGGCCAGGAAACGAATTCTTCTCTACAGCCTATTCAGCGTACAAAAAATAAATATTCACAATTAGAGCAGCTCCTACCCTTAATTTCTAGTGAGCAAAGAGGACTATTAAAAGATTACTTACAAGAAAAAAATTTCAGAATGAAAAAAAGCGAGCAATTAACAGAGTTATGCGATCAATCACCGCCTTTGATCGATTGCTTCTATTCAGTTAATCAAGCGAAAAAAATACATGGTGTATTATTATGGAATGGAACCGTTGAACCACCTGAGCAAAGCTATCACGGGATACGTCATTTTTTAATGTATTGGTTAAAGGAGCATGGAGAAGATTCGTTTCATAGGCTACTAGAATCCATATCAGATATGGGAGGGCTTAATGAAGAGCAAATGTACTTGTTGCTATCAGAATGCTTAAAGCCTTATGAAATGAATTTAGTGGTGGAAACCATACAAAGAAACGAAAAAAGTGAACAGGATATTAAAAATGCTATTCATTATTCTTTGAGTGAATGGAAACATTCAAAAATTCTAGTTAACCTATTGAGTAAGTGGTTTGATTCGAGAAAAAGGGGTTCAAAAGATGAAGCAAAAACAGGCTGATCAGCTATACACATCTATTTTATTTTATTATGATTTATATCCAGAGCATATTGAGGATTTCGGTAAAATAAAAAGGGTGGAGTCCAATCATGGCGTCTTTGCCTTAAAGGAAACTCAGCTTACTCCTCTTCAAGCCGATGAATTTGTTCAAGCTATGAGAATGTTAACGAAGCATAATTATCAACAGGTAGTGCCGATAATTCCAACAAAATATGGTGAGTATGTCGTATCAACGAAAGAGCACAGTTATTATTTAATGCCATGGGTGGAGCCTGTTGAATATCTAGGAAGGGAAACCCAGGAAGAAAAAATTGTTGCACAAATGGCCATTATCCATCGGCTTACTGTACAAACACAAAAAATATCAAAGGAAAAAATCGATAAATCCTATCAATCATTATTATCTCATTGGGAGCATAGAAGAATGGAATTATCTAGATTTACAGATAGATGTGAAGCGAAGACGTATATGTCTCCATTTGAACTATCGTTCGTTACCCATTCTTATATGCTAGACCAAATGGCCGAAAGGGCTCAATACCATTTAGAAAAGTGGTATGAAGCTTGTTCTGAGAAAGAGAAATATCGAATTGCTCTTTGTCATAGTCGTTTAACACGCTCTCACTCTATATTTAATTTAGAAAATGAGCCATTATTAATTAATTTTGAAAGAGCAAGCTTAGATACTCCAGCTCGAGACATAGCTGGCTTCTGCCGGTTTAGTTTTCCTAAAGCGATGTGGTCAGAGGATGAAGTGATGAAATGGTTTTATCGTTATGAAAGGCATCTTCCATTATTGGATGAAGAGAAGCATTTGATTTGTGCTTATTTGAATTTTCCTGAACCTATTGTCTTTGCGGTTGAATTTTATTTGAATCAAAGACGGAGTATTAGTGAAATAGAGCACGTACAAAGATTAGAAAAAAGATTGTTGGCTATGAGAAAAGTACAACGCTTAACTCAAAAATTAATTGTAGAACAAGATGAAGAACAATAGCATACATGAAGCTTATCGAACCCAATCTAGGGTGTACGGTAAGTTTTTTTATGTGTTCCGATTAATCAATTTGAAAACCAAAATTAGGTGAGTGAATTTCATCATTGCTTTATAAACGAATAAAACCGAATGTTTATTATAAAATATGTTTTAAATGTTTGTAATTTACTTCTTGATTGAAACGGTAGTAGTGACTCCAAAAGGATCAGCGCCATCTGAAGATCCACTCTGATGAAGCTGTTCGTAGTCAGAGTTAGCTGAAGACAAGCCCTTGGGAAAGCATCTACCTAAAGTGAAAATCAAAACCAAATCGTTCGGTTTTCACTAAAAGATAGAGATGATTAAATGGGTTTAAGTGATTCAAACAGACCATTCATTATAAATATGTTTTAAACGTTTGCGAATTAACTTCTTGATTGAAACGGTAGGTAGTGACTCCCAAAGGATGAGCGCCGTCTGAAGATCCACTCTGATGAAGCTGTTCGTAGTCAGAGTTAGCTGAAGACAAGCCCTTGGGAAAGCATCTACCTAAAGTGGAAATCAAAAACCAAATCGTTCGGTTTTCATTATAAAGGTACATAAAAGTATGGTCTCGATTAAATGAAAGAATTAATTTACTAGTTTGCATTGACATTAAATAAGAGTACAAATATAATTGGTTATATTAATAATAAGATAAATTAGTTTACTTAAATATTAACATAAAGAATATTTTTATTTTTTATAGGTTATGTAAGCGCTTATAATTAGAGTTTCTTTCATCATATCATATAAATTTAACTTCTATTTATATATTTATTAAGAATTAATAGTGTGTTTTGTTTCAATGTTAAGAGGTTGTTAATCTGTTCATAAATTTTAAAAGAGTATTTTATTAATGGGGTGGATGGAATGAATGGCTTTAATATGAAAAAGTATTCTATTTTGTTTAGTCTAATTTTTATGACTTTCTTTATAGCTAGCCCGGTCTTGGCAAATGATCCATTATCTGAAGCAGAAACGAATTCATCTATTTTTCAAAATCGCTATAGTAGCTATAAAGAAGAAAGACAGGTACCCGCTTATAATGGGGAAAAAATGATTTATGATGATGTAAAACAATTAAACGTTCAACCTGAGCATTTAGCAGAATTAAATGGCAACCAAACCATTTTTGTTGAACGAAATCAAGATGTACATATCGAAGTGGAAGCCCCAGAGAATGCCCTTTATCAAATTGGTTTTCAATATATCATTGCCAATGATCACGTACTACCCACCCAACTAGAAATGAGAATTAATGATTCTCTCCCATTTTATGAGTTAGGCAATCTAACTTTTGAATCGAGATGGGGTACTCCTGAGGAAATTCCAATTGATAAATATGGTAATGAAATTGTTCCCCAACCTGAAAAATTAAAAGTTTCTCAATTAAAAATGATTAATGATTCTAGCTTTCGTTCATCAGAGCCTTTTCTTATAGAGCTTGAGGAGGGTAAAAATACACTGTCTTTTCGCGTAACGGAAGGAAGTATGAATATTGAAGCTGTCATTCTTTCAGCAGAAGAAATGCTTAATGTGCACGAACCTCACGAAGTAAATGGGGATGAGTTGATGATTATTCAGGCGCAGGATATCGCCTATCGAAATGATTCATCAATCCGAGCTGGTGCTTCGTTTAATAATGATTTAGTTCCTTACAATGCTAGTCGCCGAGTGTTGAATTACCTAGATGACCAATCATTCAAGAGACCAGGTCATCGAGTGACATATGAGTTTGAAGTAGAAGAAGAGGGATATTATTACCTCGGCATGGATTATCGACAAAATGTTAACGCTGATTTTCCTGTATTTTTTAATATTTATTTAAATGATCAAATTCCCTTTGCATCTTTCAAAAATTACCCAATACATTATCAAAATACATTTGCATTCAACTCTTTCATAGATTCAGAGACTCAAGAATCGATTCCTATCTATTTAGAAAAAGGGATTCACACACTTGGATTTGAGATAAGCTTAGCTCCTTTAAAAGAAACGATAGAGCATGTTGAACAGGTAATAAGGGATATACAAGCCCTTTCGCTTGAGCTGACGAACCTGGCTGGCCCAAATGCCGATCGTCATCGTGATATTGATGTTGAACAATTTATTCCCGGTGTAACGAATCAATTAGTTTCTTGGGCTGATGAATTAGGAGAGAGATATGAAGCCTTGTTGATTTTTTCAGAATCATCTTCTGAAATTGGTGCTTTTGCTGCTTTAACAATTGCTGAATCACAATTAAGAAGCTTAGCAGATGAGATAGACAAGTTAATTGTTCGTAAAGGAGAGCTAGCTACTGGAGCTAATTCTATAACCTCTCAGCTATCTAATTTACTGCAGGAAACAAATGATAATGGAGTAGCCATTAATCAATTTTTTATTTATCAAGACCCTGCTGATATACCATCAAGCAAAGGTTTCATATCAAAGCAATTTGCTAACGTAGAAAGACTTTTTCGCTCTTTTGGGGACCAAGATTATGAAGTGAACAATCGAAACCCCGAGCATTTACAGGTGTGGATTAATCGTCCAAGACAATACATTGAAATTATCCAGCAACTGATAGATGAACAATTTACTCCTGAAACAGGAATTGAAGTAGATATTTCCTTAATGCCTGATCAAAATAAACTAATTTTAGCGAATGCAGCTGGAGAAGCTCCAGATGTAGCGGTAGGTGTAAATTATGCTCTTCCTTTTGAAATTGCTATAAGGGGAGCCTTGAAGGATTTAACTGAATATCAGGATTTTCCAGAGGTGAAAAACAGATTTCCAGAAGGCTTACATGTACCAGCAACCATCGATCAAAGCATTTATGCCTTACCTGATACGATGAATTTCTGGGTGATGTTTTACCGAAAAGATATTTTAGAGTCAATGGGTCTGCCTATTCCAAATACATTAGATGAAATAAGGACGTTTCTGCCCGAATTACAAACGAGGGGAATGAACTTCTTTTATCCGACAGCAGGTATGCCTGGTCTTAAAATATTTGCTGGTACGATGCCGATCATTTATCAAAATGGGGGTCAATTTTATGGAGAAACGATTCATCGGACTACCTTAAATGAAAACGCTTCAATTGAAGGGATGAGAGAATTAACGGAATTATTTACGATTTATAATATTCCTTATGATGTTCCAAGCTTTTATCAACAATTTAAAGATGGGACTTTGCCAATCGGGATCTCAGATTATTTTATGTATAACTTAATTTTAAATGCAGCACCAGAGATTGCTAATTCATGGGATATAACCTTAATGCCCGGAATTGAAAATGAAGAAGGTGAAATCGAAAGATGGTCTGCGGGTGGTGCTGAAAGTAATATTATTTTCGATGATTCAGATAAATCTGATCAGGCTTGGGAATTTTTGAAATGGTGGACGAGTACAGAAGTACAAGTGACATTCGGTAACGTACTACAAACAACCTACGGTGAAGAATATATTTGGAATACGGCTAATATAGAAGCCTATGAGAATTTACCATGGATTACGAGCCATAAGGAAGTAATTTTGGCACAAACACAATGGGTAACTGAAGTACCGCGGGTTCCAGGTAGTTATATGTTAGAAAGGGAAGTAAGTAACGCCTATAACTCTGTTATTTTAGATGGCAACAATTTGCGTACGGCTATTGATTTAGCAAGTAAACGAGTAAATCGAGAAACCTTAAGAAAATTAGAGGAATTTGGTTTTATAACAGATGGGCAAATCAATGAACCATATACAAATCCAGAATTTATAACCGAGTAAGGGTGGAGTGACATGAATAAAGGTCGAAATAACCCGTATCTCTTTTTGCTACCGTATATTTTATTATTTATATTATTTATTATCATTCCAATTATAATGGCTATCTTTCTATCTTTTACCAACTTTAATACAATTGAAGCGCCTGATTTTACTGGAATGATGAATTATATCAATCTACTAACGCAAGATGAGATATTTATGCAATATGTACTACCTAATACTGTGTTATTTGCTTTACTTGTCGGGCCGGGGGGCTATGTCTTAGCCTTCTTTCTCGCCTGGTGTTTAGCGCAACTTACTAAAGTTCCACGAACGATTTTAGCTCTTGTTTTCTATTCGCCTTCTATGACCTCTGGGGTGGCGATGGCTGTTGTATGGACAATTATTTTTAGTGGTAATCAATCTGGCTATATGAATAGTGTTCTTATGAGATTAGGAATCATTACAGAGCCCATTATTTATTTACAAGATACACGTTTTATTCTACTCATCATGATTGTAGTTGCACTTTGGAGTAGTATGGGAGTTGGTTTTTTGGCGATGCTAGCAGGAGTGTTAAATGTGGATAAATCACTCTACGAAGCTGGCTCTATAGATGGGATTCGAAATAGATTTCAAGAATTAATTTATATTACGATTCCATCGATGAAGCCACAGATGCTATTTGGAGCTGTTATGGCTATCGTTAATACATTTGCAACAGGGGCGATAGGAGTAGAGTTGACAGGCTCTAATCCAACGCCTAATTATGCCGGACAATTAATCGTTAACCATATTGAAGATTATGGTTTTATCCGATTTGAAATGGGATATGCGGCTGCATTATCTGTTGTCCTATTAGGAATTATTTATTTATTTTCATATATTGCCAAAAAATTATTTAGTGACTCATGAAGAAAGGAGAGATGACATGGCGCTTAAAGTGAGTGGGGCAAACCCTAGGAAATTTCATAAAAGTCAATTAAAGTTCTATATTTTCTTATTACCTTTTGCATTGTTTATGCTTTTACCAATCGTCTTTATTTTCAATCATGCATTTAAACCATTAGATGAGCTATATGCCTTTCCACCACAATTTTTTGTGTATAACCCGACGGGTAATAACTTTTCAAACTTATTTGACCTAGCTAATTCATCTGGTATTCCGTTAAGTCGATATGTTCTGAACAGTTTTATCGTGACGGTTTCAGTGGTTTTCTTATCCGTATTTATTTCAACCTTAGCTGGTTACGTTTTATCAAAAAAGCAGTTCAAAGGTAAAGGATCGTTGTTTGAAATTAATAATATGGCGTTAATGTTTGTACCTATCGCTGTATTAATTCCAAGATTTTTAACCGTTTCTTTTTTAGGAATAGAAGATACCTTTTTTGCTCATATTCTGCCTTTATTAGCAATGCCTGTCGTACTCTTTCTAGTGAAGCAATTTATCGACCAAATTCCTGATTCTCTTATTGAGGCAGCTGTCATTGATGGAGCAAGTGATTTTAAAATTTACATAAAAGTCATTCTACCATTAATTAAACCAGCGATAGCAACAGCTGCGATACTTGCTTTTCAAATTGTTTGGAATGACTTGGAAACTTCAACGCTTTATACAACAAGTGAAAGTATGAGGACATTAGCGTTTTATATGAGCACTTTAGTAGCGCAAACGAATGTAGTGGTTGGACAGGGAATGGCTGCTGCTGCCTCTCTCATCATGTTTTTACCGAACTTAATCTTATTTATCATATTACAAAGCATGGTCATGAATACAATGTCACATTCTGGTTTAAAGTAGGTGAGCGAATTAATGAATAAACGAATAAAGATAGTGATAATCATAAGCTTACTTCTCTCTACCCTTCTTTTTCCGAATAGTGTCGTTGTAGCGAATACCGCCTACAAAACCTTTACAGAAGATGGGTATGGAAATTATGTAGAAACACAAACAGCCTATACCGTACGAGACACCATTGTTCAGTTTGAGCAAGAATCATTTAGTCAATCAGAAGATTTAAAGATTGGTAGAGATGGCTTATTATATGTGGCGGATACAGGCAATAGAAGAATAATAGTAGGTACGAGACAGGGTGAATTGGTTCGAATCATAGAAACGGAAGAAATGCAAAGACCGACAGGAATATTTCTTTCGGAGGATGATAAAATTTATGTTGCCGATGAAGTAGCAGCTAAGATATTTGTTTTTAATCTTGAAGGTGAGCTTTTAGATGAATATGAACGACCAGATAGCCCCTTATTTGGAGCTTCTAGTTCATTTGTTCCTGAGAAAGTGGCAGTAGACCGAAGAGATAATATCTATGTGATTTCAAGAGGGAATTCTAATGGGATTATTCAGATTAATGCAAATAATGGCGAATTTATCGGTTATTTTGCACCTAATAGAACGGCAGTATCTCCATTAACTATGTTTCGCCGAGCGATATTTACGGAAGAACAATTAAGTCGAATGATTGATATGATACCACCGACGGCGAACAATTTAAATATTGATGAAAAAGGGTTAGTTTATACCGTGACACAAGGGGTCGCTGACCCGATCCGCAAGCTAAATGTTGCTGGAAATAATTTACTAGATTTGAAAGTGGCGGATTCTTTTCCGTCCTCCATCGATACTGGCTCATTAGAAAATATTTTTGTCGCAAGTGAGCACGGCTTTATTTACGAATATACAAGCGAAGGCAATCTATTATTTGTTTTTGGCGGGAGAGATGATGGTAGACAGCGAGTTGGTCTATTTGGAAAAATTTCAGCTATAGCGATTGACCAGGATGATATTATTTACGCTTTGGACCCAGAAAAAAACCAAATTCAACTTTTTCAGCCGACAGAATTTGCGAATACCGTGCATGATGCACTAAACCTCTATCAGAATGGAGATTACACGGCTAGTAAAGAGCCCTGGCAAGAAGTAATTCGCTTAAATAGTTTATTTGATTTTGCTAATTTGGGTTTAGGAGAAGCTTATTTTAAAGAAGAGAATTATGATTTAGCTTTAGAGCAATTTAGACAAGCGAAGTATAAAGATGGATACTCGGATGCTTTTTGGGAAGTTAGAAATTTATGGATGCGTGAAAATATTATCTATCTTATTTATCTAGTCATTGCCGCTTTGGTCATCAAAAAAATAGGCCAACGGATAGAGAGGAAGTACCACATACTTCATAGGTGGAAAAAACGATATGAGGAAAGTGAACGTATTTCTTTCATTAAACAGGTATTGTTTTTAAAGAATCTTATTCGTCATCCGATTGATAGCTTTTATAGCATTAAGTATGAAAATAAAACAAGCCTACTATCGGCAACCTTTTTAATGGGATTATTTTTTGTACTTTTTATACTTGATAAATATTACGCTGGATTTATTTTTAGTAACGTAGAAGAAGGAGATTTTCGTTTAGGATCTGACTTCGCATTGGTTTTTGGTCTGCTACTTTTAACGATTATATCTAATTATTTAATCTGTACCATAAATGATGGTGAGGCTAAATTTAAAGACCTTTATAGTGGATTTATTTATTCATTTGCTCCTTACTTTTTTATTAAGCCATTTTTAATTTTAATAAGCAACATCTTTACTTACAATGAAATGTATTTGCTTCAATTTGCCAACGTTTTTATTTATACATGGGTTGGAGTTTTGGTCTTCCTGATGATCAAAGAAATCAATGATTATTCAATGAAAGAAACGATAAAAATTATTCTTTTAACGATTTTTACGATGTTAATAGGAGTCCTTCTACTATTTATTGTGTATGTACTTGTTTCGCAAATGCTTTCATTTGTTGTTTCTATCTTTAATGAAGGGGTGTTCCGTTTTGAAAACCGTTAAATTTAGAACCATTTTGAAAGGCATTCTATTTCTAACCTTTGCAGGAATTTTCCTTTACGTTGTATTTGGTAGTGAGAGTGAAAGTATTGAGGTTAGTTCACCTGGTGCTCCACCTGTTCCAACAGAAACTCCAGCTGAAACGGAGGAAGAAGTTGAGGGAGACATGGTGGAGGAAGGGGAGGAAAGTCCACCCATTGTAGAAGAGCCTGAACAAATTGAAATCGATGATAGTGAGGATGGACCTGAGAATCGTGAAATATTGATCGATGAAAAACAAAATGAAATTGATGGACATCAGTACTTGGTTGAAAATAATCAGTTAGAGCTTTATGTAAAAGAGGAAAACCTATCGATTTTAATCAGAAATAAAAGCAATGGTGCGGTTATGTATTCGACTGTTGATCAAACAGTTGGTAGCAACGAAGAATGGGCTAATTTTACCCAATCATCTGTAGTCATGGAATATTTAGTCGGAACGAACATCGTCACCTATCGAGCTGATATGTATACAGGTAACCCAGAAAAATCAATAGAGTATACAGAAAATGGTTTCGAGGCAACGATATTTTATCCCGAGTTAGAAATTTCGTATGTATTAAAGGTAAGCTTAACCGATGAGGGAATTGTTGCGGAAATTCCACAGGATCAAATTTTAGAAGAAAATGATCGTTTCAAGGTTGGGGGATTTTATGTTTATCCTTTTCTCGGGTATTCAAAGCTCGGTGAGCGAGATGGTTATATGTTTATCCCTGATGGTTCTGGTGCTTTAATTCATTTGAAAGATAATGAAGGTAAGTATAAACAGCCCTATTCTAAAATGGTGTATGGAAGTAATGTAGGAGTTGATGATCCGTATGTGCTTTCTCTATTTAATCGAATGAATCCTTTCAATGAACCTGAAGATATTTTAGCGCCCGTTTTTGGAATGGTACAAACAGATTCAGAAATGGGATATTTAGGAATTATTGAGGAAGGACAATATCATGCGATGGTTGAGGCTTATCCAAGTGGGGCAATCTTGCCATATAACTGGGTAACGGCAAAATTTATTTATAGACAGGTGTATAATCAGCCTACGAGTCAGGACTCTGGAACAATGGTTGTGAGACAAAGAATGATGAATAACTTTGATATTCGTGTTCGTTATGATTTTGTATCAGAGGATAATGCGACTTATTTCGGGCTAGCAGAAAATTATCGTAATTATTTGCTTCATAACGATATGATTGCAGCTAAAGAGGAAGAATTTAAAGCTCGGATTGATTTATTTGGAGTAGATGTAGAAGATGGTTTATTGTTCAAAAATAAAGTAAGTATGACAACGTTTGGCCAAGCTAATAAGATTTTCAATGAGCTTCAAGCTAGTGGTGTGGATAACATTCTATCGATTTATAAGGGTTGGCAAAATCGAGGTTATTATGCAGGACTACCTATTCGGTCCTTTAATCCAGACTCTACACTAACAGATGATTATCAATTAAACGAACTAGTTGAGGCGTCTAACGAACAGGGAATTGAGCTGTTCCTATATCAGGATGCATTAAGAATTAATTTAGAAGAGTCGGGTAACAATCGTTCGAGTGTTATGAGGAAATTCAATAAAAGACAGCACAATGAAAATGTGTATGGAAATGTATATAACACTTTTCATTTCTTACATCCAGAAGCAACAGTCGACATTCTAAAATCGGTCAAAGACGATTACCAAAGTAATCAAATTCACGAAGTTGCGCTAGG
The DNA here is from genome assembly GCF_001590785.1 of Alkalihalobacillus trypoxylicola. GTDB lineage: Bacteria > Bacillota > Bacilli > Bacillales > Bacillaceae_D > Alkalihalobacillus > Alkalihalobacillus trypoxylicola. Next base: position 604,390 of record NZ_LTAO01000012.1, read on the forward strand.
AGGTATTACGAATCAATTATTCTCTTATAGTGAGAGAAATAAAGAGCATGACCGGATAACAACTAAGCAGTATTATGAATCGATTATTTCTGAATATGCTGATTCCTTTCAGCTCATATTAGATCAACCATTCTCTTATCTATGGGGATATACAGAGAAGATGGTAGATGTCCCATCTCAATCTTCAGGATATGTATTTACCGATGAAGATATCCCTTTTATTGCTTTGACACTAAAAGGAATTGTGCCTATGTATTCGGAATATATCAACTTTCAAGCCAATCAAGACTTTTTCTTTTTACAATTAGTAGAGCAAGGATTAAATCCATCCTTTTATATTACCTATGAAGACCCAGCTTCTTTAAAAAATACGAATTCATCTCATATATATAGCTCACAATTTGAGTTGTATGAGGAAGTTATCACGGACTATTATGAGCAGCTAGGAGCTGTTTTTGAACAGACAAAAGGAGCACTCATTTCCAATCATGAGAGAGAAGGTAATTTGACAAAAGTCACTTATGATAATGGAATCATCATCTATTTAAACTATTCAGATGAAGTACAAAATTATGAGGGACATACGATTGAAGGCCTTTCTTATAAGGTGGTGCATGACGAATGAAACGTAAATTGAATCGAAAAAGCTTATATGGTTATTTGTTTATATCACCATGGCTCATTGGTTTTTTTCTACTAGTGCTGTGGCCTTTAATTCAATCCTTTTATTTTAGTTTAAATAATATGAGGATTACACCTACAGAACTTCAATTTCGATTTGTTGGTTTTAATAATTACTTAAATGTATGGCTACAGGATATGTTTTTTATTCAGGAGCTTGTTCAATTTATTTTAAATACGGTTCTTCGTGTGCCTGTCATCGTTGTTTTTGCTTTAATTATTGCGATGCTGTTAAATGAAAAAGTTCGCTTTCAAGGGGGCTTTCGAACGATATTCTTTTTACCCGTGATTGTAGCTAGTGGACCGGTAATACATCAGCTTATTTCACAAGGAGCAACCACCGTTCCAATGGCAAATCCAGAGATGATTACTAGTCTATTAGTCAATATCTTTCCGATTTGGATAGCTCAAGCGATTTCCGAGTTATTTAATCAAATTATCATTATTTTATGGTACTCAGGTGTTCAAATTCTTATTTTCTTGGCCGTCCTACAAAAGGTCGATCCTTCACTATATGAAGCGGCTAAAATCGACGGTGCTTCTGGCTGGGAATGCTTTTGGAAAATCACGCTTCCGACCATTAAGCCTATTGTTTTGATTAACATGGTGTACACCTTAGTGTCGTTAGCGAATAGTAGTCAAAATCCAATTATTAATCTTATCTACTCCAATATGTTTTCTGCAACTAGAGGATACGGTTTTGCATCGGCAATGGCTTGGATGTATGCCTTAATTATTACCATTTTACTACTGATGATCGTTTTGGTGTTTAGAGAGAAAAAGAGTAAGCGATATGCATAAGGGAGGTGGATGAAAATGAAGATAAATGAAGCGAAAACCGGATTAATACCGATGCTGCGTAATGAAAACATTGGAAAGAAAGAAAAGCTGAGATTAATTTTAGTTAAAATGAATCGGTTTTTATTTGGCTTTAACAATCGAAGAGGCTTTTTATTGAAGTTCTTTATTTATACACTGCTGATTACGATTGGTTTTGTCTATTTGTACCCGATGATATACATGTTCATTACAAGCATGAAATCTTTAGAAGATTTATTAGATACATCGATTAATTGGATTCCATCCTCTCTTTATCTTGAAAATTATCAACAGGCCTTTTCGGTTATGAATATTCGAGATTCTTTTGTAGGGAGTATGCTAATTGCGGCGGTTCCGACCATTTTTCAAGTAGTAGTGGCTGCATTAGCGGGTTATGGATTTGCTAGATTTCAATTTCCCTTTAAAAAATTATTTTTTGCTCTTATGATTTTTACGTTTATTATTCCACCTCAAATTCTAATGATGCCAACTTATCGACTGTTCAGTACCTTTGAATGGACGGGTTCTTTGAATGCTTTTGCGATACCGGCGGCATTAGGGCAAGGGCTAAATAGTACCATCTTTATTTTAATATTTTATCAATTTTTTAAACAAACCCCTCAATCTCTTTATGAAGCGGCTGAGGTAGATGGAGCTAATCCATTAACATGTTTCTTTCGGATTGCGATTCCGATGGCTGTGCCAGCCTTTATCATCTCTTTTTTATTTTCCTTTGTATGGTATTGGAATGAGACGTATTTAACCACTCTGTATTTAACGAGTCGAAATACCGATTTGACAACTATTTTATTGCAGCTCCAGCAATTTGAGCAAAATTATGAAGCAATGTATCCAGTTGTTGAAAACAGCCCAAATAAAATTAATGAAGGAATTAAAATGGCAGGAACGATGATTAGCTTATTACCATTATTATTAATTTATTTCTTTATGCAACGATATTTTGTGGAAAGTGTAGACCGTTCTGGTATTGCTGGTGAATAGTCACCGTAATATAAATCATTTTAGAAATAGGGGGATTAAGATGAAAAAGAAATCTTGGCTTGTGACAATGATATTCAGTTTTATGTTTCTATTTTTAATGATTGGTTGTTCGAATGATAGTTCAGAAGATGTGTCATCAGAAGGTGGTAATGAGAGTACGGAAGAAGGAGGAGGAGCGGATGGAGCAGCTTTACAGGAAATGACGACTGAAGAAATTACGTTAAGCTATGCTTCATGGGCTAATCATAATCTTAATCAATTTTTAGCAGACAAATTTATGGAGAAATATCCAAACATTACAGTTGAACTCGTTCAAATGGAGCAAGACGGTTGGAATGATCACCTAATGAACCTTGCTAGTACAGGGGAAATACCAGATGTTTTTTGGTATATGGGTAATGTTGATATTGCTGTTCGAAATGGTTGGCTAGGAGATATGACTGAATATTTTGAGGCGGATCCTGAATCGGATATGATTTTAGACACCTTAAAGGATGTAGGATACTTTGATGGAGAAAGAAAACAAGCAGCAGCTGCCGCTTACTTACCTTATACGATTTATTTAGATGAAAATTTATTTAACCAATTGAATGTTGACATGCCATCACCTGATTGGACATACAGGGAAATGATTGATTTAATGCAGGAGATGACAGTACCAGAGCAAGGGATTTTTGGCTACAATACATTTACAAAGCTTGTGACAATGGCTCCAATTGTTAATCAGGATGCATTTGGTGAGTTTGGATGGGATGGTGAATCCTACGACTTAACAGCTGATTGGGCAGCGGCAATGGATCAGCACGGACAATTTGTTAGAAGCGGAGTGCATTCTCCTTTTTATGATACAGATGAAGCAGAAGCGGCATTTGGAGACAGACTTTTGTGGGCAGCAAGTTCGGGCCGTTTAGCCATGCAATTAGATGCATGGTGGACTATGGGACTATTTGCCGAGCCAGAGTTTATTGATAAAGGGATAAAGTGGGTTCCTTATACAGTACCAAAAGGAGACAACGCAACGACTGAGCATAAACCAGCCTTTATTGATTTTGGCACGATCTCTCCGTCTTCAGAAAATCCTCGTGAAGCTTATGAGTTATTAAAATTCTTTGGTTGGGGTAAAGAAGGTTGGTTAGCCAAAATCGAAGCTTTTGAAACATTAACGAACGAAGATGGATCTCTGATGTTTGCTCATCCAGATGGGTTACCCATTATTAATGACACTGAAATTTGGGATGCGCTAGCTGATTTACTCCCTGATACGGAGTATGTAGCTAATTTCTTAGAAAGAGCAAAGGAACCTATCCCGCTAGGTGGAGCAGCACAGCCTGGATTCCAAACGTTTTTAGATGAAGTTTATTTTGGTGGTGAATATGGTGATGTGGAAGCGGCCATTGCAAATGGTGAAGTAAATCCTCATGACATTGCTCAAAACCTAACGGAAATGATTAATTTATATCGAGAAGAAGCTTTAGAGGAGCTTTTTTGGTAATACGATATAGGTGAAACAAAACCGCTTATCCCTTTTTTGAACAAAGGGAAGCGGTTTGTTTTTTACGAGTAAAAAGTGAGTTTTAAATTAATTTCAACCATATAGCAAGATATAAAACGACCATTAAGGTTAAAAGGAAAACATCAAACACAGTTGGAAGAAAAAGAGTGCGAATAAATTGAAAGCACAGAAGTGGAATGAGAATTTGGGCAGCAATTCCGCGAATTCGACACCACCATGATGGCTTTTGGTTAGGATAATACCGGCTTTTGTTAAAACTCATTCGGGAAAACCTCCCTTTATTAAAAGGTTTATATGGATAGACTATGCACCTAATGAGAAAAAGGAGATAAAAGTCGTACAATATTTTCCTTAGGTTGAATAAAAGCAGGTAAATTAGGCGAAGCTGATATTGACATAATGATGACTATTGATTAAAATAACGATACAAATTGATATTAAAAGACGTTGAGTAGGAAGAGTATATTCAGAAGCTTCAAAGAGAAAGAAATCCTAGGCTGAGAGATTTCTTAAGATGGATGAATAGAAGGTCGCCTATGAGTCACTTTGTTGAAATAAATTAGGCAGAGTCGGAGTAACCGTTAACTTTTTTGAGTGTGTACATCTTCAGTATGGATAGATGTACAAACAAAGGTGGTACCGCGAATATAACTCTCTTCGTCCTTTGGATGTAGAGGGTTTTTTTATGTTCTAAAAAGAAATAAATCTTTACAAAAGATGATGGATTTGATGATTATATTCATAGAAATGGAGTGTATGAAATGGATAAAGAAATTCAAGAATTGGAAATGCCTACAAAATATGATCCGAAAGAAACAGAAAAAAAGTGGTATTCGAAATGGCTAGAAGGTAAGTATTTTGAAGCAACGGGAGATCCGAATAAAAAGCCTTACTCCATTGTTATTCCGCCACCTAACGTAACAGGAAAGCTTCACTTAGGTCATGCTTGGGATTTAACACTCCAAGATATTATTGCAAGAACAAAAAGAATGCAAGGATATGACATGCTTTGGTTACCAGGAATGGACCATGCTGGAATTGCTACACAAGCAAAGGTTGAAGCCAAGCTAAAAGAAGAAGGAACCAATCGATATGAGCTTGGACGTGAGAAGTTTTTAGAGAAGTCATGGGAATGGAAAGAGGAATATGCTAGCTTTATCCGAGATCAATGGTCAAAGGTAGGAATTTCAGTTGATTATTCAAGAGAACGATTCACTTTAGATGAGGGACTTTCCAAAGCGGTTCGGGAAGTTTTTGTTTCACTTTATCAAAAAGGTCTTATTTATCGTGGTGAATATATCATTAACTGGGATCCGCAAACTAAAACCGCTCTTTCTGATATTGAAGTCATCTATAAGGATGTTCAAGGCGCTTTTTATCATATGAATTATCCTTTGAGTGATGGAAGTGGTTCGATTGCAGTAGCGACCACCCGTCCAGAAACGATGCTTGGTGATACAGCAGTTGCTGTTCATCCAAATGATGAGCGCTATCAGCATCTAATTGGAAAAACGGTAACGTTGCCGATTACGAATCGTGAGATACCAATCGTTGCCGACGACTATGTAGATATTGAATTTGGCTCAGGTGCGGTAAAAATAACACCAGCTCATGATCCGAACGACTTTGAAATTGGTAATCGTCATAATCTAGAACGTATCTTAGTAATGAACGAAGATGGAACGATGAATGAAAATGCAGGCAAATATGATGGGTTAGATCGCTTCGATTGCCGTAAACAAATCGTTAAAGATTTACAAGACGCTGGCGTTCTTTTTGAAATTGAAGAACACATGCATTCTGTAGGTCATTCTGAGCGAAGTGGCGCGGTTGTTGAGCCTTATTTATCGACACAATGGTTTGTCAAAATGCAGCCATTAGCTGATGAAGCGATTAAATTACAGAATTCGGAAGAAAAAGTGAACTTCGTCCCAGAGAGATTTGAAGGCACCTACTTACGTTGGATGGAAAATATCCGTGATTGGTGTATTTCTCGTCAGCTTTGGTGGGGACATCGCATACCTGCTTGGTATCATAAAGAAACAGGTGAGCTTTATGTGGGACATGAAGAGCCTAGTGATATTGAAAATTGGAACCAGGATGAGGACGTTTTAGATACATGGTTTAGCTCTGCTTTATGGCCTTTCTCAACGATGGGATGGCCAGATGAGAACGAAATTGACTTTAAACGGTATTATCCAACCAGTGCTCTTGTAACTGGATATGATATTATTGCTTTCTGGGTATCCCGAATGATATTCCAAGGCTTGGAATTTACAGAAAAACGCCCCTTTAAAGATGTATTAATTCATGGATTAATCCGAGATTCAGAAGGGCGAAAGATGAGTAAGTCACTTGGTAATGGAGTCGATCCAATTGAAGTCATTGATAAATATGGTACTGATGCACTTCGCTATTTCTTAGCTACGGGCAGCTCGCCAGGTAATGATCTTCGTTTCTATTGGGAAAAGGTCGAATCAACTTGGAATTTCGGGAATAAAATTTGGAACGCTTCTCGTTTTGCCTTAATGAATATGGAAGGTTTAACTTATGATGAAATTGATTTAAACGGTGAAAAATCGATCGCTGATCAATGGATTTTAACCCGTCTTCAGGAAACCATCTCTGATGTAACTCGATTAACAGAGGTATATGAATTTGGGGAAGTAGGAAGAATTTTATATAACTTCATTTGGGATGATTTTTGTGATTGGTATATTGAAATGGCAAAGCTTCCATTATATGGTGAGGACGAAGCGGCAAAGAAGATGACTCGTTCCGTTTTAGCTTATGTGTTAGATCAGACGATGCGTCTACTGCACCCATTTATGCCGTTTATTACCGAGGAAATATGGCAGCACTTACCTCATGAAGGAACGTCAATAACAGTAGCGGCATGGCCTACACACCAAGAGGAATTTGTTTTTCCACAGGCTAATCAAGATATGCAGCTGCTTAAGGAAATCATTCGTTCTATTCGCAATACCCGCTCAGAGCTTAATGTACCTATGAGTAAGCAAATCGAAATGCTACTACAAGCAAAAGATGAACAAATTTTGGAACAGCTAAAACGTGGAGAAACTTATTTAGAAAAATTCTGTAACCCAAGTAAATTAGAACTAGGGACGAATGTAACGGCTCCAGAAAAATCAATGTCGAATGTTTTAAGTGGAGTAGAAGTTTATCTACCACTTGCCGGACTATTAGATATTGAAGAGGAAGTGAAACGTTTAGAAAAAGAAGTAGAAAAGCTTAATAAAGAGGTAGAACGTGTAGAGAAAAAGCTTTCTAACCAAGGTTTTCTTGCTAAGGCACCAGAAAAAGTGATTGAAGAAGAAAAAGCAAAACAAAAGGATTATTCTGAAAAGCGCGATGCTGTAAAAGCAAGAATACAAGAATTACAAAGCTAATGGATTAGAGAAGTGAGCTTAAGAGCTTGCTTCTCTTTTTAATACCAATTAAATGGATAGAAAAAAGCTAGAGGTCTTTGTATAATAGAGTAGTCAAGTCAATTATTTAGGGGTTGGAATTCGTGAAAAAGTCAGAAGAGGTTATAGATTGGATTCATTCTTTATTATCTTTTGGCATTAAGCCAGGGCTAAAAAGGATGGAATGGATGCTCGATACTTTGGGTAATCCAGAAAAGAAATCAACCTTCATTCATATAGCAGGTACAAATGGAAAAGGATCAACCGTTAGCTATTTAAGGAATGTTTTACAATCTGCTGGTTATTCAGTTGGGACATTTACTTCACCATACATAGAATGCTTTGAAGAGCGAATATCTTTAAATGGTCATCCTATTTCAGAAGAGCACTTAGTACAATCCGCTCAACTGATTCGTCCGCTTGTCGAGGAGCTTGCACAAACAGAGCTAGGATCACCAACTGAATTTGAAGTGATTACAGCGATTGCCTTTAACTATTTTGCTGAAATGAAGCCTGATATTGTTTTAATGGAAGTAGGATTAGGCGGAAGGCTGGATTCAACTAATGTATTGACTCCTATTGCATCGGTTATAACCTCTATTGGCCATGATCATATGCATATTTTAGGTGATACTTTAGAAAAAATTGCCTTTGAAAAGGCGGGAATTATAAAGCAGGATATACCGGTTATTTCTGGAGTGAAACAAAAGCAAGCACAAGAGATAATCAGAAAAGTGAGTAAGCAAAAAAATGCCGCACTCTTTCAAATAGAAGAGGATTACGATTACAAAAAAACAAAATGGAATGAACAAGAGCAACATTTTAAATTTCAGTCTCAATTCTTAACAGTAGATGATGCGGTCCTGCAAATGAAAGGAGAACATCAAATCCATAATGCTAGCGTAGCATTAATGGTATTAAGCCTTTTACATGACAAGCAACTTATAAAGCTAGAAAAAAGTCATTATACTGTAGGGATAAGAAAAACAAGCTGGATTGGAAGGTTTGAGGTACTTCATTCCTCGGCTCCATTCATTGTCATTGATGGAGCTCATAATGAAGAAGGCTTGTTGGCACTGAAGGAAACACTAGTAAATCAATATCCTACTAGAAAATACCGCTTCGTTTTTGCTGTAACAAAGGAGAAGGATGTGAATCGGTTACTGGCTCCTTTTAGTAGCATCGATTTGAACATTTTGTTTACAGGCTTTAACTTTTTTCGAGCCGCTGATCCAGAAGAGCTTTATAAAAAATCGGATATGACTAAAAAGTCATGGGAAGCAGATTGGCATAAAGCGATATCATCAGTAATAAAAGAATTGCATGCAGACGAAATGCTCGTCATAACGGGTTCTCTTTATTTTATATCAGATGTAAGAAAAGCATTTAAAAATGGAGAGCTTTCATTCAAAGAGAATAAACACTATATGTGAGTGGATTTCATCATTGCTCTATAAACAAATAAAACCGAACGTTTCTTATAAAATATGATTTAAACGTTTGCGAATGAACTTCATGATTGAAACGGTAGGTAGTGACTCCCAACGCAGTCTGAAGATCCACTCTGGCGAAGCTCTGCGTAGTCAGAGTTAGCTGAAGACAAGCCCTTGGGAAAGCATCTACCTAAAGTGAAAATCAAAAACCAAATCGTTCGGTTTTGATTAAAAGATATGAATGATGAAATTGATTCATGTAAAAAGAAACGAGTCCGATTCATTAATGGGACTCGTTTTTTTGCAGTACGTAGAAGGAATAATATATTAGCGTAAGCTCCTATGCTTGATTAGTTTTTGTCCGATTCTTCTTTTTCTAGCTTTCATTTATGAGAGGTATTTCATTCTGCACTTTTAATATTTAAATAGGTATTTAAGGGATGCTGTGAAAATAAGAAGATAAGTTTAGCTCCGTATAAGGTTTTCGGGAGGCTGTTTTTATAAGTGAATTTGAGCGGTCATTAACAATGTTTACATAGTGTAAGGTACCTCCGATATTGAAAGCAGTGCTCTGACTCCAGCTGCTATTAAATGTTACGTCTGAATTGATATAAGCATCACCACCAACTGTTGCCACTACATTTTCTGTAATTTGTAACCCACTGTCCGCAAATAAATGATTCGTAACAGTAAAAGAAGAATCTTGAACAGTCGTAATTCGCCCTTTAGTCAGTAAATCACCTTCAATTTGAAACATAATGTTAGAGGATAAATCAATGCTTCCTTCTGTCTGTAAATAGTTATGAACGTTTAAATGATGAGCTTGTGCAATCGTAAGCTTTCCACCGACGAACATACGATCCTCTGCCGTAATACTACTACCATGTGCAGTCAAAACGTCACCTTGAATGATAAGAGGACCTCCAGAAGTGATTTTTGCAGAGTTACCAACGTTCAATTCACCACGAACGTTTAACTGATTTTGACTATTCACTTGACCACTTTGCTTAATATATAGGGATTTCGTGTTAATATCATTAGCTTGTATTTTGGCATTTGAATTTTCTAATACGATATCATTTTCAACGAGCAAATTCCCGGGGATATCTAAACTGATTCCTGAATGTAAAAGGATAGATTGAGCTTGAATATTTTTAGTATGAATCGTACTATTACTTGATTTGATTATGAGATTTCCGTTAGCGATAACCGACTCTTCAACCAGCATCTTACTATTTGAATTTAAGGTGACATGAGTCGTAAAGAGTCTTTTTGCTGTCAAAGCTGAGTTCGAAGCGTCTAGCTGAACATCACGAGAAATGACTAAATCATTCATCACAGTAAGTTCACTTTGAGAACCGATTACTAAGGAATCAGACTCAAGATGAGTAGCTGCTATTTTTGAAGCGGCTGGTTTAAGTAATAACTGATTCGTTATTTTCATTGGACCATTTATAGTAGCTTCAGAGGCAGAGCTTAAGGTTAAGTTATTCGAATAAAGCTTTCCAGCTATTAAAAAAGAAGGGGAAGGCTTAAGGGTAATATCTTTTTCTGAATAAAGGTAATGAGCAACATTCAAAGTGGCTTGATGAGAAATATCTATAGCTGCATTGGTTAGTAAAGACCCGTTTGTTAAATGAAGAGTCGTTTCATTACCAATGATAAATTGATGGGTATTCACTTTAATAGAGCCTAGAGCTAGAGGAATATACGTTCTTTGTTTAGTAGAAAGAACGCCATTTGTTTGATTGCAGGTAATATCATTTCGAATGACTGCTTCTTCAAAGTCAGTATCCTTTGGATAAGAAAATTCACCTACTAAACAAGTGATTTCATAATCATAGTTAGGCTTGCTCCAATCATATTCATCCGGAGAATCATCTTCTGTTTCTTCCTCAAAGGGAACATTTACGGTTAAATATCTTTTATTCATTGAAATAACGTCTTGCTGTCCTTCAATTGAAAGCTGCACTAAGCTTGAATCCATTAATATTAATGAATTGGCATCCTCTAATAAGGTTTTGGCTACACCTGCTTTTGTTTGTACTAATTCTCCCGCTTGATTAATTTCGTAAAAGACGATTTCATTTCCAACTTGAACAGCTAAATGATTTTTCTCGATTTCACTTAGGTAAGAGGATTGTTCGATATGATGTTTCATTTCTGAAACGAGCGTTTGTACATTAATTCGTTCATGGGAGGATTGAATGACTAATTCTTGTGCTTTAAATTGATGTTGATAGATGTACATAGCCCCAGTAAAAATAAGAGCTAGTAAACTAATCGCTGCTAAAAGCTCAATGATAGAGAGTCCTTTCTCATTCAGATATTTCATCATATTAGCTCTCCTCCAAACGCGTAGTTTGCCAATCTATAATCTCAAGACTAGATATTTGATTACTAGATTTATAAATCTTGATTAAAGCCTCGGTTTGGCGATGGTAAAGGTTGTTTCCTTCTTTATTCTTTGCTGTACTTGTAATCTTTATAGAATCAGCAAGATAAACGCAGCTCACGTCTATTTGATAATCATTGACCTCTGCTAAAAAAGAATTTTGACAAAAGGACTCAGCTTGAGCTGGGTGCTGATAAATGAGGCTAATCATTTGTTCAATTCCTGATTCAGCCGCAAAGCTAGCCTTAATTTGCTCTGAACGAATCGAATGCCCTTTATACTCGGTTGACAAAATGTTAAATAAAAGAGCTAGAGCTAATAAAGTAACGGTTATAACAACTAATAATAATGGCAAAGCTACTCCTCTTTGATTGAAAAGGATCTTCATATTATGATTCCTCCTCCTCAACAAATAACATCGTTTTGAGAGTAATTGGATCACGAGCTAAAGGACTATTTGTTCTAGTACTCGTGACGCTAACCGTAATCTCAATAAGTGAGGGTTGTATGTTTTTCATTTCAATCGATAGCTGAAATAAGCCATCAGAAGAATGGATGATTTCATTTTTTAACTGGAAAAAGTCATCGTCTGATTTCAAGGATGAATCTCTTGCAAAACGAAGAGCCTCAAGCTCACTTTGAGCGAGCAATGTTGCGGATAGCCTTTCCTCGTTTAACTTATTAGCAGAAACACTATTACCTATTAGTCCAGCGAATACTAATGTGAAGGTAGTCAGTAATGCTAAAGAGACAATAACCTCAAGTAATGTAAATCCTTTTGAGTGATTTTTTCTGGTATGAATCATCTTATTTAGAACCTCCCATTCTGAGGGTATGAAAAAAGTAATAGTTTTTTCTTTCCAAAATTAGGACTTTATTATACAATAAACGAAAAAGAACTAGATATAAAGTCTTTATTTTATGTAAAATAATTTCTTTTTATAGGTCTTTATTTCAGAAGTTGCTCTCCTGCCTATAAATTAGAACAAGGAGGAAAGAAATGGCTCTGACGCAAAGGAAACGGCTCGGTGATTTATTAGTAGATGCTCAAAAGATTACAGAGCAGCAGCTGCAGCAGGCTCTTTCTACTAAGAAGCCAGAACAAAAGCTTGGTCATTATTTGATGAATGAAAAATGGATAACTGAGGATGAGCTTCTAGAGGTATTAGAAATTCAACTTGGGTTAAGTCGAGTTCATTTAAATCGATATCCTTTTGAGCCTCATCTATTTCGTTTAGTTTCAAAAGACTTTGCCAAAAAGCATGAATTAATCCCTCTAAAACAATCAGGAAACCAATTATTAGTGGCAATGGCCGATCCAATGGACTTCTTTGCGATCGAAGATTTACGAATGCTAACATCCTTTCAGATTGAACCGTGTTTAGCAAAACGAGAGGAAATCATAAGAGCTATTGAGCGTTTCTATCAATTAGATAGTAATGTCATAACAGAACTATCACAAGAAGCTGAGGTTCAAGGCTCTCAGGTCGAAGAAGCAGACTCTGATGAAGCGGCTCCGATGATTCAGTTAGTTAATCAAATTTTATATTCTGCCTATCAGCAACGTGCTAGCGATATTCATATAGAGCCATTTGAAACGAGGGTATATATTCGATACAGAATTGATGGGACATTAAGGACAGTTCGTACGTTTCCAAAAGCCGTACATCCTGCTTTGACGGCAAGGATTAAAATAATGGCTCAATTAAATATAACGGATTATCGTCTACCTTCTGATGGACGGACAAAATTTTCATTAGAAGGAGAAGAACTCGATTTAAGAATTTCAACGCTACCTACTATATTTGGAGAAAAGATTGTCGTTCGGTTATTAAATTCAAAACAACTTATTCTGAATCTAGCAGATTTAAATTTTTCTACTGATAACGAAAAAATTTTTCGCCAATTAATAGAAAAACCTTCTGGATTAATTTTAATAACAGGACCAACTGGCTCTGGAAAGACATCAACTTTGTATACAGCTATTCATCATTTAAACAAGGAAGAAAGTAATATTGTGACGATTGAAGATCCGGTGGAATATCAGTTAGAAGGCATTAATCAAGTTCAAGTAAATCATCAATTTGGCTTAACCTTTGCTAAAGGTCTTCGTTCGATTTTAAGACAGGATCCAAACATTATTATGATAGGGGAAATTCGTGATAAAGAAACGGCAGAAAATGCGATAAGAGCCTCATTAACTGGTCATCTCGTTTTTAGTACATTACATACAAATGATGCGATAGCTTCAATACCAAGGCTTATAGATATGGGGATGGAACCCTATTTAGTAGTATCAGCTTTAACAGGAGTGTTAACACAGAGATTAGTGAGAAGTGTGTGTACAGAGTGTAAGGTTTCTTATGAACCGACTGAAATGGAAAAGGAATTATTAAGAAAATATCAAATAGAAGCAACGACTTTATATAAAGGAGTTGGCTGTCCTGCTTGTGATGATAGTGGCTATTTTGGAAGAATCGTCATTCATGAGCTGCTACAATTAAATGCCAAATTAAGAGATATGTTAATGAATCAAGAATCATTGACTGTTCTAAAAGACGAAGCGATAAAAGAGGGGATGAATATTTTAATAAAGGATGGGTTAGAAAAAGCGGTAAAAGGTATCACAACGATTGAAGAAGTATTAAAAGTAGCATTGGAGCATTAAGAAAGATGGAGGTTGAGCATGAAGAAAAAAGCGGAATCACTATTAACGGAAGCTTTTAATCGAGGTGCGTCAGATATTCACATTACAGTAGGTATCCCTCCTATGTTTCGAATTAACGGAGAGCTTATGAATGCTAGAGAGAGTCTTGTAAAACCAGATGAAACGAAAGAGTTAGCAAAGGCATTAATTCCCTCTTATTTATGGGAGGAATTTAAGAAGAAAAAGGATATTGATTTTTCTTATGGAATTTCGAATGTCTCTAGATATCGAGTGAATGCTTATTTTCAAAGAGGTTGTGTCTGTTTGGCAATTCGGGTCATTCCCACTTCTATTCCTAGCTTAGAAGAATTAAAGATGCCAGAGATAGTAAAGGAATTAGCACAAAAGCCACATGGATTAGTATTAGTGACGGGTCCTACGGGCAGTGGTAAATCAACAACTCTCGCATCTATGATCGATTATATTAATCGTCATTATAATCGTCATATTATAACTTTAGAAGATCCGATTGAGTACTTACATAAGCACAATAAAAGCATCATTAACCAACGTGAAATCGGTTCTGATACTCATCATTTTGCTAATGGCTTAAAAAGCTGTCTTCGTCAAGATCCCGATATTATTTTAGTAGGGGAAATGCGTGATAATGAGACGATAGCTACAGCGATTACGGCAGCCGAAACAGGACATTTAGTATTAGGAACCTTACATACGACTGATGCTGCCTCGACGATTGATCGAGTGATTGATGTATTTCCACATGAACAGCAAGCACAAATTCGAATCCAGCTAGCTTCTGTACTAAACGGAGTGATTACCCAAAGGTTATTTAAACAAAAGAACTTTCAAGGAAGAGTGGCTGCTACTGAGGTTTTAATTAACAATGGAGCCATTCGAAACTTAATCCGTAACGAAAAAATCTATCAAATTCGCAGTGTCATGCAAACGAGCAAAGCTCAAGGTATGCATACGTTAGATATGTCTCTTCACCAATTAATTCAGCAAAATCAGGTGAGTAGAGAAACCGTTCTGCCATATTTAACTGAAGGAGTCGTATGATGGCTCTTTATTCATATGAAGGAAAACAAGTAGATGGAAAAAAAGTATTAGGGAAAATTCAAGCGGCTTCGGCTTTTGAAGCAAGAGATTCCTTACAAAAACGGGGAATCATCGTGCTCCAGGTCTATCCGTTAAATGAATGGCTTAATAAAGAACTGAATCTGGGTGTAAGGACGGTTAAAAATCAAGAGTTTGTATTATTTTTGAGACAATTTTCGACTTTACTAAAGGCAGGAATTCCGATTGTTAGCGCTATCCAAGTATCTGCTGAACAAACTGTTAGTAAACCACTTAAAGGAGCGTTACATCAAGTAAAAGAAGAGGTGAATAGTGGTATCTCTCTATCTGAGGCTGCCAAAAAGCATCCGACTATTTTCCCTGAGCTCTTTGTTAATATGATATTTGCTGGAGAGGTTGGTGGTAACTTAGATGAAATCGTGGATAGGCTTGCTACCAGCTATGAAAAACAGCATCGAACGAAGCAAAAAGTAATAGCTACCTTGACCTATCCATTAGTTGTAGGCTTCTTTGCCCTACTTGTTGTTACGTTTTTATTAACCTTTGTTGTGCCGATGTTTGTTAGTATGTTTGCCAATATGGATCAGGAGCTACCTTTCTTAACCATTTGGGTGATGAATGTTGGTGAGTTTATGACATCCTTCTGGTGGATTCTATTAGTAGTCGTTTTTTTAATCCTTCTATTTATTTTGTATGTGAAAGAAGATCAAAGGCTATTGTATTATACCGATTACCTGTTATTGAAAATTCCCTTTGTTGGAAAGCTTCTACAAAAAGCGGTGCTAGCTCGTATGACTAGAATGATGAGCTCATTATTTGCTAGCTCCGTCCCCATTTTAGATGCAGTAACTATTGTGGAGAGAATTATAAAAAATCAGGTGGTTAATTCTGTATTAAAAGATGCTCGTTCGCACTTAGAGAGAGGTGAATCTATGACCACTCCTATGAAAGAACATTGGGTTTTCCCTCCATTAGTAACTCAGCTCATTTCGGTAGGTGAAGCAACAGGAACTTTAGATTCTATGCTGGAGCAAGTAGCGAGCTATTACGAAGAAGAGGTAGATGCAGGAACCGAACAGCTAAAAGCCTTTATTGAACCAGTTATGATTGTAGCTATTGCATTACTTGTAGGAATAATCGTGCTAGCGATTATGATGCCGATGTTTTCCCTTTTTGAAAATATCAGTTAAAAAGAACTAGACAATAAGTCTCTATTTGTATAAAATTTCATTATATAGAAATTATTTCAATTAAAGAGAGTATTTCCTTGCTTTATAAAATTGGATGCGTTGAATGGTTATCTTTATGTGGGCACTTGGATAATCAGGAGCAAGTAGTGCAACCGGCCAAGTTTGTAAATAAATCAGCTTAGACTGAAGCATTAAAAACTTAGCTCTAATGAGGAAACCAATATTTATGAGGAGGAAGAAACATGAAGAAAATGGTAAAGCGCCTAAAGAATGAACGAGGTTTAACTTTGGTAGAACTGCTAGCCGTTGTAGTGATTTTAGGTATCATTGCAGCCATTGCTGTCCCAAGTATCGGAATGATTATCGAAAATAGTAAAAAGGATGCCGCGGTTTCGAACGCCCAACAAATCCTCAATGCAGCTCAGCTTTATAAAGCAGGAACAAGTAGCGTAGATGGGGATCTTGGACACGATCAGCTAAAAGAGTATTTAGAAGGTGATGGAATAATTAATCCGTGGGACGCTAGTACTCCAATAACGGAATATTCCGTAACCTTAAATTCTAGTGGATCAAATGAAGTAGACATTACTTTTCCGGGGAAATGTACAATTAGCGGTACTTCCCAACAATTAACAAGTAAAGGTAGAGATGCTTGTGGTAGTTAGGTGTAAAAACGAAGAAAGCCTATCTCAAGGATAGGCTTTCAATATCTAACATAGAGGGGTGAGTGAATGGTAGAGTGGATTCTTTATAGCTATATTGCTTTAGTCGGTTTGTGCTTAGGTTCTTTTTATAATGTAGTTGGATTGAGACTACCGATAGGTACGCTTTGGGACAAAGCTCGCTCGTATACTCCGTGCTGTCAAAGAAAGCTCTCCACCAAAGAGTTAATTCCTCTATTTTCCTATTTATTTTTACATGGAAAATGCCTTACATGTAAAACTCGAATATCTCCCATTTATCCCAGTATTGAATTCTTAACAGCGCTTTTATTTATATTTGCTTTTTGGAAAATTGGGTTTCAAGTACAACTGATTGAAGCTTTTTTATTGATTTCTCTTTCATTAATTTTAATCGTTTCTGATATGCGCTATATGTTGATTCCAAATAAACTTCTTTTATTTTTTACGGCTCTATTCATAGGATGGAAGCTTTTATTTGTTCCATTAGATATGTGGGGAGATTTTATATTAGGGGCTATGATAGGATTTATCGTCTTGTTGGTTGTCGCGATTGTTAGTAAAGGTGGAATGGGTGGAGGAGATATAAAATTATTTGCATTGTTAGGTTTTGTTCTTGGCTATAAGCTAGTGATTTTAACCTTTATGCTTTCTTGCTTTTTAGGAGCACTCATTGGAGGTTGTTTAATGTTAATGGGAGTTGTTAAACGAAAGCAGCCTATTCCGTTTGCTCCTTTTATAGTAGTAGCAGCCTTAGTTAGTTATTTTTATGGAAATCAAATGATTGACTGGTATTTCGCCATTAGTAACTTATAGAAAAAACAAATCGGAGTGAGAGTGATGAGTCTATTTTCTTTATCGGCAAAAAAGCGTCATTCCATCATATGGAAAGACCATGTTATTCGTTTCCTGGCAAGCAAAAGTCCTTCTCATGATCAAATTACAACGGCTAAAGAGGTTTTTTTACCTCCAGGGTTCATCCAAGATGGTCTTATTAAAAAAGAGGAGGAACTAATCGAATTCCTGATCCCGATATTCGAGGAATGGGGCTTGAAAAATGTGAATATACAAATGACGATTCCAGACAGTCAATTAATTATTCGTCAGCACCAAGTGAAAAAAGGTAAAAATAGAGAAGAAATACTCGGACAGCTTTATTTTGATTTAGGAGATTCCTTTTTGCTTCCTTGGAGTGATCCACTTTTTGATTTTCAAATCATAAAAAAAGGTGAGGTATTAGACGATATCTTAGTATTTGCCGTTCAAGAGAAGGTAGTTGAACAATATAAAAGTTTAGTAGAAAAATTATCTCTTTCTTTAAATGCCATTGATGTTCGTCCGCTTTGCTGTTATCGTCTTTTTTCTGAAAGATTATCGTTAGAAAAAAATAAAGAACAAGTATTAGTAATGGCGGATCAACAAACCTTAACATTTGCTGTATTTGAGAATAGCTTCCCGCTTTTTTATCGTTATTTGCCTTTGAATCCTATTGATAGCCAATATTTAACTGAAAATGATTCTAAGAATTCATGGAAGGAACAAATCTTTCAAGAGCTTGAAAGAGTACTCCATTTTTATCGTTATAATGTCAAGGTTGGAAAAGGTCAATTTTCACACTTGTTACTTTGTGGTGACCATTCAAATAGTAAGGAAATTCAGACGTTCATAGCAGAACAAACAGACATACCTGTTATGACCTATAGTCACTCTATCGAGGATCAAACGATGCACCATTTTTATGATTTATTTGGATTAATATTGAAAAAGAAGGTGCGTTCATGAATGAGATTAATTTGCTTCCGGAAAAACGTAAACGTGATATCACACCTTTTGTTATTTTAATCTTTCTTTGCGGCTATCTTCTTCTAATACTCGTGTTAACAAATTGGCAAAGTAAAAAGGCTGAAGCAGAATACATAGAGAATGAACAATTATTAAATGATGTGGTCTTGGAATCAGAGGACATTCACTCTTTAGATATTCAAGCATCAATTTCGATTGATCAAAACTGGGAGGTAATGACTAACTATTTTGAACAGGAGCTTCCATATTTACCTGATTTGTTAGAGGAAGTAACGAATGCTCTTCCAAAGGGGGGGAATTTCCTTGAATTGAAATGGTCATCACCAGCAGGACTCGAAATTTTCGCTAAATTCACGGAACGTTTAGATGTTATGAGCTTTCAATATCAATTGAATCAATTATCCATTACGAAAGTCGTATGGATAGAAAGCCTTGAAAGAGACAATGGCGAAGAGAATTATAAAGCGATTATAACTCTCGAGTTAATGCCTGAGCATCTTCAAAAAATGGGTGAGAGTCGATGAAAATTTATTGGTCAAAAAAAAGAATCATCTATTTACTATTTTTTTTCAGCCTCCTTGTCTTATTTCATTTTTTTGTTTATCAAACGAGCGTGTCATCTAAAAGAGAACAGGTCAAGATATTAGCCGAGCAAATTTCTGTTGAGAAAGAAGCTATTGCGGTTATATCGAAAGAATTAGAGAATATGGAAGGTGAAAAAGCTCATAATCTTCAAGAAATGGCCAATAGAATTCCGGTGCAGCCTGAGCAAGAACATTTATCGATGGAGATTAATGAGTTAATGGAGTTATTGGATGTCGACATTTCCTCCGTTGTATTGCAAAGTAATGAGCTCAATTTTAATGCGGGGTTTTCTACTGAATTAAATAGTGACAATGGAGAAAATGATGAAACTATTTCAACTAGTTTAGAGGGCCTTCAATCGTATCAGCTCGAAATGACCGTTTTTTTACCAGATTATCAAAATTTTATCGATTTAATAGAGGGAATACAGCGTTTAGAAAGAATAACTAGCATAGAGAATATTACGTTAGAATCTATTGAAAGTGCAAATGATTCTTTGAAATGCACATTACTGCTTTCAACGTATTATTATCCCGCTGCAGAGCTAGTGTATCCTCATAACACGGAACAGAATTACCCTTTTTTAGAGGGAGCTCATTCAAGTAATCCTTTTTAAGCATTGGTTAAATTTAAATGAATCCTCTTTCAAAAATAAAATTATTTTTGAATTTTTCACAAATCTAGTTCTATCAAAAGTATAAGTTTAATAGAATAGAATTATAACAATGACGTGAATGGGGTGTACTTTTCATGGCAGGTGAAGATAAGAAGAGGACCATTTCAATTAAATTAAATCAGGATAGCCAATTGGGTAACAATGGAGAAAAGAAACAGATAAAAAAGAAAGAAAATCATGACTATACTTCTATAGAAGATAGAATAGAAGTTCAACCTGTTCAATCAAAAAGGATTATATCAAGTCCTGGAATAAAAAGAGTAGATGAACCTGTGAATAGCAAAGAGCATGGAATTTATATTGTTAAAAAAGAGGAAAGTAAGTCAACCGCATTACCTGAAGAAAAAGATTCAGCTTTGCATTCTTTGAATGATAAACCTTTATCAGATATAAAGGTAGAAAAGCAAACGTTTCAAGAGGTTAACAAGAAAGAGCAAAGCCAAGATATTCAGCCACCCCTTCCAGAGAAGATTATTTCCTTTGAGCAGAGGCTGCAGGAAAGAAAGAAAAATGAAGAACCATTTTGTGATGATGGAAACAGAGAGCATGCACCAAGTCTACCTTACAAAAGAAAAAAGAAAAAAAATCGGGATATAAATAAAGTACCCTTAATGGCAATCATTGCCGTATTTTCAGCGATAATTGTTGGAATAAGCTTTGGTGTTGTTGTAAAAATGATGTTTACTGGTGATTCTCATGCTGCAATAGATGTTTCGGAGCCGGAGCTTGTCAGCTCAGAAAGCCAAGAAGTAATGGCACCAATTTCTACCGAACCGACCTGGCCGATTTTTCAACTGGAAGTTGTACAAGCTGGAGCGTTTCATTCCTTAGAGAAGGGGGATGAAATGGCTAATCAAATAACGGAAGAAGGTTTTCCAGCTGTCCTAATTCCTCACTCTGACCAATTCTTTTTATTGATTGGAAGCTCTAGTGAACGAGAAAATGCTGATACTTTAAGTGGGATTTTCTCTGAACATCATATTGATACGTATGTAAAAAGCTTTCAAGTAGGAGGGAATCATTCGTCATTATCAGAAGAGAGTCTCGGATGGTTTCAAGAGGCAGGGAAGCTTCTCCAAAAAATAGCCATACTATCTTCAACAGGATTGGTTGAGAATGTTGATTTACCTGAAACTAATTTGGAAGAGATAAAATCAAGTGCAGAAATCCTTTCAGAGAATCGTGATTCTGCATTCGAAAATTTGCCAGAAGAACAAGTAGAGCAAGCTCTTCAATTAGCTGACCAAATTCAAATGGCTTTAGTGGAATTCAGTAGCTATCAAGATAATAATGAGCACGTTCATTTATGGAATGTTCAGCAGACTCTTTTAACGATTTTAAAGCAGTATCAAGCTATTACTCTCGAGTAACAACAAATGATCAAATATTCTGATTTTAATTGTTAATTACGATTACATTTGGTATTATGAAGATAACCTTGTACAATAAGAGAAAATTCTTATTAGTGAGGTGCCCTTCATGATACCTTTTATTTTGGCCTCAAGTTCCCCTAGACGTAAACAATTATTAGAGCAAATGAGAGTCTCCTTCGAAACCTTAGTTAGCGATGTAGAAGAAGAGCTAGCACGCCCATTACCACCTGATGAATTAGTCCTTGAATTAGCCAGTCAAAAAGCAACAGCCGTTTTAAATAAAAGGCCGGATTCTATTGTTCTTGGAGCCGATACCATCGTTTCCTATGAGCAAGAAGTTTTAGGAAAGCCTCGAAATAAAAAAGAAGCTATCCAAATGCTTAAGTTGTTGTCGGGTCAGTCGCACGATGTTTTTACAGGTGTCTCTATACGATCTAAACATAAACAAATCACTTTTTTTCAAAAAACCACTGTTACTTTTTATCCACTAACTGATGATGAAATTGAGAATTACGTAAAAAGCGGAGAACCCTTTGATAAAGCGGGGTCCTATGCCATCCAAGGTCTAGGTGCTTATTTCGTCAAGGAAATAAGAGGAGATTATTTTACTATTGTTGGTCTTCCAGTTGCAAAAACGATAAGAGCATTAGCCGAATTTCAAGTTTATCCGAAACAGCATTAAATTAAATGATGGGTAGGTGTTAATAAGAGTTGAAGCATCAGCCATTCCTCATTCGAGATGTCCCCGTAAACGAACGTCCCCGAGAACGTATGCTTAAGGACGGAGTTCGAGCATTATCCAACCAAGAAGTATTAGCCATCCTTTTAAGAACCGGAACAAAAAACGAATCAGTTCTTCAGATTGCCCATCAACTGCTAAAGGCTTTTGATGGTTTAACGCTTTTGAAGGATGCAACAATAGAAGAGCTCTGTCATTTAAAAGGGATCGGAATTGCCAAAGCTGTCGAATTAAGTGCGGCCGTTGAGCTCGGAAGAAGAATTCATAACATGATGCCACAAGAGCGCTATGTGATTCGTTCTCCTGAAGATGTCTCAAATTATGTTATGGAAGATTTACGCTTTCTAAAGCAAGAGCATTTTATCGCTCTCTACCTTAATACGAAGAACCAAGTGATACACAGGCAAACCTTATTTATCGGTAGCTTAAACGCAAGCATTGTTCATCCGAGAGAAGTTTTTAAAGAGGCTTTAAAAAGATCGAGCGCTTCGATTATATGTCTTCATAACCATCCATCAGGGGATCCTACTCCAAGCAGAGAAGATATTGAAGTAACGGTTCGTCTTAGTCAAGCTGGACAGTTGTTAGGCATTGAGCTGCTAGACCACGTTATTATAGGTGATAGACAATACATTAGTTTAAAAGAACAAGGGCATATTAAATAAAGGATATCGTTGGAAGACAAGCTGGCTATGAAAAGAGTCATGATTTTCACATGTAAATACATGAAATCGTGTAAAATGATTTTTGGGGAACTTAAGGCTATTTTTTTCTAAGTTTATTCGATATAATAAAGGGTATGATTTCGGATCATTTGAAGGGAGATACATATAGATGTTTGGTGGTTTTGCTAAAGATATAGGAATTGATTTGGGGACGGCGAATACGCTTGTCTATGTAAAAGGTAAAGGAATCGTGGTGCGTGAACCATCTGTCGTGGCACTACGTACAGATACAGGATCTATAGAAGCGGTTGGAAATGATGCAAAAAATATGATTGGGCGAACACCTGGAAATATTGTAGCGGTTAGACCCATGAAAGATGGTGTCATTGCAGATTTTGATACGACGGCAACGATGCTTAAATATTTTATTCGACAAGCAGCCAAAAGCCGTTCGCTTTTTTCGCGAAGACCGAACGTAATGGTTTGTGTTCCAACAGGAATTACAGCTGTCGAAAAAAGAGCAGTAGAGGATGCAACAAAACAAGCAGGAGCTAAAGAGGCCTATACTCTTGAAGAGCCTTTTGCAGCTGCAATCGGAGCTGAGCTACCGGTTTGGGAGCCTACTGGTAGTATGGTAGTAGATATTGGTGGAGGTACAACCGAGGTCGCTATTATCTCATTAGGTGGAATTGTAACGAGTCAATCGATTCGTGTAGCTGGTGACGAAATGGATGAGGCCATCATTCAATATGTTAAAAGAAAATACAATTTGATGATTGGTGAACGAACAGCCGAAACGTTAAAGCTTGAAATTGGTTCTGCTGGTGCACCGGATGGTGTCGATGATATGGATATTCGTGGTCGAGATTTGCTAACAGGTTTACCTAAAACCATTTCAGTTACAGCAGATGAGATTGCAGGTGCATTATCGGATACGGTAACGACAATCATCGAAGCAGTTAAAAATACGTTAGAGCAATCACCCCCAGAATTAGCAGCGGACATTATGGATAGAGGTATCGTGTTAACTGGTGGTGGAGCATATTTACGAAACTTAGATCAAGTCTTGAGTGATGAAACAAATATGCCTGTTATAGTGGCAGAAAACCCATTGGATTGTGTGGCAATTGGGACAGGTAAAGCATTAGAGAATTTACATCTCTTCCGTTCAAAAGCCGGTATTACTTCACGATCTGAAAGAAAATCATAAGTAGGTGTATTTTAAATGCCCTCCTTTTTCTCCAATAAAAAGTTAATTGTACTATTAGTATGTATTATTATATTGGTGGCTTTGATCGGCTATAGCTTAAATGATAGAGAACGAATAAGTGGCCCAGAGCAATTTATGCGTGACACAGTTGGGTGGGTTCAATCTATTTTCTCAAAGCCTGCTCATGCTGTAGCGGGCTTCTTTGAGAATGCCGCTGATATAAAAAATATTTACGAAGAAAACCAAGTCTTAAAATCTAGGTTAGAGGAATATGCTAAAATCACGGTGGAACGTAATTTGCTTGAAAATGAAAACGAAACGTTAAGAAATATGATTGATTTAGAAGAAAGCTTGCATGATTACTTGCTTCGTCCAGCAGTTGTCATTCATCGTTATCCAGATAGATGGCAGGAGCATATAGGATTAAACCGTGGAGAGCAACATGATGTTTATCGCGACATGGCGGTTATTGATTCAAATGGAGGATTAATTGGTAAAGTTAAAAGAGTAGGAAAGTTTAGTTCTTATGTTCAACTATTAACGGACGATGATCCTACTAATCGAGTGTCTGCAAGAATTTTATCTGACGACCCTGAAACAGGGTTTATTGAAAGCTATGATGAAGATTTAGGTTTAATCATTATGAGAAAAATAGATATTGATGCAGAAATAGAATTAGATACAATGGTTGCAACTTCTGGTCTTGGGGATGTTTATCCAGCTGGGCTAGAAATTGGTAAAGTCGTTGGGGCAGAGCCAGATGAGTATGGCCTTACACAAAATGTATTTATAGAACCGACTGCTGATTTCTCCGCCTTAGATTATGTTTATATTGTAGAGAGAACGTCTGCTACATTAGAGCAAGGTTTATTAGAGGAGGACGACTGATGAGCAGAGCCTACCTCTCTTTACTTTTATTTGGCTTTTTTGTGATAGAGGGGACGATATTCCAATACATTACTCATTCTATTGAAAATGAGTATATGGTCGTTGCCCGTTTTGTAGTCGTCTTGCTTGTTTTTATTGGAACCTTTATGGGACGTTCTGCTAGT
The DNA here is from genome assembly GCF_001590785.1 of Alkalihalobacillus trypoxylicola. Taxonomy (GTDB): domain Bacteria; phylum Bacillota; class Bacilli; order Bacillales; family Bacillaceae_D; genus Alkalihalobacillus; species Alkalihalobacillus trypoxylicola. The sequence goes on from NZ_LTAO01000012.1 coordinate 629,379, forward strand.
ATTTTTTATGGTATCAGTTTCGGATTATTATACGATGTTGTTTATTCAGATTTGCTAGGAGTCTATTTATTTGGTTTTGGTTTGATTGGTTATTTGTTTTCAATGCCTTATAAAAGAATTCAGGATAGCTTAATCTACCCAATCTTACTTTCGGTTGGAGCCGTTTTATTTATAGAATTTTATCAGTATGGGCTATTTTTACTTATTGACTATACAAGTATGCCTATTAATCAATTCTTAAATGAACGATTATGGCCAACGTTAGTAGGAAATGTTTGCTTCGCCATTTTATTAATTTATCCAGCAAAAAGATTGATTACATATGTACTTCAACAATCTAAGTTAAGAGAACGATAATTAAAGGTTACATGAGCAGGAAAAAGTAGTCTGGTCGCGAGTATTTGTATCACTCCCTATTCCAAGTCCATTCTGATTTATGTGAAATAGTTGAATTTTCTCTTTTACGAGCAGGGTTTTTGTAAGGGAATGTTGAATTAAATTAGTTAAGATTATGCTATGAGTCATTTTTGTATGGATCACGGAGAAGGGGCGTGTATGTCTGAGGTGAGTGTAATGACACAAAAAAAACAACATGTCACGATAAAAGGAACAAAGGATGGTCTTATTTTTATTTTAGATGATCTTTGTGAATATACGTTTTTACGAGATGAGCTAATAGAAAAGCTATCTTCTAAGCATTACCAAAATAACGAAGGACCCGAAGTAAAAGTTAGGGTTCACGCAGGTTATCGATACTTGTCCAAAGAGCAGAGGATTGAGCTTACTGAAATCATCACCAATGATAAAAATTTGTCCATTGAGAAAATTGAATCCTATGTTATTACGTTAGAAGAAGCAGAAGAAATGAAGCAACAATCAGAACTACTAACTTTAACAAGGGTTGTGCGTTCTGGACAAGTGTTAAGAGTGAAGGGTGACTTGCTTTTAATTGGGGATGTAAATCCTGGTGGTACGATTATGGCAACGGGTAACATTTATGTTATGGGAGCTCTTAAGGGTATTGCCCATGCAGGCTTTGAAGGAAATGAAGAGGCTGTTATTACATCCTCTTATTTAGTGCCAACACAAATGCGGATTGCAGATGTAATATATGAAGCTGACAAGGTTCAATCAAATCAAGTGATGGAAGCTGCTTTTATAAATCAGGAAACAGAAGAAATAACGATACAAAAAGTACAGCAATTGATTCGTTATCGACCTCATTTGCAAAAAAATTTGCATCAAATCATTGATTGAAACTCATGTAGGATAGAAAGGGGTAATGAGCGTGGGAGAGGCAATAGTGGTAACAAGTGGTAAAGGTGGGGTAGGAAAAACAACTACTTCAGCTAACATCGGAACAGCTCTTTCGCTTGCAGGGAAAAAAGTGTGCCTGGTTGATACAGATATTGGCTTAAGAAATCTTGATGTTGTAATGGGTCTAGAAAATCGAATCATCTATGATTTAGTCGATGTCGTAGAAGGGCGCTGTAAATTACGGCAAGCGCTTATTAAGGATAAACGCTTTGATCATTTATATTTACTTCCGGCGGCTCAAACAAAGGATAAGTCCGCTGTTGAACCGGAGCAAATGAAGGTGATTGTTGATGAATTAAAGCAAGAATATGACTATATTGTCATAGATTGCCCTGCTGGAATCGAACAAGGCTTTAAGAATGCGATTGCTGGAGCAGACCAAGCCATTGTCGTGACCACACCTGAAGTTTCGGCTGTAAGAGATGCTGATCGAATTATTGGTCTATTAGAGCAACAAGAAAATATTTCTTCTCCTAGATTAGTAGTGAACAGAATTCGTGGTCATATGATGAAAAATGGAGAAATGCTTGATGTTGATGAAATTGTTTCTATTTTAGCCATTGATTTGTTAGGAATTGTTGTGGATGATGAGGATGTTATTAAATATTCTAATAAAGGCGAGCCCATTGCCTTACACAATGCGAGTAAAGCATCAATTGCTTATAGAAATATATCTCGCCGAATTTTAGGTGAGACTGTTCCATTAATGTCTCTTAACGAAGATAAAGGGATGTTTGCGAAAATAAAACAATTATTTGGTGTTAGATAATATTAAAACCCAACAGTCTTTACATACAAGTAAAGTCTCTGTTGGGTTTTTTTGAACGGACATTTGTTTTTATCATATGTATAAATTCATTAATGGTAACGGCTATTTCATGGTGAAAACGCCTTTTTTATGTTTAGGTTTATCAGAATAACTCGAATCTAAATAAGTTAGGCAATAATAAAACGATGTTTAATGAAAAAGTAAGCTGGGTATTTTAATTATAAGCCAAGTTAAGGAGTGATTAAGATGGCAAAAGTAGCCGTAGTTGTAACAGATTTATTTGAGGACTCTGAATATACTGAGCCAGTCAATGCCTTAAAAGAGGCTGGACATGAAGTTGTTAATATTGAGAATAAGGCAGGAAATGTAGTAGAAGGAAAGAGTGAGAAAGCTAAAGTAACGATTGACAAAGGAATTGATGACGTATCAGCCTCTGATTTTGATGCATTATTAATCCCAGGAGGTTTTTCTCCAGACATATTAAGAGCGGATGATCGGTTTGTTTCATTTTCTAAGAAATTTATGGATGACGATAAACCAGTAATGGCAATTTGCCATGGCCCCCAGCTCTTAATAACAGCTGAAGCGCTTAATGGTAGAGATGTAACGGGATATAAAAGCATTCATGTTGATTTAAAAAATGCAGGAGCAAAACTTCATGATGAAGAGGTTATTGTATGTGGAGGACAATTGGTAACGAGTAGAACTCCAGATGATATTCCTGCTTTTATAAAAGAGTCACTAAACGTTTTGGCAAAATGAAAAATGGATTAAACCTTTCTATTAGATCTTCTATCAAAAAGTCGAGAAGCATTTTTGCTTCTCGACTTTTTTAGAAAGATAAAATCATGAAAAATAATTTTACCTTCCAATAACCCATATATGTTTTGCTCTTTATAAAATTCGATTTTGAACGATTACATTAGCTGTTAAACATAATGTATTTCTAAAAGTAAAGGTTCGACAGAGTCACGAAACTCTCTTAAAGAGAATGGTTTATGAATATACGAGATTTGATGTTTATCAGATTGATAGGGTTTCAAGTGATTTGTGGTCATAATAATAATTCTTTTTGTTTCTGGTAGGCTCTCTAACTCATTTAAGGCTTCATGTATTGATAAATCATCGAGTTGATCACTAATCATGAAAATGTCCGTATGTAAATTTTTATAAATATCAATAAAGTGTTTTCCAGACTCAAAAAGTTGAACGTTAGCTCCCATTTTTTCTATATGATAGGTAATGAGCATGGCGTGTGCCGGCTCGCTCTCAACCAAAGCTACTGAAAACTTGCTCATGGTATTCCTCCGCTTCTTTAACAAATGAATCAATATTTATATCTTAAAGTTTGTTTTAAAACTTTTCAACCCTAATTTATTAAAGCGTTAAAATCAAACTTAGTCTATTCGTTCGTAGTCTCCATTAATTCCACCTGTTTTTTTAGCAAGAAAGGTCGGACCCATCACCATATCTTTATCGATTGCTTTACACATATCATATACCGTTAGAGCAGTAGCACTGGCTGCCGTTAAAGCTTCCATTTCAACCCCAGTTTTTCCCTCGGTTTTCACCTCTACCTGTATAATTAGATGGGCATGCTCTTCATGCTTCTCCCATTTAAAATGGATATCGACACTATTCAAGGAAAGAGGATGACACATAGGAATCCACTGTGAAGTATTTTTAGCTGCCATAATACCGGCTATTTGAGCAACAGACAATACATCTCCTTTTCCTATTTCTCTCTTTTCTATTTTTTGATAAATTTCATTTGAAACAGTCACTTTAGAATGGGCAATAGCTGTCCTAATAGTCGAGTTTTTAAGTGAAATATCGACCATTTTTGCTCGACCTTGTTCGTTAAAATGCGTAAGCTTTTTCATTTCATCACCTCTTATTTAATCATATATTACCACATTTATAGGTATCGTTTAATATGATATTATAATAGCAACCCAACTGTTCTTTTAGAAAGGGAGGAAATAATGTCCACTAAACATTTAGAAAATCGACCTTTACATTGCTCAGTTCTAACTATTTCAGATACGAGAACGACTGATAACGATTCAGGTGGAAAGCTTATTATAGATATGCTAAAACATGCTGGTCATATAATAGAGGATTATGAAATTATAAAAGACGAGAAATTATGGATTGAAGAAAAAGTTAAAAGTATCGCAACAAAGAAGGGGCTAGATGTTATTTTATTAACAGGGGGGACCGGCATAGCAAATCGTGATGTCACGATTGAAGCTGTAAAGCCTCTGTTAGATAAAGAGATCCCTGGATTTGGAGAATTGTTTCGTTATTTGAGCTTTACTGAGGATATTGGAACACCCGCCATGCTAACACGTGCTATTGCAGGAACTTATGATCATAAAGCCATTTTTGCTTTACCTGGTTCTAAGGGGGCCATAACACTTGCTTTAAAAAAATTGATTATACCGGAGCTTGCTCATGTCGTGTATGAGATACAAAAGGATATTCATAATGGTATGTGAAGGAGTGAAGTCTATTTATGATAGAGTTGAGAACACCTATTCAAGTTAAAGAGGCTGTAAAAAAAGTACTTGCTTTAAAGAAAAAAGAACAATCTGAATTTGTATTGATTTCTGATTGTGACAATCGTTATTTAGCAGAAGATATACTAGCTGACCATGATGTTCCTCCATTTACTCGATCTAAAGTAGATGGCTTTGCAGTTCGTTCTATTGATACTCAAGATGCAGCGAAAGAAATTCCTTCGAACTTTTCTGTTATAGAAGAAATAGGCGCTGGAACAGTTGCTAAGAATCACCCTCAAAAAGGAGAGGCTATCCGAATTATGACAGGAGCCCAGCTTCCTATCGGAACAGACTGCGTTGTCATGTTAGAGCATGTATTACAATATAAAAAGAAAGGCTCACATTATTTTCAGCTAGAACAAGAATTAAATCCAGGTATGAATGTTTCTTATCAAGGTGAGGATCTTCAAAAGGGTTCTTCTTTAATAAAAAAAGGAAGAAGAATTACACCAGGGATTATGTCCTTGCTTGCTACATTTGGCTACAATAAGGTAAGTGTTTATAAAAAACCTAAAATAGGGATTATCGCAACAGGCACTGAGTTATTAGAAGTAGAGCAGCCCTTACAACCAGGAAAAATTCGTAATAGTAACTCTTATATGGTTGCTTCTCAAATAAGAAAAATGGGAGCAGAGCCTATATTATTAGGACAGCTAGTGGATGATTTAGAGCTAAGCTATCAATACATACTTGAACAGCTAAAGAATATTGATTATTTAATTACAACTGGAGGAGTTTCAGTTGGAGACTATGATTTGTTGCCTGAAATCTATCAGAAATTAGGGGCGAATGTATTATTTAATAAAGTTCAGATGAGACCAGGTAGTGTAACGACGGTCGCTGAATGGAATGGAAAGGCTTTGTTCGGGTTATCGGGGAATCCATCAGCCTGTTATGTTGGATTAGAGTTCTTTGTTCGACCGCTTATATTGGAGAGCTTTTCAAATCCATATCCTCACCTTGAAAAGGTACAAGCTATTTTATTAAAGGATGAATTACAAACCAATGTATTTACTAGGTTTATAAGAGGCTTCTATCATGAAAGAGATGGAAAGTTATTCGTTCAACCTATCGGTTTAGATCAATCACATGCTATTAGCTCATTAGCCGAAGCCAATAGTTTAATTATCGTTCCTGCTAATCAAACAATGAAAAAAAATGACATAGTAGAAGTACTTCTTTTAGAAGGAAGAGGAAGCGAATGGCCATGGAGGTGACAAAGTTGAATGATAGAGACTTTCAAATAACGAAAGAGGCGATAAAAGTTGAAGAGGTCATGAACAAGGTAATGGACCGAAATGCCGGTGCAGTAAATTGCTTTATTGGAACTGTGAGAGAAATGACGAACGGAAAAAAAACATTGTATCTTGCCTATGAAGCCTATGTTCCAATGGCCGAAAAAAAGCTTGCAGAAATAGGCGAAGAAATCAACCAGCGTTGGAATGGAGCAAGAGTAGCTATTACTCATAGAATTGGTTCATTAGATATTAGTGCAATAGCAGTAGTTATTGCTGTTTCAACCCCTCATCGTCATGATGCTTTTGAGGCAAGTCGTTATGCTATAGAACGTATAAAAGAAATCGTCCCTATATGGAAAAAAGAACATTGGGAAAATGGAGAGCAGTGGATAGGCGATCAACTTGAAAAAAATTCTTATGCTGAAAAGCCCATTAAGGAAGAGGGAGAATCATGATAAATGTATTACTTTTTGCTGAGCTAAGGGAACAAGCCGGAGTTAGTAGCATTGAAATAGATGGACATGGAAAAAAGCTATCGCAAATTATAAATATTCTCAAAAAAAATTATCCAGAGCTAATCATTAACTCTGATACGATGCTGGCTGTAAATGAAGAATATGCTGATGAAGATCGGATGGTTTTTAAAGGCGATCAAGTAGCCCTAATTCCTCCGGTAAGTGGTGGGTAAAAAAGATAAATAAAAAGTTAATTTTGTCTATTGAATTTATCCGTAATGAGCCAAATTTTAAGTTTAAGGAGATTCTTAATTTAGTGAATAGAACAAGTAAATCCTTACTATTAAATATCTTTGATTCTGGTATTTTTATATTAATCTTATGGATTATTTTTGGAATGATTTCATCGATCATCAATTGGGAACAACTAGAATTAAGTGGATTTTCCTTTGCAGCTGTTGATTATAATCGTGATTTAATCATTTTTCACCCTCTCATTATGCTTATATTTCTGATAGTAGGTGCTTATATTATTCATTCTGCTAGTATAGGCTTACTTTATATAAAGAAACTAGACATGCCGAAAAGAAAGCTTTTTCTATTATTTTTAGCAATGGGATTAATTCTAATCTTAGTTAGTCTTCTTATAAAGTCGATTTATCTTCAGCTTTTAAATGGTTTTTATTTTTCATCGATTTCATCGATCATTTTAATGATATATATCTTTTTTCAATATTGGTTTCATTATCATCATTCTTTAAAGAAGGTTCTAAGAGGGAGAAAAAGCTTAACTCGCTCTTAAAGAATAAAATGTATGAAGCATGGAGTCTCCGTGACTTTGTTTTCGATCCGTTAGGTTTAAGTATTTCTGGGGCATAACCTGTATTTAAATCACTCAGATAGGGAAAATTGAAATGATGTGGAATCGATGCAAACACAAAAAAACCTCCTTCTTTTTGGGGTCAGCCCATTTGAAAGAAAGGAGGTTTTTTTTGAACGGTTAGATTCCCTATGAAAGACGAAATCTAGCGGAATATCTTCGTGCAGTGAACAGCCAGGAACCTAACATGTGTGAAGTTCTTCCCAGCCTCACGTCATTTTAATAAGTTCATCTATTCTTCCCGATATCATTAACAACCATGTAAAGACCATAAAATTTTAGTAACGATGTGATTCGTATCGCTCTTGCTTTGTTATATCTTTTAGCTTTTCAGTAATAGTAGGTGATAACATAACCTGTGATGCTTCAATATTTTCAATTAATTGATTCATACTGCTCGCTCCGGTTACGACTGAAGCTACAGTAGGGTAAGAGAGACAATAATTTAGTGCAAGCTCATTGGTTTTATGGTGCTGTTTGAGCTCATTTAATGTTACTTTGAGCTCTCTAATGTCTTCACTAGAATAGTTAAGGTAGCCATCAGTTTTAATTTTTTCTGCTAATAGCTCATATTCCTTTTCCGTTAAAATGCCTTTTCCGACAGGACCACGAGCAACCACACTTATATGATGCTCATCTAAAAAGGGAAAGATTTCTTCTGGTCGTCTATCTAGTAAACTGAATTGCATCATCACACTAACGATCGATGAACGTTTTGCGTATTCATGAATGACATTTGGACGAATGGAAGAAATGCCATATTCTCGAATGATGCCTTCTTCCTTTAACCGCTCAAAAGCTTCAATGGTTTCATCAATCGGATCATCAATGGTTCCGCCATGTAATTGATAAAGGTCAATATAGTCGGTCTGAAGACGTCGTAGACTTTCTTTTACCGCACTCATAATATGTTCTTTTGACGGATCCCATGTCCAACCTTTTTCACCCGGCGCAAACCGATTTCCTACTTTTGTTGCAAGAACAATTTGTTCTCTTTTTCCTTTTAGTGCTTTACCAATAAATTGTTCATTTAGACCTTGGTCGTATAAATCCGCCGTATCTAAATAATTAATGCCACGACTGATTGCAGCATCCAGAATCGTGAGAGCTTCTTGTTCATTAGAACCTAAAGACATACAACCTAGGCCAATACTACTTACTTTTAAATCTGATTTTCCTAAACGACGCAGTTCCATAATCATCACCTCTTAATAGTCTTTTTCTAAGGTGATTATCTCATAGAAAGCTAATGATGAAAAATATTTCACATCAATATTTTAATGAGTCAACCGCCGTTTTCCAGTTATACGGATTCTAGCTTGGTTAACTGATATCCTAATCGGTTAAAGGCATCGTCGATATTTCGGACATATTCTACATCTAATTCTTGCAGTAAATCTCTTAATGTAGATTCGTACGTTAATTTAAATGGAATTCCTGAGAAAACCACTTGTGTTCCCATTAGCTTTAATGCAGATACTAGTCGATTCAATAAATTTGAAAAAAACTGATCTGTTTTTTGTATTTCGGACAAATCGATAATGAAATGATGAATTTTATGATTCGTTGCATAAAGTAGGGTATCTTCTAGTATTCGATTGGCTCTTGTTTGGCTCACATTTCCTTGCAATGCAAGAATAGCTAAGCCTTTTGATAGGGGAATAAAAGGGACACTTAATAGTTCTAAATCTTGGTAAGCCTCATCTAATTCAATCATAAAAGATAGGATATCAGCGATATTTTTAAGGAATTCGATATCCTGTTCTGAAAAAACCTTCTCTTCCTTATCTAATACACATAAAGTACCAAATTCATGCCCATCTCTTCCATTTAAAGCCACACCTAAAAAGGCTTTTACATTTAAGACTTCATTAATCTTATTCGTTCTAGTGCTACTGTTCTCCAAAAGATTAGGAACATGAAGTAAGCTTTCTGGGCTTTCTAATACTAAACGACAATTAGACTCCTCATAATCTACGACGATATGATTACTTACTATTTCTTCCTTATGATTAAAGGAATTTATAACAGTCATCGCCTTGGCGTCTTTTTTGGCAACATAGGCAGTATTCACATTTAATTTTTCAGTAAGAAGTGCAAACAACTTATTTGAAACAGCTACTAGTGAATCATGTGTTTGATTTCCATCATTATTTATTATCATTGTTCGCTATTCTCCTTAAATTTAACACTTTTCTTTGTATCATATCACATTTTAGGAAGATGGTCGTGTAGATTGTCTGGGAAAAAATCTCTAATGGTAATTGGTCAGTTAAGGACGTTTCCAGCTATCAAGCTGCAATTGTAGTTTCCTCAATTCTTTGTTTACTCTATTTAATTCGGTTCTCATAAAGTGCATCTGAGCATGCAAATTATCGGGGATATTAGGATAATCTCTATATGGATTAGATGTATTTTCTGGCTGTCTAAAGGACGCCGAAAATAAGGATGCAGCATCTTCTGCTTCTGCGGAAGATTCTCGTTGGCTTACATCTCTTGCAATCATGACGCCGATTAAACTCATAATAGATGATAATGCACTTAAAATGGTTGAATAGTAAATTAAATCCTCAGATAGTTGGATTAAATCTTGATCGTTTGTATTTTTCCCGGAGTGATCACCCATTTTTTTCCACCACCAATTGGATATTATCAATGATTCCATTTTATGATTCTTATTGGCATCTATGCTATGTAATCATCGATCAATTGGCATAACAGTTAAGGACAAGTCATATGCTCTTAGAAAGAAACAGTTCCTTAGGAGGATAGCCATGTCGAATAAAATTAATCAGTTGAAAAGGGACGCAGAGCAAAAAAGACGTGATCGAGAAAAAGGGAAACGGAAAAAGGAGCTACACTATAGTAGTCAAGACTTACAAGAGCGTCCATGGAACGCTAATCAAAGTGATTATTTGGAGCCAAAACAAGACCCTAATAATCGTGAAGGAGTTTTTCATGATAGAAGCTTTTTTGTTCTACGCCTGTTTGCTTCTATTGGTTTATTTCTATTTATTTTAATTGCATATAATGGTCATTTTTCATCATTGGAGGGAGCTAAAAATGTGGTGGCTTCTGCTTATCAACAGGAATTTCAATTTGAAATGCTCGCGAATTGGTACGAGGACAAATTTGGTCAACCGTTAGCCCTTCTTCCTGAAAAAGAAAACAATGAAAAAGATGATGAAGATCCATCTTTTATTAGTGAGGATTATGCGGTTCCAGCCTCTGGTACTATTGCAGAGAATTTCTCTGAAAATGGACAAGGAATACTAGTTGATATTGGAACAGAAGAGGAAGCTAAGGCAATAAAAGGTGGTTTAGTTATTGAAGTTGGTGAGGATGAGGAGATTGGAAAAAGAGTTATTATACAGCATTATGATCAAACAGAATCTATTTATGGAATGCTCAATAGTATTGATGTGAACATTTATGACCATATTCAAGCTGGGGAATTAATTGGTACGATTATAAAAGAAGAAGGAAAACAAGGTCTATTCTATTTCGCCATTAAAAAAGGAGAACACTACATTGACCCAAGTGAAGTCATTTCATTTGAATGAGATTATTTCTCTCAGTCAAAAAATTAAAATGAACCCACTTTTCTGGCTTGTATTAGGTATAGGGATTTTAACGGGTTATTTTAAAGAGGTCTGTATGGTTTTCATGATTGTTTTTATACATGAAATGGGTCATGGAATCATGGCCACTTTTTTTAAGTGGAATGTAAAAAAAATTGAGTTATTACCATTCGGAGGTGTTGCAGAGGTAGAGGATGGTGGGAATAAGCCTTTTAAAGAGGAGTTTCTTATTGTTCTTGCAGGTCCGGTTCAGCATATCTGGATGATCGCTCTATCTTATCTGTTGGTTACAATGGATATTTGGTCTTACTCTATTCATGAAACGTTTGTACAGCACAATGTCATGATTTTATTATTTAATCTTCTGCCCATCCTACCATTAGACGGCGGCAAGCTGTTACAATTGTTTTGTTGCTATAAAAAGCCTTATAGAGAAGGACTGTCTTTAACGAGAAAAATCTCGTTTCTTAGCTTAATCACTTTTTTCATTTTTATTGTTACTTTCTATCCTTTTCATTTAAATGTTTGGATTGTCATCCTTTTTCTAAGTATTAATAACTATTTAGAGTGGAAACAAAAGCATTTTCGATTCATCCGCTTTTTAATGACAAGAATGAATGTATATCAAAACAGCTATCCTATTAAGGATCTTTACTTAAATGATACAATGTCTTTAAAAGAAGCGATGAGTAGCTTCGAACGTGGTGTAGTGCATCAATGTATCATATCGAATCAACTAAATAAGAAAAAGGTACTTCTTCATGAACGAATACTATTATATGAAGCATTTGAAAATAATAATTGGCAAATGAGTCTGCGGGAATTTTCGGGAAATCATCGTTTGCCTCCTATACAATCTTAGTGGATTGTGCTATGTTGTGAAGCAATAGAAAGACATAAAGGGGTTTCAATCATGAGAAAGATTTATTTTAATATGAATACACCAGAACGAAGAGCAGCAATTATGGAAAAAGATGAAGTTGTCGAAATGATGATTGAAAGACCAATTGAAAATCGTATTGTAGGAAATGTTTATCTTGGTAAGGTGACAAACGTTTTGCCTGGAATGCAGGCTGCGTTTGTGGATATTGGCCGAGAAAAAAATGGTTTTATTTATCGAGATCATCTTCTTACCTACCATTTGAGTCAAAAAGATGAGGCAGATAAATTAAAGAGTAGTGTTAGTGAATATGTCAATCAGGGTGAAACGATTTTCGTTCAAGTGATTAAGGAAGGCTTTGGTAAAAAAGGTCCGAGATTAACGAGCGTCATTTCTCTACCAGGAAGATATTTGGTTTATATGCCAAATGGCGGATACGTCGGTGTATCCAAAAAAATAGAACCAGAATCTGAAAGAGAGAGATTGAAGAAACTAGGTGCCACTTTATTAAATAAGCAAGAGGGTGTCGTGCTAAGAACGATTTGTGCAGGTGTATCTGCTGAAGTTTTGGAACAAGAACTGCAGTATTTACGAGAGATTTGGTTAGATTTATCTAGGGGCTATTCAGAAAAGAAAGCACCGTTTTTATTACATCAAGACTCTGGATTATTTGAAAAGATGATTAGAGACTTTGCTCACGAAACCATTGATGAAATTGTCATCGATCATCTGCCCGATTATTATCGACTCCAAAACATTATGAGGCCTTATCCTCATTTAAGCAAAGCTTTAAAATTATATAAAGGGAAAGAAAATATCTTTTCGCATTACGGTATAGAAAAAGAATTGGAGAAAGCATTAAAAAGACAGGTTTGGTTAAAAAATGGAGCATATCTAATGATAGACCAAACAGAGGCACTAACCGTCATCGATGTTAATACTGGAAAATATACAGGAAAGACTAATTTAGAAGATACGGTTATGAAAACAAATATAGAAGCAGCTAAGGAAATAGCGAGGCAGCTAAGACTCCGAGATATTGCCGGTATCATTATTGTTGATTTTATTGACATGAGAACAGAGGATTCAAAGCAAAAGCTTTTAAAAGTACTTAAAGAGTCATTGAGAGGCGATAGAACGAAAACCAATGTTCTTGGATTAACCGATTTAGGGCTTGTAGAAATGACTCGAAAGAAAATACGAGAAAACCTACAAAGTAGTTTATCTAAACATTGTCCTACTTGTCATGGAAAAGGAACGGTGCTTTCGGATGAAGCTCAAGCCTTCAAAATTGAGCGTCATTTATGGGAGTTAAAGGGTGGAGATCACGAAGCGGTACTTTTAGAGATGCCATCTAAAATCCAATCTATTTTGGTCGGTGAAGGCGGAGAGCACTTGAACAAGCTTGAAGAAGCACTTGGTTTTAGAATATTACTGTTTCCAAGTAAAAGAATGAAAGAAGAGCGGTTCGAAGTTCGGTTTGTTGGAAATCTGAAGGAAGCTGGTTATCATTTGGAACGGTTAAAGGAAAATCATTCTTAAAGGACAGCGACTGAATTCAAAAATAATATAGATAATAAAATAATGAAGGGTCCTTATAAAAGGTATACTTCCGTTTTCGATAAGAAGGCGGTTAAGTGTATCTTTTTTTGTAGTTAAAAATAGTTCTATATATTAGTACTTGAGTGAATTTCATGGTTGCTCTATAAGTGAATAAAACCGACCATTCATTATAAAAATGTACTGAATGTTTGCGGATTGATTTACTCTTTGATTGAAACGGAAGGTAGTGACTCCCAAAGGATCAAAGCAGTCTGAAGATCCACTCTGACGAAGCTTTACATAGTCAGAGTTAGCTGAAGGCAAGCCCTTGGGAAAGCATCTACCTAAAGTGAAAATCAAAAACCTAACCGTTCGTTTTTCATTAAAAGATAGAAATGATGAAGTGGGTTTAAGTGAATAAAACCAACCATTCATTATAAAAATGTCTTGAATGTTTGCAAAATCACTTCTTGATTGAAACGGTAGGTAGGGACTCCCAAAGGATGAGCGCCGTTTGAAGATCCACTCTGACGAAGCCTTGCGTAGTGGGAGTTAGCTGAAGACAAGCCCTTGGGAAAGCATCTATCTAAAGTGGAAATCAAAAACCTAACCGCTCGGTTTTCAATAAAAGATAGGAAAGATGAAATGGGTTCACTTAAAGAAAGAAGTTATTTTTAAAAAATATTATTTTATATTAATTACTTATTGATAATAATTGTAAATAAGGTTATAATCATACTATGATAAAAAAGGAGCTGTTAAATATGAGTAATGACAATTTAATTAGTAAAATAAATAAGCAATTAGCCGATTGGACGGTTCTTTCAACCAAATTGCATAACTATCATTGGTATGTAAAGGGAGAACAATTTTTTACGTTACATGAAAAATTCGAAGAGCTTTATAACCTTGCTGCTTCTCAAATTGATGAGCTTGCCGAACGGATTTTAGCTATAAAAGGAAAGCCAGTTGCAACTCTAACCGAATATTTAGAGCTATCTACAGTAAAAGAGAGCAATAAAAACGAAGATGCTTTCAAAATGGTTGAAAATATAGCCGATGATTTTGAGGCAATGGTTAGTGAATTAAATGTGATTATAACCTTAGCAGAAGAAGCACAAGATCAGCCAACAGCTGACATGTTTATTGCCCTAAGAGCAACGATTGAAAAGCATGTATGGATGTTACAAGCTTTTAATCAAAAATAAAAGGCCAATAAGCCTATATAGAGTAGGTTCTATAGCCTAATATCATCATTAAAAGCATTGACAGCTAATTTCTAATTGTGGTATGATATCAAATGTTAGTTATTTGGTCGCACCCAAACGACTACAACCGCACGGACTAGGTTTTAAATGAAATCCATTGGGATTTCTACCTAATGATGGCGAGTCTGAGTATATGAGGAGGTGCAGAAATGTACGCAATTATTGAAACTGGTGGTAAACAAGTTAGAGTTGAAGAAGGTCAAGAGATCTACATCGAGAAATTAGATGCTGAAGCTGGTGAAACAGTTAGCTTTGACAAAGTATTAATGATCGGTGGCGGTGATGTGAAAGTAGGAGCTCCTTTAGTAGAGGGCGCTACGGTAACGGCTAAGGTTGAAAAGCACGGTCGTCAAAAGAAAATCATCGTTTACAAAATGAAAGCTAAGAAAAATTACCGTCGTAAGCAAGGTCATCGTCAACCTTATACAAAAGTCGTTATTGAAAAAATCAACGCATAATTGACATGATTACGGTAAAAGTTAATCGCAACGATAATCAGAAAATCGTCTCATTTTCAATGAGCGGTCATGCTGAAGCTGGTCCATATGGCTATGATCTCGTTTGTGCAGGAGCCTCTGCTGTATCATTAGGTGCTGTGAATGCGATTCACTCCATTCTTCATGTTGAACTAGATGTTGATATGAAGGAAGATGGAGGCTATCTCTTTTGCTCTGTACCAAATGGCTTAGATTCAGCATTAGCTGAAAAAGTTGAGCTTCTTTTAGAAGGAATGCTGGCATCATTGGCGTCGATTGCAACAGAGTATCATGAGCATATGACCATTATAGAAAGTTAAATTTGAAGGAGGTGGAAACGATGTTAAAAATGAACCTTCAGTTTTTCGCTTCGAAAAAAGGGGTAGGTAGTACAAAGAACGGACGTGATTCACGCTCTAAGCGCCTAGGTGCTAAGCGTGCAGATGGTCAAGCTGTTACAGGCGGATCAATCTTAGTTCGTCAACGTGGTACTCGAGTTTATCCTGGTACGAACGTAGGTAAAGGTGGAGACGATACATTATTTGCAAAAGTCGACGGCGTTGTTAAGTATGAGCGTGTTGGTCGTGACCGCAAACAAGTAAGTGTATATCCAGCATAATACAAAAACTTACTCAGAGTATTCTGGGTAAGTTTTTTATTGTAAAGAAGAAGCATATGACAAAAAAAGCTAGGAGCGCATTTAGGCTCCTAGCTTTTTAATGAGTTAATTTTTAACTTCTACAAGTTTTTCTCTACTAGCTTTAGCGGCTGTAACCATATTTTCGAGGGCAGCGACCGTTTCTTTTTCACCACGTGTTTTTAAACCACAATCTGGATTAACCCAGAACAATTCTTTAGGTAGAACCTCAAGAGCTCGATTTATTACAATGGATATTTCCTCAACACTCGGAATTCTTGGACTGTGAATATCATACACACCTAGCCCAATCCCTTTATCGTAAACATTCGATTCAAATGTAGAGATTAATTCTCCAGCACTTCTAGAAGTTTCAATAGAAATAACATCAGCATCTAAATCTGAAATGGATTGAATAATAGTACGGAAATCACTATAGCACATGTGGGTGTGAATTTGTGTGGTATCCTTCACAGTAGACGTGCTAATACGGAAAGCCTCTACCGCCCAATTTAAGTAATATTCCCAATCTCTTTCTTTAAGTGGTAATCCTTCTCTTATAGCCGGCTCATCCACTTGGATCATTTCAATACCTGCTGCTTCAAGTGCTTCCACTTCTTTAATGAGCGCTTCTGCAATTTGGTTCGCTACTTCTTGACGAGAAATGTCACTTCTTTCAAAAGACCAATTTAAAATAGTAACTGGACCTGTTAACATTCCTTTGACAGGCTTTTTCGTAAGTGATTGTGCATAAACGGTTTCTGCAACGGTCATTTCCTCTTTAAAATGAACATCACCAAAGATAACAGGTGGTTTTACACAGCGAGAACCATATGATTGCACCCAGCCGTTTTTAGTGAAAACAAAGCCACCTAATTTTTCTCCAAAGAATTCAACCATATCGTTTCGTTCAAATTCACCATGAACAAGGACATCTAAATCAAGGTTTTCTTGGATGTCAATCCATTTTTTAATTTGTTCATTGACGAAAGCTTCATAATCAGCTTGGTTTAATTGACCTTTTCTCCACTGATTTCTAGCGCGACGTACCTCCTTCGTTTGAGGGAAGCTACCAATGGTAGTAGTGGGTAAAAGAGGTAAGTCGAATTTTTGTTGCTGAATCTTCTGACGCTCTGTTACGGGTGTTGTTCTTTTGGCTAGTAGCTGTTGTTCATTTTTTTGGTAAGAGGATCTCCAGGTTGATTGTGAAATCTTATCAAATATCTTTTTATTTTCATCTAATAGCTTTTGTTTTTGTTCACTATTGGCAAGAATCAGTTTTTTTATAGTAGAGAGCTCTTCTAATTTTTCATCGGCAAAAGCTAAAGCGCTTAGAACTAATGAATCTAACTCTTTTTCATGAACTAATGTAACGGGTACATGTAATAAGCTCGAAGAAGGCTGAATGAATAATCGCTCGACTGGAACAACAGCTGTAATTTGCTCAAGCTTATCATTTGTTTTTTGTAGATCTTCTTTCCAAATATTACGACCATCAATAATCCCTGCTGCAAGTATCTTATCATCTGGAAAACCAAATTCTTTTAGAAGTGATAGATTTTCTTCATATCCATGGACGAAATCAAGTCCAATAGCATCAACAGGTAAGGTAATAACCTCTTTATAATCACTTACCGCATCAAAGTAAGTTTGTAAAATGATTTTAAGAGAAGGCACAGCTGTTCTTATTTTATTATAAACCGATGTAATTAGACGGATTTCATCGCTAGATAAAGTCGTAACTAGTGAAGGTTCATCTAATTGAACCCATTTTACTCCTGCTTCTGCAAGCTCTTGAAGTAATTCAATATACACCGGTGTGAAATTATCTAAAAGTTGTGCAAATTCTTCTGGTTCATATCCCTTAGCAAGCTTTAAAAAGGTAAAAGGCCCGACAATTACTGGTTTACCTTCTATTCCTAGCTTCTCTTTAGCTTCTAAGTAGGCTTTTAATGGTTTATTTTCTGTTAGTGTTGGCTTTTTATTCTCCATTTCTGGAACGATATAATGATAGTTTGTATTGAACCATTTTGTCATCTCGCATGCTTGAGCTTCTTTGTTTCCTCTTGCCATAGCATAATACGTATCTAGCTCATCACCTGATGTTTGCTCAAATCTTTTAGGAATAAGATTAAACATAGTCGACAAATCTAAAATGTGATCATAGTACGTAAAATCATTAACCGGAATTAGGTCTAAGCCAGCATCCTGTTGTTTTTTCAAAAAGGATAATCTAAGTTCAGTTAACTGATGGTTTAGCTCATCCTTTGTTAGTTTCCCGGCCCAATAGCCTTCTAATGCTTTTTTCCATTCACGGTTCTCTCCAATTCTAGGATAACCTAGACTGCTTGTTTTTATCTCTCCCATACCAAAAACCTCCATATCATATAATAAAAAAAGGATATTTTTACCAGCGGAAGTGGGTAAAAATATCCTGTAGATCGAATTGATATTTTTAACACCTCCCCATCTTCCGTAGGTTTGACAGTGCTGTTAGATTAGGCAGGTCTCCTGGCTTTAAAGCGTCAATACTGTTAACATCTTCCCGATGGTTTTCCATCAGTGATTAAAAATAACAGCTCAGCTTCGTTCAGTGGCGGGACCGCTTCGGAATTTCACCGAATTCCCTATTAAACATAAATAAAAAATCTATTTACGTACCTAATCCCCACATTTAAAATTATATCTCACTTTAAAGGAGGATGAGAGAATTGTCAATAAGGAGATTTTATTAGGGTAAAATGTCATTATTTTAGTATTATTTATGCAGAAGGTGCATGGAATAACTCTATTCTTAATGGTAAAAAAAGGTCTTAAAATAATAAATAAAGTAATAGAATTATAAGGATAGAAATGGATGGAAATGTAATAAAGCTACTTAATTTTTAAAATCGATTAAAGGACGTTATTATCTTTAGATAATAATAAATTCAAGATCAAATTTTTATTTTAAAAGCTTTATCTAAAACAAAGCCCTATAAAAAGGAAAAAAAGATTGCATGAAAACAGAATATCCGTCATGATAAAAGCAAGGAAGGTGATAAAAAATGAGTCAATCTCGTGCCAAAAAAATAAGATTAAAAAGAGTAAGAGAAGGGTTAAGAAATCCTGAAAAAGGAAGAAGTCCATTCGCATATAATGATATGAGAACAAGAAAAACCCCTACAAAAAAAGAACGCTTATATAAAACGAAGTATAAGAATCACTACTTTTCAAAGGAAGAGGATCGTGGTTCTTTTTATATGGAACAAATTCTGAATGAATTCAGTTTTTGTGTGTGATGATTGTATCAATTAATCATTTTATTTTTCTAATCATAGCCAAATCAATTAGTTTTGGATAAAACTTTAATGAATCTTCTTCGATTATGAATGACCCAGACTTCTTCTTTTAAAAAATTCTTCTATAAAAACGATTGCTTCATTTTAGAACCTCCTTTATTACCTAGTCATTTCAAAAAGAACGTCCATATATGATTAATAACTAATAATAAGAAGTAATAGAAATCTAGATTATTCAACCTTTACACTTTTGGCAGGAATAGAAAAAGGGTCGCCTTAACATTACCTTTACATTTGCTAACAATCTTAATATTCATTTATGAAAGCTTTACAAAGAATGCATATGCTCTTAATAAAATCACTCTATACTGAAATTGTATTCGGGAGCTAGTCTCCTAGAAACTTAAAAGTATAGAAGGGGAGAACAATTCGTGAAATTTAAAAAGTATTTAGTTTTACTATTAGTATCGTTAATGGCAGTAATCTTTGCAGCATGTGGAAGTGATGCAGAAACAGGTACAGATTCAGAGGCTGAGACAGAAACAGAAGAAACGGAAACAGAAACTGGTAGTGAAACAACTGAAAACGAAGAGGACGGAACGAGCAGTGAAGAACTAGAAGGTAGTGTAGTTATTGACGGTTCAGGTACCGTTTACCCTTTAATGGCTTTATTAGCTGAAGAATATATGATTAATGAGCAAGAAGGTGTTTCAGTGGAAGTAAGTCGTGCTGGAACAGGAGCTGGTTTCCAAAGATTTTTAGCTGAAAATGGAACAGACTTTAATGATGCATCACGTGAAATTAAAGACGAAGAGCAACAATTAGCAGATGAGCTAGGAATTGAAGTAAAAGAACTTAAGGTTGCCTTAGACGGTTTAACATTTGTAATCAACCCGGAAAATGATTGGGCAACAGAATTAACAAAAGAACAATTAATTCAAATTTTCTCAGATGAAAGCATTCAAAATTGGTCTGATTTAGACCCATCTTTCCCTAATGAAGAGATTAACACTTATGGACCAAATGAAAACCACGGAACGTATGAGTTTTTCTTTGATGAAGTATTAGATGGTGCGGATTTAGTGAGCACAGTAAATTTACAGCAAGATTATTCAACACTAGTTAATTTAATCTCTGAAGATCCAAACGGAATTGCATTCTTTGGCTTCGGATACTATGTAAGCAACCAAGATAAATTAGAGCCTGTTAGCGTAGATTTTGGTGAAGGTGCTGTAACTCCTTCATTAGATACAATTGGTGAAGGTGATGCGGACTATGCAACATTTACTCGTCCAGTATTTACTTACCTTAATGTGGACCATGCAACAGAAAAGCCTGAAGTATTAGACTTTGCTATCTATGTAATGAACAATATCAATGTATTCGCTGGTGAAACTGGTTTTGCGCCAATTCCAGATGAGGAAGTTCAAGAGTTTATTGATTATTTAGAAGGACTATAAAAAAAGATGAAATGAGGGGGATTAAATTCCCCTCATTTTTAAAAGGAAACATAAGGGCAGAAAGGGGAGCCTAATCAATGAGTAAAATGTTTTCAAATCAGAAAACCGTTCAAGAAATGATTACAGAAAGTAAGCATAAGAGAAATTTTACGTCTGTTATGGAGAAAGTGATGCCAAAGCTTTTATTCGTCATCGCTGCCATTTCCATTATGACAACTCTTGGAATTATTTATACGTTATTAAGTGAAACGATTGAGTTTTTTAGAAGAGTACCTTTTCTTGATTTCTTCACGGGAACCGTATTAAGACCTTTAAGTGCGAACCCAGAGTTTGGTATTTTACCTTTAGTTACGGGAACCATATTATCTTCTATTATTGCAATGTTTGTGGCAATTCCTATAGGTCTAATGACTGCTGTGTATTTAAGTGAATATGCTTCAGAAAAAGTAAGGAAAACACTGAAGCCTATATTAGAGCTATTAGCTGGAATTCCAACAATTGTGTATGGTTTTTTCGCTTTTACGTTTGTCACTCCTATTTTAAGAGAGATTATTCCTGGTTTAGAAGCCACGAATATTTTAAGTCCTGGTATCGTTATGGGGGTTATGATTATTCCAATGGTTGCTTCTTTATCTGAGGATGCTATGAGTGCAGTTCCTAATTCGATGCGTGAAGGTGCATTGGCATTAGGTGCGACCAAGCTAGAGGTTACAGCAAAGGTAGTCATTCCTGCTGCTATTTCTGGTATTATAGCTTCTTTTGTACTTGGAATATCAAGAGCTATCGGAGAAACGATGATTGTGACAATCGCAAGTGGAAGCTCAAAGAACTTTACTTTTGATATTACGCAATCAATGCAAACAATGACAGCCTATATTGTCGAAATAACAAGTGGAGAGGCAGCTGCTGGAACGACGATTTATTATAGTTTATATGCTGTTGCAATGACATTGTTTGTATTTACATTGATTATGAATATTATAGCGAGATATATTTCCCGTCGATTTAGGGAGGAATACTAAATGAAATATTTAGATATAGAGAAAGTTCAAAACCGTATCGGAAAACGGCTTGTGACCAATAAAGTAGCTAAATCTATTTTCTTTTTAGCTTCTAGTTTTGGATTAATCGTTCTAGCGATTTTAATCTATCGAGTAATTGCAGATAGTTTAGGGTTTATTGACTGGGATTTCTTAACAGGGAAATTATCTACACGTGCAGAAAATGCAGGAATAATGGGTGCGATTTTAGGTACGGTATGGTTAATGATTATAGTAGGCCCAATCACAATGTTATTAGGTGTGGGAACGGCTATTTATTTAGAATGTTATGCTAAAAAAGGAAAGCTACAATCGTTTATACAGACGAATATCTCCAATCTTGCTGGTGTTCCTTCTATTGTTTTCGGGATTTTGGGATTAACGGTATTTGTACGAGGCTTGGATTTCGGTAATGTCGTATTAGCGGGTGGATTAACGATGTCCTTGCTTGTATTACCAATTGTAGTAGTAGCTGCACAAGAAGCGATAAGAGCTGTACCATCACATTTGAGCGAAGCATCCTATGGAATGGGAGCGACTAAATGGCAAACGATTAAAAATATTATTTTACCGTCTGCTTTACCAGGAATATTGACTGGGGCTATTCTTTCATTATCTCGAGCTATTGGAGAAACGGCGCCACTTGTTGTAATTGGTATACCTGCACTATTAATACCTTTTCCTGGAAGTATCTTTGACCGATTTACAGTCCTACCAATGCAAATTTATTATTGGACGTTAGATTCGGTTTTAGTCGCAGAGTATGCGAATTTAGCAGCCGCTACAATCGTTGTCTTACTTGTCGTATTATTCGTGATGAATTCGGTAGCAATTATCATTCGTAATAAATTCCAAAAACGTTATTAATTCGGGAGGATTAAAAATGGCTATGATGACAGATATGAAAAAACAAACCAACCTTAAAGAACAGTTAGATAAACAAGAAGTAAGTGAAAATAGCTCTAAAAAAATAGTATATGATACAAAAGGGTTAAATTTGTGGTATGGCTCTGATCATGCCTTAAAGGATATTAATCTTTCTATATATGAAAATGAAGTAACGGCCATTATTGGACCATCTGGGTGCGGGAAATCAACCTATTTAAAAACCTTGAATCGAATGGTCGAATTGATTCCTATTGTCAAAACTTCAGGAGATATTTTATTACGTAATCAAAGCATCTTTGATAAAGGGTTTCAGGTAGAAGAGCTAAGAACTAGAGTGGGAATGGTTTTCCAAAAACCAAATCCGTTTCCTAAATCTATTTATGATAACATCGCCTATGGTCCAAGAATTCACGGTATACGTAACAAAAAGATATTAGATGAAATTGTCGAAAAAAGCCTTAAAGGTGCATATATATGGGATGAAGTAAAGGACCGTTTAACTGAAAATGCCTATGGTTTATCCGGTGGACAGCAGCAAAGATTATGTATCGCACGTTGTTTAGCGATTGAACCAGACGTTATTTTAATGGATGAGCCAACTTCTGCTCTTGATCCCATTTCTACATTAAAAGTGGAAGAACTCGTTCAACAGTTAAAAGAAGACTATAGCATTGTTATTGTTACTCATAATATGCAGCAAGCGGCGAGAATTTCTGAAAAAACAGCATTCTTTTTAAATGGAATTGTAGTTGAATATGATCAAACAGACAAAATATTTTCAAATCCATCTGATAGTCGTACAGAAGATTATATTTCTGGACGCTTCGGGTAAGGGGGAGTTCACTTGGTAGGAAGAGAAGGGTTTCGTTCACAGTTAGATGAAATAAAAAATCAATTACTTCATATGGGAAGTAGTATTTCCTCTGTTTTAGAAAAGGCCAAAGCTGGATTTCGCTCAGGTAATGAAGATGTTTTACATCAACTCATCAAAGAGGATGAGAAAATTAATCAGCTTGAGCATGAGTTAAATGATTCCGTTACATTATTAATTACGAAGCAGCAGCCTGTTGCAAGTGATTTAAGACGATTAATAGTCACACTCAAAATCTCAAGTGATTTGGAAAGAGTTGGTGATTTAGCCGTCGATTTGGCAAAAGCGTCTTTAAGGCTAGATCCCAACCTATTAATCGAAATCAAAGAAAAAATGATTATCATGTTAGGATTAGCTGAACAGATGATTGCAGAATCATTAGAGGCTTATTCAGATAGCGATGTTATGGCTGCGCAAAAAATCGCAAGCTTAGATGATCATGTCGATCAAATGTACGGTGAGCTTATTCATGAATTATTCCAACTGGATACAAATGAAGTCGAAGTTCATCAAATAACCGAGCTCGCTTTTATAGGAAGATATATTGAAAGAATGGCAGACTATGCGACGAATATTACCGAATGGGTCATATATGAAGCAAATGGTCAGCACTTTGATTTAAATTAATAGAATGATTATGACTGGCATCATCTTATGTAGCGAAAATTATAAATGGTATGTAATGCTTGCATACAAAGACAACGAACAGGCCTCCTTCTTATCAAAAGAAGGGGGCCAGTTGAATTTTAAGAACCGTTATGTAATAACGTAACTTAGCAGATACAAGAGGAGACCTCAGTGGGAGTGAAAACCAAGTATCTCTTTATGCTTTATTTTAATCTTTATTCCTAACGTCTGAACCATGGCTTCGTACCCTAGATAAGATGTTTTTACTAATGATTATTTACGATAGAGCATATACATCTTAAAGACAGGAGCGCTCATTAATTTTTTTGTTCAATCCATAACTGTAGAGATACTCTATTGATAGACATTTATAGAAGGAGAGGCTATCATATGAAAAAAATCGGGATCATTGGTGTGCCGATGGACTTAGGGCAAAGCAGAAGAGGAGTTGATATGGGACCAAGTGCAATCCGTTATGCTGGACTTGTTCCACTTTTGCGAACCTTAAAATATGATGTGACAGACTTCGGAGATATTAACGTTGCAAGGACAGAGGAACCGAAACAGAGTTTAAATGGTTTAAAAGAAATTATAAATAGTAGTCATATGCTAGCAAAAAAAATTGTTCACATAAAAAAAGACGGGTATCTTCCACTTATTTTAGGAGGAGATCATAGTACGGCAATCGGAACAATTGCAGGAGTAGCAACAGAAAACAAAGAGCTAGGATTAATTTGGTATGATGCTCATGGTGATTTAAATACAAAAGAAACTTCTCCAAGTGGTAATATACATGGAATGCCCTTGGCGGTTAGTTTAGGATATGGCATAAAGGAATTAGTAGAAATTGGTGTGAAAACCAAAAAAGTCTCCCCTGATAAAATGGTGATTATTGGTGCCCGTTCATTAGATGATGGAGAAAAGCAATTAATTAAACAACTTCGAATTAAAGTATTTACTATGCATGAAATAGATAGATTGGGAATGTCTAGAGTGATGGAAGAAGCGATTCAAATCGTACAAAAAGGGACGGAGCATGTTCATTTGAGTCTCGACTTGGATGCGTTAGACCCTTTAGAAGCACCTGGAGTAGGAACTCCTGTTACTGGAGGACTTACTTACCGAGAAAGTCATTTAGCAATGGAAATGTTAGCAGAATCGAACATTATTACATCGGCTGAATTTGTAGAGGTTAACCCTATATTAGATGAGAAAAATAAAACCGCTCAAATAGCGGTAGGACTAATCGGTTCCTTATTCGGGCAAAAGTTATTATGAGTAAAGAGCTTAAATATGTTGATTTTTTGACTAAAGGTTGTATAGGTTTATTCTTTTATCTCCTTCGCTTATAATAAAACTAGAGAATTTGAAAAGATATCGAGGAGGATATAAGGATGGATACGATGTTTAGCCACTTACATGCTAGTTCATGGGCGATTATGATTTTACTTTTCTTCATTACTTATTTTTTAATAAAAGGTGGAAAAGCTAAAGCCGGAAAAATATTACATATGGTTTTGAGATTATTTTATGTGGTAATGGTGGTTTCAGGTGGATATTTACTATTTTCTATGTTTCAATATGGATTTCCAACGACTTTCTTTATTAAAGCACTATTAGCCCTTGTTTTAATTGGAATGATGGAAATGATTTTAACTAAAACAAAGAAAAATACATTGAATAAACCACTTCTTTATTGGCTTATTTTCATCATTACGGTCATAATCGTTCCATTAATTGGATTACGCGTTATTTAAAGAATTTCTAGTTGAATCAATTGCTTAATTCATATCTTATAATGAAAACGGAACGATTAAGTTTTTGATTTCCACTTTAGGTAGATGCTTTCCCAAGGGCTTGTCTTCAGCTAACTCCGACTACGCAGGGCTTCGTCAGAGTGGATCTTCAAACGGCGCTCATCCTTTGGGAGTCACTACCTATCGTTACAATCAGCGAGTGAATTTACAAACATTCAAAACATATTCTATAAGAAATGTTCAATTTCATTCACTTATAAAGCAATGATTAAATTCACTTAGTTAAATGATAATTAGGAAACGATGCTGGGACAACCGCTTAAATAGCACAAGTAGCCATTTTTGAAATGGTGTCCAATGAATTCCTACACAAATAACAAATAGGACCTTCCTTCTTTTTAAAAGAGGGAGGGTCCTATTGATTTTGAGATTCTCTATGAAATGCGTAAGCGGACAAAGACTCCAATGGGAGGAAGTGACTATTCCTAAATCCACTTTTATGAAAAAGCTGGTTCGACGCCACCCCATCGGGACATGGAATGTCTAGGGGAAGCGAATGGACGCGCCTTTAGAAAGAGTGGAGGTCTTTATTCTTGCGTATTGTTCCAAGGTTTTAATTTCTCCCTTTTAATTGGAGAAAATTGACTGATATTATAGAGTAACAAACATAGTTATCCACGTTCATTTCTATGCTAAAATAAAGGAAACGATTGAGATAGGGGTATACGGAATGCATTGGTATATTAAAGCTTTTCATGAATTATCAGTAGAAGAATTATATAATATTATGCGCTTAAGGATGGATGTTTTTATCATCGAGCAAAATTGTATTTATCAGGAGTTGGACGGAGCAGATCAGAGAGCTTACCATCTATTTTTAAAGAAAGATGAAGGTCAAATACTCGCTTATAGCCGCCTTTTTTTAAAGGGAGATTATTTCACTGAAGCTTCGATAGGACGAGTGATTGTAGAAAAAGATTCACGATCCTTTGGATACGCTAAGCAGCTATTAAATCAATCGATTGAATTTCTTGAAATAGAAAAGAATCAAACAAACATAGTGATACAGGCTCAATTATATTTACTTTCTTTTTATCAATCTTTTGGATTCGAACCGATTTCAGAGCCTTATATGCATGATGATATCGAGCATATAGACATGAAAAAAACAGCTGAAGCTTGAGAGGAGTCTGGTTATGACTAAACAAATCATTTATGGTACCTCTTTTTTAGATGTGGCTCATGTAGAAAGGTTAAATCAGGCAGTTCTCTTTCAGCAAGAACAAGAAACGAAAGTTCTTTATATACTTCCTTCCAAAGCATGGTTGACGAAAGCCTCGGAATTACAAAATAAACTAACGTATATGAACTTTGATGAATTAGCTTCATTCATTATTGAGAAAGTGAAGCATGAGGTTATTTCAATAAGTGAACATGAGCGAACTCTCTTTTTTCAGCAATTTGTTGATGAACAACTTGGTCAGTTTGACAACATTCAAATAAAAGGGCAGTCAAAAGGGCTAGCTGATACCTATGGTCAAATAAAAAGGTTAGGGATGGAATTAAATCATGTTCCCCCAGCTCTAGAGGCTCTAAAGCCCCTCTTTGAACAATATGAAGAGAGTATATTAAAAGAGAAAAATATATATGACCCTGAAAATATCATACTGTTAGCAGTTGCTCTTTTAAAACAAAACCCTTTAGAGTCACTAAAGTTAATCGTAGATGGATTTATAAGCTTTAACCCTCTTCAACTGCAAATGTTGGAGGCTTGTGCTGAAGTGGGTTTGGAAATAGATATGTATATACCAAATGATCAAACATTCACTATTGTGGAACATATGAGAAATGAATTAAGGCAAATAGGATTTATTGATTATTATCGATTTTCGGAAATGGAGGAATTTCTCCCTAAAATGGTACTTGCGCATGCTTCTACTGCAGAAGAAGAAGAGCGAGCTATTTTATTAAATATTCAAAAGTCGGACAAAGCTTATGATGATTTTTCTATTATCTGGGCCGATGAATATGCCGATGTAACGACTTTTATTGAAAGAGCAAAATCCTATGATATTCCACTTCAAATGGCTGATAAATTCAAAGTATCATCGTCTAAATTAAGCCATTTTATTCAGCTAATCTTTTTTCATAACCAGTTTGATAGTAAATGGAAATTAGCACCATTATGGGAACAGCTATTAGCCATAAGCTTTTGTAATCCATTAGATTACACAAATGAAAAAGAGAGATTTATTGAGGGAGATAACGATCATCTTATAGAATATAAAGAAATGTATGAAGTAATTGTTCAGTACCGATGGCCCAAAAAAGCTACCTTTACTGACTATTTAATTCAATTAAAACAACTGTTGGAAAAACTAAAGCTTAAGGAAAAGTGGCGGAAGCGATTAAACTCGGAAGAAGACTTAAGTATTTTGAAACAAATAGCAATAGAATATAGATGCTATCAAGTATTAGAAGAAAAGATCGACCAATATTTAGAGCAATTGAGTGAACGTGGCCTCGATTCTATTTCCATGAACCTTGATTTGTTTCAAGAATGGTTTCAGGAAACAGGGAAGCAATTAGAAATCTTTCTTGAGCGTGGTCAAAACCACGGTGTGGCCGTACATACTTGGAGGGATATTGGACTCATTAAAGGAAAAAAAATCTATGTAGTTGGTATGAATGAAGGTATCTTTCCTCGCGGACAGTCTCTTCGTGGGTATGTACAGGAGCGCGATCTGGTTGAAGTCGCATCTGAATATCGGATTCCTAACCATGAATCTCAAATCAAAACACAGGAAGCTTTTTTTCAACAATTACTGCTCTTGGCAGACGAAATCGTATTCTCCTATATTAAAGGAATGGATGAAGAATACCCAAGGTTACCATCACCACTATTAGAAGGTTTAAGTATGGTCCATATAGAGTGGAGCTTTGAAGAAAGAATGAATAATAAAGAAGTGAGCTCAGAGAGCGATCAGTTAGAGATGATTGCTTACCATTCTGGGCAGGGCTTTAAGATAGACAATCAATGGATGAATGCTGAATTCATTCATTATCAACAAAACCTTAAATACCTGGAAGCATTTGAGGAAGATATTGAAGAAAAACATCAGCTGAAAATGCAAAAAAATCATGTGGCTATCACTTCATTAGAAGCTTATGCAAGGTGTCCTTTTAAATATGTGATGGAAAGAGAGCTCGAGATTAGAGAACCTAATAAAGAATTAAAACAAATATCACCGATTGATATCGGAGATTTAATCCACGAAATCATTGAATCCATTTATACGGAGTTAAAGCTTGTAGGGAAAGAGTTTTCTTCAGTAGATGAAGAAAAAAAAGAAGAGATTAGAAGAAAGCTAGATGAAAAGTTTGAAGAATTATGGAAAGATGTTGAGGAACGAAATCAGGAAATAACCTCCCTAGAAATAAGGTTAGTCAAAAAGCTTTGGAAAAAAAGACTAATGAACTGGTGGTTTGCAGAAAGAAAGCACTTTTGGGATAATCAACGATTGCCGAAGATGAAAATTAAACAGCTAGAAGTTCCTATTAGTGAATCCTTTACTTTGCCGAGTGGGAAGAAACTGCATTTAAAAGGGAAGGTGGATCGATTAGATGAAGATGAATCAGGCTTTGTCATCTATGATTATAAAACAGGACAAGCTTCAATTGATCGTCAAGAAGTGCAATCAGGCTTAAAGCTACAGCTTCCGTTATATGCTTATATGATACAAAAACAGTTAACAAAAAGAGGTGAATCTTCTAAAATCGGCTATGGTGCTAGCTATATAAGTTTACGAGATCCTCATAAACGAGCCAGTAATGGAATTTGGCATAGCCAATTTGTCGGGAGTCAATCACCCTTCCATGTAAGTTCGCGTACAAAAAATCAAGAATCTGATTGGGCAAATGATCCATATTTAGCTCAATATCAAATACCGAAAAAGCTAGAAGAGCTTTGGCAAGGAACCTTTTCTCAGTATCCTGTGAAGCCGTTAGAGTGCTCTAATTTCTGCCCTTATAAAGCAGTATGTCGTGTAACGGAAGAACAGAAAGAAAGGGGTAAAAATAATGAATTTTAATGATGCACAGAAAAAGGCTATTTTTAATGAACAGCCCTTTATAGTTATTTCCGCAGGAGCTGGATCTGGAAAAACTAGGGTGCTAACAGAGCGAATTATTTACTTATGTGATTTGAAGAGAACCGATCCAACACATGAAATGGGAGTTTATATAGATAAAATTGTTGCTATAACCTTTACTGAAAAAGCAGCAAGGGAAATGAAGGAAAGGCTCCGACTTCGATTACTAGAGAAAATAGAATATGCTCAAAAAGAGGAAGAGAAAAAGTTTTGGATAGAGCAAAAAAATGGATTAGAAAAAATGGTCATATCCACTTTTCATAGCTTTTGTCAGCAGCTCATTACACAACATGCCATCATCTCGAAGTTACCGCCAAAGGCCAAAGTAATAGATGAGATACAAGCTAATCAAATGAAGGAAGAAATGTTAGAAGCGTTATTTAGGGAAAATCATTTTATGAAACAAGCTGAAGTTCTATTTGATTTTATGACTAAATCGCAATTATCTATGTATTTATTACAAACTCTCGATGAAATGAGAGAATCGTATGTAGGACCTTCGCAAATACAGGAACTACGTTACACAGAAATGAAGGAAATTCAAGAAAGAATAGTGAGTGATTCTATTCGAAAGAAAATAGAACATTTCTATCGTAAAGCTCGTTTGTATATAGAGCAATTTATAGATTATCAAGATTTAACACCCGCACAAGTAAAACATGTAAATAATATTCAACAAGGCTTTACAGAGCTTGATACTCAAATGAGTGATGAAGAGATTATAGAAGCCTGTGAAGGTTGGATGCCTAATAGAGGCGATAAAAAATGGGAGCAGAAAATTCCTCCTCTTTATTTTCTATATGAATTAGAATGGAAGCCATTAAAAAAATGGTGGAAAGAGGTGAAGCCTTTTGTCACTTTTTCTGAGAAGTCGAGCACTATTTTAAAATCGTTCCTTCAATTAGTTCAGGAGCTAGATGAAAGCTATAATCTTCATAAAATGTATTTAGGTGTAGTGGATTTTTCTGA
Source organism: Alkalihalobacillus trypoxylicola (assembly GCF_001590785.1). GTDB lineage: Bacteria > Bacillota > Bacilli > Bacillales > Bacillaceae_D > Alkalihalobacillus > Alkalihalobacillus trypoxylicola. The sequence goes on from NZ_LTAO01000012.1 coordinate 660,030, forward strand.
TCTTCAACAAAAGGCAGTTGCTCTACTTCAAAACCCATCGATTCAAAAAGAGTGTCAAAAACACTATCATCATATAATGGTGGATGAATTTCAAGATACGAACCAACTTCAACTAGAAATGCTCAAAAGAATTCGCCCCAAATATCAGTTTTTGGTTGGCGATACAAAACAATCGATTTATCGCTTTCGCGGGGCCAACGTTTCGATTATGAATCGACTTGAACAAGAAGCAAAGACTCGAAATGACGGAGATGCCATTTCTTTAAATATGAATTATCGGACAGTAGAACCTATCATCGAAGCGGTAAATGAGCTGTTTACAGAGGTTATGGAAACGAATCCAACTTACTCGTTTGAAACAGTATATACACCATTAAAAGCAGGGCGATTGTCAACAAATTCTAATGAAAAAGCTGTGGAACTGATTCAAGTGGAAGAGGAAGAAAATCAATATGAAGTCTTAGCCAAACGATTAATTTCTTTAATGCAGGACAAAGAACAAAGAGGAAGAAGCTGGAAGGATATAGCTATTTTAATTCCTACTCGAACGAAGTTACTTCAACTGGAGAGTGCTCTAAAAAATTACCAAATCCCTTACTCCGTATCTGGAGGAATTGGTTTTTTTGAAAGGCAGGAAGTGATTGATTTTATCTATTTTCTTCGTTGGTTGAATCGCCCTTTTGAAGATTTATATGTGCTGGCTTTATTAAGAGGCCCCTTAATAGGTTTAACTATAAACGATATTCTGGACATTAAGGAACAAAAGAACGAAAGAACCTTTTATGAGTTTTTATATCACTTAAAGCCTAGAGATGTTGATTTATGTGGAACAAAGGTTTTTGAGGCTGCACAGACATTGCAAAAGTGGCTTACAAATTATATACCAGCTCAAAAGGTACCAACGGTTTCTATCTTTTTAAACCGGCTATTTGAAGAGACTGGTATGAAAAAAAATCTACTTCTGCAAACGAATAGCTTGCAGAAAATCAAAAATGTTGAAAAAGTCATTCAAATGATTGAGCAGCAGCATTGTTTTTTATATGAAGAAATGATAGCTGTAATTGATGAGAGAATAAAAATAAATGATAAGGAAGGCGAAGCAGAAGTTGAAAGGTATGGTGGTGATGCACTACAAATCATGACTGTTCATGCTTCAAAAGGATTGGAATTTCCGATTGTTTGTTTACCTCAAATAGAACGAAAGCCGAGAGCTGATAAAGGTTTAATACGCTTTTCTGCCGATATGGGAATTGTCTTTTCTTTGTTAGAAGAAGAACAGGAGAAAAAACGTCTTTATGAAACACCTGGATATAGCAGAGTAAAGGAACTAGGACAGCTTGAATCTATTGAAGAAGAAAAGCGCTTATTTTATGTGGCAGCTACACGAGCGCGCGATCATTTGATAATGGTTGGTTCTAATTCATCTCAGTCAAATTCTTGGTTAGAAATGGTCGAAAAAGCCAAAGAAAAATCAACCATATCATCTTATATAAATGAAGGTAGCTTTACTTTTGAAGAAGAAGCGGTATCTTCAACGCAAAAGTATTATTCACCGCCTTCTATAGTAATGAAGAAACGAAGTTTAACTTCTGTTTCTGTTTCTGAGGTCATGTTATATATAAAGAACAAAGTCGAGTATTTTGAGAGGTATGTGTTAAAGGTTGAAGATGAGCAAAAGCGAGATTTTCTAGAGAAAGAACTCTTTGGTGAACCATTATCAGTGGCAGCAGAGCTTATGGGAACTATGGTTCATAAAGCGTGTGAGCTTATGGATCAAGGAATGCTTCCTGAAGAAGCGATTGATGAATCGATTGCCCCTAAAGCAAGGTTGATGGATGCAATCCAGAAAAAAGAAGTCCGGATTTTACTCACAAATCTTTTAAAGACCTATAATGAGCCTATGCGCAAGCAGTTAGGAAAACCTATTGAAAATGAGTGGTCCTTTACATATCCTTTGGAGGAAGCGGATGCTGAAATAATCGGAGAAGTAGATAAAATAGTGAAACGTGAGGATGGAATTCATTTAATCGACTTTAAATCCAATCAAATAAGTCATTCTGGAGCAGAGCTTATTCCATTATATAAGGAACAGCTTTTACTGTATAAATGGGCTATTGAATATCATCAAAAAGTTATACTGCAAAGTGCTTCACTATTTGTATTTAGAGATGAAAACCAACCACTTCATTCTCTCACCTTCTCGGACGAGGATCGTCATGTTTTAATAAAAGAAATTAAAGAACTAGTAAAGAGGAAAAAGAAGGCAAAAACTCGAAAAGAGTGGTTGATGTCATAGAAGTTAAGTTAGTTGATAGAGTGAATAATAAGAGGTTGTCTGCAATAATCTTATGTGAAAAGGGCAGTATGTGGAAGCAACTGCTCTTTTCACTTTTCTTTTAGTTATTAAAAACCTCCTCTTTTTGGCCGATAAAGAGAAAGAAGCTTCATTTAGGAACTGTAACCTATCATTTTATCTTTCTAGTAATAAAGTATTATATATTTTCATATTTTTATGTGAGAAAATATCTATATCATAGTAAAATATATGATAAAATAAATACAAAGTCTTAGTAGTACAGTTCGATATAGAAGTTTTTAAATGAAGGAAGACGGAGGGTTGTGTTTTGATAAATTCTGAATATCTTGATGTATTTTTAGATGAGAGTCAAGAGCATTTGCAATCATTAAATGATCATGTACTTCTATTAGAAAAGGAACCAACTAACTTATCTATTGTAGGAGAAATATTTCGTTCCGCTCACACATTAAAAGGAATGGCAGCGACGATGGGATTTGAAGATTTAGCACAACTAACTCATCATATGGAAAATGTTCTTGATTTAATAAGAAATGAAAAACTACAGGCCACAACAAATGTTTTGGATGTTGTATTTTCAGCGCTTGATGATTTAGAAGAAATCGTTATGGATATTTCAAATGGTGGAGAAGGAAAAAAAGACGTAACAGAAATGATTAGAAGATTAGAAGAAATCCTCGGAAATGACAGCACACCGATTCAATCCGTGCAAGTAAATCAAGAGGTAGCCGCTACAGCTATGGCTTTAACTGAAAATCATCTAAATGAGGATTTTGACGAATTTGAAAGAACAGTCCTATTACAATCGTTAGAACAGGATTATTCAGTATATATTTTAAAAGTGTCTTTAGATCCTGAGGTTATGCTTAAAGCTGCACGAGTTTTTATGGTATTTGAAATACTTGAACAATCAGGAGAAGTGATTAAAGCAAATCCGAGCACTGAAAAGTTGGAGGATGAGCAATTTGAATTAGATTTTCAAGTGACGATTATTTCTAAAGTAGAGTTAGAGAAATTAAGATCTCAAATATTAAAAGTATCTGAAATCTCATCCGTTCATATTGAATCTTTAACAAAGGAAGTTCTACAGCCATCTCGTGAAGAAGAGACGATTACTTTAGTAAAAAATGACAGCAAGCCTACTAAATTGGCAAAAGAGGATCAGTCCTCTTCAGAAGGAAGTAGTAAGAAGGCTTCTGAATCGAACAAAACCATTCGTGTTAATATCGAACGATTAGATAAATTAATGAACTTATTTGAAGAGCTTGTCATTGATAGAGGAAGGCTAGAACAAATCTCCAGTGAGTTAAAAAACACGGAGCTTCATGACACGGTAGAAAGAATGTCTAGAATTTCTAGCGACCTTCAGGAAATTATTTTAACGATGCGCATGATGCCAGTAGATCAAGTATTTAATCGTTTCCCAAGAATGCTTCGAAATTTAGCTAAAGAACTGAAAAAAGAAGTGAATCTTGAAATAGTAGGTGCTGAAACAGAGCTAGACCGGACGATTATTGATGAAGTCGGTGACCCATTAGTTCATCTTCTCAGAAATTCAATCGACCATGGAATCGAAACACCTCAGGAAAGATTACGCCTTGGCAAGCCAAAGGTTGGAACGATTACCTTACGTGCCTTTCATAGCGGTAATAATGTCTTTATTGAAATTGAAGATGATGGGGCAGGTATCGACCGAGATAAAGTGCTTCAAAAGGCGCTGGATAGAGGTGTCGTTACAGAAGCTGATGCTGAAAAAATGTCGGATCAACAAGTGTTTTCTCTGTTGTTCTCCTCTGGTTTCAGTACCGCTGAGCAAATAACGGATATTTCAGGTAGAGGTGTAGGGTTAGATGTTGTTCGAAACACCTTTGAATCTCTAGGAGGTAGTGTAACGGTTCATTCTACGTTAGGAAAAGGCTCTACCTTCTCTGTTCAGCTACCATTAACATTATCCATTATTGACGTCATGCTAGTCGAGGTTGGAGTAGAAAAGTATGCGATTCCGCTTTCTTCAATTGTAGAGACAGCCATTGTTGATAAAAATGAAATTTATCAGGCTCATAATCAAAAGGTAATTGATTTCCGTGGTAAGGTTGTACCTTTAGTGTTCTTAAAGGATGTCTTTGAGGTACCGAACGCCCGCGATCATGATGAATTTTATTCACTTGTCATTATCCAAAAAGGAAATAAAGTAGCCGGCCTAGTAGTGGATGCTTTAATTGGTCAGCATGATATTGTATTAAAATCAATTGGCCAATATTTATCTAATATTTTTGCGATTTCTGGTGCGACTATTCTAGGTGATGGACAAGTAGCATTAATAATTGATTCTAATGCTTTAATAAAGTCATAATATAAGGAGTTGAATTCATTGTCAGTAAGTGTTGGGTCGATCAATGATGTAAAAGTAATCATTTTTCAAATACAAAGTGAAGAATATGCGATTCCAGTTGAATTCATCCAGTCGATAGAAAGAATGCAGCCGATTACTCGAATCCCTGGTACTGAACCCTATATAAAAGGGGTTATGAATTTAAGAGGTCTAATTACTCCTATCGTGGACTTGCGAGCACGTTTTAGTTTAGAGGAAAGAGATTTCGATGATTCAACGCGTATCCTTGTTATATCCAAAGATACGATGAGCTTCGGTATGATCGTTGATGGAGCAAATGATGTATTAGATTTACCAAAGGATAAAATTGAACCTACACCAGAGGTGGTTGGTGGTGTTCAAGCTGAATATTTAGATGGTGTGATAAAAATTGGTGAACGACTATTTACTTTATTAAATTTATCAAAAATAATGGAAACGAAATGAATGAGAAAGGTGGATACAACTAATGGCTTCCATTTTAATTGTAGATGATGCGGCTTTTATGAGAATGATGATTAAAGATATACTGGTGAAAAACGGTTATACAATTGCAGGAGAGGCTGCCAATGGTGCAGAAGCAGTAGAGAAGTATAAAGAATTAGGACCAGACCTTGTTACCCTAGATATAACAATGCCTGAAATGGATGGAATTCAAGCACTAAAAGAAATTAGAGCAACTGATGGAGATGCAAAGGTAATTATGTGTTCAGCAATGGGGCAACAATCCATGGTTATTGATGCGATTCAATCTGGTGCAAAGGACTTTATTGTTAAACCTTTCCAAGCAGATCGAGTGATAGAAGCGATTCAAAAGGTGCTTTCATAATTCGTTAAAATCAAGGCTATAAAAAATGAAAAGATACCCCTAAAAAGAGCGATGTTGGTTGAAATAAATCACATCGTTTTTTTGGTGTTTAGATGATAAGAAAAAGACATATGCTTAAATGACAAAATTGATATTGCAAGCTTCTTTACTTTCATGTACGCTTTTAAAAGTAAATATGTTCCTGAGCTTGATTTTTGAGAAAATTAAATTAGGAGAGATACAAAATGAAAAAGGAATTTGCTGTGATTGGCTTAGGGAGGTTTGGTAGTAGTGTATGTAAAGAGCTTTTTCGATTAGGTCATGATGTGTTAGCCATTGACCAGGACGAAGAAAAGGTTCAGGATGTTTTAACCATTGCTACTCACACAGCGATAGCTAATGCGACTGATGAGAAAGCTTTACAATCCTTAGGTATACGTAATTTCGAATATGTTGTAGTTGCCATAGGAGATGATATTCAGTCCAGCATACTTTGCACATTACTCTTAAAAGAATTAGGAGTAAAGAAGGTTTGGGCAAAAGCTCAAAGTTATTATCATCAAAGGGTTTTGGAGAAAATTGGAGCAGACCGAGTCGTTCGGCCAGAAAGAGACATGGGGATGAGGATGGCTCATCACCTTGTATCTGAAAATATTGTGGATTATATAGAATTATCTAGTGAATACAGTATTTTAGAGTTAAAAGCAACAGATAAATTACATCAGCGATCACTGATAGATTTAGATATCCGTGCAAAGTACGGTTGTACGGTTCTAGGTATAAAAAAAATGGATGAATTAAATATATCCCCCAAACCAACGGATCATGTTGAAAAAGGAGATATACTCATCGTACTCGGTCATAATCGTGATTTAAAGAAGTTTGAAGATACTGGCATGTAAAATTACCGAAGGAACTTCTGTACATAATCAAAAGATTGGTTTCGTAAATGAATGTTTAATACTTTATTCGTCCCAGAATATCCTCTATACGTATATTGATATTGACTAAAAAGGCCATCTTTTTTAGGAATATCCACTGTAATATTAGATGATTTCATTTTTTTCTTTACATGATATAGCTCCTTACTAATCTGATCGAGTGTTCGTTTAGCCCAATCAAGGTATAAATTTTGATATTTGAGAGAGCTCTTCTCAAATATATTGTAATCTTTTTCAAGAGCTCTTCTTACTGTTATTAACAATATATATTGATGAATAATTTCCCATTCTCTCTCAGTAAGCATAATATCACCTCATTAATACGAACGTTAGTTCTTATTATAATTCAAATTTTCATTTTTACAAGTGCATCACCGTTATTTACATCAAGAGAAAGTCATTTTTAGTTTTAATAGTAACGTGAGGTGAAAAGATTGACTGAGAACCATGTTCTTCTAAATAAATGGATACAAGAAAATTCCTTATTAACTGTAAAATCGAAAAAGCAAATACGTGGGCAAAATACATTTAGAGGTCGACTTCTTTCGTATCAATCGACCAAACAAACATTGCTTTTTTATGATGACGACCTAAAGGAAGTATTTCATTTTAGCTTATCCGAAATAAAAGAGATATCTGCAAAAAAGTAAAAAAAACCTATTGTTTACATATGTAAGTGAATTTCATCATTGCTCTATAAAAGAATAAAACCGAACGACTCTTATAAAATATGTTTTAAACGTTTGCGAATTAACTTCTTGATTGAAACGGAAGGTAGTGACTCCCAAAGGATCAGCGCAGTCTGAAGATCCACTCTGACGACGCTCTGAATAGTCAGAGTTAGCTGAAGACAAGCCCTTGGGAAAGCATCTACCTAAAGTGAAAATCAAAAACCAAATCGTTCGGTTTTCATTATTAGATATGAATGATGAAATTCACTCAAGTAAGAAGCGTTTGCTGATGAAAGTAGACGCTTTATTAGGTTTTGATACTTTAGATTGAAATTTTTAAGAAAAGTTGTTACAATGAAGAAAATGATAACGCTTTCATAACCTTGGTTTAAAGGAAGCTTAAAATGGGAATATTTTTATAAAGATAAATGGAGGGATGCGAGATGAATAACCAATTTGCGATGGATAAAAATGTATTAAAACAATTACATGTTATAAATAATTTGCAAACACGCTCTGAAAGTACGGTTCAATCATTGTATGCCCAAGCCGTTTTAGAATATTCTCTTTACCATTACAAAATGGAAAGAGTAAACGAGGAAATTGAGAGGGCATTAAAAGAGTATAATCGAGAAGATTTTTTATTAGCCTCAAGCGAATATCAAAACTTATTAGAAGAACATAAAAATGGGAAAATAATATCAGAAAATGGTTATGAACTATTATTAACTTTTGATTAATAACCTCTTAAAACCCAAGAGAACATTCTATCTCTTGGGTTTTTATTTTGCCCATAATCAAGTAAAAATGAATCAATTAGTTTCAAAAGAAAATTTTAGGGTACTTAATAATTAGTTGCATGCAACCATGCATGACAAAATAATAATAGCTAATAATAAAAGCACAACATTTTATATGGAGGTGGGAATGGTATGTGGACAATTCTAATTATCGTTTTAATTTTATGGGTGTTAGGTTTTAGCTTTGAGATTGCGGGTAACTTAATCCATATCCTATTAGTTGTCGCATTAATTTTATTAATTATTCGACTGCTTCCAGGAAGAAGATAGTTTAACTATCGGTTAAATGCTGGTAAGCATTACGTAAAATAGGCTCTGTTTCTACAAAATGTTTGAACAGAACATGCAAAGCGGCTTCCTCTTGTTGAAAATGATTTTGAATGTCTTGATAAGTAGTAAAAAGAAAAGGATCAATTGATATTAATTGACGCATTCGATTAGGGTGATAATCCAAGCATAGCCCTCCTTAGAAAACTTGTTCATTGTTACTATATGTGCATATTCATATTTTGTTCAAATTGGAAGCAACATAAACATAAAACTCATTGTACATGTTGAAAAAGGAAGGAATTAGGTCATGCAAGATACTTACTGTCAGACAGAGTATGATAGGTTGCGTTCCGTTATTTTATGCGAACCCACATACATGTCTATTGAAGAAGCTATAAATGATATACAAAAGGTTTATAGTAGAGAAAACATTGATTCAAAAAAAGCTCAAGGTGAGCATCAAGAGTTATTAAAGACTCTTAGGAACCATGATATTAATGTGAAGATTATTCCAGCTCATTCTGATTTTCCCGAACAGGTTTTTACGAGAGACATTGGTTTTGTTATTGATCATACGTTATATGCAGGTAAGTTAAAAAGGGAGATTCGTCAAGGTGAGAATGAGCAATTTAAAGAATTTCTTCAATCCGAGAATATCGTTTTTCAAGAAATTAGTGACGGAACCATTGAAGGTGGAGATGTGATTATAAATGGTGATCATATTTACATCGGAAACAGTAGTCGCACGGCTAAAGATTCACTTATGCAAATACGTCGTAATCATGAAGATAAAAAAATTCATTTAATTGAATTTGATGAGAAGTATTTACATTTAGACTGTGTATTTAACCCTATATCTGACAAAGAAGCGCTCATTTTTACAGATGCCATTTCAGAAGAATCATTACTACTTTTAAAAGAACATTTTCAGTTCATTGAAGTATCAAAAGAGGAGCAATTTCAACTAGCTGTGAATGTATTATCAATAGGGAATAAGCAAATTATAGCTTTGCCTAAAAACACATTAACGAATCAACAGTTAATCGACAGAGGGTACACGATTATAGAAGTAGATTTTTCAGAGATTATTAAATCGGGAGGATCTTTTAGGTGTGTTACCATGCCGCTGTGGAGAGAAAACGAATGAATAAACAAAAATAGGAAATAGCAATGGTATGATTGCACGACTAGGAAAAAGACTTTGGGAATTGTTTCTCAAAGTCTTTTTTTAGTTTTAATGGTATATTATGGAATTTTCTTTCATTTCCGAGGAAATAAAACATAAAGAAATACAAGTAAATATCGAAAGAGAATGTTTTAGCTATACATACATAAAAATGAACAAAGAAGAGGAGGGGTACTTTATGAAAAAACAAATCAATCAATTAGAGACATTAAAAATCCGTTTGAAGCGTGGTGGTGGTAAAGAAAAAATCAAACAACAATATTTAAAAGGAAAGAGAACGGCACGTGAAAGAATTAACATCCTTCTTGATCATAAAAGTTTTACTGAATTGAATACGTTTATGACTAAAAATACAAACGTACGATCTGTTGAGAACTTAGAGGGAGATGGAGTGATTACTGGCTATGGGAAAATAAAAGAAAAACTTGTGTTTGTTTACGCACAAGATTTTACTGTCCATGGAGGAAGTTTAGGTGAAATTCAAGCCAAAAAAATTGTGAAAATCATGGATATGGCTTTTGAAAATAAAGCGCCAATTATTGGATTGATTGATTCAGGAGGTGCAAATATACAAGAGGGAGTCAAAGCTTTAGATGGATACGGCCAAATTCTATATCGGAATTGTATATATTCGGGTATAATCCCTCAAATTTCAGTCATTCTCGGTCCTTGTGCTGGAGGGGCAGTGTATTCACCAGCTTTATGTGATTTTGTCTTTATGGTGAAAAATATTAGTAAAATGTTCATTACTGGGCCAAGGGTAATTGAAGAAGTGACAGGAGAGTATATTGATGAAGAAAAGCTAGGTGGTACAAATATTCACAGTAAAGAAAGTGGAGTTGCTCATTTTGTGGAAGAAACCGAAGAGGAGATACTAAAAAGAGTGAGAGAGGTCGTCTCTTATATCCCTGATGCCAATAAAGGGAACGATACATTCGCTAAAGAGGAAATACAAGCTCCAGTAACAGGAAATTTATTAGAAATTGTGCCAACAGAACGAAAAAAAACTTACAACATGCACCATGTCATTGAGCACATTGTTGATAAGGGAAGCATACTGGAAGTACAAAAGGAATATGCAAGAAATATGATTGTTAGCTTCGCCAAAGTAGGAGGCCAGGTTGTTGGCATTGTAGCCAATAATCCGAAAGTGAAGGCAGGAGCTATAGATATTGATGCTTCCGATAAATGTGCTCGTTTTGTCCGTTTTTGTGATGCTTTTAAAATTCCATTAATTGTATTAGAGGATGTTGGAGGATTCCTCCCTGGAATTCATGAGGAACAAAAGGGTTTAATTCGACACGGAGCAAAGGTTATATTTGCTTTCTCAGAAGCCACCGTACCTAAAATTACTGTGATTATTAGAAAAGCCTATGGAGGGGCTTTTGTAGCGTTAAATAGTAAAGCACTAGGTGCAGATTTTGTGTTTGCCTGGCCAAGTGCAGAAATTGCTGTTATGGGAGCAGAAGGAGCTATACAAATTTTACATACAAAAGAGTTGGCAGAAAATAAAGAAGGAAATTTTAAACAAAAAAAAATAGAAGAGTACTATGAAAAGTACGCCAATCCGTATCTTGCTGCATCTTTTGGAATGATCGACGAAATGATTTCACCTACTGATACGAGAAAATATCTTATTAGTAGCTTACAAACTCTTAAAAACAAATCCAAGCATTTGCCAATCAATCGACATAATAATTTACCTTTATAAGCTGAATAGACGTTTTTAAGCATAGGAATTAAGGGGCGTTACTGTTCTATTGTAAAGAATTATGATAAAATGCAATGATAAAATATTGAAATAAACGTAGAAAGAGAGAAATGGTTTGACAATTATATGGAATGAATTTTTATATTGGTTAATCGTAGTGTTAGTGGTCGTTTTGTTTGTATTTATTGGCAGTTATATCCTGTCATCTGTTTTAAAAAAATTAATGAAACCATCTAGTAAATGGGTGGAGGTTATTAGCTCAGCACTTCTAATGATAACGGTAATTGCTCTATATTTTGTTTTTGAGGAACAGTTTACATTAAAAGCTAATCAAGGAGATTTACTAGTAACGGAAAATGGCTCGCGCTCTATTGAAGAAGAATCAGGGAGAATTATATCGACCGAAAATCCGATGATTATTTATCATCTTTATATGCTAGGGTTTAATGATACGCTAGATTTAGGCTCTGATCCTGGTTTGGATCATCAAATTTTGATAAGTACAAACGACTATCAAGCTCTTTATCCGTATGTTGAAGAGGGTAGATATCACTTAAACGATGGCGCTTTTCACTTTACTAAATACTATGAAAAGAAGATAAGTCCAGTAGCACAAGAAGTGCTGGAGCAGCTTCAGGAGGCTGGTTTAGCGGGGGAACAATTAGAAGCTGAATTTTTGAAAATAATGGAGGAGCAGTTTCCTTACCATCATTTTCATTCCTCTTCTTCATTTTAATCGAAAAGTTTAATCATCAAATAGACATATACTGACAATCTACTTTATAGGGATTTGTAGAGTGAATGTCCATTCAATCTGGTTTAGTTGGTTTCTTCTAAGAATAAGGTCAAAGCTTTTTGGTAATTCTGTAGCAAACTCATATTGTCCGTCCATTTGAAAACCGTCTGCATCATATTCAGTTGTTGTAAATACCGGGTAAATTCTTTCGTTATTTAGTTTAATAGCTAAATCTAAGCCTTTAATAGGATGAATATCATTTGCTTGTAACGTAAGTAGCTGATTATTAATGGTAAATTGTTCAATAACCAATTCATTCATCACATTGTTTTCGAGTTTACCATCTCTATAATTAAAGGTGAGTTCGTAGTCATAATAAGAAGGAGTAGCTATAACTTTCAAGTATAGCTGTTCCTGTTCGGTAATCGGTTCTGTAAGGATAGATAGAGAGAGTGTCTGAGAATCCTCATTTAAAGATTGCTCATTCGAGCTAATGTCTACTTTCTCTGAGTCATTAGATGGTCCTTTTTCAATTAGACTAGTAAAGATAAAATCCTTCTCTAAATCTAAATGATGATTTAATAATTGAATGTCTGCCTCTATTAGAAATTGATCATCAGAATCATTTTGTTCTACAGCTAATAATCTTACGTCTAGATGTTCGTTATTAGAAGAGATAGGTAAAACGATTGGTTCCTCCTGATTTTGAGCAACATGACAGCCTGTTAATAAAGACAAAAGACCTAAAATGATTAGTAGTGGCAAGAAAAGTCACCTCAACATGATTAAATTACATTATGTAGATCTTATCATAATAGGACAAAAAGACCAATCATAAAAATGAATTTTTCATGGCAGGTTCATCAAATAGTATGAATAGGAAAATGAGGAAAGGTGCTGGGAGCAAAAGCATGAATGAAGACCCCACAGATGCCTTTCTGTTCGCTCTCCGACAAGAGAACGGTTTGGTGGTGTCTCACTACCTTTTTTTAGAAGTGGATTCCTGCATAGTCATCTCATCCTACTGTAGTCAGCGTGACTTGTGTCCGCTAAGTTACGTAATTCCATAGAGATTCTTAAAATTCAACAGGCCCCCTTCTTAAATAAAAGAAGATAGAGCCTGTTTGTTTTCGTATATGCAGCTAATACACACACCATTTTAATTTTGCTACATTAGTGAGATGATTAAACAGGTTTTATCCCTGTTCCTGTGGTTTTCGGATAAATGACATTTCTCTCCATTTACCTTGCTTCCACCGCCATAGCATTAATACACCACGCAGCCATTCATCTACTATAAAAGCGATCCAAACGCCTATTAGTCCTAAACCAACATGAATCGTTAGAAAATAGGCAAGAGGTACTCCTACTCCCCACATAGAGAGAATTCCTAAATAGACAGGGAATTTAGCATCCCCTGCTGCCCTAAGTGAGTTGATACAAACCACATTAAAGGCTCGACCCGGCTCTAAAATAATTGTCAACAAAAGCAAGGTGCTTGCCATAGTAATAATATCAGGGTTATCTGTAAAAATACCTATAATTGGTTTGCTGAATAAGAAAAATATAAAGGCAATGACAATCGAAAAGCCAATGGCAATCCATAAGCTCTTAATACAGCGCTTATAAGCAGCATCTAGCTGTTTAGCACCAATTTGATAGCCAATAATAATTTGATTTCCTTGTCCGATAGCTAAAGAAAAAAGTAAAACAAGCATCATAACATTCTGAGTATATACTCGAGTAGTTAGAGCATCTGTTCCAATTAAGACGATAAAATAAGTAATCATTAACTGAGATGTATTATAGGATAAATGTTCACCGGCTGATGGAATACCGATTCGTAATAAATTTTTTAATTCAAATGAAGGCCATCCCTTTTTTAAAAATGAGAAGGGAAGTTCATCTTTAATGCGTTTAATTAAAACGTAAAAGATAATGATAAAGCCTATCATTCGACAAATCGCGGTAGTAATGGCAACTCCAGTAACCCCTAAAACTGGAAGTCCAAACGGGCCGAAAATGACGAAATAGTTAGCAATGACATTTAAAATATTAATAGCAATGGTGATATACATAACATCTTTTGTAAATTGATGACTACGTAAAATAGCGCCAATAGTCATAATTCCAGCTTGAAAAACGATAAATCCTCCAACGATTTGTAAGTATACCTTAGCTTCAGTCATTAAATGAGCTTCAAGCCCCATAATAGAAAGTAACGTCGGGGCTGCAAAAAAGATAACGATTCCTAAGAGGATTCCAAATAGTACGTTAGCCACAATTGAAACAACGGCCACTTGTCCTGCATTTGCCCTTTGGTCAGCACCTAAATATTGAGAAACTAAAACAGTAGTACCTGTTGCTATAAAACCAAACATCACGATAATTAGTGAAACAATCTGATTTGAAACTCCAACCGCAGCAACAGCGTGGTCAGAATATTGACTTAGCATGAGCGTATCTGCATTTCCCATTAACATATGTAAAAGTAGTTCTATAAAAATGGGCCAAGTTAACGCGAAAAGCGATAAAGTTTTAATCGATTTGCTAGACTTGTTATTCAGTAAAAACACCTCCGATTTCAACAAACGAAGTTTATTATACTATGGTTTTAATAAAAATAGTTATAACATTTATGTTTTTGTTAAAAATTAAAGCATTTACTTTATTTTTTATGAAGTTTTTTTAGAAACCTTACTTGATCAGTGTTATGAAGAAGCATAAAATAGGAAGGAATTAGAAAGGAGCGAGCTTGATGTCTGTGACCATTAAAGATGTAGCTAAAAAAGCTAAAGTAGCACCATCTACTGTTTCACGAGTTATTTCAGATAGTCCTAGAATTAGTCAGCAGACAAAGGAAAAGGTTCGGTTAGCTATGACGGAATTAGGCTATCATCCTAATTATCATGCTAGAAGCTTAGTGAACCAATCGACGCGAACGCTCGGTGTCATTATGCCAAGTTCTCCAAAAGGAGCTTTTCAAAACCCTTTTTTCTCAGAGGTATTGAGAGGGATTACTGCTAAAGCATCTGTTGATAAATTTGGATTATATTTATCAACAGGTCAATCAGACGATGAGATATATGATGATGTGCAGCAGATGGTTTTTAGTAGACGAATAGATGGCATTATATTGCTTTATTCCAAAATGAATGACCGTATCATTCCTTTTTTATTAAAGGAAAAATTTCCATTTGTTTTAGTGGGAAGACCCGCTGATCAATTTCATGAGCAAGTATATTATGTCAATAATGATAATTTTAAAGCGGCAAAAATGGTTACCGAATATTTGCTGTTATTAGGTCATAAAAGAATTGGATTTATTGGGGGAGAACTAGACCAAATCGTAACCGTGGATCATCAAAGGGGCTATGAGTCAGCATTAGAGCATAGTGATATCTCAGTCAATAAAAAATATTTAATATACAATAATGAGGGTGTATTAGAGGATAGCCAAGAATCTTTAATTGAGCTTATGGCACACAAGCCATCACCTACTGCTCTTGTTGTGGCAGATGATTTAATGGCTCTTAGTGTATTACGCTTGCTTAATGAAATGGGATTACGTGTACCAGAGGATATGTCAATTGTAAGCTTTAATAATATCATGCTTTCACAGCTTACTCTCCCTCCATTAACGACCGTCGATATTCATATTTACGAATTAGGCTTTATCGGCACCGAAAAACTTATCAACATGATTAATCAAAAAGAGCAAGAAAATGAAACGATTATTCCGTATCGTTTTATTAAAAGACAGACATGTAAAAAGCAAAATATATAGATGTTTATTTTAATAGGGATAAAGTTAGGCTAAAGGCGAAAACAATGATATAATTTACTAAAAAAAAGAGTGGGAAGGAAACGGTCATTTATGCCAAATAGTAAATATTTTAGGTTCGGAATGGGCATTGCTTTAATATTACTAATCATCTTTTTAGCATCATTAGTGGATTGGGTCTTTAAGCCTTTATTAATTTTGGTTCAAACCTTATTTGCTCCTATTTTAATAGCTGGAGTACTGTTTTATATATTAAGGCCATTTGTTGTATTTTTGACGAGGTGGATTCCAAGAGCATTATCTATCTTAGTCGTATTTCTAACATTAATTGGAGTGTTTACTCTTATTATTATCTTAATAGGTCCTGAAATACAGAATCAGTTTAATAGCTTAGTTGAAAATTGGCCAAATATTGTGAATGAATTTAGAGCCTTCTTCGGATCGATTCAAGATAGCGACTGGTTCTCTAGATTCCAAGAGGGTGAAGTGGTAAGCTTTGATGAAATTATGGCTACTCTTGAAAAATACTTACTAGATGTTATGTCTTTAGTAGGATCGAATATTGCCAACGTCATTGGGGCGATCGCTAATGTGGTTCTCATTTTGGTTATCATTCCATTTGTGCTATTCTTTATGTTAAAGGATGGAGAATCAGCTCCAAATAACGTGCTAAAGCTATTTCCTAAAAAGCAACAAACAGAAGGTAGAAAAATTTTAGGTGATATGGATGAGGCGTTAAGCTCTTTTATTCAGGGACAAATTATTGTTAGCTTTTGTGTAGGGATATTAATGTATATCGGCTATTTAATAGTAGGTTTAGAATACTCTTTAGTTCTAGCCTTACTCGCAATGGTGACTAATGTAATCCCATTTATAGGACCATGGATTGGTGCCATTCCAGGTGTTATCGTTGGATTGTTTGTATCTCCAGGAACAGCAATAGTCGTTGCGATCATTGCTGTGGTGGTACAACTAATTGAAAGTAATTTAATTTCTCCGTTAGTGATGGGGAAAAAGCTAGATGTACATCCACTAACGATTATATTTTTATTACTAGTCGCAGGGAAATTTGCAGGAATATTAGGAATGCTGTTAGCTGTTCCAGCTTATGCAGTAGGAAAAGTAATTGTTTACCATATTTATCGATTATGGACCTTAAAAAATCCACGTCCTGAGTAATCAAACGAAAGTGAGTGATCACAATGAGCTATGAAAAAGACGGAATCAATCAAATAGAGGTAGAGGAATTGGAAAAATTGGTAAATGAGGAAAGAGACAATAAAATCCTTATTGATGTCAGAGAAGTGGAGGAATATGATCAATTTCATATTCCAGGTGTTCCGCTAATTCCAATGAATCAAATTCCTCAATTATTTGAGAAAATGGATAAAGAAAAAGATTATGTATTTATTTGCCGAAGTGGAGCGAGAAGCCAAAATGTTGCTCTATTTTTGAAGGACAATGGCTTTAATCATGTCCATAATTACGCAGGTGGAATGCTGGCGTGGCAAGGTGAAACAGCAGAAGGTCCAGAATGGATTGTTAAAGATATTAAAGAAATCTATTAATTAATTTACAACAATAAATAAGAAGTTAGCAGAAAAAGTGAAATGGAGTGCGCTCTATTTCGCTTTTTTATGATCTTTAGAAGGTTTTCCTTCTATTTGAGAACGAGCAATAGGGTAAAGAGATTATATATACGATTCACGACTTTTGAGTATAGTAAATAAAGCAATGTGTTCAATCATCGTCCAGAGTTGACTATTGAAAATCGATAAATAGGTTTAATGACTAAGCTGAAAAGGGAAAAGTATCAATAAGAAAAGAAAGGTGGTTATATAAATGGATATTAAAAAAGCAATTTATGCGACGGTCATCGCAGGAGCTGGAGCCGTTACAACCGTTTATTTAACAGATGAAGAGCGGAGAGAGCGGTTAAAAGCAAAAAGTAAAGAAATGTATCATAAAGTATGTGCGTTAACGAATAAGAAAAAAGGAAAAACGTCTATAAAAAGAATGGGAAATCCAGACCCTTACGATATTGAAGACCAGAGAATGGTTGAAGAAGGAGCTTTATACAGCGTACAAAAATATAATGAAATTAAGCAATAGAAGAGGAGAAATCGTATCAGTTTCTCGTTCTAAAAAAGTGAAATGGAGATGTTCCATTTCACTTTTACTATGTTCAGAGTGAATTTTTGAGAAATACATCACATCATTTATCGCTAGTAACTTAGGTTTACAGTTGAAAACGCCAAAAAGGTCACTGTATAAACCATAGAATGCAGGGAATGACTCTTTTTTTAAAGTTAATGAAAGATGTTTGAGAAGATGGGGGATGCTATAATATAGGAAAATATAGCCATGGAGGGAACTTTTAAAATGATTTTGATTGAAAATGAAACGATTTCGCATATTCCAGCGTTACATGTAGTGAAAGAAGATGTCAAAGATGAAAGCTCACTCCCTGTAGTGTTTGTGTTACATGGTTTTAAAAGTGCAAAAGAAGATCAGTTGCCTATCGCTTATTTATTGGCGGAAAAAGGGTTTCGAGTAATACTTCCAGATGCCCAGTCACACGGTAAGCGTGAGGATTCTATTAGTCGTGATGAACAAAAATTAGCTCTATCATTTTGGAATATTGTCATGACCTCAATAAAAGAAATCGCGATTATAAAGGAATCTCTAGAAAAACGACAATTATTAAAGGGTCCAGTAGCAATAGTGGGCACTTCAATGGGAGCCATTACATTATATGGTGCTTTGACACAGTATGAGTGGATATCTTCAGCGGCCGCTTTTATGGGAGCTGCTCATTACGAGCATCTAGCAAATGAGCAGATTAAAACGATCGAATCTAAAGGTGTGGTCATTGAAGAAAAAGATAAGTGGGAAGTTCTGACTAATTTAAAACACTTTGATTTGACGAAACAAATCAATAAGCTTAATAGGCGTCCGTTATGGATTTGGCATGGATTACAAGATCAAGTGATTCCATTTTTCTATTCTGAAAAGCTATATGAAACTGTTCAGGACCAATATGAAAATCATTCAGAGCAATTAGCTTTTATAAGGGAAGAAAGAGCAGGACATAAGGTAAGCAGAAAAGCCATGTTCGAGGCAACGGATTGGCTAAGGAAACAATCAATCAAAAATCCGACGGAAGTTTCATAGTCATTATGAAAACTACATTATTAAAAGAAACGGAAAAAATGGTTGTAATCCTTATTGGCTCGGCTTTAATCGCCATTTCATTAAACTGGTTTTTAATTCCTGCAAATGTATTTGCGAGTGGATTTACAGGAGTGGCACAGTTAATTTCGAGTGTTATTCCTGTTTCAACAGGAATACTTCTATTCCTACTAAATATTCCAGTAGCGATTATGGGTTGGTTAAAGGTAGGAAAAAGCTTTACCATTTATAGTTTTATAAGTGTTGTATTTACTTCTTTATTTTTAGAATTAATACCCATTCATCAATTTTCACCTGATATTATTTTAAATGCTGTGTTTGGTGGTGTTATTACGGCAATCGGGGCAGGGATCATGCTCAAATGGGGAGCGTCTTCCGGAGGATTAGATATCATTGCCTTACTTTTATCAAGATATAGTGATAGGCCTATAGGAATTTATTTCTTCTTATTAAATGGGGTTATTGTGATAATGTCTGGTCTATTATTTGACCCAGAAAAGGCATTATATACACTTGTCACTCTTTATGTAACTTCAAGAGTAGTAGATGCGATTCATACTCGACATGTGAAGCTGACTGCATTTATTGTTACTCAAAATGCAGATAAAGTTAGAGAAGAAATATACCAACACTTTACTAGAGGAATTACAAGAGTTCCATCAAAGGGAGGTTTTACTTCCAATGATAATGAAGTGTTAATGATCGTGCTCACGAGATATGAATTATATGACTTAAAACAGATTTTAAAACAGACAGATCCAAAGGCTTTTACAAATATAGTCGAAACGACTGAAGTATTTGGTTTATTTCGAAAGGACTGAGGAGGCAATGATGAAAAACATTAGGTTCATACTCATAATAATGGGAATCTTGCTTTTAGGAGCATGTGGAACGCAAACAAGTACAGGAGACGGGTCAGATGATTCAGCTCAAGACTTATATGAAGGAGAATCCATAGTGATCAATGATGTAGAATTTACCCAACAGATTAACCTTAGTGATGAAGAAAGCTTAGATGTTGTAATGCAATTAAAAAATGTCAGTCAAAATGATATCACATTAGCTTTTTCTTCTGGTCAAAAAATGGAAATTGTGCTACGGAATGAACAAGGTGAAGAAGTTTATCGATATTCAGAAGGAAAGATGTTTACGATGGCAATTGAAAATAAAACACTTGCACCTGATGAGCATTTATCCTTTGGAGAGTATATTGATGTAAGTGAATTTGAAGCTGGAGAATATACCGTAGAGCTTACATCACTTGTATATGAAGTTGAAGGAGAAGAGGAAAACTTAAATTTTCAAGAAGAAATAACGATTACATTGCCTTAAAGAGGTAAATAAAAAACGGATAAGTGTAAGCTTATCCGTTTCACCCTGTTGACAAAGGAAGTGGCCATGTCGAATCCACTTTTTAAAGTAAGTAGGTTCGGTGTCAGCCATTGGATGCAAAGTGTCTTGGGGGAGCGAACAGTCGGGTACCTAACCATGGGTGGAATCATTCATTCATTCATGAGTAGTTTTAGGCTCTTTTGTTTTGCTTGTTCCCCCAATTTTTTAGTGCCTTTTCTTGAATTTTCTTTTGTAAGTGAAACCATTCAGGTGATTGATTTTCTGATTGGGGCTCTTTTATTTCCTTTTTGGCAGGTGATGTATATTGTATGGACCAAAAAGAGGAAAAAGGTTCTTTCATTTTTAAAACCTCCGTTAATTAGAGGATGCTGATAAATGAATGAGTGAGAAAATCTCGTCATCCGATAATTCTGTTACTCGTTGTTCAGAAATAGATAGAACTTGATCAGCTAATCCTTGTTTGATCGTAATCATTTGATGAATTTTCTCTTCTAGAGTTCCTTTTGCAATAAATTTATGCACCGTTACATTTGAGGTTTGTCCTATACGGAAAGCTCGATCGGTTGCTTGATTCTCCACAGCAGGATTCCACCAGCGATCATAGTGTATGACATGGGTCGCTGCAGTAAGGTTAAGACCAACTCCACCTGCTTTTAAGGAAAGAATAAAAGCAGGAATTTCCTCATTTTCCTGAAAAGTAGTAATCGCTTCCTGACGCTTAGAACGAGATAAGCTTCCGTGTAAAAATGGAATTTCCTTAGAGAAAATTTCATTCAAAGCCTCAGACATAATCATGCCCATTTCTTTATATTGAGTAAATATTAAAACTTTCTGATTCGTTTGGGCAATATTTTTGACTAGCTGAATGAATCGATCCCACTTTATAGAAGAATGATTTTGATAATCTCTATTCTTTAAATAATGGGCTGGATGATTACATATTTGCTTCAGTCGAGTTAAGCTTCTTAATATATAAGCTCTTCTTTGCATTGAATCAAATTCGGTTAATTGGTTCATTAATTCATCTACAACATTTTGATAAAGAGCAGCTTGCTCCATTGATAAAGGAACTTCATGAATTTTCTCCGATTTTTCTGGAAGACCTAATTGCAAATGTTCATCTGATTTTTTTCTTCTAAGAATAAATGGAAAGATTAGATGTTGAAGCTGTTTTAATCTTTTCTCATCTTTATCTCTTTCAATGGGTTGGATAAAATACTTTAAGAAATGTTGATGAGAACCTAAATATCCAGGAATTAAAACATCCATTATAGACCATAGCTCTCTTAGCTTGTTTTCTATAGGTGTTCCTGTAAGTGCTATCCGGTGTTTAGCTTTAATCGATTTCATCGTTCTTCTCTGCTTCGTTTCTATATTTTTAATATGTTGAGCTTCATCCATAATTAATCCATTCCATGGAATTTTTGCAAGGAAATGTTGATCTCTTACAGCCATTTGATAAGATGTGATGATTAAATCGAATCTATCGGCAGTGTCCATATCTAAACGAGATGATCCATGATGAATAAAAACCTTTAAGTTTGGTGCGAAAGCTTCGCATTCCTTCGCCCAGTTATGAATTAATGAAGTAGGACATATGAGCAGGAAGGGGTGATGTTTTAATTGTTCCTTATGGTTTTGCTCTAATACATGAAGAATATAGACAATCGTTTGTACAGACTTTCCTAACCCCATATCATCCGCTAGGCATCCACCTAACCCTGCTCTACGTAATTGATAAAGCCATGAAGCACCAAGGTGCTGATAGTCTCTTAACTCTCCTAGGAAGCCTTTTGGAAGACTAATGGATTGTGGAGATTGATGGTAAAGCTCCTGTAGAATATTTTTCATATTTCCATCCCAATCAATATGAAAATTAATATTATTTAACTCGTCAGGCACTTTAGTGGAATCCTCTGTCATTTTCCAAGTATCAAAATAGGTTTGCTTGCTACTCATTTCTAGATAATCCTTTAAACGATGAGCCATATTACGATTCCAAACGATCCACTGCCCATTTTTGTTGATAAAAGGTTGATTTTCTTGAAGGTATTGTCGAAATTCTTGTTCAGATATTTCGGTGTCACCTAAAGCAATTTTAAAAGAGAATTGTGCAATGCTCTGCCAATCTACAAAAGGTTCACTTCCTTGTCCCTGTTCATCATTCGACTGTAATAATAAATTGACCTTTACTGAACTAGGTTTTTTTAATGAACTTGGTACGATTAATGAAAATCCAAGTTCTTCTAACTTATGGTCAAATTCAGTATATAATCTATAGGCATCCTCTGTGGTTAAAGATATTTGAGAGCTGGCAATAGAGAGTTTATTTAAAAATGGGACTTCTCTTTTTAATTCAATAATGTCTTCCTTTAATTGAGGAATAGGATTGATTCTCCAAGGGTGTTCTCCAAGTGCTAGAGCGTCCATTTCGATGACGAGGTTTGGATTGTCTCTGTCAACCATACAAAGTGAAATGTGCCAATCGCCTTCTTCTTTCTCTGGTTCTTTTAATAGAAGACCAGAAGAGAATGGATTAAGATGGTGAATACCAATTTGAGATTGAAGCTTTTTGTTAGATATAGTAGAAGCCAGCTTTGAAGGGCGCTCCAAATTTTCAACGAGTGCTCTCCATTTTTTAGGGGTATTTTCTACCCATTTTTCATAAAGGCCTTGTACTTCAAGATCTTTTAATAGATGACGTATTGCTTCGTCCGTTAATTGGTGAATAATTTGCTTCACCAGCTTTGGATGAGTATCGGAGCTTGAGTCTGATGAATGTAATAAGCTCGTTGATTGTCTAAGTTGAATGCTGGCAGGAGGGAGTTCTTGTTCCCATTTACGAAAAGGGAACCCTGCAATTTGCCAACTTCCATCAGCACTTGGCTGAAATTGTCCAGCGAAAAGATAGTGTTGAATTTCTTCGAATAAGTCCAGCCAATATAATAAGTCTGGTGCTATTTGAAAAGCGGGTTCTTTTCTCCACAAGTGAAAAATATTCCAATAGTTCACCATTTCTTCTATGGAGAAGGCTACTCCAAAAATAGGGAAGGAATAGCTGCTTTTTTGTTCAGGTGCTTGATATATCGTGGTTTCACCCGCGAGAGATTGAAATCTTCTTTTAAAAAGAGGAACGTCAATAATCGCTTTTTCGGTTTCAATAAAGGTTCCATAAAAAGAATGCTCGTCCTGACGAAATAATAAGAGCTTCAATTCAAAAGGATCAACTAAAAACGGGTACTGAAAGTTGACTACTTGTTCAAATTTTGATTGAGGTTTTTGCTCTCCCCAAATAAATAGCTGATTCTCTATCCAGCCCCCATGTATAATGATCGTCTCATCCAATTTTTTTCAACTCCTCTATAAAAGCACGATACGTCTTATATTTCTGACGAAGCATGAAAAGATACCTTTGAAAATTTTCAATGCTTTTCGTTTGTTCATAAAGCTGTTTTAGTTCTTGAATGTAAACAACAGCTTGCTCATAATGAGCTCTCGTTTTTTTCTCAATAAGTCTCACCGCAAATTGATGGTAGATAGCCTTAGCATAATCAGGTCGTTTCTTTGATAGTAAATCAAGCAGCTTCACCTTGTCTTTTTGTAAACGAAAGGGCTCCTTTTCATAGGTCATAAAAAAATGCGCAGCTTCATCATAATGCTCGAAATCAATGAGAATTCGTGCATAGGTAATGAGCGCTTCTGAAAGGAATAAACGCTCTTTTAATTTCGGTAAAAGATAATGAGCAATTTCGTTCTTCTGTTGCTCTGACGCAAATTGCGTTAAGGCTTCAAACCTTGTAAAGTGTGGGGCTTGTAACCATCTATCCCATATTTCTTTTTGGTCAGTGGGGTTAGTAAAAATCCTCATATTCATTTCATCATGAAGAGTTTGTAGTGAACCATAATGAGCTTGCAGATTAAATAATGATTGAAACCATTTGTTCATAATCCTCCATTGATTCTGTTGCTTTAGAAGCTCAAAATGCGGGAGGAAGTCAACAGCCTGTAAATGGGTTAATGAACGTATTATGGTAAGAGCTTCGTCTGTTTGATTTTGATCCAGATAAATGTAGCTTAAGACAAGCCTTGTTTTTGGACCTAATTGAGCAACTGGTAACGACTGTTTCATTATTTGTTTATATATATATTCTTTTTCATTCGAAGTTAATAATAAATATAATGGTTTAAGTAGATAAGACCAAGGCGTATCATGCTGGTGGACTCGTTTCATAAAAAAATCCAAAGTTAAATCAATCACGCTCGTAGAGTCTTCTTTATTTTCTTTTAAATAAGTTAAAAGGGATTCTATAGAAGCCTCGTAAAAGTGGAGA
Source organism: Alkalihalobacillus trypoxylicola (assembly GCF_001590785.1). Lineage (GTDB taxonomy): Bacteria > Bacillota > Bacilli > Bacillales > Bacillaceae_D > Alkalihalobacillus > Alkalihalobacillus trypoxylicola. Next base: position 684,501 of record NZ_LTAO01000012.1, read on the forward strand.
AAGCGTCGTTCGTTTTCCTCATATCTACCACTTTCTATTGATAATTGAGATATTTCATCTAAAAAAATAAAAGAGGCTAGTAAATAATGGTTAGGAAACTTTTTGACAATCATAGAATCCGTTTCAGAGAGAATCATTTCTAATTGACCCTTTGTAAAATAACGAGAAGCAATCAATTTTCGATAGAGAGCAGAAACCTCTTTTTCTAAAGCTGAACGGATATGCTGTTGATCTAATAGATGTGAACTCATAAGAGTCCTCCCTTTTAAATGACATCCCTTTATTTTACCCTTTTCAGTAAGAGAAATAAAGGGCAAGCAAATAGTAAGTTATGTATATAGTAGAAAACAGCATGACGAACAGGTATCATCACGGTTAAATAGTGGATTGGATGGACAGCTTTGAAGGCAGCAGAATTTATAAGACCATCTAAAGAGAGGAAGTAAGGAAAGGAGCTTGTTTGTAAGGAAAAAGAGGATGTGCACATGTATAAATGACCATGAACAAAAATCCTCTGTACAATGGTCATTTATTTATCATTTTTATCATTTTGATAGCATGAAAATAATACTCTTGGGGTATTGATTTTAAGATGATTTAGATAATAAATGCTGAACTTGCTCTCGTTTACTTAACAATTTTTTTAACTTTTTTTTATGCTGCTCAATTAATAGAGACTCTTTATTGGTCATTGCTTCATATAGTTCCATAAGTACATAATCAATTTCTAAATTCATCATATTATAAATAGTTTGTGGTTCAAAAGCTTTACCATCATCGCGGTATTGGATCATAGAGCCATTACGATTCATCATTACTTGCTCACTCCCATCAATTTCAATCATAGATTCAATATCACCTGCTCGATATGATGTGATATACAGGGGTCCTTCCGTAACACGTTTGACAATTCCATTTCCTTTTTCTGCTTGTAATAAGTTTTCAAGTGAGGTTGCTAACACTTCATCATATATATGGAGGTTATCAACAGAAAGAGTGAGGAATTCTGGGTTGCGTACGAAGGGAAGTTCATGGATTCGTTCATCTAATTCAATCATTAAGTAAATCGTACTTGCATCATATCGCCAATAAAGTGAATATTTTTGACTCATCATTCGTTTGATGAATTGATGGAGTGCAGTTTTGGATAATTCAATATAGAGTTCAGCAAACTCAACTTCTATATAGGCTTCTTTCATATTCGCACACCCCTTATATTTACTAAATGCATCTTGTGTTTTCGGAAAAATAATGAAAATAGTTTTGCTTTATCATATGTTGAAAATTCAGAAAAAAGAAGCAAAAAGCCCATATCCTAGAAGAAATGGGCGTCACATTATTTTAAATTTGATATAAAAGTACTCAATGGAAAGAAATAAAAGGGATTTGTCTATGAATATTACAATCTTAGAATCTAAACCCATAACGTTTCGATACAATATCATAAAAGCCTAAAGAGTTATAAAGTGCTTTTGTCGCTTCATTATTAATTCCTGTTTCTAGCTCAATTCCTTTAATATTACGCTGTTCAGCCCAATAAATGACCTTTAATAGTATCTTCTTGGCAATTCCTTGATTACGATGATTTTTATGAACAAATAAGTCATTTAACCAAATATAATGACCACCCTTATCCAAACTAATAGCAACATTCAAAAAAGCAGCTCCAACTAACAGATGATCCTTTTCAGCTACAAAGATATGGGCATTTGAATGATTTTCCTGTGTTAATTGAATCGTAGCTAAAATTTGATTTCTAATCTCTGAAGCATAAGGTTCTTTTTGTGCAAGAGGACCCTCTTGTTCAAGAAGTAAGTCTGCTAGTCTTTCTATAAATTGTTGATCGGCATCTGATGTAACTCGATATACCTTTACCATGATATCCTCCTAATGATGAAACGCTCTATTAACGATAGCTTACCATAAAAATGAAAAAGGAGGAGAATGAAAATAATCGTTTCTGAAGAAGACGTATTTAGTTCTCATTAATAGTTAAGTAAACAAGGTATGTATTTTCAAAAAGATACAGTAAAAAAAAGCAGGATTATGTCAGAAGAATAGGGAAGTAAGGGGGGATGTTAAAAGAGAAAGGGGGAAAAGAAAGTTCAGTTATTAAGGTGGTTATATAAAGCAAGTGTTTTTAATTTTATAAAAGAAGAACTCTGTACAGTATTGAAGAGGAGATTGGGGGAAGTGGATGAGTCACTTATTATCGTATAAAAATGAGGCAAATGATTGGAATGAAGCTCTTCCTATAGGGAATGGTAGATTAGGTGGTATGATTTATGGAAAAGTAAAAAATGAGCAAATTCAACTAAATGAGGATAGCGTCTGGTATGGAGGTCCTAGAGACCGAAATAATCGAGATGCACTGAAATATCTTAGTGATGTACAGAATTTATTGAACGAAGGAAAGTTAAAAGAGGCGGAAGATTTAGCTTTATTATCTATGTCAGGAACGCCTTTTTCTCAAAGTCATTATGAGCCTCTGGGAGATTTATTTCTGCAATTTGAAGATCATCAACATATGTATTCGAATTATAAAAGGAAATTAGATTTAGAAAGTGGAATGGTTCATATTACATATGAAATGAATGGAATATGCTATGAGAGAGAAATCTTTGCTAGTTATCCCGATCAAGTAATGATCATCCGACTTCATGCTTCAAAAAGTAAATCACTTTCGTTTAAAGCCTTTCTTGATAGAGGAAAAGGCCGTAACTTTGATTATCTTGAGGCTGTAAATGAGCATCAAATTATGATGAGCGGAAGAACTGGTGGTGAAAAAGGAATTGCTTTTTGTAGTATTTTGCAAGCCGAGGCAAATAACGGTTCGGTTTCTACAGTGGGTAATCGCTTAGTTGTAAAAGAAGCAGATTCAGTTACATTAATGTTAACAGCGGCAACCACATTTCGTTATAATGAACCTTTAGAGCAATGTTTGAAAACGCTAACAAAAGCGGCGGGATATCATTATGAAGATAGAATGAAGAGGCACATAGATGATTATCAGTCACTGTATAATCGGATACAGTTTCATTTAGAAGATAAGGAAGCACTAAATGAGCCACTAGCAACCGATGAACGGCTTGAAAATGTGAAGGCAGGGAAAAGAGATTTAAGCTTGTTATCAACTTATTTTCATTTCGGTCGATACTTATTAATTTCTTCGAGTCGTCCTAATTCATTGCCGGCTACCTTACAAGGAATTTGGAATCAGCATATGTTGCCCCCATGGGATAGTAAATATACGATTAATATTAATACAGAAATGAATTATTGGCCTGCAGAAGCTTGTCAGTTAGGGGAATGTCATCAACCACTTTTTGATTTAATTGAAAGACTTAATCCAAATGGACAAATAACAGCTGAAAAAATGTATGGTTGCCGTGGGTTTGTTGCTCATCATAATACGGATATTTGGGCAGACTCTGCACCACAGGATATGTATATGCCAGCCACTATCTGGCCTTTAGGTGCAGCATGGTTATGTCTTCATATTTGGGAGCATTATGAGTATACTCTTGACTCAGAATTCTTGGAGAAATATTATTATCTATTAAAAGAAAGTAGTCTATTTTTTGTTGATTTTTTACAAGAAGATGAAAGTGGAAATCTTATTACTTCTCCATCGGTTTCACCAGAGAATACTTATATACTTCCAAATGGCGAAAAAGGTACGCTTTGTATAGGACCTTCGATGGACAGTCAAATTATTTATTCCTTATTTACAGCCGTTATAGAGGCTGGTGACGTGTTAAAAAATGATACCGCTTACCAAAAGGAGTTAATGGAGCTTAGAAGCAAATTACCTTCTCCTCAAATTGGAAAGCACGGACAAATTATGGAGTGGTTAGAGGATTATGAAGAGGCCGAGCCAGGGCATCGTCATATTTCTCAATTATTTGCTTTGCACCCAGGAAATCAAATTTCTCCTAGTCAAACTCCAGAGCTTGCTGAAGCAGCCAAGACAACCTTAGAAAGAAGGCTTCAGTTTGGTGGAGGTCATACAGGTTGGAGTAGAGCTTGGATTATTAATATGTGGGCAAGGCTTGAGGATGGAGAAAAGGCATCAGAGAATTTACAGCAATTATTAGCTCAATCTACATTACCAAATTTATTTGATAATCACCCCCCATTCCAAATCGACGGAAATTTCGGTGGCACAGCAGGAATAATAGAAATGCTCATTCAATCTCATTTAAATGAAATTCATTTGTTACCGGCTATTCCGAAAGAGTGGCATTCTGGATATGTCAAAGGATTACGTACAAAGGGAGGCTTTGAAATAGAGATGGAGTGGAAAGAGCATCGTCTGACCAAAGTCTTCATACATTCATTAAAAGGAAACACTTGTCATCTCCGCTATAAAAGTAAAATTCAGGTGCTCAACTCCAATAAGCCGATTGAAGTAAAAGTAAATTCAATTGAAACATTTGCATTTGAAACGGTTGAAAATGAAGTATATGAAGTGAAAATTCTATAGGTCATAAAAGTCGCCGCGTCTCGATTGAAAAGGTTGAGGAATATTCTCCTGTTATAATGAGCAGTGAGATATTCCTAAACTAAATATTAATCGATCAGACTGCGGCGTTTTTTGTATATATTGACTACTTCAATCATTAAGATGCATCTGGTTTTATTTTAAAGAAAGCTCGTCTTCTAAATAAAGGGCGAGGCCATCTTCTTCATTCGTTAACGTCACAGAATGAGCAATTGATTTTAGCTCTTTTATAGCATTAGCCATTGCAATTCCCTTTCCGGCATACTCAATCATCTCTAAATCATTATCTTCATCTCCAAAAGCAATGACTCTATCTCTAGGAATTTGATAATAATCGGCAATCCTTTTTAAGCCTGTAGCTTTATTTACTCCAGATTTAACTAGTTCTAATATATTCATTGGTGCTCCCCATGATCTTTGGTCGATAACCTCTGCATGAGCGCTACTTAATAGGTTTTTTAACTCCTCAGCATGATGATCAAACGGGTGGATAAGTATACAAGTCGGGTCTTGGTTGACAATGTCGATTAAATTTCCATATTCAACTGGACTTTGACCGGCAACAAAAGAATCAACTAATACTTGGTCAAAATGTCTCAAATAAAAATCGTCAATTACTTCGACCATAATGTTACTTACTTCAAATGCCTCGCACGTTTCAATAACGGTTTTGGCTATATCTAAATCAAGAGGAGAATGGACGGCTTGAAAGTTTTGATTTAGTGGATGATGAACAAAGGCACCGTTAAAATTGACGATCGGAGTATCAAGTTTCATTTGTTGATAATACTGAATACTAGCTCTATAAGGTCTACCTGTGGAAATGACAACGATATGTCCTTGTTGTTTTGCTTTTGCAATGACCTTGAGTGTTTTTTCTGATATGGTTTTATCATCTTTTAATAAGGTTCCGTCTAAGTCTAGAGCAATTAAATGTTGTTTTTTCATTCTTTTTTTCCTTCCTTGTTCATAAATAGGTAACAAAATCTTCTTTTTCTCTATAAATGTTAGGGTAGAGATTATGTTATAGTAATGAATGGAGATTTTACTCTCTTACTTATTCTCCAAAGCACATAGGAGGTTCATCTTATGGAATCATTGATGTCTAATTTTACATTTAGAGCACTATGGACACCAGAGCTAATCATTGGTTTAGTCATATTATCCTGTGTTTACTCGCTCTTAATAAATAGATGGAGAAAGCATTTTAAAAATGCAGAACCTGTTAAATTAAGGCAGAAACTTTATTTTGCTTTGTTTACTATTGCTCTTTACTTGGGTTGGGGGAGTCCACTTTATATAGCTGGTCACTTTATGATTACCTTACATATGACCCAAATGGTCTTCGCTTATTTTGTGGCTGTTCCATTATTTCTATTATCGATGCCAAAGTGGTTTTTGAAAGCTATCTTTGATAAATTGTCCAAGGTTCGGTATTCAAAAGCGCTATTATTTGTTTGGAATCCCATTACGGCTATTTTCCTATTCAATGGACTATTTTCATTTTACCATGTCCCATTTATGTTTGACACTTTGATGCAAGCACCAGCTCTTCATAGTCTTTTTCAATATGGATTATTTTTTTCATCTCTTTTAATGTGGTGGTTTATGATTCAACCATTACCAAGCTATGCTTATTTATCAGATTTACGAAGAATACTTTACATTTTTCTCAATGGACTAATGATTACACCAGCATGTGCTTTAATTATTTTTGCTCCTTCAGCTATGTATCAAACCTATACAGATCCAGCCATTTGGGGGAATGCGATGGCCTATTGTTTACCAGCAGGGTCGAGCCTACCCTATGAACTGTTTTCAGGTCCAAATTCTTTTTCCTTCCTTGAATCGAGAATGGACCAGCAGCTGGCAGGCGTATTAATGAAGATTATGCAAGAGATTATATATGGAATTACCATTGGTTATGTATTTAAACAATGGATTACAAAAGAAAAGCAACAAGATGGTGAGCTTACAATTAGTGATATTCCGCAAAAATTACGCACAGAATAAAGGAGTTCGTATAGAATGAAAAAGCTTATTTTTATAACGATGGTTTTATTCTTATCAGGCTGTGGCTGGATGTATGAGCTAGGAAGCTCAAGCTCAGAAGGTTATGAATTTGAAGGAAGCATGCCAGAATTTACATTCACGGATCATAACAATGAAGCATTTGGAACCGAGCAACTTGAAGGGCAGTATTATTTAGCCAATATGATCTTTACTTATTGTGCAACGGTATGTCCTACAATGACCCCCAATATGCAGAGACTACAGGAAACACTTGAAGGAGATGGAGTGGAACTTCAATTTGTTAGCTTTACAGTGGATCCTGTAAGAGATACGCCAGACCACTTAAAACAATACGGAAGCAATGTAGGTGCAAATCTTGAAACTTGGCACTTCTTGTCTGGATATGAAATCGAAGAATTGGCCGCTTTATCTAATGAAGCCTTCTCAGCGATTGTACAAGAAGATAAAGAGAATGACGATATTATTCATTCTACCCAATTTTACCTGATTAATAAAGAAGGGCAAGTTATAAGAAAGTACAGTGGATTGCAACCGAACCAAGAACCTATTATAGAGGATATTAAAAGAACGATTGAAAATGAAATGTAACCGAAAAGTTTGAACAGACGCTTTTGAGAATGATCTCAAGGGCGTCTTTTTTATGTATAAAAAGGGATACATCGTAAATGTTTAAAATGGATATTCATTCATTAAGTGCTAGAAATTCTGAATGCCATCCATAGAAAAAGTATCCTATAAGTCATCAAGATTGAACGAGAGAGAGATTACTATAAAAAAGAAAACAGCTAGATTTCTCAATTAAAATGCCCTTTTTTATTTCAATTTATTTAGATTCTCCTATTTGAAAAAAAATAGTTTTCAAATAAATTTAAAATAAAATAAAAATACAGTTGAATTTATTTTTATTCATATTTATAATGTTAGCAAGATAAAAAAAAGTTCGTGAACGGAAATGGAGAGGGATTAGATGAAGATAGGAATTGTTGGAGCAACAGGATATGGTGGTTCAGACTTACTTAGATTGCTTCATCAGCATCCAAAGGTAAGTGATATTACCCTTTATTCATCTTCGCAAGAGGGAGTGCATATTCATGAATCGTATCCACACTTAACGAATATTTATGAACAGGTCTTACAGCCAATTGATATAGATAAAATAAGTCAACAAGTAGAGACCGTATTTCTAGCTACTCCCCCAGGTGTATCGGCTGAAATTACAGAGCCATTAGCAAATAAGGGTCTTAAAGTGATTGATTTGTCTGGAGATTTAAGAATTACAGATAGAGGTGTTTACCAAAATTGGTATAAAAGAAAAGCAGCGAATCAATCGATTATTGATGAGGCTGTTTATGGCTTGAGTGAATGGAATAGAGAAAAGATTGCAAAAGCATCCATTATTGCAAACCCAGGCTGCTATCCAACTGCGACGTTACTTGCATTAGCTCCACTTGTAAAAAAGAGATTAATAGATTTAGATACAGTGATTATAGATGCAAAGTCAGGAACCTCAGGGGCTGGACGCTCTCCAAGTGAAATGACACATTACAGTGAAATGAATGAAAATTTCAAAGCTTATCAAATAAATCAGCACAAACATACTCCTGAAATTGAACAAGAACTAAGACAGTGGGATGATGACTTACCTTATGTTACCTTTCAACCTCACTTAGTACCAATGGTAAGAGGTATTATGACAACGATTTATGCAAAAGCAAAAGAGACAATGACAGAAGAATTTTTGAGAAATCTGTATAAAGATACATATGCCAACGATCATTTTGTCCGCTTAAGGCCAAACGGAATGTATCCTTCGACAAAAGAGGTTTTTGGAAGTAACTATTGTGACATCGGTATTACGATTGATGAACGAACACAACGAATAACCATCGTTTCAGTTATTGATAATGTTGTTAAAGGGGCATCAGGTCAAGCCATTCAAAACTTAAACATAATGAACGGCTGGAGTGAGCAAGAAGGGCTTGCTTTTACGCCAGTTTATCCATAGGGAGTGTAGAGTAGTGAGTACAGTAAAAATAGAGAAGCAAGTGCGCGAAATTGAAAATGGACACATTTTATCACCTGAAGGCTTTAAAGCCTCTGGAGTTTATACAGGTGTTAAGAGAAAAAGACTTGATTTAGGTGCAATTGTTTGTGAAGTACCAGCAGCAACAGCAGCTGTCTATACATTAAATAAAATCCAGGCAGCACCCTTACAGGTAACAAAGGAGAGTATTGCGAAGGAAGGCAAAATCAAAGCCTTAATTGTGAATAGTGGAAATGCCAATGCATGTACTGGAAAGCAAGGTCTACAAGATGCCTATGAAATGAGAAGTCTTGGAGCCAAAAAATTCGAATGTCCAGAGCATCTAGTAGCCGTTACATCAACTGGGGTCATTGGTGAATATTTGCAAATGGATAAAATTAGAGCAGGAATTGATTTACTTTCACCTAAGCAGTCATTTTTAGATGCTGAACAATTTAATGAAGCGATATTAACAACGGATACAACTAAAAAAATGGCTTGTTATGAAACAACTGTGGATGGAGTTAGTGTGAAGATAGGGGGAGTAGCAAAGGGCTCGGGAATGATTCATCCTAATATGGCAACTATGCTGTCTTTTGTTACGACAGATGCAAATATTGATTCGGCTCAGTTACAGAGTGCTTTATCCTCTATTACGAATAAAACCTTTAACCGAATTACGGTTGATGGTGATACATCTACAAATGATATGGCAGTAGTGATGGCTTCAGCTCTAGCAAAGCATGAGCCATTAACGCCAGAACATCCAGATTGGTCTGGATTTTATGAAGCTTTAGAATTAACATGTGAATCACTTTCCAAGCAAATTGCTAAGGATGGCGAAGGAGCTACAAAGCTTATAGAAGTGATTGTGGCTGGAGCTTTAGATGACCAAGAAGCAGGGATGGTCGCAAAACAAATAGTAGGTTCAGACCTCGTAAAGTCGGCTGTTTATGGAACGGATGCAAATTGGGGGAGAATTATTTGTGCGATTGGTTATAGCGGCTGTGAAATAAATCCTGATACCATTGATATTAGCTTAGGTTCAATAAATACGCTAAAGGAAAGCAGTCCTGTTTCATTTTCTGAGGAAGAAGCTACGACTTATTTAAAAAATGACGTCGTTCAAATATTTGTTGATTTACATGTTGGAAATGGGTTCGGAAAGGCTTGGGGTTGTGACTTAACCTATGACTATGTAAGAATCAATGCCGGTTATAGAACGTAATGGGGAGGAAAGCATCGTGAGTGAAGTAGTCGTCGTTAAATGTGGAGGCAGTACCATTTCTGAATTAACAGATACGTTCTTTGAAAGTATTATGTCATTAAAATTGGCAGGAAAGCAACCAATTATCGTTCATGGTGGTGGCCCTGCTATCAATGAAATGCTAACCCAGTTAAAAATAAAAACCACTTTTGTTGAGGGATTACGAAAAACAACTGATGCGGTTCTAGAAACAGCTGAAATGGTTCTGTGTGGGAAAATGAATAAACAATTAGTAAGAAGTCTTCAGGAGCAGGGTGCTGATTCTATTGGATTATCGGGAAGTGATGGTCGATTACTAGTGGTTAAAGCAATAGATGAAGAGAAGCTGGGATATGTAGGAGAGCCTGTGTATGTAAACAGTGTCTTAATTAACGAGCTTTTACAGAAGAGTTATATACCAGTTATTGCTCCAATAGGGATTGATGATAAAGGACAGCATTTTAATGTAAATGCAGATAGTGCAGCGGCAGCGATTGCTTCTGCCATGGATGCAGAAGAATTAGTATTTGTTACGGATGTAGATGGAATATTAAAAGATAATCAATTGCTAGATGTCGTCACTTCAGAAGAAATCGAACATTATATACAGGATGGAACGATATACGGTGGAATGATTCCGAAGGTGAAGGCAGCGATAAAAAGCTTAACAGGTCCACTAAATGCAGTTTGGATTATGAATGGTAAAGGCAGCTATTTAAGTCAGCCTAACTCTAAGCAATTATTGTACGGTACAAAAATTGTAAAAAAGCAAACAGTAACGAATATGCTATAGAAGGAAGGAATGTAAATGAGTTATTTATTTCCAACTTATGCTAAATGGGAAGTGAAAGCCGAAAGTGGTCACGGAGCCACACTAATAGATGACAATGGCAAAGAATATTTAGATTTTATTTCTGGAATTGCCGTATGTAATTTAGGACATAATCATCCAAAGGTAAATAAAGCAGTTCAGGAGCAATTAAACAAATTATGGCATACATCTAATTTGTTTCAAATAAAAGGGCAAGAGGAAGTAGCTGAACTTTTAGTCACACATAGCTGTGCTGATTATGTTTTCTTTAGTAATAGTGGTGCTGAAGCAAATGAAGCTGCCATTAAATTAGCTAGAAAAGCAACGAATAAGCACAAAATAATTACTTTGAAAAATTCATTTCATGGTCGAACATTTGCTACGATGACAGCAACAGGACAAGAAAAGATTCATAGTGGTTTTGGTCCTTTAGTTTCCAGCTTTGTTTATGCACCTATAAATGATATTCATGCACTAGAGTCTTTAATTGATAATGAAGTGGCTGCTATTATGATTGAAGTTGTTCAAGGAGAAGGTGGCGTTCAGCTTTTAAGTGCTTCTTATATCGAACAGCTAAAACAACTTTTAAATAAACATGATATTTTACTCATTGTCGATGAGATACAAACGGGTATCGGTAGAACAGGAAGACCTTTCGCCTATATGCATTATGATTTATCTCCCGACATTGTAACAGTTGCCAAAGGCTTAGGAAATGGCTTCCCAGTTGGAGCGATGCTAGGAAAAGCTAGCTTAAGAGATTACTTTACTGCAGGAGTTCACGGTTCAACCTTTGGTGGGAATCCATTGGCTATGTCGGCTGCCAAGGCGGTCTTAACGGAAGTTTTCCAAGAAAGCTTTTTAGAGGAAGTTCGTCAAAATTCAGAGGAGTTCTTAGAGAATTTAAGAAGTACGTTCAAAGAATGTTCGTTAGTTAAAGAAGTAAGAGGACTAGGATTCTTAATAGGGATTGAGTGCCAAATCCCTGTCGATAAAATTTTAAAAACGTGTCGAGATAAAGGATTATTAGTATTACAAGCAGGACCTAACGTAATCCGTATTTTACCTCCACTCATCGTAACGACGGAACAGCTAAATCAAGCAATAGATATATTGTCAGAAGTTATTCAGGAAGTATCTCAGGAAGAAAAAAGCTCAATAGAAGCGTAGAGAAATATACGTTTTAATTATTTATGTTTATGAATGCATAAAAATACACTGGATAGAATGAACATTCGTTGGACGGAGGTATGGAGATGGAAGGATATATTGTATTAGAAAATGGAGAAGTTTTTACTGGAGAAATGGTAGGGACTATAGAAGAGGACATACATGCGGAAATTGTTTTCTTTACAGGAATGACGGGCTATCAGGAAGTATTAAGCGATCCTTCCTTTAAAGGTCAGATGGTTATTTTCACCTATCCTCTTATAGGAAATTATGGAATAAACGAACATGATTTTGAAAGTCTTAAACCACAGGCATCGGCCTTAATCGTTCATGAGCTTTCAGAAAATGGCTATCATTATGAATGTAAACATTCACTGGAACTTGGTTGTGAGGAAGCTAATATTCCGTTAATTAAAAATGTAGATACTAGAGCGATAGTAAAAAGAATCCGTGAACAAGGTGATATGAGAGCCATACTGACAACGGACCCTTCAAAGGTTACCTTCGATCAATACGAGGTTCTCGAAAATGTTAATGTGGTTTCACAGGTTACATCAACTGAAATCACTGAATATGGTGAAGGTGATGAGCATGTCGTTCTAATCGATTTTGGTTATAAAAAATCAATGGTAGATATGCTTTTGAATAAGGGAATGAAAGTAACGGTTTTGCCTTACAAAATGGTGGACGATCATCTGGAAGCATTATCTCCCGACGGTATTTTATTATCAAATGGTCCAGGAAATCCTAAGCAATTAGAAAGTGAATTAAGCAGTATAAAAAAGCTAGCGAGCAAATATCCTACTCTAGGCATATGCTTAGGACATCAATTATTAGCATTGGCTTTTGGAGCTGACACTAAAAAACTTCGCTTTGGACACAGAGGAGCGAATCAGCCAGTTATTGATACGAGCACCAATCAAGTGTATATGACCTCACAAAATCATAGCTATGTTGTTAATGAAGATAGTTTAGCTAATACAGGGTTTAAACCTAGGTTTTATAACATAAATGATGGATCAATTGAAGGCTTAGAGCATGAAATTCATCCTATTCTAACCATTCAATTCCACCCTGAGGCTCATCCAGGGCCTAGTGATAGTGAAAGTATGTTCGATATGTTTGTTGAGATGCTGAAGTCAAAAGGGAGAGAGAAAGTATATGCCTAAACAAAGAGAGATTAATTCTGTACTAGTTATAGGTTCTGGACCAATAGTCATTGGTCAAGCGGCAGAATTTGATTATGCTGGTACACAGGCCTGTTTGGCGTTAAGAGAAGAAGGAGTAAAGGTTATTTTATTAAATAATAATCCTGCTACAGTTATGACAGATGAGTCTTGTGCAGATATCGTCTACTTTGAGCCTTTAACCGTTGAAAATGTAGAAAAAATTATCATCAAAGAGAAACCTGATGGAATTCTTGCTACACTAGGTGGACAGACAGGATTAAATTTAGCATTAGCCTTACATGACCAAGGAATTTTAAATAAGCACCAAATTGATTTATTAGGTACGCCTATTGATTCGATTAAAAAGGGCGAAGATAGAGAGTTATTTAGACAGCTAATGAATGATTTAAATGAGCCGGTTCCTGAGAGTGAAATTGTGACGACGGTTGATGCAGCTCTTGCATTTGCTAACAAAACGGGTTATCCGATTATTGTGCGACCTGCTTATACTTTAGGTGGTGCTGGTGGAGGTATTGCCGAGAATGAAAAGGAGTTACAATCCATTATTCGTGGTGGGTTAGAGCTTAGTCCAATCAATCAATGCTTGATTGAGAAAAGCATTGCAGGTTTTAAAGAAATCGAATACGAAGTGATGAGAGATAGTAATGATACATGTATTACTGTGTGTAATATGGAAAACATTGACCCAGTTGGTGTACATACTGGAGATTCTATCGTCGTCGCACCTTCACAAACACTGACAGATGTTGAATATCAAATGCTTCGATCGGTTTCAATTAAAATTATTCGAGCGCTAGGAATTGTTGGTGGATGTAATATACAATTTGCCTTGGATCCGAACAGTAAGCAATACTATTTAATTGAGGTGAACCCAAGAGTTAGCCGTTCCTCAGCCTTAGCTTCAAAAGCTACTGGCTATCCAATTGCAAGAATGGCTGCCAAGCTTAGTTTAGGTTACCATTTACATGAATTACTAAATCCAGTAACAGGCCATACGTATGCGAGTTTTGAGCCTGCGTTAGATTATGTAATTGTCAAATTTCCCCGTTGGCCATTTGACAAATTCGTCCATGCTGATCGCTCATTAGGCACGCAAATGAAGGCGACAGGTGAGGTAATGGCCATTGAACGAAATTTAGAAGCTGCTTTACAAAAAGCTGTTCGTTCATTAGGAATTAAAACAGAAGGCCTTTCACTTAAGCAATTAGAATTATGGTCAATAGATGAGTTATGGTCAATCGTAAAGAAAGCCGAGGATCGTCGTTTCTTTGCAATGTTAGAGCTTTTAAGAAGAGGTATAACGGTTAAAGAGCTTCATGAAGCGACTCAAATTAATTATTTCTTTTTAAATGCTTATGAACGTTTAATAAAACTGGAGAAAGAAATTGAACAGCAATCTTTCTCCGATTTAAACAAAAACGTTTTACAGAGATTTAAAAGATATGGATTTTCTGACCAGTGGTTAGCTCAAAAGTGGAAGATAGATTTACAGGAAATAAGAAGTAAGAGGAAGGAATTGAATATTCATCCTTCTTATAAAATGGTGGACACGTGTGCAGGTGAATTTACAGCATCAACAGCTTATTTTTACTCAAGTTGGACGGGAGAAAATGATGTTGTTCCATCTGAGAACAGTAAAAAAGTTTTAATTATAGGTTCTGGACCTATTAGAATTGGTCAAGGTATCGAGTTTGATTATTGTTCGGTTCATGGTGCTCATAGTCTTCATCAATTAGGCTATGAGGCTATCATCATGAATAATAATCCTGAAACGGTTAGTACCGATTATGCGACTGCCGATCGATTATACTTTGAACCATTAACCGTTGAAGATGTTCTAGATGTGGTTGAATTAGAAAAGGTAGAGGGTGTTATTGTTCAGCTTGGTGGTCAAACGGCTATCTCTTTAGTAGAAGGCTTAGAACAGGCTGGAGTTACATTATTTGGAACAAATCTTTCTTGTATCGATATGCTCGAGGATAGAGGTTTATTTTACCAATTTATGCAAAAGGTAGACGTACCACATATTCCAGGTGTCATTGCAAATAACGAGGAAGAAGCGATTAAAGAAGCAAAGAACATAGGGTATCCAATTTTAATACGTCCTTCTTATGTCATTGGCGGTCAAGGGATGATGATTTTTACGAATCAAGAGGAACTTGAACGTTATTATCAGGATAAGAAAAATGACACGTCTTTCCCTGTTCTGATTGATGCCTACTACCCAGGTATTGAACTTGAAGTCGATGTTTTAACGGATGGAAAAGCTATTCATATTGCAGGAATGTTTGAACACGTAGAAAAAGCAGGGGTTCATTCAGGTGACAGCATGGCTGTGACTCCACCTTTCTCGGTTAGTGATGAAGTGAAAGCAACGATCCTTCAATATTCAGAAAAGATCGCTCAAGGAATGGATTTTAAAGGGATTTTTAATATCCAATTTGTCTATTATGAAAATGAAGTTTATGTGATTGAGATAAACCCTAGAGCATCTAGAACGGTTCCAATACTAAGTAAAGTCTATGACCAGCCCTTTATACATCAAACGGTCCAATTATTATTAGGTCAATCATTAAAAGAGATTGGTGTTAAGGAAAAAATCGTTGATTCACCTTCCTTTTATACGGTTAAGGCACCTATCTTCTCTCATCAAAAGCTTTCAGGACTAGATCCGCTTTTAGAAGCTGAAATGAAATCTACGGGTGAACTTATCAGTATAAGTAATCATATTGATGAAGCTTTTCATAAAGCCTTTGCTTGGTCACAAGGACAAATCCCAGCTTTCTTTAGGGAGAAAGGTTCGATTTTTGTTGAGGCAGATCCAAGCTATAGTTGGAAAGAGAGCTCTTACGCTAAAGCGTTAGAGAAGTTAGGCTTTACTTTCACATATGAGCATTTCTCAGATTGGTTAAAAAGAGATGATTGTATTGCCCTAATTTCACTACCAAAGCCTGGCTTTAAAACAGGCGAAATGAACAGAAAAGAAGCATTAAGACAAAGAATAACGGTCATTACCGAATTAACTACCTTAGAAGCTATGCTTCAGGGTGCTGAGTTAAACGGCGATATTCCTTGCACATCATTACAAGAGTGGTTAAAAAAAGGGAAGGAGCCAGCTATATCATCTATTTAAGAAAAAGGCTGGCTTTTTTAAATAAAGGAGTAGGAGAAATGAAGCAAGATACACTATTAAATAGAGATTTTTTGACTTTATTCGATTATAGCCCTCAAGAAATTGAGCAGTTACTTGAATTAGCTATCGATTTGAAAGAAAAATTAAAAAATGGTCAACCAACACCTATTTTAGCTGGTAAATCATTAGGAATGATTTTTGAAAATTCTTCTACAAGAACTAGAGTCTCATTTGAAGTAGGGATGACCCAGCTAGGTGGACATGCTTTATTTTTAAGTCCAAAGGACCTGCAAATCGGAAGAGGAGAATTAATAAAGGATACAGCCCAAGTATTATCCAGATATGTCGACGCGATTATGATTCGAAAAAATTCTCATGAGCAAGTAGTAGAATTCGCACAGCATTCTAGCGTTCCTGTTATCAATGCTTTAACGGATATGTACCACCCTTGTCAAGCTTTGGCTGACTTATTGACCATTTTAGAGCATAAGAAAAAGTTAAAGGGTCTAAAGCTAGTTTATATCGGTGATGGCAATAATGTTGCCCATTCTTTATTAGTCGCTGGAGCAAAAATGGGCATGGACGTTCAAGTCTGTTCACCTGAAGGTTACCAAGTAAATGCTAATGTTTTAGAGCAAGCCAAAAAAGTGGCAGAAGAAACGGGTGGGAATGTATCTGCTTCTTCGGACCCTAAAGAAGCTGTTAAAGACGCGGATATTATTTACACGGATGTTTGGGCAAGTATGGGATATGAGCAAGAGCAACAAAAGCGAGAAGATGCTTTTTCTGATTTTCAGGTGAATGAAGAGCTAGTGAGCCTTGCGAAGTCTGATTACATTTTTCTACATTGTTTACCTGCACATCGTGGTGAGGAAGTAGCTGCAAATGTTATAGATGGTACGCAATCGGTCATCTATGATCAGGCTGAAAATAGGTTGCATGCTCAAAAAGCTATTCTTGCATCGATTGTCAAAAGCTAAATACTTGTTATACGATGATATAGTAGTCCCTTATCTAAAAATAGTTTTTTTAGATAAGGGTTTTTCAATTTGTAAAAGGTATTTTCATGAAAATGTCTAATAAATCATATAAATATCCAAACCGTTAAATTCAGAAGCTATCTCCTTAAAGTAGATTCTTGTTTATTTTTGACCGTAGTTGTTTCCGAATGATTGATGGTTGCATACGGTAATATAAGGATGAACAAGATTAGGAGAAGAATATGATAAAGAGGCGAGGACATGAGTACTTTTGCACACTATTTTTATTTAGAAGATCAAGCTAATGTTGTTTATTTGCCTTATCGTCCTAATGGCTTCGCAATCATCTTGCTTTCAGAAAATGAGCGTCCTGTGGAGAAGGATTCGAGTATTTGGCAGCAACATCCCGAGCGTCAGGCTTTTTTGAACTCTTTAATAGAAGAAGGATATACGGTAATAACCTCACAATTATTTGGGAAGCATTGGGGTAGTAAAAAAGCGGTTCAGTATTTAGAAAAGATTCATCATCAACTTATAAAAAAGCAAATATTAAATCAAAAATTTCATTTGTTTGCCGAAGGGATGGGAGCGTTAGTCGCCCTGAAATTAATGGAGCATAAAAAGAACTTCATTCGGTCTGTATTCCTTTTAAATCCTTGTATTTATGTAGATAAAGTATATGTACAAGAAAAAAGCAATAAATTGTTTTATAAAAGGTTTGTACAGGAGTTTGCGATGGCTCATGATTTAAAAGAAAGTCAAGTTACAGAAGAAGCGTGTAAAAAGGTCATTGATTTTGGTGAAATTAAACCATTGCCACCCATACAAATCTATCAATTAATGACAGAAAAAAAGTATCCAATGGAAGTTCATAGTCGACCTTTTGAAAAGGCGTGTCATCAACAAAATGAAAACATGAATTTGTCATTATACGGGCTTGGAAAAAGCTTTTCATCCTTTTTGCAGCCAGTGTGTACGTTTTATAAAAAAAATGAAAAAAAGCTATAAAACCCTCTCTTCTCTAATTAGGAGGAGGGGGTGTGCTAGATAGATTCAGGAAATGAATGGATATGATTAGGAGGATAGACATGCAAAAGGTTGTTGTAACAGGAGCGATGGGATTTATAGGCTATCACCTATGCCAACGTTTAGTCCAATCAGGATATGAGGTAGTAGGAATTGATGAAGTCCCAAAAGATAGAGAACGAGAGATTGAAGAAATGAGAATGCGTTTAGGCCGTAACGCTTTATTTCATTTAATTAAAGAAAAAATAGAGAATGTCGATTTGCAAGAAGTTTTAGCTGATGCTGATGTGGTGTTTCATTTAGCTGCCTCGACAAAGTTTGATAGTAAATGGCCAAGGTTACAAGAAGTCATTGCCAATAATGTATTTTTAACGAAACAACTTTTAATGAATTGCTCAGAGAAAACGCGGTTTATATACCCATCTACTGTTCAGGTTTATGGCGAAAGACCTGGACTTATTACGGAGAAAACGCCAACAAACCCCACTTCTGCCTATGGGATTACGAAGTTGGCAAGTGAAACTATTATAAAGAAAATAGGTAAAGAAAAAGGAATTGATTTCTTAATTTATCGATTGCCAACCGTTTATGGTCCGTTTCAGCGTGAGGATATGACCTATCAGCAATTGTTAAATCAAGTAGACCAGCCTAGTATTGACCGGTCATTAATAGATGTCCTATTTATTGATGATTTAATAGAGGCATTGATGTTAGCCATTCAAACTCCACATGTAAAAGAGATTTTCCATATAGCGACTGGAAAACGGGACGAATGGTATGCTGGTATTCAATTATTAACCGATGAGCCTGATAAATTGAGAGAGCGCTCTATTGTATCGACCTTATCGATTGAAAAAGCGAAGACGTTACTTCAGTTCGAAGCCAAAACAACGATTGAAGAAGGACTTGAAATACAGAAGCAGCATCATCAAAAATGGCAAGCCCAAAAAGGACAATCATAAAATTACTCTGTTTATAAAGTTCTTAATATAGCAAAATATAAAATAAGCAACGAATAGGACTTTCCTTACTTTGATTAGAAGGAAGGTCCTTTTACATTTGATGATTTTCTATGAAATAGATGAGCGATTGGGGGCTCATTATTACTTAAACGTCATTTTTTGATAATAGAGTCCATTTCATCATTGCTTTATAAGTAAACGATTCCAAACCATTATTATAAAATGTCTTGAATGTTTGCGAATTCACTCGTTATTGTAATGGTAGGTAGTGGCTCCCAAAGGATGAGCGCCGTTTGAAGATCCACTCTGACGAAAAGCTTTTGGGAAAGCATCTACCTAAAGTGAAAATCAAAAACTTAATCTTTCGGTTTTTATTAAAAGATAGGAAGGATGAAATTCATTCGATCTTATAAATAAAAAGGTGAAACCTCTTGACAAAATAATCAGAAAGTTAGAAAATGTACGCGTGTACATCTTTTTGCTTAAGCGAAAGTTTTAAATGTTATTTAAATCACAAAAGCTAAAGGAGAGTGTAGAAGATGAAGTTAGGTGTATTTACTGTTTTATTTTCTGACAAGAAATTTGAAGAGATGTTGGATTATGTAAAGGAATCTGGGTTGGATTCTGTTGAGATTGGAACAGGGGGTTATCCAGGGGATGCACATTGTAAACTAGATGAATTACTAGAAAGCAAAGAAAAAAGAGAATCCTTTTTGAATGCGGTTACATCTAGAGGCTTGAACATAAGCTCATTAAGCTGTCATGGTAATCCGCTTTCCCCTGACAAAGCTTTTGCCGAGGATTGTCATCAAGCTTTTGTGAAGTCTATTAAGCTAGCCAATTTATTAAATATTCCAGTTGTTAATACGTTCAGTGGAACACCTGGAGCATCTGAAAATGATCAATACCCCAATTGGCCAGTAGCACCTTGGCCAAATGATTTTCAAGATATCTTAAAATGGCAATGGGAAGAGAAATTAATTCCATATTGGAAGGAAATGGCTCAATTAGCAGATGAAAATGGAGTGAAAATCGGTCTAGAACTTCATGGGGGCTTTTTAGTACACACGCCTTATACATTATTGAAATTACGCGAAGCGACCTCTGATGCAATTGGAGCAAATCTAGACCCTAGTCATCTTTGGTGGCAAGGAATTGACCCAGTTGGTGCTATTAAAATTTTAGGAAAAGCAAATGCAATTCATCATTTCCATGCTAAAGATACCTTTATTGATCAAGATAACGTAAATATGTATGGCTTAACAGACATGCAATCATACGGAAACATACAAACAAGGTCCTGGAATTTCCGTTCCGTAGGATTAGGCCATAGTATGCAAGAATGGGCAAATATTATGAGTGCGCTTCGAACTTTTGGTTACGATTATGTAGTTAGTATTGAGCATGAAGATCCAATCATGTCCATTGAAGAGGGATTTGCTACAGCTGTGCGCAACCTACAAACCGTACTTTATCGAGAGCAACCAAATGATATGTGGTGGGTGTAATGATTCTTTTAAATGAAGGAAGGGGAATGTAAAATGAGCAATCAAATTAATATTGGAATGATCGGCTATAAATTTATGGGAAAGGCGCATAGTCTCGCTTATCGTAATATGCCTTTCTATTTTAAAACTGGAAAAACGCCTGTTTTAAAAACGCTATGTGGAAGAAATGAACAAGAAGTAAAGCAAGCTGCGACCAACTGGGGCTTTCAACAAACTGAAACGGATTGGAAGAAAGTAATTGAGGACCCAGAGATTGATTTAATAGATATTGTCACTCCAAACCATCTACATGCTGAAATGGCGATTGCTGCTTTGGAAGCAGGAAAACATGTCATTTGTGAAAAACCACTTGCTTTAAACTTGGAGCAGGCTATAAAAATGGAAGAGGTAGCAAGGAAATCTGGAAAAATTGCGATGATTTGTCATAATTATCGATTTGCACCAGCCGTACAATATGCGAAAAAGCTAATAGATGAAGGGAAATTAGGGAAGATACGACAAGTTCGAGCCACTTATTTGCAAGATTGGCTAATGGACCCGGAATTTCCTCTTACATGGCGTCTAGATAAAGAGGTTACGGGTACAGGTGCCTTAGGGGACATTGGAGCTCATAGTATCGATTTAGCTAGATTCTTAATTGGTGAGATAACGGATGTTGTTTCCTTGCTTGAAACATTTATTAAAGAACGTCCAACAGGAGATATGGTTCAAGGACTCAGTGCCAAGAAAAATCAAAATACTGAAATGGGTCAAGTCACGGTCGATGATGCAGCATTATTTCTTGCAAAATTCGAAAATGGAGCGATTGGTACTTTTGAATCCTCACGCTTTGCTGGAGGAAATAAAAATGGAAATCGTTTTGAAATTAATGGAGAAAAAGGCTCTATAAAGTGGGATTTAGAAAATATGAATTTACTAGAGGTCTACTTTGAAGGAGATGAAGAAGGATTAAAGGGCTTTAGAACAATAAACTGTACGGAAGAAATTCATCCTTATGCTTCCGCCTATTGGCCATCGGGTCACATTATAGGATATGAGCATACATTTATTAATTTAGTAAAGGATTTATTTGATGGTATAGATAATCAAACACAGCCAAAACCAGACTTTATAGATGGACTTCGAAATCAAGAGGTCTTACATGCAGTTGAGCAATCTTCTCTTGAAAATAGCTGGAAATCGATTGATACCGTTCGATAGCAGGATGGTATGGTGAAAAGAAAGGACTATTGTAATGTCAAACGTAACAAGAAAAGACGTCGCAAAAATAGCAGAGGTTTCAGAAGCAACCGTTTCTCGAGTATTTAGTAATCACCACTCAGTTAAAGCAGAAACGAAAGAGAGAGTTTTAAAGGTTGCATCTCAATTGAATTATTATCCAAATGTATTGGCACAAAACTTTGCTAAACGAAAAAGTGGCAATATAGGTGTTGTTTTACCATATATTCCTTCTGCTAATGTTTTCTCTAATTATTTCTTTGCAGAGGTTTTACAAGGAATAGGGGAAGTGACTGAAAAAAACCATTATAATATGGTGTTATTGTTTCAACATGAAAGTAACCCTATGGATTATGAACAATACTTTTTACGTCACGAAATCGATGCTTGTCTAATTCTTGGTGCAAAACATAGAGAGGAAGAGATTCGAAACCTTGAGAAACTGCATAAAAGAAATTTGCCTTTCTGTATGGTGAATCAACATTTCTCCTCTCAGGAATTTTCCGAGGTTGATGCTAATCATGAAGATGGAAGTCATCAAGTGATTCAGCATTTATATGAACAAGGCTGTAAAAAAATCGCTTTTTTAAATGGTCCTCTCGTATTTTCGAACAGCTCTGATCGATTAGCGGGTTATAAAAAGGCTTGTAAAGAGTGGGGATTGCCTTTATTAGAAGAATTCATTCACTACGGAGATTATAGTAGAACAAGTGGTTATCAAAAAACAGATTCTATTCTAACATTGGACATGGATGCTATTTATTGTGCAAATGATAGAATGGCGATTGGTGTAATGAGAAGATTAGAAGAATTAGAAATACAGCCTGGGAAAGATATAGCCTTAGTAGGGTATGATTATTCAGACTTATCTAGACTTGTTACCCCGACATTAACAAGTGTTGAGGTACCTTTTCGAGAAATGGGAAAGCATGCAGCTGAAAAGGTATTAAACGATATAGCCCATTCAAAAGTTGAATATAAACAGGTGAAATTAGCAACTAAATTAATTATTAATGAATCATCATTATTAGTTTGAACAGAAAACTAGGAGGCGTATGGATTGAAGAAAAAAGCTTTAGTATTTTCAGGTGGTTGGGAAGGGCATGAACCTATTGAGGTTGGTCAATTTCTTTCTCAGCAATTAAGGGAAGAAGGGTATGAAGTAAGTACGGAAACGACATTGGATGTACTAGAAGAATACGTCCTAACTGATTTTGATTTAATCGTTCCTAACTGGACACAGGGTCAAATTGAAGAGTCTCAATTAAAGCCTTTGCTAGAAGCTGTTGAGAAGGGTACAGGACTTGCAGGCTTGCATGGTGGAATGGGAGATAGCTTCAGAATGGCTGTTGATTACCAGTTTATGGTAGGGGGGCAATGGGTAGCACATCCAGGAAATGATTTAGTTGAATATGAGGTAGACATTGTAGATGAAAACCATCATCTAACTGCAGGTATGAAAACCTTTAAAGTAAAATCTGAACAATACTATATGCACGTTGATCCAGCAGCTAATGTTCATGCCACTACGAAATTTCCATTAGTAGATGGTCCACATGCTGTCAATGGAGAAGTTCATATGCCAGTCGTATGGTCTAAGCAATGGGGAAAAGGCCGAGTTTATTATTGTTCTCTAGGTCACTCACTAGAAATTGTGAAGCAAGAAGAAGTTCAAAAGCTTATGAAAAAAGGCATGCTCTGGGCGACAAGGTCATAATTAATGGCTATCTAAAGTTTGAGACCGAAGTTGTTTTTAAAGAAATGAAAACCCTATTGCGAAATTTGAAATGATTTGTAGTGGATAAATACAAAATAACGATAGACCTCTCCTTGCTAAAAAAGGAGGGGTTTTTTGAACGGGTAGATTCCCTATGAAAATAGTAGGCTAGCGGACACAAGGTACAGAGACTCCAGTGGGAGGAAGTGGCCATCCCGAAAAAAGTTAGTTTGGCAGCTCCCAACCAAAAGCGAATTATCTTGGGCGAGCGAACAGCCGGGGACATAACATGTGTGGAATTATTCATTCGTGAGGAATTGTCCTGGCCTCTTTTTGATGGCTTGAGAGAAGAGAAGCTTTGCAAGTTCTCTACATAAATATAAAAAAGCAACGTCAAAGCGCTGCTTTTTATGTAATAAATAAAGGTTTTGTAGTAACATTTCTTATAGGTCCCAATTGAGTTTTACTTCATCACCTGTACGGGAGGATTCATAAATAGCATCTAAAATTAAATTAGTGGTTAAGCCACTCGTAGCAGGTATTAATGGCTCATGATTGAGCACAATGGATTCTAAAAAATGTTTAGATAATAAAATTCGGTCATTTTCCACACTTTCAGACTGATTTAAAGGTAAATCGACCGTTTGATTGAAGCTTTCTGTTAATATTTTTGCTTGATTGCCTCGAATATGAGCCCCACCTTCCGTGCCTAAAAGCTGGACATAAGGTTGATTATCCGTATCTACATGAGCTGCCCAACTTACATCTAGGCTTAAAGTAGAGCCATCCTCCATCTTAATTAAGGCGGTTGCTAGGTCCTCAACATCATACTTTCCTTGCCAATCAGGTTTACCCCATTCTCCAATTCCTTTTTGTAAAGGGCCGAATTCCGAGTAGGTGGAGCCGAACACAGAGACTGGTTTAGGATTACCCATTAAATATAAACTAACATCTAACATGTGCACTCCAATGTCTATTAAAGGTCCTCCACCGGATTCAGCCTTTTGCGTAAACCAGCTCCCCCATCCTGGAATCCCTTTTCTTCTTAACCAACCTGTTTTAACATGATAAATCGATCCAAAGGACTTTTTATTTATTAGTTTAATGATTTGCTGAACGTGCCATTGCCATCTCATTTGGTGAGCTACCATCAATTGTTTATTTGTTGATTTTTGGACACGAACAATTTCTTTTGCTTGCTCACTATTTAAAGCCATTGGTTTTTCAAGTAAGACATGCTTATTTGCAAGCAACGCTTCAATAGCTAATGATGAATGCTCTTTATTCGGAACGCATATGACAACAGCATCTATTTCTGGGTTTTCTAGCAAGTCTTGTGCTGTTTTATATACGATCTCAACCCCGAATCTTTTCGCTTTTTCTTCAGCCGCGCTTTTGAAAACATCGGTGATTCCAATTAGCCGAGCTTGCTCTAATTGTTGAAATTGTTCTAGATGGACACCGGCTATTCCGCCAGCTCCGATGAATCCTAATCCAATTTTTTTGTTCATAATTAGACCTCCTCTAATGCTAATAAAATCTTTCTTTTTAAGTTTAATTCAGTTCACATGAAATAGAAATAAAAAAATTTTGATAATCAAAAGATGATTTACTTTTGTGATATACTAGCTCTAAAGTACATCGTTCTTTTGACTTGTTTACGAGAATGTAAATCTAGCTTATAATTATAGACTTTAATAGGTTTAATATAATTAGATATGGTTAATACCTACAAGTATAAGGATTATTTGGTAAGGAAGGTTATAATTATGACGAAGAAGATAAGTATTTCTTTTCTTTCTCTATTACTCATTGTTTTGATTAGTGCTTGTTCCTTTGGGGAGCAGAGCGTCGAAGAGCAAGAATTAGATTTCGAGGAAAAGACAGAAGAGATTTCGGCAACGCCAAGTGAACCACAGCCAGAAGTGGAAGAAGAGCAAGTAGTAGAACAAGAGCAAGAAATAGATGAAGTGGAAGAAGCATTTAAAGAACAGTTTAAGCAATATGATCAAAATGAAGTTATGATGGTCAATGGACAAGCAGTCGTACAAAATCCAGAGAATATCCATGCAGCGATTAATCGTGAATTTCTTTTACCTGAAGGGTATCGCCCGGATGATTTAATCGTTCCTAATGTTCGCTTTTCTTTTGAAGAGGATATTGATAAGCGGTATTTGAGAGAAGAAGCAGCAATGGCTTTAGAGGAACTATTTAAAGCAGCTGAGGCGGATGGAATAGAGCTTTATGCAATTTCAGGATTCCGTTCCTATGAAAGACAAGATACTTTATATGAAAATGCGATTTCAAACCATGGTTCAGACCAAACAGTGGTAGCAATGCCTGGACAAAGCGAACACCAAACAGGACTCGCAATGGACGTTTCAAGTAACAGTAATCAATTTGCGTTAACAGCTGATTTTGAAAATACGGAAGAAGGACAATGGGTGGCAAACCGTGCTCATGAATTTGGGTATATTATTCGTTATCCAAAAGGAAAAGAGGAAATAACAGGCTATGATTTTGAGCCTTGGCATATAAGGTATATTGGTGAAGAAATGGCCCAAATTCTTTATGAGAATGAATGGACACTTGAGGAATTTTTAGAAGAAGGAAAAGCCGTGGTTTTTGATTCATAAGAAGAAAGAGGAGAAGGATTTACCTTCTCCTCTTTTTTATGCTTGCTCTTTAATAAATGAGTTTTCATAAAATTGGAGCCCGGGATATTTATCGATAGCTGTACGCATCTGAAAATCATTGTCAAACAAAGCGACGATGCGGCCGTCTCGGTCTGTGACCAAATTACGCTGATTTTTTTTGAAGCTCTCCATTTCTTTTTCAGGACCACTAACCCACCTAGCAAAAGAAAACGGTAATTTCTCTAGCTGAATATCAACATGGTACTCACTTTTTAGACGATGCTCTAAAACTTCAAACTGTAAGACCCCTACGACCCCGACAATTTGCTGTTCAACAAATCGGTTATAGGTTTTAAAGAGCTGAATAGCTCCTTCCTCAGTTAATTGATGGAGTCCCTTTTCATAGGATTTGTGCTTTAATGCTTCCTTTACTGTGATGGCAGCAAAATGCTCTGGTGAGAAATGAGGCATTTCAGCAAATTCAAAGGATGGACCGGTAACAAGTGTATCTCCAATTCTTAGATTACCTGGATCAAATAATCCGATGATATCTCCAGCATAAGCTTCCTCGACTAAGCTTCTACTTTGCGCTAGAAATTGAGTAGGCTGAGCTAATTTTAAGTTCTTTCCTAAGCGAACATGTTTTACACTCATCCCTCTTTCGAATTTGCCAGAAGTAATTCTAAGGAAAGCAATTCGGTCACGGTGCGCTGGATTCATATTAGCCTGTATTTTAAATATAAACCCAGAGAAGCCTTGGTGTTCAAATGGGTTTATGATACCGTTTGAGCTTGCACGAGATGTAGGAGCCGGAGCTAATTTTAAGAAATGATCCAAAAAGGTTTGAACGCCAAAGCTAGAAATGGCACTACCAAAAAAGATCGGTGTTAATTCTCCGTTCTTTATCTTCTCTAAATCAAATTCATCTCCCGCGACATCAAGAAGTTCTAATTCTTCACGAAATTGGCTCACTAAATCTGGATCACCGATCGCTTCATCTAAAAGAGGATCATCAGGTCCAGTTAGAGAAATGACATCTATTTCTTTAGGGTTATTCGGATTATATAATTCAAGCTTTTTTTCTACTCGGTCATAAACACCGGAAAAAGACTGACCCATTCCTATTGGCCAACCCATTGGATAGGAGCGAATACCTAGAAGGTTTTCTAGCTCTTCCATTAATTCAAAAGGATCACGACCTTGACGGTCAAGTTTGTTCATAAAAGTAAAAATAGGAATTCCTCTCATTTTACACACTTTAAATAATTTTTTAGTTTGTGCTTCTACACCTTTTGCTGCATCTATTAGCATGGTAGCAGAGTCAGCTGCCGTTAACGTTCGATAAGTATCCTCACTGAAGTCTTGGTGTCCAGGCGTATCTAAAATATTAACATGATAATCCTCATACATGAATTCTAAAACAGAGCTTGTAACAGAAATCCCTCTCTGTTTTTCAATTTCCATCCAGTCACTCATAGCATGTTTACTATTTTTCCTTCCTTTTACCGTACCAGCTTCTCTAATAGCTCCACCAAAGAGTAGGAGTTTTTCTGTTAAGGTTGTTTTACCTGCATCAGGGTGGGAAATAATAGCAAAAGTTCTTCTCGTTTCTATCTCTTTAAATGCATTC
The DNA here is from genome assembly GCF_001590785.1 of Alkalihalobacillus trypoxylicola. Taxonomy (GTDB): domain Bacteria; phylum Bacillota; class Bacilli; order Bacillales; family Bacillaceae_D; genus Alkalihalobacillus; species Alkalihalobacillus trypoxylicola. The sequence continues at coordinate 712,289 of NZ_LTAO01000012.1, forward strand.
ATTGTTAAAATCCTCATTTCCATTGTAACTGTTGATATATTATACCAATCTTTTCTTTCATATTCACCTTTTAAATGAAAATTACATTTTTATTACAGTTTAGTAAATACGAGCATGATAAGAGGAAATAGTCATAGTTATAACGAATAGATATAGAATCTACATAGATTGAACTAGTAAAAATAGACGTCATGGAAAGTGGTTGATAGTTCTTGAATCTTTACTTTTTTTTATGGCAAACAGTGTTTATACTAGAAATGGTTTGAAAAATAGGGAGAGTGCCAACATGCTGAGACGAACGATTTTCATTTTTTTTCTGCCTATTGTTCTATTTATTGGCTGTTCAAATGAAGTAGTTCATACAAAAAAGGAAAAAGTAGGATTGTTATTAGAGGATTCTATTTATGATCAAGGGTGGAATAGTAAAGGTTATCAAGGCTTATTAAACATTCATACAAACTTAGACGTTGAAGTGTATTCCAAGGAAGAAGTGAATACAGAAGAAAAAATCAAATCAACCATTGAAGAGTTTTATCTTAATGATGTGTCGATCATTTTTGGACATGGACAAATGTATGCCCATTATTTCTCGGAAATGGCAGATGAATACCCAGATATTCATTTTATTAGCTTTAATGGTCATGTGAAGGGAAATAATGTGACGAGCTTACATTTTGATGGGTATGCAATGGGTTATTTTGCAGGAAGTTTATCAGCTATTATGAGTCAAAATAACAAAATTGCAGTCATTGCTGCTTTTCCATGGCAGCCTGAAATTGAAGGTTTTATAGAAGGAGCAAAATTTGAAAACGAAGATATTAACGTTAAAGTAGAATATGTAAATAGTTGGACGGATGAGGAGTTAGCATTGTCTTACTATCAATCATTAAAGAATGACGAAGTAGATGTTTTTTATCCTATCGGTGATGGGTTTCATATAAGTGTATTAGAAGAAATAAAAAATGATGGTCTCTATATTATTGGATATGTTTCTGATTTCTCTGATTTAGGAGAAGCTACCGTTTTAACGAGTACGATTCAGCATGTTGATGAACTATATGAAATAGTAACGAGAAAATATTTAGATGGTGAGCTGGATACAGGTAATTTGTATTTTGATTTTCAAGATAGTGTGATTAGTCTCGGAAAATTTGGGTCGCAAGTTTCTGAAGGCATTGTTGAGTATATGGAGGATGCAGTAATCCATTATATAGAAAATGGTGAAATGCAAGAAGAAAGATATCAAGACTCCAACTTGCCATAATAATCATAAACTAGTATCTTATAGATAATGAACTTTTAAAGAGGTGTTTTGATTGTCAAATTCTGAAATGAATATGAAGCTTATGCAAATTGCGATGAAACATTTACCAGAAGGAAAGAAATTTTTAGAAGAAAAGGGAATTCAGTTAGGAATTGAAGATGCCCAGCCTATGTTAAATTTGTTAATGAATGTTATGAATGAAGCATATGAGCTAGGAAAAATAGACGGTCAACAACAAGAAGACAAATAAGATAAAAGCTCAAGCAGAAATAACGGCTTTGAGCTTTTTTTACTACATGATAGAAAGAGGAAAGGTTGATTAACATGAAACAGCTTCCACTGCAGAATTTTGCGAATCAAATTAAAGAAGGAATCGTTCTCGTAAAATCTGAAAAATATGAAGCAGGAATGCAGCAATTAGCTCCGTTTGTAGAAATCATGAAAGAAAGTAATAAATCACATATTAGACTCTTTTTTTATTATTCAATCTCCCAATTAAGATTAGGTGAAATTGATGGATTTCTCGAATCCTATCGTTTAATTCAATTAATGGAAGCTACTACGAGAGAGGAAGAGCTCATGAAGCAAGAGCTTGATCCATTGTTTAAACAGCTTTTAGAGGAATTAGGCTCTGAATAGGACATTTATCCAATAGGAAAAGCTTCAATAAGAATAAAAGGACATAGTATAACAGTAATCCAATAAAAGGAGTGTCATTTACGATGTCCTTCATTCAGAATTATCCATATAATGGGTATCGGTATCCGAACTCATATCGAAATGCTCGAAATAATGATCAACGATTTTTTCCACTGTTACCATTTGTTGCTGGATTAGCTGTTGGACCCTTACTATTTGGAGGGGGCGGGTTTGGAAACCGTCCACCATATTGTGCCGGTCCATATTGTGGACCAAACTATGGACCGAACTTTGGGCCTAATTATGGACCTAACTATGGACCACAATATGGCCCAGGATTCGGGCCTCAATTCGGACCAGGTTATGGACCTCAATTTGGCCCTAGTTTCGGGCCTCAATTTGGTCCAAATTTTTAGAAATACTAAAAAAAGTGGAAGCACATAGGGCTTCCACTTTTTTATGGACTATTTTCTTCTTTTTTATCTGATTTTTTCCCTTTTGTATCATTATTAAAAAAGGCTTGAGCAATAACGATAAGCGGAGCAAGTTTATCTATGGTTGGTCCAATTGTATCAATAAAATGGGTCATTTGTTCAATCGTTGATAGAAAGGTAGGCTTTTTTTCTGGTTCTGGCTCAGGCTGCTTACCAAACATAAGGTCGTTGAAAATATCACGGTTTTCAGCTTGCTTCTTTTTTCTAGACATTCTATCCCTCCTAACTTACACAAATGTCTAATCGTTATAGTTTATGGCTAGTATTTTAGAAAAGTGAATTTGTTTTATGCCCATTCTTGCTACATAAACACAACTGTTAGGATAGAAAGGAAAACTCTAGACACAGATTATTTTCTGATGTACTATTAGTATCAGGTACTAAGTGAAATGTAAATAGAAAAGAATTGAACTTCTCTTTGAAAGGAGAATAAGAGATGGCGAATGCAGGAATTTTAGGAATGGGAAGCTATGTGCCCGAAAAGGTAGTAACGAACTTTGATTTTGAAAAAACGTTAGATACAACGGATGAATGGATCCGCACTCGAACTGGAATAGAGGAAAGACGCTTTGCAGATGATATAAGCTGTACGGAAATGGCTTATCAATCAGCTGTTGATGCTTTGAAGGAAGCTGATGTCAATCCAGAAGATATAGACTTAATATTAGTGGCAACAGTCACTCCAGATATGACATTTCCAACCGTTTCTACACTTATTCAAGATAGATTAGGAGCAAAAAAAGCGGCTGCAATGGATATAAGCGCGGCTTGTGCTGGTTTTATATATGGTTTGGCTACGGCTCAACAGTTTATTCAAACAGGAGCCTATAAGTATGTTTTAGTAGTTGGGGTTGAAAAGCTATCGAGCATTACAGATATGACAGACCGAAACACAGCTGTTCTATTTGGAGATGGAGCAGGGTCAGCTGTTTTAGGACCTGTAGAGGATGGAAAAGGAATATTAGCCTTTGAACTTGGTGCAGATGGCGCTGGTGGTATGCATATTAATCATAAAGGTGAATTTTTAGAGATGAACGGTCGAGAAGTGTTTAAATTTGCCGTTCGACAAATGGGAGATTCATCGATGAGAGTTATTGAAAAAGCTGGATTAACAAAAGAGGATGTGGATTATCTCATTCCTCATCAAGCCAATATTCGTATTATGGAAGCTGCAAGAGAGCGGCTAGATTTACCAGTGGAAAAAATGGCTAAGACTGTTCAGAAATACGGAAATACTTCATCGGCTTCTATTCCAATGGCTTTTGTTGACGACTTGAAAAATGGTAAAATAAAAAATGGAGATACAGTTGTATTAGTTGGTTTTGGCGCTGGCTTAGTTTGGGGTTCAGTTGCTTTAAAATGGGGTAAATAAAGTTAGTTGGACTAGAAAAGGAGAGAGTATTTGTGGAAAAAAAGCGGGTAGTAATTACAGGATTAGGTGCTGTAACACCACTTGGAAATGATGCAGAAACAACTTGGCAGCAAGCAATCACCGGTAAATCAGGAATCGGACCCTTAACAAGGGTACCGGCTGAAAACTTCTCTATCAGTGTTTCAGCTGAGGTAAAGGATTTTGACCCAGCAGCATTTATGGAAAAAAAGGATGCAAGAAAAATGGACCGTTTTACACAGTTTGCGGTGGCCTCCTCTTTAATGGCTTTAAAGGATGCTAATCTTGAAATTACAGATGAGATTGCGGATCGTGTGGGAGTTTGGATTGGTTCCGGCATTGGAGGCATGGAGACCTACGAACAACAATTTCATCAATTTTTAGAAAAGGGGTATCGTCGTGTAAGTCCATTTTTTGTACCAATGATGATACCAGATATGGCATCGGGACAGGTTTCCATTACAACAGGAGCAAAAGGTATTAATTCTTGTACGGTTACAGCATGTGCATCAGGTACAAACTCTATTGGTGATGCTTTTAAGGTCATTCAACGTGGAGATGCAGATATTATGATAACGGGTGGCTCAGAAGCACCTATTACAAATATGGCCGTAGCTGGTTTCTGTGCGGCAAAAGCTGTTTCAACCAACGAGGACCCTACTACAGCATCAAGACCTTTTGACAAAAACAGAGATGGATTTGTGATGGGGGAAGGCTCAGGTATTCTTATTTTAGAAAGCTTAGAAAGTGCTCAAAAGCGTGGAGCTAAAATTTATGCAGAAATCGTGGGCTATGGTGCTACTGGTGATGCTTATCATCTTACTGCACCAGCACCTGAAGGCGAGGGTGCGGCTCGATCAATGAAACAAGCTATTGAAGATGCGGGCTTATTACCTGAAGAAGTAGATTATCTAAATGCACACGGAACAAGTACCGGCTATAATGATAAATTTGAAACAATGGCGGCAAAAGAAGTATTTGGAGAGCATGCTTATCAATTAGCGATTAGCTCTACTAAATCTATGACTGGACACTTATTAGGAGCCGCAGGTGGAGTTGAAGCTATTTTTGCAGTAAAAGCTATAAAAGAAGGCATTATTCCACCAACCATTAATTATGAAACACCAGATGAAGATTGTGACCTAGATTATGTACCTAATGAAGCAAGAAAAACGGATGTAAAGGTTGCTATGAGTAATTCTTTAGGATTTGGTGGTCATAATGCAACTTTAGTTTTTAAGCGTTTTGAATAAATAAATCAAAAAAAACGGGCTGTCTCAAAGGTCATCGTATGACCTTCTGGCGATTAGCTCGTTTTTTTATCTTACAGCCCTTTTTTTATTTGCTTGGTGAAACATTTTATCTTAAGTATAGTTTTAGTAAATCAGTAGGTAGGTAATCGAGATTAGTCAGATTAATAAAAAAAGGTAACTGCCATTTCTGTGTTTTAATTGCCTGTTTATTAAGTGGTAAATCCCATTCTGGATACACTCTTATGGCCATTTTTCCCTTAGTTGAATGAGAGCGAAACATGTTTTGTTTGAAAAGAATGTCTTTAGGAAAAACAAATTGTCCAAAACCATCATCTTTTTTAAAGGTAGTAATGACTAATAAATCAGGTGATTCTTCATAGGAGTACGGTTGGTTTTTGTTATATTCATCTTTTTCCCATAATACAACAAATTGACCTACTTTTGCTGGAGTTATATGGGCAACTCTGAAACGAACTGTTTTTTCAAGTAATCGGAATGTACCGGCACCATACTTAGAGTTATGTGTTTCCTCTTGAACCGAATCAATGGTTAAATGATTTGGTTCATAAAGCCTTTTATTAATATATTCTAAAGCTGTATAAAAATCATACATGTTTACTCTCCTCTATTGCCTATTTGTGAGGTGAATTGATTTTTCATTTATAAATGCCCTATTTTTATTAATTCCTAACAGGTTTGTAAATAAGTGAATTTCATCATTGCTCTATAAGCGAATAAAACCGACCATTCATCATAAAAATGTCTTGAATGTTTCTGAATTCACTTCTTGATTGAAACGGTAGGTAGTGACTCCCAAAGGATCAGCGCCGTCTGAAGATCCACTCTGGCGAACCTCTGCGTAGTCAGAGTTAGCTGAAGACAAGCCCTTGGGAAAGCATCTACCTAAAGTGTAAATCAAAAAACAAATCGATCGGTCTTCATTATAAGATAGGAATTATGAAATGGATTCAAATAATAAGCTTTTGTATTGAAATACTAATATGGTTCATTACGAAGCTCTTCTTTGACCCAATTAATCGCTTCTTCTCTGGACAGCAGTTCTTGATTGAGCTGCCTTTGCTCAAGTCTTAATAATATTTCTTTAAACAGGGGTCCTACTGGAACATCCAATTTTTTTAAATCATGACCATTTAATAATCTTTTCAAGCTGTCTCTTCTTGCAACATATTCTAAAATTTGGTTAGAGAATTCCCCTTTTCGGCTTAGGGCATAAAATATAAGTGCTTCCGATTTTAAACAGTGAGCAAACTTATGGAATTCACCCATATTATTAAAAGGTGGAAGGTTTGTTGCCTCAATTAAATGCTGTAAAAAAACCTTATCTTCAACGGTCAGAGCATATGGCGTAATGATATCGATCCAGCCATCTGATTCAAAAATCAGCGCCGTAAGAAGCATCATGGTTTTTTCCTGTTTGTGTAACAATAGCTTTTCAAATAAATGCCAATGTTCAGTAGTAATACTTTTATTAAATAAATGATTCCAGACACAAAGTTCATCTAATTGATAAAATAATTCATATCCGTTTTTTTCTTTTTGAATGAGATGGAATTCAGCTAAAATCCTCGTGTAGCTTAAACGTTTTAAAGATGCTCCTGCATTTTTGGCAAGCTCACGTGTCTGAGAATCTAAACGGTATTTTAATCGATGTGCAAAACGAACAGCTCGAAAAATTCTAGTAGGATCCTCTACAAAGCTTAACGTGTGTAGTATTCTTATTTTGCCCTCTACTAAATCTACTTTTCCATTAAAATAATCAATAAGTTCTCCAAAATTCGTCGTATTTAAAGAGATAGCCATTGCATTAATTGAAAAATCTCTTCTAGCTAAATCCTCTTTTAAATTGGAAAAATGGACAGTCGGCAGTTCAGCTGGATTTTTATAATATTCGGTTCGACACGTGACTAAATCTATTTTTTTTGAATCGGATAGGATGAGAGTTGCGGTTCCAAACTGTTGATGCTCTTGTAGTTGTCCTTGCATAATAGAAGCTAAATGCTGACCGAAAGCTATTGCATCTCCGACAATGACAATATCGATATCCTGATTTTGTCTTTTTAATAGAAGATCTCTGACGAATCCTCCAATTAAATAAGCAGATACTCCTTTTATTTCTGCCTCTTCTCCAACCGTTTTTAAGAGTTGAAATGTATCAGAAGATAGCGAAGATTTTAAAAGCCCATCAACCTTATTTAAAGAATGAATGGCAGAACGATTATGTAAATGCTCTCGATATCGTTTATTATGAAGAACTTCAACCATATCTGATCTAGAGATGATTCCTATAACTCGATTTTCTCTTTCTACTAATAACCTTCCTATATTATGAGCAATCATTAATTCTTGAATATGCTCTAATGTAACAGATTCTGAAACGGTAATAGGCTCTGTCGTCATGTATGCCTTGATAGGAGCATGTCCAAGATCGTGTCTTAAAGCTTTATCTACATCTTTTCTAGAAATAACGCCTACTAATTGCTCATCCTCTGATAGTACAGGTAATCCGGTATGACCAAATTGTTGCATTTGTTCAGCGGCATAAGAAATTTTATCCTTTTCATGGACCACCTTTACGGGTGATGACATAAGCTGAGCGGCCGTAATGGCAGGTTTGAGCATGAGAGGAAGCATACTTTCGACATCAGAATAAACAGTCTGTAGGTTTGCTCGTTTTACTGTGGCTGATGCTGCTAGTTCGTGACCATTGCCACCAAGTTTTAGAATAAGTTCTCTAACATTAATTCGTTCGCCATGCCCTCTAGCAACAACATATACGTGTTTATTCATTTTGACAACAGCTATCGCTGCATCTGCTTCTGTAGTTTCTAATAATTTTCCCGTTAAAAAAGCTAGATGATTAACATATTCACTTTGTTCAAATATCGTTAGAAAAACCGTTAACCCGTCAATAGAATGTTTGGTACCGCTTATTAACAACTGTTTAAATAGAATTTGTTCTTCTGCACTAAAGCTTTGTTCAGAAAATTGATTGATAAAGTCTAAATCTAAGCCTTGATGAAAAAGAAAACTTGCCGCCTCTAAGTCTCTAGCTGTTGTATGGTCATAGGTGAAATGTCCAGTATCTGAATAAAGGCCAAGACCGAATAAGGTCGCTTCAAAAGGAGTAATGGTAAGGTTATTCTCAATAATTTCTTCTATTAATAACGTAACAGATGCCCCTAATTCTACGATAGATTCTGATGAGGCTTTAATTCGGTTTTCATTTATAGGATGATGATCGTATACAATAAAATCGGCATGCTTCAACTGCTCATAAGGAATTTCTATTCGATTGGGATTCGTTACATCGACAATGATACAGGTGTCTACTTTAGACCAAGTAATATCCTCTTTTGCTAAAAAACGAAAATGATCGCGATGAATAGCAAGAAATTGTGCTAAAGCGGGGTTTTGCTTTTCAGGTAAAACTAGGTTTGCTTGTGGATATAATTTTTGTGCTGCGATCATGGAGGCAAAGCCGTCAAAATCTAATTGGGTATGTGAGTGGATAATTTGCAATAGTTACTCCCCCTAAATGGAATCCAAGCTCTCAATAAGAAAGTGATATTTGGCTCATTGTAGCAGGATTCCATAGATTTGTCATGTGAAGGAAAGCTTAAGGGAGTTTAGAGGGAGAGGTTGAGCTTATTGTCTTGATTCGACAACAAGCCCTCTTGCTTGATAAGCGGCAATATTTAAATGGCTATTGTAAGGTTGGTCTTTTTCTTTTGAAATCATATGAACGGATTTTAATACAGCTAATTTGAATTGCTCAAAGGCAGAAAGAGCTTCTTGTTTTTCTAACTTTGAGATAGACGGTTGTTCATTCTCCTCTTTTTTCTCGGTATGGTCTCTGACTAATTCTTGTTTTTCATTAAATGAAATGTGCAAAGCTTTTAATGGGTTTTTATAAAATTTGTAACAGTTAATGAGAAGTGTTGAGCTATTAGAACCATATAAACAGTCATTTAACAGAAATTCTTTAAGTAAAAGGTTATATTTATCTAAAAAGTGGTTAATAGACGAGGTTGGTTGAAGTTTAGTTTTTTTTCGCTTTTTACAGGAAGACTGACTAGATGTTTTATGGCTTGGGTTCTTTTGTAATTGATTATAATATTGCTCAAAAGACATAATTTTGTTTTCTGAAATAGATTCTGCATAGTTTTCCGTTCGATTGATCGTTGATAATGGTTCAACTTTTTTTACTGATTCTGGAGAAAAGCTCTGAACATAATTCTCTTGAATTCGAGATGAACGAAGAGAAGAGATCTTCGAAATTCTTGTCAATTTCCGCACCTCCATTTTCTTACTTATACTTAAAGTATTCCTTTAATGTTCTATTATGAAACCTAAAGTAAGAACAATAGGAGTAAAGTATGAAAGGCTAATCAGTGTTTGAATAAACATCGAATAACGATAAAAAAGACTCAGCCATAGAAGGTCTGAGTCTTTACGTGATTATTTTGAGAAAACATGCTTACCAATGGTAATCGTTTCTGTTCTCGTTGCATTCCAATGATTAGTCGCTGTTTGAGGATTATAGAAGAATATAGAGCCTTGTCCTTGTCCATCAAAAGCTAGAGCCTCATTTACCGCTGCTTTGGATTCAGCATCTGCTGGTTTATTGATTTCACCGTTCATATAAGGGGTAAAAGCATAGTGACCAGATGGTGTGACTTCTTGAATGACCTCAGTTATCGTATCGGGAAAGTCTGTATGCTGAACACGATTTAACACAACTGTTGCTACTGCAACTTTTCCGGCATAGGGTTCACCTTGTGCTTCAGCGCGAACAAGACGAGCTAATAAATCCTTTTCTGCTTCTGAAATAGACTCTGGAATTTGAAGTACTTCGCCTACCATTATAAGATTACTGTTTCTTTCATTCATTTCTTTAAGGGATTGCACGGCTACACCGTATTGCTGTCCAATTTTATAAAGACTCTCTCCCTCTTTAACAGTATGATTACTTTGTGCTTTTGCCTCATCTATATTTAAGAACGCTAGAGAAGCTACAGCCAAAAAAGACATTGTAAACTTTTTCAAAAAAAATACCTCCTTTAAATCTAGAGAGGCTATCTCCAAATTAAATGAATTAGAGAATAAACCTCAAAAACTCAATTTTTAATCTATCATAAAAAAATAGGCTATAAGCCATGAAAAAAATTCCAATAATAGGTGAAAAGTAGCTTCGTGATAGTCGTGTCGCGCCGGAAGCTACTTCTTTACGTTTAAATGTACTATATTACGTTTTTGTAACAGGATGTTGACGAACTCATCATCATCTCTAAAATCGTTTGTTGGTAAAGAAAGAAGGTATCTGGTTCATCATGATTTTGGAAAAAAAAGGTTTGAAATATTTCATATTTATTCCACGAAAATATGAATCTTTTTCCATAGTCAGATGGATAAAGGCTATGCTACGATTCAACTCGTAGAAAACAAAAATTTCTCAAATCGGGAGGATTTATAACATGAAAAAAGTTTTAGCTACAACATTTTTGGCAGCAGCGCTTGCCGTTACTGGGTTTTCTGGACAAGCTGATGCAAAGCAGAGTTTAGTTCAACCTTATACTTATAAAGTAGTTTCTATTTCTTCTTTTGATTCAATTGAAAATGAAGAAATTTCAGAATGGGCTCAAACGAAACTACAAGGTTTATTAGAAGGAAGTCAACTAGCAAATATGAATTGGAATTCAGTTTTACCTTTTCTATGTCAAGTTGAATGGCCAAATAAACCTGTAGAGGAGCCGAAGGAAGAAGAACCAGCACCTCAGCCTGAACAGCCTGTAGAGGAGCCGAAGGAAGAAGAACCAGCACCTCAGCCTGAACAGCCTGTAATCGAAGAGCCTGTTGAAGAAACACCAGTCGTGGAAGAAGAAGAAGTACAAAATGAGAATACAGCAAATGTTACTCAAGAAGAACAAGAAATGGTTAACCTAGTTAATCAAGAGCGTCAACAAAGAGGACTAGCTCCTTTAACTATCAACAATGAATTAACAAAGGTTGCTAGAGTAAAAGCTCAAGATATGATTGACAACAATTACTTTGACCATCAATCACCAACTTATGGTTCTCCATTTGATATGTTAAATCATTTCGGTATTTCATATCGCACTGCTGGTGAAAATTTAGCAGGAAATCAATCTGTTGGAGCAGCTCACCAAGCTTTAATGAATTCACAAGGACACCGAGAAAATATTCTTAATTCAAATTATACAGAAGTAGGAATTGGAGTTATTGACGGTGGAAGATACGGAAAAATGTTTGTTCAATTATTCAAAGGATAATATTGCAGTGATTTCAACTCTAGTGACCGTCTAAGGTTACTAGAGTTGACTGCGTTTTAAGGGTTTTTCATTTTTATGAATTTTTATATGTGAATCCATTTCATCATTCATATCTTTTAATGAAAACCGAACGTTTTGGTTTTTGATTTTCACTTTAGGCAGATGCTTTCCCAAGGGCTTGTTCTCAGCTAACTCTGACTATTCAGAGCTTCGCCAGAGCGGATCTTCAGACTGCGCTCATCCTTTGGGAGTCACTACCTACTTTTTCAATCAAGAAGTTAATTCCCAAACATTTAAATCATATTTTATAAGACACGTTGGTTTTACTCGTTTATAGAGCAATGATGAAATTCACTCATGTAGCCTACAAATAATTTAAATAAAAAGAGCCATTAATCTAGCATATCGATTGCTTTGATTAATGACTCTATATCTTTATGAGTGTACACTTAATCGATTTTACTCAAAACTAAAACTAAAATTAAAATTAAATAGATCAAAAACAGATGGAATCATATGCATGAATAACTTCACTGATGTTAGGTACCCAACTGTTCGCATCTCCAAGACAGTTCACCATCTTTAGAAGGGCGGTAACTAATTTTTTATTTGTATTGCCCCGCCCCGCGGGAAATCTGTACTTCTCAAAGAAATGCGCTATTCATACTGAGGATTTAAATTTCTTTTTGCATAGAACTCTAATACATTTTTCAGAGGTAACTATTTAGTATGTCTTTTGTTAACCTCAATGGTAATGAACTCCGGTAAATAGTTAGGAGTACATCCTTTTGATACCATTTCACCTTTGTAAAGACCGGTTTCCTCACCAAGTTTCATACAACGTGCTCGATTTCTTTCATCATAAACGCCTATCCATCCTGCGGTGAAATTCATAGCCCATTGAACCTCTGGCTCTTCATCCGTAATAGTATCTTCTATTGCCGTAAGCAAATCTGGGGTGTTATCAGGCGGTGTTTGTCCAGTCCATCTTAAACGAGCTTGATAATACCAGAAAACTCGCCTTTGAAGAGGAGAAGGACTATTCTTCCATGACTCTATCAATGTAATTTTCTTCTTGTCTTTAGTGAGTTGATTAGCCATTAACCAATCCATTAAGTTATTACGCTCAACAAAATCGTGTGATTGCATATCCTGATCAAGCTTATTAATCACATCTTCTGAAAGAAGTTTTTTGTCCATAATTAAGATGGCTAATAGTCTGGGCAAAAACGCTTTAGTAGACCATAGCTCCATAGCTAGTTCATGATCCTTTTTTATTTGCTTGGCGATTTTTCGTAAGTCTCCTAGCTTCGTTTGACTATTAATCTGAGATAATATGTTTTCTGTTTTTGGAGATAGGCTGATTTTATTCTCATTTTTTCCATCCATTTTATAAGCCTCCTTTATTAAAAATACGGTTTCCAATATGTGCTTGTCAGATATTTGAAGAACTTAGTATTCGTTTTATTGCAGTTATGTAATCATATTGTAGCATATATGAAAGCTTTCTCCTTCTATTTAAAATAATACTAAGAATGTTAGAATTTCGTCAGAATAAATATCGTACTAATTTTATGAATATGATAATGAAGGCTTGATTCAGAAAATAATGATGATTATGATTAAATAAATGATTATACTTTAGGGGGGCTATTTTGAAAAAAATATTTTTAACATTCTTAATCGTTATCATATCAGTAAACATATTATTGGCTATTATTGGTACGGTAGGTGTCGTATTTAGAATATAGTGTAAAAACACAACACGCTCATACTCACGTGTTGTGTTTTTGAATGATGAAAGAAAAGTAGGTTAAGTTGTAACAGAAACAGAACATTTTTTGGTTCGATATTTATAGATATAGCTTTCTATTTGGATAAAATTACCTTATTAAAAAGAAAAGAGTAGTAAAATATATGGAGGTAAGGTTAAGGAGTTTTACTCATCGTTGAGCTGATAATGATGTAAGGGAGGAGGAACTAACCAGCCTTTTTCCTTTGTTAATTTTAAGTATTTAGCTCCTAGAGCTGCTTTTGCTACATGAATTTGGCCAAACATCATGGCGATGTCTTCTCGAATGGATTGGCCCATTATTTGACTACAAGCAACCAATGCTGCTGCAATAGCCATTGAAGCCGATGCTGCTACATCTGCATCCGGAAAACGAGCACCGGCGGGAATGTCATTTAATTCTGCTTTTGGTGCTTCAGGTGCTGCAGGCGGCAGAGCGACACCGTTAGCTTTTAATAATTCAGAAACTTGTTGTACTTGAGCCTTTCCTGATTCAACCGATTCTTGTAATAATTTCTTTAAATCGTTATCTCCCACATGATTAATTAACACTAACGTATCTGCAATGTCTTTATTGGCAGTCATAACGAACTCCCATGTGCTAAAAACCTCGCCGTAATGCATTGGCTCTTCTTGTGGATTTCCACTTAAAATTCCCATATTAACCCTCCTATGTATATTAAAGTTTGAGCTACCTGATTGGCCCATTCATTAAGATAAACAAATGAGGAGCATTTATACATGAAATTTATGGTAATCGAAATGAATCTATTAGAGAATTTGATATTTTTATCCTAATACAAAAGATGTTATAGAATTAGTGGTAAATTCCGGTTTTGTTTAAAATAAAGGGTTTTATTACTGTGACATGCTTAGACATAGACTTAAAGGAATGGGACTTTTTTATGTTTGTGTAATGTAATTGTAATTATTCTGATATACTCATGTAAATAAGATCTTTTATCCTATTAAGGATACGTAATTAATCTGGAGGGAAGAGGTTTTGAGCTATTTTCGATATTACTTTATTTTCTTAATGATTTTAGGCTTATTCATATTTATTCAACCTAATGTATCAGCAGACTTTGAACAAGACTTCCAATTAAATAGTGAAGTTGCATTATTAATGGATCAAAAAAGTGGAGATATTATATATAATCAAGACATTAATCAAAAAATGTATCCAGCAAGTATTACGAAAATTGTAACGGGGATTATTGCCATAGAGCAAGGAAACCTAGATGATATAGTAACAGTAAGTAAGGGAGCAACAGAGGTAATTGGAACAAGAGTTTATCTCCTAGAGGGGGAAGAGGTTAGCTTAAAAAAGTTAGTTCAAGGCTTATTAATTAATTCAGGAAACGATGCAGGAACAGCTATTGCCGAATATTTTGATGGAAGTGAAAAAGCTTTTTCTGAAAGGATGAATCAGTTCCTTCAAGATATTATTGGTGATAACCACACTAACTTTACCAATCCTCATGGATTATATGATGAGGATCATTATACAACGGCGCTAGATATGGCTAAAATAACGAGCTATGCCCTACAGAATGAAACGTTTAGAGAGATTGTAGAAACAAAAGAACTTGATTGGATTGGAGAAGGGTGGGAAACGACGATTCATAACCATCATCGTTTATTATGGGACTATGAAGGAACGACTGGAGTAAAAAACGGCTTTGTCCAAAATGCCGGGTACACTCTTGTTACTTCAGCTCAAAGAAATGATTTGGATTTGATTGCCGTGACTTTAAATGCCCCCAATGCTCAGTTAGCCTATAAGGATACGATGTCTCTTTTAGATTATGGTTTTGATCATTTTGAAACGAATCAGGTTCATGGTAATAATAAGTTCCTTGGTCCAAATGGACATGAATTTATCTTAAATCAGGATGTTTATTTTACCCAGTTATTAAATGAAACTGTTGAATTTCAAGTAAATCCGGATCATAAACTTGAAATTATTGGAACAGAAAATCGAATGATTAAGGAAGTTCCATTACATGAACTAAAGGTAGAACCGGTTCAAACAAAAGCAGAGCTTGAAAAGAAGCATGAAGCCACAGAAACAGAAGCTAGCGGATTTTTCCTACAATTATGGAACCATATTAAAGGATGGCTTTTCTAGTTCTGTATACATTCCAACCTATACAAACAATAAAAAAACGAGTCTGCTCTAATCGAGCGGATTCGTTTTTTAAACGTTAAAATCAGGATTTTATCAAATATAATGAGCTATAAACCGCTCTGCAACAAGAAAAGGAACCATTTTTTATAATTTTTTTATTAATATATCGGTGACTCTATGTCCAATGCCTTTATTTAATATTAAATTTGCACGGTATTTTGTTGGCTTAATATTTTTTTCTAGGTTGATTTTATTTACTGTATTCCATACATCTGTAGCAAATTCGACTGCTTCATTGTCTGAGAGGTTACGATATCTATGAAAATAAGAAGATGGATCATGAAAAGCAGTATTTCTTAAAATTTTAAAGCGATCAATATACCACTGTTTAATGTTATTTTCATCTGCATCTACATAAATGGAGAAATCAAAGAAATCGGAAACAAAAACCTCTGGAATATTTTTATTTTTTTTATTGACTTGTAAAACATTAATTCCTTCAACGATGACGACATCAGGGCTTTCAATCACCTGGGATTTGTTCGGTATTCGATCGTATGTAAGGTGGGAATAGACAGGTACTTCCATCTTCTCAGCTCCTGATTTTAAAGATAATAAAAATTGAATTAATCTTTCTATATCATAACTTTCCGGAAAGCCTTTTCTTTTCATAAGTTGGCGTTCTTCAAGCTTCGCATTTGGCAAGAGAAATCCGTCTGTTGTCACCAAGTCAACTTTAGGTTTAGTTGGCCACTGAGAAATTAAAGCTTGAATTAATCTAGCTGTCGTTGATTTTCCTACAGATACACTTCCAGCAATTCCAATAACGAAAGGTACCTTTTTCGTTGATCTTTCAAAAAATACATTCATATCATGATGAAGATTCATGGAATGAGTCATTTGAAGAAAAAGAAACTGTGAAAGAGGAAAATAGATATCAGCGACCTCATCACTAGAGATTACTTGATCGATTCCCTGTAGTTTACTTATTTCCTCTGAGCTAAGCGCGACTCTTTCTGGCTTAGCAAGAGATGACCACTCGAGCCTATTAAAGTGAGAATAAGCTTCACTAGTCTTCATCGTTATATTGGTTGACATAGGTTTATACTCCTTTTTCACACACTTGATGACTTTGTCATGGTAAAACTTTTGAAAGTAAGTAGTTTTAATATCGCCATTTTACCAAACGATGATTCAACTCACAACCTATTGAAACGATATAAAAAAAATATCTTGATTGCTGTTTCAATTAAAGTAAAATATATCATTAGAAGGGGTGAAAACGTTGTTAAAAACAAAAATTTATTTAGCAGGGGATTCTACAGTTGCTAATTATCCAAAAACTTCTGCACCGATGGCAGGTTGGGGTCAATTTTTGCACCTATTTGTCAAAGAAGGGGTCGAAATTGTCAATGAAGCGACAAACGGTAGAAGCTCAAAAAGTTTCATTGAAGAAGGTCGATTAGAAAAAATTCAAAAAAACCTAAAGGCCGGTGACTATTTATTCATTCAGTTTGGTCATAATGACCAAAAAAGCGATGAAAGAGGAACCGATCCGCAAACAACATATCCTGAATATTTAAAAAAATATCTGAATGTTGCTAAGAGTGCTCAAGCCCATCCTATACTGATTACACCGGTTGAAAGAAGAAGATTTTCAGCAGAAGGAGAGTTTTTACCTGCTCATGGTGAATATCCAAATGCGGTTAAGGCTTTAGCGATACAAGAGAATATTGCATTAATCGATTTAAGAAAGCGCTCACAAATGTTAATGGAAGAACTTGGTGATGAGCAATCGAAATTATTATTTACACAGCTTGAAAAGGGTGAGCATCCTAATTATCCTGATGGTGTCATCGATAATACGCACTTTAATGAGAGTGGTGCTAAGCAAATTGCTAATCTTGTAGTAAAAGAGATTCATTCATTAAATCACTCATTAAAAAAATGGTTTATATAAAGATGCTTTTGTAAAAAGTATGTTGACTGAATCCATTTCATTATGAAAACGGAACGGTTAGGTGTTTGATTTTCACTTTAGGTAGATGGTCTTCAGCTAACTCTGACTACGCAGAGCTTCGCCAGAGTGGATCTTCAGACTGCGCTGATCCTTTGGGAGTCACTACCTACCGTTTCAATCAAGAAGTGAATTTGCAAAAATTCAAAACCTTTTTATCATAGATGTTCGGTTTCGTTCACTTAAATTGATCCTTCCTATCTTTTAATGAAAATCGAGCGATTAGGTTTTTGATTTCCACATTAGGTAGATGCTTTCCCAAGGGCTTGTCCTCAGCTAACTCCGACTACGCAGGGCTTCGTCAGAGTGGATCTTCAGACTGCGCTGATCCTTTGGGAGTCACTACCTACTGTTACAATCAAGAAGTGAATTCAAAACATTTAAGGCATATTTTTTAATAAAAGTTCGGTTCATTGACTTAAACCCACTTCGTCATTTCTATCTTTTAAAGAAAACGGAACGATTAGGTTTTTGATTTTCACTTTAGGTAGATGCTTTCCGAAGGGCTTGTCTTCAGCTAACTCCGACTACGCAGGGCTTCGTCAGAGTGGATCTTCAGACTGCGCTGATCCTTTGGGAGTCACTACCTACAAGTTACAATCAACAAGTTAATTAACAAACATTCAAATAAATGTGTATTATAATTTTTCGGTTTATTCACTTATAGAGTCATTATGAAATTCATTCGATTGTTTAATATTTCATATTCTACCAATATATTTTACAAAATAAGATGAAAGAAGCTCGATTTTTCCTATTTTTCTTATATCGTTTTTTCGTTATTAAAGCTATAATAAATGATGATAAAGGGATTGGGGAGGAATCGGTATGTCACAAGCTAAAATAATAAAAGGATTACTTTTGCTTTTTGTTATTGGGGCTGTGGGTATCATCTTAGTAGCTGCAACATAAGCTCTTTTAAGTTTAAATGAAGAAACTACAGCCTAAATACATGACGAACTCTATATCAGAAGAACTGCTAGCTATAAAGGCAGTTCTTTTTTTCTATACTTGAAGTTTTGGATAGTTCTCACTAAGATCAAGTTGAACGGAGGAATACATAATGAAATTAATTTTAACAGAAAAGCCATCCGTTGCTAAAAATATAGCGGATGCACTAAAGATTAGAACAAAAAAAGATGGATATTTTGAAGGGAACGGCTATATTATTACATGGGCATTTGGTCATTTATTACAACTATATGATGCCAAGGATTATCATCCTAAGATGAGAACATGGAAAATGGAAAACTTCCCTTTTATCCCAGATAAATTCGAATATAAAATAAAGTCCAATATAAGAAATAAACAGAAAAGTGATAGTGGAGCAAAAAAGCAAATGAGTACGATTAAACGATTAATGAATCGAAAGGATGTTATAGGAATTATCTCTGCCTGTGATTTTGATCGTGAAGGGCAAATTATAGGGGACAGTATTATCTATAATAATCAAACAAAGAAACCAGTAGAAAGACTACTTCTTAATGAGTGGACACCTAAGGAAATCATGAATGGTCTCCAACAATTAAAGCCGAATGAACAATTAAAGCCTCTACAAGATGCTGGAGTAAGTCGACAATGGGCTGACTGGCTCATTGGAATAAATTTAACATCAGTAGCAACTTTAAAATACCAAAAAGGGAAAGGAAAGGCATTAAATATTGGTAGAGTTTTATTGCCTACTTTAAAAATTATTTATGATCGTGATCAGGAAATCGCTCAGTTTAAATCAGAACGCTTCTACCGTTTAGAAGCTGATTTTAAGTCTAAAAGTGGCGAAGCTTATACGGGTATTTATCAGTTTGACAAGAAAAGCTCTTTTAAAGATAAAGAGCTTTTACATAAATGGAAGGAACAAATCGTCGGTCAGGCTGCAGAGGTTGTAAACGTAGAAACGTCTGTCAAAAAAGAATTTCCGCCTTTTTTGTTTAATTTATCTAATCTTCAAGGTTATATAACGAGTAAATACAACGGTTGGACTTCTGATAAAGTGCTTAAAGTAGCCCAGTCTTTATATGAAAAAAAATATATTACCTATCCTAGAACATCAAGTATAGCTTTAGATGAAAGTTTAATGAGAAAAACGGAAGACGTCTTAAATAAAGTAAAACAGGGCTTAGACTATGAAGAAGAAGTTAGGTTCTCACGTTCAAAAAGGATATTTAATAATCAGAAGGTAGAAAGTCATAGCGCGATTATTCCTACATATATCGTTCCTAAAAAGTTGACGAATGATGAGGATAAAGTCTATCAAGCTATTAAAAATCGGTTTATTATGCAATTTATGCCTATTTCTCAATATGAAGAAAACGTGATTGAAACGAAAATACTGATCCCTGAGATGTTAGGGACTTTTTTATCAAAGGGAAGAAGAGAATTAGTAAAAGGTTGGAAGAAGGTCGAACAAATAAAAAGCAAAGAATACTTCCTGCCTGATTTACAAAAAAAAGAGCAGGTTATGGTCAAAAGCAGTCAAATAACCGAGCATGATACAGAGCCACCTAAACCTCATAGTGAAAAATCATTATTAAATATGATGCAAACTTGTGGCAGAAAAAGCTCAGCTGTCAATGAGGAAGAAATTCTTTCTGGATTTAGTATTGGAACAGCTGCAACGAGAGCAGATACGATTAAGAAATTAAGAGAAATAGGTTATATTAAAATAGATAAAAAGAGTTTATTTTGTACAGAGCTAGGCAAAAAGTTAGTAGAAACGTTTCCCATCCAGTCACTTTTTAATTTGAATTTCACCGGGAAATTAGAAAAGGCACTAGCTGATATAGAAAAAGAAAAAGTTCGTAAGCACGATTTTCTTTCGTTTATTTATGATTTTACAGAGAAGTCAGTGAATCAAATAAAAAATGGGGAAGAGGTTACTATCCATGAAACGGTACAAATGGATAGAAAAAAGCAGGAGAATTTAGGAAAATGCCCAAACTGTGGTCATCCAGTTATAGAAGGAGTAAAGGGTTTTGGCTGCAGTAATTGGAAGCAAGGCTGTAAGTTTGTCATTTGGAAAAATGATAAATATTTACTCTCCATGAAGAAAAAACCTAGCAAAACAATGGTAAAAAGCTTATTAAAAAATGGGAAAGTATTAGTTAAAGGGTTAACGAGTAAAAATGGGAAAAAATTTAATGCTTATTTAAGCTATCAAAAAAATAAAGAAAATGATTACTTTAGCTGGTCAATGGAATTTATGAAGTAATGTGAGGAAAGATGTCAAATATTCTACAGTCTCTTGGAGCATTCTCCAAGGGGCTTTTTTATCGTTTTAAAAATACTTTTCCTTTTAAGCTACTAAATTGATGAATTTGTTACTAATAGATTCGTCTATGCAAAAAAAATAGAGTTGCATAGGATGTACTATCACTGGAAAGGAGGAATTAAAATGAGTTGTTCAAACTATGGTAGATGTAATTCTTACGGAGGTAATAGAGGAAGCAATAGAGGGAATTGTGATTGTGATACGTTTTTTAGACATGTTTCTAAAAATCAATTTGTTAGAGTTTTTCTTAAAGCATCTAAGCACGTAGATGGATTTTTTATTGAAGCCAATGGAAATGAAGCAACATTATTTGATTTTAATGAGAGATGTCATTCGGTCATAACAATTTGTTGTGATGACATTGTGGCTGTTGAAGTAAGTCATGCGAATAATGATAATCGTTGTCACGATCACAAAAAACATCACTAAAAATGTGTGAAAGTCTTGCTTCAAGTGACCAAACATTAGCTTTAAGTGTTGAATAATATAACGTAAAGATAGAAAGGAGTGAAGAAAATGTTTGGATACAACAACTATAACAACTATGAAACTAGAGGAGCTTCAGATTACAATAATGGCTGTAACTGTGAAACTTTCTTTAGACATGTTTCAAGAAATCAATTTGTTAAAGTTTTCTTAAAAGCTTCTAAACCAGTTAAAGGATTTTTTATTGAAGCAAATGGAAACGAAGCAACATTATTTAACTTTAATGATAAGTGTCATTCTGTTATTACAATTTGTTGTGATGATATTATTGCTGTAGAAGTAAGCCACAGTAACGATGATCAAAGATGTCATAGAGATGATGACAAATGTAAATGTCATGACAAATAATAAAAAATAAAAGAAACACCTCTATGGTGTTTCTTTTTTTTGCTCATGAAGAAAAATGCGATTCTTTTACTGCTTTTTGAACAAGATAGGCTACTTTTGTGCGGCTAAGCTTTGTTTTATTCTGTTCAATCGCTTCAATGGTACCGATCGCCAATTTTAATGGAATGTTGCAAAAAGCATGGATTTTACCAGATGGTATCGATGCCAAATAGCTTTCTGCTTTTTCAAGGTTCGAATAGGCATAATTCATCATATCATTCATTTCCCAACCATTTGGAAAGAAATCAATGCCTCTTTCGATATCCTCCGCTCGATTTCTAATCATATTTACAGCCTGTAAGCCTCTCCCAAAGGAAACAGCCAATTCCTCATCTGCTTTTATATCCTCGAACCAATCCCAAAGTTCATTCAATAAAAGCCCAACAATTCCAGCTACGTAGTATGTATAGTCATCTAAATCAGCTTCAGTGTTAATGACCCATTCCTTTTCTACCCATGAAGCCATTCCACCAGCCATCGTAGCCGTATATTCAATGACTTTATCGACTACAGAGTCTGGAGTAAGATGAATCCAGCAAGCTAAAGCCAAGGTAACGTGAGGTAGTCTATCGTTGTAGGGCTGGAATAATTGGGTTAACTCCCTCTCAAGAGTATCACTATTATTCCCGTGTTCCTTCAGTAAGTTTTCAATCGATTTTAATAGAAGAATTTTATCTTGACTATCTAACTCCGTATCATCCTCGATCTCATCAATGGCTCTCATGGCCAAGTATGCAGTGGCTACTCCCTCCTTTAACTCTTTAGGTAGGTAAGTGATTGGAATAAAAAAAGTTCGACTTGTCTCCTTTAGAACCTTCATGGCTTCTTTCATTGTCGTATTTGCAATCCGTGTCATTTCTCTTCACCCTCAAATCTTATACTCATTCTCATTTCGATAAATTCATACTAAGCCTATTATACATGTAGATCGACAAATGATCGAATGGTAACGATCATTTCCTATTTTCTAAATCATGCTAATACGTTGATATTTCATGAGAGGGATTAAGGTCGTTTTTAAGGAAAGAGACCATACGAAAAAAGTAGAGTAGCATAAGATATAAAAAACAGCTTCAAAAAGGAGTGTGTCATCTAGATGGACTGGAATCAATTGATGTGGGGAGTCAGCACATCAGAATGTGAAAGTGATGATTCAGAGAGAACAAATATAAAAAGTAAACGTTTGTTCCGCCGAGTAGCTAGAAATAGTTTTGTAACCGTTTATTTAAAAGCCTCAAGCACACTTTCTGGATATTTTATTCAAGAAGCAGACGATGAGGTAACTCTTATTCAATATAGCCATTTCAATCACTCTGTCATCAAAGTATGTACGAAGGAGATTGTAGCGGTAAAAGTTACAAACAAAAGAAAAAAACAAATTCAAAGCTGAAATGATTTTAATGCAGTTCACATATATTTAGTTAAAAGGAGGTCGTTTAACGAATGGGTGTTATAAATACGGAGAGATGGCTTTGTTATTATCTTAAATATTGGCATGAAAAAAAAGATAAGAAGCAGAAGCTTGACTGGCAAAGACAAATTTTAATACAACCATTAGAAAAGCGATTCTCTATGAAGGTAGAGGAAATTCATTCCTATTTTATGGACTTAGGTTTACCGAAGCCAGATTTACAGGTGGATGACCTAGTCACCCAATTTATTGAAAATAAAATTCTAGAATCAACAGAAACGTATTATCAAAGACTTTTAAAAGAGTGGAATGGACCAGATGTTCCTATTTATATCTTTCCACTGATTTCCTCAAATCAAAAAAAGCATGTTGATGAAAATAAAATGGGAGTTTCCTTTAGCGATTTCATTTGTTTATTTATCGAACCATTAATTGATGAGAGAGGGATTCAATCATTAATGACCCATGAATATCATCATGTTTGCAGATTAGCTCTCACGAACGAAACAGAGGAAAAAATCACACTACTTGAGTCAATCGTCATGGAAGGATTAGCAGAAGCAGCAGTAAAAGAAGAGGTAGGTACGGAACATGTAGCCAATTGGATGACACGATATAATGAAGAGTTTTGTAGAGGGTGGTTTGAACGTTTGATTCAACCAAATTTGTTGATGCAAGGTAGAAAGAGTTATCATGAATTATTATTTGGAGATAGAACGAAGCAAATTCCCGAAATGATTGGTTATGCTGTTGGATATTATTTAATTCAATCCGTAGTGAAAAAAGAAAAAATAAAAACAAAGGAACTGTTAAAGCTTTCTTCCAATACCCTTTATGAGCTTTCGGGTTGGTAAGTGCTTTTCATATAGTCATAACGAATTCAATTTAGAGTAACGATGTGGAATAAATTGGTTAACTATTGACCATACTTAAGGTACAATTCTTTTCTATGTTAGGAGGAGTATCAATGGTCCAAATGAGAGATGTTTGGGTAAATTGGTTTGAGGGAGAAGAAAATGGTTATAATGTTTGTCCTTTTTATGAGTGGCGTAGTGAGGACCGGGTAGAGGTTTTAGATCAGGTTATTGTCATAAAAGTGACAGAGGCATTGTTTCATTACATTGAAAATGATTTAGCAGATTTACCTGAATATTTATTAAAAGCCGTTCATAATCAAAGCTATTTAAGAAAAAATATGACAAGGATCCAATTAGATTATTGCTTTATTGCTACGGATGGAAACCGAATCATTGCAGTAGATACAATGGGTTATAAAACCCCCATACGAAAAAGCAGACTTTCTCCGAGACAGGAGCAGCTTGTTTATGAAGTATTGGAACAAAACCATTGTGAATATTTCGAGATGGAGTTACCTTACGAAGAGAAGGAATTTCATCTTCTATCACCACATCCAAATGAAATGAATGGTTTAACAAGAAAAGAGCGTCAGATGAAACAGATATTGTATATGACTTTAGATCAATTATTTACAAGTGGTGATGATGCAGAAATTCGCTATTGGTTTACAGAATGGGCACCTCAATCCTATCGTTCCATTCAGAAAATGTCTAAAGAAGAGGTCATGGAAAATATGTATCAGGATATAAAAAGTGGTTGGAGTAATAGGCATCACCAATTATGTCAATCATTAGTTAAAGGACAAGCATTTTTTGAGAAATTATGGGATTTAGAACAGGGTGAAAGTGTTAAATAAACTGGGTTCCTATTTAATGATCTCCCCAAAAACCCTAGTGGTTTACTTAATCAGAGGCTTATATTAATATATAGTAGAGATAAAATGTGAAAATAATGTTATAAATAACGAACAGTAAATTTTTTAGCATTGTTGTAGGGTTTAAATCTGCTATAATAGACAAGAATAAGCTTAAAGGAGGGGAGTCTGTCCATGGAAAATTGGGATGGTTTTGCTCGTCTAGTCATGCAAATTTTTACGGTTGTTTTATTAGTAGGAACTGTAGGATTATCATTTTTTGTTGGTAAAATAATGAGAAGAAATAGTGGATATTAAAAAAAACGGGTATCGCTCAGAAGCGAACCCGTTTTTAATTTGGTTTGGAATCATAACCGTTTTATCTTCGTTGCTTTCGACCAAGTCCCATTGCATTTTCCGCTTTTTTGATCATTTTTTGAGCAACAAAGTCTGCTTTTTGAGCGCCTTGGTCAAGGATTAAATCTAATTCATCAGAATTTAATAATTCATGATATTTCTTTTGGATAGGCTCTAATTCTTCAATGATTACTTCAGCTAGTTCTTGCTTGAAGTCCCCATATCCCTTATCTTCATAACGTTTCTCTATTTCTTTAATAGAGAGCTTTGAACAAAGTGAATAAATCGTTAATAAGTTGGAGATTGCGGGTTTATTCTCTCTGTCAAATTTTATTTTACCATCAGTATCAGTTACTGCGCTTTTCACCTTTTTACGGATGACATTCGGTTCATCAAGCATAGAAATAAAGCTTTTAGGGTTTGGGTTGGATTTACTCATTTTTTTGTGAGGGTCGTTTAATGACATAATTCTAGCGCCGACCTTTGGGATTTTCACTTCTGGAATAGTGAAGATATCATTAAATTTTTTATTGAAGCGCTCGGCTAAATCTCTTGTTAATTCTAAATGCTGCTTTTGATCCTCTCCGACAGGGACAATATCGGTTTTATATAGAAGTATATCCGCAGCCATTAATGGTGGGTAAGTTAATAATGAAGCAGAAACGGCTTCTTTGCCCTCTGACTTATCTTTAAATTGAGTCATTCTTTCTAATTCTCCAATGTAAGCAACACACTGCATCAGCCATCCTAATTGTGCATGCGCAGGAACTTCAGATTGGATAAATAAAGTCGATTGATTTGGATTAATTCCAACAGCTAGATAAAGAGCAGCTAAACTGCGTATGTTTTCTCTTAGCGTCAAACGGTCTTGTGGTACCGTAATCGCATGTTGGTCAACAATACAAAAATAGCAATTGGCCTCATTTTGCATCTCAACAAAATTCTTCATGGCTCCTAAATAATTTCCTAATGTTAGTGTTCCACTTGGCTGTATACCTGAAAAAACAGTTTTCATATATGGGTACTTCCTTTCCAATTGACATCATCTCTATTTAATGAATGTTATAAAAGTAATATTTCTCTTTATTTATCTTATTATCTTAACGGAATCCATTTAAAACGTAAACAACTGTAGGACAATTATGAAAATTAGCGAATAATTTTCCTTCTAACTTGTATATTAAAAACAAGACTACTTTTTAGGAGAGATGGAAAAACATGAATAATCGTCCACTTATCTTTTCCGCTTCAATTGGACAAGGACATTATCAAGCGGCTCTATCTTTACAAAAGCAAATGCTTACAGATCAACACTTTCACCCTGAAATTATCGACGTTTTTGAAGGAGCACATCCGTTTGTTACTAACTTTATTAAGCGATCTTATCTATGGGTGATTCAGAAAAGACCAGAAGTTTGGAAAAAAATATATGTGGAAATGGATAGCTTTCAGTTTTGGTTAAAGAGAGTTTTGAACGCTTATGTAAAAACATTTGCGAAGTTACTAAATGAAAAGCAGCCTCCTTTTATTATTTCCACACATCCAATCTCTACTTGGTTATTAGGCTTAGTGAAGGAGTTTTCAAATAATAAGGTTCCACTATTTAGTGTTATTACCGATTTTTCCTTCCATAGAGCTTATTTAATTAAAAATGTTGATGCTTATTTTACAGTAGATGCTACTACGTTAAATTTAAATATAATGATGGATACAGAAATAAAACCGATGATTTTTAATACAGGAATTCCTTTTCCGAGTAAGCTTTCCATGCAAAATCAACTTGATATCCGGAAGAAGCTTCAAATTCCAGAAAATAAACGTACTATTCTCATTGCAAGTGGTGGCGAAGGGTTATTTGATTTTGTAAAAATTATCTCTTTGTTACAAACTTTACCCTTTGCTGTCACCATTATATGTATGGTGGGATTTAATCAATCTATCGTTCAAAAAATCAATAAGGTGTCTTCAAAGCATGAGATTATTATTCACCATTTTACGGATTCTTTCTTGGAATTTGTCCAATGTAGTGATGTAATGATTTCGAAAGCAGGGGGATTAACTCTCAGTGAAGCTTTAGCTTCGGGAACTCCTTTAATTATTTATCGGCCAATAGCAGGTCACGAAGAAGAAAATGCGTTAATCTTAGAAAATTGGGGTGCTGCTTTATACGCAAGAAACCAAAAAGATTTAATTAACTACATTCGAGATATGCTCGCTGATTCATCCAAACGAGAATCTTTAGTAAGATCGGCTCAAAAATATAAAAAACCTCATGCTTCAAAAGAAATTATGGAGCATATTTATCATCATTATGGTCAGCAACGCGTTTTTTGCGACGCTCTACCAAACGTAGCATCCATAATACAAAATTAATTATTATTAACGGATACATGAGCCAAGCGTTTACAACATCATTTATGTAAGAATAAATAATTGTAATGACTAAAGGGATAAGCGCAATGATTTGATATATTTGAATCTTGGTCATTTTTTTATTAACCTCCTTGTCCTCAGTACTCTTCATTATAAAGAATTTTGAACAGCAATTAAATAAAAAAGGGAGTTTATCTATGTTTAATCAGAAAAGAAAAAGGATTTTCTTGTTAGGAACGATTTTAATCGTAAGTTTTTTATATACACAAATTGAGTACTTATTTTCACATGTAGAAGAGACGATTGCTGCAGAAAAAGTAGGGGTGAATATTGAAGACTTTGCCCCGAATATAGTTGGTGAAACATTAAATGGAGAGTCCTTTGAATTAGAAAAACTAAGAGGGAAAAAAGTTATTTTGAATTTTTTTGCTACCTGGTGCTACCCATGTCAAGAGGAGATGCCTTTAATTTCTAGACTTATTCAGCATTTACCTGCGAATGAAATAGAATTTGTAGCTATAAACTTAACAAGTCAAGAAAATAGTATGAAGGATATAACTCCTTTCTTGAACCATTTTAAAGCAGAACTTGATCCGGTTCTAGATGTAGATGGAGATATCATGAACACATATCGGATTATTGGAATACCGACTACATTTATACTTGATGAAGAAGGGATGATTATCGAAAGGGTAGATGGACCATTAACGAAGGAATTAATTGAAAGAGTTTT
The DNA here is from genome assembly GCF_001590785.1 of Alkalihalobacillus trypoxylicola. Lineage (GTDB taxonomy): Bacteria > Bacillota > Bacilli > Bacillales > Bacillaceae_D > Alkalihalobacillus > Alkalihalobacillus trypoxylicola. The sequence goes on from NZ_LTAO01000012.1 coordinate 740,306, forward strand.
GTCAGTTTCCATTCATTAATATACAAAAACTGCCTTTACAGTATAAACTGAAGGCAGTTTTTTTATGAAGAATCTTTTTCTAAAAGATTACGATTCATTTTATCTGAAACCATTTGGTCAAGAGTCGATAGCATTTTTTTAGCTTTAGATGGAGAGATGGTTCGGTAGTGATGGTTTCCTGCTGGTTCTTCATCAGCTTGGTCGGCTAAATGAACAACTTCCTGTAAAGGAGTAAGCTGTAAATTCCCTTTTGGTAAATAAGAATCTGTATGCAGAAGAATAGCTAAGGAAATATCCTTCGCATTTTTGGGATGCTCACCTAAACGAATTAAAAGCTTATGTGCCCTTTCAGCTCCTTTAATGGCATGGATATCGTTTGCTTTATATAAACTAAAGTCCCATTCACCATCTCTATACCAAGTATAATGGCCAATGTCGTGAAGTAATGCAGCCTTTGTGGCTAGATCAGGATTCACCTTATGTTTTCCAGATAAATGAAAGGCATGATATGCGCATGAGATTGCATGTGCCATACCAGACCGATTGACATATTTTTGGGTAATATGATGATGATAAATATCCATTAATGTTACATATCTCATAAGCGAAATCTCCTTTCTCTTTTTTAATTGGTTTAATTTTCTAACAGTAAAAAATTATATTTTTTCTATTATATAGAGATCCTATAATGGATGCAACTATTAAAAGATCCCATTTTTAAATTAACCTGTAGGTGACTTTCTTCTAATCAATGTTCTCTGTTATACTAAGAATACTCAAAGGAAAATGAGGTGAGCTTTTGGCAACAACACATACCTTCTCGAAATCAGAAGAAATAGCTAATGCCATTACACATGGAATTGGAGCGGTTTTAAGTGTAGCAGCGTTAGTATTGCTAATTATTTATTCAAGTCTTTATGGCTCTGCCTGGCATATCGTAAGTTTTTCCATTTATGGTGTGACGATGCTACTTCTTTACCTATCATCAACACTACTGCATAGTTTGCCCAGAGGAAAGGGAAAAGATGTTTTTGAAATATTAGATCATGCGGCCATTTACTTATTTATAGCAGGAACCTATACACCTATCACTTTAGTAATCGTTCAAGGTACACTTGGCTGGGCGCTGTTTGGAATCGTCTGGGGATTAGCTATTGCAGGAATCATTTTTAAAGTGTTTTTTGTAAAAAAATTTTTATTTGTGTCTACATTTTTTTATATCGTGATGGGATGGATGGTCGTTTTTGCTTTTCAACCGATCTTATCGTACCTGCCTTTTCCTGGTATCGTATTATTAGTTTCTGGAGGCCTGTGCTATACAATAGGGACGATTTTTTATTTGTGGCGCGGCTTTAAATACCATCATGCAATATGGCATTTGTTTGTATTAGCTGGAAGTGTTACACATTTCTTTGCTATCCTATTATATGTTTTACCCGCTAGATGACATCCTAAATCAATCTTTTTGATTTAGGATTTGTTTTTAGATGAGTGAATCTCAACATTAAGTGAAACCAACCATTCAATATAAAAAATGTGTTGAATCGTTGTGAATACACTCGGTGATTGTAACGGTAGGTAGTGACTCCCAAAGGATGAGCGCCGTTTGAAGATCCACTCTGACGAAGCCTTGCGTAGTCGGAGTTAGCTGAAGACAAGCCCTTGGGAAAGCATCTACCTAAAGTGGAAATCAAACACCTAATCGTTTGGTTTTCATTATAAGATAGGAATGATGAAATTGATTCACATACATAAATGTTCAACCATTTTATTTACGTAGAGGAGGGGGGAGTCGTTGTACATAACGATTGGAGAATTAGCAGATTATTTAGGGGTGAGCGAGAGATATTTATTTGAAAGAGTTCATAACGGGAAAATTCAAGCCGTTTACGATGGACAACAATACCTTTTTAATAAAACTCAATTTTCTTGGCATAAAGAACAGCTTGACCTGAAAAGAAAACAATTGAAGCTAGAATTAGAAGAAGAATTACCAGAAGATTGGGATGCTAAAGATGAGGATTAAGAGACACACTAAAATGAATAAAAAATGTGTTAAAAAAGGCAGTGATAATTGTGGGGAAAAAATGTTATATACTAATACCTTTTTGTCTATTAGTTGTTTTAATAATGTCCATTTCTGCGGATGCACAGTCTGATTTATCAAATGTAAAAGAACATCCACAGAAACAAAATAGTAAAGAAGCCTTACAGCTACCAGAATCGCTAGTGAGATTTACTACACACACAAGCTTAGATATTCCATATCCAGAGGATGGTGTTAGAGGGATTTATGTGACAGGTAATTCAGCTGGTGGTCAAAGGTTTGATTCATTAGTGAATTTAGTTTCAACAACTGATTTAAACGCAATGGTTATTGATATTAAAGAGGATCATGGTTATTTAACGTATCGTCCTGAGGAGGATTCTCCCTATTATGATATATCTAAAAACTATATTGGGGATATAGAAGGGTTAATGAAAAGGCTGGAAGAAGAAAATATTTATCCAATTGCCAGAATTGTCGTATTCAAAGACACCGAATTAGCCGAGAAGAAGCCTGAGTGGTCCTTTTTAGAAGATGATAAGGTATGGAAGAATAACCGAAATGAAGCTTTTGTTAATCCATTTCTAAAAGAAGTATGGGAATACAATGTTGATATTGCTAAAAAAGCGGCAGAATTAGGGTTTAAGGAAATACAGTTTGATTATGTTCGTTTCCCAGAAGGCTTTGAAAGAAGAGATGAAGAACTCCGTTACGATGTAGGAGACTACTCAGGTGGGGATGGAGATCAAATCCAAAAAAGAGTACAAGCTGTTACTGATTTTGTTGCTTTTTCTAGAGAAGAATTAGCCAAATATGATGTGGACGTTTCGGTCGATATTTTTGGATATGCTGCTACGATTAAAGAGGCACCAGGTATAGGACAAAACTTCTCGAAAATATCCGAAAATGTAGATGTCATTTCATCGATGATTTATCCGAGTCATTGGACCCCTTATTTTAATATTGATAAGCCAGATTTGTACCCTTATGAATTAACAAAAGAATATGCAAAGGTTGAAAATGAAGTGCTAGGTGCTTTAGACAATCCGCCGATTTCAAGACCTTGGATTCAAGACTTTACAGCAAGTTGGTTAGGGCAGGGGAATTATATTCCTTATGGGGTAGAAGAGGTAGAAGCTCAAATAAGAGCATTAAATGAACAAGGCATTAGTGAATTTTTGCTATGGAATGCAGGGAATTCTTATACAGAAGGCGTTAACTACAAGCCATAACACTCTAAAATAGAGGTTTATACTCCAATAAAAAAAGGAATTAAAAGCAGCATGAAAAGATATCGGAGGCTAAGAATATGAATTGGTATGAGAAATTAAATCAATATTTCCCCATTGAGGAAATGAAATCGAAAGAACATTTAGATTTATTATTAAAGGAAAAGGCAGAAATTTATTATAAAGATGAAGGACAAAATCATGTTATGATGTATGTAGAAACGGATGATTTTATATTTGTTGATTATTTATTCGTTTCAAAGGAGGCTAGAGGACAAGGGTTAGGAAAAAAGCTGTTAAATCAGCTTAAATCAAAAAAAAAGCCTATCATCTTAGAAGTTGAGCCTGTCGATTATTCAGATACAGATACGGAAAAGAGACAAAATTTTTATAATCGTGAAGGTTTCACTCATGCAAAATCTATTGGTTATAAAAGGCGCTCTCTGGCAACAAATGAAGTAAATGAACTTGAAATTTTATATTGGGCTCCCGATAATGAATCTGAAAAAGTGATTTATGACCAAATGAAGCAAACCTATGAAATGATCCATACGTATAAGGATGAGCTTATTTATGGGACAGCTTATGAGTCAGTAGATGAAGTATTAACCTTTGAAGAAAAAAAGAAAAAACAAGCATCGGATCAAGTAACACCATCATAGATTAAAGTATAGGTGGAGGTGTTTTGTCCATGAGGAAAAAAGATAAGAAAAAAAAGGAAAAAAACCAAGTCATTAAAGAACTTTTGAAGAAAAATCTCAAAGGATTAAAAGTTAAAGGAAATAATCAAGCGAGACCATCATTTAATAAAACGATCGCTTAAAACTATATAGATGAGTGAATTTCATCATTGCTCTAAAGTGAATGAAACCGAACGCTTATTAAAAAATATGTCTTGAATGATTTTGAATTTACTCGTTGATTGAAACGGTAGGTAGTGACTCCCAAAGGATGAGCGCCGTTTGAAGATCCACTCTGACGAAGCTCTGCGTAGTCGGAGTTAGCTGAAAACAAGCCCTTGGGAAAGCATCTACCTAAAGTGGAAATCAAAAACCAAATTGTTCGGTTTTCATTATAAGATATGCATGATGAAATGGATTAGATAATAAGAGGTTTATAAACCGGCTTCTTATTATTCGAGGAGTGAAATGGATTTTCCATTTCACTTTTTTTCTTAACTAACAATAGTTTATCAAAAAAAGTGGATGAAATATGAAAAAAATGTGGCTGAATTAAGTAAATCCTTACATAATAAAAAAAACTTTCTAAACATATATGTTTAGAAACATATTTTTAGTATAATAGGTTTATAGTATTATGATAAAGGGTAAAAACCATATAGAAATCATGTGATGATATTCTTTTATCGTATATTTATCTACATTTATTAAATGATTAGTATTATTAAGATAGATCTCATTTTTGGAAGGAGAGGTCCATATTATGGTCACACTACTTACATCGCCAAGCTGTACTTCTTGTAGAAAAGCAAAAGCATGGCTAGAAGAGAATCAAATCCCTTTTGAGGAGCGTAACATTTTTTCAGCACCATTGTCCGTTAAAGAAGTTAAGCAAATTGTAAGAATGACAGAGGATGGAACCGATGAAATTATATCAACTCGCTCAAAAGTTTTCCAAGATTTAGATGTTGAAGTGGAATCACTACCTTTACAAACATTATTTCAAATTATTAGTGATAATCCAGGATTACTTAGAAGACCAATCATTTTTGATGAAAAGCGCCTTCAAGTAGGTTACAATGAGGCTGAAATTCGTCGTTTCTTACCTAGAAAAGTTAGAACTTTTCACTTACAAGAAGCTCAAAAGCTGGTTAATTAATGATGTAAAAAAAGCACAAAGTATGGGTATGATTAATAATATATATGAATAATAAGTCAAAGTTCGTATAGAGCAATTATGAGCAATATACGAACTTCTGACTACAAGATAAAGCCATCCAAACGGAGGGCTTTTAAACATTTAAACAGAAATTTCTTGTCGACTTTTAATAATCCATCCACCTATAAGAACTCCAATTATTAACGAAATTTGGAATACTAATTTAAAGGTAGGTGCATGAATAAAAAGTGGAGCTAGCATAGGCTCATGAATAATCATTTTAGAGGCAGTAAAGGCTAATATACCAGCGCCGACATATATAATTTGTGGGTAAACATCAAATGCTTTTAAAATAAGCTTACTTCCCCACAAAATGATGGGCACAGAAACCAAAAGTCCAATAATGACTAATAAAGTATTTCCATGCGCTGCTCCTGCAACGGCTATTACATTATCGAAACCCATTATACAATCGGCAAATATAATGATTTTGATGGCTGCTAAAAGTGAGGTAGAACCTTTAATTTTGGGATCATCATGAGAATTCAATAATAGTTGAAAGGCGATAAACGTGAGTAGACCACCACCTATTGCCAATAAAAAAGGAATAGAAAGCAAGTGAACAGCAACGACTGTTAATCCCATTCGAATTATAATAGCAAGAAGAATTCCGAGTACCATAGCCTTATTTCTTAACTCTTTAGGAAGATTACGGCATGCTAAGGCAACGACGATAGCGTTATCTCCACCTAAAACGATATCTACGCCTATGATGGTTAGTACAGAAAGTATGAACTCTAAATCCATTTTTTTCTCATTCCTTTTTTATCAAGTTTTTCCAAATAGAATATTTCTAAACGAAATAATAGCTATTTAAGCTTGTCTATAATAAACATATATTGAAACTTTCAGCAGAATATGATAACAATACTTATAATATCTTTTTAATTAATGTAATTAATTGAATTGATTTGCTTTTCTTTAGTAGTCGTTTTATCATAAAATGATAGTAGAAAGAAATTTACAGAGTATGAAACCTAAAAAAAGGGTATAGCGAATTAAACACAATTCATTTGCATACCGTTAGCGTTTGAATGACCTAATTGATAGGAGGGGGAGCGAGCATGGATATTGAGCGCGTGAATGATTCAACAATTAAATTTTATATTACTTATGCGGACATGGAAGACAGAGGATTTGATCGCGAAGAAATTTGGTATAATCGAGAGCGTGGCGAAGAGCTCTTCTTTGAAATGATGAATGAAGTAAATGAGCGTGACGAATTTGTATTGGACGGACCATTATGGATTCAAGTTCATGCATTAGATAAAGGTTTAGAAATCGTAGTGACAAGAGGACAAATTTCAGATGGGCATGTAAAGCTTGAAATACCTGTCACTCAAGAGGAAGAGGACCTCAACAGTGCTGAGGATGAAGACGCTATTCATGAAGTGGATGACCCAGAATATATTGAGTTAATTCTTGGTTTCTCAGATATAGAGGATGTCATTTCATTGAGTCACAGCTTTGAAAATGAAGAAGTTGAGAATGACTTATATTACTTTGAGGGAACTTATTACCTTCACACCTTATTTCATTACGAGCGTTTCTCTGAAGATGAACAGGATGATATGTTAAGTCAGATGCTTGAGTTCGGGTATGAATCAGATATTTCGATTCATCGTATTTTAGAATATGGAAAAGAAATTATGTCTGAAAAAGCATTGTCTAAACTAAAGCAGTCATTTCCTATGAAGTAAAAAGATTAAAGTAATCTTCATCTAATAAAATAAAGTTAGTTACTAGCATTCAGCTGGTAGCTAGCTTTTTTGTTCGTTTTAAAAAGGAAAAAAATAATTTTTATCGAATAAAAAGGAGTAAATGAATAGATGGGAGGTTTTATAAAATTGCTAACGGCGTATTTACCTAATGAAACAAAAATATCAATGCTCGATCAATGGAAGCTGAAGGAGCTCCAAGCTTTAAGAGGAAGGGTAGACTTCACCTGTCCTATATGTCGAAAAACAGTCATATTAAAGCTGGGAAGTAAAAAAATATGGCATTTTGCTCATAAAAAAGAGGAAAATTGTAAATTACACCTAGAAAGCGAATCAAATTATCATTTACAAGGGAAGATAGATATTTATCATTGGTTAAAAAATCAGGGATATCAGGCAGCGCTAGAAGTTTACCTGCCCATTATAAACCAAAGACCGGATATTTTATTAAAAAAAGATTCTAAACTTTTTGCGATTGAGTTTCAATGTTCGTCCGTACCATTAGCTAATATTCAAAAAAGAAATAGGGGCTATAAGCAAATAGGAATAACTCCAATTTGGATACTTGGCGCCAACCGATTAAGAAGGAAAACGTCTGATACTTATCATGTTGAGTCAATAGAATGGGAAATGATGATAGAATCAGGAATAAAGTTACAATTAATTTATTATTGTCCAGAAGCTAAGAAGTGGGCATTACTGCAAAACATCATATCTTATTCCTCAAAAAAAGCTTTAGCTAATTTGAAAGTCTACCCCTACAAAGAAGTGACCTACTCCCTTTTATTTCAATCACCTATATCTCAAGTTCCACTAAAAAATTGGTTAACCATTAGAAAACAATGGCGTAAACACTTACCATTAAATCAACGAAACCTACTTATGAAAAATTATTACCACCTATTATATCAAAGAAAAGTTCCCCTCTCCTTATTTCCACTGGAAGCTGGATGGCCGACTCCTTATCATTATCAATTAGAATGTTCACCCCTCATTTGGCAAACTTTTTTTCTGTTAAATTGCCTTGAGTATCAACCTCTGTTTAAATCTATATCGTTTACTTTTTTTTACCAATGGTTGTTAACCTTTATTCATTCCAATCGTCTTTTGATCAGGTTTGAAGAGAAGCCACTAATTAAAAAGATGTTAATTTTTTATTTGGACTGGCTTTGTGAGGTAGGATTATTGAGTAAAGAAAGTGATTTTGGTAAAATTTATACAAAGCTCAAGCCGATTACAATCCCTTCAAGCCTTGAAGAGGCGATACAATATGATGCTAAATGTCTCCCTTTATTTATAAATACCTTCAGGAGAATTAATTAAAATGTAATAAAGGACTTTAGCTATTATAATCGAATGTCTATAGTAGAGCTTTTTTTAGTATATTGGAACATCAAATATAATGTACTGGTGGAGGTGCCGATTATGGCAAAAGTATTACCTAAAAGACAAGATATACCCGTTGAGAAAACATGGGATTTAGAAGACATTTTTGAAACCGATGAATTATGGGAGCAGGAATATCAAGAAATCAAAGAGAAAATGCCCGAACTACAACAATATAAGGGAAAATTATCACAATCTGCCCAAGTTTTATATGAAGCACTAGAAGCTGAACATCAATTATCGGAAAAGCTAGGGAAACTGTATACATATGCGCACATGCGCTATGATCAAGATACAACTAACTCTTTTTATCAGGGTTTAGATGACCGTGTCAAATCCTTAGCTGCTCAATTCGGGCAAATTGTGTCTTATATTGTGCCAGAATTGCTCTCAATTGAAGAAGAAAAGCTTGAACGTTTTATCCAAGAACATGAAGGCTTAAGCTTATATAAGCAAATGCTGGATGAATTAAATGAACAAAGAGCTCACGTGTTATCGGAGGCAGAAGAAGCTCTTCTAGCCCAAGCAAGTGAGGTTACAAGTAGTGCAAGCAATACCTTTGGAATGTTAAATAACGCTGATCTAAAATTTCCTGTGATTAAAGATGAGAATGGGGAAGATGTACAAATTACTCATGGACGTTATATTCGTTTCTTAGAGAGTAGCGACCGCAATGTACGAAAGGAAGCGTTTCAATCCGTTTATAAAACATATGGCTCTTATCAAAATACGTTTGCTTCTACATTAAGCGGTCAAGTAAAACGAAACACCTTTTATTCAAAGGTTAGGAAGTATGAATCGGCTAGACAGGCAGCTTTGAGCAAAAATCATATTCCAGAAGTAGTTTATGATCAGTTAGTTGAAACGATTAATGAGCATCTTCATCTATTGCATCGATATGTAAAATTAAGAAAAAAAGTATTAGGTCTCGATGAGTTGCACGTCTATGATCTTTACACACCTTTAATAAAAGATGTGAAAATGGAGATCCCTTATGAAGAAGCCCAACAATTAGTATTAAAAGGAGTGGAGCCTCTTGGAGAAGAGTATGTCTCCGTATTAAAAGATGGCTTTTCAAAAAGATGGGTAGATGTGGAAGAAAATGAAGGGAAAAGAAGTGGTGCTTACTCATCTGGAGCTTATGGTACGATGCCATATATCTTAATGAATTGGCAGAATAACATAGACAACACTTTTACATTGGCTCATGAATTTGGCCACAGTCTGCACAGTTATTATACACGTAATCATCAGCCGTATGTTTATGGAAATTACACTATTTTTGTTGCAGAAGTAGCTTCAACTTTGAACGAAGCACTTCTAAATGATTACCTAGTTAAGAATACAAAGGATGAAAAACAAAAACTCTATTTATTAAATCATTTCTTAGAAGGTTTTAGAGGAACAGTCTTTAGACAAACGATGTTTGCTGAGTTTGAACAACTTATCCATGAGAAGTCAGCCAGTGGAGAGGCTCTTACACCTGACCTTCTTACAAGTCTTTATTATGATTTAAATAAAAAGTATTTTGGAGATGACATTGAAATGGATCAAGAGATTGGTCTAGAATGGGCTAGAATTCCTCATTTTTATTACAATTTTTATGTTTATCAGTATGCAACTGGCTATAGTGCAGCGACTGCATTATCTAAACAAATTTTAGAAGAGGGTCAGCCAGCAGTAGATAGATACCTTGATTTCCTTAAAGCTGGAAGCTCACAATCTCCAATTGAGGTACTAAAGAAAGCAGGAGTTGATATGACTTCATCTGAGCCAATTAAGCAAGCTCTAAAAGTATTTGAAGAAGCATTAAATGAAATGGAACAATTAATTGGAGAGTAAATAATCAGGGACAAGAGCTGAGTTTAGATGAGCTCTTGTAGCGAAGCTTGAAATGCTGTGTCATGAATGCATGAACAAATAACCTACAGGGCCTACCTTCTTATAAAAAAAGGTAGGTCCTGTTTCATTTTTTGTAGATTCTCTAAAAAATACGGTAATGTAGCACATACAGCAGATACAAGGTGCGAAGTTTCCATGTATGAAGTTGGCCAAGCCGTAATTCGGCGCCATCTCATCGGGTTCTGAGTGTCATAGGAGAGCGAACAGCAGGAGAGCCTAAAACGGTTGAGTTTCTTATTCATACCCATTATCTCAGCTTCTTTTTTAAAAGCCTTTAAATTTTCTTTTCGTAGGTGAAAGTGGTGAAAGTGAGAAAAAAATAGAGAAAAACAGTAAAGGAAAAGCAAGCCATTTGGGGAAGATATGCAAGAAAGATAATAGAACTAAATAAAAGCTGAATATAATGGCTATACAAGCAGTCATATTTTTCAATAGCTTCATTAGATGTCACTCCTAATATTAAAAAAGGCTTCATCTAATTCTATGCATTTTACCAAACTTTTAAGACAACTTTACCACAGATATGACGAAAAACTGAACGTTAAAGAGATAGCATTGTCACATGAAGAAGGATTTGATATTCTAATAATGTGAAGCACATCACATTCTCTCCCCCATAGAGAATAAAAGAGCGAACCGATTCGGTTCGCTCTTTATTTATGAGTCAGTAGGAATATATCGCCAAAACATCCCATGTTTAACGGAGACCTTTTCTACTTTTTGTTGTAGGACAAGTTGCTTTAATGTTTTTTCTACTTCATCTGTTGTTAAATCGAAAACAACGGCAATTTCCACGGTTGCTACAAATTCATATTTTTGTATGAACTGTTCAATGGACATCTTCGGTGCCTTTTTAGGAATAAAACCAAGCATTTCGGTTAATATTTGTACATAAATATCATAAGCATAGCTACCTGAAATTTTAATTCCATCCTCTTCGACATTGTCATTAAAGAATACAAAGGTTGGAGTACTATCAACATTCATTTCGCTAGTGGAGATCATATCACAGCTCAATGCCTGTTTAGCACTATCAGAATATAAATCTTTAATAAATTCCTCTACATCTAAATCAGCATCTTGACTGCATTCCTTTAAAATGTAGCTATTAGTGACATCCTTCTTTTCAAGAAAAAGCTTCTCTCTCAGCTTTCTTAAAAATTTCGCCCCTGCCTGCGGCCCTTGTAGCTCAGCTGCTTTTATTGCAAGTGAAGCTAGATAGGGAGAATCCCATTGATTCTGCTCTAACCAAAAATCACCATCACAGCACATCCCTGATTTCGAAGCAACCATATTCCAAAAATTTGATAATTGGGCTTTTCGTTCTTGGACTTTTTTCGGATCTTGACAGCTATTCCAAGCTTTTATACCACCAGCCAATAAAATTCGAATTCGAAAGTATGGTCCATATTCAATCTTTAATTTTTTTATAATCGGCTCAAAAGACCAGCATTCAGGACATAAAGGGTCAATAAAAGCATAAATTTCTATAGGCTTTGTTGAATGATTGGAAGAAGATTCAGTTGGATCAAGACCACAAACGCCCATTATGTTATTGCATGTTTGATTTTTTTAGGATTCAATGGTCATTCTCCTTTCTATCCTTTATGCTTGATGGTTTACCATATGATGAGCTGTCATGGTAAGGCGATTTAGCATATACTCGCGAATATTTTTTTCAATTTGACAATCATCCATTGCCTTCTTCATGCAATCAAGCCATGCCTCTGCTTGAACTGAAGTAATGACAAAAGGCATATGCCTTGCTCTTAACATAGGATGACCATGTTCATTAGTATATAGTGAAGGTCCACCTAGAAATTGTGTTAAAAATTGAATTTGTTTTCTTTTTGTTTCCGATAAATCATCTGGAAATAAAGGAGCTAAATCAGGATGCTGGGAGACATAGCCGTAGAACGTATGAACGAGCTTCGATAATACGGCTTCACCTCCAAGCGCTTCGTATGGAATTTCAACCCTATCTGACATGGGAATTCCTCCTATAAAAACAATATAAAGTATCAAGAATGGGAGCATTGTTATTTTACATGAGATTTACTAAACTGTCCCATAATTTGCTTTGTTCTAATACACATTGTAGCAATTGAATGTTCATACGGCAAATAATCAAGCTTTGAACACAAAAATAAGACAAGAATATTTCATTCTTGTCTTAGGATAAATAGGTGTTCATAACCTTTGGCACATAATTTTGTGTTTCTTTAAAAGGAGGAATTCCTCCGTATTTATCGACATTTCCTGGACCTGCATTATAAGCCGCTAAAGCTAACTCAGGGTTTTCGTTATAGCGATTTAACATATTTCTTAAATATTTGGCTCCGCCCTCAATATTTTGTTTTGGATCAAAAATATTCGTTACTCCAAGGCTTCTAGCTGTTGCTGGCATTAGTTGCATTAATCCTGAAGCACCTGCATGACTTTGTGCATTTGGGTTAAAGTTAGATTCGTGTTTTATGACAGCATAAAGTAGTTTAGGTGGTAGCTTATATTTTTGAGCAGCTTCATTTATAAGCTGCTGATATTGATTAGAAGGTGCAGCTTGATTCGAAGTGCTTTGGTTTAGTGAGGCTTGAGGTTGACTTACTGTGTTTGTGATAGAACCAAATTCATTCGTTTTATCAAACCAAAATGGCATCATCGCTTGAGATGAATGGAAGGAATTTAAAAATAAAGATTCGCTTTGATCCATCAGCGGTGATTGAACATGAAGGGCTTCTGATAAAAACGTTTGAAACCTTTTAGCGTCAACACCTTCTGAGCTGTAGCGTTGTTGCTCTTGAACTTTTTGTATTAAATTAATCGTATGCTGACTATTATTTGTAGAAAAAATCGAATGATTCATTTTGTTCACTCTCCAACAGTATGCTTATAGTTAAATCGTATCAGATAATGGACGACTTAAATATCAGACTTTTATACTAAGATGTGACAAGAACTATGAGGTTTGGCTGTAATAGGTTTCTCATTTTAAGTCAGATAAAAGCATCCCAAAAACAATACTATCTGTCCATTCATTTTTGCTCCAATAATCTTGAACAAAATAAGCTTCCTGTCTCATACCGATGCGTTCACAAACCTTTTTAGAAGCGGTATTTCTAGCGTCTAGGGTTGCTTGAATACGGTGTAATTGAAAATCGGCAAATAATTGGTTTGCTAAACCATTCATGGCTTCTGTTGCATACCCTTTTCCATTTTCATCTTTGGAAAAACAATACCCAACTTCAACGGTATCCTTCATAGAAGTATACCAAATCGATAAATCCCCGATTGTTTTTGAAGAGGAGGTTACTACCGCCAAGCTTAATGCATTATTTTTACTTAATGTGCTATTTTCAAGCTTTTTCTCAAATTCCATCTCTTTATTTTCGCTGGTCCAATGCTCATGTAAAAGATATTTACATGTAAGCTCGTCTTTGTAAATAGTATAAACATCTTCAATATCTTGCTTTAGAAACGGTCTTACTGTTAATCTTTCAGTCGTAAAATTCATAGTTTCTCCTTTTATTGATTTTATAGAGTCTTACTTTTTTGTACTTGCTCATAAAATCGTTGTATTTTGTTTTTAGTTTTAAGAGGTTTGAGGCCAATAGAGTGTAGTAGGTTTTCTAGAGTATGAATGGCGTGTTCTCTTGAATAACCTTCGAATTCTATTTCATAATCTTCCACACCAGCATAAATACTTTTATCAAAACATAAAAGTCCTTGATTATAGGATAATTCTGCTCGATAGGTTTTTAACATTCCTAAATAATGAAAATGCCAAGTATCAGTTGATAGTTTATTCAACTGTTCTAGTACTTTTCCTTGAGGTAGCTTTCCTTCTTTTTTTAGCTCGTTAAATTGAGGTAGGTTCAAAGGTTGATGAGTTTCTAATAGTCCATCTGGGTGTGGCTGTTTTAAAGTTAATTGATAGGTATCATTTTTTAATCGCACTCTTAATGCTGTATGATGATTTTTTAAAATCATACCGCTTGTGTCAAAATAATGGTTTTCCTGTAAAATAAAATCTTTATTAGAAAGCTGCCATTTTTCTACTAGTATTTCAAAGCCATCTTTACTAAGAAGCGATTTTTCTTCAATCTCAATTTCTTCTGTCATAAGGAACCACTTCCCTCTATTTTTTCTTTATAATATCACACATTGCCTTAATCCTCTCAATCAATAGAATAGAAGTAGACAATCGTATAAGAAGCATGGAAAATATGATAAAATAAAGCGGAGATATTAGGTAGGCATGGAGAGGTTGTGAAAAGGATAGATGAGTAAATTAATCGTCAATCAAATAAAAAAACAGGATAACAAAGCCATTTTAATTTTAGAACACGAAGTTGAGGAGGCTATTGCAATCCATTTAAAAGATGGTGAAAGGATGTTAGTTGATTCTGATAATCAAGCTTTTATTTATATCCTTGAAGATACTGAACAGTACTTTTACCTAGTATTACAACATGATTTATGGTTAGATTTAGCCAATATACTGAAAGAAAAAACAGCTGTACACATTCAATTAAATGAACAAATCATGATTGAATTAAAACAAATTCATCATGAATTCGAATTTTTATTAGATAATATTAAGGGGAATGGAAATTACGCCATTGAATTTGAACAAAACGTTGTAAAAAGCTTTACATAAAATCGAGCTATGTTAGTTAAATGGATGGTGGTTGAATGAGAAAGTGGGAAATGCTATTAACACCGTATAAACAAGCCGTTGATGAATTAAAAGTAAAACTAAGAGGAATTAGAGAACAATATCAAAAGTCATCTTAGCATACACCGATTGAATTTGTTACGGGAAGAGTTAAACCTATTTCAAGCATTATTGATAAAGCTAATAGAAAAAATATTCCTCTTGGTGAATTAGAGGAAAAGCTTCAGGATATAGCAGGAGTAAGAATTGTCACACAATTTGTTGAAGATATTGAAACAGTTGTGGAATTGATTCGAAAACGCAAGGATTTTGAAATTGTTGAAGAGCGTGACTATATTGATCACAAGAAACCTAGTGGATATCGCTCTTATCACATGCTATTGAATTATCCTGTTCAGATGATTACAGGAGAGAAGAAGATTTTAGTAGAGCTTCAAATCAGAACGATGGCCATGAACTTTTGGGCTACGATTGAGCATTCATTACGTTATAAATATAGCGGAGAAATACCTGAGAATATTAAAATGAGATTACAAAGAGCCTCTGAGGCGGCGTTTTTATTAGATGAGGAAATGTCTATTATTCGTGATGAGGTAAGAGAAGCACAAAAAATCATTTCTGAAAAACAAGAGCAAAGTCGTAAAGAACAACTATAAAGGAGGAAGTAAATGAAGGTAACCGTTACTTCTCGTGGAGACGACGTTTCCAATACTTTAAAGCGACAAATCGAACAATATTTATTAGATTTTGGTTTATATATAAATGAAGAGGAGCCTGATTTAGTCATTACAGTGGGGGGGGATGGCACTTTATTACAAGCATTTCATGATTATAGCCACCGTTTAGAATATACAGCATTTGTAGGTATACATACTGGACATCTCGGCTTCTATGCAGATTGGATCCCAGAAGAGGTCGAAAAGCTAGTGATTCACATAGCTAAAACCCCTTATCATGTTGTGGAGTACCCTTTACTTGAAGTAATGATACAAACAGCTGAAGAGAAAGAATATAGACATCTTGCCCTAAATGAATGCACCGTAAAAAGTATTGAAGGCTCCCTTGTCAGTAGTGTAGATATTAAAGGAGATACTTTTGAAATTTTCCGTGGAGACGGTCTATGTATATCGACTCCATCAGGAAGTACCGCTTATAATAAAGCGTTAGGAGGAGCGATTTTGCATCCTTCATTAGCCTCCATTCAGATAGCTGAAATGGCTTCGATTAACAATCGTGTTTATCGTACAGTAGGTTCTCCACTTGTATTACCGCAGCATCACACATGTTTGTTAAAGCCATTAAATGATGTGGCTGTTCAAGTGTCTATTGATCATTTTACGCCTGCTTTTAATCAAATTAAATCGATTCAATGTCGTGTGGCTGACGAAAAAATTCGATTTGCACGCTTTCGACCTTTCCCATTTTGGAAGCGAGTAAAGGAGTCATTTATTGGTGAATGAACAGCCTAGGTTGAGATGGCAAATTACCATGAAAGAAAATGGCCTTTTACTAAGGGATTTTTTAGTGGTCGAACAACAAATTTCCAAAAAATCATTAGCACGGATTAAGCATGGTGATGGCTGTATTTTAATCAATGGAACAGAAAAAACGGTTCGGTATGTTGTTCAAACTGGTGATATGGTTGAATTGATTTTACCTACAGAAACACCAAGTTCTTCTATTACGCCTGAAAATATAAAATTAGATATACGTTACGAGGATGAGCATTATTTAGTTTTAAACAAACCAGCCAATATGAATACGATTCCTTCAAGACAACAATCAACTGGATCTTTGGCAAATGCGGTGCTTTTTTATTATGAACAAAAGAAAATCGCAGCCACCTTTCATGCTGTCAATCGACTTGATCGAGATACATCTGGCTTGTTAATTGTCGCGAAGCATCAGCTAGCACATGATAAGCTTTCTAAGCTTCAACAGGAACATAAGGTTCACCGTATTTATGAAGCTATTGTAGAAGGGAAGGTAACTCCTCTTAACTGTATGATTAATATTCCGATTAGAAGAAAGAAAACGAGTATTATCCAAAGAGAAGCTCATTCTTCAGAAGGACAGCATGCAGTGACCCATTACAGAGTCATCAAACAAAATGAACAATATTCTCATGTAGAAATAAAGTTAGAAACGGGAAGAACGCATCAAATTAGAGTACATTTTTCATTTCTTCATTATCCTTTATGTGGTGACGATTTGTATGGAGGAAGTTTGCGATGGATTACTCGTCAGGCTCTTCATTGTAAAGAAGTTCGCTTTTGGCATCCCTTTATAAAAGAAGAAATAAAGGTACAGGCTAGCTGGCCGGATGACCTTCAAAATCTATACGAGTTGGTTGGATTATGAACTAGTGCCGAAACAAAATAGAAGAAGGACCTGTGACAAATAGTGAGGAACACGAACTGTCAGTTTCTCCGGTAGTTCTTTCTCTTAAAGCTTTCCTGTTCTGTGGGGTGTAGCAAAAAAATTTTTGAATGTGCATCCTTTATGTACTTACTAAGTTTCAACAGGACCTTCCTTCTACTCAAAAGAAGGAAGGTCCTGTTTAATATTCAAAATAGATTAGACAGTAGGTCTGCTTTTCTTTTTCTTTAAATAATAGAATAGGATTAGAGCTCGAACAAATCCTTTAGCTTTTTTGTTATTTGCTTCGTTAATACCTTCTTTCATAATAAGTGATTTTTTATCTGTGTAATCAGCAAGAGTAGAGCTAACATGATGAGAAGCTTTACCTACCTCCTCAATCGTATCAAATATTGGATTTAACTTTCTCACTTTTTCATTAACATCTATAAGAGTTTCATTTGTATTATAGAGGATTAATTTTACTTCGCCCGTTAATTCATTTAAGCTTTCCTCAGTTTGTGATACTACTTTAGCTGTATTTTCGAGGGTGGCAGTTATTTTTTTGATAACTGGAATTAAGATGATAAGAAAACCAGCAAATACAAGAGATATGATAAATACACCAATTCCTAACCAATTCATGAGATTACCTCTCCTTTTTTGTTATTGTCTATATGATTCTACCATTTCTAAAAAGTTAGCGACCCATTGCCCAACAATAGGTAAAGAGATCATTTGGGTTAAAAGTAGGATAAATAGTCCAATAAATATAGCGGTACCAAGTGTGAGCCCTACCCCTCTAGAAATCCCTGCAAGAATATTTACTTTAATAACCTCACGTTTATTCGTAAAGTGAAGGACAATGTCATCTATACGACCATTTGTTGTCATTTCTTCTAGCTTATCCACGATCTTTTCAAGCTTTTCTTCGGATTTAGAAGACTGATGATTAGAACGATTAGAAGGAGTAACCATTCTTGTTTTTTGTTCCTTGGAAAAACTCATGTAGCATTCCTCCTTTCGAAAACTTATTTCTACCATCATACCCGTAATTTTCTGAAGTAAAACGATTCTCTTATTAAAGAGATACTATTATCTAAATTTGATAATAAAGTTGGATTTAAAAATAGATTTATCTGCACTTCTTATATATAATGGTAAAATATTGGACTTCTTTATTGATTTGAGTGAATTTCATCATTGCTCTATAAGTGAATAAAACCAAACATTCATTATAAAAAAAGTCTTGAATGTTTGCGAAATCACTCGTAGATTGTAACGGCAGGTAGTGACTCCCGAAGGATGAGCGCCGTTCGAGGATCCACTCTTACGACGCTTTTCATAGTTAGAGTTAGCTGAAAACAAGCTCTTAGGAAAGCATCTACCTAAAGTGAAAATTAAAAACAAAATCGTTCGGTTTTCATTATAAGATATGAATGATGAAATGGATTCATTTATTTAAAGATTACTATTTTTGTTTTGTGTTAGGAAAGGGTGAATAGGTTGCTTAATCAGCCAATAACAGATCCCGTTCTCATTTTTGCGATTACGATGCTCATATTTTTAATTGCACCGTTATTGATGGCGAAATTAAGAATGACGGGTATTATAGGTTTAATTTTAGCCGGTTTAATTGTAGGACCAAATGGACTTGGGTTATTAGAAAGAGATCAAACCATTTTATTATTAAGTACAGTTGGTTTGTTATTTATCTTTTTTATTGCTGGATTAGAAATGGATTTAGATGGTTTCAAAAAAAATCGACACAGCAGTTTAACTTTTGGAACTCTATCGTTTATCGTTCCATTTATTTTAGGAAGCGTAGCTTCTTACTTTATCGGTTATCCTTTATTAGCAGCCATCCTTATCGGCTCCATTATTGGATCTCATACTCTTTTAGCTTTTCCGATTGCTAGTCGATTAGGTGTATCAAAAAATAGAGCGGTAACGACCACTGTAGGCGGAACAATGATAACGGATACAGCGGCTTTTTTAATACTAGCGATTGTAGCTGGAGCAGCTAATGGTATTATCAACGCCGAATTTTGGATTACAATGATTGTTTCATTAATCGTTTATGTTCTAGCTGTTTTTTTAATTATTCCAAGGTTGTCTAGGTTTTTCTTCCGTACGTTGGGCAGTGAAGGGAATTCAGAATTTGCCTTTGTTATGACCGTTTTGTTTATTACAGCCTTTGGTGCGAGCCTAGCTGGCATTGAACCAATTATTGGTGGTTTCCTTGCCGGACTTGCGATGAATCGATTTATTGTAGAGCATGGAACGCTTATGAATCGCATTAAATTTGTTGGAAATTCAATCTTTATTCCTTTTTTTCTACTATCAGTCGGTATGTTAGTTGATTTAAAGGTCCTTTTTACAGAAGTACAAACTTGGAAGGTGGCAGCAATTGTTGTTACGTTTGTTATTTTAGGTAAGTTTTTAGCTGCTTATATAACAGGGAAATTTTATGGGTACTCTAAGGCTGAGAAGATTCTAATGTTTGGATTGACGGTCCCACAAGCAGCAGCTACCTTAGCGGCAACCTTAGTTGGTTATGATTTAGGATTACTAGATGAAGCCGTCGTAAATGCAATGATCATTAAAATCCTTATCACATGTTTAATTGGACCTTATTTAGTTGAAAAATATTCAAAAGTGATTGCCTTTTTAGAGGAGCAAAAGCCACAAAAATCATCTGCTACACCTGAACGTTTAATGGTCCCAGTTGCGAATCCGAAAACTCTTCCTTCTTTACTGGATTTAGCTTTTATCGTGAGAGGGACTTCGAAAGAACCATTATATGCTCTGAGTGTGGCTCAAAGTGGAGAAGGTACCTCTGATTCGTTAGCTAGAGCTGAGAAAGTGTTAAATCATGCGGTAAGTTATGGCGCGGGGGCAGAAATCCCCGTCCAAACTTTAACGAGAGTAGACCAAAGTATTTCAGCTGGTATGATGAGAGCAATGGAAGAAACACGAATTACGACGGCGGTTATAGGTTGGAATGGAAAGCTTTCAACACCACAGCGTATTTTTGGAGGGGTTCTTGATCATTTGTTAGAGCATACAAGGCAAACGGTTTTAGTAACAAAGCTAGAATCTCCCATAAACACGATGAAGCGACTCGTTGTCATTGTTCCATCTGGATTTACACATAAACCTGGTTTTTATACAGCAATTGATATGATTAAAACATTATCAAGAGAATTGGGTATTCCTATTCATTACATGATTATTAATGACGATATTGAATGGTACAAAAAAGCGTATCGAACATCGAAAGCCAATACGACCATTACGTTTGAGAAGTTCGATAGCTGGGGTGTTTTTCATAAAGAGATTTCATTATTAAAAAGAGATGACCTTATATTCTTATTAAGTGCAAGAAGAGGTACTTTAGCATGGAATCCTAATTTAGAAGACGCACCAAGATTGTTAGCCAAAAATACGGTGTTAAGTTTCATTGTATTATATCCACCTGAAGACGAGCATGTTGATACTAGGGGAACGAAAGGGATGGAAGTTCCAAAGGCGGTCTTAGGTTCCTATGAATAATGATGTTAAAGAGAAAAGCTATTCAACTTCTTTAAACTATGTTACTATTATTAGTACTTGATGCTAATAACTACTATTAATAATAGTTGGAGGGATTTTAGATGATTGAATTATCATTAAAAGGACGTACATATGTTGTAATGGGTGTTGCTAATAAAAGAAGTATTGCTTGGGGAATTGCACAATCATTAGCAAATGCTGGAGCGAGACTGATTTTTACCTTTGCAGGAGAAAGATTAGAAAAGAATGTTAGAAGCCTAGCAGATTCTTTAGAAAATGATGACCATTTAGTATTACCTTGTGATGTTACAAATGATGATGAAATAAAGAAAACATTTTCGGATATTAAAGAAAAAGTCGGAGTTATTCATGGACTAGCTCATTGCATCGCATTCGCTAATAAAGATGAGTTAGAAGGAGAATATTTAAACACAACTAGAGAAGGTTTCTTGCTTGCTCATAATATTAGCGCGTATTCATTAACAGCTGTATTAAAAGAAGCGAGACCACTTATGACCGAAGGGGGAAGTGTCATTACATTGACCTATCTTGGAGGAGAAAAGGTAGTGAAAAACTACAATGTAATGGGTGTAGCCAAAGCTTCTCTTGATGCAAGTGTTAAATATTTAGCGAATGACCTTGGAAAAGATGGAATTCGTGTTAATGCCATTTCGGCAGGACCAATTCGTACATTAGCAGCTAAAGGAATCGGCGGCTTTAATGATGTATTAAAAGAGATTGAAGAAAGAGCACCTCTTCGTAAAAATACGACTCAGGAAGAAGTAGGAGATACTGCCCTATTCTTAATGAGTGATTTAGCTAGAGGAATAACAGGAGAGCTTCTACATGTAGATGGAGGCTATAATATTTTATCGCTTTCTTAATACTCCATTCGTAAAAAACGTTTAATCTTTTGATTAAACGTTTTTTTATTTTCTCCAATTGAATAGTTGTTGCGTAAGATGAAAGGAAGAAGGAATTAAATCATAAGGAGAATGAAAAATGGGATTAGATTGGTTGGAAATCATTATATTAGCTTTAGCTACCTTTCGATTCACTCATTTACTTGTATTTGATAAAATCACTAATTTTATTCGCAAACCATTTCAGCATATAAAAGAAGAAAGATTGGAAAATGGAGAAGTGATTGAATATGTGAGTGTAAAAGGCACCGGGATAAGAAAATTTATTGGTGAAATTTTAAGCTGTTATTGGTGTACAGGTATATGGATGGCCTGTGTTCTCTTTTTATTATATAGCTGGCTTCCGGTTATAATGGGCCCTATTCTTATTATTTTTGCTATCGCTGGTATAGCTGCCTTCTTAGAGGCTATTTTAAATAGGTAAAAAAAAAAGAAACTATCTCAGGAATAAAAAAAAACTCCAGCCTGTCGACAAAGTCTCGTAAAAGCGAGATAGTCGATAGGCTTTTTTATTTATCAAGAGACAGTACACAACACTCGCTTGGTCAAGGAAAACGATCAAAAGGGAAAGCTCTATTGGAAGGAAGAGCTGCTGAACGAGTAAAAACGGTCAAAAGGAAAAGCTCTATTCGCCCGAAAAAAGAAGTGGACGAGAGAACTGGTCAAAAGGGAAAGCTCTATTGGATGGAAGAGCTGCTGAACGAGTAAAAACGGTCAAAAGAGAGCTGTCTATTCACCGAAAAAAGCGAAAATCAACAAAAAGAGTCAAAAGGACAGCGCCCTTATTTGCACCAATGGCATGTTCATGAATAAAAAAACTCCTTTGCGAATGCATTTCTCAAAGGAGTTGTGTCTACAGTTTGAAGCTACTTTAGCAACCAGATAATGATTAAAATAAATTACCGATAATTTGATTATCTGCTGACAGTCCATCAGGTATTTCTTGGCCGTATATAAACCCGTCTATTGAAAAAGTTACTCCTTCTTTCTGTCTTCTAATTTCTAATTCAAAATCAGAAAAGGATAAAACGTCGTTAGCTTTTAGAACAGGAAAATTAGTTGGTTTAAGCCAATATTTACCGGATTTTCTAGCTTCCTTCAATGAGTGATTTTCAACAAAGTCCCAAGATTGATACAATTCTTCATTATCCACTAAGTAATCATTAAGCTTTCTTTGTTTTGGATGATTAATTTTTCCAGATAAATGAATAGCTTGTGGCTGGTTAACAACAAGACAGATTAAAGGCTCATGTAGGGGGAGCGTACCTTTATTTTTTATAATGAAATGCCCTTTTACCGAAATCTGATCATCATCCTTTGGAATCATAATGGAATAAGAAAAAAAGCTAGAAATACTTAATTCGGTTGATGTTTGAGAATGAAAGCTCTCGATTAAGTGCTCTTGAGGTGCTTCGGAAAGTTTCTCTTTTAAAAATGTAATGGTGTCCTTCTGTTCTTGCAGTATTTTATCTTTTTTTTCAATAGTTGAAGTGAGTTTTTTTAATTCAGATCGGTAATGTAAAATTTTCTGTTTGTATTGAATGTTAACGTCTTGAGAGGATCTTGTAGAAGATGAATGAGACAAAATGGATGAACCTCCTTTTTATTCTCTGTTTTATTAATATGTATGTGGGAGTCTTGCTTTTAAGAAGAAAAATCGAGAGAGGATAATCCTCATCTCGATTTTCTTATTTAAGAAAACTATTCTTTTGTCAACCCTGGAAAAATAACATCGCAGTTTGGTGGACGTTTGTGCGTACCACATACTACGTCATTAATAGGTAATTCATTACGTGGATGACAATATGAAGCCTCTATTTCAACTTTTACTGTATCGGTAACCACAACGTCTAAGCATAAGCTTACTGAGATATCTAGTTGTTGGAAGTTTTCAGTACATACAAATTCAGCGTCACATTCTCCCTCAAGGATACAAGCTTCAACACATGTTCCCTTAGGTGCGCATAAATATAACGTTTGAATCGTGAAAAATTCTACTGGTTCATTAAAAGTAAAGCAATCATTTTCATCAACAATGGCAATTTCCATTTGACCTTTTGCTACAATTTTGAC
Organism: Alkalihalobacillus trypoxylicola; assembly: GCF_001590785.1. Lineage (GTDB taxonomy): Bacteria > Bacillota > Bacilli > Bacillales > Bacillaceae_D > Alkalihalobacillus > Alkalihalobacillus trypoxylicola. The sequence continues at coordinate 764,071 of NZ_LTAO01000012.1, forward strand.
TCGATGTAGAACAACTGTATCACCATTTGGTAGAGTCACTTCTACTTTTTGACGACCGTTTGGTTGAGTAATTTCTTGAGTGTATAAAGTATCCTCAAGTACACGGCATCTTGTCGTATAACAAGGGTGGTTGGCTGTTAAAAATTCGCAGAAGCTATCATAATCAGTAGGATCAAATAATCCAGTTGTCAAACCAGCTAAATCTGCTCCTGTAATGCTAATAGGTTGAACTTCAACAGGACGCATAACCCAGTCATAAATTTTTTCTGCATTAATGACAATGCTATGTTTTTTGGATTTCATGTTTGTACCTCCTATTTTTTTACCCTGCTTTTTCGAAATAAACGATAAAGTAGGTATTCAGACTACTGTATAGTATGACAATATCCCAAAATGGTGTATTGACTTATTCGGTTTTCTAAAAACGGGCTAATGCATATTTTTTAGATTGGGATAAAAGTTGGGAAAGCTTTATACATACTATATGTAGAAAGTGAAGGAGGGGAAATCATGGGGAAATTTCATCAGAGTAAAAAAAGAAGAGATAAGGAAGTCAGAAGAACTGTAAATTCATCGTTATCGGGTGATGTTGTTAGAAAAGGGAATGTGAAAAGAGTATTAGCATCTGAGCCAAAATTGAGTGCAGTAAAAAATTGTTGTGGTGGAAATGCTGAATAAATCTTTTAACAAACAAATCTTTAAAAGATTTGTTTGTTTTTTTTTTCTTTCTTTCTTTGGGTATTTATGGATTTTGAAATAAATAGGTAAATCATACAGGCTAGATGTTTGCTTGGATAATAGTATGAACTATACAAAGGAAAGGAGAGATTGAACATGAGTTGTTGTTCACCACGTTATTATGTTAATGAGAATGGTTTTTTACAATCATGTCCTAAACGTAGTCGTAAAAGCTATTGCTCGATAGTTACACCGAGCTTTTTATTTGCTTCAAATGATGTAGCAGTTCTTACTTCCACGGATACCGTTACACCGGTTTTAATTCCATGGGATGAGGATACAATTAGAGCGAGAGGATTTATCATTTCGCCGGATTTTAATCAAGTAGCTTCAGAAAACTCAGGTATCTATAATGCTTCTTATAATCTAACTTTATCTAGTTCCATTACAGGAGTTGTTACAGCAAGAATAGCTGTAAATGGAGTACCAGTTGCAGGAACAGAAAGAACGGTTACTTTAGTAGCTAATACACCTCAAAATGTATCAGTTAACAATTTACCATTAACTTTATTCAGCGGACAAATTGTTAGTTTACAACTTGTAACAAGCACTGCTGCATCGACTGTTACCGTCACAGATGCAACATTCAATTTGAATCGTATTGCTAATTTAGGTGGTCGTTAATAAAAAAAGTGCTCTGTTTTAGAGCACTTTCATTTCAGAGAAACCCCATATTTATGTGGGGTTTTTCTATTTTTTTGGAGTGAAATTTTTATAAAACCAGTGATCATTCCTTTTTTCATCTTCATCATTTAGCTCATCAGGTTGATTGAGCTGCTCATTGCTTTGAAGATATGGAAATACTTCTTTTTTTTCTTCTAATTCTTTCTCTGCGGGCTCACTGTCAGTCTTCGAATGTTTTTGTTGAGATTGCTCTAATTGTTTTTGTAAATTTTGATGATCTTTTTCTAGAGAGTGCAGTTTCTTATCATAACGGTGTTTATAGGTTGAAAATTCCTCTGAAATAGTTTGATAGGATTTTTTTTCTTTCTTTAAATTCTCTTCTAATAAAGTAATGGTCTCTGCTTGCTGATTCACTTGTTCTTGTAAGGTGTCTATTAAATTATAATGATAATTATTTTGATATTGTTCGACTAAAGCTTTATATTTGTTCAGCTCAGACTGTAAATGAATGACGCGCTGTTGTAATTGTGTAGGAGTAAGTTTGGATGAGACTTTACTTACTTGATTAGTCATTGGTTTTCCCTCCAGTCTGTGAGTCGTTAATTATTTATATGATTCTTTTGCTAAGGTATGAATTGATTAGGCATTTTACTCATTTTTATTTTTTTGGATTCGAATACAAGCCAGTTTCTAGAACTTACATAATATAAGTACAAATAGATGAAAGGAGTGAAAAGGTGAAGTTTTCAAAACGAGGATGTAGTAGTTGTAATAGCGGACATTCTTATAAAGGCCTCCCTTTTGGTCGAAATCCTTTTGCTCGAGGAGCAACTGGACCTAGAGGGCCTGTTGGTCCAACGGGTCCAACAGGCACTGCAGGTGGTGGAACAGGAGTAACGGGAGCGCCAGGAGCTACAGGAGTCACAGGAGCTACAGGAGTCACAGGAGCGCCAGGAGCGCCAGGAGCTCCAGGAGCGCCAGGAGTAACGGGAGCGCCAGGAGTCACAGGAGCCACGGGAGCGCCAGGAGTCACAGGAGCCACGGGAGCGCCAGGAGTCACAGGAGCACCGGGAACCACAGGAGTCACAGGAGCTCCAGGAGCACCGGGAATAACTGGACCAACTGGAATTACAGGAGCGCCAGGTTCTGGGGCTATTATTCCATTTGCTTCTAACCTACCTATTGCTATGACAACTGTTGTTGGTGGATTAATAGGAACAGTTAGTTATATAGGATTTGGAAATAATGTCACGGGTGTTAGTTTGCTAGGTGGTACTATCGACACTACTTCTTTAGATAATTTAGCATTTTCTGTTCCAAGAGACGGATTCATTACTTCAATAACAGCATTCTTAAGCACGACTGCCGCGTTAACATTACTAGGGACAACTGTTACAGTAACTGCCCAACTTTTCTCAGCCACTGGTAATAATGTGTTTACTCCTATTCCAGGAGCAGCAGTTGCATTAGCACCATCATTTTCCGATATTATCGCAATTGGCACCGTATCAGAGGGGTTAAATGAAGGTTTATCGATTCCTGTTTCTGCTGGTCAACGTTTATTAATGGTTTTTTCTGCGGAAGTAACGGGTGGAATTGATATAGCTACAGCTATAACAGGATATGGAAGTGCAGGAGTGGCTATATCATAAATTTAAAAATAAAAATGTGTTTTAAAGATACATCTAAAATCTGTTTGAATAGAATATCTGAGTAATACTAATAAACAGATTTACAGGGAGGAGAACTTAACGGATATGAGGTTTTATAATAATAGAAATTGTTGTGGAGGAAATAAAAAAGGTTTTCCACTATATAATGGAATTAGAAACCCATTTAATGGTGGTGTAACTGGTCCTAGGGGTCCAATCGGCCCAACAGGTCCTATTGGTCCAACAGGAGCGACAGGTCCAACGGGTCCTGGAGGTGGAGCCACAGGAGTAACGGGAGCGACCGGAGTAACCGGTCCAACAGGTCCGACTGGCCCAACAGGAGTAGGAGCAACAGGTCCAACGGGAGTAACGGGTCCAACAGGAATAGCGGGAGCTACGGGTCTGGCAGGAGCGACGGGAGCGACCGGCCCAACAGGAATAGGAGTAACGGGTCCAACAGGAATAGCAGGAGCTACGGGTCTGGCAGGAGCGACGGGAGCGACCGGCCCAACAGGAGTAGGAGTAACGGGTCCAACAGGAATAGCRGGAGCTACGGGTCTGGCAGGAGCAACCGGAGCGACCGGCCCAACAGGAGTAGGAGTAACGGGTCCAACAGGAATAGCAGGAGCTACGGGTCTAGCAGGAGCGACCGGAGCAACCGGCCCAACAGGAGTAGGAGTAACAGGTCCAACAGGAATAGCAGGAGCTACGGGTCTGGCAGGAGCGACCGGAGCAACCGGCCCAACGGGAGTAGGAGTAACGGGTCCAACAGGAATAGCAGGAGCTACGGGTCTGGCAGGAGCAACCGGCGCACCTGGCCCAACTGGAGCACCAGGTCCTACAGGAGCAGGAGTGACAGGTCCGACGGGAGCAACCGGTCCGACGGCTGAAAACTTTACGGAAACGTCAGGTTTTGCTGCGAATACGACGGGAGCGACAATTGCTGTTGTTTTAGGAGGGACACCTGTACCATTACCAAGTGAGCAAGATCTTGGACCGATTACAGTAAATGGAACAGACACCATTTTCACTGTTCCAGATGCGGGTAGATACTTTATTTCCTATAATTTAAACTTTACCGCTGGCTTACTAGTAAGCTCTCAAGTAGAGATTAATGGTGTAGTAGATCCTGCATTAACAAGAGCACCAGCTTTAGCTTTAAGCTCTTTAGAAGCAAATGCAATTGTTACCTTGACAGCTGGATCGACGATAGAGCTACAATTATTTGGATTATTAGGAGCAGCTGTATTACAGGGTGGGGTAGGAGCATCCTTAACCATTATTAGATTGAGTGATTAATCGTTTGTTTCTATAAATAACCTCCATAGCATTTATGGAGGTTATTTTTTTAGGTATGACATACTCCGGACAAGCATGCTGCATAACATATTTTAGCATGAAAATATAAAAGGAGTTGAAATGATGAAACTAGGTATAATTGGCTGTGGGAGAATAACAGAAAAGCACTGTCAAACGCTTAGTCACATATCTGACATTGATGTTGTAGCACTTAGTGATATTAAGCTTGAACGGATGGTGGCTATTGACAATCTGTTGCCAACTATAAATAAAGAAAGAAAATTTCATCATAACTATCTAGACCTGATTGAGCGAAATGATATCGATGTAGTCTTAATTGCTACAAGCTCAGGTTTTCATTCAGAGATAGCAAAAGCAGCGATCGAACAAAAGAAGCATATTATCGTTGAAAAACCGATCGCATTAAGCTTAGAAGAAGCGAAAGAGTTAAAGGTTCTAACCGAACAATATGGTACTAAACTGTTTGTTTGTCATCAATTACGATTTTTAAAAAGCATGATGAGAATTAAAGAATTAATTGATCGTTCTTTACTCGGTGAAATATATTACGGAGTAGGTTCAATTGAAATTAATCGTGGGGATAAATACTATCAAGTTTCCCCTTGGAGAGGAACTTGGCAACACGATGGTGGAATGTTAATTAACCAAGGTATTCATATTATTGATTTATTACTTTGGTTTATGGGTGATGCATCAGAGGTTTATGGAAAATTAATGAAGGTAAATAAAAATAAAGAAACGGAAGATATCGCTTTAAGTATGATTGATTTTAAAAATGGTTCAAAGGCAATCATTGAAGCAAACACAGTTACGAAACCCTATAACTATGGCTACGCGATTAAACTTTTTGCGGAGAATGGAACGATCGTCATTGAAGGCAATCAATTACAACAAATCAACCGTTTTGTTATAAATAACATGGATGTTCCGTTCATAGAGATGGAACACGATTACCAAGAACATGTGAGAATGTATCAATCCATCTATGATGTCATTTTCAATCATAAATCATCTTCTAGTTTAGTAGATAGTACTTCAGCAATTGCGTCACTAGAATTGATATTTGCTATTTACCAATCAGCATTAAAGGGAGAAAAAGTAAATCTACCACTTAACCGGTTTTCTTTAAGTGAATTAATTGATTGGGAAAGAGAGGAAAGGTAGTTTTACTAATAGAGTTTTGGAGTGGAAAGAAATAAAAGGCAATCATCTTTCTACAAAAAACGACTACGACTATCCATTGATAGTCGCTTTTTTTGTAGAAATGAAAAAGAGCTTGTTTGTCATTTATAATCTTTACAGTTTCTGAAGTTGAAATGTATAAAATGAAGACAAACTAATTGACATACTTAGGTTTCAGTTCTTGAAATATAAGCAAATATAGGCTTTCATCTATACAAATTTTCCATAGACCGAATAGCTTAACTAGTGAATAACCCAATTTGTTGATTTAGGGAGGATTAAAATGTCTGAAGAAATCATTACACCATGGACTGTCGACGAAATGACACAATCAGATTTATACGTACCGCAATATATTGTGGATATGGCCCAGGAAGTGATCGCTCATTATGATATGACCGTTCATACAATGGACGTTATTACAACTAAAGCAGATAAGGGAGGATTGATTTGGAAGATAGAAACGGATAAAGGACCTTTCAGCTTAAAAATTCTTCATCGAACACCCGCTAGAAGTTTATTTAGTTTAGGAGCACAAGAATATTTAGTAAAAGAAAAGCAAGCGAGAGTGCCGTCATTGATCAAGACTAAAACGGAAGAAAATTATGTAGAGAAAGGTGGGAAATTGTGGTTCGTTGCAGAATGGATTGAACCGCTCTATCCTGTAACAAAAGATTTAGAAGGAGCCAAGTCACTTTGTTTTGCATTAGGAGAATTTCATCAACTTTCTAAAGGATATCTTCCTCCAAAAGGATCTGAAAAAGCGACCAGAACTAAAAGATGGCCAAAATCTTATGAAAAAGTGGTAAAAAAGATGGATTGGTTTAGAAAAATTGCGGAAGCTTACAATGAAATGCCAGCCAGTCCAACTATTCTTTCCGTCATTGATCAATTTGAAATTCAAGCAATAAGTGCCTTCGACAGACTGAATCAATCTGCTTATCAAGAATTAATCACTAGAGATGATAGTGAATGGGGACTTGTTCATCAAGATTATGGTTGGTCTAACGGTCAAATGGGACCAGGTGGAATGTGGATTATTGACCTTGATGGTGTCGCATATGATATACCGATTCGAGATTTAAGAAAGTTAATAACAGGAACCATGGATGATTTAGGAGTTTGGGATGTCAATTGGATGAATGAAATGATCAATGCTTATCATGAAGCGAACCCAATAGATGATTTTCTTTTTGATATCTTAATGATTGATATGGAGTTGCCCAATGAATTTTATAAAAATGTAAAAGAGTTAGTTTATGAGCCTTCTATTTTTATGGATGAACAGTTAGATGTTCTGTGTAGAAGAATAGTAGAATCCGATCAATCAAAATGGCCAGCAATTGAAGAGTTAAAACAATGGAGAGGAGCAACTTCTACATGAATATTCTCATGATTTGTACAGAAAAACTACCTGTCCCTCCAATAAGAGGAGGAGCCATTCAAACTTATATTGATGGTGTTTCGTCAATATTAGCAAAAGAACATCAACTAACCATTTTAGGGCGGGATGATTCCTCCTTAGAAAATGATGAGTCTGTTGAAGGGATTCGTTATGTAAGAGTTAAAAGTGGAACGTTTGAAAATTATGCTGAAGGTGTAAAGGAATTTCTACGTTCACATTCGTTCGATATCATCCATCTTTTTAATCGACCGAGGTTAGTAAAGTATATTAGAGAGGTTGCCCCTCAAACAAGGCTTGTTTTAAGTATGCATAACGACATGTTTACGACCAATAAAATTAGTTCTAAAGAAGCGGAGGAGACGATCAGCCAACTCGATCAAATTGTCACAGTTAGTAATTATATTGGTAGAACGATTGCTGAATTATATCCGCAGGCTGAAAACAAATTAAAAACGGTTTATTCGGGGGTCGATATTGGAAGATTTGTTCCACCTCATTCAGAGGATGCTCAGAGAATGAGAAGGAGGATCCGCGAAGAAAATAATTTGCAAAATAAAAAGGTCATCTTGTATGCAGGAAGACTTTCAGCCAATAAAGGTGCCGATATTTTAGTTCAAGCTATGCCAGAGTTAGCAAAAAGACACTCTGATATTGCTTTAATTATCGTAGGTAGTAAATGGTTTAGTGATGATAAAGTGAGTGATTATGTTGCCTATGTTCGCGCATTGGCATCTCGTTTACCAATACCAGTTATAAATACAGGATTTGTCGCTCCGGATGAAATTCAAAATTGGTTTGCAGCAGCTGATGTATTTGTTTGTCCTTCACAATGGCAAGAACCATTAGCAAGAGTTCATTATGAAGCAATGGCATCCGGACTACCAATTATTACAACAGCACGTGGTGGAAATCCTGAGGTTATCCTTCCTAATGAAAATGGAATCGTTATTGAAAACCCTGAAAATCCTCAGGAATTTACCGAGCAGCTGACGCACATCTTTTCAAATCTAACCCAAGCTAGAAATATGGGGCAGTACGGAAGGAAGTTAGCAGAGTCCAACTATACTTGGGAGAGGGTTGCTTCAGATATTCTCGATGTATGGAAAGAAGTGGAGAGAAAAATTCATAATCATATTCCTATTTCAGATGAAAACATAGAGCCTCTCACGAAAGAGCTAGTTTCAACTATTCATGGACAGGACACACAGATTCAGCCAATTAAGTTAATAGAGAATGAAAGTGAGGGAGATATTGTGAAAAATCATGTGTCAACGAAGGAAAATGTAAAATCCATTTTACTTTATGAATTATCTAATAAAAATTCACTTATTGAGTCATTATTAGAGAAAATTAATAAAAAAGCTGAAGATAAAAATCATACAAATATCAATCAAATTATTCAAAGTACGATCGGTGAATTAGAAGAAATGATCGAAAAAGTTCATTCCAATCATAAAAAGAAAGAAGCTACAAACGACGTGGTTAATGATATTTCAACAGCTAAGCTTTATTTGAAAAATCATTGATTAAATAGGAGAAATACTCATCATTAAAAAAGTGATTCGCTTTTTTTAAAAATCATTATCCCAAAATGCTGACTTACAACATACCTTATAAATGTGTTAATTAAAATGATTTATGGGAGGTAAATGAAATTGAAAAAAGAGATAGTTGAGATCAATATTGATGTAGAGCTTAATGATGATTTGTCGGTTGAGTTGGAATTTGATTATATGAATGACAGTAGTAGATTCGTAAAGGTATCAGAAATAGAAGAAGAAATTTCTGATGTGAGTGAATTCTTTGATATTAGTGCTTTAACCACATCTGATTTTCCTCATTTAAGTGAAGATGAAATTACAGACACCATTATTGCTGCATTAAGTAAGATTACATTTCAAGAGGTTGATATTGAAATCGTATTTAGTGACCAAACTGAAGTGAAATTTAAAATTGATGGAGAAGAATTCAACGACCATGATCACGAAGAATAATACAAAAACAACAATTAGCTCAGGCTAATTGTTGTTTGATACTTTTTATTGATATAATTCTTTGATATAAAAAATTTCGTTTTCTAATCCTGTCCTTAGTTGGGTGCTAGGAGTATAATCTAAAAGGTTTTCAGCTTTTGAAATATCAGCCCACGTATGTTTGGGCTCACCTATTGCTTGACTGACAAAATTCACTTTTGCTTTTTTTCCTAATAGCTCTTCAAGAATGGTGATGACCTCTAATACGGATGAGCGTTCCTTTCCACCTATATTAATAGTCTCTCCAATCACATTTTTAGCTTCTTTTACAGCTGCCGTTGCTTGAACACAATCGGAAATGAACGTGAAATCACGTGTCTGACGGCCGTCACCGTAAATGGTGATGAACTCGTCGTCTAACATACTCTTAATAAATCGATGAAAGGCCATGTCACTTCGTTGTTTTGGGCCATAAACGGTAAAATATCTGAGAATAACGGTTGGAATGTTAAAGCTTTCTCGATACACATGGCATAAATGTTCACCAGTTAATTTCGTAATTCCATACGGAGATAGTGGCTCTGGTATACTTTTTTCTGAAACTTTCCCTTCTTTCTCACCATAAACAGATGAAGTTGAGGAGTAAATGAATTTTTTCAAATGTACGGATTTACACGCTTCTAAAAGTCGTTGTGTTGCCGTAATATTATGCTTTACATATTGTTGGAATTCAGCACCCCAGCTTGATCTTACTCCAGGGATACCTGCAAGGTGGTAAATATAATCGGTCCCGTTTAGAATCGGCTCCCAATTAACATCGAGAATGCTTGTTTGCTTGAAAGTAAAGCGGGGGTGTTTTAAAAGTTTTTGAATGTTTTCGTCCTTCTGCTTTTTTGTAGTAGGCCCAATATAAGCATCTACTCCAATAATATGCACAGAAGGATTTTTAAGAAGTTCCAAACAAAGGTTTGAACCAATAAAACCAGCTGCACCTGTTACGACTATTTTCATAATCTCCCCACCCCCAAGTAATGTAATCCGAAATGAGAAATTGTTTCTGGGAGAATACAATTTCGACAATCGAATAGTAAATTTCCTTTCATTTTCTTTGAAACAAGTGACCAGTCAGCTTGTTTATATAACTCCCAATCGGTTGCAATGATAAGAACATCAGACTGTTCAATAGAATCATATAAGCTTTCATAAAAAGTTGTGTTAGAAAGAGGGATATTTACTACTGGATCATGAACGTGGAGATGATAGCCTTTTGCACTTAAGAGCTTAATCATTTTAATAGATTGAGATTCTCGAATGTCATCTGTATTAGGTTTAAATGATAGTCCCCATATCGTGATTTTTTTATCGATTAAATCAGGCTCTGTTTTCATTAATTTCTCAATAAAAAATTCAACCTGTTGATCATTAATTGTTTTCGTTGCTTCTAAAAGATAGGGGATGATCTGTTTTTGTTTAGCTAAGTAAGTAAGAGCTTTGAGGTCCTTAGGGAAACAAGAGCCACCATAGCCTAATCCTGCTCCTAAAAAGTGTGGACCAATTCGCGGATCCATGCCAATGCCTTCAGCTACTTTTTCAATATCGATGTTATAGCTATCGCAAATTTTGGACATTTCATTTATAAAAGAGATTTTTGTTGCCAGAAACGCATTTGAAGCATATTTTATCATCTCTGCTCCTTCTAAACTTGTAACTAGATAAGGTGCTTTAAGAGGTTCATATAGCTGCTTGATAGAGTGGATCGGTTCGTTACCTTTTCCACCTATTACGATTCTATCGGGTTGAAGCATATCTTGAATGGCGGACCCTTCTCGCAAAAACTCAGGGTTTGAAACAACATCAAAAAGGTGAGAGGGTACTCCTAAGCTTATTAGTTCATCGATTATTTTTTGATTTGTACCGATTGGAACAGTACTTTTTGTTGTAATGACTTTATAGGAGTGAATACAGGAAGATAATTCTTCTATTACACTCTCCAAAAAAGAAAGATTCGTACTTCCGTCAGATAAAGTAGGAGTGCCGACCGCAATAAAAATAATAGAGCTGTCGTTAATCGCTTTAGCTAAGTTTGATGTGAAATAGAGTCTGTCATTTTTTAAGTGGGTCTTGATTAAGGGTTCTAACTGAGGTTCAAAGATTGGGCAATGCCCATTTTTTAATGTTTCTACTTTCTGCTCATCTTTTTCTACACAATATACATAGTTGCCTAAATCAGCTAAGACAGCGGATGTTGTCAAGCCAACATAGCCAGCACCGATTACACATACATTCATTACTTCCTCTCCTTTTTAATCCTAACCATAAAGAAGCTATTTAATTTAGTGGCATTAATATCGTATTTTAATAGGTTTGAAAGAGTGATACATGTTGTAAAAATCTAACTATTGCCTATAGCTATAAGAAACATGGTGAGTTTCTATTTGTGGGGGATTTGTTCCCCGTTTAAGGAATGAAATCTACCAATCTCTGATTATAAAAGAAGGAGTAAAAAGTAGATTAAAACAACAGAATAGTAAAGGTTTATTCGGTTAGAACCAGACGTTATCTTCAAACCATACCTCTAATCATCAAATGAAATAATGAATAAAATATTTAGAAAAGCAGAACAGCAGATCACCACTTTATAAAAAAAAGTACACTTCTTGTTTTTTTATGTATCGTCATTACATTCACGCATACTTTAGTAGTAATGATGGTGGATGTAATACTAAAAATGAGACTAGGAATTGGGCGGAAATTCGCTCTCAATTAAGTAAGGGCTAATCAATCTATTCATGACTTTGTTATTAAAAATTTCTATGAAGAATGGGAGGAGATTGATATTGAAGATTGATCCTTCAGCACGTTTAGGTAAGCAAGTAAAAGTGGGCTACAATTCCATTATAGAGAGTGAGGTTGTCATTGGAAATCATGTCACTATTGGCGAGCATAGTATTATCCGTAAAGGAACGGTGATAGGAGATGATGTTCAAATTGGTGAGTTTGTTTTATTAGGAAAAACACCATCTTCAAATAAGAAAATGGCAAGAAAACCTAAAAAGGAACTGCAAAATTTAGTTGTTGAAAAAGGAGTAACAATTGGTACAAATGTAACGATTTATAAAGGGAGTTCAATTGGCGAAGATGCCTTCATTGCAGACTATGTAAGTATTAGGGAACAGGTCAAGATCGAGAATCATACCATAATTGGTAGGCATGTAATGGTCGAACCGAATACAACCATTGGAGAAAGAACGACAATACAAACGGGTTCTTATATAACAGCAGATACGGTTATAGAAAGTGATGTTTTTATAGGTCCTTGTTGTTCAATGTCAAATGATAAATATATGGCTTCAGGTAAAGGATTTCATACAGGTCCTAAAATCAAAGCAGGTACCAAAATTGGAAATCATGCAACGTTGTTACCTAATATTATAATCGGACCAAATGCTACGGTTGGAGCGGGGGCGGTTGTCACAAAAGATATACCACCACAATCTATTTATGTAGGAAATCCTGCTAGGCCACTAAAATCATAAAAGTGAGGTGTTTTGATGGTTACAATCAGTTTATGTATGATCGTCAAAAATGAAGAGGCAGTATTAGCTCGAGGATTAGATACGGTTAAGGATATTGTCGATGAAATAAATATTGTGGATACAGGTTCTACCGATAAAACGGTAGAAATAGCAAAACAATATACCGACAGGATTTTTTATTATGAATGGACGGGGAATTTTGCGGCAGCTAGGAATGAATCCTTTAAATATGCTACAAAGGATTATATATTATATCTTGATGCGGATGATGTTTTATTAGAAGAAGATCAGAGGAAGCTAAAGGAATTAAAGGAATCATTAGATCCTTCCGTTGACTCTGTTTCCATGTTTTATAATGCTGGTATGGATAGTTTTGGGAATGTAACGTTACGATATCGTCGGAATCGTCTTGTTAAAAGAGAAAAAAATTTTAAATGGGGCGGAGATGTTCATAACTATTTAAATGTTTATGGAAAAATTATTAATTCAGATGTGGCGGTTACACATAAAAAAATAAAACATGCAGTCAGTCGAAACTTATCTATTTACAAAAAGAAGATTGAAAGAGGCGATAGCTTTTCCGCGAGAGATTATTTCTATTACGGCAATGAATTACGTGAGAATGGACATCCGGAAGAAGCTATTAAAGCTTATGACCAAAATATTGAATTAAAAGAAGGTTGGATAGAAGATAAATTTTATGCATGTATCAATAAAGCGGATTGTTATCGGAATTTAGAAAATCCAGAAAAAGAGTTAGAATCTTTATTTCAATCTTTTTTATTTTCAAAGACACCTAGACCCGAAGCATGTAGTAGAATAGGCTATCATTTTCAACAAAAGAGTGATTATCATCATGCGATATATTGGTATGAAGCAGCTATTGAATTAAAGCCTGATACCAATCAATGGAGTTTTAGTTACCCAGCTTATTCAACCTGGTATCCTCACCTCCAGTTATGCGTTTGTTATGACCGAATTAAAAAGTATGTTAAAGCATATGAGCATAATGAAAAAGCAAAGGAATATAGACCAGAGGACCCTTCTGTTTTACACAATAAAAGCTACCTAGAAAAAACCTATGGATTTGGAGAAGAGTGAAATCATAGTAATAATAGGCAAAAAAGATACCTAAAGCAGGTATCTTTTTTTATTCAGACAAATGACTAGTTAAACTGGGTGTTTGTGCAATCCAAACATATAGAAAAGAATATATTGATTAATAAAAATAGTTTTTCGTCTATGTTTTTGCATTTTGAGGTGGTTAAAATGAAATTTAAACAGAGGAGAAATCAATGCTGTAACGATGAACATGTACTACGAGCTGTTGATCATAAAAGAAATATTTCAGGCCCAAGAGGCCCGACAGGTCCAAGAGGACTAAGGGGACCAACAGGAATTACAGGTGCTACCGGAGCAGGATTAGAAGGAATTGTTGCTTATGATCCAATGTTAGCCCCGGATTATCCAGTAGGTCAAGTCGTAACATATGAAGGAAGTACTTTTATTGTAAACAGTGCACCACCAATCGGTACCCCAGATACATCTGATGACTATACATTAATTGCAGCTGCCGGAGCAACAGGAGCAACAGGGGTAACAGGGATTACTGGTGTAACAGGAATAACCGGTCCAACCGGTCCTACTGGAGTGACAGGGATAACAGGAGCCAGAGGAGAAACTGGAATAACAGGACCGATAGGAGTAACTGGGGCCACAGGCCCATCTGGTGCTTCAGGTGTTACAGGCCTGACTGGTCCGACAGGAATCACAGGGGTGACTGGAATCACCGGTGCAACAGGTCCGACTGGAGCCACGGGAATAACCGGACCCACCGGTCCAACCGGAGCAACGGGGTCAACCGGTGCAACAGGAATCACCGGTGCAACGGGAGCCACTGGGGTGACTGGAACCACCGGAGCCACAGGTACAACAGGGATTACTGGGGTAACAGGAGTCACAGGGCCAACGGGTGTAACCGGTGCTACNCGGGAATAACCGGGCCCACCGGTCCAACCGGAGCAACGGGGTCAACCGGTGCAACAGGAATCACCGGTGCAACGGGAGCCACTGGGGTGACTGGAACCACCGGAGCCACAGGTACAACAGGGATTACTGGGGTAACAGGAGTCACAGGGCCAACGGGTGTAACCGGTGCTACCGGAGCAACAGGGGCTACAGGGGTAACTGGAATTACTGGACCCACCGGAGTCACAGGGTCAACAGGACAGACTGGTCCGATAGGAATAACCGGAACGACTGGAGTAACCGGTCCAACCGGAGCAACGGGGTCAACTGGAGTTACAGGTTTTACAGGAACAACAGGGGCTACAGGATTAACTGGAGTCACGGGACCTACCGGACCAATTGGTATTACTGGAGTATCAGGGATTACAGGAGTCACCGGGGTGACTGGAGCCACAGGAGTTACTGGTGTAACTGGAGTCCCTGGAATAACAGGAGCCACAGGAGTGACAGGACCTACCGGGCCAACAGGTCCAACGGGATTAACCGGTTCGACTGGAGAAACAGGCGCTACTGGTGTCACTGGAGTGACAGGGTCAATAGGACCAACAGGGATTACTGGAATCACAGGAGCGACAGGATTAACAGGACTAACGGGAGTCACCGGAGTAACTGGGTCTACGGGTGTAACCGGCCCGACAGGATTGACAGGACCTACCGGAGCAACAGGGTTAACAGGGCAGACCGGCCCAACAGGAGTAACTGGAATCACTGGTGTAACAGGAGCAACGGGACCCACGGGTCCAATCGGAGTCACTGGCACTACCGGAATCACTGGATTGACAGGTTCAACAGGAGTTACTGGTGCTACCGGAGTCAATGGAGTAACGGGGATAACGGGACCGACTGGTGTCACAGGAGTGACAGGGTCAACAGGAGCAACTGGACCTACCGGACCAACTGGTATTACTGGAGTATCAGGGATTACAGGAGTAACCGGGGTGACTGGAGCCACGGGTTTAACAGGATCAACAGGAGTGACAGGACCTTCCGGAGCCACTGGAGCTACTGGTGTAACAGGTACGACCGGACCTACAGGAATCACCGGAGTGACAGGGATAACGGGACCAACGGGAGCAACAGGAATCACCGGGACAAGGGGAGCCACTGGGGTGACTGGAACCACCGGAGCCACAGGTACAACAGGGATTACTGGGGTAACAGGAGTCACAGGGCCAACGGGTGTAACCGGTGCTAC